>NZ_CP100604.1:6730046-9328819 GCF_031202265.1 Bradyrhizobium sp. Ash2021 | reverse complement strand
TGCCTGAAAACTTTTCTGAAAGAGTAGTGGTGTTGTGAAATCGCCGTGCAGGTTTCCTGCCACGGCGCGACCTCAAGCGAAGCTTCCCGCTCCGGACATAGATCAACCGTTCGGCGAAGACGCCGTCGGGCAAATCATCGGCTGGAGAAGAAGCGCCCGCGAGGTCAGCGCGTACTCGACGGTCTTTCCGGAGTTCGCGCAAAGGGCTGGGTAAAAGTGCAATCCAGGGTGTCGGATACGGTTCCGTTTGAAATCTGCAATTCGAATGCCGCGATGATTCCGTAAAGCATACTACCTCCCCCTCCCACCGCGATTACGCGCGGCGAGTTGTCAACTCGAAAGTGTTTTTCAAAGCCAGTCTGCCGCTACCGAACATCACAATGCCCAGCGCTGCCCCGCCGCGTACCTCAGTCTGTCGTCTTCAACCCGTTCGCGGGCTCCGCGTTCCCATGCAATGGTTGTCGGCTGGCGCCGTATCTCCCTTGTCCGTAGCGCACGAAAGCCACGCCGAGAAATTTAGACACAGAACAGCCGTCCTCATATTGCTATGAGTTATCAACTTAGCATCGCTTGGAAAGCGTCGCTAACGCGCACACCGCCGCCGATTTGCACGTCCGCCCTTGGGTCTCAAACCGCGCTGATCTGGAGAGCCGTAGGCGTCGCGAACGATCTAAGAAATACACTATGCGCGAGTTCTGACAATCCGTTGAATCGACGGAGACGAACGAGTCTTCGCCGGTGTTGCCGCGCTGCAATTGCGAAATCGGAAAGCAAGTTTTTGAATCCGTGCACAGAATCGCGCGCGCCGGTCGCCGTCACAAATCTCGCGGCGCCCGCAAAAAATATTCATAAAATATTTACGTTCGATCTCGCGCGAGCCAATTTTCAAACCGCTTGGACTTGCTATGGGGATAAGTGATTAGCGAAGCGAAGTTTTTCGCGGTTGTTTTTTCGGGTAACTCCCGCCCGGCTTTCGCGGATCGGAAACCATGCGCTATGTCGTGTTCCCGGCATAACGAGCCGGTTTCTCGCATTCGAGCGCATAGCACTGCCCGTGCAACAACCGGCACCTCGTAAAAATACGGGCGTGAAGAAGCATGACACGCAGTCAGCTGTGCAGCAATCGAACAATCGAATATCAAAAAAGAAAAGCCCGGCTGAGCCGGGCTTTTTTGACGAATATCTTCTTCAGTCAGTTCATTTCGCAAGCTTGGCGATCTGGTGCGTCAGGCGCGACACCTTCCGGCTCGCGTTGTTCTTGTGAATGATGTTGCGCTGCGCTGCCTGCATCAGTTCTGGTTCCGCTTGCGCCATCGCTTTCAATGCCGCATCGCGATCGCCGCTCTTGATCGCTTCCTCGACGGTGCGAACCGCACCGCGCATCTGGGTGCGGCGCGACTTGTTGATGATGGTGCGGCGGGCAATCTTGCGGGTCGCCTTTTTGGCGGAAGTGGTATTGGCCATGTTCTCAACTATCCTTCGGCGCTGGTCGCTCAGTGGTCGGGCTTGAGCGCGCCGGCCGTTCAAATCGTGTGATCGACGCTGGTGTGTCTTACAAGGGTGTTCATCAAGGGCGTTCTTGAGGATGCCATGCTCCGGAGCGAAAAGGCTCAGACAGCAGCAATGCTCAAAGAACAGCGGCGGCGGGATTGCGCCCGCCGCCATTGGGGGTCTTATAGAGGGCGCGCCCCGCACCGTCAACGCTTTCCGGGCTCCCCGAAGTTGCGGGAATCCAGCCGGAAAGGGCGCATAAGTTGCTGATGAGGTTGAATTTCTCCGGGCCGCCCGCTATTGGCTGACGGCCCAGGGCGCCCGACAGATATTAAGGTGACGCATGATCCGCGGTTTCTTTCGACTTATCGGCCTGCTGCTGCTGGCCGGCGGATTTATCTTCATGGTCTATGACGGCGCCCGCTTCGTGGCCGACCAGACCCTGCGTTTCACCCGGTTCGGCCAGTTCTGGAACGATATTCACCAATCCAGCCAGCTGGCGTTCCGGACCTGGCTGGAGGGCAAGGCACCCTGGCTGTGGAACAGCGTCATCAAGATCATCCTGGACCAGCCGGTGTTTGCCGTGCTGGGCGTGGTCGGCATCTTGCTGATGATCTTGTTCCGGCCGCGCAAGCCGTTGATCGGCTATTCGCGCGACTGACCCCCGAGGTTGGACTGCACCGCAGCACCGGCCCACCAGGACAGCCGATCCAGCAAGGCTGCTGACTTAACAAAGCTCGCGCAATGGGGCTGCGGCGATCGGCGTAAAGATATATAGAAGTCAACCGGCCGACGCCTCTCCACCTCGGCCGATGTTCCGCCTGGAGGTCATCCATGTTGTTCATGCGCAAGACCACTGCGTTGCCGAGTGCCGCTGAAGCGCTGCCCGGCCGCGCCACGCCGATGCCGACCGCCGCCACCCACTTCGTCAATGGCCGCAAGCTGCAGCCGCCTTATCCCGCAGGTCTCGAGCAAGCGGTGTTCGGGCTCGGCTGTTTCTGGGGCGCGGAGCGCAAGTTCTGGCAACTCGGCGAGGGCATCTACGCGACAGCGGTCGGCTATGCCGGCGGCCACACGGCGAACCCGACCTATGAAGAGGTTTGCTCGGGCCGCACCGGCCACACCGAGGTGGTGCTGGTGGTGTTCGATCCGAAGCAGATCGCTTACGAAAAACTCCTGAAGACGTTCTGGGAAAATCACAACCCGACGCAGGGCATGCGCCAGGGCAACGATGTCGGCACCCAATATCGTTCCGCGATCTACACCTTCGGCGACGCCCAGCGTAATGCCGCCGATGCATCGAGATCGATGTATCAGAAGGCGCTGACGGCAAAGGGTCTTCGCACCATCACTACCGAGATCGCGCCGTCGGGCGAATTCTATTTCGCCGAGGACTATCATCAGCAATATCTCGCCAAGAATCCGGCCGGATATTGCGGGTTGCGCGGCACCGGCGTGTCTTGCCCGATCGGTGCGGATTTAGCGGCCTGACTTCTTCCCTCGTCACCTCGCCCGCTAGCGTGGTGAGGCCGAAAAAAACGATTTGTTAACCATAACCGGTGCAAGACTGGAGCTGTCTCGCTTTGAGGGATGGCTCCGGTGCGGGTTGCGCGCGCGTTTCGATTACCGATCACTGCGATCATGACCGCGCTCGCTCTGTCGGGCTGCATGCGCACGACCGGTCCCGTCGCCGTCGCGCAGCCGCAGAGCGATCTCGATTCCATGGCTTACGGCCAGACCTATGCGCCGGCCCCGGTGGCGGTTGCCGATTCCGGCGGCGGCGCGATCAGCGCGCTTCGCTCGGCCTTTGCTGCGGCCCCTCGCGGCTATTACGAGCCGGCGCCAGCCCAGGCGGTCTATGCAGCGCCGGTCGAACCGGTGCGATACGACGCGGGCTATCACCTCGATGCCGGCGACAAGCTGCGCGTCGTGGTCTACGGCCAGGAAGGCCTTACCAATACCTACGCCATCGATGCCGGCGGTTCTATCACCATGCCGCTGATCGGACCGGTGCCCGCGCGCGGCCGCACGCCGGCGGGACTGGCGGCGGGGATATCAGCCAAGCTGCGCGGCGGCTTTATCCGCGACCCCTCGGTCGCGGTGGAAATCGAAGCCTACCGCCCGTTCTTCATCCTCGGCGAAGTCGCCGCTCCCGGCCAATATCCTTACGTCCCCAACATGACGGTCGAGAGCGCGGTGGCGATTGCCGGCGGCTTCTCGCCACGGGCGCGGCGCGACAGCGTCACGCTGACGCATACCGACGAGTCCGGAACGGGGCGCTTTGTGGTTCCGCTCGGCACGCCGCTCAGCCCGGGCGATACGGTGCTGATCGGCGAGCGCTGGTTCTGATGCTTCTCACACTGTCATTCCGGGATGGTCCAAAGGACCAGACCCGGAATCTCGAGATTCCGGGTTCGTGCTAGCGCACGCCCCGGAATGACGCCTACCGCGTCACTTCAGATGCTTCGCAAAGAAATCCAGGCTGCGCGGCCAGGCGATGTCGGCACTGGTCTTGTCGTAGCTTGCGCGTTCGTCGCAGTGAAAGCCGTGCTGCGCGCCGGGATAGACGTGGATCTCGACCTCGGGCCGCTTGGCCTTGATGGTGTCGACATCGGTCAGCGGGATGCCCGCGTCCTTTTCGCCGAAATGCAGTTGCGTCGGTACCTTCGGCTTGTCGTCGGCAAAGCGGACGATGGCGCCGCCGTAATAGCCGACCGCAGCCGACAGGCCCGACAATTTGGTCGCCGCCGCATAGGCGACGCTGCCGCCGAGGCAGAAGCCGACGATGCCGACCGGCCCGACATTTTTGACCGCGTCGATCGCGGCCTGGGTGTCGAGCAGCATCGCGGCCCAGTCGGGATTGGCGACGAATTTGCGCGCGTTGGCAATCTCATCGGGCGAATAGCCACACTGGAAGTCCGGTTCGATGCGGTCGAAGATCGACGGCGCAATGGCGACATATCCGGCGCCGGCCAGGCGATCGCAGACCGCGCGAATGTGGTGATTGACGCCAAAGATCTCCTGGATCACGACGATCGCGGCTTTCGGCGCGCCTGCGGGGTCGGCGCGATAGCCGCCCAGTTTAAAGCCGTCCGAAGCCGTCAGTTTGATATCTTGTCCCACGGGTCATCCATTTGCGTTGAGGGTTGCACGAAGTTTTCTTGAGATGATCAAAGCGGCCGGTTACTGCCACATCCAGTTGTGGCCCCAGTCGCCCTTCCAGCCGGCCAGCCTGCCTTTGCGGAACTGCAGGTAGAGCCGGTCCTTGATGAAGAACAATCCGCTGCCGCCGACATTCCGGAACGTAAGGTAGATTTCATTGCCGGGGCGGCCGCTGACATAATTCAGCGGCGTGCCCAGCGCGCGCGACGCCTGTTCCGCGTCCATGCCGAAGGCCAGCGGCGTATTGTTCGACAAGGTCGCGGTGAAGGATGGCGGGTAGGGGCCGCCGGTCGGCGGCAGGTGTTGCGCACCGGCCGGCACCGAGGCGCCGGCGATCACTAGCCATACGGCGACAGCAGGCGTTTTCATGACGCGGCCCTCTGCGGTGCGCTGGCGTCGAGGCCGTCAAGGAACGGCAGCACCGCGTCGATAAAGGCCTGCGGCTGGTCGATGTTGACGGCATGTCCCGCGGCCGGGATCACCACTTTCCGAGCGCCGAGAATCTTCGCCGCCATGTAGTCGGAGGCGGCCAGGAACGGCGTGTCGTCGGCGCCGACCACGACCAGCGACGGCACTTTGATATCGGGCAGCGATTCGATCACGCGGGCATCGCGCTGGGTCAGCATGCCGCGTGCGGCGCGGGCCAGGCCCGAGGCATCGCGGTGGGTCACGCTGGAGCGTTCGCGGCTGCCGGACTTCAAAACCTCGAGACCCTCGCGCTCAAAACGATCACCGGTGTCATGGGCGCGCTTGTTCCAGATTTCGCGGGCGTCGTCCTTCTTGAAGCCGGGTCCGGTGTCGATGATCAGCAGCGCCCGCACGCGTTGCGGATGGGTGCGATAAAACGCCAGCGACATGTAGCCGCCGAGCGACAGCCCGCCGACGATCGCCTGGGCGGCGCCGACTTCGTCAAGCAACGCGGCCATATCGGCGACCGTCAACGCTTCGCTATAGGCCGCGGGATCGCTGGGGTAGTCGGACTGGCCGTGGCCGCGCATGTCCCACAGCACGAGTTTGTGATGTCTCGAAAACGCCTCGATCTGGCCCTGCCACATGTCAGAGGTCGATGAATAGCCGTGGGTCAGCAACAGCGGTGGGCCATTGCCATGAACCTCGTAATAGATATTGACCCCGTCACGACTGAGCTTTGGCATTGCGGCTTCCCAAAGTGATGATGAGCATTTCGGCCCCGGGCGCATCCTAGCGCGATCCATTCGCCGTTGGGAAATGCAGAAACGGCAGACAATGTCTGCGGCGGCGACCCCCATTGACAATACGATGACAAAATCGTGCCGCACCGCGCAACGTTAGATTTCAAAAATGATGTCTTCGAGCAATTCCAAATTGCATTGCCTCTGGAAAGGAAGCGCCAATGGCGAGAAGGCCACCGGCGTCGGCGAGCCGGCGGTGACGGTGATCGCGCCTGCGCTCGGCAACGCGATCTTCAACGCCTGCGGCGCCCGCGTCCGCTCGTTGCCGATCACGGCGGAAGCGGTGAAGGCGAACATGAAGGCGTAAGGACGCTTGCCTCGCGACAACAACGATCCGCCGGAGGTTCCTCCGGCGGATTTTTTTCGTGGGGCGTTCGTGGGGAGAGTATTGCGTCGCCAGCAGCCGTCATTGCGAGGAGCGTGAGCGACGAAGCAATCCAGCTTGTTGCGCGATGGATTGCTTCGCTTGCGCTCGCAATGACGGCGATGACGGGCCCCGCGATCATTAAAATTGTAACGTCGTCACTAGGTTAACTTTCACGATGCCTCTTAAGCCGCAAGGAACGCCTTCTCCGGTAGCCTTTGGCGTCGGTCACTACCGCAAGGCTCTGGGGTCCCATGACAGCTTTAACCAACAAAACTTCGTCCAAACGCCGGCTGCTGCTGGCGTCGGATCGAAGCGATCAAAGCAGTGAATTGGCCAGCATTCTGCAGTCGGTCGGCCAGGTCGATACCATCACGACATCGCAAATTCCCGACGCGCCGGCGCGCGATCTCTCGGGAATCGTGGTCGATATCAACCTGCGTTCCGCCGAGAGCGTGCAGCTCGTGCGCAACAAGCTGCGGGCCGAAGCCTACCGCGAGATGCCGCGGCTGTTCGTGCTTGCCGATGCGCTTCATCATGGATCGATGCAGGCCTGGGCGCTGGGCGCGACCGACACGATTTCGCGGCCGTTCGACGCGCAGGGCATTTTGCAACGCATCCGCGCCGCGTTTCCGGACAGCGATGGATATGACGAGACCGATCGCGGCAAGGCCCTGAACCGGGGCGTTGCAGCGGCGCACGCCGTGATGGTCAAGATCTTCGAGAAGCTTCCGGCGGGTATTCCGCTGAAATTCAGCGACGTCGTGGAAGCCGAAAACAAGATTCTGAAGGCCATCAAGCACTCCTCGCTGCGCGAATGGCTGACGACGGTCGGCTGTCACCACACCGATACCTATCGCCATTGCCTGTTTGTCACCGGCTTTGCCGTCGCCTTCGCACAGCATCTCGGCATGCGCGAGGACGACCAGCGGCGTCTCGCCCGCGCCGCCCTGCTGCACGATGTCGGCAAGGCGTTCATTCCGGTTAGCCTGCTGGACAAGCCTGGTCCGCTCACCGCGGCGGAAATGGAGCTGATGCGCGAGCATCCGCGCCGCGGTTATGACGCGCTGGCGGCCCAGGGCGGCTTTCCGCCGGAGATGCTGGACGTGGTGTTGCACCATCACGAATTCCTCGACGGCACCGGGTATCCGAACGGGCTGAGCGGCAATCAAATCAGCGACATCGTCCGCCTGACCACGATCGTGGACATCTATGCGGCGCTGGTGGAGAAGCGGGCCTACCGGCTGCAGTTCACCCACGCCAACGCGTTCTCCATGATGGAAGAGATGGGCGGCCAGCTCGACCAGCAATTGCTGCAGGCGTTCCGCCCGGTGGCGTTCGGGTATCATTGAGCACTCACGTCAATCCGGCGCCCACCCTCGCGTCCCCGGGATGATGCCCGCTTGCCGCCAGCCGCTCAGCGCAAGTATTCGGGCTGCTCAGCCGGCTAGCTATCGGTGATCATCGCACGCGCGTTGCGAATTCATGAACGATGGCGGCAGGAAACCCATGGACAGCAGGTTAGCCTCAGACGATGTCGATATCCCAGCCGACATTGCCGCCACCCTCGTCAACCCAGCCGCCTATGCCGATCACCGCATCCATGACAGCTACCGCTGGCTTCGCGCCAACAATCCGCTGGGAATTGCACGGACCGAGAAGTTCGATCCGTTCTGGGTCGTCACCAAGCACGCGCATATCCAGGCCGTCAGCCGCCAGAACGAGCTGTTCCACAATGCCGATCGCCCGACCACGCTGACGACGCGGGCGCTCGAGGAGCGCGTCCGCAAGATCACCGGCGGGCCCAATCTCGTGCGCTCGCTGGTTCAGATGGACGCCCCCGACCATCCGAAATACCGGGCGCTGACCCAGGGCTGGTTCATGCCGGCCAATCTCGGGAAATTCGAGGCGCGGGTTCGCGAGATTGCACGGCATACCGTGGCGCGCATGATCGAAAAGGGCGGGCAGTGCGATTTCGTCGCCGACGTGGCGCTCGGCTATCCCCTGCACGTCATCATGGAAATTCTCGGCGTGCCCGAGCAGGACGAGCCGCGAATGCTCAGGCTGACGCAGGAGCTGTTTGGCGCGCAGGATCCCGACACGGCGCGAATCAGGGAGCAACTGTCGCCAGAACAGTTTTCCGGCATGATGCAGGCGGTCGTGGCCGATTTTGGCACCTATTTCAGGGCCATCACCGAGGACCGGCGCCGCACCCCGCGCGACGATCTGGCCACCGTGATCGCCAACGCCAGGATCGGCGGCGAATACATGCCCGACCATGATGCCACCAGCTATTACATGATCGTCGCCACCGCGGGCCACGACACGACGTCATCCTCGACCGCCGGCGCGATCTGGGCGCTTGCCGAAGACCCCGAACAATTCGCGCGCGTCAGGGCGAATCCGGAACTGATCCCGGGCCTCGTCGACGAAGCGATCCGCTGGATGACGCCGGTCAAGCATTTTATGCGATCGGCCACTGCCGACACCGAATTGGGCGGGCGCAAGATCGCCAGAGGCGACTGGCTGATGCTGTGCTACGCGTCCGGCAATCGCGACGAGGACGTGTTCGAGGAACCCTTCAAATTCCGCTGCGACCGCAAGCCGAACCGGCACATTGCCTTCGGCTATGGCGCGCATCTGTGCCTTGGGCAATATCTCGCCAAGCTGGAAATGCGGATCCTGTTCGAGGAACTGCTGCCGCGACTGAAATCGATTGCGCTCGACGGCGAGGTGAAGATGACGCAGGCCACCTTTGTCAATGGACCGAAGAAATTGCCGATCCGCTTTGAGCTGAACCGATGACGATTCGGCGATAAGTCATCGCGCTCTGGAGCGTGATGATTTCGGGTTGGTTTTGCATTTGTCCCACAGTCGTCTGTCAACAGCCCGTCATTGCGAGGAGCGATAGCGACGAAGCAATCCAGACTTTCTTTGCCGCTCTATGGATTGCTTCGCTTGCGCTCGCAATGACGCGGAAAGATTCCGATTGCCCGTAGTCTTGTCGTCCAACCACTATCCCAGCATCTTGCGCAACTCCGCCTTCGCCACCTTTTCCAGCGTCGAACGCGGCATCTCGTCGACGAAGCGAATCTCGCGCGGCACCTTGAAATCCGCCAGCGACTTGCGGCAGGCGGCCATCACGGTGTCATGCAGATCCTTCGGTGCGCCTTCGATGCCGGCCTGCGGAATGATGAAGACAACCGGCACTTCATCGAGCATCGGATGCTTCTTCGCCACCACCGCGGCCTCGCGCACCCCGGGCACCAGCGCGATCACCTGTTCGATCTCGGACGCCGCGACGTTTTCGCCGCCGACCTTCAGCATGTCCTTGGCGCGGTCGCCGAACTTGAGGAAGCCGTTGTCCAGCAGCGTGACGCGATCCCCGGTGATGAAAAAATCGTGCTCGTCAAAACTCTCGCTGGTGGCCTTTTCATTGTGCAGATACTCCGAAAACAGCGACAGGCCGCGAATGCCCTTGATCAGGAGATTGCCGGTGCCGCCGACTTCGGTAGGCCGGCCGTCATCGTCGGTGACGCGGATGGAATATTCCGCCGCCGCCCGGCCGATCGACATCGGCGTATTGGGCTGGTCGACCTCGCCGATGATGCCGTGGGTGATGGTCTCGGTCATGCCCCACCAGCCGATGATCTTGATGCCGAACACGGCGAATGCGGGCGGGTCGTTCACGGCGGTGCCCCAGAGCCGGAATTTGTGGTTTTTGGGGATCTCGTGCTCCAGCAGCGCCTTCATGCAAAACGGGATGGTCGACGTCCAGGTGCAGTGGTGCTCCAGCGCGACCGGCCAGAAGCGGCTGGCGGAAAACCGCGGCTGGATCACGCAGGACGCGCCGACCCACAGCGCCGCCAGCATCGAATAGGCCAGCGCATTGGTGTGGAACAGCGGCAGATAGGTCTGATGCACGTCGCCTTCATGCAGGTCTTCGTGCGCGGCGTTGACCTTGGCGCCCCACAGCGCGTTGGCATGGGTCCACAGCACCGCCTTCGGGCGCGACGTGGTGCCGGAGGTGTATTGCACACTGCAGGGTGCAAGCGGATCGACGGCGCGGCGCGGCCGGTCGGCGCTGTCGGCGAACAGGGCTTCGAAACGCTCGCCGCGCGGTGCGCCGTTCGTGGGCGCAGCTCCAGCGTCGTGCGAAATCACCGCGAGCCAGCGCAAGCCGCGGCAATGCGCCGAGACCATCTCGGCGTGGGCGGGCTGGGTGATCGCGGCCACCGCGCCGCAATGACCGGCGAAATATTCCATCTCTGCCGGCGCGGAGCGGGTGTTGGTGGTGACTGCGATGGCGCCGAGCTCGACGCAGGCGAACCAGGCCAGCATGGCCTCGATGCAATTATCGAGATGGATCAGGACATATTCGCCCGGCGCCACGCCGCGTTTGACCAGGCCTGCTGCCAGCGCGCCGACGCGGTCGTGGAATTCGCCGTAGGACCAGCGCCGCGCCGGACCTTCGAACGGCGCCCAGATCAGGAACGGATGGTCGCGGCGGGTCTCGGCGCGCATCCGCAGCAGCCACGGCACGTCCATCCCGGCAAACGGTCCGACGATACCCGGCGCTGGCTGTGAAGCGGTCATTGATCCTCCCGGGCAGCGATACGGCCGCCTTGGTTTTGCTTGGGAGTAGTTCTGCCATCGGATGGGGCGTGGGGCAAATCTGCAATTACAGAGCCGTCATTCCGGGGCGATGCGTAGCATCGAACCCGGAATCTCGAGATTCCGGGTCTGGTGCTAACGCACCATCCCGGAACGACAAAGAGTGGATTGCTTCGTCGCTTCGCTCCTCGCAATGACGGGTTGGGGCTAACCCGCACCCTCATACGACGAAATCTCGATCAAGCTCCCGTCCGGATCCCGGCAATAGACCGAGCGCAGCGTGCCGCGGGCGCCTTGCTTGGCGACCGGGCCTTCCTCGATATCAACGCCGTGCGCCTTGAGATGGGCGACCACCTGGTCCGGCGTGCTCGCGGTGAGGAAGCAGAGATCGTCACTGCCTGCGGTTTCGTGATCGGCGGTGAACCATTCGACCTTGTCGGCATCGCGCGGCCGCACATTGATCTTCTGGTTTCCGAACAGCAGCGATGTCCGCGGCGTCTTGCCCTGGCCCGGGTCGAACACCCGGACCTCCATGCCGAGAATCGTGCGGTACCATTCGGCGGAACGCGCCACGTCGGCGACATTGATCACGAGATGATCGAGCGCATTCACCTTGACAGTCATGCCTAATCCTTTCGTCGCGGTCGGGAGTGCAAGTGTCGCACTGGCCGCTTCACGCTTTGTTTGTTACAACGCGGGCCGTTGTCAGTTCAATAGAAACGGATCGGGGTCTGAACCCGGTCATATCGGGAGAAACTAGATGATTTCACGCCGAACCGCGCTGGGCCTGATCGGCACCGGCGTATCCACGCTTGCGATCGGCCGCGCATTTGCAGCGGAGTATCCGGCCCGGCCGGTGCGCTTCCTGGTCGGCTATCCGCCGGGCGGCGCCACCGATATCATTGCGCGCCTGATCGGCCAGCGGCTGTCGGAGAAACTCGGCCAGCAATTCGTGATCGAAAACAAGCCCGGCGCCGGCAACAATATCGGCACCGAGGCTGCTGTTAACGCCGAGCCCGACGGCTACACCGTGTTGCTGGTCAACCCGGCCAACTACATCAACACCACGCTCTACGCCAACCTGAAATTCAATTTCGTCCGCGACGTCGCCCCGATCGCGTCCTTCAACCGGGTGCCGAATGTGATGACGGTTAGCAAGGACGTGCCAGCCAAAACGGTCGCCGAGTTCATCGAATATGTGAAGGCCAATCCGGGCAAGGTGAACATGGCCTCCTCGGGCAACGGCACCTCGGTGCATCTGTCCGGCGAGATGTTCATGGCGATGACGGGCACCAAGATGCAGCACGTGCCCTACCGCGGCGCCGCGCCGGCGATTACGGACATGCTCGGCGGCCAGGTGCAGGTGATCTTCGACAACATGCCCTCGATCATCCAGCACATCCGCTCCGGCGCCTTGCGCGCGCTGGCGGTGACGACGGCAGAGCCGTCCGCGCAACTGCCCGGCGTGCCGACGGTGGCCGAAACCGTTCCCGGCTATGAGGCAAGCGCACTGTTCGGCATGGGCGCACCGAAGAACATGCCAAAGGAGATCGTCGCCAGGCTCAATACCGAGATCAACGCGATACTGGCCGAGCCAGACATGAAGAAGCGCCTGGTCGAACTCGGCGGCGAGCCGCTGATCCAGACGCCGGAAGCCTTTGGCGCCAACATCGTCGCCGAAACCGAGAAATGGAAGAAAGTGGTCGAGTTCGCCGGCCTCAAGGTGGAATAAGGCGCCTTCCCGGAACCTTATGACGGGCATCGCCGTTCTGCATTTCGGGGTGACGCAACGGCCGCTTCCGGCCAATGCGATGGAGGCACGATCATGCGCATGGTGATGTTGGTATTGATGGCGGCCGCTGCCGCCACCTTCGCCGGCTCCGCTCCCGCCGCGGCCTACGATTATCCCTGGTGCGCGCAGGGCAGGGGTTTCGGCTTTCCCGGCGACTGCTCCTATCAGACCTACGCCCAGTGCATGGCGAGTGCGTCCGGCCGCGCACTCTATTGCAACATCAACCCGCGCGCCGCGTACGGCCAGCAGACGCGGCGCGGGCGCCACTACCGGAATTATTACAACGACTGATTTTCGTTGCGGGTCGGCTTGACTCGCGGCGGTTGGGCATTATACTAAACCATATGGTTAAGTATCGAGAAGAAGTGCTGGACCGCACCTTTGCCGCGCTGGCGGATCCGACCCGGCGCGCGCTGCTGGCGCGGCTCGGCGACAAGGAAAGCGTTTCGGTGAGCGAACTGGCGCAGCCCTTTGCGATGTCGCTGCCCGCGATCATGAAGCATCTCGATGTGCTGTCCGATGCCGGACTGATCGCGCGCGAGAAGACCGGCCGGACGGTGGCGTGCCGGTTGACCGCCAAGCCGATGGAGCAGGCGACGGACTGGCTCAATCGCTACCAGCGCTTCTGGTCCGAAAATCTCGATCGCCTTGCCGCTTTTGTGGAGGAAGATCCATGGCCAGCCAACCAAATGTCGCCGCCGCCGATCTCGCGGCGCGACCAAGCCTCACCTTCACGCGCCGGCTCAATGCGAGCCCGGCGAAAGTCTACGCCGCCTGGACCGACCCGCAAAAAATAATTCAATGGTTCGGGCGCGCCGACGCCAGGCGCGATTCGTTTCAAGCCGACATCGACCCGAAGGTCGGCGGGCGCTTCCGTGTCGGCTTCTCCACCGACCAGGAGTATTACCAGGTCGGCGGCGTCTATCGCGAAGTGGTGCCGAACCGGCTTCTGGTGTTCAGCTGGGCGTGGCACTCGACGCCGGAGCGTGAATCGCAGGTGACGGTGTCGCTGCAGCCGGACGGCGATGGCACGCTCATGACCGTGCACCACGAGCAGTTGTTCGATTCTGCCGCGCGTGACAGCCACGAGCGCGGCTGGATGGCTTCGCTCGACCAGCTCGAAAAAAGTCTCGCCTGATACGCAAGAAGCAAGGAGCCTCTCATGCAACCGCACAAAATCGTCTCGCGCGCAGAGTGGATCGAGGCGCGAAAGGCCCATCTGGCGCACGAGAAGGAATTTACCCGCACCCGAGACCGGCTGAGCGAGGAGCGCCGCGCGCTGCCCTGGGTCAAGGTCGACAAGGACTATGTGTTCGACGGGCCTGCCGGCAAACTGACGCTGGCCGATCTGTTCAAGGGCCACAACCAGCTCGTGGTGCAGCATTTCATGTTCGCGCCGGACTGGAACGAGGGCTGCAAGAGCTGTTCGTTCTGGGCGGATGGATTTGAGCGCATGATCCCGCATCTTGCCGCGCGCGACACCGCGCTGGTCGCGATCTCGCGCGCGCCGCTGGAAAAGCTCTCCGCGTTCAAGCAGCGAATGGGCTGGACGTTCGACTGGCTCTCATCGGCGAATAGTGATTTCAACTATGACTTCGCGGTTTCGTTCACGCCGGATGAAATCAAATCGGGCGCCAAGGTCTATAATTTCGGCACCTCCGGCTTTGGCGTCGAGGAGGCGCCGGGAATCAGCGTGTTTTACCGCGACGAGGCCGGCAGCATCTTCCATACCTATTCCTGCTTTGCGCGCGGCCTCGACATGATGAACGCCGCCTATCACTATCTCGACCTGACGCCGCTCGGGCGCCACGAGGAGGGCCTGCCCTATCCGATGGACTGGCTGCGGCTCCGCGACCAGTACCAGCCGGCGCCGGTTCAGGCATCTTGCTGTCACAGCTGACTGGCTTGTGATTCCGGGTTCGCGTCCTCGATGCGCCCCGGAATGACGAAGACTGAATTGCTTCGTGCCGCTGCGCGAAATTCTTAACGCTGCGGATAACTGGCTTCCGCTGCAGTTCGGCCGCGCCCACGCCGGGCCACCGCGTGCCGATCTTCGACTTTTGTTGAACCCTTGCCGCCTCTGACGCGACCCATTCCATGGGGCTGACCTTGGAAAGATCGCAAATGACTGCTTTGGTAAAAACGATTGCCCGTGCGTTTCCCGCTAATTCTCCTCAAATCAATATTCTTCAGCAATTGTTGTTATTCGCGCTGGCCGGCTTGTTCGTGTCGGTCCTTCTTGCAACCTATGGCGTCGATTTGAGTCCGGGGTTGTTCTGACCGATGCAGGCGGACGATCGCGGCTGCGCGCACGTCGCTGCTCTGATCTGGTCTTGTTGGGTGGCAGGGTCTTGTGGAGCTCGTGCTCCGCAATCGCTGCGGCGTCATGGGAGTCCTGCACAAATCGGGGATAGTACGGGGCGGGCCTGCGTGGTTTTGTCTGCCGCGGAAGCCCATGTCGAAGTCCCCACATCTTTCACCCGCCCCTGGACGGCGCAATTCCAGTGATCAGGCGCTCGAAAGGGCGGCTTTTGCGTTGCAAATGCAGAGGCCCGGTGAAGCCGAACGGCTTGCCTCCGGCGTCCTGAGGGCGAACAAGAGCAATACGCTCGCAGCGACGCTTCTTGGTCGTGCGCTGCTGATGCAGAACCGCGCCGACGAGGCGGTCGTGCCCCTCGAGAGGGCGGCGCGTCGCGACGGCAGTTCCAAAACCGAGACGCTGCTCGCCATCGCGCTTGCCGGTGCCGGGCGCCGCGACGAGGCGCTCGACCAATTGCGCCAAACCATAGCGAGGCGGCCGCCGTTTCCGCCGGCATTCCTCGAATTTGCCAGCCAGCTCGCCAAACACGGCAGAGACGACGAGGCCATCTCAGCCCTCAAAAGCGGCCTTGCGCTGACGCCAAACGTCGTCGAACTGCAGATCCGGCTCGCATCCCTCTATCTCGGCCGCAACGACCGGCCCAAGGCGCGCGCCATTCTGGAGCACGCACTCGCCGCGGCACCGGGGCGGCATGATGTCCTGGCGGAACTGGCCCGTGTCATGGTGCTGGACGGCGACTATGGCGCCGCTGCCGAGACCTTTCGGCGAGCATTGGCGCTGCGGCCCGACGATGCCCTGACGCGGGCCAATTTCGGCGTATGTCTGCTCGAAATGGGTGAGCGCGACGCAGGAGAGGTGAGCATACGCGCGGCGGCCCGCGGCAGACCGGAGATGATCGGCCGAGCCATCATGTCGCTTGCGACCACCACGCATGGCCGCTTCTTCATGCGGCCCAGCGCGGTTGCGAAATTCCTGAACGGTTAGCGGATTTCACACCCGGAACTGCCGCCGATAAAGGTCGGGTTCGCGGCCAATGGCGTTTGTAAGTTCGTGCGCCCGCTGGGTGTCCTCCGGGGTGAACGGGGCAGTGCGTCCCACCCAATTTTCTCGTTTGATCGGCAGGCATTGCGCGATCGGTGTGCCCTTCGGCAGCAGGCCGCTGAAATTCACATCATGCCAGCGGGCTGGAAAATGGACCCAGTTGTCGTGGTACCGATCGCAATCGACCACGCCGGTGAGCGTGGTGAAGGGCAGGTCGAAGCGGTTGAACGGATGCGTGAACAGCACCGCGTAGCCGTCAGGCGCCTCGATGGTCCAGAAGTTGTGAAATTTGATCAGGAAGCGGTCGGATTCAAACAGCGGCGTGCCGGTTAGCTGGCTCGCGTCATGAAATCCAATCGGGGAGCGTACAAAGCTTACCGCGCCCCCCGGCGGAAGATCGTTGTCCCAGATGATCTGGCCGTTCTCGAACCTGAGGTCGCAGATCAGGGGAATCAAAAAGCCCGAAGTCATCGCGTCGACGAAAGGCGGGCAACGCTTGACGGTGTTTTCTTCGCGGCCGTGGATGGCGTTGAACGCCTGCGACGGCATCGCCTTGAGCCAGCCGGGAAGACCGAACGAGGCCGGCGCAGGCGCCGGTATCAATCCCTCCAGTTCCGCCGGGCAGCGGAACGTCAGTGTCGCGGGTTCAGAATGATCGGGCACGCTTTTTCTTGTTAGTCTTGTTGGGAGCGCTTCGCTCCGGCTAGTCGTTCGAAGCTATCACGCATCCAGCGTCGGTCTGTAGACGCAAGCGATCAGGGTCTGTTATGCGAAATCTGCGCGCAGCATGAACTGCCGGTAATGTAGGCGCGTGCGACGAGAGATGCTTTTTCGC
The DNA here is from genome assembly GCF_031202265.1 of Bradyrhizobium sp. Ash2021. Lineage (NCBI taxonomy): Bacteria > Pseudomonadati > Pseudomonadota > Alphaproteobacteria > Hyphomicrobiales > Nitrobacteraceae > Bradyrhizobium > Bradyrhizobium sp. Ash2021. The sequence goes on along the minus strand of NZ_CP100604.1, from coordinate 9,311,989 downwards.
ACGTACAATGCGACGCCCGCCAGCGCCTGGAAACACCGGCGGTCCGATCGCAGGTCGCTACACGCCGCCGGGCTGCACGTAGCAATAGACGTAGCCGCCGCGGCTCAGGAACAGGATCCCGTGCCCGGTCGGATTCGATTTGTCCCATTTGAGCTTGTGGTTCGGAATCTCGATTTCCGTTCCGACGTCGACATGCGGCCGGCGGCGCGGCTCGTCCGGCCGATCGTCCGTGATGGTCGCGTAGGTCTTTCCGTCCCTGACGTGAATCTCGTCGGCCCAATAGGCGTCGGCTTCGCCACAGCACGAAACCGAGGGATTATCCGGCTGCATCAGCGCTTGATACCATTCGCGGATCGCCGGATCTCCCGCCTCCCACTGTCCGAGATCGCGGGCATTTGAAACGCCAAACATGCAACCGAACGCCAGACCGAGGACAATGCGTTTCATTCCGCACTCCCGAGTTTTCCAGCCGCGATATTCAAAAGCAATGTTTGTGCCGCGAATCAGTTAGTATCCGCATGATACGAGAGAAAATCGCGGCAAGGCGTCCCGCAAGACTACGGACACGGGCGTCGCGTGCTGCCGGTGCAATGCGCCAGGCTGCTGCCCGGCGCACTCAAGAATCCCATCCCTGATTTGCAGGGGACGCTTCGCGCCGTCAGCTCCTATCCGAAACCGGATCGGGAATTTTCCGCAATCTTCCGCAGACAAATCCACGCAATCTGCGCGGCTCGATCGCTGCGCGAACAGCGATCCGACAAAATCCGGGTTGGACGAGCCTGCGCTCCGGTATAACAAGGAAGATCAGCCGGACAGGATCGATCAGGACGCCGGCCGAAACCCTGAGTGTCCGTCCATGACAGCTCGGTTCAGCCGGCGTGATGCCCTGGCGAAAACGGCAGCGGTCGCAGCCGCGAATGCGATGCCGGGCTTGTGTTTCCCCGGCCTTGCTGCGCCGCTTCGCGCGCTGTCTCGCGGCAGTGGAATCGACGCGGTCTTGCAAAAAAGCGTCGCGGCGGCGGCGGTGCCTGGCGTTGTCGCAATGGCCGCAACGGCGCAGTCGGTGATCTACCGGGGCGCGTTCGGCATGCGCGGCATGGGCGCGGCGCCGAAGCTCTCGGTTGATAGCGTCTTTCGCATTGCCTCGATGGTCAAGCTGCTGACATCGGTTGCGGCCATGCAGCTTGTCGAAGGCGGCAAGCTTGAACTGGACGCGCCGGCCGAACGGATCGATCCGACGCTGGCATCGCCCTGGGTTCTCGCAGGCTTCGACCAAAAGGGCACGCCGCAATTGCGGCCAGCGCAAAAGCCCATCACCTTGCGCAACCTGCTGTCGCACACATCCGGGTTTAGTTATCAGCTTTGGGACCCCAACCTCGTTCGCTACCTCAAGCTCTCCCGCAAGGACCCTGCGCTGCCCCGAATGCCGCTGACGTTCGATCCCGGCACCAAATGGGCCTATGGCGGCAGCCTCGACCGGGTCGGCCGGCTGGTGGAAATCGTCAGCGGCGAGACGCTGGACCGCTATTTCCACGACCACATTCTTGCGCCGCTCGGCATGAAGGACACCGGCTTCACGGTCACCGAGGAGCAGCGCGCCCGCCAGGCGAGCCTGTATTTGCGCAAAGCGGACGGAGCGCTGGTTCCGCAGCCGATCGAGAAGCGAACGATCCCAAAAGTGTTCTCAGGGGGCGGCGGCATCTATTCGACCGCGCCGGACTACCTGACCTTGCTTCAGGCGCTCTTGAGCGGTGGGAGCCTTGCCGGAAAGAGCATCCTGCGGCCGGAGACGGTTGCGCTGATGTCGGCCAACCAGATCGGCAATATCGAAGCCGGCATTATGAAGACGACCAATCCGGCCTTGTCGAACGACGTCGATTTCTTTCCAGGTGTCCGGCTGCGATGGGGTCTCGGACACATGATCAACCTTGATCCGGTGCGGGAGGGCCGCAAGGCCGGCAGCCTGACATGGGCCGGGCTCTACAATACCTATTACTGGATCGATCCCGCGTCGGATATTGCGGGGGTGATCATGATGCAAATCCTGCCCTTCGCCGACGCGCGTGCGCTCAACGTCTATCGTCAGTTCGAGCAAGGCATTTACCGCGCGCTCAGGCCGGCTTGAATCCAGGCGCCGCGAGCAATTGCTGCGGGCGGCGCCGGCGGCGAACCTTTGCGGGATCGAGGGTTGACACGGGCGGCGCGGCGGCGAGACTTGGGCCATGCGCATCACCCTCGTCCATGCCCTGAAACATTCGATCGTGCCGGTCGAGACCGCGTTCGCAAAACTTTGGCCGGAAGCGCGTCTGATGAATTTGCTCGACGACAGCCTGTCGGCCGATCTGGCGCGCGAGGGCCGGCTCTCCGAGGCGATGACCGAACGCTTTTTGGAATTGGGGCGCTATGCCGCCGGCACCGGCGCCGATGGCATCCTTTTCACCTGCTCGGCGTTCGGCCCCTGCATCGAAGCCGTGGCCCGCGCGCACGCGCCGATGCCGGTGCTCAAGCCCAATGAGGCGATGATCGAACAGGCCGTCGCACGAGGCCGCAGAATCGGCTTGCTGTCGACGTTTCCGCCGACATTGGCGTCGATGCCGCCGGAATTCCCCGCTTCCATCGAGATCGTGCCAAAGCTGGCGGAGGGCGCTTTGGCGGCGCTCGACCGCGGCGACCGCGCCGAGCACGATCGCCTGGTGTCGGAGGCGTCAAAGGATCTGCGCGATTGCGATCTGATCGCGCTGGCCCAGTACAGCCTGGCGCCGGCGGCGGCCATGGTCGCCGAGGCAACCGGACGACCGATCCTCACGACGCCGGACAGCGCGGTGCTGAAATTGAAAGGGATGCTTTCAGGGGGCTAGATGCCGCCGGTGCCGGGTCGCTCCGGTGAGGACGGGTTCGGCGGCGGGGAATATGCGACCGGGGCGGTCAGGCTTCTTTCTTCTTGACCGCTTTCCTGGCGACTTTCTCGACGACTTTCTCGACAGCTTTCTTGGCGGGCATTTTTGCGGGCGGTTGTTCCGCCGCGTTCTTGATCGCCCTTGCGTAGCTATCCGCGGTGTTTTCCGCCGAGTTCTGCAGCCGCTTCGCCGCGGCTGCGCCGTGCAGCATGGTGCTTTTGGCCATCAGCCTGAAGCGGTCCCTGGCTTCCTTGTCCTTCGTCTTGGCCGCCCGGGCCGCATACTGGTCGCGCCGCTTCTTCGCGGCGGCCATCAGGCTCTTGTTTTGCTGCTTTGCGAGCTGCCGGATTACGACGTCTAGATCGGCTTCAGCCATTCCGGGTCACTCATCACCACGCTGGCACCCCTCGGGGGTGCGAAAATCCTGGCGCACCCGACACGATTCGAACGTGTGACCTTTGCCTTCGGAGGGCAACGCTCTATCCAGCTGAGCTACGGGTGCGTAGGGGCTCATTTAGCCGATTGGCCGGAGGTGGGCAACGGCCTTGCGGGGGCTGATTTGGCAGCAGCAAGGCCCCAAATGGCAACGATCACACCTTCCGAATCGTGTCGGGGGCCTGTGCCGAGCGTGCCGGGACTGTGGCGCGGGTGATCCTTGGAAGGGATGTCGCGGAATATAGTTCATCGCCGGCCGGGAGTTGCCGGGGAGGGCAAATCAGCCATGCTGTCAGGTAAAACAAACTGTTTGCCCGAAGGGAATACTTTGTAGTGTCTGGCAGCGCCTGATGTTCCCATGGAAGATCGAGCCATTGCGGAGGAACTTCTTCCATGGACAAGGATATCTTACGCAAACTGGAGGAACGTCTCGGGCCGCTCCACGCAAGACAGCGATTGGGGATCGAGGCGGATCACGAAGCACAAGTCTTTGGCCAGGGGCTTACCTTCTTTCATTTAGAGAACTTGTATCTGGCGCCCGCGATAATTCGAAATGCGCTGAAGCTAACGGGCCTCTATTGGCGTGCTCGCCGGAATGCAGAACGGATTATTGTTCGGCGAAACGACGTGAAGTTTGCGGCGCTACCGTCGGTTTTCGACCGCTACGTCATTCTGCATATCAGCGACCTGCATGTGGACATGAATGAGGTTGCGATGCGGAACCTGATCCAACTGGTCGGCAGTCTGCAATACGATCTGTGTGTTCTAACCGGCGATTATCGAGGAAAGACTTTTGGACCGTTCGAGGCGGCCATAGAGGGCGTAGCAAAACTGCGAGCTCATCTAAAGCCGCCGATCTATGGTGTGCTCGGCAACCACGATACAATTCAAATGGTTCCGGCGATGGAAGCGATGGGAATACGGATGCTGCTCAACGAATGTGAAGTGATCGCGCGCGGCGATCAGCGCATCTTTCTGGCCGGCATCGATGACGCGCACTTCTTTCGGGTCGATAATATCGAAAAAGCGGCGTCGCAGATCCCCGATGGTGAGTTTTCTATATTGTTGTCGCATACACCGGAAGTGTATCGCCAGGCTGCGCATGCTAATTTCAACCTGATGCTGAGCGGACATACCCATGGTGGTCAGATCTGTCTGCCCGGATCTGTTCCGATCAAGCTGGAGGCAATGTTGCCGCGGCGAATGGGGGCGGGAGCCTGGCAGTATCAAAACATGAGCGGCTACACTTCTGTAGGTGCGGGATCGAGCGTCGTTCCTGTGCGCCTGAACTGCCCGCCGGAAATCACCCTGCATTGCCTTCGGCGCGGCTGACCGCGAGCAATTGCAGTATAAGCAAATGTTGCATCGCGCTCGGCGCGCAATCCTTCGGGGAGCGCCAACCGAACAAGTCCGTTTAGACCTCGCGGGTGTCAATGCTCGCCACGCGCACACCTCCTTTCGGAAAGAGCATCTGATTCCGTCTATTCGGCCAACGTCGCGATGTCGGCCAGCGGCCCCGCGCCGCCGGAGGGTGAGACGCAAATCCAACGCTTGAGCAGACCCGAACCAGAAATGCGAGAGGGGTCGAACCGGAAATGGCCGGAATCCTCTATAGTGCCCGTCAGAGCCGGATGCCCCCAGGGAAGGTCGAGCCGATTTGGGAGGAAGTTATTCCATGGACGAAGATGTCTTGCGCAAACTGGCAGAACGTCTCGGACCGCTCCACGCGAAACAGCGACTGGGCATCGAGACCGACTCCGAGGCGCAAATCTTCGGCCAAAGCCTCTTCCTCCTTCACATCGGGAATTGGTATCCGGTCCCTTCTGTCATTCGAAATACCCTGAAGCTGACCGGTCTCTACTGGCGCGGACGCCGGAATACAGAAAGCATTCTCATCAAGCGCAACGACGTTATGTTCAAGAACTTACCGCCGCTTTTTGACGGCTTCACTATATTACACATCAGCGACATGCATGTGGATATGAATGAGGGTGCGATGCGGCGCCTGATCGAACTTATCGGCGGCATGCGTTATGATCTATGTGTTCTAACCGGCGACTATCGGGGGAAATCTTTTGGACCGTTCGCGGCAACCCTGGAGGGCGTCGCACGAGTGCGAGCTCATCTAAAGGAGCCCGTTTATGGGGTGCTTGGCGATCACGATACCATCCAGATGGTTCCGGGGCTGGAAGCGATGGGAATACGGATGCTGCTCAACGAGTGCGCGATCATCGTGCGCGGTGATCAACAGATCTATCTAGCCGGAATCGATGATGCGCGCCACTATAGGGTCGATAACATCGAAAAAGCTGCGTTGCAGATACCGCATGGCGAGTTCTCCATCCTGTTGTCGCACACACCGGAAGTCTATCGCCAGGCGGCTCATGCCGATTTTAATCTGCTGCTGAGCGGACATACGCACGGTGGGCAGATCTGTCTGCCAGGCTCTATTCCGATCATACTTGAAGCAGTATTGCCGCGACGAATGGGGGCGGGAGCCTGGCAGTATCACGGCATGAGCGGCTACACCTCGGTAGGTGCAGGATCGAGCGTCGTTCCTGTGCGCTTCAACTGTTCACCGGAAATCACCCTGCATTGCCTTCGGCGCGGCTGACTGCAGGCTAATATGGTTCATCGCGCACGTGGACCTTGTATAGAAGGCGGGACAGAATTAGCTCGCCGATAAAAAAGATCCCGACGCCAAGCGCTATGTCTGCGATCGTCAAGGAAAGTAGATCGCGGCATGCCAGCATCGGAAATAAGGATTCGGGCACCTGATCGAGGCAGAGCGCCTGGCTGCTCGGCGGAAAGTTCAGGCGGCGCTTCACGAAACTGGAGAACAGGTCCCCCGCCATTGCCGCGCCTGCCACGATAGCGCCGATGGTCAAATCCAGGCCGATAAGCGGGGCGCTTGCCGTCGTAATGAGGATCGAAGCCGTGATGCCGCGAATGGTTTTCGAGTGACCAAACAACGGCCGCCGATCAAGAAATTTTATTCCGCCATCCAGCGGGCGAGCAAAACGCAGGCCAAATATCTTCTTTGCGACGATCGGCGTGCCGTTGGCCAACGTCAGTAGCGCCAATAACTGCAGTATGAGCAAAAAATGCATCCTCGCAGGCTATCGCAGCCCGCGCCGTTGCGCGACCCCTCATCGCCATCTCGTGATTCGGCGGTCGACGAAGGCGATGGGGATATGGGTCAGTTGTTGGCGGTAGCCGATTGGCCGGAGGTGGGCAACGGCCCGGCGGGGCTTCAGGGGCGAGAAGAAAGGCCACAAAAGGCAAAGGTCACAGGTTCGAATCGTGTCGGGCGCGCCACTTGCCTTTGAGACTCACTGCAGCGGACGCTTTCGCGGAAGGGAGTTGCATTGAGCGACTTCGCCGTCGCGACCCCGGAAGCGCCATCGTGAGGCTTTGGTTGGTCGAAGATCCGGCATGAAGCATCTGCGATTCGTGGCCCTCGAGGGGATGACCAGACGGATCGAGCTACCTTGCGTGCAACGGCGCCAGAAGCGCCAGTCGCATTCCGGATCAATCGTGCCCGATCATGTCGCGCAGCTCCGGCGGGATGACGGGAGCGAGCTGCTCGGTCTCGGCCGAGACGACGACGGTTCTGACTGCGACAGGCGTCTCCGCACGCGAGACGCTCAAGTGTTGCGCTGCCACCGCGACGTCGAGCAGGGCGACGATCATGGCGGCCGCTATCAGGCCCGGGTTGGCCCCGGCAAAGATGGCGTCGAGCACTGGTGTCAATCGTTTCATGTCAATCCCCGCAGCAAGAGTTCGCCCCCCAGCACCAGCAGGCCGGCGAAGAAGCCAAGTCGGAAGGTCTCGGGCCGCACCCGTGCGCGGAGCCAACCGCCCAGCACCATGCCAGCGAGCGCCGGCACGAGCGCAAGCAACGAGGCACCCGTGGCTCCCATGTGCAGTGCGCCGTGCCAGGCAAGGCCAGCGGCGAGCGCCAGTGTGGAAATGGTGAAGGACAGGCCGAGCGCCTGAACGAGGTCGTCTCGTTCCAGCGCGAGCGAGCCGAGATAAGGGACGGCAGGGACAACGAAGACGCCTGTCGCTCCGGTGACCAGTCCGGTCACCACACCCGCCAGGGGGCCGGCCCAGGGCTCGGCCGCTGCCGGCACTCGCAGGCGCGGCTTGCGGAGTCCGACGCCGCCGTAGAGCGCGAGAGCGCCGCCGAGTGCGGCAGTCGTCGCGTGCCCTGCCGTGCCGGCGATCAGTCCCGACCCTGCGAGCGTGCCGACAACGACACCAAGCATCATGCCCCAGAGGCGGCGCAGCAGAGCGCCGAAGCGGGGTCCGGTGAAGAGCTGCCAGAGATTCGTCACAAGTGAAGGCACAAGCAGCAGCGCCGCCGCCTGGACCGGCGACATCGCCAGGCCAAGGAGGCCCATGGAGACGGTCGGCAGGCCGAGACCCGTGACGCCTTTCACCAGCCCTGCCAGAATAAAGGTGCCGGTGATGAGCATGATATGGGGTAGGAGATCCGTCATGAACGCAATCTGGTCCCGGACCCACTCTCTCACAATGCGGGAGTTGTTTAGCCTGCCTCAGTCGGAGACGAAGGCAATTCGCCCGGAGGGCCGCTATGCACTTTGATCTAGTCGACTTGCGCCTGTTCCTCCATGTGGCCGAGGCGGGAAGCATCACGGCGGGTGCCGAACACGCCGGCCTTTCCCTGGCGTCGGCGAGCGCGCGGGTGCGGGGCATGGAAGAGCAGGCCGGCGCGTCGCTGCTGGAGCGCGGCCACCGCGGCGTCGAGCTGACGCCGGCGGGCCGGACGCTGTTACATCACGCGCGGCTGGTGACAGGTCAGATGGAGCGGATGCGAGGCGAGCTTGGCGAGTACGCCCGCGGGCTCAAAGGACACGTGCGGTTGCTCGCCAACACCGCGGCCGCGGCGGAATTCCTGCCCGAAATGCTCGCGGCCTTCCTCGCCGCGAACCCGAGCGTGGACGTGGACCTCGACGAGCGGCCGAGCCCCGAGGTCGCGCGCGCCGTCGCTGAAGGGCTGGCGGAAATCGGTATCGCAGCCGACCACGCCGACTTCTCGGGTCTCGTGGCCATGCCCTTCCGCACCGACCGGCTCATGCTGGTTGTGCCCCGCGGACACAAGCTCGCCAACCGGGGACGAGTCGCCTTCGTCGAGGCGTTAGGCAGTGAGTTCGTGGGCCTCTCAGGCGACAGCGCGCTCGGCGGGCATTTGGAGGAGCATGCCGCGCGGACGGGCGCGCTGGTGCGAACGCGCATACGGGTGCGCGGGCTGGATGCAGCCTGCCGCATGGTCGCGCTTGGCGCCGGCGTCGCCGTGATCCCCGAAGCTGCGGCGCGGCGGTGGACGGGAGAGGGAGCGCTCTCCCTCGTCCAGCTGGAGGACCCCTGGGCCGAACGCCGTTTGATGGTGATCGTGCAGCGGCTCGACACGCTGCCATCCCATGCGCGGCGTCTCGCGGAGCACCTTGCGGCAGCATGATGGAGTCCAACGATGGGGGGCCGTGATGCCGGCGCAAGGTGAACCTCGTGCGCACGTCGCGCGACGTTAGTCCGTCATAGCGCCACGGCGAAGCAATAGTGCCCATCTTCATCGGCCGTGGCGCGCCATTCTCCTTGCGCTACAGTAGGCTGCAGCGCCGATAGACCGTCGATCCAGCACCTCTGAACCCTACGCGCGGACGCCATGGGATATGAGATTCACGCCGTGCGTCGCACTCGTGAAGGTCAAATCCGGCCACTCCCACTTTCCGAGTGGCATGCAGTCGTACAGCAGACTCAAAATGTACGCATGGCTGAAGGAGACTTCGAGATAGCCAACCCGAGCACCGGTGAAATCATCAAGGTTCGCAACACCGGCGGCGACGCTGAGGTTTGTTTCGAAACGAATAAGTGGCTGCGTGTGTTTCGCTGGTCACCCTCCGGTCGAATCTCGTTCAGGGCACCCCCGCGATTTTGATCTGCCCATCTCCGGTATCCGGTACCTATCCAGGGAACTTGCTCTCGCCCTGGGAGCATCAGTTGTCGGAGATGAAGGGGCGATTTACGACCGATCGCCGGGCCCATACTTCAGTGACCGCAGTTCAGAGTTCCAGTCACCACATCAACGCCGCGTAAGCAGCAAACCAGAACCGCGATTTGATCGCAAACATGGCGGAGTTTTGGCGTTTGGTTTGATTCGGAAACAGCGGGGTTCAACACAGGGGAGTTCAACAATGTCGACTAGACCCCAGGACAAATCGACCGGGAAGCCCCGCCAGCGTAGCCGGAAGGCGGACCAGCGGAGCCAGAAACCTGATCAACAGCAGAGCGCGAAGCTCGACCAGCGGGATGAAGATCAAATCGGCACAATGGTCGTGTCAGCTGACGCCCCCGCGAACCACGCGGCCGCGCCGGCGGAGCTCCCCTCAAGCGGGGCAACGCCGACGGATGTGCCCCTAATCGGCGAAATCATGCCGACGGAGGCCCCCTCAATCGTCGCAGTTGCGCCGACGGACAACCGTCCAATCATCATTCAAACGATCGCGAATGCCTACCGGGATTACACCAGGAAGGCGTTCCAGGAGACCATCTCCTTTATCGAGAAGCTCATGGGCGTGCGGTCGTTCGACAAGGCGATCGAGGTTCAGACCGAATTCGCAAGGCAGGCTTATGCGGACTTTGTCGCTGAGTCGCAGAATATTTGTGAACTCTACAGCGAACTTGCGATGCAGTTCTTCAAGCCATGGGAAGGCTTCGCGGCCAAGGCGACCCAAGCCGGGCGCTAGAAAGCACGGGCTCCGGCTTCTCAGGGGCCGTTTTTGCGCCCGACGCGGGCGGCTTGAAAGCATCAGAACTCCGATCGAGCCGCAGGCGCTCGTAGCTCAGCTGGATTGAGCATCGGATTTCGATTCCGAGGGGCGGGAGAAGCCCGCCCAAGCGAGGGTGGCGCAGGTGGTTGGCAGGAAACCTGTGAGCCCCCGCCCGGCGCCTAGCCCGCGGCGTCCTTGATGGCGGTTTCGAAGCTCTTTGCGTCGAAGGCCGGCATACTTTGAATCCGCCCGAGACCCTGGGTCGCGTACCAGACGGAGAACGCGAGCATCGCCCCCGGATTTGGGGCATCGACGATGTCGACGAAATCGTAGTAGCCCTGCGTGTAGTGGATCGACTCGATCTTGATGCCCAACTTGTCGAGCTTTGCCTTGGCCTTGCCGATCCGCTCCGATTGCTTGCTTGCCCACTCCGGGCTCAGATTACCAAGCATCACATATTTCATGGTTACCTCCACATGATGAGGATCATTTTGCGCGAAGGACCATACAATTATACGCCTTCCGGCGGCCCGCGCCCATGCCGTTCCGCGTAGCGGTAGCGGCGAGGCGCGGGTTCTCGGGCCCCGTATCTTGGCCGACAAACCCTACAGCCAGCGCCGTACCCGCGCGCGGCAGCGGCGATAGACGTCCCCGAACTTGCGCTCGAGATAGGCTTCCTCGCGGGTGATCACACCACCGTAGCGGATGACAAGGGCGAAGGGCACCAGCGTCATCAACAGCCAGAGGCTGTTGATGGCAATGGCCAAGCCGATGAGCCCCAGCATCATGCCGAGGTAGATGGGGTTGCGCGTGAAGCGGTAGGGGCCAGTCTCCACGATTGTCGTGGTCGGCAGGCGGGTGGGCACGTTCGAGCCGGCCCGGGTCATGGTTGTGATCGCCCACGCGACCAGCGCCAGTGCAAGGGCAAATACTATCGCGCCGTTGCGACGATCGGCGTGCCGTTGGCCAACGTCAATAGCGCCAATAACTGCAGTATGTGCAAAAAATGCATCCTCGCAGGCTATCGCAGCCCGCGCCGTTGCGCGACCCCTCATCGCCATCTCGTGATTCGGCGATCGTTGCCGGGTGGGGCTTGCACCCACCGGAAGGCGCCGCCTTTGCACGGCGCACACCCGAAGCAGACATTTGACGCCCGGCGCGGCGCGCCGCCCGTCATCAGGTGAGCAGGACAAAATCGTGCTCGCCCATCCTCTGCAAGACCAGAAATACGGCTGAGGTGTCACCGGCATTAGCGACAAGGTGAGGACGTCCCGGACGAACAGAATAGGTCATACCGACCGTCAGGCACACCTCTTCTTCCGGCTCGCGCGTAAAAACACGTATCGTTCCGTTGATGACGTAGAACGTATCCTGCGTTTCCGTGTGGTAATGCCAAGGTACCGTTTGGGTCGGACCGATCTGCATCTCGGCGATGCGGAAACCGGGCCGAGCAGCGTGATAGGCGCGACGTTCAACTTCATACGTCCGGCCTGCGGCGTTGAGCGGCTGCATGTGAACTCTCTCCAATTCTGCGCAATATGCGGCGGTCAACCTCAATCCGGCTTGATATTGGCCAGCCGGATTACTTTGCCCCACTTCCCGGTTTCGTCGGCGATGAGTTTGCCGAAATCGGCGGGCGAGCCGCCAAGCGCGGTGCCATCCAGGTGGGCAAGCCGCGCCTTGAACCCGGGATCGGCGAGTGCGGCGTGGATCTCCCTGTTGAGCTTGTCGATGATCTCGGTGGGCGTGTTCCTGGGCGCTCCGAGACCAAAGACCGAGCTTGCCTCGTAGCCAGGAACGAACTCGCCTACGGTCGGGATGTCCGGCAGCGCCTCCGAGCGCGTCGCCGTAGTTATTGCGAGCGCGCGCAGCTTGCCGGTCCCGATATACCCAATCAATAAGGCGAGGTTAGTAAAGAGGACCTGCACCTGCCCGCCGAGCAGATCGGTGAGCGCGGGCGTCACGCCGCGATAGGGCACGTGCACAATGTCGAGGCCGCCGGCCTCTTGCTTGAATAGCTCGGCGGTGATGTGGGTGATCCCGCCGACGCCGCCCGACCCGTAGGAGAGCTTGCCCGGATTCGCTTTGGCATAGGCGATGAATTCGGGAAGCGTCTTGGCCGGAACCGAGGGATTTACCACCATGACGAGGGCGCCGCGGATGAGGCCCGCGACGGGCGCGATGTCGCGAATGAAACTGAAATTGAGGTTGTCGTAAAGCGTCGCATTGATCGCGTTCGGCGTACCGACCAGGAGCAGCGTGTAACCGTCCGGAGGCGCGCGCACGACCGCCTCGGTGGCGATATTGCTGCCTGCGCCTGCCCGGTTCTCAATGACGAATGGCTGGCCGAGCCGCTCCGACAACCATTGACCGATCAGACGTGCGAGGATGTCGTTCGGGCCGCCGGCGGCAAATCCGACGATGATGCGCACCGGTCGCGACGGATAGGTTTGCGCCCAGGCGAAGCCCGATACGGCAGGGAGGGCCGCGGCGGCGGCTGCCAGATGCAGAAATTGGCGGCGTCGAAGGTTCATGGCGTCCTCCTCCGGTTCCGGGCTTGCGAGAGGTGCGGTCCTGGGTGGCCGGCTGTTCCGCGAGGTCGACGGCGAAAATACGTGAATGCTGCTATACGCGTATAATGCTATGTTTTGATATGGCTATATCAGTCTTGCAATGGGTGCCGGGATGCAGTTGAGCGATCGTATCGGACTCCGGATGAAGCTGCACGACCTCCATGTCCTGATGGCTGTCGTGCAGGCCGGCAGTATGAGCAAGGCGGCCGCACTCCTCAACACAACCCAACCTGCCATTTCCAGATCAATCGCGGAATTGGAACGTACCATCGGCGTGCGACTGCTTGAGCGCAACCCCCAGGGCGTCGAGCCGACCGAGTGCGGTCGCGCCTTGCTCGATGGCGGAGCGGCCGTATTCGATGACCTGCGCCAGGCGGTGAAGAACATCGAGTTTCTCGCTGATCCTACGGCCGGGGAAGTGCGGATCGGATGCACGCCCATTCTGGCCGCAAGCTTCGTTTCTGCCGTCGTTGATCGGCTATCCCGGCGCTATCCGCGCATCGTGTTTCACCTCGTGACCGCATATCTGGAGCCACTGCGCCGTGAATTGAGCGAGCGTAACGTCGATCTCTTGATCGTACGGAGATTCGGCCCCGCTGCAGACGAGCGACTGGACTTCGAATTTCTCTTTGATGACTCCTATGTCGTCGCGGCGGGCGCGCAAAATCAGTGGGTTCGGCGGCGCAGGATCGAGCTTGCTGAACTGGCGAGCGAATCGTGGACGCTGCCACCGCCGAAAAGCGTGATTGGGTCGATCGCAATAGAGGCTTTTCGCGCCTGCGGGCTCGATTATCCCCGCACGACTGTGGTTACCGATTCCCCCGAGGTGAGGATTAGTCTCCTGGCGACCGGGCGCTTTGTCACGATTTTCCCGGCTTCCATATTGAGATTTCCCACAATGCGCCCGGAGATCAAGGTCTTGCCCGTCAAACTGCAGATGGCCCAGGTGCAAAACGTAATCGTCACCCTCAAGAACCGCGCGCTCAGCCCCGGGGCGCGGCTTTTCATTGACTGCGCCCGCGAACTCGCAAAGCCGCTGGCGAAGCGAAAATGATAGATGCCCTGTCGAGTTGTGGCCCATCGTGTCGATCCCCGGGGTGGTACGGCACGGCGGCTATCGAGGGGGTCGTCTTCCGAGGTGGCGCCTCAGAGGCGGCGGGGTGTTTCGCGGTCCATGTTGCAGCGCTTCCATAAGATGCATCGCAGCGGCGGGCGCCGCACCGCCCCTTTACCGCTCGCAGGGAGGGCCGCCCGGCGCTAACATCGGGCGGCGCAATCGAACTGGATGGCCAATGAGCGGAGCGAGCGCGACATTTGCCTGGGGTAACGTGTCGGAGGACTTCGCTCTGTTCAGAACGCTCAGTTCGGAACAGCGGCTGAGGGCGCTCAACGCAATGGTCCGCCGCGATCTCGTGCGCGGGCAAATGCTCGTTGCACAAGGCGGCCCATCCGACTCATTATTTCTGGTGCTGCATGGCGCGCTCGCGGTGCGCAGACACGGCGACCTCGAACCTATCGCCGAGCTGCGCGCCGGCGAAATAGTCGGTGAAATCGGCTTCTTCGCAAATGTTCCGCGCACCGCCGATGTGATCGCCATCCGCGACACCAGCGTGCTTGCGCTGACGCGCGCAGCCTACCAGGAGCTTGCCAGGGACGCCCCGGCCATCGTCGAGGCACTGCTTGCGGCCCTCGCGCGCCGTTTCGCCAAGGAGACCGCGCGCCTCACGCCGCTTCGCGCCTCGCCGAAGGCGCGAACCGTGGCCCTGATCGACGGCGGACGCGAGCCGGTGCCAGGCGCCTTTGATCGTCGAATGCGTGATGGGCTCGCCGCTATCAATGCCGAGATCGTCGATCCCGTTCGTGTCAACGCCATATTTCCTGGGCGCGCGCTGGACGCGCCAGAGGTCGCTGACTGGCTTAACAGACTCGAACACGCCGCGCCGCTGGTGGTTTACCTCGGAGCTCGCGAATCGTTGGCATGGGCGCGCAAGGCTATCCGCCAGGCCGACATGGTTGTGTTCGCGTGCCGTGGAGATGCGCCCGCGGGAGCCTTGACGGACGTCGAAGCGTTCGCTTGCGAGGTTCATCCAATGTCGGCGCGCCGCCTCGTTCGCGTTCATGACCGACGGAGCAGTCAGGTCAGTGGCACCGCGGCCTGGCTTGCCCGGCTGCCCTCCTTCATGCATCACCATGTTGCTCTGGAAGATCAGGTTGATATCGACAGTCTGATCCGTTTTCTGTCCGGCCGCGCGATTGGATTCGTGGCCGCTGGCGGCGGTAGCTTTGGAACCGCACATGTAGGTATCTACAAAGCCTTTCGTGAGCTCGGCGTGATGTTCGATATCTTTGTCGGCACCAGTGTCGGCTCAGCCATGGCGGCGGGATTTGCCAAGAATTTCGAGGCCGAGGATCTTGAGCGCGGCACACACGAAATTTTCGTCAGAAGCCGCAGCTTCCGGCGGCCAACCTGGCCGCGCTACGCCCTGCTGGATCACAAGGCTTTCGATCGTGCACTCGCCGATCAATACGGCCGCGACTGCCGGATCGAGGATTGCTGGCGGCCTTTCGCGGCGGTCGCAACCAATCTTTCGACTCACAGTCTGGAATTGATCCGGTCCGGACCGCTGTGGCAGGCGGTGCGTGCATCGAGTGCAATTCCCGGACTGTTGCCGCCGTTCTATACGGCAGAAGGCGCGATGCTTGTCGATGGATGCGTGATCGATAATGTGCCGCTGGCGCCGATGCATCAACTAAAAAGCGGTCCCAATCTGGTCGTGCATTTCGGCGAGCCGGCGGCCGAGATGTTCGATGTCGCGTATGAGGCGCTGCCTGGACGGATCGAGCTCTTTGCAGCAATGCTGATGCCGTTCCGCAAGAAGCTGCTTCCCGCCGCACCGAGTGCGGTCAACGTGCTGTGGCGAAGTCTCGTCGCGCATCAGCGTTACGATACTCTGCCGACCGCGCCGCTCGATTTGGTCATGCGGCCACCCTGTCCGCCCGGAATCGATGTGACAGATTTCGACCGCCATACGGAGATTTTTGACGCGTCTTACCTGTGGGCTCGACAGGCCATCGCTGCGCTCGAAGCAGAGGGCAACGCGGCAGTCGCCGCCATCCTCGCCGCCGGCAAGCCGGCCACAGAACGACCTCGCCATCTCGTCGAATTCGCCGGCAACGCCCTATCCAGCTGAGCTTCGGGTGCGCAGGGGGCCATTTAGCCGATCGGCCTGATGCGGCAACCGCCTGGCGGGGGGCTCGGAAAAGGGAGACCCGGGCGGAGGCCGCCGCCTTTTGCCTGGGTCTAAACTTGCGAAGGGCCAAAAATCTGATCCGCCCCGGCCGATTGGTGCTAGTCTTTGCTCGTCTCGACCATCAATGGGAGCGCCTGATGTATAGGAAGGTTCTTCTCGCCTATGACGGGTCAATCGAGGGTCGGCGCGCCTTGCGGGAGGGCGCAAAGCTCGCGCAGCTTTGCCGTTCCGAGGTCTTTCTGCTCGCGGTCGTCGAGATCTCGTCCATCATGACCCCCGAAGCTGGGCTTGCGATCCCGATCGAGCAGCAAGCCGACGATTACAAAGCGATCCTGAACGAAGGCTCGGAGCGGCTGAAGGCGTTGGGCTTCTCCCCGACTTCGCGGCTGGAAGTCGGAGATGCCGGGCAAAAGATTGCGGAAGTCGCCGAGCAAATCGGGGCCCACCTCGTCGTGGTCGGTCATCGTCCGCAAGGGCCGCTGGCGCGATGGTTCGGTTCGGTCGGCAGCTACCTGGTCAAGCGGCTCCGCTGCAGCGTGCTGGTCGCCCAGACCGAGATCAGCGACGACGAGTTCGAACAGCTGAAGCCGCCGATGGAAAGGGCGGCCTTGCGCTAGAGATGACACCGCGCCGAGATTATCAGGCCTTGGGTAATTCTCAGGCTGGAACGATGATCTTGCCGATCGGCCACAGCGCGATGCCGGCCAGCTTCAAATGGGCCCAGGCGAAGGGGATGCCGACGATGGTCAAGGCCATCAGGATCGCGGTGATGACATGCCCGAGTGCCAGCCACCATCCCGCGAGCACCAGCCAGATGATGTTGCCGATCACGCCCAGCGGGCCGGTGCCGATATCGGGCTGTCCGGTGTAAGCCTCGCGTGACACGGCTCTATGACCGAACGGAAACAGGGTGTAGGCCGCGATATTGAACGCGGCCCTGGCCCAGGGCAGCCCGATAATCGTGATCGCCATGATAACAGCGGCGACCAGCCAGCCGACGGCCATCCATGCGCCGCCGATGACGATCCAGAGAATATTCAGAAGCAATGAGACCGGGGACATGAAGCCATCTCCATCTTGCCGGCGGTACGATTGAAATCAAAAATCGCGCCGGCGCCGAAACCGGCTCGCATCGCGGCCCGCATCAACCCGATTGCCGCCGGGAACCCAGACGGTAAACTGTTTCCCAACACGATCAAGCAACCCGCCCAAAAGGGAGAAGCGTCGATGCGTCCGCTCGAATTCGGCTGGTATCTGCCCACGCATGGCGACACCACGGCCTATGGCCTGATGGAGGCGCAAATCGCCGGGTCGCCTGAATTGTGCGACCGCGTGGTGCAGGCGGCGGAACTGGCCGGCTTCGAATATCTGCTGATCCCGGTCGGTTCGACCTGCTGGGAGGCCTGGATATCCGGAGCGTTCATGGCGGCGCGTTCGTCGAAGATCAAGCCGCTGATCGCGGCGCGGCCGGGCTATATCAATCCGGTGCTGCTGGCCAAGATGATCTCGACCTTCGACCAGATGTCGGGCGGACGCATCTGCATCAATCTGATCGCCGGCCAGAACGAGAGTGAAGTCGTGGCTGAGGGCGTGCGTTATGCCAAGGAGGAGCGCTACGCGCTGATGGAGGAGGAGGTCTCGATCCTCAAGGCGCTCTGGACGACACGCGGCCCGCTGAATTTCGAGGGCCGGTTTCACAAGCTGTCCGGCGCGCATATAAGGCCGCGGCCGCTGCAGCAGCCATTTCCAAAATTCTATCTCGGCGGCGGCTCGCGCCAGGCCTGGGAATTGTCGGCAAAGCATTCCGACGTGCATCTGTTCTGGGGCGATCTGCCGGAGCGCATCGCGCAGAACATCGCCGAGATCAGGCGGATGGCGCGCGCGCATGGCCGCGAGAACGAGATCGGCTTCGGGATGCGGCTGCAGGTGATCTGCCGCGAAAATGAAGCGGATGCGTGGGAGGCCGCAGATCAACTGGTGCGTCACGCCACCGAGCGGCAGAAGCAGGAGATGAAGACGCTCTACAACAGGTCCGAGGCGAACCAGCGCGTGCAGCAGCTCGCCCGCGAACATGGCGACCTGCTGCTGCCGCATTTATGGACCGGCATCACGAAAGTCCGTCCGGGCGCCGGCATCGCCGTGGTCGGCAATCCCGCCCAATGCGCCGGCACGCTGCAGCAATTCATCGATGCCGGCTGTCATTCGTTCTGCCTGTCCGGCTATCTGCATGACGAGGAGGCCGAGCGTTTTGGGCGGCTGATCCGGCCCATTCTCGCCGAAACCAATCGCAACCGGTGGGCGGCGTAAGGCGCGCCCGATGGTCGTTGCAGCCGACGACGTCAGGCCAGCGCCTGCGCCCTTTCGCGGTGCGCGCCGAGCAATCGCCTGACCTCGAGGGCTGGCTTGGCCGCGCTGAACAGGTAGCCCTGCATCTCGGTACAGCCGAGCTTCCGCAGTATTTCCCTCTGCGGTTCGGTTTCGACGCCTTCGGCCGTCGTCGTCATATTGCGCGCCGCGGCGATGTTCACCACCGCCTGCACGATTGCCGCCGAGCCGTCGACCTCGATATCGCTGACGAAGCAGCGGTCGATCTTGATCTTGTCGAACGGGAACCGCTTCAGATAGCTCAGCGAGGAGAAGCCGGTGCCGAAATCGTCGAGCGCGATGCGCACGCCGATGGCGCGCAGCTGATGCAGGATCGCCAGCGCGGTCTCGTCGTCATGGATCAGCACCGCCTCGGTGATCTCGATCTCCAGCCGGCTTGGATTGAGACCGGAGGCCGCGAGCGCGCCCGCAATCCGCAGCGCCAGCGTCTGGTTTTTCAACTGTATCGGCGAGACGTTGACGGCAAGCCGGATCTGATGCGGCCAGGTGGCGGCCTCGGCGCAGGCGGTTTGCGGCACCCAATCGCCGAGCTCGTTGATCAGGCCGGTGTCCTCCGCCAGCGGGATGAACTCCGCGGGCGAGACCATGCCGCGTTCGGGATGACGCCAGCGCAACAGCGCCTCGCAACCCGTTATCTCGTTGCTGCGGAGATCGAGCAGCGGCTGGTAATGGATTTCGAAACCGCCATCGACCATCGCCTGGCGCAGATCCCGTTCCATGGTGAGCCGGGCCTTGGCGCGGGCGTCCATGGCCGGCTCGAAGAAGCGATGGGTCCGGCGTCCTTCGGCCTTGGCGGCGTACATCGCCAGATCGGCGTTCTTGATCAGCTGATCGAGATCGGTGCCGTCCTGCGGCGCCAGCGCGATGCCGATGCTGGCGTCGGTGGAGAGATGATGACCGAGGCATCGGCAGGGTTGCCGGATCGCGTCGTGGATTCGCGTCACGAATTCTATCGTGTCGGCGACACCGCCGACGGCGGTCTGGATCACCGCAAATTCGTCGCCGCCAAGCCGCGCGATGAGATCGGTCGGCTTGATGCAGTGCTTGATGCGGGCTGCCACGGTCTTCAACAGCTCGTCGCCGACATGATGGCCGAGCGAGTCGTTGATACCCTTGAACTCGTCGATATCGATATAGAGCAGGGCGAATTTTTCGCCCTTTACCGCCTTGCGAAGCTCGCGCTCGATTTGCTCGCGGAACAGCACCCGGTTCGGCAGGTCGGTCAGTGCGTCGTAATGCGCGAGGTGCGCGATTTTTTCGTCGGCACGCCGGCGCTCGGTGACGTCGTCGACGACGTGGATGATGTATCGCGTCTCGCCCGCGGAATCGCGAATTCCGATGCGTCTCGACGTGATGTAACGCGCGCCCATCGCCTGGGTTTTCCAGAGGTGTTCGTCTTTGAACAGTCCATCGGTGGATTGCAGCGCGGTCTCGTCATCGGCCGTGACGATCTCGGCGGAAGCCTTCGGAAATATATCGAAGGCCGTCTTGCCGACGATGAGATCGCGTGAAATGCCGAATTGTGCTTCGGCCACGCGGTTGACCAGGAGATAGCGGCGGTCCTGCGTCCCCTTTACGGTGATCTGCGAGGGAATGTGATCGACGATCTCGCGCAGGAATGCATAGTTGCGGTCGCGCTCCTGTTCGAGTTTGCGGCGCTCCGTGATGTCTTCCATCGTGGCGACCCATCCGCCGTGCGCCAGCGGCTTGCTGATAGCCAGAAAGGAGCGCCCGTCCGCACATTGCATGATGCTGTGGTCGACCTGGCCCTGTGCGATGTTATGCATAACGCCGGAACAGAATTCGTCCACCTCGCCTGCAAAGGACCCGGTGTCCTTGCGGTGCTGCATCAGCTCACGGAAATGACAGCCTGGCTTCACGACCTCCGTCGACAGGTTGTACATGTCGACGTAGCGCCGGTTGAAGGTGACAATGCGAGCTGAGGCGTCGAAGAGTACCAAACCCTGGATCATGTTGTTGAGCGCGGTGTCGAGCTGGCCCCTTTCCGATTCCAGCCGCTGCTGCGCTTCCCGGCTCTGCCGGGTCATCTGCCGGATGATCAGAAGCAGGATCAGGGCGATCACCAACGCGGCCAGGGTGGCGGCGGTGATCAGGAATCTGGTTTGCTCGCGCCAGTCGGCCAGCGCGGCCGAGACCGTGTTGGTCGCGACGACGACAATCGGGAAATGGCTGAGCCGTGCCGCGGAACCGAGCCGGTCCAGTTGGTCGACCGGGCTTTGCACCCGCAGCGTCTGCGGGCCTCCCTGACTCAGGACGCGCTGCAGCAGCGGCGCCGTTGGAAACTTCTGCCCGATCAACTGATCGACGTGCGGATAGCGCGCCAGCAGGGTGCCATCGGCATGAAACATGGAAATGGCTGCATCCATTCCGATGGCGACGGAGGCAAAGAATTTCTCGTAATTGGCGGGGTCGATGCGCCGCGTCATCACGCCGAGAAAGATCCCATTTTCCCCGTTCAATCGATGGGCGATGACGGTGTTCAGGTTGCCGTCGAGATGGCTGCGAACCGCCTCGGTCAGAATTGCTTCCGATTGCGGGTTGGATTTGAAGCTCTTGAAGTAGGCCCGGTCGGCGATACTGAGGGGTGGTGCCGGCAAGGGTCTCGACCAGTTGATCAGGTCTCCGCCGGTATCGAGGATGGAGATGTCGCCGAGATAGGACAGGCCGCTGGTTTTGGATCTCAGGATCTCATGCGCTTGCGGACTCGACATCCGTTCCCGGAACGTCTCCGACGAAGCGATGCCGGAAATGCGCAGCTGGGAGATCACATCGGCAGCGATCTTCTCGGAGTCCTCGAACTGCTGGTCGAAGTGGCGTGTGAGCAGCAGAACGGTATTCTGCAGCTCGCGCTCGCTGTTATGCAGCGCGCGCTCGCGGAATTCACCGACCATCATGATGGTGCCGATGAAGATCGCCGCGACCAGCAACCCGCCGCAGAGCGCCAGCCATAGCACCGGGCTCCGGATCGTCGCGGTACGGTCTCGTCCGATCGCTGCGGCTTGTGACATCAAGCCTCTTATGTCGTTAAACGGATTGCGCATTCCCTTCCCCCGAGGCAATTCATACGATGCAGAAATGACATAAGCGGTTAGGAAATCCGGTTACCCGGAACTTAATCTGGCTCGAGGCTTAGTCGGGCTTAATCGGGGTTGCGCGGATCGGTCGCGGCCGCCCTGGATCGCGGCTGTTGCGCGCCCGCTGGCGAAATTGCAGCCCTGATCCCCGGCAGGGGCCGTTCAATACCCCATTGAACCAATCGTCCATCGGGCTAGGCTATTTGCCGCAGGAATCAGCCAATGCGGCGACAAGCCCGCGCCTGTCAGGGAGAGAACAATGAAAAAATGGCTCGCCGTCTTCGGTGTTGCGGCGCTCGTTGCAGCGCCACCCACAAGCCGTGCCGAGGAAATCACCCGCTTTACGCCCTTGAAGACCGAGGAATTGACCCCGCCGCAAAAGGCCTGGGCGGACATGATCGCAGTGCCGCCGCGCAACGCAAAATTCACCGCGCCGCCCTACCGCGCCTATATCCGCAGCCCCGATCTGGCGCCGCGGCTGTCGGCGCTGTCGGACTATCTGCGCTGGAATACCTCGCTGCCGCCGCGCCTGAGCGAACTTGCGATCCTGATCACCGCGCGGCAGTGGACGGCGCAATATGAGTGGTTCGCGCATTATCCGCTCGCGCTCAAGGGCGAGCTCGATCCCAAGGTGGCGGATGCGATCGCGGCCGGCAAGCGGCCCGACAATATGCGGGATGACGAGGCGGCGCTCTATGATCTGGTGACCGCGCTCTACCGCAACCGGAAGGTCACCGACCCCGTCTACAAGGCGGCGCTCGAAAAATTCGGCGAGCGCGGCATCATGGATATCATCGGCATCATCGGCTATTACGACCTGGTCTCGATGACGCTGATCACGATGCAGGCCGGCGCGCCGAACGACAGCGTGCCGCCGCTGCCGGCGCTTTCGAAATAGGTCGGTCAAATGGGAATTCGATCGAGCGGCGGATGCGTCGTTCTTGTCCTCCCTCTCCCCGCAAGCGGGGCGAGGTGACCGGGACGCCGGTGCCGCTTCAACTCATTGCCATCCACCGTGCTAGCCATCCAGGTCTGCAGGCTCGCGGGCGTTTTCGAAGGCGGCCATGGTTCCCTTGAGTTCGTCGAGGGCCGCGCCGAGTTCGCCGGGACGATCGGTGAATTCCTTCGCAAGCGTCTCGCGGCGCTTCTCGATTGCCCGATCGATCGAGGGACCGAAGCTTGCGGCCGACGCGATCTCCTTGGCGAGCCGGGTATATTCCAGCCACACCAGATACAGCATCAGCGGCGGGACCTGCTGCGCTGCCAGCATTTGGCTGTAGCGCGCATCGGCGCCCTCCATCGCCCACCATTGCTGGCCAAGAACGATGATCTTTCTGAAGGCGCTAAGCGTCCCCAGAAATTTCTCCCGGTTGACCTCCACCAGCCCGGCGCAGTGATTCAACCAGTTGAAGCCGGCGACAACAGCGATCGCCAGATCGGCCATCGTTGAACCCGTGAATTCAATCACGGTATCGTCGTGGGGCCGTTGCCGGAGATAGGCGTCGAGCATTTCCGGCTGACGGGCGGGGTCGCCCAACAGTTCGAACTCGCGCCGGGGCACCACCATCACATAGCGCATGGCCTCCAGCCGGGTGTGGTCCCAAATGGCGCTGACATCGCCGCCGGCATCGGAGCGCGCGCGCTTGCAGGCCGGGTAGACCAGCTTGCCCTCATCGACGTCGTCGAGGTACCGCGGAACGCGCGTCTCCAGGTCCTGCAACAGGGCCTGAGGGCCGAAGGGGGGTGCCTTGTGCGCCCGGTCCTTCGGGAGTTGCCAGCCGAACCAGTCCATTCAGACCTCAAACCTCGGGCCTCAAACATCAGGTCTTACTTAACATCAGGTCTTACTTGGGATCACCCGAGCTCCAGTCTAGCGGATGATCGCGTCCCCGTCAGCGCCGATAGCCGCGGCCGCGCGAATAGCCGGCGCGGTTTTCCTGCGCCGGGCGGCTTGCGTGACTGCTGCGGGCCTCGCTGGCAAGCGGGATCGCCGGCGCGAGCTCCTCGAGGAAAATCGGTCGCGAGAAATAATAGCCCTGCGCGTAGCGGATCTTGGTCGCGGCCTGCAGATAGGCCAGCTCCTCGAAGGTTTCGATGCCCTCGGCGATCACGGTCATGCCGAGTGCTTCGCTGAGCGATTCGATCGCCCGCAGAATGCCCTGGCTGCGCGGGCGCTGATGGATATCGGTGATGAAGGAGCGGTCGATCTTGATTTCATCGGCGGTGATGTCGGCCAGCGCCGACAATGACGAATAGCCGATGCCGAAATCGTCGATCGAGACACCGACGCCGAGCTTGCGAAAGATCGGCAGGATTTCATCCTGGAAAAGCGTCTTGGTGACGAAGGCGTCTTCCGTCACTTCGATCATGAACCGGCCCGGAAATCCGGTCGCCTCGAGCGCCTCCGCGAACGGCCGCATGAACTCGGGATTGCCGGCCTGCTTGGCCGCGACATTGATGCTGATCGTGGTATCGGGACCGAAGGTCTCGTTGATCAGGTCGATCGATTTGACGATTTCTGCCAGCACCAGATGGGTCAGCTCGTCGATCAGCCCGAGTTCGACCGCGAGATTGATGAACGTGCCGGGGGCCTGGATCACGCCTTCGTCGTCGCGCAGCCTGACCAGCGCCTCGATGCCCTTGACGTCCTTGGTCCGGATATCGACCTTGGTCTGGAAAGCACAGCAGAAGCGCTTTTCCAGAATCGCCAGCCGCAGCGATTGCTCGATCTTCATCCGCGCCAGCGCCTCACGCTCCATGCCGGCGTCGAAAAACGCCGCGGCGCCCTTGCTGCCGTTCTTGACGCGATACATCGCGATGTCGGCGTTCTGGCGCAGCAATTCGTAGCTTTTGCCGTGTTCGGGATAGAGGCTGACGCCGATCGAGGTGGAAGCGAATATCTCGGAACCATCGATGAAGAACGGCGCCTTCAGCCGCTGCAGGATGAAATGGATGTATTCGGCGACCTCGGCCTCGCTCCGGATCGGGTTGAGCAGCAGCAGAAATTCGTCGCCGCTGATTCGGGACAGCACGTCGGATTCACGCAGGTCCAGCGCCAGCCGCTTGGTGATCTCCACCAGCAGCGCGTCTCCGATCGCATGCCCGTAATAATCGTTGATATGCTTGAAATTGTCGACATCGAGAAAGGCGAGCGCGAAATGGCCCTGGACCGACTCGCACTGTAGGAGGCTGTTGACGCGATGCTCGATCACCCGGCGCGTCGGCAGGCCCGTCAGTTCGTCATAATAGGCCGACCGGAACAGCTGGTCCTCGAACGCCTTTTGTTCGGTGATGTCGGCGGAACTCGAAACCAGCAGATTGCGCTCGGCGACCCGGATCGGCCGATGCGCGGTGAGAAACACCTGTTTCACCGCGCCGGCGGTAATCGATTCTTCCAGAACGGCCGAGCGGCCGCAGCGCAGCAGCTCGAGGCAGGTATCGCGGCGATCGCTCGCTTGCGTAGGCGCCGGGGCGCTTGCGGCCATCTGGAGTAATGCTGCGGCGGCATCGTTCACCAGCAGGAATTCGCCACGCTCGTCCTGAACGGTTACGCCCGTTGGAAGCAGCCGGAACACATCCCTCAGAATGCTCAATTCGGAATCGAAAGCGCCTGCGTGGTCGGCCTTCGTCGCGGCGGCCTGAAGATCTGGTTTGGGGGGACTGTGCATGGCCGCCGAGCTTGCCAAAGTCTCTTGTAGTATTGGTTAAGTGGTACTGCGAAAAGCCGCGACAGTCATACACGCTTAGGTTTTCGATTGGTGTCGCCTCGATCGTTGTTAACAGAGTGTCAACGCGATCTGTCAGCGCGTGCGGAAATGATTGCGGTTCGCGCGTCTCGGCGCAAATCCGCTCAGCTCGCAGGGATGCGGCACTGCATCGTGCAGTGAACGCCGGTCTTCAGGAAGCTGATCTCGGTCTTGCCGTCGAACGGCCGGAGCGCGGATTTCAACAGCTTGGTGCCAAAGCCCGGCTTCCCGACGTTTTCGACCGTCGGCCCTTCGGTCTCGTCCCAGGCGATGTTGAGGCGATCGTCCGACACCGACCAGGACACCTGCAACAACCCGCTGGCGGCGGAAAACGCGCCGTATTTGCCGGCATTGGTGGCCAATTCGTGAAACATCAGCGCCAGGCTGACCGCCAGCTTGGCGGGAAGGAACAGCGGGTCGCCGTTCAGGTTGAAGCGGACATGGCCGTAGGGTCCGAGTTCGGAGCGCAACAGATCCTTGATATCGCAACCGCTGACATCGACCCGCGCGATCAGATCGTCGGTCGCCGACAGCGAACGTATTCGATGATCGATGCTGGCCCAGATTTGCGGCTGCTCCTGCAAAACCTGATGCAGGACGGCGTGAATCGTCGATGTCTTGTTTTTCAGCCGGTGCTGCAACTCGTCGACGATGAGCTTGCGGTATTCCTCTTCCTGGATCAGGCGTTTTGCGATCTGGCGCTGCTGCGCGACCATGGTTCGGTAGTGCTCGACGCCCCATACGGTGATGCCGCAGACCGCCCAGAATATGAGCAGAAGCGCGAATCGCGCGGTATCGACCGCCGCCCCGCTGAAATTGACGGCGACACCGAGCGCGCCACCCGCCAGCGCTGTCGCTATCCCGATCCGGAAGCCGCCGAAGGCGGTGGCAAAGAACACGGCTGGAATATACGGCGTGAAAAATACGTCGGGGCGGATTTGGGCCAAACCCCACCGCGCCACGGTCGCAACAGCGAGGCAGCAGCCGGCGAAGCCTGCACCGAACAAGGCTGAGGGTTGGGAAATTCCCTGCCAGCCGCGCCTGAACTCGTCGATCAATTTCATCATCGGTGTCGTCACTTCACGTGATCCGCGAATCCAAAATAAGGCCGGTTGGTGCGGAAAGCGGGTATTTCGAGGCCGCCCGGGGCCGCCAGCGGGATAACGTGCATGGAACGAGCTCGCTTGCCTTGTTCCCGCCGGACGGGAATATTGCCTGATCATCGACCGAGAACCGAGCAACATCAAAGGGGAAACGTTATGGCGCGCCTGGACGGCAAGGTTGTGGGGGCGGTCGACGGCGCGTGCCGGACAACAGTCCAGGGAGAATGACAATGTCCACAACATTTGACACCGGGCTGACGCGGATCGAGGCCCGTCCGATGTATCTGGCGGTCATGGCCGGCCTCGCCTTTGCATTCGTGATCGGAAGGGCTTTGCCGTCGACAATGGAGGCGATCTCGGCCGTGATCGAGCCGCTATGCGCCTCCAGCGATCCCGCGGGATCGACCCTCGATACCGTCGAGCCGATCGGTTCCTACGCCCTGCCCAATGTTCCCGGCAAGCGCGTGACGATCGTGCGGGTGTTCTATGGCCCCGGCGGGTTTACCCATGCGCACCGGCATGCGGGCTCCGTCACCGCCTATATCACCAAGGGCGAGATCCGCTCGCAGCTCGCCGGTGGTCCGGTCGAGACCTTCAAGGTCGGGCAGTCGTTCTTCGAGCCGCCCGGAGCCGTGCATCTGGTCTCGGCCAATGCCAGCAACGCCGAGCCTGCGGAATTGATCGCGGTGTTCGTGGCGGATGAGGGCGCGCAGCTCACGACGTTCGTCGAGTAGTGAAGCGTCACGCTCCAACTGTTTCGTCATCCTGAGAGGCTGTGAAGCTATCTCGGACCTCATCCTGAGGAGCGGCGTCTTCGCCGCGTCTCGAAGGATGGCCGCGAGTCCGTTGTTGCGTCCATCCTTCGAGACGCTTGCTTCGCAAGCTCCTCAGGATGACGGGTTTTGAGTTCGAGTGTGCTGCTTCGGCATTCAGCCTTCACACCGGCTTCAGGATCACCCGCAACCCGTCGCGCGGCTTCGGGATCGGCCACATCTGCCAGTCCGGCGTGTAGCCGGGCTCCAGCGAGACGCTCAGATTCTGCAGGAAATGCCGTGCGAAGCATTTGGCCTGCATATAGGCGAAGTGCAGCCCGAGGCACATATGCGCGCCGCCGCCGAACGGCACCCAGGCGAAACGATGACGGTTGCGCTGCGCCTCTTCGGTGAAACGCGCCGGATCGAATGTTTCGGGCTCGGGCCAGATATCGGGCATGTGGTGGGTGAACAGCGGGTTGACGCCGACCATGGTGCCGGCCGGGATCGCGTAGCCCTTGAAGGTGAAATCGCGGATCGCCCGCCGCGGCATCGATGGCACCGGCGGCTTCAGCCGCAGGGCCTCCTTGAAGGCCATTTCCGACAGCGGCATGGCTTCGAGATTGTCGAAACTCGTCGGCGCGTCAGCGGCGATGCCGAGCTGTGTTACTTCATCGCGCAGCTTCTGTTGCCACTCCGGATGGGCGGCGAGTTCGCCCACGAACGATGTCAGCGACGAGGTCAACGTGTCGTGCGCGGCCATCATCAGAAAGCTCATATGGTCGATGATGTCCTGCGTCGACAACAGCGCGCCATCCTCATGGGTCGCCTGACACAGCTGCGAGAACAGGTCTTGGCCGCCTTTTTCGCGGCGGATCGGAATCTGTTCCGAAAAATAGGCGATGATCCGCTTGCGGCCGTTGACGCCGCGGGCCATCTGGGTGCCGGGTATCGGCCTTCGGATCACGGCGACCGAAGCGGCCACCATATCGACGAACGCGCGGGTGATGTCGTCGACCTCGGGACCGATATTGGCGCCGAGGAATGACGTGGCGGCGAGATCGAGCGTCAGCTGTTTCATCGCCGGGTAGAGCAACATCGGTCCTGGCTGCGCCTTCCATTGCGCGACGCGGCCGGCGATGCCCTTATCGAGTTCGGTCAGATAGGATTTCATCGGCCCGGATTTGAAAGCGACCGACAGCGCACGGCGGTGCAGGCGGTGCTCGTCGAAATCGAGCAGCATCAGGCCGCGCGGAAACAGCAACCCGAGAATCCGGCCCCAGCCGAGCGTGGAGGAGAATTGCCGGGCCTGATCGAACAGCACTAGTTCGTTGGCATCGGGCCCGAGCAGCACCAGGCTGGTCTCGCCGAACAAATGACTACGATAGACCAGGCCGTATTTGGCGGAATTGCGTTCGACATGGCTTTTGGGATCGGCAAGCACCTCGAGCGTCTTGCCGATCAGCGGCCAGCCTTCGTCGCCCGGAATATGTGTCAGCGAATTGCGCTTCGGCGGCGTGAAGCTGTAGGCGGGGGAAGCCACACTCTGCATCGACATGGCAATTGCTCCGGTTGGTCGCGACCGCATAGCCTAGATTCTTGTTTTGACGCGTTTTCTTCACGCGAACCGGTATCCACTTCGCTCGAAAACGCTCTAGTAAATAGCCTCTTGTTTCCCTGCTGCAAAGGCCCAGCACCAAACGCCCTGACATCCAAATCGCGTCGCAAAGCCGCTAGGCTGTGCTAAGGTGGCAGATAATAACAGAAAAGGCAGGGAGAGCTCAGATGTCGAAGATAGTGGGTGGGATCGCGGTCGCGTTGGCGGCGTTCGGCTGGATCGCGGCCGGATCTGTGGCGGGGCTGGCGCAGACCAGGCCTGCGGTCACGAGTTTAGGCCCCGATTTCCCGAAGAGCGGAATCTTCATCGGCAACAGCTTCTACTATTACAACAATGGCCTGCCCGGCCATGTATCGCTGATGGAAAAAGCCGCCGACCCCGATCACAAGCAGGATTACCGAAACACCATGGTGACGATCGGCGGCTCCGGCTTCGACTGGCACGACGTCGAAAGCTATTTCCGGCCCAACGCCATCGGCAGTTATTCCTTCGACGACAACAACAATGTCGTCTTCAACAAGCCCGACAAACTGTTCGACGTCGTCGTCATGATGGATTGCAGCCAGTGCCCGATCCATCCCAGGCTCAAATCCGTCTTTACCGAATATGCCAAAAAGAACAGCGAGATCGTCCGCTCCCATGGCGCGCGGCCGGTGTTCTTCATGTCCTGGGCCTATGCCGACAAGCCGGAGATGACGGCGCAACTGGCCGAGGCCTACACCATCGCGGGCAATGACAACAACGCGCTGGTGATCCCGGCGGGCCTCGCATTTGCGCGCGCCATCAGCAAGCAGCCCGAACTCAATCTCTATGCGCCGGACAAGCGTCATCCGAGCCTGGCCGGCACCTATCTCGCGTCCTGCGTGGTCTATGCGGCGCTGACCGGCCGTTCGCCGGTTGGAAACAGCTACGTCGCCGGCATCGATGCGCCGACGGCGACGTTTCTGCAGACCGTCGCCTGGGAGACCGTGCAGAAATATTACCAGAAGTGACTTTCAGCCTTTGGCGTTCCCCATTTGCATTTTTGATGCTGTTTCTCAGGCGCGTCAGGTCGCGTATAATGTAGCTGCCCTTGAAACGGGACAGCCGAAATCGCCGTCCGGGGCGAACGAGCAGCACTGATGCCATCGGCAGGCACACTCTCTTGAGAGACCGACGCTTTTTTCGGTTCGCACTACCACTCACATTCCATGAAATGCGCGCGCCGCTTAGGTGGCGGCTCGTCGCGCGACCTCAGGAGAATAGCGATGAACAAGATCGATCGAAGGTCAGCATTGGGAATCGGGTTGGCAGCGGCTTCGGCGGCCATAATGAAGCCAGCCGCCGCTCAAACCACGGGCTACAAGGATACGACGCCGTGGCCAGGCGTCGTGGTGCGCGCTTACGATGGCGAGACAGCATCCATCATTCCCGGTTTTAAGACCGTCTCAATGCGTGATGTCATTATGCAGCCGGGATCGAAGACAGCCGGCCCCCCGATGATGAATGCCATGATCTGCCATATCCCCGAGGGGGAGCTTCGGATCGAGCAGGAGGGAAAGACCTTTACGGCCAAGAAGAACTTTGTCTGGACCTGCAACAAGGACACAAAGGAGCAGGCGTACAACGATGGGAACGCGGTCGCAATTATGAGGATCACGGACCTGAAGGCTTAGGGTTCGTTTCTTCGTATACGGACTTTGACTGGACCGTCATCGGGCCGTTGCTTCCGAGCGGTCGCAAGGCGGGCTTACCAGCAAGGTTCACGCTGGGTGGTTGGAAGTTAAAACTGCCCGACGGGCAAATCAGTGAATTTCTGTCAAGCCCACTTCACGAAAATATTCCTCTTGTCGCGTCGGGCAAATCAGTGGTGTTTCTCCGCCCGTCTCACCCGACAAGAGGGGCGTGTCGCGATCGTCACGAAACGCGGGTTGAGATGCGGTGGACGCGGAAGCTGCGACTGACGAGCGCGGCCGATGCGGACGGCGAAGTCGTGTGGTTCTGACACCCCGACGCTGGTGTCAAGTTCCCGGGAAGCGAGCTTCTCGGGGGCGACGGTGGCAAGAAAGCCCGTTCACCGGGGAGAGCACGCTATAAGCCGTAAAACCATTGCGCAGGGAAGGCCGGATGCCTCCGCTGAACCTGTATGCTCGTGTGCGTGTTCTTATGCACATATTGCACACGAGACCGCGGGTGCAGCGCGCACCCGGCTTTCCCTGCGCCCTCTGCTTTCCAGGAGGGACGTACGATCAGGCAAACCTCGGGCGAATCCCGTCGCGAGAATGCGAACGCACATCTGGAACTTCAGCGTCATTGCGAGCGAAGCGAAGCAATCCATCGCGCCGCAAGAGGGCATGGATTGCTTCGTCGCTTCGCTCCTCGCAATGACGGTGGTGGTTGTTTGAAAATCGAATCCGAAAACAAACACCGGCGTCGTCCCGGCCTTGAGCCGGGACCCATAACCACAAATCTGCGCCGTTACGCCACGCTGGGGCCGCAACACGATCCACAACTCACGCCGGTGGTTATGGGTCCCGGCGTTCGCCGGGACGACTCGCGGAGAACGCGGTCCTCACGCCTTGCGCTTCGCCGCTTCCTTCTGCAAATCCGGCGCGTTGATGGTCGGGATCGCCACCCGGCCTGGGCCGGTGAGCGTCAGCGCGGCCGCGGCCTTTTCGTTCTCCATGATCTTGGCCATCACGGCTTGCCCCGCGCGCTCGAACACCGCGCGGTTCTCGATCACGAATTTCTGCGATTTGCGCAGGCCCGCGACATAGCCGTTGATTTCCGGAATCACGTAGCGCGCCACCATGTCCCAGCTGCGGCGGGTATTTTCCGGGTTGGCCCAGTCATGCACGAAGCCGACGATGGTGCCGACGCCGCCGGAGACCTCCATCAGGCTCTTGATGGTTTTGACGAGATCGTCCGGCGTGCCGATGGTGGAGGCGGCGTTCTCGCCGCCCGCGGTTTTCTCGATCGCGTCCTCGGGCGAGGTGAACGGCTCCAGGCCCGGCCGCTGCAGCGTGCCGACATTATATTCATTGTGCCAGCGCATCAGTCCGGCGCCGGCCTCGCGCCTTGCCTGTTCGCGGGTCTCGGCGATGTGCCAGCTCAACAGCACGCGCCAGTCGGACCGGCTCACGGTGGTGCCGGCCTTCCTGGCGGCGTCCTCGGCAAAACCCCATTGCGTCGGCAGCGCCATCAGGCCCTGCGTCGACATCGAGCCGAGCGAAATGATGCCGATGCCGTATTTGCCGGCCAGCGTCATGCCCGACGGCGAAATCTGCGACGCCACCACGAACGGCATCTCTTCCTGCAGGGGCAGCAACTGCAGCGCGGCGTCGTTCATGGTGAACCAGTCGCTCTTGGCGGTGACGCGCTCGCCCTTGAACAGGCGGCGAATGATCGCGATCGCCTCGTCCTGACGGTCGCGCTGCGTCATCGGATCGATGCCGAGCGTATGCGCATCCGACGCCAGTGCGCCTGGACCCGAACCGAAGATCGCGCGGCCGCCGGTCATGTGGTCGAGCTGCACCATGCGTTGCGCGACATTGAAGGGATGATGGTAGGGCAGCGAGACCACGCCGGTGCCGAGCTTGATGCGCTTGGTGCGCTCACCGGCGGCGGCCAAGAACATTTCCGGCGAGGCGATCATCTCCCAGCCCGAGGAATGGTGCTCGCCGCACCAGAATTCGTCGAAGCCGAGCGCGTCGATCTGCTCGACGAAATCGAGGTCGCGGCGGAATTGCAGCATCGGATGCTCGCCAATGGGGTGATGCGGGGCGAGAAAGGCTCCGAATTTCAGGCGCGCCATGGGTGTTCTCTCCGGATTTATTGTTTGGCTTTGTTGTTGTTTGGGTTCGGCCCCCAAACTACGGGCTGGGAAGGGGCAACGCAATCGCGTAAAGCCGCCGGCGGCGCATGGTTGTCGTGCGCGTTTATGTGACATACCGTCGCCCGGAATTTCTTCGCGGTAACGCTTGCGATAGCTGACGCCTGTAAACGACAATGAATCTGGCAAAACCCCGCATCGATATCGGCTTTGCGACCAACGACGCGCCGGCAGCGCTTGCGTTCTGGCAATACCAGATCGGCCTGCCGTTCGACCACATGCAGCCGATCCGCCGCGGCTACAAGCAGCACCGGCACGACCTCTGCGGCTCGATCCTGAAGATCAATCAGGTCTACGAGCCGCTGCCGGACAACCCGCCTTCGGGCTATCGCGAGCTTCTGATCGCCCGCGACGGCATTTTGGCGCGTGAGTCGATGATCGATCCGGACGGCAACCGGGTCTCGCTGGTGCCCAAGGGAATGTTCGGGATCGAACGCATCGGGATCCGACTCGGCGTGCGCGACGTCGAGGCGCATCGGCGCTTTTACATGGAGGCGCTGGGATTGCCGCAAGGCGAGGCGGCCGGTGCCGCGATGACCTTCCTGGCCGGCGATACGGTGCTGATCGTCGAGCCCGCGCCCGACGCGCCGGATGACGCGTCGTTCGAGGGCAAGGGCTGGCGCTACATCACCTTTCAGGTATTCGAGGTCGATCGCGAGCACGCGCATGTGCTGGCCCATGGGGGCCGCGAGGCCCGCGCGCCGGTGACGCTCGGGACGACCGCGCGGATTTCGATGGTGCGCGACCCCGATGGCAATTGGATCGAGCTGTCGCAGCGCGCTTCGCTCACCGGCTCGCTGGAGCCGTCGGCGCCGTAAACGCCAGCGTCTCTCTCAAACTTGCCATTGTCAGGGTTGCACGTTCAACGTCCGGACCACGCGGAAGCTGAAGCCGCCGCCGTCGACGATCGAGTCCTCGCGATAGCCCGAGCGCAGCATGTTGGCCGACCAGTTCCATCTGCCGCCGCGCAAGATGCGCTTGTGGCAATCGCCTTCCAGCCATGGCGAACCATCGGCCGGCGTATCCTCGGTATAGCGCTTGTTGAAGCAATCCTCGGTCCACTCGAGCACGTTGCCGTGGACCTGGTACAGCCCGAACGGATTCGGTGCGTAGGAATCCACGACCGCCGGTCCCTTGCTGTCCGGTCCATGCGGTCCGCTGCCATAGGGTGTCGATGCCTGGTAGTTGGCGTCCTGTGCGGTGACCGTGATACCGAACCAGAACGGCGTCGTGGTGCCGGCGCGGGTAAAATATTCGCGCTCGGATTCGCTCGGCAGCCGGTAGGTGCGGCCGACCTTCCGCGACAGCCACGCCAGATATGATTTCGCCGCCTCGAAACTGATGCCCTGCGCCGGCATGCGGCCGCGGCCAAAACCGTTGTCGTCGCCCTTGTTGCCGCCGCAGCCGCCGTCGGCGAGACAGGCGTCCCATTCGTCGAACGAGACCGCGAAGCGGCCGACTGCGAACGGCTTTGCCAGCGTGACGCGATGGATCGGGTCTTCTCCCTTGAAGCGGTCCGGCTCGTTCGCCGGGGTTCCCATCATGAACGAGCCCTTCGGCACCACCACCATTTCAGGGCAGGCGTCGCATTCCTTAAAGCTGTCCTTTGGCCGCAGGGACTGTTCGAGCTCGGGCGTCAGCGGCTGGATGGCTTTTTCGGGGAAGAACTGGCGCGGAAGCGGCGCGGGCGGGGTTTGCGCTTGCTCCACCACGGGCGCCGGTCCCGGTCGCTCCTGCCTTGGCCTGGCCGATGCGCCATCGGCGAGCGAAACAACGAGCGCACCGGCGATGAGTGCGAGCAAAAGCCGCGATATTTCGATCATGAACCATCCTTGGGGAGAGCCAGCATTGCAGCTTGGTCGCGCGCAAAGGAGATCGCGTTCACATCGAAGGCCGTCCCGAACGCGCGAATGGCTGAACAGACTGCAGGAAGCCCCGATTCCCATGCAGCAATCGGGCCAAATTCCCAGCGATTGCTTACCTGCCAGGTAATCGCCGGGATGACCGGAATCAGTAGCCTGGGCGTGCAACGGATTTCGGACAGGACCGCCCAACATGCACCAGATCGTTTCAAACCCGGTGGATTCCTCGCGCCGCTGGTGGGTGCTGGCGATCGTCGTCGCCGCACAATTCATGTTCGGCGTCGATGCCTTCATCGTCAACGTCGCGATCCCGACGATTGCGGTCGAATTGCGCGCCAGCGCGGCGCAGATCGAGGCCGTCATTGCGATCTATCTGATCGCCTATGCCACGCTGGTGGTTACCGGTGGCCGGCTCGGCGATATCTACGGCACCAAGAATGTATTCATCGCCGGTGTGCTCGGCTTCACCGTCACCTCGCTGTGGTGCGGGCTGGCACAATCCGGCCCGGAACTTATTCTCGCCCGGCTGGCGCAGGGCGCGACCGCGGCGCTGATGGTGCCGCAGGTGCTGGCTACCCTTCATCTGCTGTTTACCGATTCGTCCCGCGCCCGCGCGTTCGGCATTTACGGCATCGTGCTGGGTTTGGCGGGCGCGGCCGGCTTCATGCTCGGCGGCGTGCTGGTGACGCTCGATCTTGCCGGGCTCGGCTGGCGCGCGGTGTTTTTCGTCAACGTGCCGTTCGGCGTCGTCATCATCGCTGCGGCGTTGAAGATCATGCCGACGGTGCCGCGTCGCGCCGGCACGCGGCTCGACGTGTCAGGTGCGATCGTGCTGTTCACGGGATTGCTGTGCCTGATCGGCCCGCTATTGTTCGGCCACGATGTGCATTGGTCGCCGTGGGTCTGGCTGGTGATGGCGGCGGGTGTTGCGATCATTGCCGGATTCCTCAGGCTCGAACGATCGGTCGCGCGCCGTGGCGGCATGCCGCTGATCGATCTGACGCTGTTGTCGGATCTGGCCTTCATGCGCGGCCTGGTCGCCGTGTTCTTCTTCTTTTTCGCCAATTTGTCGTTCTATCTGCTCATGACCATGTTCATGCAACGCGGCTTGCAGATTCCGCCGCTGCACGCAGGGCTGGTGTTCGTGCCGCTTGCGCTGACCTTTGTCATCGCCTCAAGGCATAGTGGCGCGCGCGCCAGGCATCGCGGCACGCGGGTGCTGATCGAAGGCTGCGCGGTGCAGCTCGCCGGTCTTGCGGCGTTGGTGACGACGATCGAATCGGTGGCGGCGCCTTCCGCGATGTTGCTGGCGCTGGTGCTGATGGTCTTCGGCTACGGTCAGGGCCTGGTGATGGCGCCATTGTCGAGCGCCGTGCTCTCGACGGTGAAGCCGGCCAGCGCGGGCGCGGGCTCCGGCATGTACGGCACCACGGCGCAAATCGCCAACGCCGCGGGTGTGGCCGCAATCGGCGCGGTATTTTTCGCGATGGAAGCGGCTCACTCGGCGCAACTGGCGTTATTTGCAGCATGCGCATTGTTTGCGCTGTCGATCGGTATTTGCGCCGTATTTCTGTCATGGATGCGCCGCGCGACGGCCTGATCACGCATTAACGCCGATTCTCACAAATCCCTGGGGAACGACCGCACACGGCCTTTTCATTTTGCAGTGCAGCAACTATCTGCTCTTGGTGAGGTTAGAATGCAAATCACCTCGGGAGCTGCTGTTGTCCCTCGCCAAGAACGTCGAATTTTTGCACCACCTGCCCAAGCTGAACGGCTTCAATGGTTTGGCCGCCTTTGGACGCGGCCTTGCGCCGGGCGTTCACAGTCCGCTGTTTGAGATAACCGGATTCGGCACGAATCCCGGCGCGCTCAGGATGTTCTCCTTCGTACCTGAGCACCTCCAGCCCGCGCCCGCGCTCGTCGTGGTTCTGCACGGTTGCGGCCAGACTGCCGCCGGCTACGATCTCGGCACCGGCTGGTCGACGCTGGCAAACCATTACGGCTTTGCGTTGCTGATGCCCGAACAGCAGGCATCGAACAACGCCAACACCTGTTTCAACTGGTTCAATCCGGAAGACACCACGCGAGACGAAGGCGAGGCCTGTTCAATCCGGCAGATGATCGCGCACATGGTCGCCGATCACAAACTCGATCCCCGTCGCATCTACGTCACCGGGCTTTCCGCCGGTGGCGCCATGACGTCGGTGATGCTCGCGACCTACCCGGAAGTTTTCGCGGGCGGCGCCATCATCGCCGGCCTGCCTTACGGCATTGCCAGCAATGTGCGCGAAGCCTTGAGCGGAATGATGCAGTCGTCGTCGCGTCCGGCCAGCGAGTTGGGCGATCTCGTGCGCAACGCCTCGAAGCACAAAGGTCCGTGGCCGAAATTGTCGGTGTGGCACGGCAGCGCCGATCGCACGGTCAATCCTGCGAATGCCGACGAGATCGTCAAGCAATGGCTCGACGTGCACCAATTGCCGCAGGCACCGATGTCGGCGGCGGATGTCGACGGTTATCCCCGCGAGGTCTGGTGGAACGCGGATGGCGAGACCGTCGTCGAGTCCTACACCATTACCGACATGGCCCACGGCACCCCGCTCGGGATCGCCGATAATGACGAGCGATATGGCGAGGGCGGCGCATTCCTGATCGAAGCGGGAATTTCGTCGTCCTATCACATCGCGAATTTCTTCGGCCTGACCGAACGTGTCAGGCAACCCAAGGCCGCCCCGACCGGAGTTTCGCGGGAACGCACCGGTACGATTTCGATGACGGTTCCGGTGCCTGCACCAGAACCGGATCTCGCCGCGATCCTGTGGCCGCAGGCAGCGTCCAGCCGCCGTGCCGAGCCGCCGAAAAAGCCGCGTCGCCGCGCCATCGATGTCGGCGCTGTCATCACCCGGGCGCTGACGGCCGCGGGGCTGATGAAATAGACGCAAGCTGCAGCGTTCACGCGGCCGCACTGTCTCCCGTCATCCCCGGACGAACGCACTTGCGTTCGCTCGGGAGGTGCGCTCAGCGGCGCAATCGCGCCGCAGACTTGCGCGCCTCGCAGGATGAGCACCGCGCGTGGCCCATCCCTCGAGGCTCGCGCCTCCACCGCCAACGGCGAAGCCGTTGCGCAGGGATGACTGGTGCGCTGATTCAGCCCAAACTCATCATGTGCTAGGCCGCAGTTTCGGCGATCAGTTCGATCGGCGTGACCGTGACGTCGCCGCCGGCGACCTGCCTTGTCTTCTCGGTGTAGTGCTTGAAGAAATCCCGCGCCTGCAGCGTCTTGACCGCGAGATCGTCGGCGGCCGAGGCGAGGTGGAAATAGCTGGAATCGTCGCGGTTCTTCATGCAGCGGTAGTTGATCCGCCCCTTCAGCTCGGGGTCATTGTCGATGGCTGAAATGAAGCGGCCGATTTCCCGGTGCCACTCCTCGGTCGTGCCGTTGGCGAACGCATATTTGATCATGAAATGCTTCATTGAAGGCTCCTTCGTTGGGCTGCATCGGATCATCTGGTGCGCTTGAGGGCGAAAGCGCAAGTATGGACAAAATTGATAGTATGGACTTTCTTGTGCTTATTCCTATCCTCCCCGCCGGCAACGTATCGGAGGTCATGAGATGGCAAAGCCGAAATCAGCGTTGACCTGCGGCTGTCCGGTCGCGGCATTCCAGAAAATGATCAGCGGCAAATACAAGCTGCGCATCGTCTGGGACCTGAAGGATGGTCCGCTGCGCTACGGCGAAATCAGAACCGGCCTGCTGCGCGGCTCCGATGGCAGCTCCGAGATCGCGCCGCGCGTGCTCAGCCGCGAACTGAGGGCGCTGACCGAAACCGGGCTGATCGACCGCAAGGATTACGGTGTCGTGCCGCCCAAGGTCGAATATCGCCTGACCCGCAAGGGCAAGAGCTTTGTGCCCGTCATCGCCGCGATCCGCGACTGGGGCTCGCGCCATCTCGCTCAGGCTGGTTCAGGCGAAATGGCGAGCGGAATGGCGGCGGAATAGTCGCCGCCAGCTCTTTATTTTTGACGCGTTTTCTACCGCAGATAAGTCTACGCAATCCTCGTAAACTTGATTGCTACGCGAACCGGTATCGACCCCGGATCAAGTCCGGGGCAGGCTTTCGCTCGAAAACGCTCTACATCTCGCCGGTCAAAAACGGATTGGTCATCCGCTCCTGGCCGATGCTCGATCCGGCGCCGTGGCCGCAGATGAAGCCGACATCGCCGCCGAGCGGCAGCAGCTTTTGGGTGATCGAATCGATCAGCGTGGCGTGGCTGCCGCCGGGCAGATCGGTGCGCCCGACCGAGCCGTTGAACAGGACGTCGCCGACATGGGCGAAGCGCAGCTCCTTGTTGAAGAACACCACGCTGCCCGGCGAATGGCCGGGGCAATGCAGGACGTCGAAGACGAGATCGCCGATCGAGACCTGGTCGCCTTCATCGAGCCAGCGATCGGGTCCGAAATTGCGCACGCCGGTCATGCCGAAGCGCTCGCCGCTGCTCACGACATTGTCGAGCAGATATTTGTCCGCAATGTGCGGGCCTTCGATCTTCACCTGCAGCGCATCGCGCAGCTCGGCGGCGCCGCCGACGTGGTCGATATGGCCGTGCGTCAGCCAGATCTTCTCGACGGTGACGCCGGTCTGCTTGATCGCGGCCTGGATCTTGTCGACGTCCCCGCCGGGGTCGATCACCACGGCCTTTTTGGTCGGCTCGTGCCAGATGATGGTGCAGTTCTGCTCGAACAGCGTCACCGGAACGATGATCGCGCCGGCTTTCGGTTTTGTCTCGGTTTTGTCATCCATGGGGGCACCATATTCTTCCCTGAAACGCCGTCAACACGAGGGGACGCCGTGCGATCCGGGCCGGGTCTGTGATAGGGTTGAACGCAACATTTAGTGCTCAAGGCCGAAAGCGCATCGGCCGCAGGCTTGGTTTTTTGACGTCGGCAGGCCGGAAATTGCATGAGTCAGGCTTCCACATCGCCGCTGGGGGGGACGCGTACAACGGCCCGCGCGTTTTTTGTCGCCGACCGCCTGAATACGTCGGGCCTCGAGCGTGGCGACGTGCTGGCAACGACGCCGCTGGCGTTTCGCGTCAACGAGAACGGCGTCGCCATTCTGTTCCGCTATGGCGTCGTCGTCCTCATCGGGCTGAATGCGCTGGAGGAGGACGAATTCCTGCGTAGCCTGCAATCGCGCATGACAGGACCCGCGGCCCGGCGCGAGGAGGAGATCGCGACCATCGAACTCGCCTCCGAGAAGGACGACCAGATTCCGCCGGGTGGTCCGATCTACCTGCAGAGTCTGTCGCCGGAGCGGCTGATCCTGGTTGGCGAGGCGCTGGCCAAGAGCGTCGTTCTGGCGCGGCACGAGCGCGAGGTTGCGGCCGTGTTCGACATGACCGAACCGTTCGCGCGCGAACTGGCGCAGAACGGGCAGATGCGCGGTGGCCGGAACGCGATCCTGAAGCACATCGGCAATGCGTTGTCGGTGCGGCATCGCGTCTCCGGTCCGGTCGAGGTGTCCGAAAAGCCCGATATTCTCTGGGACAAGCCGCAGCTCGAGCGGCTCTATGCCCGGCTGGAGGATGAATACGAGCTCAAGGAGCGCGCCGAATCGCTCAATCGTAAACTTGCGGTGGTCGCCGAGACGGCGCAGGTCCTGACCGATATCATCGATACCCGCCGCTCGCTACGGCTGGAGCTGATCATCGTGTTCCTGATCCTGTTCGAGGTGCTGATCACCGTGTATCAGATCGCCATGACCCGGCATGGCTAAACGCGCAGGGCGTACGCATGGCAGGGGATTGTCCTGAAAAATCCGGTCAGCTTTAGCCCGACCGTTGCCGCTGCCTTGTTCAAGCCGGATTTGAAGGGTGATTTCCAAGGATGGATCAGGGCGACAAAAATTGGTGGCGGCACGGCGTTTTCTATCAGATCTATCCGCGGTCGTTTCAGGACACCAACGCCGACGGGGTCGGCGATCTCGCGGGGATCATCGAGCGGCTACCCTACTTGAGGGAACTCGGGATCGACGCGATCTGGCTGTCGCCGATCTTCCCGTCGCCGATGGCCGATTTAGGCTACGACATATCAGACTATACCGACATCGATCCGATGTTCGGCACGATGGAGGATTTCGACACGCTGATCGCCGCCGTCCATGACAGCGGCCTCAAGCTGATCCTCGACCTGGTGCCGAACCACACCTCGGACCAGCACCCCTGGTTCATCGAAAGCAGGAGCTCCCGCGATAACCGAAAGCGCGGCTGGTATATCTGGCGCGACGGCAAGCCGGAGGGCGGGCCCCCGAACAACTGGTTATCGGAATTCGGCGGCAGCGGCTGGGAACATGACGAGACGACCGGCCAATATTATTATCATGCCTTTCTCACCCAGCAGCCGGACCTGAACTGGCGCAACCCGCAAGTGCGTGAGGCGATCTATGACGTGATGCGCTTCTGGCTACGCAAGGGCGTCGATGGCTTTCGGGTCGATGTGATCTGGCATCTGATAAAGGACGCGAAATTCCGCGATAATCCGCCCAATTCACATTATGTCGAAGGACGGCCGCCGCACGAGGCCATCCTGACGCAGTATTCGACCGACCAGCCCGAGGTACATGAGGTGATCGCGGAGATGCGGCGCGTGATCGACGGATTCGATTCCTGCGTGCTGATCGGCGAGATCTATCTGCCCCTGCACCGCATGGTCGCCTATTACGGCAACGACCTTGCCGGCGCGCAGATGCCGTTCAATTTTGCCCTGTTGTCGACGCTGTGGAGCGCGCACTCGATCGAGAAGATCGTCGCCGATTACGAGCGCGCTTTGCCCGCCGGCGCCTGGCCGAACTGGGTGCTCGGCAATCATGACCGGCCGCGGGTGGCGAGCCGGGTCGGGCCTGAGCAGGCGCGCGTCGCGGCGATGCTGCTGTTGACGCTGCGCGGCACGCCGACGCTCTATTACGGCGACGAGATCGGCATGCGTCAGGCTATGATCTCGCCCGACCAGGTGCGCGATCCCTTCGAGAAGAACGTGCCGGGGATCGGGGTCGGTCGTGACGGTTGCCGCACGCCGATGCAATGGAGCGCGCGTCCGCATGCGGGGTTCTCGATGGCAAAACCATGGCTGCCGCTGGCGCATGATTTCGCGCGTGAGAATGTCATCAATCTCGATGCCGTCCCTGACTCGATCCTCAACTTCTACAAGGCGCTGATCGCGCTCCGGAAGAAATTGCCGCAACTGGTGACCGGCGCGTACCAGCCGGTCGCCGCCCAGGGCGATATCCTGCTCTATCGCCGCGAGGGCGAGGGCGGCGCGGTCGTCATTGCGCTCAATCTCGGCGCCGAGCCCGCTTCGATTGCCTCGAGCTCGATCGGCTTCGGGCGCGAGATCCTGCTGTCGACCATGCTGGATCGGCAGGGTGAGCAGGTCCAGGGCACGCTCGATCTGCGCGGTAATGAGGGTGTGATTCTCGGGACGCCCGCTCACGCCGGGTGACTGGCCTTCCCTGTCGCATCCGCATCGATATCGCTGCGCTTCAGCAGATAATCGAGGCCGCCGACGCGATACCATCGGTAGCCGTAACCTTCCAGCATCAGCGTATGCTTGCCGCGCTCATCGGCTTGGCTGTGATCCTCCGACAGCAGGTTGACCAGCAGCTTGCCGGCCTCGCCGGGCAGCCCGACCACAAACGTGACTTCGCGTGGCTTCTCGTCGAGATTATGCACGAACAGCACCGAATTGTTGCGCCAGTCGTAGCGGATCACCAGCACCGCGGGATCGCGCGCCGCAATCACCTTGAAATCGCCCCAGCCGACCTCGGGGACTTCCTTCCGCATCCGGATGATGCCCTCGGTCCAGTTCAACATCGAATCGGGATCGCGGCGTTGTTTCGCGGCATTGACATGCTCGTAGCCATAAGGACCCTCGTCGATGACGGGCGAGCAGGGCTTGTCGCTCTCGGTGAATCCGGCATGCGGTTCGGTCGACCATTGCATCGGCGTGCGCGCGCAATTGCGCTCGGGCAGATCGAGATTGTCACCCATCGCGATCTCGTCGCCATAACGAATGACGGGTGTCCCCGGCAGCGTGCACATCAGGCTGTAGGCGAGCTCGAGCCGCCGCCGGTCGCCGCCCAGCATCGGCGCGAGGCGCCGGCGGATGCCGCGATCGTAGAGTTGCATGTTCTTGTCGGGGCCGAACGCCTTGAACACGGTGTCG
Organism: Bradyrhizobium sp. Ash2021; assembly: GCF_031202265.1. Classification (NCBI taxonomy): domain Bacteria; kingdom Pseudomonadati; phylum Pseudomonadota; class Alphaproteobacteria; order Hyphomicrobiales; family Nitrobacteraceae; genus Bradyrhizobium; species Bradyrhizobium sp. Ash2021. The sequence continues at coordinate 9,269,386 of NZ_CP100604.1, read as the reverse complement.
CGCTGCGGCTTCGTCAGCCGGCCGAGATCGAGTTCGTCATGGTTGCGCAGAAACAGGCCCCATTGCGCGGTCGCGGGCCGCGGCCTGGTCGCGGTCAGCGATTTCGCCAGCGGGCGGGTATCGGCGGAGGCCAGTGCATAAAACAGATGCTGGTTGACCTGAAAATTGAACATCATGTGCATGCGGTCGCCGTCTCGGCCGAAATAGTCCATGTCGGTTTCGGGCAGCACATTGGCTTCCGCCAGAATGATGGCGTCGCCTTTCCGCCATTGCAGGAATTCGCGGAACGAGCGCAGCATGTCGTATTGTTCGACGGGCTTCTTCACCTTGGCGCCCTTGGTCGCAATCACGAAGGGGACCGCGTCCATGCGAAAGCCGGAGACGCCGAGCTGGATCCAGAACCCCATGATCTTGAGGATTTCTGCCTGCACATGCGGGTTGGAGGTGTTGAGATCGGGCTGGAAATCGTAGAAGCGATGGAAATACCAGGCGCCCGCTTCCTTATCCCGCGTCCAGGTCGATTTTTGCACGCCGGGAAATACCACGCCGGTGTTGGCATTCGCCGGCCGCTTGTCGGACCAGACATACCAATCGCGGTATTGCGAGTCCTTTGCGCTTCGTGCGTCGCGAAACCAGGAATGCTGGTCGGAGGTGTGGTTGACGACGAGGTCGATGATGACGCGGATGCCGCGCTGCCGGCAGCCATGGGTGAATTCGACGAAGTCGCCGAGCGTGCCGTAACGGGGATCGACGCCGTAATAATCCGAGATGTCGTAGCCGTCGTCCCGGCCGGGCGAGGGCTGGAACGGCATCAGCCAGATCGCGGTGATGCCGAGACCGTGCAGATAATCCAACCTCCGCAACAAGCCTTTGAAATCGCCGATCCCGTCGCCATTGGCATCCATATAGGTGCCGACGGAGAGGCAATAGATGACGCCGTTCTTGTACCAGAGATCGTCAATCATGCCGGGCAGCTCTCATCGGTCCGCCCAGGACGTCGTTAGCGGCCGATAGATAAGCGGTGAGGGGGCTGCGAAGTTCCGGCGAAATTCACCGTCGTCCCGGCCCTTATGCGCAATTGCGCATCAGGAGCCGGGACCCATAACCACAGGACCGTGTTGTACGAAGGCTGTCGCCCTAGCGCGGTGTAACAACAGCCATCGGTGGTTATGGGTCCCCGCTCCCGTGCGCAATTGCGCACTAGGCGGGGACGACGATGTTGGATGCCGCTATCTCACCGCCTGATCTGCGCCTTCAGCGTATCCTCCACCACGCGATCGAACGACAATGCCTTCGATTGCGCCTTGGCGCGCTGCTCGGCGACGTATTTGTCCCGCATCGCCACCAGGGCCGAGAGCTTGTCGTTGAGCTCCTTGCGCTGGTTCATCTGCTTGTTGACTTCATCCATGCGGGCTTCCGGTTTCAACGCGCGCAGATTGTCCGGCAATTCCTCGTCTTTCAGCGTGGCAAGCTTCTGCCGGCCGGCGGCGATATCGCTGACCAGGTCGCCTTCGCCGGTGACGGCTTCCGAGGTCGCCTTGGCGCGCTTGTTGATGAAGCTCGCCATCTCGGAAGCCTGCGAGGGCGCCGCTGCCGCGACGTTCGACAGTTGCTGGGTCTTGTCCTCGGTGCGTTTCTGCAGCGCCCGCGGGCCGTAGGGGATCACGGTGCCGTTGATCTCGCGCTGCAGGATGATGATGTCCTGATCGAACGGCGTCTCGATCACGACGATCTGTCCGCCATCCTGCGGGATCGGAATGAAGCGGCCGTTACCGTTCTGGGCGATATCGCGCCAGACCCGTTCGGTATCCTGCGCGTTGCCGGCGAGCACGGTGTTGACGATGATGTCCTTTTGCTTCGCCACCGACAGCGTGACCGGATATTTGGTGTCCTGCGCGTAATCCATGTGCGGCGGCGCGTCGCCGACCAGAAACACGATCCGCCTGGTATCGCCGCCGGTGGTCCATTGCAGCTTGTTGACGGCGACATCGAGCGCCTCGTTGACACTTTCCGGCCAGTCGCCGCCGCCACGAGCCCTCAATTCCAGAAGGTGAGCGTAGAGATCCTGGATGTCGGTGGTGAGTTCAATCTTCCTGGTGACGTAGTCGTCGCCGATGTCGCGGTAGGCGACGAGGCCCATGCGGATGTCGGCGTCGGGATTGGAATCGACGATCGCGGTCGCGATCGACCAGATCTTTCGTTTGGCGCCTTCGATCAGCCCGCCCATCGCTCCCGTGGTGTCGAGAACGAAGGCGACTTCGACGGTGGGTTTTGCAACGGCGGCCGACAGCGGGAATGTTGCGAGAGCGAATGCGAGCGAGCGAAGTGCGATGCCTGACTTCATGGTTCTCCTCCGTGTGTTCCGTCCCTCGGAACCAAGGTTCCACTCGGTTCACGGTCGCCTGAGGTCGAAAACAAGGCGGGGCGGGTGCGAATTTGCGGTGCATTTCGCGCCCCCCTCCCGTTGGGCGGCGGTGCCGAAATCGGCTAGGATTGCCGGATGGAATCGCCCGCCCGCCAGATCAGCCTTGCGCCCGCGCCGGACGGCCGTCAGTCGGAGACCGCGCTCAAGATCGCGCGCGGCACCGCGAGGCTGTTGAGATCGCTCGGATTTTCCTGCATCAGCGAACTGCCGCTGCCGTCGGGCCGGCGCGCCGATCTGGTGGCGCTGAACGAGCGCGGCGACATCTGGATCGTCGAGATCAAATCGTCGCTCGAGGATTTCCGGGCCGACCAGAAATGGCCGGAGTATCGCGCGCATTGCGACCGGCTGTTCTTTGCCTTTACGCAGGATCTGCCGTGCGAGATTTTCCCAGCCGATACCGGCCTGATCATCGCCGACGCCTATGGCGCGCATATGCATTGCGAGGCGCCCGAGCATCGCCTGCCGGCGCCGACGCGCAAATCGATGACGGTGCGGTTTGCCATTGCCGCCGCACAGCGCATCAACCGGCTGGTCGATCCGCAGGGGCAGGGCGAGTTTTAGCGGGGCGAGTTGACCGAACCGGTCAACCCTTGCGCTTTACCGCCTGATACGCCAACCGCTTGAATTCGACCGCGAACGGATGCGTGAAAGCCATCTGACGCTGTGTCATCATCAGGCCCGCGACATTTGCCTCGGGTGAAATCCACCATTGCGTGCCAGCTATGCCGCCCCAGTAGAGTTCGCCGACGGAGTCCGGATGGTCGAACGGCGAAGGCTGCAGGATCCGCGCGCCAGCCAAGGCGAACCCTCTGCCCGGGAGATCGCCGATCCTGGCGAAGCGTATCCAGACGCCGTCCGGCAACTGGTTGGTCATCATCAGCGCAATCGTATCCGGCTTGAGCAGGGTGGGGCCGCCCGGAAGCAGGCTCCGGATCAGCGCCACCATATCCGGCAACGTCGAAACCAGCCCGCCGCCGCCATTCAGCCGCGGGACGGGACGCAAATAAGCTCCCGGATAGGGCGCGTCATCGGTGCGCGTGAGGCCCGGCTTCATCGGCTCCATGATATCTGCCCCCGCGTAATACGCGGCGAGGCGGTTTCGATTTTGCTCCGGGATGACGAATCCGGTGTCCACCATGCCAAGCGGATCCAGGATTCGCGCCTGGATGAATGCGTCGAACGGCTGCCCGCTGACGATTTCGACCAGCCGCGCCGTGACATCGCTGGCGACCGAGTACTCCCATGACGTACCGGGATGGAACACCAGTGGCAGGTCGGCCAGCACGTCCATCATGTCCGCCAGCGTTGTGGCGGGGTTGAGCACCTTGCGCTCGTTATACGCCTTGAAGATCGTCGTTCCTGGATCGAGCAGACCGTAGCTCAGTCCCGAACCGTGGCTCAGCAGATGGCGGATGGTGATCGAGCCCTTGGCGGGCTCGGTATCGTCCAACAAGGTTGCATCCGGACGCAGCACACGGCGGTTCGCCAGCTGCGGAATGAATTTTTCGATGGGGTCGTCGAGCTGGAAGCGCCCTTCTTCAAACAGCAGCAGCGCGGCACAGGAGGTGATCAGCTTGGTATTGGAAAACACCCGGAAGATGTGGTCGACCCGCAAGGGTATCTGCGCCTCCTTGTCGGCCCATCCAACGCAATTCACATCCACCAGATCCCGGCCGACCAGCACCGCCGACGAAACACCCGAAAGAATGTTGCCATCGACGTAGCGGCGCATGGCGGCATGCGCTGCGCCAAAGTCGTAGCCGCCGGCCGTCACCTTCATGTCTTCCATCATTGTCCCCTGTTCCCCGGAAATGCGTCACATGCATATCATCTCGCGACGGGGCCGCGAGTGAGAAATGACAAACAGCTGGCTGTTCGAATTTTTCCGTAGAGTGGGCAAAGCCAACGGGTCGCGCGAATGCGCGCCCGATGACAGGCTCCGCGTGCCCACCATGGAGTAGTCGATGTGGATAAATGGTGGGCACGGCGCAAAGAGCGCCTTTGCCTACCCTACGATCTCAACTCAGCGCGGCGCGCGCTTGGCCAGAATGCGCTGCAGGGTGCGGCGGTGCATGTTGAGGCGACGGGCGGTTTCCGAGACGTTGCGATTGCACATCTCGTAGATGCGCTGGATGTGCTCCCAGCGGACGCGGTCGGCCGACATCGGGTTTGCCGGCAGTTCGGATTTCTCGGTGCCGCTGGCCAGCAATGCCGCGACCACGTCGTCGGCGTCGGCGGGCTTTGAGAGATAGTCCACCGCGCCCATCTTCACCGCGGTGACGGCGGTGGCGATATTGCCATAACCGGTCAGCACGATCGCGCGCGCCTCCGGCCGCTTGCGCTTCAACGCGGACACCACGTCGAGGCCATTGCCGTCGCCGAGCCGCAAATCCACCACGGCGAAAGCCGGCGCGGCGCGGCCGATCTCGGCCAGTCCATCGGACACGGTGTCGCAGGACGTCACCGAGAAGCCGCGGGTCTCCATCGCGCGCGACAGCCGCTCCAGAAACGGCTTGTCGTCCTCGACGATGAGGAGCGAGCGGTCGGCGTGATCATTCAGTTCGGTGATGGCGTTCACGGTTGGATATCCTTGTGTCGGATATTCAACATATGGCGTGGCAAAATGGCGCTGCCAAGGCCACCTAAAGTCGACCGGACTGCCATCCTTAATGCCAGGAACCGCTGTTAGGACGCAGTCTCAGGTTCGGCCTCGGCCGCCTCGAAGCGGTCGCGCGGCCAGACGATATGAACCACGGCGCCGTGATCGGGAAACACGCGGTTGGAGAACGACACCTTCGCGCCGGTGCGTTCCAGCAGGGTGCGGGCGATGAATATCCCAAGTCCAAGCCCGCCATGCTGGCTTTGCGCCTCATCCGCGCTGCGCCGCCGCGATAAATAGGGCTCGCCGATCCGTTTCAGCATGTCCGGCGCGATGCCCGGGCCATCGTCGGAAATGTTGATCTCGACGGTGTCGGCGTTCCACCACGCGTTCACCTCGACGGTCGTGCGCGCGAAATCGACGGCATTTTCCAGGATGTTGCCGACCCCATAGAGGATCGCGGGATTGCGGGCGCCGACCGGCTCGCGCGTGGCTGCGACAGCAAGCCGCACCTTGATGGCGACACCGAAGTCACGGTGCGGTGCAACCGTCTCCTCGATCAGCGTCGACAGCGGCATGCGGTCGAACGGCGCGCCGGACGCGGAGAGCTGGGTAATCTTGGCCAAAATGTCGCGGCAGCGCTGCGCCTGCTCGCGCAAGGTCTTGAGATCGGCGGCGAGATGGCCGTCCTGCACGGTCTTCTCCAGTTCACGCGAAATCAGGAAGATCGTCGACAGCGGCGTGCCGAGTTCGTGCGCGGCGGCGGCGGCAAGCCCGTCGATCTGGGTGAGGTGCTGCTCGCGGGTCAACACCAGTTCGGTCGCGGCCAGCGCATCCGACAGCTTGCGGGATTCCTCGGTGACCTGGAACGCATACAGGCTGGTGACACCGATCGCGAGCACGATCGAGAGCCAGACGCCGAGCAGATAGATCGGCGGCAGCACCAGGGGATCTTCGTTGTCCCATGGCAGCGGTAGATGGAAGAACACCAGCGCCGAGGCGCAGGCCACCGCGAGCACGCCGAGCGCGATCGTCAACCGGATCGGCAGCGCGGTTGCCGAGATCAGGACCGGGGCGAGGAACAGGAATGAAAACGGATTTTGCAGGCCGCCGGTGAAGAACAGCAGGGCGGCCAGCTCGACGATGTTGAGCGCCAGCAGCGCCGCGGCATAGACCGGTTCCAGCCGCTGCATCGGATTGAACGCGATCTGCAGCGCGAGATTGACCACGGCCGAGAGGCTGACGATGGCGACGCAGGGGATGACGGGGACATCGAATTCGAGTCCCTGCGCCACGATGAAGATCGCGGCGAGCTGACCGAGCGCGGCCAGCCAGCGCAGCCGCAATATCGTATCCAGACGGACATAGCGGCGCGGCTGGCGGAAATCGGAGGCTGCAATTTCGGTCATATCCGCAGTTTAGCCGCGCAAGCGCCCGATCACAAACGCGCGGCTCACGGCTTCGATTCTCGCGCAAGTCTTGCACTCACCGCCGCAATGGCCCAATGAACGGCCCCAAATGGCGAAACGTGACCCGGTGCCTAATCCGTCGCCCGCCGCCGATCCGGCAGGATCCGCGGCGATCGACGTCGCGCATCTGGTCAAATTCTACAAGACGACCCGCGCGGTGGACGACGTGACGTTTCGCATTAGGCGCGGGAGCATCACCGGCCTGCTCGGCGGCAACGGCGCCGGCAAGACCACGACGATTGCGATGATCATGGGGCTGGTGCTGCCGACCGCAGGCCGCATCCAGGTACTGGGCGCCGCGATGCCCGAGCAGAGCGCCGACGTGCTGGGGAGGATGAATTTCGAAAGCCCCTATGTCGACATGCCGATGCGGCTCACGGTGCGGCAGAATCTGACCATTTTCGGCCGCCTCTATGCGGTCGAGAATCTGCCCGCACGGATCGCGCAACTCGCTTCCGATCTCGACCTCGGCGACTTCCTCGACCGCGCCAACGGAAAACTCTCCGCCGGCCAGAAGACCCGCGTCGCGCTGGCGAAAGCGCTGATCAACCAGCCCGAATTGCTGCTGCTCGACGAGCCGACCGCGTCGCTCGACCCTGACACGGCCGACTGGGTCCGGCAGCATCTGCAGAATTATCGCAAGACCCATGACGCGACCATTCTGCTGGCCTCGCACAACATGCTGGAGGTGGAGCGGCTGTGCGACCGCGTCATCATCATGAAGCGCGGCAAGATCGAGGACGACGACAGCCCCGACCAGATCATGGCCCGCTACAACCGCGCCACGCTGGAAGAAGTCTTTCTGGACGTCGCGCGCGGGCGGGAGCGGGAGGGCGCGGCGTGAGCGAAGCGGCGATCCGGCACACAATTTCGCTGCATCGCATCAACGCGATGGTGCTGCGCTATTGGTATCTCCTGGTGTCGTCATGGCCGCGGGTGCTGGAATTGATCTACTGGCCGGCGCTGCAGATCATCACCTGGGGTTTTCTGCAGAATTACATCGCGCAGACGTCGGGGTTCTTCGCCCGCGCCGGCGGCTCGCTGATCGGCGCGGTGATCCTGTGGGACATCCTGTTCCGCGGCCAGCTCGGCTTTTCGATCTCGTTTCTCGAGGAGATGTGGGCGCGCAACCTCGGCAATCTGATGATGAGCCCGTTGAAGCCGATCGAGTTCCTGATCTCGCTGATGATCATGAGCCTGATCCGGCTCGCGATCGGCGTGATCCCGATGACGCTCTTGGCGCTGTACTTCTTCGATTTCAATTTTTATGGCATCGGGCTGCCGCTGATCGCCTTCTTCTGCAACCTGATTTTCACCAGCTGGTCGATCGGGATCTTTGTTTCAGGCCTCGTGCTGCGCAATGGGCTCGGCGCCGAGAGCATCGTCTGGACGCTGATGTTCGGCCTGATGCCGCTCGCCTGCATCTATTATCCCGTCAGCGTGCTGCCGCATTGGCTGCAATATCTCGCCTGGGCGTTGCCGCCGACCTATGTGTTCGAGGGCATGCGCGCGCTGTTGATCAATCATGAGTTTCGGACCGAGCTGATGGTCGACGCCCTGGCGATCAATGCGGCGCTGTTCATTGCCTCATTTGCGATCTTTCTTGCCCTTTTACGCAGCGCCAAGCGGCACGGCTCGCTGCTCGGAGGCGGTGAATAACTCTCACTTTCCCGTGGATTTGCGGGGTTTTTGGTGGTTTTGGCAGGTAGATTTACCGATCTGTGCATTGACGCAATATTACGCATTCGGCACTATGCTGCGGCGCAAACGAGGGTCACAGATAATGCCGATTGGTGAATTTGGCGGAGCACCGCCACTGGCGGCCGAAGGCAGTCCGGCACTTACGACGCCGATGTACTGGATGTACGAATTGGCCCACGCGTCGCTCAACCCGGGGCGCGCCGTGACCGACGCCACGAAAATCCTGTTTCAAAACCCGCTCAATCCGTGGACGCACACCCAACTCGGCAAATCGATCGCCGCCAGTTGCGAATTGTTCGAGCGGGCCACGCGCCGTTACGGCAAGCCGGAATGGGGTCTCGACACCACCGAAGTCAACGGCATTCGCACGGCGGTGGAAGTCCGCTCGATCTGGGAAAAGCCGTTCTGCCGTCTGCTGTATTTCGATCGCAAGCTGACGCGCCCGCTGCGCGCGCCCCAGCCGCGCGTCCTGATCGTGGCGCCGATGTCCGGCCATTACGCGACGCTTTTGCGCGGCACCGTCGAAGCCTTCCTGCCGACGCATGAGGTCTACATCACCGACTGGTCGGACGCGCGCATGGTGCCGCTCGCCGAAGGCCGCTTCGACCTCGATGATTATGTCGATTACGTCATCGAGATGCTGCACGTGCTCGGCGGCAACGTGCATGTCGTCGCGGTGTGCCAGCCGTCGGTGCCCGTGGTGGCGGCGGTTTCCGTCATGGAAGCCGCAAACGATCCGTTCGTGCCGCTGTCCATGACGCTGATGGGCGGGCCGATCGATACCCGCCGCAATCCAACCTCGGTCAACAACCTCGCCGCCGAGCGCGGCATCGAATGGTTCCGCAACCACGTCATCACCAAGGTGCCGTTCCCGCATCCCGGTGTGATGCGCGACGTTTATCCGGGTTTCCTGCAGCTCTCGGGCTTCATCACCATGAATCTCGACCGCCATACCGACGCCCACAAGCGGCTGTTCAGCAATCTGGTCAAGGGCGACGGCGATCTGGTCGACAAGCACCGCGAATTCTACGACGAGTACCTCGCGGTGATGGATCTGACCGCGGAGTATTATCTGCAGACCGTCGACGTCGTGTTCGTCAAGCACGCGCTGCCGAAGGGCGAGATGACCCATCGCGGCAAGCCGGTCGATCCCTCGAAGATCAGGCGCGTGGCGCTGATGACGGTGGAAGGCGAGAAGGACGACATCTCCGGTCTCGGCCAGACCGAAGCGACCCACGCGCTATGCACCGCAATTCCCGCTCATCGCCGCGTGCATTACGTGCAAAAAGGCGTCGGGCATTACGGCGTGTTCAACGGTTCGCGTTTTCGTTCGGAAATCGTGCCGCGAATCTCCGATTTCATGCTGTCGGCGGCGAATACCAAGCCGAAATTGGTCGCCGCTGCCGAAAAATCGGTCGCCGCTGCCGAATAAGGGTGATTCTGGGTTCGAATCGGGGGGCGCGATAAGCCCCTGAATTGATTAAAAGAACCGAGATTCGCCGCCCTCGCAAAGAATGAGGATGACCTCAGTCTTTGAGGGAGCGTTTTCGGCCCGGTTCCATCCAAAATTTATGGTTCCGCCCCCAGCCGGTAGGGGTCAATTAGTGACCAGCCCCTGTATATTGGGCAAATGATTTGTTTTTGCGCCGAGCGATTTCAGTGGCGGCGGTTATGGCAGAATCCGGGCGAACTCCTGCTCCCCGGACTGTCAGACATGGCTACTCGCGCGCTCCTCTATCGGCGGCCTGCCGAACCCTCGACTGTCGTGGTCAAACACGGCTCCCAATTCTTCGCGATCAGGCTGCGCCGGCATCGCCGCGCGCGGCGCTACACCTTGCGCATTCATCCAACCGACCGCGAAGCGATCCTGACCATGCCGCCGCGCGGCACGCTCGCGGAAGCTAAGGACTTTGCGCAGCTCCACGGCGGCTGGATCGCCGCGCGTCTCGGCCGTTTGCCGAAGGCGGCGCCGTTTCATTCCGGCACGGTGGTGCCGCTGCGCGGTGTTCCGCACCGGATCGTGCATCGCTCCGGCGAACGCGGCACGGTGTGGACCGAAACCCGTGACAGCGGCGAGAGGATTTTGTGCGTGGCCGGCGGGCCCGAGCACATGGACCGGCGCGTCCACGACTTCCTCAAGCGCGAAGCGCGCAAGGATTTGCACAAGGCTTCATTGGCCTACGCCGCCGATCTCGGCGTGCGGGTCCGGCGGGTGTCGATCCGCGATCAGTCGAGCCGCTGGGGTTCGTGCACCTCGGCCGGATCGCTGTCGTTCTCATGGCGGCTGATCCTGGCGCCGCCTTACGTGCTCGACTATCTCGCCGCGCATGAAGTGGCGCATCTCGTCGAGATGAACCATTCGCCGCGGTTCTGGCGGGTGGTCGGCCGGGTCTGCGATCACGTCGATCGCGCCAAGCGTTGGCTCGATACCTACGGCAACGATCTGCATCGGTATGGGATCGAGGATTAGGGCGGCGTTCGCCACGTATCTCTCCTCCGTCGTCCCCGCGAAAGCGGGGACCCATAACCACCAGCGTCGATTGTTCATGGAAGGTGTCTACTCCGTCGCCCAACCGATAGGCCGCGGCGTATGGGTCCCCGCTTTCGCGGGGACGACCCGGGGATAGCTTTTCGCAAAACGGCGGTCACCTTCCGCCGAACACCCGGTCCATCAACCAGCCGTCCAGTCCCGCCGCCGCTTCCGGCCGCGCCGACGATGCAGGCGGCGCGGACGTCCGCGTCGGCGGCGGACGATAGCCGCCGCCGGATGGAATCGGCGCGAGCGGGACGGGGGCCTGGGCCGTCGGCGCGGAAGGTGCGCTGACCTGCGATACGGTCTGCATCAAATTCGAGAACAGCCCGCCGCCGGTTTGCGAGTTCGGTAGACTCGCCACCGGCACGCCCTGATGCGCGGCTTTCATGAAGCGGGACCAGACTTCGACCGGCAGGCCGCCGCCGGTCGCCTTCCTGGTTGGCGAGTTGTCGTCATTACCGAGCCAGACGCCCGTTACGAGATTGGCGGTGTAGCCGATGAACCAGGCGTCGCGGAAATCCTGGCTGGTGCCGGTCTTGCCGGCGGCGGTCCAGCCCGGAATTTCAGCCTTGTGCGCGGTGCCGGAGATCAGCGTCTCCTGCATCATGGTGTTCATCATTGCGACATGGCGCGGTTCGATTACCTGACCGAGCTGATCGGCCGGCCGCATATACAGCACCTTGCCCTCGCTGGTGCGGATCTTGGTCACGACATGCGGGGAGACGCCGAGCCCGCCATTGGCAAACGGCGCATAGGCGCCGACCAGTTCGATCACGGACACTTCCGAGGTGCCGAGCGCGATCGAGGCATTGGCGTCGAGCTTCGATGAAATGCCGAGCCGGTGCGCGGTCCGCACCACGTTTTTGGCGCCAACTTCGAGGCCGAGCCGCACCGCGACCGTGTTGAGCGACATCGCCAGTGCCTGGGTCAATGTGACCGCGCCGAAATATTCGTGGCTGTAATTCTCCGGCTTCCAGCCCTTGACGTCGAGCGGCGCGTCTTGCCGGATCGTTTCCGGCGTCAGGCCCGCCTCGATCGCGGTGAGATAAACGAACGGCTTGAACGCCGAGCCGGGCTGGCGCTTTGCCGTGACCGCACGGTTATACTGGCTCTCGGCATAGTTCCGGCCGCCGACCATGGCGCGCACCGCGCCGTCAGGCGTCATCGCCACCAGCGCGCCCTGGCTGACATTGAACTTTACGCTTTTCGCCGCGAGTTCGTCGATGATGGACGCCTCCGCCACGCTCTGCAGCTTCGGATCGATCGTGGTTTCGACGGTGATGTCGCGGTCGATCTGGCCGACCAGATCGTCGAGCACTTCGCCGATCCAGTCGGCGACGTAGTTGACGGTGCCGGCGCCGGCCGGCTTCACATTGATCTGGGGATGGCCGATCGAGGCCTGCGCCTGCGCGTCGGTGATGAATTTGGCGTCCGCCATCGCCGCGAGCACGGTCTGGGCGCGCTGCGCGGCGCCTTCCGGATTGCGGTTCGGCGCCAGCCGCGACGGCGACTTGACGAGGCCCGCCAGCATCGCGGCCTCGGCGAGGGTGACGTTCTTGGCCGACTTGCCGAAATAGCGTTGGGCTGCGGCCTCGACGCCATAGGCGCCGGAACCGAAATAGACCCGGTTGAGATAGAGCTCGAGGATTTCGGTCTTGGAATGCTTGCGCTCCAGCCAGAGCGCGAGTTCGACCTCCTGCAATTTTCGCTGCAGGGTGCGTTCCTGGGTCAGGAACAGGTTCTTCGCGAGCTGCTGGGTCAGCGTCGAGCCGCCTTGCGAGACGCCGCGATGCAGGATGTTGGCGACGGCCGCGCGTAAAATGCCGATCGGGTCGACGCCGTAATGCGAATAGAACCGGCGGTCCTCGATGGCGATGAACGCCTTCGGCAGATAGGGCGCCAAATCCTTGAGCGAAACATTGGCGCCGGCCATTTCGCCGCGCTGTGCCAGCACGCTGCCGTCCATGCCGACAATCTGGATCGTCGGCGGACGCTTTGGAATTTCCAGCGACTGGATCGCCGGCAGATGCGCGCCGACCCAGACCACGACGCCGATAACCGCAATTCCCGCCCACAGTCCGAGCACCGCGCCCCAATAGAACAGGCGCGCAAGACCGAGGCGGCCCCGCGACTTCGACCGGCGCCTGGCGCCGCCGCGGGACGCACGCGGTTTTCGCTCGCGCGGCGGCTCCTCGTCATCTTCTTTGCGGTTTGCGGATGATTTGGCGGAAGATTTGGTCGAGGATTTCCTGGGCGTGTCTTCGGCGGCGGGGATGCGATCATCCGGCGAAAGACGCAGCTCCGCGAGCGCGGCCGGAAGCCCGAAAAGCGGCTCCTTGCGTCCGCCGCTCTTTTTCCGTCCCAACACCATACGCACCGCCCACACCGGTCCCGCCGCACGCTAGCGCCCGGAATTTAAGGGCCGGTTACGCAAAGGTTAACGGGGGATTAGGAGGTGGGGCGGTGCGTGGTAAAGGTGGCCAAAGTCACAAGGAGAGCCGCATGGGCCACATCGATCCGACCAAGGAAGTTTTCGCGCAATTCCGCGCCAACGATCGGCCAGGGCCGATCCACATGCTCAATCTGGTGCGCTTGAGGGAACACGCGGCCTATCCCGACGGCCGCAAGGCAACCGGCGCGGAAGCCTATGCGGCCTATGGCCGGGAAAGCGGGCCGGTGTTCGGACGCCTCGGCGGGCGCATCGTCTGGCAGGGCCGGTTCGAGCTGATGTTGATAGGCCCTGCGGAAGAGCGCTGGGATCACTGCTTCATCGCCGAATATCCAAGCGTCGCTGCGTTTGCGGAAATGATCCGCGATCCCGTTTACCGGGAAGCGGTGAAACACCGCCAGGCGGCCGTCGAGGATTCGCGCCTGATCCGGCACGCGGTGTTGCCGGTCGGCAAGACGTTTGGGGAGATTCCGAAGTGAGTTTCGCTCGTCATGCGCGGGCTTGACCCGCGCATCCATCAAGAAAAACGCCTCCCTATGGGATAGGCTGCCGGATCAAGCCCGATAATGACAGGCGAAAAGCCGGCACAAAAAATCGGCGGCTCCGAGAAACCGCCGATTGCAGATCTTAACCGCCCGTCATTGCGAGCGAAGCGAAGCAATCCATCTCGCCGCGCCAAGAAAGAATGGATTGCTTCGTTCGCTGCGCTCCTCGCAATGACGAGCGTCGAACCGTACTACTAGCCCGCCGGGCCGGAATCCTCGAGGATCGGGCCGAACAGTTCCCAGCGCTCGCCGTTGAACTTCTGCATCTGCAACTGCTTGTTGACGCGATAGTCGTCCGGCGCGGTGCTGTTGACGATGCCCGGCAGCGACAGGTCGAGCTGGACATTCTTCAGGCTGGTGGCCTGCTTCATGACGTTCTCGCGCGTCAGGTCGTCGCCGCACGCCTTGAGAACGTGAATCAGCAACTGCGAGGTCGAGTAGCCATAGGTGTTGAAGATCGAGTCCTTGTCGCCATCGGGATAGTACTTCGCCATGAAGTCGAGATACTTCTTCATGCCGGCATCGTCCTTCCAGGTCGGATCGAGCGGATCCTTGCCGTAGTTGACGCTGATCACTCCCTTGGAGGCCTCGAGTCCCGCCGGCTTCATCACCGCGCCGACCGAGGTGGCGTTGATGTCGAGGATGTGCACCGGATGCCAGTCGAGCTCGGCGATTTTCTTGATCGCCTGTGCCGCCTGCTTCGGGGTCGATGCGCTGAAGAACAGGTCCGCACCGGAGGACTTGATCTTGAGGATCTGCGAATCGATGGTCGGATCGGAAACCTCGTAGGAGGCCTCGGCCACGATCATGGTCGCGGCCTTGTCGCCGAGGCCGGCCTTGATGCCGTTCAGATAGTCCTTACCGAGGTCGTCGTTCTGATAGAGGATTCCGACCTTGGCATTCGGATGATTTTTGATGATGTACTGGCCGTAGATGCGGCCTTCGACGAAGTAGTTGGGGTTGAAACCCATCGTCCACGGGAAATTCTTCGGGTCGGTGAACTTCGACGCGCCGGTGGCGGCGAACAGCTGCGGCACCTTCTTGGCATTGAGATATTTCTGTACCGCCGCGTTCGAGGGTGTGCCGAGGATCTGGAACGTGAGCAGCACTTCGTCGCTCTCGACCAGCTTGCGCACCTGCTCGACGGCCTTGGGCGGGGAGTAGGCGTCGTCATACTGGATCAGATTGATCTTGCGGCCGTTCACGCCGCCCTGGTCGTTGATCATCTTCATATAGGCGGCCTGGGTCTTGCCGATGGTCGCGTACGACGAGGCCGGTCCGCTGAACGGATTGGTCTGGCCGACCTTGATCTCGGTATCGGTCGCGCCGGTATCGTATTTCTTCTGCGCGTAGGCCGACGAGGCCGACAGCGCGATTGCGAGCGCCGTGCCGGTGACCAGATGGAGAATACCCTTCCTCATAATGCTTATTTCCTCATGTGTTGTGATTGAGCCGACGGTCTTGTCCCGGGCCTTGATCGGCCCAGTGGATGCCATCGCTGGCCGGGATACTGGCGGAACGCTTGCTGCAATGCAAGGTGAGCCCTGCCGAAAAGGTGAACGATTTCGGGCCGACGAAAGTAGGATTGATGCGGGTGCAGTGGCCCAGCGCCCCTTCTCCCCGCGTGCGGGGAGAAGGGGACTCTCCGCGGGTAATGCTCGCGGAGGGTCCCCCTCACCCGAAGCCTTCGCTATGCAAAGGCTTCGACGTTTCAAGAACGGCCGCCGCAAGCGGCGGCCTATGCTCTCCCCGCAAGCGGGGCGAGGTAAGAGAACTAACCCGCAGGTCCGGTATCCTCGATGATCGGGCCGAACAACTCCCAGCGCTCGCCGTTGAACTTCATCATCTGCATCTGCTTGTTGATGCGATAGTCGTTCGGCCCCGTCGTGATCGACATGCCGGGCAGCGCCAGGCTGGGGACGAAGTTCTTCAGGCTGGTCGCCTGCCTCATCAGGTTTTCGCGGGTGAGATCGTCGCCGCACTGACGCAGGATCTGCACCAGCAATTCCGCGGTCGAATAGCCGTAGGTGTTGACGGTGTTGAGCTTGTCGCCCTCCGGATAATATTTGTCCATGAAGGCGAAATAGGCTTTCAGGCCGGCATCGTCCTTCCACTGCGGGTCGGCCGGATCCTTGCCGTAATTGGTGGAAACGATGTCCCTGGAGATGTCGAGGCCCGCGGGCTTCAGCGTCGCCGACACCGGACTCGCATTGATGTCGAGGATGTGGACCGGCTTCCAGGCGAGGTCGGCGACCTTCTTGATCGCCTGCGCCGCGAATTTCGGCGTCGAGGCGTCGTAGAGCAGATCGGCGCCCAGCGATTTCAGTTTCACGATCTGCGAATCGATGGTCGGGTCGGTCAACTCGTACGACACTTCGCCGACGATCATGGCCGCGGCCTTGTCGCCAAGCCCGGCCTTGAGGCCGGTGATGTAGTCGCGGCCGAGGTCGTCGTTCTGGTAGAAGATGCCGATCCTGGCGTTGGGGTAATTCTTCAGAATGTATTTGGCGTAGATGCGGCCCTCCGACTGGTAATTGGGATTGAACGCGATGGTCCAGGGCGCATTTTGCGGATCGGAGAAGCGCGAGGCGCCGGTCGAGGCGAGCAGTTGCGGCACCTTCCTGCCGTTGAGGTATTTCTGGACCGCGGCATTCGACGGCGTGCCGATGATCTGGAAGGTGAACAGGACCTCGTCGCCTTCGACCAGCTTGCGCACCTGCTCGACCGCCTTCGGCGGCGAATAGGCGTCGTCATACTGGATCAGATTGAGCTTGCGGCCGTTGATGCCGCCCTGGTCGTTGATCATCTTCAGGTACGCAGCTTGCGTCTTGCCGATGCCGGCATAGGCGGAAGCAGGGCCCGAGAACGGCACGGTCTGGCCGATCTTGATCTCGGTATCGGTGGCGCCGGTGTCGTATTTCTTTTGCGCAAGGGCCGATGATGCCGACAGTGCAATGGCAAGCGCAGTCGTCGCGATTAGCCGGGTAATCCCGTTCTTCATATCGTTATCTCCCATATGTGCCGATGGTCGAATGCCATCGTTGACGGGGAGTTTGGGGGATCGGTTGTGGCATTGCAAGGCAATGCCAAGGCGAGTGCCTTACGCCAGCCTGAGCAGGATCAACGCCAGCACAGCCGGTGCTGCCTGCACATACAGGATCCGGCGGCTGACGGTGGCGGCGCCATAAATACCGGCAACGATCACGCAGAGCAGAAAGAAGGTTTTGATCTGGAACGCGAAGCCGGGATTGCCATGGAACAGGCCCCAGACAAGGCCCGCGGCAAGGAAGCCGTTATAGAGCCCCTGATTGGCGGCGAGCACCGCGGATTCGGCAGCCTTCTCGGGCGTGTTGCGAAAGGTTTTCAGGCCGAGCGGCTTGGTCCAGAGAAACATCTCCAGCACCAGAAAATAGACATGCAGCGCGGCGACCAGCGCCACCAGGCCATTGGCGATCCAAATCATGGTGCGGTCCCCCCAACCGGCAACGGAATTCGGGTGGACGCTAGCATGCCCAGCGTGAAAAGTGCGGCGGCTAACTAGGAATTGGACGAAAATGATGATGTCCGAAAACCGCCAGACAATCCGGTCCCGATCGATGATGCTTCGATCGATGCACCGCAACGCCAGGAAATGACAATGATGCCGGGTCGTAACGCCAGCAAGACCTATGGGACCGTCAGTGCCGGCACGCAGAAGGCGATGAGCGGGCTGGAATTCGTTCAGGGGCTGGCCGACGGAACGCTGCCCCTCAACACCATCGCCCAGACCCTGGGTTATGATGTGGCTGAAGCCGCGAGCGGGCGCGTGGTCGTTACCGCGAAACCGAGCGACATTCATCTCAATCCTGCCGGCACGGTGCACGGCGGTCTGGCGGCCACGCTGCTCGACAGCTGCATGGGATTGGCCGTCCAGTCGACCCTCGAGAAAGGCGTCGGGCAGACGACGCTCGAGTTCAAGATTTCGCTGCTGCGGCCGATTACGCCGGAGACCGGAGAGATCAGGGCCGAAGGCGTCGTGTTGAGCCGCGGCCGGCGTGTCGGCACCGCCGAAGGGCGCATCACCGATGGCAAGGGGCGTTTGCTCGCCCATGGTACAACCACCTGCCTGATTTTTGAGAGCTGATCGTTTGTCCGATATTTCCATGATGGATATGGACCGCACCGCCTGCTTCCGCGCGATCTCGACGCGGGATGCGCGCTTCGACGGAAGGCTGTTCGTTGGCGTCAGGACCACGGGCATCTATTGCCGGCCGATCTGTCCGGCGCGCACGCCAAAATTCGAGAATGTGTCGTTCTATCCTTCCGCGGCGGCGGCGCAGGAGGCCGGCTTTCGCCCCTGCCTGCGCTGCCGGCCGGAAGTCTCGCCCGAGCTTGCGTTCTGGCGCGGCACCTCCAACACCGTGTCGCGCGCGCTGGCGTTGATCGAATCCGGCGGGCTCGCCGGCGACGATGTCGAGGGCCTTGCCAACCGGCTCGGCGTCGGCGCGCGGCAGCTACGGCGGCTGTTCGCCCAGCATGTCGGTGCGTCGCCGGTCACGGTGGCGCAGACGCGGCGGGTGCTGCTCGCCAAGCAGTTGATCCATGAGACCACGCTGCCGATGGCGGAGGTCGCGCTGGCTTCGGGTTTCAACAGCGTCCGCCGTTTCAACGAAACCTTTCGTGACTTGTTCGGCCGTCCGCCGGCGGCGCTGCGGCGTATCCGCGACAGGGGCAAGGACGGGCGCGAAGCCGGCGCATTGTCGGTTCGTCTCGCCTACCGGCCGCCCTATGATTGGGACGCGATGCTGGCCTTTCTCGCCGCCCGCGCCATTCCCGGCGTCGAGACCGTGTCGGAAAATGTCTACCGGCGCTCGATCGCGATCGGCGAAAATTGCGGCGTGATCAGCGTCAAGCCGGCGGACAAGAATCGCGTCGATGTCCGGGTACGTTTTCCCGATATGGCGGCATTGCCGCAGATCATCGCGCGGGTGCGGCGGGTGTTCGATCTATCGGCCGATCCCGATACGATCGGGGCGCATCTGGCGCTCGATCCGGCGCTGGCGCCGCTGGTGGCGGCACGGCCGGGCCTGCGCGTGCCCGGCGCCTGGGACGGTTTTGAGCTCGCGGTGCGCGCAATCTTCGGCCAGCAGATCACCGTTCCGGCCGCGACCAGACTGCTCGGCAAACTGGTGCAGGCCTTTGGCGATCCGCTGCCGGCGGCGCTGCGCGAGAGCGAAGGCCTCAGCCATCTGTTTCCGTCGACCGCGCGGATCGCAGGAGAAAATCTGGCAACGCTCGGCATGCCCGGTGCGCGGGCGAGAGCGGTGACGTCGCTGGCGCAGGCGATTGTCGCCGATCCCGCGATCTTCAGCCGCGGCGCCAACCTCGAAGACGCCATTGTAAAACTGCGGTCGTTGCCGGGGATCGGTGAATGGACCGCGCAATACATCGCCATGCGCGAGCTGCGCGAACCCGATGCGTTCCCGGCCGCCGATGTCGGCTTGCTGCGCGCCCTGGCCGATTCCGACGGCCGGCGTCCCTCGCCGCCGGAGCTGCTGTCGCGCGCCGAGCGCTGGCGGCCGTGGCGCGCCTACGCGGCCTTGCATTTGTGGGCCGCCGGCGTCCAGCATCCCGCGCTGTCCGGAAAAATCGATGCCCGCGAAGCCGCCTGAAACGTTCGGTCTCGACCGGCTGCAAACGCCGATTGGCGTGGCGCTGCTCGTTACCGATGCCGGCGGCGTTTTGCGCGCGCTGGACTGGGAGGATTTTGCGCCGCGCATGAAGGAGCTGCTGCGGCTGCAAGTGGGTGCCGTGGTGTTGCGCGGCGCACGGGCTCCCCAAGAGCTCAGGGCGGCGCTATCAGGTTATTTCAAAGGCGATCTCGATCGCCTGACCGCGATCAGATGGCGCGTTGCCGGCACGCCGTTCCAGCAAAAGGTCTGGAACGCGCTGCCAGGAATCCCCGCCGGCACAACGATGAGCTACGGCGCGCTGGCGGCGAAACTGAAATTGCCCAACGCGATGCGCGCGGTCGGCCACGCCAACGGCTCAAATCCGATCAGCGTGGTGATCCCCTGTCATCGCCTGATCGGCGCCAATGGTTCCCTGGTCAAATATGGCGGCGGGCTCGAGCGGAAGCGCTGGCTGCTAAAGCACGAAGGCGTGGCGATTTAGCTGATATCGGCTTCTCGTCATTGCGAGGAGCGAAGCGACGAAGCAATCCATTCTTTCTTTTCGTGGTGAGATGGATTGCTTCGCTTCGCTCGCAATGACGTTTCCCTGGAAACGTCAGGTCCGTAAACCGCCAGACGAATTCCGAAACGGCCCTTAGCGTCTCCATCACACACAATGGAGACGACCAATGACCGATGCAGAGATTCAGGATTTCGTGACGCGATTTGCCGCCGCCTGGGCGGCGCGCGATGGCAAGGCTTTTCTCGATCTGTGGCACCCGGAAGGCTTGCTGCACACGCCGCTGGTGGACCGCGCGGTCTCGGGAAGCGAACTCGATCGACTGATGGAGGTGCAGAAAGCCGCCGCCCCGGATTTCGTCTGGCAATTGCTCGACTGGACCTCGCGCGGCGATGTCGTCATCATCGAATGGCAGACCACCCGGGTCATCAACGGCGCACGGTTCGACTGGCGCGGCGTCGACAAATTCCGGATTCAAGACGGCAAGATCATCGAGGAGCGCGTCTACAGCGACACCGCGCCGCTGCGCGCATTCCGCAAAGGCGAAACGCTGGAGCCGATCACCAAATTCTAGAAGCGCTCGTAACGTCTTCGAGTGAGCGCGTGGCCAACACGGCCAACTGGCGTGTTGGCCATTACACTGCAATCACCTCGGCGGGGATAGCCCTCGTCAGACAATCGTAACCGGCTTGTTTTCCTGGAGCTAATCGAGATCTTCGCCACGGGTGTTTCGAATGTCCCGCATGATCCAGGCGAACACAAGAAGCGAAGGCGCCCACGCGAGTACCGCTCCGACTATCATCGCTTGTGCTGTCGTCATCATAGCTCCTTGATGTCCCACGCGCTCCATCGACACCAATGCAACGGTTCAACGGGCTCGATTTCCGCAACGTCCGGGACGCGATTGCGGGTGCGCCGCGATTCCTTGACGCGCCCGGTTCCTTACGCGCCAATGACACTTCCAACTCCGGTATCGTCAAGAATGCCTCACGAGCGACAAGTATCCGGTCTGGGAGCTGCCGCGTCGCCGGACTATTTTTGGTCTGCGACAGACGCCTCAGGACATTTGTAGAGCCATCGCCAATAGGCTTTGTTGCGTTCGCGCTGACGTTTGTAGTTCTCGCGGCACCTGGCCGAGCAAAATTGCGCGAAGTGCCAGCTGAACCGGACTAACCCGAAGGGACGATCGCAGTCCGGATTGCCACAGCGATTGGTCACGACACGGCCTCCGCAATCGTCTGCTGCATCAACCGAATGAAGTTCTTCTGGCCTTCGCGAAGACAAGCGCGTCCGCAGTAATGTTCACCCGCAGGACTTCGCAAAGAGACTATCTTGGCGTCTTCACTGTCGCATTCGGAACAGCGTGGGCATGCACGCATGGCGGCCTCCTTTTGAGGAATTGCCATTCACTGATCGTAGTGTGATGCATTATCTCGCCGTCGAATTATCGAAAGGCGACGATACCCCTAGTCTCATTCCCGCCCCCCCGATATTCAACTTGTCTAGATGGTTGGTCCGCTCATCCCTACGTATATCGGGCCCCCGCCCGATGGCGTCGGTGGTACGTCGATGGTATGCTGTTCCCGTTTTGTCCGCCGTCGCCCGGACCGATCCGGTCGGTGCCGCCCTGGCCAAATTGCGTCAATTGCTCCTTCCATCGCCGTGATTACGCAGAGCGAGGTCGAGGCAGCTGATCAAAGCTTCTCCGGCGAACGGCTTGGCCAGGAAACAGGTCGCTCCTGCTGTCAGGGCCCGCGCGCGAACGTTCTCGGTAGAGAAAGCCGTGATGAAAATGAACGGCACCCGGTATCCGCCGGCAAGCAGGTGGGCTTGTAGTTCGAGACCGTTCATTATTGGCATGTGAACATCTGCTATCACGCACGAGGTGGCATTCAGGTCAGGCGAGCGCAGGAACTCCTCGGCCGATGCGAATGCATGGACGATGTATCCAAGCGACCTCACGAAGTTGTAGGTCGCGGCGCGAACGGAGCCGTCGTCGTCGATGATCGAAATTACGGCTGGGTTGGACAAAGCGGTCCTTCCTGGAGGGCGAGCAGAATACCTCTTGGTGTAAGCCGCTTTGCGGCAGAGTGCTCGGCAAATAAAGAACGGAAAATCATACTTAGGTTTGTAGGGCGCAAGCGGATGGCTTGATGATGCATCAGGTCACTTTATGCGCAGGTCACTGCGGCGGCGCCGCGCGCTGCAATCCGAGCCTCTGGGCCATCTTCACCAGATCGGCCAGCGATTTCGCGGCCATTTTTCGCATGATTTGCCCGCGATGTATCTTCACGGTGATCTCGGCAATTCCGATTTCGGCCGCGACCTGCTTGTTCATGAGTCCAGCGGTGACCAGAGCCATCACCTCCCGCTCCCGGGCGGTCAGGGTCTCGAAGTGCGCATGCAGGTCCGAGAGGATCTTGGCTTCATCGCGGCTATTTCGGTCGCGTTCGATCGCCGCCGCCACGGCATCCAGCATGTCCTGATCGCGGAATGGCTTGGTCAGAAAGTCGACAGCGCCGGCTTTCATCGCCCTGACCGTCATCGGGATATCGCCGTGACCCGTCATGAAGATGATTGGAATGTGGATGCCCGCCCTGGCAAGGTCGACCTGAAAGTCGAGACCACTCAGTCGAGGCAGCCTGATGTCAAGGATCAGGCAACTGGCAACATCCGGAAGCTTGCTCTGCAGGAATTCGGAAGCCGACCCGAACACTTCGACGCGCAAGCCCACTGACCGGAACAGACTGCTGAGTGCCTCACGCACCGACGCGTCATCGTCGACAACGTAGACGATCGGCTCCTCCGCGCTTGCAACGTTGCGAGGCGATGTCGAACGGCCGATCACGGTGTATTGTCCTCCTGCTGCATCGGCAAGCTGAACTGAAACGTCGCACCGGGTCCCGTATTGCCGGAGGCCGACAGCCGCCCGCCATGAGACTCGACGATCGATCGGCAGATCGACAGGCCCATGCCCATGCCGCCGGATTTGGTGGTGAAGAAGGGGTCGAACAGCCGGTCGGCGTGCTCGGCGGCCAATCCGACACCGCAGTCGCTTACCGTGACCAGAATTTGACGACCTTCATCCTGATGCGTCCGGATCACCAGCTCGCGCGGTCGGTCGGTGACGGGTTGCATCGCTTCAATGCCGTTGACAACGAGATTGAGGATTACCTGCTGCAGCTCGATCCGATCGCCGAGGACCAGGCCGAGGCCGGGGGCCAGTTCCATACGCAGCGACGTCCGCTGGCCGAACAGTTCGCGATGCAGCAAGGTGATCACCTCGTTGACGACTTCATTGATGTCCAGCGGCACTTTCTGGTAGGCGGTCTTGGTTACCAGAGCACGGACGCGCTGGATCACTTCGCTAGCCCGATTACCGTCATTGACAATCGACTCCAGAGCGATGTGCGCTTCCTTCAGGTCGGGAGTGTCGCGGTCGAGCCAACGCAGGGCGGCCGCGGCGTTGGCGACGACGGCAGCGAGCGGCTGGTTTACCTCATGGGCGATCGATGCAGCCAGTTCCCCGAGAGCCGTCACGCGCGCGACGTGCGCGAGTTCGGCCTGCGCTTCATGCAGTTTCTCTGCGGCTCGCTTGTGTTCCGTGACATCTGTCACCGCTCCGACAAATTCGACGCCGCCCGATGCATCGGTCACAGCATGCGCCGTCGCATGGACACATTTGGTCGAGTCGTCGGGCAGCAGCAATCGATATTCGTGATCGAAATCCCTCCCGTCGCTGGACGCCCGGTCGATGGTCTGTTGCGCGCCCGCTCGATCGTCGGGATGAATGCGTTGAACGACCATGTCGAGCGTGACGAAAGGTGCCCTGTCGTAGCCAAATATTCGGAAAGTTTCGTCCGACCAGATGCTTTCGCCGGTGGCGACACGCCAGCCGAAGCTGCCGGTGTGGCTCAATCGCTGCGCTTCGGCCAAATAGTTCCCACTCTGCCGCAGGGCGTTTTCTGCCTCCTTGCGCTCGGTGATGTCCTCGCATGCGATCAGGACGATCAACCGGTTATTCTGCCGTCGCACGGCTTTGGCGTTTTCACGAACCCATAGCGCCGAACCGTCGTTGCGGACCTTTCGGATCTCCCAACTGTGGGTTTGGCCGATATTGTCCAGGCAGACGGCAACATTATTCCGGACCCGGTCCCGGTCTTCCTCAAAGAAGACTTTCAGCACGGATTGCCCGAGCAATGCGCTGACCGGATAGCCGAGCTGCGCGGCACCAAAAGTATTCACGGACAAGACAGTGCCGTCCGCATCGACCATGAAGTACATGACCGGGTTGTGCTCGAAGACCTCCTTCCACTGCGCCTCGCTCTCGCGCAGCGCTTCTGTCGCACGCTGTTCGGCCCTTGTGCGGCTGTCGAGTTCGGCTTCCATTTGCCTGCGGGTACTCCCCACCAGGTGCACCATGATCATTGCGGCGAGAAACAAGGCGATCAGCAGCGCGACGGCAATCAAATGGTCAGCGATATCGGGTGCGGGGCCGAGCACGAGCCAGATGCAGGCTGCCGCCAGCCACGCCAGCGCCATGCCGCCGAGCAGCGATTGCTCGGCAGAGCGCGAGAATTTCAGTTTCTGGTTACGCATGGCAGCACTAAGCATTTGGCCATCCGGGCCGGCGCTGCGTCGTCAGGTGATCACGACCATCAGCGGCAACGACGTGGCCCTCCCAACGGACAGCATCCTAGCAGCTTTTCAAGCTTCGGCCTGTCAAGTAGTTGCGTGAATACCAGGACGTTATGGTGCGCCGCGATATGCGCAGCGTCTCAAGCCATTTGCCGTCGGGGCCGTTCGTGCGCCTGTCCCTCGCCAGGCTCAGGCCGCCGATCCTAAACCTAGGTATGTTCCTCTCAACCAAATGTAACCTACGGATCAACCTCCGTTCAATGGTCCGGCGCATCTGCGCGATTACGCTCGCTGGATAGCCGAGCCGCACCTGAGCGACCTGCTCGCATTGGACGTTGCATGTCGCCGCCGTTGTCCGGAATAGCCGCTTTGTTAATCCTGCTTGCTTAACGACCGCCGTCTTGTCCCGCCACAAATCCGGGGATTGATATGTCAAAGCCAAGCCTGCGATTGATCCATTGCTCGAATGGCATCGGACCGGAAGCAAGGCGCCGGCCGCGCGGCGGCGGCTTCCGACCATTCGTTATTCGTGGAGGCTATGGATCCGTGCCGGACGAGCGTTCATGGCAGGCTGCCCTTGAACTGATCGATCTCGGCTTTCTGGTTTTCTTTGGAAACTATTTTGCCCTCGTGGAGGCGAGTACGGCCGTTCTCGGCGGCCGCAACTGGACGGATCCCGAAAACACCAGCTAGATTGACGTGGTGCGCCCGAACCATCTGCCGCGACCGGGTGGGCCGCTGCAACAGCGCCTCAGGCGCATCGTTCGCATCGACGCTTTGTCCCTCCGGGTCGCGCTAGCTGCCTCGTCACATCGGCCAGCTTCGGCATCTTCCGACCCGCAGGCAGAGATCACCCTGCTGACCTGCGCGTCTCGAATTAGGAGATCAGTGCCTGATGTCACCGCTCGACAAGATCGCGCTCTTTATCGATGGCGCCAATCTCCACGCGACCTGCAGAGCGCTCGGTTTCGAGGTCGATTACAAGCGTCTGCTCAAGGAATTCCAGAGCCGTGGCGTGCTGCTGCGGGCGTTCTATTTCACAACCATTATCGAGGATCAGGAATATTCATCGGTCCGTCCCCTCATCGATTGGCTCGACTATAACGGCTATACCGTCGTTACCAAGCCCACCAAGGAGTTCATCGACGCCGGCGGCCGCCGCAAGGCGAAGGGCAGCATGAATATCGAGCTCGCCGTCAATGCGATGGCGCTCGCCGGTCATATCGACCAGATGTTTCTGTTCTCCGGCGATGGGGACTTCCGCCCGCTGCTCGAAGCGATGCAGCGCCGCGGCGTCCACGTTACCGTCGTCTCTACCAATGCCAGCCAGCCGCCGATGGTGGCCGACGAATTGCGGCGGCAGGCCGACCTCTTCGTTGACCTTGTGGGATTGAAGCCCAAGCTCGGGCGCGACCCGTCGGTGCGGCCGGGACCACGCGAGATACGCCAGCGATCGCCCCAATTCGCGTCGCGCGGGACGATCAATGGAAATGACCTCACGGAATGATTTCTCGACGCTAACCGGCCGGCGCCGAAAACCACAGCATGAGCTTGAGCCCCGGCGAATTGTCGCGCATCTCGATCCGTGCACCGTGCAGGCGGGCGACGGCGGCCACAAGGCTCAGCCCGAGACCGTTTCCCGGCGTGTAGCGGCTCTGCTCGAGCCGGTAGAAGCGCTTGAAGACATGCTCATGCTGGTCGGCGGGAATTCCCGGCCCGTCATCGGCGATCGAGACCACCGGCCTGCCGTCGATGGTCTCGTTCGCCACCACGACATGCCCTCCGGCGCGGCCGTGCTTGATCGCATTGTCGACGAGATTGGCGATCGCGTCGAAGATCAGATCGCGATCGCCCGTCACCAGCACCTTGGGATCGCCGACAATGGTGAGACGGGTGCCGTCCGGTTCGGCCGCGGCATCGTACAGCTCGACGACCTCACCGGCGATTTCGACCAGGTTCACGGTGCGGAACGCGCCCTTGCGCTCCCGGGTCTCGATCTGCGCAATCCGTGTCAGCGAGGAGAATATCCGCAACACCGCGTCGAGGTCGGCGATGGTGTCGCCGATCAGCGATTGATCGCCGGCGCCATCGCGCTGACCGTGATAGGCCTTCTCCAGCCGCCCGCGCATCCGCGTCAGCGGGGTCCGCAGATCGTGCGCGACGTTGTCGCTGACCTGCTTGACCTCGCCCACCAGGGTTTCGATGCGGTCCAGCATCTGATTGAGATTCTCCGCAACGCGATCCCATTCGTCATTGGTGCCGCGGAGCGGGATGCGCTTGTCGAGCCCGCTCTGCATGATGGCCCGGCTGGTCGCGTTGATCGATTCGATGCGCCCGACGGTCCGCCGCGTCACCAGAATGCTGGCGACTGCCGCCAGCACGAAGATCAATGCGATGCCCGAGATCACCGCGAGCTTCATCTGATCGGTAAAGCTGTCGAGGTCACCGATATCGCGTCCCACCAGCAGACGATCGCCGTTGGCGAAGGTTTCGAGCATGGCCCGCAGCAGCGGCCGGTCGGCCGTGCCACGCAACGGCTCCGGCGCGCGAAACTCGGCCCATCCCCTGGCCGCCGCGACCGTCGCCGGCCATGCCTTCAGGTTCCCGGCCAGCGGGACCAATGCGCGATCGACGAGCAGATAGACATTGCCGGCAAAGCCCCGGTCGGCGATGCGCTGCTCGATCAGGGCGGCCAGGCCTTCGCGCCCCGATTGCGCGTAAGCGCCTTGCAGGCTGACATAATCGGTCATGATGGCGCGATCCGAGCGGCCGCGCACGTAGGAGGAGGTGGATAGATAGACGTAGCTGAAAATCGCCGACGCGATCAGGCCAAATGTCCCGATCGCGATCAGCGCCAGCCGGAACGTCGATGACGTGAGCGTCTTAGTCAGGAGCACGGAGGCAGTATCCCATGCCGCGCACCGTATGGATCAGCGGATAGGCCTGCTGGCCGTCGACCTTGCGGCGCACGCGTCCGACATAGACATCGATGATATTGGTCGAGGGATCGAAATGAAGGTCCCAGACGTGCTGCAGCAGCATCGCCCGGGATACGACGCGACCCTCGTTGCGCACCAGATATTCCAGAAGCTGGAATTCCCTGGGCAGCAGCAGGATGTCCTTGCCGTGCCGGCTGGCGGTCCGCGACATCAGGTCGACGGCGAGATCGCCGACCCGCAAAATGGTCTCCTTGACGATGGTATCGCTGCGCCGCCCCAGCGCCTCGACGCGCGCCAGCAATTCGACGAAGGAAAACGGCTTGACCAGGTAGTCGTCGCCGCCGGAACGCAGACCGCGCACCCGGTCGTCGACCTCTCCGAGCGCGCTGATGATCAGCACGGGTGCGGCAACGCCGTCGTCGCGCAATTGACGCATCACCGCAATGCCGTCGATATCCGGAAGCATGCGATCGATCGTGATCACGGCATAGTCGGAGGTCGCGCCGCGGTTCAGCGCCTCGTTGCCGGTGGCGGCCAGATCCACCTGGTAGCCGCTGCTGGTGAGCGAATCCACCAGCTGCCCGGCGGTTTCCGGGTCGTCTTCAACGACCAGAATACGGCGGTGACCTCCCGTCATGGTCCTTGTTCTCCGAACGACCGGTCGAGCGCCCAATCAAGCGCCCAAACGAGCGCCCAAGTCTCAAGCGTCCAAGTCGCCTCGCTTGGCCTAGATATACGTCAGAAACCGAGTGGAAGGTCGTCTGACGGGTCGCACATAAGCGTGATGGCCGCAGCCGGCCGATCCAGATTCGGCTTCGCTGCTCACGACCGCAGCTTGCCCGTGAACCGAGCCGACGCGATGGTACGCGATACAGGCCAACGCGTCGGGCGGCGTTCCAGCCATGCGCCGGATCGAGATGACAGCGGCGTCCGTTCGATCGCGCCGCGCTTCGGCCGCGTCAGTAATAGTTGCCGTAGCAGACGTTGACCCACTGCAATCCATAGGACGTCCACACCCGGCGCCAGCAATCGTCGTAGCCGGCGTAGACATAGGACCCGTCAAAGAATGCGAAGCGATGGTGGCGATGATGGAAGAACCGGCCGTTATGGAAGAATCGGCCGTTATGGAACGCGAACCGGGGCGAGATTCCGGCATGGGCGAACCGCGCGCCTCCGAAACGTCCGCCGACGAAATGCGGTCCGCCGATAGCGGCGAAATGCGCGCCTCCACCGCCGAAGTGCGGGCCACCGCCGCCAAAGCCGCCGCCATGCATGCCGCCGCCAAAGCCGCCGCCATGACCGCCGCCCATGCCGCCGCCAAAGCCGCCGCCGTGTCCGCCACCGCCACCACCGCCGCCGTGCCCGCCACCACCACCGCCGCCACCGCGGGCGAGCGCCGGTGACGCAAGCGCTAGCGACGTAGCAAGCGCGCCTGCGATGAGGCTTCTAAAGAACTTGTTGTTCATCGGGATCCTCCTCCGTGGTTCAATTGCAGCGACGAATACCGCCGCAGGAAGAACGATCAGGAGACCCAACCGATCCAATGATTACAACTTACAAAGGCGACAGTTTCTGACAGCGAAGTTAGTTTCGCCGCACGTCGCGGAGGCGAAGTTGCTAGGGGCGAAGAACGAGGCTCGTAACGGGCTGTTCGACGGCCGGGAAGCGCCAATCAAGGCATAACAAGCGTGATGACCCCGTCGGCGCTGTCCCCGCTGTTGATGCCGTCGCGGGCCATCGATTCGATGACAGGCCATTTCTGCCGAAAAAGCGCCGACGCCTCGTGTATGTCCGAGGCGTCTACCCTGACGCAGCACGCCCGCCGTCCACCTTCGTTCGCGATCTGAAAGAAGAAGGTGTAGCCAGCCGGCTCCCCATTGCCTTTCATCGGCGTTCGTTCTTGTCGCATCCAGTATCCCCTCTGATTTGCGTCGAACCAGAGCAGACTGCATTTTCAATTTGGATTTTCGTGCGGCGCGATTGTGACACAGGAAAAATCCGCGCGCAGTGTTGCAAACATCAGACAGTTGGAACGGCGACGGTCTGGGAAGACGCAGCGATTCGCGGAATCGTCACGACGAAGGAGGACGAATCCTCCGGCGATCATGCATCACGGTACGCGCTGCCGCCGCATTTTCGTTCCGCGAAAATTTCGCGCCTGTCGCATGCACACAATCGTGATTCGTGGAACCGTGGCTGCGCGTAACGAAGGTGCCGCGCGTGCGTAAATCGGGAACGTGCCGCGAAAAGCGGCAGCTGTCGTCAATCTTGATCAGGGAACGAAATGGTCGGCATGAAAACATCACTCAACATCGCCGAAAAAGGCGCCGGATCCTATCGTGTTCTGGCCATACTGCGCTGGGTCATGGTCGTGATCTTCGTGTCGTTTGGCATGCAGAAGTTCACGCTGCAGTCGGCCCAGGGCATTGTTCAGTTCATCAGCAATAGTCCATTTATTTCGTGGCTATCGGTATTCGGCCTAAGGGGAGAGGCGTATTTCCTCGGCGTTGCTGAGTTTGGCATTGCGGCGCTGCTCGCGGCGGGCGCGTTCAGCCCGATCCTGTCGGCGATCGGTTCGCTGATGGGGGTGATCACTTTTGCCATCACTTGGTCGTTTTTCTTCACGACTCCCGGTGTTGTCAAATGGAGCCTGTCGACCGATCCGATAGCCTGGAATTTGACCGGCGAGTTCATATTCAAGGACATCGTCCTGCTGTGCGTCTGTGCGGTGTTGTTTCTCGCGTCCCTGCCGCAATCCGTCATCCGGTCACGCTCGGCCTAGAACGTGTCCATCATCGTGGCTCGCGGTTGCGCGTGCCGGAAATGACGCGCGGAGAGAGCGCCCGGCTCACGCCGCCGGCTGGGCCGCGGTGTCTTCGTTGGTGAGCAGATGGATCAGCGCGCTCTTGATCGCGGCCTGCCGCGTCGGTGCGTTGATCTGCGCGCCCAAGAGGTCGGTGACGTAGAACACGTCGCGGGCGCGCTCGCCGAAAGTCGCGACATGGGCCGAGGCGATATTGAGGTTGAGTTTCGAGATCGCCGTCGTCAGCTGGTACAACAGACCCGGCCGGTCGAGACCGGAGACCTCGATCACGGTGTAGCGGTCCGACCATTGATTGTTGATGATGACTTCCGGCTCGACCACGAAAGGGCGCGTCTTGCCGCGGCTCGCCGCCCGGCGCGCCACCACGTCGGGCAGGCGCAACTTGCCTTCGAGCACGTCCTCGATCATCTCGCCGATCCGGGTGGCGCGCCGTCCTTCGTCCTCGTCGCGGTCGTATTCCCGCGAGATCGCGATGGTGTCGAGCGCGCGGCCGTCGGTGGTGGTGTAGATCTGCGCGTCGACGATATTGGCGCCCGCCGACGCGCAGGCCCCGGCGATGATCGACAGCAGCCAGGGATGGTCGACGGCCAGAATCGTCAGTTCGGTGACGCCGCGCGCCTCGTCGAAGCCGACATTGATCGCAAGCTTGTGGCCGGCGGTTTCGCTGGCGCGCAGGAAGCGGGCATGGCGGATCTTGCGCGGCAGCTCGACCTTGAGCCAGTACGCCGGATAATGCCGGCCGATATAGGCGTTGAGTTCCTGCTCCGGCCATTCGTTGAAGGCGGCGCGGAATTCCCGTTGCGCGACCTCGATGCGCTGTGCGCGGTTCACTTCCGAGAAGCCGCCGGTCAGCACCGGCTCGGTCTCGTAATACAGCGTGCGCAGCAGCTGCGCCTTCCAGCCGTTCCAGACGCCGGGCCCGACGCCGCGGATGTCGGCCGTGGTCAGGATGGTCAACAGCTTCATCTGCTCGACCGACTGCACGACGGCGGCGAAATTCTCGATCGTCTTGCGGTCGGACAGGTCGCGCGACTGCGCCACCGACGACATCGTCAGATGCTGCTCGATCAGCCAGGCGATCAGTTCGGTGTCGGCGGTGTTGAATCCGAGCCGCGGGCACAGCCGCCGCGCTACCTTGGCGCCGGCGATCGAATGATCCTCGGGGCGGCCCTTGGCGACGTCGTGCAGCAGCGTGGTGATGTAGATCACCGCGCGGTGCTCGGGGCGGATCTTGCGCATCAAATCGCTGGCGACGATGAACTCGTCGTTGCCGCCGCGTTCGATCTCCTGCAAATGGCCGATGCAGCGCAGCAGATGTTCGTCGACCGTGTAGTGATGATACATGTTGAACTGCATCATCGACACGATCTTGCCGAAGGCGCGGATGAAATGACCGAGCACGCCGGTCTCGTTCATGCGCCGTAGCACGGTCTCCGCATCGTTCGATGCCAGGATTTCCATGAACAGCCGGTTGGCTTCCGGGTTCTCGCGCAGCGGCGTGTTGATCAGCTTCAGCGAGCGCGTCACCGTGCGCATGGCGTCGGGGTGGAAGGCGAGATTGTTCTTCTGCGCCAGGCGGAAGATCCGGATCAGATTGACCGGGTCGTGCTTGAAGACATCGGGGGCGGCGAGGTTGATGCGGTTGTTGTCGACGATGAAATCGTCGCTGTCGGGCACCCGCCGCCGGTGCATGCTCGGCCTTAAGCGAGCCACCATGCGGCTCAGGACCGGTGCCGGCTTCTTCTGCTCTTCTTCCAGCTTGGCGCACAGGATCGCGGTGAGATCGCCGACGTCCTTGGCGATCAGGAAGTAGTGCTTCATGAAGCGTTCGACATCCTGCATGCCGGGATGCGAGGTATAGCCGAGCCGGACCGCGATCTCGCGCTGCATGTCGAACGACAACCGCTCCTCAGGCCGCCCGGAGAAGAAATGGATGTTGCAGCGGACCGACCACAGGAAATCGGCGCAGCGGCGGAAGGTGCGGTATTCCTGCGCGTCGAACACGCCGCGTTCCAGCAGTTCGTCGGTCTCGCGCACGCGGTAGACATATTTGGCGATCCAGAACAGCGTGTGCAGGTCGCGCAGCCCGCCCTTGCCGTCCTTCACATTGGGCTCGACCAGATAGCGCGATTGGCCGGCGCGGCGGTGCCGCTCCTCGCGCTCGGCGAGCTTTGCGGTGACGAATTCGGACGCGGTGCCCTGCACGACCTCCTTGTCGAACCGGTTGACCAGTTCGTCGTACAGCGGCTGGTCGCCGGTCAGGAACCGGGTCTCGAGGATCGCGGTGCGGATCGTCATGTCGCCGCGCGCCTGCCGGATCGATTCATCGACCGAGCGGGTGGCGTGGCCGACCTTCAAACCCATGTCCCACAGGCAATAGAGGATGGCTTCGGCGACCTGCTCGCCCCAGGCGGTCTGCTTGTAGGGCAGGATGAACAGCAGATCGATATCGGACTCGGGCGCCATCAACCCGCGGCCATAGCCGCCGGTGGCGACCACCGCCATGCGCTCGGCGCCGGAGGGAATATGCGAGCGATAAAGGTGCCGGGTTGCTGCGGCGTAGAGGATGCGGATGATCTCGTCCTGGACGAAACACAGCCGCTCCGCGCAGTGCCGGCCGTGCCGGTCCTTCAGCAGCACGGCCTGGGCGGTGGTGCGCGCCGCGACCATTTCGGCCTTGAGCAGTTGCGCCATCGCCGCGCGAAACACGTCCTCGCGGCCGGCGTGTTGTTCGGCAAGCGCGTCGACCGCGGCGGTGATCCGCGCGGTATCGAACCGTTCGTCGGCTTGTGGGCGGGGCTCGGTCACGGCGCTGTCCATGACCTACCCCGATATCGGACGCCGCTTGCGCTGTCACTGTACATTCTGCGGCGGCGGCGTATCCATGGTGGAATTCCAAAGGGCATGTATATATAACGTATTGAACTATCAAATGATTTTGTCTGGGCCGCAACCTTGCGTGGTGACATCGGCGTGATTTGGTATTAAAGCCGCCCTACAAGAAGCATCCGGGAGAAAAAAATGGACGCTGCCGAACTGCGCATTATGCAGGCCCCGATCAAGGAACGTTACAAGTCCGATCCCTCCGCCGCGGTCATCACGCTCAAGGCCAAGGGCTCGATCGACAATGACGGCCTCACCTGCAAGGTCGAGACCGGCCGCGCGCTCGCGGTGGCAGGTCTGCATCCCGCCACCGGCGGCTCCGGACTTGAATTGTGCTCGGGCGACATGCTGCTGGAGGCACTAGTGGCCTGCGCCGGGGTCACGCTGAAATCGGTCGCGACCGCGGTCGACGTGCCCCTGAAAGCCGGCAACGTCATCGCCGAAGGCGATCTCGATTTCCGCGGCACGCTCGGCGTCGACAAGGAAGCCCCGGTCGGCTTTGCCGAAATCCGCCTGCGCTTCGACGTCGCAACCGACGCGCCCCAGGACAAGCTCGACCTGCTGTTGAAACTGACGGAGCGCTATTGCGTGGTCTACCAGACCATCAAGAACGGCCCGAAGGTTTCGGTTTCGATGAAGCGGATTTGATCTTGCGTCGTCCCGGCGAAAGCCGGAACCCATACGCCGTGTCCCCTCGTTTCTAGATCCGCCGCTCAACGGCTTTCGCGCCACACGAACAGCTGCGGTTATGGATCCCGGCCTTCGCCGGGACGACAAAAATGTCCCCCGAACTCATCTTCATCCTGACGCTCGTCCTTCGTATGGCGATCACGGCGGCGTTCGTGGTGACGGCCTCCGTCATCACCGAGCGGTCGGGCCCCGTGATCGGTGCGCTGGTCGCGACGCTGCCGATTTCGGCGGGGCCGTCCTATGTCTTCCTCGCGCTCGATCATGACGCCGCGTTCATCGCCGAGGGCGCGCTGGCGAGCCTGCCGATCAATGCCGCGACGATCCTGCTGGGGCTCAGCTATGTCATCCTGGCGCAGCGCCGCAGCGTGCTGGTCAGCGCCGGCGCCGCGGTCGCAGTCTGGATCGCGCTCGCGTCCGTGATCCGCTCGGTGCAATGGACGCTGGCCGGCGGATTGATCGCCAATGCGATTGCGTTTGCGATCTGCGTGCCGCTGTTGCAGCGCTACCGTCACGTCAAGATGCCGATCGTTGCACGCCGCTGGTACGACATTCCGCTGCGCGCCTGCCTGGTCGCGACCTTGGTGGCAACCGTGGTCACGCTGTCCGGCTGGGTCGGTCCCAAAATCAGCGGCATCATCGCGCTGTTCCCGGCCGTGTTCACTTCAATAATGCTGATCCTGCATCCGCGCATCGGCGGCCCGCCGACCGCGGCGGTGCTCGCCAACAGCGCCTGGGGATTGATGGGGCTCGGCGTCGCCATTGCCGTGCTGCATGTCGCCGCACTGCAGTTCGGCTCGGCGATCGCCCTCAGCGCGGCGCTGGCGGTCTGCGTGAGCTGGAATCTCGTGCTGTGGTGGTATGGGCGAAGGAAGGTGGCGCGGTAACCGTTAGGTTGTCATTCCGGGATGGTCCGAAGGACCAGACCCGGAATCTCGAGATTCCGGGTTCGATGCTCCGCATCGCCCCGGAATGACGGCTAGGGCTTCGGCAATTTCGCCTTCAGCGCATACAACGCCTCCAGCGCCTCGCGCGGCGACATCTCGTCGGGGTGCAGCGTCTTTAACGCCTCGACCAGCATTTCCGCCTCGGTCGGCGGCGCCGGTTCGGCGGCGGCGCGGGAGGGGACGGCGAACAGCGGCAAATCGTCGGCGAGCGCACGCGCGCTCTGGCCGCGGTCCTGCGCTTCCAGTTTTGCCAGCACCGATTTGGCGCGCGCGATCACGGCCGGCGGCAATCCTGCGAGTTTCGCGACCTGGATGCCGTAGGATCGGTCGGCCGAACCCGGCAGCACTTCGTGCAGGAACACGACGTCGCCCTGCCATTCCTTGACGCGCACGGTGGCGTTGAACATCCGCGGCAGTTTTGCCGAGAGCGCGGTCAGTTCGTGGTAATGCGTCGCGAACAAGGCGCGGCAGCGGTTGCTCTCATGCAGATGCTCGATCGCGGCCCAGGCGATCGAGAGGCCGTCGAAGGTCGCGGTGCCGCGGCCGATTTCGTCGAGGATGACCAGCGAGCGTTCGCTGGCCTGATTGAGGATCACGGCGGTCTCGACCATTTCCACCATGAAGGTGGAACGGCCGCGCGCCAGATCGTCGGCCGCGCCGACGCGCGAGAACAGCCGGTCGACGATGCCGATCCGCGCCCGCGACGCCGGCACGTAGCTTCCAATCTGCGCCATCAGCGCGATCAGCGCGTTCTGGCGCAGGAAGGTCGATTTACCGGCCATGTTGGGGCCGGTGATCAGCCAGATCTGGCCGGACTTTTGTCCGGGTCCCGGCGAAAGGTCGCAGGCGTTGGCGA
The DNA here is from genome assembly GCF_031202265.1 of Bradyrhizobium sp. Ash2021. Classification (NCBI taxonomy): domain Bacteria; kingdom Pseudomonadati; phylum Pseudomonadota; class Alphaproteobacteria; order Hyphomicrobiales; family Nitrobacteraceae; genus Bradyrhizobium; species Bradyrhizobium sp. Ash2021. The sequence goes on along the minus strand of NZ_CP100604.1, from coordinate 9,233,720 downwards.
TGAACGGCTGGCCGTCGCGCTTGAGCGCCTGTTCGACCACCGGATGTCTTCCGCCTTCGATCGCAAAGCCGAGCGAAATATCGACGTCGGGCCGCACATAGTTATCATCGACCGCAAGCTTTGCCAGCGCGGTCGCGACGTCGAGCAGTGCGAACGCATGCGCCGCGCCGCGCAACTCGTCGCTGGCGGCGAGCGCCTGTCCGCACAGCCGCTCGAAGATCTCCAGTTCCAGCCCGAGCGCGCGGTCGCCGGCATTGGCGATCTTGGCTTCGATCTCGCCGAGTTCGGAGGTGGTGAAGCGAACCTGCCCGGCCAGCGTCTGGCGATGGATGAAGGTCGCGTTCAAGGGCGGCGACATCAGTTTGTCGCCGTGCTGCGCGGTGACCTCGACGAAATAGCCCAGCACATTGTTGTGACGGATTTTGAGGCCCTTGATGCCGGTGTCGTCGGCGTAGCGCGCCTGCATCGCGGCCACCACAAGGCGCGAGGCGTCGCGCAGGCTGCGGGTCTCGTCGAGGGCGGCTTCATAGAATTCGCGGACGAAACCGCCATCGCGCTTGATCAGCGGCAATTGCTCGGCCAGCGCGCGCTCGAATTCGCGCGCCAGATCGCGCGAGGGCCGGCGCAGCGCCTCCATTACGGCAGCAATCTCGGCCGGCGGCGCCTCGAGTTGCCCCAGCCGCGCCAGCGCCTGATCGGCCGCCAAAATGCCGTCGCGCAATCCAGCGAGATCGCGCGGGCCGCCGCGTCCGACCGATAGCCGCGCCAGCGCGCGCGACATGTCGGGCGCGCCTTTGAGCATGCTGCGGATATCGTCACGCGCGGCGCTGTCGGCGACGAAGGCGGCGATGGCGTCCAGCCGCCGCGCGATCGCGGCGCTGTCGGTCAATGGGGCCGCCAGACGTTGCGCCAATAGCCGCGATCCGGCCGCGGTGACGGTGCAGTCGATCGCATCGAGCAGCGAGCCGCGCCGTTCGCCGGCCAATGTGCGCGTCAATTCGAGATTGGCGCGGGTGGCGGGGTCGATCGCCATGGTGGTTCCGGCGGCCTCGCGCGACGGCGGCGACAGCGGCGGGCGTTTTCCCACCTGGGTGCGGTCGATATAGGTGACGGCGGCGGCCGCCGCGGTCGCCTCCAGCCGCGACATCGCGGACAGGCCGTCCATGGTCGCAACCGCAAAGTAGTCGCACAGCCGCCGTTCGGCGGTGGCGCTGTCGAACACGTCGCGGGTCAGCGGTGTCACCGCGGGCAGTTCGCGCAGCAGGGGACCGAGATCGGGATCGCCATAGAGCGCGTCGGTGACGATGACCTCGTTCGGATTGATCCGCGCCAGCGTTGCCGCGAGTTCCGCGGTCGCGCATTCCGTGACCGAGAATTCCGAGGTCGAAATATCGATCCAGGCAAGCCCGATGCGGTCGCCGCCGGCCGAGGCCCGGGCGCGGGCAATCGCCAGCAGATAATTGTTGGTGCGGGCGTCCAGCAGCGTGTCTTCGGTCAGCGTGCCCGGCGTCACCAGCCGCACCACGCCACGGCGCACCACGCTCTTGTTGCCGCGCGCCTTTGCTTCGGCGGGATTCTCGGTCTGCTCGCACACCGCGACGCGGTGGCCGGCTTCGATCAGGCGGTGCAGATAGTCCTCGGAGCGCTCCACCGGCACGCCGCACATCGGGATGTCCAGGCCCTGATGCTTGCCGCGCTTGGTGAGCACGATGCCGAGCGTTTTGGAGGCGATTTCGGCGTCCTCGAAGAACAGCTCGTAGAAATCGCCCATCCGGTAGAACAGCAACAGCCCGGGATGGCCGGCCTTGATCTCCAGGTATTGTTCCATCATCGGCGTGACGCGCGACGGCGCGTCATTGGCCGGAGTAGCCTCGGGCGTTGCTTCGGGGGGCACGGGGATGGACTGCTGGATTGTCATCGGGGGCGGAAACTACAAAATTTTCGCGGTCGGGTCCTATTCCTTTGCCGGTGTCATCCGGGTTTTCCACCTCTGTGGCCGCTTAATTCAGCACCCCGGCGCTGCGGGCATGACCGACCTCCCGCGAAAGCGCGGCGGGGGGCGCTGCGGTCAATTGACCTGCCCCAAAGGCGCTCCTAAAACTCGCCATCAAATCCAGCGGGGCCAACGCCTAAAACGCGGCATTCAGGGAGAAATTCGATGCGTGATGTCTATATTTGCGATGCCGTCCGGACCCCGATCGGCCGCTTCGGTGGCTCGCTCGCCAAGGTGCGCGCCGACGATTTGGCTGCGGCCCCGATCAAGGCCTTGATGGCCAAGCATCCGAAGCTCGACTGGTCGCAAGTCGACGAGGTGTTTTTCGGCTGCGCCAACCAGGCCGGCGAGGACAACCGCAACGTTGCGCGCATGGCGCTGCTCTTGGCCGGCATGCCGGACTCGGTTCCCGGCCAGACGCTGAACCGTCTCTGTGCCTCGGGCCTCGACGCAGTGGGCGCCGGTGGCCGCGCGATCCGCGCGGGCGAAATCGATCTTGCGATTGCCGGCGGCGTCGAATCGATGACGCGGGCGCCGTTCGTGATGGGCAAGGCGGCGGAAGCGTTTTCGCGCTCCGCCGACATTTTCGACACCACCATCGGCTGGCGCTTCATCAATCCCTTGATGAAGGCGCAGTACGGCGTCGATGCGATGCCCGAGACCGGCGAGAACGTCGCCGAGGAGTTTCAGGTGTCGCGCGCCGATCAGGATGCGTTCGCGATCCGCTCGCAGCAGCGCGCAGGCGCGGCGATCGCCTCGGGCTATTTCGCCGAAGAGATCACGCCGGTTTCGGTGCCCGGCGGCAAGGCGGGTCCCATTACCGTCGACAAGGATGAGCATCCACGCCCGGAAACCACGCTGGAAGGCCTCACCAAATTGAAGCCGATCGTGCGCAATCCCGGCACGGTGACCGCGGGCAATGCGTCCGGCGTCAATGACGGCGCGGCTGCAATGATTCTCGCCTCGGAAGCCGCGGTGAAGAGGCACGGGCTGACGCCGCGGGCGCGCATCCTCGGGCTCGCCTCGGCTGCGGTGCCGCCGCGCATCATGGGCATCGGCCCGGTGCCGGCGACGCGCAAGCTGATGGAACGGCTGGGCCTGAAAATCAGCGATTTCGATTTGATCGAGCTCAATGAAGCCTTTGCCTCGCAAGGCATAGCTTGCCTGCGGCAACTGGGCGTCCAGGACGATGCCGACTTCGTCAACCCGCATGGCGGCGCGATCGCGCTCGGCCATCCCTTAGGCATGAGCGGCGCGCGGCTGGCGCTGACGGCGGTGCACGGCATGGAGAAGCGCGGCGGCAAACGCGCGCTCGCCACCATGTGCGTCGGCGTCGGTCAGGGCGTCGCGATGGCGATCGAGAAGTTGAACTGAGGGAATCCTGGCCGTCATTGCGAGGAGCGCAGCGACGAAGCAATCCATTCTTTCTTTTTGCAGCACAATGGATTGCTTCGCTACGCTCGCAATGACGGGGAGGGTGCTGAAAGGACTTACCCCATGACTTTAAACTACCCCATCGAAAGCCTCGCGGCGCATCCGCCGCGGCTGTCGCCGGCCTACAAGAGCACGGTGAAACGCACGCCCTCGAAGCCGCTGATCATCATGCGGCACACGCTGTCGGAACTGACCGGACCGGTCTACGGCCACGAGACCGTGCGCGAGAACGACAACGATCTCACCCTCCAGTGCAAGGGCGAGCCGCTCGGCGAGCGCATCATCGTGCACGGACACGTGCTCGACGAAGACGGCCGCGGCGTGCCGAATGCACTGATTGAGCTGTGGCAGGCCAATGCCTGCGGCCGTTACATCCATGTCGTCGATCAGCATCCAGCACCGCTCGATCCGAATTTCACCGGCGCAGGGCGCACCCAGACCGACGCTGCGGGCTACTACAAATTCGTCACCATCAAGCCCGGCGCCTATCCCTGGGGCAATCACCACAACGCCTGGCGTCCGGCCCACATCCATTTTTCGGTGTTTGGCCATTCCTTCATCTCGCGGCTGGTGACGCAGATGTATTTCCCCGGCGATCCCCTGTTTCCGTTCGATCCGATTTTCAATTCGGTGACGGATGAAAAGGCGCGCAACCGGATGATCTCGAGCTTCGATCTGGAAAACACCCGGCCGGAATGGGCGCTGGCCTACCGCTTCAACATTGTGCTGCGCGGCCGCAACGCCACGCCGATGGAGACCAAGTAGTGCCCGAGAGTTCAAAAGGAGTTACGCCGTCGCAGACCGTCGGTCCCTATTTCGCCTACGGACTGACCCCGAACGGCAAATATGACTGGAACGACGCTTTCAGCAATAATCTCGTCACGCCGGACACCTCGGGCGAACGCATCCGCGTCGAGGGCAGGGTGTTTGACGGCGACGGCGCGCCGGTGCCGGATTGCATGCTGGAGATCTGGCAGGCCGATGCGCAAGGCGGGTTCTCCGATCCGCAGGACAAGCGCGCGCTGCCCAATTCATCGTTCAAGGGGTTTGGCCGCTGCGGCAGCGACGGCAATGGCGGCTATGCCTTCGACACCATCAAGCCGGGCGTGGTGCCCGATCCCGACGGCAAGCCGCAGGCGCCGCATCTCGTGCTCGCGGTGTTCGCGCGCGGCATGCTGCTGCATCTCTATACCCGGATCTATTTCGACGGCGAGGCGGGCAATGCCGCCGACCCCGCGCTGGCGCTGGTGCCGTCCGATCGCCGCGCCACGCTGATTGCGACCCGCAAGCCCGGGACAGGGAATGCAGTCTATTGCCTCGACATCCGCCTGCAGGGCGACAACGAGACGGTGTTCTTCGAGGTGTAGCGCAGCGTTCCAGGCGCGGAGTCGAACTCTTCTCCCTCGCCCCGCTCTTCGCGGGGAGAGGGTTGGGGTGAGGGGCTGCTTCCGCAAACACTGAATGCGCGGAGAGTCCCCCTCACCCGAAGCCTTCGGCTTCGACCTCTCCCCGCAAGCGGGGCGAGGTGACCTGAACGGCTCTAGGGAGGTCGGCATGATCATCGAACGTCAGCAGGATGTCACGGTTGCCGCGGCATCCGTGATGGAACGGACGTCCGATCCGCGGCTGCGCGAAATCATGGTGTCGCTGGTCAAGCACCTGCACGGCTTTGTCCGCGACGTCGGCCTGACCGAGGCGGAATTCCGCGATGCCGCCGCGATTCTGGCCGAACTCGGCAAGCTTTCGACCGACACCCACAACGAAGTCATCCTGATGGCGGGTTCGCTCGGGGTCTCATCGCTGGTGTGCCTCCTGAACAATGGCGATCAGGGCAACACGGAAACCTCGCAATCCCTGCTCGGGCCGTTCTGGCGGCTGCACTCGCCCAAAGTTGACAACGGCGGCTCCATCGTCCGGTCGGAGACCCCGGGCGCGCCGCTGTTCGTCACCGCGCGCGTGGTGGACCAGGCGGGAAATCCGCTTCCCGGAGCGGAAGTGGATATCTGGCACGCCTCGCCGGTCGGGTTGTACGAAAACCAGGATCCCGAACAGGCGGACATGAACCTGCGCGGCAAGTTCACCACCGATGCCGACGGGCGTTTCTGGTTTCGTTCAGTGATGATGATCGGTTATCCCATTCCGACCGACGGCGTGGTCGGGCGCCTGCTGAAGCTGCAGGACCGGCATCCCTATCGGCCGGCGCATCTGCACGCGCTGATCTTCAAGCCGGGATTCAAGGTTTTGGTTTCCCAGGTCTACGATCCCGCCGACCCGCATATCGACAGCGACGTGCAGTTCGGCGTCACCAGGGCGCTGATCGGCAATTTCGTGCGTCATGAGGAGCCGCATCCGACGGACGCCGATGTAGGTCGGCCCTGGTATTCACTCGACTACGTCTACAGGATGGAAGAAGGCGACGCCGTGCTGCCGCGGCCGCCGATCAAGTAGCGGGTACCTGCGCCGTGTCAAAATTCCCGGCAAAATGGCTGGGCGGCTAGAGCAACGTCTCATTGATACAAAAGGGGGGAGCCACGATGGCTATCAAGATCATGATCCTGAACGGACCTAATCTGAATTTCCTGGGCATTCGGGAGCCTCACATTTATGGCTCGACGACGCTCAAGGAGATTGAAGCGAGTTGTGAGGATGCGGCTGATTATCTCGGGGTCTCGATCTCGTTTCACCAGTCAAATCTCGAAGGCGAACTGGTCAATTTGATCCAGTCGGCGCACGGGACGTTCGATGCCATCATTATGAACCCGGCAGCCTACTCGTTTACGTCGATAGCACTGATCGACGCCCTGAAAATATTCGAGGGCCCAAAGATCGAGGTCCATATCTCCAATATTCACGCGCGCGACGATCTGCACCGGCATTCGATTACGTCGAGCGCTTCCACCGCCGTCATCTGCGGCCTCGGTCCTTACGGATACATCGCCGCCATCCTGGCTGCCGTGCAAAGGCTGGGGAAGTTGCCCGATGTGGTTCCGGCATCGTTGCACGGCTTGCGGGCGAAAGCGTAGCACTATCACCCACGTCGTCCCGGCCTTCGCCGGGACGACGAACAGCGCGCCCCTTCTACTCGATCACCGCATGCTCCGCCGGCGCGGCTTGCGCCCGCAGCGTGGCCTTGGTCGAGCCGATCATGATCGCGAGCGGGATCGAAGCGAGAATGAACAGCATCACCAGCTGATAGTCCTGCGAAAACGCGATGATCTGCGCCTGAATGCCGACCATCGCATCCGCCATGGCGCGGCCGGTGTCGGTGTTCATGTCGATCATGCCGGCGACATTGGGCATCTGCATGGCGTGGTTGAACGGATTGATGTGCTCGGAAAGATTGGCGTAGACGCGCCGCGATCCCTCGGTGAGCTGCGCGATCACGACCGAAATACCGATCGAAGAGGCGACGTTGCGCATCAACGTCAGCATCGAGGTGCCGTCGGTGCGCAAATGATTGGGCAGCGTCAGGAACGCCACCGTGCTCAGCGGCACGAACACCAACCCGAAGCCAAAGCCCTGGATGATGCTCAAGGTGACGATCTCGGGGACGCCGGTCTGGTCGGTCCAGCCGGTCATGTAGAACAGCGACAGGCCGGTCAGGCTGAGACCGCTGATGATCAGCGTGCGTGCCTCGATAAAGCGCATCAGGCGGCCGACCAGCATCATGGCGACGAAGGTGCCGGAGCCGCGGGTCGCCAGCAGCACGCCCGCGGTGATGATGGGGTAGCCGATCACGTTCTGCAGGAACGGCGAGGACAGCGCCATGGTCGAATACAGCACGAGCCCCATCACCGCCATGAAGACGCAGCCGCCGACGAAATTGCGGTCCTTGAACAGCGCGAACTGGATGAACGGCTTTGACGTCGTCAGCGAATGCGCGAAGAAATAATAGAAGCCGATGCCCGAGACGATGAACTCGCCGATGATCTCGCCGGATTCCAGCCAGCCCAGCTGTTCGCCGCGGTCGAGCGCGATCTGCAAGGAGCCGATGCCGATCGCCAGCGCCGTGAAGCCGAACCAGTCGAATCGCAGATCGAGGTCCTTCCTGGTCTCGTCCATGAACACCATCAGGCCGAGCACGGTGAAGATGCCGAACGGCAGATTGACGAAGAACACCCAGTGCCAGGAATAGGTTTCGGTCAGCCATGCGCCCAGCGACGGGCCCATGATCGGGCCCATCATCACGCCCATGCCCCAGATCGACATTGCTTTTGCCCGCTCCCGCAGCGAATAGGAGTCGAGCATGACCGCCTGCGACAGCGGCACCAGCGCCGCGCCGAACACGCCCTGCAGCAAACGGAACAGCACCATCTGGTTGATGTCCTGCGCCAGGCCGCACAGCACCGAGGCGATGGTGAAGCCGCCGGAGCAGATGATGAAGATGCGCTTGCGGCCGAAGCGGTTGGCGATCCAGCCGACCGGCGCGGTCATGATCGCGGCGGCGACGATGTAGGAGGTCAGCACCCAGTTGATCTGGTCGGTCGAGGCCGACAGCGTGCCCTGCATGTAGGGCAGCGCGACATTGGCGATGGTGGTGTCCAGCGCCTGCATGATGGTCGCCGTCATGGCGCAGATCGTCACCATGTTCCGGCGCAGGCCGGGAACGGCGGATGGTGATGGGCCCGGCGTCGGCATGGCTATTCCTGGTTGGCGACCGCCGGCGAGAAGCCGAGCAGGCCAGCCAGCGAACGGCGATGGTTGGTGTCGATGGTGGCGTAGACGCTCATGCCGGCCTTCAGCTTGGCGACGAACTTGTCGTCCTTGTCGAAATAGATCCGCACCGGGACGCGCTGCACCACCTTGACGAAATTGCCGGTGGCGTTCTGCGGCGGCAGGATCGCGAATTGCGCGCCGGTGCCGGGCGAGAGCGAGCCGACCGTGCCCTTGAACACGTGGTTGGGGAACGCATCGACGTCGAGCGTGACGGGCTGGCCGACCGCGACATAGGTGAAATCGGACTCCTTCGGATTGGCGTCGACCCAGGGGTTGGCGACATCGATGATGGAGAACACCGGCGCACCCGCCATCGCGAAGCGCCCGAGCTGAATCTGGTCGACCTGGGTGGCGATGCCGGCCATCGGCGCGCGCATCACGGTGTGGTCGAGATTGCGCTCGGCGATCCCGAGCGCCGCCTTGGCTTGCGCGTAGGGCGGAAACTGTTCCAGCGGCAATTCGGGATTGCCGAGCAACTGGGCCTTGGCGTTGGAAAGCTGCTGCTTGACGAACTGGGCCTGTGCGCCCGCGGTAACGAGGCTGGTCGCCGAATTGTCGAGGTCGAGCTGCGAGCCGACATTGCTCTTGACCAGCGCGGACTTGCGATCGACGTCGCGCTGCTTCAGATCGATGCCCTGCTGCGCGAGATCGAGCATCTGGCCGTAGATTTTGACGTTGGCGACCAGATTGTCGTAGGTCGTCTTGGCCTGTTCGAGCGTCGCTTTGGCCTGGTCGACGGCAAGGCGGAACGGCACCGGGTCGATCTCGAACAGCACGTCGCCTTCATGGACCTGCTGGCCTTCCCTGACCACGACCTTCTCGATCTTGCCGGAGATGTCGGGCGTGATCAGCACTTTCTGCGCGCCGACATAGGCGTCGTCGGTGGTCACGTAGCGGCCGCCATTGAGATAGAAGGTGAGGCCGGCGATCGCCGCCACCAGCGGCAGCACCACCAGCAGCAGAAAGCGGCGGTAGCGGCGCAGGCCGGCCATCAGCCGGCGGCGCGGCTCCGCGGCGATCTTGCTGCGGGGCGCGGGAGACGCCGGGCTGCCCTTCTGTTCGGGCGGGAATTTGAGGACGGGATCAGCCATAGCGCTGCTCCTTTCTGGGAGGCTCGCCGGCTGGGTTCTGGATGGCATTGCGAATGTTTTCCTTGACCGATTCCAGTTGGGCGAGCAGGCGGTGGGCATCGGCGGGATTGATGCCCTCCAGCGCGGTCGCGGTGATGTCGGAGCGCAGCCCCGAGAGCTTGCCGAGCAGCGGACGCGCGGCCTTGCGCAGATACAGGCGGTTGACGCGGCGGTCGGTCTCGTCGTCGCGGCGTTCGATCCAGCCATTGTCGCAGAGCTTGTCGATCAGTCGCGTCAACGTGATCGGCTGCATCTCCATCTGTTCGGCTAGTTCCGTCTGCTTCAGGCCCTCGGTACGCTCGACCTTGGCCAAAACCGCCCATTGCGCGCGGGTGATGCCGTAGCGCGCGGCCTGCTTGTCGGCATAGGCGCGCACCAGTCGTTGCAATTCGCCGAGCGTAAACAGGAAGTTCATATCCACGGAACCGCGCATGGTCTTTCCCCGCCTCCATAAGCTTTGGATATAATAAGCTAGCTTATGAATTCCGCATGGCAGGTTAACAATTGGCTGACCTGCTCTGAGAACATGGCTGGGGCGCGTGATGCGCCGGGCTTTGGGATTGCAGGCAAAAATGCTACAAATCGGGGTGATGACCCTGACAAAACCTACCTTCCCCGCGCCCGGCCACGATCACGGCCGCTGCACTGCGGATGCGATGACGCATGCCGAGCAGGTTTGCGCGCGGCGGGCGCAGAAATTCACGCCGATCCGCCGCCACGTGCTGCAGGCGCTGCTGTCCAGCCACCGTCCGCTCGGCGCCTATGAGGTGATCGACGAACTCGCCAAATCAATGCCGCGGCCGGCGCCGATCACTGTCTACCGCGCGCTGGATTTCTTGATGGAAAACGGGCTCGTCCACCGCATCGAAAGCCGCAACGCGTTTCTGGCCTGCGCGCATGACCATGACGCCACCGCCATGGTGGCTTTTCTGATCTGCGATCATTGCGGCTCGGTCGGCGAGATTCCCGCGGCCCCGGTGGCGCAAAGCCTCAATGCGGCGGCGCGCGCCCTGGGTTTTGCGCCGAAACTCTCGGTCGTCGAAATCGCCGGCACCTGCGCGCACTGCCAGAAACAATAACAAGAACACGGCGCCAAGCCGGCCACGAGGATCGATGTCGTCAACCCAGGTGATTTCTCCAAATCAAGCCGTCTCCACGACCGGGCGCGAGCTCAGCGCGGGGGCCATCGCCCTGATGCTGATGCTGTGCCTGAGCTGGGGTTTCAACCAGATCGCAGTCAAGCTGGTGCTGCCGGACGTGCCGCCGATGCTGCAGGCGCTGATCCGTTCCGCCGGCGCGTTGCCGGTGCTGCTCGTCATCGGCCGGCTGCGCGGCACGAAATTCTTCGAGCGTGACGGCACGCTGTGGGCCGGGCTGTCGGCGGGCGTGATCTTCGGCATCGAATTCGTGCTGATCTATCGCGGCCTGCTGCTGACCTCGGCGTCCCGCGCGGTGGTGTTTCTGTACACCGCGCCGTTCTTCGTGGCGCTGGGGTCCTATGTGTTTCTCGGCGAGCGGCTGCGCGCCTGGCAATGGGGCGGGCTCGGCCTGAGCTTTGCCGGCGTCGCGCTCGCGATCGGGGTGCCGCAGCCCAACGTCGATTCGAATGTGCTGCTCGGCGATCTTCTGATCGTCGCCGGCGGCGCGCTATGGGCGACGACGACCCTGATCGTGAAGGCCACCGCGCTGATCAGGGCGCCCGCGGAAAAGGGCCTGGGCTATCAGGTGGCGTTGTCGATCCCGATTCTCGGCCTTGCGGCGTGGATATCGGGCGAGCGGATCACCCACGTCCCGAGCCCGCTGTCGCTGTCGCTGCTGGCCTATCAGTCGTTCTGGGTGGTCGGACTGACCTTCCTGTTGTGGTTCGCGCTGGTGAAGGCCTATTCCGCCAGCAAATTGTCGGCGTTCACCTTCATCACGCCGCTGTTCGGCGTCGCCGCCAGCTATTTCATCATGCACGACACGCTGACGCTTGCATTCGGCGCCGCGGCGCTGCTCGTGATCGCGGGGCTCTATCTCGTCAACAAGCCCGATTCGAAGGTCGTGCCGGATCCGAATGTGCCGGCGTGATTGCCACCCCCGCCATTGCGAGCAACGGTCGTAGGATGGGTAGAGCTCTTGCGAAACCCATCAACTACACCGACGAAGGATGATGGGTTTCGCTTCGCTCTACCCATCCTACGAACTCACCGCGTCATTGCGAGGAGCAATTGCGACGAAGCAATCCATGCTTGAGCAAGCCGTGCGATGGATTGCTTCGCTTCGCTCGCAATGACGCGGTGAGAACGGCCCGAGCGCATAACCCGTCAACCCGTCTCGATCGGCAGCGACGAATCCCTGGCCCATTCGCCCATCGAGCCGTCGTAGAGCGTGAGGTTGTCGTAGCCGAGCTGGTCGAGCAGGAACAGATCGATCGTGGCCGAGATGCCGCCACCGCAATAGGCGACCACGCGCTTGTCCCTGGTGATGCCCTGGGCGGCGAATCTCTTCTCCGCATCGGCGAGCGGCACGAAAGCCTTGGTCTGGGGATCGAGCAAGGTTGCCGCCGACACATTGCAGCTGCCGGGAATGCGGCCCGGCCGGCCGTAGCGGCTGGGCTCGAGACCCCTGTGGAATTGCGGCCCGAGTGCATTGACAACGACGGTGTTGCGCCTGGCGCTCGCGGCAAGAACCTCGTGCTTGCCGACGAAATATCCGGGCTTCGGCTTCGCCGTGAACGTCGCCTGCGAATATCCCTTCGCGGCTCCGGTCTCGATCGCGCGGCCTTCGGCCTTCCATTTGTCGAGACAGCCGTCGAGCACCGACGCGTTGTCGAAGCCCAGCGATTTCAGCATCCACCAGAACCGCGTCGCCCACATCGCGGTGCCGATCGAATACAGCACCACCCGGCTGTCGGCCGATATCCCGTGACGGCCGAACGCAGCCTCGAGCTGGGCGACCGCGGGCATCATGAAGCGGAGCGCGGTCGTCTGGTCGGAGAACTCGCCCTGCAGGTCCAGAAAATCCGCGCCCGGAATATGCCCGGCCTCGAACGTATGCCGTCCGGGGACCGCGAGATAGGGAACCCCGCTGCCCTCGGGCGCAGGCTCGAGATAGGTCGTGCAATCGAACAGGCGGATATCCGCGTGAAGGAGGATGTCGGCGAGTTCCGCCGTGGTGATCAGCCCGCTCCGCTCCGCCATTATCTCCTCCCTCACCTTGTTTTGTCCGATGCTATTGGGTGCGATCGGCCATGAAAAGGCGGCAGATTGCCCTTTGAATCCCGTGATTCCCGTCCAATATAGCGGTGAGGCCTGGCGTCCCCGGGGCGCCCTTGCTTTCGACCCCAGCCCGCGTAATAAGCTATTGAATTAACAGCGTAAAATTTCCAATTCCGACGAAGGCGCCGCGCGCGCTCCCATCCCCTTGGTGAATGTCACCAAAACCTGATATTCGAGACGCCATGAACAAGCCTGAAAAACCGTCCCAAGAAAAACTTCAAGGCGACGTCGCCGGACCCAGCGCCCGGCATAAGACCACGCAAGTCATGGTGGGCAAGGTCGCCGTCGGCGGCGGTGCGCCGATCGTCGTGCAGTCGATGACCAATACCGACACCGCCGATATCGAAGGCACCATTGCCCAGGTCGCCGCGCTGTCGCGTGCGGGATCCGAGATGGTGCGCATCACGGTCGACCGTGAGGAAGCCGCCGCTGCTGTGCCGCACATCCGCGATGGCCTGCGCAAGCTTGGCATCACCACGCCGCTGATCGGCGATTTCCATTACATCGGCCACAAGCTCCTGGCGGACTATCCGGCCTGCGCCGAGGCGCTCGACAAATACCGCATCAATCCGGGCAATGTGGGCTTCAAGAACAAGCGCGACACCCAGTTCGCCGACATCATCGAGATCGCGAACAAGAACGACAAGCCGGTCCGCATCGGCGCCAACTGGGGTTCGCTCGATCAGGAATTGCTGACCAAGCTGATGGACGAAAACGCGCTGCTTCCCTCACCGAAGGATGTCCGCGCGGTGACCCGCGAAGCCATGGTGCAGTCGGCGCTGTTGTCGGCGGCACGGGCGCAAGAGCTCGGCATGCCCAAGAACAAGATGATCCTGTCGGCCAAGGTGTCGGCGGTGCAGGATCTGATCGCGGTCTATCAAACCCTTGCCGAACGTTCGGACTACGCCATCCATCTCGGTCTCACCGAGGCCGGCATGGGCTCGAAGGGCATCGTGGCCTCATCGGCTGCGCTCGGCATTTTGCTGCAGGGCGGCATCGGCGACACCATCCGCATTTCACTCACGCCCGAGCCCGGCGGCGATCGCACGGTGGAAGTCCAGGTCGCGCAGGAGCTGCTGCAGACCATGGGTTTCCGCACCTTCGTGCCGCTGGTGGCGGCATGCCCCGGCTGCGGCCGCACCACCTCGACCACGTTCCAGGAACTGGCGCGCTCGATCCAGGACTTCATCCGCGAGGAAATGCCGGGCTGGAAGACGCAATATCCCGGCGTCGAGGAGCTCAACGTCGCTGTCATGGGCTGCATCGTCAACGGCCCCGGCGAATCCAAGCACGCCAATATCGGCATCTCGCTCCCCGGCACCGGCGAAGCGCCGGCCGCGCCCGTGTTCGTCGACGGCAAGAAGTTCCGCACCCTGCGCGGCCCGAGCATTGCCGCCGATTTCAAGGCGCTGGTGATCGACTATATCGACCAGAAGTATGGCGCAGGCAGCAAGACGCCGGTGACCGCGGCGGAGTAACCATTCGTCGTCCCGGCTCAAGGCCTCGACGACGAAACGGATGCATTGCGCTTCGCATTGCGTGAGCTACGATGATCCCAATCAAGAACGATTGGGAGAACGTCGATGAGTTCGCTTTCCGGCAAGCACGGACCCCGCTATCGGCACCTCGCCGACGAAACCGAACCCTACGAGACCATCGGCGTCGAAAAACTGACGCCGATCATCGGTGCCGAGATCTCGGGCGTCGATATCGGCAAGCTCGTCTCCGACGATGCGCGCTCCAATCGCCAGATGGATGAGATCCATCGGGCGCTGGCCGAAAACCTCGTGATCTTCTTCCGCGACCAGCACATCACGCCGCAACAGCATCTCGCCTTCGGGCGCAAATTCGGCGATCTGCACATTCACCCTGCGGCGCCCCATGAGGGCAACGACCCGGCGCTGATGAAGATCTATGCCGACAAGGATTCGCCGCGCGCCAATGGCGAGGGCTGGCACACCGACGTGTCCTGCGACGTCGAGCCGCCGATGGGCTCGATCCTCTACATCCGGCAATGCCCGCCGCGCGGCGGCGACACGCTGTTCGCCAATATGTATGCGGCATATGAGGCGCTGTCGGACCGGATGAAGGCCTATCTCGAGGGGCTGACCGCGCTGCATGACGGCGAATCGACCTATCGCGGGCTCTACGCCAATTACGGTGTCGCCGACCGCCCGAGCTATCCGCGCGCCGAGCATCCGGTGGTGCGCACCCATCCGGTGACGGGCAAGAAGGCGCTCTACGTCAACCGCGGCTTTACCCGCCACCTCATCGGCATTCCCCGCGACGAGAGCGACGCCATGCTGGCGTATCTCTACCAGCACGCCGAAAACCCGCTATTTCAGTGCCGCTTCCGCTGGACTGAAAACGCCATCGCGTTCTGGGACAACCGCTGCGCCCAGCACCGCGCGATGTGGGACTACTGGCCGCACACCCGCGCCGGCACGCGGGTGACGGTGAAGGGGGAGCGGCCGGTGTGAGCTGAACCGCGTTGACGCCCCGCTTCGCCTGCGCCAAGCTTGCTCAAAATCAATAAGATCCCGGAGGACGCTCATGCTCCGCGCAGAAGACAACAAATTCCTCACCGAAAGCGGTGCGGGCACCGGCATGGGCGAATTGCTGCGCCGATTCTGGATGCCGGTGCTGCTCTCGAAGGAGTTGCCGGAAGCCGACGGGCCGCCGAAGAAGATCGTCGTGATGGGCGAGGAGTTGCTCGCGTTCCGCGACTCTAGAGGCGTGGTCGGCGTCATCGATCAATATTGCCCGCATCGCGGCGCCAATCTCTGGCTCGGCCGCAACGAGGAATGCGGCATTCGCTGCGTCTATCATGGCTGGAAATTCGACACCGACGGCCGCTGCGTCGACATGCCGACGTCCTACCCCGATCTCAACGCCAAGGACCTGATCCGCATCAAATCCTATCCGGTGCGCAAATGGGGCGACATGATCTGGGCCTATATGGGCCCGGCGGATGCCGTTCCGGAATTGCCGGCGCTGGAAATGGCGCTGGTGCCGCCCTCGCATCGCTACGTCACCAAGAAATGGCAGGACTGCAACTGGGTGCAGGCGATGGAAGGCTCGATCGACACCGCGCATTTCACCTTCGCGCATCTGAGCTTCGAGAAAGAAGAGAACGAAATCCTCGATATCAAGAAGCACTTCGTGAATCCGCTGACGCGGGTCGCGACCGACCACATGCGCTGGATCGCCGAAGATCCCCGCCCGGTGATCAAGATCAATCCGCACGATGCGGGTCTCACGGTCGCCGGCGGACGGCTCACCGGGTCAGACAATATCTACTGGCGCATCGCCCAATTCCTGATGCCGATTCACGCCTATGCGCCGAGCTCGATGCCCGGCGAGAATATTTTCGGCCAGAGCTTTGTTCCGGTCAGCGATACCAATTGCTGGATCTACACCTATGCCTGGAATCCGGAGCGTCCGCTGACGCAGGCCGAGCGCGATGGCTACGACCGCGGCAACGGCGTGATGTCGATGGTCGACGAGAATTACATTCCGCTGCGCAACAAGGGCAACGACTATCTGATCGACCGCAAACTGCAGAAGACCAGCAGCTATACCGGCATCAAGGGCGTGTCCGAACAGGACGCGGCGGTGCAGGACAGCCAGGGTCCGATCGCGGACCGCACCCGCGAACATCTCGGGCCGACCGATCTGGGCATCCTGCATTTCCGCAAGCTCGTGATGGATGCGGCGCGCGCGCTGCAGCAGGGGCAAGCGCCTTCACACCTTGCGCATCAGGACCGTTATACGGTGCGTTCCGGCGCCTGGGTGACCAGCAAGGCCAAGGATCTGACTGCGGTCATGATCGAGCGGTTTGGCGACGCGGCGGGTTATGTCGGGCGGCCGCGGACTGCGGCGGCGGAGTAGCCAAAGTCCATCCCACCGTCATTGCGAGCCAACGGGTCGCGCGAATGCGCGCCCGATGACAGGCTCCGCGAAGCAATCCATCTCGCGGCTGGCGAAGTAAAGAGTGGATTGCTTCGTCGCTTCGCTCCTCGCAATGACGTCTAATTACAGCGGTATCCTGCGATATTCGCGGTTGGAGAGGCTCGCTTCCTCCAGATCGAGATCGCGCTCGATCCGCCGCCGGGTCTCGTCGGTGATCTTGCCGTCGCGCAAGAGGGCGTGGATGAATTTTCGCTCCGTTGCAATCAATTCACGTGTCAGCGCGGTCCCCGCCGCCGTGACGTCGTGCGCATCGGGATCGAGCGAATCCGGCAATTGATTGGCGCGGATCTCGTGCCGCGCCCGCAGCAGTTTTACCACCTCGTCGGACAATTCGCGATCGTCCGTCATGGCGTCGAGCGATTCCAGCGCCTTGGCGAGCGCCTCGCGCCGGGCCGCGATTTCAGATTCGTGCTCGACGATGTGTTCGTCGCGTCCGTCGTCGGCAACGCCGAGCCATCGCACCAGCGGCGGCAGCCCCAGGCCGGTTCCGATCAGCGTGATCAGGATGACGCCGAAGGTCACGAACAGGATCAGGTCGCGATACGGAAAAGCCTCGCCGTTTGAAAGCGCATAGGGCAGCGCGAGCGCCGCCGCCAGCGATACCGCGCCGCGAACCCCGGTAAATGCGATCACGAACACCCTGCGCCAGGACGGGTAGGGGTCGCGCTCGCGCAGCCGCTTGTTCAGCGCTCGCGGCAAATAGGTCGCGGGATATACCCAGGCAAAGCGGGCAATGACGACAATGAATACGACCAGCCCGATGGCAGACACGATCTCCCCGAGCGGAAACGCTTTCGATTTCTCCAGCAGCGAGCGCAACTGGAAACCGGTCAGCAGGAACAGCAGGCCCTCGATCAGGAAGATCACGAGGTCCCAGAAGAAGACGCCCTGCAATCGCGTCGCGGCGGAAATCAATAGCGGGCCGTTCCAGCTCATATAGAGGCCGCAGGCGACGGTCGCGATCACGCCGGAACCGCCGAAATGTTCGGGAATCCAGTAGGCGACATAGGGCGTGATCAGCGACAGCGTGATCTCGACCTGCGGGTCACGTGCGCGGTGGCGCATGCGCAGGCTGAGCCAGCCGACGGCGGCGCCGAACAGCACTTCGGCGACGACAATGACCAGGAATGCGCCCGCCGCTTTCGGCAGCGAAAACATGCCGGTCGAAATCGCCATCACCGCGAAGCGGTAGAGGATCAGCGCGGTGGCGTCGTTGGCCAGCCCCTCGCCCTCGAGCACGACGAGGATCCGGCGCGGCAGCCCGAGCTTGCGGGCGATTGCCAGCGGCGCCACCACGTCCGGAGGTGCAACGATGGCCCCCAGCAGGAAACCGACTGGCCAGGGCAAGCCGATCAGGTAATGCGTGGCAGTGGCGACCGCGAAGGCGGTGAAGATGACTCCGCCGACCGCGAGCAGGGAGATGACGCGGAGATTGAACTTGAATTCGCGCCAGCTCATGGCGACGCTGGCCGAATAGATCAGCGGCGGCAGCACCACCAGCAGCACCAGTTCGGGTGGCAGTTCCAGCGACGGCATGCCCGGCACGAACGCGAGCACGATGCCGGTGAGCAGCAGCAGGATCGCCGGCGCGACGTTGACCCGGCGCGCCAGCAGGGCGGTTCCCGCCAGCACGGCAAGCAGGATCAGGAAAATCTGAAATTTGGCTTCCATGGCCCTTCAATTCGCCCGGAAGACCCTTGAGGTCAATCCGGCCGGACGACGGAGGTGCTGCGGTGCGGCTTATTCACGCAGATCGTAGCGATAGGATTTGGAGACGATCTGCCAGCCGTCGGCAAGTTTCATCGCGACCAGGTAGTCGGTGAAATAGCGCGGCGGCAATTGGCAGCGCACCTTGATGAAGGCGGTGGAGTCATCGGAGCGGTCGATGGTGACGATGAAATCCTCGCGCGGCTTGCCTTCCGCCTTGGCCGACGGCCGCTTGCGCACGCGGTCGAGCCAGTCGGGTACGGTCAGGACCTGCAGCTCGCCTTTTTCCAGCCAGCGCAGATCGGCGGTGGGATGAAAGATCGCCCCCAACTGGTCGGCATTGCCCTCATACAGGCCGTCGAAATAATTCCTGACCACGGCTTCGACGGTCGATCGGTCATGGCTCACGGCGGGTCCTCCGATTGGCTGATTGATCTTTGTTCGAATTGAATTAAGCCACGAACAGACCAATTGCGCTACGGCTGGCTTTCATCTTCATGCGAGGAAATTCCCGGTGGCAGGTTCAAAAAATCCGAATGCTCGCATTCTTGCCGGAGAATGCTTCTGCGGTGCGGTACGCTACGCCGTGGCGGACGCGTTTGCCTATGCCCTCAACTGTCATTGTTCGAATTGCCGGCGCACGACCGGCTCGGCGTTCAAGCCGTTTGCCGCAATCGAACGCGATAAATTCAGGGTGACCGAGGGCGATAGCGACCTGATGACATATGGCGAGGAGACCGGTCACGACGCGCACTGCAGGCGTTGTGGTTCCCTGCTCTATTCGGTGGTGCGCGACGGTACCTTTGTCCATGTCGCGATGGGGACCCTCGTCGATGATCCCTCGATCCGCCCGACCGCGCATATTTTCGTCGGCTCGAAGGCGCCATGGTACGTCATCACCGACGGCCTGCCGCAATATCAGGGGCATGTCACGGCGGACTGATCGCGGATCGTGACATAACTCACAAAGCCCGGCTGCGGCTTCTGGTAGGCATGCGGGTGTGTTAGAACGTGCGAGTTCCGGAAGCGGATCATGAAATCGGGATCGCTAAGATTGGATCGCTTTTTCCCTCGATTTTTCCTCGGATTTTTGGCTGCCGCACTGCTGTTGCTGTGCCAGCCGGCCTTTGCCGAGAAGCGCGTGGCGCTGGTGCTCGCCAATTCCGCCTATCAAAACGTCGCGGCGCTGACCAACCCGGTCAATGACGGTACCGTGATGGCGGCGACGCTGAAGGACGCCGGCTTCGATGTCGTCGATTTCCGCCGCGATCTTCTGGCGGCCGAGACCCGCCGCGCGCTGCGCGACTTCGCCGACCGCGCGCGCGACGCCGATATCGCCGTGGTTTACTACGCCGGTCATGGCATCGAGGTGGACGGCGCCAATTATCTGATTCCGGTGGACGCAAGGCTGGAGCGCGACACCGACGTCTATGACGAAGCGTTTTCGCTCGACCGCATCCTGATCGCGATCGAGCCGGTCCGGAAATTGCGGCTCGTGATTCTCGACGCCTGCCGCGACAATCCCTTTGCCAAGAGCATGAAACGGACGGTGGCGTCGCGCGCGATCGGGCAGGGGCTGGCCAAGGTCGAGCCGAGCAGCCCGAACATGCTGATCGCCTATTCCGCCAAGGCCGGCTCGACGGCGGCCGACGGCGACGGCAAAAACAGCCCGTTCACGATCGCGCTGTCGAGGCATCTGACGACGCCGGGGCTCGATGTGCGGCGCGCCTTCGGGTTTGTTCGCGACGACGTGCTCAAGAGCACCGGCAACCGGCAGGAGCCGTTCGTCTATGGTTCGCTCGGTGGCGACGACGTGCCGCTGGTTCCCGCGCCGGCCCGAGCGGCGCAGCCACCCGCGCCCACGGCGCAGAGCGAGGCCCGCCGCGACTACGAGCTGGCGCTGCAGGTCGGCAACAAGAGCGCGCTGAATGCTTTCCTCGCGCAATATCCGGACGGATTCTACGCAAGCTTGGCAAAGCTTCAGCTTGAGAAGATTGCCGCCGAGGAAACCCGGGTCGCCGCCACCGAAAAGGCACGGCTGGCCGAACAGGAGCGCGCGCGGCTCGTCGCCGAAGGCGCGCAGAAGGCGCAGCAGGCCAAGGCTGACGCCGCCGCCGGGGCCGCCGAGCAGGCGCGCCTTGCGGCCGAGAAAGCCAAGCAGATTGCCCAGGATCAGGCCGCCGCTGCCGAGCAGAAACGCGCCGCGGCCGAAACGCTCCCGTCCGACAAGACCGCTGCCGCTCCGGCACCCGCCGACAAGGAGATGAACCTTGCAGCCCTGAACGCCGGGCCGCCGCAGGCCGATGTCACCAAATCGGTGCAGGCTGAACTGCGCCGCGTCGGCTGCCTGACCGGCGCCGCTGATGGTGACTGGAATTCGTCATCGCAGCGTTCGCTCATGCTGTTCAACCGCTATGCCAAGACCAAATTCGACACCAGGCTGGCCAGCACCGATGCGCTCGATGCGATCAAGCTGAAGACGTCGCGGGTCTGCCCGCTGGTCTGCGAGCGCGGTTTCAAGGCCGATGGCGACCGTTGCAGCAAGATCGCCTGCGCCGAAGGCGCGTTCCTCAACGACGATAATGAATGCGAGAAGCGGACGGCGAGAAAGCCGGTCGCCAGGCGCGACAGGCCGGAAGCAAAGCGAGTTATTGCCAGGCCTTCCCATGCACCGACTTCACCGCGAACGGCTGCCGGTTTACCGGGTATGGGCCAGTCGGGCGAGCCGCTTACCGGCGAACAACGTGTTTGGGGTTGCAACACGAACAGCGCCATCATGTCAGGAAAGTGCCCATAACCACGGCTGCGTGTTATCGAACACGCTGAGTCCCAGCTTAAGGCCGGGACGACGAGGATGGATTTCGCGCGCTTCGCTAGATCGCACTCGCGGCGATGTTCACCATCAACGCCACCAGCGCAGTATTGAACACGAACGAGATGATCCCGTGCACGGTCGCCGTGCGGCGGATGATCTTGTCGGTGATGCCGACGTCTGACACCTGCGCGGTCATGCCGATCACGAACGAGAAATAAATAAAATCCCAATAGTCGGCATCGGCATGCTGGTCGCCGCTCGGAAACTGCAGGCCGCCGGGTTTGTCGCCGCGGTAAAATTCGTGGGCGTAGTGCAGCGAAAACGCGGTGTGCACCGCCGCCCATGACAGCGCGATCGTCCCCGTCGCCAGCGCCAGCCCGGGGACGCTGCGGTTCGAGGCGCCGAGTTCGAACACGATGGCGGCGATGCTGGCAAAGGCGCCGAGCGCCGTCACCAAAAGAATCAGAAAACGGCCATCGTCCTGCAGCGCCGCGTTGAGCCGGACATGCCGGACGCCGCTGCTCAAGACCATGGTGAAGACCAGCACTAGATAGAACGCGACGAAGACGTCCCAGCCGATCAGCGCCCGCGTCACCAGCCGCAGCGAGCCGGGCAGCAGGAAGAACGCGACGATCCCGATCAGAATCGAAATGAAGGTGCGCGGCCGCCCATAGACCACGCGGACCGGCTTCGGCATTTCCTGAATCGATGAAGGCGTTCCTCGAATTCCTTGCCGGGCATCTGGTTCCCTAGCTCTTGCGTTCGGCGACAAAGTGCGCCGCCGCCCGCAGCACGTCACCCCTGGCGCCGAAGATCGACAGCGCCGAATCGGCGCGCGCCAAAAGGTCGCGCACGCGCTGCCTGGCGCCGTCGATGCCGAGCTGGGTGACGAAGGTGGTTTTGCCGAGCGCTGCGTCCTGGCCGGTCTGCTTGCCGAGGGCGGCGGCATCGCCCTCGACGTCGAGCAGATCGTCGGCGATCTGGAACGCTTCGCCGAGCGCGCGGCCGTAATCGTCGAGCGCCTGATATTGTTTCGGCGTGGACTGGCCGAGGATCGCGCCGGCGATGCAGCCATAGCGCAACAGCGCGCCGGTCTTCATCTGCTGCAGGCGGGCGACGTCGACCGGCTCGCGGTCGCCGAACCGGCCTTCGCCGGCGAGGTCGAGCATCTGGCCGCCGACCATGCCGCCAAGGCCCGATGCGCGCGCCAGCGCCTGGGTCAGCAGCAGGCGGACCGTTGGGTCCTTGTGGATCTGGTCGCGGGTGATGATGTCGAACGCCAGCGTCAACAGCCCGTCGCCGGCGAGGATCGCGGTGGCGTCGTCGGTCTTCTTGTGCAGCGTCGGCCGGCCGCGGCGCAGATCGCTGTTGTCCATCGCGGGCAGGTCGTCATGGATCAGCGAATAGCAGTGGATGCATTCGAGCGCGGCACCGGCCAAAAGCGCGGCCTCGCGGCCGACGCCGAACACGGCCGAGCTCTCGACCACCAGAAACGGCCGCAACCGCTTTCCTCCGCCGAGGCTGGAATAGCGCATGGCGTCCATCAGCCGCTTCGGCCGCGCGATCTCGTCGGGCAACAGCGCGTCGGACAACAATCTTGCCAGCAGGGCTTCGGTATCCTCCGCGGTCTGGTCCAGTCGTTTCGAGAAGTCTGCAATAGTAGCGGTCGTCATCAAGAATAACTCCAGATCGATTTCGGCCGGACAATCGTTGATGCCACTGGCTTCGTCAATTCCGCTGGCCGGCCGGAAACGCCTTAAAAGGGCTGGAAAAACCGGTAATTATCATGGAGATGTCAGCTGATACGGGCTTGTTCATCGGCCCCGGGGCCGGGCGGCTCGAACCGGAAGCATCCTGATTTGCGCTTGGTCCGAATTCTTTTGCTGATTTTGCTGGTCGTGCTGCTGCTGCCCTATCTGCTGACGCCGCTCTATCGCACCGGCCATCCGGTCTCCACGCTGATGGCCTGGCGCTGGCTGAGGGGCGCCCAGGTGATGCGGCCATGGACCGATTTCCATGCGATTTCGTCGGCGCTGCCGCGTTCGGTGGTCGGCTCCGAAGACGCCAGATTCTGCAGCCATCGCGGGGTCGATTGGGGCGCGCTGCGCGAAGTGATCGACGACGCCGAGGATGGCGATGTGGCGCGCGGCGGCTCGACCATCACCCAGCAGGTGGCCAAGAACCTGTTCCTGTGGCCGGGCCGCAGCGTGGTCCGCAAGGCGCTGGAGCTGCCGCTGGCGCTATGGATTGACCTCGTGCTGCCGAAGCAGCGGGTTCTCGAGATCTATCTCAATATCGCCGAACTCGGGCCCTCCGGGCAGTTCGGCGCCGAAGCCGGCTCGATTTACGCCTTCGGCCATTCCGCCGCGACGCTTTCACCGCGCGAGGCGGCCCTGCTGGCGGCCATCCTGCCCAATCCGGTCAAGCGCAGCGCCCGCAATCCCGGCCCCGGCGTGCGGCGCCTGGCCGGGACCTATATGGCGCGGGCGAATGCGGTTCAGCGATGCTGGAGCGAAAATCGTGCTTTTTGAGCCAATTTTTGGCCGTTTTAACCGCAACCCGGCCTAGCTTTACGCCACCCCATCCTCTATAAGCGCGGCCTTATCGGCATTTCAGCCCGCGCGGGATAAGCGCCGGGCGTCCGCACCCGGACGATGCCCTCCGACAACACCCCTAGAGGACCGTTATGGCCGTTCCCAGAAGAAAAACCTCGCCGTCGCGTCGTGGCATGCGCCGCTCGGCGGATGCGCTCAAGAAGCCGACCTATGCCGAGGACAAGGATTCCGGCGAATTGCGCCGTCCGCACCACCTCGACCTCAAGACCGGCATGTACAAGGGCCGGCAGGTCCTGAAGGCCAAGAAAGAGTCCTGATCGGGCTTTGCGGGCAGGGCGCTGCGGCGCCTGCCCGAATTCGACCACCGAGAGGTATGACAGTTCCCGGTGGCGGCGCGGACAGCGCCGCACCAGGGAATGTTCCGGTTCTACCAACAGGGCCTCGCCGATGATCGGCTTTCCGCTGCTTCTGATTCCGCTCGCGGTCTACAACATCATCGTCTTCCTGATGCCCGGCGTGTCCTTCGCCGATCCGCTGATCAAGCTGACATTAGTGTCGGGTGCGGAATGGCAGGTGACGCTGAGCGACATTCTGCTCGGGCTCGGCATTCTGCTATTGCTGTTCGAAGTCATCAAGGGCGCGCGTCCCGGCGCGAAATATCTCACCGACCATTTGCTGTCGCTGATCGTGTTCGGCGCGGCCGCGGCCGAATTCGTGCTGTGGCCGAAATTCGCAACCTCTACCTATTGCCTGCTGACGCTGCTGGCGCTGGTCGATTTCCTGTCCGGCATTGCGCTGCGCACGCGCCGGTCAGCGCTCGCGACCTCGCCCGCCACCGTTTCCAGAAAGAGCGCGAGAAAAGCTGATCCGAAAGCCGATCCGCCGGTGGCCGAGCCTCAATTCGAACCGGTCCACGCGCCTGCGGCATCGGTGCCGCCCGCAGCCTCCGTCGCCGAATCCGTGCTGCTGGATCACCACGAACCGACGCTGGCGCAGCCTGCGGTGCAATCCCCGGGACTGCAGCCGGGCGGTAGCCCATCGCCGGATACACCGCAGCGCTAACTCAAATAATTTGCCGGGTCCGGAAGCCGACCCGCGGGCGCGGGTGCGGACCGTAAGCGATCTGCGCGTCGGCCAGCGAGGCCCGGCGCAGGCTTCGGGTCTGCGGCGCCTGCTCGGCGGTCGCGATCAGTTGGGTGACAAAGCCCGGATCGGGGCGCGTGAGGGGGCGTTTCGGCAACCAATGCACCGACGCGGTCACCGGCACGAGCTCGACAGAGGCGGGCCC
Organism: Bradyrhizobium sp. Ash2021; assembly: GCF_031202265.1. Classification (NCBI taxonomy): domain Bacteria; kingdom Pseudomonadati; phylum Pseudomonadota; class Alphaproteobacteria; order Hyphomicrobiales; family Nitrobacteraceae; genus Bradyrhizobium; species Bradyrhizobium sp. Ash2021. The sequence continues at coordinate 9,208,850 of NZ_CP100604.1, read as the reverse complement.
AGCGTCATCCAGGACCTCGCCATCCAACACCTGCTCTGATCGATCGATATCCAGCATCGCACACCGTAACCGACTGAAATGTCACGTTTTGGGACGTTACGTCCCCTGCGATCTGACCCTCGCAAGCCCTATGCCGGTTCGTTGTAGATCGTTCCCGGCGGGTGTGAGAATGGTTTGAAACATGGTTTCCAGATTATTTATCAACTTTGCCTAGCGTGCGATTCGCAACAGCCACTATCCTTGGGATGTTAGAATCACCCGGCGGTGTGCCGAAACGAGGCGAATTTGATGCCCTCTGTCCCGCAAGCCTCCAGCATCCTCGCTTCGCTCGAGCAGGCGGCCTTCGTCTGGGATTTGGCTACCGATACCATCGCCTGGAGCGACAACGCTGCCCAGGTCTTCACCGACATTCCCCCGGCCACGCTGGCCAGCGGCGCCGAGTTCGCCAAGTTGATCGAGCCGGCGCGCTCGGTCCGCTTCGACGCGCTCGCGCAGTCGGGGCCACCGCGCGGCGGCGAAGGCGTGGCCTACCGAATCGAATATGGCGTGCGGAACTCGACGTCCGCGCCGGTGATCTGGATCGAGGAAACCGGGTGCTGGTTTGCCGGCCCCGACGGCAAGCCCGCGCGTGCGCAAGGCATCGTCCGCGTCAACAATGAGCGCCGCGCCCGCGATGAACAATTGCTCAAACTTTCGCGGCACGATCCGCTGACCGGCGAACTCAACCGCACCCATCTGATCGCCTCGCTGGCCGAGGCGATTGAGGAAACCGCACGCTTGCGTTCGTCCTGCGCCTTCATGCTGATCGGCATCGATCATCTGGCGCGGGTCAACGATGCCTTCGGCTTCGATGTCGCCGACGCCGTGATTGCCGAAGTCGGAAAACGCATTCGCACCCGCTTGCGCGGCGGCGACGTGCTCGGGCGGTTTTCCGGCAACAAATTCGGACTGATCCTGCGCAACTGCACCGTCGACGACACCAACGTCGCGGCGGAACGGTTCCTCGCCGGCATTCGCGACGAGGTGGTGCCGACCAAATCCGGACCGGTGTCGGTCACCGCGTCGATCGGCGCGATCAGCGTGCCGCGCTATGCCAAAAATGCCGACGAGGCGGTCAACCGCGCCCAGGAAACGCTCGACGGGGCCAAACGCCGCCGCGCCGGATCGTTCGCGCTGTGGCGGCCGAACGTCGAACGCGACGCCCAGCGCCGCGTCAATATCCGGGTCACCGACGAGATCGTGACCGCCCTCAACGAACGCCGGATCGTGACCGCGTATGAGCCGGTGGTCGAGGCGCGCTCGCGGCAGCCGGCGTTCTACGAGTGCCTGGTGCGGATGGAGCAGGACGACGGCCAGGCGCTGCTGGCGCCGGATATCGTTCCGGTCGCGGAGCGATTGGGCCTGATACGGCTGGTCGATCACCGCGTGCTCGAACTCGCGGTGGCGGAATTGGCGGCGTCGCCGAATGTGCGGCTCTCGCTCAACATCTCGCCCGACACCACGATGGATCCGGACTGGTGGAGCACGATTGAGTCGCTGATGCGGGCGAGCCCCGGCGTCGGCGAACGGCTGATCGTCGAAATCACCGAAACCGTCGCGATCCAGGATATCGACGACATCAGAGGTTTCGTGACGCGGCTGAAGAATTTCGGCAGCCGGATCGCGATCGACGATTTCGGCGCCGGCTACACCTCGTTCCGCAACCTGCGCAAGCTCGGTGTCGACATCGTCAAGATCGACGGCGCCTTCGTGCAGAACATCGCGCGCTCGGCGGACGACCGCGCCTTCGTGCAGACGCTGATCGATCTGGCGCGCCGGCTGCAGATCAAGACGGTCGCGGAATGGGTGCAGGACGAAGAGTCCGCGGTCATGCTGCGCGAGTGGGGCTGCGATTATATCCAGGGCCGCCTGATCGGACTCGCTTCGCCGGAGCGGCCATGGAGCGTGGCGGATGAAGCGGTGCTGCCCGCGGCGAGCTGAGCGTCGTCTCGCGCCAAGCGAGCGCAACTTTATCCGCCGTCGTCCCTGCGAAAGCAGGGACCCATACGCCGCGGCTTATCGATAAGGCGATTGGGTAGACGCCTTCGCGCAATATCAAAGATTTATGGTTATGGGTCCCCGCTTTCGCGGGGACGACGTGCTGAAAGATTCGCGTTTCGAAAGAAGAAAACTACTCTTCCTTCTTCGGCTCTTTCGACATGCGCTCGAGGCGCTCCTGCATTTCCTTCATCTGGCGGCGAAGGTCGTCGATATTGTCGTCGTCGACGGCAGGCTCCGGGACCTTCTCCGGTTCGGGCGCGGTTGCGCCAGCGCGCGGCGGCACGAACGGCTTGAACATCGAGAAGGTCTGCTGAAACAATTCCATGTTGCGGCGGACATGCTCTTCGAGCGGAGCAAAGGGCGTTCCGCTGAACGTGTTGGTGAGCTGCTTGCGGAATTTTTCCTGCTCGCGCGTCAGCGTGTCGATCGACTGCTCGAGATATTTCGGCACCACCATCTGCATGCTGTCGCCATAGAAGCGGATCAGCTGGCGCAGGAACGTGGTCGGCAGCAGATTCTGCCCTGCCTTGTTTTCCTGTTCGAAGATGATCTGCGCCAGCACGCCGCGGCTTATCGATAAGGCGATTGGGTAGACGCCTTCGCAAAATCAAAGATTTGTGGTTATGGGTCCCCGCTTTCGCGGGGACGACGTGCTGAAAGATTCGCGCTTTTAGAACAACGAAAGAAGAAAACTACTCTTCCTTCTTCGGCTCTTTCGACATGCGCTCGAGGCGCTCCTGCATTTCCTTCATCTGGCGGCGAAGGTCGTCGATATTGTCGTCGTCGACGGCAGGCTCCGGGACCTTCTCCGGTTCGGGCGCGGTTGCGCCAGCGCGCGGCGGCACGAACGGCTTGAACATCGAGAAGGTCTGCTGAAACAATTCCATGTTGCGGCGGACATGCTCTTCGAGCGGAGCAAAGGGCGTTCCGCTGAACGTGTTGGTGAGCTGCTTGCGGAATTTTTCCTGCTCGCGCGTCAGCGTGTCGATCGACTGCTCGAGATATTTCGGCACCACCATCTGCATGCTGTCGCCGTAAAAGCGGATCAGCTGGCGCAGGAACGTGGTTGGCAGCAGATTCTGCCCTGCCTTGTTTTCCTGTTCGAAGATGATCTGCGCCAGCACCGATCGCGTGATGTCGTCACCGGTCTTGGCGTCATAGACGAGGAAATCCTCGCCATCTTTCACCATCGCCGCGAGATCCTCGAGCGTCACATAGGTGCTGGTGCCGGTATTATAAAGCCGCCGGTTGGCGTATTTCTTGATCGTGGTGGGTTGGTCTGATTTCGCCATGGCTCACACATGCACACCGAGGACGGGGGAACCCGACGGCATCGCCGGCGGGCAGACGAGCAACGCAACGCAGCAAAGTAAGCATTTTCAATGCGGTTCGGCTACCGTTTTGTGCGGCACGGTTAATTCCAAGGCATGGAGGCTGCTCTGGAAACCGCCATCGACGCTAATTTGAATGCGTCGCGGCGTAATTTAGGCCTCTGACCGATTGACATGCCTCAATGACGTTAACAGGATGAGGCGAGAGACTGGCCAGCCAATCCGGCCGCCCGCCGTCCAAGAAACCTCAACCCCAGGAGATGTCCATGTCAGACGATGTCGTCATCGTCAGCGCCGCCCGCACCCCGGTCGGCAGTTTCAACGGCGCGTTCGCCACCATGCCGGCCCACGACCTCGGCGCGATCGCCATCAAGGCCGCCCTGGAGCGGGCGGGTATCGAGCCCGGCCGCGTCTCCGAAGTCATCATGGGCCAGATCCTGACCGCGGCGCAGGGCCAGAACCCGGCCCGCCAGGCCTCGATCGCGGCCGGCATTCCGGTCGAAAGCCCGGCCTGGGGCGTCAACCAGCTCTGTGGTTCGGGCCTGCGCACGGTCGCGCTCGGCTATCAGGCGCTGCTCAACGGCGATTCCGAAATCGTCGTCGCCGGCGGCCAGGAATCCATGAGCATGGCCCCGCACGCGCAATATCTGCGCGGCGGCACCAAAATGGGCCCGATCGAGTTCGTCGACACCATGATCAAGGACGGCCTGTGGGACGCCTTCAACGGCTATCACATGGGCAACACCGCCGAGAACGTCGCCCGGCAGTACCAGATCACCCGGGCCCAGCAGGACGAGTTCGCCGTCGCATCGCAAAACAAGGCCGAGGCCGCGCAGAAGGCCGGCAAGTTCAAGGACGAGATCGTCCCGGTCACCATCAAGACCCGCAAGGGTGACATCATCGTCAGCGACGATGAATATCCGCGCCATGGCGCCACCATCGACGCGATGGCCAAGCTCAAGCCGGCCTTCGAGAAGGACGGCACCGTGACCGCCGGCAGCGCATCCGGCATCAATGACGGCGCCGCCGCCGTGGTGTTGATGACCGCCAAGCAGGCCGCCAAGGAAGGCAGGAAGGTTTTGGGCCGCATCGTGTCCTGGGGCCAGGCCGGCGTCGATCCCAAGATCATGGGCACCGGCCCGATCCCGGCCTCCCGCGCCGCGCTGAAGAAGGCCGGCTGGAGCATCGGCGACCTCGATCTGATCGAGGCCAATGAGGCCTTCGCCGCGCAGGCCTGCGCGGTCAACAAGGACCTCGGCTGGGATACCGCCAAGGTCAACGTCAATGGCGGCGCGATCGCGATCGGTCACCCGGTCGGCGCATCCGGCGCGCGGGTGCTGGTGACGCTGCTGCACGAGATGCAGAAGCGCGACGCCAAGAAGGGCCTCGCCACGCTGTGCATCGGCGGCGGCATGGGCATAGCGATGTGCATTGCACGCGACTGAACAACAGGCAGAGTGACCGGTTGAATGATGAAAAGATCATCTGTCAACTTCAGACTACGCTGATAAAAAAGAAATGCCCGGTCTTGCGCCGGGCATTTTCATCTCTGGCGTTTCCGAACGAAGCGGGGACCTTCGTGAAAGAAACGCCTGACGTTCAACGATCAGGCTTCGTCAGGAGACCGGAACAATTCCGGCTTAAAAAACGACCGAGGAGGAGACCGACATGGCACGTGTTGCATTGGTGACCGGGGGTACGCGAGGCATCGGCGCGGCAATCAGCAAGGCGCTGAAGGCTGCGGGTTACAAGGTTGCGGCGAGCTATGCCGGTAACGACGCGGCGGCCGAAAAATTCAAGGCCGAAACCGGCGTTCCCGTCTACAAATGGGACGTCAGCTCGTTCGACGCCTGCGCCGCCGGCGTCAAGCAGGTCGAGGCCGATCTCGGCCCGATCGATGTCCTGATCAACAATGCCGGCATCACCAAGGACGGCGCCTTCCACAAGATGACGCTCGAACAGTGGAACGCCGTCATCAACACCAATCTCGGCTCGCTGTTCAACATGACCCGGCAGGTGATCGAGGGCATGCGCGCCCGCAAATTCGGCCGCGTCATCAACATCTCCTCGATCAACGGCCAGAAGGGCCAGTTCGGCCAGGTCAATTATTCAGCGGCGAAGGCCGGCGACATCGGCTTCACCAAGGCCTTGGCGCTCGAGAATGCCAAGGGCGGCATCACCGTGAACGCGATTTGCCCGGGCTATATCAACACCGAGATGGTGCAGGCGGTGCCGAAGGACGTGCTGGAGAAGAGCATCCTGCCGCTGATCCCGGTCAACCGCCTCGGCGAGCCCGACGAAATCGCCCGCGCCGTGGTGTTCCTCGCCGCCGACGAGGCCGGCGCCATCACCGGTTCGACGCTCACGATCAATGGCGGGCAGTATATGGTGTGACCGTTACTCATCGTCATTGCGAGGAGCGATAGCGACGAAGCAATCCATCTTCGCTATTGAAGACAGATGGATTGCTTCGCGGAGTTTATCATCGGGCGCGCATTTCGCGCGACCCGTTGGCTCGCAATGACGGATCAATGACCCCCCGCACCGCCACGCTGATCGGACTGACCGCAATCCTGATGTGGTCGCTGCTGTCGGTGATGACGGTTGCGACTGGAAAAATCCCGGCGTTTCAGCTGGCGGCGATGACGTTTGCGATCGGCGCCGCGGTCGCTTTCATCAGCTTCATCTGGCGGCCCGCAGCGTTCGGCGCGCTGAGGCAGCCATTGGTGGCGTGGGTCGTCGGCGTCGGCGGGCTGTTTGGCTATCACGCGCTGTATTTCCTGGCGCTGCGCTTTGCACCGCCGGCCGAAGCCGGGCTGTTGAATTATCTCTGGCCGCTGTTGATCGTGCTGTTCTCGTCGTTGTTGCCCGGCGAGCGGCTGGCGCCGCACCACATCATCGGTGCGCTGCTGGGATTGGCCGGCACGGTGCTGCTGTTCGCCGGCAACAGCGGCGGCGGGTTCGCGCCCGGCCAGATCCCGGGACTGGCTGCCGCCTTCGTCGCCGCGTTCGTGTGGGCGGCCTATTCGGTGATGTCGCGCAAGCTCAAGGCGGTGCCGACCGACGCGGTGGCGGGATTTTGCCTCGCGACCGCGGTGCTCGCAGCAATCGTCCATGGCCTGGTCGAGACCACGATCTGGCCGGAAACCACGACGCAGTGGCTGGCGATCATCGGGCTCGGCGTCGGTCCAGTGGGGGCAGCCTTCTTTGCCTGGGACATCGGCATGAAACGCGGCGACATCCGCGTGCTGGGCGCCGCGTCCTACGCCACCCCGCTGCTCTCGACCGCGTTTCTGATTCTCGCCGGCTTTGCCAAGCCGAGTGCCACGATCGCGATATCAGCGATCCTGATCGCCGGCGGCGGATTGATCGCAGCGAAGGATATGGTCTGGAAGCGCTGAGTCACACTCTCACTCCCGTCATTCCGGGCCTGCGCCAGGGGGCGCATCCACGATGTGAAATTGCACATCGGGGAATGACGAGCTCACGTCGGCTCCCAGTCCTTCGGCGCCAGCTCGAACGTCGCGAAATCAAATCCGGGCGCGACCGTACATCCGACCAGAGTCCAGTCGCCGCTGCTTACGGCGGATTGCCAGGTGTCCGGCGGCACGATGGCCTGTGGCAATTCGCCGGCCGCGAGATCCGGGCCGAGCCTGAAACTCCACTGCCCGTCGTCATCCGCAGTCTTCAATGTCAGTGCGCTGCCGGCGTAATAATGCCAGACTTCCACCGCGTCGATGCGATGCCAGTGCGAGCGCTCGCCGCGCGCCAGCAGGAAATAGATCGCGGTGGAGCGCGAACGTCCATCGGCGTCGGTGCGCGCATCGCGGAACGTCTCGCGAAAGTGCCCGCCTTCCGGATGCGGCCGCAATCCAAGCCGCGCGATGATGTCGGTAGCCGCCAGCGGAAGCGCCATCAGGATTTGTTCTTGCGTTCGCGCAATTCGCCGAACACGTCGGCGGCATTGGCGCCCTTCATGTGCAGCTTGGCGGCGACCGACGGATCGTCCGCGCGCAGGAACACGTTGGCCTTCTTCTCGTCGCCGAGCAGCGTCGGGATCGTCGGCTGGTTGGCGGCGCGCAGCCGCGTTACTTCCTCGGCGCGCGCTTTCAGCGCGGCATTATCCGAATCGACCGACAGCGCGAATTTGACGTTGGCCGCGGTATATTCGTGGCCGCAATACAGTTTGAAATCGTCGGGCAAGGCGCGCAGCTTCAACAGCGAATCCCACATCATCGGATAGGTGCCCTCGAACACCCGGCCGCAGCCGATCGAGAACAGGGTGTCGGCGGCAAACAGTGCCTTCTCGCCGTCGAAGACGTAGGAGATGTGATCGAGCGTATGGCCCGGGGTTTCCAGCACCCGCGCCAGCAGGCCGCCGACCTTGACCACGTCGCCATGGGCGGCGCGCAGGTCGACATTGGCGATCCTGGCGGATTTGTCGTGCGGCGCCACGACGCGGCAACGATATTTCTGCTTCAGCTCGGCGACGCCGCCGACATGGTCGTGATGATGGTGGGTGACCAGGATATCGGTCAGCGTCCAGCCTTCGCGCTCCAGCGCCTTGATGATGGGACCGGCCTCCGGCGCGTCGATCGATGCGGTCGCCTGGGTCGCGGGATCGTGGATCAAATAGCCGAAATTGTCGTTGAGGCAGGTGAAAGTACGAATTTCCGCGACCATGATATCTCCGTAAGTAAGGCGAACAGCCCCATGCGCCCAAGAAATATGGCGTTAACGCTCGCAGGGCAATGCAGGAATTGGCGCGCCGCACCAGCCGGCGGCGTGCCCTGTTGTTTTGACGCGTTTTCTCCGCGCGAACCGGTATCCACTTCGCTCGAAAACGCTATAGATTAAGCTCATGACCATCGATGTCATCGACCTCCGTGATTTCTACTCGCAGCGCCTCGGCATCGTGGCGCGGCAGCTGATCAACCGCGGCATCCGGGCGCGATGGCCCAATGCGGACGGCCAGCGCGTGCTCGGGCTTGGCTATCCGACGCCCTATCTCGGCCTGTTTCGCGAGGATTCGGAACGCTGCATCGCTTTCATGCCGGCGGCGCAGGGCGTGCTGAAATGGCCGACGGCGCGGCCGGCGCTGGCGACCCTGATCGATGAATTCTCGATGCCGCTTCCGGATGCCGCGGTCGACCGCATCCTGCTGGTGCATGCGCTGGAAATGTCCGACGATCCGGAGCGGTTGCTGCGCGAGGTGTGGCGCGTGCTGGCGCCGTCCGGCCGGCTGATCGCGGTGATTCCAAACAGGCGCGGGGTGTGGACCCGCACCGACAACACGCCATTCGGTCACGGCCGGCCCTATTCGCGCGCGCAGATCACGCAATTGCTGCGGCAGACCTGGTTCACGCCGACGGCGTGGGGCGAGGCGCTGTTCCTGCCGCCGGTCGGGAAAGGCTGGTTCCTGCGCTCGGCCATGGCGTGGGAGCGCGTTGGCGCGGCGCTGTCGCTGCCGTTCGCCGGCGTGCATATCGTGGAAGCGACCAAGCAGGTCTATCGCGCGATCCCCGCACAGCGCGAACGCGCGCGGCTGATTCCGTCGCTGCAGCCAGTGCTGGTGCCGACGTCAACGGCGACGCGGGGATAAAGACAGGGCGGGCACGCTTTCGCGGCCCGCCCTGTCAAATTGCTAAACGCGTATTGCGATAGCGCTGCTTATTCATTCCCCGGATTGAAATCTTCGCTCGGTGCCGCCGGTGCGGCCACGCCTTCGGGGCGCGGGCCGTGCGGCCGGCGGCGACGGCGCGGGAAGCGCTCTCCGCCGCCATTGCCTTCGAACCCGCCGGGGGCGCCATTCACCTGCGGCTGCGGGCCGGTGATGAACGACGGCAGACGATCGACCCCGCCGGCATCGGCAATCACCGGCTGCGGCTGGGGCTGCGGCGGCTGATATTGTGGCTGCGGACGATGCTCGCGATCACGATCGCGATAATGTTCGCGCGGCTGCTGGTCGCGCGGCTGGTAGGGCTGGCCTTCACGCTGATTGTTGTCGCGCGGATTGTTGTCGCGAACGTAGGGCTGCGGCTGCTGTGGAACGAAGCCCGGCTCCTGGCCGAAATGCGAGAAGCTCTCGCCCTCGTCGTCGCCTTCCTCGGCGGGCATTTCATTGTCGGTGCGCGGCTGCGGCTGGTTCTGCCGGAACTGCTCCTGGGCAGCGGCAATCAGGCGGAAATAATGCTCGGCATGCTGGTAGTAGTTCTCGGCGGCGACCGGATCGCCGGACGAGCGCGCGTCGCGCGCCAGCTGAACGTATTTTTCCGCAACGTGGGACGCGGTGCCGCGAATCTTGATGTCCGGTCCGTTGGATTCGAACACCCGGGTCATCGGGTTTTGACCGCGCCGGTTATTGTTGTTGTTATTATTATTGTTGTTGTTCCGGTTACGCATCCGCTTGTTGTTCTGACCGTTTCTCATGTCTCGCCTTTTATTCCAGCCCTGAAGTTATGCAGTTGCCGTCGTAGCCTGATCCGATCCGCCGCGCGATTGCGCGCACCGAATCACGATGCCGTCCAGATTCCTGTCGATTTCGCCAACCATCGCGTTCAGCAAAGACGCGTTCCCCAACGGCCGACATTCGTGCCAGCCGGACCAAATCATTCAGCCCGCCAAAGCAGGCCAGGTTCCTATTGCGTACGTGTTTCTTGCGTAAGTCTTCAAGCGCAATATCAGGCTTTCGTTCGCTTTGCGGTCGAGAGCAGCACAGCTTTGGCTATTGCGCTCGAATGGACCCGCGTTTTGGAACCTTTCAATCGGCGGGCTCTCGTCTCGAGAACTCTGGCCTTCACCCGTACACCTACGGGGCCAGTACCCCTGGACCGATGCTGTGGCCGGAACGTAGTCGCTCCCGGGCAATATTCCAAGCGATTTTTTTGCGTTCCAATGGGACTTTATCGGGGCGTTTTGCGGCCGGCGACGGCCCTCTGGATGCCCGCCAGGTCGGCTTTTGGGGCGCCTGCGGGCGCTAATCCCGCCGCCGTCATCAAGCCCTGGATCGGGCCGCTTTGGCCCTGTCCGGCCTCCACAACCAGCGCGCCACCCGGCGCCAGAAGACCCGCGGCCTGCGGGATCAGCGCCCGGTAGGCGTCAAGCCCGTCGGCGCCGCCGTCGAGCGCGGCGCGCGGGTCGTAATCCCTGACCTCGGCGGCGAGGCCTGCAATATCCGCGGCGCGGATATAGGGCGGGTTGGACACGATCAGGTCGAACGGGCCGGAGAGCCCGGTTGCATAATCGCAGGCCACGAACGTTGCGCGATCGGCGAGCCGGGCGCGCGCGGCATTGGCGCCGGCGGTCTGCAGCGCTTCCGCCGAGATGTCGGTGCCGAACCCGTGGGCCTGCGGCAACTCCGACAACAGCGCCAGCAGGATCGCGCCGGAGCCGGTGCCGAGATCGGCGATGCGCAACGGACGATGTAAGGCGCCGTCGTTGCGCAACATCTCCAGCGCCAGTTCGACTACCGTTTCGGTGTCGGGCCGCGGCACCAGCGTCGCGCGCGAGAGTTGCAGCGGCAGGCCCCAGAATTCCTTGTGGCCGAGGATCCGCGCGACCGGCTCGCCGGCGAGACGGCGGCGCGTGAAATCTTCCAGACGAAGCGCTTCGCCGCAGTCGAGAAGGCGGTCCGCTGCCGTGATCATGCCGGTGAGGTCGAGGCCGAGAACCGCGCCGACCAGCATTCGCGCATCGAGTTCGGCGGAATCGATGCCGCCGGATCTGAACCGCGCGGTGAGCGCGCGCCGCGCGGCTTCGACGGTTCGGCCGGCGAGGGTGTCGGTCATTTTCCGAACTCGCTCACACCTATCGACCCGTCGTCCCTGCGAAAGCAGGGACCCATACGCTGCGGCTTCTCGATTCCGGTGGTGGATGTCCATATCTCGGGCAATAACGAAGGCCTGTGGTTATGGGTCCCTGCTTTCGCAGGGACGACAACTCATTTGTGTTCACGCCGCGGAGCCCTGGGCAGCGAGCTGGGCGGCCTGATGCTCGGTGGTCAGCGCGTCGATCAGCTCTCCCAGCGCTTCGCCCGCGATCACCTGCGGCAACTTGTAGAGCGTCAGATTGATGCGGTGGTCGGTGACGCGCCCTTGCGGGAAGTTGTAGGTGCGGATGCGCTCGCTGCGGTCGCCGGAACCCACTTTCTCCTTGCGATCTGCCGAGCGCACCGCGTTGATGCGCTGCTGCTCGGCGTCATAGATGCGCGAGCGCAGGATGTTCATGGCCGAAGCGCGGTTCTTGTGCTGCGAACGGCTGTCCTGCATCATCACCACGATGCCGGTCGGAATGTGGGTGATGCGGATCGCCGATTCGGTCTTGTTGACGTGCTGGCCGCCGGCGCCCTGCGCGCGCATGGTTTCGATCCGCAAATCGTCGTTCTTGATATCGACGTCGACATCCTCGACCTCGGGCAGGACCGCAACCGTCGCCGCCGAGGTGTGAATCCGCCCCTGCGTCTCGGTGTCGGGCACGCGCTGCACCCGGTGCACGCCGGATTCGAATTTCAGCTTTGCGAATGCGCCGCGGCCCTGCACCTCGGCGACGATTTCCTTGTAGCCGCCCATGGTGCCTTCGCTGGCGGAGATCACCTCGACCTTCCAGCCCTGCAGGCCGGCAAAACGCTCATACATCCGGAACAGGTCGCCGGCGAACAGGGAGGCCTCGTCGCCGCCGGTGCCGGCGCGGATTTCCAGCACCACGTTGCGGTCGTCCATCGCGTCCTTGGGCAATAGCGCGACGCGGATCTGCTGCTCGAGCGCGGTGTTGCGGGCCTGCAGCGTCTCGAGCTCGGCCTCCGCCATGCCGCGCATCTCGGGATCAACCGCGGAGTCCGCGATCAAGCTCGCGGTATCGACGATCTCGGCCCGGACGGCGCGATAGGCCTTGACGGCATCGATCAGCGGATTGAGTTCGGCAAGCTCGCGCGTGATGGCAACGTATTTCTCGGAATTGAGCTGCCCAAGCAGCTGGGCTTCGAGGGAGGCGTGATGGGCGAGCAGGATATCGAGTTTGGCTTCGGGTAACATTGGAGCGTTCTCAACTGCGAAAGAGGGAGGCGGCGTTGTCGCGACCGAGCCTCGCTACAACGACAGCCCCTCGGCTTCCGCGAATGCAATCAGCTTCTCCCGGATCGACACGCTGCCGGACGGTGCGTCCAATAGCGGCATCATCATCGCCTCGGCCTTTTTGGCGTCGAGATCGAGGATCAGCGCCTTGACCGGACCATGCCCGGTGGCGGACAGCGACAGCGAGCGGTAACCCAGCGCGATCAGCGCCAGCGCGCCGAGCGGCTTGGATGCCATCTCGCCGCACAGGGACGCAGCTTTTTTCGCCGCGTTGGCCTTGCGCACGATGTCGCGCAGCGCGCGCAGGATCGGCGCCGACAGGGTATCGAACCGTTCGGAAACTTTTGCGTTGCCGCGATCGACCGCGAACAGGAACTGGAACAGATCGTTCGACCCGACCGAGACGAAATCGACCTTCTTCAAGAGTTCGTCCATCTGATAAAGCAGCGCCGGCACCTCCACCATGGTGCCGACGTCGATGCGTTCCGGCAGCGCGTGGCCGTGCTGGCGCAGATAAGTCAGTTCGCGCTCGACGATGCCTTTGGCCTGATCGAATTCGGCGACTTCGGAAATCATCGGAAACATGATTTTCAGCGCGCGGCCGCCGCCGGCGCGCAGCAGCGCGCGAATCTGGCCGCGCAATAATCCCGGCCGATCCAGCCCGAGCCGGATCGCGCGCCAGCCGAGCGCGGGATTTTCCTCGATCACGGTCTCCATATAGGGCAGCGCCTTGTCGCCGCCGATGTCGAGGGTGCGGAACGTGACCGGCTTGGTGCCAGCGGCATCCAGCACCGTGCGGTACAGCGCGAGCTGGTCGCTGGTCCGCGGCAGGCTCTGGCCGACCATGAATTGCAGTTCGGTGCGGAACAGGCCGATGCCGGCGCTGCCGGTATCGTCGATATGCGGCAGGTCGATCACGAGGCCGGCATTGATCATCAGTTCGACCGGCTGGCCGTCCTTGGTCACGCAGGGCTTGTCGCGCAACGCTGCATATTGCGCCTGCCGCCGGGCCCGGAACCGCACCCGCTCGGCATAGGCCGATTCGATCTCGGCCGAGGGGCGGACGTAGATCGAGCCCGAGGTGCCGTCGACGATGATGGCGTCGCCGGGGTCGGCGATCCCGGGCGCGTTGGGTATTTCGCCGACGGCGGGAATGCCGAGCGCGCGCGCCACGATCGAGACGTGGGAGTTGGCGGTGCCTTCCTCCAGCACCAGGCCGCGCAGCCGCTTGCGGTCATAGTCGAGCAGCGCCGCGGGGCCCATCGCGCGCGCGATCAAAATGGCGTTTTCGGGAAGCTGCTCGCGCGAGGGCGCATGATCCTGGCCGACCAGTTGCCGCATCAACCGGTGGCCGAGATCCTCGAGGTCGTGCAGGCGATCGCGCAAATAGGGGTCGGTCGAACGCAGCATGCGCGCGCGGGTGTCGGACTGCACGCGTTCGACGGCAGCTTCCGCGGTCAGGCCGGTGGCGACCGCCTCATGCAGCTTGTGCGACCAGCCGTGATCGTTGGCGAACATGCGGTAGGCTTCCAGCACCTCGCGGTGTTCGCCGCCCTCGGCGACGTCGCCGCGCTCCAGCATGCGGTCGAGATCGGCGCGCAGCTTGGTGAGGGCGGCATCCAGCCGCTTGATTTCCTTCGGCAGGTCTTCGGCGATGTAATTGGTGATGACGACGCGGGGCTCGTGCAGCACCACATGGCCGAGCGCGATACCGTCGGACAGGATCGCCCCGGTTTTGTGCAGGGAGTGCCGCGCCGCGGGCTCGGCGCCGGGCTGCGCCAGCGCGGCCAGTTCGCCGGAGGCGATCATCTCCGCCAGCACCATCGCGGTGGTCTGCAGCGCCTCGACCTCTTCCTCGACGTAAGTGCGCTTGGCGCGGTTCTGCACCACCAGCACGCCGAGCGTGTTGCCGGCGCGCAGGATCGGCACGCCCAGGAAGGAATGGTAGATTTCTTCGCCGGTCTCCGGGCGGAACGAGAACGCCGGATGGCTTTGCGCGTCGCTCAGATTGAGCGGTGTCGCCTCGCTGGCGACCAGGCCGACCAGGCCTTCATGCGCGCTCATCACCGTCCTGTGCACGGCGTCGCGGTTCAGACCCTCGGTGGCGTAGAGTTCGAGCGTGTTATCGACGCGCAGCACATAGGTCGAGCAGACCTCGGCGACCATGTTGGCCGCGATCAGCACCACGATCTTGTCCAGCCGCTCCTGGGCCGAGACCTGCTCCGCCATGGTTTCGCGGAGCCGTCTTAACAAGACGCGGGGGCCTCCCGACGCGCTCCGCATGTGCTGGTACCCTCCCCCGAAAGGCCAGCCCGCCGGGTGGCCGGTAGCTGGCGTGAAACGCAAGAAAAACGACAATTTTATTCATTCGGCGCCGCCACAAGCTCGCTCCCGGCCGAATCAGGATCGCCAAAAACTGTGGCACAGTTTGCGGCAGCTCACCTATCAGGCCGTATAGCCAATCGAGGCTTGCTTTGCCAAGCAAAACGCCTGCCAGACGCAATAACGCCTCTGTAACGTCTCTGTCAGCCAATGCTGCGCCCGCGAAGCGCGTTATCCGCCAAATGCGGGCGGTTTGGCGGTCAGATCACGCGCCAAGGCGAAAGGGAAAAATCTGCTACTTCGATCGCCGAAAATGGATTGGAAGTCCGCCAAACCCGGCTCAACCTTCCCAAAATCACACCTGATCGAGTCCATAGAGCGTGTGCAGGGTGCGCACCGCCAGTTCGGTGTAGGCGGCGTCGATCAGCACCGAAAACTTGATCTCGGAGGTGGTGATGGCGCGGATATTGATATTGCGCGCGGCCAGCGCCTTGAACGCCTGTGCCGCGACGCCGGCATGGCTGCGCATGCCGCTGCCGATCACCGAGACCTTTGCGACATCGGTGGCGCTGTCGAGCCGCGCATAGCCTATTCTGCTCTTGGACGCCGTAATGGTGTCGCGGGCGCGGTTATAGTCGGAAGCCGGCACCGTGAAGGTGAGGTCGGTGGTCTTGCCGTCCTCCGAGACGTTCTGCACGATCATGTCGACGTTGATATTGGCTTCCGCCAGCGGCCCGAAGATCGAAGCGGCGACGCCCGGCTTGTCCTCGATCTGGCGCACCGAAATCTGGGCTTCGTCCTTGGAGAAGGCGATGCCGGTGACGACGTGGCTTTCCATGATTTCCTCCTCGCTGCAGATCAGCGTGCCCGGCGGCGTGCCGTGCGGGTCGATATCTTCGGGCTTGTCGAAGCTGGAACGGACGAACACCGGCATATTATGGACCATGCCGAGTTCCACCGAACGCACCTGCAGCACCTTGGCGCCCTGGGAAGCCAGTTCCAGCATGTCCTCGAATGCGATCTTGTCGAGCCGCCGCGCCTTCGGCACCACGCGCGGGTCGGTCGTATAGACGCCGTCGACATCGGTATAGATATCGCAGCGGTCGGCATGGATGGCGGCGGCAATCGCGACCGCCGAGGTGTCGGAACCGCCGCGGCCGAGCGTGGTGATCCGGTTGGTCTGCGGATTGATGCCCTGGAAGCCGGCGATGACCGCGACCTCCTTGCGATCCTTGAAGCGGTTGACGATCTCGGAGCCGTCGACCTCCAAAATCCGCGCCGAAGCGTGGACGTCGGAGGTCCGAATCGGGATCTGCCAGCCCTGCCAGGAGCGGGCCTGGATGCCGATGGCCTGCAGGGCGATCGCCAGCAGTCCGGAGGTGACCTGTTCGCCGGAGGCGACCACGGCGTCGTATTCGCGGGCGTCGTGCATCGGCGACGCGTCGCGGCTCCATTCGACCAGCTCGTTGGTCTTGCCGGACATTGCCGACACCACCACGGCGACGTCATGGCCGGCGTCGACTTCGCGCTTCACATGGCGCGCGACGTTGCGGATTCGGTCGATATTGGCGACGGACGTACCGCCGAATTTCATCACGAGGCGGCCCATGACGACGCGTGCATTCCCTGCGAGGATAAGTAAGGTAACCCGCGCGGAAACTCGAGCGCCCGGGGCGAAAGCGGCGTATACATAGCGGCGCGGTCGGGGGCAAGCAACCGGGTTCATTTTCACCCGGAAATGGCGCAAATTGCTGTGGTAGCAGGTTAATTCAGGGCAGGCGTATGGGGCGTTATATCGACGAAATCCTCCAGCCCGGCGAAAAGGTGCTGTATTCGACCAATGCGCACTGGATGTTCTATTTGCCGGCGATCGCGGCCTGGATCGTGGCCCTGATCCTGCTCATCCTGTCCCGCGCGACGACGACCGAAGGCGTCGTCCTGTTGTGCCTGTCCGCCTCGGCCGTGGTGGCGGTCGCCGCGCTGTACTGGAGCGCCAAAGCCTGGTTCCATCGCTGGACCACCGAGACCGACGTCACCAATCTGCGCGTGATCCACAAGACCGGTTTCATCACACGCAAGACATTCGAGATGAGCCTCGACAAGGTCGAGAGCGTCGACGTCAACCAGAGCATTCTGGGCCGCATCCTCAACTACGGCGACGTCACCATCCTCGGGGTCGGCGAGGGCAAGCAAACCATCTCGACCATTGCCTCGCCGCTGGCGTTCCGCAATTCCATCACCGCGCGATAGGGCGCAGCGCGCAAACCCATGGCCATGCAACAAAATTCTCCCGCCAACATGTCAGGCGCTTCCACCAGCACCGTCGACCCCGCCGAAGTCGCGAAATTTTCAAAACTGTCGGACGAGTGGTGGGATCCCCGCGGCAAGATGGCGCCGCTGCACAAGATCAATCCGCTGCGGCTGACCTATATCCGCGATGCCGCCTGCCGCAAGTTCGAGCGCAACGTCAGAAGCCTGAATTGCCTGTCCGGCCTGCGCATGCTCGATATCGGCTGCGGCGCCGGCCTGTTGTGCGAACCGTTCACCCGGCTGGGTGCTCAGGTGATCGGGATCGATCCGTCCGCCACCAATATCGCGGCGGCAAAGCTGCATGCCGACAAGGGCCATCTGTCGATCGACTATCGCTGCACTACGGCAGAAGAAATGGACGTGCGTGAACGCTTCGACCTCGTATTGGCGATGGAAGTGGTCGAGCACGTCACCGATGTCGGCGTGTTCCTCAACCGCTGCACGGCGATGCTCAAGCCGGGCGGGATGATGGTGATCTCGACGCTCAACCGCAACTGGAAGAGCTTTGCGCTGGCGATCGTCGGCGCCGAATACGTGCTGCGCTGGCTGCCGCGCGGCACCCATCAATGGGACAAGTTCGTCACCCCCGACGAACTCGCCCAGCATCTCGCTGACAACAAGCTCACCATCACCGAGCAGGCCGGCGTGGTCTACAACCCGCTCGCCGACAAATGGAACATCTCGTCGGACATGGACGTGAACTACATGGTGGTGGCGGAGGGGGGTTAGGTTTCTGTCGTCCCTGCGAAAGCACTGCGAAAGCAGGGACGACGAGAGATTTTGGCGCAATCGCAATCCTGTCATGCGCCGTGCAGGTTGACCGCATGCCTCGCGCCCGGCACGGTGGCCGCCATTTTAGCCGGCAACGAATCCCCGCACATGTTCAGCATCGCCTCGCTCTGGATTCCCTTCACCATTACTGCTGCGCTCGGCCAGGTCGCGCGCAATGCGATGCAGCGGTCGCTGACGCGGCCGCTCGGCACCTGGGGCGCGACCAATATCCGCTTCCTGTTCGGGTTTCCGTTCTCGATCGTCTTCTTCGTGGTTGTGGTCGCCGTGACCGGCGACCATGTGCCATGGCCGACGGCTCAGTTCTGGCCGTGGCTGCTGCTCGGCGCGCTCACCCAGATCACCGCCACCGGCATGATGCTGCTCGCCATGAACGACCGTTCGTTCGTGGTGACGACGGCTTACCTCAAGACCGAAGCGATCCAGACCGCGATCTTCGGTTTTGTGTTCCTCGGCGATCATCTGACCTGGCTCAAGGTGATCGCGATCCTGATCGCGACGGCCGGCGTGGTCATTGCTGCGCTGCGGCCGGGTGCCGGAAAGGGCTTTGCGGATTTGAAGCCGACGCTGCTTGGCCTTGGCGCCGCTGCGTCGTTCGCGCTGTCGGCGGTCGGCTTTCGCGGCGCTGTCATCGTGGTGCCCGGCGTGTCGTTCGTGACCGCGGCGTCCTACACCCTGGTGTTCGGGCTGTTCGTGCAGACGCTGGTGCTGACGGTCTATCTGCTGTTTCGTGCGCCCGACGTGCTCAGAAAAATCCTCGGATTGTGGAGGCCCTCGATGCTCGCGGGCTTCATGGGCGCGTTCGCATCGCAGTTCTGGTTCCTGGCGTTCGCGCTGACCGCCGCCGCCAACGTGCGCACGCTGGCGCTGGTCGAAGTATTGTTCGCGCAGGGCGTGGCGTATTATTCGTTCAAACAGCCGCTGTCGGCGCGCGAATTGTCCGGCATCGTGCTGATCGTGATCGGCGTGGCGCTATTGGTCGCGGTCTAGTCAGCGCTTGAAAGCGATCAGCACGGCGCCCGCGGCGATCAGCGCGATGCCGAACCAGCCGTTCAGCGACGGCCGTTCGCCCAGAAACACCACGCCGAACAGCGCCACCAGCACCACGCTCAATTTGTCGATCGGCGCCACCAGCGTCGCCGGGCCGAGTTTTAGCGCGCGGAAATAGCAAATCCAGGAGGCGCCGGTGCCGAGGCCCGACAGCACCAGGAAGATCCAGCTCCTGGTCGAGATCGGTCCGAACTGATTGAACTGGCCGGTCGCGAACAGGATCAGCGCCAGGCTGAACAGCACGACGACGGTGCGGATCAGGGTGGCGAGATCGGAATTGATGTCCTCGACGCCGATCTTGGCGAAGATCGCGGTCAGCGCCGCGAAAGCGGCGGAGAGCAACGCCCAGACCAGCCAGGAAGGAAGCGTCTCCGGGCTCATGAAGAATCCTTCAAACGACACCGCCCGTCATTGCGAGGAGCGAAGCGACGAAGCAATCTATACTTTCTGTGCGGATAAATGGATTGCTTCGCTTCGCTCGCAATGACGTGGAGCCGCCAGCTACCGTTAACGCATCAATTTCTATCGTCCGGCAGTACCGGCAGCGGCGAGACCTCGACGCCTTCGTCAATCAGCGCACGCGCTTCCTCCGGCGAAGCTTCGCCATAGATCGGGCGGTGCTCGATATCGCCATAATGCATCTTGCGCGCCTCGTTGGGGAAGCGCTCGCCGACATTGTCGGCGTTTTTCACGATGTGATCGCGCAACTCCTTGATCTTGGCGCGCAGCTCGCGCTCCTGCGCCATCAACAGCGGCGTCGACCCCGGCGCCGCTACCTCTGTGGCTGCAACATCCGCAGGCGCTGCGGGCGCGGCACTTTCGCGGCCCTTCTTGCTTACGATCTGCGGGGCCATGATGGCCCGCTCGACCTTGGCCGAACCGCAGGCCGGGCAGTTCACCAGTTTGCGCTTTTCCTGGGTTTCATAGGCCGAGGAACTCTGAAACCAGCTCTCGAACGTATGGCCGCGCTCACAGCGCAGGTTATAGCGGATCATGCCGATCCCCGGACGAGATGCAGATGTTCCGGACCGGCCTTGGGGTCGGCGATGCCAAAACGCCGACCGTGCTGCAGCGACGGCACGGCTTTGCGCGCCATCTCGACCTTGGTGGGATCGATCCTGGCGAGGAAAACCCCGGGCTCGACGCCGCCCTCGGCCAGCACGACGCCCCAGGGGTCCACGATCAGCGAATGGCCAAACGTTTCGCGCTTGTTCTCGTGCATGCCGGCCTGGGCGGCCGCGAACACGAAACAGCCGGTCTCGATGGCGCGGGCGCGCAACAGCGTATGCCAATGCGCCTCGCCGGTCTTGCGGGTGAAGGCGGAGGGCACCGTGAGATACGACGCGCCGCTTTCGGCGAGCGCGCGATAGAGCGCGGGAAAGCGCACATCATAGCAGATCGTGAGCCCGATCCGGCCCCACGGCAGGTCCGATATCACGGCGGTTTCGCCCGGCTGGTAATTGGCGGATTCGCGATAGCTCTCGCCGCCGGGCAGATCGATGTCGAACATGTGGATCTTGTCGTAGCAGGCGAGCAAATTGCCGTCAGGTCCGATCAGGAACGAGCGGTTGACGGCGCGCTCCGGCGAAAAGCGCAGCGCCAGCGAACCGATATGGATGTGGATCTTCAATTCGGCCGCAAGCGCGCGATAGGCCTTCAGCGACTTGTCGTCCTCTTCGGGCGCGAGATGCTCGAACAGCGCCTTGCGGTTCAACTGCATCATGTTGCTCACCTCGGGGGTGAGCACATAGTCGGCGCCTTGCGCCGCCGCCTCGCGGATCAGTTTTGTCCCTTGCTCGAGGCTGGGCTCAGGCAACAATCCGGTGCGCATCTGCACCATTGCTGCGGTAAAAGTGTTGTCAGTGCTCATGAGCCGGCCTTTTCGCCCGCCAGCAGCCCATCGAGCCTGCCCTCGCGGTCCAGGGCGTAAAGCTCGTCGCAGCCGCCGACATGGGTTGCGCCGATGAAGATCTGCGGAAAGGTCGAGCCGGCGCCGGCACGATCCCACATCTGCTGTCGAAGTGTCGGGTCGGTGGCGACATTAAACTCGGTGTATACGGCATTCTTGCGCGTCAGCAACGATTTGGCGGCGGAGCAATAGCCGCAGCCCGGACGGGTAAAGATGTCGATGGCAGCGGTCATGACGCGCTCTGTTGTTGAGGGTTGCCGATTATATGGGAGCTTTATGGGTGTCCACAACCCGCGCAAATACCAGCACGTCGACTGCGGCGGCCTTGGCGCGCAATAACGCCCGCGCGCAGGCGTCGACCGTGGCGCCGGTGGTCAGGACGTCATCGACCAGAAGCACCCGGCGGCCGGCGATGTCGGCGGTTCGGTCGCTGGCGACCTTGAACGCGCCCTGGACGTTGCTGGCGCGCTGCGACCGGGACAGGCCGATCTGCTGCTCGGTGGCCCGGACGCGGCGGAGCGCTTCGGAGGCTAGTTTCACGCCGCTTTGCCTGGAAATGATGCGCGCCAGTGCACCGGACTGGTTGTAGCGGCGGCTCCAGCCGCGCCGCCAATGCAGGGGAACCGGGACCAGTATGTCGGCTTCGTTAAGTAATTCCTGACCCGCCCGCGCCATCCAGCGGCCCATCGCGGGCGCCAGATCGGTGCGGTCCTGGTATTTCAGCGCATGCACCAGCGTGCGCGCGACATCGTCATAGCGCACGGCGGCGCGGGCGCGCGCATAGGCCGGCGGATTGGCGATCGCTTCCATCGACAATAATTCGGGGCCGGGATCGTAGACAAAGGGAATGCCGAGCCGAGGGCAGAACGGCGGCGCGATGAACGACAATTTTGCCCAGCACTCGGCGCAGACGCCTTCGCCGTTGACCGGTTCGCGGCAGGCCACGCACAGCGTCGGCAGCGCGATGTCGAGCGCCAGCCGCGCCGTGTGGGCCCACACGCCACGGGCGGCGTTCAACGCGCCGCGCAAATGGCCGGTAATGGAGCGTGGTGGTGATGCCTCGGCGTCCATGGGCGAAGGTTAACGCCGCGGAGCGCGATGCTCAAGCGGCGGATTGCCAGATGTTGCGGGATCGGAGTACCAACCGGCATGGCTGCAAACCCCAACGCCGCGCCGATCCTGTTCGACCGCGCCTTGCTGCGCGCACGGCAGGCGCGTGCGCAACGCGGCGAGCCTGCGACGTTCCTGCTCGACCGCGTCACCGAGGATATGGTCGAGCGGTTGCAGGCGGTGACGCGGAATTTTTCCGATGTCGCGGATGTCTGGACCCCGGGCGCGGCGCTGCAGGAATTGTTGCGCGGTCGGTTCAAGTCGATCAGCCATGTCGGGCTGGGAGATTCCGAGACGCTTCCGCTGCAGCCGGAATCGCTCGACCTCGTCGTCTCCGCGCTGGCCTTCCAGTTCGTCAACGATCTGCCGGGCGTGCTGGCGCAAATCCGCCGCGCGCTGAAACCCGACGGGCTGCTGCTGGCGGCGATGATCGGCGGCGATACGCTCACCGAACTCCGGCAGGCCTTTGCGCAAGCCGAGGCCGAATGCGAAGGCGGGGTGTCGCCGCGGGTCGCGCCGTTCGCCGATCTGCGCGATGTCGGTGCGCTGTTGCAGCGCGCCGGCTTTGCGCTGCCGGTCGCCGACGTCGATCGCACAGTGGTGCGCTACGACAACGCCTTGGTGCTGATGGAAGACCTGAGGCGGATGGGCGCGACCAATGTCATGATCGAGCGGCGGCGGACGCCGACGCGCCCCACCACCATGTTGCGGATGTCGCAGATCTACGCCAAGCGGTTTTCCGATCCCGACGGCCGCATCCGCGCCACCTTCGACGTGATCTGGCTGTCCGGCTGGGCGCCGCATGAAAGCCAGCAGCAGCCGCTGCGGCCGGGTTCGGCGAAGGCGAGTTTGGAGGCTGCGGTGAGGAAAGCTGCACCCAAATCAACATGATCCGTCATTGCCGGGCAAAGCCGTCCGAAGGACGGCGTCGCTTCCGCTCGCCTATGACCCGGCAATCCATCCACTTCGCATAACTCTTTCTGAAGTTCGATGGATGCGCGGGTCAAGCCCGCGCATGACGAGTGTGGGCGTTGCGGCCAGTTCACATCAGCAAATCGATCAAATGCGGGATCAGCGGGATGTCCGCCGGCGGCATCCTGTAGTCGCGCAGTTTGTTGGCGCGGACCCAGGCCAGTTGCTGGCCTTCACGCGCGGTCACCTGGCCTTCCCAGCGCCGGCAGATATAGAGCGGCATCAGCAGATGAAAACTGTCATAGGCATGGCTGGCGAAGGTCAGCGGCGCCAGGCACGGTTCGCTGACGGTGATGCCGATCTCCTCGTGCAATTCGCGGATCAGCGTTTGCTCGGGCCGTTCGCCGGGCTCGAGCTTGCCGCCGGGAAATTCCCACAAGCCGGCCAGCGCCTTGCCGTCCGGGCGCTGCGCGATCAGCACCCGCTTGTCGGCATCGACCAGCGCGCAGGCGACCACGAGGGTAAGTTTGATGTCAGCCATGCGCCGATGTTTCGCTCACGACCGGTAGTCGCCATTGATCGCGACATATTCCTTGGTGAGGTCGCAGGTCAGCACGCGGTCGCGGCCCTTGCCGAGCCCAAGCGCGATCTTGATCTGGATCTTCGGGTTCTTCATCACTTCGGAAACTTCCGCCTCGTTATAGGACGGATCGCGGGCACCGCTCCTGGCGACGCGGATGCCGTTGAACGAAATCGAAAGCTTGTCGCGATTGGCGGGCTCGCCGGCCTTGCCGACCGCCATCACCACGCGGCCCCAATTGGCATCCTCGCCGGCGATCGCGGTCTTCACCAGCGGCGAATTCGCCACCGACATCGCGATTTTGCGCGCCGAGGCCTTGGTGGTCGCGCCGTCGACGATGATCTCGACCAGCTTTCGCGCGCCTTCGCCGTCGCGGGCGACCTGTTCGGAGAGGTCGGCAAGCACGGCGTGAAACGCCTTGGTGAAGGCCTTCAGCCTGGGATCGCCGGCGCGGCTGATTTTCGGCGCGCCGGTGGCTGCGGCAGCGCCGGTGGCAAAGGCGAGCAGGGTGTCCGATGTCGAGGTGTCGCTGTCGATGGTGAGGGCATTGAACGTGTCTTCGACGCCGCTCTTGAGCAGCGACTGCAGCACGCTTGAGGACAGCGGCGCGTCGGTGAACACGAACGACAGCATCGTCGCCATGTCGGGCATGATCATGCCGGCGCCCTTGGCCATGCCGTTGATGGTGACCTTGGCCTTGCCGAGCTTGACGGTCCTGGTGGCGACCTTCGGGAAGGTATCGGTGGTCATGATGGCTTTGGCAGCAGCCATCCAGTCGCCCGGCACAGCGCTTTCGGAAAGCGTCGCCAGCACGCCGTCGAACTTGGTGGCGTCGAGCGGTTCGCCGATCACTCCGGTGGAGGCGAGATACACCTCATTGGTGCTGCAGCCGACCGCCTTGGCGGCGATCTGCGCCGTCAGCGCGGTCGAGCTCTTGCCGGTCTTTCCGGTGAAGGCATTGGCGTTGCCGGAATTCACCACCAGTGCGCGGGCAGCGCCCTTGGCCAGTTTGGCGCGGCACCATTCCACCGGGGCGGACGGGCATTTCGACTTGGTGAAGACGCCGGCCACGGTAGTCCCCTTGTCCATTACCGCCAGCAGGACGTCGGTGCGCCCCTTGTAGCGGATGCCGGCCGCTGCGGTCGCGAGCTTCACGCCCGGGATCACGGGCATGTCGGGAACATCGGTCGGGGCGAGGGGGGAGATCGCGGTGGACATGATGAGGCGCCTTATCGACAGAGAAGCTGAACCGTCATGGCCGGATTTATTCCGGCCATCCACGTCTTCACCATCCGTCAATGAAGGCCTTAAGACGTGGATGCCCGGGCCATTATCTGGCCCGGGCATGACGTCTAATTACTGAACTTGGGCGGCGAAGTCGATTTACTTCTTCGCCGGCGCCATCTTGGAGTCGGCGGGCTTGGCCGGCTCCTTGGCCGCGTCCGGCTTGGCATCAGACTTCGCCGTCTCTTCCGGCTTGTCCATGCGCTCGACCTTGGCGGCTTCGCGCAGTTTTGCGACGTAATCGGCCTGCGCCTTCCGCGTCACATAGGTTTCGATCTGGGCCTTGACCTGCTCGAACTCGGGCGCCTTGCGGTTGCGCTTTTCCTCGACCTTGATGATGTGCCAGCCGAACTGCGACTTGACGGGATCGGAGATCTTGCCGGGCTCCAGCGCAAACGCGACCGCGGAGAATTCCGGCACCATCTGCTCCTTGGTGAAGAAGCCGAGATCGCCGCCGTCGGAGGCGCCGGGGTCCTTGGACTTCTTCTTGGCCAGTTCGGCAAAATCGGCACCCTTGTCCAGTTCCGCCTTGACCGCCTTGGCGTCGTCCTCGGTCTCGACCAGGATGTGACGGGCATGCACTTCCTGCTCGCCGGTGATCTGCTTGGAAGCGTCCTCATAGACCTTCTTCATGGCCTCGTCGGTGGTCGCAGCCTTGCCTTCGGTCGCCAGCAGGCTGTCCATCAGAAGCCGGCTGCGCGTGAACGCCAGGCGTTTCTTGAAATCCTCGGAATTCTCGAGCTTCTTGTCCTCGGCGGCCTTAGCGACGACCTTCAGGTCGATCAGGAAGGACAGGACGTTGTCCTTTTTGGTCGCCGGGTCCATCTGCGCGAGGCTGGGGCCGAGTTCCTCTTCGGCCAGGGCGACGTCGCTCTGGCGGATCTCCGCGCCGTTGACCTTGGCCAGCACGGGGTTGTCCTCGGCGCGGGCCGGCAGGCCCAAGCCCGGAGCAATGGCCAGAACCGCCGCCAGGCAGCCTGTTACGGCCAGGGAGGCCAAGCCGAAGCGCAGGCCGGTTTTCATTTCCGGGAACGGGGAGGTCATGCAAAATCCTTGTCTTGAAGATGGGATCCTAAAGGCGGCGGGACACTCGCCCAATCATGGGGCATTGGCAACGCGAAAAGTCTGTCAAAATGATGAATTCCCGGACAGGCCGGCGCCCCAAATCGGCGCCACCAGCCACGTTGACAAGCCCCTAACCCAGCCATATCTCTGCCCGATCGTGTCAACGGCGATAGCGCTTATTTTGCTGCGTTTTTGGCCGTTGAACCTTGGATTGCTTAATTCCCACTCATTAGGCGGATGACCCCTCGGTTTGGGGCTTTTGCCGCGATGCGTCACGGTGAGTTGATAGGCAATCCGGTGGACCACGTCACGGCTGCAACGCAGAACCGCTAAAGACAGGAATTCGGTATGATCGGCGCGCTCGCCCGCAAGTTTTTCGGCTCCGCCAACGACCGGCGGGTGAAGGGATACCAGTCCCGCGTCAGCGCCATCAACGCGCTCGAGCCCGAGCTCGCCGCGTTGTCGGACGACGCGCTGAAGGCCCGCACCGCCGAATTCCGCCAGCAATTGGCCGAAGGCAAGAAGCTCGACGACATCCTGGTTCCGGCCTTCGCCACCGTGCGCGAGGCGGCCAAGCGTACCCTCGGCCAGCGCCATTTCGACGTCCAGCTGATCGGCGGCATGGTGCTGCATGAAGGCGACATCGCCGAGATGAAGACCGGCGAAGGCAAGACGCTGGTCGCAACGCTTGCGGTCTATCTCAACGCGCTGGCCGGCAAGGGTGTCCACGTCGTCACCGTCAACGATTACCTCGCCAAACGCGACTCCGAATGGATGGGCCAGATCTATTCCTTCCTCGGCATGACCACCGGCGTGATCGTGCACGGGCTCGACGATGGCGAGCGCAAGAACGCCTATGCGTGCGACATCACCTACGGCACCAACAACGAATACGGTTTCGACTATTTGCGCGACAACATGAAGTACCGGCTGGAGGACATGGTCCAGCGCGCCCACTTCTACGCCATCGTCGACGAAGTCGACTCGATCCTGATCGACGAGGCGCGCACGCCCTTGATCATCTCCGGCCCGCTCGACGACCGCTCGGAATTCTACAACACCATCGACACCTTCCTGCCCAAGCTCGACAAGACCGACTACGACGTCGACGAGAAGCAGCGTACGGTGACGCTGACCGAAGCCGGCATGGAGAAGATCGAAACGCTGTTGCGCGACGCCGGCCAGCTCAAGGGCGATTCGCTGTACGACGTCGAGAACGTCTCGGTGGTTCACCACATCAACCAGGCGCTGCGCGCGCATTCCTTGTTCACCCGCGACAAGGATTACATCGTCCGCGACGACGAAGTCGTCATCATCGACGAGTTCACCGGCCGCATGATGCAGGGCCGCCGCTATTCCGAAGGCCTGCACCAGGCGCTGGAAGCCAAGGAGCACGTTCAGGTCCAGCCGGAAAACCAGACGCTGGCCTCGATCACCTTCCAGAATTATTTCCGGATGTACGAAAAGCTCGCCGGCATGACCGGCACGGCGCTGACCGAAGCCGACGAATTGTTCGACATCTACAAGCTCGAAGTGGTGGAAATCCCGACCAACGTGCCGGTGGCGCGTCTGGACGAAGACGATGAGGTCTATCGCACCCAGAACGAGAAATACGCGGCGATCCTGGCCGAGGTGGAGCGCGCCAACGCCCGGCTGCAGCCGGTGCTGGTCGGTACCGCCTCGATCGAAAAATCCGAAGTGCTGGCCGATTACCTGAAGAAGAACGGCTACAAGCAGATCGATTTCGGCAGCGAACACGGCATGGAGAAGCTTTATGCCGCGGCGCGCGCGGGCAAGCCGGCAAAGCTGTTCGCGGTCCTGAACGCGCGCTTCCACGAACAGGAGGCCTATATCGTCGCCGAGGCCGGCGTGCCCGGCGCGATCACGATCGCGACCAACATGGCCGGCCGCGGTACCGACATCAAGCTCGGCGGTTCGCTCGACATGCGGATCCTGCAGGAGACCGTCGGCATTACCGACGAGGCCGAGAAAGCCGCCAAGATCGAACGCATCAAGGCTGATATCGAACGCTTCCGCGACATCGTTTTGAAAGCGGAAGATGTTGTCGAGGTCGAACCGGCCAAGGGTTCGAAGCCCGCGAAAACCGTGAACAAGCCGGGCGGACTCTACATCATCGGCTCCGAACGCCACGAATCGCGGCGCATCGACAACCAGTTGCGCGGCCGCTCCGGCCGTCAGGGCGACCCCGGCCGCTCGAAATTCTTCCTGTCGCTGGAAGACGATCTGATGCGGATCTTCGGCTCCGACCGGCTCGATTCCATGCTGACGCGGCTCGGCCTCAAGGAGGGCGAGGCCATCATCCATCCCTGGATCAACAAGGCGCTGGAAAAAGCCCAGCAGAAGGTCGAGGCCCGCAACTTCGACATCCGCAAGAACCTGCTCAAATTCGACAACGTCCAGAACGACCAGCGCAAGGTGATCTTCGACCAGCGCGTCGATCTGATGAAGGAGGACAGCGTCGCCGAGACGGTGGCCGACATGCGTCACGCCTTCGTCGAGGATGTCGTCAACAAGCACGTGCCCGAGCATGCCTATGCCGAGCAGTGGGACGTGGCCGGCCTCAAGGAAGAATTGAAGCGGGTGCTGGACGTCGATCTGCCGGTCGACGCCTGGGCCAAGGAAGAAGGCATCGCCGACGAGGAACTGCTGTCGCGCATCGAGACGCGCGTCGACGAGCACATGGCGGCCAAGGTCGCGCAATGGGGCCCCGACGTGATGCGCTACGTCGAGAAAACTATTTTGCTGCAGACGCTGGATCATCTCTGGCGCGAGCATCTGGTGATGCTCGACCATCTGCGCCAGGTGATCGGCCTGCGCGGCTACGGCCAGCGCGATCCGCTGCAGGAATACAAGTCGGAAGCGTTCAGCCTGTTCGAGGCGATGATCGCGCATCTGCGCGAGGCGGTGACGGCGCAATTGATGCGCGTCGAGATCGTGCCGCCGGAGGAGCAGCAGCCGGTCTTGCCGCCGATGGAAGCCCACAAGCTCGATCCGAATACCGGTGAAGACGAGATGGCGTTCGCCCAAGCCAACTTTGCCCAGGCCTCATTGGTGCCGGCCGCGGTCGGCGCCGATCGCGACCCCAAAAATCCCGCAAGCTGGGGCAAGGTCGGCCGCAACGAGGATTGTCCCTGCGGAAGCGGCAAGAAGTACAAGCACTGCCACGGCAAGTACGCGTGAGTCTGCGCTGACTGTCATCATCCGCGAAAGCGGATGATCCAGTACGCCGCGCGCTATCTCGATTGCTGACCAAATTCCCGAAATACTGGATGCCCCGCCTCGGCGGGTGCGACCCGCTTTTGCTGTGGCAGGGAATGTCCAACCGCGCTTGCTTCATCGTCCCGAAGCGGACGCTTGCCTCGTTAGTCAGCCCGAAGTGCTCTTAAATGCCTTTAACGCGAAAGCAATAGCGACGACCAATGCCAGAGCTACTATCATTGCTAGTAGCAGCATATTCCGCTCATGCTCGGTGAGGAGAAACTGCATGAGGAGGAAAATGAACATACCGAGGCCCGAGCCTGTGCGGCCAAAGCGCCGTGGTTGATTTTGCTTCGACGCTGTTGACGGCATCAACGGCTCGCGTTGCAGACCCTCTGCTGCATGATAGTCCTGGTGGATAATCACTGGGGCGAAGGCCCCACGATCGGCGCGCAGGTGCCAAATGTAGGCGCCGAGCATTGCTGGAATTGGAACGCCGTACGTCGTCAGGGCATCAAGCCAGTGCGGCATGTGAGCGGTGGTATCTCCGCCGTGGCCGCCCCAAATCGCGTCGCAGACGCAAAACACAAACCATGCCGAGATCGATAAGGCGCCATTCAGGAGCTTCTCGTCTGGTGCTATTTTCGCGGCGATGTAGCCCGCCGGAACCGGCGCCAGGAAGAAGATCAATGTCGTTGCGGCAAGGAGCCCGGTCGACGATTTCATCTGGCCGAAGACGGCCGCCACGTCTGCGGCCCCGTCCGACGAAATAGTTGCGCCAGCCCAATAAGAACGATCGCGAGGACCCAGCCAGTCACAAAGAATATCCAATGCGCGAGGTTGGAAAGCGATAACATTCCTCCCTGCCATGCCGTTGTTGGCACATCGCGATATTTCGCTGGGCAGCGGGATTAGTCGGCTATCGGGGCGCAGCGGACATTGGACAAGCCGTCAGCTGAGGCGGAAACCGGAGAGATTTTCGAGGTTAGCTTTACTCTTCGTGGTATCTTGAACACCGTTGTGATGGCTCCCGGCTGGACGCCCTTGAGAGAAGAGCTTGCGCAAATGGAGCCGCCGATCGACGTGTAGCGCACGCCCGATCGAGACGCCTGAACAACGTGGAGGATGATCATGCCGAATTGGCTCGGACCGCTTCTGGCGTTATGCGCGCTGGTTGGATTTCTCGGCTTTGCATTTCGTCAGGGCACGAAGGTGAAGCCTGATGGCGACGGCAATCGCGACAATTCGATAGGTGGGTATTCCGGGTATTCTGGCGGAGATGGATCACACCACGGTTCTGACGGTCATTCCTGAGCAGGCCGGTATTAGGTCGGCATTGTATTGCGGTAAAAGTGCGCCCAACTACCACCGCGTAATTCAATTTAGTGCACCGGACTGCACCCCATAAGTGAGACACGGCAATCTCGCGTGGTTTGCTCGCGTTTGGAGGCACGGGTTCAGGGTCGATTTGGTCGATTTGCTTGAAAGTGTTTCAAGCGTCGTGCGTATTTTCTGATTATGACGCAGCCATAAGCTCTCTCGTGGTGCCGTAACGGCGAATGACGAGGTATGCAATGAAGACGCGGCAATTGGGAACCAACGGTCTCAAAGTCTCTGAAATAGGTTTCGGCTGCATGGGCCTGAATTCCACTTACAGCCACTCGCTCGCCAGTGAAGAGAGCATCGCGCTGATCCGATCGGCAGTCGATCTGGGCGTCACCTTCTTCGATACCGCCGAAATCTATGGTCCCTTTACCAACGAGCAGATTGTCGGCGAGGCTTTGCGCAACGTGCGCGACCAGGTCACTATTGCGACCAAGTTCGGCTTCGCAATCGATCCAACGACCAAGGCGAACACCGGCCTGAGCAGCCATCCGGACACCATCCGCAAGGCCGCCGTGGGATCGCTGAAGCGACTGGGTGTTGAGGTCATCGATCTGTTGTACCAGCATCGCGTCGATCCCAACGTGCCGATCGAAGATGTCGCCGGCACCGTCCGCGACCTGATCGCCGAAGGCAAGGTCAAGCATTTCGGCATGTCCGAGCCGAGCGTCGAGACGCTGCGCCGTGCCCATGCAGTCCAGCCCGTCACCGCGCTCCAGAACGAATATTCACTGTGGACGCGTGGCCCTGAGACCAACGGCATCCTCGGCGCCTGCGAAGAGCTTGGCATCGGCTTCGTGCCGTACAGCCCGCTGGGCAGGGGGTTCCTGACTGGCGCCATGTCATCGGAAACCAGGATTGCGGAGGGTGATTATCGAAAGCTTCTGCCCCGCTTTACACCCGAAGCGATGCAGAAGAACCAGGCGCTGGTGGAGCTGCTGAAGCGGATCGCGCGCGAAAAGAACGCCACCCCGGCTCAGCTCGCGCTCGCCTGGCTGCTGGCGCAGCGCCCGTGGATCGTCCCGATCCCAGGCACTACGAAGCTCCATCGCCTGCAGGAGAATATCGGCGCATCGACCGTCGAGCTGACCGCTGCCGATCTCGCCGAGATCGAACGCGCAGCTGCTGCGATCCAGGTCGAGGGCGACCGCTATCCCCCGCAGCTCCAAGCGATGATTGGTCGCTGATTGAGCTGCACTCCGCGGCCCTTGGTCGCCATCCTCGATGATATCCAGCGAAGGATTGCCGCGCTTACGCGGTGCGCGCCTCATCGGATGCCGTTGCAAGCTCCACCTCGACTTGTCGAACCTGCTCCCAGATGAAATCGATCACAAGACGCGTGCGTGGCGCGAGATGCCGTCGCGATGGATAGACCAGGCTGAACGGAACACCGGGAGCGGGAAAGTCCCTTAGTACGCGAACCAGCCTGCCATTGCGGAGGTCATCGGCCACTTCGAACAGGGCGAGATAGGCGATGCCGTATCCGGTCCGAGCGGCCAGGTGCACCGCACGTACGTCGTTGGCGAGAAATCCGCCCGACGCCCGAAAATCCCTGGGGCCATCCGGCGTAACAAAGGTCCAGAGGTCCGAATTCGGTCCGACGTCGTGCACAATGCAGGTGTGGTTTGCGATCTCGGCGGGACTGGATGGTTCGCCGTGCCGCCTGATGTAGCTTGGCGCTGCCGCGGCAACGCGCACGGCGGTCCCGCTACGGCGCGCCACCAGTGACGCATCCGTGATCTCGCCGACGCGCATGGCAAGGTCGAGCCGCTCTTCGATCATGTCGCCGAGCCGATCACCTACCACAAGTTCGACCTTCAAACCCGGATGACCGGCGAGCAAGATCGGCAGACGTTGCGCGAGAAGGCGGCTCGCCGCCACCGTGACACCCACCCGCACGAGCCCGACAGGTGAGCCGCGCTGCCGCCCGAGCGCTGCTTCCAGCCCGTCAACACCGTCCAGCACGGGCCGGGCCAGACCCAGCAGCACCTCGCCATCGTCGGTCAGGCTGAGCTTTCGCGTGGTGCGGTGAAAGAGGCGGACCCCGAAATGTTCCTCCAGCTGCGAGACCTGGCGGGCGACCGCAGCCTGGCTGAGTGCGCGCTCACGGGCGACGGCCGAAAACGAACCCGTCTCCACCACGCGGACCAGGACTCCGAGCGCGCCGAGAAGGTCCATCGATTTCCTCGAAGAACGCAAAGATCATTCAAGGAAATGTGGGCTAATCGCGCCGATTCAAGGGGGTTACCTTAGCACTACAGGAGACCGGCGATGCATGTGAGCCAGGTCGCATTTCACTCTTGCGACGCAGCCGGAAAAAGAAAGCGGGTGTCCGATGTCAAAGCTTCTCGCAATATTGGCCACTCTGAAGGCCATTCTCATCGCGGCCAGCGTCGCCTTTGCGCGCGGCGACATGCTCCCGGTCATCCTGATCTCGATCTTGCTCAACCTTACCCAGTTGGGCGCGAAGCCGATTGGTCAAGCGGTGCCGCGAGACCCGGTTGCGAGTCCGCCGAGCCAGGATCGAAACCGCTGATTTCGAATTCACGCAACCAAGTCTCTGGTGGCTGACACACATGGATGGCACCGTAGTTCACAGGAAGCTGAGGTTCGGCCCTTTTGAGCTTTCGATTGGCGAGAGGGTGCTCCGGCGCGACGGTCGAGTGCTTCCCCTCGGGGATCGGGCGCTGGATATTTTGACCCATCTTGCCGACCGCCCAGGTGAGGTCATCGCGAAGCAGGAGCTGATGGATCACGTCTGGTCGGACGTAACCGTTGAGGAAGGGAGCCTCCGGGTCCACGTTGCCGCCATCCGCAAGGCGCTTGGTGACGGCCAATTTGGCAATCGATACATCGCAAACATCAAGCGACGGGGCTATTCGTTCGTCGGCACCGTCGTCCCTCTCGCAGGCAGTGCGGAGAGCGGGAACGACTATGTGGCATTGAGCATACTCGGCTGCCTGACGGCCCTCTTTTCTGGCGATTTCGATATTGCAAGGGAGATGGTGGACCGTGCGGTCGCCTTAAACCCTAATTCATTGCGCGCATGGGAACAGCGAGGTTGGACTTATGTAATGGCGGGGCAGCCCGAAGAGGCAATCCGGAGTTTTGCGCGCACCATTCGGCCAAGCCCATTTGACCCGTCGCTTTTTTCAGCGTTTACAGGAATGGGCGCTGCATTCATCGGTCTTGGTCGTTTCGATGAGGCAGTCGCGGCAACCAGGAAGGCCATCCGCCGGAACGAGCTTTATCCGGTGACTTATCGTTGCCTTGCAATTGCCCTGGCTCATCTAAGGCGCGAAGCAGAAGCGAGAGAAGCAGCAGCCGGTCTGCTCAAACTCGAACCCGGTTTTCGCATTTCTGAATGGCCTGCCGGCCGACGGCTACCTCAGATCTATATCGACGGCCTCCGCCAAGCAGGGCTTCCGGAGTAATGCGCCGCCTTGTCTCGCGGCACCAACGATCGAGTAGGCCGCGACCGCGACTTCAGCTGTTGGCACGTTTGAGACATGCCGACAGGCTGTGACGATGTCCGTTGTTCGGGGTGGAGCAGAAGTGGCGTTTCTGGGCCGTCAGGGCCGGTTTTGACCCACGTCAGACGTTGACCATCTCATGATATAGTTTGAGAGAAACCGCCGGAGGCGGAAGCGCGAGAGCGCCTTCGGCGAGAGCGGCTCGGAGGTTTGCGTGGACACCAGGAGAGCCTACAAATCTTTTCGCTACAAAGCCAAGACCGCTTGGAGTTCCGCACGGCGGGGTACGCTTTCGGCGCTTGGAAAACCAAACATCGTCGTTGGCAGCCCGCCGGAGTTCAAAGGTCAGCCGGACATCTGGGCGCCCGAAGAGCTACTCGTGGGCTCGGTTAATACGTGCTTGATGCTGACGTTCCTCACGCTCGCCCAAGCGAAAGGCCTGGTTCCGGTGGGATATCAAAGCGAGGCCGAAGGCCTGCTCGAAAACATCGAAGGCAAGTACCGCATCACGGAAGTCACCGTTCGACCTCGTGTAACCCTTAATGACACAGCTGAGGTTGGGCGCGCCCGCGAAATCATGGAGAGCGTTGAGGCACAGTGCTTCATCTCGAATTCGATAAAATCGAAGGTCACGCTCACTGCGGAGTTTGTCATAGCTCCCAGCCCGAAGTGAAAAGGACCAGGGTCGCCCAAGAGTCCGTTCATGGCACGAAACGGACATGCCGGGTTGGCCGGACGATGTCTGCTCTTGAGGGTAGAACGGAAATGCCGTTCAGGCGGGGCCACTTCCGTTTTTTGACCCATCTCGGACATTGGGCAATCGGACATCGGCTTATTTTTCTGCTAAATAGTTATTTGATTTCCCGGTCGAGGTGCGTCTTGAGCGAAGAGCGCGTGGAACGGCGACTGGCGGCTATTCTTGCGGCGGACATCGCGGGATATAGTCGGCTGATGGGTGCCAACGAAGAAGGTACGGTAGCCCAGTTAAAGTCGATTAGAAAAGCGCTTGTCGACCCCGCAATCGCGGCGCATCGCGGCCACATCGTCAAGACTACGGGCGACGGAATGCTGGTCGAGTTTGCCAGCGCCGTCGATGCGGTGCACAACGCGGTTGAAATCCAGCGCAGCATGGCCGAGCAAAATACCGCCGTGCCGCAGGATCAAAGGATCGAATTCCGCATCGGCATTCATGTCGGTGACATCATTTTTGATGATAATGATATCTTCGGCGACGGCGTCAATATTGCTGCCCGCCTTGAAGGCATCGCCGAACCGGGCGGGGTCTGCATGTCCGATGATGCCTATCGGCAGGTTCGAGGCAAGGTCGAGATCGCCTGTGATGATATGGGACAGCAGTCCCTTAGAAATATAGCTGAGCCGATGCGAGCGTGGCGGGTACGGCTGACTGGTCAAGCCCCTTCCGCAGTAAAATCAGGTCTGGCTATGAGCCAACCTCAGGTCCTCCCTCCCCCCGACAAGCCGTCCATCGCCGTGCTCCCGTTTCAGAACATGAGCGGCGATCCGGAACAGGAATACTTTGCCGATGGAATGGCCGAGGACATCATCACGGCGCTGTCCCGTTTCAAGGCGCTATTTGTCATCGCCCGAAACTCCAGCTTCACCTACAAGGCGCGCGCCGTCGACGTGAAGCAGGTGGGGCGCGAGCTTGGGGTGCGCTACGTGTTGGAAGGGAGCGTTCGCAAGGCGGCAAGCCGAGTGCGCATCACGGGACAACTGGTCGATACCGCTACTGGAGCACATCTTTGGGCCGATCGGTTTGATGGCGGGCTCGGCGACATCTTCGATCTGCAGGACCAGGTGACTGAGAGCGTTGTCGGGGCGATCGCGCCTGCGGTGGAAAAAGCCGAGATCGAGCGCGCCAAGCGCAAGCCGACCGCGAGTCTCGACGCTTATGCGCTCTATTTGCGCGGTCTGGCCCGGCTTTATCAGTTTGGTAACCGGCAAGCGAACGACGAGGCATTGCGCCTGTTCAACAGCGCGATCGAGCTCGACCCGGAATTTGCCTCCGCCTACGGTCGTGCAGCCTTTTGCTACGTCATTGCCAAGATCAATGGCTGGATTTCAGATACAGCGAACGCGATTGCCGAAGTGAAGAGGCTCACCCAACGGGCGGTTGAGTTGGGCAAGGATGACGCGATCGCGCTCGCCGCTGGCGGGAATGCGTTAGCGTTTGTTGTTCGGGATCTCGGGGTAGGCGCCGGCTTAGTCGATCGCGCGCTTGTGCTTAATTCCAATTTGGCCGAGGCATGGAATTTCGGCGGCTGGGTAAAAATCTGGCTCGGCGAGCCGGAGACGGCGATCGAGCGCTTCGCACGTGCCATGCGCCTGAGCCCACTTGATCCGTGGCTGATGGGAATGCGAGCCGGGACCGCGTATGCACATTTCTTCCTGGGCCGCTATGACGAAGCGGCATCATGGGCGGCAATGGCATTGCAGTGCAGTCCGGACTATCTACCTGGATTACGTATCACCGCCGCAAGCAACGCAATGGCCGGGCGGCCGGAGCAAGCACACAAGGCAGCGGCTCGGCTGCGAGAACTGAACCCCACGCGCCTTTCCAATTTCAAAGACGTGCTTGGCCCTTATCGACGTGCTGAGGACGTCGCGCGATATGAAGAAGGATTGCGGCAAGCAGGGCTGCCCGAGTGACCATCCCGGCCAAGGTACGTCGCCCTTGGCGACGAGGTGATCGAATGAGCGCGACTTCCGCTAATGGCGCTTTTCGGACATGCCAACTGCATTGCGCCATGTCCGCTTCCAGGGGCAGAGCGGAAAACATATGCTCACATTGAGCTTTCCGGTTTTGACCCACAAGCGACATTTTGACCGAAGAACCATCTCGTTATTATCGAGCTGTCGGAAGGTTGATTATTTGGCCTCTTTGCTATGGACAAAATCCAGATACTCGGTCCGACATCCCGCTCTTGCGACGATATGATCTCCGAGTTCGAGGTACGGATCGGACCCAATCCGGTATGGCTGCCAATAAGGTAGATTGTCCCCATCTGGATCAGAATTAGCGTCAAAAACGTACCATCATGCCGCGGCGTCGGCCCCAATTCCCGCGGCCGGAAATGATTGTTGCGAAACGCGCAAACAAATGTTGGAGTGCTGGTCGAAATCGACCGAAGCCCTCGCCGGACTACCGAATGTCGCAGGAAGCGGCCGATCGGGCGAGTGCTCGACGTTTCGTCGCAACGGCGATACGGAGGCGCCAAAATGGACTATCTGGGCGCGCTGCGTATGTTCGTGCGAGCGGTGGAGGTCGGCAGCTTTTCGAAAGCTGCAATTGCCACGAATACCAAGACATCGACCGTCTCGCGAGCGATCGCCAGCCTTGAAGAGGATCTTGGTGTCAGCCTGTTTCATCGCACCACGCGCCGCGCGCATCTCACCGAGCCGGGCGCCACATTCTACGAGCACGCACGCGGCGTTCTGCGGGGTCTGGAGGAAGCGCGGGATGCGGCCTCGGCAATGGAGGGGCGGCCACAGGGATTGATCCGCCTGCATGTCCCGAGCGCCTTCGCCCGCCTGCATATAATGCCGTTCGTGCCAGACTTCCTGGCCGCCTATCCCGATATTCGTCTCGATGTCTCATTGACCGATGTGCGAGTCGATCTGCTGGCCGTCGGCGCCGACCTGGCGATCCGTATCGGTCCACTCATCGATTCCAGCATGCTGGCCCGCAAGCTCGCGCCGCACCGGCGCATTGTCTGCGCGAGCCCGGCCTATCTGGACCGCAGGCCGCCGATCGCCGAGCCGATCGATCTGCTGCAGCACAATTGTCTTGTCTATGCGCTGCAGCCGACCGATCGTTGGTTCTTTCGTCACCGGGCCGAGCCAGGCGATGCTTTCGAGCAAGTGCCCGTCACCGGCACGTTGCGCGCCGACGACTCCGAGCCGCTGCGCGATGCGGCGGTTGACGGCGTAGGGGTCGTGCTCCTCCCGACATGGCTGGTCGGAGAGGATATCAAGGCGGGTCGTCTGCGGCATGTGCTTCCCGAATGGTCTTCCATGATCGCTACGAAGCCGAGTGGCATATTCGGGGTCTTTCCTCCGCATCGCATGGTGCCACCGAAGGTGCGGGCTTTTCTGGATTTTGCCCAGAAACGGTTTGGCAGGCCGCCCTACTGGGATCCTGATTGGACAGAGGACCGGAATAAGAGCTCGCACGACGTCACCGAATAAGACGGCTCAGAGAGCGTCTGACAATCGCGGTGCGTTGCGCGCCACGCACTAATCTTTCCCAGCATCGGGCATAGAGCGCAGCCGATCGCCAACCCACATAAGCCTTACGCCTGACGGCGATGGTTTTGTTCCAGGTTCTTAAGGAGAAGCGTAATGTCGAAACTTGGTATTGTAGGGGCGACGGCCCTGTCACTCGCGTTAGCAGTTGCGACCCCGGCCTTCGCCATGGGGCTCCGTGGCGTCCGCGGTGGCGGTGCGATGTACGTCAGCAGCAGCGGGTCCCGCGTTGCTCAGACAAGCGCGGTATCGAGCGCTGATGCTTCCTATTGCCGGAGTCTTGGGGCGTACTACGACTCGACATCCCGGGAGTATATGGACGGCACTGGTCTGTGGCGTCCTTGCCCATAAAGGCAGGAAAAGAGCGGCTCAGGCCGCTCTTTTTCTATGCTCGACACTTTCCAGGCTCGACAATCGGCCGGAGTAGATTGAAAGCTATCAAGCCTCGCACTGTTCGGGCGGGTTTTCATTCGGCCGCCTCAGTTTGAGGGCTCGAACGACCTGAGATGAACCGATGACCGTTGCGCACTTCTGGTTATGGCACCCTTGAGACATGCCGGGGCGGTCTGACGATGTCCGCTGATCGGGGTAGAGCGGAAGTCTCGTTTCGGGGCCGTCAGGGCCGTTGTTGACCCTGGCTGTGTGAAAACGTGAAATCTTGCGAACGCTGGAGAGCCTAATACGCGGCGGAATCATAGGCCACGCGCGGCCCCCCAACGAGCATGGGAAATGAACCGATTTGCGGTCCAATCTAGAGGCCGA
The DNA here is from genome assembly GCF_031202265.1 of Bradyrhizobium sp. Ash2021. NCBI lineage: Bacteria > Pseudomonadati > Pseudomonadota > Alphaproteobacteria > Hyphomicrobiales > Nitrobacteraceae > Bradyrhizobium > Bradyrhizobium sp. Ash2021. The sequence goes on along the minus strand of NZ_CP100604.1, from coordinate 9,169,977 downwards.
GCGTGCCTGCCTTCGCGGCGGCATAGCGCTGCGCGATCTTGCCCCAGTTCACAGTGTTCCACCAGGCTTTGAGGTAATCAATGCGGCGGTTCTGGTAGCTGAGATAATAAGCGTGCTCCCAGACATCGTTGCCAAACAACACGCGCTTTCCATCCATGAGTGGAGTGTCCTGGTTCGGGCGGGTCTCGATCTTGAGCTTGCCATCCTTTGTGACAGTTACGAACACCCAGCCCGAGCCGAACTGGCGTCCGCCCGCAGCATTGAAATCGGTCTGGAACTTCTCCAGGCCGCCGAGATTGCGATCAATCGCTGCCAATACCTCGCCTTCGGGCTTGCCGCCATGTGGTCCCATGATTTCCCAGAACATTGTGTGATTGGCGTGGCCGCCAAGATTGTTGCGCACACCAGTGCGGATGGACTCCGGCACCGCCTCAAGGTCGCCCAGCACTTCCAAGACCGGCTTTTCTGCGATCTGCGGATGGTCTTTGGCAAAGCTATTGAGGGCGGCGACATAGGCTCCATGGTGTCTGTCGTGGTGGATTTCCATGGTCCTGGCATCGATGTGCGGCTCAAACGCATTGGTCGGATAGGTGAGCGGCGGAATCCTAAATGGACCGCTCGGCACAGGCTCCGGTGCGGCCGCGGGCGCTTGAGCGAATACAGTACGAGGCGCCGTTACGGCGGCCGCGATGCTCGCCGCACCGCCGAAAAAATGACGACGCGACAATGATGATAACGACATGAATCCCTCCTTAAGATGACGAGTCCGGGTTGTTAGATACGGATTATGGAGTAAAGCGACTCCGCCGATTCAACCTGACGTCCCATCAAATTGACGTGTTGGCGCGGCTTCGTAGTGAACTGCTCATGCGAACGATCGACGAAGATCGAGTCTCATGGATTGCAGCGCAATACCGGTGCAAACATTGCTATACTGTCGGTGAACCAAGTACGTCAGCAGCTGCGTCGTTGCCATTAAACAAGAACTTGTAAAGCTGATCGCTTTCACCGAGCAGGTTAGTTAGGCTGCGCCTTCACTATCCATCATGGATGTCGGGTTGTAGCACGAACCCGACCTCCAGCGATGTCCGCTATTCGGTCGCTATCGGGTGTAGACCGGACATGGCGCAGACAGCCCGGTTCGGTCGTGAATGACCCCGGCTGTGTGAAAACGTGAAATCTTGCCAACGCTGGAGAATCTACTTCTCAGATCACGCGGCACTGGAACTCAGCATGCTCTCCGTAGTCTCAGAAGCGGCGTCAGAAGGAATGCTTTTCTCCGCAATTTGCGCGCCGTCGCGTTTTCACACAGCCAAGACCCATTTCGGAAGTATGAAGACCAAAGCGCGAATTCGGTGATTGAGGGCTGAACCCGCGAATATCCCGATCAGTGGCTGTGGCTCATCACTGCTGGCGGTAACGCCCACATCCTGGATGGGATTACGGACCGCGGGCTTTCCAAGCCAAGCGCACCAGCGAACTTTGCCGTCCACCAAACGGCATCCTCGATGAGCTCACAGCACAAGCTCCGTGGCCCTCACGGAGGCACCGTCCAACTCGGCAATCCGGCGGTCAATCTCACTGATCACGCGCTTCGAGAACGGCCCGAGGTGCATGTACAGCGCCATCAGCATCACGATGTAACGCAGCGCGCCTGGATTGGACTTGGCGACCTCGACGAAGGTCTTCCAGAACGGCTCGCGAACCTCCGGCAGGGCACGCATGATCTGGTATACGCTGTCGATGCCGCCGATCCTCTTGCGCACGTCGCCATCCGGCAGATCCCGGCGCCGGTCGGACCGGTCGAGCATGACGGCAAGCCGCGACAGCCGTCCTGCATATGCCGTCGGGCTGAACACGTGCCCGAGCACGGCCTTGTAATCCGTAAGGATATCACGAAGCGGACGTTTGGTGTCGAAATTGCAGCCGAGCGTGCATTGATCGCCCGCGTGCTCGACCTTCATGAGATCATGGCCTTTGTGCAGGCGGCCTTCCTGGGCTAGCCGCCGCGTCAGCTGTGTGCCAGGCAGTGCATAGAGAAGTCCAACCATGCAGACTGGAATGCTCGCCTCCTCGATGAAGTCGATCATCGCCTGCTCGATCGAGACTTTCTCGGTGTCGAACCCGACGATGAAACCCGCGGTGACGAACATGCCGTAGCCGTAAATCTTGTGAACGCACTCGGCGATGTTGCGCCTGGTGTTCTGTTTTTTCTTCATCTGCACGAGGGTCTCCGGATCCGGGCTCTCAATGCCGACGAAAATCCCGAAGAAGTTCGCGTCCTTCATTGCCTGCAACAGCTCGCTGTCGTCCGCAATATTGATCGAGGCTTCGGTCGAGAACTCGAACGGATAGTCTCGCTCTTCCAGCCAGGCTTTGAGCCGCGGCAGTAAGATGCGGAGGTTCTTCTTGTTGCCGATGAAATTGTCGTCGACGAAGTCGACATGCCCGCGATAACCGTGATCGTAGAGCGCTTGCAACTCAGCGAGAATCTGATCGGGGGTCTTGGTGCGCGGCACGCGACCATACAGCTCGATAATATCGCAGAACTCGCAGGTGAACGGGCAGCCACGCGAATATTGCACGCCAATGAAGAGATAATGATCGAACTTGATCAGATCGTAGCGGGGCATCGGGCTTAGCGTGACGTCGATCTTGAACTTCTCGGCGATGAACACGCCCTTGCGCTCGCCACTTTCCCAGGCGGCGATGAATTGCTCGATGATTTGCTCGGCCTCGCCGATCACCTGGAAGTCCGCGTTCGCGTAAAGATGCGGGCTGGAGGAGACGTCAGGCCCACCGACACATACTGGCTTGCCGTGCAGGTGGGCGAGATCGATCAGGTGAAGAAAATCAGGCTGCTGGTTGAGCATACCGCCGATCATGACGAGATCGGTCCAGTCGAGGTCCTCGTCCGTCAAAGGCTCGGTGTTACGGTTGACGAGGCGAATGTCCCAATGCTTCGGCAGCATGGCGGCGACGGTGATCAGTCCGAGTGGCGCCGCCGGATACTTCGCGCCGACGAGTTCGCAAGCTTCCGTATAGTTCCAGAACGAGTCCGGAACGAACTTCGGATAGATCATTAGGACGCGGCAGGGACTCGTCATGTTGCTCCGGCCTGGACGTTAAGGGTCACGATGCCATGCAGCTTGTTGGGACTCAAGGGTTCGATTCGCTCGCCGATACAGGCGTTAAGTGCTTGAAATGGCGGAAGTGTGGAGCTGACGTTCCGTTCGCACACCTAACAGTTCGGGGCCGATAGGACCGTTTTTGACCCATCTGCGACATCGGCCGCGTCCTGCGAGTGCTTTCATACTCGGTTTCAGCCTCTATCGAAGCAGTCGTTTTACCCGCTAAGATGTGGTCTTCTGAGCTTGGGGTTGAGACATGCAGCGACGCGAGTTTATCTCGCTCTTGGGCGGCGTGGCGGCGGGATGGTCATTCTCGGCGCGGGCGCAACAGAATGAACCGCTGCGACGAATCGGCGTTCTCATGACTACAGCCGACGATCGTGAAGGCCAGCGCCGGCTAAACGCATTTCGCGAGGGTCTTGAGAAACGAGGATGGTCGGAGGGCAGAAACATCCGCATCGAAGTGAATTGGTCTGTGAGCGATCCGGAACGGGCAAGGTCCGTGGTCAATGAGGTGATAGGCCGTGCTCCGTACCTAATCCTGACGAGCGGTACCTCGGCCACAACGGCGTTGCATCAGGCGAGGCCCGCAATTCCCGTTGTATTCACCGTCGTAAGCGAGCCGGTCGAAGAGGGTTTCGTCAAAAGCTTGGCTCATCCAGGTGGAAACATGACCGGATTTACGAATTTAGAACCCAGCCTCGGCGGTAAGTGGATCGAACTGCTCAAGGAAATCGCACCGAACGTAACCCGCGTGGCGATCATATTCAACCCTCAGGCAGCTCCTCCCGTGATCATCAGGTCCCGATCGGCAGACGAAGCTGCCGAAAAGCTTGCGATTGAACTCGTAAGGGCTCCCGTTCGCGATACCGCCGAGATCGAGTTCGCCATCACGAGTCTGCGCCGACAAACAGACGGATTTATCATGCTTCCTGATACTTTCTTAAACATTCACCGCAAAACGATTGTGGATCTGGCGTCTCGTTATCAACTTCCTGCCATATATCCATCCAGCTATTTGGTTGCGGAGGGCGGCTTGGCATCCTACGGCATCGATTTGGCCGACTCGTTTCGTCAGGCAGCTGTCTATGTCGATCGGATATTCCATGGTGAGAAACCTGCCGATCTGCCCGTCCAGCAACCCACAAAATTCGATCTGGCAATCAACCTCAAAACTGCCAAGGCGCTCGGCCTCGCCGTGCCACCCGCGCTGCTTGCCCGCGTCGACGAGATAGTCGAATAGAGCGGCTGTTTGCTGCGGTGCATGAGTCTCCTATGGGCACCTCTGCGACATGCCGAAGCACGCTGAAAATGTCTGTTGATCGGGGTAGACCGGAAGTAGTCGGCGCACGGTCAAAGTGACGCGTTTGACCCCGAGCGGACCTCCGACCGTTTGGACTACACCAAAAAATCGCTTACGCTCGGGTCGAGAGCGTTGGGAGCAGGACTGGTAGTGAAGCGACGAGAGTTCATCTTGCTTGTCGGCGGCGGGGCGGCGATGTGGCCGCTCGCGGCTGGTGCGCAGCAGCAGCGCGTTTGGAGGATTGGCTTCCTTTCGGGCAAATCGGAGCCGAGCTCCCTGGCGACGACCGTCTATGGAGAGTTTCTGAATGGGATGAACGACTTCGGGTACATTGAAGGAAGAGATTTCACGATGGAATGGCGGTTCGTGGCAGGCGATTTTTCCCGCCTCCCAGGAATGGCCGCCGATCTAGTCGCGAGGCAGGTAGACGTGATCATCGCCGGCTTCACCGGCGCGGCGCTGGCGGCGAAGAAAGCTACTGCGTCCATACCAATTATCCTTGGCTATGCGGCAGATCCCGTTGGTAGTGGACTTGTTGAAAGCCTGGCCCGTCCTGGCGGCAATGTCACGGGCCTTGCCACCTATTTGCCTGAGCTCGCATCGAAGCAATTTGAGCTGCTGACAGCCGTAGTGCCTAAACTGTCGCGCGTGGGAATTCTTATGAATCCCAACAACCTCGCCTATGTGGGAATGCTCAAGACCACCCGCGGAGTTGCTGCCGCAACCGGCATAGAACTAGCCCTATTGGAGGCTCGCAGCACTGACGAGACAAAACATGCCTTCGAGAAGCTCGAAGAACAGGTCGAGGCCGTGATGGTCGTTCCAGACCCGGTGTACGATCCACCGCGCACGGTGGTGGCGGATCTGGCGCTGAAGCATCGGTTGCCATCGATACATCCCTATGCGGAATACACGGAGCTCGGCGGGCTTATGAGCTACGGTGACAGCCTCGGTAAGTTTTATCGGCGAGCGGCGTACTTTGTGGACAAGATCTTCAAGGGGGCTCAGCCGCGAGAGCTCCCCGTTGAGCAACCCACGACATTCGAATTTGTCATCAATTTGAGGACCGCGAAAGCGCTTGGTCTCGACATGCCGGCGACACTGCTTGCCCGCGCCGATAAGGTGCTCGAATGAAGCAGTCGACTTCAGCTGTTGGCACTTTTCGGAAGTGACCGCTCTGACGCGTGATGTCCGTTGTTCGGGGTAGACCGGAAGTCGCGCGGCGGGGCCGTCAGGACGGTTTTTGACCCCCAGCGGACACCCGACTGATGAGGCCGTTCTATCGGACAAAGGGCAACCGTCCGATGGCATCAGTGCAACCCGGAAACAAATAGCTCCAAGCGGTGGCCAGTGCTACTGGACGTGCTGTTTCAAGCGTTCGTGGAAAGATTGTTACGACCAGTCAGGGAGGAACATCTGATGACGACTATGTTTGTTAGACACACGGTTTCCGACTACAAGACCTGGCGGAAGGCTTACGACGATTTTGCTCCGGTCCAGAAGGCGAAAGGCGTAACAGCCGAGGCTGTCTACCGAGCAGTCGAAAATCCCAATGACATCACAGTAACTCACGAGTTTGCCACGATTGAAGATGCGCGAGCCTTCGCGGAAAGTGCTGAATTGAAGAATGCCATGAAGAATGCGGGAGTGGCGGGATCTCCAACGATTTGGTTTACGAACAAGGTGTGAAATATCGATTCCGGCCAAGTGCCGGGATTTTTTGCTATGGTGTGCCATGTCGCCTGTTGGCACTTTTGCTCTGGACGCGTGATGTCCGTTGTTCGGGGTAGACCGAAAGTCGCGCGGCGGGGCCGACCCAAGGCGGACATCCTTGATCTAAATCAATCCAGACGAGTGCCATTCCATTTTGTGTACGCCTCGGTGTCTGTCAAAGGGTCCAAACGGCCTCACTTAATAGTTCACCCGGTCTCATTGGGCTCGCGAAAGCAATAAGATCGAGGGAGCGAACCATGAGTACGACGAGAAGCATCTGGCTCGGGCTATTAGCATCGTCTGTCTTCGCAACAACTATGTCAGGTCTGCCGGCGGCCGCACAACAGATCACCGGCACACCGGGTTCACCCGGCGCCACGACGACAATAGACGGCAAATATCTTCCACCTCCGCCACCGAAGTTCGGCGGCAACATCAACCTTCAAGCCAGCCAGTCAAAACCGTATTGGCCCGCCCGCGTGGTGCCGCCCAAGGGGGCACCCAACGTGCTCCTGATCATGACTGACGACCAGGGCTATGGAGTTTCGGGAACCTTCGGCGGCGTCATCCCAACGCCTGCGATGGATCGCATTGCGCAGATGGGGCTGCGCTACACCCAGTTCCACTCCACAGCGCTATGCTCGCCGACGCGGGCGGCGCTGATCACCGGCCGCAACCATCACTCGGTGGGGTTCGGCATCATCTCGGAGCAAGCGACCGGCTATCCGGGCTACGACAGCATCATCGGGCCCGAGAACGCCACCATTGGCACGATCCTGAAGCAGAACGGCTACGCCACCTCCTGGTTCGGCAAGAACCACAACACGCCGAGCTATCAGTACGGCGTGACGGGACCGTTCGACCAATGGCCCATCGGCATGGGCTTCGACTACTTCTACGGCTTCATGGGCGGCGAGACCGACCAGTGGACGCCGTATTTGTACCAGAACACCACCCAGGTTTTCCCCTGGATTGGCAAGCCCGGCTACAATCTGACGACGGATATGGCCGATGAAGCGATCACCCATATGCGACAGCTCAATGCGGCCGCGCCCGATCAGCCGTTCTTTGTCTACTACGTGCCTGGCGGGACCCATTCGCCGCATCAGCCGACCAAGGAATGGATCGACAAGTTCAAGGGCAAGTTCGACATGGGCTGGAACGCCCTGCGCGAGCAGATTGTCGCCAATCAAAAACGGCTTGGCGTCATCCCCGCGAACACGCAGCTCACACCGTGGCCGGATGACCTGCAGAAATGGGACACCTTGACGGCCGATGAGAAGAAGCTGTTCGCGCGTCAAGCGGAGGTGTTCGCCGCTTATGTCGCCTACACCGACCACGAAATCGGGCGCGTCATTCAGGAAGTCCAGGACGAAGGCAAGCTCGACGACACGCTGATCATCTATATCAGCGGTGACAACGGCACTAGTCCGGAAGGCACGACGGTCGGCACGCCAAACCAATATACCGCCTTCAACGGCATATTGGACCTTCCGATTGCCGAGCAGTTGAAGGCTTACGACGCCTGGGGCTCGGCCGCTACATACCCGCATATGGCAGTGGCATGGGCATGGGCCTTCGACACGCCGTTCAAGTGGACGAAGCAGGTCGCGTCGCACTTCGGCGGCACCCGGCAAGGCATGGCGATCTGTTGGCCGAACCGCATCAAGGATGCGGGCGGCATCCGCACCCAGTTCCACCACATGATCGACATCGTGCCGACCATCCTTGAGGCAACCGGCATTCCGGCACCGCTGATGGTCAACGGCATCGCGCAGAAGCCGATTGAAGGTGTCAGCATGAGCTACTCCTTTGACAAGTCGAGTGCCAACGTGCCGTCCGCGCGAACGACACAGTATTTCGAGATGTTCGCGAACCGCGCGATCTATCACGACGGTTGGATCGCTGCGACAACGCCACCTGCGCCGCCGTGGCTCCTGGGCACCGCCAAGCTGCCCGAAGACGTGGTCAACGGCTACAAGTGGGAGCTTTACAACATTGCGGAGGATTACTCGGAGAGCAACGACCTCGCGGCCAAGATGCCGGACAAGCTGCGGGAGCTGCAGGAGCTGTTCATGGTGGAAGCGACAAAGTACAACGTGTTCCCGCTGGATAACTCGGTGCTTCAGCGCGTCATCACGCCACGCCCGAGCGCGACCGCAGGTCGGAACACTTTCACCTACTCGGGTGAATTGTCCGGTATCCCCGAGAGCGATGCGCCCAGCATCCTGAACAGGTCCTATACGATCACGGCCGAAGTGAACATTCCGGGCACCGGCGCCACCGTTGGGCGCGCGGGCTCACAGGATAGCAACGAAGGGATGATCGTCACGCAGGGTGGACGCTTCGGTGGCTATGGCCTGTATCTGCTCAAGGGCAAGCCAGTGTTCGTCTACAACTTCGTCGGCCTCGAACACTTCCGCTGGGATGGCCAGGACGCGCTCACACCTGGCAAGCACACCATCGTGTTCGACTTCAAATACGATGGACCCGGCTTCGGCAAGGGCGGCACCGGCGTCCTGAAGGTGGACGGCAAGGAGGTCGCCACCAGCAAAATTCCGCACACCACTCCATTCATCTTTGCCATCGAGGAAACCTTCGATGTGGGTGTCGATACCCGCACCGGCGTTGAAGACAAGGACTATCAGGTGCCCTTCCGCTTCACCGGCAAGCTTGACAAGCTCACCCTCAAGCTCGCGCCGGTGCAGCTCACCAGCGAGGAGCATCAGGTCATTCGGCACGCGCGCGCTGGCGCGAACAACTGATGCCTCAGCAATCCGGCCGGGCGTCCTTCCCTCGGGGGGCCCGGCCGGACGTTGGCGTGCCGGTGTCCAGCGAAATCCGTCGAACATCGCGTGGGCGCGTCATGTCAGCTGCTGGCACGTTTGAGACGTCCCGCAATGTCCGCAGCTCGGTCGCTTTCGGGGTGAAAGCGGACGTGGGGCGGACGCAGCGTTTCGATCGCGATTGGACCCATGGGCGACATCGGCGGTCAGATCCGCCGCAACGCACAACGCGACTTTCTGCTTGGAGTCCAGCTGGTTTCGATAATATCTGTCGCAAGGCTTCTGCTATCCTGCACAATCGCGTCGGCTTTGTGCGGGCTTGAGCGGTCTGGGGGTGCAGACGAAAGCAGTTGGGAGGCCATCATGGACCTCGGGAATTGGCTGCGGACCTTAGGTCTCGAACGCTTTGAGGCCACGTTCCGAGAAAATGCAATCGACGAAACGGTGCTGTCTGATCTGACGGAAGATCACCTGCGCGAGCTCGGCCTTCCCCTCGGCGCGCGGATCAAACTTCTCAAAGCCATTGCAGCACTCCCGAAGAAAACGACGATCGGCGCGCCGGCCGGAATGGCGGTTTCCAGTTCGCCCGGCGATGCTGCGGAGCGTCGTCAGGTCACCGTGATGTTCAGTGATCTCGTGGGCTCGACGGCGCTGTCTACGCGCATGGACCCCGAAGACTTGCGCAAGCTCATCTCGGCTTATCAGAAATGTGTCACTGAAACAGTGCAGCGCTACGGAGGATTTGTCGCGAAATACATGGGCGATGGCGTACTGGTCTATTTCGGCTACCCGCAGGCTCATGAGGACGATGCCGAGAGGGCCGTGAGGTCGGCCTTGGACCTTGTCGCGGCGGTGGCGAAATTGAAGACCACCACGCGGTTGCAGACCCGCGTCGGAATTGGCACGGGGATGGTGGTGGTCGGCGACCTCGTCGGATCCGGCGAGGCCCAGGAGCGAGGCATTATCGGCGAGACGCCCAACCTCGCGGCCCGGCTGCAAGGGCTCGCCGAACCGGACATGGTTGTTATCGCGGACTCCACAAGAAGGCTTCTGGGCAATCTGTTCGAGTTGCGTGATCTTGGTCACCAGGAGCTCAAGGGACTCGCGGGTGCGGTGCAGGTCTGGGCTGCACTGCGACCGGCGTCTGTAGAAGGCCGGTTTGAAGCCTTTCACGGTGGGGACCTCTTTTCGTTTGTCGGACGGGAGGAGGAATCGCAGTTGCTGCGGCGGCGGTGGTCTAGGGCCAAGGATGGCGAAGGCCAGGTCGTGCTGATTTCCGGTGAGGCCGGAATTGGCAAATCCCGACTGACCGCGGTGTTGCTGGAACAGATCAAAGAGGAGCCGCATGCCCGGCTGCGCTGCTTTTGCTCGCCGCAGCGTACGAACAGTGCGCTCTCTCCGATTATCGGCCATATGGAACGGGCAGCCGGATTGAAGCACGACGATAGCGCGCAGGCGAAGCTCGATAAGCTCGATGTCCTGTTGGCGCAGAGCGCGACGTCGCCAGGTGATTCAGCCCTGCTCGCCGAGCTGCTGTCACTTCCGAACGACGGTCGCTATCCCCAACTCACGCTTGACCCGCAGCAGCGTCGGCAGAGAACACTGGAGGCGCTTGTCACCCAAATCGGGTCGCTTTCGAGGTTCGCCCCTGTGCTGATGATTTTCGAGGATGCACACTGGACCGATCCCACCAGTCTCGAGCTGACTGGCCGCATTCTTGAGCGTATCGTGGCGCTTCGCGTGTTGCTGATCATTACGTTCCGACCGGAATTCGAGCCGCCGTGGATCGGGCTTCCGCATGTGACCGCAGTCACCCTCAATCGGCTTGGCCGACGGGACATCGACGCCATCATTGACCGGATTGTCGGCAACAAGCTTCTGCCGACCGGTATCCGCGAGGACATGATTGATCGGACCGATGGCATTCCCTTGTTCATCGAGGAAATGACAAAGGCGGTGCTGGAGGCGGAGAGTGAGGAGGAGGCGCGAAGAACGACGGCCGCGATTCCATCGTCGAGGCTCGAAATCCCCGCAACGCTGCACGCCTCGTTGATGGCACGTCTGGATCGGCTTGGTCCTGCCAAGGAGCTCGCGCAGATCGGCTCTGCAATCGGCCGGGAATTCTCACATGCGCTTATGGAGGCCGTGGCAGGCACATCGCAGGCAGAGCTGGAGATCGCGCTGCATCGGCTGATTAGCGCCGGCCTGCTGTTCCAGCAGGGTGTCCCGCCGCACGCGCATTATCTGTTTAAGCATGCCCTCGTGCAGGATGCGGCCTACAGCACGCTGCTGCGCGAGCACCGGCGCGCATTGCATGCCAGGATCGCGGAAATCCTCGAAACTCGTTTCGCAGATAGAATTGAGCTTCAGCCGGAGCTTTTGGCGCGCCACTGCACTGAAGCCGGACTGATCGAGAAGGCCGCGGGCCTCTGGGCAAAGGCCGGAGACCGATCATTGGAGCGCGCGGCGTTGCCTGAGGCTGCAGAGCAGCTGAGCCGCGCACTCTCCTTGATCGCCTCCTTGCCGTCGACGCCGGCTCTCAGGCGCGAAGAAATCAAGCTGCAGGTCGCGCTGATCACCCCCCTCATGCACTTTCGAGGGTATGGCGCTGCCGAAACCAAGGCAGCGGCGCTGCGGGCGCGGACGTTGATTGAACAGGCAGAAGCGTGCGGGGAAACTCCCGAAGATCCGCTCCTACTGTTTTCCGTGCTGTACAGCTTTTGGGTTGCTAACTTCAACGGTTTCCACGCTGACGCTGTAACCGAGCTTGCTGCGCAGTTTCTGAGGCGTGCCGAGGAACAGAAAGCTGCCACCCAGCAAATGCTTGGGCACCGACTCGTTGGCGTTTCGCAGGCAACGATTGGAAATCTTGCAGAAGCATTAGAGCACTTCGATCGCGCGATCGCGTCTTACAATCCTAGGGAGCATCGGCAGCTCGCAGCGAGGTTCGGGCAGGATATCCGCGTTGCCGCGCTCTGCTATCGATCATGGATCCGATGGATGCTCGGATATCCAGAAGCCGCGCTGGCCGATGCAAAAAGCGCGGTCGCGGAAGCCCGGGACGTGGGCCAGGGAGTGCCGTTGATGTATTCTCTGTACTTCACGTCATACGCCCTTATTCATTGCGGAGAGTACGAGGCCGCGAACGTACAACTCGATGAACTTATTCCACTGGCGACAGAAAAGAATGCCGCCCAGTGGAGAGGAGGCGGCATGATGCACCGGGGCTGCATACAGGCGCTGACCGGCAAACCGTCCGATGCGATTACCATGATCCCGGCAGGCATTGCTGCCTGGCAATCGAGCGGCTCGGTCGTGTTTATTCCATGGTACGTTTCCCATATGGCGAGAGCATGCGCCGAACTCGGCCAGTTCGACGATGCGTGGCGGCACGTCAACGAAGCTTTCAAGGCGATTGAAACGACCGGCGAGACGTGGTGTGAATCCGACATCCATCGCACGGCTGGGGATATCGCATTGTTGGCTCCCGAGCCGGAGGTCAATAAAGCAGAAATGCATTTCTCACGCGCGCTTGCGGCCGCAAGAGAGCAACAAGCAAAGTCTTGGGAACTGCGGGCTGCGACGAGTCTCGCGCGGCTCTGGTACGATCGAGGCGAGCGCAACAAGGCCGGCGAGCTGCTCGCACCTGTTTATGGTTGGTTTAGCGAGGGCCTCCAAACGCTCGACCTGAAACAGGCCAAGGGGCTGCTCGATGAGCTCGCTTGACTTGTATTTATCTAACGGACGGTGGTCCGCTAATGGCACATCGCGACATTTCGCTGCGCCGCGGAACTGGTCGGCTATTGGGACGCAGCGGACATTGGTCAAGTCAGCAAATTTATCGGTTCACGGCCTAACTGAACCAACCTGCTCAACAAAAACGAAACACTGTCGCGCCGGCGACGCAGCCCAAGGAATAGAGGCAGCTCTGAATGCGGCGCGCGAAAATCTAAATTCCTGAAGCCGATCAACGTGATTTGGGTTGTCTAGTCCCCCTCGAAAAAATATTCCGCTTGTCGCGTCGGGCAAATCAGTGGCCTTTCTCCGCGCGTCTCACCCGACAAGAGGGGCGGCTCGCGATCGTCACGAAACGCGCGGTGGGATGCGGTGGACGTAGATGCTGCGACTGACGAGCGCGGCTGATGCGGACGGCGAAGTCGTGTGGTCCTGACGCCCCGGTGCTGGCGCAGCGCCTGCTGCGCCGCCGGTAATCCGATACACTCCTATGAGTCTCAAACCCCCGTCTACGCGCTTTATGGGACACCCGCGCCGAAGGCCCTTCAGGAGTCAAGCAAGATTTGCTAAACCGCATCGATCGCGGGCAAGCGAATGGTGCAAGGTCCGGGTAAGATCGTCATGTTCAGCGCAACGGCGCTGGTTGCGGAGGCCTAGTCACTCACGGTGTCGCTGTGCCCGATTGTACTATGGGAGAAGCGAACATGATCTCTGCGGCATTTCCATATCAAAAGCGGCGGCAGCGGGTCCTCGGCCGCGAGATGGCGTACGTGGAGGTGGGACAGGGCGATCCCATCGTGCTGCTGCACGGCAATCCCACCTCGTCGTACCTCTGGCGCAACGTGTTGCCGTACCTGCAGCCACTAGGCCGCTGCATCGCCCCCGACCTGATCGGCATGGGCGACTCCGAGAAGCTGCCTGACAGTGGCCGCGACTCGTATCGCTTCGTCGAGCACCGTCGCTACCTCGACGCCCTGCTCGAGGCCCTGGATGTGCGCGAGCGGGTCACCTTGGTCATCCATGACTGGGGCTCGGCCCTCGGCTTCGACTGGGCCAACCGCCACCGCGATGCCGTGAAGGGTATCGCGTATATGGAGGCGATCATGGGGCCGCAATACTGGGACCACTGGGACAAGTTCGAAATGCGTCACGCCTTGCAGGGACTGCGTTCCGAGAAGGGCGAGGAGATGGTCCTGCAAAACAACTTCTTCATCGAGAAGATCCTGCCGGGAGCCATCCTGCGCAAGATGTCCGACGAGGATATGGCGGAGTACCGACGTCCGTTCGCCGAGCCCGGCGAGGGGCGACGGCCGACGCTGACCTGGCCCCGACAGATTCCCATCGATGGCGAGCCCGCCGACGTGACTGCGATCGTAACCGCCTACGCTGACTGGCTTAAGACGAGCAATATACCCAAGCTGTTCCTGAGAGCAGAGCCCGGTGGGATCCTCGCCCATGGCGCGGTTCTCGACTTGGCCCGCAGCTTCCCGGCACAGACCGAGGTGACGATCTCGGGGCTCCATTTCGTCCAGGAGGATTCGCCGGACGAGATCGGGCGGGCCGTCGCCGGCTGGATGAAGGCGTTGGGCTGACGGCGGCAATGCAGGGCTGCGATGTCAGGAGCAACAGGAGGCGACAAAGGATGTGAGCGCGGTGCTTACTCATGGAGCATCCGTCGGGTCCGCGTTCTGGGGTAAGGAATACGTGGACGTCTACCGGCCTCGATCATCAAACCTATGGGAGAGAGCAGTGGGACTGTCCTGGCAACAAGGTCCGCTCTCAACGGGAGCAATCGGGCGGTTTCTCGTGCCTGAACCGCTGCCCAAAAGACTGTTGTACGTCGAGCGGCTGCGCCGGCGCATGCGCGTGCGCTTCGGGGGAAGCTGGATCGCCGATAGCGAGCATGTCCTCCTGCTCTTCGAACCGGGCCGCTACCCGGTAGCCTACTTTCCGGAGCGCGACGTTTCTCCACACGTCCTGGAACGCACTGAGCATACCACCCAACACCCCGATCTCGGGCTCACGTCCTGGTACAGCGTCCGGGCGGACGAGCAACACATCGCGGCGAGAGGGGCGTGGCAGCACACCAACCTGCCCGCCCACGCGAGCGAACTGCAGGCACGCGTCGCGTTCGCCTGGCGGGCCATGGATGCCTTCTACGAAGAAGACGAGCGAATCGTGGGCCATGCCGCTGACCCCTACCACCGCATCGACATTCGCCAGGCCTCTCGAAACCTCGTGGTCCGCCATGGTGACCGGATCATCGCCGATACAAAGCGGCCGGTGATCCTCTACGAGTCCGGCTTCGCACCGCGCTGGTACGTTCCACGCGCCGACATCGATGAGTCCGCCCTCACTCCCGTGAAACTCCAGACCTTCTGCCCGTATAAGGGGCTCTGCAGCTATTACTCCATCGATGACGCACGTCTGGCGGCATGGTCGTATCCTGACGCCTATCCCGAGGTCCGCCGCATCTCCAACCTGGTATCCTTCGAACCGGACATCGTCTCGGTACATCTCGATGGCACGCAGCTCCATCTAGAGCCGGGCCAGTCGGTGGTACCGCACGGCCCCGATCGCAACCTCGACGTCGCCGAGATAGTCCACGAGCGAGCACCCGGTGGCGGGCCCGCAGGGGCTGCGAGCGGCTAGGAGGACTTCCGGTCCCCCATCAAATCGGAGCGGGACATGGCTCGACTGCTGTCGGTGAACGTCGGACTTCCGCGCGATATCGAGTGGAAGGGTCGCACTGTACACACCGGGATCTGGAAGAATCCGGTACGTGGCCGCTGTCGGGTCGGCCGGTTGAATCTGGACGGAGACGGTCAGGGCGATCTGGCCGGCCACGGGGGTGAGCAGCGAGCCGCCTTCGTCTACCAGATCGAATCGTATCGCTACTGGCAGGAGCAGCTGAAGAGGACCGACTTCGTCCACGGACAGTTCGGCGAGAACTTCACCATCGAAGGATTGCCCGACGATGCCGTTTGCATCGGCGACCGTTATCAAATCGGCGACGCGCTGTTCGAGGTCACTCAACCTCGCGTTACCTGCTATCGCGTTGGCATTCGGATGAACGAGCCGCGGATGCCGGCATTGCTGACATCCAGCGGAAGGCCGGGGTTCTACTTCCGCGTCCTCAGGGAAGGCGAGGTGGGCGCCGGCGACGAAATCGTGAGGGTGGGAGAGGCGAACGAGCGAATGACCGTCGCCGAGATCAACGCGCTTCTCTATTCGCCCAATCATGCGCGCGATCGATTGCAGCGCGCCTTGCGGATCGAGGCGCTTTCGCCTGGATGGCGCTCGTCGTTCGAGGCATTGCTGCAGAGCCAAACGACCGCCGCAGGGAGTGGCAACGCGGGGCTCGCGCCGGCAGCAGCTGCGCATCCAGTTGCGCCAGGATTTCAACCGCTCGCGGTGGCGGCGATCGATCAGGAGTCCGCGGACGTCCTTTCCTTGTCGATGCGGCATCCGGACGGTCAGCCGCTGCCACCGGCTCTGCCCGGCCAGTATGTGGTCTTGCGTCTTCGACGGACCGGCGGCGGCCCGCCACTCGTTCGCAGCTACTCGCTCTCTGGGCCGCTCTCGACGGAGCGCTATCGGATCAGCGTGAAAATCGAGCCGAATGGGGCGGCTGGGACCTACCTGCGGGAGCATGTTCGGGTGGGCGATGTTCTCGAAGTCAGCTCGCCGCGCGGAAGCTTCATTCTTCAGTCCGGAGAGCGGCCCGTGGTGTTGGTCAGCGCGGGAATCGGGGCAACGCCTGTACTGGCGATGCTGTACGCGCTGGCGGCCGCCCGCTCGACACGGCCGGTGCTGTGGCTGCACGCGGCCCGTGACCGGCAGCATCATCCCTTTGCCGCTGAAGTCCGCCGCGTCATGCTCGCGCTCACGAATGGCCGCAGCTATGTTTGTTACAGTAGGCCGGGATCTCGCGACAAGATGGGCGAGGATTTCGACGCTACCGGTCACCTGTCGCGATCGGTCCTCGACGTTGTCGGCATCCCGCGAGAGGCGCATGTCTACCTCTGCGGGCCGACGCGCTTCATGGCAGACATGAAGGAGGCGTTCGCAGCCCTGGACGTGGCGCCGCAGCGGGTTCACGTCGAAATTTTCAACGGCAGCGAGCCGATGACTCCCGGTGTCGTCGGTGCAGCGACGCGAGCTCCACATCTGCCCAAGGACGACGCCAACGCTGGTCCGCTGGTATCGTTCGCGCGAAGTGGCATCGCCGTACACTGGAAGCCGTCAGCCTACCAGAGCGTTTTGGAGCTGGCCGAGGCTTGCGACGTCCCGGTCCGATGGTCGTGCCGGACCGGTGTTTGTCACAACTGTGAGAGCGGTCTGGTTTCGGGCGCGGTCGCCTATTTGCCGCAGCCACTTGATAAGCCCGCCGACGGCAACCTTCTTGTTTGCTGCTCGCAACCGATTGGTGACGTCGTCATCGACTTGTGAATCCTGCGACTGACGAGGCGAGGTACGATGAACACAACCAGCATGGCGGTCGTGAGGTTGTCAGTCGAGGTGATCACGTTGCCGGTGAGCGATGTCGAGCGAGTGCTGCGATTCTATGTCGATCAGGTCGGCTTCACGCTCGATGTCGACTATTCGCCGAACGACGCGTTCCGCGTCGTGCAGCTCACTCCGCCAGGCTCCAGCTGCTCGATACAGATCGGTCGCGGACTCACCGACGCGCCCGTCGGGTCACTTCGCAACGTCTATCTCGTTGTCACCGATCTTGAGGCTGCGCGGAGCCGCCTGCTCGAACGTGGGGTGAAAGTCGGTGAGATCCGGCACAAGGTACCCATCGATGCTTGGGACGGAAGTTTCGCACCCGGGCTCGACCCCGCGCGCAGGGACTACGCCAGCTTCGCCGACTTCTCGGACCCGGACGGCAACAGCTGGGTGCTGCAGGAACGGGGTTACCGCAATGTGTAAGGTATTGTGGAAGCTTCGCAACGTCTACCATGCGCGGCAAGCCCAGGAGGAGGTCGGGACGGATACCTTTTCTGGGTTTTTCATTCTCGAACCCCCTATCGATAACCTCCATCAGCAGCATTGACTAGAGAACGAAAGGAGTTCCCATGCGCGCAGTCACTTACCGGAAGGTGGATGTCGACGGCATAGGAGTATTCTATCGCGAAGCCGGGCCGAAGGACGCGCCAACGATCCTCCTGTTGCACGGCTTTCCAACAGCAAGCCACATGTTTCGCGATCTCATTCCGCAGCTCGCCGACCGATTTCATGTGATTGCGCCCGATCTGCCCGGGTTTGGCCAATCGGACATGCCGGAACGGACCAAGTTCAGCTACACCTTCGACAACATCGCGGGGGCTATTGACCGCTTCACTGAAGTAATCGGACTTGACCGCTTCGCCATCTATGTCTTCGACTATGGCGCGCCGACTGGTTTCCGCCTCGCGGTGAGGCACCCGGAGCGCATCACCGCCATCATCTCGCAGAATGGCAATGCGTATGTCGAGGGCCTCAGCGACGGTTGGAACCCGATCCGCGCATACTGGCAGGACCCGTCCGAAGCAAACCGCAGAGCCCTCCGCGGCTTTCTTTCGCCCGAGACAACGGTCTGGCAATACACCCACGGCGTCGCCGACACGTCCTCGGTTTCTCCGGACGGGTATTCGCTCGACAACTTCTATCTCGCACGATCTGGCGCTGATGAAGTGCAGCTCGACCTCTTCGGCGACTACAAGAGCAACATCGCGCTGTATCCCGAATTCCAGGCCTATTTTCGCAAGCACAAGCCGCCGTTTCTGGCAGCTTGGGGCAAGAACGACCCGTTTTTTCTGCCGCCGGGCGCCGAGGCGTTCAAGCGTGACATTCCAGACGCTGACGTGCGCTTCTTCGACACCGGCCACTTCGCCCTCGAGACGCACTGTGACGAGATCGCTGTGGCAATCCGCAATTTCCTGTCGCGCTCCAAGTGACGCTCGACATTTAGTCGAAATTGTAAGCCTTCCGAGGAGTGACCCGATGCGCGCAATCGTTCTCGAAAAATTTGGTGGCCCCGATAGCCTGGTCATCAAAGAGATCCCCGAGCCTGAGCCGAGGGCCGTACATGTCGTCATCCAAGTAAAGGCGTTCGGCATCGATCACGCCGAGATGCATATGTGCCGGGGTGAGTGGGCCAAGGCGGCTCCCGTCAGCGGCATCGAATGCGTGGGCCTCGTGAAATCATGCCCGGGTGGCGAGTTTCACGGAATCGACCGAGGCCTGGATCCTGGCGAAATGCTAGAGCGGGGCGACAACGTCGCCCGCCCGCGCAACTGAATCGATCATGCCACAGGCCTGGATGCTCGACCGACCTCAGCTGCTTGCCATTCTCGCCGGAGCGGCCGGGGGCGCAATTGCCATCGGGAGCATGGAAGCGTTCTCCATTGAGAGGGCATTTCCGCTCTTCGCGATTCCATTCGCGACGTCGATCGTAACAGTATTGGGCTCACCAAAGGCAGAACCGGCGCAACCTCGCGCCCTTGTCGGCGGTCATCTTGTCTCCACGCTCGTTGGACTGCTGGTTGTGAAATTGTGCGGCCCAGCGCCGTGGGCCGCCGCCGTCGCTGTTGGTTTGGCAATGGTCGCAATGCATCTGACCGGCACGTTTCACCCCTGCCGGCATCGATCCGCTGGTTGTTGTCGTCAACAACATGTCCTGGAGCTTTCTGATTGTGCCAGTTGGCATCGGCGCCGTGCTGCTCGCAACGTTTGCTTTTGCTTGGCACAATCTCGTCACGCGAGGCGTTAATGAAGGAGATACCTGGCCCATCCGGTGGTGGTGACCTTGAAGCGTTTCACACCCGTTGCGTTTTAAGCCGGGGAAAGCATGCCAATGTCGCTTGTTGGCACATCGCGACATTTCGCTGCGCAGCGGGATTATTCGGCCATCGGGGTACACCGGACATTGGTCAAATCGTCAGCCAGCATATTTATCGGTTCACGGCTTGGCTAACTGAACCAACCCGCGACCGTTGACCTTACAAAAGCGAAACACTGTCACACTGGCGACGCAGCCTAACGAACGAATAGAGACGGTCTCGAATGCGGCGCGCGAAAATCTAAATTCCTGAAGCCGATCAACGTGATTTGGGTTGTCCAGTCCCCCTCGAAAAAATATTCCGCTTGTCGCGTCGGGCAAATCAGTGGTGTTTCTCCGCGCGTCTCACCCGACAAGAGGGGCGGCTCGCGATCGTCACGAAACGCGCGGTGGGATGCGGTGGACGTAGATGCTGCGACTGACGAGCGCGGCTGATGCGGACGGCAAAGTCGTGTGGTCCTGACGCCCCGATGCTGGCGTCAAGTTTTTGAGAAGCAAGCTTCTCAGGGATGACGGTGACAAGAAAGCCGGTCACCGGGGAGAGCGCGCTATAAGCCGTAAAACCATTGCGCAGGGAAGGCCGGATGCTCTCCGCTGAACCTGTATGCTCGTGTGCGCATTTTCTCGTGCACATTGCACACGAGACCGCGGGTGCAGCGCGCACCCGGCTTTCCCTGCGCCCTCTGCGCTTTACGAGGGTGGAAAACAACGCAAAGCTCGGGCGGATCGCGCCGCGAGAATGCGGACTCATATCCCGAAGCTGTTTGACATTCGGATCAGAAATCTTATCCCGTCATTGCGAGGAGCGAAGCGACGCGGCAATCCATTCTCTCCCCGCGTAGAAACGTGGATTGCTTCGCGGAGCCTGTCATCGGGCGGCGCTTTGCGCCGACCCGGTGGCTCGCAATGACGGTTGAGGCTATGGGCTGGAAGCGCGAGCCGCGCTTACTTCACCGCCCCGAAGCGGCTGTCGAACGAATTCGACGACACGATCGGCGCCGATCCCGCAACCAGGCTATCCTTCGCGGCGGGCGCAGGGGCAGGTGCCGCGGAGGCGGTGTCGGAAGCCGACGGCTTCAGCGCGGGCTTGGCGGCGGCCTGTTTTGTCTCGGCCTTTGGCACGGCGGCCGGATGCGGCGTTTCGGTCCGCTTGGCTTCGATCACTTTCGGCTTCGCGGGCGGGGGTGGCGCGGTGCTTGCTGTGCTCGCCGTAGCGTCGGCCGTGCCGCCGATGCCGACCTTGCGGGCGAGGTTGCTGAAGAACCCGTCGGATTGCGCGTTCGGCGCTGCATTCGCCACCCGCGTCGGTCCCGCGGCGGGGGCCGCAGCCGCTGCTGCGATCTTTGGTTCCTGCGGCGCGCCGAGCAGGAGATTATCGGACGGCGCGCGCGGCGGATTGACGGTCGCAGGAATGGTGCCGGGCGCACGTGCCATCGACAGCAGCGACAGGCTCTGGCCGTCGCCGCCTTCGGACAAGCCGGTGTTGCCTTCGGGCACCTTGGCGGCAAATATCTTGTTCATGCCGCCATCGATGCCGGTGTTCAGCCGGGCAACCGGCGTTCCCTTTGAGATCAGCTTGGCGGTCTCGGCGGCGTCCTGTTGTTCCCTTTCGCGCGTGGCGTCGGCGAGCTCATCGGGAATGGCGTAGGCCGGGCACTTGGCCGAAGCGTCGAATACCGGATCGCGCGTGGCGTTCGGCGCCTTGATGGCATCGAACACGTATTTCTTCTCGCAGAAATCGACCTTCGGCTCCTGCCGCGTGATCTCGAAATGATCCCAGCCTTCCTTGATCATCTTCCAGAACGGCATGTTCGGGTTGTTGCGATGTTTCGCCATGTTGATTGGCGTCATCTTGAACGGATAGGCCTGCAGCTGGAACGCGCGCTGGCCGCCGAAGAAGGATTCGCGGCCGAGCGAATAGATTTCCGCGATCTGTTCGTCGGTCATCGCGTAGCAGCCGCGCGACGAGCAATCGCCATGTACCATCAGCTGCGAACCGGTGCGCCCAAGCGCGCGATCGAACGCGTTCGGATAGCCGGTATTGAACGACAGATAATAGGCCGACTGCGGGTTCATCTGCGCCGGCGAGATCGCATAGAAACCTTCCGGCGCCTGGCGGTCGCCTTCACGCACCTTCGGGCCGAGATCGCCCGACCAGCGGCAGATCGGATAGGTCTTGAGCAGCGCAAAGCGGCCGGAGCGATCCTGCTTCCAGACCTCGAGCTCCGCTTCCTCCTTGAACAGCCGGACCAGGATCGGTGAATTGAGATCCATGTCCTTCTCGACCATCGCGGCGAGGAGTTTTGGCGGGACCGGCTGGTTGGCCTTGGCGTTGGTGGCGAGCGAGACTTCGTCGCTGTTGCAGCCGGCCAGCAGCACACCGGCCGCAAGGGCGGCCGACGTAACGAGCGCGCGAACCAGCGTGCGATATATCAAAGGCTAAGCTCCACACCCACCGGGCATTTTACGCACCCCAACATAGCGTTCATGCCCTGAAGCCATTGTTTAAAATACTACCCTTTGGCCACTCGGCTCGCAACCCGAACGGGGGGCGGCGGGCCGGTCACATGACAAGCATAGTCAACAGAGGTTAAAGACCGGGGTCTGGGCCTAATTGCGGCCGAATCGGCTGATTCGACCAAAAATCGGCGATTTTCGAGGAAATAGGCCCAACTTGCCACCCGGATTGACGAACCTCCGTCGCCCCGGCCCCGCGGATATGGGCGCAGATCGCGCATGAGAAGGCGATGGAGAGAGCCGCAACTGTGTTGAAGGCGACAGACAAGCCCGCGAATCGAGACGCCTTCCGTCTCGACATCAACGCGCTGCGCGCGGTTTCGGTGGCTGCGGTCGTTGGCTACCACTGCCAGATACCGGGGTTCGCCGGGGGCTTTGTCGGCGTCGATATCTTCCTGGTGATCACCGGCTACCTGATGACGGGCAAGGTGCTGAACGACCTGGCGCTGGGCCGGTTTTCGTTCATTACGTTCCTTCTGATGCGGCTGCGCCGGATCTATCCGGCGCTGGCGGTGATGATCGCTTCGACCATCGTCGTCGGCTGGTTCGTGACCTTGCCGAACGAATATTTGAAGCACCTGCTGCAGGCGTTGTCGGCGCTGATATTCCAGTCGAATTTCGCCTTCAACAGCGACAACGGCTATTTCGCGATGGCGGCCCAGACCAAGCCGCTGTTGCATACCTGGTCGCTTTCGCTGGAGGGGCAGTTCTATTTCTGGATGCCTGTGGTCGTACCGCTGGTCTGGCGCCTGGCTTCCAGGTCCAAGGTCAGCGCGGTGATGACAACGTTTCAGGTCGCAGCGGCCCTGTCGCTGGCGTGGTGTTTGTGGGAGAGCCAGAACGACGCCACGGGCTCGTCCTTTTTCGCCTTGCCGGCCAGAGCCTGGGAACCGTTGGCCGGCGGATTGGTCGCCATCGCAGAGTTGCAGCGCCGATCCGAAAGTCCTGCCAAGAAATTTGCCAAGAATCTTGCCAAAGCCTCGTGGTTGGAAACGCCGATGATCGCTGTGATGATCGCTGTCCTGGGCTGGACGCTGGTCGCGGGCTGCATCCTCTCCCCTTTCCCGGAATCGCGATGGCCGGGCGTGCTCACCATCCCGCCGATCCTGGGCGCGGCAATGATCGTCGCGGCGCGACAGGGTGCCGGCGCGGGCAGCTTGCTGGCGATCTCATCGATCCAGCGCATCGGCGACTGGTCCTACTCGATCTACCTATGGCACTGGCCGATCTGGGTCTTCGCGCTGAGCTGGCTGTCCCTGCGCGGTTATGGCGTCGGCGCCACGCAAAAGACATTGATGGTGCTGGCGTCGCTTGGGCTCGGCGCAATCTCCTATCGCTTCGTCGAGCAACCGGTCCGATTGCGGCGGGATTTCTGGACGCCGCGCAGGCTGCTGGCGAGTTCCGGCGCTGCGTTCGCGCTGTCCATCGGGTTCGTGGCGTTGGCGTTCCTGAACCGCGGTTTCCCAAACAGGCTGCCGGAGTACATGTTGTCGGCCGAACTGGCGCGACGGACCAGCACGCCACGGGACGAGTGTTTCAGGGATTCGAATTCCACCAAAAAGGCGACCGAGACCTATTGCAGTTTCGGCAGCGCGGAGGTCGCGGGGAGGCCTTCCGCAATCCTGTGGGGGGATTCATATGCCAACCAGTACCTCGAGCCGATTTCTGCAGCAGCGCTCGCCAGCGGAATCCATGGACTGATCGCGACGCAGAACGGATGCAGGGCTTTCCTGGACGATCCTGCAGGGAATTCGGGGGATCAGCCCTCGTGCCGGAAATTCAACCGCAGCACGCTGGATTTCGCGCTGGGCCGGACCGGGCCGAGCATCGTCGTGCTGGCAAGTAACTGGGCCGATGGGCTCGAGGTCTCGGCCCTGGTTGAAAAACTGCTTGCCTCGGGCAAGACCGTCATCCTGATCATGCCGCTGCTGCACTTCGGCTTCGACCTTCCGCAGCGGTGGATTGAAAATCAGGTCCGGGCCGGCAGGACGATCGATGAATGGAGGGTCAAGGCCGATCCCGTCCTGACGATGAGTTCGCTCAGGGACGCGATGGTGCAAATTGTGCAAAAGCACAGGGACGATCCGCGGCTGGTTACGGTGGATCCGTCGTCCGTGGTCTGCGAGCAAGGGTACTGCTATCTGGTCAGGAACGGGCAGGCCAATTTTCGCGATACCGCCCACATTTCCAACCTCAATGCGATGCAGTTCCGGGGCGTGTTTGACGCCGCGTTCAGGTCAGCCCTCCGCGCTGGACCTGACGCCGGGAAAAAAGCCGACTGAAATCAGCCGAGCTTCCGGCCGATATCGAGGAATTTCTGCCGCCGCTGCCGTCGGATGCCATCGCCATCGAGATTGCGTAAATCGTTGAGCGCTTGCGCAATGGCGTCGCCGGTAGCCGCGATCATGGCCTTGGAGTCGCGATGGGCGCCGCCGGCGGGCTCTTTCAGGATCTGGTCGATCACTCCGAAGCGCAGCATGTCCTGCGCGGTGATCTTCATGCTGGTGGCGGCTTCCTGGGCCTTGGTGCCGTCCCGCCACAGGATCGAGGATGCCGCCTCCGGCGAGATCACGCTGTAGATCGCGTGCTCGAACATCAGCACGCGGTTTGCCGTGGTGATCGCGATCGCTCCGCCCGACATGCCCTCGCCAGTGATGATTGCGATATTGGGCACGCCCAGCGACAGGCAGGCGTCGGTGGAGCGGGCAATCGCTTCCGCCTGGCCGCGTTCCTCGGCGCCGATGCCGGGATAGGCGCCGGCCGAATCGACAATCGACAGCACGGGGATACCGAAACGGTCCGCCATCTCCATCAGCCGGACCGCCTTGCGGTAGCCTTCGGGGCGGGCCATGCCGAAATTGTGCTTGATCCGGCTTTCGGTGGTGGCGCCCTTTTCCTGGCCGATCACGCAGATGCTCTCGCCGCGGAAGCGGCCGAAGCCGCCCATCAGCGCCTCGTCCTCGCCGTACTTGCGGTCGCCCGCCATCGGTGTGAATTCCGGGATCAGCGCGGTGACGAAATCGGTGAAGTGCGGACGCTGCGGATGGCGCGCCACCAGCGTCTTCTGCCACGGCGTGAGGTTGGCGTAGAGGTCGCTCAGCGCTTGCGACGCCTTGTCCTCGATCCGCGAAATCTCATCGCCGATGTCGCTGCCGGTCGCGGCAAGCGCGCGCAACTCGTCGACCTTGGCCTCGAGTTCGGCGACGGGTTTTTCGAAGTCGAGGTAGCTGCGCATCTGATCCGGCATCAAATCAATATAGAGAGGAACATGCTTGCGGGCGAAGCGGTTTCGGTAGGGGGCAGAGAACGTTCGTATCTTCAACGATTTAGCGTGCATTCGGGGAGAATGCGCGCGGCTGGTTGCGGGCGGGTGACGGCTCTTTCGGGGGAGAAGCCGCCGAAGTCAAGGCGCCGCTGCGTTTTCGAACCTACTTCTCCGCCAGCGGATGCAGGTCGCGCACCAGGCTTTTCAGCCGCTCCTCGACCACATGGGTGTAGATCTGCGTGGTCGAGATATCGGTGTGGCCGAGCAGCGTCTGCACGATGCGCAGGTCGGCGCCGTTATGCAGGAGGTGGCTGGCAAAGGCGTGCCGCAGCACATGCGGGCTGACCAGCCGCGGCGCCAGGCCGGAGGCGGCGGCGAGCTCCTTGAGGTCGCGCGCAAAATGCTGCCGCGTCAAATGCCCGCTCTCGCCGAACGAGGGGAACAGCCATTTCGATGCGGCGGCGTTTTTCTTCTTCTCCGGCTTCATCACTTCCATTGCGGCCAGATAGTCGGCCATCGCCTGGCGCGAGGCTTCATTGAGCGGCACCAGCCGTTCCTTGTTTCCCTTGCCGCGCACCACGATCATGCGGGCGTCGCGGCGCGCGGCCGATAGCGGCAGCGAGACCAGCTCGGAGACCCGCAGGCCGGTGGCGTAGAGCACTTCCAGCAGGCAATACAGCCGCAGCGCGCGCAGCCGCTGCGCAGGCGAAACGTCCGTGCGCGTCAATTCCTGGGCGCGCGTCAGCATGCGGTCGACGTCCGAGATCGACAGCACCTTTGGCAGGCCGCGACCGCGTTTCGGACCCGACAGGATCGCCGCCGGATCGTCGCTGCGAATCCGTTCGTTCAGCAGGAAGCGGAACAAATGCCGCATCGCCGACAGCCGGCGGGCCACGCTGGAGGATTTGAAGCCGCGCGAATCGAGATCGGCGAGGTAGTCCCGCAGCGTTTGGGTCTCTGCGCCGGCAAAGCTTTGGCCGGCGTGCATGAGGAACTCGGAGAAATCGGTGAGGTCGCGGCGGTAGGCGTCGAGCGTATTGGCGCCCGCGCCCTGTTCGGCCGCGAGCATGTCGAGGAACAGGCTGGTCAGTTCGGCATCTGGGGGCTTGGAACGCATTCCAGGATGATAGCCCCTATTTCTTGAGGAACTTATCTGCGGGGATGGTGACGGTGATTTCCCGGGGCTTCGGGTTCACAAAATTCGCCAGCGCGAAAATGATGCCGTAGATGATTCCGGCGATCACGGCCACGACCGTCAGGAAGCGGAACAGGCTGGGCATCGGGAAGCCTCAGGTGGCAAATTAACCATTGAAATCATCGGGGAAGCAGGGCCCGACTACCTACATGTTCCTCCCGGCGTTGCAAGAGTCTCTGGCAACGGTATCGGCGGGGGTAGTATAGGTGGCGTGAACCGCGGAAAATCCACCGATGACAAGGTTTTGATGCCCGAGACAGCCACACCGGCACCCGCCAACGCACCCCAGGACGCCGCAATCACGGCGGCCCTCGGAAGGCGTTCGATCGTGCTGGTCGGCATGATGGGCGCCGGCAAATCCACCATCGGACGCCGGCTTGCCGGACGGCTGCGGCTGCCGTTCCTCGATGCCGATATCGAGATCGAGGCGGCGGCCGGGATGTCGATCCCCGATATTTTCGAAACCCATGGCGAGCCGCATTTCCGGGACGGCGAGGCGCGGGTGATCGCGCGACTGCTCGACAACGGCCCGGCCGTGCTGGCCACCGGCGGCGGCGCCTTCATGCGCGAGGAAACCCGCAACCGCATCCGCGACAAGGCGGTCTCGATCTGGCTCAAGGCCGATGCCGACATCATCATGCGCCGGGTCAAGCGTCGCGCCGACCGGCCGCTGTTGCAGACCGAGGATCCGGCTGCGACCGTTAGCCGTCTGCTCGAACAGCGCGAGCCGGTCTATCAGAACGCCGATCTGACGATCTGGTCGCGCGATGTGCCGCACGAACGAATTGTTGATGAATGTATCGAGGCCCTGCGCGCCCGGCTGTGCGGCGACGCGACGCCGCCGACCCAGCAAACAACCGACGGAATGAGCGTCACGTGATGACTGCGCCACTGAAGCATTCGAAACCGATCACCGTCGACGTCGCGCTCGGCGACCGCGCCTATGACATCATCATCGGCCGTGATGTGCTGCAGACGCTGGGCGGACGCGTCGCGGCGTTGCGGCCGGGGGTGCGGACCGCTGTTGTGACCGACCGCACCGTCGCAAAGCATTGGCTGGAGCAAACCGAAAGCTCGCTGGCGGCGGCCGGCATCGCCACCTCGCATGTCATCGTCGAGGAAGGCGAGGGCTCGAAGACCTATGCCGGACTGGAGAAGGTCTCGGAAGCGCTGATCGCGGCCAGGATCGAGCGCAACGATCTGGTGATCGCGCTCGGCGGCGGCGTGGTCGGCGATCTCGCAGGCTTTGCCGCGGCGATCCTGCGCCGCGGCGTCGATTTCGTGCAGGTGCCGACCTCATTGCTGGCGCAGGTCGATTCGTCCGTCGGCGGCAAGACCGGGATCAATTCGCCGCAGGGAAAAAACCTGCTCGGCGCGTTTCATCAGCCGGTTCTCGTGATCGCCGACACTTCGGTGCTCGACACCCTGTCGCCGCGCCAGTTCCGCGCCGGCTACGCCGAAGTCGCCAAATATGGCGTGCTCGGCGACGAGGCGTTCTTCACCTGGCTGGAAGCCAATGCCGCCGAGATCTTTTCGGGAAGTGCCGCGCGCGAGCACGCGATCGCAACCTCCTGCCGCGCCAAGGCCGCGATCGTATCGCGCGACGAGCGCGAGACCGGCGAGCGGGCGCTGCTCAATCTCGGTCATACCTTCGGCCACGCGCTGGAGGCGGCGACCGGTTTTTCCGATCGGCTGTTCCACGGCGAAGGCGTGTCGGTCGGCATGGTGCTGGCGGCGGAATTTTCCGCGCAGCTCGGCATGATCTCGCTGGCCGACGCCGCCCGGGTCGAACGCCACCTTGCTTCGGTGGGCCTGCCGACCCATCTGCAGGATATCGCCGGCTTTGCCCAGGAGGGTCTCGCCGATGCCGACGCGCTGATGACGCTGATGGCGCAGGACAAGAAGGTCAAGCGCGGCAAGCTGACCTTCATCCTGCTGGAGGCCGTGGGCCGCGCGGTGATTGCCAACGACGTCGAGCCCGCGCTGGTCCGCGATTTTCTTCAACGCAAGCTGGCGAAGACCTGAACTCTGTCCGGATGAATAACTTGGATTGGA
The DNA here is from genome assembly GCF_031202265.1 of Bradyrhizobium sp. Ash2021. NCBI lineage: Bacteria > Pseudomonadati > Pseudomonadota > Alphaproteobacteria > Hyphomicrobiales > Nitrobacteraceae > Bradyrhizobium > Bradyrhizobium sp. Ash2021. The sequence goes on along the minus strand of NZ_CP100604.1, from coordinate 9,141,451 downwards.
TCGCGCTCTCCATCGTCGTCGCCTGTCTCTTCGTCTCCGCGTTCTTCGCGGCGAGCGAGACCGCGCTGACCGGCGCCTCGCGCGCCAGCATGCTGCGGCTGTCGAAGCAGGGCAACCGCGAGGCCGGCGTGGTTTCCAGCCTCATCGCCATGCGCGAGCGCTTGATCGGAGCGCTCTTGCTCGGCAACAACATCGCCAATATCGGCGCCTCGGCGCTCGCGACCGGCATATTCACCGCCTGGTTCGGCGAGGTTGGCGTGCTCTATGCCACCGGCCTCATGACGGCGCTGGTCGTGATCTTTGCTGAGGTGCTGCCGAAGACCATCGCCATCAATGCGCCGGACCGGGTGTCGCTTCTGGTCGCCCGCCCGATGCGGCTGATGTTGTATCTGCTGGGCCCGCTGCTTGCCGTTGTCGAAGCGATCGTCCGACTGCTGATGCGGATGCTCGGCGTCAAGATCGGCCACAATCAGCCGCTGCTGTCGCCGACCGAGCGGCTGCGCGGTGCGGTCGATCTTCTGCATCACGAAGGCAACGTCGAAAAGCAGGACCGCGACATGTTCGGCGGCCTGTTGGACCTGCGCGAGCTGCAGGTGTCCGACGTGATGGTCCATCGCACCGAGATGGTGATGATCAATGCCGACCTGCCGCCGGAAGACCTGGTGCGCGAGGTGCTGGCGACCGAATATACCCGCATTCCCTTGTGGCGCGACAAGCCGGAAAACATCATCGGCGTGCTGCACGCCAAGGACCTGTTGCGGGCGATCCGGGCCTCCGAAGGCGACACCGCCAAGATCGACGTCTCGACCATCGCGCTGCCGCCATGGTTCGTGCCGGAGATGCGGTCGGTGTCCGAACAGCTGAAGGCGTTCCGCCGCCGCAAGACCCACTTCGCGCTCGTCGTCGACGAGTATGGCGAGGTCGAAGGCATGGTGACGCTGGAGGATATTCTGGAAGAGATCGTCGGCGATATCTCCGACGAGCACGACGTGGTGGTGGCCGGCGTCCGCGCCCAGCCCGACGGCTCGGTCGTGGTCGATGGTTCGGTGCCGATCCGCGATCTCAACCGCGCGATGGATTGGCATCTGCCCGACGAGGAAGCGACCACCATCGCGGGGCTGGTGATTCACGAGGCGCGTTCGATCCCTGAGCGCGGCCAGAGTTTCACCTTCCATGGTTTCCGCTTCCGCGTGCTTCGCCGCGAGCGCAACCGCATCACCGCGCTGCGGATCGTGGCGGTGCCGCGCGAGGCCGAAACCGAAGAGAAAAAGCCGAAGCGGGCGGGGACGGCGTTCTGAGCGCGGGTCCTCGTCACCAATTCAGAGGCAGGTGGCAGGAACCCTGAGCCAGTTGGCACAGGTGGATTGCCGCGCCGGTCTTGACGGCTATCCCGGTTCCCAAAAGCAGCAGGATGCAGCCCAGCGTGGAATACGGGCTCTCGCCGCTCCGTTGCGAATGATTGTCCATGACCGCACCAAAATAACAGGAAATCGCCCAAGCCCGCGCATCGCGCGCCGTTTCCTGCGGCCAATATGAAAAGGCCGGCGTAGGAATTCCAGACGAACGGCGCGGTCACGTCATAAAGGCCGAATAAGTGTCACTGCGCTCAACCCCGTCACCCGTTGAGGCCGCGGTGCGGCCGTCTCGAAGGGCACAGGTGACGGATTTCGGAGAGATTATTCGATATCGATGCTGACGCCGCTGAGCTTCCAGGTGCCGTCGGCCGGAATGAACCCAAACTGGTACTTCACCTGCTTGGGCGTCGTCTCGAAATGGCCTTTCAGCCGCAACACGCCCTTCTCGTCGATTTTGGCGTCTTCGTCGGAAACGATCGGCTTTGCGACCACGGCGTCGAATACGGCGTGCTTCTCGATCAAATCCTTGAAGACCGTCCGCAGCTTTTCCGGCGGAAACTGGTCGCGGAACGGCTTTGATATTTTGGCGTGGAATACCGTGAAATTGTCCGCCGCCACCGCGTCGTTGAGCGACACCAGGATGCTCTTGACCAGAACCTCCTGTACGAACGGGCTCGGCATGTCCTGCGCCGAGGCCTTGTCCGCGCCGCATACGGCAACGACGGCAGCTGCAAATCGCAGATGTGCCCAATGAACCATCGGACTGCCCCTTCGATTGTCGGCGACGCCCCGGGGTAAGCCTGATCCCCGTTCCAAAGGAACCGGTTCATCGCCTGCGCGATTATCCAAAATAATGGAAAACGGCGGTGGCGTCTGCCGCGATCTGGATCAGCGCGGGCGAGCCTCGCCGAATTCAGCCGGCGTTTTCCCCCGACGCCTCCGCCTTGATCGCCAGCGCGTGCACCGAGCCCTCAAGTTCCGCCGAAAGCGTCGCGTTAATCATGCGGTGGCGTTCGATCCGGCTCTTCCCTTCGAAGGCGGGCGACACAATATAGACCCTGAAATGCGTCTCGCCGCCCGGCCGGTGGCCGGCATGGCCCTCATGCAGATGTGATTCGTCCGCGACGTCGAGGCTTTCCGGCGTGAAAGCTTCACGCAACTTGTTTATGATAGCGTCCCTGGTGCTCATGGCGGCGGCAATACGCTCCAAAGCCGCTTTTCGTCAATGGCGCATCCACAGTTGAGGTATTGTCAATGTCAAGACTTGAAGCCTTGGGCATTGCGTAGTCAAAGTTAGCTATGGCGATTGATTCATCCAAATTCTTCGACTCCATTCGCATCAAGCCCAACAAGCTGAGCGCGAAGCAGCAGGCGCAGGCGCGGGAAGAATCCGCGATGTGCGAGTGGGCGGGTTGCCCGAACAAGGGGCCGCACCGGGCGCCGAAGGGCCGTGAGAACTCGAAAGAGTACTGGCACTTTTGTCTCAACCACGTCCGCGAATACAACCAGTCCTACAATTTTTTCCAGGGCATGAATGCCGACGCCGTCGCGCGCTACCAGAAGGATGCGCTGACCGGCCATCGTCCGACCTGGAAGATGGGCGCCAACGGCGGCAAGAAAGGCAAGGCAGGCGCCGAGGCCGATCTGGACGCGGCCGCCGATCCATTCAGCATGTTCAGCGAACTCAACGGCCGTGGCCGCTGGCGGCCGGGCCCGGGCGGCGCGGCCGGCGAGGCCAAGCCTGAGACCCGGAAGGTGATGAACGCCGAGCGCAAGGCGCTGCAGGTGATGGGGCTCGGCCCCGACGCGACGCTGGAAATCGTCAAGGCAAAATACAAGGCGCTGGTGAAGCAGCACCACCCCGACGCCAATGGCGGCGACCGCTCCACCGAGGATCGCCTGATCGAGATCATCAAGGCGTATAATTATCTCAAGACCGTGGTGCGCGGCGCGAGCTAGTCTCTCGTCGCCCCTGCGAAAGCAGGGGCGCCCATAGCCACCGGCGCTAATTGTTTACACAAGGCGTCTACCAGACCATCCAATCGATGGGCCGCGGCGTATGGGTCGCTGCTCCCGTGCGCAACTGCGCACGAGGCAGGGACGACGGTGGGAACTGCAGTCTGCTGTCGCTCACTTCAAAAATGCCTTAGCCGCGCGACGAATCCGGCATCGCTCCGATATAGGCCGAACTCGGCCGGATCAGCCGGCCGCCGCGCTGCTGCTCGCGGGCGTGTGCGGTCCAGCCGGCCGCACGCGCGACCGCGAAGATCGGCGTGAACGCCTGCCGCGGGATTTTCAGCGCATCGAGCAGGATCGCGGTGAAGAATTCCACATTGGTGTCGAGCGGACGGTCCGGGTTTTTCTGCCGCAACGCCGCGCGGATATAGGCTTCGACTTCGCCGGCGAACGGCAGGTCGGTGCCATCGACCGCAAGCCGCTCGATGGCCTCCTTGAGCACATCGGCGCGCGGATCGCGCCCGCGATAGACACGGTGGCCAAAGCCCATCAGCCGTTCGCCGCGTTTAAGCGCGCTGTCGACCCATGGCCTGATGCGCTCGCGTGAGCCGATCGCGTCGAGCATTTCCAGCACCGGCTCCGGCGCGCCGCCATGCAGCGGTCCGGTCAGCGCACAATATCCACCGGTGACGGCTGCGAACAAATCGGCCTGGGTCGAGGCGATGACGCGCGTCGTAAAGGTCGATGCGTTCATGCCGTGATCGCACACGGTGACGAAATAGGCGTCGAGCGCCGCGACCTCGCGTGCACCGGGTTTGCGGCCCAGCATCATCGACAGCGTATCGGCGGCATGGCTGAGCGTCGCATCCGGTGCGATGGGGTCGTTGCCGCGGGCGCGCTGGACCAGCGCGCCGGCGATGACCGGAAACGCGCCGACGATGGTGGCCTCATGCGGCAGTCCATTTTCGGCGCGCAGCCCTGCGATCGCGGCCCGGAAACCATCGACGACCGACAGCCCACGGGTAATTCCGAGCAGGTCCGGCAACCGGGCAAAGGCGCGTTCGCGGGCGGCCCCCAGTGCGGCGCGGACCGCGGCCTCGCCGACCGGCTGGCCGGTTCCGCCGCTCCATAACCTTGCTGTGACACCTTCGAAGCCGGTCTTGCGGGCGAGGTCGCCGACGCGCTCGCCGGCAATGATCAGTTCGCCGCGCTCGCCATCGACATGGCTCAGCACGGTTTCGGCGGCCGGTACGCCGTCGAGGCCGATCGGGGTTTTGGAAAGCTGGATGTTCATGACGGGTCTCCTTTGTTGTCCCGCAAAAAATCGGCCCTCTCGACAGATTGATCAATCTTGATTATGTAAATCAATATGAAAAAATCCGCAGGGCTTTACCTCTCCGCCCGCGAGGCCTCGGCCGAACTCGCGGTCTCCCCGGCGACGCTCTACGCCTATGTCAGCCGCGGGCTGATCCGCTCGGAGCCGTTGTCGGATTCGCGCAGCCACCGTTACCGGACCGAGGACATCCGCACGCTGAAGGAGCGGCGCGTGCCGTCGCCGGAACCGCGCGGCCTCAGAAGCTTCGATGCTGATTTGCCGGTGATGGATTCGGCGATTGCGACCATCACCGAGGACGGCCCGATCTACCGCGGCGTCAACTGCGTCGATCTCGCGGAAAAAGACACGCTGGAGCATGCCGCGACGCTGCTGTGGGATGTCGCCGGCGTCGATCCGTTCGCGGCCGATAACGATCCGCAGATTTCCGAGGAGATGCGCGCGATCGCCGACGCCGCGCGCCGCGCCGCGCCGATCGATCGCGCCATCGCCGTGCTGGCGCTCGCGGCCAGCGCCGATCCGCGGGCGTTTACCCGCGCCGCTGACGGGCGCGCCATGGTCGGTGCGCGCATTCTGCGGCTGGTGGTCGCGACCATGCTCAACACCGCGCCGTCGTCGCAGCCGCTCCATCTGCAGATTGCGCAGGCCTGGGCGCCTGACAACAAACATGCCGCCGATCTGATTCGCCGCGCGCTGGTGCTGCTGGCCGATCACGAATTGAACGCCTCGACCTTCACCGTGCGGTGCGCGGCTTCGACCGGACTGAACCTGTATGACGCCGTGATCGCGGGTCTCGTCGCCTTGAAAGGCCCGAAGCATGGCGGCGCCGGCGTGCTGGCCTCGCGGCTGGTCAGGACGCTGGTCGATAACGACGTCGCGCCCGTCATCCGCGAACGGGTTGCGCTCGGTGAACGCTTCGCGGGCTTCGGTCACGGCGTTTACAAGCGTGGCGATCCGCGCGCCATTTCAATGCTGGAAGCGCTGGCGCGCGCCGGCGCCGCGCGAAAATTCACAAGGGAAATCCCGGAGCGGATCGCGGAAGCCACCGGCGAGTTCGTCAACATCGATTATGCGCTGGCGGTGCTGGTGCACAGTTTGCGGCTGCCCGCAGGCAGCGAATTGGCGTTATTTGCCATGGCGCGCACGGTCGGCTGGATCGCGCATGCAAGCGAACAGCTGCAGCACGGCGGGCTGATCCGCCCGCGCGCACGCTATGTCGGCCCGGCGCCGGGGCGAGGGATGGCATCGAACGACAGGTGAGGCTACTCGGCGGGCTTGGCCGGCTCGATCACGCCGCCGCCGTGACGGCGGCGGATGGTCCAGATCGCGAGCGCGACAATCAACGCGCCGCCGAGCACCGCAAACATCCAGAGATGCTTGCCGACATGCTCATGATGCGGCAGGCCGGCATATTCGTGCAGCGCCGAGACCGCGAGCACGCCCGGCAGCACATGCGCCGGCGCCCAGGCCAGAATCGCGGGAACGTTGACACCGTAGAATCGCAACGGCGGCATCCCGAGCGCACCGGCTGTGATCGGCACGAAAGCGCGGATCGGCGGCACGAATCGCGCAAAGAACACCGCCAATGCGCCCCAGCGATTGAAGAACGCCTCGCTTTGCGCCACCATGCCCGGATAATTCGTCATCGGCCAGGCGCTGAGGATCTCGCGTTGCGAGCGATGGCCGACCCAGAATGCGGTTCCGTCGCCGAGCAAAGCGCCGGCGGCAGCCGCCGCCAATACCGGCCCGAACTGCAACTCGCCGCCGGGCACCAACGCGCTCAGGGCGAGGATGATGGTCGAGCCCGGAACCAGCGAGCCGACCACCGGGACGGCTTCCAGCAGGGCGGCAAGGAACAGCGTGAGGTAGGCCAACCACGCATGGGCCGAGACGAACGCAATCAGGGGATCAAGGAATGAAGTCACAAGGTTCCTGTCTCAATAAGGGATAAGGGCGAGATGCTTGATGTTCAGAGGTAACAACTCGAGGCGGAGGTAGAAAGTGCCATCCAGCCCCACCGGTTCCGGGTGGGGGCGGCCCGGCCGCCGGTAAAAGTGCGGCGTGATTCGCAGGGCAGCCCTCCAAAAATCGAGTTCAGCACCTATCTCAATGATAAGGCAACGGAACTTTGATTGTGCCGCGGGCTTCTGCCGGCCGTTGCTCTCTGCTAGGTTTGTGCCTGCACCCATCCGCAGCCATGCCGCAAATCTGGTTTCGGGAACGCCCGGGACCTCGGAGGATTGATGACGACCGCCGCCATGACCAAAACTATCGAGCCCGTCGGTTTGCCTGACATGAAGGTGTCGGTCCGGCAGGTGTTCGGTATCGACAGCGACCTTGAGGTGCCGGCTTATTCCGAAGTCGATCCGCACGTACCCGACGTCGATTCGGATTACCGTTTCGATCGCGCCACCACGCTCGCGATCCTCGCCGGCTTTGCCAAGAACCGCCGGGTGATGGTGACCGGCTATCACGGCACCGGTAAATCGACCCATATCGAACAGGTCGCCGCGCGGCTGAACTGGCCCTGCGTGCGCGTCAATCTCGACAGCCACATCAGCCGTATCGATCTGGTCGGCAAGGACTCCATCGTCGTCAAGGACGGCAAGCAGGTTACGGAATTCCGTGACGGCATTCTGCCCTGGGCGCTGCAGCACAATATCGCGCTGGTGTTCGACGAATATGACGCCGGCCGTCCCGACGTGATGTTCGTGATTCAGCGCGTGCTGGAAGTCTCCGGCCGTCTGACCCTGCTCGACCAGAACAAGGTGATCAAGCCGCATCCGGCGTTTCGCCTGTTCTCGACCGCCAACACGGTGGGTCTCGGCGATACCTCCGGCCTCTATCACGGCACCCAGCAGATCAACCAGGGCCAGATGGACCGCTGGTCGATCGTCACCACGCTGAATTATCTGGCGCATGACGAGGAAGTAGAAATCGTGCTGGCGAAAGCGCATCACTACCGCACCCAGGAAGGCCGCGACATCGTCAACAAGATGGTGCGGCTCGCGGACCTGACCCGCAACGCATTCGCCAATGGCGATCTCTCGACGGTGATGAGCCCGCGCACGGTGATCACCTGGGCCGAGAACGCCGATATCTTCACCGACATCGGCTTTGCGTTCCGCGTCACCTTCCTCAACAAATGCGACGAACTGGAACGGCCGCTGGTGGCTGAATTCTATCAGCGCTGCTTTAACGCAGAGCTGGCCGAGAGTTCAGTGAACGTGGCGCTCAGCTAGTCCATGCCGTCCATTTCCGTCGAGCGCACCATTGGAAAGACCAAGAAAGCGGTGCTCGGCGGACTTATCGGCTACAACACCGAGAAGATGGGGAAGCAAAAATACAAACGCCTCGCCGTCTCACTGACCGAAGGCAACAAGATCGTCGGTGGGATTGTCGGGGAGGTCTGGACCACGGTGCTGTTCATACAGTTGTTCTGGATCGAGCAGAAGCTTCGCGGCAAGGACTATGGAACAAAGCTGATAAGGGCGATTGAAGACGAAGCGAGACGCTTTGGGGCGACGAAGTCTTATCTCGACACGATGAGTTTTCAGGCGCCGGGCTTCTACCGCGCATGCGGCTATGAGGAATTCGGTTCGATCGAAGGCTATCCGGGCGGCGTGACGCGCCATTGGTTCACAAAAACGCTATGAGCACATCCAACCCCAAATTCCGCACCGGGTCGAAGGAAGCGCCGACCGAACCGTTCAAGCGCGCGGTGACGTCGTGCCTGCGCGCGATCGCGAAAAAGCCGGAGCTCGAAGTGACGTTCGCCGCCGAACGGCCGGGTCTGGCGCCGGGCAAGGCGCGGCTGCCGGAGCCGGCGCGCAAGATGACCCGGCGGGATGCGGCGATCGTGCGCGGCCACGCCGATTCGATCGCGCTGAAACTCGCCTGCCACGATCCCAAGGTTCACCGCAAGCTGATGCCGGGAAATCCGCAGGCGCGCGGCGTGTTCGAGGCGGTCGAGCAGGCCCGCGTCGAAGCGATCGGCTCGCGCCGGATGGCCGGCGTGGCGAAAAACCTCACCGCGATGCTCGACGATCATTTCCATCGCGGCAAGTTCGACGAGATCACCGATCGCGCCGATGCGCCGCTGTCGGATGCCTTGGCGATGCTGGTGCGCGAACGCCTGACTGGCCTGGCGCCGCCTGCAGCTGCGAAAAAAATGGTCGATCTCTGGCGCCCGGTACTGGAAGACAAGATCGGCGCGCGCCTCGACAAGTTGAGCCGCGTCACCGAAGATCAGGCCAGGTTCGGTGACCTCGTGCATGACCTGTTATCTGCGCTCGACCTCGGCGATGACCGCAACGCCGATGCCGACGACGACGAGAACCAGGACGAGAATCAGGACGGCGAGAACGATCAGTCCGGTGCCGAAGGCTCGCCCGATAGCGACGCCGCGCAGGAGATGAGCGCCGATCAGGCGCAGGCGACCACCGACGAGATGTCGGAGAGCGCGATGGAGAGCGCTCAGGCCTCGACCAGCGACACCTTCGACGACGGTGAACTCGGCGACGACGAGACGCCGGGCGAAGCGACGCGGCCGAATTCACGCGGCGCCAACGAGCCGCGCGGGCCGGAATATCATGCCTTTGCGCCGAAATTCGACGAGGTGATCGCGGCCGAAGACCTCTGCGACCACGACGAACTGGAGCGGCTGCGCTCCTATCTCGACAAGCAGCTCGCGCATCTGCAGGGTATCGTCGCCCGCCTCGCCAACCGGCTGCAGCGCCGCCTGATGGCGCAGCAGAACCGCGCCTGGGAGTTCGATCTCGAAGAGGGCATTCTCGACCCCGCCCGGCTGTCGCGCGTGGTCACCGATCCCTATCATCCGCTGTCCTTCATGCACGAGAAGGAAGCGACCTTCCGCGATACCGTGGTGACGCTGCTCTTGGACAATTCCGGCTCGATGCGCGGCCGCCCGATCACGGTCGCCGCGACCTGCGCGGATATTCTGGCGCGCACGCTGGAGCGCTGCGGCGTCAAGGTCGAGATTCTTGGCTTCACCACGCGTGCCTGGAAGGGCGGGCAATCGCGCGAAGCGTGGCTCGCCGCCGGCAAGCCGGCCAATCCGGGTCGCCTGAACGATCTGCGCCACATCATCTACAAATCCGCCGATGCCCCGTGGCGTCGCGCGCGCAAGAATCTCGGCTTGATGATGCGCGAAGGTCTGCTCAAGGAAAACATCGACGGCGAGGCGCTGGACTGGGCGCACAAGCGTCTGCTCGGCCGCTCCGAGCAGCGCAAGATCCTGATGATGATTTCCGACGGCGCGCCGGTCGACGACTCCACTCTGTCGGTCAACCCCGGCAATTACCTCGAGCGGCATCTGCGCCACATCATCGAGGAGATCGAGACCCGCTCGCCGGTCGAATTGATCGCGATCGGCATCGGTCACGACGTCACCCGCTATTATCGGCGCGCGGTCACCATCGTCGACGCCGAAGAACTTGGCGGCGCCATCACCGAAAAGCTCGCCGAACTGTTCAGCGAGACCCACGGCGCGGCGCCCGCGACACATGGCCGGCCGCGCCGCTTGCATTCCTGAGAGATGCGCTCGCGTCTTAGCCGCCGCCGCTTCCTGAACTTCACGGCGGCGGGGCTTTCGGCGATGACGATGCCTGCCGTCGCGCGGGCGCAAACCGCCGTCCAGCCGCCGTCGAAACCATTCAAGCCCGACGAATATTCGGTCACCGCGCCAGTTTCGATCGAGGTCAACGCCCGGCCGTTGCCCGCGTTCGATACCCGCGATCGCTCGCATGTGCGGTTCGGTTCGCTGGAATACCGCAGCGGGTTAATTCTGACCTCGGCGTTTCATGGTTTTGGCGGACTGTCGGGAATAAGGCTCGACGCCAAGGGCGAGCGCTTCATCGCCATCAGCGACAAAGGGAGCTGGTTCACCGGCCGCATCGTCTACACGGGCCGGGAGATGACGGGTCTTGAAGATGTCGAGGCGTCGCCGATGCTCGGCCCCGACGGCAAGCCGATCACCAGCCGTCGCTGGTATGATTCCGAATCGATCGCGCTGGACGGCTCGTTCGTCTATATCGGCCTCGAGCGCGCCAATCAGGTGCTGCGGTTCGATTTCTCCAAGGGCTTTACGCGCGCATCCGGCGAGGTCGTGCCGATGCCGCCGGCGGTGCGCAAGCTGCCGAACAACAAGGGACTCGAGGCGCTGGTTTGGGTGCCGAAGGGGCTGCCGCTGGCGGGGACGCTGATCGCGATCTCCGAGCGCGGCCTCGATGCCAACGGCAACATCATCGCGTTCCTGGTCGGCGGCAAGACGCCGGGCCAGTTCAGCGTCCGCCGCACCGACAATTTCGACGTCAGCGACGCGGTGCTGCTGCCGCCAAGCGATCTGTTGCTGCTGGAGCGGAAATTTTCCTGGCTCGGCGGCATCGGCATCCGGATCCGTCGCGTCGCGCTCGCGTCCGTGGCCCCCGGCGCCCTGATCGATGGCCCCGCGATCTTCAACGCCGATCTCGGCGACGAGATCGACAACATGGAGGGCATCGACGCCCATGTGACGCCGGAAGGCGACACCGTGCTGACCCTGGTCTCCGACGACAATTTCTCGCCGATCCAGCGCAATCTGCTGCTGCAGTTCACGCTGGTGGAGTGATATTCGAACTTGTTCGGGCTTTGCGCCGACCAACGATCCCGGCTTTGCGCGCAGCATGGGCGCTTACGGAAAAGTGACCGACAAATCGGACGATGGCAGGTGGTTCGTCGAATTCTCCGCCGAGGCCGATTGCATGCTGATGCCGGGCAACCGCTATCGTATCGTTGATCTGCGGGTCGGCAAATTCGGCGAATAGTGCCGCCAGCGGAATGGTTCTTGCATCGCTCTGGCCAGTGAAATCGGAGCGTTTGATGAACACATCCATTCGAATCGTCTGCGTGCTGGCGGGTCTCTTCGCCGTCACCACGGGGCATGCGGAAACCTGGCCGTCCCGGCTGATCAAGGCGACCATCCCGTTCGGCGCCGGCAGTGCGGCCGATGTGGTGCCGCGGCTGCTGTTCGATCGTCTCGCGATCGAACTCGGCCAGCCGATCGTGATCGAGAACCGCGCCGGCGCCGGCGGAACGCTCGGCTCGGGTCAGGTGGCGAAGGCCGATCCCGACGGCTACAGCATCCTCTCCAATTCCAACGCGCTGACGATTGCCCCGGCCATCTTCCCAAACCTTGCGTTCGACGCCACTCACGACCTCGCCTCGGTACTGATGATCGGCTCCAGCGCCAACGTGATGATCGTGCCGAATTCGCGGCCCTGGAAAACCATCCAGGATTTCATCGCCGACGCCAAGGCCAAGCCTGGCTCGATTTCGTTCGGCTCGGTCGGCATCGGCAGCGCCGTGCATATCAGCACCGAGAAATTCCGCCTCGCCGCCGGCTTCGAGGCCACGCACGTGCCCTATCGCGGCGGGTCGGAAGTCATCGCCGATATTCTGGGCGGCCGGATCGACCTGTATTTCTGTCCGCTCGCGACCGCGCTGCCGTTGATCCGCGAGGGCCAGGTCCGCGCGCTGCTGGTATCGACGCCCAAACGCGTTCCCGATCTGCCCGATGTGCCCGGTACGGTCGAGATCGGCTTGAAGGATGCCGACAGCGTGATCTGGTTCGGCGTGTTCGTGCCGGCGAAGACGCCGCGCGACATCGTCGAGAAACTCCATATCGCAGGTGAAAAGGTGCTGGCCGATCCGGCGACGCAGGAGAACCTGAAGAAACTCGGCATCGAGCCGCTGCCGATGACGCCGGCCGCGATGGATGATTTCGTCAAGCGCGAGACGGCGGCTAACTTCGCGCTGATCAAGGCCACGGGCATCAAGCAGTAGGGGGAGGGTTGCACAAGGCGCGGGTTGAGGAGCGGGGGGTGCATGACTACACAGGAAGCGACACCTTCCCTCGCATCCGGACATCCCCCCATGAGCGTATTGTTTTCCCCGATCAAGCTGCGCGGTTTGAACCTGCCCAATCGCATCATGGTATCGCCGATGTGCCAGTACTCGGCCGTCGATGGCGAGGCCAATGACTGGCATTTTACGCACATCAACTCGCTGGCGCTGTCGGGGGCCGCGATGTTCTGCATCGAGGCCACCCATGTGGAAGCGATCGGCCGCATCACGCCGGGCTGTCTCGGGCTGTACAACGACGCCACCGAAGCCGCGCTGAAGCCGATCCTGGCCTCGGTGCGCAAGCGCTCCAAAACCGCGGTTGCGATGCAGCTTGCACATGCCGGGCGCAAGGGCTCGAGCCATACGCCGTGGGACGGCGGGCAGCAGATCCCGGTCGCCGAGGGCGGCTGGCAGGCGGTGGCGCCGTCGGCGATTGCGCACAAGGCAGGCGAGGCCGCGCCGCTGGAACTCGATGCGGCGGGCCTTGCGCGAATCCGCGACGCCTTCGTTGCTGCCGCAAAACGCGCCGAGCGGCTCGGCATCGACGCGCTGGAGCTGCACGGCGCCCATGGTTATCTGCTGCACCAGTTCCTGTCGCCGATCTCCAACAAGCGCAGCGATCAATATGGCGGATCGCTCGAAAACCGCATGCGCTTTCCGCTGGAAGTGTTCGACGCGGTGCGCGCGGTGTTTCCGGCGACGAAACCGGTCGGCATGCGGGTCTCCTCGACCGATTGGGTCGAAGGCGGCTGGGATCTCGCGCAGACCATCGAATTCGTCACGGAACTGAAGAAGCGCGGCATCGACTGGATCGACGCGTCGTCCGGCGGCGTCTCGCCGCTGCAGAAAATCCCGCTCGGCCCCGGCTATCAGGTGCCGTTCGCGCAAGCGATCAAGCAGGCCACCGGCGTCACCACCATCGCGGTCGGCCTGGTCACCGAGGCGAAGCAGTCCGAGGACATCGTCGCTTCCGGCAAGGCCGACATGGTCGCGCTCGCCCGCGGCATGCTCTACGACCCGCGCTGGGGCTGGCACGCCGCCGCCGAACTCGGCGGCCAGGTCGAGGCGCCGCCGCAATATTGGCGCTCGCAACCCGCGACGCAAAAGGCGCTGTTCGGCGCCACCACGTTCGGGACGCGGTGAGGGGTCCGGCACAGGGGCGCGCCTCAATTAATCCCCGGCGCCGACGGCGTCGAGCGAACCTGCCAGAATCGCAGCAGCCGGCGCGCGTTCTCGAGTGTCAGTTTCGCGAACGCGCTTTTGGCCCTGGCGAGTTCATGCGGCCCCATCGCGCCGGACGCAAACCGGCTTTCCAAAACGGCTGCGACCGTGTCCCAGCCGAGGCCCGCCACCCGGCACGGAATCAGGATGCCGTCGTCGCGCAGGCTCTGCATCAGCGGACGGATGACGTCGACGGTCGATTGCGACAGCACCGCGAGGGCCGCCACCGTCTCCTCGTATTTCCGCTGCCGCGCGAAGCCGAGCAACGCCGCTTCATGAAGCTGGCCGCTTCTGTTGAGCAGTTCGACATGATGCCGCGCCGCCTGGAAGTCGCGCACTTTTGCCATCTCGCGGCCGGCGCCGGCCGATGCGGCGGCGATGGCGCTGCGGATTTCCTCGAACAGATGCGGCGGCGCGCGCGACAACAGCCGCGACCGCACCGCCTCGGTGGCGCTGCGCAATAATTGCTGCCGGAGCTCCGACGGCAGATCGACCCGGATACCCATGTCGACCGCAAGCTCGGGATCGGTTTCGGCCTGCGCCAGCACGATGGCAAATCCGCTTGCCGAAACCCGCGCGCCGGGATTGTTGACGAGTCTGCGGCTGACGCTCGGATAGTGCCGCGCCAGCAGCGCGTCGGTGACCACTTCCTTCAGCCACCAGCGGCCGGAAATCGCCAGCAGATGCTGCTCGCCTTTGGAGCCTGCGAGTTCGACCAGATCGTCGTCGCTAAGCCGCGCCGATTCGGTCAGCACCGGGCCGGCGACGGAAATCTCGTGATGCCGCGCCAGATGGCGGATCACCTCCGGCGGCGCCTTCGGCACCGAAGCCAGCTGCGTGCTCATTTCGGCGAGCGCAATGCGCGCGCTGACGTCGGTGAGCGCGCGGATCTCGATGGTCCGGATCAGGCGTTCGAGCACGTCGCCGAACAGCTCGATCTGTTCGCCATTGCAGCCGTCGGCGGACAACAGAAACAGGTCCGTCACGCGCTTGAAGGTTTCGAGGTGCTTTTCCGCCGAGCCGGCCCTGATGGCGGCTTCAACTTCGTCGGCGATCGATCGGTCCAACATCGCTCGTCCTGAGCGTTTTAAAGCCAATTCTGGCAGGCGCGCGATCATCTTGGAAATAGCTGAACGTTCGGTAAATGCATTCTTTCTTTGCGCTGAGCGAGGGGGACTCTCCGCGAGTCCGAATGCGTGGATCGAGCCCCTCACCCCGACCGTTCTCCCGTCATTGCGAGGAGCACTTGCGACGAAGCAATCCATTCTTTCCCTGCGTTGAGGCATGGATTGCTTCGCGGAGCCTGTCATCGGGCGCGCATTCGCGCGACCCGGTGGCTCGCAATGACGGGTGTGGTGGCGGTGCCGCGTTCTCCAACCCAGGTTGTCGTACCCCGCGAAAGCGGGGCGAGGGGGCCGACTGACCGCGCGGCACGCTGTTCTCTCGTCATTGCGAGGAGCGAAGCGACGAAGCAATCCATTCTTTCTTTGCGCCGCGCGATGGATTGCTTCGCTTCGCTCGCAATGACGGGTGTGTTGGCGGCAATATTCAATCCTCAAACACCATCCTTCGTTGGTTTGCCGCCGTTCACCTCGCCCTGCTTGCGGGGAGAGGTCGGCGCGTAGCGCCGGGTGAGGGGGACTCTCCGCGAGTCCAACTTCGTGGATAGAGCCCCTCACCCCAACCCTCTCCCCGCGAAGAGCGGGGCGAGGGAGCCGACCGTCCGTGCGGCGCGATCTCGAATTCAATCCTCAAACCTCATCCTTCGCTGGTTCGACCGCCGCCACCCCCTCCGTCGGGCCCGCCGGCATCGGGATCACCTGGTGCGTCGCCGGAAAATTCACCGGCTTGTACTTCAGCGCCGGATCGTTCATCCGCTGGATCACGGACTCGTGGATGAACGCGCCGTCCGGAATCGGGCGCGGCTCGGCGTCCGGAATGTAGAACCCGAAATACACCTTGCGCGCCGGCCATTCCCTGTATTTCGCCAGTTTCGGGATGAATTCGAGCAGCCACCAGGCGCCGTGCAGCGAATTGTGCAACTGGTCCCTGAAGTCGGGCTTGACGTAGTGGAACGGGCTACCTTTCCTGTCCTTGCCCCAGGCCAGCGTGTTGACGGTGCGCTGGTCGACCTTGAGCCCGCATTTGACGGCCTCGTCGATCATCCAGATCAGCGGATATTTCGACAGCCCGCTCTGCTTCTCGGGGTAGCCGCCGCCGATGTCGGAATGCACGCCGGCGAACCAGCACTGCAGGATATCCTGCGGCTCGGCATTGTGGGTCAGGCTGAAGCGGTTGTGCATGAAGGTCTGCGGCTGGTCCCATTTCTTCAGGCGGAACATGCAGCGGCGCTCGTCGATCGAGATCGCCTGCCGGAACGTCTGCACGCTCGGATTCTGCAGCGTGAACGCCAGCTCTTCGAAGCTCGGCACGTAGAACCGGTCGGGCCGCGGCACGATCACGCTCGCCACCGTGTCCCAGACGCCGACGAAGCGGATGGTCGGCCATCGCGTCGACAGGATGCGCGCGAACTGTGCCGCCTGGTCGTCCTTGTTCGCGGGCAGCGGCCCGTCGGCGTCAACGGCGGTATCGGTCAGCGCCGTCAGGTCGGCGCCATGCTGGCCGTCGCTGGAAAACTGCTTGTAGGAGGTGAGCCCGGATCCTGCGAGGTTGGCCTGCTCCGGCGAAATCAGCCCGACCTTGTGGATCAGGCCCGCCAGCACGCGCACGGTGTAGGCGCCGCGGGAAAAGCCGAACAGGTAGATCTGGTCGCCTTCGCGGTAATTGTGCACCAGGAAGTGATAGGACTGCAGCACCTTGTCATCGAGGCCATAGCCGGTGGCGAGCCCCAGGATGGCGCTGAAATCCTGCCGCAGCTTGTGCCACGGGTCCGGCCGCGCCAGCGTGCCGACGCCGGGATCGTAGAACACGAGCTGGCGCGGCTCGGTCTTGGCGGTCTTGCGCAGGCAGCGATAGAGCTTGAGCACATTGGAAATGTTCTCGTTGATTTCGTTGCCCGTGCCGTCGCAGCAAATGATGATGTTCCGCTTCGCCGTTTCAGTCGTTTCCGTCATGCCGCAGCTCCCGCGCTTTTGCGTCGCTCTCAACCACAGGATGCTAGGTTCCGGGTGAGCGGGCAAGGGGGAATTCGGCGCTCGCCCAACATCGTCATTGCGAGGAGCGTAGCGACGAAGCAATCCATTCTTTCTTCGCGTGGCGGCATGGATTGCTTCGCTTCGCTCGCAATGACGGATGTGCGGATGATCGGCTATGAATTCTTCCGGCACACCTCCGCGATCCCGCCGCCCAATCCGCGCGAGTTTTCCAAAAACATCGCACCATCTGAAAATCAGAGGGCGCAGGGAAATGCCGGGGGCGCGCTGCACCCGCGGTCTCGTGTGCAAGATTGTGCAAAGAAACGCACACGAGCATACAGGTTCAGCGGAGGCACCCCGGCATTCCCTGCGCAATGGTTTTACGGCTTATAACGCGCTCTCCCCGGCGACGAATTCCTTTTGCCACCGTCATCCGCGGATTAAAGGCTTGCGCAAAGCCCGGTCGGGCCCGCAAAACCTCCGCGGACTTGACACCAGCAACGGGTGCCAGGACCACACGCCTTCGCCGTCCGCCTCAGCGCCGTTCGTCAGCGTTTCATTGGGACTGCTCACGGAGTTGACCCGCCCTGCCGCCCAATTCCGCGCCTGACGCTGCAAGCGTCCACCGCATCCCGCCCCACGTCCGTGACGATCGCGAGCGCCCCTCTGGGGGACGGGACGGCGGGAGTTCTACCGGTGATTTGGGGTCGGCGCGAAGAGGAATATTTTTGCGGAAGGGGCTGGACTCGGACATCGCGGAACGCGGCAAGTGATTTGCCCGTCGGGCAAAATCATTATGTCGCCGTCCGCTTCAGCGCCGTTCGTCTAGGGTTTTGTTGTGCCGCTCACGGAGCTTATCATCCGAGTTGTTCGATGGATAATCGGCCTAGATCAGGAAGCACTTAACTCAGGACTGGGATCGCTGGCGGTGGCTTCCGTCGAAGTCTCCACATCGGTGGTGACGCCAAGCAGCTCGTCCGCTTCCATCTCTGGAAGAACCTCTACCGTTCTAAGCTTTCGGTCTATAGCTCTTCGCCGCTTGGCCACGTCGTCGATGGTACTAGAGGCCTCTTGGAGTTTCTTTTGAACCTTATCAAGTATGGCACCATATTTCCCAAACTCGCTTTTAACTGCTCCAAGGATTTGCCAAACCTCACTCGATCTCTTTTGAATTGCGAGCGTGCGAAAGCCCATCCGCAAGCTGTTTAGAAGCGCGAGCAAGGTTGTGGGACCTGTAATGATGATACGAAAGTCGCGCTGGAGGGAGTCTACCACTCCAGGCCGTCGAATTATTTCGGCATAGAGTCCTTCGGTAGGCAAAAACAAAATAGCAAAGTCTGTACTGTAGGGCGGATGAACATATTTAGTGCAGATCTCGTCAGCAGAATGGCGAATGCGAGCCTCAACGGCCTTTGCCGCGACCTCCACAGCCTCCAAGTCTCCCCGGTCAGACGCATCCACGAGTCTCTCGTAATCTTCAGTAGGAAATTTCGCGTCAATTGGGAGCCAGAGCGGCCCACCTTCACCCCCAGGTAGCTTGATCGCAAACTCAACTCTTTGATTGCTGCCGGGTCTAACCTCAACGTTCTTTTCATATTGGTCCGGCGCCATTGCGTGCTCAAGAATATTAGCGAGTGTAACTTCGCCCCACGTTCCGCGTGCTCGAACGTTGGTCATCATGCGTTTTAGGTCGCCCACCCCAGTGGCTAAGGTTTGCATCTCGCCCAAGCCGCGGAAGACCTGTTCGAGCTGATCGCTCACGACCTTGAAACTATTAGCCAAACGCTGCTCCAACGTATCGTGGAGTTTCTCTTCGACCGTCGCACGCATTTGTTCGAGCTTGGCAGCATTGTCGTTTCTGATCGTTTCGAGCCTGTGAGCTGCACCCGGTTCTGTTGACACCTGCTTAAGCTAATCCAGCCTGCTGCTCGAACTCCATAGGGCTCAAATATCCGATCGTCGAGTGCCGGCGTTTCGGATTGTAGAAGCGCTCAATATAATCGAAGACGTCAGCCTTGGCGTCATCCCTCGTTCGGTACACTCTGCGCGTAGTCCGCTCGGTCTTCAATGACGAGAAGAAGCTCTCCATCGCCGCGTTATCCCAGACGTTGCCTGACCGGCTCATCGAGCAGACGACGCCGTGATCGGCCATCAGCCGCTGGAACTGTTCGCTGGTGTATTGGCTGCCGCGATCGGAATGATGCAAGAGCGCGTCCGGTTTGCCCCGTCGCCAGATCGCCATCACCAGGGCGTCAGTGACGAGCTGGGCCGTCATCGCTGCGTTCATCGACCAACCAACCACACGGCGGGAGAAGAGATCGACGACAGCGGCAACATAGAGCCAACCCTCCGCTGTCCACACGTACGTGAAGTCAGCGATCCATTTGCGGTTGGGAGCGGACGCATCGAAGCTGCGGTCGAGCACGTTGGGAGCGACGGCGGCGACCTGCCGCTCACCCAGATCGGGCGGCAGTCGCCGCCGTCGTGGACGGGCTTTGAGAGCCTGTAGCCGCATCAAACGCTCGATCCGATGCAGTCCACACAACCCGCCTTCCGCCAACATGTCGTGCCACACTCGCCTCGCGCCATAGGTTCGATCGCTGGCGAGGAAACTGGCGCGAACCTTCGCGCCCAACTCCTCATCGCTCCGGCTGCGTTGGCTGCGCGGCCGTGTCAGCCAGGCATAGAACCCACCCCGCGAGACACCGAGCGCCCCGCACAACCATTCCGCCGGCCAGATCCCCCGGTGCTTCGCGATGAAGGCGAACTTCATGTTGATTCCTTCGCGAAGTAGGCCGCGGCTTTTTTTAGGATGTCCCGTTCGGCTCTCAGCTTGGCGACCTCGCGCTTGAGCTGCGCGATCTCCAACTGCTCCGGCTTCATCTGGCCCTGGCCGGGGAATGCATGCTGCGGATCGTCCGCCAGCTGCTTCACCCAATTGCGCAACTGCGTTGGATGAACGCCAAGGTCTGCTGACGCCTGCGCATACGACACGCCGCGCTCCTTGATCAGGCGTACAGCCTCAAGCTTGAACTCTCGCGTAAACTGCCGTCTCTCCATGACACACCTCCTGCTCCATAAAACACCTAACTCGGTGTCCTCGGAACCGGGTGCAGCTCAAAGATAAGGCGTGAGGCGATCACGCCACCGATACGTCGACTTAAAGTCTTCCGCGCGCTCAATAACGATGGGATCGGTCAAATCCCATTCGAGGCCTGCTCGATAAAGCCGGTATTCCTCCGGCTCTCTCTTGCGGCTCAATATCTTTGTCTTGAATTCCGAGGTTGCGTCCATCCCTGCCTGATACTCGAAACGCCTTCAACTCTAGGATGCTCACTTCCCGCGGTGCGAGCAAGAGCCTTCTGGGTCGTGAGGGTGCCATTCCCGGTTCGAAGCGGGGGGACGCTCCACCGGTTTTGTGATATCATCTATCAGCCGCCCGGCTTTGAGATGCGTCGCGGCAAGCAACGGAGCGGCGATGTCCAGACCCGTCATTTTCACGATTTCCGCCGCCTGGGACGAGGAAGCGTCGGTCTGGAGCGGGCATTGTGACGACATACCGGCCGCCGCCGACGCGCCGACCCTCGACGGATTGCTGGAAGAGATTTCCGCGATGGCGCTCGATTTGTTGCCGGACAATCATCCGGATGTTGCCCCGGAATCGCTGTTCTTGCAGATCACCGCGCTGCGCGAAGCGGGATCGGTTGCGGGCTGAATGGCACCGCAGTTCGATCGTGCGTGTATCTCCCAAAACAAAAACGGCCGGGTCTTTCGACCCAGCCGCTCAAAACTCTCTAGCCGCTAAATCAGGTTAACGAGAAGCTCAGCTCGCCTGCGCCACCGGCGCGGCAGTTGCGGCCTTCTTCTTCTGGATCGCGCGCTTCAGGTCCAGCGCGCGGGGCGACAGGTTTTCCGCCTTGGCTTTCAGGAGGAAGGTGTCGAGGCCGCCATTGTGGTCGACGGTTTTGATCGCGTTGGTCGAGACGCGCAGGCGCACGTTGCGGCCGAGCACGTCCGATATGAAGGTGACGTTGCACAGGTTCGGCAGGAACCGGCGCTTGGTCTTGATGTTCGAGTGGCTCACCTTGTGACCCACCTGCGGGCCCCTGGCCGTCAGTTCGCAGCGCCGTGACATCTCAACAAATCCTCTGCCATCCCCGGCTACAGGCAACGCTCAAGGCGGCCACGCGGGGGTCCAAAATCATGTCCATTTCCAGGAACCGCGGACGTATAGGGGGAGATGCCCGGACCGTCAAGGTTTTAAGGCCGGTTTTCGCTAGCGCCCGGGGGCCGGGACGGGCGGGTTCACAAGCGGTTCCAGCGACTTAAGCCATCATATAAAGGGCGCATTCGCCGCCGACATCTTGGGCTTCGCGTTTCGACCCTTGTTCTGGCCGGGTCACGCCGGCCGCACAGGCTTTTGAAGTTACGCTTTTCGCCCAATGCGCGTTGTTTGCCGGATATTTTTGCTTAAATGAAGCCCGATCGCGCCAATACCAGGACCGCAAGTCAGTGACACGCCGCGCCATTTCGCCCCGATGGGTGTTTTTCTGCCTGTGCGCCGGCGCATTCCTGTCGCAGGCCGCGCCTGCGTCGGCGCAGGGGCGGCTGGATGCCCAGTACGAGGCGTCGCTGTCGGGAATCCCGGTCGGCAAGGGCTCCTGGACCATCGAAATCGGCGACGACAGTTTTTCCGCGGCCGCCCAGGGCGCCACCGCGGGGCTCTTGAAGGCGTTTTCCGGCGGCAGCGGCTCAGGCGCCTCCCAGGGCAGAATCGTCAACGGCGCGCTGGTCTCCTCCGCCTATACCGCCACCACCACGACCTCGAAAAAGTCCGAAACCATCCGCCTGGCGCTGGTGAACGGCAATATCAAGGAATTTTCGATCGAGCCGGAGCCGCCGGTCGATCCCGACCGCATCGTCGTCACCGACGCACATCGCAAAAACGTCTACGATCCGATGACGGGCTCGATGCTGCGGGTGCCCGGCACCGCGGATCTGATGAGCCCGGACACCTGCCGCACCGCCGCCGGCATCTTTGACGGCCGGCTGCGCTACGATTTGAAACTCGATTTCAAGCGCATGGAAATGGTCAAGGCCGAGCGCGGCTATCATGGCCCGGCGATCGTCTGCTCGATCTATTTCACGCCGGTCGCGGGCTATATCCCCGACCGCCCGGTGATCAAATATCTCGCCAGCCAGCGCAATATCGAGATCGCCTTCGTGCCGATCGCCGGCACCCGCGTGCTGGTCCCGTTCCGGCTGACGATCCCGACCCCGTTCGGCCCCGCGATGCTGGAAGCCACAAGTTTCGTGACCACCGCCGCCCCGCCGCGGGTGGCGAAGACGCAGTAGGGTCTCTTCCCTTCTCCCCTTGTGGGAGAAGGTGGCAGCCGGTCCAAACCGGCTACATAGGTAACACAATAGACCGGCGACATGGGTAACAGGTCAAGTGATCGGCAGGGAGGGCCTTGCCGATGGTTTGGATGGAGACCTGTGCGGTGGACGAGCGGATGCGCTTTGTGATTGCGGCGGAGGAGCACGAGGAGTCGTTTGCGGCGGTATGCCGGCGGTTCGGCGTGAGCCGAAGGGTCGGATACAAGTGGCTTGAGCGTTATCAGGAAGCCGGTGTTGAGGGTCTGTGGGACCGCCCACGTGCGCCGCTGCATCATCCCCAGGCGATTGGCGAGGAGATCGCCGAACGCTGCCTTGCGGTGCGGCGGGCGCATCCGAGTTGGGGACCCCGGAAGGTTCTGGCTTTTCTGGAACGTCGGGCGCCGGCGCTCGAATGGCCTGCGGCGAGCACGATCGGAGCCTTGTTCGACCGCCAGGGATTGACGGTAAAGCGGAAGCTGCGCCGCCGCAGCCCGCCCTCGAGCGCACCGTTTGCGGAATGCACGGCAGCCAACGAGGTGTGGTGCATCGACTTCAAGGGCTGGTTCATGACGGGGGACGGCAAATGCTGCGAACCGCTGACGCTGACCGATGCCCATAGCCGGTATCTGCTGCGCTGCCAGGCGATGACGCGTACCGATACCGCGCACGTCTGGCCGGTCGTGGAGGCCGCCTTCCGCGAGTTCGGCCTGCCGCATCGGCTGCGTTCCGACAACGGTCCGCCCTTTGCGTCGCGCGGTGCCGGCGGGCTTTCGCAACTGTCGGTCAAGGTGATCAAGGCGGGCGTGCTGCCGGAGCGGATTGCGCCCGGCAAACCGCAGCAGAATGGCCGCCACGAGCGGATGCATCTGACGCTGTTGCAGGACACCGCCAGTCCACCGGCGCACAGCCTGCGCGAGCAGCTCAAGCGCTTGCGGAACTTCCAGCGCATCTACAACGAACAGCGTCCGCACGAGTCGCTCGACGATGACACGCCGGCCGATCACTATACCTCCTCGCCGCGCCGCTTCGACGGCGTCTTGCGCGAGCCGGAATACGGTGACTGCGAAGTGCGGCGGGTGCGTCATAACGGCGAGATCAAATGGCAGGGCCAAACGATCTACATCAGCGGGGCCTTGATCGGCGAGCCGGTCGGCCTCTGCGAACACGATGCCGCTGGATGGACGGTCTGCTACGGCCCGATCGTGCTCGGCACGATCGCCCACCGCGACGACCGCCTGCGAAAACCCAAACAGGCCTGTGGACTTGTGGACGATGCAAGAGCATCGCCCACAGGGTCCACAGCCACAAAAACAGCAGACCTGAACGAAACGAGAATTGTGTTACCTATGTCGTCGGGCTGAACTGTTACCTATGTCGTCGGTTGCAGAAGCCGAAGGCTGCCGGATGAGGGGTCTCTCACCGCGCATTCGGTGTCCGCGGAGACAGACCCCTCACCCGTCACGAACGCGCTCCGCGCGTCCGTGCCGCCCTCTCCCAATCGAAGTCGGATCTATCCGACTTCGATAGTTAAAATGCCCAACTCGGGTAAACCCGAGTTGGGTGGGAGAGGGGAAGTGACGCCGACCGAGAGAGAGTGAAGTAGGCCCCGACTCCGCGCTTGACTCTTGTCGCCTTCTGATTCGACTCCGACGCCTCCTGGACTTTAAGGATTCCGCCGGAAAACCGCCGCTTGTGAAGCGCCAGGAAACTTGATCTAGTGCCGCACCATTAGCGCCAACGCGAGATGTTGCGGTGAACGAAGCCGGTTCCGGGAAGAGTCAGCGATTCGGGCGCGATTCGTTCCGGACTCGTTCCAGAGCTTAAGCCGCGACCCAGATGCGTCGCAAAGTGAGACAAAATCGGCGCAATTGGTGCCAACCGAAAAAAGAGCTCAGGTTTTTCCCGTCATTGCGAGCGCAGCGAAGCAATCCATAGTTCCACAAAGAAAGAATGGATTGCTTCGTCGCTTCGCTCCTCGCAATGACGATTGACCTCCGCTACAAGAAACACCTGAAAAATATGGCTTTCTCTTACTCGTCTACGTTCGGCCACGAACGGTCAAATGAACGGGCCCCCGGCGCCGGCGTTACCGCTGTGCTGGGACCAACCAATACCGGCAAGACCCATCTCGCGATCGAGCGGATGCTGGCGCATTCCTCGGGCGTCATCGGCCTGCCGCTGCGCCTGCTCGCGCGCGAGGTCTATAACAAGATCGCCGCGCGCGCCGGCGCGGAATCCGTGGCGCTGATCACCGGCGAGGAGAAGATCAAGCCGAAGAATCCGCGCTACTGGGTTTCCACCGTGGAAGCGATGCCGCGGGATATCGACGTCTCGTTCCTCGCCGTCGACGAAGTCCAGATCGCCGCCGATCTCGAGCGCGGGCATGTCTTCACCGACCGCATCCTGCATCGCCGCGGGCGCGACGAGACGCTGCTGCTGGGGGCTGCGACCATGCGCCCGATCATCGAGCGGCTGCTGCCGGGCGCGTCCATCGTCACGCGTCCGCGGCTGTCGCAGCTCGAGTTCGCCGGCGACCGCAAGATCACGCGCCAGCCGCGAAGAACCGCGATCGTCGCGTTCTCCGCCGATGAAGTCTACGCGATCGCCGAGTTGATCCGCCGCCAGCATGGCGGTGCCGCGGTGGTGCTGGGCTCGCTGAGCCCGCGCACGCGGAACGCGCAGGTGTCGATGTTCCAGAACGGCGACGTCGATTATCTCGTCGCCACCGACGCCGTCGGCATGGGGCTGAACCTCGACGTCGATCACGTCGCGTTTGCTTCCGACCGCAAATATGACGGCTACCAGTTCCGCCGCCTCAATCCGTCCGAATTCGCGCAGATCGCCGGCCGCGCCGGCCGCGCGACGCGCAACGGCACCTTCGGCACCACCGGGCGCTGCGCGCCGTTCGAGCCGGAACTGGTCAACGCGCTGCAGAACCACACGTTCGACAGCGTCAAAATGCTGCAATGGCGCAACTCGAAACTGGACTTCTCCTCGCTGGGCGCACTGCAGGTGTCGCTGGCGCTGACGCCCAACCATGAGGTGCTGACGCGGGCGCCGATCGCCGAAGATTTGCGCGTGCTCGATCACGCGGCCCGCGACGGCGACGTCCGCGACATGGCCCATGGCGCCGCCGCCGTGGAACGGCTGTGGGACGCCTGCCAGATCCCGGACTACCGCAAGATCGCGCCCGCGGCCCATGCCGAACTCGTGACCAATTTGTACGGGTTTTTGATGAAAAAGGGCCGGATTCCGGATGCATGGTTTGCCGCCCAGGTCGAGCAGGCCGACCGGATTGACGGCGATATCGACACGCTGTCGGGCCGGATCGCGCAAATCCGCACCTGGACCTTCGTCGCCAACCGGCCGGACTGGCTGTCCGATCCCGATCACTGGCAGGGGATCGCGCGCGAGGTCGAAAATAAATTGTCCGATGCACTGCACGAACGGCTCACGGAGCGTTTCGTTGACCGCCGTACCAGTGTATTGATGCGCCGCCTGCGGGAGAACAGCGTTTTGAATACGGAAATTGGCAAGACCGGCGAAGTGACCGTTGAGGGCCACGTGATTGGCCGGCTCGATGGATTCACCTTTGCACCTGATGCAGCCGAAGCCGGCTCGGATGCGAAAGCGTTGCAGGCCACGGCGCTGAAAGCGCTCGCCGGCGAGATCGATGCGCGCGCCGAAAAGCTTAGCGCGGCCCCCGACGATCAGTTCGTGCTGACCTCGGACGGCACCATCCGCTGGACCGGCGATGCGGTGGCCAAGCTTGTCGCCGCCGACGACGCGCTGCATCCGCGGCTGCGCATCATTTCCGACGAGCGCCTGAACGGCGCGCCGCGCGAAGCGGTGCAGACGCGGCTCGATCTGTGGCTGAAGACGCATATCGAAAAGCTCTTGGGGCCGCTGTTCGGTCTCGCCAAGGCCGAGGACATCACGGGGATCGCGCGCGGCATCGCGTTCCAATTGATCGAGGCGCTCGGCGTTTTGGAGCGCACCAAAATCTCGGCCGAGATGAAGGATCTCGATCAGGCCTCGCGCGCGACGTTACGCAAATACGGCGTGCGGTTCGGAGCCTATCACATCTATTTCCCCGGGCTGTTGAAGCCCGCGGCGCGTTCGCTGGCCTCGCTGCTGTGGGCCGAGAAGCAGGACAATGTCGACATGTCGCTGCTGTCGAATGCGCAGCATCTGGCCTCCAGCGGCCGGACCTCGTTCCCGGTCGACAAGGCTTTGCCGCGCGACGCCTATCGCGTGCTCGGCTATCGCCAGTGCGGCGAACGCGCGGTGCGCGTCGATATTCTGGAGCGGCTCGCCGATCTCATTCGGCCGGCGCTGGCCTGGCGCGAGAGTTCGCCGGGCGAAAAGCCCACCGGCGCGTTCGACGGCCGCGGTTTTGTCGTCACGCAAGCGATGACCTCGCTGACCGGATCGGCCGGCGAAGATTTCGCCTCGATCTTGCGCGCGCTCGGCTATCGCATGGACAAGCGCCCGCCGCTGCCGCCGAAGCCGGTCGTGGTGGAAGAAGCGCCTGCCGCGGAGACGGCACCGGCTGAAGCCGTCGCCGAGGCGCCAGTTGACGCCACGTCCGAAACGCCAGTCGAACAAGCCGCCGCCGAGCTGCCGGTCTCCGGCGATCCCACGCCGTCGGCGGCGCTGCTGCCCGAAATCACGCTCCTGCCCGCCGCGAGCGAAGAGGCGCCCGCCGTTGAAGCAGCGCCGGAGCCCGTTGAAGCTGCCGCCGAACCTGTCGCTCCGGTAGAAGCACCAGTGGCTGAAGCGCCGCAGGAAGCGGCCGCTGCCGAGCCGATAACCGGATCTGAAACAACCGAGCCGGTCGCCGAGACCGCACCGGCCGAAGCCGCTGCTGCCGAGGCTGCGCCGGAACCGCCCGTGGCGCCCGAACTGATCGAAGTCTGGCGTCCCGGCGGCCGTTCCGAAGAACGCCGTCCGCCGCGTCACGATCGCAACCGCCCGCGGCATCAGGGCCGTCAGGAACGGGCGCCGGAAGGCGCGCAGCCCGCAGCCGCTGCGGCCGAAGGCGGCGAGGGCGCAAAGCCGGAACGTCACCGCCACGGACGGCGCGACCGCCACCGCGATTTCCGAAAGCCCCGCGAAGGCGCGCCGGCCGAGGCCGTTGCCGCGACGCCGGCAACCGAGGGCGCACCGGCCGTCGAGCCGCGTCCGGATCAGGCGCGTCCGCCGCGCGAGCGTTTTGAAGGCAAGGGCAGGGACCGCGACAACAATCGCGACAACGACCGCAACAAGGGCAAGTTCGGCGGCGATCGCAACAAGGACCGCGACCGCGGCGGCCGCGACAAGGGCCGCGATTTCGGTGGCCGCGACAAGGGCGGCAAGGGCGGCCGCGACAGCGGCCCGTCGCATCGCCAATACGCCACCAGCGCCGCACCTCGCGAGCGCGACCGGCCGATCGATCCGAATTCGCCGTTTGCAAAACTGGCGGCATTGAAAGAGCAGCTCGCGGGGAATCGCAAGGAGTAGCGTTTTCGAGCGAAGTGGGTACCGGTTCGCGTGAAGAAAACGCGTCAAAATAAATAAGGACTAATCTGTTTCGAAGTAGGTCTATTTGGAGCGCCAGCGTCTCGATAAGTGGTTGTGGCATGCGCGGGTGGTGAGGGCCCGCTCCAGCGCCGCCGCGCTGGTCGAGGCCGGTCATGTCCGCATCAACGGCGTGCGCGAAACAGCCCCCGGCCATGCGGTGAAAATCGGCGACGTGCTGACGATCGGGCTCGACAACAGCGTACGCATCCTGAAGGTCGCCGGATTTTCCGAGCGGCGCGGCGATGCGACCGCCGCGCGCGTGCTCTACGAGGATTTGCAGGGCCGCCGGGAATGACTATCTGGGGGCGATGAAACGCGCTTATCCGCGTTCGGCTTCCCTTGCGGCAGCGCACTAGCTGCGCTACGCAAACCCCGAGAAATTGATCCCGTTCGGAGTCCTGGATGACTTACGTCGTCACTGAAGCCTGCATCAAATGCAAATATACCGACTGCGTTGAAGTCTGCCCCGTCGACTGCTTCTACGAGGGCGAGAACATGCTGGTCATCCACCCCGACGAATGCATCGACTGCGGCGTCTGCGAACCTGAATGCCCGGCGGATGCCATCAAGCCGGATACCGAACCGGGGCTGGAGAAGTGGCTCGAGGTCAATACCGAGTACGCCAAGGCCTGGCCGAACATCACCCAGAAGAAGGAATCCCCGCCCGACGCGAAGGATTTCGAGGGCATGGAAGGCAAGTTCGAGAAATATTTTTCCAAGGAACCCGGCACCGGCGACTGATTCGGTGACGGCCTGCAACGGCGAGTTGAGACCGTTTCGGACCTATTAAGGCCCGCCGATTTAACCCTGTTGGCGGTCTTATGACGGAAAGCTCCCTGTATGCGCCCGGAATCGGGCGTAAATCATTGATTTTTGCGGAAAATGTGCTATATTGGGCACATTACAAGCCGAACCCGGCCATGCGTACCTGTGGTCCCCTTGGGTTCCCGTAAAACTCGAACAGGGGCGTGGCAGTTTCCGCGCGCAGGCTGTGTCACAGAAAACGCGTAAAAAGAGTGTTTCCAAGAGTTCGAAGAAAGTCGCTGCGGTCAGCCGCAGCGCAACCAAAGGCCGTGCCAAGGCGCCCGTGAAGGAAGCCAAGAGGGCAGCGGCCACAAAGTCCTCGAAAAACAAAAGAAGCGCAATGCCAGACAAGACTGCCAAAACTGCCGCGAAAGCGACGGGTTCGAAGACCACTGCTTCGAAGGTCGCCCCCAAGATCGCCCCTAAAGCCGCTGCCCCTAAGGCGATCGCCCATAAAGCCGCGGCGCCTGCGCCGAAGGCTGCCGTCGTCGCTGCGAAGCCTGCCGCCAAGCCGGTGGCTGCAGCACCCCGGGTCGAAGAGCCGAAGAAGGTTCTGACCCAGCGTCAGGGCTTCAAGACCAATGAATTCGTGGTCTATCCCGCTCACGGTGTCGGCCAGATCCTGGCGATCGAGGAGCAGGAGATCGCGGGCGCCAAGCTTGAGCTGTTCGTGATCAATTTCATGAAGGACAAGATGACGCTGCGGGTGCCGACCGCCAAGGTCGCCAATGTCGGCATGCGCAAGCTGTCGGATCCGTCGCTGGTCAAGAAGGCGCTGGAGACCCTCAAGGGCCGTGCCCGCGTCAAGCGCACGATGTGGTCGCGCCGGGCGCAGGAATACGAAGCCAAGATCAATTCCGGCGATATCGTTGCGATCGCCGAAGTGGTGCGCGATCTCTATCGCTCCGAATCGCAGCCCGAGCAGTCCTACAGCGAACGCCAGTTGTACGAAGCGGCGCTCGACCGGCTGTCGCGCGAAATCGCCGTCGTGCAGCATTCGACCGAGACCGAAGCGGTCAAGGAAATCGAAAGCCAGCTCGCCAAGAGCCCGCGGCGCGGCGCCAAGACCGAAACCGAAGGTAGCGCCGACGGTGAAGCCGACGAGGCAGACACGGAAGCCGACGGTGACGACGCCGCCGTGGCGGACGAAGCCGCGTAAGGTTTTCACGAATTGGAATTGAAAAGCCCGGTCGAGAGACCGGGCTTTTTGTTTTTTGCGAACGAGCGAAATCTATCAACGCGTCGTCCCCGCCTGGTGCGCAATTGCGCACGGGAGCCGGGACCCACAACCACAAATGGTTGTTGTTAGGCCCCGCTGTGGCTATTGGCGAGCTGACTTTTCCCTGCCGACCCTGGGCGGTTCGAGCATGACCTCCTTCAAGTGATCACCACTGGCGATGACGACCACGAAGTTGAGTTTGCCATCCTGCTTCATCAGACCTCCGGCAAGGGCGCTTCCCCCGGCAGCTTTCTCGGCGATGCGTACGGCGTCCGACAGCTCTTGCTCAACTGACTTCAGAGCAATGACGTTACCCAGATCCTGTCGGTCTAGTTCCCTCAGCGATGACGAAATTTCTTTTTCTGTAACGCTTCCGGTGTTCGCATCAATGACATTCTCCCAAATTCGCTCATTTCTTACCGTCCGCACCCGATAAATGGCCGGACCGGATATCTCAAAGCTAACGTCCGCGGTCCTTGAACCGCTATGTAAATGCTCGGCGATCGCTACCGCCTGACTGAGCGACATTTTTATTGCGCGAAATTGCTCGAGCAAGCGACGAAGCACGACCTCCTCGGCATCGCCTCGCGCGGCTACGCCTCTATTTGCAGCGTCCAAAGGTGAGTGGGTGACATCGGCTTTCGCGCCCGTAGCGGCAAGCGTGGCGGACAAAACGACAATTGCTAGCAATCGCTTCTTCGACATGAGGTAAATCCAGTGTGGCTGTCTGTGAAAACTGACAGGTGGCTTATTGGTCACCGGCTCTTCGGCCCGATGTGGACGGCATGCATTGCTTCCGTTTTGATTCCAGATGGACCTTGGCGTCGAGTTGGCGGCGCTTGTCCCGCCAGTCGCATGGAATGTAGTTCATGGTTTTCGGGTCAATCGCGAATGAGCCATCAGGTGGCGCGCACTGTGCGCTATTCGACCGGGTAAAGCTGGACGCCTCTGCGCACGAGCTCCGACTCAACTACGTTGAATGCGCATTCAACGGGCACGAGCCAGATCCTGACCGAATAGATGATGCAATCGCGAGCTAGGAGAAGGGCTGACGTCATGGAGTGACCCTCCGGCGCTGGGCTTGTTGCGTGATCGGCACCGCCTCTCGATCGACGAACGCGTGCAGCCCGGCAAGCAAGGATATCGTAACGCCCAGCAGCAAGCTCAGGCCCACGAGGAACAGAGCCACGACCAGGTTCAGGAATGCGAGTGCAAGCCCCGGCCCCGGATTTTCTTTTGCAACCGACCACAAAAGTGTTGACATTTTTCACCTCATAAATATACTATACCGTATATTTCATATACATCCCGATCCCCGGGGTGTGTCAAGAGCGAAGACTCACAAGCGCGTGTTCGGGCTGTTCAAATGGCGGGGACTTTGGAGCGTAAGGCTGCGCTCCCCTGGCGAACGCGGGTGCCTCAACTGCAGAAGGGATTCGATATGTTCAAGTACACATTGGTCGTCATGCTGGCAGCTTTGTTCGCCAACGGCACTGTCTTAGCGCAGGAGAACCGCGGCACTCCCGAGCAGAGGGCCGCATGTGCGCCTGATGCCTTCCGGCTATGCGCCAGCTACATCCCTGACGCCGAGAATGTGGAGGCTTGTCTCAGGCAAAGAAAGTCAGACCTCAGCGATGCTTGCAGAGCCGTCTTCGATCACGCTGCGGGAACTGCTTCGGTCAAGACCATAGGATCGCTCCGGTACCGCGGCGCAAGAGATGAGGAATGATCGCATGAACACGATGTATGCTCCCGCTTTCGCCGCGTTCGGAGGCTCGGCCTTCGGAGCGATCTCTACGATCGTAACAGGATGGGTGAGTCGGCGCCGCAGGCTTCGCGAGCGCCACTATGCCCGGTCGATCTCCAAGCGCGAGCGGCTCTATCGAAGCTTCATCGAGGAAGCCTCCCGACTCTACGCCGACGCGCTCGTCAGCGACAAATCCGAGATTCCGCAACTGGTCAATCTGTATGCGCTCATCGGGCGGATGAGGATTCTGTCCAGCGATCAAGTGGTTCAAGCGGCGGAGCGGGCAGGGCGCGTGATCATCGAAACCTTCCTGTCGCCGAACCGCGAACTCGTCGATTTACCTGAGTTCATGGAGGAAATGGATCCCTTGCGTCACTTCGGCGAAGCCTGCCGACGTGAATTGCATTCGACCCCATCTCGCTGAGGTCGTTGCGGATCAAGGCGGCTACCGTTAGGCCCACTTTTGACGAGATGATGGATTTCTGCGCAAGCGCGCTGCATCATCTGCCGTGGGGTCAGTCGATCGACCTGGCCGCCGAGTTATGTGCCAAAGCCGGGGCGCAAGGATAGCGAGCGGGGTCTGGGTGGGCTGATTCAGGGCCTCCAGTCTGCCTCGCAAGCCGCGAGAAAGAAATTGACCCGTTCGTGCAAGAACGTCGGCAGCTCTTTTCTGAGATCTTTCAGTTCCTCGCCCATCAGAGATCTCATAAGCATCGGAAGCAGAATGAGATCCATGAACATCTGCGCGGTCGCAACGCTCCGCTTTGCGCTGAATGGCCCTTTTGATGAGCGCGCGATCCTCTGCGTTGCCTCGTTCAAGAGTTGAGAAACTGCCCCAGCCGCGCGGTCGCGCGCCGCGTCGTGAACATTTCGGCTTAACTCGGGAAATCGCCGCGACTCGGCGATCGTCGCGCGCGTGAGGTCCAACGTGTCCTCGACGAATCTCTCCACGATCTCGATGCCGAGATTGGTGAGCTTTTCCTGGATGGTGCGGCCTGCCGGCGTGAACCCCGCGAAATCTGTCAATCCGTTGATGGTCCGGGCCACAACAGCTACGAACAGCGCTTCCTTGCCGGGGAAATAGGCATAGATGGTCGGTTTGCTCGCAGGGGCCAACTCGGAGATATCGTCGATGCTGGCACTCCGAAATCCTTTCTCGAGAAAGAGCTGCTGGGCTGCATCGAGAATCCGCGCCTGGGCGTCGCTGGCAAGGTCCTTTGGCGGCCTGCCACGTTTCGGGCTTTTGTCCTTCGCCATCATCGTCTCCAAGCTCAAGTTTGTGCGCGCATAGATCCCGCTTGACATGCTCAGAAAGAAAATGCAATAAAAAGAAAATATACCGTATAGTGTATTTATGAGGTCGCAGACTGGCTTGGATTGCAGGGCCTGCGACAGCTCATCCGGATGAACGGCCGCCGCTCGCCGGCACAACCTGAGGAGATCGTCGTGACTGTGTGCAGGCCGGATTCGCCAATTGTGGAGCAGGGCATTCTGCTGCGCGAATTGAATCACCGGATCAATAGTGGGCTCGCCTCCGCGATCAACCTGGTCTCGGCCGCGGCCGTCCGGGTCGAGGGGCGTGAGGCCAAGCGTGCCTTAAGCGACGTGGTCGACCTGTTGCATGGTTATGCCGATGTGCAACAGGCGCTCGCAATGCCCAAGGGCAAGGCGCTGATCGACGCCGCGACATCCATCCGCATGATGGGGTGCGCCATGCGCCGTTCGTTGCTGGATCGAATGAATATCCGGCTGGTCCTCGCGACCGAATCTCTTCCGCTCGAATCAGAGCGATGCCGACGGCTCGGATTGATCGTTCACGGGCTCGTAACCAATGCCGCGAAGTATGCGTGCTTCGAGGCGCGGTCCGGAGAGATCAGGGTCAAATTGACACGGACCGGCGGGCTGGTGAATTGCGTCGTCCTGGACAATGGGTCGCGGTCGGCACGGGGCGCCGCTGGGCGCGGACTTCGGCTCAGCAACGACCTTGCCAAGGATCTGCGCGGCCGGGTCGAGCACGGCTCCGGCAATGAATTCACGTCCGTCGTTCTCTCGTTTCCGCTGTCAGAGCGTGAGCGGCAGGCGAACTGTGCGACCGCGAAGCGTCGCATCATACGGTCGCCTCGCCGGCTAAGCGTCCGCCCGTCCAACGCCGCGACGCTTTACACAGGAGCAAGCTCTCCTGATTGGAACAGCCGCCCCGTTGCAACACGACCGGATCAAAATCCGGCTCGCGAAGCCCAACCGGTTTCTGTGCGTCCAGCGGCGGATGTGCTGGGCGAGTTGTTGTCACCCCGCCACCGCATGGACCTGCTATGAACCATCATGCTGCGAACCAGACCGAAATCGATAAAACTGCTCGCAAATGCAAGCTGAGGCGGCCCGGTAGCCTCGTGGTGGCGCTTGTCGCACTTGCGCTGAGTGGCTGCAATGATCATGCCGCTGCTCCCATCACACACGCCGCTATCGTGCGCACGGAGATCGTGCAGCCGCGCGACCGACAAGCCTCCGTCACCCTCACTGGCGAAATCCAGGCCCGGTTTCGCGCCGACCTCTCGTTCCGCGTCAGCGGACGTGTGGTCGCGCGCTATATCGATGTTGGCGCCCGCGTCCAGGCTGGCGAAGTCCTGGCTTTGCTTGATCCCGCCGAGCAGCAGGCCGACGTCGATGCCGCAACTGCGGCGGTGCTGGCCGGAGAATCTCAGCTACGCGTGGCCAGGGCGACCTTCGAACGGCAAAAGGCGCTGATCGCCAGCGGTTTCACCACGCGGACGGTCTACGATCAGGCGCAGGAGGGATTGCGAACCGCAGAAGGTGCCCTTGAAGCAGCAAAAGCGGAGCTCGGAACGTCGAAAGACGCGCTTGGTTATACCGCGCTGCGCGCCGAAGCGGCAGGCGTGGTCACCGCGCGCAATTTGGAAGTCGGCCAGGTCGTACAGGCCGCGCAGCCGGTTTTCTCCCTGGCGCAGGACGGGGAGCGGGATGCCGTGTTCGACATCTACGAATCCCTCTTGTTTGGCGATCTCGACGATAGCCGCGTATCGCTGGTGCTTGTCTCCGACGCAGGCGCGACGGCGAGCGGGCATGTCAGGGAAGTCTCGCCCGCGATTGACGCGAAGCGCGCGACCATCCGCGTCAAGGTTGCCATCCAGGATCCATCGGCAGCGATGACGCTTGGAAGCGCCATTGCAGGAACCGTCAAATCGAAAGCCCAGCAGCAGATCGCATTGCCCTGGAGTGCATTGGCGGCGGCAGGATCGAAGCCCGCGGTTTGGACCGTCGATCCGGCGACTAAAACGGCTGCGCTCAAGCCGGTGACGATCGGCGGTTATGAAGCCCGTGAAGTGCTGATCAAGGCGGGCCTCAAGCCGGGCGAGCGCGTCGTGATCGATGGCGGCAAGCTGCTGAGCGTTGGGCAGGCCGTGACATATGAGGAAGACCCGTCATGAAGAGGCGCACGATGATTGCGACCGGCACGTTTGTATCCGCGCTGGTGCTGGCTGGATGTCAGCAGGACGCGAAAGCACCCGAGCCTGTACGACCCGTACTGTCGATGGTCCTTGAGCCGAGCCGCACGGACGGCATCGTCGCCGTCGGCGTCGTTGAGCCGCAATACAAGACCGATCTCGCGTTCCGCGTCTTGGGACGTCTGACCGGCCGTCCGGTCTCCGTTGGTGACCTCGTCAGCGAAGGACAAACTGTCGGTGTCATCGATCCCACGGCTCTGGAGCTTGCGGTACGCTCTGCCAGGGCTGAGCTGACGAAGGCCGAAGCGCAGTTGGCGACCGCAACGGCGACGGAGGAGCGGCAGCGAACTCTTATCACAACTGACGCTACCACAAAGCAGACACTGGACAGTGCCGAGCAGGCGCGGGCCGGCGCCGCCGCGTCGGTGGCGCATGCACAGGCGAACTTGATCAAGGCCATCGAGCAACGGGGCTATGCCCAGATCAAGGTCGATTTCGCCGGCGTCGTCACTTCGGTGGGCGCAGAAGTCGGACAGGTGGTCTCTCCCGGCCAAAATGTCGTGACAGTTGCAAGGCCCGATATCAGGGAGGCGGTAGTCGATATCGGGGAGGATTTCCCGGTGCCGCTTGAAATTGACCTGCCATTCAGGGTCGGCCTACAGCTGCTCCCTGCGATTCAGGTCGAAGGCAAGATTCGCGAGATCGCCCCGCAGGCAGATCCCATGACGCGCCTACGGCGAGTCCGCATCGCCCTGAACAATCCCCCTGAAAGCTTCCGCTTGGGCACGACCGTTACGGCGAAGCTCGGAATAGCGCAAAGTCCGAGATTGCGCGTTCCCGCCTCAGCGGTGCTCGCCAAGGATGGCGCAAATTTCGTCTGGGTCGTGGATCAGCCTACGAGCACCGTATCGCTGCACAAGGTCGCTCTCGCCG
Organism: Bradyrhizobium sp. Ash2021; assembly: GCF_031202265.1. Taxonomy (NCBI): domain Bacteria; kingdom Pseudomonadati; phylum Pseudomonadota; class Alphaproteobacteria; order Hyphomicrobiales; family Nitrobacteraceae; genus Bradyrhizobium; species Bradyrhizobium sp. Ash2021. Next base: position 9,105,484 of record NZ_CP100604.1, on the reverse strand, counting down.
GTGACCCGGCAGGTGCCCGCGTCTCCGATGGGCTTTATCCCGGCGTGCGCATCGTGACCGCCGGAATCCACAGCCTCAAGCCAGGACAGCAAGTCCGTATCGAACAGGATCAGACGCCATGAAGTCATTCAACCTTTCCGACTGGGCGCTCCGCCATCGTTCGCTCGTCTGGTATTTCATGATCGCCTTCATGGCGGCGGGCCTCTTTGCCTACCTTCAGCTTGGTCGTCAGGAGGATCCCGACTTCACCATCAAGACCATGGTGATCCAGGCGCAGTGGCCGGGCGCATCGCCCGAAGAAATGACGCGCCAGGTCACCGACAGGATCGAAAAGAAGCTCGAGGAGCTGGAATCGCTCGACTACACCAAGAGCGTGACGGTCGCGGGCCAGACCACCGTATTCGTCTATCTGCGGGATGCGACGAAGGCGGCTGACGTCAAGCCGACCTGGGTCCGCGTCCGCAACATGATCGCGGATATCAAGGGCGAATTCCCGCAAGGCGTCATCGGGCCGGGCTTCAACGATCGCTTCGGCGACGTGTTCGGTAACATCTACGCCTTCACCAGCGACGGCTTGACCCAGCGTCAGCTGCGCGACGAGGTCGAGGACGTCCGTGCCAAGGTCTTGACCGTGCCGGATGTGGGTAAGGTCGACATTCTGGGTACGCAGGACGAGGTGATTTACCTCGAATTCTCCACCCGGAAGATCGCGGCCCTTGGCCTCGACGTCCACTCGATCATGGCCTCCCTGCAGGGACAAAACGCGGTCGCCCCGTCCGGGGTGTTCCAGGACGGGCCCGAGCGAATCAGTGTGCGGGTGAACGGCCGGTTCACGTCGGAGGCAAGCCTGAACGCGGTCAATCTCCGGATCAACGACCGCTTCTTTCCGCTCACTGACGTCGCGACCATCACGCGCGGTTATGCCGATCCGGCCAAGACCTTGTTCAGGTACAACGGCCAGCCTGCAATCGGGCTTGCCATCGGCATGAAGTCCGGCGCAAACCTGCTTCACTTCGGCGAGGCGCTGAAAGAGCAAATGACGAAGGTCATTGCCGACCTCCCGATCGGCGTCGGCGTTCACCTGGTCGCCGATCAGCCGGTCGTCGTCGAGCATGCGGTGTCGGGCTTCACCGAAGCGCTGTTTGAGGCCGTGGTTATTGTTCTCGCCATCAGCTTTCTCAGCTTGGGCATGCGCGCCGGGCTTGTCGTCGCAATTGCGATCCCGCTGGTTCTCGCCATTACCTTCGTGGTGATGAACTATGCCGGCATTTCATTGCAGAGAATTTCGCTGGGCGCATTGATCATCGCGCTCGGCCTTCTGGTCGATGACGCCATGATTGCCGTCGAAATGATGGTGGCCCGACTGGAGGTCGGAGATCCCCTCGAAAAGGCGGCGACCCACGTCTATACGTCGACCGCATTTCCCATGCTGACGGGCACGCTGGTCACCGTCGCAGGCTTCATCCCGATTGGGCTGAACAGCAGTAATGCCGGCGAATTTACCTTCACCCTGTTCGTGGTGATTGCGGTCTCTCTGATCGTGTCGTGGATCGTCGCGGTGCTGTTCACGCCGCTGCTCGGCGTCACCATTCTGCCCGCAAAGATGAAGGGCCACCATGAGGAGAAGGGCCGGCTGGCGCAGATGTTCGCCCGCCTGCTGCTCTTCTGCATGCATCACCGTTGGATCACCGTCGGCGTGACGGTTGCGGCCTTCTTCGTCGCGTTGTTCGGCATGACTTTCGTGCAGCAGCAGTTCTTTCCCTCGTCGGATCGTGACGAGCTGGTGATCGACTGGAATCTGCCGCAAAACGCCTCGATTGCAGACACCAATGCGCAGATGGCGCGCTTCGAGCGCGAACAGCTGCAGGGCAATGGCTCTGTGGAGCATTGGTCGACCTATGTCGGCACCGGCGCGCCGCGGTTTGTGCTGTCGTTCGACGTGCAGACGGCCAATGCATGGTTTGGCCAGCAAGTAGTTGTGACCAGGGGCGGCATAAAGGCGCGCGATCTCGTCAAGGCGCAATTCGAGGAATATCTGAGGAAGACGTTTCCAGGCACCGACACCTACGTCAAATTGCTTGAGGTCGGCCCACCCGTGGGACGTCCCGTGCAATACCGCGTGAGCGGACCAGATATCGCGAAGGTCAGAGATCTTTCGCAGGCACTCGCTGGCATCGTCCGGAGCAACCCCGGTCTCGGCAATGTCGTGTTCGACTGGATGGAGCCTGCGCGCGTCGTCAAGGTCGACGTTCTCCAGGACAAGGCGCGCCAGCTCGGCGTGACGTCGGAAGACATCGCCACGGCCGTGAACTCGGTGCTCGAGGGCACCCCGATCACACAGGTTCGCGACAGCATCTATCTCGTCAATGTCACCGGACGCGCTACGACGGCGGAGCGCGCCTCGATCGACACGCTGCGCGATCTGCAGTTAACCGGGCTCAGCGGGCAGTCGGTGCCGCTCGGGGCCGTGGCCAATCTGCGCTACGAAATCGAGCAGCCGACGATCTGGCGCCGCGCGCGGATTCCTACGGTCACGCTGAAGGCTGGCGTCGTCACCAACGTCCAGCCGAAGACAATCATGGACCAGTTGGCGCCGAGGGTGGCGGAGTTCGCCAAAGAATTGCCGTCAGGTTATTCTGTGGCGATCAGTGGCTCCGTCGAGGAGAGCGCCAAGAGCCAGGCGCCGATCGTGGCGGTCGTTCCGCTCATGCTTTTTGTCATGGCCACGGTCCTGATGGTTCAGCTGCAAAGCTTCCATCGGCTGTTTCTGGTGTTTGCGGTCGCGCCGCTCGCCGTGATCGGCGTCGTCATGGCCATGCTGCCGAGCGGCTCGCCGCTTGGGTTCGTTGGCATCCTCGGCGTCCTGGCACTGATCGGTATTCTGGTCCGAAACTCCGTGATCCTGATCGTGCAGATCGAGGATCTGAGGAAGGAGGGGCGCCCGGCCTGGGATGCCGTTGTGGAAGCGACCGAGCATCGCATGCGGCCGATCCTGCTGACGGCGGCCGCTGCAAGTCTCGCGCTGATTCCGATCGCGCGCGAGATTTTCTGGGGCCCGATGGCCTACGCGATGATGGGCGGCATCATCGTCGGCACGCTGCTGACGCTCCTGTTCCTGCCGGCGCTCTATGTGGCGTGGTTCCGGATCCACCCTGTCCACGACGATTGCTGGCCAACCCCTGAGGCTGTGGACTTGACGCAACATCCCCCGCCGTCGGAGCGCGTATCCGCGCAGAACGAGCCGGCGCCGGTTCTTGAGACGCAATTCTAGGAAACGGAAAACACGATGGCCCGGAAGACACTCTTGACGCTGTCCGTGAGTGTGACAATCACAACTATCTCGATGGTGCCAACCGCGGCGTTTGCGCAATTCTCTCCTGACCCGCCTCCGGCGCACGGGGCGGGGACGTGGCTCGTGACAGGCGCGACGAGGATTGCCGATAGCCTCGAATAGGAATGATCGCGACCCCAGATGAGATGCGAGCTTCGGGCGAGGTGTTCGGCTGGCGCGACTAACAACCGTTCATCGATTGCATCTCGGGGAGATCCGGCGACCGAGAGGTCGCCGGATCTCCCTTCTATGGTTCTCCGGTCGGCGCGGACCGGGAACGGTTACGCGGCGCGGATGAGACCGAGTTGCTGCAAGGCGGTGACACCATCGTCGAGGCCGATTTCCTCGATGATTTTTCTGTCCTTGAGCTTCAGCACGGTGGTGCCAGTGAATTTCATCTTGCGGCCGGTATTGGCCGGCAAGGATCCCACCAGGAAGTCGCTGAATGCGGGTCCCGTATGCGTTCCGCCGCCTTCCCAGCGGCCGACGACGTAGTCACCTTCCGCGATAAGATCCGCAGCACCCCAGAAGTTCAGATCAGGGAACGCCTTTCGGAAGTCCGTCATGAACGCCTTGATGTCTTCCCGGCCTCGGCGCGGTTCGTGGAGCGAATACTGCAGGAGCATGTCGGGCGCAGCGAGTTCATCGACAATTCCGAGGTCGCAAGTCTTGCCCCAGAAATCCGTGAACCACCGGCCAACAATGGCCTTGTTATCTTCTTCCTTCGACACGATCACTCTCCTTTTGTGTGCTTGGTTGCTGTCCGCCATGAGTGGACGTTTTCAGGGTAGATCTGGATGATGGTTGTTGAACTCCGGTTGTTGTCGGTAAATCGAAACTCGCCGGCGGACGCTCGGCAGGCTTCGGTCAACGGACATCTAAATCAGGTCGCAACTTCCTTGTTGATTAGCGCCTGCTTGCGTTCGATGCCCCAGCGATAGCCCGCCATCGATCCACTGCTGCCCATGACGCGATGACAGGGGATTGCCAGGGCGATCGGGTTCTCAGCGCAGGCCTGAGCGATCGCTCGCAGCGATTTGGGTCCGCTCACACGGCGGGCGAGTTGTGCGTAGGTGAGGGGCTTTCCGATGGCAATCGTGCGAAGCGCATCCCAAACACGACGCTGGAATGGCGTGCCGCGAATATCGAGGTCAAGTTCGAGCGGATTGCGGGGGACAGCGATGAATTGCAGAATCTTGGTCAGGTCAGCGCGAAGCCGGCGGTCGTTCGAGACAATCCGGCTGCCCGGGAAGCTTGCAGCCAGATCCTGCTCCACCTCTTCGGCCGTCGAGCCAAACAGGATTGCGCAAACGCCGGTTGGGCTGCGCGCGACAAGAACCTTCCCAGGAACTTTCCCAAGGGCGCAGTCGCCGACTGCGAACTCGATTTCGTGCGCGGCGACGCTCTTGAATGATGCGGTCTCTCGGGACGCGAGATCGGTGACGATCAGATTCATAGGTCTAACTCCGGTGGTTTTGTTCCGCCGATGACCCTACGAACGCGGCCGTGTCAGCTCACCCCGGTTTTCGCTTTCATATTGAAGATGTCGGTTACGTTGCGCAGAAGGCGGATTGCGAACGCGCCAAACGGTGTCCGCAGGACTAAAGGCTGCGCGCCGCCTCGCGCGTAAGCAAGGCCTGCTTGCGCTCGACACCCCACGCGTAGCCCGAGAGCGACCCGTCGTTCCGCACCACCCGGTGACACGGGATGGCGACCGCGAGGTCGTTCGCGGCGCAGGCGCCGGCGACCGCGCGCACTGCGTGGGGAGAGCCGATCCGCCGCGCGATTTCCGTGTAGGAGACGGTCTGACCGATCGGGACTCCCTGGAGCGCCTGCCACACCCGCCGCTGGAACGCGGTGCCGCGAACGTCAAGCGGCAGATCGAGACCTATCCGAGGGGCTTCAATGAAGCCGATAACATGGGCCACAAGGGCTTCGTAGTTCCTGTCGGCGCCGATCAGGCGGGCCTTGGGAAAGCGATCCTGCAGTTGGCACACCAATTCACTCGGGTCGTCGCCGAGAAGAATGGAGGCTACTCCCTTCTTGCTCGACGCGACCAGGATGGTGCCGAGCGATGTCTCACCGACAGCAAAACGAATTTCCTCGTTGGCGCCACCGGCGCGATATTGGGACGGCGTCATGCCGAGCATGCCGGTGGATTTCTCGTAAAAGCGACCGCTGGAGTTGAAGCCGGCGTCGTAGATCGCCTCCGTAACGCTATTGCCACTTGCCAAGCTTTCACGGACCTTCGATGCGCGATTGGCCGCAGCATAATCCTTCGGCGTCAAACCAGTGACCGCTTTGAAGCGGCGATGGAAATAGCTCGGACTGAGGCCAACCGCCGTTGCCAGATCGGTCAAAGACGGCTCCTCCTCACTTTTCTCGATCAGCCGGCAGGCACGCGCGACGATGGCGACGTTCTCCGCCTCAACCGAAAGTCCGTCCGGATTGCACCGCTTGCACGGCCGAAAGCCCGTCGCCTTGGCCTCCTCGAAGGTGTCATGAAGCAGGACGTTCTTGGGATTGGCGATCCGGGACGGGCAGGATGGCCGACAGTAAACGCCAGTTGTCAAAACAGAGTACCAAAGATGACCATCAGCCGTCCGGTCGCGGGCGACAATGCGCGCCCACCGCGGATCATTGACCACGACAGCTTGGTTCTGCCTTTGGTGCTCCTCGTGGATCATGGTCATGTTCGCTCTCATCGCGTGGGTGAGGGAGATCATCATCAAGCCGTTGGCGGCCTGCTCTACTCCGGGTCCTGTCTTCACATTGCCGATGGCGAGGCTCTCGGCCCACCCGATTTCCGAAGACATCGTCCGGACCCGGTTTCTTTAGATTCGAGGGTAAGAATCGAAGTTCTGCTGTTCGGTCGATCATTATGGTCGCTGCGAAAGCACACGCGATTGCGGAGAACATCATGAAGCTCGTGAGATTCGACAGCGGAAAAACGGGCCTGATGGTCCAACTCGCCGCAGGTCCACACGTCATCGACGTCATCGGGAGTCTGGGTGTGCTCTCGCCGGACGATCCTATTTCGCAAGGCATTCTCAACGGCATCCTGAAAGACAAAGGAAGCTGGGCTCCGTTGATCGCGCACTGGGAGCAGGCGCGAGTTGGGTTGCGACGACTGGCATCGTTGGCGTTAGCGAATCCCGACCGACCGCATCTGGTCATTTGCCGTGCTGACGAAGTCAGCCCGGTGCTGCTTTTGAGGAATCCAGGAGGCATTGTCAGCCTTGACATCGTGGAGTCGAGCGAAGTCGCGCAAGACCCGACGGGGCGCGAGGCGATGGAGCGGCAATTTGGGGTTCCGTCATCTGCTGATACGCAGGTGACTTCAGTAATTCCATTCCCGGACAAGATACGGAGTGTGGAGATATCTCTCCCGCTTCAGGGTTCATGATCGTGGTGCAGCGTTTTCGGAGACCGGATCATGACGACGTTTTTGGATTTTCACGCGTTCGCGGCGGCACGTGGCGACGGGCTCCACCCGAAACTACGGCTGCTTTTCGAGCGCGCGGCAACGTCTCCCGTTTTTGACGTCGCCATTAGGCTCGACGGCCTCCTGCAGTCAGGGCCAGATCTGGTTTCTGAAACTGCGCGGGATCGCGTAAACGTGTCGATCTTTCCGCCAATCTGAGTCCCGCGGATGGACGAGCCCCGATCGCCGCAATCGAACCCGGGCGCGGCCCCATCCCGAACCGGTGGAGGGCCAGCACTGCCTCGGCCTTTGCGTAACTGCTCATGGCAACGCCCTGAAGGATGCGAGGCTACGGCGCCGGGCACACGCTGCCGCGCAGAGCCTCGTAAGTTGTTACCTACTGTCGTGCTACGGATTGTAGCAGTTGACTTGTCGATGCAAGTACCGATTGAGTGACGATGGCGGCGCCGGGCAGGGCAGGTCTGCAGCGTGCTGCTCGCCCGTGCCGGCGACGTGATCGAATGAGAGGGGCGACGTCAGCTATCGCACCTTTGGGACCCGCCGACGGGCTTTCGAAATTGTCTGCTTTTCGGCGAAGACCGGAAGTCCTCGCGGCGCGGTCAGAACGACGAGAGTGACCCATTTCAGACATCCGACACTTGGACCTATGCCGAAAAATTGCTTACGGTTGGCTTGAGAGCACTGGGAGCAGGATTGGCAATGAAGCGACGAGAGTTCATTACGCTTGTCGGCGGCGCGGCGGCATGGCCGTTGGCGGCACGCGCGCAGCGGTCTACGGGCATGCCGAGTGTTGGTGTGTTGATGACGGTCGCAGAAGGCGACCCCGAGAGCCATGCACGCATCATGGCGTTTAGCCAGGGATTGGCGGGCCTCGGCTGGAAGCAGGGCGAAAATGTCCGCGTCGAATACCGGTGGTCGGCCAGCAACAGCGAACTCATTCGGCAATATGCCAGGGAGCTGGTATCGCTCGCGCCCGATGTAATTCTCGCCAATGGTACGCCAGCAGTCGCGGAACTGAAAAAAATCACCAGTTCGATTCCGATCGTCTGCGCGCTGGTACAGGATCCGGTAGGCCTCGGCCTCGTGAAAAGCCTGTCGCATCCGGGGGGCAACATTACCGGCTTCACTTTCGTCAATCCGGAACTGATCGGAAAGTGGATTGGACTTCTCAGGGACGTAAAGCCGCACATCACCCGAGCGGCGCTGATGTTCAATCCAAAGACCACTCCTTTTTTTTATGATTTTCTCCGTGAAATCGAAGTCACGCGCCAACCGGCGGGAATCGAACTCGTCGCAACGCCGGTCGGCACGCCCGATGAGATAGAATCGACTATCAACGTTCTGAGCAAACAGCCGGGCAGCAGTCTGATCATCCCGCCCGACCCGTTCAATGTCGCTCACATCAAGGGGATCGCTCAGTTCGCCGTACAAACCCGGTTGCCTGCTGTCTCGGTCTATCGGCCGTTCGCCGTCGAAGGCGGGCTCATGACGTATGGGCCGGACGCGCCGGACATCTTCCGTCGATCCGCCGCCTATGTGGACCGCATCCTTAAAGGCGCGAACCCGGCCGAGCTTCCGATACAACAGCCGACAAAGTTCCAACTCATCGTTAATCTCAAGACCGCGCAGTCGTTCGGGTTGACCGTGCCGCCGACGTTGATCGCGACCGCCGACGAGGTGATCGAATAGTTCTGTTGTTTTGCTGCGGTGCATGGGTCCGTTGTTGGCACCAAACAGACCAACCGTGCCGGTCTGGTAATGTCCGTTCCTCGGGGTAGACCGGAAGTGGCGCTTCAAGGCTGTCAGGACCGTTTTTGACCCAGAATGGACCTCACACTCGATCCCATCCAATGCGAACTTGAATAGAATCTGCGCGCATGAAATGCGGCTCCTGATCACACCGCGCAGATTAATTGCGAGCCGTATCTGCGAAGCCGTCGCCGATGTAATGAGCCCGCCTCATGCTCTGGAACTAAGTGAGGGTTCACCATGCTCGTGACGAACTTCGGCTGCTTGCCGCATTTGGGACAGGACAGGGATGGTTGATTTTGCCAGCGGCTCGACCTTTGACTGAGGCGGCAAATGGGTTGCGTGAGTTTGGATTTCATGGCAGCTACAAGGTGGTTTAATTTTGAACCAAACAAGAAACGACTGGATCACCTCTTCAATACCGGGGAGAAGCAGCTGAATCGAACGTTCGGCAGCGGATGCGGCGTGAACGGCCGCAGCAAGCGGGTGTTTGTTGCGGCGCACGTAACCAAGAGGCGTAGCGCCTTTTTAAACAGGAGTTTAATTTATGAAGCGTATTATGATTGCTTGCGGAGCCCTAGCAGCACTCGCTGTGCCAGCTCTCGCTGGTGCACCCGCCCCTAAAAACGTTCCTGACAACGGGACGTTCGGCACGGACCGGGCAGTATGGGCTGGTGTGGATCCGTCATTCGGGGCGACAATCGCCGCTCGGGGAGGTTCAAACTCCATCACCAACCTCGAATGGATGAACGTAATGGACAATAAGTCCACCGGCAGAGCGTTGGACAATAACCCGCACACCTGCACGGACCTAGGTCAACTTTTAGGTTGCTGATACGCAGCAAAGGGAGGTCATCATTCGGTGACCTCCCACTTCTTTATTTTGGAAAATATTTCCGACGTTTTGCTACGGGGGATGGACCATCCGAGAGAGGAATGGAGCAAGCCTCTTTTGCGACGTCATGCACAATCAAAATCGTTGGGGCAATCGCCGCGGCCAACGTTGGCGATAAATCCGGTCGAGGGCCGTCGGTGTCATGAATATCATTGCTCGGGGCTTTCCCTCGGATTGGCAGGCCCGCGCTCATACTAACGGGCGTGGCCGCCGCGGCGCCTCGGGAAAACAAATACCGTTAAGTATGACGTTACGTTAGTTTTTCCCTAAAAACATTCCGGTTGCGAGCATTTTTGTTTTATGCGCAGCTAAAAAGTGATTTAATTTTGAACCAAACAAGAAACGGCCGGCTCACCTTAAATGGCCGGGCGGAAGCTGTCGAATTTTCACATACTGGCAGCGGATGCGGCGTCGAAGGTCGCAGCAGAGAAAATATTGCGGCGCAACATAACCAAGAGGCGTAGGGCCTTTTTGAACAGGAGTGCATTTATGAAGCGAATTATGATTGCTTGCGTAGCAGTAGCGGCCTTTGCCGCCCCGGCTTTTGCCGCAGAATACCAGCTGAAGGCTGGAGACGGTAATTATACGGGCACCCAGGTTGACCCAGTGACCGGAAACCCCGTGGCTTATTACTCCTCCGATGCCACCGGTAACGGCGGCGTTGTTGGCGGAAATGGTACGGCATGGAACGGGTCCGGCAGCCCTGACCAGACCACCACACCCGGTTCGCGCGCAGACGCGATCCAGGCTCTTCTTGCCACGGTAGGCAAGGGCCGAGACAAATAAGCTTTGCTTGATTCTAGACCAGTTAACCGTCACCTCAACAGAGGTGACGGTTTCTTGGTGTTTCGGCGCATCGCACCGAAAAGACGGCAAGTGCCCCTGCCGGAAGAGCGGTGGTGGTGGTCTTGACAACGCTATTTCATTTCCTGGAGCGGTTATTGATCTTGGCAGCTCAATGAGCATCACCACGCGCGCTCTAATTCGGACAGGTAAGTCGGCTTTTTTCCTGACTGCCGCAGTCGCGGCCGTTGGAGCGATGTTCCTGTTTCCACATTGGTCCAATGCGAACGCCCCAGGCTATCGACTCGCCACCCTCGATCGCGGCCCGATCGTCAGCACCGTGACGGCGACCGGCACCATCAACCCGATCACGACCGTCATCGTCGGCTCGCAGCTCTCCGGCCAGCTGGTCGAGATCCTGGCCGATTACAACGACAAGGTCACTGCGGGTCAGATTCTCGCACGCCTCAATTCCGATCAGATCAGGTTCAAGCGCGATGCGGCCAAGGCGGATCTTGATCAGGCTCGTGCTACTCAGATCATGCAAGAGGCCAAGGTGGCCGAAGCCGAATTGAACCTGGCTCGCCAGGTCCGGCTCAAACCCACCGGCGCAGTATCCGACGTGACCTATGACGCGGCTCGTACGGCTGCCGCCGTTGCGAAAGCGCAGCTGCAAGTCGACGCGGCCAAGATCTTGCAGGTGGAGGCGGTGCTTCGCCAGGTCGAGGTGGACCTGGCCAATACCGATATTCGCTCGCCGGTGGCTGGCGTGATCATCCAGCGCAGTGTCGAGCTTGGCTCAACGGTCGCTGCTTCCCTGCAATCGCCAACGATATTTACCATCGCGGACGATTTGCGCCGGATGGAAATCGCCGTTTCGATCGACGAGACCGACGTTGGCCGTGTAAAGCCGGGCCAGCGGGCCGTATTCACCGTCAGCGCCTACCCCGGGCGCGAATTCGAGGGCAAGGTCAAGCATGTGAGGCTGGGTTCGCAAACCGTGTCCAACGTCGTCACCTACACCGGTATCGTGTCGATCGAGAATCCAAAGATGGAACTGCTTCCCGGGATGACGGCGAGCGTCAAGATCGAAACCGAGTCACGGTCCAACGCGCTGCTCGCGCCAAACGCAGCGCTGCGGTGGAAACCCGCGGGAGCGGTCGTGAAGGGACCGGGTGTCTGGGTGCTCGGCGCCGATGGAGATCCCCGGATGGTGCCAGTCCGCCTCGGCCTGGGTGACGGCAGCGTTACCGAGATCACCGCGGTGGAGCCAGTCCGCGAGGTCATCGTAGGCAAGAAGCAGTGATCAGGACCGAGAACCTTACCCGACATTTTCAACTGGGTGAGCAGGTGACGGCGCTTGAAGGGGTCAGCGTTTCTATTGACGATGGAGAGTACGTCGCGATTACCGGACCGTCCGGGTCAGGCAAATCGACCTTCATGGGAATAGTGGGATGCCTGGATCGGCCGACACACGGGAGGTGCTGGATTGATGGCGTCGATACGTCCGATCTTGCTTCCGACGATTTGGCCGCGATCAGAAATCGCAAGATCGGTTTTGTTTTCCAAAACTTCAATCTGCTTGAGCGGCTGAACGCGCGGGAAAATATCGAGCTGCCGCTGATGTACGCTGGCGTGCGCCGGCGGTCCCGCCGCGAGATCGCGGAAACGGCGCTGCGCACGGTCGGTCTCGCCGATCGCGGCGATCATCTCCCCTCGCAGCTTTCCGGAGGCCAGCAGCAGCGGGTCGCTGTTGCGAGGGCGCTCGTCTGCTCGCCCAAGATTATCCTGGCAGATGAGCCGACGGGAGCATTGGACAGCAAATCCGCAAGCGAGATGATGACGCTGTTCCAGCGGCTCAACGAATATGGCAAGACCATTGTCGTCGTCACCCATGATCCACAGGTTGCCCGGCACGCATCAAGGGTGATCCGCTTTTTCGACGGCAGGGTTTTATGAACCCGTTGGAGACAATCCATGCCGCCGTCATGGCGCTTCGCAATCACAAGCTGCGTTCCGGTTTGACGGCTCTGGGCATCATCATTGGGACCTCGGCGACGATCGCGATGCTGGCTGTCGGTGCAGGCGCCCGTGCGCAGGTTGCGGCCCAGGTCCAGAGCCTTGGATCCAATTTGTTGATCGTTGTCTCCGGCAATGTCAACCAGTCCGGCGTCAGGCTTGGCGCAGGAGCGACGCCAACACTCACAGACGAGGATGCCGCGGCTATCGGCCAGGAAGTTTCCTCGGTCCAGGTGACGTCTTCGCTGGTCAGCGGCAAGATCCAGATCGTTGCCGACGCCGCCAACTGGGCTACGATTGTTTATACCGTCGACGCCGGGTACCTAGAAGTTCGCGACTGGGGGGTGGAAAGCGGACGTTCGTTTGAGCCGGACGAAGCGAAGGCCGGTGCTCAGGTCGCACTGCTGGGACAGACGGTGGCAAAGCAGCTGTTTCCCGACGTCGATCCGATCGGACGCGAGGTCAGGATCAAGAACGTGCCGTTCAAGGTGATCGGGATGCTCGCGAAGAAAGGCCAGTCAACCGGAGGGCAAGATCAGGATGATGCGCTGATTGTGCCTCTAAACACCGGCAGGCGCGTGCTGGGAAGCAATCAAGCAAAGTCCCGGTCGATTGCCGCCATCCTGGTAAAGGTGCGCGATGGCGAGAGCATGGTTCAAACGAGCGAAGACGCCGAGGTGCTGTTGCGTCAGCGGCATCGCCTGGCGCCACTCCAGGACAACGACTTCACAATCCGGAATCTGTCGGCGATTACGGAGGCCAGGGAGGCCGGTGTCAGAACGCTGTCCATCCTTCTGGCATCGGTCGCACTTGTTTCGCTCGTAACCGGAGGAATTGGCATCCTCAATATCATGCTGGTATCGGTCACCGAGCGAACCAAGGAAATCGGCATTCGGTTGGCTGTCGGGGCCAGGCGGCGCGACATCCTTTTGCAGTTCTTGTTCGAGGCCGTGGGCTTGTCAGTCTTCGGAGGCGTTGCAGGCGTAATCCTGGGTTTGCTTGCCGCTTTTGGTTTTGCGCACGTGGCGGATTGGTCGTTGATTGTCGAGCCCTGGGCAGTGGCGTCGGCTGTCGTGTTTTCGATGCTGGTCGGGATACTCTTTGGCTGGTACCCGGCCCTGCGAGCCTCTCGGTTTGCGCCGATCGAGGCGATCCGGACGGTTTGAAGCGCATCTAGCCTCGAAGGCCCACTCGTTTCGTTCCACTTGCGGCCGAGGTAAGCGAACTCACGGTCAGTCCGGAAGGCCTGCATTTCGGAGACCCTTGGTGAACGTTGCGAGGTCCTCCGCGCGGCGAAATGGTGTTGAATTTATCAGGTTGGAGGCGCGCAAATCGGGACTGCGTTCGAGTGCCCGCGCCATGGCTTTCTGTGCTGACTCAAGCCGCCCGGCGAGCGCATTGCTGGCTGCGGAAATGCACATCGCCAGAAGGAAAGTCGGATTGTCGCGCGTCGCCTTCTCGGCGCATGACGACGCCATGTCATAACGGCCCGCGAGAAAATGGGCATACGCCATGGCTCCGTGCATGCTGAACATGGACGGATCGAGTGGGCTCAGGCGTATGGCATGCGCAGCGTGATCGAGTGCCACGTCGGGCTCACCTCTCCAAACTCTCAGCCAGGCACTAAGATTCCAAGCTTGCGCCAAGTTCGGATTGACCGTCAGTCCCCGATCCATGAAAGCTACAGCGTCGTTGAACTCATGGGCTACAAAGGCGAGTGCATATCCACCCATACACAGCGCTACCGGGTCACCTCCACCAAGATGCACTGCTTTCCGGGCCAGCCGAGTAGCTTCGGCGCTCTCCTGCACACTCTCGATCATCCAGCCACGCGCCTTGCGCTGCATGTAGCACCAAGCGGCCATGCCGTAGGCGCAGGCTAGACGAGGGTCGAGCTCGATCGCCTTGCAAAAGAGCTGGAGCGCCTCGCTGTTCGAGTCCCTGTTCCAATAACGAGCTTTCGCCAGCCCACGCAGGTAATAGTCGTATGCATCCAGATTCTCGGTTGGTTTGCGAGTGGCCCGCTTGATATCCTCACTCTGCAGCTTGGGGGCGATTGCACCCACGACGCTGGAAGTCACATGGTCCTGTAGATCGAACATATCCTCGAGCGCACCATCAAACCGGTCCGCCCAGAGATGTGCTCCGGTTTCGGCATCGATAAGCTGCCCCGCGATTCGAATACGGTTTCCGGCCTTGCGCACGCTGCCTTCGAGTAGGTAGCGCACACCAAGCTCGCGGCCGATCTGCTTTACGTCCACGGCCCGGCCTTTGTCGGTGAAACTCGAATTACGTGCGATCACAAACAGCCAACGAAAGAGCGACAGCGCCATCGTGATATCCTCCACGACACCATCTGCGAAATACTCCTGCTCCGGATCGGCACTAAGGTTCTGGAAAGGTAGCACGGCAATCGAGGGTTTGTCCGGGAGCACCAACGTGGGTCTTTGTTCTGCTGCCGCAACACGATCCTTCACTCTGAAAACCCGGACTGGTCGCACAATGTTCTTGAGGTTCTGCTCGCCGGCATCATCAAAGACAATATCGAGTTTGTCGCGGAGTTGTCGGTAGGCATCATCCGAGACACAGATGCCTCCTGGCTCCGCCAGTCCTTCCAGCCGTGCCGCCACGTTCACGCCGTCGCCGAAGATGTCGCCACGATCAATGATGATGTCGCCGACATTGATCCCAATGCGAAACTCGATCCGCTTCCCCTCAGGCACGTTTACGTTGCGCCCCACCATGCCACGCTGAACATCAAGAGCACAGCGCATGGCGTCGACCACGCTGCTGAACTCGGCCAGCATTCCATCACCGGTGTTCTTGACAACACGGCCGCGGTGTTCGGTAATCTTGGGATCGATGAGGGTGCGTAGATGATCCTGGAGCTGGACGTGCGTGCCCTCTTCATCCAGGCCAGTTAACCGGCTGTAGCCGGCCACATCGGCTGCCAAGATCGCAGTGAGTCGACGCTCGACGCGCTCGCTGGCCAAGGCACGCCTCCGAGATAGGTGGGATGCAGTTTACGCCTCCCAGTTCCGAGAGCCAAGTAATGAGAGACGGTGTTTGGCATCCACTGAGCCCAGCGCCCTGAGGGTCCGTCCGTGGCTGATCATGTCCGGATGTGGCACCTTTGAGACATGCCAACGCGCGCCGAAAATGTCTGTTTGTCGGTGTAGACCGGAAGTGACAGGCGGGCGGCCAAAACGACGCGAATGACCCGGAACGGACTTCAACAATCCCAAACATTTATCGTCTCGGACCCTAACCGGTTCGATCGAGGCTGCTATGATCCGGAAATTGGGCACGATACGTTCTCGGTGGGTCAAATGCGGCGGCGCCATTTCATCGGCCTGATTGGAGGCGCCGCAGCGTGGCCGCTTGCAGCGCGTGGACAGCAGAAAGCTCGCTATCCCACGATCGGCCTCGTCGGGTCTGCTTCGACGGACGACGAGGAGACACGGCGTAGCATCAGGGCGTTTGAGTCTGCTTGCTCCGAGTTTGGTTGGGTCGAGGGGCGCAATATCCACGTCGTCTATCGGTGGGCAGAATCTTCCCAAATGCGGGGTGCTTCCATATCTCGTCGATCAGCGACATCCGGTATTTGCTGAAATGATGTCACTCATGACCTGCTTCTGAATCGAAGGTGAGGTGGTCACAGAAACATGTCCGAGTTCAGGACTGCTCTTCAGGTCCACGTTTCGCAGTAAGCCGTGGAAATGCTCGCCAGGCTGTACCGGCACTCCCACACCATCGGAAATATAAAAATTTCTCATAAGACGGACGTTGCCGGGGACGGCAGATCTGACGACGGGGTCAAACGTAACAGCCAGGGCGACGTGGAGGCCGGCTTGCTGCAGTTGCTCTGCCATACTCAGGACCGCGCTGGCACCAAGCGAGTGACCAACCAGGACAATTGAGCTTACGCGCCCGCTCCTGCAATCCTGAATTGCCTCGTTTGCAAGAGAACTCCAAAATAAATGATTGGTTACCGTCGCACTGATATTCCTCTGGTGGAGCTCATCTGCGAGTTGATCAATGCCTGGCGACAAAACATTCGTTAATCCCCGAAATAAATAGACCTTTTTGTGTGTACCAGGACTGTCTTGTTTGTGTGTACCCGGACTGTCTTGCTCAGCGAACGTTGCCGATGATGCTCCGACAACGAACAGTGTCATCAGCAAACACTTGACCGCAAAACGTGACATCGCGGAAGCCCCAGAACGGTGTGGTTACGAGACCATAAGGATTAATGCATCGCTGCGCACCGATCCAGAGGAAATGTTTTTAGTGCAGATTGCGGTGCAAATTCGTCAGCTTGATGTCGCTCGCTGGTCCCACCGGGCCAAACGGACCGGTCTGCAACGGACATTAGGCGGGAAATCCTGGTCAAGCGCATTGGGCCGCTCGCCAGCCTGATCAGGGCGGAAGGACCAGCTATTGCTCTCCGGCGAAGCGGCTTTGATTTCAGCACCGTCTCTGCCGGCTTGATCGGGCCGCGCGGAAACGGCTCACACGGCATCGCCCGATTCACCTACTGCATCATCCGGCATAACCAAAACGCGAGATCGGGCCGTATTCATCGCGAAGAGATCCTCGACCACGAGACGCAGGGTATCGTGGCATTCGCACGCCGCCGCCGCGAGCCGCGATCGGTCGATCTCGATCTGGCCTCGTCGATCAGATCTGATCGCTCCGGACGCGCGCAGATTGCGCATCAGGAGCGTCACCGTCGTTCGTCGCACACCGAGTATTTGTGAGAGCGCCTCCTGGGTGAGCGGGAGGACGTCATGGTCGATGCGGTCGCGAAAATGGAGCAGCCAGCGCGCCATGCGGGCTTCGACCGGATGCAGCGCATTGCAGGCCGAGCCGAGCTGAAACTGAATCAGCATCGCCCTCATGTGCATCTGGATCGCGTACCGGATCGCGGGGCTCCGGTTGAACGCGGCGTGAAATCGCGATGCGGGGATCCGCGAGGCGGTGCCCGCCGCACGAACGATGGCGGTAATGGCCGAGTGTGACGGCCCTATCACCGAAAGAACGCCTACTGCTCCCTCGCGCCCGACTGCGGCGGTAGCGACCGTCTGCCCGTTCGCCATGTCGATCATCAGCGAGATGGCGCCGCTGTGAGGGAAGAACACATGCTCGATCTGGTCGCCCGCTTGCGAGAGGACCGCGTCCTGATCGAGCCCGACCGTCTCCAAGCCGGGCACCAGCAGACCAAAATCTGCTGGCGCCAGCGCTGCCAGAAGGCGGTTACCAATTCCGCCGCCACCAATCACCGAAGGCAACCCGGACTCAGGCAAGTCGCGCTTTCTGGATTCCGAGCGGCGGCGGATTGATCGCGGCGCCCGGAAAGCCGAAGGCGCCGGTGATACCCTCGGCTTCGAGAATGCGCGCGGCTGCATCGACTGCTCGCATCTTCATGTGAGACCCCCCGCTCAGTGCTGTTGGCTTGACAGCATCTTCAAACTGCGATGCGTCCATCTCAACGAACTTGATTTTATTTTCCGCGCTATGGCAGCGCGCGTATTTCTTCTGGATATTCAGCCGATTAGCCAAACAGGACAGTGGAAGCGATATATCGAGAGCGGCCCCCGTAGTTCTCCTACCAAAACATAGTTCCGCCGCTCAACCTCGGTTAATACTTTACCGCTGTAAGGGGTGAGCCTTTGGGATGAGCGTATGAAAAAGGGCGACGTGACGTGCCCGAACTGCGGAGCCGATTTCAGACGGCTTGACCTATCGTTAGCACCTGGGGCCAAGGGCGAATATCATTGCCCTGTCTGCGACACCGCGCTGGAGCTTTTCGACGGCAGCAAGCTGGTCACCGTCTCACGATCCAGCCTTCCATCAGAGCCTTAAAGGTTTAAGCGGGACCGCCTGCCTTGCTCTGAAATTCAGACGGCCCCTGCCGGCCACATCAATCGTCCTGCCCCATTGGCAGCGACCATAGCCAGCCAACGAAACACAAGCAAACCTGTTTAAAAGTCTTATGACAAAGGCCGTGTCGGCGGCCTCTTTCGTCCTCGGTCAACGCCATGTCGCCTGTTGGCACTTTTCGGACCTCACGCACGAGTCCGAAGTGCGCACCACAACGGACGTCCGCCGACCACTCCGAATTTATGGGCGCGCAGTCTACTGCGGACCCAGCGCAATTCGTCCGATGGTGCCGTCCTTGACCAGGCCAATCCGCCATTCCGCCATACCGTTGGCGAAATGGGCGATGTAGATGTCGTTGCCCATGCTCGTCACGCCCCGAAACGACATCGCGCGCAGCGCGCCAAGCCGGTTCAGAATGGCCTGGTTAAAGGGAAGCTGCTGACGCGTCTGCGCCGCCATTTCGGCGGTCATGCGATCGTAATTCGGCTCACCGCGCCCCACGGTCTCGATGTATTGCCGCAGCATCTCTTCGCTTCCGGCCAGGGGAGCCGTGCGCCGCTACGCCGGGTGCTCCGGCTGGCCGTCCACCCTGGCGGCCTCGACGGTGTGATAACGCGTTTGCTGTCCCGGCAACACGATCTCGAGACATTTCCCGGAAGTGTCTGCGACAACCCAGGGAGCATCGACGGAGGTCAGGACCGAGGACGATATGTTCTCGCCGATGGTAGTGCCGTGGGCCGTCCGTTTTCCCTCGGCGTTCAGTTGGTACAGTTGGATGTCCGCGCCGGTGGCGTTGTAAAACAACACGTGGACCGGCGTGGTGTCGGCCCGGGGTCGCAAATCCTGTTCCTGGGAACAGGCGGCTGTTCCGCCGGGCGCATCATTGCCGTCTGCCCGGAAGGTGACATCGTCGGCCTTGCCATCTGCTCCGAGCAGCAACCGAATCTCCGCAAAACCGTTCGCGAACTTCACGCCGTAGACGTCATAACCACCGGGGCCGACGCCGCGAAAGAAGATCGACTCGACGGCACCGAGCGCATTGAATATGGCCTGCAGCTCGGAAACCTGGCGACGGATTTTCGTTCCCAGCGATGCACTCATCCGGTCGTAATTCGGCGCGCCGCGCCGCAGGTCCTCGATCCCTCGCAGGATGGCTTCCTTGCTGCCCGGCAGCGGGGCCTGGTCTCTGAAGCGATCCGGGACTTCCGCAATTCGCCGGGCGTATTCCTCTTCGATCGCTTTTGCCCTGGCAACGCCGACCCGCGGCGCGAGCCGGGCGCCGGACGACGGGTCCTGCAGCAACAATTGCGTCACCTTGGCCTGGCCGTCGCGCAGGAAAATAATGAGGTCGTCATGGCCGCCGGAAAAGGCATCGGCGCCGTAGGCCCTGACCTCGACTTGCGGCCGTCCAGTCTCCCGGACCTGGAGCCGCTCACCGTCGCGGGTGACCGTGAGCACGCGGCCCGACGCCAACTGATACCAGCCGACATATGAATCGAGCAGCTGTGCATCGGCCTCGATACCCTGCAACGACAATTCGGCGATCCGCGCGGCGCGCATGTCGCGGCCGTTCTGGCTCACCGTCAGTTCGGACGGTTCCCGGTCGCTGCCGACAGCCAGGGTAATCCGGCCGGCCGCCATCGGGTAGGAATAGCTCCCATCGCCCGCCGCGGCCAATCGGAGTTTCCGTTGCCCGCTCAACTGTCCGAACAGATCGTCGCCTTCCCTGAAAACGGTGAAGATCGAGGCCCGGCCCAATGAATAGAACGAGACGTGTTCGGGCATGCGCACCGTCGCAGCTGCTGCGCCGTCAATCGCCCGCGGCGATACCGGCGCCGTGGTGTAGGTGATGCTGCCGGCCGAAACGACGATGACCGGCAGGACGGCCGCGGCGGTCCATATCCGTTTCCGCCAGCCCAGCTTCGCAGGCGCCGTGGTTGTGGTGAGAATGCGCTCCACGCGCGCGCGTACCGTGCACGCCCTTGCCATTTCCAGCCCCACCGGGGCCGGGGCCGGCCGGACGTGCTGTACGAGATCGAGCAGAATCTCGGCGTAAGACAGCCTGTCGTCCAGAACTTCAAGCGCCCTTGCGTCGCTGATGATTTCGGCCAGTTCGGCCAGCCGGGTCAGGTGCCACCACGCGAAAGGGCTGAACCAGAACACCGCACGATTGAGCGAGGCCAGCAACAGGACATAGAAATCGCGGTTGGCGACGTGGGCCCCCTCGTGGGCGAGCACCGCCCGGCGCTTCAGCCCATCCCAATCGCTGCATTGGGGCGGCAGCAGGATGGTCGATCCGAACGTGACCGGACCGGCGATCACGCTGCTGACGCGCACGCTCCAGTCCGCCGTCCAGGGTTCGCGCATCGGCTTTGCGGCGCGCACCAGGCGCCAGGTCAAATAGAATCCGATCGCCAATCACAGCAGCAGCAGGCCGGCAACGAATGCGTAGATCGCAGTCGCAACGGCCAGCCAATCGACTACCGCGTGGCCGGCGCCGCCGATAGCGACGGGCGTGCCGGGATCCGACGGCAGCGACGAGGGCAGGGGCTCCGTCAAAGGACCCGTCAAAGGATTGATGGCGGGCCACAGGCTTTCCGGCGCCGGCACCGGCAAAGCGGCCGGCGTGACGCTCACGGTGGTCCAGTGCTTCAGCAGCGGCATCGACAGCGACGCCACCAGCACCATGACCCAGGATGTCATATGCACGTGCGGATTTCGCACGCGAAGAAGATTCAAACCGATCCACACGACGCTTCCGAGAATGAGGCAGCGAAGCGCCGACTCTGCCAGAATCGCCAGCATCATTTCTTCCCTCCCTTCGTCGTCGCCCTCTCTTTGGCCTTCGCAACCTGGTCGGCCAGCAGGCGCAACTGCCGCTGGTCGAGCATGGCCGTATCCACCATGCCGACCAGGACCTCTTCGACGGAGCCGTTGCAGAACCAGTCGACGATGCGCTGGACCGCCTTGGCCGCCACCCGTCCGCGCGGCTCGGCCGCGTGGTAGACATAGGTTCGCCCATCCACCGTGTGCGTGGTGTAGCCCTTGTCTTCGAGCCGTCGCAGCACGGTGCGAACGGTCGATTCCTTGAGCCGGCGCGAGAGCCGTTCGCGCACGGCCTCGGCCGTTACGGGCGCGTTGGCCCAAACCAGTTGCATTACCTCACGCTCGAGGTCACCCAGTTCGGGCAGGCTGTCGTCCATGTTGCCACCTTGCGATCTGAGGCCGTTTTAATGCTACAGAGCGTCGCACACGTTGCCGTTTTCGGCAACGGCTATTCTACTCATGATGGCGGGATCAGTGGGTTGGGTGATCGGTTTGGTAGTTGGTCAGCGCTTTAGCGACGGCGAAGACTAGCAGCCACGTCATTGCGAGGAGCGAAAGCGACGAAGCAATCCATTCTTTCTTTGAGGGGTGAAATGGATTGCTTCGCGGAGCCTGGCATCGGGCGCGCATGCGCGCGACCCGGCGGCTCGCAATGACGGCACCCGGTCGATCGAGATCCCGGGTTCGCTTCGCGCCCTCAGATGCGCCATTGCGCATCGGAGATGACGCGCTCCGCCTCAATCCACCACGATCTTGACGCGGTCGCGCGGCTTGACCTGGGCGTGGGTGTCGAGGCCGTTCAGGACGCGGAAGCGTTCCGCCGGGCGATCGACGCCGGCCATGCGGTGCGACAGCGATTCCACGGTGTCGCCGGGCTGCACGGTGATGACCTTGATGCGCAGCGGGCGCGCGGCCTGGATTTCGTCGAGCGTCAGGCGGCGGAACGAATTCACGGTCTCGCGCGCGTTGCGCTCGCTCTCGGTGGTCTTCTGCTTGGCGGCGAAGATGAACCGGTAGACGTCGCTGCCGAAGCGCAGCGCATAGACCTTGAACTGCCAGGCGTCGCCATGCGCGGCGGCGGAGGCCGCCGGGAACCCGTTGATGGTGAGATCTTCCGTCGACGCCTTGTCGACGCCTTCCATCCAGCCCGAGTTGAGATAATCGGCGAGCGTCTGTTCCGCCGGCACCCGCACCACGTCGAAGCGCATCGCCTGGGTGCCGCCCTCGCGCACGCCGATCACGGCCTGCGCGGTGTTGTCCAGCGTGAACGTATCGGGCGCTGCGAAGGTGAAGCCGAGTTTGGGATGCAGGAATCTGCGGCCGCGAACAAAGCCTTCTGAGGGGTCTTCGCCATAGACGATGTTGTCGATCGCCGCGAGATAAGTCTCGCGGTCGCGCTCGCCGCCTTCGGGCGAAGTGTATTGCCGGGCGTTGGCTTGCGCGTTCGCCACCCGCTCCGGGGTTGCCGGATGCGAGGACAGGAAGTCCTGCGTGCGCGGATCGAGCGAGGTCTTGCCGGCCTTCAGCGCGGCGTTGCGCTCCATCGAGGTCAGGAAGCGCGACGCGCCATAGGGATCGAAATGCGCGCGCGCCGAAATGCCGACGCCGATGCCGTCGGCCTCAAATTCCTGCTGGCGCGAGAAGCTCGCCATCGTCAGCTTGGTTTTCGCCAAGGCCAGCGCGGTCAGATCCGGATCGTTGCTCATGTCGGTGACGACGCGGGTCACCACCGCGGCCTGCCGCGCCTGGTCTTCGCGGATCGAGGCGTGCTTGGCCAGCACATGCGCCATCTCGTGGCTCAGCACCGACGACAATTCGGAGGTATCGCTGGCCAGCGCGATCAGGCCGCGCGTCACGTAAAGCTGGCCGGTCGGCAGCGCGAACGCGTTGACCGCGCCGGAATTGAGGATCGTCACCTTGTAGGCCTGGTCGGGACGATCGGAGGCGGCGACCAGCCGCTCGACGGTCTTGGTGATCAAAGCTTCCAGCTTCGGATCGTCATAGGCGCCGCCGTAGGAGGTGAGGATGCGCTCATGCTCGCGCTCGCTCGCGGGCGTTTGCGCCACCGTGCGGTTCGGCTTCGCCGGCGACACCGAGGGGGTCGACGAGGCCGTCTGAAACCGGCCCATGTCGCCGCAGGCGGACAGTGCAAAGGCCAGGCACAGCAAAGACGCCGCAGCCAAAAGGCGGCGGCCTGTCCTTTGCTTGGGCCATCCTGCACGCTCAGACACGTCAGCTACTCGTAATTTGCTCTAATTCCCGCCGAGCATTTCAATTTGCCCCACCCGGAGCACCTCGATTCGGGGCCCACCCCGCGCCTCGACAAAGCCGCGGACACGAATCCTCTTATTTTCGAGGGACTTAGGCGCCAGTCCCGCCGCCTCGAACGCCGGCATCATGCGCCTCGAAATAGTCACAGCAAAGTCCCGTGTCCAGTTTCGGCCGAAATTCAGGTAGGTCGTTGCCCCTGCCTGACGCACGGACAGTACCTTGCCCTCGACAACCGTAAAGCGCCCAATCCCGGCCAAAATATCGCCCGGACTTTCGGCGTTTTTTATGGCGGTGGGATCGGCCCAGGTTCCCCTTTTGGCCCCGCGGGCCTCGGCCTCGGCCGCCACCAGCGCCGAAGCGCAGTCCTTGTCGGTCGCATCGGCCGCCACCAACGCCTCGCCGCGGCTCAAAAGCTCGGTTTGAATCGGGGTCTCGGAGCCCACCAGAAACACAAAGCCCGGCTGGCGGCCGTAGCGGTCCGGCGTGTCGTCTGCGCCGCGCAGGGTGACGTCGCGCCCCATCAGGATCGCCGACAGCGCCGCCGCGCCCTTTGCCCTGTCCGGGCCGGCCGGCTCGATGCCGGCGAGGCGGATTTCGCGGCCATCCTCGAGCCGAAAGGTTCTGAGATCGATCACGGCGGCGACCCGGCCCTCGCCCGGCGGCTCGAAGGAACAGGCCGCCGACATCGCCGGGCCGATCGCGCTCAGCAGCGCGAGGCCGACAAGCGCGGCGACGCATCGCCTGGAACGCAAGGCCGTAGGGCTGATCACGCGGCTTGCCATCAGGCCGGTTCCTGTATGCTGCCGGTCACCGGCGTCAGCTTATTATCCGAAATTGCGACCAAAGGGGAGACCATGGAGATCAACGGCATCGCGCATATTTTTCTCACCGCTTCGAATTTCGAGCGCTCGCGCGAGTTCTATCGCAAGCTATTGCCGTTTCTCGGTCTGACGCCGGTGATCGATACCGAGACGACCTATTACTGCGTCGGCGGACGCACCGCGGTTGGCATCAGCGCGCCGTCGTCGGAGCACGCGGGTGCCGCGTTCGAGCAAAAGCGCGTCGGCCTGCATCATCTGTGTTTCCGCGCCCGCGAGCGCGCCGATATCGACGAATTGCACGGCTTTCTGTGTTCGCTCGACGTCAAGATCATTCGCGCGCCGCGCGAGGATCAATGGGCGCCGGGCTATTACTCGCTGCTGTTCGAAGACCCCGATGGTATCAGGCTCGAACTCAATCACGTGCCGGGCAAGGGGCTGTTGGGGTGAGTGGATGCCTTTGCTGCCGTGTTGGGTGAAGTGGACGACAAGATTCTCCATTCCCTGCCCGCCCAGAAAGCCTTAGGTGATAAGGCCCTTGATCACGCGGGCCAGTTCTTCTTCGTCACCCTCGAAGCTCTCAATCATGGCGTTGAGCATCAATTCGGGATCAAGCTTTTCGAGACCGAGCGGATGACCCGCGTTGTCGGCCAGCATGGCAAAGAAGGTGAGCTGGGTACGGCCATTGCCTTCGCGGAACGCATGAATAGCGTTTAGCTCGGACAGGAAATGCGCTGCCTGAGTCGAGAATTCATCGGGGTCAAGGTCTTCCAAAAAGCTGTTGGCCTTCAGCTCGCCGAACAGCTTCGCGGCCTGAGCCTCGATATGCTCGGGAAAGCAGAATGGATTTCCCTGCTTCGATATGCGCGCCGTGCGGGGTTTGCCCGCCCAAATGTAGACATCCTGAAACAGGTGATGATGGACGGCGCAATAATGCCCAAAATCAAGCTGGCCCTCCGGCAGGGGCTCCCCCGATCGTGCATTGGAGATTTCCGCCTCGTAAGCGTCCAGTTCGTCCTGGTCGCGCAGATCGAGCTTATTTACGAGAACCGTTGAATTTTCGTAGGTGTAGGGATCATCGATCGCGTCATACATGCCGTGGGCGCTCAAGCCTTACGATAAGCGCGCGCAATGGTCTCGCGATATTCCTCGGCGGATAATCCCTCGCGCTCCGCGTCGGTAGCCCTTTTTTTCATGGTTGGCGTCAGCCGGATGCCCTCAACGGCGCTAATCTTGCCGAAGCTGTCGCGGCCAACGACAAAGCCGCCCTTTTTTTTGGCCTTCGTACCTGATCGTTTCGCTTTCGGCATGAAGTGAATATAGCATATTTCGATCCGGTCCGCACCATTCCGCTTTGCGGAAAATGCGCGAATCGAAGGCGACCATCTGATCACCGCATCCGCTCGCGCCTTGCCGCTCCGCATGCCATGCGGCATGATCGCGCCAACAGAAATTGAAGTTGCAGGCAATGCGGCACAGGGAGGCCTCCATGAAGCGAATTCTCACAAGCGTGTTCGCCTGCGCGCTGGCGATGTCGGCGACATCGGCGCTGGCGCAAGGCAAGCCTCCGCTCAAGCTCGGCGGCATCCTCGATATGTCGAGCCTTTATGCCGATATCACCGGCGCCGGCAGCGAGACCGCGGCGAAGATGGCGGCGGAGGATTTCGGCGGCGAGGTGCTGGGCCGCAAGATCGAGATCATTGCAGCCGACCATCTCAACAAGGCCGACCTTGCCGCCAACATCGCGCGCGACATGATCGACAACCAGGGCGTCGAAATGATCTGGGACGTCGCGGCGTCCGCGACCGCGCTGGCCGCCGGCGAGATCGCGAAAGCGCGGGGCAAGATCGTGATCTTCAACGGGCCCGGCTCGATCCGGCTCTCCAACGAAGCCTGCGGTCCCTATACCGTGCATTATGTGTTCGACACCTTTGCGCAGGCCAATGTGACCGGGCTTGCCGCGGTCAAATCCGGCCTCGACAGCTGGTTCTTCCTCACCGCGGATTACGCGTTCGGCCAGGACCTGGAAAAGGACACCGCCAATGTGGTGGTGAAGACCGGCGGCAAGGTGCTGGGCAACGTCCGACATCCGCTCAACACCTCGGATTTCTCGTCGTTCCTGCTGCAGGCGCAGGCCTCGAAAGCCAAGGTGATCGGGCTCGCCAATGCCGGCGGCGACACCGTCAACGCGATCAAGCAGGCCGCCGAATTCGGCATCATGAAGGGCGGCCAGAAAGTCTCGCCGCTGCTCGCCTTCGTCACCGATATCGACTCGATCGGGCTCGAGACCGCGCAGGGCCTGTTGCTCGCTGAAGCCTTCTATTGGGATCTCAACGACGAGACCCGGGCGTTTTCAAAACGCTTCATGGAGCGCATGAAGCGGGTGCCGACCTCGGCGCAGGCCGGCGTCTATTCCTCGGTGACGCATTATCTGAAGGCGGTGAAGGCGGCAGGCACCACCGATTCCGCCGCGGTCATGAAGGTCATGAAGGAGACGCCGGTCAACGACATGTTCGCCCATAACGGCAGAATCCGCGACGATGGCCGCATGGTGCACGACATGTATCTGTTCGAGGTCAAGAAGCCGTCGGAATCAAAAGGCCGCTGGGACGATTACAAGCTGCTCGCGACCGTTCCCGGCAATGAGGCGTTCCAGCCGCTGGAAGCCTCGCGCTGCCCGCTGGTGAAGAAGTGATGAAGTGACGAAGTCACGCAGTCATTCCGGGGCGATGCGCAGCATCGAGCCCGGAATCTCGAGATTCCGGGTCTGGTCCTTCGGACCATCCCGGAATGACGGTGCCAACCAATAACAAAGAAAGCCACACTCCATGAGCCAGAACGAAATGGTCCTCCAAAAACTCGACCAGGGCCTCCTCACCATCACCATGAACCGTCCCGACCGGCGCAACGCGCTCAATCCGGACATGACGCGCGGGCTGGTCGAGGCGGCGCGGCGCGCGGCCGAGGATCACGAGGTGCGCGCGGTGTTGCTCAAGGGCGCCGGCGGCACGTTCTGCGTCGGCGGCGACGTGAAATCGATGGCGGAGGGGCGGGCGCCGTTGCCGTTCGAAGCCAAGATGGCTAATCTCCGCCGCGGCATGGAAGTCTCGCGCATCCTGCACCAGATGCCGAAGCCCGTGGTGGCACAGGTCGATGGCGCGGCGGCCGGCGCCGGGCTGTCGATCGCGCTGTCCTGCGATCTGCGCGTAGCCAGCGCGTCCTGCAAGATCACCACCGCCTTCGCCAAGGTCGGGCTGTCAGGCGATTACGGCGGCACCTATTTCCTCACCCAATTGCTCGGCAGTGCCAAGGCGCGCGAGCTTTATCTGACTTCGCCGGTGCTATCAGCGCAGGAAGCCTACAACCTCGGGATAGTGACGAAGGTCGTCCCCGACGCCGAAGTCGAAGAGGCCGCGCATGACCTGGCGATGTCGCTGGCGCAAGGCCCCTCGGTGACGCTGGGCTACATCAAGCGCAACATCAACAACGCCGAAACCATGTCGCTGGAAGAGTGTTTTGACGCCGAAGCGATCCATCACTCGCGTTCCGGCGAGACCGACGACCACAAGGAAGCCGCAAAAGCGTTCGTCGAAAAGCGCAAGCCCGCGTTTCAAGGTCATTGAAAATGGCCGGCTACATGAGGCTGCGGCAGATCTGCCTGGTGGCGCCGCAGCTCGAGCCCGTGATCTCGGATATCGCCGGGATCATGGGGCTCAACGTCTGCTACCGCGACGGCAACGTCGCCAAATATGGCCTCGAGAATGCGCTGCTGCCGGTCGACACCATTTTGCTGGAAGTGGTGGCGCCGTTCCAGCCCGGCACCGCGGCGGGACGCTTCATCGAGAAGACCGGCGGCCGCGGCGGCTACATGGCGATATTCTGCTGCGACGATCCCGATGAACGCGGCAAGCACGCCAATGCGATGGGCGTGCGCACTGCGAACGTGATCACGCACGCGCCCTATCACGGCGTGCAATTGCATCCGCGCGATTGCCGCGCCGCCTTCATCGAGTTCAACCACACTGCCGGCAGCGACGATGTTCTGGGGCCCTATCCGCCGGCTGGACCCGATTGGCAGAGATCGATCCGCAAGGACGTGACGCAGGCGCTGACCGGCGTCGAGATGCAGAGTCCCGATCCCCAAGGATTGGCCGAGCATTGGGGCAAGATCATCGGCGTTGCCGCGAGCAAGAACGCGCGCGGCGAGCCCGAGCTGAACCTGCCCAATTGCAGTTTTCGTTTTGTGAAGGGCGCCAGCGATCTGATGAGCGGACTGACATTCAGGGTTGCCGATATCGCCAAGGTGCGCGACGCCGCCAAGGCCAGAGGCTGCGCAATGTCGGGCGACGGGTTCGAGCTTTGCGGCGTGATGTTTCGGCTTGCGGCGTGAGTCCTTTGCCGTCATTGCGAGGAGCCAACGGGTCCCGCCTTTTGGCGGGCCCGATGATAAACTCCGCGACGAAGCAATCCATTCTTTCTTTGCGTGGCGAGATGGATTGCTTCGCGGAGCCTGTCATCGGGCGGCGCTTCGCGCCGACCCGGTGGCTCGCAATGACGATCTTGAGAGCCCAGCACTAGCTAATCATAAGAGTCCCCGCATGCCGCATCCGCTCGACAGTTTTTTCGCGCCCGAAAGCATCGCGCTGATCGGCGCCTCGCGCGATCAGGAGAAGATTCCGGGACGGCTGTTGTCGATGCTGCGCAAGAACGACTATTCCGGAAAGCTCTATCCGATCAATCCGAACTACGGCGATATCGATGGGCTGAAATGCTACCGATCGATCGCGGATGTCGCCCAGCCGATCGATCTTGCCGTCGTCATCATTCCGGCGCGCGCCGTGCTCGGCGCGCTCGAGCAATGCGCTGCCGCCGGTGTCAGGAACGCGGTGATCATCTCGTCCGGATTCGCGGAGGAGGGCGGCGACAGCGCGGCGATGCAGGATGCCATCGTGACGTTGGCGAAGAGGACCGGCATGCGGATCTCCGGTCCCAATGCCGAGGGGTTTTACAGCCAGGTGCAGCGCGTCGCGGCGACCTTCAGCCCGACCGTCGACGTCAAGCCGGATGCGCCAAACCTGGTCGCGACCAAAAGGCGGATCGGCATCGTCGCGCAAAGCGGCGGCATCGGCTTTGCGATCTACCATCGCGCCAAGGCGCTCGGCGTCGCGCTGAGCTACGTCGTCAGCGCCGGCAATGAGAGCGATCTCGGCGCCGGCGAGTTTTTGGATTACATGGTGCAGGATGCTTCCACCGACGTGATCCTGCTGTTCATCGAGGGCATCCGCGACGTCGACAAGTTTCTCGCGGCGGCAAAGCGCGCGGCGGAAATGCGAAAGCCCGTCATCGTGACCAAGGTCGGCCGCTCCGGTGCGGGCGAGCGTGCGGCGGCCTCGCACACCGCCAGCATGGCCGGCTGGTCGGCGGCCTATGACGCGGTGTTCGCCAAATACGGCTTCATCGTTTCCAACGATCTCGACGAAGCCGTGACCATCGCCGCGGTCCTGACCACCAATCCGCTGCCGAAGGGCGACCGCGTCGCGGTTCTCACCGTGTCCGGTGGCGCCGGCATCTGGGGCGCGGACGCGGTCTCGATGCAGGGACTGAAAGTGCCGGAGCTGTCATCGTCGATCCAGGGCGAAATCAAAAAACTGCTGCCGTCCTATGGCGCGGCGGGTAATCCGATCGATGTCACCGCCCAGGGCGTACACTCCGGCGGCCTGCAGCGGAGCATCGACCTGCTCGACGTCTCCGATGAGGTCGACGCCATCCTGGTGGTGCTGTCGCTGTCGAGCGACATCCGGATGCCGTTCAAGGAGGCGGAGCTGAAGCCGGTGCTATCGGCGCAGAACAAGCCGGTCGTGTTCTATTCCTACACGCTGCCGTCGCATTTCGCGCGCAGCGAGCTGGCGAAATCCGGCGCCGTCGTGTTGTCGGGATTAACACATGCCGGCGTCGCAATGCGGCAGGCGGTGGATTACGCCAAATTCAAACTGGCGCCGCCGGCGGATGTTGCGGCGCTGCCGCCGCGCGATCTCGCACGCTTTCTGACATCGCCCGTACTGTCCGAATTCGACAGCAAGTCGCTGCTGCGCGCCGCCGGCATTGCCTTGGCCGACGAGGTGCTGGTGACGGAGAGGAGCGGGCTCGACGCCGCGATCGCGCGCGCGGGCCTTCCGCTGGTCATGAAGATCCAGTCGCCTGACATCCCGCACAAGAGCGAGGTCGGCGGCGTCCGCGTCAATATCACCACCAAGGGCGAGACCTTCACCGCCTATGGGGCGCTGCTGGACAGCGCGCAACGCCACCGGCCCAATGCCGCGATCCAGGGCGTGCTGGTCGGGCCGATGGCCAAAAAAGGCGTCGAGATCATCGTCGGCACGCTGCTCGATGCAACCTTCGGTCCGATGATTATGGTCGGTCTTGGCGGCATCACCACCGAATTGTTCAGGGATGTGATCTATCGCCCGGCGCCGGTGAGTACGGCGGGAGCGTCCGCGATGCTGGATGCGCTGAAGGCGGCCCCGCTGCTCCATGGATTCCGCGGCGCGCCGAAGGCCGACGTTGCAGCGCTGGCGCAATTGATTTCGCAGATTTCGCTGCTTGCGGCGCAGCACGCCGGGGAGATTTCGGAAATCGAGATCAATCCGGCGCTGGTGCATCCGGAAGGCCAGGGCGTGACCATCGTGGATGCGCTGGTAGTGGGAAGGAAGTAGTTGTCGTCCCGGCCCATATGCGCAATTGCGCATATGGGCGGGGACGACGCCTTTTCTCGTCACAACAGATGGAAATCCGAGGTGTGCAGCAGTGGAGACTCTGCGGACGGAACCGGAAGGCCTGCGTATCCGCCGGCCCCACTCACCACGTGGATCGCCACGGTGTCGGTATCCGTCTTCGGCCCGCCGCTTCCGCTGCTGCCGCCGTCGTTGCTGATCATGGTCAGCGTGTCGGTGCCGCCGAATCCAGTCTGGGCGACATAGACGAAGTTATGCGCCGCACCCAGCGTGGCGTCGATCTGCGCGACACTGCCGACCAGCGTCACCGTGCCGGTCCCGCTGCCGCTGACGGCGGCGCCGCCGACGGACGCGAGTGTCAGCGTGCCGTGATCGACGTGAAGCGTGGTGGTCAGCGTCGTGGCGTCGGGGTCGGCGACAGACAGTCCCGTGATATCGAGCTCGACATGGGCGAACGTGTTCAACGGGCCTGGAACGGTGTTCACCGGGGGCTGATTGACGTGGTCGAAACGGAACGAATTGGCGGTCGCGATGGCGGTGCCGGGTGCGGGGTCCGTCATCGTTACCGTAATGGTGTCCTGCCCGGTGGTCGCATAGGTGTGGGTGCCGCTGACCGCGAATAATCCGTTGGATCCCGCGATCGTGCCCGCCGAGGTCGTTCCGTCGCCCCAGTCGATCGTTGCCAGGAAGTCGCTCGCCAAGGCGGCCGTGTCGGTGTCGGTGAACGTTGCGACTGTGGCGTTGGCGAGCGGCTGCCCCGAGACAGCGGTTAGCGTCGTACCCTGGCCGGCCAGAACATCGTGTTCGGCGACGGCGGCCGGTCCCGAACTGGTGACGCTTGCATTGTCCGAGATGCGGGTGGTGGTCGCGGTCACCGTGAAGCTGCCTTCATCGGCGTAGCTGTGTCCGCCTTCGATCGAGAACGCGCCGTTCGATCCCACGATCGACCCCGCCGAGGTCGTCCCGTCGCCCCAGTTGATGATCGCGGTGAAATCACCAGGCAGATCCGCCAGATTGCCGTCGACAAAGCTCGCGACCACCGTGCCGGGCGCCAGCGCCACCCGCTCGGTGGCCGAATTCAGCACCTCCTGCCCGATCAATCCGATGGTGGCAGTGCCGGTGGTGTTCACGATG
This sequence comes from Bradyrhizobium sp. Ash2021, assembly GCF_031202265.1. Lineage (NCBI taxonomy): Bacteria > Pseudomonadati > Pseudomonadota > Alphaproteobacteria > Hyphomicrobiales > Nitrobacteraceae > Bradyrhizobium > Bradyrhizobium sp. Ash2021. Next base: position 9,073,599 of record NZ_CP100604.1, on the reverse strand, counting down.
GCGGTGCCGGGTGCGGGGTCCGTCACCGTCACCGTGATGGTGTCCTGCCCCGCGTTCGCATAGGCGTGGCCGCCGCCGATGACCGCGAATGAGCCGTTCGAGCCCGTGATCGTGCCCGCCGAGATCGTTCCATCGCCCCAGTCGATCGTTGCGAGGAAGTCGCTCGCCAGTGCGGCGGTGTCGGTATCGGTGAATGTTGCGACCGTGACGTTATTGAGAACCTGCCCCGGATTGCCGGATATCGTCTTGCCCTGGGCAGCCAGCACGTCGTGTTCGATGACGGCGACGTCGCCGATGCTGGTGACGACCGTATTGTCCGAGGCGCGGGTGAGAGTCGTCGTCAGCGTGAAGTCGCCTTCATCGGCGTAGGTGTGCCCGCCACCCAGGATCGAGAATGATCCGTTCGACCCCACGACGGTGCCTGGTGAGGTCGTTCCGTCGCCCCAATCGATGACCGCGGTGAAACCACCAGCCAGATCCGCCAGATTGCCGTCGGTAATGTTGGCGACGACCGTGCCGGGCACCGTAGCCACCTTCTCGGTGGCCGAAGTCAGCGACACCTGGGCGGCCAAGCCGATGTTGGCGGTGCCGATGGCGACCGTATTGGCGGAGCCGGGCGCTGTGTCCACCAGCGTCACCGTGATCGTGTCCTGTCCCGCGCTCGCATAAATGTGGCCGTCGCGGACCACGAATGACCCGTTGGATCCCGTAATCGTGCCCGTCGTCGTGGCCGTTCCGTCGCCCCAGTCGACGATGGCCTGAAAGTCGCCCGCCACGGCCGCCGTGTCGCTGTCGGTAAATGTTGCGACCGCTACGTTATTGAGAAGCGACCCCGGGTTGCCTAATAGCGTCGTACCCTGGGCGGCCAGCACATCGTGTTCGGCGACGGCAATGTTTCCAGTGTCGGTGATGGTTGCATTGTCCGAGGCGCGAACGATGGTCGCGCTCAACGTGAAGTTGCCTTCGTCGGAATAGCTGTGGCCGCCCAGCACCGAAAATGACCCGTTGGATCCCGTGATCGTGCCCGGCGAGGTCGTCCCATCGCCCCAGTCGATGGTCGCGGTGAAGCCGCCGAACAAATCCGTGAGGTCGGTATCGGTAAAAGTGGCGATCTTCGTGGTGCTCGTCAGTGTCACCCGTTCGGTGGCCGAAGCCAGCACGATGTGACCGGACAGGATGCCTGCCATCAAACTCTCCACACGCAAATATCAATGTCGTCTGCGAGTATCGGAACGGCGCGTTTCAGAAAGGCGAGTCTCAGAAAAGTCGGCCAGGCGGGGCAAAAAACGTCCCGCGGTCTCTACGATGCGAAAAGCATCGATCTATCCATGCGAACAATCGCTGCGGCAAATTCCATGATGTGGGCACACCCCACCAACGCCAGCACTTTAGCAGTCAAACGAGATCGCAAACAAGGTGTCTCGATGCCGTTCGATTGAGCACAACGAGCTTATTCCCCTACGTCGTTTGACGTAGGGGATATCGTCATAGCCGAAGCGTCGCATTGGCGCATTGAAGAACGGCGGCTGGAGGTCGCCTATGGGGCACTTCTCCCGCAAGGGGAGAAGTAAAAACTCACCGCCCGCGGAAATTCGCGACGCGGCGCTCGGCGGTGGCCTTGACGCCTTCCTTGAAATCCTCGGTCGCGCGCAGTTTTGTTTGCTCGACGAGTTCGTGGTTGGTGGCGGCGAGCACGCGGTCGGCGAGGCCGGCGCGCATGGTGGCGCGGGTCGAGATCAGGCCGAGCGGCGAGCATTCGGCGATCTCGGCTGCAAGCTTCATCGCTTCGGCGCGCACCTGATCCTGCGGCACGCAGACATTGGCGAGGCCCATCCTCGTCGCCTCTTCGCCGGTGACGCGGCGGCTGGTGTAGAAAATCAGTTCCGCATTGTTCTTGCCGACCAGTTCGGGAAGCGTCGCCGTCAGGCCGAAGCCCGGATGAAAACCGAGTTTTGTAAAGTTCGCGGCAAAGCGCGCTTCCGGGCAGGTGACGCGGAAGTCGGCCGATACCGCAAGGCCGAGGCCGCCGCCGATGGCCGCGCCATGCACGGCCGCGACGATCGGCTTCTTGTTGCGGAAGATGCGGACGGCCTGGACGTAGAGATGGTTGATCGGCAGGTTCGATGCCGGATCGGATTTGGCCTTCTCCTCCTGCTCCTGCCGCGCGGGGTCACCGAAATTGGCGCCGGCGCAGAACGCCTTGCCTTGGGCGGCGAGCACCGAGGCGCGGATCTCGATGTCCTTGTCGAATTCTTCCAGCGCATCGGCGATCTGGTTGATCAGCGCGACGTCGAAGAAGTTCAGCGGGGGTTTTCGGATTTCGATCAGGCCGACGTGGCCGTGCTTCTCGACGCCGATATCAGTATATTTGGTCATGAGGTTTCCTCGTTGAATTAGCGCAAACCGGGCCCGCGCGCCTAGCGCAAACCGAGCCCACGGGCGATTATGCCGCGCAGCACTTCCGTGGTGCCGCCCTGGATCGTCAGTTTCGGCGCGGTCTTGATGGCGAACGACAATTGATCTTCCAGCGTCTCGTGGTTGGTCGCATCCGCATCGACGAAGGCAGCGAGGTCGCGCACCCGATGCGGCAATTGCTGCTCCCACACCGTGCCGATGTCCTTGACGATGGAGGCTTCGACCACCGGCTCCTTGCCGGCCTGCAGCATGCCGGCGACCGAGACCGACATCCGCCGCATGGTGTGCAACTGCGCCACCAGCCGGCCGATGCCTTCGGCGCTGCGGGTATCCGGGTTCTTGCCGACCGCGCGGACCAGTTCGGTCAGCACGTAATAGGTTTCGAGGAAGCGCTCCGGGCCACTGCGCTCATAGGCGAGCTCGGAGGTCGCCTGCTTCCAGGCGCCGTCGATTTCGCCGAGCACATGATCGTCGGGAACGAAATGGTCGGTAAACACCACTTCGTTGAATTCGTATTGCCCGGTGATCTGGCCGATCGGGTTCACCTGGATGCCCGGCTGCTTCATCTTGACCAGGAACTGGGTCAGGCCGTGGCGGCGATTTTCCTTGGTGGGCGGCGAGGTCCGGAAGATCGCGATCATGTAGTCGGCGATATGCGCCGACGAGGTCCAGATCTTGGTGCCGTTGATCAGATAGCCGCCGTCGGTCTTGGTCGCGCGCGTCTTCGCCGCGAACAGATCGGAGCCGGAATTCGGTTCGCTCATGCCGATCGCAAAGCAGACCTCGCCGCGGCAGATGCGCGGCAGGATGTCCATCTTGACGTGCTCAGGCGCGTATTTGAGCAGCACCGGGCCGCTCTGCCGGTCGGCGACGAAGAAGCGCCGGGTCGGCGCGTTGGCGACGCGCATTTCCTCGGTCACCACATAGCGCTCGAGGAACGAGCGCTCATGGCCGCCATATTTCTTCGGCCAGGTCATGCCGAGCCAGCCGCGCTCGCCGACCTTGCGGGAAAATTCCGGCACGTCAGTGTCTTCGCGGTTGGGCTTGTGCGGATCGAAGGTGCCGGCGGCGATTTCTTCGGCGAGGAAGGCGCGCACTTCCTTGCGAAGTTTTTCGCATTCGGGCGGCAGGCGGATCGGATCGAAACGGAGGGCTGCGGTCATGATGGGTCTCGACTTCCAAATTTCGTGAATCTCAGCGCGAAGCCACCAGCGGCCACAATTCATCGGCGCCTCTGTCGGCCACGAGCTTGCCGAGCTCGACCGCCCAAAAACTCTCGGAGCCGAAATCGTCGCGCCATGCCAGTGCGCGCAGCGAATAGCGGTGCAGGATGTGCTCGATGGTGAAGCCGATCGCGCCGTGCACCTGGTGGGCGATGGCGCCGCCCTTTTCAGCCGCTTCCGCGCAGCGGATCTTGGCGGACGCGGCTTCGAGGAACACTTCGTCGTTGAACGCGGTGCTGTTGGCGATGGCGTCCGCGGCCGAGGTGGCCGCGGCCAGCGCCGCCGCGGACTCGCCGGCAAGTCGCGCCAGATTGTGCTGCACGGCCTGGAATTTCGAGATCTTCTTCTCGAAGGCGACGCGCTCGTTGGAATAGCGCACGGAAATTTCCAGCATCGATTCCAGCGCGCCGGCGATCTGTAAGGAGCGCACGACGCCGCCCATCAGCATCAGCTGGCTCTGGTCAAAACCCTTCGGCGCCGGCTTGATCGTGACCGGCTGCACCTTGTCCAGCGTCACGGTATCTGAGTGATCGCCGCCGAGATTGAGCCCGGCCTCGATCCGGCATTTGCCGGCCTCGACCAATGCGATCGAGAGGCCGCCGCTGCCGCTCGCCAGCACTGCGATATGTTTTGCAGCCTTGCCAAAGGGCACGCCGCGGGCACGGCCTGACAGGCTGCCGTCGGCATTGAGCGTGATGCGATCCTTCGGGCTTGCCGGTATCACCGTCATCTCGCCCTCGGGCGAAGAGATTTTGGCCTGCGCCAGGAGCCAGCCCGCCAGCATGGTTTCGGCCAGCGGCACGGCGACAGCGGAACGCCCGGCGGCGCTCAAGACGCTAAAACCCTCGGCCAGGCTTGCGCCGGAACCGCCGCAATCCTCCGGCACCCATGCCAGCGGCAATCCGGCTTCCGTCAGCGCCTGCCAGAGCGGTGCTCTCCACGCACCCTTCTTGTCGTTGTTGATGGTTTGCGCGTCGGCGAGATCGGCGAAGATTTTCTCCGCGGTCTCGGCAACAATGTTCTCACTCTCCGCCACAGCGTTCCCCGATATTGATTTGGCACACGTCAGGTCCGGCCGTTCCGCTAGGCCCCAGGTGCGGTCTTTTCTTGCGCTCAATGATGCGGAAAAGCCATAGCCGTGACAAGCGCTGCCCGCAGGGCCGCTTGCGGGGGCGGCATGAGGCTCATCAGGCGATGAATAAATTCCGCATAGCGGAGTTTCGCGGATTTGCAGCGACTTGGCCGCGCGATATGGTATGCCACCGCGAGCGAAATTCAGCTCAAAACAACAAGAGGAAATGCGGATGTCGAAGGATGGTTTGTGCGCAATCGTGACGGGCTCGGCATCGGGTCTCGGAGCCGCGACCGCGGCTATACTGGCCAAGGGCGGCGCGCGCATCGTCGTCAACTATTCCAACAGCAAGGCGGAAGCGGAAGCGACCGCCGACCTCTGCCGCACCGCGGGCGCCGACGTCATCGTCGTGCAGGGCGATGTCTCCCGCGATGAGGATTGCAAGAAGATCGCCGCCGCGGCCGCACCGTTCGGACGCCTCGACGTGCTGGTCAACAATGCCGGCACCACCAAGCACGTGCCGCACGGCGATCTCGACGGCCTTTCGGCGGAAGATTTTCAGCGCATCTATGCCGTCAACACCATCGGGCCGTACCAGATGATCCGCGCCGCGCGCGCGCAACTCGAAGCTGGCGCGAAAGCGTCGGGACGGCCGTCCGCGGTGGTCAATGTGTCGTCGGTCGCGGGCATCTCCGGCGGAGGCTCGTCGGTGGCCTATGCCGCGAGCAAGGGCGCGCTCAACACCATCACGCTGTCGCTGTCGCGCGCGCTGGCACCGCTGATCCGCGTCAACACGGTTTGCCCCGGTTATATCGATACGCCCTGGTTCACCAAGGGGCGCGGCGAGGCGGGCGCGAAAGCGGTGCGCGATTCCGTGGTGGCGAAGGTGCCGCTGAAGGTGGCGTCGACCGCCGACGACATCGCCCAGCTCGTATGTTTCCTGGCGTCGCCGGCATCGAGCAACATGACCGGCGAAATCGTCCGCATGGATGCGGGGATGCATCTGGTTCTCTAACGTCGTCATTCCGGGATGGTCCGTTAGGACCAGACCCGGAATCTCGAGATCCCGGGTTCGATGCTTTCGCATCGCCCCGGGATGACGGCTACGCCGTCACTTGTTCATATCGGGAATCAAGCCGCGGGCTACCAGCCTATTCCAGATGAACAGCACCACGAGCGCGCCGATAATTGAGGTGATATAGCCTGCGCCCTCGCCCGCCGACGCATCGTAGTGGCCGATTTGCTGGCCGACGAAGGTCGCAAGAAACGCGCCGGCGATACCGAGCAAAGTGGTCAGGATGAAGCCGCTGGGATTGTTCGGGCCCGGCGAAAGCAGCCGCGCGATAATCCCGGCGACGAAGCCAACAATAATGATGTGCAACATGGCGGTCGTCCTTTTCTCAAAAAGCTAGATCACAGCCGCGGCGCGAACGACGCCGCGGGCGTGAAACGTCAAATCCGGCCGGACAATTCGTTTTCGTTCGGCAGCCGTCCATCCGGCGTCAGATGATTGACCGCGTCGGGTAGATACTGGCTGAGGCCCTTGAGCAGTTCATCGCGCGACATGCCGCTCTGCGAGGACAGCTGGTCGATCTGATCGGCGCCCAGCGCATTGGCGAGATCGCCCGGTGAAATCGGCTTGTTGGGACCGTTGCTCACCCAGGAACTCGCAGTGTCGCCGTGGCCCTTCTGCTGGAGCTGATTGAGGAGATCGCCGAGGCCGCCGCTGATCACGCTGCCGGCCGCGCCGCCCGCGAGCAGTCCGCCCAATCCACCCTTGAGGATATCGCCGAGACCGCCGCCCATACCGCCGGGCAGACCGGCAGTCACATTGCCGGGCGAAGGGGCCGGCGTTGGCGCCGGCGCCGCACCGGGCTGGGCTGTAAAATGCTTGAGGGCTTTCCAGGCCAGCAACCCCAGGATGGCCATGGTCATCGGCGACATCCCGCCGTCGCTGCCGGATTGCGCGCTCGGAGTGCTCGGACCGCGCGGGCCGTTCTGCATGCCGTTGAGTACGTCGAGTAAACCCATTGTCGTCTCCTCCCGCGTACCAGCCCCGCCGGAAAACATAGAACCCGCCCATGACGGTTACAAGGCAGGGTCGGCCAAGCCCCTGCGCGTTGGATAGGCCGCGTTCGATAGGCGGTCGGCGCCAACTCTGCTACCGATGCCGGTATGAGGTTGAACGGCAGATGAATGCAGACCGGGCGATTGGCGTGGCGGGGGCCGGCAGCATCGGCTGCTTCGTCGGCGGCATGCTGGCGGCCGCCGGGCGCAGCGTAGCCTTGCTGGCGCGGCCGCGCGTGATCGGGGAAATCCAGGCCGGCGGGTTGCGGCTGACGAGCTTTGAAGGGTTCGATCAAACGATCGCATCGAGCCGGCTCGCATTGTCGGATGATCCCTCGATTTTTAGCGAAGTTGCCGCGGTGCTGGTCACGGTCAAAAGCGCGGATACAAGCGAGATGGCCGACCTCATTGCGAGACATGCTCCGCCCGATGTCGTCGTCGTCAGCCTGCAGAACGGCGTCGGCAATGTCGCGGTATTGCGCGACCGCCTGCCCGGCCGTCGTGTGCTCGGCGGCATGGTGCCGTTCAACGTGATTTCGATGGGCGAGGGCCGGTTTCACCGGTCGACCTCGGGCGACATCGTCATCGAAGCCGACGCGGCCGGTACGGCCGAAAGACTTTCGGTACCGGGCCTCCATATGCGCGCGACCGACAACATCGACGGCGTGCAATGGGGCAAACTGATCGTCAATCTCAACAACGCGCTCAATGCGCTGGCCGATATGCCGCTGCGCCGGCAACTGGCGCAGCGCGGCTGGCGCCGGCTGTTCGCCGACCAGATGGCCGAAGGACTGGCGGCGATCAGGGCGGAAGGCATCAAGCCGGTGTCGCCGACGCCGATCCCGGCGGGCTGGATGCCGCCGCTGCTGCGTCTGCCGGACACCATCTTCGAAGTGTTGCTGGGGCGAACGATGAAGATCGATCCCGAGGCGCGCTCGTCGATGTGGGAAGATCTGCAGCGCGGCCGCCGCACCGAGATCGACTATCTGCAGGGCGTGATCACCGAAATCGCCGACCGGCGCGGACTGCAGGCGCCGCTGTCGCGCCGCATCGTGGCGCTGATCAGGAAAGCCGAGGCGGACGGCAAGGGCTCGCCCGGCCTGACGCCGGAACAGATCAGGGCCTGAACTGCTGGTCGCGCCTTGAAATGGCAACGATCTGGGGCGACTTTCGCCCGATGCGGCGAACGGGAGAGACGATATGAAACGAACAAGCGCAGCGCTTTTGGCCGTTGCCGCCCTTGTCGGCGGGGTTGGTGTGGTCCCGGCCCATGCCGCGCCACCCACGGTGACGCCGTCGCCGGGCTATGACGCGCGGCTGCAGGAGCAACGGGCCGCCGCGCCGGCGACGATCTCAGAGCCGGCCGCGCCGGTCGTCAGACCGGTGGTGCGGCACCGCGCTAAGCACACCCACGCGCACTGATCCGGTCCACGCTCATGCGATTCCAGATGAGGCTGTTTCTCCTCGCGCTCGGTCTTGTTCTCGGCTTCGCGGCCACGGCCGACGCCGCCGATTATGCCGGCGCGATCAGCGCTTATCGCCGCGCCCATGGTTTTCCGTCGGTGAAGCTGGACGGCAAGCTCAACGCGGTGGCGCTCAAACAGGCGCAGGCGATGGCCGCGTCCGGTTCCGTCAGCCACAGCGCCGCCGGCAGTTTTTCCTCGCGCGTGGCGCCGTTGCGCAAGTCGCGCGCCGCGGAAAATATCGGCGCAGGATTTTTGACGTTCGCCGAAATGCTGAAGGAGTGGGAAAATTCAGCCGGCCATCGCGAGAATCTGCTGTTACCGGGAATGCGCCGGGTCGGCGTCGCATCGGTCGACAATTCGAAATCGCCCTACCGGAAATTCTGGGCGATGGTGATCACGGATTGACGCTTCTCCCAGGGCGTCGTCCCGGCGAAGGCCGGGACCCATAATCCCGGTCGTCTGTTGTTGCAGAAGGTGTCTCACAGACGCGCTTAACCGAAGGGCCGCAGCGTGATGGTGTGGACGGCCCCCTACGGCATCGATTGTGCCAGAATGAGGTTGTTTCAAATCTCAGACAAGGGAGCCGTCCGTGGACCAGATTATCCGCATTGGAATGGATACGTCGAAGCATTTTTTTCAGCTGCACGGGGTGGATGCCGCCGAGCGGCCGGTGTTGCGCAGGAAGCTGCGACGCAACGAGGTGTTGGCGTTTTTTGCCAAGCTGCCGCCAACCGTGATCGGGATCGAGGCCTGCGGCGCGGGGCACTACTGGGCGCGGGAGTTGCGCAAGCTCGGCCACGAGGTGAAGCTGATGGCGCCGCAGCACGTGAAGGCCTACATCAAGCGCAACAAGAATGACGGACGCGACGCCGAGGGGCTGTGCGAGGCGATGAGCCGGCCGACGATGCAGTTCGTATCGGTGAAGACCGAGGAGCAGCAGGCGGCGCTGATGCTGATAGGGGTCCGCCAGCAACTGATCGCCAGGCGCACCCAGCTTGGCAACGCGATCCGCGGCTATGCGACGGAGTTCGGTCTGATCACCGCCAAGGGTCTCGACAAGCTCGAGCCGCTATTGGCGCGGATCGCTCAGGAAGAGAGATTGCCAGAGCTGGCGCGCGAGATGTTTGCGGCGCACGGCAGGGAGTATGCGCGACTGCAGGCCGAACTGAAGGCGATCGAGGCCAGATTGATGGCTTGGTACCGCGCCAATGCCGACAGCCGACGTCTGGCAAAGATTCCGGGGATCGGGCCGATTGGCGCCACCGCGCTGGTCATGAAGGCGCCGGATCCTCGCCTGTTCCCTTCCGGCCGGCACTTTGCGGCCTGGATCGGGCTGACCCCGAAAGACCATTCCACCGCCGGCAAGACCCGGATCGGCAAGATCACCCGCGCCGGAGATGAGATGCTGCGTAGCGTGCTGGTGGCGGGAGCAACCGCCGTGATCCAGCAAGCCAGAAAAAGCCGCGGCCGTGCGTCGCCCTGGCTCCTTGCGCTGCTGGCGCGCAAGTCGCCAAAGCTCGCAGCGGTGGCGCTCGCCAACAAGATTGCCCGCATCGCCTGGAAGCTGTTGGTGACGGGCGAGAGTTACGACGGCGCGCGGATGCCTGACGCATCCGCACTCGCCGCTTAAGAGATCAGTCGGGCGGCGGGTTCGCCGCACCGGCTGAGCCGGAGCTGCAAGAGGAGACAGATGGTAGGATCGATCGATCCGAGGTGCGAGACAATCCGTGGGACCCATTGGCCCGTAAAGGTCGCTGGCGTGTTTGGAACTCGCGTCGCGGAAAACCATCTTGGCCAGCGGCCACCAACCGCATCAACAGGCCGGACATATGGATGCAAGCGATCCGATCAAACCGTCAAAAAGCTCTTGCGGCACGGGGGCCGTCCACATATGGGTCCCGGCTCAAGGCCGGGACGACGAGCAGTATCAGCCCCGCTTGCCCTTGCTCGGCGACGAAGTGAACAGCTTCTTCAAACCGTCGATTCCCTCCGAGAGCCACGGCCATTCGCAGGAGAATGAGTTCTTTGCGCAGTTGGATGCCTTGATGCGCGCTGCCTGCTTGACCGGGCTCGCCACCGGCACCGGTATCTTTTCAGTCTCGGAGCGCAGGGACACCTGCTGCACGCTTTGCGGCACTTTCTGCGGCTGCGGCTGCGGCTGTTGCTGCTGCTGCTGCTGCTTGGCTACGAATGCCGCGGTAATGGTGCTGCGGCGCTGGTTCTCCAGATAGACGGTGTATTGCTGGTCGATTTTCTTCTGCTCTTCCGGGGTCGGATTGGGACCGGCGATATCGAAGGTGCGGTCCTGCATGAAATCGTAATAGGTGTAGCCGCCGCCCGGCTTGCGGCGGCCGGCGAATTTCGCGTTGCATTCGGCCAGCGCCGCGGTCTTGTCTTGCTTGGTCGCGGCCTTCTCGGCCTTGTCGGCGCATTCCTCGAAATCGGCGGGCGCGCTGCGCCACCACTGCGCCTGCGCGCGTAGCGGCGTCAGCAGAGCGCAACCGGCGAGCGCGGCAACGACAAGCGCAGATGGTCGCGAGGCGATCACGGACGAAAATTTCCTTCAGAGAGTTCCCAAGAAGCGAATCGAGAGAGGCGAATCGAGACGCGAAGCTTGAGACACGAATTTGGCGGATTGTTGCCATTTTGGCCGGGCTTGTCACCCCGGAACCGGGCATTTTTCCCGCGCGGGTTACGCGCTTATATCCCGGATGTGACCGAGGGAACATAGCCGCGCACCGTTGGAATTGTTGCGTAAATTCAAACGGACGACCCGCGAGCCTCAGCGGCGGGCGAGATCAGACCGAAACCGGCGCTGCGCCAAAAACGGAACTCATGGAACCCGTCGTGCTGGCGAGGCTGAAAAGTGTCGGGTAAAGCAATGGCAGGCAACCAGCGGTCTTCAACAGTTCTTCAACCGTTCTTAAACCGCTCTTAAACCGCTCTTGGGGTTGACCAAACCTGTTCGTTTGAATGGCCGAAGGGCTGGAGGCGATACCAAAAAGGGCGCGGGAATGTTTTTCGTATTCGTTCGTCATGGCGGTGTCGCGGCGCTGCTGCTCGGCGTGACCGCCGAAGCGCTGGCCTGGCTGTTCGGCGCCGTGGCGCTGCAACCCGTCATGATCGTGCTTGGCGCGCTGCTGTTCTATCTCAGCGAATACGGCATGCACCGTTTTGCATTTCACGCAGCCCCGCTGTCATGGCCGCCGGCGCGCAAGCTGCAGCACCGTCTGCATTACGACCACCATGTCGAGCCGAACCGGCTGGATTTGCTGTTCCTGCCGCTCTGGTTCCTGGTGCCGAACCTCGCCGTCGCTGCCGGGCTGTTCGCGCTGGTGTTCGGGATCGAGGCCGCGGCCTCAGGGCTGCTCGGGATGATGCTGGCGATCCTGCATTATGAATGGGTGCATTACGTCGCGCATATTCCCTACCGGCCGCGCACGCGGCTCGGACGCTGGGTCAAGCAGTACCACCTGCGTCATCATTTCATCAGCGAGAAGCACTGGTTCGGCGTCAGCAATCCCTCGCTCGACGGCCTGTTCGGGACCTTTCGCGGCCCCGGCGCCAGCGAGAAGAGCGCCACGACGCGCAAGCTCCATTCCTGAAGCGAAGGCCTCCCGGTCCGTAAGCTCAAGCGGGATAGAGCGACGGTTTCCTGCCCGGATCGCCTCATCTGACCTCGTCAATCGCCAAGCCGGCTATTTCAGCTTTTCGAGATTGAATTTGGGCTGTCCAGACGAGAAAATACGTCCAGCCAGTTTGGCGTCCTTCTTCAGAAAATCGATTCGCTTTCTGAAGAGACTATCCTGGTGGAGGTGATCTTGATCGTAGCCAAAGACCAGCAACTTGACTGACGTATCAATCGAGAGGCGTTCGGGCGAGGTGCAGACGGCCTTCACTAACCGCGTGGCTTTTCCGAGAGCCTCCAAATTCCGGCAGACATTGACGTATGCTTCGCGGATGTCTCTCTCGTTCTTGCGAAGAAAATCATCGTATTTCTGCATCTGATCAACAATCTCGGGCTTGCCCTTGCTGTTCTGCCGAAGGCGCGGATCGGAGGCCAATTTTGCCTCGTAGAACCTCACCAATATCTTGCCACCGGAGTCGTGTAGCGCTGCCAGGTCGATGCGCGGCGCGCTTTGCTTGCCGTCACCATCAGTCTTTGCAAATGCGATTTCGAGATCGATGACGGATGGGTTCCTTCGCGCGATTTCATGGACGCCCTGCTTTTCGGCGCCGGAATATGTTCGCGCCGCTGCCGCAAGCTCCCTTACGGTTTCGGCAGGCGTATATTTCGTTTGCACAATCTTGGCGGGGTCGAGCTCCTTTCCCCCCATATGGAACTCGTTGCCGTCGAATCGAACGTACTCTTTTCCGGCGGGCAGACTGGGCTTCAGCAGATATTTGTAATGAAGCTCGACCAGAGGATTGCCGGCCTTATCCACCCCGGTCGAAGTGCTGGATCCAATTTTGAAAACACTCTGTCCCTGGGCGTAGATGTTCAAGTAACCAGCGCGGATGGCAATAAGCAGGTCTTTGCTGGCAAGCACATCTTGCCACCAGTTCGTCGGCCCTCTCCGGTTCTCGGAGAGCTTTCCCAGTGATTCCAGTAGTTCCTTCGACAAATATCTCTCAAATTTGGCCACTTGCTACCTCTATCCATTCGCCATCGTTGTGAATGCTTACGTTCTCGAACAGGGCCGGAAACCTGTCGCGCTCGAATGTGTGAATTGGCACCAATTTCCTGGGGCCAACCGCCGATGCGAGGCGTTTCAAATCCGAGGGACTGGCGTGCCCCGATGTATGAACAACCTCAAACGGAATGTTTTTCAGGGTGCACGTCTCGACCAGTTTCTTGCCGGGGCCGTCTTTGAGGTATCCATCCCATTGGGACCAAATGACGCGAGCGCCCTGCAACGCGTCGAGTTTTTCAAGATCGCCTAGCATCCAGCCGCGAAACAGCATGGTCAGATTGCTCGACTTGGCCGCGAGCTCGTCGGGCCAGATTCGGAGGCCCCGATAGCTGTCGACAATCGATGCGATGCCTTTCCGAACCAGCTGGCGCCGCTGCGACTGCGGAAGGTAGACCGCGATGTTGGCCCAGTCCGAGGTTGGCTTCGGAATGGAGTCGTGATCGATCGCCTTGAGAATTTCAGCAGCATAGGCGTCCACCAGAAGAACCCGCCCGGATCGCTTGCAGGCTCGATATATGGAGACAACCCGGTCTATATTTTGCGCCGAGCATGCAACAAGGGCCATTCCGGAAGTGTGCTTGAAGCGGTCCACGAACACCTCTTCGAGCTCCTGCTCGGTCGGAAACTGCTGATGTTCATCAAGGCGTCCAAGGCTGGATCCCTCCATCAGCATCAGATCGACATTGCGCGGCGGAGCATGGAGGAGAGCGTCAAACAATTTGGACTTCCGGCCATGCGCCCTGAAATCCCCTGAGTAGAACAGTCGCTGATTGTCCGCCTCAACGCTGATCGCGTATGCATCGAATCCTGAATGGTCCATGAGGTAGGGCGTTAGCTTGAACGGCCCGATTTCGAGCGTTTTTCGATGTTCGAGGAAGGTCGAAACTTCCGGACTGAAGGTATCGGGCACAAAATCTGAAGCCGCCTTCAGGATCTGAGACGTGATCTTGCCCATCACGAATGGCACATCCGGTCTAACCTTCGGCATGAGACCCCAATGGTCCCGATGCCCGTGAGACAGCACGATCGCGAGCAGACTGGAAGATGTTTCGGTAAGGCCGGCTACATCAGGCAACGGTATCGAAGCCAAATCAGGTGCGGTCAGCGGCAGGCCAAGATCCAGCAGGATCCGGACCGTTCGGATCAGGACCTGATGAGGTGGATGGAAAATGGCGGACGGCAGACGCTCGCGAGCTATGGCTGCGACGACCCATGCGATATTCCTGCGGTTCATCTCGCCTGGTTCCGATCCCTTCCGCTCGCTCACGCAGAAGCCGGTCGGATGTATGTGCACGCAGGCGTACGTCCTGACATTCCCCTGAATGCCCAGACCGAAGAGGATCTGCTCTGGATCCGCGAGCCCTTCCTGTCGTCCGATGAGACGCACGAGGCGTTCATTGTGCATGGGCACACGCCGGTCAGATTGCCCGACCTCAGGGCCAACCGGCTCAATCTCGATACCGGCGCCTGTTTTGGAGGACCATTGACCGCTGCCATGTTCGAGGATCAACCATGGCCTGTAATGTTCATCAACGATCTGCGGGTGGCGTCATGGCCCGATCCTCCCGGGGTCTGAGGGCGGGCCATGAACGGTGAGCCGGCGGGAATCGGGCACAGTTTCGATTGTGCCTGGGCGGGCATCTTTCCGGCCTCGACGCCGGCGATCCGCGGGGGTTTTGGGGAGGCGTTGAAATCGGCGGGGCGCGCCGGCGCGGGTGGTCCTGAAGGCTGGCGATTGCCCGCGCGCTCTGCTATTTAGCGCCCAGGTACCCGCCTCTCACGGCGGGTTCGCGGTCCCGTAGCTCAGCCGGATAGAGCGACGGTTTCCTAAACCGTAGGTCGCATGTTCGAGTCATGCCGGGATCGCCAGTCTTCACGACACAAGAAACTCAATAAATACGGGCATTTCCTCAACGTACGCGCTCCGTTCTGCTGCCGATTTCGACGTCTCGGAGCCGATTCCGTATGGTCCGTCTGGTACGTGGGATTACAAAGGGTTACGTGGAGTGACATCTGCTCCGTGCAACACGGATGCAACACGAACCGCGACCGTTGTTCGCTATTCATCCCTGCCTTCGCGCGCTGACAATCGGATGGTAGGCGGCATGTTTGAAGCTTAAACGTCCCCCTTATCCCGCCGTCGTTGGCACGGCAGGATATTTTTTCATCCAAGCCGGTCACAGGGAAACCGCCATCGAGCATGCGATCCAGGTCATCGGTGAGCACGCTGCTCGAGCGAGGGAAAGCTTTGCCGGCGATCCCGTCATGGTCGAGTTGGAGGCGCCGATGGAGACTTGGGTCATCGAGTCTCTGATCCAAGGGGCGTGGCCGCGCGAATATCATGAGTGGGAGAAAGCCACGAAGAACTATTTCGAAGGCCAACACAAGCGCAACGGCAGCTCGAAGCCCGATTGGAAAGCAAAGATCCAGAGCCCCAGCGGTGCTGTCTCCCACGTCGATCGAGTGCGTGCACAGTTGATGTTATTTGGCGCGTCGGTTTCCGAGGCCGTCTTCAGCAAGATCGATTCTCAACGCCTCCTGATCAACGCCGCCAAGCACGAAGACGAGTATTTCGCGACCGAGCAGCATTATCGGACCCTGGTCGAAGCGATCGCCGAGTTTTGGAACGAGTTGGCTCAGCAGGAGGAGTTCACGGTCTAACGCGGCCGGAGGTGCTTAGCGCGGCCTTGCAATCTAACTTGCGCTGGTGCGCGGAGCACCTGACGATGCCACTTGCGTCGGGGAGCGAGCGTCCCGATCTATGGCGTTCCGGAATTTGCATGAGCGCGCGATGCCCACGGAGGAAGATGTTCTATCGCAGGATGCCGGTCCGGCGGCGGATGCCGACGGGGGCATCGACGTGCGCGACCATTTCGCCAGAAACGGCCTCGATTGGGGCGTCGGGGATCTGATCGTTGCGGGCGGTTCGTTGAAGCTGTTGGGTGAATTTCTCGCCTGCGTGCTCAACGTTCAGGACGGGGACCAAAAGCGCGCCGTCCGGCGCATCGTCCTGGTTCAACCCGCGGGCACCGGGGACGAAAAGGAAGTTCTTTCGGCGATCGGTGAAGCCATTGGTCGCTGGCGCGGCCAGCAGCCGACTGCCGAAGAGGAAGCTATCCTCTCTCGCGCATTGCGCGTCGTATCGCTTGCATCTCTCGAGATCGAAAGCGTGCTCGCGGCTATCCGCGATGCCGAACCGCGATCGACGATCGTGATCCGCTTCGCTTCAGGCTATCGGGCATCGGACCTCCGACGAAGCGGTACGCCCGACCGGCTCGCGCTTCCAGAGGATTTTTGGACGCCGCATCTCCATGCGCTTTGCGTGAAATCGCTCGAGGCGATCCGGGACCGCGAACTATATGTGGCGATCGAAGCGCAAGAGGAGTGGCCGATCAAACAGGTGAACCGAGATCTGTTGACGTCCGTCGAGGGAATGGGGGTCCTCGGAGGGGGCGTTCCAGGAACGCCGGCCCAATTCCTTGCCGGCCGTCTGGATGCTTGGGCCGGAGCGATCGCGACAGGTGAGCTTGGCCCGGTTCTGCGCGAGATCGACGCGCTGCCGTCCAACTACGATGATTTCAAGCCGCTCTGGCGGCTCCAACTGCTGCGAAACGGCATATCCGGGAGCGGGCCCCAAATAAAGCGGCTTTGCGGTTGACCACGTCCATTCGAGAGCATCCGGAATCGCAGCCAGATTGCGCCAGATCAGATTGACGACGCTTGTCCCCAGCACTTGGCGGATATCGGCATAGATTTCCGCCACCTTGCCCGTCGCCTCCGATTCGAGAATTGACGGAACGCTTTCACTTGCTCTCATCGCTGCCCTGAATGGTTGCTCGTTTGCCGCTTTTGCCAGGACGCTTCCTTGGAGCGGCGTTATCGAGCAAAGCAAACACGGGCCTCACCAGGCCCTCCAGCAGCTTGCGGTCGGGCCGGGCACGCGCAAGCACGCGAATCCCGAGTAGAACGCCCAGAAGAAGTCTGGCGAGGTCCTCCGCCGTTTGTGCTTTCGGAATAGTATCGTCTCGCTGGCCCGACGTGACGCATCGAAGAAAAAACGATTCGACCTCGTTCAGGAACGTTGCAACGATCTGCTGGAGTTCCCTGTCATGCGGTGTGGTTTCAAGTGCTGAGTTGACCAGCAGGCAACCCAGTCGCTGTTTGTCGTTCAAGGATCGCTTAATGATTTCCTGCAGAAACGCGACGATTGCGTCTCGCGGCGGAAGGCTATGCTCGAGGCGGCGAATTCGCTCGCGGAAAGTCTGGTCGAGATAGCGGTTGAGCGAGCGCTCGAAAAGCATTCGCTTGTTGCCGAAGGCATTATACAGGCTGGCCCCGGCAATGCCCATTTCGTCAGCCAAGTCGCGCACTGAGGTGGCCTCGTAACCGCGCAGCCAGAATTGCTGGATCGCCGCGTCCAGCACGGCTGCTTCGTCAAACTCTCTCGGTCTTGCCATGATCTCCTAAGCCTTCGATTTACTGCGGCGGATATATGCTCGAAAATGTATGATGTCATTGTGGGCGGCCGCTCCAAAACGAAATATTTGCTTTTCCGTTGAAGACTTTGGTCGCCCTCCGGACCTACCTCGCGCTTGGCATGGATGTTGAGGCCGCTTTTAGGCTCCCATCAGCATTTTGTTATAGATCATATGATCTATAATGGTCTATCTTCTTTCGTATTTCCGAACTCCCGGTGCATCAAAAGCGCCAGACCACATTGCCGGAGGAATGGTGGCAATTCAGGCTGACAATATGCTGCCGGCCGCGCTTCGCGAGCAATGGCCTTATCCGCCACGCTTTGCGAGCGTCAATGGCTGGCGGATGCACTACATTGACGAGGGCGAGGGTGATCCGGTCGTGCTCCTGCACGGCAACCCGACATGGGGATTTCTGTACCGCGATATCATCGGTCCTCTCGTCGAGTCCGGACGGCGGGTGATCGTTCCTGACATGATCGGTTTTGGTCTCTCGGAGAAGCCGGTTCGCGAGCAGGCTCATACACTCGACGGCCATAGTGCCAATCTGACGGCGCTGATGCGGCAACTCGACCTCTCAAAAATCACGCTCGTTTGCCACGACTGGGGCGGGCCGACCGGCCTGTCGTTTGCAATGAGCAACAAGGGTCGGATTCGCGCGCTGACCCTCATGAGCACGTGGGCATGGCCGCTGCCCCCCGCCGAATTTCACACGCGCATCTTTCCCTGGCGCATGATGCATGCGCCGCTGGTAGGTCCGTATTTCCTCGGCCGCCACAAGGCGCTTGCCGGCCGCGGCGTCTATCTCTCGGTGGTCGATCGTGAGAAATTTGCCCGCACGGCGCAAGCGGCCTATGAGGCAGTCCTGCCGGATCCTGCAACGCGGCTCCTGACATGGGTCTGGCCCCGTTGGATCCCTTTGGATCAGGACGCGCGGGCGTTTGAACGCTTTAAATGGCTTGAACAGGAGCTATCGCGCTCGAAGTTTCCCACCATGATCATTTGGGGTCGCGAGGACGAGGTCTTCGACGCCGTCACATTCTCGAATCGCTTCAAGCAGGTGATTCCGCACGCGGAGGGCCCCCATCTGGTAACCGGACGACATTTCCTGCAAGAGGACTCCGGGCCCGAAATCGCGGATCTGATCCGGTCGTTTCTTGACCGGCTCGACAAGAGGCAAGTGGCCCAATGACAGAGGTAACAGTTATTGAAAAGGCCGATCTGGATGGCAAGCGGCTTGCGTTCGGCTTGATGGAGGATCGCATCGGTCACTATCCGGAATTCCGCGATTTCTTTGCCCGCACATTTGGTCTTGAGCACAAAGGTCTGGCCGAGCCTGGTTTCGTTCGCGCGCCGTCCGGGATTGTCTACACGCTTATCTTCATCGGCCGAGGCGGCGAGCCGTTCCGGTCCGGCGTCGAGATTAATGCCGTCGTAGACGCGCTTGAACCGATCGACAGCGAGACGCTGGATCGGGACCTCTATGCTATCTTGCGGTGGATGATTGGCGGCGTCGGTGGTGCGTGGACCGTCGAGGATTTCGATCGAACCGGGCGTCTCTATCGTGTAGCCGCTGCGCCTGCGAACTAAGCACCGCCAACGCTCTGGCCTGGACAAGCGGCACCGCAGTTTTGGGTTGCCGCCGCTGGGGGAAATCAACTATGGCCCGGCCGATGTCGCCGCTGTCTGTCCGAACAGAATTTTCTTGCCTTCTTCGGTGACGGCGGGCCTACTCGAATAGGGCTCTCCCGCAGCGTAAGCGCGTATCGTTGCCGGCCGCGCACGAACGGCATCAAGCCAGTCGCGGAGATTGGGGAAATCGTCCAGATTCTGCTGCTGCCGCTTCCAGGGTACGACCCAGGGATAAGCCGCCATATCCGCAATCGTGTAATCCGATCCTGTAATGAATTCGCGCCCGTTCAGCCTTCGATCGAGCACGCCATACAGGCGGTTGGTCTCGTTGACATACCGATTGACCGCGTAGGGAATCTTTTCGGGCGCGTAGATACCGAAGTGATGGTTCTGGCCCGCCATCGGGCCGAGCCCGCCCATTTGCCAGAATAGCCACTCCATCACCGTCTTGCGGCCGCGAACGTCGGCCGGCAGGAAACGCCCGGTCTTTTCTGCCAGATAGGTAAGAATGGCGCCGGATTCGAACACGTTTATCGGCTCGCCTCCGTCGGCTGGGCTAGTATCGATGATAGCGGGCATCCTGTTGTTCGGCGAAAACGCCAGGAACTCAGGCTTGAACTGGTCGCCGGCGCTAATATCGACCGGATGGATCCGATACCTCAGTCCAGCCTCTTCCAGAAACATTGTGATCTTGTGGCCGTTCGGCGTCGGCCAGTAATACAGCTCAATCATATTGCAGGCTCCTCCCGGCTGTACGCTGGCCCGTCGCCTCATCGTGGCCGTGACAACCGATGTCGGTCTGCAACGTCCGCGCCGTTCCAATCACAAAAGCGTGCGGTTGCCTGAGGCTTGCGATGATGCAATATAGATCGTCTGATCTAAAATGAAAAGGGCAGAGAGAACCCATGATCCGTTTCTACTACCATCCAACCCCAAATCCGGCAAAAGTTGCCCTGATGCTCGAAGAGACTGGCTTGGCCTACGAGTTGGTCCCGGTCGACACCAGCAAGGGCGAACAGCATACGCCGGCGTTTCGCGCCATCAATCCGAACGGCAAGGTCCCCGCCATCGTCGATACAGATGGGCCGGGCGGCAACGCAGCGCGCGTGTTCGATTCCAGCGCGATTCTGCTTTACCTCGGCGAGAAGACGGGGCGTCTGATCGGTTCGCCCGCCGATAGGCCGGAGTTGTTGTCATGGCTGTTTTTCATCGCGACCGGCATAGGACCGTTCTCGGGACAGGCCGTTCATTTCCAGCATGCGGCCCCGGAAAAGCTTGGCTATGCGGTGAACCGTTATCGCCGTGAAATCGAGCGTCATTATGAGGTGCTCGACAAGCATCTCCAGGGACGAGACTTCATCGTCGCGAACGAGTATTCAATCGCCGATATTTCGGCGTGGGGATGGCTTGATCGGGCGCCGCTCGTATTGCCTGGCGACACCGACCCGCTGAAGCCCTTTCCGGATCTGCAGCGCTGGTTTCGCGCGATCGATTCTCGGCCGGCGGTGGCAAAGGCTCGCGCGGTCGGAAGGGGCCATGCTTTCAAGAAAGAGATGGACGAAGAAACTCGTCGGGCGCTGTTTCCCTCAAATTACGACAAGGTGGCCAGTTGAACTTTCGATTTCGGTCTCAATAGATTTCACACTATCAAGCGAGTTCAAAGATGAATCTTCAGGGCAAACGGGTTCTCGTCACGGGAGGCTCCAGCGGCATCGGGTTTGCCATTGCCGAGGCCATGATGGTTAGAGGCTCTCAGATCGTGATCACAGGCCGGCGGCAGGACGCCTTGAACACTGCAGTCGAACGACTTCGCGCGGCGGGCGGGCGGATCGACTCCATTGCCGCTGACGTCAGTACGGAAAAGGGTCGGGAAACGACACTAAAAGTTGCCCTGGAGAAGCTCGGCGGTCTCGATATCCTGGTCAACAATGCGGGAGGCGTCAGGGCTGGTCGGTTGGAAGATACAACCGAAGCAGAGATCCGGGCGATGATCGAGGTCGACCTGGTGGCGCCGATCCTGCTCACGCGCGCGGCCTTGCCAAAACTGCGGGCGAGCACCGGTGGCCTTGTTGTCAATATCACCTCGGGCATAGCGCTGGTCGCCGCGCCGTTCTACGCCACTTACGCCGGCGTAAAGGGCGGGCTGGCGAAGTTCGGCGAATCGCTCCGCCGCGAACTGAAGGGCGAGGGCGTGCATGTCATGACGGTATATCCGGGGGCAACGGATACCCCCATGATGAGTTCGTCAAAGGCCGGACCTGAGCTGGGCTTCACGCGCGAGCCAGCTGCCGCGGTGGCTGATGCGGTTATCGCAGGGATCGAGGAAGACGCGTTTGAAGTCATTCGTGGCGGTGAAGCGCGCGCCAAAATGATAGCCTTGAATCGACAAGATCCGGCGGCTCTCGATAAGCGTTTCCTTGATCTCAAGCCAGCGCTCAGCGAGGCGGTTCGCGATCATTCGGCACTGTGAATGGTCGGCTAGTCTCACCGCGTCGCCAGACCCTTATCGTTCGAGATGCCGGCTGCGCCCCCTCCTCAGGATGAGGGGATAAAGCCGATGCGACAAAGCAGAACTAAGACCCGCGGATCCCGCTTCTCACAGTGATCCCCACAGGGATGCGCGACCGCAAGGCGGGGAAACCCGGCTCGGTTTTTTGTGAACGACGTGTCCTGCGCTTATTGCCTGCATGGCAGTAACACAGTCAGGTTTGCCGGCGTATAGCGAGTATCGATCCAGTAGCAATGGAACGGCCAGAGAAACGATCATGTCCAGTCTTTCAGCCAGCGACGCCCACACCGCATTTGCCGCCGCCAAGATCATTCAGCCCGTATGGGTGAGAATCCTGCACTGGATTAACGCCGTGGCAATGATCTTGATGATTATGTCGGGCTGGCAGATCTATAACGCCTCGCCGTTGTTCGCCTTCAAGTTTTCGCATTCGATCACGCTGGGCGGCTGGCTCGGCGGTGCGCTACTCTGGCATTTCGCGGCGATGTGGCTGTTGATGGTCAACGGTCTCATCTATCTGGCGCTGGGTTTTGCCACCGGCCGCTTCGCCACCAAGCTGCTGCCGCTCACGCCGTCGGGCGTGATCGCTGACACCAAGGCCGCGCTGACCGGCCGGCTGTCGCATGACGACCTCACCCGATACAATTATGTTCAGAAGATGCTTTACGCCGGGATCATCCTGATCGGTGTGGTCATCGTGCTGTCTGGCCTGTCGATCTGGAAGCCCGTGCAACTGCAGTGGCTGACGACGCTGTTCGGCGGCTACGATGTCGCGCGATACGTTCACTTCATCTGCATGTCGGCGATCGTCGCGTTTTTGGCGGTCCACGTCGCGCTGGCGCTACTGGTGCCGAAAAGCCTGCGCGCCATGATCATCGGCCGCTGAACCACGCTTGAGGAGGATTTAACATGGGTCGACTTCGCTCTCTTCTGATACCTGGCGTCGACAGGCGACTGCTGGTCAAGGATGCGATCAAGGCGATGCCGGATCCGGCGCGGCGGCGCTTTATCGCCGGCGGCGCCAGCCTCGGCGCGCTGACGCTCTTGACCGGCTGTGATGTGACCGACAGCTTTTCCGCCGATCAACTGCTGGCAAAAATATCGAAGTTCAACGATGCGGTGCAGGCGCTCATCTTCAATCCCTACGCGTTGGCGCCGACCTTCCCGGAAAGCGCGATCACCAAGCCGTTTCCGTTCAACGCCTATTACGATCTCGACGAGGCGCCCACGATCGACGGCAAGGACTGGAACCTCGAGGTGCGCGGCCTGGTCGACAACAAGAAATCATGGACCCTGGACGAGCTCTACAAGCTGCCGCAGGTCAAGCAGATCACCCGCCATGTCTGCGTCGAAGGTTGGAGCGCGATCGGAAGCTGGACCGGTACGCCATTGCGCGACTTCCTGAAGCTGATCGGCGCCGACACGCGCGCCAAATATGTATGGTTCCAGTGCGCCGACAAGGACGGTTACAACTCGCCGCTCGACATGGAGACGGCGCTGCATCCGCAGACCCAGATGACATTCAAATTCGCTGACGAGATCCTGCCGCGCGCCTATGGCTATCCAATGAAGATCAGGGTGCCCACCAAGCTCGGCCACAAGAATCCGAAATATGTGATCTCAATGGAGGTCACCAACGACTACAAGGGCGGCTACTGGGAGGACCAAGGCTATAATTCATTCAGCGGAAGCTGACGCTCTTGTTTGTAGCGTACGCAAAGGGCGCTCATCTCTTTCAGCTCTGAAACGGCGCGTATGGCACGGCGCGAGGGCGCGTCCGTATTTACTCTAGCTGTCTTCCTGGCCGTCCCCTGAAAAGCCGCTGCTACGTAAGGGGGGCGTTGACAAGCGCATCGCTGGTTGCGACCGACCACGGTCGGCTCGAGCGGACACCAAAGCCGTTCAGCCCTCTCAATGCGGAGTTTGCGCGCGCGGTGAAAATTGGTATTGGAAGGAACCGGCTCGCATTAAGGTCGATAGTCCTCGCTTTTCGCGGCAGTTTTCCAGCATCCAAACGGATAACACAAGCCATTTTGGGCGTGAGTCCATATAGCGTCGAGCCCAAAATGGTCTTGCGGTATCACGTCCGCGATACCGAAAGGAATCCGGATTGGACCGGATCCTCTCGGCTTCGGCCACAAATGGTTCAGCCGGCTTTGAATTTTCCCTTAGCAGCGACGCAATCGGCCTTTGTTAGTTCAGAGAAGCCTTGGCCCTTGCACGAGTTCTGGCCCTTGCATGCATGGTTGCCGCCTTTACACGCGCTCTGGCCTTTGCAGGCGTTAGCGCCAACGCAATGACCTTCGCCGGCCGCATACGCCGGTGACGTCATGTTGGCACCAGCAAGAAAAAGAGCTGCAGCGGCTGCCGCAATCGCAGCTCCTGATTTCGAGTTAAGCTTCATAGCAGTTCCTTTCGAGGTTGATATCGTCTTAGATCGCTTTCACCGCAGCTCAAAATGCTTCCCAGGCTGGCGTCGATCGGGCTTTTCAGCAAATTCCCCAAGGGTTCGTCAGACTTAGTTTCATTCGCTGCCATAACAAGTTCGACAATCCGATGGGTTTGTTACCTGATATTGATGATTTTTTTCTTTTTTGTTTGCTCGCGCTAGGTTTTTAATCGAGACGATGCGTCAGCCCGTAGGCGAGGTTGCTATCGGCCAGTGCATGAAGCGCCATCGCCGACAGGAGTTCATTCGGTTCCTGAACGTCATCGAGGCAAGAGCACCCAAGAAAGAGACGATCCACATCATCGTCGACAACTATGCCGCCCACAAGCATCGCGACGTCATGTTGTGGCTCGAAAAACATCGACGGTTTGTCTTCCACTTCACTCGGACACCGGCTTCCTAGCTCAACGCCATTGAAGGCTTCCTTGCCAGCTCAAAAAGAAGCGTCTCAAGTGCGGTGTTTTCCGATCCTTGCGGGAGCATCAAAGACACCATCCACTGCTTCCTCGACGACACCAATGCAAACCCAAAACCGTTTACCTGGACCAAGGACCCAAACAAAATCATCGCCGCTGTCAAACGGGGGCACCAAGTGTTAGATTCGATCCACTAGATGGATTTTTCTTTTGTACTGCCAACCGTCAATTCTCCTGGCCCGACATTTCCACCACCTTGCTCCAACGCCCGGTTTCGGCGGCGAGCATCGCGCCGAATTCGCCGAGATTGCCGGTGATGGGAATGCTGCCGAGTTGGCGCACGATTATTTGAGCCGGTCGGCGATCTTGGCAACGGCCGCTTCGGCGCAGACTTCGTCCTTGTCGCCTCCCGGAGCTCCGCCGACCCCGATAGCGCCGACGACGTCGTCGCCTGATTTGATCAACACACCCCCTGGCACCAGAAAGACGCCCGGGAGATGTTGCAGCGGGCCAAAGGCCGGGCCATTGCTGACCCTCGCGACGATCGCGCTGGTGGTGGGCTCACTGAAATTGGGACCCAGCGAAACCGCGGCGTAAGACTTGCCGCGACTGCTGTCGAGCGTATGCGGCGGGGCCAAATCACCCTTGGCGATGGCTTTGACGAGGCCGGACGCGTCCATCACGGTCGCGGCGACGTGATATCCGGATTTTTCGCATACGGCTACGGCTTCCATCGCTGCTTCCATGGCGACCGACAGCGGAAGCTGTTTGCGTGTCGGCAGAGAATCTGCCGACGCCGATATGCTGAACAACGCGCTGGTACACAACAGGGAAACTGTCATCAGAGGGCGGAACATCAAGTCATCCTTTCAGGTGGAACGCGTTTACGTTTTTCATCGCGGTGCCGGTTCGGATCGCGTGCGGGCGGAATGTCAGACCTACTGAGTGCCGCGGTCGGTCACAGCGGTTAAAAAGCCGTCGAGCGCTTCCGCTGCCTCGTCCGGCGTCGAAAGGCCGTGACGCGGAAACACATACGTAGCGCCATACGCGCTTGAATTGTAAGTTAGCCACACGACGCCCTGATCGTCCTGCCAGACCAGCGCCTTCATCGGAAGATCAATCGCCAGCGTCGCGCTTTTGATCATCGCAGGCGTGCCACCTTTGGGGTTGCCGAAGATGATTAGGGTTCGGGGTCGCATCTCCAGCCCGGCTTCCTTGGCGGCGGTAGCGTGATCGATCTTGGTGAAGACGACCCAGCCGCCGGCGGCCTTCGCCTTGACTGCGGCTTCGAATTTCTCGACGGTTTCCTTGACCGTGTATTTGCTCTGTTTAGTGATTAGGCCGTTTCCAGCGGAGGCGTTGGTGTTCAACATGGCGAGCGCCATCACTGTTGCGATTGAAAATGTTTTCACCTGATGATGCCTCCTGAGGTGCGTGTCCCAGCTTCTTATTGTTTCGATCCGGCGGTGACCTGGAATTCGGCCGCGCGATCCTAATCGATCAGCGTCAAGGTCAAAAGGCGATCGGACGGGGCACCTGAGAAATCCGGACCGTCAGGCGGACGGCTTGGTCGTTAGCCCGGAGTTCGACCTTGGGCGCCGCCGGAATTCCGTTGCCGATGCCCTCGATGAAAAGATCAGGTTGCACAAAAGGCCGGTCTTTGCTGAGCAGATCAACCACGAGAGCGGGTTCGGATGCTGGCCCCGCGACGCGGGTGCCGATGATGTCGATACCGGCGGCCGCCGCCGTGCGGGGTACCGTCTTGCGAGCGGCATTGATCGCGATCGCTTCTGGCGAAGTCCGACCGGCTCCGAGCGGCAACTGGAAGGCGAGATCGGCCTGATAGGGAACGCAAACCTCCGAGCAAGTGGCGTATGCGAGCGATATCCGGATGCGGGCAG
The DNA here is from genome assembly GCF_031202265.1 of Bradyrhizobium sp. Ash2021. Lineage (NCBI taxonomy): Bacteria > Pseudomonadati > Pseudomonadota > Alphaproteobacteria > Hyphomicrobiales > Nitrobacteraceae > Bradyrhizobium > Bradyrhizobium sp. Ash2021. The sequence continues at coordinate 9,047,280 of NZ_CP100604.1, read as the reverse complement.
GAGCGCCGGTTTTCTCCAGAGACAATTTGACCGGCAGAACGACATGCTTGACGTAAATGCTGTTCTGTAAATCCTCGATCACCAGACGATGCGGTGCCGGCCACGCAATATCGTGTCGCGTAATATATTCCGAACCCGACCAGTCGATCGCTGGTGCGACGCCCGCGTCTCCGGGCGTGCGCCAGTAGCCGTGCCTTCCTTTGGAAAACCGGAATTCTAACCCGGCATCGAGCGTCGAATCCGCAGCGACACTGTCGGTCGCGGTAATCAAGCGAACCGCCGCATGACTATCACCCACCCAATCGGTGACGGCGGCGCCGGCGGCGCCGCTTGTTGCCGTCACGAGACCGCAGGTGAGCATGATGATCGAGCAGCAGCGGTTTAATGCCATGAGGTATCCACCACGTTTATTGAGCGAAGCAACCTTTGGTGATCGGGCCGCATCTCGCTTTTGAGCCCGATTTCTCGTGGCCGCCTTTTGGCGGGGCTGCGGAATGCTGCCGATCGATTGAAAAACTATCGAGAGGCGATCAGGTCGATCCAGCGGCCAGCCGTGATGCGCCAATGATCTCGCCATCCGGCGTCTCCAGCAAGACGGCGACGTCCTCTCCTTCCGGAAACTGCTCGTTGATGCGAAGCGGTGTACCCGACCATTGACCTACGGCTCGGATCGACCTGACGATGTTGGCTTGGGCCAGCGTCCTGCCGCCATTTTCGCCGCGCCCGATCGCGGTCGTGTGATCGTGATCGAATCCGATCAACAGAACCTGTCCGCCCCCGCTGCCAGGTCCGATCTCGATGGACACGCGCTCACCGGTCCTTTTTACGCTGATCGCCGCGGCCGTGCGGTTGTCGTGCTTTGCCTTTTCGATGGCAGATCCGACATCGCCGCGCCGCGAACCAACCATGCCGGCGGCACCATCGACTACGATTTCCGGGGTGTAGGATCCATCGCCAAAGCGTTGGCCATACCGGCCTTGGCGCTGCGTAGCGGCTTGCAGCGAAAACGGATCCTTCCAACCCAGATTGTCCCAGTAGGTGACGTGGAAGGCGAGCGGCAGGACATCGCGCCGGCCCTTCGACAATTCATTGATGAGGGCGTCCGCCGGCGGGCACGACGAGCATCCCTGCGACGTGAACAGTTCGACTACAACCGGGCGTTCCGCGGCTACCGCGGGGGACAGAAATGCAACGAATCCGAGGGATACGAGCAGGCGTGACAACATGGCGATCCTCCGATGGGTTCGCTTCATATTCGGCACTGCGGGCTGTGTTGTTACGTGGGGACGACGACAAGGTGTTCATCCCGAAAGCAGAGGACGTTCGCGCGGGGCAGCCGAATCGGCGCTTTTGCGGCCGACGACCATCGACGCTAGGTCGAGAATGCAGTCCCAGCCGAGGTCTTCACGAAATTTTGAAGTCGGAGTCGTCGCGCTCGCTGATCCATCGGCAGGATCGGGTGTGCCAGCGCATCTCCTGTATCGGTGTCACGAGGCGAGCTTCTTCGTCGGATCGCGCGGGGCCCGTCTGCGCTTGCAATCTTTCGGTTCGAATTATAACGTTCGATCTAAATCTACCGAAGCGGACGACCGCCGGTTGGGGGCGTGATCGTCGGCCGCAACCTGCGCAAGGACGCAAGCAGTTTTGCCGCGACATAAAAGATGCTGTCGGATGACCGATCTTCAGCTTGTCCGCCTGATCACTGTAGGTCAGGAATCTGGGGAGATGTCGGCATGATCCGTTTCTATTTCCATCATGCGCCCAACCTCATGAAGGTAGCGCTTCTGCTCGAAGAGACCGCGATTCCGTACGAAGTGATCCCCGTCGATACGCTCAAGGGCGAGCAGCACGCGCCGGAATTCAGGGCGATCAACCCGAACGGTAAGACGCCCGCCATGCTCGGCGATGGCCGGCTTGGAGAATTTCCCAATGTCGCACGTTGGTTTGCAGGCGTCGACAGCCGCCCGGCCGTGACGCGCGCCCGCGCGATCGGCAAGAACCTCATCTTCAAGCGCGACATGGATGACGAAGCGCGCCGCAATCTGTTTCCCCAGAACTATGTCGCCGCCTGATCGTGGCGTGTCCAACAGGAGAGACCTGACATGAGCAGTACACTATCCGAGCAGCTTGAGGAATTCCGCGCCGGCTGGATGCAGCGCGTCCCGGCCGAGCGTCGAGCGATCATGGAGCGCCATATAGCGCATTTGGCGGATGTCGGCCTCGGCAAACTCGCCAGACAGGTCGGCGAGCGGGCGCCAGCAATCGTGCTTCCCGATGTCCATGGCAAAACGTTTGATGTTGCAACCCTGCTGGCGAAAGGGCCCGTTGTGGTGACCTTCTACCGCGGCGGCTGGTGTCCTTATTGCAATCTCGAACTCAAGGCCTATCAGAACATCCTGCCGCAGATCCTGGCCGCAGGCGCAAGCATGGTCGCGATCAGCCCCGAGAAACCCGACGATACCGTCACTACCGCGGAGAAGAATGCGCTGACCTTTACGGTGCTGAGCGATGTCGGCCAGAAAGTCGGAAAGGCTTTTGGTCTGGTCTATACCTTCACCGAGGAATTGAAATCAGCCTATGGCGGGTTCGGTCTTGATATTCCGGCCAAGAACGGTACGCCGTATGATTGGTCGCTGCCGCTTTCGGCAACCTATGTCATCGGCGCTGACGGCGTGATCCTGTTCGCCGACACGGGGGTCGACTATCGCCGCCGTACCGAGCCGATGAATGTGTTGAAGGTGTTGCAGCGGCCGGCGCAAGCGGCGGAGTAGGAGCGCGAGACCGCCGCTGTTCGGGAAGCAGCGCTGTAGACATGAAGAAGGCGCGTCACATCGCCGTAAATCCTGAATACGGTGGGTGCTGATCGCACCATCGCGAGTTGGGCCCGCCGTCTCCCGCGGAAGGAAAACGATGATCATCCTGCGAACCCCGGACGAGAATTTCGTCGGCCTTCCCGGCTACGCGTTTCTTCCGAATTATCTTCAGGGCCCTGCTGGCCTGCGCATGCATTATCTCGACGAGAGCGCACCCGATGCTCCGGTGGCTCTGTGTCTGCACGGCCAGCCCACATGGTCGTATCTCTATCGCAAGATGGTGCCGGCGCTGGTCGCGGCCGGCTATCGCGTGGTCGCGCCTGATTTTTTCGGCTTCGGTCGCTCCGACAAACCGACGGATGACGCGGCTTACACATTCGATTTCCACCGCAACTCCATCATCTCTTTAATCGAAACGCTCGATCTGAAACGCATAACGCTCGTCTGCCAGGACTGGGGCGGGCTCATCGGTTTGACCATTCCAATGGACATGCGAGGGCGGTTTGAGCGGCTCCTCGTCATGAACACTTCTCTTGGAACAGGCGATGCGCCTCTTGGTGATGGCTTTCTTGCTTGGCGTGCGTTCTCGAACAGCAAGCCCGATATGGATATTGCTGCCCTGATGAAGCGGGCGGTGCCATCGCTTGGCGATGCGGAGGCCGCGGCCTATGGGGCCCCGTATCCGGATATGCGGTACAAGGCGGGTGTACGACGTTTTCCAAATCTCGTGCCGGACCGGCCGGACGCGGACGGCGCAGCCCTTTCGCGCCGGGCCCGCGACTTCTGGTCGAAGGAGTGGGCCGGCAAGAGCTTCATGGCGGTCGGCATGAAGGATCCTGTTCTCGGCCCGCCGGTCATGGAGGCCTTGCGGACGACCATTCGGAACTGTCCACTGCCCTTCGAATTGGCTGGCGCGGGTCATTTCACGCAGGAGGCGGGCGCGGTGATTGTTGAAGCGGCAATGAAAAGTTTTGCAAGCTAGGTCGCCGGATCGAAGATCTTTGACGCGGCTGAAACGTCGGCAACGGCTCGCGCCCGGGGCTGCGTTGTATTCTCGCCCCTGCTATTTATAATAATCAGGAATGTATCGTCCATCGTGCGGACCAGAGCGAGGCTTGAGTGGCAAGGCCAAGAGAATTCGATGAGACGGTTGTTCTCGACGCTGCGGTCCATTGTTTCTGGTCGCAGGGGTACGAGGCGACGTCGGTCCGCGATCTTGCGCAGAGCATGGGTATCACAGGCGCAAGTCTCTACAATGCGTTCGGCGACAAGCGTTCGCTCTACAAGCGGTCGCTGGATCACTATGTCAGCAACAATTTCGGCGATCGCGTTCAGCGCTTCGAGAGTAAGCTTCCGCCATTCGAAGCTCTCGAAGCCTTTTTCTCTGAAATCATTGAGCGCTCGATCACCGACAAGAAGCGGAAGGGTTGCATGTTAGTAAATTCGGCCGTTGAGCTTGCTCCGCATGATAAAGAGTTCTGTCGGGTGGTGGACGGCGTGCTTGGCGAGGTTGAGGCGTTCTTCCGTCGTTGCATGGAAGCGGGACAGACGTCGGGGATGATTACAACCGCTCAGTCGCACGAAGATCTCGCGCGGCTGCTTCTCAGTGTTGTGCTGGGTATCCGCGTGCTGGCGCGCTCGCGCCCCAAGCGTGAATTGCTCGAAGGGGCCGTACGTTCTGTCTTTGCGCTTTTGGCTGCGAATGAATGAGGTTTTATTCGGCGTGGGGTCTCGACGCCGATCGGCATCCCAACGCATTGATATTGTCGAAGGCGACGGGGTCACGTCGCGGAGCCGATTCACACCTCCCGTTCAGAGACGGCCGGGCTCCTCATGAGCCTAACGGACCGCAGTAGGGCGGCGGGATCCCACCTCAGCCGCCGAGATAGGCTTCTCGGATCAATGCGTCATCCAACAAGTCAGAAGGCAGTCCCGCCTGAGCAATATGGCCCGACACTATTACAAATGCCCGATTTGACACTTCAAGCGCGGCGCGGGCGTTCTGCTCGACGAGAGGAATCGTCAAACCTTTTCATTCAGCGATTGGATCGTGTCGAATACGAAATTCACCAGCAGTGGCGATAACCCAAGCGACGGTTCATCGCGAATGAGGAGCGTCGGATCGGTCATGAGCGCTCGTCCTATTGCGAGCATCTGTTGCTGACCGCTGGATAGGGCAGCAGCGAGAGACCTCTGGCGCTCGGCCAGCACCGGAAACATTGTGTAGACTGCCTCGAGCCTGTCGCGCAGATCACCGGGGCGGCAGTAAGCTTCCTTACGAAGAGTTTCTTCCGATAAGGAGCCGAACACCTGTTGGCCCTCAGGAGACCGAGCGATGCAGCGTGCGATGCACGCGTGGGGCGATAGTCGTTCGATCGTTTCTCCATTGAAGGTAATCCTGCCTCCCGTGATTGGTTGCACGCCGGAGATAGCTCTTAGCAGAGTTGTCTTTCCAGCGCCGTTGCATCGCCGGAGCGCGCCGATAGGCGGTTTCGTGGCAACGGCGACCGTCGAGGTTCGCGGATGCCGCGATTCAGAAATGGGTAAAATGCGGTCTTGCCGGTGCCGAAGTGCCCTTCTCGGTTTCCTAGGAACAGCGGGCGTCAGAGGGCCGCCCTCGTAGATGACGTGCGAATAGTTAGGCACTATTCGACTAGATGAGATTGCCTTCGTTTTTCACGCTGAACGAAAATCATTGCGCGGTCGGCCGTCTTGACGTTGGCGCTTCCATACAGCGTAATCTTGACAGAGAATTTCCCCGGTCTGTTATCTCGTAGTATTTGAATGCCAGCGATCGACTCACAGCCGGGCCATTGCCTGACGGCCTCAAGGCACTCTTTACGGAGAGTCCCGTAGTCTAATCCGTCGTCCGTGAAGAACCCTGATTTCAGACTGGATTGGTCGACGGCGCGGCGAAGAGAGCGGCCAGGATTTGGCGCAACAAAATCCTGAGCCAGCGGATCAGGCGGCGGAAGTTGTAGCCGACGGCGGCGAGGACGGCGTTGTTGGCGTCGCCGCGCCGGAACCAGAGATAGTTGCGGCCCATGCGGTGCTCGGCTTTGAGATGGCCGATGACGGGCTCGACGGCGGACCTGCGGCGGAGTTCGCGCTTGATCTGCGGCGTCACCCCTCGCTTTTGCCCCGAGATGAAGACCCTGAACTTGTAATCGGGCGGCGCATTGTGGCCGCGGTAGCCCTTGTCGGCGAGGATGCGCGCGATGGTGTTGCCGACGAGCGCTTCCATGTCCGGGATCACGGTTTCCAAGGTGTGGCCATCATATGGATTGCCGGGCAGCGCCTTCACATGGGTGACGAACTGGCCGCCCTTGCAGTGCTTGAGGGTGGTGGCAACGCTGACCTTGACGCCGAACTCGTAAGGCCGATGGGCCTTGCCCTTGCCGATGCATTCGACTTCCGGCGCATGCAGGGAATAGACCTTCGGTCCGCGTTGACGTTGCTGCTGCTCGCGCACGCGCCGCGCCAGCAATAGCAGCTGTGCGAACGTCCCTTCGAGCCCGCTGTTGCCCTCGATCTTGCGGCCGATGTCGCGGATGACGCGGCCGAGATAGGTGCGCAGCTTCTTGAGCATCCGGTTGGCACGCTTGAACTGCTTGGCGTGGGCATAGCGCTGATGCTGGATCAGGGCGAACTTGCCCAGGCGCGCATAGGACTGGCGCAAATCTACCCCGTGGCGCTGCGCCAGCCGCACCAGTTTCTCGCGCGCCCGGTTCAGAAGCTTCGCGTCGGTGGGGAACGTCACGTTCTTGGGCTGCACGGTGGTATCGACGATCACCCGTGACAACTCGGACGGCTTGATCGCCTTGGTTCTGGTGGCCACCGACAGGCTCTCCTGCAGCAATGCCTGCAGCCGCTCCTCGCCCATCCGGTTGCGCCAGCGCGTCAGCGACGAGCGATCGAACACCAGCCGGTGCTGGAAGAACTCCTCGCCGCAGAAGAACTGGTAATAGGGGTTCTCGACCCAGCGCTCGCACAGCACCTCGTCGGACAGGTCGTAGGTGTGCTTGAGGATCGCCAGCCCCGCCATCAATCGCGTCGGCAGTGGCGGGCGGCCGGGATCATCCGTGTAGACCGCCCCGAACTCCCGTTCCAGGAACTCCCAATCCACCGTGCGCCCCAGCGCCACCAGCGGATGCTTCAGGTCGATGATCTGGTCGAGCCGAGAGCGGAACAGATCCTGCTCTCCTGTCTCCCGCCGTTCCGGTGGTCGCATCTGGTCCCCCGCCAAAACATCCAAAGGCGAGTGAATCACAAATCAAATTTGCAAGGAATCCCCTTCCGCACACCCGATTCCCGGCAAACTCGGTTGCCCCAGCCTGCCGTTTCCAGATTCTAAATCAACGACTTGGGAATTCTTCACGGACGACTAATCCGACTGTATTGAACCTAGTCATGAGCGCGGACGCGAGCGGAGGACTAAGGCGTCCGCGCCGTCAGCGGCCACGCAGTAGCCGAACCATCGACAAGACCGGGACATTCCCACCGCCGTGTGTCCTTTCCCAAGGCCTATTTTCCGGCGGCATATCCCTCATAATTAGGTATCTCCTAAAAGAACCCCGGGGGCTCGGTCGCGGTGATCCAGATTTTCGTCGAACAAATGGCCAAGCTAATTCTGACAATTGTTAGCACCAAGCAGCGGTTTAATCGGGCTGTAACCCTTCACGCGTAATATGACATGATGACAATCAATTATCCTACCCCGGTCACCGTAAACGGCTTCGCGTGCAGAAACTGCACGGATGTGGACTATGCCAAGAAGCATATTGATCCTGCGCATCCAGAATCCGGACCATACGGGAAGGATGCAAAGGACGACCCCACGGTTAAGAATCCTCCGTCGTCAGGCGTCGTTTTCGGAGGCAGTCTTGCCAGTCTCAATGCCAATCCGACCACGACGGTAACTGATGGCCTGGAAAAACCGTCAAACTTACAAGGCGTCGCCGGCGCGGTACCCGTCATCGCAATTGGTTCTCGATTGGATGTTTCTGCCTGAGCCTGGCCGTCGGCTTTTGTAAAGGTTTTTGGGTGACCGCCACATGATGGTGGCGCGCCGCACACGGGGCCGACGTCGCATCAGTTAAAAGGGAGTTTTCGCTCCTGCGGTTTGATCGCGCGATCTTTGCGGCGGGCCAGAAGACCTCGCTATGGTTAGGGCTCGGCGCGGGAGTGCTCCGGACAATCGAGAAAATCGAATGCCGCATCATGCCTGCCATCGTCGATACCGACGGGCCGGGCGGCAAGCAAGTCCGCGTCTTCGACTCCACGGCGGTCCTGATCTATCTCGCCGAAAAGACCGGAAAATTCCTTGGCACTCCGGAAGATCGACCGGAACTGCTGTCGTGGCTCTTGTTCATCGCCTCTGGTCTTGGACCGTTCTCGGGCCAGGCCGTCCACTTCCAATTCGCCGCGCCGGAAGGTCTCGACTATGCTGTAAACCGCTATCGGCGCGAGGCCGAGCGCCATTATTAAGTCCTCAACGACCATCTTGAAAATCGCGTCGGGCTTTGACGCCGCCGCCACTATCGGGGACATGGGCGATCATGAGGTCGGCGATTAGTCCGCGCCGAACAGCAAATAGCCCGCAAGATAGCTGTAAAGGCTAACTAGCTGGAACTGCAATACGGTATCAAATGAGCCTGCACTCCACGTATTCGCGGTCATCGACCAAGACTACCACGTGGTCGCCAGCCTTTACCGGGTTGAGCCCAAGCGGCGTTCCCGTCAATACGAGGTCTCCAGGTTTAAGTGAGGCGCCGAAGCGGTCGAGGTCGTCACGGAGCCACTCGATCGCCTCGGCAGCCCCACCTCTCATCGCCCACAATGCTCCAGCATCGATAGTTACGCCGTTGACGACAACGGACAAAGTGCGAGCAGCGATCCAATCATCGAGCGTCATGGTTGCATGGCGGCTTGAAATCACTGCACCAGCGTGAATGCCATTATTGTTCCGTCAGCGTCTTCCGCGGCCCGCGAAAGACGAAATGATGCAATTCAATGACCGGGAAAGCCGCCTCGATCACCCCGTTAGTGTCGATGCGAACAGCCATCTCGCCTTCAATTGTGAGATTGGCGTACGCACTGTATTGCAGGGTTTCTCCGGAATTCCTGATTTCACTGCGGAACAGACGCGCGTGGATCGGACCGTTCATGCCGAATTGCTCGACCACGCCCGGTCCGACGCAGCCGACCTTGTATCCCGCGACCGCGTCGCCGGCCGCGCAACGCAAGCGCGCTACCTCCGCTTGGACGGCGTAGGCCTCGTCCAGCGTCAGCGTATCGGGCGTTTCGGCAAAATAGGTTCCGGGTGTGCGCCTTTGGTAATCGTGCCACTGTCGCGCTGCCAAACACTCGACGGAACGGGATCGTGCCTTCGCCATCACCTTATCCCGTGATGTTTTCCGACCGGCGACAGGATATCTACCAGCGCGGAGAGCCCGCTGACACGATAATCCGGCTCAAGACCAAACTCATCCATCTGCATCCGGATTGCCCTGAACATGGTCAGCGGTGCGATGAGATCGCTTTTCTGGCAGGCCTCGGCCATGGCCTCGGGCGTCACCCGCTCGATCCACGCTACTTTCAGGCCGAACGCCTTGGCGCCGCAAGCATCGAACGGATTTGAGGACACGAACAGCACGTCGGCAGGCGCGACCCCGAGATTCGTTTCGATTAGCGTGTAGGCATCAGGGGCCGGCTTGAAGATCTGTTTGGAATCGACGCTGATCGTGGCATCCAGGATCCGGTCCAGCCCCGTATTGCCAACAAGAGAATTGAGCATATCGGTGCTGCCGTTCGACAGTATCGCGAGCTTGCGACCCTTCATCGCCGCGAGCGTTGCCTTCGCGTCGGGATAAAGATCGAGATGGGCGTACTTGCCCATGATACGCTCGAACACGCCAGGATCGTTCTTCAGCCCGAGGCATCGCAGCGTGTAGGCTAACGACTCGCGCGTGATGATCGAGAAGTCCTCATAGCGCTGCATCAGCGATCGCAGCCAGGTGTATTCCAGCTGCTTCAGACGCCAGATCTGGGTGATGATCTCGCCATATCCGGGGAAGGCTTCATCAGTGATCGCGGCTACCGATTGGATATCGTAGAGGGTGCCATAGGCATCGAAAACAACAGCTTTGATCGTCACAGGGCGGACCCTTTATCTCACGGGTTGTGGAGTAAAACCGATCGGCCGCGGTGAACCGCGGCTGACTTCTTTCAGCAAGCGCAGCTGCCCATCTACCCCGGCGCGACACCGGTGTGAACCTGAAGCAGGAATGCGTCGAAGCGTTTTTCGTTTTCTGCGTCGCGCCCCGAGATCAGCGTGCCCAACACGGCGCCGAGGAACCCCAGAGGCAACGAGACGATCGTCGGATTGACCAGAGGCCAGAGCGCGTCGGCGCCGCGCATCGCCGGTCCGATCATCGCCAGCACGACTGAAGAGATGAGGCCGACCGTCATGCCGCCGACTACGCCACTGGTATTGAATCTCCGCCAGAACAGCGACAGGATCAACACCGGGAAGTTGGCGCTGGCGGCTACGCAGATTGCAAGAATCACCAGCACCGCGACATTGACGCCCTGCGCGAGAATTCCGAGTGCAATTGCAAGCACGCCGATGACGACGGCAGCGATCCGCGCGATCCGGACTTCCTGTTTGCCGTCGACCTGTCCGCGCTTGATCCAGTTGACGTAGAAGTCGTGCGCAATGGCGCCTGAGGTCGACAGCGTCAGCGCCGAGACCACGGCGAGGATCGTGGCGACCGCCACCGCGGCGACGAAGCCAAGCATCAAATCTCCGCCGAAGCTGCCCTTTCCACCGCCGAGATATTGCGCGAGGAGCGGTAGCGTCAGGTTGCCGCCCTTGTCGGCGGCTCGGATCGCGTCCTGACCGACGTAATTCGCAGCGGCCAATCCGAACAGCGTGGTGCCCGCGAAGAATGCGCCGGCGAGAAACATCACCCATACCACGGAACGACGGGCCGTCTTGGCGTCGGGCACCGTGTAGAATCGCGTCATCACATGCGGCAATCCCGCCAGCCCGAACGTATAGCCAAGTCCGAGCGATATCTGGTCGAACGGATTCTTCAGATAGTTTCCGGGCAGCAGATAATTGGCGGTGTATTTCTGTTCGGCATCGGTGAACAGCGTTAGCGGATTGAAGTGCACCAGCGACAGGATCATCACCAGGATGATCGCTCCCGCGCTCAGCATCAGCACCGCCTTGACGATCTGCACCCAGGTCGTCGCCAGCATGCCGCCGAAAGCAACGTAGACGATCATGCTGATGCCGACCAAAATCACCGCCCAGTCGTAGGAAATGCCGGTCAGCAGTCGCACCAGTACGCCGGCACCTGCCATCTGCGGCATCAGATAGGCGAAGTTGACAACCACGGTTCCTGCAATGGCCGCAAGCAGCGAGGTTCGTGTCTGCATCCGGCTGCGGATGACATCGCCCAGAGTATATTTTCCGGTATTGCGCATTGGCTCCGCGATCAGAAACAACACCGTGCAAAAGGCAACCAGCGGGCCAAGCGCATAGAAAGCACCATCCATGCCGTAAAGCGCAGTGAGCCCGGTGAAGCCCAGGAAGGCGGCTGCACTACACCAGTCGCCGGCCAGCGCAAATCCGTTTTGCGACGCGGTGAGCTGGCTGTCGGCGGCGTAGAAATCGCTCGTGGTATGCGTGCGGCTGGCGGCCCAACAGGTGATGCAGAGGGTGATCAGCAGGATGACGATGAATATGCCGAGCGTGAGGTTCATCTCAATTTCCCCGCCCGGAGATCTCCATCGCAGCCCTCGCGGCGAGTGGATCGAACTTGCCGGCGGCGATGCGCCCGTAGACGATCGCGAGGACCCATGACAGCAGATAGTTGAGCGCGATCAGCGCGAAGCCCAGATTGACCGCGCCGGCGATCTTCATGCCCATCAGGTCTTTGGCGAAACCGGCGAATACGGTCAGGCCGATATAACTGACTATGAAAATGATCGTCATCGGCACCAGATACTTCAGCTTCCCGGCGATCAACTCCTTGACCGAGGCGTGCGCAGCCTCAAGCGATGTCCCGTTGCGAGCCACGATTCCCCTCCCGCGTTTTTGTCATCAAATCGCGTCCTTCACGCTCTCGGCATCGATTATGCGATGCGCGGAAGGCGCGGGGCGATTTGCGTCCCGCATTGCAGCGGGGTTGGCCAGTCCTTGGGCGTCATTATGCGCAAAGCGGCTACTACGTCTTTACGGACGGTGTCTGAAGTGGCAAAATGAATAATAACGATGATCGATATCGTATTTTGCGATTATGGAGATCTCGGTGAACTTCGATATCGACTGCCTGCGCTCGTTTCTGGTCATCGCCGACACCATGAGCTTTTCGCGCGCGGCGGAAACCGTCGGCCGCTCCCAATCGACGATCAGCCAGCAGATCGCGAAACTCGAAACCCAGGTCGGCAAGGCGCTGCTGACGCGCCGCAAGGGCCGTGTGCTCGAACTGACCTCGGAGGGCGGCAAGCTCCTGCAGTATGCGCGAAAGATTCTGCAACTCAACGACGAGGCCTATGCCTCGATGTCCGATGACGTGCTGACCGGCTTTGTTCGTCTTGGGGTGCCGCTCGATTTCTTTGGACGCGATTTCACGACTTGGCTGGCGCGCTTCAAGAACAAGCATCCTATGGTCGGACTGGAGGTTGAGGCCAATCAGTCCGAAAACCTGATGAAGCGGAGCATGCGCGGCGAGTTCGATCTGGCCTTCTTCAAACAGGAAACCGGAGCAAAAAACGGCACCGTGGCGCTCCGTGAGCAATTGGTCTGGGTCAGCGGCCCGAATTATTCGGCTGATGACAATGAGTCAGTGCCGCTGATCCTATTTCCCGAAGGCTGCGCCTATCGCCGCTTCGCCATCGCCGCGCTGAAGGACCACAAGCGGTCCTGGCATCTCAGTTTCGTCAGCCCGAGCTTTGAATGCCTCAAGTCGGCGGCGGTGGAGGGAATGGGGATCACCGTCCTCGCCCGCGCGCTGGTCGCGCCGCCACTGCGGGTCGTCCGTCATGGCATGCGTCTGCCGCAGCTGCCAACGGTGGAATTGGTCTATTCTTACGGCCGGCGCAGCAATTCGCGAGTCGTTAGCGAGTTGGCTAATTATCTGGCCGACAGTTTAACCAGCGCCAGGTCAGGGAAAGCGGCTACGCTTGTGGTGTAGCACAGAGAAGGCGCGCTAGAATCGCAAGAACCGTCGCCCGCTCAAACAACCGATCAACGTCACAAACGCTGCCGCAAGCGGATACCAGACGACGACGAAGAGAGGACTGTCATCCGTGCAGTTCGTTGCGTAAAAGGTCGCCGCAATTCCGCTCGCGGCAAGACCGGCGATGGCTCCGGCCAAGCCAGGTCGCGTCGAGGCTCCTTTGCGCAGCGCAAGAAGAAGGCAGGCCAGCGGTCCAATCGATAGAAGCGGTATCAGTGTTAAACAATTCTGTGCATTCGTGCCCATCATCCTTGAGCCCCAAAGCGGCGGCGGTACCGTCGCGATCTCAATGAGGACGGCGGACATCAGAATTGTTGGCGAAATCGCGAGTGCCCAACCCCGAACTCCGAACGAAGCGCCGGGCTGCGCCGCCCGAAGCATTGCAGCAGTTGCGGTCAACGCGAGCGGCAGAGTTACGGCAAACTTAACTAGGAAGCGGGTGGTTCCCATTGCGAACACGATGTCGGGACGAAAACCGATGCCGCCGAAGAACATTATTCCGGCGATGATGTTTCCCACTACCAGCGCAAGCCGAATGGATTTCTCAAGCTTCCAGGGAATTACTGTGTCCGCTGTCAGGACATCGATCAACCTCTCTGTTTGCATTTAACTAAGCTCCAAAGTCTCACGTAAGCACTCGACGCGAGTTAGTGCCGCGCTCAGTACTATTCTTCTATTCGTTCTCCGGCCTAAAACGTTACGCGCTGACGATCACAAAAAATGCGCCTGTTCGCGGCCTCGCGAATGCGTCGATGTCGCGGCCGCAAGCCTTTGAGGCATTCGGGCCGAGCCATCCCACGAACGCAGCGCGCGTCGCGCAGCGTCGATTGTCGTGCAGCGTTTGAGTTACGAAGGCTGCTGGACTGGCTAATCATAGCCTGCGGCTATCGGGCCATCTCCCGCGCACGTGCGGATACAGTTCTTGATCCGGCCGTGAAGCGGATGATCGAACCGCACTAGATGCGATACGGAACGTGAATTCGCCTTAAAGCGAGCGAAAGGACTGTGCATTCAATCGCTCTCGAATTGTTAAGCCTTTTATGGGACTTTCCGAAATCTTCCCCTTGCGGAGCGTCGGTTTCCCAATGCTCAGACTTCGATCGATCGCAGTCCGTTTGATCCTCGCCATTTCGTTGACTGTCGCGGCGGCCTGCGGAATCCTCGGGACCTTTTCGGTTGTTCAGCAGCGCACGTTGACGCGGCTCGCGCTCGACCAGCAACTCAAGCTGCAGTATGACAGCGTCATCGCCGCGCTCGATTACGAAGGGCGCGCGGCGCTCGCGGTCAGCGCCGTCATCGCCAGCCTGCCACCAGTCGGCGATGCCGTCGCCAAGGGGGACCGCGACGGGCTGATGGCGCTGCTTGATGGCCCGATGAAGGCAATGAAGGCGCAAGGGCTTCCTGTTGTGAGCTTGACCCTGCCACCGGCAACAATCTTTCTGCGAGTCCACGACCCCCGGGCATTTGGCGATGACATCTCGGCGCGTCGCGTCACCATAGTGACGGCAAACAAGACCGGAAAGCCGATCGTCGGTGTCGAGGCGGGGCGCGATACGCTCATTACCTTCGGCATCACTCCGATCATGCGCGACGGCAAGAGCCTTGCGGTTGCCGATGTCGGGGCCGCTTTCGGCAAGGAATTCGTCGATCGCGCCAAAAAGCGCTTCGGCGTCGACCTCGCCGTGCATTGGTTCGACGGCAAGACCTTCCGGAAACTCTCCTCGACCTTCGGCGACACTGTGGTCGCCACATCGGACGAGCTGAGGAGCGTATTCGACGGCGGGGCGCTGCGCCGCGAAGCCAGCTTCGACGGCCATCCCGCCGCGGTTTATCTGGGGCAAATCAAGAATTATGCCGGCCAGCCGGTCGCCGTACTCGAAGTCATCAAGGATACCGCCGAATATGAGGCGGCGGCGGCAAGTTCACAGCGCAATCTAATCCTCGCCACGATCGCGATTCTCGCAGGTGCCGTTCTGCTGGCATTCCTGCTCGGGCGCGGTCTGTCGCGCCCGCTGGCTGCGATCACCGCCGTGATGAACCGCTTGTCCAGCGGCGATACCGAAGTCACGATCCCCGGCGGCGACCGAAAGGACGAGCTTGGCACTATGGCCGTGGCAGTCGACGTGTTCCGCCGTAACACGATCGAGACGCGCTCGCTGCGCGAGGCGCAGGAAGCCGCCAAGGCGCAGGCCGAACTGGAGAAGAAGGCGCTACAGAGCCAGATGGCGGACCGCTTCGAAGCCGACGTCAAGAGCGCGGTCGGCGCTGTCGCGCAAGCTACCGAGGACATGCGGCGCGTCGCCGGCGAGATCACAACAAGCGTCAACGGCACTTCGGAACGGGCCACCGCGGCCGCTGCCGCGTCCGAGGAGGCTTCGGCCAGCGTCGGCACGGTAGCCGCCGCCACCGAGGAGCTTGCCTCTTCGGTCGCCGAGATCGGTCGTCAGGTCATCCATTCCAGTGGCGTCGCCGATAACGCAGTAATCAAGACCGGGCAAACCACGGAAATGGTCGGTAGCCTGGCCGCCGCCGCGGAAAAGATCGGTGACGTGCTTCGCCTTATCGGCGCAATCGCCAGCCAGACCAATCTGCTGGCGCTCAACGCTACGATCGAGGCAGCGCGTGCAGGAGAAGCTGGGCGAGGCTTTGCCGTGGTCGCCGCCGAGGTCAAGGAGCTCGCCAGTCAGACGGCGAAGGCGACCGAGGAGATTGCTGGGCAGGTCGCCGCGATCCAATCCGCCACGGGGGATTGCGTCATCGCGATCGGTGGCATCAGCGACACCATCCGGGAAATCAGCGGCATCGCGACAACCATCGCCGCCGCCGTTGAGGAGCAGGACTCGGCGACGCGCGAAATTGCGCGAAGCGTGCAACAGGCCGCCGCCGGCACCAGCGAAGTCTCGCTCAACGTCGCCGGCGCGAGCGAGGCCGCCGGCCAATCGCGCGCGCTGGCCAACAACGTCATGGTCGCATCCGGTGAACTCAGCCAGCACGCCGCCGCATTGTTCGAAAGCGTCGACACCTTCCTGTCCGGGCTGCGCGAAGCCGCTTAGTGTCTAGTCCCGGAGTGTGGGGGAATCAGTCAAGCTGAGCCCGCATTCATGACCCAAAAGATCCCGTTGAGGACGCGACCTAGCCATTTGAGCCCTTTGAAACCTGAATCGTTCAAATTTCGCCACATTGGTTGACCGATTTCCCGACTTGCTTTTTAAAAGAATGGAACACTTCACCCGCTCCAGCTCGCGCTGGTGTGGCCTTGAAGGTTACCGGTCTGGGGCGGGATTTAAGTCTTTGCCGGTACCGCGATAAAGATGTAGCAGTGCGTCCCATACGGCGGACGCTGCGGGGGAAAGCGAACGGTCCCGGCGCCGCAGCAGCAGGATGGTTCTGCTAACCTCCGGCTTTACAAGGCGCAACGTTGCAAGGATGGTGTCATCTTTGCGAGGAGCGGCGAGCTCCGGTACGATTGCAATCCCGACTCCGGCCTCGACCATTCCGAGGACAGAACTCGGCTGAGCGAGCTCAAGAAAGACCTCCACCTGTGTCCCGGCGCTCGCAAGCGTTGTCTCGATTACCTGACGGCTTCCCGATGTATTGCTCAGCATGACAAGCCGTCGATCGGCGAGCTCCGCCCAACGCACGTTCCGATTTTTCGCCATGGGATCGTCGCGACGGCATACGAGGCAGAATGGGTCGTCCATCAGCGGTTGAACGTATAGCTCCGAACTGGCAATCTGTCCGCTTGCAATTCCAAACTCGACCTCGCCACGGCCGACCTTGCGGATCACATCGCTTGCCGCGCTGTCGTCGATGCTCAGCGAGACATTGGGCCATTTGGCCGAACAATGCGCGACACATTTCGGCATCAGGCTGCGAGCCACCGCGGGCACGCACGCCATGACGACTCGTCCCCGATGCTGTTCCCCGATATCCCGCAATTCCCGAAGCGTCGCATCGAGTTCGTCGACAAGACGGGAGCCGGTGGCAACCAGGGTTTGACCGACGGTTGTCAATTGCACTTGCCGAGTCGTGCGGTCGAGAAGCTTCAGGCCGAGCTCGTTCTCAAGCTGCCGAACCGACAGGCTCAGGGCACTTTGGGATAGACCCACGTCCTCGGCGGCGCGGGTGAAGCTTCCTCGGCGGGCGACCGAGAGAAAGGCCCGAAGCTGACGAAGTCCGATATTCATTTAAAAAACTCATGAGTTTATCCGATATTTCAATTTTACATCAGAATTGGTCCAGTCTTCAATGCTCGCCAAAGACAAACCTTAGGGGAGCGCTCATGTCCGAAACTGGCGAAGCATTGGGGAAGGGCGCGGATCGAGCCGCCGAATTGTCGTCGGAACCTGCCGGCGGTCCGCTCAGGGTGCTTGGTCGTGCCAATTCGTTCAACGTTCGCAAGGTTCTTTGGGTCTGCGACGAGATCGGTATCCCGTTCGTCCGCGAAGACTTCGGCCGCGGGTTCAAACCGACCAATACCCCGGAATTCCTGAAGCTCAATCTTACCGGTCAAGTGCCCGTGGTGATCGACGGATCGCTGGTGATGCGTGAATCCAATACCATCGTCCGTTACCTTGCGGCCAAGCACAGGGCGATCGATCTCTACCCCGACGATCTCGGACAGCGGCAAGCGATCGAACAGTGGATGGACTGGGTGGCCTACGACATTACCCACGCGTTGCGCGGCGCGTTCCTGGGTGGTCAACTCAAGGAAGCGCCGTATGACCATCCCTGGTACGTCGAGCAAGGACAGAAGGAGCTGATCCACGTCATAGGCCTCCTCGATGGGCATTTGGCTGACAACGGCCCGTATGTGATGGGCGACCATTTCACCATTGCCGATATTCCAATGGGTCTGGTCGTCAACCGCTGGTTCATGATCTCCAACCTCAAGCGACCGCACTACGCCGCCATCGCCGATTATTACGAATTGATGACCGAGCGACCCGGTTTCCGAAAGCACGGCCGCAATGGCCTTCCCTAAGGGCGGCTGGTGATCCTCGCACCTACATGCTTGAGCGCAATTCGGAGGAACCCGATGCAGCAGCTTCCTGGCCGTCATTTCCTGCAGATCCCCGGACCGACCAATACGCCGCTGCCGATCCTGGCCGCGATCGCCAAACCGACCATCGATCACCGCGGCCCAGAGTTTGCCGAACTCGGCCTTGAGGTGCTCGCAGGGATACGTTCCGTTTTTAAGACGGCCAATCCCGTCGTCATCTATCCGACGTCCGGCACCGGAGCGTGGGAGGCCGCACTGGTAAATACGCTGTCCCCCGGCGACCGCCTGCTGATGTTCGAGACCGGCTGGTTCTCGACGCTGTGGAGCAAGATGACCAAATCCCTCGGTTTCGAAGCGGACATCATCAAAGGAGACTGGCGCTCCGGCGTCGACGCCGATCTGCTCGAGGCCAGGCTCAGGGAAGATAAGGCGCACAGCTACAAGGCTGTCGCTGTCGTCCACAACGAGACATCCACCGGCGTGACGTCAAACATTGCCGCCGTGCGACGCGCGATCGATCGAGCGGGTCATCCGGCATTGCTGCTTGTCGACACCATCTCATCGCTCGGCTCCATCGACTACCGGCACGACGAATGGGGCGTCGATGTGACGGTCGGGGGCTCGCAAAAAGGACTGATGCTACCACCCGGACTTTCCTTCAACGCCATTTCGGACAAGGCGCTGGCCGCCTCCAGGACATCGCGCTTTCCTCGCGCGTTCCTGGGCTGGGAAGAGATGCTTTCGGCAAACGTCAAAGGCTTTTTCCCGTACACGCCTTCAACCAATTTGTTGCAGGGCTTGAAGGTTGCATTGGAGATGTTGCACGCCGAAGGACTGGACCAGGTTTTTGCCCGTCATGCCCGCGCAGCACAGGCGACGCGAGCCGCGGTGCGACATTGGGGTTTTGAGATCCAGTGCAGCAACGAGGCGGAATATTCCTCGACGCTCACCGCCGTGCGGCTTCCCGTGGGGCACTCCGCCGATGCGTTGCGGCACGAGATTCTCGAACGCGCCAACATGTCCCTGGGCAACGGCTTGGGCCCGCTTGCCGATCGCCTATTCCGGATCGGACACCTCGGCGACTTCAACAACCTGACGGTGACTGCCACCTTGTCCGGCATCGAGATGGGGCTGAAGGCAAGGGGGATTCCCCATTCTCCGGGTGGCGTCGATGCTGCGATGGAGGCTCTTGCCGGCAACTTGCCACCTGCAGCGCTTGCTGCGGAATAGCAGGCTGGAAGAGGGGCCTCAGCCAAGAAGGTCGGAAAGTCCAAACCGGACGTCCACAACAACAAAGTCGAAGACGTTCCGCGGAGGATACCACCATGGCGCTGATCCAGCAGGCTGAACCGGCGGCGCCGGAACAGACATCGCGACCGGCTGCGTTCAGCGCCCACGCCGTCATCACCACGATGCTCTGCATTCTGTTTGCGATCATGTATCTCGACCGCGTCAACATCTCGGCGGCAGCAGCCCCTCTCAAGGCGCATTTTCAGCTTACCAATACCCAGATGGGCCTCGCCTTCAGCGCGTTCTCATGGGCGTATCTCGCATCGGTGTTGTTTGGCGGATGGGGTGCCCGGAAATACGGTGCTCGGGCGACGCTGCTGGTATGCGTGATCATTGTCGGGACCGGCACCATTCTGACCGGGTTGATCGGCGGTCTCGCCAGCCTGTTTATGGCGCGGCTCGTGGTCGGTCTCGGCGAGGGGCCGGCGTTTCCCGCGGCGACACAGGCCATGCGCAACTGGTATCCCGCAGATCGCTTTGGATACATCCAGGGGATTACGCACAGTGCGTCGCGCCTCGGAGCGGCGATTGCTCCGCCGCTGGTCGCGACCATCATCGTGTGGTCGGATTGGCGCGTTTCTTTCATTGTATGCGGCGCGGCTGCGATTGTGTGGGCGATAGCGTGGTGGTATTACTTCCAAGATGACCCTCGCGCCCATCCGCAGGTGGATGCCAGACGCCTCGAGGGTCTCAGCGTTTCGCTACCCGATCGCCGGGCGCGGTTTCCGCTCTGGATCCTGACCAAGCGGATGTTTCCGGTCACTGTCGTCATGTTCTCCTACGGCTGGACCTATTGGGTGTTCGTTTCCTGGCTTCCGCTATATTTCGCCAACCAGCATGGCACCGACCTGAAAAACTCGGCGCTGCTCACCAGCCTGTTGTTCTTCGCCGGGTTGATCGGAAATACCGCCGGCGGAATGGCATCCGACCTGATCCTGAAGCGAACCGGCCGCAACCGGCTTGCCCGTTGCAGCGTCGTCTTCACATCGCTGATCGGCACGGCGCTGTTTCTGATTCCCTGCCTGTTCATCCACAATCTGACGGTTGTGGTGGCATTGCTTGCCGCTTCGATGTTCTTTCTCGAGCTGACGATCGCGCCGATGTATGCCATTCCGATGGACATTTCGAAGGAGTACGCCGGACTGGGCAGCGCCTACATCATCATGGGCGTTGCGCTATCGGGGATCGTTTCGCCAGTCGTGTTCGGCTGGTTGATCGATATGACCGGCAACTGGAACGTGCCGTTTGCGACCGGCGTGCTTGTCCTGTTGGCGGGCGCGGCGGTTGTCGGCGTTTTAAGGCCCGATATTCCTCTGGAAATTCCTGCTTCCCCAAAATGAGTTTGATGGATATTTGCCCGGATGCTGCCCACTATCATCCACGTCGACCGGAAATTGCAGAGACGAACTTTTTGCAGGAACCTCTGATGTTGGGAATTCCTCGCCGCTTCAGTCACTATGTCTTTGGGATCATTCAGTCAGGCCTGACCAGCTTGATTGCTGCGGGAATTGCGAGCTATCCATTTTTGGCAGCTGGAGCGTTCGTGAAACATTGGCTGCAATCGTGGGCCCTTGCCTGGGTGATGATGTTGCCGATCGTCATCTTTGCGGCACCCGTTATTCGCGGTCTGACGCATGCGCTGACGCGGGAAGAAAGACGATAGTAGCTTAAAGCGGGGCTTTTGATCGCAATTGCCTGCGTTCGCGTGGGTCAATCCGATCGGCGAAAAGACGCGAGTCGTTTTCCCGAGCTATTGCAGTGTGGTGGCGTTCTTGGAGTCTGAGTTGATCTCGTAGTACTTCGGCAACCTTGTTGACGCGATTGCCGATGGACGGAGACTGCGTGGCTGTTTGCTGACAAACTCTCTCATCGAACTGGGAGACCGCGATCCGGTCGTCTCGGAAAAGGTTATTCTCAACATGGCCAGGCTGGAAACAGCGTTTGCAGGTGCGTTGACCCGCGCCAGCGCCGCGGGCGAGATAGCCGCCGAGCGGGGCGCCAAATCCGCCGGATATCTGGTCTGCGTCGTCCAGGGTCTCAATGTCCTGGCGAACACCAAGCCGAGCCGGCAGATGCTCGAGCAAATCGTCGCGGCAACGCTTCGGGCCCTCTAGTCTAGCGAACCACGAATTGGCGTGCGGCATCTCCTCGTCACGATCTCGTCAGATACGAGGGGGCCGGACAAATTCTTCCGGTTTTATTGGCGCGTTGTCGTTTCGACCGGGCAGAGACCTTTGCCTTTGGAGCGCAGGAATATCTGCGAACAGCTACTGGCAACTACAGTCAGGTCGCAGCCTCGAATAGCAATTTGGATCGATCTAACCAGCGTGAGAAAACGAGCAAATACGGATCCGAGATTGTGTAGTCATCGCCGTGCACACAACGACGGCCATCCAACGTTTTCTTGTCGATCATTTCGAAGGCATCATCGAGCATGGCGGTAGCCTTGACCCTCATCGCGGTTGCAACAGCGTCGCCGTCGCCGTAACGGGTCGGGCGAAAGACATGGGCGAAAGTGACGTGAACCGTTGTGGCCAGATAGAGATTGAAGGCCTGCATATGGGCAAAGGCGAAGCTGTCGGCATCGCTTGTAAGTTCGGTCGCAGGAAATGTCTACGCGATGTAGCCAAGGGACTTTCGCTGAGGATACCTTTTCCAGTCTGTAGAGCAGGAACGCGTCCTTTGGGATTGATCTTTAAATATTCCGGCGAGCGTTGTCCCCCGTTCTCAGGTCAACGCGTCAGATCGTATATGGAGCTTTGGCTTCTTCCAAGGCGATATGATGCCAGAGATCATACACCGGTGAATAATAAGGCCTGAGCATAGCGATCGATTTCCTGGTTGATCAGGGCGACGGGCCAAAGATATATAACGTCGAAGCGGCTATGCATAGCTTGCCTCAATTCGCAGTTTCTAACTGAGGGGTAACATCACTTCGTTTCGGAAGCCTGGCCGTTGGGTCAAATCGGCGTACCACCTTTCCAGGTGTGGAAGCTGGGGGTGGACAATATCAAGAGTATACCAGCGATAGGCCGATGCGCCGGCGGGAATATCCGCCATCGAGAACGCGTCTCCTCCAAGATACGCCCGGTTGGATAATCTGGCATCGAGTATCCGCATAGTATTTGCGCAGTGATCTTCCGCCGCTTTCTGTATTATGGGATTTCTCTCTGCTAAGGGTGTCCGGATGAGGCCGATGAAGACCGGGCGTAGCGCCGGCCAGAGGGTGGTCGCTTGCCAGTCCATCCAGCGCTCGGCGTCAAAACGGCGATCGAGCGCGGATGGGAAAAGACTATCAACCCCGTATCTCTGCGACAAATAACGGACAATGACATTCGACTCCCAGAGCAAAAATCCATCGTCGTCTATCGTGGGCACGAGCCGGTTTGGATTCATGGCGATGTATTCGGGGTCATCCGTGCCGCCATACTCTCCGCCCATGACCAAGTGTCGGCGAGATAACCCGAGTTCTGCGCAACACCAGAGCGGAGAGTGGTCCAAGCCGCGCATCCTCGGCGTTCAGTATCAAAATTTGAAGGGCAACGATTTAGCTCAATTCGAGGTACCAGAACACACCGTAGTCATGTACCCGCCAGAATACCGGTCAGGAGATCCTCAGATTCCTTACGCTCCCAAGCAATAAGGGCCCCATGCGCTTAAGGCTGCCTCATTGAAACGCCAGGATCACATGCTGCCCTATATGGCGCGAATTACGTCAACAACCAGTTTTAGCGTCGAATCGCATTCGACGTTGAGCAATAACGGAGGCTTTCGTGGCGGGTCGGCTTCGGCCCGCTCGGCGAGCAAAGTGATGTTCGACTGGACTACATCGATTTAGAACGGAGTTAAAGAATGTCGCTACAAGATCAGCTTGATGCATTCAAGGCCGAGATCGAATCTGGACGGCCGCCCTATAACGCCACCAAGGCTGCCATTGATACGATGCATCGAGCGACCGCCGAGCTGAAGGCTTCAGGTCAGGAAGCGCGAGCTCTTAAATTAGGTGATAGGGCTCCGCACTTTACGCTGAGCGACGCCGATGGAAAGTCTATTTCGTCTGCGGAACTACTTACCAGCGGTCCCCTTATTGTGACATTCTACCGTGGCGCATGGTGTCCGTACTGCAATATGGATCTCAAAGCCTTGGAAGCTTCGCTTCCTTCCTATCACGCGAACGGGGCGTTACTCGTCGCTATCTCGCCTCAGACAGCTGCGAATAGTCGGAAGTCTATCAGAAATAATGGCCTTACCTTTCCGATTTTGAGCGACCCGGGGAATGAGACCGCGAACAAGTTCGGCTTGCGGTTCACGCTACCCGACTATCTCATCGCGCTTTACAAGGCGATGAAGAACGATCTCCCGGGGTTCAATGGCGATTCAAGCTGGAGCCTGCCTATGCCTGCTCGATACGTGGTGGGCTCAGACGGCATCATTGAGTACGCTGAAGTAAACGCCGATTACACGCAGCGTCCTGATCCTGAAGATTTGCTGCCTGCGCTAAAGCGGCTCTCTTCATAAATTAGATCTTAGAGGCAGCGCAAAGGTGTTGTCGCGACGTGCTTCCAGCCGTGCGCAATCACCTGGAGCTACGTTGGATTGCCGTGTAACCGACGGCAAGAAGGTATTCAGTGCCATGAAGATTGCCGTTGCCAAGGAAATTAATCCGTCTGAGCCGCGGGTTGCCGTTTCGCCCGATACGGTGAAAAAATACAAGGCGTTGGGCGTCGATATCGCGGTTGAGCCGGGCGCAGGCATCAAATCGGGCCTGCCGGATTCGGAATTCACCGCGGTGGGAGCCGTTGTCAGCGCCGATGCGGTGAAGGACGCCGACATCGTCATCAAGGTGAAGCGGCCGGAAGCCTCCGAGCTTGCCCAGTACAAGCGCGGCGCGCTGGTGATCGCCATCATGGATCCCTACGGCAATGAGGCCGCGCTGAAAACCATCGCGGATGCCGGCGTCTCGGCGTTCGCGATGGAATTGATGCCGCGCATCACCCGCGCCCAGGTGATGGATGTGCTGTCCAGCCAGGCGAATCTGGCCGGCTATCGCGCGGTGATCGAGGCGGCCGAAGCTTTCGGCCGCGCCTTCCCGATGATGATGACCGCGGCCGGCACCATTCCGGCCGCCAAAGTGTTCGTGATGGGCGTCGGCGTTGCCGGCCTGCAGGCGATCGCGACCGCGCGGCGGCTCGGCGCCGTCGTCACCGCGACCGACGTGCGGCCCGCGACGAAAGAGCAGGTCGAAAGTCTCGGCGCCAAATTCCTCGCGGTCGAGGACGAAGAGTTCAAGAACGCCCAGACCGCCGGCGGCTACGCCAAGGAAATGTCGAAAGAGTATCAGGCCAAGCAGGCCGCGCTCACCGCCGAACATCTCAAGAAGCAGGACATCGTGATCACGACGGCACTGATCCCGGGGCGCCCGGCGCCGAAACTCGTCAGCGGCGAGATGGTCAAGTCGATGAAGCCGGGTTCGGTGCTGGTCGATCTGGCGGTCGAGCGCGGCGGCAATGTCGAGGGCGCCAAACCCGGCGAGATCGTCGAGACCGACGGCGTCAAGATCGTCGGCTACACCAATGTCGCCGGCCGCGTCGCGGCATCGGCGTCGAGCCTGTACGCCCGCAACCTGTTTTCATTCATCGAGACCCTGATCGACAAGCCCAGCAAGGCGCTCGCGGTGAACTGGGAGGACGAACTGGTGAAAGCCACCGCGCTGACCAAGGACGGCGCCGTCATCCATCCGAATTTCCAGCCGAAGGCCTGAGGAGAGAAGCCATGGAGCATGTAGCCCAAGTCGTTGATCCCTTTACGTTCCGGCTGTCGATTTTCGTCCTCGCCGTGTTCGTCGGCTATTTCGTGGTGTGGTCGGTGACGCCGGCGCTGCATACGCCGCTGATGTCGGTGACGAATGCGATCTCCTCGGTGATCGTGGTCGGCGCGCTGCTCGCGGGCGGTGTCGGCATGGTCAGTGGCGGCAGCGGCTGGGCGCGCGGCTTTGGCTTCGTCGCGCTGATCTTCGCCAGCGTGAATATCTTCGGCGGCTTCCTTGTCACCCAGCGCATGCTGGCGATGTACAAGAAGAAGGCCAAGTGAGCGGCGTGCACCTCGGGGTGACGAAGATAAAGGGGGACCTGAGATGAACGCCAATCTGGCTGCAGTTTTGTATCTCGTGGCGGGTGTGTTGTTCATCCTGTCGCTGCGCGGGCTGTCCAGTCCGGCCTCATCCCGGCAGGGCAATTTCTTCGGCATGATCGGCATGGTGATCGCGATCGCGACCACGCTGGCCAGCCATCCGCCGGCGGACGGTCTCGCCTGGCTGTTGGTCGTGCTCGGCATTGCGATCGGCGGCAGCATCGGTGCGGTGATTGCGCGCCGGGTGCCGATGACCTCGATGCCGGAACTCGTCGCCGCGTTCCATTCGCTGGTTGGCATGGCCGCGGTGCTGGTCGCCGCCGGTGCCTTCTATGCTCCGGAAGCCTTCGACATCGGCACCCCCGGCAACATTCATGCGCAGAGCCTGGTCGAAATGTCGCTCGGCGTCGCCATCGGCGCGCTGACCTTCACCGGCTCGGTGATCGCGTTCCTGAAACTGTCGGCCCGCATGAGCGGCGCGCCGATCATCCTGCCCGGACGCCACATCATCAACATCGCCCTGGCCCTGGCCCTGGTGTTCTTCATCGTCGGCCTCGTGCTCTCCGGCAGCGCGCTCGACTTCTGGCTGATCACGATCATCGCGCTGGCGCTCGGCGTGCTCATGATCATCCCGATCGGCGGCGCCGACATGCCGGTCGTGATCTCGATGCTGAACTCCTATTCCGGCTGGGCCGCGGCCGGCATCGGCTTCACGCTCGGCAATTCGGCGCTGATCATCACCGGCGCGCTGGTCGGCTCCTCCGGCGCGATCCTGTCCTACATCATGTGCCACGCGATGAACCGTTCCTTCATCTCGGTCATCCTCGGTGGCTTCGGCGGCGAGACGGCGGCAGCCGGCGGCGGTGGCGGCGAACAGAAGCCGGCGAAGCTCGGCTCCGCCGACGACGCCGCCTTCATCATGAAGAACGCCTCCAAGGTCATCATCGTGCCCGGTTACGGCATGGCGGTGGCGCAGGCCCAGCATGCGCTGCGCGAAATGGCCGACACGCTGAAGAAGGAAGGCGTCGAGGTGAAGTACGCGATTCACCCGGTCGCGGGCCGCATGCCCGGCCATATGAACGTGCTGCTCGCCGAGGCCAACGTGCCCTATGACGAGGTGTTCGAGCTCGAGGACATCAACTCCGAATTCGCCCAGGCCGACATTGCCTTCGTGATCGGCGCCAACGACGTCACCAACCCGGCCGCCGAGGACGACAAGACCTCGCCGATCTACGGCATGCCGGTACTGCAGGTGTGGAAGGCCGGCACCGTGATGTTCATCAAACGCTCGCTGGCCTCGGGCTATGCCGGCATCGACAATCCGCTGTTCTATCGCGACAACACCATGATGCTGCTCGGCGACGCCAAGAAGGTCACCGAGAACATCGTCAAGGCGATGTAAAACCAGCGTTCAATCGATACGCAGAAGTCGATCCCGATCGTGAACGATGATGCCATCAACGGTGCGCGAAACATAGAGCGGGCTGATAAACTCGTGCAGCTCGTCGCGGCGCAGAAAGGCATAAGTCATTTTCGGTCATTGACAGCATCGTAGCGCAGATGGACCGACGGCTGGAAGCGAACCGCAACACGCCGGTGATGCCCGCCGCCTGAATCGAATCCAGATGGAAAGATCGTTCCCCGTGCTTCCAATCCCGCCCGGATTTGCAATAAGGCCGACTTGCAACCACCGATCCGGACACCAGGCTCTATCGCAAAATTGATGGCCGTGGCGCCGAGTTCTCCTTCACGGGGGCATATCCTGATGGAGAGACCGAACTCACCCATGCTTCCGAGCACCGTTGAACGCGATGCGGCCCTTGCGATGACCGTCGTTCTCCCGGTTCCAACCGCGTCACGCTTGGCGGCGACGAGGCTTTGACTTGACGGATTTTGTCGGCGAACTCAGGGAACCCAACATGACCCAGTATATCGCTGTCAATGCGCATTTCGCCAAAACCGGCAAAACACGCAAGACGGTGATCGACGGCCGCACCACGCGCCATCCCGGTTACGCAACCAGTCAACCGCATCCGCAAGCGGACCGCAGAAGGCTTCAGCTACACCGAAACCGCGGCGCACCTTCAAGGCACCGCGGAACGATGAAGGACCGAGACCGCTTTCGTGAAATTCTGCGGCGCCATATCGATGGCGCCACATGATTGACAGCGTTCTTCAGCCGCGGAAAAGATGGGTAGCATGGGTGATCGCCCCACCAGCGCGGATCGCGGCGGCAACCAAGGCGGCTTCCGACAACTGCGCGTCGTTGACCCCAGCCTCGCGAGCCGCCTTTGTGTGGATCTCGATGCAATACGGGCATTGGGTGGTTAACGCGACTGCAACGGCAATCACCTGTTTTTGCTGCGCAGTGAGCGCCCCATCGGCAAAAGTCGCCTTGTCGAATGCCCAGAACGCCTTCATAGCGTTCGACGCGTTTTCGTCCAGCTTCGCTAAATTGTTAAGATTTTCCATGTCGAACATTCGACTTCTCCAGGTTGATAAAAATGTATGCTCGATGCATATATTATGGCGATACCGAATCCAACCATAAATGGCAATAGACTATGAGCGATCCTTCAGACCGTCTTATCAATCTATTTGGCGCGCTTGCACTAGGCGTCGCTGACCGCGTGCGTTGGGCTGCGCTGGGTGGGGTAGCCCTGGGTGGCGAGACTACTGCGGCTCTAGTCGTGATCGGCCACGCCCCCGACTTGTCAATCGATCAGTTGCGTCGAGTGCTCCGGCTTTCGCACCCCGGTACGGTCAGGCTTTTGAACCGCTTAACAAGCGCGGGTCTCGCGGTTCGGAGCGTAGCATCACATGACCGCCGAGTTGTGGTAATCAAGCTTACCGAAACTGGTCATATGCGCCGAAGTGCGCTTCTCGAACGCCGCCGAACGGCACTGGAGGCGGTCTTGCAAGAGATTTCGCCTCAAGATCGTTCGGTCCTGGAACGCTTTATCGAAGCAATGCTTCGAAGCTTGCCGAGCGACGCGACTTCGGCACTAACGGTCTGTCGTTTCTGCAACGATCGACAGTGTCCCAACTGTCCAATGAATGCTTTCGGCGCAATCCGCTAGCTAGAGTTTGCGCAGGCATTTCAGAAAAATTAATGAGTTTCGACCCTAGCACTACTTTGACAGATTTTGGCGACTGATTGGCGAAACTGGATTCCCGAATCAGATTTTCAATGATTCATGGGTGGTCGGCTTTTGGAGGGCCGACCATGGTGGACACGAAGTCGAAGTGGGAAGACGAGCTTGGGCGCAGGCTCAAGCCATTCCTGGATCGTTTAGGTCACAAGGCGCGGCGGCGGATGTGTCCGCTTTATATCTCAGTATTAATTGGACCGGGCGATCGCAAGAGCGTCCAGCCAATGGCGGCGCGGCTGGCACCGGGCGGGTTTGACCAGTTGCACCATTTCATTGCTGATGGCGTTTGGGATGCAGCGCCATTGGAGGCGGAATTGCTGGTTCAGGCCGATCGCCTGGTCGGCGGCAAGGATGCGGTGCTGGTCATCGACGACACGGCGATGCCGAAGAAGGGCGATCGTTCGGTTGGTGTCGCTCCACAATATGCCTCGTCTCTCGGCAAGACGGCCAATTGCCAAACATTGGTGTCGCTGACGCTTGCGCGGGGTGAAGTGCCGGTCATGGTGGCATTACGTCTCTTCGTTCCCGAGAGTTGAACGAGTAATCCGGTGCGTTTGAAGCGTGCGGGCGTTCCAGTCGAGCATCGCGCAGCGCGGACCAAGCCAGAGATCGCCTTGGCGGAGATCGACCGCGTCATCGCCTCCGGCGTGCGTTTCGGCTGTGTGCTTGCCGATTCAGGGTACGGCTGCAGCGGGCCTTTCCGTCAGGCTTTGAGCGAGCGCGGTCTGCTGTGGGCGGTGGGTCTGTCGCGGCGCCAGAACGTCTATCACGCCGACATTGCCCTGATCTTCCCCATCGCGAAGATCGGCAAGCCCCGCAAATACCACATCCCTGATCAGCCACCGGTCTCTGCTGAAGCGTTATTAGCCGAAAGCAAATGGCAAAGGGTCAGTTGGCGGCGGGGCACCAAAGGTCGGCTGACATGTCTCTTCACGGCCCGCCGTGTCCGCGTTGCGGATGGCCATAAGCACCGGATGCTTCTCGCGACGGCTTCGTCCGTTCCTGGCAGATATTGTTGCAAAAGTCTTTTTGGGTTGCTGATCGAAAATTCCAGGAGCCCCTGATGCGTCTTAAACGCGGCGACGAGAGGACAATATCACTTTCTGCACGACGAATCGGCAAGATCGACGAAGTTCAGAACCTCTCCGAACATCATCAAGCTCCCGGTCGTCGGATGACGTATTGACGTTTTATCTGCACCAGGACGTAACTGTCGAGCAGGACTGGGTTGAGATCGTTGAAGAGATCGAGAATCGCTATCGCCGTCTCGACGTGCTCATTTCCAATGCCGGGATCAGTATCGGCGCGCAGAGCATTGTCGAAATGACGCTTTCTGATTGTACGAGGTAAGGTGTTCGCTCGTTCCATCGACAAGATGGATTTCGACGTCCGGAAACGTGCGGCGGTGCTCCATCAGCGTAGCCCTGAGATTGCCAGCCGAAAGCGACGCATGAACGCCGATGGTTAGGCGGCCGCTCTCACCTCTCGACCGGGTTTTCAGGCGGGAGACCATGAGCTCGGTGTCTTCGATGATCCGTCGGGCTGCCTCAAGGAATTCTTGGCCAGCCGGGGTAAGCCGGGTGCCGCCGTTCGTGCGTTCGATCGCCATTTTCCACAACAGCTTCTACGCCCCGCCGTCGAGCAGCGCCTTGAAATCGGCGCGGGCGCGTTGTGCCTCGCGCTTGGCGGTTTCCGAGGCTTCGCCGAGGCCGAAATAGCCGTGGATCAGGCCGGCGCCTTCGTAATATTTCGTCGCGACGCCGGCGGCGGCGAGTGCGTCGGCGTAGGCCTTGCCCTCGTCGCGCAACGGATCGAACCACGCCGTGCAGACGATCGCGGGCGCGAGACCGGCGAGATTTTTTGCGCGTAACGGCGAGACGCGCCAGTCGGTGCCCTGGCCGGTATGGCTAAGATAATGGCCGGCGAACCATTGCATCACCGCGCGCGACAGGAAATAACCCTCGGCGTTTTCCACGCGCGAGGGGAAGCGCGCATTCTGTTCGCGGTCCGCGTAATTGCCGGCGACGTCGGTGACGGGGTAGACCAGCAATTGCGCCGCGAGCCTGATGCCGGCGTCGCGGCAGGCGATCGCGGCCGCAGCGGCCAGATTGCCGCCCGCGCTGTCGCCGGCGACGCCGACGCGCGCGGCGTCGCCGCCGAACTCGGCGATGCGCCCGATGATGTCCTTGACGGCGGCAAAGGCGTCCTCGAAGGCGCCGGGAAAGCGCGTCTCCGGCGGCCGCCGGTAGTCGACGGAGATCACGACGGCGCCGGTCTCGATCGCGAGCTGCCGCGCCTGCCGGTCATGGGTTTCGAGATCGCCGGCGACCCAGCCGCCGCCGTGGAAAAATACCACCGTCGGCGATTTTCCGTCGGTGTTCCGGTAGACCCGCGCGGCGAGCGGACCGGCCGCGCCCTGCACGCTGGTATCGTTGGCGCTCCTCACCGGTGGCGGCGGTATCGCTGCGCGCGCCGCGGCGAGTGCGCGTAACGCATCGCGCGCGCTCTGCGGCGTCATTGTCGCGGGATCGCGTAGCGGCAGCAGCGGAATGATTTCGGCGATGACGGGATCGAGCGGCGTGATCATGCGGGTCCTCACAAAGGAAACGGCGACACAATAGGGGCCGCGCGCGGCCCCTGCAATTGCAGCCTGCCGGTGGCCGGCGTATGGCGCGAAACGACGCAGGGCGATCACAGGTGTGTCACACCTGAAGAAAGGACCGTCGCGGCAGCCCAAAATCAGGCGGTTCGGGACCGGAATTGAATTCACCGACTCGACGGAATTCCTACCCCAGCTAGAGGCGTTCGGAAAAACTGCGCGGACGGGCGCGGTGGAGATCGTCCGGGGAACGTCGAAGCGGACATTCGGCGAATTGCTCAAGCCGGGTAGGTGCCATGTGCGGAAGTGAAGCCCTCCCTAAGCCGCACCTAAGTCGCTCCAGCCAAGTCGTCTCTCCATCGCGGTGGAAAATCCGGCGATGTCTTGGAACAGGAGAATTACAATGACGATGCAAACGAGTGTGGATCGATTTCACCGATGCGAAGCAGTTGGCGGAAATCCTGAGATCGGCTTCGAATCTCTTGTGCCGGTGCTTATGATGTCGTCTATCGGGCTAACGCTTAGTCTCCTGATAATAACTCTCATGGCGAGTTAATTCAGCGAAGTTCGCCGCTCCGGATTGCGTTCCATATCCGTGAAAACGCGCTAACGGCCCTCACGGCGAATTGACTCGATGGTGGACTCGTAATGTTGGCGGACCTTCATGACGCTTCACCGAATGGTGAGATCTCGCACGATCGATTTATGCGCAGCCGACCATGGAAAGGTCATCTGCCGGCGCCTATCTCTTGTGCGTGGGAGGTCCGCCATTCCTGGCCGTTGGTCCGATGGATAAAAACGCACAGTTTCATCGGTCATTCCGATGGTGATCCTACCCAGTATTCAACAACTCCGCTTCCTGTGCGCGCTGGCTGAGCAATGCCATTTCGGCCGTGCTGCGGAAAGTTGTGCGGTCACGCAATCGACACTGAGCGGAGGGATCAAGGAGCTCGAGGCACGGCTGGGCGTTACGCTGTTTGAGCGCAGCCATCGCCACGTGATGCTGACACCCGTTGGGAAAGAGATCGCGACCCGCGCCCAGCGTCTGCTGGTCGACGCCGAGGAACTGGTCGGGTGGGCCCGTAACGCGCAGGAGCCATTGTCCGGGCCGCTCCGGTTCGGGATAATCCCGACAGTCGGGCCCTATGTCCTGCCTTCGCTGCTGCCGCATCTAGGCACTGCGCTGCCGAAGCTCAAACTGTACGTGCGGGAGGCTCCGACTGCAGCCCTATTGGACAAGCTCGCGGGCGGAGAGCTCGACATTTTGCTGGTAGCCATTCCTTACGAACTTGGCGATGTCGAGGCTATGGAAATCACGGAAGATCCAATCGTCGTAGCGATGCCGCGCAGCCATCCTCTTCGCCATCACAAAGTGGTAAGCCGTGATGATCTGGCGCGTGAGCAGTTGCTGCTGATCGAGGACGGGCATTGCCTGCGCAGCCATTCGCTGCAGGCATGTCGGATCGTGGATCCGGTTCGCAATGAGATCTTCCAGGCGACCAGCCTGCGAACGCTTGTCCAGATGGTGGGCGCAGAGCTTGGCATCACACTAATGCCCCAGATCGCGGTGGATTCGGAACTCGCTTCAACACGCAATGTCGTGATCCGCCCGCTCTCTCCGGACAAGCCGTTCCGCACTCTGGTCCTGGCCTGGCGGCCGACAACCTCGCGCGGCGCCGAATTCAGGATGCTCGGAAATCTTATCCGAGAGTGTCTGACCGGTACCAAGAGAACGTTTGCGCCTGACCATTACATTGAAGCACTGGCAGCGCGCTGAGCCGCGCGCCAGGTCGGCATTCATTGTGGCGATGCCTGCTGGCCCGGCGCCATCGGCTGCTCCGATCAATGCCTTCGAAATTTCCCGTTAGCGATTGGGAGCCAGGCGACCATATCTGGCCTTGGGCAAGAACTGATCACTAATGGTTCTGGCCATTGAAAGGAAAATGTCATGACTGGACGAAGAACGATGATGGTATTGGCAACCGCCTTGCTGGCCGGGTCACTGCTTGCGACGGGTGCGCAGGCGCGCGGCGGTGGTGGTGGTGGCGGACACGGGGGCGGCGGCGGTTTCAGCGCAGGTTCCATGGGTGGCTTCGGCGGAGGTCATGTTGGTGGCTTTGACGGAGGTCACATGGCTGGCATCGGCGGAACTCGCACGGCGGGCATGGGCCGAGATCACTATGGCGATGGAAGGCGTGGTTTCGGCGGCTATTACGACTACGGCAGCTGTCCGTATGGCACGTCATACGACTGGCCCTACACCTGCACCTACTGAGTGGTGATCCGGCAAGGAAGTTGCCGGCGCGCGGCTTTCGAAATCCTAAGGGCCTCACCTGGAGAACTGGCGAAGCGCGGAAAGCCAGCTCTCTCAGGTGAGCCACCACCTGAACTCACACGCCATCTTCTCGCCGACTGGCGAATGACAACGTTTTTATAAATGGATGCGTGACCCAGGCTCGCGTTCCAATGCCGCGATGCGCATTTTCCCGGTGATCGGCAATTCTGCAACTGCAAGGAAACAGAGCCATGACAAGCAAAATCAAGAAAGGTCAGCGTATCGGCCGCAATCCGAAGATCGATACCGAGGCGCCGAATTCTCCGCGTCGCGTAATCGTGTTCACGCCGTCCGCTATTCTGAAGCAACGAATCAATGGCCACAGCCGCGGTCGCGTTGCCTGAGTAGCTGCGATGTTCTTTTAGCGCCGTTTGGTTCATGACGATCGTTTCGCATCCGGACGCTCGGATTACCGACAGGTAGCGCCTTCGACAGATCTTCGACCGAGGCGAAAAAGCCCAACCGCGCAACACCACCGTAGTCGGCAACTGCCGCTGATGATCAAGCGGTGCGCCGCTGACGCACGAACACATCTTCGTCTCTAGCCACATCCGGGCAGGGCGTGCGGCGGCGGACAAGACTCGCATGATCAAGCTCACGGTTGGAGTTGTCGGGTTGGCGGCTCAAGTTGAAAGTGGGCGTGCCGTCCGGGTCTATCTTGATGAGCGTTCCTTTGGCCAGTTGCCTCCAACCGAACAGAAGCGGAATATGAGGTTTGGTTGAAAGAGGAGAGTTGGATGCGATCCGAGTTTGAGACCATCGCCGTTGGCCGGTACGACGATCAAATCCTGCTTGTCACGCTCAATCGGCCGGACGTGTCCAATGCGCTGAATACGCGGATGGGCCTTGATCTCATGGAAGTGTTCGAAGCGCTCTCGATCGATCTGGAGGGCCTGCGCGCCGTGATCATCACGGGCAGCGGCGAAAAGGCGTTTTGCGCCGGCGGAGATCTCAAGGAGCGCAACGGGATGACCGACCAAAGCTGGCAGGCGCAACACGCGATCTTCGAGCGAATGGCGCGGGCGATCATGGGATGTCCGCTTCCCGTGCTCGCTGCCGTCAACGGCGCCGCCTATGGCGGCGGCTGCGAGATCGCCGCGGCTTGCGATTTCATCTACGCCGTCAGCCATGCGCGCTTTGCGTTGACGGAAGTGACGCTCGGAATCATGCCGGGAACGGGTGGCACGCAGAATCTGGCCCGGGCGGTCGGCGAGCGCAGGGCGAAGGAACTCATCCTTTCCGGCCTTCCCTTTACCGCCGTCGAGGCCGAAGCATGGGGATTGGTCAATCGCGTCGTCGCACCCGAGGATCTTCTGGAGACCACGCTCGGCATCGCCCGGCGGATTGCCGCCAACGGGCCGATCGCGGTGCGTCAGGCCAAGCAAGCCATCCATCGCGGCATGCAGATGTCGTTGTGGGACGGCCTGGCGTTCGAGATCGAGGCCTATAACCGTCTGGTTCCCACCGAAGACCGCCGCGAAGGCGTGCGGGCGTTCAACGAACGCCGCAAGCCGGTATTCCGGGGACGTTAAGCCGGGATGCGCGGCTGCTATTCGAAGCCGGTCGCAGGCCCTAGCATTACAGTTGCTTTTTTGATTTGAAGTGGGCGCGTTGAGCGGCAGCCTGGTGAGCTCTGCGCCAAAAAGACCATGCGATGATGTGTGCGGGTTGAATCCGCTTTCGCGCAAGTCTGATGGCAATGCGGCGGATTTCCTGGATTGACCAACGGATCAGTGGTGGGGTGGTTATGCTTTGGCTTTTGCCGGGGGGCGCCGTTTCGTTTTTTTGGGCGGTGGCGGATTGGCGCGATGTCGGATCGCGGCCATCATGGCGAAGGCGAGCATCACCAAGGACACATGACGGTGCCAGCCATGCCAGGATCTGCTCTCGTTGTGATCGAGCCCGAACTCGTTTTTCGCGGTTTCAAAGCCGTCCTCGATCGCCCATCGATGGCCTTCGACCGCGACCAGCGTTTCAAGGGCTGTTCCCGCTGGGCACCAGGTGGTGAAGAAGGCGAGGTCATCATCGGCGATGCGACGACGGATCAGTAGACCGCGTGTCCACAAACCGTCATTTGCACTGTTGAACTGCTCGGCCTCGAGATCGGCCAATTCGAGATAACACCAATCGTGCAGCCGCGGTCCTTTGGTTCCGGCTCCCGCCGACAGGCGCTTCCAGTCGGATGAGTGCCGCGTCCGGGCGAGGTCTGCAGCCGTACCGGCGACCGGCGGTCGCTTGCCCCAGGATCGAAACACATGAGCGCTGCTGACCCCAAGCACGTAGCCTTTGCCTGCCCGACGTAGCTGCTGTTCGATGTTGCCAACACCGTAGACGGTATCGCCGGCAACCCACCTGAATGGTACAGACGCGGCTATCGCGCGTGCGATCATTCTCGTCGCAAGCCTTGGTTTGGTCGCAAAGCCGACATCGGCAGGCACATATGCGGCTTCCAGACGATCCGGATCGTCGGTCCATTCCTTCGGGAGATACAACGCGCGATCGATGAACGCATGGCCATGACGCGAAACGTAGGCAGCGAAGACGCCGATCTGGCAGTTCGTGATCTTCCCTGCCGAACCAGTGTATTGCCGCGCCACTCCGCATGACGCTTTGCCCTGTTTGAGAAAACCGGTCTCGTCGATCACCAGCACCGCATCGTCATCCGCCAAATGCTCGATGACGTAGTCGCGCACGATATCGCGCAGGGCATCGGCGTCCCAGTCTCCACGACCCAGAATCGCCTGCTGCCGCCATGGGCCGGGATCGCCAGCCGCCTCCGCGCGCATCCAACCGGTCTTGCGCTGCTCATCTCCGAGCAGACCTTCCAGGAATAGACCTGCATTCGTCGCAACACGCTCTTGCGTGAACAACGGACGTATCCGTTGCTTGATCTCTCGAAGCGACGCCGCCCACAACGCAAGCGTCTCCTCAACCGACGCGGCCCGCGCCCACGACATTCGAATCATGGTTGCCCATGGATTCAGAAGCCCGCAAAAAAAGCAACTGTAATGCTAGCCCGCCCGCTTTCACCGGTTTGCGCAAGCCGAGCTTAGCGAACTTCTGCTCCGACAGCCGGTAGGCTTCGTCGTACACCTTGTTGCGCTCGACGAAATAGTTGAAATATCCCGCCGGCGTTTTCGGCTCGATTTCCACCAGTTCGACTTGCTTGAATTTTGCATGGGTGATGAAGCCGTCTGCGATCAAATCGTTGATGCGCCTGAGCGCGTCGACCTCGGCCTTGTAGCCGACCGAAAACCACATCTCGCACTGCCAATCCTGGACCTCGAACCAATTGCTCGGTGCCCTGCCGATCCAGGCATCCGCGAGCGGCGGCGCGACAAAGACGCGGTCGAAATTGTGCAGTTCCGAGACGATACAGGAGCGATGATAGGCGCCGTCCATCCTGCCGCCGGGCATGTTCTGAAACCCGTACAGCGACAGCCACAAGGCGGATTTGACGGCTTCCGCATCGATCGGCTGAATTTCGGTCTCCGCGGTTTCATGAGATACATAGCGCATGTCATGTTCGCGCGGATCCTGCTTCACCTCGGCGGCATGCCTGTTTTGGAAGGCCTTGTCCGGCGGCATCGCCGTTCTCGCGGCGTCATTGCCGTAGAGAACGCCGGTTCCCGTGGCCAGGTCGTAGCTGTTGAAAACAACGCCGGTCGCGCTTTCGTTGAATATATCGGCGACGGTTTGAAAGCACTTTTCGGGCCGGTCGGGCACATATTGCTGAGCGGGGAGGAAACGGTCGGCGAAGATTTCGATCGGGCTTTCCCTGAAATTCGGCAGCGAGGCGAACCTTGCAAACGCCTGCTGGTAGGCCGGTTTGAACACGCCGGGATAGCCGAACAACATGGTCTGGAGTTGGGCGACCGGACTGCCGTCCCGGCTGGGCGAAATCAGGCTTGCCCTTAGATCATCCGCGCCACGCAGCCAGTCCGCGAGCACGAGAATCTGTCCGCTGGTCGCGGTGACCAGTTCCGGCTGGATGCCCCACGCTTTGGCGGCGGCCAGGAATCCCGCGCCGTGGGCGTTGAACCCGCCGAGGCCGGCCAGGGCAAATGCCGTGCTCATCGAACCTCGCTGAGCCGTTAATGTCGGTCTCGATACTGTATGTCGCACCAACAAAGCAAAACAAGGCCGCAACTCGATCCGCTCCAGGTCGGATCGATGAAATTTCGGGCAAATCTCGCAAGACGCGATTCGCCCGCAGCATCCGCTCCCTGCGCAAAACGGATTTGTGAATTTACCCACACATATGCATAACAATTTTTAGTTGTATTGCTGAAAGACACCTAGCAAGATGACGGGCGCTGCGCCGGCGCACGGACATACATCGGCCTGTCGGCGCGGGCGGGCGGGGAGCGAAATGACACAACAGCCATTTACGGTCGCAGATTATCTCCTCACCCGATTGAAACAGCTTGACGTCACCGAGGTCTTTCAAATCCCGGGCGACTACGTCAAGCATTTCACCCAGGCGCTGGAGCATTTCCCCGGCGTCAATGCCATTGGCGCCATCAACGAACTCGATGCGGCCTACGCCGCCGATGCCTACGGGCGCACGCGCGGGCTGGGCGCCGTATCGTTGCAATATGGCGTCAGTACTTTCAGTGCGCTCAATGCGATTGCCGGGGCTTACGTTGAATTTAGCCCGGTGGTGGTGATCAGCGCGACGCCCGGCGCCGACGCAAGGCAGATCACCAGGATGTATGACGTGCTCTATCACCATTCCACCGGCAATTTGCCGGCCGACCAGGAGGTGTACCGGCAGGTCACCGTGGCGGCCGAGACGCTCAGCACGTCGGTCGGCGCGCCCGAGAAGATCGACAATCTGCTGATTGCCGCGATCACCTACAAGCGGCCGGTCTACATCGAATGTTACAAGGAAGTCTGGGGTGAGCCGTGTCTGAAACCGTCCGACGACGTGTTGCAGCCGCTCACGTTCAAGAGCGAACCGCTGGCGCTTGAAAATGCCGTCACCGCGGCCTGGGCGCAAATCACCGTCGCGAAACATCCGATGATTTTTGCCGGCGTCGAGGTGCTTCGTCACGGCCTGTCGGGTCTGCTGCAGCAAATCATCGATGCCAGCGGATTCCTCTACACCACCACCACGCTCGGCAAGACGGTGCTGGATGAAAAGGGCAACAAGTTCATCGGGACCTATTCCGACGCCGCCTCGATCCAGAGCGTGCGCGACCTCGTCGCGCAAGCCGATTGCTTCCTGACCTTGGGCACGATCATCACCGACGATTATCTGTGGTTCATCGAAAACAAATATGCCGACATGGTGTTGGCCACCACGGAACAGATACGGGTGGGCTATTTCACCTTCGAAGGCGTCACCATGAAGGATTTCATGGAAGCCTTGCTGGCGCGCTTCAAGAACGCCAAAGGCTATCCGCTTTCGACGATAGCGCCGCCCCAGCCTCCCTATCCTGAGCCGTGGGCTTCCAATTCGGATCCGCATTGGAACGACAAGCCCGAGACCATCACCTACAACCGCTTCTTCCAGCACTCGATGAAGTTCCTGCACGACAACAACATGCTGGATCAGATCGTGATGACCTATGGTGTCAGTTCGGCGCTGTATGTGGCGACCAACGCCTACGGCCTGTCGCAGGGTAGCTTCATCGGATCGGCGGCGTGGCAGTGCATCGGTTTCGAGACCGGAGCAGCGTCGGGCGCGCAGTTCGGCAGCGGCAAGCGGGCCTGGACCGTCGCCGGAGACGGCGGTTTCATGATGGTCTGCCAGTCGCTGTCGACGTTGGCCAGAAACAAGCTCAACGCCGTCATGTTCGTGATGAGCAACGCGGTCTATGCCATCGAGCAGGTCTATGTCGACATCACCGCCTTCGAGCCCGGTCCCGAACATAAGTTCGATACCTTCGATATCCTGCCCAAATGGGACTATCTGGCTTTGGCCAAGGCGTTCGGCGCCAGGGGCTATCGCGTGACGACCGTCAGCGAACTGAACGCAGTGCTGCAGGAACTCAAGAAACCGACCGACCTGCCTTCATTGGTCGAAGTCGTCATCCCCGAAAAGGACCTGCCCAGGCAGATGCTCCGGCTTGGCGTGGAATGAATCGGAGCGGAGTAGAAATCATGGCGAAAACCTATTCGATCTTCGGCGCCGGCGCGTCCGGGCTGTATACCGCGTGGCGATTGCTGGATGGCACGGCAGCCGGCGAGAAGGGCAAGGCGAAACAACTCGGCAAGGGCGACGTGCTCGAGCTCTACGACTGGGGCAAGTATGATTTCTCGAAGGAATATCCGGGAGGCCGCGCCGCCGGCGCGCGCGTCTGCACCTGGCATTACCGCGACGACGAGAAGAACGCCTATCTCGAATTGGGCGGAATGCGCTATTCGGACTGGAACGGGAACAACGACGGTGAGGCGGGCGGACACCGGGTGGTCACGACCGTGATCAAGCAGATGGGCCTCGACAAATATTCGGTGCCCTTCAACGAATCGACCAACCCGCTGTTCTACCTGCGCACCAAGAACATGTATCTCAACGCCATCACCTCGGCCAACCCCGCGCCGTATTACGTCGATCATTACGGCGCCGACGATTCGCCCGACAACGGCTTCAACACGGTGGAGAGTCTGGCCGGGACCCAGAAGACGCTGCCGCAGACCCGGGCTGCGTGGTGTGAGTTCTATCAGAACGGCCGCATCGCCGTGGACTTGCCGGAATCGTCGGTGTTCCAGCGCGGCGAACTATTCAAGGACATCGGCTACTGGAATCTGATGTTCGACCAGTTGGGCTCGGAAGGCTACGGCTATACGGCCGACGGCAACGGTTACACCTCTAACGTCATCAACTGGAATTCCGCCGTTGCGCTGCAGTCCAACAACGAATTTACCCCCGGCACCGAATACAAGACGCTCACGACGGGCTATTCCGGTATCTTCACCGCGTTGTTCGATGCGATCGTGAAACTGGCAAAGGAAAAGGGTATCAGTTTCGAATACCACCCCGATACGAGGCTGCATTCGATCCTGAAAATCGGCAATGCGACCCGTTATTCCATCGCCACCCGCAAGAGCCCGAACAAGAAATCGGCCACCAAAACCACGGACGCGGCGTGGCTGGCGATGCCGCGCTACGCCATCGATCTGGTGGCGCAGGCCACCCGCTACGAGGACCATGACGGACTCGACGTTCTCAATCACCAGAAAGTACAGCTCTATCTGGAGTCGGCGATCATGCAGCCTTCGTACAAGGTGGGCATGTTCTTCGATCACCAATGGTGGACCGATACGACGAATTCGGCGCTGCAATATCCGGCGCCGATCGAGAGCTACGAAGTCACGCTGGCCGTGCTTGATCAACTGGCCAAGGCAGGCTTTCCCGCCAACTATATCGCTGCGATGAAGAACAAGGATAACGCAATTCTCGAAACGCCGTACGCTTCAGTGCCCAGCTTCATCCAGGCCGTCGAACACGCCATCCAGGAGCGCCTCTCCGTGAAGCAGGAAGAGCAATTGCTCGCGGCGGCCGTTCGCAACACCATCGGGCCGAGCGTGACCGATACGCCGATTCGCCAGGTGGTCTATTTCGGCAACAACGCGCGCGATCAAGCCGTGGCGCCGGTCTATGGCCTGCTCGCCAGTTACGACGACGAGATGTACACCGATTTCTGGAAAGAGCTGGAGCTCGGGCCGGACACCAACCGGAAAATCCCGGTTTCGGAGGATACCCAGCCGCTGGAAGGCCCGCGCAAGGCGCCGCCCGTCATGGTGAAAATGCTGCGCCAGCAACTGGCGGCCATTCATTTCGGGCCGCAAGCGGATTTCAGCTTCGTGCCGGAACCGCTGGAAACGCGTTACATGGACTGGTCATTGCCGCCCTTCGGCGCCGGCTACCACGCCTATGCCGCGCACTACAATATTTGCGATGTGCAGCAGAAGATCCGCAAACCCTCGCAATTGATCGACGGTGCCGACGCCGACATCTTCATCGTCGGTGAAGCCTATTCGAACGATCAGGCCTGGGTGGAAGGCGCGTTCTGCACGGCCGAGTCGGTGCTGAACGATTTTTTCGGAATCGTCCCAATTATCGACAACAAGAATTATCCGTTCATCTGCCCGACGCGTTGAGAAGTGGCGCAAGTCTATTACGCCACGCAGGCGCGGGGCAGGGCAGCCGTGAAACCCGAAAGGCGAGAACCCGGCTGAATTTTCCGAAATTGCCGTTTCTTAAATTACGACTGATTCTCTCAAGAAAAACGGAGTGCGCGCTTGATACGCTGATACCCCATTTGGTTGGTTATCCCTGGTGTCCGAGCGCAGGGAACAGCCGGCTCGGCCATCCATTACTCCTCATCCAGGGAGCGGTGCGATGCGTGAGCTGGCCGCGATGGATCGGGCGCTCGATGAGTTGCTGGTGCAGCTCGGAGGGATCGTTTTGCGACTGTCCAGTCCGCAGCTGACGCTGCGACTGTCCAGTCCGCAGCTGACGAAAAGCGGCGAGGAGCGGCGCGCGCTCGCGCGATCGGTCAATCAATATTGCGTTTGCGCGGCGAGTTCGGACGATCCCCGCGTCCAACGGCTCAAGGTCGAACTCCAGGACGCGCTGAAGCCTCGATTGCAGCTGGTTGCCAGCAGATAATCGTCGACCGCCGATAAAATCGAGATCCCCGTACGCCGCCTCCAGCATCGAATCTTCGACGCAAGGCGATTGACTTGTCTTGTTACTTGTCCAGAGTTGACGGCGAAGGCAGGTCTGCTATCTTAGCGAGCGTTGTTGAAGAGTGACCTCTTTTAGTTGCCGGTGACGGCGAACAGCAAGTGCTGTTATTCGCCGAAATTCGTCGGCGGAACTCGTACCGTTGCAGGTCCGTTTGGTTGGGACGATACGAGTGTTCAGCAGGCAATTCACCGTTGGCGCTTTGGCGCTAGGCAATTTTATTGTCGGTCTCAGCATCCTTCTGCCGACGGGAATGTTGGCGGATCTGGCGTCCGGTCTCGGCGTCCCGGTCGGGACCGTGGGGCTGTTGATCAGCCTTGGCGCCGTCGTCGTTTGTCTGTCGCCACCCTTTGTGGCCTGGCTCACCAGCCGCTTCGACCGGCGCCTGCTGTTGAGTGCGATATTGCTGTGGCTTGCGCTCGGCCATTTCGCTTCCGCGTTCGCGCCCGGTTACGCAAGCCTGTTGGGGATTCGCCTGGCAATGCTCGCTTTCGCCGGCGCCTTTACGCCGCTCGCAGCCGGTACCGCGGCGCTGTTGGGCTCGGAAGACCAGCGCGCCTCGCTGATCGCGTCGGTCCTGCTTGGCTGGGCGCTTGCGATCGCCGTCGGATTGCCGTTGATTTCGGTGACGGCGCCGCTGATCGGCTGGCGAGAGACCTACGGCCTGATCGGCGCGCTCGCGGCAGCGGGCTTTCTTGCCCTTCTGCTCGCCGTGCCGAGCGGGCTCAAGGGCGCCCCGGTGATTTTTGCGACCTGGCGGGCGGTCTGCCGCAGCCGGCAATTGTTGCTGCTGTTGTTGATCACCTGCCTGCTGGCCGCCGGGCAACTCGTCGTCATCGCATTCGTCGGACCGTTGTTGACGCAATTCACCGGTGCGACACCGCACGGGATCGCGATCGTGTTCATGTTGTTCGGCGGGATGACGCTCGTTGGCAATGTCGCCGCCGCTCAGCTCGTCAAGGGATGGGGCGCGTTCAAGACGTCAGCCGTTTTCATGGTCTGCATCGTTGCCGGCGCCGCATTATGGGCCGCCGGTACCGGTCTCTATCCCCTGATGGCCGCAGGCGCCGCGATCTGGGGTCTCGGCTTTGCCGCGGCGAGCGCGATGCAGCAAGTAAGGCTGATTGCGACGGCGCCCAGGCTCTCGACCGCGTCGGTCGCCATCAACAACACGGCGCTGTATCTCGGCCAGGCTATCGGCTCCGGAATAGGCAGCGTGCTGTTTACCCGGGGAAAATCCGATATCATGGGCTTCGTTGCACTCGCCCTGGTCGCTTCGGCTTTCGGCGTGCTGTGGTTGACGCGGTTCGCGCCGGAGGAGTGCGGAGAAGGTTTTGTCGAGGCGTCACCGCAGTTCGATTGACGTCCTCGCCACCGGTCTCTTCAGACCACCGGCACGCGCCTGCCAGCAACCGCTGCCGGAGAAATCACCTCGATATCCAGCGGTACACGCCACCGCTCGGTCAACTGCACGCGCGGCGCTTCGTTGCCGGCGTTGGCGCCTTCGATGGCAAAACCTTCGAACCCGTTGGTCATGACCTCGTTGCACTTTTGAACATAGACCGGGAAGCCGCCGATATAAGGCATGAAGACGCGCGGTCGCCCCGGGATGTTGGCGCCGACATACCAGGAACTGCAGGTCGACCGCAGCGAGACTTTTGACACTTCGTTGACATGCTCAACCCATTCATCCTCAAAGTCGGGCAGCGGTTCGATGGTCGCAGCCCCTATGTCGCGCACATGCGCCATGAAATCGGCCATCCAGTCGACGTGCTGTTCGATCGCCTGGATCATGCTCGCCAGCACCGACGGACTGCCGGGTCCGGTGATCGTGAACAGATTGGGAAAGCCCGCGGTCGCCACGCCGAGATAGGCGCGGGGGCCGGCGCGCCACTTCTCGGCCAGGGTTACGCCATTGCGGCCGGTAATCCGGATCTTGTCGAACGAGCCCGTCATCGCCGCAAAGCCGGTGGCGCAGATGATGGTGTCCAGCGGGTATCCGACGCCGTTCACTTCGATGCCATCGGCCATGAAGCGCTCGATCGGCGTCTTCGACACATCGACCAGTTTTACATGCGGCAGATTATACGTCTCGAAATAGCCGGTATCGACGCACAGCCGTTTGCAGCCGAACACGTTGTCCGGACACAGCAGCTCCGCCGTCGCCGGATCCTTGACGATGCTCCGGATCTTGCGGCGCGCGAACTCGGCGATGGTGTCGTTGGCGGCTTTCTCGAACAACAGGTCGCCATAGGCGCCGAGAAACGGCAGGCCGCCGCGTTCCCACGCTTCCTGATATTGCCGTTCGCGCTCCTCTTCCGTCGCCTCCGAGGCGGGCTTCATGTTGAAGGGGAAATAGAAGCCGGTCGGCCGCGCCCGGGCCTTGGCGCGAAGCGCCGGGTAGTCGGCCTTGATGCTGCTGCGATATTCCGGGGTCAGCTTTTCGTTCCATGCCGGGACGGAGTAAGTGGCCGTGCGCTGGAATACCGTTAGCGCGCAGGCCTGCTGCGCGATGATCGGGATCGACTGGATCGCCGAGGACCCGGTGCCGATGATGCCGACGCGCAGCCCGGTAAAGTCGACGCCCTCGTGCGGCCATTCGCCGGTGTGATAGACC
Organism: Bradyrhizobium sp. Ash2021; assembly: GCF_031202265.1. NCBI lineage: Bacteria > Pseudomonadati > Pseudomonadota > Alphaproteobacteria > Hyphomicrobiales > Nitrobacteraceae > Bradyrhizobium > Bradyrhizobium sp. Ash2021. Next base: position 9,002,395 of record NZ_CP100604.1, on the reverse strand, counting down.
GGGCCGCTGAAATCCTGGCGCCCCCTGAACGGCGGATGGTTGGCCGCCGACAGACAGCCGACCGCCATGATGCAGAATTTGGCGGAGACCTGATCGCCGTGGTCGGTCTCGATGCGCCAGCATTTTGCGGCTTCGTCGAAACTTGCCGCCATGACGCGGGTGTCGAACCAGATGTGCCGGCGAAGATCGAAACGGTCGGCGACATGGTTGGCATAGGCCAAAATCTCGGGCTGAGGCGCGTATTTTTCCGACCAGTCCCACTGCTGATCGAGATCCTCCGAGAATGAAAAGGAATATTGCATGCTCTCGACGTCGCAGCGGGCGCCCGGATAGCGGTTCCAGTACCAGGTGCCGCCGACGCTGCCGCCGGCTTCATAAACCCGCGCCGTAAAACCCAGGCCGCGAAGGCGGTGCAGCATGTACAGGCCGGCGAAACCCGCGCCGACGACGACCGCATCGAAAACCGCGTCGACTTCCGGGCGACGTTCAGGCTCATTCAGGGGGCTGGGAGCCATGGAAAATTTCCTGCCAGAGATTGTTTTTTGGTGCGCTGACGCGGTGGTCGCGGCAATCAGGCGCGTTACATCAGCCCAAAGCGCGCCGGCGGTCAATCGCGTCACGATGCCGGCGGGCCGGCGATGGTTCCATGGTGGCGGCGGTCGGCCGAACCGCAAGCCGCACGCCCCGATCCCTGCACTCTGTTGTCGCAAGGCGCCGGTTGCCGCGCGTAACGCTTTTCTTGTCGCGAAAATTGGCGTACAAGCATGAGCGTCAATTTATTTTCTTGGCAACTTTAAGTTAAGAGTCATTTTGCGCTTTCGCACGCTTCGAATTTTTGCAGGGGAATGGATATGGCAACCACGCCCAATTTGCCGACGCCCGATTTTACCTACGACCCCACTTTGCCCGGCGCATGCATCGCTGGTGTGAGGCCCTACCGCAACGGCTCCTATCGGCTGGAAGCCGAGACCATCGGGAGCAAGTTCATCGTCCATAATTACGGGCATGGCGGCGCCGGCATCACCTTGAGCTGGGGCTGCGCGGGCAAGGTGCACGACATCGTCAAGGACTTCCTGGTCGGCACGCAGGATACCAAAGTGGCGGTGCTGGGCGCAGGCGTGATGGGCCTGACCGCGGCCACCCGCATGCTCGATCTGGGATTGGCGGTCACGATCTATTCGGATCGCAAGCCGCTCGAGACCACATCCTCGAAAGCGGGCGGCCAGTGGGCCGTGTCGGTCGTAGAATATACCGGCAAGCAGCGCGAGCTGACCGATATCATCAAGACTGCCTATACGACCTTCAAGGCGAGCATCGGTCAGGGGTTTGGCGTCTCCGAACGGCCCAATTACACGGCCACGCCGTCGCACAATCTGGATATCGTGATCCAGCTGGCGCCGGGCCTCATTCCGCCACGGAAGTCGCTGGCGCGACTGCCGTTCGAGGGCCATACCCAGCCCGGCTTCGTCTACCAGACCCTGCTGATCGAGCCGCCCATCTTTCTCGCCAGGTTAGAGGCGGACTTAAGGGCGCGCGGTGCCGTTTTCGTGAACAGGAAATTTACCGGCAAGTCCGACATCCTGGCGTCGGTGACGGAGAACATCCTGATCAATTGCACCGGCCTCGGCTCGATGACGCTGTTCAGCGACACGAAAATGCAGCCGATCAAGGGACAATTGGCGTTGCTGCGGCCGCAGCCCGCGTTGCAATATCTCTATGGCCAGAACGGATACATGTTTCCCCGCGCGGATCACCTCGTGATCGGCGGGACTTTCGAGGTCGGCGTCAACAATGAGACGCCTGATCCCACGGTGTGCCAGGGTCTCGTCGATCACATCGCATCGCAATTCGGCAAGGCGTCGGTCAAGCCGCTGCCCGATATCCATATTCACCATCCGGACCATGCCCCGATCGTCAATCCGGCCATCCCGGTGGCCTGAGATTTCAAGACGGATGATTTTCATCGATTGTCGGGGGCAGAGGCGTGGCTTTCACCGTTGCCGATTACATTTTGAAACGGCTCAGCGAACAACACGTCGACCGGTTGTTCGGCGTGCCGGCCGCCTATTGCGCGCCGTTATTCGATGCCGCGCCCAACCACGGCATCAAATCCGTCGTCGCGGCGAGCGATCTCGAAGCCGGCTACGCCGCCGACGGCTATGCGCGCACCAAGGGGCTTGGCGCGGTGTCGGTTGCCTACGGTGTCGGCACGCTGAGCATGATCAATGCGATCGCCGGCGCCTATGTCGAACGCAGCCCCGTCGTCGTGATCAATGGCGGGCCGACGGCGATGAATATCGCCAATCTGCACCAGTACGACATCGTGTTCTCCCACTCGCTCGGTCAGGATGCGACCGATCTTGCCGCCTACAAACTGGTCACCGCAAAGGCTGCGCGCGCGGGCAAGGCCAGCGAGGTGCCCGCCATCGTCGACGACGCGATCTCGACCGCGATCAGGAGCAAGCGGCCGGTCTATATCGAGATCGACATGAGCATCTGGGATGCGGCCTGTCCGATGCCGGGCGGACCGCTGTCCGTCACCACGCGACCTGCCGGCACCGAACACGCGCTTGCCACCACCATTGTCGCGCTGATCCGCGCCGCGCAATCGCCGCTGATCCTGGTCGGGACTGAAATTCAGCGCTACGGCTTTGCCGATGCGGTGGCCGGCCTGATCGCCAAACTGGGCGTGCGATGGGCGACCGCCCTGCAGTCCAAAGCCACGCTCGCGGAGCAGGGCGACGGATGGGTCGGCGTCTATGACCCGCCGCATTCGCATGCCGATGTGAAGAACGCGGTCGAGCAATCCGATCTGCTGCTGACGCTGGGATGCGTCTTTCCCAACACCTTTGCCAATTTGGTACAAAACTCGTTTGGCCGTATGGTCCAGGTTTATGACGGCAAGGTGAGGATCAAGGCCGGCGCCAAGCAGAATGCGGAGCTTGCTACGCTGGTTGCCGCGCTTGTTACGGAGGCCGCGAAAAAGCCGCCCGCGCCGGCGCCGATCGGGGCATTGCCCGTGCCTCCGGGGCCGGCCGCGGGTGCGCTGACCTACAGCCAGGTGTTCGAGCGCATTGCCGCCACGCTGGATGATTCCTGGATCGTCATCCCCGATACGTTCCTTGGCGTCTATTCGGCGGCCAACCTCCCGGTGATGGGCCGCGATGGTTTTCTGTGCAGCGCGGTGTGGGCCTCGATCGGGTACTCGGTCGCCGCCGCCGTCGGCGCATCGCTCGGCTCCAATCGCCGCCCGCTGGCGATCTGCGGTGACGGCGGCTTCCACATGACAGCGCAAACCCTGTCGACCATGGTGCGGCATGGCTGCGACCCCGTCATCGTCGTGATAGCCAACGGCATCTATGGTTACGAACAGTTTCTGGTCGATCCATCGTTCTTCAACAATGCGGCGAACCAGCCGCGTTCCTACGCCGTCCTCAATCAATGGGATTTCGTCAAATTCGCGGGCGCGCTCGGCGTGCCGTTCGCGCAAGCCGTCGATACCGCCGCCGCGCTCGATGCCGCGCTGGCCGCGGCAAAGGCCTTCAACGGACCGGCGCTGATCGCAGCCGCGGTCGATCCGCACGGTCTGCCGGCGGAGCTGCCGTAATATTGCTGATTGCCGTTTCAACGTCGATCAGATCGCAGGAGGGAATGCCATGGAACACCCGCTTCGCGTCGATGAATTCGATGCCTCCGAAATGCCGTCATCCGTCGGCGTCGAGCCGGCCGCAGTCGCTCCGCCACCGCCCGCTGCCGCCAGCGCGCCGCTGCCGCCGCTGCCGAACCTTCCCGCAACCGACGTGCTGTTCCTGAAGCCGTCGGATGCGCACTATGCCGACTATCTGCCGGCCGCCAACAGGCGCACGCAGCTCAGCCCGTCGCTCCGCGCGGTGTGCAAGACCGAACACGCCGTCGCCGTCATGGTCGACTGGGTCCGTATCAACAATCTGAAATTTGCGGTCCGCTGCGGCGGCCATTCCTACGAAGGCTTTTCGCAATCGGTCGATGTCGTGATCGATGTCCGCGGCCTGAGCACGATTTCGGTCGACAAGACCGTGGGTCTCGTTACCGCGGGCTCGGGCGTTTCGCTGTATCACCTCTATCAGGCGCTGGCCGCGCAGGGGCTGGCGCTGCAGGCCGGAAGTTGTCCGACCGTCGGCATCTCCGGTCACCTGACGGGCGGCGGCCATGGGTTGCTGGCGCGGTCGCACGGCCTGACCTGCGACAGCCTTCAGCAAGTCACCGTCATCGACAGCCAGGCCCGGACCTTGCAGGCGAGCGCCGCGTCCGAGCCCGATCTCTACTGGGCCTGCCGCGGGGGCGGCGGCGGCAGTTTTGGTGTGGCCACGCAATTTGTGATCCGGGCCTTTCCGCTGCAGACGGCGCTGGTGTTCGGCGTCTCCTGGACCCTGTCGCAAGCCCATGCCGCGTGGATGTTCGCGGCCTGGCAGGCCTGGGCGCCGAACGCGCCGAGCACGATCACGTCGATCATGAAGGTGGGCCCCGCAGGAAATGGCTTGATCACCATGCGTTGCATCGGCCAGTCGGTCGGCACCGAGACCGAGCTGCGCCATCAGCTGCAGACGCTCACGACACTGGCGACGGCGTCAAGACCGTTGTCGGTGCAGTCGCTGAGCTTCCTCAATGCGGTGCTGCATTTCGCCGGGCCGCTCGACTATGAGTCGGTCTACATGAAAGCCAAGTCCGATTACGTCCTGACCCCGCTCGACACGGCCGGCATCAGCGACATGATGGCGGCCGTAGCACCCATTCCTGTCGGCGGCGTGGTCCTGTTGTGCGATTCCTATGGCGGCAAGATTGCGGATGTCGCGGCCGACGCCACCGCGTTTCCGCGCCGGGCCGGCACGCAATATTGCATCCAGTATTACTCGAGCTGGACCCGCGCGGCCGATACGCCCGTGCATGTTGCGCAAGTCGCAAAGGTCTACGCCGCGATGCGGCCCCATCTGCCGGGCGCGTCCTATGTCAACTATTGCGATCTCGACCTGCCCGACTATACGACCGCCTATTGGGGCCCCAATCTCGGCCGCCTCGTCGCCGTGAAGCAGGAATACGACCCCGACAATCTGTTCCACCACGCCCAGAGCGTGCCGGTCAGCCTGCCGGCGGTTTGAGCTTCAATTGCCTCAACTCAAAGCGTCTTGAGGTACTCGATCAGCGCCTTTCGCTCATCGGGCGCCAGTGCCCGTCCGACACGGCCGTAGGCCTTCTCGTTGTTGGTGAATTCATGACCCCTGTTGGAATTTCCGCGAATCGAGGTGTCGAATTCGAAACCGTTGGTGAGGGGTTCGATGCTGTAACCGAGATTCACGGGATCGTACTCGCGGTTGCCGAGATAGAACGTTTTCGGCCGGTTCTCCGCCGGACCCAGCAGCGCCTCGATGTTCGGGACCGAACCGTTGTGGAGATAGGGCGGCGTCGCCCAGACTCCATTGAGCGAGCGGACCTTGTAGGCGAGCTCGCCCTGGATCTTGTTGGGCATGTTTCCGTTGATGTTCGCCTTCTCCTTGTCGCTCAAGGGCGGCGGTTCCTGCTCCTTGATCCAGAAATTGACGGTGTTCTCGACCACATCCTTGAGCGCGTCCGCGAACGCGTACGCCTTGATACCGAGATTTGAGGGAAGCTCGACCGTTCGATTGATCATGTCCGTCGCCTGGGCGGGATCGGTACCGACATGGCTGATCGGGATGTTTTCGACCACGACGATCGGCTGGCCGGCCTCGTTCGTCGTCCACCATTTCTTGTTGTTGAAGTCGAAGAACTCCTTGCTCGTCACAGGCGGGCGATGACAATCCTGACAAATGGCCTTGTAGAGTTCGGCACCCTGGGCCGCCCGCGGCTGGTCGATGGGCGGGAGGATAGTGCCGGGCCATTTCGGGGATTTCAGGCCCGAGAAGCCTTTTTCCGCGCTCGGCGGATCGCCCTTGATCATGCTTTCCATCTTGTCCAGCGTCTTCACCTGCACGCTCGATTTGTACAGGCCTTTCGACGGGTCGATCAGATTGAGCTCCGCCGACACGCCCAGCGCTTCGCCGGCATTACGCACCATCGGTTGCATGATGGAGCCGTTATACTGCACCCAGTCGAACCAGGGCGTGTTCCAGATCCGCGGATAGTGCACCGGCGCCGACGAGGCGGCGTAGTTCTTCGGATTGTTGAGGTCGATGGAGAAGACCTGGTTGCCGATCCGGTTGAGCGCATCGAGGCGCCCGTAACCTTCCACGATACTGAGCGGCGCAACGCTGTCTTCGAGTTTCTTCGCCTTGTTGTACTGGTTCAGGACCAGAATGAGCTGCTTTTTCAGCAGCGCGCGGTCGGCGGATGTTGCGTCAGGCCCGAGGATCCGCTCGGCAAAGCGCTGGAAGCGGAGCGGCAGGATACGCGTCAGCAACAGCGACACCCCAATCCCCTGCTTCAAGTTGAAGAGATTGGTGAGCGCCGGGCCGCCGTCGATGATGACGGTCGTGTCCTTGTAGGTGAATCGTCCCGTATGACAGGCCGCGCAGGTCAACCCGAGGCCGGTCATGTCCTTTTTCGAGCGCGGGTTGCGCCATGGATTGCCCGATGCGTCGGACATTGTACCGCCCGACGCGAAGCCGATTGGCAGCGACTTTTTGCCGGGTTCGATCACGTCCGGAATGAAGCCGTAGCGATCCAGATAGGCCGGGTCGCTGAGGAGGCCGGCGGCCGTCAGTGTGATGACCGGCTGCTCCAGCGCCTCGAACCATTCAAGAGGTATGCCGAAGGTCCGTGTCCCCTGATCGGCGTGATAGAACCACGCGAGCTCCTTTTTATCGTTGTTCACGTTCTGGTCGAGCCATACGGTCTTCTTCGTCGCTTGATATTCCGGCAGGCTTACGTGGATAGCGTCGAGGAACTTGTCGAGGGCATAGATGCCGACACCGAGGCCGATCACCACCACCGCGCCAAGAATGATTTTGATATTGCGACCCATCGTCCCCGCCCCCTTATTCCGCGCTGCCCGCCGTGTTAATCATGCACTATTAAAAATCGCCAGAAAGTCACTCAGCTCTGGCGTGCCTACGAAATGAGTCACCAGCTTATAGTAGCAACATTACCCTGTCCATAAATCCGGTCTTGTGAACCGATTAACAGTTTTTACCGGGAGTTGGCGCGTTTGCCTGTCGCGCGCCGGAGACGTAGAACCCTTGAAAATCGCTTGATCCGGGATGACCGATTTTGGAAGCCGTCAACGCGCAACGACTCAAGATCGAGCTGGACCATAAGGCGTCGGTCTCCGCGCTTCTGGTCCGGCCGCCGCAGGCGCGCGCGTGTTACGTTTTTGCGCATGGCGCCGGCGCCGGCATGGCCCATGCGTCGATGGAAGCGATTGCCACAGGGCTTGGCGAACGGGGCATCGCGACCCTGCGTTATCAGTTTCCCTATATGGAAAAAGCCGGCAAACGGCCCGATCCGCCGCCGGTCGCGCATGCCGCGGTGCGCGCGGCGGTGGCCGAGGCCGCGCGTTGCTGCGCCGGGCTGCCGCTTATCGCGGGCGGAAAATCATTCGGCGGGCGGATGACGTCGCAGGCGCAGGCGATCGCGCCGCTGGCCGGCGTTCGCGGACTTGCCTTCCTCGGCTTTCCCCTGCATCCGGCGGGAAAACCTTCCAGCGACCGGGCCAAGCATCTTTCCGCGGTCAAAATCCCGATGCTGTTCCTGCAGGGGACGCGCGATGCCCTCGCCGAACTGAGCCTGCTCGAGCCCATGGTCAAAAGCCTGGGCTCGCCCGCAACGCTGCATCTGGTGAAGGAGGCCGATCATTCCTTCCACGTGCTGGTGCGCTCCGGGCGCAACGACCGCGAGGTGATGAACGAAGTTCTCGACGCATTCGCGGCGTGGGTTGATTCCATTATTCGCTAATCAGCCGGCGCGCTGAACACCATAGATCTTGTCGCGCAGCCGCCGCATCCCGGCGAGCCAGCGGTCCCTGCTGGAAGCCTTTCGCTGCACGTATTCGGCGACCTGTTCGTGCGACAGGATCAGGAAGCGTTCGGCCTCCATCGCAGCGATCACGATGCGGGCGACTTCGGCCGGAAGCATCACGCCGTCGACCCGCGCGGCGCTCGGACCCGGCGTGGTCATTCCGGTCTGCACCGATTGCGGGCACAGCACGGAAACGCGGATGCCGCGGTCGCCATATTGAATGGCGAGATGCTCGGCCAGCGCTATCGCGGCGTTCTTCGTCACCCCGTACGGCATCGAATTGAGCGAGGCCAAAAGGCCGGCCGCGGACGCGGTGTTCAGCAGATAGCCCGAGCCTCGCGCCAGCATCCCCGGCACCAGCGCGCGCGCCGCGAATACGTGGCTCATGACATGGACCCGCCAGCTGACGTCCCAATCGGCATCGGAAGCGCTCTCCTGTCCCTTGCGCGACAGGCCGGCGTTGGAAAAGAACACGTCGACCGGCCCATATTTGTCCTCGGCGGCCGCGATCAGCGCCCTGACGTCTTCTTCGAGCCCGACATCGGCGGTCACGGCCAGTCCGTCGATATCGCCTGCGACCGCCGCCAGCCGGTCGCGCGAGGACTTGAGGTCGGCGACCACGACGCCGCGCGCGCCGGCCGCGGCATAGGCGCGCGCGACCGCCTCGCCAATTCCGCTCGCCGCTCCCGTGACCACACAGACCTTGTTCTTGACTTGCATGTTCGGTTCCCGTTCCCCTTTTTGGCGGGGCGAGATCGGAGAGTGATACGACCGCCGACGCGCGGTCAACGTCCGTTTGCCTTCGTCCGTTTGCCTTAATGCCCGTTTGCCTGGCGATCAACTTTTCAAACGCATGGCCGGCTTGCACTGGTCTTCCCTGTCGTCATCGTGCAATGGTCTTGACGCAATCGAAGGTCTTGCCGCAATCGGAAATTTCGGAGAACTGGGAATGCTTGACGCAAGAGACGGGACGACTTCGATGGGCGCGCCGGCGGCCTCGCCGAATTGGACGGTTGAAGCAGCCTGGTCGCTTTACCGGCTGCCGTTCAACGACCTGCTGTTCAAGGCGCAATCCGTTCATCGGCAGAATTTCGATCCCAACCGCGTGCAGCTGAGCAAGCTGCTCAACATCAAGACCGGCGGCTGCCCCGAGGATTGCGGCTATTGCAGCCAATCCTCGCATCATTCGACCGGGCTCACGGCCTCGAAGCTGATGGAAGTCGAAAAGGTCGTCGCCGAGGCGCGCAAGGCCAAAGACGGCGGCGCGACGCGCTACTGCATGGGCGCCGCGTGGCGCAATCCGAAGCCGAGAGACATGGATGCCATTGTCGAGATGGTAGGTCAGGTGAAAGCGCTCGGCCTCGAGACCTGCATGACGCTGGGCATGCTGGACCGCGAACAGTCGGACCGCCTCAGCGCCGCGGGTCTCGACTATTACAACCACAATATCGATACGTCGGCGCGCTATTATCCGCAGGTGACTTCGACCCGCACGTTTTCCGATCGCCTCGATACGCTGGAAAACGTCCGGCAATCCGGCATGAAAGTATGCTGCGGCGGCATTCTTGGAATGGGCGAGGAAGAAGCCGACCGCGTCGACATGCTGGTCACGCTTGCCAACCTGACCGAGCCGCCGGAAAGCGTCCCGATCAACATGCTGATTCCGATTGCCGGCACGCCGCTCGCCGAAGCAGCTCCGGTTGCGCCGATCGAGTTTGTCCGGATCGTTGCGCTCGCGCGCCTCATGATGCCGACTTCGTATGTCCGTCTGTCGGCCGGCCGTTCGGCGATGAGCGATGAGATGCAGGCGCTTTGCTTCTTTGCCGGCGCCAACTCGATCTTCGTCGGCGACACCTTGCTGACGACGGCCAATCCCGAAGACGAAGCCGACCGGAAGTTGTTTGATCGGCTGGGATTGCAGCCGGTCTGACCGGCCCCGCATCGATCCAGCCGTTCAGCCCTGGTAGAGTCCCTTGTCCCGCGCCAGGCGGATCGCCAGCGCCGCCATCAGGTCGATCATCGGCGTATCGAGTCCCGCGGCCCTGGCGAACGCGGCGGGCGCGCGGACCAGCACGTCGATCTCCATGGCGCGGCCGAGTTCGTAATCCTGCAAGATGGATGGCTTGTGGTCGGGCGCAGGCCCACTTCGCGTCACGCGCTTGACCTCGGGGATATAGCGTTGAGCGATGCCGTTGGCCTCGTCGAGCAGGCGCGGGATGACGTCACGCAAGGCCGGGTCGTCCCGCACGGCCCGCGCGGTTTGCCCGGTCAGCAGGCACAGCACCGACATCGACATGTTGGTCAGGAGTTTCGACCAGATCGTCTCCCGGATCTCTGGGACGTCAGGCGATTCGATTGAAGCCTCGCTGAGGACGGCGCGCAGCCGCGCGATCCGCATCGAGGAGCGGTCGTCGCATTCGCCGATCAACAGCCGGTTGCGGTCGGGAGACAGATTGGCGACGACGCCCGGCTCGACCACCTCGTTCGACGAAAAGATCACGCCGCCGACGATCCGCTCTTTGGGAATAGCGGCGCGCAGCCGGCCGCCGGGATCGAGAAAGCCGAGGTCGGGAACCTCAGGATGATTTCCGGGCAGGCCGAGATCGTACCACCAGGGAATGCCGTTCTGCGCAAAGACGACGGCCGTGTCTGCGTTCAGCAACGGCTTGAGGCCCGTTGCGAGTGCGCCGACCCCGGTCGCCTTCAATGTGCTGATCACGACATCCTGCGGGCCGAGATCAGCCGGATCCCCGGATGCTTTCACCTTTGCGATAAACCTGGCGTCGCCGACCCGAAGCGTCAGGCCGTGCGCCTTCACCGCTTCAAGATGTGGCCCGCGCATCACGCAGGATACTTCATGGCCGGCCAGCGCCAGCCGCACCGCAAAATGGCTGCCGACGGCGCCGGCGCCGAAAATGCATATCCGCATGGGAATTGACGTTCCTGTTGGGAGGGAGACGGTCGAGCCGCCAGTTTCCACAAGCTTGCGCTGGAGCGCAACGGGTCATGCGATCAGCGCCACTGGCGGCGCGGAAACCGAAAGTGATAGATCAACGTCCGCGGTCCCGGCACGCTGCCCGACCTGACAAACGCAAATAACAAACCAAGGGATCATCCATGTCCGCCAATCCAGTGCTGTGGAACCTCGATGAACGCGGCGTCGCGACGGTCACGCTGAACCGCCCGGAGGTCAACAATGCCTACGATGCCGGCCTGATCGGCGGCGTGCTGCAGGCCATGGACGAACTCGGCAGCAAGCCGAACCTTCGCGTCGTCGTCCTGAAGGGCAATGGCAAGCATTTTCAGGCCGGCGCCGACCTGAAATGGATCAACGGTGTGAGGCCGAAATCGCCTGAAGAGAATGAGGCGGTCTCTCGCGCTACATTCGAAGCCGTGCAACGGCTCAATACGTTGCCGATCCCGACGGTGGCGCTGGTGCAGGGCGGCTGTTTTGGCGGCGGCACCGGAATCATCTCCGCCTGCGACGTGGTGATCGCCGCCGACAATGCGCTGTTCTCAATCACGGAAGTCCGCTGGGGCCTGACCGCTGCGATCATCATCCCGCAACTATGCGACGCCATCGGCGTCCGGCAGGTCCGCCGCTACGCGCTGACCGGCGAACGGTTTGGCGCTGAGGACGCACGCCGCATCGGCCTCGTGCATGAGGTGGTGCCGCTGGCCGAACTGGAAAGCGCGGGCGCCAAGGTCAAGGTCGTCGAGCAATTGCTGGCCAACGGCCCGCAGGCGCTGGCGGAAACCAAGCGGCTGGCAATGGAAAGCTCGTTTGGCGGCATGAGCGTCGATGACGACGCCTATGCCCGTTTGGTCCGGATGCACTCGGACCGGCGCCGGACGCCGGAAGCTTCAGAAGGCCTGGCGTCGTTCGCCGAAAAACGCGCGGCCAACTGGGGCGCGAGCAATGCATAATTTCGCGCTGCCGCTCAGCAACCCCGGCAAATGCTGCGCAGGCTTTTGTAAACCGCGTCGTCTTCCTGCCGCATCTGCTGCAGCGATTCCAGCGTCTTCGTGTCTGCGGTGGGTTCGGGTTTGCGCTTGGCGGCCAGCGCAGCTTCCTGACGCGTGTAACAGGCTTCCCGCTCGGCCTTGGCCTGGATGAACCGGCATTGTTCCACCGCCGCCGAGGCGGGAGCGGCGCCGATCAAGAGGCCAAGCAAAATGGATAGAAGGGTGTTCAAAACCGTCGGTCTCGTCGCAATTCCGCGTTTCCCCTCTTTACTTACCCTGCCAGCCCCTTGCTGCGATAGCCAAAATCTTCCGCCCGGGGCATGATGGCCGGCACTCCATCGGGAACCCAATTTGTCCTCCAAAACCATCGAAGAACCCGCACGCCAAATACCGCTGTACGGCGAATATGAAGTCGCCGTCCTCGGCGGCGGACCGGCCGGGATTGCGGCGGCGGTCGCGGCCGCGCGTGCCGGGCGCCGCACGCTGTTGATCGAGCGTTACGGCTTTCTCGGCGGCATGGGCACGGCGGCGGGGGTGACCAATTTCTGCGGGCTGCATGCCAATGTGCATGGCCAGATGCACCGGGTGGTGCAGGGCATCGCCTCCGACCTGCTGGCGCGCATCGACCATCTCGGCGGGCTCAACGCGCCGCATCTCGTCCTCGGGAAGATTTTTGCGCAGGCCTACGACACTCCGGCCTACAAGATCGCGGCCGACGATCTCTTGGCCGCCCACAAGGTCGACATTCTGTTTCATGCGCTCGGCGCCGGCGTAGTGATGCAGGATGACAGGCGCATCAACGTGCTGATGGTCGAGACCAAGGCCGGCCGTCAGGCGGTGCGCGCCGGCATCTTCATCGATTGCTCCGGCGACGGCGACCTCGCGGCCTGGGCCGGCGCGCCGTTCGAGGTCGGCGATAACAACGGCAGCATGCTGTATCCCTCGATGATGTTTCGCCTCAACGGCATCGATCCGGACCGGGCCGGCGAAGCCTGGCGAACCATTCCGGCGCTGATGGAAAAAGCCGAAGCCGCCGGCACGCATCGTTTTCCGCGCAAGGCCGCGATCGTCCGGCCGCAGCGCCACGGCATCGAATGGCGGGTGAATTTTACCCAGCTCGCGCGCGAGGATGGCACCGCCGTCAACGGCCTCGAGCCCCACGATCTCACGCGCGGCGAGATCGACGGCCGCCGCCAGGCGATCCAGGCGTTCGAATTCCTGCGCACGGTGCCGGGCTTCGAAAACTCCTACATCGTCGATCTGCCGCCGCAACTCGGTATCCGCGAAACCCGGCGCGTCGTCGGCGGCTATATGCTCTCGGGCGACGATGTGCTCGGCTGCGCCTCATTCCAGGATTCCATCGGCGTCAATGGCTGGCCGATGGAGCAGCACGTCGCGGGCAATGTGATCTTCAAATTCCCGCCGATCCCGGAATCCCGCGGATTCAACGAATTGCCGTATCGCATGCTGGTGCCCGAGGGCGTAGACAACCTGTTGATGGCGGGACGCTGCGCCTCGATGACCCATGACGGCCAGTCGGCCGCGCGCGTCTCCGGCGCCTGCTTTGCGATGGGGGAGGCGGCCGGCGCCGCCGCGGCGCTGGCACTGTCGGGCAATACGATTCCGCGCGACATCGCGCTGGAAAAGTTGCAACAAGCGTTGAAACAACAGGGTGCCTTTATCGGGCGGGACCAGAGCGTGCCCGCCGGATTGTAAGAAATAAACGGAGGAAACCGGATGAGGGGAATTGCGCGGTTCGCACTGGCGGGCCTGCTGACGTTGGCGGCGGGCGGAATCGCGCGGGCCGATGAAGTCCTGAAGGCCAAGGTCGGCGTGCTCCGGCTGTCGTCGTCGGCGCCGGTGTTCATCGCGCACGACAAGGGCTACTTTCGCGAGGCCGGGCTCGACGTCGAATTGAAATTCTTCGATGCGGCGCAGCCAATCGCGGTGGCGACCACCTCGGGCGATGTCGATTTCGGCATCACCGCCTTTACCGCGGGACTGTATAATCTCGCCGGCAAGGGCACGCTAAAGGTGATCGGCGGCATGAGCCGCGAAAAGGCCGGCTACCCCCTGATCGGTTATTTCGCCAGCAACAATGCCTATGCCGCCGGCCTGAAGACGCCCAAGGATCTTGCGGGCAAGCGCATCGCGGTGACGCAGGTCGGCTCCAGTTTCCATTATTCGCTTGGCCTGCTCGCCGACAAATACGGTTTCAAGCTCTCCGACGTCAAAGTGCTGCCGCTGCAATCGCTGTCGAACGCCGCCGCTGCCCTGAAGGGTGAAACCGTCGATGCCGCTTTGCTGCCGATCTCGACCGCGCGCTCGTTGCTGGATTCGGACGGCGCCAAGTTTTTGGGTTGGGTCGGCGACGAGACGCCGTGGCAGTTGGGCGCGGTGTTCGCCTCGCCGAAGACGCTGACCAATACCGCATTGGTAACCAAGCTGCTGGGGGCGCTGGCGCGCGCCGATCGCGAATATCACGACGTGATTTTGGCATCGGTGAAGGACGGCAAGGCTGACGTCAACGAGAAGACAAAGCCGCTGCTCGAGATCATCGCCAAATACACCAACCTGCCGGTCGAGCAGGTGGTCGGCAACTGCGCTTACATCGATCCCGACGGCAAGCTCGACGTCAAAAATGTCGCCAACCAGATCGCCTGGCTGCAAGAGCAGGGTTTTGTCGACAAGGGATTTACGGCGGATGCGATCATCGCCAGGGATTATGTGAAGCCGGATTGATGAGAGGTGTTGAACCCGTCATTGCGAGCGTAGCGAAGCAATCCATAGCCGGGATGCTGCAGTCATGGATTGCTTCGTCGCTTTCGCTCCTCGCAATGACGGTGTTCACGACGACGGACCGGAGAAGAAACACGACATGGACCTGATCGCCGACCAAATCAGCCACCGCTTCGGCGCGCTCGAGGTGCTCGACAAGGTGTCGTTCACGGTGCGCTCGGGCGAGGTGGTCGCGATCGTCGGCCCCTCCGGCTGCGGCAAGAGCACGCTGCTGTCGATCCTCGGTGGCCTGCTGCGACCGAGCGAAGGGCAGGCAGAGCTGCGCGGCGCGCCGCCGGCCGACAGTCTCAACCCGCTGACCTTCGTATTCCAGGATTTTGCGCTGCTGCCCTGGTGCACGGTCGAGGAGAACGTCGAATTTCCGCTGGCGCATACCGGGCTCAGTCTCGCCGCGCGCCGCGTCGTCATCGACGACGCGCTGCGCCGCACCGGGTTGACGGATTTTCGCGGCACTTACCCAAAGCAACTATCCGGCGGCATGCGCCAGCGCGTCGGCATTGCGCGTGCGCTCGCGGTGCGGCCGGCAATCCTGCTGATGGACGAACCCTTGTCGGCGCTGGATTCGCAGACCCGCGAATTGCTGATGGAGGATTTCATCCGCCTGCTGGCCGACGGCGCGATGGGCGCGGTCTATGTCACGCATAATCTGGAAGAAGCCGTCCGCCTCGCCGACCGCATCGTGGTGTTGTCGCGGCGGCCCGGCCGCGTCCGCGAGGTCGTGACCATCCCGATGACCCGCGACGAGCGCGGCGCGATCGACGCCCGCGGCAAGTTGTTGGCGCTGCAGAACGAACTATGGTCGCTGATCCGCGAGGAAGCGATCGATGCCGAGCGCGAGGTCCAGCATGCTTGACCGCGCCTCACAGGATCCGCAAGCGGACGATTCCGCGGCCAGGCTGCGGCCGGTGGCGTTTCGCGGCGGCGGCTTTGCGCCGGCCGCAGGCCGCTATTCCGGCTGGATCGCGCTCGCGATCGTGATCGCGCTCTGGCAACTGGCCGGCAGTGCAGGTTGGGTCAATCCGCTGTTCCTGCCGGCGCCGTCGGCGATCGCGGTTGCGATCTACAGGCTCGCGATTTCGGGCGCGCTTTGGCACCATCTGTCCTGGTCGATCATGCGGATCGGAACCGGCTGGGTACTCGGTACCACCGCCGGCGTCATCGTCGGTTTTGCGGTCGGGCTCTCGAGTCTTGCGCGCGGCGTCGGCATCACCTTCATCTCGGCGCTGTTTCCGATTCCAAAGATTGCGCTGCTGCCGCTGTTGATTCTCTGGCTCGGGATCGGCGAGGAGCCGAAGATCGCGACCATTGCGCTCGGCGTGTTCTTCTCCACCGCGATTTCGGTCTATAGCGGCGTCGACGCGGTGCCGCGCAACCTGATCCGGATGGCGCAGAGCTTCAATGTACCGTTCCATTTGATCGTGCGCCGGGTGATCTGGCCGGGCGCGCTGCCCTCGATCCTGGCGGGCTTTCGTATCACCGCGTCGGTGGCGCTGCTGCTGGTGGTGAGCGCTGAAATGATCGGCGCCGAATACGGCATCGGCGCCTTCGTGCTGCAGGCCGGCAATCTGATGCAGACCGATCAGCTGCTCGCCGGCGTCGTGATCCTGTCGCTGTTCGGGCTGGCGGTGGGCAAGCTGATCAATTTGCTCGAGGTGCGGCTGTTGCACTGGCGGTGAACTCACCGTCATTGCGAGGAGCCAACGGGTCGCGCGAATGCGCGCCCGATGACAGGCTCCGCGACGAAGCAATCCACACTTTCTATGCGGTGCGATGGATTGCTTCGCGGAGTTTATCATCGGGCGCGCATTCGCGCGACCCGTTGGCTCGCAATGACGGCTACGCATTGCCACGGTCTTCGCGGAACAGATCGAGCTTCTGCTGCACCGGGCGATCGGAGAAGCTGAACAGCACCGAATCCTGATCGGCCTCGTGGGTGACCCACTGCCAGCTCGGCACCACGAACAGGTCGCGCGGGCCCCATTCGAAGGTCTGCTCACCGACCCGGGTGCGGCCCTTACCTTCGATCGCGGCGAACACCGTGGCGTCGGTCGAGCGATAGCGCGCGGTCTTGAATCCCTTGGGGACCAGCTGGATGAAGGTGCCGATGGTCGGCATCGCAAAATCGCCGGTCTCGGGATTGGAGAATTTCAGCTTCAGCCCGTGGCAGGCGTCCCACTCGCCGCTGGTCTTGGCCTGCTCCAGCGCTTCGCGGGTGTAGCTGTAGGGATAGTTGAAGATCGGCGAGGTTTTTGAAGAGCGCTTGCCGTCGACCGGCAGCAGATTGTGGCCGTAGCGGGCAAAGCTGTCGCCGGCGGGCCGGGTGATCTTCTGCTGGTCCTCGTTCGATCCTTCGGCAAAGGACGCATCGAAGAACTGCACCATCGGGATATCGAGCCCGTCGAGCCAGAACATCGGCTCGCTGGTTTCGTTGGAATGATCGTGCCAGGTCATCGACGGCGTGATCACGAAGTCGCCGGGCTCCATCGCGGTCCGCTCACCATCGACCGCGGTATAGGCGCCCTTGCCTTCGAGCACGAAACGCAGCGCCGACTGGCTGTGGCGGTGGGCCGGCGCGATATCGCCGGGCACCACCATCTGCACGCCGGCAAAAAGCGACGTCGTGATCTTGGACTGTCCGCGCAGGCCGGGGTTTTCCAGGACCAGCACCCGCCGCTCGGCTTCCTTGGCGGTGATCAGCTTGCCGGCCTCGGTCATGTAGTCGCGGATCTGGTCGAATTTCCACAGATGCGGGCGGCAGGCGCTGCGCGGCTCCGGCGTGATCAAATCGCCCATCACGTTCCACAGCGCGGAAAGATTTTCGCCGTCGATCTTCTTGTAGAACGCCTCGCGTTCCGGGGTCTTCTGCACGGCTTCCATGGTCGGGCCTCCGCTGTTCTTGTTGGTTCAATTTGATTGACAGTATACTTACAATGTGGCTAGCGTCAACCAAGCCAATAAAAATCCAGGCTGGCTTGAAATGCCAAGCCTGCTTGAAATGCCAAGGGAGGTTCCGATGAAGCTGCACGGCTATTTCCGCAGCAGCGCGTCCTACCGGGTCAGGATCGCGTTAAATCTCAAGGGGCTGACCACTGAGCACCTGCCGCATCACCTTCGCAAGGGCGAACAATGCGCGCCGGCCTATCTCGCGATCAATCCGCAGGGGCTGGTGCCGACGCTGGAGGACGATGCCGGCACGGTGCTGACCCAGTCGCTCGCCATCATCGAATGGCTGGACGAGACCCATTCCACGCCGCCGCTGCTGCCAAAAGATCCGCTGCGCCGCGCCAAAGTCCGTGCCTTCGCCATGGCGCTCGCCTGCGACACCCACCCGGTGCAAAACCTCAAGGTTCTGGCCCGGCTGCGCCAGCTCGGTCTTCCCGAGGAAAAGGTGACGGAGTGGGCGGCCTGGGCCAACCGCGAGGGCCTGTCGGCCTGCGAAACCCTGATCGCGGGCGAGGCCGGTCCGTTCTGTTTCGGCGACAAGCCGACCGTCGCCGATCTCTGCCTGGTGCCGCAACTCGCCAATGCGCGGCGCTTCGGCGTCGACCTCTCCGCCTATCCGCGCCTGCTCAAGGCCGAAACCGCCGCCAAAGCCATGAAAGCATTCGCCGATGCCGCGCCGGACCGGCAACCCGATGCCGAGTAAGCCCCCGCCGATCACGATGGATGCGGTCTACGCCGCACCGGGCTATCTGTTCCGGCGGATGCAGCAGATCGCGGTCGCGATCTTTGTCGAGGAGTGCCGGGCCTACGATTTGACGCCGGTGCAATATGCGGCGCTGGTCGCGATTCACACCCATCCCGGCATCGACGCGACGCGGCTGTCGGCGGTGATCGCGTTCGATCGCTCGACCCTCGGCAATGTGATCGAGCGGCTGGAAACGAAATCGCTGGTCGAGCGCAAACCCGCCCGCGAGGACAAGCGCGTCAAGCTGCTCTACCTCACCAAAGCGGGCGCGGCGCTGCTGCGTGACATCGTGCCGTCGGTCGAGCGCGCCCAGGCGCGGATGCTGCAGCCCTTGAAACCGGCCGACCGCAAGACCTTGCTGGCGCTGCTGACGCAGCTCGTCGATCTCAACAACGAGGCCTCACGGGTGCCGCTGCGCGCCGAAGACGCGCTCGAACATCTGGGAAAGTCGAACTGATGGCGACGGCAGACGCACGGCCGGTCCTGATCGCGGGTGGCGGCATCGGCGGCCTCGCCGCAGCGCTTGGGCTGGCGCAAAAGGGCATCCGCTCGATCCTCCTGGAAAAGGCCGCCGTGCTCGGCGAAATCGGCGCCGGCATCCAGCTTGGGCCGAACGCGTTCCATGCCTTCGACTATCTCGGCGTCGGCGAAGCGGCGCGAAGCATGGCCGTCTATATCGATCAGCTTCGGCTGATGGATGCGCTGACCGCTGAGGAGATCACCCATATCGATCTGCGCGAGGCGTTTCGCGCGCGGTTCGGCAACCCCTATGCGGTGGTGCATCGCGGCGATTTGCACGGCGTGTTCCTGCGCGCCTGCCAGGCCCACGAATTGATCGAGCTGCACGTCAGCAGCGAGGTTGTCGGCTACGACCAGGACGGCGCGTCGGTGACGGCGCGGCTGGCGAACGGCGAGCGTATTACGGGGCGGCTTCTGATCGGCGCGGATGGGCTGTGGTCGAACATCCGCAAGCAAGTCACTGCCGACGGCTCGCCGCGGGTCTCCGGCCATACCACCTATCGCTCGGTGATCCCGACCGAGCAGATGCCCGAGGATCTGCGCTGGAATGCGGCGACGCTGTGGGCCGGTCCGAAATGCCACATCGTGCATTACCCGCTGTCGGGCTGGAAAGTGTTCAACCTCGTCGTCACCTATCACAACGACGCTCCCGAACCGGTCGCCGGCAAGCCGGTGTCCGAAGACGAGGTCATGAAGGGTTTTACGCACGTGCATGCGCGCGCCAGGGAGATCATTCGCCACGGCAAGAACTGGAAGCTCTGGGTGTTGTGCGACCGCGATCCCACTGAACGCTGGATCGACGGCCGCGTCGCGCTGCTCGGCGACGCCGCGCATCCGATGCTGCAATATTTCGCGCAAGGCGCCTGCCAGGCGATGGAAGACGCGGTGTGCCTGTCGCACATGCTGTCGCAGTATGCCGACCACGCCACCGCGCTGGAAAATTATCGCGCGCAACGTTTCCCGCGCACCGCGCGCGTGCAGTTGCAATCCCGCGCCATCGGCGAGCACATCTATCATCCCGCCGGCGAACACGCCCGCCTCCGCAACGCGATCATGCGCGCAAAGACGTCGGAGGACTATTACGGCCATCTGGCGTGGCTGTATGGCGGGACGGGGCTGGCGGGGTAGGGTGCCCTCCGTCCGTCATTGCGAGGAGCGAAGCGACGAAGCAATCCATTCTTTCTTTCTGTAGCGCGATGGATTGCTTCGCGGAGTTTAGCATCGGGCGCGCATTCGCGCGACCCGTTGGCTCGCAATGACGATCGCATAACGCTACATCTTCATCACCGCCTGCCGGTCGATCTTGCCCGTACCCGTCTTCGGCAATTCGTCGATGAATTTCACTTCGCGCGGATATTTGTACGGCAGCAGTTTTGCCTTGACGAAATCCTGCAATCGCTTCGTCGCCTCGCCGGCGTCGAACGCGCAGTCGTTCATCACCACGACCGCTTTCAACGTCATGCGCCGGTCCGGCAACTCGGCCGCGAATACCGCGCATTCGCGCACATCCGGGTGTTCGGCAAGACAAAGCTCGACCTCGAGCGGGTAGACCCATTGCCCGGAGATTTTGATCAAATCGTCGGCGCGGCCGCGGAAGAAATAAAAACCGTCGGCATCGCGCACAAAGCGGTCGCCGGTATAGATCCATCCGCCGTCGCGGATGGTCTCCGCCGACTTGTCCGGCCGGTTCCAGTACAGCGGCGTATTGGAATCGCCGCGAACCCACAAAATGCCTTCCTCGTTGTCGCCGACCTCGTGGCCGTCCTTGTCCCGCAGCGCAATTTCATAACCGGGGACGCGCAGGCCGGCGGCGCCGAGCTTTTTCTTCTCGGGCCGGTTCGACAGATAGATGTGCAGCGCTTCCGTCGATCCCAGCCCTTCGATGATCTCAAGGCCCGTCAGCGCCTTCCAGCCGTTGAAGACGTCAGCGGAAAGCACCTCGGCGGCGGACAGCGCCATCCGCAGCGATGAAAAATCCGCTAGCGGCGCGCCTTCGGCCTTGGTCAGCGACGTATAGAGCGTCGGCAATCCGAAGAAGACGCTGGGACGGAAGCGTCCGATCGCCTCGAAGATCGCCGCCGGCCTCGGCTGCCCCGGCAGCAGCAGGGTGGCCGCGCCGACCGCGAACGGAAAGGTGATGGAATTGCCAAAGCCGTAGGCGAAGAACATTTTCGGCACCGAGAAGCAGATGTCGTCGGGTCCGAGTTTCAGCACATCGCGCGCGAACGCTGCCTCGCTATAGGCCATGTCGTGCTGCAGATGCACGATGCCCTTGGGCCGTCCGGTCGAACCGGACGAATACATCCAGAACGCCATCTCGTTGCGGTGCGTGTCGGCCTCGGCGAGGCTGGTCGGGAAATCCTCCAACCACTTGTCCGCGGCGATGGCATGCGGCACGGCGTGCGCGCCGGCGGCGCCGTTGACCACGATCAGGGTGTGCAGCGGCGTATCCTTGCAGGCGATCGCATCGAAGCGCGAACAGAATTCGGCGTCGGCAACGGCCACGGGCGCACCCGCATCCGAAAGATAAAACTGCAGCAGATCCGGCGGCGTCAGCGTATTGATCAACAGCGGCACGAATCCTGCGCGCACCGCGCCGAAGAAAGCCGCGGGATAGGCCGGCGTGTCGTCGAGGAACATCAGCACACGGTCGCCGCGGTTCAAGCCCAGCGCCAGAAAGCCGTGTCCCCATTGCGCGGCCTCGGCGCAGAGCTGCGCATAGCTGCATGTGCCGCCCGGACCGGTGAGCGCCAGCCGGTCACCGCGGCCGTGGGACAAATTGTCGAACAGGATGCGGCTGGCGTTGTAGCGGTCGGGGATCGTAAAGCCGATCTCGCGCGCGCCGGCATTATCCAACGGTACCTGATCGGCGATTTCGTGCATCATGACCGGCTCCCGATTTTCTTCGCCGCCTCTAAGCGCGCCATGAACGCCGGCGACATCGCGCGCAGGCGCGCATCGTCGATCCGCCCGGAGCGGGTGATGTAGCTGTAGGCAAAATCCAGCAGATCGAGCTTCATATGTTCGGGGAAATGCTCATACCAGTCGGCGCTGGTGCGCGCCGCCGTCACCAGCTTTTTCACGATCGGTTTGCGCTCTGCCTGATAAAGCGCGAGCGCCGCCGGGATGTCTGCCTCGGCCTCCAGCGCCTTGGTCAGCGCGATCGCATCCTCGATCGCCAGCCGCGTTCCCGATCCGATCGAAAAATGCGCCGAATGCAGCGCGTCGCCGATCAGCACCATATTCCCCGACGACCAGTTTTCGTTCCAGATCCAGGGGAAGTTGCGCCAGATCGATTTGTTCGAGACCAGTTTATGTCCGTCGAGCGTTGCCGCGAATACTTGCTCGCAGATCGCTTGCGATTGCTCGATGGTCTTGTGTTCAAATCCATAATTTTCCCACGTCGCCGCGTCGCATTCGACCAGGAAGGTGCTCATCGACGGCGAATAGCGATAATGGTGGGCGTTGAAGGTGCCGAGTTCGGTCGCCACAAAAGTCTGCGACAGCGTGGCGAAGCGCCTGGTGGTGCCGTACCAGGCGAATTTATTGGTCGAATGCGAAACCGACGCGCCGAACTCCTGCTCAAAACTGCGGCGCACCAGCGAGTTCAGGCCGTCAGCCGCGACGATCAGGTCGTAACCCCTGAGTTCATCGACCGACTGAATGAGGGTGTCGTATTGCGGCGTGATGCCGGCGTCGCGGACGCGTTGCTGCAGGATGGTCAGCAATTCGAGCCGGCCGATCGAGGAGAAGCCGACACCGTCGATCTCGACGCTTTGCCCGCGCAAATTGAGCGTGATGTTCTTCCAGCTCTCCATCCTTGGCGTGATCGCATCAACCGTCTCGGGGTCGTCGGCGCGCAGGAATTCGAGCGCCTGTTCGGAGAACACGACGCCAAAGCCCCAGGTCGCGCCGGCAGCGTTCTGCTCGAACAGATCGATGCGAGCCTCCGGGTGGCGCTTTTTCCAGAGATAGGCGAAGTAGAGGCCGCCGGGGCCTCCGCCGAGCACGGCGATACGCACAGTCTTCCTCCCTAATTGACAGTACACTTACAATCTCGGTCAGAATAATCGCTGCGCGGCCGGGACGCCAGCGTAAAAATACCGGGAACTGCGTCTTAGGTCAGTAGCAGCGACGTACCTTCACGCCGCCCACCCACACCCAGCGGCAGCCTGCGACAACCGGCTTGCGCACGACGACCGCGCCGCGATATCCGGCGCAGCCGGCGCGGTGGACGCCGCGGGCGCAGACCACCGCGTTGGCGTCGGATGTTTCGAAGGTCATAGTGGCGGCAAACGACAGTATGGCGGCGGCAATCAGCAGAAAGGAACGGATGTCAGTCTCCCGGATTTGTCCTGTTTGATTTCAGGCTTGAGCCAAGGTTCTGCGGATGCAGTTCTGGCGCCTGCGCGCCGAATTCGTTTTTGAAATTCTCGGCTGATATCGGCGGCAGCCGTTCGAGGCTGCTCTACTTTTTCTCCGCCGCTTCCAGCACTTTCTTGCAAGCCGGCGTCAGCTTGTCGCCTTCCTTGGCCAGGCAGGCGATAATCCGTCCACCGCCCGGTATGACGCTTTTGCAATATTTTTGATAGTCGCCCATGCATGCGTCGCGCTGCGCGGCGGTCAGTTCTTGCGTGAACGCGGTTTGGGAAATGCACAGCACCGTGGCGGCCGTCAGGATAACGCGCGGCATTGGTTTCTTCCTTTCCAGATTGCTGTTGGTCATATCTCGCGCGGGAATCGCGTCGCCGACGATCCCCGATGGAAGGATCGCCGGCAGCGCGCGATTTATTGCGCGGAAAACTGGGCCAGGACGTCCTTGCAAGCGGGCGACAGCGAGGCCGCCTGCGTCGCCAGGCATTGCACGATACGGCCGCCGCCGGGCGCCACGCCGCCGCAAAGCGAGCGGACGTCGCCGCCGCATGCCGACCGCAGGACGAACAGTTGCTCGCGCGGCCGCATCGGCCGCAGCACGATGACGGCTGGCGCCGCCGGCGCGGCGGCTGCCGGAGCGGCTGTTGTCGCTGCAGCGGGCGCGCCGCCGGCCGCCGGCGCTGCGCCACCGCCGCCGGCTGCGGCGACCGCCTTCTCGCAAGGCGCCGAAAGCTTCGATTTGTTCTTCTCCAGGCACTGCAGTGCCGGCGCGCCGCCGGTCGGCACCCCCGCGCAGACTTTTGGATAGTCGGAGCGGCAGGCGCTGCGGATGGCGGAAATCTGCGCGCCGCTCGGCTGCTTCGCCGTCGTGCTCGCCGCGGCCTTGGGCGCTGCGGTTTCCGTCTTGGTGGTTGCAGCGGTTGGAGCGGACTCCGTCTTCGGTGGAGCCGGAGCGGACTCGGCCTTGGGTTCGGCCGGGGCTTCGACGGCCTGAACGGCGCTCTTGCAACTCGCGGAGAGACTCGACATGTTCTTCTGCAGGCATTGCAGCGATGCTTCACCGCCCGGCGGGATGCTGGAGCAATGCGCGATGTAATCGGAGCGGCATTGGGATTTGATCGCGTCGCGCTGGGCCTGGCTCGGCGCTTGCGCAAATCCCGGTGCTGCAGTTGCGAATGTCGCAGCCGCCAACAACGCCCAAAGCTTCGCCGCACGTTTCAACGTGTTGATCATTTGCATAAATCCCTTTGTTGTCGCTGGAGCCGCCGCTTCAACCGAATTGAATTATGTACAAACCGGCGAAAAAACTTTCGCGGCCGACATCATTTTAGCTTTCCGGTTCCACTGCAAGCGGATTGTTGCTATTCATGGCTCGCGAACGTTCTCGAACGAAAAGCCTTTTCCTGAAGCAAACTTCATAGAGGCACGGAAATGAGGCATACGCGCGCGCCGGCACATTTCAAGCTGAATGATATTGTGCGGCTGCGAACCGCTGATGCTTTGCGTATTGCCTTCGTCACATTTTCTTTCGTCAGCTTAAGTGCCTGTGAACAAAATAGTTTTGTGCCGCCGCCGCCACCCAAGGTTGAAGTCGGGTTGCCGGTGCAACGCCCCATCACGCGCTATATCGAGGCGACCGGCAACACCGCGCCGATCAAGAACGTCGATCTGGTCGCGCGGGTGCAGGGGGTGCTGCAATCGATCAATTATCAGGACGGCAGCTTCGTCAAGGAAGGCACCACGCTGTTCACGATCGAGCCTGAGACTTACAAATTGAAGCTCGAACAGGCGCAGGCCGCCGAAGCCGGCGCGCAAGCGTCGCTGCGACAGGCCGAGGCCGACTTCAAGCGCCAGTCGGATCTGGTGCAACGGCAGGCGGTCTCGCAGGCGACGCTCGACACCTCCACGTCCAACCGCGACAACGCCCAGGCCAATTTGCTGCAGGCCCAGGTCAACACCAGGATCGCGGAGGTCAATTTCGGCTATACCAATGTCGTGGCGCCGTTCGACGGCATCGTCAGCGCCCATCTCGTATCCGTCGGCGAGCTCGTCGGCGCGGCGTCGCCGACGCAGCTTGCCACCATCGTGGCGCTCGATCCGATCTACGTGAATTTCAACGTCAATGAACAGGACGTGCTGCGGGTCCGGCAAGAGGCGCGCCGGCGCGGCCTGACGTCGAACGACCTCAAGACGTTCCCGATCGAGGTCGGATTGCAGACCGACAGCGGCTACCCGCACAAGGGTAATCTGGATTACGTCGCGCCGACGCTCACTCAGTCGACCGGGACGCTCGCGGTGCGCGGCGTGCTGCCCAATCCCGATCGCGTGCTATTGCCCGGCTACTACGTTCGTGTCCGAGTTCCCTTCGAACAGCAGGCGAACGCGCTGCTGGTCCCCGACGTCGCTCTCGGCAGCGATCAGGCTGGACGCTATGTGCTGGTCGTGAATGGCGACAACGTCGTCGAGCAGCGCAAGGTCCAGACCGGGCCGCTGGAGGGCGATCTGCGCGTCATCGAAAGCGGCCTCAAGGCCGATGATCGCGTCGTCACCGCCGGGCTGTTGCGCGCGATCCCCGGCCAGAAGGTCGATCCGCAGCTAACGAAGAGCGAAGCGTCGCCGGCACCGGCCAAATAGGATCGGCCATGATTTCGAAATTCTTCATCGAGCGGCCGGTTCTCTCCAACGTCATCGCGATCCTGATGATCCTGATCGGCGGCGTGTGCCTGTTTCGGCTCGCGGTCGCGCAATATCCCGATGTCGTGCCGCCGACGGTGCAGGTCACGACGCGCTATCCCGGCGCTTCGGCCAAGACCGTGATCGATACCGTGGCGCTGCCGATCGAGCAGCAGGTCAATGGCGTGGAGGACATGCTCTACATGCAGTCCTATAGCGGCGCCGACGGCACCTATACGCTGACGGTGACCTTCAAGATCGGCACCGATCTCAACTTCGCGCAGGTGCTGGTGCAGAACCGGGTGTCGAGCGCGCTGTCGCAGCTGCCGCAGTCGGTGCAGAACCAGGGCGTCACCGTCCAGAAGAGATCGACGGCGATCCTGCTGTTCGTGACGCTGACCTCGCCGAAGGAGACCTACGACAGCCTGTTCCTCTCGAACTACGCCACCATCAATATCAGGGACGAGCTGTCGCGGCTGCCGGGCGTCGGCAACGTGACCGTGTTCGGCGCCGGCCAGTATTCGATGCGGGTCTGGCTCGATCCGAACAAGCTGCAGGTCCGCGCGCTGATGCCGCAGGACGTCATTTCCTCGATCCAGCAGCAGAGCCAGCAGGTCACCGCGGGTCAGGTCGGCATGCCGCCGACGCCGGCGGGACAGGCCTTCCAGTACACGCTCAACGTCAACGGACGGCTCGACGACACCAGCCAGTTCGAGGACATCATCGTCAAGACCGGCAGCAATGGCGATGTCACCAGGGTGCGCGACGTCGGCTGGGTCGAGCTTGGCGCCCAGACCTACAGCCAGGTCTTCTCGCTCAACAACAAGCCGGCCACCGGCATCGGCGTATTCCAGTCGCCCGGCGCCAACGCGCTCGAGGTCGAGGCGGCGGTCCAGAAGAAGATGGCGGCGCTGGCGACGCAATTTCCGCAGGACATCAAGTACGACACGCCGTTCGACACGACCAAATTCGTCTCGGCATCGATCAACGAGGTCTACAAGACGCTGATCGAGGCCGGCTTCCTCGTCCTGATCGTGATCCTGATCTTCCTGCAGGACTGGCGCGCGATGCTGGTGCCGGCCACCACGGTGCCGGTGACGATCATCGGCGCCTTCGCCGCGATGGCGGCGCTCGAGTTTACCGTCAACATCTCGACGCTGTTTGCGATCGTACTCGCGATCGGCATCGTGGTGGACGATGCCATCGTCGTGGTCGAAGGCGCCGCCCATAATATCGAAAAGGGCATGTCCGGTCATGATGCGGCGATCAGCGCCATGGATGCGCTGTTCGCGCCGATCATCGGCATCACGCTGGTTTTGATTTCGGTGTTCCTGCCATCAGCCTTCCTGCCGGGCTTGACCGGCAGAATGTACTCGCAGTTCGCGCTGGTCATCGCCGCGACCGCGCTACTCAGCGCCGTCAACGCTGCGACGCTGAAGCCGACGCAGTGCGCGTTGTGGCTGCGCCGGCCGGTGCCGCCGGAACAGCGCAACTTCTTCTATCGCGGCTTCAACGCCGTCTATAACCGTCTCGAGCGGGGTTATGCCCGGTTGATAGATCGACTGGTGGCGCACAGCAATCTGTCGGTGATCTCGGCGTTGATCCTGATCGGCATCGCCGGCTACGGTCTGTCGCGGGTGCCGACGGGCTTCATTCCGATCGAGGACCAGGGCTATTTGCTGGTGGCGGCGCAGTTGCCCGACGGCGCCGCACTCGACCGCACCCAGCGCGTGCTCGATCAGGTCAGCGACCTCGCCGGCAAGACGCCGGGTGTCGAGCAGGTGATCAGCATCGCCGGCATATCGGCGCTCGACAACAGTTCCAGCCTCGCCAATGCCGGCGTCGCCTATCTGATCCTGAAGGAGTGGAGCGAGCGTGGCGCGGGCCAGGACCTGCGGTCGCTGTTCGTCGGACTGAACGAGAAACTGTCGGTGATTCCGGAGGCGCGGATCCTGGTGGTTCCGCCGCCGCCGATCCAGGGCATCGGCAACGCTGCGGGCTTTGCCATGCAGGTCCAGCTCCGCGACGGCAATTCCGATTTCGGCAAGTTGCAGGCCATCACCGGCGCCATCGTGGCCAACGCGCAGACGCAAAGCGCGCTGCAGCGCGTCAGTTCGCCGTTCCGCTCGATGGTGCCGCAGTTCGACGTCGATGTGGACCGGATCAAGACGGAAACCCTGCATGTCACCACCGACCAGATCTTCTCGACTTTGTCTTCCTATCTGGGGTCTTCCTACATCAACCAGTTCAACAAGTTCGGCCGCACGTTCCAGGTCTACGCCCAGGCGGATGCGCAATTTCGCCTGACGCCGCGGGACATTGAAAGACTGTATGTGCGCAACAGCCAGGGCGACATGGTTCCGCTCGGCACGGTGGCGAAGATCACGCCGTCGGTCGGCCCTTCGCTGATCAGCCTGTACAATCTCTATCCGTCCGCGACCATCATCGGCCTGCCCGCCACGGGCTACAGTTCCGGCCAGTCGATGACGCTGATGGAGGAGATTGCGGCCAAAACCTTGCCGCCGGGAGCGGGCTATGAATGGACGGCGATGTCGTACCAGGAGAAGGTCGTCGGCGGCCAGATCTACTGGGCGTTCGGGCTTGCCCTGCTGCTCGTGTACCTCGTGCTGGCCGGACAATATGAGAGCTGGTACGCGCCGATCTCCGTGATCCTGGCCGTGCCGCTTTCCTTGCTGGGCCCGATGTCGGTGCTCACGGCGTTGCGGATCGAGAACAACCTCTACACACAGATCGGCATCATCCTGCTGATCGCGTTGTCGGCCAAGAACGCCATCCTGATCGTCGAGGTCGCGCTCGAGCTTCATGTGCGCGACCGCAAGCCGCTGCTGGAATCCGCGGTGGAGGCGGCGCGCGCGCGGTTCCGGCCGATCCTGATGACGTCGTTTGCCTTCATCCTCGGCGTGGTGCCGCTGGTGCTCGCCACCGGCGCCGGCGCCAACGCCCGCAAGTCGATCGGCATCACCGTGTTCTCAGGCATGCTGGCCTCGACCTGTCTGGCCGTGCTGTTCGTGCCGACGTTCTTCGTCGTGGTGCAGCGGTTCGAGAACTGGCTGGCAGGGAGAAAGGCAGGGAAGGCCGGCGCGCAAGAGATTCCGCAGGCGCATTAACAAACTCGTCATGGCCGGGCGTAGGCGAGCGGAAGCGACGCCGTCCTTCGGACGGCTGTGCCCGGCCATGACGGAAAGTGAAGTATCTTCGCTTTAAAAGGCCCTCACACCTTCACCATCCGCTTGCCGCGGTTTTCGCCGGCGAGCAGCCCGATCAGCGCCTTTGGCGTATTCTCCAGGCCGTCGATCACGTCCTCCTGTACCTTCAGTTTGCCGGAGGCGACCCAGGACTGCAGGTCCTTCAGGGCGGAATCGCGCTGGTCCATATAGTCCATCACGATGAAGCCCTGCATGATGAGCCGCTTCACCACGATCAGGCCCGGCACGCCGCGCGGGCCATGCGCCGACGGCACGCCGTCATATTGCGAGATCGCACCGCAGCAGGCGATGCGGCCGCGATTGTTCATCAGCGACAGGCAGGCTTCCAGAATGTCGCCGCCGACATTGTCGAAATAGACATCGATGCCCTTCGGCGCCGCCGCCCGCAGCGCCTTGTAGGTCGCGCCGTCCTTGTAATCGACCGCGGCGTCGAAGCCGAGTTCGCTGGTGAGCCAATGGCACTTGTCCTTGCCGCCGGCGATGCCGACGACATGGCACCCCTTGATCTTGGCGATCTGGCCGACGATCGACCCGACCGAGCCGGCCGCCGCCGAGACCACGACGGTTTCACCTTCCTTTGGCTTGCCGACTTGGAGCAGGCCGAAATAGGCGGTGAGGCCGGCGATACCGTAGACTGAGAGCAGATGCGTCATCGGCTCCAGCTTCGGCATCTTGTTCAGGTGTTTTGCGGGCACGGCGGCGTAATCCTGCCAGCCGGTATCGCCGAACACGATGTCGCCCGCCTTAAGGCCAGGCGCTTTCGAGGACACCACTTCGGCAATGCCGCCGCCGGCCATCACGGTGTTGGCCTCGACCGCCGCGCGATAGGTGGCGCCGTGCATCCAGGCCCGGTTGGCGGCATCCAGCGAGATATAGCGCGTCCGCACCAGGGCCTCGCCGTCCTTCGGCTCGGGGACGGCCCCCTTGGACATCCTGAAATGCTCGGGTCCGAGTTTCCCGGTCGGCTTTTCCACCAGCAGGATCTGGCGATTGACGGTGTCGTTCATGGCGTTGTCTCCCCTCGACTAGCGGTTCTTTTGGCAATTCTTGATGCAATTGACCGCGCATGAGGCGCTCAATTGCACACATTGTGCGCTGCATTGAACGCTAGTCGGCGCGCGCGCATTCCACAACGGGAACATTGCGGCAGGCGTGTAAATTGCCGCAAGCTTGTTGCGTCGCCCTCCAAATCTGCCAAACTCTGGGCTGCCGGAACTTACGGGGGTAAAAATGTCCAGCAGGTTCACGCAATTCATTTTGATCGCGATGGGGCTCGGCATCGTGATGGGGACACTGGTTTTCAATTATCTGCCCGACAGCCGGGTGGAGATCGCAGCCGACGTAAACCTGATCGCGATGCTGTTCCTGCGCCTGATCAAGATGATCATCGCGCCGCTGGTATTTGCCACGCTGGTCGGCGGCATCGCTCATATGGGCTCCGGCGCCAAGCTCGGGCGCATTTTCGCCAAGACCATGGGCTGGTTCGTCAGCGCCTCCTTCGTCTCGCTGCTGCTCGGCCTCCTGATGGTCAATCTGCTGCAGCCCGGCGCCAACTTCCCGGGCACGTTGCCCGACAAGGCGCAGTCGACCGGCCTGCCGGTATCGGCGTTCTCGATCGAGAAATTCCTGACCCATTTGATCCCGACCTCGATCGCGGACGCGATGGCGCAGAATGAAATCCTGCAGATCGTGGTGTTCGCGGTGTTCTTCGCGGTCGCGCTGGGCGCCATGCCGGAGCGGTCGAAGCCGATCATGTCGCTGATCGACGACCTCGCGCACATCATGCTCAAGGTCACCGGTTACGTTATGCTGTTCGCGCCGATCGCGGTATGGGCGGCGATCACGGCGACCGTGGCCAAGAATGGCCTGCTGGTGCTGTGGAAGCTGATCGTGTTCATGGGCGGCTTCTATCTCTCGCTGCTGATCCTGTGGGCGATCCTGGTCATCGTCGGCTTCGTCGTCATCGGGCCGAGATACAGCCATTTGCTGCGGCTGATCCGCGAGCCGCTGATGATCGCGTTCTCGACCGCGTCGTCGGAAGCCGCCTATCCGAAGACGCTCGAGGGCCTCAACAAATTCGGCGCGTCGTCGCGGATCTCGGCCTTCGTGCTGCCGCTGGGTTACTCGTTCAACCTCGACGGCACCATGATGTATTGCACTTTCGCGAGCATCTTCATCGCGCAGACCTACCACATCGAGATGCCGCTCGCGACGCAGCTTGCGATGCTCGCGACGTTGATGATCACCTCGAAGGGCGTCGCCGGCGTACCCCGCGCCTCGCTGGTCGTGATCGCCTCGACGCTCAGCCAATTCGGCATCCCCGAGGCCGGGCTGTTGATGATCATGGGCATCGATACCTTCCTCGACATGGGACGCAGCGCCACCAACGTGATCGGCAACTCGCTGGCCACGTCCGTGGTGGCGAAGTGGGAGGGCGAGCTGAAGGCCGAGCATGAGCTCGGACCCGACGACGTCGTTCCCTCCGATACTGTTCCGGGTGACGCCGTATTGGCCGGCCACTGAGGGAGAGATGCATGCATCGATCTCCGGGGAGGCCGATATTGGCGGGCGGCTTGTTGCTGGCAGCATGTCTGCTGGTAACGGCCGCTTCCGCGCAGACAGCCGGAAGCGAGGGGCTTAGCCCCACGCTTGCCAATATCAAGAACACCCATACCGTGCGGCTCGGCTATCGCGAGAGCTCGCCGCCGTTCTCGTTCCTCGATCACTCCAACCGGCCGATCGGCTACAGCCTCGAATTGTGCGAGGCTATCGTCGACGAGATCGGCGTTGAGGTCGACGACTCCAATCTCAAGATCGAATACGTCAAGGTCACGTCGGACGACCGTATTCCGGCGGTGACGCAGAACAAGATTGATCTCGAATGCGGATCGACCACGGCCAACGCCGAGCGCGCCAAGCTGGTGGCGTTCTCGCCTTTGATGTTCGTGGCCGGCACCAAGCTGATGGTGCCGAAGGCCTCGGGCATCGCGGCGCCCGCGGATCTCAAGGGCAAGACCGTGGTGGTGACGAAAGGCACCACCAACGAGCAGGCGATGCACAACGTCGACAAGAAATTCTCGCTGGGGCTGAACATCGTCACCGCCGGCGACCACGAGCAATCCTATCAGATGCTGGTGGAGGGCAAGGCCGATGCGTTTGCAACCGACGACATCCTGCTCTACGGCCTGATTGCGCGGCACAAGAGCCAGGACAAGTTCAAGGTCACAGGCGAATATCTGTCCTACGATCCCTATGGCATCATGTTCCGCAAGGGTGAGCCGCAACTGACCGCTGTGGTCGAGCGGACCTTCCGCAAGCTCGGCTCGAACCGCGACCTGATCCCGCTCTACAACAAATGGTTCGTCTCGCGCCTGCCGACCGGGGAACGGCTCAACGTCGCGATCTCGCCGCAGCTCGAAGAGGCTTTCAAGGTGCTCGACGATACGCAAGGGTCGAGCAACAACTAGGTGGCGGAATCGCAGGGTGGGCAAAGGCGCGCTTGCGCCGTGCCCACCGTCTATCCGCCTCGTTATTGCGAGAGGTGGGCACGCGGAGCCTGTCATCGGGCGCGCATCCGCGCGACCGGTTGGCTTTGCCCACGCCACGAGATCATGCGGACGCGTTCACCCAAACACCTTGTCCAGCGCGGCATTGTAGGCGGCGTAGACGAGGTCGGGGTGCAGTCTGCCGAGGGCTTCCATCTTGACCCCGGAATTGACTTCGAGGACTTGCCAGGCGCCGCCGGAGCGCACGACGTCGATCGACCCGAACCGGATGCCGACCGCCGTAGCGGCCTTGATCGCGAGCCCAACGCAGGCATCGCGGACATCGCCCTGTTCCAGCAGGACAGGCTGCGCGCCCGAATCGAGGTTGTGACGCCAGTTGAGCATGCGCTGCTGCCCCAGGGGCGGCACCGCGTCGAGGTCGGCCTTGTCCAGGTCGCCGGTCATGCCAAGCAGCACGCTCGATCCCTGCTCGGTCGATGTCGTTGCGAGCGCGAGTTCGCGTAAGGAATGCTTGCCATCGCCGACGACCGACGGGCGGGTCTTGCTGTAAACGATTAGCGGAAGATCATCCAGCAGGACCACGCGAACCTCGTCTTCGATATCGACGTAAGGTGAAATCGCAAGACTCGGATAGGCGGAAAAAATCCGGGTCACCGCGCGTTCGAGTCCGGGTCTGGTCTTCACCAGGAAGACGGATTCGCCCGAGGTCCCTTCATTGGGTTTGACGACGAGACCTTCCGGGTGCTCCTCGAGTTGACGAAGCATCGCATCACGCGATCCCGATTCAGGGACATGCGAACTGAGTTTGGGGCCGAGATACAGCGTGTGTGGAATGCAGGGCAGGCCGGAAAGCTTCAGGACATCGGCGGTTGCCGCCTTGTCGTTGGCGATCTGATGCGCGGCGGCGCCGTTCAGTCCGATATCATAGCCGAATGCGAGGCGGCGCTGCGATCCGCGCTGCATGACGATCAGCCAGCCGCCGGACTTAACCTCGATCGCAATTTCGTGCGCGAGACAATATTTCCTGACGGCATCGACGAATATTCGCTGGCTGGTAAGGACCACTAAATCATTTTCCCTTTGCTGCGGCTTTCGTAGCAATTAATTGCCAGATCAGCGGCAATCTCAGCAAGTTAATTACGTGCTCGTTTGGGCCTTAACGATATTGCGTCGAACCTTTTTATGAAATTAATCGACTGCCACTTTGAGTTCTCAATTGCGCGTCAGAGCATCTTGACTATCTCTGTTATCGGCGGAAATCACACGCAAGATCGTCAATGATTTCGGCCACTTTCGTGCGGTCGACGGCAGCTTAAGTCAATCGTTCTACATCAGGTCAATCGGAAAAACCAAAACACATGAGCGCATTCTATAGAGAGAAAGTTCTTTCTGTCCGGCACTGGACCGACACGCTTTTCAGCTTCACCGCCACCCGCGATTCCGGCTTCCGCTTCCAGAACGGGCAGTTTGCCATGATCGGCCTCGAGGTCGAGGGCCGGCCGCTGCTGCGTGCCTACAGCATGGCGAGCGCCAATCACGAGGAAGAACTCGAATTCTTCTCGATCAAGGTCGCCGACGGGCCGCTGACCTCGAAGCTGCAGAAGATCAAGCAAGGCGACACCATTCTGGTCGGGCGCAAGGCGACCGGTACGCTGATCACAGACAATCTGATCCCGGGAAAGCGTCTGCTGTTGCTGTCGACCGGCACGGGTCTGGCGCCGTTTGCGAGCCTGATCAAGGACCCCGACGTCTACGAGCGCTATGACACCATCGTCCTGGTTCACGGCTGCCGGCAGGTATCCGAGCTCGCCTATGGCGAAGAGCTGGTGGCAAAACTGCGCGACGATGAACTGTTCGGGCCGCTGCTGTCGGAGAAGCTGCTCTATTACCCGACCGTGACGCGGGAGCCGTTCCGCAACCGCGGCCGCATCACCGACCTGATCACCTCGGAGCAGCTGTTCAACGACATCCACCAGCCGCCGCTCGATATCGAAACCGACCGCATCATGATGTGCGGCAGCCCGGGCATGCTGGAAGAGCTGCGCCAGCTGTTCGAGACGCGCAGCTTCCTCGAAGGCAGCCACAGCGAGCCGGGCCATTTTGTGATCGAGAAGGCGTTCGTCGAGCGGTAAGTCTGGTGTCCCGGACGCGGCGCAGCGCTTCTTCAGCGGTGCACCGCAGAGCCGGGACCCAACTTGCGGAAACATAGCCCCTGGATCAGCAGCGCAGCGCAAGAGCGCTGCGCAGCATCCGGGGAACGCACCTACTTTCGCGCTCATTCGTCATTCCGGGGCGATGCGAAGCATCGAACCCGGAATCTCGAGATTCCGGGTTCGCGTCGTCGACGCGCCCCGGAATGACAACCACCGCCATAGCTTCCCCCGTTCCACCGCTGCTATAACGCCCCGAACGTCGCGCGGCCGGTTGCCGATGCGGCGACCCCAGGGAGCGAACGGGTTTTGTCGGTACTCGAACAGATTGGCCCGGTGAAAACGGCATTCGTTTTCGCCGGCGGAGGCAGTTTCGGCGCCATCCAGGTGGGGATGTTGCACTCGCTCGCCGCGCACGGAATTGTTGCCGACATGGTGGTCGGCTCCAGCGTCGGTGCCCTGAACGGCGCATTCTATGCGGGCGATCCGACGCTCGGTGGGGTCGAGAGACTGGCTACCATCTGGCGCGGGCTGCGGCGGCGCGACGTTTTCCCGATGAGCTGGCGGACGGTGCTGAGCTTTCTGTGGCGCCGTGATTTCCTGATCCCGCATGACGGCATCCGCAAGCTGGTCGACGATCATATTCCCTATCGCAACCTGCAGGACGCCAGACTGCCGGTGCATATCGTCACCACCGATATCATCTCCGGCGACAGCGTGGTGTTGTCGGAAGGCTCCACCGCCGAGGCGATCGTCGCCTCGACCGCGATTCCCGGTGCGTTTGCGCCGATCCGTCACAACGACTACTACCTTGCCGATGGCGCGATCTCCAGCAACACGCCGATCAAGGTCGCGGTCAAGAAGGGCGCGATGCGGCTGATCATTCTGCCGACGGGCCATGCCTGCGCGACGCAGGCGCCGCCGGTCGGCGCGGTCGCCAATGCGCTGCATGCGCTGACGCTGTTGATTGCGCGGCAATTGGTCAGCGAGTTGGAAAGTCTCGATCCCGCAATCGAATATTTCGTGGTGCCGCCGCTATGCCCGCTGGTGGGATCACCTTATGATTTCTCGCGAACCGCCGATCACATCGACCGCGCCATTGCGACCACCGATGCCTGGCTGGCGCAGCACGGGCTGCAGGAGGGCAAGATCCCTCACGAAATGCGGCCGCATCGTCATTAGCGGCGAGAGATTCGGCGGTTACGCTGCACTGCAAAAGGCGTTCTGGATTATTTGATTGACCGCGGGAATAACTAACTTTTTCCGCGATCCGCTGTCACATCGGTGACCGCCGCACCGTATATCGTATAGCGCTTGTTCCGCTGGTTGGATTAAGCTGTGGATGACAAGGATCATCCGCCCGAGGGATATTTATGGAAACGCTGCTGCTTCCGTTCTCGCCACGCTTCATCGTGCTGACGATTTGCGGCGTCGTCACCGCGCTGCTTCTTTCGATCGGCGTTTTGGACCACAATCCCAAGATTTGGGAAGTGGTGTTGGTTCCAATCCTGATCTTCGGCGCCCTCACGCTGCTCGGAGTCCGCGATCTCGTGCAGAAGAGCCACGCGGTGCTGCGGAATTATCCGATCTCGGCGCATATCCGTTTCCTGCTCGAAGAGATCCGGCCGGAAATGCGGCAGTATTTCTTCGAGAGTGAAAAGGACGGCATGCCGTTCAGCCGCGACACCCGCGCCCTGGTGTACCAGCGCGCCAAGATGGTGCTCGACAAGCGGCCGTTCGGCACCCAGGAAGACGTCTATCGCGACGGCTATGAATGGATGCACCATTCGGTGGCGCCGAAGCCGCGTGCCGAGGAGCAATTCCGCATCACCATCGGCGGTCCGGATTGCACCAGGCCGTATTCGGCCTCGGTCTTCAATATCTCGGCGATGAGCTTTGGCGCGCTCAGTCCAAATGCGGTTCGTGCTTTGAACGCCGGCGCCAGGAAGGGCGGCTTCGCGCACGACACCGGCGAGGGCGGCGTCAGCCCCTATCATCGCGAGAACGGCGGCGACATCATCTGGGAAGTCGGCTCCGGCTATTTCGGCTGCCGCAACCGCGACGGCAGCTTCAATCCGGAGGAATTCACGCGCGTCGCCGGCGACGACCAGATCAAGATGGTTGAGCTCAAGATCAGCCAGGGCGCCAAGCCCGGGCATGGCGGCGTGCTGCCGGCAGCCAAAGTCTCGGCGGAGATCTCCAACATCAGGGGCGTCGCGATGGGCGAGGATTGCATCTCGCCGGCCTATCACCGGGCGTTTTCGACACCGCTGCAAATGATGGCGTTCATCGGCGAGATGCGAAGGCTGTCCGGCGGCAAGCCCGCCGGATTCAAGCTGTGCATCGGCCACCCCTGGGAGTTTCTCGCGATCTGCAAGGCGATGCTGCAGACCGGAATCTATCCGGATTTCATCGTGGTCGACGGCAATGAAGGCGGCACCGGTGCTGCGCCGCTGGAGTTCATGGACCATCTCGGCATGCCGATGCGCGAGGGCGTCAACTTCGTGCACAATGCACTGATCGGCATCAATGCGCGCGATCGCATCAAGATCGGCGCTTCGGGAAAGATCGCGACCGCCTTCGATATGGCGCGCGCCATGGCCATCGGCGCGGACTGGTGCAATTCGGCGCGCGGCTTCATGTTTTCGCTGGGCTGCATCCAGTCACTGAGCTGCCACACCGACCGCTGTCCGACTGGCGTAACCACGCAGGATCCAAGCCGCGCTCGGGCGCTGGTGGTGCCGCACAAGGTCGAACGGGTTTACAATTATCATCACGCCACCCTGCATGCGCTGTCGGAATTGATCGCAGCCGCAGGCCTCGAACATCCCCGGGATATTCGGCCGATCCATTTCTCGCAGCGAACCTCGACGAGAGAGGTCTGTTCATTCGCGAAGCTCTATCCATCGCTTCGTCCGGGCGAGTTGATCGACGGCACCGCCGATCCGCGCTTCCGCGAGGCTTGGGCCATGGCGCGGGCGGAGTCGTTCCAGCCCGCGGGGTGACGTTGGCGCGGCAACTCAGCGCGCGGAGGCGCGAAACAGATCGTCGAACCGGAAGGAATATCCGACGCCGACGATATAGTTCGGGGAATTCCGGTTGAGACCGAACGCGACGTGGAAGTCGATCTGCTGGGTCCTGGTCAACAGATAGCCGCCGCCGGTATTGATCAGCTGCACGCTGCTGCCGCGGGAGGGATAATCGCCGACATATTCGACGAACAGCGACGCGCGCTCGGTGACTTTCTTTTCAAGCACGAAGGTCGCCTCCGTGGTCTGCCTGTTGGCAAGGTTGGCGGGAAAAAAGAAGGTTGTCAGCATGCCGCTGGTCCCCCAGCCGCCGCCAAGTTCATGCGACCACGGGAATTGCAGATAGGGCTGCAGACCGGGTCCGGTGATCTTGGCAGCGCCGGTGGGCAAGCCGGCACCCGCCGTCACCGACAAATTCCACGGCTCCGGAAGCGAGCTGAACTGCCATTTGACGGCAGGCGCCACATTGCCGAAGCCGCTGGCCGTATCGCCCTTCAGGCGGCCGAAATAATTCGGCACGTCGACCAGAAATTCCAGGCATGGGGCAATGCCCAGCCTCAGCCGGCTATTGGTGCCATCGAAAGTCTTTTCGGATCCGCGCCCGGTTGTGTTGATACCGTTCTCGCTCTGCAGGCTGCCCACGGGAACGACGAGGCTGGAATTGGTAACATCGGGCCGGTCGGTGGCGATCTCCGAGCCGGAACCCGGGCACTCGCCGGCGTAGGCAATCGTCGGCGCGCCCATGGTTACGAGAAGCATAGCCAGGGCCGCGGCGAGCGACCCGCGCCTGGTGTTGACGGCTGAAGCGTCAGAACTCGCCATGCAGACGGCCTGAGAAAATCGAGACCGGGCCACGGTCGGCATTGTAGGCGGGGTTGGCGATCAGCTGATAATCGGCCGTCAGCGTGAAGTGCGTGTCGATCGAATAGGCGTAATACGCCTCGAGGATGCGTTCGTTGCGATAATTGAGCTGGCCGTCGCCGATCAGGAGACCGAGGCCGCCCGCGGCCAGGAAATCGCGGTGCGCGCTGGAAAGTCCATTGATGGCGCCGCCAACGCCAATCGTGTCGCTTGGGCGTCCCCAATAGCTGCCTTTGACCGACAGGCCGCCTGAAACGCTGCGATCGACGTCGGTAAACGAAAGGATTTCGTTCTGCCCGTCATTCCAGCTTGCGCGCGCGAACAGGCCAATGTCCTTGGCGATCTGCTGTTCGGCATTGGCGTAGAATCCGTATTTGGGATTATCGCGCCGGATGCCCGTCATGACAGCGTTGATATCGAGCGCGGGATCCATCCCCTCGATTGCCAGCGCCTCGCGATAGTTGCCGGTGTTGCCGCGATTTCCGAACACGCCGAGCCGGACCTTGCCGGGCTGATCGAAGATCGAATATCGGCCTTCAAATTCGACCACCGCGCCGCCCGTCCTGAAGACGAGGATATCGCTGTTGGGAGCGTCGGGCACCTGGAATAGTCCGGCGCGTACCGCCCAGTCCTTGCGGTTGAGCTCGACCACGGCGCCGCGGGTGTAGCCCGGCAGATCGGCGGGAAAGTCGTAGGCCGCCGACGACCACATCGCCCAGTTCATGAAATCCGCGCGCGGGTCTTTGGCGTAGGAATTGCCGTCGAAGAAGTCGCCGACCGCGAAACGTCCGACGATCAGCGTCACGCGATCGATATCGCGCTTGCCCGGCAATTGATTGGGGCCGTCGGCGACATCTTCCTGTTCGCCGCCAAGGCCGAACGTCTGCTTCAGGTAATAGCGTTGCGGACGAATTTTCGGAAACGCTGCGCCGGCTTTTTGCGCTTCTCCGTTCGGAAAACCGGCCAGTCCCAGCGTGCCGTTGAGGCCAAAGCCCTGCGCGAGCTCTGGGTTGAAATAGAACTCGCCGCCTTCCCAGAGCCGCAGCCCCAGAAAGGCCGTCGTCGTCCAGGTCTCCTGAATCTGTCCTGGTCCCGGGAGGCTGTTGGCGCCAGCGTAGGGCGACCGGAAGGATGGATAGGCTTGCGGCAAGAACGTCGTCTGCGCATGCACATTCCAGTCGTTCGATCGCGCAAACGCGGATTGACCGTTGGTGAGAACCGACGGAGCCCACGGCGTATCGCCAAACCGGTAGTTGAGACCAAACTCGATCAGGTGGATGCGGGGATCAACATTGACGCCCGGCAAGGCGAAGTCGCTGAGATCGTACATCCGGCGTGCGAGATCGATGTAGTCATATTCGAGCTTGGCGCTCCAGTTGCCGCCGACGGCAAACTCGGCGCCCGCGCCGACGGTCCAGCCGGTGTGGTATTGCCCGGGAGAGGAGAGGATTTCTCTGCCGCCATCGTTGATATTGATGTGGCTGTGCCCCCAGGCAAAGCCACCCGTCAGATATGGCATCCACATTCCGAATGCATAGCCGACACGGCCGCGCAAGGTGCCGGTGTAGTCGATCGTCGCATTGAACGGAGCCGGTGCTCGCCGCGGCAGGTCGACCGGACTGGGGAACGTCGCGTCCGCCTCGATGCCGAGTACGACGCGATTGGAAAACTGCCTGTTGTAACCGGCTTGAAAACCGCCGGTCACGCCCGTGACGCTGTGCGGAAAGAACGCACCCTGTTCGGGAAGCGGATTGGTGCCGGGGCCCAAACCGCCGTCGCCATAACCGACATGGCCGCCGAGATAGAAGCCGGTCCAGTCATAAACCGCTTTATAGGCAGGCGCTTTCAGCGCCATATCAGCGGCGAGCGCAGGACTGCCGAGCGCGAGCGCGCCGAAGGCGGCGCCGGCAAAGACATGTCTTGGGGAGCGGCGGTCGCAGTTCATCGATGCGGATACTTCCAGCGCGAATATTCCGGCAGCGTTTTGCCGCATCACTGCAGATTTGATGGCTCGCCGCCACCCAAGAAATGAAGTCATCAACCCCGCCGCCCCCGGTCGGATTCCACAATTCTCCCGGTCAAAGCCAGATCGGGAAAATGCACGATTCATTCCCGATCGTTATTGCAAGTAATTCGCAATAGCAAGAAGGATTGGGAACCTCCATGTTGGATGGCATTGCCTGATGACAATTGCGCAACAGGGTTTGGGCCAGCCGATCGAAGGGGACGGGGTGGGGGGCGAACCAGCCGGCCGGATGAGGCGCCCGCGTCGGACGCGGGAGATCAAATCAGCTAACCATCAGCGATTGGCGGCACGAGACTGTGGCGGCACCCTTGACGCACTTGACCACGAAATGGGTCAGATCGGAGACGAAGCGCTACAATTCCTGCTGCTGCGAAAGTCAGGGCTTGTGCGCGACCTCGACGGTGAGATGCGACAACGATTTGAAGCGCGCGAGCCGGTTGCGATAATAATCAGCCTCACGTTCCCGGCTGGTGACGACCGAAATGATCGCCCCGAGATGTCCCGGTCCGAGGCGCCAAAGATGCAGATCGGCGAGCGTGTCACCCCCGGCCTCAACCTCCTCGCGCAGCTTGTCGGCCATGCTCCTGTCGGGATTCATATCGAGCAGGATAGCGCCGGTGTCGCGGATCAGTCCGTAAGACCAGCTGGCAATGACGCAGGCGCCGACGATGCCTGCAAGAGGGTCCATCCAGAGCCAGCCAAAGGCGCGGGCGAGCAACAGGCCGACGATCACCAGCACCGATACGGCGGCGTCGGCGACAACATGGATCACGGCGGCGCGCATATTGTTGTCACGGGCCGTTGATCCATGCGCGTGTTCGTGCTCTTCGAAAACGACGGGATAATTCATCTCGCCGGTACGAACTGTTGCGGTGAATGCGTGCGGTTCAGGAATCTCGTCGTGCGACTCCAGGAAGCTGCCCTTGTCCCGCATGGCGAAAAGCTGTCGTGTGCCATCGGGACGCACGGTTTCGATTGACCACGCCTGCGCCTCGAGGGCGGAGCCGGTGATGCCGCGCAGCCGGAAGCGCGGCGGTACGCCGTCTTCAAAAACTTCGAGGACAACGAACCCGGCGGCGGTTGCGATTTGATGCGATTCGTCATGGTCCTCATGGACGTGTCCATGTCCAGGGCTATGTCCATGACCACGGTCATGGCTATGTCCATGACCGTGGTCGTCATGCCCGCCGCTCAGCAGCCATGCGCTCACGATATTGACCGCCAGGCCAAGGCAGGCAATCGGGATCGCCTCCCTGAAATGAATGGCGACGGGATCGAAAATACGACTGACGGATTCATAACCGATCAGCAACGCGATCATGGCCAGCACGATGGCGCTGGTGAAGCCGGCGAGATCGCCAAGCTTACCGGTGCCGAAGGTGAAGGCCGGATTGTTGGCGTGCTTGCGGGCGTAAGTATAGGCGAGCGCGGCCAACAGCAGTGCGCCGGCATGCGTGCTCATATGCAATCCATCCGCCACAAGCGCGATGGAACCGAACAGCAGGCCGCCGACGATTTCCGCGACCATCATCATCGCGCAGAGCCAGATGACCGCCCAGGTCCGGCGCTCGCTGGTCTCGTGCCCCTCGCCGAGGAAGACATGGCTGTGAAAGGCCGCGGCTGCGCCGCTGTTATCGTCGATCATGCGAATTCTCACTTCAGATAGGTGTGGACCACTTCGATGAGCTGATCCGCCGCGTCGGCGTTAAGCGCGCCCGGATTTTTCTCGGGGTCGACGAGATGGGTGCGGATGTGGTCCTCGACCACTTCGGCCATCAGGCCCGCGACGCCGCCGCGAACGCCCGCAATCATATGCATGATGCGCTCGCATTCCGCCTCGTCGGTCAGCGCCCGCTCGATCGCTTCGATCTGGCCGCGAATGCGGCCTACCCGGGCCAGCAGCTTCTTCTTCTCTCGCACGGTATGTGTCATGCGGGCTAGATAGGGTACCCCCCTATTCTATGTCAAGCCGGGGATCGATCGCCAGGATCAATGAAATCGTTGCCAAAAAAGGTTGACCCGCCCGGGGGGACAACCGGGCGGGTCGGGTGCGGCACGGGGTGGATGAGGCGCCCGTGCCGGACGCGGAATCCACGATCAGCGCGTTTTCAAGCGAGAGCCTGCTCGGGACTTGATCCGGGGTTAGACGGCGGTCGCGGGAAGAAAACGCGTCAAAGCAAAATCAATCAGTCGATCGTCAGTAACCGCAGTTACGCACGCGGCCGACATAGTTGCCGTAAGCGTCGAACTGGCGAACCCAGACAAATCCGACGCTTGGCAATACTGGGCAAGAGCGGGCAAGAGGTTGCAAAAACCCTAATAAAACGGGCTTAACTTTGATCGGAGGCCGCGCAATAGCGGGCTTGCACGGGCAGGGCTGGGGGCCTATTTGTAGGTAACAAGTAGGTAACAAACGAGGTCCCCCGATGCCCGTCAAGCCAACGTCCTAGACGACATCTTCAATGAGGTTGAGCGCGAGAACGAAGCCCGCACCGCTCGCGAGATCGCCGAAGAGCAAACCCCGGAAGGCATCGCCCGGAAAGAAGCCGAGCGCGCCAAAGGTATCGCCGATGACATCCGCAAGGGTCTCCGCGATGCAGACGGCACTTATATCGAACAGCCGGAAGCCGGACGACAGCGAGCCCGACGAAGCCGGGGAAGAGGACGAATAGACCATGCCGAAACTCAACCCGACGAAGGTCGTCAAAGCCATCAATGACAGTGTCGGCGTGAAGACCTTGAAGAAGATCAGCGACGGGCATTCGCTGTACCTGTTGACGCGCAACGGTCGCGGCTACTGGTCCTATGCTTGGCGCGAGGGCGCGAGCTTCCGGA
Source organism: Bradyrhizobium sp. Ash2021 (assembly GCF_031202265.1). Lineage (NCBI taxonomy): Bacteria > Pseudomonadati > Pseudomonadota > Alphaproteobacteria > Hyphomicrobiales > Nitrobacteraceae > Bradyrhizobium > Bradyrhizobium sp. Ash2021. The sequence continues at coordinate 8,958,774 of NZ_CP100604.1, read as the reverse complement.
CCATGCTGCTCGGCACCGCTGGCACGGACCCGGGCGACCTATCGCCGCTGGCAGCCCGCACGGCCCGGGAGGCCGAGGCGACCAAGCGCCGCGAGGGCCGCCCGACAGAGCGCCGAGGGCTGGTAAACCGGAAGGCCCATCCACCCGGCGGCAAGGGCTCCGGGGCGCCTGTAGACGCCGTTGGGAAGAAGCTCTTCGGCGAGGTCGTCACGGAGTATCTAGAGGGCTACTGGCTGACCGTACCCGCGCCCGCAGGGCTAGGGAAAGGCGCGGAGCCCGCGTGGATGCCGGGCGAGGCGGAAAGCTGGAAAGGCGATCTTCAAGCCAAGTCGTATCGGCGTTGGCTCTTGAAGCGCGGCACGCTCGCAGCGCGCCCCGTCGCCGAGATCGATACAGTCGATGTGCAGTACCATCTCGCGATCTGGAACGGTAACCCGCCGACCCGTGAGAAGGTGCGCGGCATCATTGAGATCATCTTCGCCAACGCGAAGTCGAGAGGGTTCTTTACTGGCGACAACCCGGCATCGGCCGAAGTCTTCGAACATCTGCCCAAGCCGAAGGCGGAGAAGGTCGAGCACCATCCTGCAATGCTTCCCGATCACATCCCCGCGTTCATGGTCGATTTGCTGGCGCTGGGCACCATCGCGTCCCGCGCGTTGGCATTTACAATTCTCACTGCCGCACGAACTAACGAAACGCTGGAGATGCGCTGGCGCGAAGTCGATTTCAAAAACAAGGTTTGGGTCGTGGCCTATTCAAGAATGAAGGAAGACGAAGAGCATCGTGTGCCGCTGTCGCCAGAAGCGTTGAAGCTCATCGGCAAGCCGGGAAAGCCTGATGAGTTCGTCTTCCATAGCCCGACGATGGGACCCGCATCGCCGATGTGGAATAAGGCCATGCCTGACATCCTGCACAAATTCTTGAAGCGCGGGAAGATCACGACAGTCGATAACGGCCGCTGCCCGGTGCCGCACGGTTTCAGGACCTCGCTTCAAAACTGGGCTTTGAAAAACAAATTCGAGTTAGAGCTTCGAGAAATGGCGCTCGCACATTCGGTCGGCGATGCCGTCGTGCAGGCATACAGCCGGACCACGGGCCTCATCGCACGGGACCTCTACAAACTGAGGGCTCCAATGATGCTCAAGTGGAGCAAGTTCGTATGCAGCAAAATGTAGCAGCGTTGCGACCGGAGACGGCGCACTTCTCGCTTACAACTTACCCTCACGCATCTGCCGGGCGGCCCATTTGAAAACATCATCAAAGGTGCCGCCGCAAAGCTCCTTGCGATCATGCTCGCGAACTACGGCGTAGCGTCTGACTTCGACCAGCTTCAAGCCTTGGCGCTTCAAGGCATCACGTAAAGGTTTTGTCCGCTTGTCTCTCACAGGCAAGAACAGATCGGCCATTCGCTGCCTTTTCTCCTAGTGCGACGCCCGGTGATTGAGTTCGTTCACCAACTCGTCAGCCGCCTTGTAAATTTCATCAAGCGGGTGATTTCGACAATACTTGGTGATCCAGCCGCGCACAGCCGCCGCGTCCGGCAACTGGATTTGGTCGCTGGCGTGGAGGCTATAGCTCGATAAGTAACCAGCAACCCAAGCCTGATCGTAGAGCGAGAAATATTCGTCGCGCTGATTTTCCAGCCATGAGCCGCATGACCGAGAACCACCGCCGATGACATCGCGTGCCTGCGCGGTAGTAATCGAGAGCGCGATCACAGCGGCAGTCGCGAGCGAAATATGTCTCATGGTTGTGATGCTCCCGCTGGCAATCGTAGCGGAGTCCATCGGACGCGCAAGTCCCTTTGCCTAGAAAACGAAAGCCGCCGCGACGGGTTGAGATCGGCGCGACGGCTTTGCAAGAAACCGGGCGTGATACGCATCCCGTGCGGTCAATGTCGCTGCATCTCGTGAAGAAATGGTTAGGGCTAGACGCTCGGGCGTAGGCTGCTAGGATCAGGCCATCCCCACGGCGTGCCGTAAGCATGTCGTGAAGCGAACCGGCACGACGGGACCCTGCGCCAAAGGCTGCACGGGTTTGGGCACCATCCCCTCAACGGCGAATTGCGCCGGGACCGTGCCCTATGACGACTTCCGACGATCACGCCACGCATCCGCGTCTCACGCCCATCGCACGCGTGTTCGGACGCTCTGCCAACTTCACGCTTGGTGGCGGCAGTGCCACGACGGCGGTCCTGCATCACGAGTTGGTCGGCAAGCGCCGTTGGGTCACGGAAGATCGCTTCATTCTCTGCTTTGCGCTTGGGCCGCCTCACGCCCGGCACCAATCTTCTCGCCTTCTGTACGGGCGTCGGTTGGCTGTTGCGCGGCATGGGCGGCGCGGTCGCCGCTCTACTGGCGGCATCGGTCCCGTGCACGATCATGGTCGTCGTGCTCACGGCTCTATTCAGTCAGTGGCAGGAAAACCAATTCGCACAAGCTGCCATCCATGGCGCGATAGCGGCGGCGGTTGCGATCACGGTCAAGACGGTCTGGACGATTGCGAAGCCTCACTTCAAAGGGCGCGAACGCATCCGCGTCGTCATCGTCGGCGCGACCGCGTTCGCGCTGTACGTCGTCGCGGGTCTCTCAGCCATCGAAGTGCTCTTGATAGCAGCGGCGGTCCGCGCGCTCTGGCCAGCGGGGCAGCCATGAACGTCCTGCTTCTATATTTGTTGCTGCTCAAGCGCACGGTGACGGCATTCGCCGGGCTCGCATCGCTGCCGGTGATCCAAGACGCGCTCGTGTTTCACTACCACGTCTTGACCGACAAGCAGCTTAACGAGGCCGTCGTGATCACGCGAAGCACGCCGGGCGGAGTTGGTTTCCACGCGCTGGTAGCGCCTCCCGTGCGCTAATCTGGGCGCAGCCGGGGAATACAAGGTCGGCGATCTTGACCTTGTGGTGACCCTTGTATGTGGCCTCGCGGCGACGGCATGACCGGCATTCGCCGATCAACACCGAGATGTGCAATTCACTCCATGGTGAAATCGAGCGTATTGGGTCGCGACCGAGACAACCTTCGACCTGCTCTATCCTGGTTGGATTGATGGCCTTAATTCGTCTAGGCTCCCGTGAGCTAAATCAAAACACCCTTCGAGAGATCAGCTAAGGAATGTAGAAGATCGGAGAAGAGTGCCATGGCAACCGATGGAAGCACTGGCGTCATTCGCAGGTTCAGCTCAGGAACCGGACTCGCTGGCGAGCATGGATTAGTCGAGAAGGAACCTTTCCCGCGGTGAGGCGCATAACTATTCGATGGAAGTTAGATCTGATCCTTTTGAATCCGCCAAATCACACTTCTTCGATACCAGCAGCTGGGGTGAATTTTGCGACGTCACTCTAACCTTGAAGCAAGCCTGGCAGCCCGACCGCGGTGGCTGGTTAAAAATCGACGACTATCGGTGCAGACAAGCGTTTCGGCACTTCATGAACCTCCTCAACAGAGCTGTATATGGATCTGCATTTCGGCGGCACGGCAAACGCCTTCGTGTATTACCCGTACTTGAAAAAGGCGAGGTCCGCGCCCGCGCGTTACGTCCATGGGAGTGCGGCGCGTCAGGTCGATGGCATATTCATTGTGCAATTGAATTGCCCTCACACTTCGATGCCATTACCCTTGAAAAAATGATCCGCGAGTGTTGGGCGAAGGTCGAGTGGGGTCACGGCAGAATTCTTGTCCGCGACGGTGCGAACGCGGGTTGGATCGACTACATGTTGAAAGACCGTCAGAAGTCAGAGTTCGACGGTTTTCTTGACTGCATAATTATAGAGTCTTTGCACAATCCAATTGCTGACGCGTAGACGTTCTTTGGAATCGGACTCTTCACTAAGCTTGAGCAAGGGCGATTGGTTAGCAATCGCCTTGTTTTTCGCTTACGCCGCGCCAGATTGTTCGGCACCCACGCGCGAGCCCGAAATGCCGGAGAGAAAGCACGCCCGAGACCCCAGTGCTGTTTTGGCGCGACCGATCGCGTTGGCGAGCGACCCCGTAGCAGCGGGCAAGCCACGGCCTGGCCCTCGCGCGCGTAAAGGGTGACAAGAGGGGTTAACGCGGGGCCGCCGAAACCAATAAATCATAACTACGCCGCCGCGGCACCGCCCCGATCCGGTCGAGCAGCATCGCGCCGGAAACCAATAAATCTAAATTACGCCGCGCCAGATTGTTCGGCACCCACGCGCGAGCCCGAAATGCCGGAGAGAAAGCACGCCCGAGACCCCAGTGCTGTTTTGGCGCGACCGATCGCGTTGGCGAGCGACCCCGTAGCAGCGGGCAAGCCACGGCCTGGCCCTCGCGCGCGTAAGGGTGACAAGAGGGGTTAACGCGGGGCCGCCGAAACCAATAAATCATAACTACGCCGCCGCGGCACCGCCCCGATCCGGTCGAGCAGCATCGCGCCGGCGAAACCAATAAATCTAAATTACGCCGCGCCAGATTGTTCGGCACCCACGCGCGAGCCCGAAATGCCGGAGAGAAAGCACGCCCGAGACCCCAGTGCTGTTTTGGCGCGACCGATCGCGTTGGCGAGCGACCCCGTAGCAGCGGGCAAGCCACGGCCTGGCCCTCGCGCGCGTAAGGGTGACAAGAGGGGTTAACGCGGGGCCGCCGAAACCAATAAATCATAACTACGCCGCCGCGGCACCGCCCCGATCCGGTCGAGCAGCATCGCGCCGGCGAAACCAATAAATCTAAATTACGCCGCGCCAGATTGTTCGGCACCCACGCGCGAGCCCGAAATGCCGGAGAGAAAGCACGCCCGAGACCCCAGTGCTGTTTTGGCGCGACCGATCGCGTTGGCGAGCGACCCCGTAGCAGCGGGCAAGCCACGGCCTGGCCCTCGCGCGCGTAAGGGTGACAAGAGGGGTTAACGCGGGGCCGCCGAAACCAATAAATCATAACTACGCCGCCGCGGCACCGCCCCGATCCGGTCGAGCAGCATCGCGCCGGCGAAACCAATAAATCTAAATTACGCCGCGCCAGATTGTTCGGCACCCACGCGCGAGCCCGAAATGCCGGAGAGAAAGCACGCCCGAGACCCCAGTGCTGTTTTGGCGCGACCGATCGCGTTGGCGAGCGACCCCGTAGCAGCGGGCAAGCCACGGCCTGGCCCTCGCGCGCGTAAGGGTGACAAGAGGGGTTAACGCGGGGCCCAGTGCTGTTTTGGCGCGACCGATCGCGTTGGCGAGCGACCCCGTAGCAGCGGGCAAGCCACGGCCTGGCCCTCGCGCGCGTAAGGGTGACAAGAGGGGTTAACGCGGGGCCGCCGAAACCAATAAATCATAACTACGCCGCCGCGGCACCGCCCCGATCCGGTCGAGCAGCATCGCGCAGAAACCAATAAATCTAAATTACGCCGCGCCAGATTGTTCGGCACCCACGCGCGAGCCCGAAATGCCGGAGAGAAAGCACGCCCGAGACCCCAGTGCTGTTTTGGCGCGACCGATCGCGTTGGCGAGCGACCCCGTAGCAGCGGGCAAGCCACGGCCTGGCCCCGATAACTACGCCGCCGCGGCACCGCCCCGATCCGGTCGAGCAGCATCGCGCCGGCGAAACCAATAAATCTAAATTACGCCGCGCCAGATTGTTCGGCACCCACGCGCGAGCCCGAAATGCCGGAGAGAAAGCACGCCCGAGACCCCAGTGCTGTTTTGGCGCGACCGATCGCGTTGGCGAGCGACCCCGTAGCAGCGGGCAAGCCACGGCCTGGCCCTCGCGCGCGTAAGGGTGACAAGAGGGGTTAACGCGGGGCACCCAGTGCTGTTTTGGCGCGACCGATCGCGTTGGCGAGCGACCCCGTAGCAGCGGGCAAGCCACGGCCTGGCCCTCGCGCGCGTAAGGGTGACAAGAGGGGTTAACGCGGGGTTTCGAAGGTGAGATAATTCCACAGCCAGTTCGCGCCAACGGCGATGCGGTTGCGGAAGCCAACCAGGAAATAAATGTGGGCGGTGGACCACAGCAACCACGCAGGCAGACCGGAGATCCGAAGTGTGCCGATCTCCGCGACGGCACGCTTGCGTCCGATGGTCGCGAGATTTCCCCAGTTCCGATAGCGGAAGGGCAACGGCGCCCGGCGGCCGGTGAACCGTGCGAGCAGCGAGCGGGCAACATGCATGCCCTCCTGCTTGGCCGCGGGTGCTACGCCAGGCACCGGACGTCCGCTCGCGTCGACCAGGCTTGCGGTATCACCGATCACGAAAATCTCGGGATGACCGGGGACGCTCAGATCCGGCTCGACCTTGACGCGGCCGCTGCGGTCGGCGTCGGCATCAAGCCATTTGGCGGCATCGGAGGCCTGCACGCCGGCCGCCCAGATCACTGTCGTGGTTGCGATCCTCTCATCGCCGATCCTCACGCCGTAGTCGCCGATATCGGTTACGCGACCGTTCAACCTAATCAGCACGCCTAGTCCCTCGAGTGCTTTGCGTGCGGCATCGCCCAATTTGGCCGGAAAGGTCGGCAGCAGCCGTTCACCCGCTTCGACCAGTATGATCCTGAGACAACGGCGGGTGATGAAGCGAAAGTCCATATCGGTGGCGTGGCGCGTCAGCTCAGCAATGGCGCCCGCTAATTCCACGCCGGTCGGCCCTCCGCCGACCACTACGAAGGTGAGATATTCGTCGCGGTCTGGCAGGCTTTCCTGGCGGATCGTCTCGGCACGTTCCATAGCGAGCAGAATGTTTCGCCGGACCTTGGTCGCGTCGTCGATCGTTTTGATGCCAGGGGCGTGCTCCGCCCATTCGTCGCGGCCGAAATAGCTGTGGCGGGCCCCCGTTGCGATCACCAGTGCGTCATATTCAAGTGTGTTTCCGTCCGAGAGTAGAACGTGGCGCTGGCTGGTATTCACGCCCGTCACCTCGGCTAGGAGAACACGCGTCTCCTTCTGACGCTTGACGATGGAACGGATCGGCGCCGCGATGTCGGCCGGCGACAATCCCGCGGTCGCCACCTGATAGAGAAGCGGCTGAAAGACGTGGTGGTTCTGGCGGTCGACAATTGTGATAATAGTACCGGAATTCGCAAGGCCTTGCGCGACCGCCAGACCGCCAAAGCCGGCGCCGATGACGACGACACGTGGCACGGCGTCGCGGCCGGGTAACCGAGGAACAGGTGGCATGATCGGGTCCTTTCGCGAACTTGGATGCTCAATCCTACTCCGGCTCATTCGGGCGTTTGGTTACAGGTCGATGGATACGTGGGAGGCATGAACTTCATGCCGAGTGATGCCTTCTGTCCGGCGCTGCGCTCGGTCAAAATGGATGCATGATGAAGAGGCCCTCGCTTTCCGAGAAGCTCGATTACCTCCGCGGCGCCTCGCCCAGGTGGCGCGAGCGGTATGACGAATTCGTCGCACGGCTCCGCGCGCTGGAGATCGGCGCGCACGCGCCTCGGGTGGGTGATCGCTTTCCCGAAATCGCGCTGCCTGATTATCGCGGGCGCCATTGCACGCTAGACAGGCTTTTGGCCGGCGGCCCGCTTGTGCTCAGTTTCAACCGCGGCAGCTGGTGTCCTTATTGTGTCAGCGAGTTGGAAAGTTGGCACGCAGCTCTACCCGGGCTCAAGGCAGCCGGCAGCAAACTCGCTATCGTCACGGCAGAACTCGGTGGCCGGAGCCAAGCGCTCGGCGACATTGTCGGGCCGGACGCGGTAACACTCTGCGACGTCGATCATGGCTTAGCACTGGAATTAGGTTTGGCGTTCCATGTCGGACCAAATTTGATCGCCGACTATCGTGAGATCGGGATAGATTTGAACGAGCTTTACGGAGGCGCGGCCGGACTGCTTCCTGTGCCGGCAACTTTCGTCGTCCGAACGGACGGCATCATCGAATATGCGTTTGCCGATCCCGATTTCAGGCTCCGCGCGGAGCCTCAACATGTCGTCGGTATCGTCGCCTCATTGACGCGCTAATAGTGACCATTCCAGGCGCGGGCGCGCGACGCGCGTACGAAGGCATCGGCCGCAACGGACCGGCGCCGACCGGCAATCGCCGCGAGCACAACACTGCGGGAAGCCTCCACTCCCGAGAGAGGGAGCACCGCAAGCCGTGTGCGATCGCGTGGCGGAGGCAAAAAGGCGCTGCCAAGCCCGGCCAACACAAGCCTGCGAAGATGGACTGCGCTGTCCGCGCGATGCCGGAATGCCGGTTCAAACCCGGCCGTTTTGGCGGCATCGCGCAGAGCCCGGGCTCCGTCGCCGCGACATTCGATCCAGATTTCGTCGCGTATGTCGTCGAGCGTGACCGCGTCTCGGGCCGCCAGCGGATGCTCGGCCCTCGTGACCACGTGATAGACATGATCGAACAGCGACCAGGCTTCGAATCTGTCCGGCGCGTCCTCGGGCACTTCGACAATGAAAAGATCGAGCGCGCCGTTCAGGCCGAGTTCGATCATCTCTTCGGACGAGCCACTTTGCAAAGTGAGTTCGAATCCCGGGAGGTCGGCGCCGATTTCCTCCAGCACGGCGTCTAGAGCGTCATTCTCGATCGTCGCCGCAATCCCGAGGGTCAGCGGTGTTACCTGTGCCTTGCCGATCTCGCGCGCCAGAACCGTTGCGGCCTGCGCGGCTTCATAAGTACGCTCGAGGTGCGGCAGCATCTGACGGCCGAGGTCGGTCAGATGGGTTCGCGATCGCTCCCGGCGGAACAGGGGGCCATGGAACTCCTCTTCGAGCTTCTGGATTGCGCGGGTGAGCGACGGCTGCGTGACGTTGCATTCTTCCGCCGCGCGGGTGAAATTCAGGCATCGCGCCATGGCCAGAAAATATCGAACCTGATGCATCTCCATGGGCGGTTTATGCCACGGGGCGGCCGAAATTGCACGTGTCGTGGCCCAGTACGAAGTAGCCGACCGTTTGAGACCTTTCCTTCGATCACAACCGGTTGAGTGATGCGCTGTCCGGCATAGCCGCCGCGCATCGAACACATAAACGCAGGTGACGTTCACTTATATTCCCGTCTGAGCGAGTTTGGCATCGGAAAAGGGCGAGGCGATCGCCTTTGATGGAGACCGCTTCCATGCTCGCCGTCGTCAGGAAACCTCCCCGTGAAGAAACGGCCTTGCCCGCCGCGGCCGACGACTGCTGGGGCGATCTGATGGCCGCGGCCCAGCGTGGGAACGGCGGAGCCTACACACGTCTTTTGACCGAAGTCGATGGTTGGCTGCGCCGCTATTACGCGCGCCGCCTGCCGCCCTCGATGGTGGAGGATGCTGCACAGGACACGCTGCTCACGCTTCACGTCCGCCGCCACACCTACGAACCCGGCCGCCCCTTCAAGGCATGGCTCGCCGGCATCGCACGGTACAAATGGATCGACCGGCTGCGTGCGCTGGAACGTGACCCCGCAGCCCCCTCTGCCGAGGGCATGTCCGAGGACATCGCGATCGACGATCATGGCCCCGCGATCGTCTGCGCGCTCTTGCTTCGCGAGCTTTTGAGCCAATTGAGGCCCTCCGAGTCGGAAGTGATTAGGCTGGTGAAACTCGAGGGGTTAAGCATCGAAGAAGCGTCCGAACGCACGGGTCAGTCGACCTCGCTGGTGAAGGTGAACATCCATCGCGGCCTTAGCCGGCTTTGCGAAATCGCCGCCGCGGAGGTTATCTGATGAACATTTATGCGGGCAGCATCGCTACCAGCGCAGCAAATATGGGCCGGTGATGGCGCCGAACGCGGTGCTGATTGCGATTCCAAGTGTATACCAGACCAGAACAAAGCCGGCTCCGCCCTCTTCGCATGCGAGCGTGTACACGGTTGCGGCGATGCCGCCCGATACCAATCCGGCCAAGGCACCCGTCGCTCGCAGGCGCAGCGGCGCCTGTCGGCGGATCGCCCAGCATGCGCCGGCAAAGACAGGCACCGACAGGCCCGCGATACGCAGCGAGCACCGCTGCCAGGTCAAGCCCAACCATAGCGAAACGGTGTCGGTGTCTGATGTCGTCGTCTGCCACAAAGCGAGCCCTCCCAGGAGAACCATCAGAGTAGCGAAGAGTTTCCGGCGGTCGAGAACCCGGTCTCCTGGACGCAGCATCGGCATGAGCATGGATCCAGCGATCGCTGTAAGCAAGAGCGCGTAGCACACCTTCATCGCCATGGGGCCACCGCGGGCGATGCTGAGCAGGTCAGGCTGCACGCCATAGATCACCAGTACAAGCACAATCGAAACCACGGCGCCAAGGCCCAGGCCCACGAGCAGATCGTTGCGTGTCTTCCCAGGACGAACCGGAGTAAGGTCATTCGCAAGCGCGCGGATCAGTTCCGGACTCTTCAAATTGATAGACTTTCAAGTTGGCGATCCGCAACGAATGTGGAGGAAGTGACGGTTTCTTCGATAATCCGCGCACCCGCAATGAAAGGTTACAGAATTCCGCGGCAAGTGAGCCGAAATTTCAGTCGGACGGGCCGAGCGATATCTGGAGTCTGTTCCAAGCCTATTGGCGCAATCCGTGCAACGCGACATGGGACGCCTTTTCGGGCTGCACTCACCGGTGAGGCTATACGCATGCAATACCAGCACAGTGCCGGCCGAGCTCCTCGGTGGCTAAACGTTTGACCAATTTGCGTGGGCAAGCCGGGCGCGCGCGACATGCTCGATCTGATCCTGAGTTATCGAACGAATGTGGGCCCACTGCCCCGACTTCCAACGTTATTTCCGAGAGCGGCAACCGCCACTGCTTGCGGCGTGACAATGTCCCATAGGGCGCCGAAGCGTACAGACGCGATCTGTCAAGGCCGAGATGCAATTCTTCGACCTTGGGCATTTCGGCGTCGAAATGCATCTTGCCGAAATCAGCGCTCTGATGCGAACCCTCCTGGTAAGGACGTAAGCAGGCAGCTCGAATGAACATGCCTGCTCACAGCTTTTCCAATCCACGACCGATCGCATGGTCGATCGAGGCGCGTCCGGGTCCCCAGGCCATGATGCCAAGCGCCATCGCGGCCCAGGTGATGTGGATTGGCCAGCCGTCGGGCACGGTCAATTCCACGATGATCGTCATGAATAGAAGGCCTAGTGCCGCGAAACGCGTCGCCAGCCCGAGGACAAGCAGGATCGGAAACATGATCTCGCCCGATCCGGACAGGAACGCAAAAACGGTCGGCGCCGGAAAGGGATAAGGTCCGCCAGGCAGATGGAGCATGAATTCGTCGGTGAATAGCGTCACCGCGGTGTCGCTGAGCTGGAGAAAACCGGTCCATTTCAGGATACCGGATTTCCAGAACGGGACGGCCAAGGCTACTCGCGTGACGAGTTGGACGATATCCGGATGCGCGATCAATCGGACGATCTCGATCGCCCAATCCACCAGCGCCACAACATTTTGGCGAAGGCTTCCGTTCGCCGGTTGATCGGTCATCACCATCGTGGATCTCCATCCTTGATTGTCGTGAAAACACCGGCATCAATCATGCCGGCAAGATTGGCGGGGAGGTCGAAGCTTGGGGTCACCTCCAGCGCAGCTGACACAGCGACGCCAAGCGGGGCTCCTTCGATCAACCGGGCGAGGAAAGTCGATGCGCCCGCGGGAAGGTGCCGGACCGCGACGTCCAGGCCGGGTCGGGTGATCAGCGCATCCTCAGCATCGGCAGCGTGGTCTGGCTCCGGTCGCCCCTCGTCGCGATAGGCTGAGAAAATCGAAACTGCACAAAAACGCGAACACACGAGCCGAACGGCCGGGTGTGGCACGAACATCAGGTCCGCCAGCCTGGCAGCCGGGACGGATCCCAGGACCGCTGCGCTCAGAGTTTCGGCGTCGGCCGCATGATAACAGTCCAGCCATGCTCGCTCGATCCGGGCCACGTCCGTCAACCAGGGCAACGATTGCGCATACTGGTATCGTGCGACGAAATCGGGGAAATCGCTGCCATATTCGAACAGCAACGGGGAGCATGGCGGGTTGGCACGCACGTAGAACCGCGCCATGGCTCGAAAGAACTCCGCGCCCGTGATGCGTTGGACAGCTGGATAGATCGAGCCCAACGCCTCGATCAGGCTGACCGTGACGTTATTGCGGTAAATGTTGTAGCGTTTAGCTGCCGTCTTCCCGTTGGGGCCAGCCACGCCGTCGGGCGTGGCCTGTTTCGGATCGAGCAAGCCTGCGGAGAACAGCGCTCCATAGTCTGGCCTCGCTCCGCTGCTTTGCGAGGGATCAGCGGGCAGCACAGGTCGCTCCGCCCGCGAAGGCCTGTGCGTGACGATCCAAAATCGCTTGCGCCGCGATGGCTTCAGCTTTGAGCACGGACCAATCGGGAATCTTGCTGTCCCACTCCACCAGAGTCGGAATCGGCCCGCACCGGCCGGCGACGATGTCGAACAGCGTCCACACCGCATCGGCAACGGGGCCGTCATGGCTGTCGATCAGAAGACGTTCGCCGTCGTCGTCGGTCTGTTCGGCATGCCCCGCGAGGTGAATTTCCCCGACCCGATCGAGCGGAAAATCGGCGAGGTAGTCGAGCGCCGAGAAGCCTTGGTTAGTGGCGGACACGAAGACGTTGTTGATATCGAGCAGCAGCCCGCAGCCTGACCGTCTGGTCAATTCGCGAATGAAATCGGTCTCGCTCATCGTGGATTCGCGAAACAACACGTAAGTGGATGGATTTTCCAGCAGAATGGGCCGGCCAATCGTCTCCTGAACCTGATCGAGGTGGTCGGCGACCCGCGCAAGCGTCGTCACCGTGTAGGGAAGCGGTAGAAGGTCGTTGAAATAGGTTGTGCCGTGAGTCGACCACGCCAGATGTTCTGAGACAAGCGCCGGCTCATAGCGTTCGACCAGTGAGGCGAGCCGTCCGAGATGGGCTAAGTCGATCGGCTGGGGGCCGCCGACCGACATGCAGACGCCGTGCAGCGAAACCGGATAATCGCGTCGGATATTTTCGAGTGCGTGGTGAGGTGGCCCGCCCGATCCCATGTAATTTTCAGCATGAACCTCAAAGAAGCCATGCCGTGGTCGCTCGGCGAGAATTTCGCTGAGATGTTCGGGCTTGAAGCTGGTGCCCGCCAAACCCACGATGGAGTGAGCTGGAAAGCGGAGCACAGCGGATCCTTGCCGGTCCGCAAATTTCATCATCGCATTCATCGGCTGCCCCGCTTTCCATCAGATCGTTGTCGAATTACAGGGCAGTCAGCGAGCCGGTCTTGCCGCCAGGTACTTGAATGGAAGCGCAGGTCCCGTGCTGGACGAACTTCCAGGAATTGCCCTGAAAATCCATCGTCGAGGTCCCCTGGCAAGTGGTCCCCGGTCCAGCCGCGCAATCGTTCTGTCCCTTGAGCGCGACGCCGAAGCACTTTTCCTTGTGGGCTGCAGTCGCGGCGTCCATCTCAGCCTTCGTCAAGGGAGCGGCGAATGAGGCCGAGGCGAGTGCGGTCGTGACGGCGCTCGCGAGCAGCGCTGTCGTAACTTTAGTTCTGACTGACATGAAGTTCTCCAATAAAATGTGAGTGCAGCGGCTATCCCGGTGCACATGGAGAAGTCCGCGTCGCTGAGGATCAAAGTTACATGGTCACGGCGTCGTGATTACAAATTTCGTGATCGGGACTCACCGCAAGTGGGCATTAAAGGCAAGGCCGAACCTGAGCGGGGACTTATCACTCACCCATTCGTTTCCGAAACAACTGAGGCGTGAACTGCGAGTCGCCGATATCGTCGACCTGTCGGCGCAGTGACGTGACGGGCGATCGAGGGCGGCTTCGATGGTGCCGAAGGATCGCTCCCGCATGGCCTCGGAGAAACATCGCGCGATGGGCACGGATTTGAGGACAGCTAGCGAGATGCTGGATCGCACGAGAGCGTAGATCGGCGTAGCAAATCGTCGCGCCGGGTAACGGGGAAACAACCTTAACCCCCGACCTTGGTGTTGTTGTTTAGCGATCCGCTGCCGGACGGCCAGCAGACTCAATGTCTTCCATAGCCATTCCTACATGAGCCCACCGTTGCATGCTCGAGTTCTGCCCGAGCGAAATGCTGACCACGCTGACCGCGCAGGTTGTCCGATTTGCTCGCCCCAATATCCAAATCTACGACACGCACGTAGTCGACCTGTACCAATAGGTCTGGGCGCGATATCTCGTTGGCATGAAGGGTGCAGATACAAAAGAAAAGCGCGATTGAATTCGGCACTCGACCGAATTTCAGAACGGATTACGCTGCCTGCCAGCCTAAAGGTCCGCTCCGGAGGCCAACTACCGAAGACTGAAATTCACTTATGATTTCAATCAGATATGGCGGAGAGGGAGTCAGTCAACTCCCATTGAAAGATAAAGGATTTTCGACTTTCCTGGACCAAAACCCACCATTTGAGCTACGGCCGAAAGCTGGTGTTTCGCCTCCAAACGTTTTCATAGGATCCGTCGTGGGTCATCCAGGTGCTGGCCCAACCCTTCAATTCCGTCGGCGGTGGACAGCGGGGTTGGTTAGCGTTGCCCTCCGAAGCCAAAGGTCACACGTTCTCTCCCACATGCCGTGCCGCTAGAGGTTTTCTTCAGCAAGCTGCTGGAGCTGCCTCAGAGTCCGATCTCTTCTGCGGAGGGATGGCGACCTTGGAGGATGTCCTGGACATTCTTGTCACTTAGGCCGGGTCCCGTGATCTCGATACCGAATTGAAGCGCGATGCGGGAACGTCCTGGGATATCATCTTCCGTGAGGTTCGCTGCTTCGGTTGCAGCAAAAAACGTCTCAAAACCCGCAGGCACCACGTCGCAGAGGAAGCCAATCGGCTCATCCCCAAAGTGACGCCAGGCATGTTCGATACCCTTCGGAAGTTTGACGACATCGCCGACCTCAATCGAGCCGCTGAGTTGAGGCGTCCAGAAGACGGCGCGACCACGCACGACGCGCAGGATCTCATCCTCCCGATGATGAACATGCCTCGGGACAATAAATCCGGCCGGTGCCTGATAATCGAACACGCCGAACGCGCCGCCGGTTTCTGCCCCGGAGAGACGGATGTGCGACTGTTCCCCCCAAGGCAGATGTGCGCGTCGAAAATCTTGAACCTTCGATATGCTGACCACCGTTTCGGGCGTATTTTCGTAAGACTGATCCATGCCGACTACTCCATTAGAGGCTTCAATTGGCGCCCACCAGCGATGTAATTACTCAGCACGCTGAACATCTTCTATCTCGTTCCCCGGATAAACCATCGTCGCGGAAACACATTGGACACTGTGAGTAAATAATCTACGCTGCCGACATGGATCGCCTGGCTAGTCTCGAAGCGTTCGTGCGGGTCGTGGACGAAGGTAGTTTCACGGCTGCCGCCCGATCGCTTCGGCTATCGCCCGCCATGGTCTCCAAGCATGTGAATGCTCTGGAGCGGCGGCTTGGTGCGCGGCTGCTCCACCGCACGACACGCCGCGTTGCTCTCACCGAATCGGGACGCATTTTCTACGATGAGGCAACGACTATCCTTCGCGCCCTTGATGAGGCTGAGCGCGCCTTGTCCGCACGCTCCGGACAGCCCACAGGCCTTGTTCGTTTCACCGCCCCTGTCGCCTTCAGCGAGCGGTACGTCGCCCCACTCTTGCCGAAGCTGATCCGTCGCCATCCGGGGCTCGAAATCGATCTCGTGTGCGATGACAACGTGATTGATCTCGTCCAGGGCCGTTTTGATGCGGCGCTTCGCATTGGCAAGCTGCCGGACTCAAGCTTGATCGCGCGTAAGCTTGCCCCCGTCGACGTTCTCGTTTGTGGCTCGCCATCCTATTTTGCCAAGCACGGGCACCCGGCAGTGCTTGATGACCTCATGGGTCACGTTTGCATCGGTTACGAATACCAATGGACGGGCGAAGGTTGGGGCTTTCAAACGGACGGCGGGAAAAGCGACATCGTACTTCGGTTGAGTCGGACGCCTTATCGGTCCAACAATGCCGAGATGCTTCTTGCTTTGGCCATCGAGGGCTTCGGTCTTGTACAGCTTCCAAGCTTCATCGTCGGTCCGGATGTTGCGGCTGGTCGGCTGGTTGCAGTCCTGACCCAATACAAGCCCATTGAGCGCTGGGTTCACATCGTCTACGCGCCCGGCCGACATCTACCCGCAGCCGTGAAGGCGCTCAGCGACTTTTTCGCGAGCGCTTTCCGTGTGCCGCCTTGGACGGCGCCTCATTCTCCCTTTCCGCGCTCTTGAAGCTGCTCGCGGCCTCTTTCGCATTAGCTCCCGACAGACAACCTGGCAGCACCGGAAGCCTCGATATGCTGTCCCGTCACCCACCGGAAATCATCCGAAAGCACAGTCGCTCTCGCGTGCCAACGTCGTCCGCTTCGCCGAGGCGTCCAAGCGCAGTAGTGCCAGCGATCTGCTCGTTACCGGCGAGCGATGACGAGTGTTCGACGGCTATTGCTATGGCACGGCGTAGGTTTGGCGTTTCGACGCCAGGAAATCATCTTCGCTCAATCCAGCCCGCATCTTCGCGCTGGCCACCGAATCCGCTCCGGCAGGGTATCGGAGGGGTGCGCCGGTGTCGTTCGCCGCCCGAAGTACCGCGTTGGCAACATCTTCGAGAGTCGTTGTGAGTTCGGGGAGATTGCTCAACCGGGCGTCTAGCTGCGGCTGGTAGGGCGCCGGAAACGAGCTCGCATCGTTGAACGCGATCATGGTCGTTCGGAACCTGGTGTCCGGTCCGTAACCGGGCTCCACCAACTTCACATGGATGCCAAACGGCGCGAGCTCATGATAAAGCGCCTCCGAGAAGCCCTCGATAGCTGTTTTGGTAGCAGTATACGCCGAAACCAGAGGCGAGGGATTGAAGACTACGCTGGATGTCACGTTGACGATCGCACCCGAACCGCGCTCGCGCATGTGAGGGACGATTGCGCGGACCATCGCGATGGTGCCAAGCGTATTGGTTTCAAACAAGCGGCGGATCATTTCGTCCGAGGTCGTTTCGAGCGGCAAGAACACCCCGAAGCCGGCATTGTTGACGAGGACGTCGACGCTACCGAAGGCATTGATCGCTTCGCCGACAGCCGCCCGGACGCTCTGCGCATCCGTCACGTCGAGCGCAATCACGCGCAGATTGTTCGAGCTTGCGCTGAAGAGGCCGTCTTGTGGCCGGCGCATCGTCGCAATGACGTTCCAGCCGTTGTCCAGGAAGAGTTGTGCGGTCGCTTTGCCGAAGCCCGACGAGCTACCAGTAATTAGAACTGTTTTCATGCATTTCCATCCTTTAGCGAGATCGCGATGGAAAGCTAGCTGCCCGCAGCAGGACTGCCTATAATTGTCCGTCCGCAATCCATTATAGACCGTCCGGAACATGGAACCACTTGCCGACGTAATCACCTTGCTGCGCCCTCGCGCGGTCGGAACGAAGGTTATCGAAGGGGCCGGACGTTGGGCCGTACGTCGCTCGCGAATGAATTTTGCCGGCTTTGGCCTCGTGCTGATCGGCGAGTGCTGGCTCGCAGTGGATGACCACAAACCCATACGTCTCGCCAAAGGCGATTTCGTCTTGGTGCCTTCCAACCCAGGCTTCACGATCGCCAGCGACCTCGCATGCGAAGTCGTCTCAATCGATGCGCGGGGGTCGTTGGACTGTCAGGCCAGCGGGGTCCGATACGGTGATCCAGATCTCGAGGCGGAGTTCAAGCAGCTCGGTGGTTATTTCGAATTGGACTCCGCCAACCGCAGCCTGCTCGGCGGTCTGCTGCCGGCTCTTGTCCATATCCGGGCTTCCGATCCCGCCGCGGGGCGACTTAAGCGCACGATTGACTCGATCGTCGAGGAGGCACTCGCCGACCGACCGGGCCGCGATCTCGTCGTCGATCGTCTCATCGAGGTTCTGCTCGTGGAGGCTCTGCGGTTCCGCGCCGAAGGCGTGGAAGCCATCGGACAACACGGCCTCCTTGTGGGGCTCGCTGATCCGCTTCTCGCCCGCGCCCTGAGGCGACTCCATAGCGACGTGGCTCACGCATGGTCAGTGGAGGAACTCGCCAGGGAGGCGGGTCTATCCCGCTCAGTCTTCAGCGAGCGTTTCAGTCAGAAGGTCGGCGTGCCCCCGATGCAATATCTGATGGAATGGCGCATGGCCCTCGCCAAAGCCATGCTCCAGCGCGACGCTCCCCCCTTGGAGTCCGTTGCCGCCGCAATCGGCTATCAGTCGGCAAGCGCCTTCAGCACCGCCTTTCGCCGGGAGGTTGGCAGCCCGCCTAGTCACTTCGCTCGCACCACAGCCGGCTGAGCATTAGTCAGCGGCACGGTTCCGAGGTTCCGCAGTACGATCTCGTCGGTCAATTTCAGCATCCGGTGCATTCGAGCAATTGCAGACCCGGTGCCGCGGAACGTAATGAGCCGTCGCGCGAGGGCCTCCTCAAGACGGGAATAGCCCGTCCAGACCTTCGTAAAGGCACCCAGATCGGCCTCGATCATGACATCGAGATTCTGCCCGGGATCTTTCAGACACACCTCGATCTCGTCTTGCCGAATCAGCAGCCACCAATGGCGCGGATTGCGGCTGCCCTTGGGGATGCCCCTGAAATCGAAGCGCAGAACAAATTCCTGCGCTGGAATATCCTTGCGATCGATGTGCTGGCGTATTCCCCCTATCAGCAACTTTGAATCGAGATCGTCGGGGCCGACCAGACCCTGCCCCCACTTGAGCCCCCATTCGCCCATCATCTCGATCATTGGCCGAAACGCCTCCCCGGCTTCCGTCAGCGCATAGATGTGGCCTCGACCCTTTTCCTTCGTATCGGGATGAACGACGCCGGCGACCGCCAATTCCTTCAGGCGTTGTGACAGCATGGTTCTGGAGATCAGCGGAATGGCCGCCAGGAAATCACCAAAGGACCGGGGGCCATAGTATAGCTCGCGGACGATCAGCGGCGACCATCGATCGCCGAAGATCTCAGCCGTCTTTGCGACGGGACAAAACTGACCGTATCGGATCATGGGTTCGATCTAGTCACGTTGGCGTCAAGCAACAGGTGTGTTTTCCGTACTAATCCTGGAAAAACCGAGCCCTGGATGTGTGGTCGAAGCCTCGCGCTTTCAAGCGAAACAGGCGGCTTCCAGTCGATCCGAACGGGCCTTTCGCCAAGTACGGAATACAAACTTGATTTCCAGGCCCGGGGCGACGATTTCTGGTCGTGTATCGAGCGGCGATCTCCTAGAAGGCTTCAATCAGTTTCCATGCGAGGGCCCGCAACCAGCAACACCCCGGGAGTGATGATGATGGATACGGTAAAAAAGACGTTTGTTCTCGTTCACGGCGCCTGGCACGGCGGCTGGTGCTACCGTCACACCGCGGCAGCGCTGCGCAGGATGGGGCACGAGGTTTTCACACCAACCCATACCGGCGTCGGCGAACGCGCTCATCACGCGGATCAAAACATCAGCCTCGAAACCCACATTCGCGACGTCGCGGGCTGCATCGAGGCCGAGGAAATCAGCGACATCATTCTCGTCGGCCATTCCTACGGCGGCATGGTGATAACGGGTCTGGCCGACCGGATGGCCGACCGTATCAAAGCACTTGTCTATCTTGATGCGTTCGTACCTGACGACGGTGAGTCTCTGATGGCGCTGCTGCACAAGGCGGTCGAGCCGGCGGTGGCCGCACAATTCATCGGCGGCTTTCACAGCGCAGCCCTGGAAAAGAATAGCGGGATGACGCAACCGCTCACGGCGGAAATGCTTCACGTCTCGCCTGAAAATCGCGAATGGGTGAACCGGCGCTGCGTCCCGCAGGCGCTTGCCACCTTCGAGATGCCGGTCTTGCTATCGGGCAAGATCGAGAACGTGAAGCGCCGCCACTACATCCTGGCCGATGGCTGGGACCCTAGTCCGTTCCGATACTTCGCCAGGAAATATACCGGAGCACCGGGATGGGACGTCATCAAGCTCCCCAGCGGGCATGATGTCATGGTGGACCTGCCGAACGAACTGGCCGCATCCCTCGCCAAAATATCGTAGCGAACACGGCAACGTGGAGGAGATCAAGATGACGACAAGCGTCAAACAGATGCTGGAAGCTGCGAACGCCACTGTTCCGAAAATCACGCCAGAACATGCCGCCGGCATGATGGCGAATGGCAACACCCTTGTCCTTGATGTACGTGACGCGCCTGAGGTCGCCGCAAGCGGAAAGATCGCCGGAGCCGTCAACGTGTCACGCGGCATGTTGGAATTCCGCGCCGACCCGGAATCCTCCTATCACGACAAGAATTTTGAAAAGGGAAAAACCGTAATCCTGTATTGCGTCTCGGGCGGACGAGCAGCCCTCGCTGGCCGGCTGCTCAAAGATATGGGTTACGACGATGTCTACAATCTCGGTGGCTTCAAAGACTGGACCGGCGCGGTCGACAAAACTTGAATTGAAAGACACGGGGAGCCGAAGAAAGAGACGCATGAGCAGCCACGTCCAATCGCCATCGATCCGCGGCCATTTTGTCCGCGAACCCCAGGTTAACAGCTTTTTCGACCCGTACAGTTGCAGCGTGCAATATGTGGTCTCTGATCCCTGCACCGGACGTTGCGCGCTTGTTGATCCGGTGCTCGACTATGACGAAAAGTCCGGAGCGACGGCCACGTCTTCGGCCGACGCCCTGCTTGCCTTCGTGAGCGAGCGGAACCTCACGGTCGAATGGATTCTCGATACCCATCCCCATGCCGATCACTTTTCTGCAGCAGCGTATCTCAAGGAGAGGACGGGCGCGAAGACGGCGATCGGAGAGCGCGTCACGAACGTGCAGCGACTCTGGAAGGAGATTTATAATCTGCCGCCAGCTTTTAGGACGGACGGCTCACAATGGGACCAGCTGTTCGCTGATGACGATATCTTCCACATCGGCGATCTGGAGGCGCGCGTCCTGTTCTCTCCCGGCCATACGCAGGCGTCGGTCACCTACGTCGTGGGCGAGGCAGCCTTCATCCATGACACGCTTTTAATGCCCGATTTCGGCACGGCGCGTTGCGATTTTCCCGGCGGCGACGCACGCGCGCTCTGGCGTACGATCGAACGCATCCTGGCGCTACCCGATCAGACACGCCTGTTCACGGGCCATGACTACATGCCTGGAGGTCGCCCTCCCGCCTGGGAAAGCACCGTGGCTCGCCAGCGCGCCCAGAACATTCACCTTGCCGAGGGGCGCTGCGAAGCGGAGTTCGTTGCCCTTCGCCACGCGCGCGACGCAACATTACCGATGCCGAAGCTCATTCTGCACGCTTTACAGGTGAATATCGCAGGAGGACGTATGCCTCCCGCCGATGACGACGGCCGGCATTATCTAAAGATACCGCTTAATGCGCTTGCGGCCTTCTGCAAATGATCGCGTGCCGCTGAGGATGAGGTCGGCGACTAGCGTTGCCATACGGGCGTGTTCTGTCCCGAGTGCGGAGTCCGCATCTTTCAAGCTCTGAAGTCCGTACCGGGGGCGGTTTCCCTCAAACCCGGCACTCCTGGTGAGCAAAAGTTGGTTCCGACCAGACCTCTTCATCAGGGCTGGTTTCCCATTCCCAACGGCGTGGCCGCTCGTGGCACGTGCGCAGTCACCGGCAGGACGGGTCTTCCGGGTAGGCTATCTTATGATTAGCTCGCGGGAGCAACAGCTTCCTCACATTCGCGCTTTCGAGGATGGCTTACAGCGCTTGGGCTATCGCGTTGGCGAGAACCTAGTGGTCGAGTACCGCTTCGCTGAGGGCAAAATGGAGCGACTGCCTGCCCTCGCCGCAGACCTGGTCCGGCTCGACGTCGACGTCGTTGTCGCCGGTGGCAATCCAAACGCGGTCGCAGTCATGGAGGTTTCGACGACTATCCCGATCGTAATTCCCAACAGCGTCGATCCAATAAATGCAGGTTTCGTCGCCAGCCTTGCACGACCGGGCGGGAACATCACTGGCCTCACGATGGACACAGGCGGTGACATCTTCGGAAAGCGACTTGGGCTACTCAAGCAAGCACTTCCGAACCTCTCGCGACTCGGCGTTCTTTGGAACCCCGATGCTGCGTACGTTCGCAGCCGTCTTGGCCCTGTCCCTGTCGGAAACTAGATGCGGACGTATTGGTGGTGCAATCCGCCCAGGATTGGCACGGGCAGAATACGGCCGACGGTCTCGATGGGGCGGGTTATCGGAGAGTCTTTATTCAAGGATAGGTGCGTCCGGGCCTGATTGTAGTAGTTTGCGTAAGATCGAAGTAAGTGCCGAAGATGCTGCTCGCCAAATACGACGACATGGTCAAGGCAGTCCCGTCGGATCGAGCCGATCAGCCTTTCACAATATCCGTTCTGCCACGGCGATTGCGGCGCAGTTGGACGATCCCGGATGCCCATCGCCCGAAGTCTCCGGACGACAATATCGCCATAAGCGCGATCTCGGTCACGAATGATATATCGCGGCGCGTCCTCCCATCCGAATGCCTCAGTGAGCTGACGAGCGATCCAATCGGCATTGGGCTGCGCGGTCGTTCCAATCCATACGATTTCACGGCGATCATGGTGCAGAATCAAAAATCCGTAGAGCAGTCGGAATGAGATCGTCGGAACCACAAACAGGTCCATCGACGCAACGCCGTCAGCATGGTTGCGAAGAAACGTCTTCCATCCCTGGCTCGGAGCTCCCCCGAACCATGTACTTGGCAACCGTCGTCTGCCCGACCTCGATGCCAAGCTTGAGGAGTTCGCCGTGAATCCTTGGAGCGCCCCAGAGTGGGTTGGCGATGCCAATGTCTCGGATCAACTGCCTAACGTCCACAGGCAGCTTTGGGCGACCGCCATGGGGCCGCGATTTCCATCGCCAATACAATCGAAAACCTGCGCGGTGCCAACGAATAACGGTTTCTGGTCTGACAATTGCCAAGACGCTCAGCACATCAGGAACCAGGCCATAGAGCCCCACGAATACCAAGCGATCGATCCTTCCGAGGATCGGCCGTTTCGGCGACTTGCGTCGCAGGATATTGAGTTGGTGGCGAAGCACCAGGATCTCGATTTCCAGCGAGGCTCGTGATCGGAACAATCCAATCAGCCCGCACCAGATCAGTTTGCAAAGCTCGATCATCGGGCAGAAGCTTCACCCGATTCGCAGCTGATCGCTAGTCGCATGAGGTTTTGCGACAGGGACACGTGTTCAATGACCAACACTTGCGCATGCGCGCGCGAGCCACGCACGCGCGCCTTGCAGTGTTCTGAAGTCTTCCAAGCTACGGGCCGAGATTTCGGGATAGGCGCCGGCGGCCATTTCGTTGAGTGCCCGGCCAGGGCCGAGTTCGAAGAAAGCGCTCGCTCCTGCTTCCACACAGCCTTCCAGGCAGTGCGCCCACTGGACGGTGTGGGAGATCTGTTTGGCCAGCTTGTTCAAGCCGGCTGAGATGTTGACAACAGGAGAGCCATCGATCCCGCTAAAGAGACGCACATTCAAGTCCGGCGAAAGTTTCGTCGGAGTTTGGTCTAAGACTTTGCGGAACTCCGACGAGGCCGCAGCCAGGCGTGCGGTGTGAGAGGCCACGTTCACCGCCAACCGAACGACGCGTGCAGCGCCCATCCGTTTTGCGACATCAGCTATGACGTCCAGCGCTACACCGGCGCCGCCGAGAACGTAGGCGTCGCCGGGATTGACGATGGCGATCGCTGCATCGTGGCGACTGCACAGATCGTCGACAGCGACGTAAGACAAGCCGCGGACGAACAGCAAGCCATCTCCGGGCCTGCTGGCCGCGTCCATGGCGTTGGCGCGTTGCGCTACGAGGTCGAGGGTTATCGTGGCGTCCATCAAGCCCGCGACACTCCAAGCCGCCACTTCGCCGACGCTGTAACCTGCAATGATCAGCCTGCGAGGCCACGCATCACGCAGGGTCGCCGTCGCGGCCAGCGCCTGCAACGTAAAGAGAATTTGTCCGACGCGGTTCTGGTGCAGAGCGTCATCGGTATTGGTTTGAACCATTTCGCGTGGGTCGCGTCCGCCGAGCAGCGCCGCTGCGTGAGCAAAGAGATTCGCGGCTTCCGGTGCGTCGCCGGTCAAGGCGAACATATTGGAGTGCTGCGGTCCCTGTCCGGAGCACAAGATGGCAAGGGTCATCGACAGCACCTCATTAGGGAAAAAGTATGCCGATGGTTATCGCCAGCGTTAAGATGCTGAACACCGTGCTGGCGATCACCATGGAGCCCACTTCCGAGGAGTTCAGGCGATAGTTCACCCCGAACAGGATGCCGAAGAAACCTGACGGCCCAGCCGCCAGAAGAATCGATACCTTGGCAATCTCTGGGGGAACCGGAAGGACGTGAACGATCACGGCGACCAGCAGGGGCCGGACCACGTTAGCCGTCCCGGTCGCCGTTACGATCTTCCAATTCAGTCGAAACGACTGGGCCGACAAGATCAGGCCCGTCAGGAACAGCGCTACACCGCCCGCCGCCTGTCCGATGAGATCGAGGGAGGCTCCCGCGACGGAATCAAGATTCAATCCGGACAGCGAGAGCAGGATCCCCAGCGCGGGGGCCAGGACAACGGGCTTGGTCAACGCGTGCCACAGAGCCCGGCGGACCCGTGCGGCCGAAGTCTCGGCATCGTTCTGTTCCTTGCCGACGGACAGTTCGAGTAGCAACAGTGTGAACGGAGTCACCAGGATTGAACCCGCCGCGAGAGCGACCGCGACGGACACGGTCGCGGTCGGGCCGAGGACCGTACTCGCGATCGGCAGTCCGATCCCCGCACAGTTTGGAAATGCCACCGTCAGAGCTTGCAGCGCAGCTTCACCTCTGGATATTCTCAAGACCTTACGCTCGACGAGATACCAGAGCAGATAAATAATCAGCATGACCGCGCCGAGTATCGCGAAGAGCGGCCCTTGCGCCATCATCTCGCTGCGCGAGGCAGAGCCGGTCGCCGCAAACAGAGAGGCCGGCAGGGCAAAATCCATGATGAGGGCGTTGATTTCGCCCACATGATGGTTGTCAATGGTGCGCATTCGCCCGGCGACATAGCCGAGCGCCATGACGAAGAAAATTGGCGCCAGCACCATAAAGATCACGTGCGGCATGGGAGCAGCTCTGCTTCGCAAGCCTGAATGAAGAGTGTCATCGCGAGAAGGTCTGCTGACCCGCCCGGGCTGAGCCGGCGTGCGATGAACGACTGGTGGACGATGTTTGCCCGCTCGCGCCAGTTGCGTGTACCCACGCCGCCATCATCAAGAAAAACGCGGGCAGCGCTCTGTGCATAGCGTAGGCCGGGCATGCCGCCCCGGTGCAGCAGGTTGGTGTCCTCAAGAGAGGCGATCAACGCGAAACAGGCCTGTGCGCGGGCTGCTTCTGTGTCGCCTGGTGCGATCAGGGCGCCCCATTGCAGGGCAGGCAAACCGATCTCATAGACGCTCAGAAAACCTTGAGCAGCCTCCACTCGCGCACCGCCAGCACCATAATGTCGGCGTGCCTTGTCACCATGGCTGTGCAGCAGCACAGGCCCATCCAGGATATCCCTTCCCCACAGCCTCACCACCACGTCGCCGAGCGGCATCGTGCGATCCGCCAGCCCGGCTGCCTTGGCGCCGGCAGCCGCGCAAAGCAAGCCCAACCCGAAGATGGAACCCCGGTGCGTGTTGACGCCCCCGGTCGCGGCAAACATCGCAGCTTCGGCTTCAAGACCGATGATCCTGAGACGCCCCATGCCACAACCCTTGGCACCGGCTTCTGCCAGGGCGTGTAGATAGGGTTTGATCGCGGTGGCGCTGCGCTGGAATGTGCGAAAGTTCATATCCGAATGGCTGCCGGAGTCGACATGGCTGACAAGCCCGGGCTTAGGCCAAGTCGCCAACTCGCGCAGAAGACACTCGACGGCAATGGCGGAGATGGCCTCTGCCTCATAAGAGTTCGGAAACCTCGCCTCGGACGGGCGGCTCTGGTTTGAGTGTCGTTCCAGGGCGGCTGTCATAACTGTATCTCGCTGCTGTGAAAGAGGTTTGCGTCGAGCAAAGTGACACCATCGGTGGTTTTGACCAGCAATTCGCGCGCGCCACTGTAGAATTCACGCCAGTTCACGCCCGCACCGTCATCACGCATTAATTCGCCGTCCAGGCGCATGGGCGCGGTAGCTTCGATTGCAGCAATATCTGCAGTCAGCCGTACAAGATCGCTGCCACAGTGGATCGGCAGCAGAAGATCGAGGTCCGAAGTGTCAGTTAGGTAATCCAATCCTGTGAGTGTGCACCACGCGAGACTGCCGAAGATTCGCGCCTCCACGCCATGCCGGGAAGCCAGGCTCAACACTTCGCCGAGTGTGTGCTGCCACCGATCCGGTGCGACGCTGATGGCGGTGTTCAACTCGGGCGGCGGTGCTGTCGAAACGATGGCTTCAGGCTGGATGAGGACCGAGAGCCGTCGTTTGCCGGCGTATGGTGGCAAAGGTAAACCCAGTGGCAGCCCGTCCGTCTCGCCATGCATGGCGCGCCGTGCGATGAGAGGCCAGCCTCGATCGACCCATTCGGCGACCAGCGGCTCTCCGGCAAGATCGTCACGCCGTTGCAGCAAGGAGCACCAAGCTGCCGGTGACACGAAAACCAGATCGTGACGGCGGATCATCCGATTATGCCGATTGGAGTGCGAGGTCATGCACCCGCTCCGCAATTTCGGCCGCCTTCGGACGCCCTTTTCGAATTTTGCCGAGAAGATCTCGCTGATCTCCGCTCTTGCGAGCGTCCTTGAGCAAGCTCTCCAATTGTTCGGCCAACGAAATTTTTTCGTCCCAGACCGCAAGCACCGCGCCGGTCTGAACCATATTGTCCAACCCCGGAGCGAAAACCGGCGTGGACTTCGCCTTCTCCTTGAGGACGTCGATAGAGAGTTTGGTCACCCTGGACATCGAAGGCAGGTCCATCACCGCCGGATCGGCCCCCGGTAGTGCCACAAGGGCGCAGGTCGGCGCTGCTGTCGCAAGGAAGGCACCGGCGGCGGAGTGGCCATAGAGCAGACCCACGGTCGGACGGCCCTGCATGTCGGCGTAGATCAGGCACTTGGCGAGGTGCGCGAGATATTCGTTCAGTCCGAGAAGCTCGTCGCGCTTGCTCATGCGCTGGCTGTCGCTGTCGACCAGCACCAGGATCGGATCTTCGCCGCCTTGCTCCACCGCATCGAGCACGTGGCGCGACAGGCGGATCGCCTCGTCCACGCCGAGCGGGGTCCGTCCGGCAACGCCGATCACTACGGCGCTGCCGCCTGACTGCAAAGGCGCGGACCCCAGCAGCACACCTTTGTCATTGGCGACGTCGTGGCCTTTGGGAAACAACGAGATGAGAATGTCATCGAGCGTCATAGCGCGGCTCCCGGGCCTTATTGGAAAGATCGTTGAAGTCCGCTGCAGACATGGCCGGCACGGCTTCGGTGTCGGCGATGCCCTCAGCCCTCCAGATGTCCACCGCATCGGCGCATGTGCCGAAGCGTTCCAGGCGTTGCTCCAGGCGAGCCTGCTCGGCTTTCAAGACATCCGGGCCAAATTCTGGTACGGCGCCGATCAAATGCAGCGCGATGTTGCGGAAGCTCTCGACCGTGTCGTCGACGAAGGCCTCTGCGCCACCGAGCAGCCGCCGGTGCTTGCCGCCCATGGTGCGCCACACCAGCGCGCGATCCCTGGAATCGAACTCCTCGACGCCGCGGTTGGTCTCGATGACCTCGGGACCGGAGACACTGATGCGGCCTTGTTCGGAAACGGCGAGCGCCGAACAGCAACCGGCGATCAGCCCGCCGCCGCCGTAACAGCCGGCGCGGCCGCCGATCAGGCCGATCACCTTGACGCCGGCGGCCCGCGCCTCGATGACCGCGCGCATGATTTCGGCGATGGCGAGTTCGCCGGCATTGGCTTCCTGCAGACGAACGCCACCGGTGTCGAACAGGATCAGCACCGGCAACGATGTGGCGTCACGTGCGGCACGCAGCAGGCCGGTCAATTTGGCGCCGTGAACCTCGCCGAAGGCGCCGCCCATGAAGCGCCCTTCCTGGGCGGCGACGAATATCGATCTGCCTGCAATCCTGCCGCGGCCAACGATGATGCCATCGTCGAACTGTTCCGGAAGATCGAACACCGGCAAATGCGGGCTGCTCTCGCGCTGCTCCGGACCGATGAACTCCTGGAAGCTGCCGGCATCGAGCGTCAGTTGAACCCGCCGGCGGGCGGAGGCCTCGTACCAGCTCACGATCTTGCTATTTACGACGATCGGCACAACCGGCGCCTCGGGTTTCGAAGTGTTCATCGGTCGTCCTCCTCGATCAAGCGGACGGCCTGTGCCAGCCGCAGAGCTACCGTGTCCGGGCGCGCGCCCCCGTCGTTGATGGAAAGCTTGAGACCGCCGGGCGAGCGTCGCGCCACGAAGTCGGCAACCACCGCCTCCCACACCGCGCCGAAGCCTTCGGCCGCGGTGTTGATGTCGACCTGGCATTCCGTATCGGGCATTACCCGCTCCACCAACACTTCCAGATTGCCGGAGGCGACCACGCCGATGATGGCAAGCGGTTTGGAGCCAGCCGCGCGCTCTTGCGCCTTGTGGCAATAGCTCAGAGTTTCCATCGCAGCTTCCTTTTCACCAGTTGCGGAATTTGGAGGGCGGCGCATAGAGCCCGCCGGACCATTGCACCAGATCCTTGATGGAACGCGCCGCGAGCAAGCTTCTGTCCGCATCGAGCGGATCGATCTTGAGATCTTCGGGCCGGCGGATGACGCCTTGCTCACGCAGGCGCTGGACCATCTTCGCATCCCGGCGTCGTCCGACGTCGGTGTAGCCGGCAACGCCGCGGACCGCCTGCTCCCGCTCGTCCTTGTCGCGGCAGAGCAGGAGATTGGCGATTCCTTCTTCGGTGACGATGTGGGTGACGTCGTCGCCATAGATCATCACCGGCGCGAGTTCGAGGTTCAGCTTCTCGGCCAGGGCCAGCGCGTCGAGCTTTTCAACAAACAGCGGGACGTTCTTGTCGCCAAAAGTTTCGCCGATCTGCACCACCAGCTTGCGGCCTCGCCGCAGAGGTGCCGGACCGTCGGGATCGGCCTCCTTGCCCGATTGCAACCAAGGCTCGCTCGGGTGGCGCCGTCCCCGCGCGTCGGAGCCCATGTTCGGCGCGCCGCCGAAGCCGGCAATGCGCGAGGTCGTGACGGTCGAAGAATTTCCTTGCAGATCGATCTGCAGGGTAGAGCCGATAAACATGTCGCAGGCATAGAGGCCGGCTACCTGGCAGAAGGCGCGGTTCGAGCGCAGCGAACCATCGGGACCGGTGAAGTAAATGTCCGATCGGGCGCGGATATAGTCCTCCATCCCGACCTCCGACCCGAACGAGTGGATTTGCTCCACCCAGCCGGACTCGATCGCAGGGATCAGCGCCGGGTGGGGATTGAGCGCGAAGCGGGTCGCGACCTTGCCCTTCAGCCCCAGCCGCTCGCCATAAGTAGGCAGCAGAAGCTCGATCGCGGCGGTATTGAATCCGATGCCGTGGTTCAGCCGCTTGACGCCGTATCGCGCGTAGATGCCTTTGATCGCCAGCATGGCGGTGAGGATCTGGCCTTCAGTGATCGCCGCCGGATCGCGCGTGAACAGCGGCTCGACATAGAATGGCTTTTTCGCCTCGACGACGAAATGCACCTGATCGCCCGGAATGTCGACGCGGGGTAACCTGTCGACGATCTCCGCCACCTGCGCGACGACGAGCCCGTTCTTGAAGCTGGTCGCCTCCACCACCGTCGGCGTGTCCTCCGTGTTGGGGCCGGTATAGAGATTGCCGTCGCGATCGGCGCTGACGCCCGCGATCAGGGCTACCTGCGGCGTGAGGTCGATGAAATAGCGGGCGAAGAGCTCGAGATAGGTGTGGACGGCGCCGAGCTCGATTTTGCCGCCGAAGAGCATGCGTGCGATGCGCGCTGCTTGCGGTCCGGAATAGGAATAATCGAGCTTACGCGCGATGCCCTTCTCGAACACATCGAGATGCTCGGGCAGCACGACACCTGACTGGACCATATGAAGGTCGTGGATCCTGGCGGGATCGACGTTGGCAAGCGCAGCGGCGAGGACGTCCGCTTGTTTCTGGTTGTCGCCTTCCAGACAGACGCGGTCGCCGGGCCGAATCACCGCTCCAAGGAAATTCGGCAGATCCTCGACTTCGATAGTCTTGCCCGAAGCGTACCCGCGTCCGTCGGCGAGACGCTCCGCCAGGGTGGTCTTTTGTGCGTTCCAGTTCTTCATTGGATTTGCCTCATTTCGATGCCCTGCTACGCCATGACGCCATACTCTCGAACACTCCATCGCGGCGGATCAGGCCGTGGAAAAGGGCTGCGCCGAAATGGGCGAGGAACGTGAAGAGGAGCAGATAAGCGAGATAGGTGTGCAGGGATCGCAACCACGCATACAACGCGACGTTGTGTGGCAGGAATGGGGGTAGCTGAAGCGGCCCGTAGAGTACGATCGGGTAACGTTCAGCCGAAAGCATCCCCCAGCCGACTAACGGCATCGCGACCATCGAGGCATAAAGCAGGATGTGGGAGGCCTTGGCCGCCCAGCGCTGAACGGGCGGGACCGTGTCGGGCAGCGCTGGCGGCGGATTGAGGCGACGATTCACCAGGCGGACGATTACCAGGATGAGGATGGCGATCCCAAGCGGCCTGTGGGTCGAGACCAGAAGCTCGTAGCGTCTGGAGACCGTGGCAACCATGCCGATGCCGATGAAAAGCATCGCCAGGATCATCGCTGCCATCAGCCAGTGCAGGAGCCGGGACAGGATCGGGAAGCGCGCCGCGTCTGCAGTCATGACTTGCTTCCTACCTGTACGTCCTGCCGCGTGATCGCACTCGGGGGCTTTTCCGCCTCCTCGCCGGCACGAAGAGTGAAGGAGCGCGAATAGGCCGCCGATCGAGCACTTAGCAGCGGGTCGTCGGATGGCGCGATGCCGGACGGCAACACCAGCGGGTCGTAATTGACGTAGGCGCAGGGCCCTGTGTCTTCACTCGACACCTCGTCAACTGTCACAGTGCCGGCGTTGATTTGCTGCCGATCGGCAGGCCAGGGCAACGTCGCGTCGTCGGTGGGGTCTCCAGGCTGGCCAATGGTGATCATCAGGAGCCATCGCAACGGATGCAGGTGAATCTGCTCGATTAGGTCGTCGAAGAGATAGTTCTCGTCGTTCGATGCCGACCGCGCCGCAGACTCTGCGGCGAAGGGCTGCATGGGCACGGTGGCCCAGCGAACCGGAATGGACGCACCGGCCGCGTTGACCAGACGAAAGGCGTTGAGACTGTTGAAAGTTGAATCGGCGAAGCCCTGGGTCGGCGGGCTTTGCTTGATGACCGCCATGGCCCGTACGGTCTCGGGGTGGGCGGCCATGAACGTCTTGACCTTGGCGGGATCAGGCTTTCCGGTGGCCGGGTCAGGGATGGAGGCGAGGATCTGGTCGCGGAAACCTTGCGCGGAGTTCACACCAAACACCGCCTCGTTGTTCCCCGTAATCCGCCATTCCCCGGCCCCGGGCAGCAGGAACTGGACGGCCATGCTGCGCACGGTTGCTGGCTGATCGGCCTGGAACGCGTTGGCGCCGGAGAGGCCGAAACGGCCGACGATGGCGGTGCGGCCCGGCTTGAACACGGTGGCCGCGGAGAACAAGACTGCCTGTCCGTTGCTGTCGAACCACCCGCTGACGCAGACGCCTTTCGCGTGATTTCGGCGAAACCCGGGGTGCAGCCCCTCAGCGTCCATGAAAGCCGCCAACATCCGGTCTTCGGTCAGCCGGCGGGGCGAAAGCCAGCCCCCCGTGTAAGCGAATGCGCCGGCGACGCAGAGCACGGCTACGCCAATCGCACCCAACCGGATGATCACCCCGGCGGTCGTCAATGGCCCTTTGCTAACGGTCTCTCCCGACTGATCATCCGACATCTCATCAAACTCCTGCGCAACCGCCTAGCGACGCCATTTCGGCGTTGTCTTCAAAAGCGTACCTGCGTCCGTCGGCGAGGCGTCCCGCCAGGGCAGTCTTTTGTGCATTCCAGTTCTTCATTCCTAGTCTCTCCTTTGCTCGTGGCTTCTTCCGAGGAGGTTGTATGAAATCAATCGGTCGACCTCACCGGACCGAGACGAAGATCGCCACATCGACATTGCCCCGGATCGCATTCGAGTACGGGCAGATAGCGTGCGCACCCTGGACGAGCCGTTCAGCGGTCTGTCGGTCGACGCCAGCAATGCCCACGGCAAGTGCGGCGGCCAACCCGAAGCCTCCCATGCCGTTTCGACTGAGGTCGATCCTGGCGGCGACGCCGATATCGTCATCGGCAAAGTGGTGGCCGGAAACCAGGCTCACATGGAGGAGCGCGTTCTCAAAGCAGGCCGCATACCCGCCGGCGAAAAGTTGTTCGGGATTGGTCGCATCGCCCCTTCCGCCAAGGGCCCGGGGAAGTGCGAGCTTGAGGTCGAGCAGACCGTCTTCGCTTCGGATCGAACCGCGACGGCCTCCACTCGCCGTTACTCTTGTGGAATATAGATCAGCCATCGCACTTATGCCTTCTTCGCCGGGATCCACCAATTTAGGAGAGGTCGTCCGGACTGTCGCCGCACCACGTCGGCGAACAGCCCGTGCACGTGGACGCCCGTTTGCTAAGCGGGCTGTCCGGCGGCTTCCAGAATCAAGCGTGTGATCTCGTCGGGTTGGGATATCAGCGAAAGGTGGCTCGCCTTCACCTCGATCGTCTTGGCGCCCATGCGCTTGGCCATGAAGCGTTCGAGATCGGGATTGATCGTCCGGTCTTCCGTCGAAACGGCGTAGAAACTCGGCTTCGAACGCCAGGCCGCATGCGTCGTCTTGCCCGCGAGCAGGGCCTTTTGGAACGGCTCCTGAACCGCAAAGAGGACCTTCGCCTTCGCTTCCGGCAGGTCGCCCGCGAAATCGCGCAAGAACGCAGCCTCGCTAAGACGTCCTTCATCGCCGTCGAAGACAATCCCGGCGGATGCCGGTGGCGTCGGATATGTCTTGGCCAGCGCCGCGTAATCCTCGCCCGCATCCGGTGCCCGCGCCGCCACATAGACAACAGCCGACACGTTCGGATGCATACCTGC
Source organism: Bradyrhizobium sp. Ash2021 (assembly GCF_031202265.1). Classification (NCBI taxonomy): domain Bacteria; kingdom Pseudomonadati; phylum Pseudomonadota; class Alphaproteobacteria; order Hyphomicrobiales; family Nitrobacteraceae; genus Bradyrhizobium; species Bradyrhizobium sp. Ash2021. The sequence continues at coordinate 8,925,791 of NZ_CP100604.1, read as the reverse complement.
CTCTGTCACGATCATTCCGGAGAAGGAATGTCCAACCAGGACAGTCGGACCATCCTGCCGCGCCAGCACGCGCTCTGCCGAGGCTACCGCTTCAGACAGCGTTGTCAGGGGGTTTTGCACGGAAGTGGCATTGAGACCCGCCTTCTGCAATCGCGCGATCACCTCGGACCAGGATGACCCGTCGGCGAACAGCCCGTGCACCAGGACGACGTTTCGGGCTTTCGGCGCGGGCGCAGCAGCGGCGCTACCCTGGACAAGAGTGCTTGCAGCCCCCGCAGCCACCATGCTCACGAAGCTACGGCGGTTGATTGAATACACTTTTCGAAGATCGTCTGAGCTATTCAAGGAAGTTCTCCTTTGCGTAAAGTTGGAGTTGGCTACTGGAAGAGTTTGAGTTGGCTACTTGGGAATTTTCGCAAGCATGCTGGCTACAATGCTCAGTGCTCGCAACGTCGTCATCGATCGCATCCGTGATAGCTTTCGCGAGAGCCTTGCACGCAGCGAACATGGTCGATGGCCGACGCTTTGGCACGTTGTATCCTGTAAAAAAATGAAAATCAGATGCGGGAATAGCGAGGGATCCCGCCGCCACGAGAACTTTCTTCTCGCCCGTGTTCTGAGTCTGCGTATCCAGCGGCCCTCGATAACCAGCTGGCGCAGCGGCCATGGAACCTGGCCTCCGAGCGAAGAGGGTCGCGCATACGAGTGTGGACTTTCGCAGGAGCGACGAACGTGCGCTGGGGGCGGGCACAACGTGCTGTGTTCGCGTCAGCCTCCCGCACAGAGGGGCGAGGACTCCGGATAAGAGAGCGCGAGATCGGTCGCTCATGATGTGAATCGGAGGCGAGTCGGGCTTCGATTGCCAGGGCTTGTTTACCGGCACCAGCAGGACTCGCCGCCAATTGCTCGTCACCGTTCTCGAAATTCCGACTATCCAAAACCGCGCGTCGCCGCGGGTGATCTCCTATTCCAGCGACCGGTGCCCTGTCGCCTCGCGCTGCCGCAGAACCAAGCGGAGCTGAGTATTGCCGAGGCGCGACTCGACCGCCGGAACTAGATTTCCTGGTCAAAAGAAGTCCGTTTTTGATCCTTGCCGCGGTTCGCTTGCATTGAAGCGATGGTGGTTGCGCGGTAGAGTACGCGAAGGTTGGTTCGGCTCAAGGAAGTGACGTTTCTAGGTGGGACCTCCGCTGTGCACGGATGTCCGGATGCCACCATAAAAGCGCGGACGACGCGTATGAATGATCGCCGCAACTCACAGCCCAACGACGTGCTTTCTTTTGGCCCCTTCAGCCTGTTTGCGGCCGAGAGACTGCTCAAGCGGGCTGACGAGGCGATACCGCTCGGCGGCCGCGCGCTCGCCATCCTGATCGCACTCACCGAGCAGGCCGGAGAAGTCGTCACTCACAAGGAGTTAATCTCAAGAGTGTGGCCGGATGTAACCGTGGAGGACGCCAATCTTCGCGTTCACATCGCGGCTCTCCGGAAGGCGCTTGGCGACGGAAGAGACGGGGCCCGATACGTATCAAATGTTGCTGGTCGCGGTTATTGTTTTGTCGCGCCAGTCGCACACTCGAGCGCCAAGCAAACGGTTCCGGTCATTGGGACCACCGCCACAGAACGAGTTCAAAAGCTGCCACCTCGACCAGCGCGGATGGTCGGTCGAGATGACACCGTTCGATCCTTGGCTGAGCAACTTCAGTTGTCGCGCTTCGTCAGCATCGTCGGGCCCGGCGGCGTCGGAAAGACGACCGTGGCAATCTCGGTCGCTCATATGCTGATTGATGGATTCCATGACGCGGTGTTCTTCATCGATCTGGCTGCGCTGACCGATCCCCAGCTCGTGCCGACAGCGGTGGCGTCGGCACTCGGGTTCATGGTGCAAACCAAAGACCCGCTCGTTAGTTTGCTGGCCTTTATTGGCGACAAGAAGATTCTCCTCGTACTCGACAATTGCGAGCACGTGATTGGCGTTGCGGCAGCACTGGCCGAACGCGTCGTCGGCGAGGCACCACAAGCGCACATCCTGGCGACGAGCCGCGAAGCGCTCCGGGTGGAAGGTGAACATGTCCACCTGTTGTATTCACTTGATTGTCCACCCGAGGATGCCGGCCTGACTGCCGTGGAAGCGCTCCGGTATCCCGCTGCTCAGCTTTTCATGGAGCGGGCGGCGGCGAGTGGCTATGGCGCCGCGCTGAGCGATATCGATGCGCCGATCGTCGCTTGGAGCTGCCGCCGGCTTGACGGAGTGGCACTTGCCATTGAGCTCGCGGCCAGTCGCGTCGGCTCCCTTGGGATTCGTGGAACCGCGGAGCTGCTCGACAACCGTTTCGGCTTGCTCTGGCACGGCCGTCGCACCGCGTTGTCGCGGCACGAGACCCTGAACGCGATGCTCGATTGGAGTTACAGCCTGCTTTCGGAGCGCGAGAAGGTGGTCCTGTGCCGGCTGTCAGTCTTTGTCGGGGACTTCACGCGTCAGGCCGCCGGCTCCGTTGCGTCGGAGACGGAGGTAGACGATGCGGATGAGGCAGACGTTTTCGACGCAGTCGCGAGCCTGGTTGCCAAGTCCTTGATATCCACGACCGTCATCAACGAATCGACATACTATCGGCTGCTCGACACCACTCGCGCCTACGCCGCTACCAAACTCGCGGAGCGTGGCGAAGCGGATCGCTTCGCCCGGCGCCATGCGATCTTTTATTCCAAATTTCTCGAACACGACGAGATCATCCAGTCGACGTTCGGCGAGCATGATCTTTCGGTATACGCTCCGCATATCGGCAACGTGCGGGCCGCGCTCGAATGGGCGCTGTCGGACCGTGGCGATGTCGCGGTCGGCATCGAACTCGCCACTTGGGCGGCGCCGCTGTTCATCGGACTGTCGCTGCTCGAGGAATGCAGGGGTTGGTGTGAACGGGCGCTGGCCGCCCTCGACGACGCCAGCCGAGGCACCAGACAGGAGATGATCCTTCAGGAAGCGCTGGCGCAGTCGTCGATGTACACCCGCGGATACAGCGACCAGGTTCGTGTCGCAATCGAGCGTGGACTTGCGCTTGCGGAAGCTCTTGAGGATCGGCTGCGCCAACTGCACCTTCTCTTCGGTCTGAACCTCTTCTTAACGGGGCTTGGCGACATCCGCGGCGCCCTGGCGGTCGCGGAACAGGGCGGCGTCATCGCGCAAGCTGCCAAGCACCCGGCCGGCACCGTCTGGGTGGAGTGGAGGCTGGGCCTTGCTCACCACTTACTGGGCAACCAAGCCGCGGCACAACTCCATTGTGAGCGCGGCTTCGCCCTCGCGATCGAGCTTGGTACCTTCAACGCCAACTTCTTTGGTTTTGATTATGGCATCGGCGCGCTCGTCGGCCTCGCCCGCATCTTGTGGCTGCGTGGCTTCTCCGATCAGGCGCTTAGAATCGTGCAAAAGGCCATCGATGAAGCAGCGAGCCGAGATCACCCAGTTCCGATCTGCATTTCGCTGGTTTATGCCTCGATGTTCTCACTGTGTACCGGTGATTTGCCAAGAACCGGCGACTTCATTGAGCAGCTGATCGCATATGCCGGACGATACTCGCTTGAACGGTACCGTGCTGTCGGCATCGCGCTGAAGGGCGAGCTTGCCATCACCCGCGATGAGCCGGAAGCCGGTCTCGATTTGCTACGGAGCGCGCTGGAGACCCTGCGTGCTCAGCAGTACAATGTCCTGATCACGCTCTTCATAGGCGCGTTGGCGGAAGGCCTGCGCAAGACCGGGCAATTCGAGCAGGCGCTTTTCACGATCAATGGAGCCATTGCACGCGCGACAAATAGTGGGGTGGAATCTGACTTTCCCGAACTGCTTCGGATTAAATCGCAAGTTCTCGCGGCACAACATGACCGTGAATCAGCCATGAACTGCCTGACCAAAGCGCTCGCTGTCGCGCGCGCGCAATCTGCGCTCGCCTGGGAGCTGAGGTCGACGACGGTCCTGGCACGCTTGCTCTCCGAAAGCGGGCAGCGCGATCAGGCCCGGCATGCGCTGGCTCTCGTGTACGACCGCTTCACGGAAGGATTCGACACCGCGGACCTCAAGCTGGCGCGCGCGCTCCTTGAGGATTTGCGATAGCCATTTTAACCGTTTCGATCGCCACCATACCATCCTTTACTGGATAGAGACCTGGCGGAACTAGGATCCCTCCGCCGCATCTGATTTTCATTTTTTTACAGAACACAACGTGCTCAAAGCGTCGGCCATCGGCATGTTGGTTGGGTGCAATAGCCCAGCACCTTTCGAAGCCGACACCATGATTTCCTCTGTTCCGTCGAACGCTCCGGTCGCCCTCCCACCCCTGCTGGCCGCCTACGCTGAGGCAACCAACAGCTTCGATCTCGAGCGATTGATGGCCACTTTCGCCGATGACGCTCTCGTCATTGATCAGTTGCGGGACTACTGGGGAAAGCCGGCCATCAGAGAGTGGGCCAAGCGCGATATCGTCGGTGAGAGACTGACGATGAACGTAACCAAGGTGATTAACAATTATGAGAACTTCATCGTAACGGCCAATGTTGACGGTGATTATGACAAACGCGGCTTACCTGATCCGCTGGTGCTCGCCTTCTATTTCACCTTGCAGAGCGAATTGATCGTTCAACTGATCATTCTTCGCAATCGCTTCGACATTTGAGACTCTACATGCCTGTCACCTCGGTCATTTCAATCGACGTGCGTCTTGGACCTCATACCGCTGGAGAGTTCCTTTTGGACTCGATGCGTCGCCCAAGACGCGCGCTCTCAGCGGCACGATTAACACAAACTTACAACGTAAAACTCGTTTGTGTCACGAGATTGCGCGACGCTCTCAATCGAGCTTTTTCGATGCCTCCCACTTGAGAGAGCATTTCATGCACGAGACAAAAGGACACATCGAAGCGACAGAAGGCGGAGCGGCTTTCGGCGCCTCACGGATACCGAAGCGGCCCATACGGGCGCGTCACGTCTGCCTTTGCTGTCAGAGACGAGCAGAAAGCCGTGGGGCCCTGCTGCGTGCGCCGCGCCGTTTCAGCGGACGGAGGGAACTATGACCGAAACGAACGGGCGTGTGCCGTTGCAGAACTCGGCCGAGCTGGTGCGTACCTATAGTGTGGTCGTCAATGCGATCACGGCGACGGTCCTTAATGCACAGGCGGGGTTGGACTGGCTGAACGCTCAACCGCCAGATCTGGAAGAAGTCCGGCGGTCGCTCAATACTATCGCCAACGACGGTAAGCGAGCAGGCGACGCCATCGTTCGACTTCGAGCGCTCATGAAGAAGGTGCCCACAATGGACGGAGCCCCAATCCTTGAACCGATGGCTCTGAGCTGGCCGAAGTGACGTCGCCTTTTATGCCAACCCGGACCTACGGTCATCTCCGCTTTTGCCTCGCTAGTGGAGGATCGTTTGTGGGGCCAATCTAGCGCTGGTGCGCTACGTCGATTTCATGGACAACTTCCTGGACCAGAACGAAAATCTGCCACAGGGCGGACAATTTCGGCGTGGCGTTGGCCATCGCCGACTACGTGGGCGGCAGCTGTCGCGACCTGATGCTGGTGGACGAGTAGGCGCGCGCGAAACTCGTCGGCTCAAGTCGCTGCTAATTCCTCGTTAGGAGATCACAATGGATGAAAAACCGATCGCGCTGGTCACAGGTGCGAACAAGGGCCTCGGCAAAGAAGTGGCGCGGCAGCTCGGCAAACGCGGATTGCGCGTCTATCTCGGGAGTCGCAATTGGACGCGGGGTGAAGAGGCCGCTGCCGCACTTATCGCGGAGGGGCTGGACGTCGTTCCGGTACAGATCGATGTTACAAATGATGAAAGCGTCACGGCAGTCGTCCAAGAGATTCAACGCCAGCATGGCCGGCTTGACGTTCTCGTGAACAACGCAGGCGTCTTGGTAGCCCGTCCGGCTTTTGAGATCACGTCCACCGAGATGAAGGAGACCTACGACACCAACGTCTTCGCTGTGGTCCGGATGGTTCATGCGATGCTACCGCTCCTGCAGGCATCGAAGCGGCCTCGCATCGTCAACATTGCCAGCACAACTGCATCTTTGACGCTGGCGAGCGATCCAACGACGATGTTCGGCCGAGAAGACACGATCGTCGCCTACGCATCGTCCAAGGCTGCCGTCACGATGCTGACGGTCCAATACGCCAACGCCTTTCGGCGGAGTGCGGCACACACCCACATCAAGATCAACACCGCAACACCTGGATACATTGCGACCGACCTCAACAACTTCAGTGGCAACCGAACGGTCGAAGAGGGTTCGCGGATCGTAATTCATCTCGCTACTCTTCCAGACGATGGACCTAGCGGCGGCTTTTTCAACGATACCGGAAGCGTTCCTTGGTGATCGTCGATCTCACCAGCCGATGGCGGGTCACGCCAGAGAGACTCCACGTTTTCTGCGCCAAAGCCTGGAGTTCCACGGTCAGACATTCAGCTCTATTGAGCGCTGAAGAGGCAAACATGGATTTGAAGCTCGCAGGCAAACGCGCCTTACGGAGAACTGTCACGATTTCCTCTCTCAGGCTAGGGGTGCACTCCAGAACTGTCACCCCTCCCTCAGGAAGGGCACTTTACTTTACCGCGCGATACGGACGCTCGGACTGAAGCCCCAGCTCTGCCTCATTCGAGCGAGTAAGCAAGCTGGCGGAAAATCGTCGCCGAGTACGGCAACTGGCCTGATCTGCTATCTGGCGGCTAATCACGTCTCGTTTGTCGCTCTGCATCGAGGCGCTGGTAACGGAAGTCCATCGGAACGGCATCCTTGCCGTGCGGAGAGCTCACGCCCGAGACGAGCCTGGCATCATCCGCGATCACAGTTCTGCGCGCGCTGATCATCGGCACCGCGCTTTTGCGGACGTAAAGTCATACGAGTTTCGCTGGATTGCACTGTTTCTCTTTTCGTCGCCAGCATCATTCGCAGAGAAAGCCACTGGCGAAGTCGCGTTCTGAGAAATGGCGTACGCTGAACGTGAAAATCGCGAAGAATTCGCTCTCTCAGTGGCCAACTCACACAACTCCGGTCGCTAACCCGCGGAAGTGTCGGCACATTCGCGCCTGAGACATTTTCTACTGTAATATCAGTGACTTACTGGCGGACCGGAGGGGATTCTAACTTCCGATAGGCTTGCGAAAATAACCCTTTGAAATGTTGTTCGAATTTCCGCTCTATTCGGGCAAATTGGGCTTGTGAGAGAAATCCCGCAAAAGGTGCAGTGATTCGCTTTGCACCCAGTCTCACCAGTGGCTTCACGGGATAACGCCGAGGCGGAGCGATCCGCAGGTCGGCGCGGCGACGTTTCGGACGGCTTGAATAATTTTTGTCGGTCCATGGAACGCTCCGCTTGCTGTCCTTCGGGCGAAACCAGCCAATCCGCCGGCGCGTACTAGCTCATCCCCGTGCTGGGGCCGTTCTTTTGACCGCGGGCGTGATTCCCGAACGCGCGGCGGACTGCGCTTTGATAGGGCATGTTCCCCCGCTACAGACGGGCATCCTGGCGCGCAAAACAGCCGCAGAGAAATCGGCCGATAAACCGTCCTGAGAACGGCCGACGGTCAGGCCGGATTTTGAGAGAAAAGCCCAACGGAGTGAACCAGCGCCCTCACCTCTCATTGTTCTGATGAATCAGATCGGCGTGAACCAGGTAATGTCGATGGATTGCAACCTACATATCAGCTCCACGGCAGGAGCTTCCCCATGTCGAACACGGTAAAAGTCGCTTTAGTATTCTTGGTGGTCTTGGCCTCGCCTGCCGCTTCATTTGCGCGAGCCGGAGGTGGTCCAGACGGAGGGGCCGCAATGGGACATTCAGCAATGGGGGGAGGAGTTCGATCGAACCCTGGTCTGGTTGGCGCGGCGCAAAGTCAGGTGACCGACCCGAGCGGGATCGGAAATGCTAATAGGGTAGCGCCGATACCGCCGCCGCGTATAAGCGCTCCGACGGTTCCGCAATTCAAGTGATTTCGGACTCGCTCGCTCATGAAAAGGTTCTTCTTTGATCTGGTCGGCGAGCTTCCAGCTCATGACGTCCTGGGACATCAATGCAAGTCCCGAAAGGAAGCGAAGGACCACGCCAAGTTCATAGCTCAACGCATCGCAACCGAGCGGCCAATCTTCGGTAAGCCGGGGAACCGCATCGCCGTCCGCGATGAGACCGGGCTGAAAATCTTCGAGGCGCCAATAAGATCGAGGATGCGCACACACGTTTGAACCGGCTAGTGCTTCGGAACGATGCGCCTGCGCGGCCGGCCACGATCCTTAAGGCCGCGGCCGGGAGTGCTTCGTTACGTTCGGGCAGATGCGATCGTCAGGCGTTCCGCGGCGCGTCCTGGTTAATTGCTCGGACTATCGGTGCAGCCAAGCGACCGTACATGGCGTGTCTACGTAGGCAAATCGCCAATCGGCTTCGCGTTCAGTTCGATCTGCGCGACTGACATCACAGCATCGCGTGGCTGAGCGAAACTAAATCAATCCAGAAGATTTCGCCACTCTTCGGTGCGACTGATCGCGCGCGACCAAGTCTCGGCATCAGTCTCGTGGTCGTTATCGAGACTTTTGGACAGCGCACAAATGGCGAGCCAAGCATCCGCCTGCGCCATCTCGAGTTCGTGAGAATGCCTGCCGGCGTTCTGGGTCTTGGCTCTCAGAGCACGGACCAAAACGGCCGCGGCCGCGCGCGGCTTGTTTCTCGCGTCCAGCAAAGTCGCATAGGCATCTTCGGCTGTAGAAAGGTCGACGTCCATCATCCCGAAACCGTCGCTCTGGCAAATTAAGATTTCGCCGAACAGCGTGTTCAGTCTCTTATGGTTCTACTTGGCAGGCAACCGCGTTATGGTCTTTTGGTTAAGTCGAGCGCGATCGCTTGGACGTAACTATCATTAACATTAATTCTTTACCTTCGCTTTTTACCATGCGAACTCCGCATGGCCAGTTAATAGCTAAACTTGTCTGCACGTCTTGCGAAAGACTGATGATGGACGAGGTGGTCTCGCGACGATCGTCTATCAACGAAAGCGGTCGCAGACTGAGCGCCACTAGATGTAGACGCGATGGTTAAAGCGTTACTTGGCACGCTTCTTGGGGGTCGCTGAAAAGATTCCATAAGGCACATTACGCGAAACCAATTCCCATTTTGACTCACGTCTCTCGTTGCAGCTCCAAAAGTGGCTGAGATCCTGGTTAAGATCGAGCCAAGCTCATTGCTGCTGACCCTCGCAATGTAGGTCTGGTACTCTTCGGCCTGAGATGAGCAATGGGGTCTTCCGCAACTGACGGCTTCCAGCGGAAAACGTGGTAGGAGCGCGTTAACCTTCTTTCTTAATTACACGCGCACGCGAGATTTTCCTCAATTCACGGTCTCAATTCATTAAACCTAAATTTCCTTTGTCATGCGAGCTGCCTAATGTGAGTATGCGCCTCGAGTTGCACCGGCGCGCCGCTTCTAAGCCTCCCCGAAAAATAAACCGAAATTGAGATTTAGAAAATCCGCTCGCTGTTGCTCTTGCGACACCCATTATGCATGCAACTCGATCACGTCGCGAAGCTCTTGAAGCCGGCGCCGCAATATACAGATATGACCTTGCGTAAAAGCTGAAGCACCAAAGACGGTGACTTCTACCAACCTACCTTATGGCCCTCATCCCTTTTCACGGGGCCACGGACTGATCACATCGGCGCAAATGCGGTGTGTGCGAGATGGCAAGGTGTAGACGCGGGCGACAGACCATCCGTCGTCAATAATTTTCCCCCTCACCGGGTCTTTACCGGGGGACACGTGAAAGGGCATCCCCATGCCGCAACTATACACGAAGCTGTCCGAGAGGATGGCCAATAAGCGCCGAGTGAAGCCACAAAAATTCATGACGGCTCTCGACGATCTGACTAAGATGGTCGATGTTCTCTTCATCGGTCTTGATGGTGAGCACCTTGGTGAAGTGCAAGTGGCGGCCTCCCCGGCAGGTCGCAGAGCCGTCGAGAAACTCTTTCCCGAGTACGTTATTCATTGGTTTGATACCTTCGGCCCCGCTCGACCGTTCTTTCCGGACGATTGGAAGACTGTCACTCTCGTGCTTCCCTGTCTGCTTCAAGAGATGGCAGGCATGGGCTTGCAACACAACTTGCCGAAAGATCTGCTCGGCCGGCGACCAATCAACGAGCTTTGTCCTGATCAATTCGCGGCCTTGATGACGGCCGGGGCCGACGATCAGGGTGTCCGTTCGGCGATGTGGTCTCTGAGCGAGAATAAGATCGAAATCATCGGTGATCCGAGCACGTTCAACTAAACGAACTACCCCGAACGGGCGCGATCCGATCGGCTTTGGCGGTCGATTACAATAGATCGTTCGGTAGCCTATTCGGGGAGTGGTAAGACTGGCCGGGCGATCATAGCCACGCGCAACAGACGCGACCACGGCAATTCGTTGAGACGGGTGACGCTGGAGAAACGAAGTCCGGGACGGGATAGCAACCGCCCCGGGCTGATCATCAAATCCCTCATGAGAGCGACGCGAAGCTGCTGATTGCATTCCAGCTTGCCGGTCGTGCCTATTGCACAACCGCAAAATCTGAGACTCGCAATGACCGACACCGACGCCAGAATGACGCGCAGAATCGTCTTCTTTGGTGCTGCCGCTTCCCTGATATGCGCGCCCGCGATTATTCGAGCGGCAAGTCTAATGCCGGTACGTACCTTGCAATTAGGGGCTTTGAATCCGGAGGGAGAATTCTACCGACGTGGTTTTTACCACTCGCTCGACAGTGACTTGAGGGCAGGCTGTGCCATGAGCGTGCGTAGCAACAAGAAAATTTCTGTAGCCGAAGCCCAACGGATGATCGCGCGTGCGCGGGCAAAAGGATGGCTACCACCTTACAGCCCTTCAATTTAGGTCGCTCATCCGAAACGGGTTCTCGTTATAACCAAAGCGGCGCACAAGGAGAAATCAGCAAGCAAAGATCGCCTACTTGATCTCTCCCTTTGAGTGTTACGCTTTGGCCATCTCCTCCGGGTTGGTATTGACCAAAATCGCAGCATACATTTCCGTTATGGCATTCTCGCGGGCAGCAATCATCGTCGTATTCAGCTCGACGAGTACAACGACCTTTTCCTCGTACTCGACCCTGGCGCCGCCGATGTCGTCCCGAGTTGCGGTATCTGACTTCATGGCAAAGCGGAAAACATATGCTCCCATTGAGCTTTTCAGCTTTTGACCCGTTGCGGAAGTCGTCGGCTTTAACGGCGAGCCCCATAAACCTTCGTATGGGTTCCGTTACCCCTTTACATGCCGGACGATTACCTACGTTCAATTGAGCCGCTGAAGCGATCGTCTTAGGCTGCATGCGTTGGAAAAGCGCACAGACTCTTATGAAGTGCGACGGTGAAAAAAGGACGATCGACGAACAGCGAGGATAGTACCAAGAGGAAACTCCAATGCCCGACTGCTCCGAAAGTCTTAGATCTGGCAGTGCCGCGCGATGCGCAGTTTGTGATGGCAAGTTTGGTCTCGTCCGGCACTACTCGTGGCGAACCCCGCTTTGTTCCAAGAAGTGCGTCGATCGCTTCAGAACTCGCAGGGAAAGTGACCGCAATTGGATGGGCTGGCTCCAAGTCGCCTTCCAGCTGCCCGAGAACCGCGCGAGGGCTTTATGACGGTCCAGATCTCACAACGAGGCAAGGAATATTTAGAGACGGCACAGACTTTGCTCCGCGCTGCCAAAACCATGACCGACTCAGCGATTGCGGGTCAGCTTAAGGCTCTTGCCGACGACTACCAGCGGCGAGCTGAGAAAGCTTCGCATGTTGATGCGGATGGATGAATTTCCTGACTGCACAGAGGGATTCCGGGATTGGGTGTGAGATGAACAATCACTTTTGGCATGCAACGCTTGTTCTATTCACCGTCATGCTGCCGATTTCTACAGTCGGTCACGCTCGCGCCCACGATCATCAGCGCCCTGAGTTGAACAGTTGGTATGAGAGCTTGTACAGTGGCAAAGGGCCCTGCTGCGATGGCAGTGATGCGGAGCGCGTTGATGACGCCGATTGGGAAACTAAGGACGGTCACTATCGCGTGCGCATTGATGGCGAGTGGGTTGATGTTCCGAACGACGCTGTCGTGGATGGACCGAACCGCGCTGGCCGCACGATGGTCTGGCCCTACTATCTGAACGGCGCTTTGGTTGGCGTCAGATGCTTCCTGCCGGGAAGCATGGGTTGACCGCGAGCGCAAGGCGATCAGCAGCTCCCGCCCACTAGCTCCAGCTCGTCCGATGCCGTGTATTGCTTCGCATAAGGAGGCACCAAATGACAACTGGAAGATGGAATAGCCGCAACAGGATCACCAAAGAAACTCGCGAGCAAATCCTGTATGCTTATCTAGGCGATCCCATCAAAGGAACCGAACTTGCGATGAGCAACGGACTATCGGCCGCATACGCCTACAAGCTTGCTTATGAGCGCGGGTTATTGCCGAGGCGCGATGAGAAGCTGCTTGGGCGCAGCCATTCAGCGAGATTGGCATCAGCGTGATTGTCCTCACTCAAAAAACAAAGGCAATGCCTTGAGGCCGTCAGAGCCGAGTGTGGTTCGGGAATGTCCCAACGCTACGCAGGCTGGCGGATCGTCTTTCAGTGAAGGCGATTATCACGTTTCAGCGCAGCCTACATAAGCTGGGGCAGCGCGGAGCTATCCGCCGCGTGCCAGGATTGAGCGGCGGAATTCAAAGTGACCTCCACCGCAACGGATTTTCGCGCATACATGGCTTAGTGGAGCCGTTCACGGGTCGCACAATGCCGTTTCTCGACCTATGCCACTTCCGCATATGGCACCTTTGAGACATGCGGATCGACGCTGAAGATGTCTGCTTATCGGCGTAGACCGGAAGTGGTTAGCGCATGATCAGAATGACGCGAATGACCCAAACCGGTCATTGTCCAGGCTCACCGCCTTTCGATGCCCCCTGCGGCGCCGTGAGAGGTGTGATATCTTGGCGTCGTTCCTGACGCTCCGGGGCACATCCGCAGCTGAGGGTCACGAATGCTCGGGAGAGGAGGACACCATGGCCATAAGCGTCAAGCAGATGATGGAAGCTGCCAACGCCGCGGTGCCGCGGATAACGCCGACGCAGGCGCGCGAGATGATCGCCAGGGGCGACACGCTGGTGGTCGACGTGCGCGACACTGCGGAAGTGGAAAAAAGCTGCATAGTCGCCGGCGCCCTACATGTCTCGCGCGGTATGCTGGAATTCCGCGCCGATCCCGAGTCGCCCTACCATGATAAGAATTTCGCAAAGGAGAAAACCGTCATCCTTTATTGTGGCTCTGGCGGGCGCGCGGCCTTGGGCGGCAAGGTGCTCAAAGAGATGGGCTATGATCAGGTCTACAATCTCGGCGCCTTCAAGGATTGGGCCGAGGGCGGCGGCGCAGTCGACAAGCCGATCGAACCTGGCGTGTGACTCCTGGCGATCTATGGGCGGAGGGGCTGCCGGGTCGGCTCTTGGCACGAAACGGACGTACCGAGCGCGCGGTCCGATGTCTGCTCCCGAGGGATGAACGGACGTCGCGGTGACGGAAGGCGACTTCCGAGTTTGACCCGACTCGGACATCGGCATGGATCATCGCGGGCGCGCGGCTTGGCGATCCCCGAATCCTAACAGAGCGGGCAGCAACTCGCGGCCCGATCCACCACGCACATCCAAAGTAGGAGAAGACACGCTGCCGGGATCGAGCTTTCGCCATGGCAAAATAAGCTAGACAATTCGACACGATCCTGCTTCACCACAACCATTGATAGAATATGTTTTTGTTTCAGGTAAACATGAGCAGTCAGCGGATGTTTGCAAACGAGTTCGCTACGTTCAGCGAATACTTACCGGGGCTGGAGGGGCTATGACCACCAAACACCTTCGCATTGCAGCCATCATCGCGGTTCTGTTACAGTTTGGCGCCGGAGCGTTTGCGAGCGCCGCCGAGATCGGCACGAAGTTTCCCGACGACTTCCCGGTGATCCGCAACTTCTATCTCGGCCAGCCGGTGATTGGCTTTGGCTCCCATATCGGCCGCATCGAGCACGTCCCAGTGATCTTCCTCCACGGCAACAATGACACCCCGTTCGCGACCGCCTGCAACCCCTTTGGCCGCATCCAAGCCTTCGCGCAATTCTTCCTCGATCACGGCTACCGCCCGAGCGAGCTCTGGGGGCTGGGTTATCAAGGCGATCAGTGCGATCTGGTGCAGGACAATACCCATCGCTCAGGCGTCTCGCACACTACTGCCGCGGCTGTGCCGATCCTGCGCGAATTCGTGCAGGCGGTCCTCGACTTCACTGGCGCCAAGCGCGTCGACATCGTCGCCCACAGTCTCGGCGTCACCGTGGCCCGGGAATGGATGCTGCAGGACAATGCCTATCGCAAGGTGCGGGCGCTCGTCGCCATTGACGGACCCAATCATGGCATCATTGACTGCTCGCCCAGCCCGCTCAACTTCTACCAGCTGGCGAGCGGCGGCGGCTTCACGCCGAACAGCGCGGTATGCGACGAGTACGGTTCCGACCACACCCAGTTGCTCACGGTACTGAACGCCGCGGGCGAGACGCCGGGTCCCACTCGTTACCTGGTAATCCGCAACAAGCCAGGAACAGCCGACTTCGTCTACAACAGCCTGCAGGACGGTGCCCTCCCCGGCGTTCCCGCCGAGGATCGCGACGGCAAACCGCATGATTTCACTGCCAGCGCCGGCCTCGCCGGCGCCGGGACGATCGACCTTGTCGGCCAGGGTCTATTCGACACGGTCCTCTTCACCGCTCATCTCGGGATCCTGAACTCTCCAGACACGCGCAACGCCGCACTGCAGTTCTTGACCTCGTTACCAGGACGGGCCGATCGCGAGGCCGGAAATTAGAGCAAGGCTTAGAGCAAACATCCGGCAGCGGCCTTTGTAGTGCCCGCGCCTCATCCCCTCACGCCCGTTGAAGTTCCGGAGCATCTCCTGAACTTTTGCATGGAACGCCGCAAGCAATTCGCGCCATGAATGATCACCGAGCGCGATAGCCCGCTCGGTAGACCCCACGATGTCCGCGAAGAGAACCGTAGCGAGCACCCGCTCCCGGTCCTGCGAATGGCACTTGCCCGTCAAGAACTGCTCGACATGGTCAAGGATTGTGTCCCCATCAACCGTGTAGAGGTGGTCAATGCCCGGTAGCTCGATCAGCTGGGCTCCCGCGATACCTTGAGCCATTCTGCGCGCGCTCTCTATATCTATGACTCGGTCTCCAGCGCGGTGCAAAATAAGCGTCGGAGCCCGGATCGCGGGCAGAATATGCCGGATATCGATTTCGCGATTCATCTTCATGATCGCAACGGCTGCTCCGGGGCTCGCTGCCGTCCGAAAATAGGAAGCCACGCCTTCAGCAATATTCGGATCGTGGGCAAGACTCGGGCCCCACATCTCGAGATTGATTCCTTGTGGTGTGCCCCAATTGCGTTCGAGATTTTCGAAGAAACGGTCCCATCGTTCGTCGGTCCAGCCGCACGGATAGTCGGGGGCCCAGCTATGCTTCGCATACGTGCCATATAAGATCAGCGCAGATGTGCGTTCGGGATATGTGGCGGCGTAAAGCAGGGACATTGGCCCTCCCTCAGACACGCCAAACAAAGCTGCCCGCTCTGAGCCGACTTCGTCCAGAATCGCACTCACGTCGTGCATACGCTGCTCAAGCGTAAAGATCTGCGATCCCCGATCCGACATTCCGGTGCCGCGCTTGTCGAAGAGGATAAGACGGGAGAATGATGCTAGGCGACGGAAAAAAGCGCTGCGCGCTGGCACCTGCCACAGCGCCTCGACGTGTGACACAAATCCGGGGACGAATAGTATGTCCTGCGGTCCATCGCCTACAACCTGATAGGCGATGTGAACATCGTCGCTCTTGACGTAATGAGTTGCTGGTGCAGCCATAAAAGCTCTGGATCGCGAGTTGGCCAACTCGTCGGTGCGGCGGCCCGCTTGGAACGATGTCAGCAGCAACGTGTTGAAGTCACGTCTTAGTCCGACTACCCCGACGTTGGTTGCGCAATCGAATGTCCCACCGCGGTCGTGGCAGCAATAACGATTGGCGTTTTGATCATGATCAGGCTCTAGGTCAGTACCGAATTTCGACCGAGCATCCGGAACACTAGAGCGATTTCCGTTGGTCGGCTATGGATTTCGCCCTCGCCACCAACGGCGCCGAGAACCCGTTTTTTGCGGATAGACATGTCAGCATCGCTGACAGTTGATCCATCGTCTGAGATATTCCATCCCCTAAGATATAGTGGCCGTTGCCGCAGGTTCGCATTCTCGTCGGTGGTTGCTTATCGCCACATCCGCCGATGACAGCGTTAGTCGACAATATCCGCACATGGCCCGAAGCGGCTGACATTAATCGGGCAGAGTATTTCCGCTCTGCCCGGGTGTTTCAGACCTCAACTTGTTCCGCTATCGAGAGCGCATCGTCCACCTCAATACCGAGATACCTGACAGTGCTTTCGATTTTGGCATGACCGAGCAGTCATGATTCATAATGCACCTCGGCTAACTCGTTGAAAGTCAAAGGCGTGCTGCGTGGCATTTTGTGTTAGCGGAGGCTTCCGACGCTTTCCCTTGGCGAAACCTGCCAAGTCCTCGGCCCTGATCACCCAAGGCGCGCCCGCGCAAGCTTGTCGGCCTTTGATGTCGCCGCGGCGGAGCATACGCAGCGCCGTCATGTTGCAGACGCCGATGAGTTTTGCTGCCGCTTCGAGCGTAATCTCGCCGCGCTCCGCCCACTCACCATCGCGGAAGACGGCGATGTCGTGGTGATTGCGGAAGCCGCGCACGCGCTCTTGCGTCCAGGCATTGCTGTGCCCGGTCTCGACGCGAGTGCGATTGAGCAGGCGCGCGATCTGCCGATCAGGCATCAGCCGCGCCAGCTCACGCACGAGTGCGATTGTGTCGTCGGGGATGCGTGGATTGTGCCGGCCGGCCGCATTCAGGCGCTGTTTGACTTGCAGTTGGGTATGGTCGCCGCCTTGCCAGTGCAGGACCGCATGGATGATTGCGCCGTCCTTGCGCACGACGATCTCCGTGAGTGCCGCGCGAAGGATACGCTTGCGCGTTGCGGCGGTTGCAGCGGGATGCAACCAGGCGCGCTCCAGATCAGCACCGAGCGCCACCAATTGCTGGCGCTCCGGCTCGCCGAGCCGCGGCGGACGGCGCGCAATCAGGGCGGCGATCTCTCCTTCAAGCTTTGCGACAGCCTGCAATGCCTCGTTCCAGCGGCGCTCCAGCTCACCGGCGACCAGCCGGTTTGCCGGGTCGACGGCGTCGTACTGTCGGCGCGCGTGCGCGGCTTCGTAGCACGCCTGCTGCAGCGACAGCTCCAGCTGGCGCTCGGCCGCGGTCGTCGTGCGCGATTGCGCCTCGATCGCTTTGAGTGCTGCTTCGATGCCGAGCGGCTTCAGGACGTGCAGGACCTCGTTACTGATCGCCGCATCGATGCTCAAGCCACTGATCGAAATGCAGCGCGCGGCACCGTGGTTCGTACGCGCACCGTAGCAATTGTAGCGGCCGATCTTGCCGCTGTAGTGCACATGGAGCTTGCGGCCGCAGTGGCCGCATCGCAGCAGTCCGGGCAGCAGCAGCTCGCCTTTACGAGCTGCTCCGCGAGCGAGTGCGCTGCTCATGCCGGTCGCATTGTTGGCGATTACCTCGAGGTTGTGCTCGAACTCGTCCCAGGTGATATAGGCCGCGTGGTGATCCTTGATCAAGACATCCCATTCGGCCATGGGCTTTTGCACACCACGCCGGACATGCTTGCGTCCACCTTTGACACTCACACGGCTCGTCGTGCGCCCGAACGCATAGGCACCTGCATAGATCGGATTGGTCAGGATGTTGTGTACGATGTTGTAGGCCGGCAGTCGCCACACCACGCCGTGCGCCTCGCCTTGGCGCGACTTGACCGGCAGCTCGATGCACTCCTCTCTCAGCCAGATGTGCACCTGTCTTGCACTTTGCAGCTCGGCGAACTTGGTGAAGACCAGCTGCAGGGCGTGCTGCACGCGTTTGTCCGGATTCTTCTCTATGCGATCGCGACCGATCTTCACATAGCCGGCGGCGACACCGAGGACCAGCGCGCCGCGGCGCGCCTTCTGCTTCAGCGCTTCCTGCGAACGCTGGCGGAACATCGAGAGTTCAAGCTCGCTCATCGTGCCCTTCATGCCAAGCAGCAGCCGATCGTTGGGATGGCGAGGATCGTAGATTCCGTCCTCATCGACGATGAGCGTGCCGACCAATCCACAGAACTCGATCAGCGTATGCCAGTCGCGGCCATTACGGGCAAGACGCGACGCCTCGATCGCGAGCACAGCGCCGACACGGCCGTCGCAGATCGTTGCAAGCAGCCGCTCGAAGCCGGGACGCGCGATGCCGCCGCCGGAGCGGCCGAGGTCGTCGTCGATGACTTCGACGTTGCTCCAGCCAAGCTGCTTGGCGCGATCGACGAGGCCGTATTGGCGCCGTCGGCTCTCATGATTATGCGCGAGCTGGTCTGCTGTCGATTGCCGGATGTAGACGCAGGCGTTGCGGGCGAGATGCTCAGTCGTGATCTTGGTCATCGCCGCTCCCCCCGCTTACCGCCATTGCCAGCGCCGCTGCGATCTCGCGCAGCAGCACCTCGATGACCATCGCGAGCTCGCTCTTTTGAGCTGCACGCAGTTCGACGCACGGTCGCTCGGCCTCGAACAGGCTTGTCTGGAGATTCTCGGATCGGTGCGTCATTGTCTGGTCGCTCCGTTTTTGATTCGGACGCCAGAAAGCCTAGAAGCGCATCGACCTCGTTGCGTAGGGAGCAAAGAACATCCAGGGGAAAATGCGGCTCAACGCTGATCTCGAACCGGGACGTAGCCTCGTCAGTCATCCACGCCGGAAGGCAGGCAAAGGTGCCGTCAAGTTGGTGCACAACGAGAAACGCGGCGCCGCCTCGCTCAAGCCGCCGCCTAACGCCTACCGTCTCGCCGAAGCGAGGATGAAATCGGTAAGTGATGCGTGCTTCAGCCTGTTGTTCGCGGGCAGTATGCCGCCCTTCCGAGCAGAAGCTGTACGGCCCTTAGATTGCCGGTGCGCCGATAGATCAGCGTCGCCTTCGTCCGGCGCAACGAATGCGTGCCGAACAATTTCGGATCGAGTCCGATGCTTGCCACCCATTCATGGAGAAGCCGAGCATACTGGCGCGTTGTCATGCATTGGCCGTTAGCTCGTCGGCCAGTGAACAGGAACTCGCCTAGCGACTTGCCTGCGGCCTTCAAATAGTCATCAACGGCTTGGCGGGTTTGATCCGTCAGCTCGAATTTGACCGGCCGTCCTGTCTTCTTTTGCCGAACCGTTGCGCGATCAACCGCATAGCCATTCGGAGCAATATCCTTGACGTTTAAGGCCACGACATCGCAGCCGCGAAGCTTGCTGTCGATGGCCAGATTGAACAAGGCGAGGTCGCGCGTTCGTCCCTCGATCAGCAGTCGGGTTCGTATCGACCAAACGTGTTTTGGCCGCAGTGGAGGTTTGGCCCCAACCAGTTTGCCCTTATTCCAGGGCGTCCGGCGGGGCGTGGCGGATAGGCAATTTTGGTCGGGCATTGTCGTTTTCCTCAGTTACTGAGGGAAACGATCATGAGCCTCGCCCTAGGGAACGGAATCGTGTCGGCTTTCAGAGGGTTGCCGTCATGGCAGCGGCGCCGGGCGATAGCAAATCTGTCGCGTTTGACCCGAAGCCGTCGTGCGGTCGCGGTCCGCAAGCCAAAGCCGGGAGGTCAATCCACAATTGCTTGAAACAAGCGCCATTCGCTTGGCACACCCTTCAATGTGTGCACGCCGCGCTCTGCGAACGTTAATCCGGAGCCAGCCACGAGGTCTCGAACGGTCTGGGATACGAGCACTTCACCGGGGGCGGCCAGTGCTGAGACGCGCGCGCCGATGTGCACCGCGATGCCAGCCAAGTCTTCGCCTACTAGCTCGCATTCCCCGGTGTGCAATCCGCAGCGGACTTCGAGGCCGAGCGAGCGCGCTGCCTCGCGGACCGCTCCTGCGCAGCGGATCGCTCGCGCCGGACCGTCGAAGGCCGCAAGGAAACCATCGCCCGCAGTATTGATTTCGCGCCCTTTGAAGTTTCGCAGCACGTCTCGCACGTTTGCACGGAATGCTGCAAGCAATTCACGCCATGGACGATCACCAATCGCGACGGCGCGCTCGGTGGATCCCACGATGTCCGCAAAGAGAACCGTGGTTAGGACCCGCTCCGGTTCGTGCGCGTGACGCTTGCCCGTCAAGAACTGCTCGACATGGTCTAAGAGTATACCGCCGTCATTCACCCAAAATGTATGATCGGTGCCAGGCAGCTCGATCAGCTGGGCTCCGGGGATGCCTTGAGCCATTCTACGCGCATGGTCGACCTCGATAACCAAGTCTCGAACACGGTGCAAAATGAGAGTCGGAGCGCGGATCGTGGGTAGGACGTGCCGTACATCGATTTCCCTATTCATCTTCATGATCGCGGCGGCTGCTCCAGGGCTCGCCGCTGTACGGAAATAGGAAGCGAGGCGTTCGGCGGCACTCGGGTCGCTGGCAAGGCTCGGCGCCCACATTTCGATACTGATTCCTTGTGGTGTGCCCCAATTGCGTTCGATATTTTCGAGGAAGCATTGCCATCGCGCGTTGTTCCAACCAACCGGATAGTCGGGTGCCCAACTGCGCTTCGCATAGGAGCCGTACAAGATCAGCGCCGATGTGCGTTCGGGATACGTGGCAGCGTAGAGCAAGGACATCGGCCCGCCCTCAGATACCCCAAACAAAGCCGCCCGCTCTGACCCGACCTCGTCCAGAATCGCCCGGACGTCGTGCATGCGCTGTTCAAGCGTGAAGATCTGTGATCCCCTGTCCGACATTCCGGTACCACGCTTATCGAAGAGGATGAGGCGGGAAAATGATGCCAAGCGACGGAAGAAGGAGCTGCGTGTCGGTGACTGCCAGGTCGCCTCGATGTGTGACACGAAGCCCGGAACGAACAGCAAGTCCAACGGTCCATCGCCTATGACCTGATAGGCGATATGAACATCGTCGCTCTTGACGTAATGGGTAGCTGGTGCGGCCATAACAGAGACCCGAGTCGCGACTTGCCCAGCTCGTAGGTGCCGGTAGGCTCGCCACCCAGGAGGTCTGGCAACTATTCGACACAGTCACTCGAATAATACCCATTACGGGCAACTCTGCCAATGCAGAACCCGCTATCTATTCCGCGCCGTAACGGGTGATTGGGTGACGGTGCACGAGTCAGTTGGTGGTAGCCGAAAAATGCAATGACCCTTGATGCATCGGCTTCCGGAGGCAGACTGGACACGGATCGCGCTGGTCTGGACTTCAGAGTCCGAGCCTGTGTGCCGTTGGTCTTGATGAATTGCACAGGTAGATGCTATTTTATCGGTTGCAGCCCACGAGATTCCGGCAGTCCCATGCCCCTTGATTGAGCTGCGACGCGTGGCGGTGTCACCATACCTCGGGGTACGTAGCCATGAAACCTCCTGCAAAACAGATTCGGCGCGAATTTCTTGCGGCCAGCGGCGGCATTTTCAGCAATGCCTGACATAGTCGTGTCCGCTACGAATCCTCTTAACGAGTTGTCCGCAGCAGAGGCCGTCACCGCAATTCGACGCGGCGACGTATCTGCTGAGAGTTATGCTCGCGCATTACTCAATCGTTGCAGCCAATTGAAAGACCTGAACGCCTTCATCTCACTGAATCAGGACGCCGTATTAGAGGCCGCGCGCAACATCGACCAGCAACGGACCGGAGGGAAACCGATCGGAGCGCTCGCCGGACTGCCCATCCCACTCAAGGACATTATCGGCACAACTTCGATGCCGATGACGTGTGGAACACGCTCGCTACGGTCATTTCGACTGAAGGAAGACTCAACCATTTGGCAGCGCCTGTCCCAATCCGGCGCCATATTGCTGGGCAAAAACAATCAACATGAAATGTCGTTAGGCTGGACCAGCGCCAACCAAGTCTATGGTGTCGTACGAAACCCCTATGATCCCGCTCGCATTCCTGGTGGCAGCAGCGGCGGAACTGCAGTAGCAGTGTCAGCACGAATGGCGCCAGCTGGCATTGGTGCGGACACCAACGGTTCAATCCGTATTCCAGCGGCCATGTGTGGAGTAACTGGGCTACGTCCGACACATGGGCGCTACCCGAGCGCTGGGGTGATGCCCCTTGCACCCTCCCTTGACACTCTAGGTCCGATGGCGAGAAGGGTTTACGATTTGTGTCTCCTTGACTCGGTGGTCTCGGGAGATCCGATCGTAAGCTCGCCTATGGATTTGACCGGCGTCCGTATTGGTGTCTCCCGCGAATACTACTTCACAAATCTCGACGAAGGCGTGCAACGGGTCATGGACGCGGTATTGTTACGCCTTCGCGAAGCCGGCGCGCTCGTCGTGGAAGCAGAGATACCCGATCTCGCAGCCCTGTTGGCGAAAGTGACTGTTCCCATCCTCTATTACGAGGCTCGGCGCAGTATCACGCGTTTTCTTGCGGAACATGATGCGCCGGTCGATTTTGCCGGACTCGTCTCACAACTGAGTCCGGAGATACGGAAACAGGCTGAAGAATGGGTAATCGAAGGTGCCTCCAATGAAATTTCGGATCAAGCGTATCAAGATGCTATCCAGAAGTATCGTCCTGCGCTGCAGGAGACATGGCGCAACTACTTCAGCGAGCATCGCCTGCGCGCCGTACTTTCTCCGGTGGTGCGCATGCCTGCACCGCGATCGCCACAGTCTCTGACATCACCCGGATTCGATGTTGTGATAAATGGCACTGTGGTTCCTGCGCGAGTGGCGTTCACGCGGAACATTGCAAGCAGCTCTGCCGGCTTGCCGAGCATTGTTCTCCCCGCCGGGATGACGTCAGGATTACCTGTCGGAATTGAATTCGACGGACCAGCCGCCAGCGATCGCGACCTCCTGTCTCTCGCACTGGCTGTCGAGCGGGTCGTCGAGTCAAATCCTGCACCGACACTCTGACCTGCATGGCCGGGGGAAGACAGGCGTTATCCGAGCGATCTGGGCATATTGTGTGGCGTCTAAAACAGCCGAGTCCGCCTCATCGGCGCTCGCGGGGGAGGTCGACAGGTTGGCAGGCAAGTGCCTCCTGTTGAAATCGGTGTCAGGTACCCAACTTTCAGTGCCCATCACTGATGGCCATGCTTTTGTTCGGGCCCTCTCAATGTCCGCTTCTGGGCACTTAGCCGACATCGCCGCCGCGCTGCCGGATGTCCGCTTTCGGGGGTGAAGCAGATATGACCATGACGCCTCGCGACTTCTGCTTTTGACCCAACTCGGACATCGATCGTGATCGGGTTTGTGGCCGCCATACACTTACTGCGACAAATCAGACGGCCTATTGGGCACCCAAAAGGGAGGCAGAGAAATTCGGCACGCTCCTGACCGGCATTCCCAGTAAGCTCGCAACCAGCGCCACAGCTCTTGTCCGCAATACTTAAAAATCGATATTTCGCTGTCAGCGAGAAGGCCACCGCAAAAGCATCGTCACCGTCTTGACCATAAAGCGGCGTCCTTGGCGCGCCCCATGCGCTTCAAATTTTGGACTCAAATTTGCCTCCCGACTCAGTTCCCTTTGGATAGGGCGACCGGGGCGCGTTCGGCTATCTGTATTGGGGTATTAGTCATGGGCACAGAACATCTGCCACGTAACAAGCAAGGTCGCCTCGCTGAAGCTTCGCTTGGGTTTGACGAAAACACCGAGGGCGCTGTTTCGCTACTTGAGGAGAATGCCCTTCGAGGGGATGAACCGTCACTTTGGGATGACGATCACAGCGACGACATGCACTCGCTGCTTGAGGAGAATGCTCGGCTGCGAAGGCTTTTGGTTCAGCTATCGGACCTTATCCGCAGAAACGTCGTTCACGCAAAATAGCGCGGTATCATGGCAGAGAGCAGCTCCCAGTCTTGGCGGGTGCATAGCGCCGTGCCCTCGCGGCCGCACGCACCTACATTAACACCGGATGGGCAGTGGGAGCATCGCGCCGTTCGAAACCACGAGCAAATACGCGAATTTTGCCAGTTCCTTGTCCGTGAGTGGGGAGGAAACCGTCATCATTCTTATGCCGTTCCTTCTAGAGGAAAATCGCGGGCTTGGTCCCGAACGGTTGATGGTAAATGGTCGGCAGTTGGTCTGGCGGATGCGGTATCGAAATATGCTTGGAGCGGAAAAAACTTTTCTGAGAATAAGGCCGAGTTAGATCGATTCGCTACCGATCTACAGTCCGCAATTCAACGGGATTCCAATAATGATGTCTGCGCCATCTTGCGGGCGATAATGCATTGGGGGGGTGTAGATAATAAATATCGACAGAAGCGGACCTTTGAGTGGATCGAACGAAACGCGGGTGAGATTTCTGCCAAGATTTCGAACGCAGTCGATCTGATTAAAGACGAACGGGCCTCGCTCGAGTCATTTGACGGTGTAAATCTGATAATGAACTCGACGATGACGAAGATCGTGAGCCTCGCCGACCCCGAACAGAAGCTTGTGATCTACGACGGTCGAGTTGGTGGTGCTCTCGGCTTCTTCGTTGCCAGATTTACGGAAGAACGAGAGATTCATCGATACGATATTGCCGATCAATTACTTTTCGCCGTGGACCGAGACGCCAAACGGACCCCCGACACCAACCGCATTCATTTTCCGGCATTGTTCGGCAAAACCAGAGATCTCTGTCATGCCTCGATGGTGCGATGGGCCTCGCAACTAATCTGGCAAGTCGCGAAAGAATGCCAAGCGAGTCCGAGAGAAATCGAAGCTGCGCTGTTTATGTGGGGATATAACGTTGCAGAAGAGCCAGAACATTAGCCGATGTAGATAGGCGGCACTTATCAGGCATTGCCGAAGTAACACCGGAATTTCTGCTGTGGGGGATGAACGGCAACGCGATCCGCATGATGGCGTGCGCGCCGAAGTCCCGCGCGGGTTGTCACGTCGGTGCGGCGATCGGGCTGCGGTCGATGCTTGAGGATTTCGTTCCGACAATCCCCGACCGGGCCAACGATCAGCACACACTCGCCGGGAAAAAGCTAGGGCGTGGTCTCGAACACTTCCGCAAGGAAGGCGCGAGGCTGGTACCGCCGCCGACCGGAGACGATCCCTACGAGAACGAAGCCTATCGGTTGTGGGCGATCAAGCAGCGGGGCAAGTGAGCCAAGCGCGAGCGCGTTGAGCGTGTCCTTGATGCGATGGAGACCGGTTTCGCCCGAAGCCGAGAAATTCTTGGACGGTTTCGGCGGTGTAAGGACGCTTGCACGGATCGTGCGAGGGTTGGAAATGTGGGGCATAGCGCAGGTGATTTTTGGAAGTATCCTTAGCTGGCTTCGGCAGTTCGATCGTGCCTGCTGCATAAGCCTCGATCACCGCGCGGACGGCCTCCTGCTCGACGCTTAACCACACGTTAACCACGTTTGCTTAAGCCTTTAGGAGTTGGGCATTCGGGGGCGCGTGCGCTGGCTTTACGGCCAGCCTGAGCGTGGGCGTGTAAAATGGCCTTACTCCTAGACCCGGAAGAGCCTGTTGTTTTGGCCCGTCACGGCGTGATGACACTCCGCTCCGCAGTGGCGAGAGCGATGGCGTTGCTGCCAGATGAGCGCGATGCGGCGATGATAATCCGAAAAGGCGAACTGTCGGAGGCGATCCTCAATTATGAGCGGATCAAGGAGCTTGCGGCTCGCTTGGCGAGAGAATGACATATCGCGGCTAGGGCCGTCTGTTCGATGATCCGATCATCTTGCCGGGTGCTCGATGTCGCCTATTGGCACTAAGCGGACCTGCCGAGTGCACTGCCTAATGTCCGCTGTTGTGAAGGGTTTCGGATGACGGCCATCCGGGACGATGCGGCTTGCACCGGGGCCGTCGTCCGAAAGCCTCCAATGAAGGAACGCGCGTGAGGTTGGGTGAGACGGCTGCCGCGGCCTATGGAGATTTGATCGCGCGGATGTGGGTGTGCGGAAGTCGGCTGGGCTCGGGGATGACGTTATTGCGCCGGCTGGTTTGGCTGATCGGCTTTGATTGAGCCGCGTTGACGACACGTTTCGGGGATGCACGCGGTGTGGAATGCGATGCCGGACCGATGTTCGGCCGAGCGGCGGCGTATCTGGTCATTGACCAGCGCGGAAAGCCCTTGGTGGTTCGGGTGCGGAATGTTGCGGTTTCGCTCATGAGGTATCGATCCTCATTGCCGTCGGCCGGTAGCGTGGTTGGCAGCCGGCGTCGAAGGTCTCGATGACGAACATGCGGCCGCCGCAGCAGGGGCAAGGCTGGGCGAGTGGCTGCGCCGCCGCTGCATCGATTTCGATCGCCGCTTCCGCTGCAGGCGTTGCCAGTCCCAGGAGTTCGCGCGCTCGCGCGATCGTCTCGGCGCGATTCGCGCTGGCCAACAGGCCGTAGTGGCGGATGCGATGGAAGCCTTTGGGGAGCACGTGGATGAGGAACCGGCGGATGAACTCGCCGACGTCGAGCGTCATCGTCGTGTACCGGCCGGGGCCTTCGATCCTGTAATTCTTGACCTTGAACGTGACGCTGCGTTGGTCGGCTGCGATCAGGCGATGGTTCGAGATGGCGACGCGGTGCGTATACCGTGACAGATAGGCGAGCACGGCTCTCGGACCGGCGAACGGCCGCTTGGCGTAGACGAACCAGCGCTTCTTGCTGAGTGGAGCGAGGAACGCCGCGAACGTCTTGGCATCGGCCAGATGCGTGTGTGAGCCGAGGAACCGCAGCCTGCCCGCCTGGTGCGCTGCCAGAAGCTTCTCTAGCATCAACCGCCGAAACAGCTTCGACAGAACGCGCACGGGCAGCAGGAAGTTTGGCTTGCATGAGATCCAACGGCTGTCATCGATGGAGAGCCCGCCGCCCGGCACGATCATGTGCAGGTGCGGATGATGGGTCATTGCCGAGCCCCAGGTGTGCAATACCGATGCGGGCTCCGAGGTGCTTCGGGTCGGCCGCGATCCTGAGCATCGTCTCCGACGAGGCCTTGAACAGCAGATCGTAGATCACGGCCTTGTTCTGGTAGGCGACGTCGCCAACCGCCGACGGCAGCGTGAAGACGACGTGGAAGTAGGGAATCGGGAGCAGTTCGGCCTCGCGCGCCGCCATCCACTGGCGCGCTGCCGCGCCCTGGCACTTCGGGCAGTGCCGGTTGCGGCAGCTGTTGTAGGTGATCGTGGTGTGGGCGCAATCCTCGCAGCGCGCGACGTGTCCGCCCAGCGCCGCCGTGCGGCAGTTCTCGATGGCGCTCATCACCTTGAGTTGGAGAAGGCTCACGTGACCGCGGTTGGCATGACGCCACGCGGCCCCGTGGTCGCGGAAGACGTCCGCGACCTCCAGAGCTGGACGGGCCATGTGGGCCCGTTAGGCTGGCGGCTCGTCCTTCTTCGGCACCAGTGGCGTGAGCCTGTCCAGCGGGCTCATGACCTCACGGATGATGTTGGTGGCCACTTGGGTGTAACGCGCCGTGGTGTCGAGCTTGGAATGCCCGAGCAAAACCTGGATCACACGAATATCGATGTTCTGCTCGAGCAGGTGCGTGGCGAAGCTGTGTCGCAGCGTGTGCGGTGCCACCCAATTGGGCAGTCCAGCACGCCCGGCGGCCATGTGGCAGACCCGATTGAGCTGGCGCGTCGTCATCGGGTTGATGCGGTCGCGGCCGGGGAACATCCACACTTGGGGATGCGCGATGCGCCACCAGTCGCGCAGCAGCTCCAACAACTGCGGTGACAGCATGGCATGGCGATCCTTGCGGCCTTTACCCTGGTCCACGCGGAGCATCATGCGCTTGGAATCAATGTCGCAGATCTTCAGTGCGACGACCTCCATGGCGCGCAGACCAGCGCCGTAGGCAACGCTGAGCGCCGCTTTGTGCTTGGGCCCGGGTGCGGCCTCCAGCAGCCGCAACACCTCTTCGGGCGAGAGCACGCGTGGCAGCTTGCGCGGTTCGTAGACGAACACGAGATGGCGCGTCGTCTCCGGCCGGTCGAGCGTCACCTTGAAGAAGAACCGCAGTGCAGTCACGGTCGCGTTGATGCTCGGTGGTTGCGCACCGTTCTCGGTCAGATGCAGCTGGAACGCGCGCAGCTCTTCCGGGGTCGCGGTGTCGGGGGAACGGCCGAGAAAGGTCGCGAGCCTCTTGACGGCACGGATGTACTCGCGTTGCGTATCGGGCACCAACCTGCGCATGTTCATGTCTTCGAGCATGCGTTGGCGCAGCGGGCTGATGGGCTTCTCGCTCATTGGGGGCTCCTGTCTAGAGGTTGGAGTGCTTGACCCCTCGATCCTCAAGACGGAGCGCCCGCCCGTCACCCGCGTTCGATCAAATGATTACTGTGCCAGACGCAATGCGCCCGACCTCGCCGCCGCACCCTCCCGCGAGAGCGGGTTTGTTCATTGGGGTGAAGCTGAAGTGACCCGGTCCGGCGGCGACTTCCGAGTTTGACCCTTAACGGAAGTCGCACATGAATTGGCGGCAGCTGGCCGACTTCACGAATTCCATGAGATTTAGCCGACCGCAGTACTGAAGATGCGCAAATAATTTCCGCCCGCGATCTTACCTGCTTCTTCGGGCGTAAAGCCACCCCGTAGCATCGCTGCGACGAGGTGCACCCACTTCGAGTAGTCCTGGAGGCTGCCAGGGCTGACCTGCTGGTCAGTGCCGATGCAAACATGCTCGACTCCAACAACGTCAACCATTTCCTTCAAACCATCGACGTATTTTTCGAGGCTAGGGAAGAAGTGCCAGATGCCGACCGCGCCACCCGTCTCGGCGATCAAGCGGGCATGGTCACCGCTGATCTGCCGTCCCTTGAGCGGTGTCGGACCCATCGCAGGAGAATCGGCTATCGCAGTATGGGACAAGAGCAAGGGTTTGGTTGCGACTTTTACTGCCTGCTTCACCGTGTCCTCGGTTGCGTGGGCGACGTCACAGACCAATCCAAGACGGTGGCAGGCGCGGATTACTTCCGCACCGAATGCGGTAAGCCCCTGGTGGGTAACGGTCCCCGTCTGAAAGTCACCTATTTCGTTGGGCGTGTAGTGCACGAGCTGAACATGCCGCACGCCGCGCTTATGCGACTCATCGAGCCGCTCAAGCTTCCCTTCGAGGAAGTCGAGTCCCTCCACGTCGCTTACGATCGACGGTTGCCCCGCGGCATGTGCGGCCGCGAGATCGGATGCTGAAAGGGCGCGACGTAGGCCATGGTTAGCGAGGACCTCATCCACCCAGTCGAGGCGGCCAAGATGGTACTTGTAGAGTTCACCAGGCTCCGGCGTGCGGAGCGCGCCGAGGACGCCGGCCGCATTTCTGCCGAGGAGAGGACCGTCCGGCACGACGGCGAGGCATGCGACCGCCAACGAACCTGCCTTCATGCCATTTACGATGCTGTCATTCGGCGGTGCCTGTGACGTGATTCCAGCTGTTCCGCCATGCGTATGTACATCTACAGAGATGGATTTGCGCAGCACATCCAGCGCGGCAGAAGTGTTTTCCGCAGTCTGGGCGGCGGCGGTAGAACCGCGCAGCCCTGCGCTGCCAGTGAGCATCGCGCCAACGGACGTTACGATCGTGCTCCACATCCACTGTCGGCGCGTGAAGGCGTGGCCATGACAATTACAATCACCGCAGCAATCCATAGCGACCTCCGGAGCACAGACCGGCGGTCTCAGCCGCCATGTATTTTGATAGATTGAACCTCACGGCTGAACCCAGTTCAAGCTCAGAGTTCCGGCTCGGATTTCCGAGCTTGGGGCACTTTTCGGACATCGAGGCACAGATCCATCAATGTCAGTTTTTCGGGATAGAACAGTCATAGGGCCGATGACTGGACGTTTCCGCCATATTCTTGATCGGGAATCTTTGATTAACGGTTCACTGCTTAGATGCGACCGTCGCGGAACCTGTATCGCGTACCGCGACCATTGGTGCCGCATGAAAACGTTCGAGACAACCGATCAAACTCTGGCGCGTCGTTGCCGGTTCGCCCAATACCGGAACGAAATGGCGACGCTGACGGTCGAGGGCTCGTTGGTGACGGGACTAGTCCACTCGGTGAGGCAGGTTGCGTCCAACCTACCGGCGCGCTGGGTTATCACATTCGTCACGAAGACGAACGTCGCGGCGTAGCGTCCGCGATGCCCGGCCCTACTTCCGAAATTGGCACTTTCGAGACCTGCCGATTGACCCCGAGAATGTCCGCTAATCAGCGAACACCGGAAGTGGGCATCGCACAGTCGACGTGAAGCGAACGACCCAGAGCGGCCTGTCGCGAGTGTGGAAGACTGACGCGCATCTCTGTATTCACCTCGCAACACCCGATCTTGTTCCTCAGCGTGGAAAACAGTTATTCGGCTCCAGGCAGCGCCAGCTCGGAGTGCACCGGGGCTGAGCGGTTTTTTTCAGCCTCATGAATTTTGAACCCGGTGGGCCGCTGGACATACTGGCAAATTACGCAGTATCGTTCAAGCTGCGATATCGAACTGTCACAACCTTGCTCTCAAGAAAATCCTACCAGGCGTGGCGGTTCGAGTCGCGTCGCACGAAATCTGGTAGCGCAACAATTTTTCAGCAGAGGGAAACGTCATGTTCAGAGTGAAAGTCGCTTCTATTCAACGACTGCGAGAATCGGCGCGGCCGCGACCGTGGCTGCGGGGCTCGTTCTGCCCAGTGCTGCTGCTCGGCGTCGCCTTCGCATTGGCAGCGCCGGTTGACCGGTCGCTCGCGGCCTCCACGCTGGTGGCGGCACCGGACGGCACGTTCCAGGGCAAGCTCGACACGACCGGCACCGCGCGAGAATTCCTCGGCGTCCGGTACGCCCAGCCGGTGACTTTGAATCTGCGCTGGAAGCCGCCGCAGCCCGTGACGCCTTCGGCCGTCACGCAGGACGCGACACAGTTCGGCAACCATTGCCCGCAGGGACCCACGCCCTTCGGCAACGCCACGCAGACCGAGGATTGCCTGTTCCTCAACGTGTATACTCCTGACCGGAGCGGCGATCACGATTTTGACCGCGACGATGGGCACAATTCTGGCGGCGCCGAGGGGCGCCCGGTGATGGTGTGGATCCACGGCGGCGCGCTTGCGGTTGGCGAGAGCAACGAGTACGACGCAACCAAGCTGGTGCAACGCGGCGTGGTCGTTGTGACCATCAACTACCGGCTGGGGGCGCTCGGATTCCTCGCCCATCCGGCGCTGACCGGCGAGTCTCCCGATCGCATATCGGGCAACTATGGGTTCATGGACCAGCAGGTCGCCCTGAAATGGGTGCGGCGGAACATCAGGGCCTTTGGCGGCAACCCGGAGAAGGTGACGGTATTCGGTGAATCGGCGGGCGGACTGAGCACGTTCGTCAACCTTGTGTCGCCGACGGCCCGCGGATTGTTCGATCGCGCGATCGTCGAGAGCGGCGCCTATTTGCTGACGGAGCCGACGCTGGCACAGGCTGAAGCGGCCGGAACGAAGTTCGCGAACGCAGTCCAGTGCAATCAGCCCAATCCGGCGGATGTGCTCACATGCCTGCGCGCGCTCTCGGTTTCGACGATCCTCAGCGTCGCCAGCTTCAGCCCGGCGCCCAACGTCGACGGCAAGGTCCTGACGCAGTCGATCGGCTCCGCGCTCGCGAACGGACAGTTCAATCGCGTGCCACTGATGAACGGCTCCAATCACGACGAGTGGAACCTGTTCGTGGCGCTCGACTTCGACCTCACCGGCCACCCCGTGACCGCCGCCACCTATCCGGCGGCGATCGCCGCCACGATCGGCGTCCCCCCCGCGAGCCCGGCGGTGGCGCTCGTCCAGGCGCAGTATCCGGGCGGGAGCTTCCCGACTTACGACCAGGCGGTTGGCGCGTTGGGAACGGACGCGATATTCGCCTGCACGGCCCGGTTCGCGGACGAGCTTGCCTCGGGGTTCGTTCCGACCTTCGCGTACGAGTTCAACGACGGGAATGCGCCGCAGAACTTCCTGCCTCCTGTGACCTTCCCGTACGGCGCATCGCACGCCTCGGAGATCCAGTACATCTTCCCGACCGCTAATCCGTCGGGACTTGGCCTGAATCTCCCGCAGACGCCGCTCAACGCCAATCAGCGGCTGCTGTCGGACAAGATGGTCGGCTATTGGACGGAGTTCGCCAGGAACGGCGACCCCAATGGGAATGGCTCGCCGCACTGGCCGCAGTTCGAGCGTGGGCATCAGGTGATGCAGTCGCTCGTCCCGCCAACGCCGACCACGGAGACGAACTTCGCGACGGCGCACCAATGCGCGTTCTGGGACCAGCTAACGGGCCGCATGGTGGTCGCGCGGCGCTGATCACGGCCAAACCGCCGACAACGATTGAGGGCGAGCGCGCTCGCTGAGCTTACCCATCGCGCACGCGCGATGGGGTATCGCAGGGGGGGATGGCGCTCCAAAATGCCGCGTTAATTCATTTACTCAATCTATACGAGAAGGTCGTTAAGCGCTGTGTTCGGAGAGCTGCACGGGATATTTTGTCCCCCTCGGTGAGGGTAGTGGCGGCTTCACTTTGAGTTCGAAGTGCATGTCGGCCTGTTGGCACTTTTGAGACATGCCGACCGGCCCTGACGATGTCCGTTGATCGGGGTACACCGGAAGTGGCTGGCGGAGTGTCAAACCGGCGCTTTTGACCCAAACCGGTCATCCAACGTACTGGACGAACGGACAAATATTTAGCAGAGATCCGACCGCATCCGCCGTGCTTATTGCTGCACTCGCTGGGAACCCTATAGCTTCGGCTTCGGCATCCGAAGCACCACGCGGCAACCCGGCTGTGCATCCTCGTACCCTAGCTGCCCGTTTAACTGTTGAACCAATAGCGCTACTACCTTCGAACCGAAGCCCTTTCTCGCCGGTTCATGCCCCGGCATTCCGACGCCATTGTCTGAGACCGAGATCACCAGTTCGTCGGTCGTGTGGAGCTTGATAAGGATTCGCCCCGGTCGCTCATCGGGAAAGCCGTACTTGATGCTATTAGTAACCAACTCGTTGATGATAATAGCAATGGGTACGGCGACCTCGCTGTGCGCATATGCTTCTTCCAGTTCGCAACCTACTGCGACTGGCTTGTCGCCGCTGAGCGCCATGAGCCTCCGCACGATGTCTCCGATGTACTCCTTTAGATCGACGATTTTTGTCTGGTCGCGCAACATAAGGTGGTCGTACACTTCGGCCATCGTTTGGATGCGCTGAGACGTTGTTTCCAGCGCGTCGGATGCCTCTTGGCCGAGTGTGCGAGATTGCAAGCGCACCATTGCGCCGAGCATCGCTAGATTGTTTTTGGTGCGGTGCGCGACCTCTTGAAGTAAGAGCGTCTTTGACCTTTCTGAGGCGACCACCTTTTCCATTTCTTTGCGAAGGAGTTCGGCGAACGCGGCAAAGGCGACTCCTATGAGGGCAAAAAAGAACAGCGGGAGTGCAAGCGCTGACGACAACTGCAAACGCAATACCCACACCACGCCTGCTATCGCCAGCAGGGTGGCGAACAAACCGCTGCCCCGATCGAACATCAGACCCGCGAGGAAGATCGCAGGAAGCAGAATATATAGACCGATGAAGCCGCTTTGCGCCTCCATCGCTGCGAATACGACGAGGCTGCACGCCATCAGGAGCGCAGAGACGCCGTAGCGTGTCGCCATAGTTTGTTGCTTTTCTGGCAAGAAGTATAGGAGGCGTTCCATCAATGGAGTCCGCTAAGCAGTTGCAACCGTTTGCCGACGAGGCCAAACGCTTTCGCCCGCTCCGATCGCCGGGTCATTGTAAACTAAGGGGCTCTAGAAACGCCACGTCAATAGGGTTGCCTCGTCTCGGATGGCCATTTAAGCGATCGATCTGATAGACCGCTTACCGCTCATTCCATGGATTTGGCTCAAGCTCATGGCACCTTTGAGACATGCCGACTGACGCCGGCAATGTCTGCTGTCTGGGCTATTTCGGAAGTCCCGTTTCAGGCTCGTCAGGACCGGTTTTGACCCTGACCAGAAGTTAATTGTTCGTAAAGGCTAGTCATCCGCCGCGTGCGCAAGCACGGCGTCGAGCGGCGGCCGTAGCATTCGCCAACAAGAAGAGTCGTGTTGCCTATGTGAAGTTGATGACCGCCGCACTACGCACTTTTCGCTGCATAGACCGTGGGTTCTCCTCCCGGAACAGGCGACGGTCAGTCCGAGTGATGCCTAGAAGACGCCTAGAAAAAGTCGCGAACAAGGTAACAGATAACTCGTCAAACCTGCGACTAAGGCTTTGCCTGTTGGGCTTGGGGCTTTCATCACTCGACCTGGGGAGGGTTGTGATGGACAGACTGAAGCACTCGCTGGAAGACCGTGAAGCGCCAACCTGCCCAACCTGCTGCATCGAGATGCAGTGGTGTCGGTCGGAGCTGATTAGATTTGTCCCGGCAACCAATCTGCATCTGTTCAACTGTCCGACCTGCCTTCTGTTGGCAGAGTCAGAGACGGTTAGCGAGCCGGTTCAGGTATCTCCCGACAACCTCGCGGTAGCCGGTTTCCGGTTTTTTGCCCTGGCGACATAGGGGGCAGCGGGTTACGAAGCGCGATGTCCGCTGTTACGTCCGGTCTAAGAGAAGACCGCGGCTAAATTGGCTGCCGAGATGCGGGCTGGCGTGCCCTCGATGTTCTTCCGGCGTCTATGAGCCGGAGGCCGTCGCCGCGCGGCCCGCGAGGGCGACGGCCTGCAATTGCCGGGCAACCAACTCGCCCTTATTCGCGCCGGTGCCGATTCCGACCATTGAAACCGGTGTTGAGGCCATGACACTTGCCGTGCTGAGCGTGTTCGACTGCACGCGGGGAAAGTAACCGTCGGCGACGCCTGATCTCGTTCCAGCACTGCTCGTCCCGGCAAGGTGATCGAAGAGGAGGACACAATTGCTGCGATGCAGGAGTACGGTGATGGCACAACTCGGACATGCCGCCGTGGTCGCTCTATGTCCGTTGTTGAGGGCAGAGCGGAAAACATATGCTCGCATTGAGCTTTTCAGCTTTTGACCCATTTGCGACATCGGCGGGACCACCGTCTTGTGCCTGCCAAGTACCATTTTCCGCTCGCCGACCGACCGCAAGGTGTTAGTCTCCAGCGATTGTCACGTGGGGTCACATGCAAGGGCGCGAGTTCATCACGCTTGTTGGCGGCGCGGCCGCTGCGTGGCCGATTGCGACACGAGCGCAACAACCAGCGAGGCGGCCGACGATCGGGTTCAGCTGCCCCTTGTTCCATGAACGATTGGATCGACGCCTTTGTGCAGCGATTGAGCGAACTTCGCTGGGTTGTCGGGAGCACCGTCGCCATCGAGTATCGCTGGGCGGAAGCACGCAATGATCGGTTCGCGGAGCTCGCGGCCGAGTTGGTCCGGCTTAAGGTCGATGCCATTGTCACAGCGGGAACGCCGTCGGTTCTCGCGCTGATGCAGGCGACATCGTCCATTCCGATCGTGTTCGTGGCGGTCGGGGCCCCCGTTGCCAACGGTCTCGTCAAGTCCTTGGCGCGACCGGGAGGCAACGTCACCGGCTTGTCAAATCTGACCAGAGACCTTGCCGGAAAGCGGATCGAAATTTTGCGCGAGGCCATACCCGGCCTTCGGCGGCTGGCAATCCTGGCAAATGTTGCGAATGTCGCCGTGGTACTGGAAATGCGCGACGCTCAGGCGGGGATCGCGCGGACGCAATTTACATCGTGATCGACGCGCTGGTGGTCACTAGCCATGCCAGCATCAGTGCCTTCGCGCTCAACGCTCGATTGCCAACCATGCACGGTAACCGGGAGTCCGTCGCAGCAGGCGGTCTGATATCTTATGGGCCGAACTTTCCCGAGCTATGGCGACGGTCTGCCGACTACATCGACAAGATATTGCGCGGCGCCAAGCCTGCCGACATTCCGGTCGAGCAGCCCGCCAAGTTTGATTTGGTTAAATGGAGTCAATCTGTCGGAGTTTGCTTTACAGTTTTGCGGCACTTTTCTTCTTAAGTTCTTTGGTGCGCTACCGACCACAAGTGTGGCAGCACGCGGTCTCTCATTCAGTTCTAGAAAGACGCGCGGCTGACGACCACGCGCTTTCAATTATCGAGGCATTTTCAAGTAAAGTGCTCAGCGACTTTCCGAAGCTTGTGGAGAGGACTATTGATTGGGCAAACTCGCACGATCCTTATCTCTAGCCACCTTGGTCTGACGAATCGCAGTACTTGGTGACAAGGGATGAACGACGCTGAAAGGCCGGTCACGTAGCCTCACGTGTTCACAGGCTCATGATCGTCCAGCCAGTTCAACGCGTCGATCAGTTCATCGGCAAGTTCGAGTTCAAAGTCCACCTGCCAAACGCCCTTGACGGCTGCGGGTGTGCCCTTTGCGGGGTCCCACACAGTCCATCCGCTTGCTGTTTTTCGGAAATCGTATCTTGTGCTTGGCATGGCTTGGCCTCGCTGCTCGTGCAGCGGTTACGGGTTGCACAACAGGCCGAGATTACCCCACACCCTTATTTGAAATCTATAACTTCGCACCAATTCGGGCGGGGGTCGGGATACTGGAATGCCGTCAAAGATGACGGCCGGTGATATAGTGATATCAGAAACGTTGCCGGATATCGGGTGGAAGCCATGACACCAGAAGAAGCTCTTCGCAACATTCTGAGCCTTGTTGATGGCTCGGACTAAATGGAAGACGTTCACGCATTGCAGATTCTTTTGCAGAGCATCAAGACGTTAGCTGAGAAGGGTTTGGGACATTCGGAATAGCCGCCGAGAGTCTATTGATTACCACGAATTGACTACCACGAAATGTCGACTGTCGGACCGGAACTAGAATCGTAACCTTTGAATTATCGTTCTCAAAGGTTATGGCCATGCTTGTCAATTCCATACGGGTTGATGTCGTCGGCGACGCATATGATATCGCCGCAAACTACCTCAAGAGGACGGGTTGCATCCCGCCCGGGGTCGATCTTCACCCGCCGCTGTTTGACTCGATTGTGAGAGACTTTCGAGCGGGCAACATGAATAAATTACGGCTTGCCAATCGCGCCATCGCACGATTTGAAAGAGCCAATAGGGTCATGGCAATTGCATCGTGAAAAGTGCAAGCGCGGATGGGCCAACGACGAATTAAGCCGGTCGCTTTCGAAGATCGCCCAGCGTTCCGAAGCGCCCTCACACCAAATTGCTCGGCACCCGCTCAACTTGCGCCATGTCGTTGTGCAGGATCGACTGCTGACCGTATTGCCCCGGAATAGACGGTGTGATTCAGCGCCCAACCGGGACCCCCGCCAGATCCTGGCGAGCATATTGATTTCACGGTGAAAAATTGATCAGACACGGGGGCCCGATCGGCGCCGATCGGGACCCCGCCTTCCAGCCCTATTCATTTTCAATTTCAGTCCGTTGTCGTCTTTCCGGGGGTGGGGTCCCGGTTCGGCGCCGATTCACAGCGAAGGTCCCGCCATGCGAACCCGCATTGATATTGACTACACACACAGCCGTGCAATCGCTCAAGAGATCGGTGAAAGACTGCGCGCGTCCCTGAGAGTAGACCCGGAACAACCGGCGAGCCTCAGGATGCAACTCGACAGGCTCCGCGAATTGGAGGAACAGTCACCGTGAAAGCCGCGCCGTTGCTGGATCGAAATTTCTGAAAATAATTTTGCGCCGCTGTTTTAGTCGGCAGCGCAGCTCCCTGCTTTTTCGGGACCTGATGTTGGCTGGCTTCGCCCCGCCGACCACGAACCCCTGACCGGATTTGGTCGTGTCCCGCCATTTCGGTTGGTGGATATTTCCTTGGCGCATTTGTCGCGCGTCGTCTGCGCACGCCCGTTGCCAATCGAAGTCGGGGCGGACATCGGCACCGCGCTCGCCGCACGCCGTGCGCATGAAAGACATTTCGAGATCGGACAGCCTGATATCGTCAGGCCACTTGTCGGCGCTGATCCGGGTCGTGCAAGTTAGAAATACTAAACCGCAAACCAAAAAATCAAGCGCCCCTAAAGGATCTAGGACTTACAGAAAATCCCGCAGCCGGGCGAGTTCGACTATGTGTTTTGCGGACAGCACCGCGCTCACGAGTTCGCCCTGCGGGGCGGTGTGTATTTCATATAGATGGTGCGTAGTAATCGGCCGTTCCATGAACTGCCGGATGCACTCATCCAAGGTGCCGTCAAAAAGCAGGTATGGGTCGGGCCACGCGCCGTTGCTGTTGCGCTCGTTGTTGAGTGACGGCCATTTTCTCAGGCTAGCCGGAGCATTGAAATCGATTTGAATGTTAGCGTCGGAGACCCCGGTCATTTTTGGTTCCAGTCCACTCAGTCCGAAATTTCAGGTTTAGGAGGCCCGGGCATGCCGAGTTTTTTCGCGCGCGCAGCGGCGAGCTTTCTATAGGCCCCTGCCTGCCTTACAAAATCGACCTTGAGCGTTGGGTTTGTTTCGTCGGCAGCCAATCGCTCGAATTGTAGCGCATGATCCAGATATTCGGCGATTAGCTTCATGACGGCCCCTGCGCCCGAAATTCGCGGCCTGTCGTTCGCATCTCGCCTTCCTCAGCCCGCACCATCGCCGCCGACGCCGGGTTCTTGATCTTGATCCAGTTCGAACAACGCCCGGCGCGATAGGCGCGATCCCAGTGCTTCGACACGATGCCCCCCAAGCCGAGCCGAGCTTCCAAGGGCGACGCGCGTTCGCCCGTCACACCAGTGACAGCTACGTACCGTTTTGGACTTCGCTGCTGTCAGCTGAATTTCGCGCAAACGCCAGAGGTTCGGATGGCAGGGCCTTCGGTTGCCCGATGGACCTCAAGTCCTGCGACACCTTTTTGAGCGAGTTTATTCTTGCATAGATTGCGCCCGGTGAGCGTTTGGCGTGTTCTGGCAGCCGCGCGGGCCGGAGCGCCAGGCCGTATCGAACGCAGCCCGCGCAATCGCCGGCTTTGTCGATAGCGCGGCGCGCGGTCAATCGGATCTGCCGCGCCACAGGGCCGCGACGAGTCTGCACGATGCCTGGAGAGCGCTCATCGCCTGGCAACCGGCACGGGACCGGTACGATGCGGAGCTTGATCAGTTACGGGCGCGCAGCCGCGAACTCCATGGACTGTTCGCCGCAGCCGTCCGCGAGGGCAGCGCAGGCCGTTCGCCCGATCCAGAGGCAAGCGTCGAAGCCCGAAATATCGCATCTCGTGGGACCGATCCGCCGAGCGAGGGTGCCCCTGCCGGACCGGAAGAACGGCGTTCCTTTCTCAGGCGTCGTGAAATGATCGCGACCTCCCTGGCCTGGGGTGCACGCCCGCCGCGCATTGCGTTACGCGTCGGGACGGCTGCCTTGATCGCGGGATCTGTCGGAGCTTTGACGGGTCTCGAACGCTCCTATTGGGCCGCCGCGGCCGCCATGTTGATCCTGCATCAGGGCCTCAACTGGGTAGGCGCCATGCAACGCGGCCTCGAGCGAACCTTTGGCACAATCTTGGGCTTGATGTTTGCCGCCGTCCTGTTGTGGCTTCACCCTCATGGGCTTGCGCTGGTCGGATGCATCGCTTTATTGCAATTCGCCGGTCAAATGTTCGCTGCATCAAATTATACGTTTGCCGTCTTCTTCTTCACCCCAATGGCCTTGCTGATGGCGACGGCCGTCGGCCGTTCCGCCTCCGACGTCAGCCAATTACTTGTTGCACGTGGCCTCGACACGATGATCGGCTGCGGAGTCGGACTGGCGGTCCTGCTTGCCACCTACCGAACGCACGGCGCAACGGTAAGGAACGCGCTTTCGGAAACACTCGGCGCCGCGAAGTCTGTTTTGCCGTTTCTGGCACGCGGTGAAGTAACAACGGCCGAAGCGCGCATCGCGCGCCGAAGATTGCGATCCAATGCTTTCGATCTGGTCCAGATCTACGAGGAGCAGGCGGGCGGAACCGAGCGGGCACGGGAAGAGGCGGACCGGACCTGGCCTGCGATCGTCGCCGCGCACAGGTTGGCCTTCCGTATCCTTGCCGAATGCTGGGAGATTGAGGCCGAAGGCAACGCAGGGAACGCGCGCGGCCCTCTGCTGTTCGGTGCCAGCGGCGAGCACGCGACAGTTCGAGCACTGAATTCGCTGCAAGCCGGCCACGCCGCCGAAATTCCTCGCTCAGCGTCGAGCTTTCTCCTACCCGAAATCACCGCGCTGAACGAGAGCTTGCCTTCGTGAGGCCGGCCTCTGACCACGAAGATGATTAGTTGGCTTTTTGCTTCACATACCGTCCGGGCGCCTCTTCGATAGCCGGATATTGGGCACTGCCCGGACGCGTTGGGGCGGGGACCGTGCCGGTCGAATGGCGTTTCATCCAGGCATCCCAATCAGGCCACCAGCTTCCCGGTCGCTCCTCAGCCTTCTCCAGCCAGTCCGCCGCGTCACCGTTCAGATCGTCCTGGGTCCAGTAGCTGCGCTTGTTGCGGGCCGGCGGATTGATCACGCCGGCAACGTGACCGCTGGCCGCGAGCACGAAGCGCGGGTCCTTTCCGATCAGCGCCTTCGAGCGATAGGCGCTCTGCCAAGGCACAATGTGGTCTTCGCGCGATGCCAGCAGATAGAGCGGTATTTTGGCCTTCGAGAGGTCGACGCGGACGCCGCATTGCGTGGTCGCAGCTGGCTCCTTGATCTTGTTCTCGAGATAGGTGTTGCGGGTGTACCAGCAATACATCGGGCCGGGCAGGCTGACGCTGTCGGAATCCCAGTAAAGCAAATCAAAAGCGTCTGCGCTGGCGCCCTTCATGTAACTGTCGACGACATAGCGCCAGATCAGATCGTTGGCCCGCAAGGTCCCGAAGGTGAAAGCCAGTTCCTTGCCGGGCAGAATGCCGCCGCTTCCGATCGTCGCCTCGCGCAGCGCCACCGAAGCGCGGTCGATGAGAAGACCAATTTCACCGGTATCGGCGAAATCGATCATCGTGGTGAGGAGCGTCACGGTCGTAAGCTTATCTTCCCCGCGGGTGGCGAGTACGCCTGCAGCGCAGCTCAGGATGGTGCCACCGACGCAGAACCCCAGCGCATGAATCCGGTCAACACCGGCAATGTCGCGCACGACGTCGATAGCTTTCAACGGTCCGAGGTTGAGGTAGTCGTCCCAGTTCAGATATTGCGTCTCGGTAACTGCGCTGCGCCACGAAATCAGGAAGACCTGATGGCCTTGGGCGACGGCATACTCAACGAACGAGTTTCCCGCGCCAAGATCGAGCAGATAGTACTTGTTGATGCAGGGCGGGACGATCAACAGCGGCGTTTTCTCGACCTCGGCGGTCTGTGGCATGTATTGAATAAGCTGGATCAGTTCGTTCTCGAATACGACCGTTCCAGGAGTAACCGCAAGATTGCGGCCGATCTCGAAAGCGCTTTCATCAACCCGCGTGATACGCCCTTTGTGGATATCCTCGATCAGGTTCTGCATCCCGGCCGCGAGGCTCGCGGAACGCGTTTGGATGGCGGTCCGAATGACCTCCGGATTGGTTGCCGGGAAATTCGCCGGGCTCATCGCGTCGATGAATTGCCGTGCATAAAAGCGAAGCTGCAGCTTGGACCTGTCGTCGACCTGCGCCTGATCGACGAAATCCGTCAATTGCTTCGAGTTCAACAAATAAGATTGCTTGAGCAGATCGTAGTAGGGCGACTGGCTCCAGGCCTCTTCCTTGAAGCGTCGATCGCCGCGCGGCCCTCGCGCAGGCGACTCCGCATTTGGCGCTGGCTTGCCATTGAGAAATCCTCGCCAGAAATCCAAAATCGGCGACCAATACAGCTGCTGCAGATTGGCCGTGACCGCAACCGGCGACGTTCCCCCACTCGCGGGCTTGCCGACGCCCATTGCCGCGGTGAGCGCATCATCGAAATGTTTGGTTGCCTCCTGCCCGGCGCGCATCAGGCTTCCAAGATAGGCGGAGGGATCGTTTTGCGAGGACCGGCTTTCCATCTGCACCTCCCACGAACGGCGTCGCCACAGATCGATCCTACTTCAGCTGTGCGCCCTTGCAGCGCGTTTTCTTTCACCCGATCGTCTTGGCTTTGTTGCGGCGCACCGCGATCGGACAACCACAGGTTTGACATAGATCAACACTGTCTGGCTTTCACCTTTGCAGCTTCAAGGCGAAGACCACGCCGTCACATTTCTAGCTCATACAACCGCGCCGGTGACGCATCATGGACCATCCGCTCAGACGCCCCGAACAAATCCTTGGCTACCGACCGCTGAAACAGATCCTTGCCGCCAGGCCCAAGGCCCTGTGGACCGTCGGTCCCGGAGACAACGCGCTTTCGGCAATGCAACTCATGGCGGACAAGAACATCGGTCTTTTGGTGGTCATGGAGCACCGCGCGCTCGTCGGCGTTCTTTCCGAACGCGATTGCGTACGGCGCCTCGTCCTTGGCGGGAAATCTCCCGAAGCAACACCGGTCGCGGACATCATGGTCCGCAACGTCGTCAAGGCCAACATCGCCAATACCTTCGCCGACTGCCTGAAGCTGATGCATGAGCACCAAATTCGTCATCTACCGGTGATGGAGAATGACGACGTAGTGGGGGTAATTTCAGTTCGTGACTTGTTGGGCGAAGCGGTGGCGCATCACGCCAAGGTCATCGGCGAGCTCGAACGGGAACGGTTGACCATGCTCACGTCGACGGCCTGAGGAGGCCCGGCCCGAAGGCATCCAGGGAGGAATCTTGCCATGAATCTCTTGATCGTGTTGGCCGCTCTGGTCTTTCTCATGCTCGTGGCCTACCGCGGCTACAGCGTAATCCTGTTCGCTCCGGTTGCCGCGCTTGGCGCCGTACTGTTTACGGACCCATCGCTGGTGCCGCCAATGTTTTCCAGCGTCTTCATGGAAAAGATGGTTGGGTTCGTGAAGAACTACTTTCCCGTCTTCATGCTGGGCGCCGTGTTCGGCAAGGTCATCGAGCTGTCGGGTTTTTCGAAGTCGATCGTGTCCGCCGTGATAGGGGTATTGGGCCGGGAGCGGGCCGTTCTGTCCATTGTCGTCGTCTGCGCGATCCTCACCTATGGCGGCGTGTCGCTGTTCGTGGTGGTGTTCGCGGTCTATCCGTTCGCGGCCGAGATGTTCCGTCAGGGCGATATCCCGAAGCGGCTCATTCCGTGCACGGTGGCGCTCGGCGCGTTCAGCTTCACGATGGACGCCTTGCCGGGAACGCCGCAGATCCAGAACATCATTCCGACGACGTTCTTCAACACCACGACGTGGGCCGCGCCGGTGTTGGGGCTCGTCGGCAGCGCCTTCGTCCTCGTCGTCGGTCTCGCCTACATCGAGAATCGCAGGAAGGCGGCGCAAAAGCGCGGCGAGGGGTATGGCACAAATCTCGTGAACGAGCCGGAGCCGTTCGATGACAAGGAGTTGCCCAATCCCTGGATCGCCGTCGCGCCGCTCGTCGTGGTGGGCGTCGCAAACCTGGTGCTGACGCTGTTGATTCCGCGCGCCTACGGCTCGAAATACGAGATCACGCTGGGCAGCCAGCCGATCGTGACGCAGATCGCGCCGGTGGCGGCGATCTGGGCCGTCGAGGGGGCGCTAATTCTGGGTATCCTGACGGTCTTCGTATTCGCCTGGCGCCCCGTGCTGGCGCGGTTCGCGGATGGCAGCAAGGCGGCGGTCGCCGGCGCTCTGCTGGCATCGATGAACACCGCGGCCGAATACGGGTTCGGCGGGGTGATCGCCCTGCTGCCGGGCTTCACGGCGGTTTCCGCCGTG
Source organism: Bradyrhizobium sp. Ash2021 (assembly GCF_031202265.1). Taxonomy (NCBI): domain Bacteria; kingdom Pseudomonadati; phylum Pseudomonadota; class Alphaproteobacteria; order Hyphomicrobiales; family Nitrobacteraceae; genus Bradyrhizobium; species Bradyrhizobium sp. Ash2021. Next base: position 8,881,929 of record NZ_CP100604.1, on the reverse strand, counting down.
CTCAAGGCGATCCCCAATCCGCTCGTCAATGAAGCCGTCACCGTGACGGTGCTCGCCGGCATCACGGGCTCCGCCTCCGGCGGCATGAGCATCGCGCTTGCCGCGATGTCCGACGATTTCATCTCTGCCGCCAAGGCGGCAAATATCTCGCTCGAAGTGTTCCATCGCATCGCGGCCATGGCGAGCGGCGGCATGGACACATTGCCTCACAATGGAGCCGTCATCACGCTGCTTGCCGTGACGGGCCTCACCCACAGGCAGGCCTACAAGGACGTATTCGTGATCACATTGACGAAGACCGCGGCGGTATTCGTCGCCATCGGGTTCTTCTATCTGACCGGAATCTATTGAGAAAGCAGCAGAAGGCTAGGTCTTGAGACGACATCATCCGACTTCCGGGTTGCTCCTATTGCGCATTGATAGAGGACAACGATCGGTGAGTCTAAAACTTGCGGAGGACTCATGCCAGCTAATCCAGTTCGACTAACGCTGCAACCGGTCAAAGCACTAGATAGCGGGAAGATCGTCAGTGCAGAGGAGGCGGCGAGCCTCATCCGAGACGGCGATACCATCGCCACGGGCGGTTTTGTCGGCATTGGGTTCGCCGAGGAAATAGCCCTGGAGATCGAGAATCTCTTTCTTGCGAAGAGCGAACACGCGGTTCCAACCGGCAACAAACCCTGCAATTTGACGCTGGTCTACGCCGGTGGGCAGGGTGACGGCAATGAACGCGGGCTGAACCATTTCGGCCACGAAGGTTTGGTGCGGCGGGTGATTGGCGGACACTGGGGGCTGGTACCGAAGCTTCAGAAGCTGGCCATTGCCAACCAGATTGAGGCCTACAATCTTCCCCAAGGCGTGATTTCTCACCTGTTCCGAGACATTTCCGCGAAACGCCCGGGACATCTCACACGCGTTGGACTTGGAACGTTTGTCGATCCTCACCATGGCGGCGGAAAAATAAACGAACGCACCAAGGAAGATCTCGTCCGTCTTATCAACATCGACCGGGAGGATTTTCTTTTTTACCGCACATTTCCAATCGATGTCGGGATCATCCGCGGTACGACCGCCGATCCCGATGGAAACATCACGATGGAAAAGGAAGCGTTGACGCTGGAAGCCCTCGCCATCGCAATGGCGGCCCGCAACTCAGACGGCCTGGTCATTGCCCAGGTGGAGCGAATCGCCGATCGCGGCTCACTCAATCCGAGGCAAGTCAAGATCCCGGGAATAATGGTCGATTGTGTGGTCGTTGCCAAGCCGGAGAACCATTGGCAGACCTTTTCCGTTCAGTATGACCCGGCGTTCAGCAGTGAAATTCGCGCCCGAATTGATTCGATCCCGTCAATGGAGATGAGCGAACGGAAAATCATTGCACGCCGTGCGGCGCTCGAGCTCAACGTCAATAGCGTCGTCAATCTCGGTATCGGCATGCCGGAAGGTATCGCCGACGTAACCAATGAAGAGAAGATCGCAGATCTGTTGACGCTGACCGCCGAACCCGGTGTCATCGGCGGCATACCGGCGGGCGGCCTCAACTTCGGGGCGGCCGTCAACGCCCAAACGGTCATCGATCAGCCCTATCAATTCGACTTTTACGACGGCGGGGGCCTCGATGCAGCCTTCCTTGGCCTCGCCCAGGCCGATTCGGAGGGCAACCTGAACGTCAGCAAATTCGGGCCGCGGCTGGCGGGCGCGGGCGGATTCATCAATATCAGCCAGAACGCCAAGAAGCTGGTGTTCGTCGGAACCTTTACGGCGGGCCGGCTTGGCGTGACAATCGAGGACGGAAACCTGCGGATCCTCAAAGAGGGCGCCGCGGCGAAATTCGTCCGCGAGGTCGAGCACCGGACGTTCTCCGGCCCCTTTGCGGTTCAGCGCGGGCAGCCCGTTCTCTATGTGACCGAGCGTTGCGTATTCAAATTGACGCCAGACGGCCTCGAGCTTGTCGAAGTGGCCCCCGGGATCGATATCGAGCACGACATTCTGGCCCGAATGGAGTTTCGGCCGATCATTCGCAATCCCTCTATCATGGATAAGCGAATCTTCGCACCCGGCGCCATGGGTCTGCGCGACCAATTACTGCGTATGCCGATTGAGCAGCGGCTCACCTACCACCCGAACGAAAACCTGTTCTTCGTCAATTTCGAAGGCCACAGAATTCGCAGCCACGAGGACGTGGAGCACGTTCGGCGCGCGGTAGAAAACAAGTTGGTCCCACTGGCTCACAAGGTCTACGCCATCGTCAATTACGATAACTTTGAAATCTTCCCCGACATCATTGACGAATACTCGTCCATGGTGCGAGGCCTCGTCGACCGCTTCTACTCCGGCGTCACCCGCTATACCACCAGCAGCTTCCTGCGCGCCAAGTTGGGCGACGCGCTGAAGCAGCGTGCGATGGCGCCGCACATCTACGAAACTGCAGAAGAGGCAACTGCCCAGCTTGGGTCTGCACGAAAGGCGGCCCCACATCGTTGAACGGCTCAGTCGACGACGTGATATCCACCATCGATATAGATCGTGTCGCCGGTGATGAGCCGGGCTACGTCGTGGGCCAGGAAGGCCGTCGCGGCGCCGACGTCTTCGATGCTCACAAGGCGGCGTGCCGGGGCCTTGGCCTTTGCTTTCTCGAGCAGCTTGTCGAATTCAGGGATGCCGGACGCGGCCCGGGTTGCCAGCGGGCCGGGAGAAATGGCGTGCACGCGAATGCCCTTCGGTCCCAACTCGGCGGAGACGTACCTGACGGCGCTTTCCAACGCAGCCTTGGCAACGCCCATGATGTTGTAGTTCTTCACGACGGTTCGGCTGCCGTAATACGTCATGGTGAAGAGGGTTCCACCTTTCTTCATCAATGGTTCGGCTAACTGGGCCATCCGAAGGAAGGTCCAGCATGAAACCTGCATGGTGGTCAGAAATCCATCCAGCGGCACGTCGACAACCCGTCCATGCAGCGCCTGCTGCGGCGCGAACGCGATGGAATGCACGACGAAGTCCAGTTCGCCCCATTCCTTGGTGATCCGATCGAACACGGCTTCCATTTGGCCGGGCTCGCGGACATCGAGCGGCATCACAATGGAAGACTCCAGCGCGCGCGCCAGCGGATCGACGTGTTTTTTGGCCTTGTCGTTGAGATAGGTGACAGCGAGGTCAGCGCCAAAGGCGCGGAATGCGGCGGCGCAGCCCCAGGCGATCGATTGGTCGTTGGCGATACCGACGACGAGGCCTTTTTTGCCCTCCAGCAGCTTGGCTTTGACGGTCGGAATCAGCCTAGCTTTCCCCGCTTTCGGCGTCTCGAGAGGTTCGCCGCGTGCATATCTTTCGGCGGCCTGTTTCAAGGTGGTGAAGGCCTGACGCCGATCCTTGGCTTCGGCCGTCCTTGCGATCTCCCGGCCGTTCACCTTCAACTGGCCTTCACCCCAGGGAGCAACATTGATCTCGAACTGGTCCTTCCCGAGGGTGGTCAGGAACTGCTGAACCGTGGCACCTTTGCCTACGGGCATTTCCTTGTTGGGCTCCCAGTCGGCGGTTTGGAGCGGCATGGCGATTATCCTTTGCGGGCTTGCAAAAATTTGAACTTGCTACTTCTCGTCCGGATATGACGCGCCGAACGCCGCCCTGTAGATTGCCCAGTAGACGGCGCCGACAAAACCGGCACCGCCCACGATATTGCCGAGCGTTACCGGTACGAGATTATGGATGATCCCGGACATGGTAATGGGCGAAGCGTCGAAATTTGCCGGAGCATGGCCGCTCTGGATCAGCAGCCACGCCAGGGGCAGAAAATACATGTTGGCGACGCAGTGCTCGAACCCGGCCGCAATGAACGCGGAAACCGGCAAGATGACCGCAACAATCTTGTCGGTGACTGAGCGGCCTGCATAGGCAAGCCAGACCCCCGCGCACACGAGGATGTTGCAAAGAATGCCCTTGAAGAACAGCGTCACCATATCGGGCCGGATCTTTCCGGCAGCCGTCTTCAGGATGGACAGCTCGATGGCGCCATCATTCATGTCGAGATGATGTGAAAAAAAGACCAGGACGATGAGCCCAAGCGATCCGACCAGGTTGCCGAAATACACGATGGTCCAGTTACGCAGCATGGTCCCCGTGGAGACCTTTCCGCTCGCCCAGGCCATCACGATCAGGTTGTTGCCCGTAAATAGTTCGGCGCCTCCCACCAGCACCAGCGCCAATCCGAGCGAGAATACCAACCCGCCGACAATACGCACGGTGGCGAAGCTGAGTTCTGCGTCACTGGCAACAATTGTGTAATAAAGAGCGCCGAAGCCGACGCTGCCGCCTCCAATGATCGCCAGCATGAACGAGGCCAGAAACGGCAGATTCGCCTTCTTCACCCCGACCTTTTCGACGGCCTCCTTGATCTCGGCAGGACTGTAAGCCTGCAGATTGAAGATGGGGGGCTGCGGCGCGGGCACTCGGTCAGACATCCCTCTATATCCTCGCTCGCAGCCAATAGCGCCGTTATCCGCCTGCGCCGCTCGTTGCCAGGAGTCCGACGATCTGCGCGGCGATTACCTTCACAAGTGTCATCGACGGGAAGATCATGGCGTAGCCGATGTCCGGACGTTCGGTCGGCGCCATCTTCGCTGAGTAGACCAGGATGGCGGGATTTCCAGTTGCCCCGGATGCCACGCCGACCAGGTCGTCATATGGAATCTTGAGAACGTAGTGGCCGACCACCAGGACGATGAATACCGTCGTCAGGAGCACGGCTACGCCGATGAACAGCATCGTGAAGCCTGACTCGGCCACGGTGCGGACAAAGGGCTGTCCGGAATTCACCCCAACGGTTGCGAGGAACATGGCGAGTCCAAAGTTTCGAAGAACGATGTTGGCCGGCAGGGGCATGGTCCAAAGCATGGGGCCGGTGCGACGGAGCCGGCCGAGAATGAGCGCAACGATCAGTGGCCCACCCCCGATACCGAGTGTAACGACACCGACGCCTGGGATCGGAATCGGAATAAGCCCGAGCAAAACACCCAGGACCATCCCAATCCCGAGCGAGACATAGCTGAATTCGGCAGCCGCCTTCACCGTGTCGCCGAAGTGACGCCGGATCTCTTCCTTTCGGTCGGGCGGCATCAGCACGCCGACCCGGTCGCCGAATTCCAGCATCAGGTCGGGTGACGGCACGAGGTCGGCATCGTATCGCCGAACGTGCAGCAGATGTGTCGGGTAACCGGCCGGCATCGGAAGGCTGGCAAGAGGCACGCCGACCACGCTGGCCTTTCCGACAAAAACCCGGATGTAGTCCAGATCGCCGCGATCGCTTGCCAACCGGCCGGGCTCCAGGGTCCCGAGCTGCGTCGCCGCCTTGGCGATCGCCTCTTCGCGGTCCGAAACGACCAGAAGAGCGTCGCCTGCCGATAAAACCGTATCGGACGTCGGAACGAAGTTGCGCCCGTCCTTTCGCACCATCGTGACCTCGACCTCGGTGAGCACGCTGTTTGTCAGTTCGTCGAGCCTCCTTCCGGCAAACGTCTGGCCGATCAAAATCTCGGCCATATGGAAACGCTGTGCCTTCGCGGGAAATTTTGGCTTCACGATGCGTGTCATGAAGTAGATGCATAGGATCGGACCGATGACCCCGAAGGGATATGCGATGGAATAGCCGATCGACGGATCCTTGTTCTTCATGACTTCGAGCGCCGCCTGAAGTGACGCGGTGCTCGTCATCGATCCGGCATATAGACCAAGGGTGTGTCCAATCTTGATGCTGAAAATGTGCCCCAGCCCGAGCGCAACGGCCAAACCGGCCAGGCACGCAACAAGCGCCAACAGATTGTACTTCTGCCCGACGCCGACCATCCCCTCGAAGAATTGACGGCCATAAAGTATGCCGATCCCGTAGAGAAACATGATCAGGCCTGTCAGGCCGATCGGACCTATGATCTGGGCTTTCGGCGCAAAAGCTCCGATTGCGAGACCGACAAAAAGAACGGCGCCAACTCCCATAGAAAATCCGGCGATGCTGATCTGACCGACGAGATAGCCCAGTCCGATCGCCAGAAACGCCGTCAGGATCGGCTGGCTCCCGATGATGTCGCGTGCAAGATCCAACATGTGTCTTTGCTCCCCCCGGATCAGCCGGATAATTGATCGATCAACGTGCTTGGCACCCTGCGGCCCGGAACTGTCCGATCACCCGATCCACCAAATCCCGGCTGGGCGGCAATGTGTTGGCAAGCTTGTATTCGAGACCCATCGCCTTCCACTTGAATGAACCCATCTGGTGGAAGGGCTGCACCTCTACCCACTCGACGTTTTTCATGGGCGCGACAAATCGCGCGATGCCGTCGACATTCGCGGGGTCGTCGGTCTCACCTGGCACGAGGGTGAACCGAACCCAGACTGGCTTCGGCAGCGAAGCCAGTCGCTCGGCGAAGCGAAGCGTCGGTGCGATGTCGCGGCCGGTGGTTCGGCGATAGGTTTCGGGATCGGAACTCTTGATGTCGAGAAGAACGAGGTCGATCTCGGACAGGTATGAAGCATCCGCGCGATCGCCCAGAAATCCCGAAGTCTGGACGGCCGTGTGGAGGCCCATCTCCTTCGCACCGGCAAATATCCGCCGGGTAAAGGCAAGCTGCACCATGGGCTCGCCGCCCGTTATGGTCAGGCCTCCACCAAGGCTCAGAAGCGCGGGCGCGAAGTCACCAAGCCGACGCAGTACGTGATCCGCCGCGACGTAAGTTCCGTCCTTGAGGTGCCAGGTGTCTGGATTATGGCAGTACGTACAGCGCAGCAGGCACCCCGAAACAAAAAGTACGACGCGCAGACCCGGTCCGTCGTAGCGCGACGACGTCTCATAGGAATGGCAGTACCCGAACGCGCCCTCCTGGTCCTTGATTTGGTCGTCATCGGGCGCGTCGGGCGAAATCCCCGCCCGGAGGTCATAACGGCTTCCGGGCTCCAGTGCCTGTACCGTCGACATGGTACACCTCGTTCAAATCTGGCCGTGGAAGGTGCGGCTGATCACGTCTCGCTGCTGCTCCGGCGTCAGTCGGACGAAGTTCACGGCGTAGCCCGAAACCCGGATCGTGAGTTGCGGATATTTGTCTGGGTTCTTGATCGCGTCCTCGAGCGTCTCCTTGTCGATGACGTTCAGGTTCATGTGGAAGCCGCCCCGATCGAAATAGAGGTCGAAGGCCTTGACCGCCTCGTCCACGAGCTGGCTCTCCGACAGTTTAGCCTTCTGTGGCGCAACGGAGACGGTGTAGCTGATCCCGTCCTGCGCATCCTTGTAGGGAAGCTTCGCTACCGACAGGCAGGAGGCGAGCCAGCCATGGCTATCGCGTCCGTGCATTGGGTTGGCGCCAGGCCCAAACGGTTCACCCTTCCGCCGTCCGTCGGGGGTGTTTCCGGTGGCTTTGCCGTAGACCACATTGGAAGTGATCGTCAGCACACTCTGGGTGTGCGTCGCATTCCGATAGGTCGGATGCTTGCGGATCTTCTCCATGAAGCTTGTGACGATACTGGAGGCGATCTGATCGACCCGGTCGTCGTTGTTGCCGAACTGGGGCGTCGACTGGTTGCCTTCGTTCTGGTAGTCGACGACAAGTCCTGTCGCGTCTCGGGTGACGCGCATTTTCCCGAACTTGATGGCGCTCAGGCTGTCGGCAACCACCGAAAGACCGGCGATCCCGAACGCCATCGTTCGCAGAATGTCACGGTCGTGAAGCGCCATCTCCAGACGCTCATAGAAATACTTGTCGTGCATGTAATGGATGCAGTTCATGGCATGCACGTAGGTCTTGGCGAGCCATTCCATCGTGGTGTCGAACTTGGCCATGACGTCGTCATAGTCGAGGAAGTCGCCAATGACCGGCATCGTCTGGGGCGAGACCTGATCGCCGGAGACCTCGTCGCGGCCGCCGTTGATCGCGTACAGCAGGGCTTTTGCGAGGTTGACGCGGGCGCCGAAGAACTGCATCTGCTTGCCCAATCGCATCGCCGAAACGCAGCAGGCGATGCCGTAATCGTCGCCCCAGAAAGGCCGCATCAGATCGTCGTTCTCGTACTGCAGCGAAGACGTGTCGCGGCTGACCTTCACGCAATAGCGCTTGAACGGAGCGGGCATCTTGTTCGACCAGAGAACCGTGATGTTCGGTTCGGGGGCTGGCCCCAAATTGTAGAGCGTGTGCATCATCCGGTAGCTGCTCTTGGTCACCAGCGCGCGCCCATCGAGATCCATGCCGCCGATGCATTCGGTCGCCCAGTAGGGGTCGCCGCTGAACAGCGCGTCGTAGTCGGGCGTACGAAGGAAGCGGACGATGCGAAACTTCTGCACCAACTGGTCCCAGAGCTCCTGGGCCCGAGCTTCGTCCAGAAGCCCTGCCTTCAGGTCACGTTCGATGTAGATATCGAGGAAGCTCGAGATGCGGCCGATCGACATCGCCGCCCCGTTGGCCTCCTTGATGGCGCCGAGATAAGCGAAATAGGTCCACTGGAATGCCTCCTGGGCATTCGAGGCGGGCTTCGAAATATCGCGATCATAGAGGTTCGCCATCGAGGCCAGGTCCTCGAGCGCACGGATCTGTTCGGATAGCTCCTCACGCGACCGAATGATCTCATCCGTCGGCCACATGTCGTCGATCTGCGCCCGTTCCGCGCGTTTTCCTTCAAGCAGGCGATCGATCCCGTAGAGAGCGACCCGGCGATAGTCACCGATGATGCGGCCGCGGCCATAGGAGTCCGGGAGACCGGTGATGATGCCGGAGCGCCGGCAATTCATGATTTCCGGCGTGTAGGCGTCGAACACGCCATCATTGTGCGATTTCCGATATTTCGTGAAAGCTTCGTGCACAGCCGGATCCGGCTCGAATCCAGCGGCCTTCAGCCCCGCCTCGACCATTCGTAGACCGCCGAACGGGAAGATTGCCCGCTTGAACGGCTGATCGGTTTGAAGGCCTACCACAACTTCATAATCGCGATCGATGTAACCAGCTTTGTGGGCCAGCAACGTTGAGGGAGTTTTCGCATCGACCGCAAGGACCCCCTTTTTCCTTTCATCCGCGAAGTACGGCTGTAGTTTCGCCCACACGGCTTTTGTGCGCTGCGATGGGCCAGCCAGAAAGTCCTCGTTGCCGGCGTAAGGCGTGACGTTCCGGACAATGAAATCGCGAACATTGATGGAAGTCTGCCAGTCACCTGGACGAAAACCCTTCCAGCAATCGGAGGTGTCGGCTTCCTTCCTGACAGCGGCACTTGCCTTCATGGTACGTCTCCCACCGGTCTATCTTCGATTGGTGTGCCCGATGGAGTAAGTCCGTGCGGGCAGGGTGTATCGGATGGTGGTCCGGTCGGGTCGACCGATGTTTGATTTAAATCAAGCTCGCCCCGGCGTAGCCGCGTCAGCGTAATTGACCAATCGTGTGCGGATCAACGAACTGTCGGACACAGCTCCATACAGTCAAAGCGTCGCAGATACTTTTCTCTCCTGCACGCGCCATAGGGCAGCAAGATAGATGTTCTCGGCAGCGGCTACCGAAGATCCTCGTCCGCGTATCTATTACAGTTCCAGCGGTTGCGAAGACAAAGTTTCTCGCTAGGGGAATCGAACCCCTGCTTCAGTCCTGAGAGCGCCATTGTCGTCACTAGGCCGTGTACTCATCATAATTCGAGAGTCGTGAGCGGGGCTTGATCCATGTCCGCTGTCCGGCGCTTTGCGGACTCAAACCGAACATCCCCTCAGGTCCGAAAAGGTAGAGTCGAGGATGGGCGCGGTAGCTTGGGCCATTCGGCAACGCTCCGTTTCCCATCCCCGCTCATCGAACCGGACGTGCCCGATTAAGGCATCCGGCTCTCCGACTGATTTCACCGTGAGGCACACGGCGGGGCCGTGAGGGGCAGGCGTTCGAGACGCAGCAGACCTCGTTCTCCATAGACGACCTCACAGGAGAATCGGTGTGTGCCACGCCCTGCCACCTTGTGCCGTCTGGCGAGGAAGTCGCGCACGCGCTCATAGACGTATCGGTCAATGCTGCGGAATGCCGATCGGCGTGTCCCGTGGCAGAAGTAGTTCGACCAGCCAAGCAGGGAGCTGTTCAGCGTGTCGCGCACTTCGGGCCACGGGTCGTTGTTGCCAGGCGCCAGCAGTTTTCCAACCTTCGTCTTGAGCCGTTGCATGCTCTTCTTGGAGGGGCCTGCGCTCAGGTACCACTTGCCATTTCCTTTATAGCAGTAAGGTCCGAACGAGTAGCCAAGGAAGTCAAAGCGTTCCTTGTCGGCGTTCTTCAACGAGGTCTTGACCTCGTTGAGTGTCAGCCCGAGCCGCGTCATTACCGCCTTCGTCCACGCCAGGGCCTCAGCCGCATGCCTGCGACTGAGAATGACGAAGTCGTCGGCATATGCGATGACGTGTGCACGGAACGCTTCCCCACGCCCGGTCAGCCGCCAGTACTTCAGGAACCGGTTCATGTAGATGTTGGCGAGCAGTGGGCTCGCGACGCCGCCCTGAGGCGTGCCGCGCGTGTTGCTCTTGCCACCACCGATGCGCCGGGTCCCGTCGCCATCATCCCGTTCCTCGATCGGCGCCTTCAGCCACAGCTTGATCAGCCGGAGCACGTGCCTGTCCACGATGCGACGGGCTACTGATTTCAGAAGCTCGTCGTGCGGAATCGAATCGAAGTAGCGGGATAAGTCGGCGTCGACCACGTCGGTGTAGCCCCGGCCTATCAGCCGGTGCACTTCCTTGACCGCGTCCACCGCTCCGCGCACGGGGCGATAGCCGTAGGCATTGTCCTCAAAGTCCGCCTCGAAGATTGGTTCCAGCACGAGCTTGGCCGCGGTTTGGACAACCCGGTCCCGAATGGTCGGAATACCGAGCGGGCGCTCGCCGCCACCGGGTTTTGAGATTGTCACCCGCCGCACCGGATCAGGCCGGTACGTCTTCGAGATCAGTTCCTCGCGCAGGCCCGCCAGCCACGCTTCCAAACCCGACGCTTCGATCGCCGCAAAGGTCTTTCCGTCAACGCCGGGCGCTCCCGCTTTCGCGCGGGACAGTGCATAGGCGTGACGTAGTATGTCCTCGCGATGGATCTTGTCGTAGAGCAGGTAGAAGCGGAAGGCAGGCTCCGCCTTCGCCTTACGATACAGCTTTCTCTGAAGGGTCCGGATCTTTTCAGGTGTTGTCAGGTTCATCGCCAATCACCTTCACCTCACCATCTTCGAAAGCGCACCAGAAGTCAGGGTCCTTTGCTCCGCCGGCATTACCCGGCCTCAACGCTCTTACGACCCTGTCCGACTCCCGTCCTGGCCGCCGCCTATCGCGACGTTGAGGCCGCTACCCTCGCCCGCAACGGGTCTCCCCCGATTACCCGAACCACCTTTCCGACGTGCCGTGCCCACTACCCCGGCGGATCGAGCGGGTGCATATGTCGATTGCTTCCCCGCTCGTACAGCCTTCCCCAAATGACAGGAGGGTCGGCATCCGCATTGTCACTTTCGAGGCCTGCTCAGGCTTTACTCACGTTACGGCCCGCCGGATTGCTCAGCCGCCTAAAGCGGCCTTTGTCACGAGGCTCCAGCCCTGCCAGTTACCCAGCCGAGCCGCTCGTCAGCTTCCGGATCAATCGACAACTATCTGAGTGGAATCTTCCTCCACCGATGATTCGCGCCTTCGGGGCGCACTGCCACAACCGGACATCACCGGGCGCAGCAAACCGCATTCCCCTCGTAGGCGAGCCGATCCAATCACAGGGGCTTCGGCGTGAACTGGTTGGGGACTTCCTCAGTCCGCACAGATGGCCGGGGGGCGGTAGCCTCCTTCGGAAGCTTGTCTTGCTTCTTCGACCAAGAGACATAGTACGCTACGGCGGTCATGATTGCGATTCCGACAGCGCTTACGATGATCTGGACCAGCAAAGAATCTCTGCTCAGGGTCAGCACGGTATAGCCGATAAAAGACAGGAAGATGCCAACGCAGAAAACCGCTAGGGATTGCTGGCCGCATTTTATTACCGGAGAAAATATCCGCCACCCTAGGCCGGGCCAATCCTTCGGCATGAACCGAGTCACGAGGTAAACGATAACAACAAAATGCAGGAAACGGTATGGTGCGAGATTAGTCTTGTCGTTCGGATTGAACGCATCGAATAGCCACCTCGGAAACAGATTTCCAAAATCGGGTAACCGGCCTGCCATGGTCATTGAGAGGGCAAACAACAAGTAAGCGATAGCGACGTAAAGCAATACAGGCGATCCGATGATCACATACCGTGGTGATGCGGCCCGATATCCACCGCCTGCATCAATTGGCGGTGCAGAAGCGAATTGTGGTGCGAAGGTCGCGATTACCATCGATATGTTCAGAGGTGCACATACTTATCTCGACGCTTGCGCAGCGGTCGACAGCCTCGCGGGGCGCTTGCAGCGCTCTACATCAGCCCAACCGCAGTTCTACGGCGGTAGGCCGGCCGAACCCAGCACAGCATGCCTGTCCCATAGGATAGCGACGCTGACGAACAAGACCCACAACGGAAACACGAGCAAGCTCCCATCATCGCATGTGTCAAAGCTCAAGGACCAGATGAATTACCTGCGGATCTCGCCCCCCGCGAATCTGGAAGCCGAACTTGCCGAACACCTTCCGCATGGCGGCGTTCTCCGGCAGAACCTCGGCGATCAGCTCCTTCAGCCCGACCTTGCGGGCGATGATGGCGAGGTGACGCATCAGTATCGTGCCCAAGCCCTGTCCCTGATAATTGTCGATCACGACAAAGGCGATCTCCGCCTTACCCGGTTCGGTGACGATGTAACGACCGCCGCCGACGATGACTTTGCGTCCGGCCTCTTCGGCGAGCGCCACCAGTGCGACGTGATTGATGAAATCGATATTCATGAAGAAGGTGATCTCCTTCTCCGAGAACCCGCGTTTCACCACGAAGAAACGGCGCTGCAGCGACTGCAGACTAGTGCGGCCGATTGCAGCGAGCATGTCGTCCTTGTCATCGGGCTGCAGTGCGCGAATCTCGACTTCGGTAGCGGAGTAGGCCACCCGCATCGATATTTCCTCAGGTTCCCAAGAAGGGACAAACAAGCCCTCCGGCCGCATTGACCTAAATCAACGTCCGGCGGGCCCAACCGCCTTCGATAGCCTCGCCGCTGAAAGGATCGAAGCGATGTCCGTAGACAAACCGCAACTGTCGGGCGACGCGATGTCAGGACTCGTCACCAAGGCCGTGGAATATATGGTCGATGCCGGACAGCGTAGCGTGCTGTTCCTGGACATCATGCGCCAGCGCGGCGACCAGTATCGTGAGCATGTCGCCCAGACCGCACCACACGTCCTGAGCTATGCGGCGGAACTGATCATCGATGGACGGAAGCTGGAACAGCCGGTCAACTACGCGCTGGTGCGCATTATCCCGCCCAAAGGCGTCGAGATCGATCTCGAACGCAGGCCGTTCATCGTGGTCGACCCTCGCGCCGGTCACGGCCCTGGCATCGGCGGCTTCAAGGCCGACAGCGAGATCGGCGTAGCCATGAAGGCGGGCCACCCCTGCTATTTCGTCGGATTTCTGCCGGAACCCATGCCCGGCCAGACCATCGAGCGGGTCGCGCGCGCCGAGGCGATCTTCATCGAGAAGGTGATCGAACGGCATCCCGAGGCGGACGGCAAACCCTGCGTGATCGGCAACTGCCAGGCTGGGTAGCAGGTATCCGCGCGCTGCTCTATATCGGGTCAGTACGCGGAATGGTGGACGAACGCAGCCTCGAGGCGCTGCGACGCCTTCGCCAGGCCGACGAGTCGACACGGGTCACATTGGCCGAGTTCAAGATGTTGGTGCGCGAGCAGTTCTTCATGTTGCTGCTCGACCAGGAGGCGGCGCTTGCCGCGATCCCCAAGCTGCTGCCTGAGAGCATGGATGAACGACGCAAGGCGTTCGCGGCCATTCAGGAGGTGCTGTCGGCCAGCGCGGAAATATCGGGCGAAGTGGCGCGGCGGCTCAAACAGGTGGCCGGGCTGTTCGGGCTCGAGGATCAGGGAAATGCAGTCCCTTTCGACCCGAAGGCGAGGGCGTCATAAGCCCCATTGCAGAGAATAGGAGTGAAGCGATGAGCGTGATGCCAGCCGAAGCGAGCGGGACAAGGTCAAAGTATGATCGCCTGATCGCGGCCGCGCAGAAGGTGCCGCCGGTGCTGACCCTGGTCGTGCATCCCTGCGACGAAAGTTCACTGCGTGGCGCGGTGGATGCCGCGGAAGCCGGGATCATCAAGCCGATCCTGGTCGGTCCGGCAGCAAAGATCAGGGACATTGCTGCCAAGCATGGCATGAACATATCGAGCTACGAGATCGTCGATACCCCGCACAGCGAGGCCGCCGCCGCGAAGGCGGTCGAAATGATCCATCAAGGCAAGGGCGAGGCCCTGATGAAGGGCAGCCTGCATACGGATGAGCTGATGCGCAGCGTCACGGCGAAATCTGGCGGACTTCGCACCAGCAGGCGCATCAGCCACGTCTTCATTATGGACGTGCCTGCCTATGCCGATACGGTGTTCGTCACAGATGCGGCTATCAACATTTTTCCCGATCTCGACGCCAAGCGCGACATCATCCAGAACGCCATCGACCTCTACAATGAGGCAGGCTTCGGCACGACACCGCGAGTTGCGATCCTGTCGGCTGTCGAGACCGTTACATCGGCCATTCCTTCCACCATCGAGGCGGCGGCGCTGTGCAAGATGGCAGACCGCGGCCAGATCACCGGCGCTGTGCTGGATGGGCCGCTGGCCTTCGACAACGCCATCGATGTGGAAGCGGCTAGGATCAAGGGCATCAAGTCGGAAGTGGCAGGCCGCGCCCAGATCCTGGTCGTGCCGGATCTGGAGTCCGGCAACATGCTGGCGAAAAACCTTGCCTATTTCGCGAAGGCCGACGGCGCCGGAATCGTGCTCGGCGCGCGCGTGCCGATCGTGCTGACGTCGCGGGCGGATTCGGCGCGGGCGCGGATGGCCTCTGCCGCGTTCGCCGTGCTGTTCGCCAATGCGCAGCGGCGCGGTGCGCCGATAGCTGCCGCGTGACCGCCATGGATACGATCCTCGTCGTCAATGCGGGCTCGTCCAGCGTGAAGTTCCAGGTCTTTGCGGTGGAAGGCGAGGGCGGGCTGCGGCGGCAGATCAAGGGCCAGATGGACGGCATCGGCAGCCGTCCGCGATTGCGCGCCAGCGGACCGACCGGCGATCCGCTGGCCGACCGGGCCTATCCGATCGAGGCGGTGGCCGATGTGCCGGCCGCGATGTCCGTCGCCGGCGCGTGGCTGCGCGACGAATGCAATATCAACCCCATCGCCGTCGGCCATCGCGTCGTGCATGGCGGGCCGGATCACGCCCGCCCGGTGCTGATCGATCATGCGATAGTGACGCGTTTGGAGCGATATGTCTCGCTGGCGCCGCTGCACCAGCCGCATAATCTTGCGGCGATCAGGACGCTGCTGGGCAATTTCCCGCTGCTTCCGCAAGTGGCCTGTTTCGACACTGCGTTCCATCGCGACCACGATGCGCTCGCAGATCACTACGCGATCCCGCATCAACTCCATGCCGAAGGCATCAGGCGCTACGGCTTCCACGGCCTTTCCTACGAATACATTGCAAAACGCCTGCCGCAGGTCGCGCCTGAAATCGCCGGCGGGCACGTGATCGTTGCTCATCTCGGCAGCGGCGCCTCGATGTGCGCGATAAAGGGCGGAAAGAGTGTCGAGAGCACAATGGGATTCACGGCGCTCGACGGGCTTGCGATGGGAACGCGGCCGGGTCAGCTCGATCCCGGCGTGGTGCTGTATCTGATCGCGGAAAAGGGCATGTCGGTATCGAAGGTGCAGGATTTCCTCTATCGCGACTGCGGCTTGAAGGGGTTGTCCGGCGTCAGCAACGACATGCGTGAGCTCGAGACCAGCGCCGACCCGCGTGCGGCGTTTGCGATCGATTATTTTGTCTACCGGGTCGGCCTCAACGCCGGCATGCTGGCGGCGGCGCTGCAGGGCCTCGACGCCTTCGTGTTCACTGCCGGGATCGGCGAGAACTCGGCCACGATCCGAGCCCGCATCGCCGAGAGGCTGACCTGGCTCGGTGTCGTGCTCGATCCGGCGGAGAATGCCCGCCACGCCGGCAAGATATCGCGATCCGACAGCCAGATTCCCGTCTATGTCGTGCTCACCGATGAAGAGCTGATGATCGCGCAGCACACGCTGGCGCTGCTCAAGAACCGGCAATCGCCCAACCCGAAACCCGAGAGAGTGTCATGAACATCCTGGTTTATCCCGAGACCCACGTCGCGCTGAAAGGCAAAAAGGGGCTGATCGTCGGCATCGCCAATGAGCAATCCATTGCGTGGGGTCGGTAACGAAACCCATTTTCCGGCCGTAGCTAAAACAGTGGGTTTTTGTCTGGCAAGGTCGAAAGTGCTTTATCTTTCAATGGGGGTTGACTGACTCCCTCTCCGCCACTCGAGCGAGCGTTGCGAAAAACCCAATAAAATACGGCGTTTCCAGAGCCACCGGATTCGGACGGTGGAGACCCACGGTGTAGAACACTGGTGGGGACCCGCCGCGAGACGGCGCAATCTGCCATCATTGACTCTTCGGAGTCGAATCCTTCGACGGGGCGGCGTTATGGCGGATCGGCTTCCGGCCATTCCTTGTCGGGAAGAGCAATCAGTTGCCCGGTTCGACGAGGGGGCGCAGTGCCCGCAGCTTCGCCGCCAGACTCGGGCGGCCAGCGATCCTGGCGCCCCTGATAACGTAATCGAGGAGGCTGGTCTTGGACATGATGTGGTGGACCCCTTCCTGCCGCGACTCCGCCAGCCGATGCTTCGCCAGCGTTTCCGCCAGCAACGCGTCGAGCGTTCCGATGATCAGGATCAGCGCGAACGTGAGGATGAGCTGCATCATCGGGTCGCGGCGATAGACGCGGCGAAGCAACGTGATCTCGATCACGCCGCCCAGGACCGCGACGCCGATCGGTGCCAGCACGAGCGCGATCCAGAAGCTCACCGGGTTGCCCGGCAGCACCTCGATGAGCGCCGCCATGAGATAGGCGCCCACCATGTAAAAGCTTCCGTGCGCGAGGTTGACAATGCGCGTCACTCCGAAAATCAGCGACATGCCCACGGAAAGCAGGAACAGGAACATGCCGACGCTCAGGCCGCTCATCACCTGTACGGCGATGAGCGGACCGTTGGTGATCCATGGGAAAAGACTCGTTGTCATCTCCGCGGGCCTGCTGAATGTCCCGGAACGCTATTTGTTCCTGGCGGCCGCCGCCCGGAGCTGCGCGACCTCATCGCAGCTCCTGATGAGGTCCTTGCCCGTGGATCTCCTCGATGTCGGCGACGATCGGCTTGCCCTCCTCGCCCATCTTCACCACCCCGGTCCATTGCGGCGGGATAGCCTGCTGGTCACACCCGCGCATGATGACCGTGCCCCACGGGAACTCCATCTCGAATCCCTCGCTCAGGACGGCGATGACCTTGTCGGGGTCGGTGGCCTTCGCGCGCCTGATGGCCTCCGCGATGATGTAGGCGCTGGCATAGCCCCACGCGGCGCCGAGCTTGGGCAGGGGGTCCTTCATGCCATGCGTCGTCGCCCAGGTGATGTACTTCTTGGTCCAGGCGTCCAGCGCGGGATGTCGCTTCTGCACCCCGTCATCGTACCACGCGAAAGCGGTCGTGATGGCGCCGACGGGCGCTTCCCTGCCGAGCGGATCGAGCTCGTCGGGATTGCCGAGGGAGGACGGGACGAACTGGGCCTTTTCCATGAGCCCAAAGGGCCGCGCCTGTTTCACGAAGGCGATCTCCTGCGCTCCCCACAATCCGCTGAAGAAGGCCTCGGCGCCCGATTGGAGCAGCGCCGTGATATAGGGGCTGTGGTCGCTCTCGCCGAGCTTCGGCCAGTTCTGCTGCACCAGCTGCACGTCGGGCTTGAGGTATTTCAGGTACGCCCAGAACTCCTGCCAGAGGTTCTGGCCGTACTCGTAGTCGGGAGAGATGTGCGCCCATCTGGTGTACGGCAACGTCGAGGCCCTCTTGGCGAGGGCCCGCGCATATTGGCTCACGTTGTTGGTGGTATGTGCGACGTACCTGTGCCCCCCGTCCCAGGTCAGCCGTGACGTCTGGCAGTGGGTCGCGAAGTACAGCACCTTGGCGTCTTTCGCGTAGGCGGAGATCGCCAGCCCCACAGCGCTGGAGATGCAGCCGGCCAGAAAGTCGACCTTCTCCTGTAGCACGAGCTCGCGCGCGGCCTTGACGGCCTCGTCGGGTTTGAGCTTGTCGTCACGATGGATGAACTCGAGCGGGCGCCCGAGGACGCCGCCGGCATCGTTGATCTCCTTGGTGGCGAGCATCAACCCTTCCTTGTAAGGGAAGGTGTAGACGGTGGCGACTCCACTGTAGGAGTTGATCTCGCCGATGCGGATCGCGTTCTCCTGCGCGACCGCCGCTCCGACTGGACCAAACAGAGCAAACAAGAGACCCAGCAGGCAAAACGAACGTGCCGCCGTATACGATTCTGTAGACATGGCCTATGCCTCCTTTGCCGCGAGCAGCGATACGCGCGGGAGTCTATGCTCTTGCAGAGACACAAAAGCCCCCGTCAGTCATCAACCAATGACCGGCGGGGGCCCCACAGGCCCGTCAAACTTCCTCAACCAGTGCATGCGAACCTCCAGCGGAGGCGACACCGTTCGAGAGAAATAATAAAAAGTATGCGCGCAACCTCAGGAGATTGTCAGGCGACCGGGTTATCCGTAGCCCGGATGGAGCGAACCGAAATCCGGGGCGGCGCGTTCCGCTGTGCTCCATCCGCCTGCACAGTACCACGGCCCCGCTACCACCTCCCTTCACGCCGCCAGCGGGAATGCGAAGTGGGATGCGGTGGACGCGCCAGCATCGCCAGACGGGCGGCGCTATCGCGGAGGGCGAAGTCGTGTGGGCTATATTTTGGTATCCGGTGAAAGGTCCTGAAAGCAACAAAACCCTTTAAAACAAGGGGGTTTTCTTTTATCCTCAGTCAGCGGCTTTCAGCGCATTTCGCCAAATCTAGGGCCCGGCCCCAAGCCTCTCTCGACCCTCCAAGGACTTCGAGAGGCCCAAGACCGAGCCCATGGTCATCCGTCATGCCGCCGCCGCGCAATCCTCTTTGTCGGCCCCGCGCATGACGATCCTGAGCGCATCGTCCGGCAATGGCCGCTGCAACGCCTTGGCCTCGTCCCATGGTGCGCGCATCCACACGTCCCGCTCTTCGTCGGTGGTCAGGATTACGGGCATGGCCTTCGGATGGATCGGCTCGACCACCGCGTTCGGGGATATCGTGAGAAAGCCGTAGACCTGATGCGGCCCCGGCACCGGCTTCGACTTCGTGCCACGTTCACCATTGAACGTCGTCCAGATGCCAGCGAAGGCGAACAGCGGTCGGTCGTGATCTTTGACCTATCTCAACAGGACGGCGGCTTACAGGCTTCAACGCAAGGCTTGATCTACCGCAACGCTCTGTCCGCTAAAATCGCCAATAATGATCAACTGCCGGACGGGTTCGGACTGTTCCGGCATTGTCAAGGCCGCCCGGTTATTGGGTTCGTGGCCGGGCGGTTCCGCCTCTCAATCATATGAGGTGGCATATGAGCAACTTACTCAAGGAATCCGAGCCGTTGCTACATGTCGCGGACATGGATCGGAAATTCAACCATGCGGCCAACGCTTCTCCTCGAAGCGGGAGCACGAAACGGGTGACGCCAGTGGTCTGGTGCGCCATCGTAGTGGCGATGGTCGTCATAGCGGTCTGGTTTGAAATGCATCCGTAACGGCGGCTCTGGCACCTAAGCCGTTCGTTCGGGCCGACACATCAGCCTCGGTCTCTCAGCCGCCTTGCCGATTGCGGCCTGAAAGGCCCGTGCAAAAGGTCACATCACATGGCAACCATCAGGCAGTTGCTCGACAAAAAAGGCCATGAGGTCTTGTCAGTTGAGCCGGATGAGACTGTTCTCAATTCCATAAAAAAGATGGCGGACAAGAACGTCGGTTCTCTGGTTGTGATGGAGGGTAACAAGCTCGTAGGCATAATGACAGAACGCCACTATGCACGGAACGTGTTTTTGAAAGGCCGATCATCGCCCACCACTCCCGTCCGCGATATCATGGAGACGAGCGTCGTCTTTGTCCGGCCTGATCAATCTGTCGACGAATGCATGGCGATTATGACCGAAAAGGCGGTGCGTCATCTTCCCGTTATTGATCAGGGAAACGTGGTGGGAATCATTTCAATCGGAGATTTGGTGAAAGATAAGATCAGCGACCAAACATTCGTCATTGAACAGCTTGTGCAGTTTATTCACGGTACAAGGTGAAGTGGAACAGCACTCTGTCTGATGCGTGTTGCAGCCAAGGCATTTCACTTCGAGATAGCCAACCCGGCGTTGATCGCGTCGCCCAGCGTCGGCGACGGCTGCGCCGGACCCTGAAAGCCGAGCATGCGCTTGTTCCAAGCAGCGACGGCGAGCCGGTCGGCATCCTTGCGTGCTTCCGCCGCCCGCTCCGCCGCCGCCCGGACCGATGCGCCGTAAATGGTCTCGCGTGATTTGCTCCCCATGGCGAGAGGATCGCCGAGCGGCGCGGGACAGGCAAGCCGCTACGGATTGGGGTGGATGACGCGACGGGCACAACGGGGGGCGACGCAATGAGGGCGAAGCCTACTGGCTGCGGGCGATCAAGCAGCGCGGCAATGTGCTGATCTAGGGCGTGTACTCATCAAGAAATTGGCCGGAGCGCTTGATGTCCGCTTGTCCGCCGGTAGCAGCGCAATTGCAGACATGTCGGGAGGTCCGAGAAGGGCCACCGATGTCAGCAGCAGCACGACCCGACGTCGCTCAGCCCCAAGAACAGCCATCTTCGCTGTCGTCGAACGGGTCTAAGTTGGGCCAGAAGCAGTCAATTTGGGAACGCTGCAAGCGGTAGTCTGATGTGAAGCACGGCGCTGCCAGCGGGCGCGTTCTCCGCCCATATCTGACCGCAATGCGCTTCGATGATGGTTCGCGCGATGGACAATCCCATCCCCATTCCCTCCTCTTTGGTGGAGAAGAACGGAGCAAAGATTTCCTTGAGTTTGTTAGGCGGGATGCCCGGTCCCGTGTCGGAAACGGACACTTCCGCAAAATTTTCCACGCGCTCGGTTGTAATTGAGACCTTGCGTTGATCGACGGGCAAGTCCGACATCGCGTCCATCGCGTTCACAATAAGGTTCAGAACAACCTGATGAAGCTGAACTACATTACCTTTGACCGGCAAAGGCATCGGCGCAATCGAGCTACTCACATTAGCGTTTCGTGCGACCGCGAGAACTGAGAAAAAATGAATAGCGTCCCGCACCGGCTCATTAAGATCGATCTCCCTGAGTTCAAGTGTCGATTTATTCAAGAGATTTCGTAGGTGCCGAACAATGTCGGCTGCGCGTTGATTGTCGCGCCGGATGTCGGCAGCTATTTCCCTCAATTCCATCAAATCCGGCGAAGGCGATTGCAGCACCAGCTCCAACGTTTCGCTGTTGGTGAGCATGGCACCCAATGGCTGATTGATTTCGTGCGCAATTGTCGCGGCGAGTTCACCCGCCACCGAATAGCGATTGGAGCGTGCCAGCTCGGCCAACCGCTGACGCAACTGCACTTCGGCGATATGACGGCGGTGGCGCTCATGCAAAGGACCGGCGATCAGCGCGCCCTGCGCCAGCAGCCACCTTAGCCATGATTTGCTTGTCCCGATGCCATCCACCGAAGCCGTCCCACATGCACCTTCTTGATTGAGGGTAGGAGCAAACACAACCAGCGTCAATGACCGCCACGGGCCCCGGACGGGATACCCGCGCGGCTCGTCAATAGTCGCGTGCAACGGGCACTCCTATGTCCGGTGAGGGTCTTGGCCGTGTGAAAACGCGACGGCGCGCAAATTGCGGAGAAAAGCATTCCTTCTGACGCCGCCTCTGAGACTACGGAGAGCATACTGAGCTCCAGTGCCGCGTGATCTGAGAAGTAGATTCTCCAGCGTTCGCAAGATTTCACGTTTTCACACAGCCTGGGTCAAAATCTGAAGAACTCGCTTTGAGCACAATTGGTCTGTTACCCTCCCGGAAGCGGACTTCACATCTGGTTTGGTGGCAGTCCACATCGCTCAGACCTGTTGCTCCAACGGCGGCTCGCCGTTCTTGTCGGCCATCTGCTGGCAGATGGCGGCGATCTCGGTGCGGACCTCGAACACAACCCGCTCGATGCTGCGCCGGATCGTCAGATCACCACGTGGCGCGCACCGCGCAGGCAGGCTCGACAAGGCGGTCAGCGTGACACCGGCAATGCCGTCGATTAACGCATCGACATCCGCCCGGCGCACCAGTTCGCGTTTTTTCTCCATCAGGCGCAACTGCAAAATCTCGGTCTTGACCTTGACGTGATCAGCGTCGGCCTCGGTGCGCGGCGACTGTCGCCTCTCGCGCCGCTAGTATCGCAGATAGGCAACGCGGCTCTGGTCGAGCGGGAAGCCGTCACCCTGCTGCTGGATCACGCCTTCAGCTTCGAGCTTGCCGATGTACGCGCGGCTGCAATCGAGGTGCAACGCCAATGCCGACGCGCTGACGGTCGCAGCCCCGTTGGCGACGGGCGGACGATCAACGGTCACGGTCTCAGCCATCGTGTTGGTTCCTGTTGCGTCGCGGTAAGGATACTCCGACTTGGATCAAGTCAAGAGCCGGAAGCATGCTGCGTTGGGGCGGGTGATGGAACAGTTCGTTCACGCAGATGGAACCGCGAGCTTTGATGTAGGTCAAGGGCGCGAAGCTTCCACGCGCGAGGCTTGGGACGGACCCGCGGTTCGCTGCGATGTGCAGGTGTCCGCGGCTTTCCTCTCTCGAAGAAGGAGGACGCTAATGTTGCGTCGAGTTCTCATCGCTTCGGAAGCCGCAGCCATGCTGCTGGTCACCACTTTCCATTCCGACGACGCGTTCGCCCGCGGCGGCCGCGGCGGCGGCGCGCGCGCAGGAGGTTACCACGGCGGCGGCGCGCGAGCGGGAGGTTACCGCGGCGGCGCGGTCGCGGTTCGGGGACACCGGGGCGGCGCTGTCGCTATGCGCGGCGGCGCCGTGGCCGGAGGCGCCTACCGTGCTGGCGCCTACCGCGGCTACGGTGCGGCGGCGGTCGGTGCCGCGGCGGTCGGCGCCGCAGCGGCGGAGTCCTACTACTATCGCGGCGGCGGCGGCTGCGGCTACGACGCCTACGGCAATTGGGTTTGCCCTCAGTATTGAGCGGCGCGATGCCACTGGCCTTTGGTGCTCGACGCCGAGGGTGAAATCATCAGCGCCGTCGCCAGCGCGCGGCGTAGTGGATGTCTTTCTGTGACAACTGGAGAGCAAGCAATGATCAGACCCACCGTCGTTGCCCT
This sequence comes from Bradyrhizobium sp. Ash2021, assembly GCF_031202265.1. Lineage (NCBI taxonomy): Bacteria > Pseudomonadati > Pseudomonadota > Alphaproteobacteria > Hyphomicrobiales > Nitrobacteraceae > Bradyrhizobium > Bradyrhizobium sp. Ash2021. The sequence goes on along the minus strand of NZ_CP100604.1, from coordinate 8,858,495 downwards.
CGCGCTGTGCGTTGTGTCCTCAGCACAGAGTATGCCGTACGTCCCACTTCAGCAGCCAAACAATTCGGTCATTCCAGTTCGCCAAGGATGTGGGCTGGGACGTCAACTGGTCGATGGCATCTGCGTATCGAACGCCAAGGTGCGTGCCGCAGTCCGCAAGTGCAGCGCTCGAAAAATGCGCATGGTGAACGGTCGCTGTGAACCACGCGTGCGACCTGCCACCGCCCCTGCCGCGGCGCCGCCTGCGACCCAGCAACCTGCGGCTACTCCCGCCACACCGCAGCGTTGACCGGAGCGCGCTGCATAGCGGACGTTCTGGCGAGCCCTGCAACTGCAACCGCGGATTTTCTCGCACCACATATCCTCGATAGGAGCCGTCGCGCGTTACCCGCGCACGGTGACCACCCCAAAGGACCCTGACGACCGATTGCGGAGGGACCGCTATATCGAGGCTGGGGACGATCAGGGTCCACGCTGACGAATGTCTGTTATTGAGGGCGAAGCGGAAGGGTCGAAGTCCGGGTCTGAAGTCAGCTTTTGACCCGACCCGGACCTACGGGCAATGTCCAATTTTGCGCTGCAACTGGGAGACAAGCAGACATCGAACGCGCTAATCCGCGCCTCGCGATTTACAAGTACATGTCCTAGAGCGGTTTCCACTTGATGTGGGTCACTACGCGTATCCGGCATGTCGAAAGTAGTTCGCGCATTGCTCGGGTGCAAATGTCTTGATGAGCTTGCCGATCAGCTTCATCAGCGTTGTTACGGTGCGAGCGGCACCCTTGCGCAGCGCCGTCTTCAGCTTCGAGAATGCCATTTCGATCGGATTGAGATCCGGCGAGTAGGCCGGCAAATAGCGCACTTTGGCGCCGACCGCTTCGACCGCATGGCGAACGCCGTCGATCTTGTGGGTGCGCAGGTTATCCATGAAGACGATATCGCCTTTGCGCAGCGTCGGCGCGAGGATCTGCTCAACGTAAGCGAGGAACGATGGCCCATCCATGGCGCCGTCAATGACATAAGGCGCCGTCAGGCCATTGATGCGTAGCGCGGCAATGAGCGTCAGCGTCTTCCAGTGGCCGTGCGGCACGCTCGCAACGAGACGCTCACCACGTGGTGAGCGGCCGCGGTGCCGGACCATCTTGGTCGTAACCGCCGTCTCGTCGATGAAGACGAGGCGCGGCGCGTCAAGCTTGGATTGCTCGAGCTTCAGCTCGGCACGCGCTGCAGCGACATCAGGACGATCCTGTTCGGCGGCGTGCAGAGTTTTTTTTGAACGTGATGTCATGGCGTTCGTAGAAACGCCAGACCGAGGTCGTACCGGTTTTCAGCCGCCTCTCGGACTTGAGCCGAGCGCGAATCTCTTCGAGCGTCAAGTCCGGCTCCGCTGCGACCAGATCAAGCAGCCATTGGCGATGCGCCTCGAGCGGCGAGCGACTGTGGCCCGTGCCGGGCAATGCCGCTACACTGCCCGTTGTCGCCCAGCGCTCGATCCAGCGGATTGCGGTCGAGGCGCCGAGACCGAGCACCCGCGCCGCCTCCCGTCTGCTCTCGCCGTCTTCGACAAGCGCGACCGCCCGCGACCTGAGGTCCTTCGAGTATCCCTTCGCCATCGCGCGACCTCACTGTTGCTGTCAAAGCAACCCGAATCTGATTTGCGCGCCTTTGGGAACCCCCTTACTGTTCCGATTCACATCAACCGAAAACCGCTCTAGTCTAAGGGGCGGGGCAGGTAACACGTCTTCCGAGATTTATCCCGGTCCTTGCGTCCCCGGCGGCACGACGTAGAGCGTCAGCGCGAAGACGGCGTAGATAAAGATCAGCAGGGCGCCGATGAACCACGCCGAGCGCCCGCTGCTTGTGATGAAGCTCGCCGTCACGGTCGCGATCATCACCATGGTTACCGCGCCCGGCCAGAATTGCAGGCTCATCGGCGACGGCCCCACGACGTAGCTGAGCAGCACCAACGCGGGCGCCACGAACAGCGCGATCTGGGAGGCGCTGCCGAGCGCGATGCTGACGCTCATGTCGAGGCGGTCTTTGCGCGCCGCAGAGAAGGCGACCGCAAACTCAGCGGCTGCGCCGACCAGCGAGACGATGATGAAGCCGACAAAGGCCGGGCTCATCCCGAAAGTCTCCGCCGCCTTCTGCACGGACTCGACAAAGATCTCGCTCACCAGCGCCACCAGCACGGTCACGGCGAGCAGCGTGCCGACGGCAACGCCAATTGGCCAGTGTTCCTCGCCTTCGCCATGCTCCGCGCTTGCGAACAGTTCCTTGTGAGTTCCGAGCGAGAACAACAGACCGAGCGCATAGGCGATGATAAGCAGGACGGCGAGGCCGACGCTCAGCTTCTGCATGATCGCCTCGCCGTGCGCGAGGTCGAGATCGGCGACCGCCGACGGGGCGAGCAGGGCGACCGTCGCCATCAGCAACAGCCCGGAATAGAGCCGCCCGCCGGCCCGGTTGAACTCCTGCACGTGGTAGCGCAGCCCGCCGAGCAGGAGGCAGGCGCCCAGCATGAACAGGGCGTTGGTGACGATTGCGCCCGCGATTGACGCCTTCACCAGCATGTACTGGCCCGCATGCAGCGCGGTCACGGCGATGATTAGCTCGGTGAGGTTGCCGAGCGTCGCGTTCAGCAGACCGCCAACTGCATCGCCCGTTTTGGCGGCGACGGCCTCGGTCGCGTGGCTGAGAAGTGCTGCCAGCGGCACGATGGCAAGGACCGCGAGCACAAACAGAAGCGTATGTGCCTCCGGCGCGGCCTTTTCGGCCACCAATACAAGGGGGACGAAAACAAGCATCCACAGCAGCGGGCTGTGCCGGATTTCTTTAAGCAGAGATTGCACGGTTCCCCTCCCCCGTCGGATGCGATGGCGGGATGATCGAGGATGGGGCGGGCCGAGTGTTGATCTGGCTCAATGGGGCGGGCCCGGCGGCCAAGGGGCTTGGAACGGCAATCCGGTAGGACCCGCCATAAACCCGTCAAGGGCCAAGCCGTCTCGGTCCTTTGATCAAGATCAAGGTCGCCTGCCGTTCGCCGGGCGTTTGTTCCTCCTTTGGCAGACACAGCTTGCAGGGAGGCGATCATGCGTCGTCGTCAAGTATTGAAGATGTTCGCGGGCATTGCGCTGTGTCCGCTGTGTGCATCGATTGGCGTTGCTGAGGAAGGCCATCATTGGAGTTACGAGGGGACGACCGGCCCCGAAAAGTGGGGCGACCTCGATGGAGCGGACGCGACGTGCTCGATTGGTAGCCAGCAGTCGCCCATCGACATCACCAGTGCTGTCACCGCACGCCAGCCGTCGCTCAAGATCAACTGGAGCAAGCGCCCGGAGACCATCGTCAACAACGGCCACACGATCCAACTCAACGCCCTTGAGGGCGATACCCTCCAACTGGGTGACCGCAGCTTTAGGCTGACACAGTTTCACTTCCATCATCCCAGCGAACACCTCGTCGATGGCAAACGCTTCGGGATGGAAGCGCACTTCGTCCACGCGGCGGCAGCGGGCGGGCTTGCGGTCGTCGGCGTGTTCATTGTCCCGGGCAAGAAAAATGCGGTGTTCAACAAGATTGTTTCGACGATGCCACAGGAAGCCGGAGCGCCTGTTTCCGCCGATCCCAGCATTGACCCAAGCCGCTTGTTACCGGCTGAGCGCGGCTACTATCACTACGAGGGCTCTCTCACGACGCCGCCGTGCAGCCAGTCAGTCGATTGGATCGTGCTCGCTCACCACGTCGAGGTGGCCGAGACTGATATTGCCCGCTTCGCAAAGCTCTACCCGATGAATGCCCGCCCGGTACAAAAAATCGACCGGCGCTTCATTCTCAGGTCGGGAGCCGGGTAACCTGCAGCCCACGGTGAAACTCGGGCCTATCGGGGCCCGGCGGCTTCCGGGCGGCCCTTCGTTCGCACGGCACAAATCGAAGAAGTCCTTTATTTTCAGGCATTTCTTTCGTTTTCAACAGGCCGAAAATGTGACTAGACATCAAGTCGTGTGGTTGTGCCGCTTTCCAATGAATTCAATGCGGTGCCTTGTCTAAAGTCAATTGCGCGCGCCTTGAATGATTTAGCGTTTTTCCGGCGTTGGCTAACAGGAATGATCGGAACGGGCTTGCGGAGATCCGCCTATGCGCTGGTGCGGCCTGTCCGGCGTGTCCCTGTGGCCCATAGCCCCGGCGCGCTGTGCGGCCTCCTGCGGCCTCGCGCCCGCCGCTTGCGGGCAGCCCGTTCCCCCGTCGTGGCGACGGTGACGAGCGTCTCACGGTGAGACGTGCTCGACGCTGGCCATTGCCCGCGCGTTACATGGTCCGCGCTAGCGCTTGCGCGCGCCGGTCAACGCGTCGTGGCCGGACCAGCCGCAGGTTGCTGGGCCGCAGGTGGCGCCGCAGCAGGGGCGGCGGCCGGTCGCGCGCGTGGTTCACAGCGACCGTTCACCATGCGCATTTTTCGAGCGCTGCACTTGCGGGATTCCCCGGCGCGTTGTACGGCCTTCCTGCGGCCTCGCCCCCGTCGCCTCTCCGCGTCGTCGTGATGCAGCGCGTGGCGATGCCGTCCGCTATCGGTCGCCTGTCCGTCGCGCGGTGTCTGCCGCCTGTCGCGTCGAGGCGATGATGGCGCGGTCGTGGTCGCCGACTTTATTTCGGAAGGCATTCCACGTTATAGGCAATGATGATCTGCGCGGGGTCAGCATTGCCTACGGTCTTCAAGTCTTCCAAACCACTTTTTAGCTTGGCTCCTGCCTCCTTTAAGCTGCCCTCAAGTGTCGACTTGGCCGCCCTGCATCGCTCTTCATTCGAGAACTCCTGAAACACCACGGTTGGGCGGAGCCTCCATTCCGCCCTGTCGTTTGTAGCGGCCGGACTGACGGAGTAGGAGAAGACGTACATCAGAACCCACATCGGTATGCTCCACTTGTGAAGCGACGGCAATGACCGCCTCATTTGGAGCGGATCGCCTTGGCCTCCGTTATTCCGTTGACTTGAATGCGGCCGAGCACGCGGGCGACAATTCGGTCAGCCTCTCCTTGAGGCAGCTTATGATGCGCTGGCCGCCGGGACGAAGTCCTTTACACAAGAGCTCCAAGTCACTTTTGCATTCTCGTGCAATCTTAACGGGGTCGGTCAAACGGTTCTTGGCGAATGCATTTTGACCAGACAACGCAATTGCAATGCCGAACAAGGGGCCAAGCCAGTTCATTTCTAACCCTCTTCAGCAAAGCTGTTTACATGCCTGCGCCCGAAGGCGCGGTCTTGATCTAGATCAAGCCCTTGAGGTCGGTGATGCGCCCGCTGGCGGGGGCCGTCGAAGGATGGCGGACCCTCCGCAATCTGTCGCGCGGGTCCTCCGGGAGTGGTGACCGGCGCGGGTAACGCGCGACCGCACTTACCGAGGGTATCTGGTGCGAGAAAATCCATGGTTGCAGTTGCAGGAGGCTCGCCAGAAAGTCCGCTATCCGCACATAGCGACCAACTTCCGCAGCGCAGCGAAATGACGCGATGGGCCATAAGCCAACATTTACCTCGTCCCTCGGCGAGTGACGCCGCTATTCCGCGTCGGGGCAAACGACTGGCAGAGGCGCAGCCCCCGGCTTTCGGTGAGGTTTCCCCGAGCAGAAATTGCGCATGCAGTCAGGATTTCTGCCGGTGCCGCATGCTTTGCATCTGGTGACACAATCCTCATAGGTCACCGCACTCCCCAAATTCTGTTGAGAAGGCGGCACTTGAGAACGCGGCACAGGTGTTTGACCGAAAGCGGGGCTGAGTACCAATCCGATAAGAACCAGCGCGCTGAGAAGTTTCATTGTGCGTTCCTCAAGGGCCTCTAGCGGTACTTGGAGCCCGAGCTGAGAAGATCTCTTTGATCTGGATCAAGCCCGACAGACCTTGGGCCATGCTCCCTAAAAAGCGACCGGCCAGCGAGGGGACGATGGAGATCAAAGCCGTATTTCCCCCCAAGGGACGAGACTTGCGTCTCGACTTGCTCCGTGGCATCGCCAATTGGGCAATATTCCTCAATCATATGCCAAACAACGCGGTCAATTGGATCACGACACGGAACTATGGATTCAGTGATGGAGCCGATCTCTTCGTCTACATTTCCGGATACACCGCCGCGCTAGTGTTTGGTCGCATGATGCGAGACTACGGCTTTGTGATAGGAGCAACGCGGCTGTGGAGGCGCGTCTGGCAACTCTATCTTGCGCATGTGATAGTGCTTGTAGTCTACCTCGCGGTAGTTGGCTATGTCGCGTTCCGCTTCCAGCTTGAAAACATAGTCCATCAGTTCAACACGGCTTGGTTCGGCGTCAGGCCTTTCGCAACGTTGCTGGAAGGCCTTCTGCTGCGGTTCAAACCGCTCAATCTTGATGTCCTTCCCCTTTATATCGTGTTGATGGCGGTATTTCCGTTCGTGTTGTGGATCATGCTGCGGCGTCCCAACCTCTCGATGCTGGCCTCACTTGTTCTCTATTTTGCAGCCCGTCACTTTGGTTGGAACCTTGCCGCGTATCCCGAAGGCACTTGGTTCTTCAATCCCTTCTGCTGGCAATTTCTGTTCTGTCTGGGCGCGTGGTCCGCGCTCGGTGGAGGCATCAAGGTGCAGCCTATCGTGACCTCGCAATGGCTGGTCTATCTCGGGTTCGGCTACCTCCTGTTCGCGCTGATCATGACGTTGGCCGGACCCTTCGAGACAATCCGCGAAGCAATGCCAGCGTGGCTCTACGACGCCTTCAATCCCAATGACAAAACCAATCTCGCGCCCTATCGTGCCTTACATTTCGTGGTCATCGTTTTGCTTGTGACCCGGTTCCTTCCGAAAGACTGGAAAGGGCTCGAATGGCCCATCTTCGATCCATTGATCACATGCGGGCAGCAATCGCTACGGGTCTTCTGCGTCGGGGTGTTTCTTTCATTCCTCGGCTACTTCCTGCTGACGATCAGTTCCGGTACGTTTCTTGTGCAAGTTCTGATTAGTGCCGCCGGGATCGCGATTTTGTGCGGCTTCGCTTACTACGGCAACTGGTCGAAAAACGTGGACAAGATCGTCAAGCGACCTCCCAAAGGCGACCCCACCGGGGCCAACGCTGCACACGCTGCGGGCCCGCTAACCCGGCGATGATCGCACTAGATGTCCTCGTCCGATTTGGGTCATTCGCGACCGGGTTGGCGAGCGGCAAATCCGGCCATCTCGTCCGCTATGCCGCTGAAAGCGGAAGTGAGTCCAGCTGAGACTGCCAAGGGACACCCCGCACCACGAAGCAAAGACGCGCCATGCTGAATGGCTGGCGGAGATGGAAACAAGGATCGCAACCCTCCGCGCCGAGAGGAACGGTGAAGGCATCCCGCTCACGAGGCTCAACACAATGGCCCTCGCAGGGCGTTGGTACACTTGGTACGTGAAGCAGCACGAGAGCGACCCCGGACCTGCGAAACGCTGGCGAGACTTGGGTAACAGTCTCGTATGGGATGTAATCCATCCACACGCGCCCGATACGTACCTCGACGACGCCAAAGCTGATCCGCGCTGGGAGTGGGCCAAGGAGCGGGGAGTACGCGAGGCCGTAAGACCTCAGATTGCCGAGGAGGCGCGTGTTGCAAGGTTCCTCGCGAGTGAGGGGATCGCTCTAAACGACGAGGCCTACGCGCGCTTTGTTGACGCCGTGAGCGATAATCTCCCCTCGGCCTTCTCGCTTCTAGAGCGTCGTGCCAACGGGGACTACTCACCCGACCCGACGCCCGAGAGCTTCCCACAGTTTACCGAGGGCCGCACCAACCATGCGGCAGGCCTCAGCTGTTGGGAGCTGTTCGAAGCGTTCGTGAAGGCAACGAAGCCCGCATTCCAAACTCTTGGTCCAACCCGGTTGCCAGGCACTCTGCCACGCGGAACACGCGCGTCCGCAGCGACAGTACAACCTCTCTGCCGGGGCTTTTTGGGACACGACGGCGGTAGTAATACACGCCGCGCTTCTTCGTAATGTGGGAGCATTGTGGGAGCATATTGACCGTGTCTCGGCAAGAGGGGCATGCCGGACCGAAAAAACTCAAGATGCTCAGGGCTGTAGCGTCGTGGTGGCTGGGGAACTAGGATTCGAACCTTGAGATAGTCGTCCGCATAACGGACGTTGTTACCCCAGGCGTTACCCCTGTAGAAAGACCGACCGTGGTAAGGTCAGCTAAGTCTTGGAGCGGGCGAAGGGATTCGAACCCTCGACCCCGACCTTGGCAAGGTCGTGGTCCTGTTTCACCTCGTTGCCAAAGCACACTAGATTGCGCCGAAACATTCAGTATAAAGGCCTTCGTAGGGCAGGTTCGACGGCCGCTCGTGTCCACCAAATGGCCACTAAAATAGAAGGTCGAACTTAGCTAAGTCATTGATTTGCGGGCGTAGTTCAATGGTAGAACGGCAGCTTCCCAAGCTTTGCGTCGGCGCGGCTTGATCCTCGCGGTGACACCCTCATCGGCGACGAACCCGCCGTTTGACCCGTGCCACACCCGGCCCTTGAGCCGGGCGATCCGGGGCCACGGTATGCCGCACGCGGCTCGACAATCGAGGCGCGTTCGGTATCGATGCCGAGACGGTCTTCACGGGTAATCCCGCGTAGTATTTCTTGACGCTCTCGAAATCGACAAGCGTCCGTCCACCGGACTGCTTTGCGATCAGCGCGCCGTCAGCGATGAGGCTGGAGATAGTGCGCTTCGAGAGCGACAGATAAACGGCCGTCCCTTTCGGCGACAGCGCAGCGGGTTCAATAGTACTGACTTCGAGCACGGGCATGCAGCCCTCCAGAGATTGGAGAACCCATGCCTTGCGTGTGCGTCGGCCTTGATCCCGTATCGTGGGGACGATATCAGCGGGAGGCGTCTACAATCTTGGATCGCCAACCCCTTGCGGAGCCCGGCCAAGAGGCGCTTAAAACGCGGCGCTTTTTCCGGTAGCGAGACTGTAGAACTGACGCGGGTCTAGCACAGTGCAGGCGGATGTCTAGCCGGTTGGAAAACGTATTGCCAGCATTGCCCGGGCTAAAGATGTAGGTAACGCCGTAGGTAACTAACAAAAATCATCAATAAAATCAATTAGACAAACCGGCGAACCCAGACGCAGCGGCGATAGCCACCGTCGTAGTAGTAGCCGTCATTGCTGGCGGCGATCGCGCTGCCGACAATCGCGGCGCCGACGAGGCCGGCGCCAACGCCCCAGCCCCAGCCGATCGGCTTGGCTTGTGCCTGGGTCGTGGTGGACGCGATCGTGCCGGTAACGGCAAGGGCGGCGAGGGCAGCAGCGGCAATCCTGGTCTTGATCGACATGAGAAACTCCATCCGGTTTTAAGCGGCCATGTGGTCCGCATGCCCAGTTGGACGGAGGCTTTTCGATTCCGGTTCGAATCGCGATCGACGATCTCTGGATATGGACTATTCGCCAGTTAATACAGCTACTTAGACGACCCGCGGGGACCGTCCGAAAGCTTCATCACGTCGAAGTTATCGACATCGGCCAGCAATTCGCAGAACGCGCGGGCGCCGTGATCGAGCAGTTGTTCGCCCTTCTCGGCGGTGGCCTGTGTCGCGTCTCCGGCGGCGCCGCTCGGATGGATATCCTGCGCCTGCCACGCGAATGGCGCCGGCCGGTGCGCCGAAAGCCAGCGATAATCCTTTTCCATCGCGATGCTGGCGGGACGAAAATCCGCGATCGCCGCTTGGCGCACCGTTTCCGGATAGCGCGCCAGCATGATCGAGGTTTCGATCGCACCGCCATGGATGCCGTGGCGCAATTCTTCCGCTGCAAACAGTCCCTCCGGCGTACCGAAGCGCGACCAGCTCGTGGTGACTACCAAAAGTCCGTGCTGCGCGCGCAAATCCTGCGCGACCAGCGTCATGGCCGCACTGTTGCCGCCATGGCTCGTCACCATCACCAGCTTGCGGATTCCGGCGCGCGCGACGCTCTCGCCGAGCGCCATCCAGGTCTTTAACGCGACGTCCGTGGGCAGCGTCAGCGTGCCCGGATAATGGAGATGTTCGGTGGAAATGCCGACCGGCTGCAGCGGCAGGAAGGTGGCGGGGATCGTGTCCGCCAGACGTTCCCGCACCCGCGCCAGATAGGCCTCCGCAATCATGACGTCGGTCCCGAGAGGCAAATGCGGGCCGTGCTGTTCGGTCGCCGCCAGCGGCAGCACCGCGATCCAGCGCGCGGGCTCGCTCGCTGCGATATCGGGCCAATGGATATCGGTCCAGTCGCGGGGCGGGAGGGGAGAGGTCATCAAGCGAAGCGTTTCATTGGTTGAATTTGCGAGGTAGTTTGTTAGTCCTTCCGCGGACGTGATCGACGCCTGGGGCGTGATTCACGCCCAGAGGACGTGATCCACGTCCACAACCACCTATCATGGGCCAGAATGATCGACGGAGTCCAACCATGAACCCGGCCTTTTTGCCGCGAGCGTTAACCGCGGCTGTTTTCGCCGTTATTACGGCGCTCGTGCCCGCGCGCGCCCAGACCCTGGACAAGGTCTCGTTCGGAACCAATTGGGTCGCGGAAGCCGAGCATGGCGGCTTCTTCCAGGCCGTTGCCGACGGCACCTACAGGAATTACGGGCTCGACGTCACCATCGTGCCCGGCGGCCCCAACAACAACAACCGGATGCTGCTGACCGCCGGCAAGCTCGACTTCTTCATGAGCGCGAACACGCTGCAATCATTCGATGCGGTCGCCAACAACGTGCCGCTGGTGACGGTGGCCGCCATTTTCCAGAAGGACCCGCAGGTCCTGCTGACCCATCCGGAAGTGAAAGTTACCAAGCTCGAGGATCTGAAGCCGCTGACGCTTTTGGTGTCGAAGGAAGGGATGACGAGCTATTTCCAGTGGCTGAAATCCGAATATGGCTTCAGCGAGAGCAAGGTTAAGCCCTACACCTTCAACTCGCAGCCATTCATCGTGAACAAGCAAAGCGCGATGCAGGGCTATGTCACCTCCGAGCCCTACGCGGTCGAAAAGGCCGCAGGCTTCAAGCCCGGAATTGTCCTGCTGGCCGACTATGGCTTCAACAGCTATTCGACCCTGATCGAGACCCGCCGCGAGATCGTCGACAAGAAGCCCGACCTGGTGCAGCGCTTCGTCGACGCGTCCGTCATCGGCTGGTACCATTATCTCTATGGCGACAACAAGCCGGCCAATGCGATGATCAAGCAGCTCAACCCTGACATGACCGACGAGCTGCTGGCCTATTCCGTCAGCAAGATGAAGGAGTATGGCATCGTCGATTCCGGCGATTCCCTGAAGAACGGAATCGGCGCCATGACCGATGAGCGGATGGCGAGCTTCTTCGACAAGATGGTCCGTGCCGGCGTCGTCCGCCGTGACATCGATTATCGGCGAGCGTACACGCTGCGCTTTGCCAACAAGGCCGTTGGTGTCGATTTGCGGCCGAAGAACTGAACCCGATGGCGGAGTCCACCTTGTCCGAAACCGGCGTCCGCGCGGCGGGGCTCGCGGTGAGCCTGCGTGGCGTGACGAAAATCTATGACAATGGCGTGACCGCACTGGGACCGCTCGATCTCGATGTGGTCAGGGGTGAATTCGTTTCCCTGCTCGGCCCCTCCGGCTGCGGAAAATCGACCGCCTTGCGGCTGATCGCGGGGCTTAGCGCACCGAGTTCAGGCACGGTCAAATTGTCCCGTCGCACGGCGCGCGCGGGACATGCCATCGGCTTCGTCTTTCAGGAGCCGACCCTGATGCCGTGGACCAGCGTGCGGGAAAATGTCCGGCTGCCGCTGAAACTCGCGCAGGCGCCGGCGGGGGAAGCGGATGCGCGTGTCAGCGAGGCGCTGGCGCAGGTCGGACTTGCCGAATTTGCCGACGCCTATCCGCGCGAATTGTCCGGCGGCATGAAGATGCGGGTGTCGCTGGCGCGCGCATTGGTGACCGATCCGGATATCCTTTTGATGGACGAGCCGTTCGCGGCCCTCGACGAGATCACCCGTTTCCGGCTCAACAACGATCTGCTGGCGCTGTGGCGCAATCTGCACAAGACCGTCATCTTCGTCACCCATTCGGTGTTCGAGTCGGTTTATCTGTCGCAGCGGGTGATCGTGATGACGTCGCGGCCCGGACGCATCAGCGCCGAGTTTCGCATCGACACGCCGGAACCGCGGGTCGAGGATTTTCGGATGTCGGCCGGCTATGCCGGCTACTGCCGCGAGGTTTCGCGTGCGCTGGCGCCGTCCTACTCCGGGCTGTCAGGCGCATGAGTTCAACGCAGAACCTTTTCCGCCTGCTGCTTCCCGTCGTCGTGCTTGCCGTGGGCATCGCGATCTGGGAATTCGTGGTCCGCGTCAACGATATTCAGCCCTATGTGCTGCCGGGGCCGCTGGCGGTGTTTCAGACACTGGTCAGCGACTGGCCGGTGCTGTCGCAATCGCTGGGCGTTACCCTGCTGACGACGCTTGAAGGGTTCGTGGCCGCGGCAGCCGGCGGCGTCGCGCTGGCGCTGTTGTTCAATCAATCGAAATGGCTGGAATATTCGCTGTTCCCCTATGCCGTGATCCTGCAAGTCACGCCGGTGATTGCGATTGCGCCGCTGTTGCTGATCTATCTGCAGCAACAGACCGCTGTGATCGTCTGCGCCTGGATCGTGGCCTTCTTTCCGGTGCTTTCCAACACCACGCTCGGACTGAATTCGGTCGATCGCAATCTGGCCGGGCTGTTTCAGCTCTATGGCGCGTCGCGGCTGCAGACGCTGCGTTACCTCAAATTGCCGGCCGCGCTGCCCTTCATCCTCGGCGGCTTGCGGATCGCAGGCGGCCTGTCCCTGATCGGCGCGGTGGTCGCCGAAATCGCGGCGGGGACCGCGGGCGCCGGTTCCGGTCTTGCCTTTCGCATAGCCGAGTCCGGCTATCGTCTCAACATTCCCCGAATGTTCGCGGCGCTGTTGCTGCTCTCGCTCGCCGGGATTGTCATTTATGGTGTGCTGGCGCTAATTTCGCATCTGGTACTGCGGCGCTGGCACGAAAGCGCGCTTGGAAAGGAAAACTGATGACTGCCGGAAATATCTCCTCTGAAAAGGTCGATTTGCTGGTCTACGGGCCGGTCAGGCCGATCCTCGAGAACGGCTTTTCGGACCAGTTCGTCCTGCATATGGCGGAAAGCCGGGGCGACCTCGAGCGATTGACGCCCGATGTGCTGGCCAGGACCCGCGGCATCGCGGTCACCTATCATACGGTGCCGGCCGACAGGACGGCGCTGTCGCACTTTCCAAAGCTCGAGATCGTCGCCAGCTTCGGCGTCGGCTACGACCACGTCGATTCCGCTTACGCGCGCGAGCACAATATCGTCGTCACCAATACGCCCGACGTGCTGACCGAAGAGGTCGCCGACGTCGCGATGGGACTGCTGATTTCGACCCTGCGCGAATTCGTCAAGGCCGACCGCTATCTGCGCTCGGGCCTCTGGCAGACGCAGAATTACCCCTTAAGCGTCGGTTCGCTGCGCGATCGCAAGATCGGCATTGTCGGCATGGGCCGGATTGGCCAGGCGATCGGACGACGTCTGGAAGCGTCACTCGTTCCGGTCTCCTATCACTCGCGCAAGCCAGCCGAAGGCGTGTCGTACAAGCATTATCCCGACCTGATGGAAATGGCGAAGGCGGTCGACACGCTGATCGTGATCGTGCCCGGCGGCGCCGCCACCGCGAAGATGATCAATGCCGACGTGCTCAAGGCGCTTGGGCCGCGCGGCGTGCTGATCAATGTGGCGCGCGGCTCGGTCGTCGACGAGCAGGCTTTGGTCGCGGCGCTGAAGTCGGGGACCATTCTGGCGGCCGGGCTCGATGTGTTCGCCAACGAGCCGAATGTGCCGGATGAATTGAAGGCGATGCAGAACGTCGTGCTGCTGCCGCATATCGGCTCGGCCTCCGTGGTCACGCGCAATGCGATGGATCAGCTCGTCGTCGACAATCTGAAGAACTGGTTTGCCGGCAAGCCGCCGCTGACGCCCGTCGCGGAGACTCCGGTGAAGGGGCGCTGATGTCCGGCGGTCGCATCCGGGTCGCGGTTGCAGCGCCGCTGGCGCTGCTCGCCGTGCTGGGATCCTCGGGATCGCCGGTGTGGTCGCAGGATGCCTCGACCCTGAAAAAGGACATGGTCGGCCAGTGGGAGCTCGCCACCACCGATCGCAGCAAGACCTGCGTCGTCACGCTGAAAAGCGATACGACGGCGCAGGGCCTCAAGCTCGAACTCGAGCCCGGCTGTGCGGCGGCGCTGCCGTTCACCAAGGATATCGTCGCCTGGAACATCAAGGGCCTCGGCGATATCGTCCGGCTGCAGAGTGCCAACGGCGAGGCCGTGGTCGACTTCACCGAAGTCGAGAGCGGCATCTTCGAGGGCTTGCGCACCGGTGAGGGCGTCTACATCCTGCAAAACCTCGCGGCCGCCCGTTCGCTGGCCAAATCGATGGACCAGATGATCGGCGACTGGTCGATGGTTCGCGGCAACGGCCAGGCGATCTGCGGCCTGACGCTGACCAACACCGAGGCCAGCCAGGATAATTTCCAGGTCTTTCTGAAGCCGAAATGCGATGCCGCGATCTCGGCTTTCGCACCGACGCAATGGCGGCTCGATCATGGACAGATGCTGTTGATGTCGGCCAAGGGCGAGACCTGGCAGTTCGAGGCGGACGACAACGCGCAGTGGCGAAAAGTGCCCGACAGCGCCGATCCGCTGATCATGGTCCGGGGGCAGTAGGCGCACGGACGGTTCAGCCGGCCGATTCGGGCATTCTCCCGGGAACCGGGGCGAAATTTTTCCGAAACGCATGTCGATCTGGCCCAGGCTGGATCGTCGATCCCAATAGCGAGACAGTTTTGCGGTAATAATTGCCGCGGCTCGCCTCAACAGGAGTTTTTCCATGCGCTTCATGTCGATCGTCACCTCGCCCCAATCGCCCGGAAACCCGACACCGGCTCTGCTGGAGGCCATGCACAAGCTCGCCGACCGCGAGATCAAGGCCGGCCGGATGGTCGATACCGGTGGCTTGATGCCGCTCGCCACCGGTGCGCAGGTGCGTATCAAGGGCGGTGACCTCAGCGTCGTCGATGGTCCCTTCGTGGAAGCCAAGGAAGTGATCGGCGGTTACGCGATTTTCGAGCTGCGGGACAAGGAAGAGGCCGTAGCGCTCGCGGTCGAGTTCATGCAGCTCCACAGGGATCATATGCCGGGTTGGGAGGGAACCTGCGAAGTCCGCGCCTTCGCCGGATTTGCCGGCCAGCCCGCGGAGTAAGGGACCGCATGCGAGGTCAGCATCATCGCCGGGCCTTGAGACGATCCTCCCGCAGGCGATGTCGGCGGCGATGACGGCCGCCGACGTCCATCGCACGATCCTCGCGGTCTGGCGCATCGAGCAGCCGCGGCTGATCACGGGCCTGTCGCGGATGCTGCGCGACGTGCCGCTGGCCGAGGATTTGACCCAGGAAGCGCTGCTGGCGGCGCTCGAACATTGGCCCGCGACCGGCGTGCCGGAACAGCCCGGCGCATGGCTGATGGCGACCGCCAAACGCCGGGCGGTGGATCATTTGCGCCGCGGCCGGATGCTGGCCCGCAAGCACGGCATGGTCGCGCTCGATCTGGCGCAGGAGCAGCAGGCGATGCCGGATCTGGACGCGGCCCTGGACGATGATATCGGCGACGAATTGCTGCGGCTGATCTTCACCGCCTGCCATCCGCGATTGTCGCGCGAGGCCCGCGCGGCGCTGGCGCTGCGCATGATCTGCGGCCTGACCACCGAAGAGATCGCGCGCGCCTTCCTGCTGTCGGAGGCGACCATCGCCCAGCGCATCGTGAGGGCGAAGCGGACGCTCTCGGAATCCGGACTGGCTTACGAAACCCCGCGCGGCGAAGAACTTTCGGAGCGACTCGCGTCGGTGCTGGAGGTCGTCTATCTCATCTTCAACGAAGGCTACACCGCGGCGCGCGGCGAGGAGTGGCTGCGGCCGCAGCTCTGCAACGATGCGCTTCGCATGGGCCGTGTGCTGGTCAGGGTCGCGCCACTTGAAGCGGAAGCCCACGGCCTGCTGGCGTTGATGGAGCTGAACGGCTCGCGCATCGCCGCGCGCACCGACCAGGCCGGCGATCCCATCCTGCTGATGGATCAAAACCGCGGCCTCTGGGACCGGCTGCAGATCCGCCGCGGCATGCTGGCGCTAAAGCGCGCGCATGAGCTCGGCGGCGCCGGCGGCTTCTACGCGTTGCAAGCCGCCATCGTCGCCTGCCACGCCGGGGCGAGTACACCGGAGGCCACCGACTGGCCGCGCATCGCGGGACTCTATGGCGAACTCTCAGCGCTGGTGCGTTCGCCCATCATCGAACTCAACCGCGCGGTGGCGGTCGGCATGGCCGACGGCCCGCAGGCCGCGCTCGCGATCGTGGACGCGCTCGCGCACGAGCCCGCGCTAAAGGCCTATCATCTGTTGCCGAGCGTGCGCGGCGACCTGCTGCACAAGCTCGGCCGCCACGACGAGGCGCGCGCGGCGTTCGAAGCGGCGGCAGAACTTGCCGGCAACAAGCGGGAACAGGAGCTGCTGAAACGCCGCGCCGCCGAGGCAGGCGCCGCGGCGATATCGTCATGACCCGTTGATGCGCGACGCCGCATGCCTGGCCGGAGGCTACGGCCCCGCAAGGCTCCGCAGCGTCGCCATGCTCGGCAGCAGGCCATAGGCCGTCCCGCGCGTTACGATGAACTGCGGCAGGCTTGGAATTTTGATCGGATTGCCGTTCGGAACCGGAATCGTGAACGACGGGTCGCTGGCGGGTGGCGGGATGCGGTTGGCGATCAGGGCGTCCTGCGTATCCAGATTGGGGGAAAACACGTCGCTGAAATTATTGACGTTGATCCATGAATAGAGCTGTTCGAACTGCCCGGCCAGCGCGCCGCACAGGAACAGACCAATCAGGCCGCGCTCGCCGTCGTAGTCCGGCGGTGCCGGCGGCGCCCCATACGGCATACCGCGGCGTAACAGGCGCGGCACCGGTGTGTCGGTGCCGGGGAATGTCGGCTCGTCGCGCGGGTTGGCCACGCGGGAATGCGCCGAGAACGGACATTTCACCGCGGCGGTGTCGCCCGAATAGCCGAACTTGGTGGCGTCGCTGGTCTTGGGATCCGGCGCTTCGGGTGACAGGATCAGCGGCGAGCCATTGCGCCAGCGGCCGACCAGCTTGGCCGCCAGCCATTCCATGGCCTGATCCTGCGAGCCGCCGATCGCCGCGACGATTTTGGGCGCGCTGTTGGCGAGAAATTGATCGAAAGCTTTGACGTCCTGATAGAGGATGCGGAACGCGTTGTAGCACCCGTCCTTGGCAAATTTGCCTGCAGCCCCGGTTTCCGGTCCCGGCGAGAATGCCGATCCGGGGTAGCCGATCAGAAAATTGTTGGCGTCGCTCGGGTCGGTGGACGCGGGATCGGCCGGCCAGCCGAGCGCGGGATTATCAATTCCGTCGTGGTAGCCGAAGTGAATGAAGTCCTTTAGCGGTGCATATTCTTCCAGCCGGCCGCTCCCCGACTTGAGCGGCAGGAACTCGCTCACGCCGTTGGCCTGGGCGGCCTGCGACACGGTCGCAACCAGGCTGTCGAGCGCGTCGGCAGTCATCCCGTAGACATGGACGATGCAGTGGATGGCGTCCTTGGCGTAGCCGTTCCACCACAGGCTCGGATCGCTCGGGCCGGTATCTCCCAGCGAGGCCTGCGACCCCTGTGACCAGGGCCCTTGCTGAAACTCGGTCGGGAATTGACCGGCCAGCGCAGGTTCGAACGTCAGGATGCCGTTGTAGGTGAGCGAGATATTGAGCATGCGCGCCGGCTTGGCGTCGCCCCAGTCCTGTGCGGATTGAACATAAGGGAGCAGCGCGCGGATCAATCCGGCGGCGCCCGGCTTCCCTGCGAAAGTGAACAGCATGTGGCATGAATAGGGATGCGTGTAGCCGCGCAGGATCATGCCCTGTACATTGCGCGGATCGGGCGGTGGCATCGGGGTGTTGGTCATGCGAAGTCGCTTCCTGTGTCCGTCATCAACCGGTCACGCCGACCGGGGCCTCGATGCAGTCACGGGCGGGACCCGCAATGCCCATTACGCCGTCTGCGGGAGCGCGCCCTGGATCTGCCGGACCGTTTGCGGATAGGCGCCATAGAGATCGCTCGGATTATTGAGATTGTTGTTGTTGATGAAGTTCTCGAATCCGGTCAGGTCGGTGACCGGCGGATTGGGTGGATTGAGCGCAATCGCAGCCAACCCCGAGAACACCTTCTGAAGCGCGCCGTTGTTCCAGAAGAATTTGAGATAGGGATTCATCGGTCCATCGAACGTCGTGATCAGGCAGATCGCTAGAATCCCGGTCCCGCCGGGATTGGGAATCAGCGCCAGGCGCGCGTAGTGGACGATGTGCGAACCGTCGAGTCCGTGCTGGACGCTGGACACGAAGTTGGCATAGGCGAGCTTGGCTTCGGCTTGCGTGATCGGATCCTGCTTGATCGGGACGTAGAGCGTGAGCGGATTAGCCATCGGTGTGCTCCCATGAGTCGGACATGACGTGATCGCCGGTTGGACCGGTGGCCTGACGCGACACGCCATTGCGCGTGCAACTCCGGGACCGCGGATTATCTTAAGGTTGAATGTGTCAGTGATACAATTACAAGTCAAGTTGACGAAGGCCGGTTCTTGTAAAGAAAACGTGTGAGAACAAAAGTTGGAGCCCCGATTCTGATTCGATCAGAATCGGGGCTCCAGGCGGCGAAGCCGATTTGTCGCAAGACGTCGGAGTCAGGCTCTGAGGTCAGATGAACCGGAACTGGGACCGCTCGCGCTTTGCCAGCCTGGGAACCGCCTGGCCGACGATGATGTTCTTGAAGTGCTGGGTTTGCTGATGATCCGCGAAGGCGGCCTCTCCCGCGAACACCTCGTAGAAGAAGAATTCCCGCGGCTTCGATATGTTCTGGTGGATCTGAAATTCCTTCACGCCCGGTTCCTGCTGCGCCTGCGGCAGAAAATCCTTCAGAAGGTTTGCAATCGCACCTTCCTCGCCTGGATTGGTTTCCCAGAACGCGGTCACGACCAGGTTTTGATTCGACGCTGCCATTTTTTTCTCCTGTGAACATCCAGCACCGGTCCGATTCCGACCGGCGGATGAACATCATCATGGCGATTTTTTCGACAGGAATGCTTCGATAGTCGTCGAATTGTTATATCGAGGCCGGAATCGGGACCGGCGCGGCGACCGGAGCGTTGGTCACGCGGCTCTTCTCGTCGAACAGTTTAAGAGGATGGACATCAGAGTTCAGCCCTCGCATCTATTCGAAGCGTAAAGCCACAATCGGATCAAGCCGCGCGGCCCGATGGGCCGGATAGAGGCCAAACGAAATTCCGACGAACCCTGCAAATCCACAAGCCAGGATGACCGCCCAGGGGCTGATCAGGATCGGCCAGCCAGCTTTCCAGGCGATTGCGACCGCTGCGGCGGCTCCCAACGCCGCGCCCACCAGCCCCCCGATCAGCGCCAGGATCAAGGCTTCGATCAGGAATTGCCATCGGATATCGCGGCGGCTGGCCCCCACAGCCATGCGCAAGCCGATTTCGCGGGTGCGTTCGGACACCGAAACCAGCATGATGTTCATGATGCTGATGCCGCCAACGACCAGCGAAACCGCGGCCACCGCGATTAACAGAATTCCGAGGGTCCGCACGGCGGCCCCGCGTGCAATCAGGACATCCGCCGGATTCTCGATCCTGAAATCGCTGGGGGCATCCCCGCGAATGCGATGCCGCTGCCGAAGCAACGCCTCGATCTCGCGTTCCATCTCCGACATCGCGGTCGCATCCGACACCTTGATCGAGATGAAATCCAGTGCTTGGCGGGTCGTGCCGCGCACGGCGCCGAGCACGCGGCTCTGCGCAGTCGACAGCGGAATGAACACGACATCGTCCTGGCTGCGGCCAGCTGCGCCCAACCCCTTGTTGTCCAGCACACCAATCACGGTGAATGGGACGTTGCCAATCCGAAATGTCTCTCCTATTCCCGCACGCCCATCGAAGAGCTCCTCGATGATCACCGACCCCACGATGGCAACTTTGGCTCCGGATGCGATCTCCTCGCCCGTGAAGGATCGGCCGTTGGTAACTTGCCATTCGCGCGCCACCAGATAGTCGGCATTAATTCCAGCCACCAGCGTCACCCAGTTCCTGTTTGCGGCCACGAGGGGCATGGAACGAGACAGCAGCGGGGCCGCGACCTGCGCATCCACCAGTTCGCGGCGGATGGCCGCGGCGTCCTCTTCGGTCAGCGTCGGCTGTGTTCCGGATTCGAGCCTCGCTCCCCCGGCGTTTCGGGCTCCGGGCATGACCAGCAGGAGGTTGGCTCCAAGTGTGCGGATCTTCTCCGAAACTTCCGCTTGTGCGCCGGCTCCCACCGATACCATGCAGACCACGGCTGCGACGCCAACGACGATCCCAAGCATGGTCAAGGCGCTCCGCAGTTTGTTGACGCGAAGCGCTCGGGTGGCGATTCGTAAACTCTCCAGGGGACTCATTGGGAAGAATCCAACGGGATGGCGTTCAGGAGCGAACGCTTGCCGGATGTCACGGCGTCCTCGATGATTCGCCCATCGTGCAGGGTGATCTGTCGCCGCGCGCGATCGGCGACTTCGGCGGCATGCGTAACCATGATGATCGTATGACCATCGCGATGAAGGCCCTCGAACACCGACAGAATCTCGTCGCTGGTGCTGCTATCCAGTGAGCCGGTCGGTTCGTCGGCCAGGATGAGGGCAGGATCGTTCACCATTGCACGGGCAATAACAACCCGCTGCTGCTCTCCTCCCGAAAGTTGATTCGGCCAATGATGACTGCGGCCAGCCAAGCCTACGCGGTCAAGCGCATCTTTGGCTGTGCGACGTCGTTTGGCGCGAGGAACGCCGGCGTAAACAAGAGGAAGTTCGACATTTTCCAGCGCGGTTGCCCGCGGCAGGAGGGCTGGCAGTTGGAATATGAAGCCGATGTCTTTTCTCCTGATGGCCGCGCGCGTGTCCTCGCTCAGCCTTGCAGCTTCCCGGCCCCTTAGCGCATATTCGCCGGAATCCGGCCGCTCCAGGAGGCCCAAAAGGCTCATCAAGGTCGACTTCCCCGAACCCGAGCGGCCGCGGATTGCAACGAACTCGCCGTGCTCGATCGAGAGCGACACGTTTGATACCGCATGGATGATCGTCCCCCCGGAGGGATAATGTTTTGAAATTCCAATGGTCCGGACCAGCGGCGGCATCCCAAAATCCAGTTTCAAAATCCAACCTTGGAATCCAACCTTAGAATCCAAGACGAACGCCGAAATAGCCCCTCTGCTTCTGCGAGTTCGCAATCCCGATGATCACTTGCTGGCCCTCGTTGAGCGCGCCTTCCAGCAGCGCTGCGCTGCTGTCGTCGCTCGCGCCGAGCCTCACGGCAACCGGGTCCGGTCGCCCGTCCTCGCCCACCAGCCACACCGTCGCGGGCGCCTTGGAGGAAGCGGCTTGGTTCGCACTCGGGTGAGCCGACGCAGGACCGGCGCCGTTCGGCCGGAAGCGCAGGGCCTGGCTCGGAATTTTGAGAATCTCGCCGGTATTGCTCACCATGATCCGCAGCTGCGCAGTCATTCCCGGCAACAGCAAGAGGTCCGGATTCGGCGCGGACACGACGGTCGTATAGGTGACGACGTTTTGCACGACCTCGGGAGCCTTGCGGATCTGTAGAACCCGTCCGCTGAAGGTTCGATCCGGATAAGCGTCCACTGTGAACCGGGTCGCCTGGCCCGGCTTCAACTGCCCGACATCGGCCTCGTCGATTTTGCCGTGGACCTCCATCTCACGCAGATCGTTCGCGATCTTGAACAATGTTTTGGCTTCGAGGCTGACGGCGACGGTTTGTCCCGGATTGACATCCCGCTTGATGACGATCCCGTCAATCGGCGCGCGGAGGACGGTACGTTCGAGATCAAGCCCCGCCTGATCGAGCGCCGCCTGCCTCTGCTCGACGACAGCCTCGGCATTCTCGAGATTGGCCTCGGCCATGTGCTTTTCTGCCGCCGCAATCGCAATGGCCTCCTCCTTCATCCGGATCTGCTCGAGGGAACCGCGCAGGTCGGCAGCCCCGGCATCGCGCTGAGCTTGCGCCTGACTCAAGTCTCGCTCTGTTCCGCTTCCGGTGCGCGCCAGCTCGCGCTTTCGCAGGAGGTCTCTCTCCACTTCATCTTGCCTGGCCTTGCTTGCCGCCGACTGTGCCTCCGCCAGTTTCCTGGCGGTCTGCGCATTCGTCACCGCGACTGTCGCTCGTTCCAGCGCAGCCTTTTCCACTTCGGCAGTCGCCCTCGCCACCCTCAGTGCGGCTTTGGCTTCACTGACGCGGGCGGCAAAGATCTCCGGATCGATCTGCGCGATCGGCTGCCCGGCCTTCACGGTATCGTTGAAATTGACGAACACTTGCGCAATTCGCCCCGACAGTTGCGAACTGACATCGACGCTGACAACTGCCTCGATTGTGCCGCTGGCCTTCACCAAAGTAGAGATGCTGCCGCGTTCGACCGGCCCGGTGAGGAAGGTCTCGGGAGAGCTTCCCTGGCTGTATGTGTAGCCAAGGCCCGCAGCCAGCGTGCTCAGCAGAATGGCCATCGCGGCGAAGCGCATGGGGTGTCACCCCCTATCGTACCCCTGCACGGAGGATCAAGTACGCTTGATAGCGTAGCGTCAGCCTAACCGAGCCCCGCGCTCTCCAAGGCTACTACGGCACTTGGTGCGAGCAAGCGACGTCGTATTGGGAAACGGCGGCCGTGGAATTGGCGTGCGCTAACGATGCTGTGTCCGGATTTCCCGCATAGACGGTGCCTGCCTGCCCATTTGGGTTGAACGGCGACCCTTGCGCTGCCATAGCGGCCCCCGGAGTGTTAATACCAGCACCACTGGTGGTACAGCTAAAACCGTGATTGGAGCCGTGCTGACCTGTCGTGGGATTTTGGGCAGGTTTGGTGGGCGGACCGGCGCCCAGCACTACGCCCGCCGACGGAAGCACCAGACAAACGCCGATGGTGAGAGAGGCTAACACGTGTTTCATCTCTGCACTCCCTTTCAAGATTATGTTGCGCATTGGAGACAGTAATTTGGAGAATTACGTAGAGCGTATTGGCCAACGCTCTAACTTGCGCATTGACCATCGCCGTCCAGGCGGTGGGGCTCGATCGCTGCCAACAAAAACACCGGAAGGGCGCAAAATTTCCCGAGCTTCCCGATTTTTTTTGAGACTCCCGGACATTTTCTAAACTGGGATTTAGATTCTGACAGAAGTATCGGATTAAAGCGTTGCGCTCTTCGTAAATACGCTGCAGTGCGGGACAACAGGGTGAACAAGGCCTGCCGAAGCGGCGCGCCGCCGAGGCGGCTAACGCGGCGATGTCATCAAGGGCGCCATCCCATATCCCGTCTTTGCAATAGGCCACTCCGAGGTGACTAAGATCTATGACCGACTTGGTGCGCCAGATCCCGGTTCGGGGAAACTGCAGTCCAACTCAGGTCACCGCAGCTGGTCGAGCAAAGCCCTTGTCTGCTTTAGATCTTGCGTGTCGAAGCCCTCGCTGAACCAGGCGTGGATCGGCGCGAGAAGATCGAGCGCTTCCTCGCACCTGCTCTGATCGATCCACACCGCGGCAAGGTCCCCTGCAGCTCGAAGTTCAAGGGCTTTGGCGTGTTGGCTTCTTGCCGTGGTCAAGGCCTGGTCGAGCAGTGACAGCGCCTCGGTCCTGGCGTCTGGTGCGCCGCGGACGAGCAGCGCGCGCGCCTTCAGCCGATACAATTCGGCCTCAAATATCCGTTCGCTGTTACGGCGGGTTGTAGCGAGGCCCTGCTCGATCAGTTCCAGGGCAGCCTCGCATTTGTGACTAGACAAAAAGGCCGGACACAAGAGCACGTAAAGTGCCGTGATGCCCAACTGATAACCCGCGCCACGATATTCATCCAACGCAGCCCGGATTTCCTCGAGGGCGCTGGATGAAGGGTCAAGCAAGGTCACGCATATGCCTCGGATGGCGTGTGCCAATCCGCGCCATTGCCGGAATCCGTGTTCCTCCGACAAGGCAAGACAGCGTTCGGCATAGCCTTGCGCAGTCAATAGCTCACCGCGCAGAGCGTGGAGAATAGATGCATAATAACAAGCATACGCCTGGGAATGCGGATGACTGATGGCGTCGGCACGCTGAATGGCGCCGTTCATTCGTGTGATTGCCGTATCGGCGTGGCCGAGCAGCCAGAGAGGCCACGACATCAGAGCGAGGCCGGCCACGCCGGCATCCTGACCGGCTGCACGCGCCGCCAGTCTATCCTGCTCGCTGCTCGCGTCGAACGCCTCGACGGCCCGCTCGATCGCTTCGCGGGCACCGAGGAGATTTCCCATGAAAAGGCGAATCATTGCCTGCCCGCGCATCGCGTTCAACAACGCTGGACGATCATCGTGCGCTTCGGCCAGATGAAGCAGGGTCGCGATCGTTTCCTGGGCCAGCGGCAATTCACCGCGAATGACGCTCGCGGTGGTCAACCAAAACATGACCTGAAGATGCTCGGGGGGATCTCCGAGGCGCTCGCACAGCTCACGAGCGCGGGCGAACGTCGCCACCGCCTTGTTCGAGGCGGGCCCTTGGGTAGCGATCAAACACGGCCCCAGAGCGAATTGGAAATCAAGTTCCAGCCGGTCCTTTGGTGCGCCATCGGGCAAATGAGCCGAGGCCTCGATACCTCGTTGCGAGTGCGCGATGGCCTCAAGGTTGGCGGAGCGCATGGCGGCCTTCTTGCAGGCCTGCAGCCAATATCCCTCCGCCTCTTCGAACAGTCCGGCCTCTGTGAGATGGTGCGCGAGAGTTTCGGGTTGAGCCTCCACAATTTCCGGGAACCGTTGCTCGAAAGCGTCTGCGATCGTGGCATGCAGCGCTGCGCGTCGGCTCTTCAGGAGTCCCGAGTAGGCAGCGTCTCGCACAAGCGCGTGCTTGAAGGTATAGATCGCGTGAGGTATCTCGCCCCGGCAGAATATCAACTCCGACCGAACTAATTGGGCGAGCGCCTCCTCAAGCCTCTCTCCAGGCAACCCGGCTATGGTGCTCAGCAGTTCGTAAGAGAACTCGCGACCCACCACGGCGCCGATCTGAGCCACCTCCCTCACCGGCGCCAATCGGTCGAGCCTCGCCATTAGCGATGCGTGCAATGTGGTCGGAATTGCCATCGAGGGCAGCGGACGGTTGAGCACGTAGTGGCCCTCCTGCTCCTCCAGCAATCCGGTTTCGAGTACCGTCTTGGTCAGCTCTTCGACAAACAGGGGCACGCCATCGGTACGGGCGAGAATCTGATTCATCACCTCCTCGGGCAGCGTCTTGCCGGCCGTGACGCGGTCGATTAGCTCCGCCCCATCGTGCCGGCTCAGGCGTGTGAGCGAGACCGTCGTCACATGCGCATGACCTGGCCAGGGCGGCGTGAACTCTGGCCTCGCGGTGATGAGCAGCAGCACTCGAAGCCGCGATACCCGTTCCAATGTAAGCGTGAGCAGCTCGAGCGAGGTCGGGTCCGCCCAATGGACATCCTCAAAGAGGAGGAACACTGGCAGCTGCACCGCCAGGCCATTGAGCTGAGCCAAAAGCGCCGCCAACGTCATCTCCTTGCGCTTCTGCGGGCTCAGATCCGGTAGGCGGTAGCGGTCACTGGGTGGCAACGATAGAAGGCTCGCGAGAAGTGGCAACGTATGGTCCGCGTCAGAGCAGGATTGCGCGAGCAGAGCTTCGAGCTTGGCGAACTTTTCTGCCGGCGCGTCGCTTCGCTCGAACCGGGCGGCCCGTTCGAGTTGGCCGATGAATGGGTACAGCGCACTGTTGGTGTGGTGTGCCGAGCAGAAATAGCGCAACCTTATGTGTGGTTCGGCCTGGAGCCTTTCTTGCAGCGCTTGGGCAATGTGCGACTTCCCGATGCCCGGTTGTCCGGTTAGCAGCACAACACAACCTTCGGCCTGCGCGGCATGCCGCCAGCGACGCAGTAGCAACTCGATTTCTTCGTCACGCCCGATTAGCGGTGTCAATCTGGTCTTGTGCTGCGCCTCGAAGCGGCTTGCCACTCCACTGGTCCCAAGGACCTGCCAGGCTGGTACCGGTTCCGCCCAGCCCTTGAGCGCGACGGGGCCGAGATTGCGGAATTCGAAATGCCCCTCGGTGAGCCGGTGCGTACTCTCGGAGATCAGCACCGTACCGGGCTCGGCGAACGCCTGCAGGCGAGCAGCCAGGTTCGGCGTCTCGCCAATGACCGCCTGCTCCCTAGCAGCGCCTTCGCCGATCAAATCACCCACGACCACCGTGCCGGTGGCGATGCCAACGCGAACCTGTAGATTGGTGCCGATATCTGTCCGGAGGTTAGTCACGGCGTCGACCAGCGCCAGCCCCGCGCGTGTCGCCTGCTCGGCATCATCCTCATGCGCCTGGGGATAGCCGAAATAGGCGAGCACGCCATCGCCCAGGTACCGCGCGATGACGCCCTCATTCCGGGCGATAACCTCGGCGATGGAGGCATGATAGGCGCCGATTACCGCCCGCAAGTCCTCCGGATCAAGGCGGACTGAAAGGGCCGACGAGCCCACCAGATCGCAAAACATGACAGTGATTTGGCGCCGCTCAGCGGCGTCGCGCGGCGCAGGTTGGGTGCCGGCTTGTGTTCGTAGAACGTCCCCCTTCAGTTCTGCGATCGCGCGCAGCATCTTGCGTCGGTGCCCAAGCAGGACGCCGAGATCCTTGAGGTCCTGCTCCGTAAGATCGCAGACGACCGAAAGGTCAATGGCGTTCTCGCCGAAGCGCTGGGCGTACTCTCCCAAGCCGATCGATGCTAGCCACTCTGCAATACCTGTCATGGTATACCTATGGCTTATGCGATGAGAATATCACATTGGAGAGGCTTGCGAAGGCACATCTGTCGACGGGAGCGCCGATCGCCGGACTTCTCGCCCAATGTAAAACAGTGGCCCCGGCGAAAAGTGGACGCTGCCAAGCGCGATGTCTGTTAGGAGTCAATCGCGTCATTTTGGTCGTTGGCCGACGACTTCCGGTCTTCCCCCGGGAGCGGACACCGTTACCGTCGGTCGGCATGTCTCAAAAGTGCCAAAAGCGGCGGTATCCGGATCGAACAGAAGATTTCTGCTTGGCCCCAAAAAAAGCCTACCCGAAAAACGCTTCGGCTCAGCCGCCGCGCATCAATGTCGCCGAGCGACACCGCGTCCCGGATGTCGCGCACGCTGTGGAAGCCGCTGCGCATTAGACGAGTGGCGGAAAACCGGATCTTGTGGAGCCTGTCATCGGGCGCGCATTCGCGCGCTCCGTTACCTGGTCCGGCCACACTTGCTCTTGCCTTGACCGAACAGGGCTACGTGTTACCCGACGGCGGACTGGCAAAACTAGAAAATGATGAAGTTGCTGAAGTGCCACTCCGCGTTAGGAGCGCTCGCTGGGCTCGTGTCGACGGAATGGCCGAGGACTGCGTCGTGCCCCGCGGCCACGTGGGGATCGTTCACAAGCGCGGTCAAGTTGCTGTGCGCAGCATCCCCGTCCATTGAGGTCCCGGCTTCCGGAATTTGCGCATGCTGCCGGAAAGCAAAAGCATCGTTGCCAACGCCTCCAACCATGACCGATGGGGCGACCGGTCCGCCGGTCGAGGCTGCCGGCGCGGCTGCGAAATGAAAATTACGGAAGCATCCATCGCCACGGCGCGAACGACGACGCAGCCGCCGCGGATTCGGATGCGGTTGCAGAAGCGGATGCGTGCTCAGATGCGGACGTGAACTAGGATGCCTGGGTGCGGAAGCGGATCAATGTTGCGGTCTGGTCAGGATCGAGTCCTGCCCGCAGCCGGTGCCGTTGGACACGGCCGCCATGATCTGACCGGGATCGATCCGGCCCGTGTTACCGGCCATATACTGGTTCAGCAGCGCAAAGCTTTGGCTTGCCAGGGACGCCATGGCCTTGCCGGTCGCAGGCGCAGAATCCGTCACGGGGCTCGTCTGCGGCAGGGAGATAGGCGCGGCGCCGGTGACCCCGTCCAGATGCTGCTGCAGCAGCGCAAAGCCCTGGTTTGCCAGGGACCCTATCGTCGCAGGCCAAGGATTCTTCGCGGCGATCGCCTGCGGCTCGGTGGTCGCCACGGTGCTGGCAGCCTGATCCTGGCTCAGCCATGCAAAGCCTTTGCCTGCCGGGAACGCCGTGGCCGTGTCGGTCGCAGGCGTGGGATCCGTTGCGGCGATCGTCTGCGGGGACGCCGTGGTCGCATCGGTCGCAGGCGCAGGATTCGTCACGGTGGTCGTGTGCGGCGACGTTGTGGTCGTGCCGGTCGCAGGCCGAGGATCTGTCACGGTGATGGTCTGCGACGCGGACGGCGATGACGGTGTCGATGGTGACGATGACGACGTCCCTGAGGAGGTTGACGACGATGACGTCGCGACCTGGAGACCGGAGAACGTCTTCACTGCGCCCGCGAGGTTCGCCGCGGCACCGGATGCATCATGGATGCTCGCGCCGTTCGCAAGATTGACCCCGGTGATGGCGAGCGCCGAGGTGTTCGTGTTGGCCGACGCGACCGTGGTGCGGAAGGTGAGCGAGCTCGTGCCCGAGCCACCGACATAGATGGCCGTTCCGCCGTCATTAAGCCTCAGTGTAGGCGTGCCAGTGACTTTCACGGCCTCGTTGAAGCCGAGCGTCAATGTGGTGGTATCGCCGGCGTGTTCGATTCCCGTCCCCGGTGAAGCGGAGACCTGCGTCACTGTCGGCGCGAGCGATGACCCTGTCGTCGCAGGTGCGGATGTGGACGGGTCGCCAAAATACTTCGCCCACGCCGCAGCCTCGAGCGGCTTGTGGTCGGCGGAACTGGCGAAGTGATATTGTCCGCCGGAGTTCGAATTCCAGATGTTCACAAAGCTGACCCTAACCCCCGATCGATGCAGCGTGTCCGCCAGCCATTGCACGAATGTCGGATTGTCGGTGAGGCCCGCGCCGTCATGGGTATTGCCTGCACCGGTCTCGGCAATTGCCAATGGCTTGCCGGTCGATTTGGCGAGATCAATCAGTTGTTGAAGCGTGGTCGCATGGCCCACGCTGCCATCGAGTGACCATTGGTTGGAGGCCGGGTAGGTATAGTAATGCTCAAGGTTGACCGGATCTGCCGCCCATTGCTGGACGCTGGTGTCGTAGACTGGGTGGGACGAGTTGAGAACTTGCCCGCTCTTGTCCCAATCATACAAATGTGTCGGCGAGCCGTAGGGAAACACATCGCCATAGACGTCGGCGGCGATGATATCGACATACTGGTTCCCGGGGTAAGCCGTCTCGATGACGTTGCCGGCGTGGCTGTAATTCACCACGCTCGGATTCCAGGCCACCTGGACGTTCACGCCCTCGGCCTGGCCCGCGGCATGCAAGACCGTGTAGATGTGCTGGAACGCCTTGACCCAATCGGCGCGTGTCGCGGCGTCGCCGCCGGCATAGGACGGCATGGTGTCGATATTCATCTCCCAGCCGGGCCGCCAGATCTGTGTCGTGAAGCCTTTATCGGCCCAGGCCTTGACCATGTCCTTCAGGACGGAATCGTATTTCCCGGTCGCGAAGTCCTTGTAAAACTGATCAGGCGTTCCAGAGCCTGACGCCGTCGAGGTCATCGGCAACCCGATCACCGGCGTAACACCTTTAAGCACGGGCGACTGTGCCATCGAGGCTGCATTCCAGCTCGCCTGACCAACCCAACCCGAGATGGGCAGGCGCTGATCACCATATTGGTCGAGAAACTGCGGCCTGGTCTTCATCAGGTCTGAGAAGGCGTTGAAGTTTCCTTCGAAACTCGCCTCCTCGTTCGAATCAAAATAGTTCGGGTTCCCGACAAAGACGCCGAGAGGAAACGGCGTTGCGCCGGTTGTGTTCTGAGCCATGTCTTGCTGCCTCTGTTTTCTTTCATCCGTCTTAAGCCGCGATTGCGAAATAGTCGTGTCGCCTCCCGACACCCAATCGCCGCGAATCCGCCACGCACCTGGCAGTTGCCGATGCAACTATGGAGATGCTGATGCGGAAAGGACATCAGGGAGCAGCTATACCTCGGCGAAAACCCGGAACGTCCGTTCTGGGGTCAAAGTGAGAAGTGGCGTGCCGGGCAAATGCTTGCCCAGGCGTCAGATCAGCTTCAATCCCTTCAGGCTCGCATGCCCGTTCTTGCCGACGATGATGTGGTCGTGCACGGAGATGCCGAGCGGCATGGCGATATCGATGATCGCCTTGGTCATCTGGATATCCGCCTGCGATGGCGTCGGATCGCCGGAGGGATGATTATGCACCAAAATAAGCGCAGTCGCGGATAGTTCGAGTGCGCGCTTGATTACCTCGCGCGGATAGACCGGTGTGTGGTCGACGGTGCCGGTCTGCTGCACCTCATCCGCGATCAGCCGGTTGCGCTTGTCGAGAAACAGCAGGCGGAACTGCTCCTTGTCGGCGAACGCCATGCCGGTGCGGCAATAGTCGATCACGTCGTTCCACGACGACAGCGCGACGCTCCGCTTGATCTCGCCTTTGGCAATCCGGTGTGCGGCGGCCGCGATCAGCTTGAGCTGGTTGATCGAGGCTTCGCCAATGCCGTCGATCTCGCGCAGCCGCGCCACCGGCGCGTGGATGACTTCGGCGAATGAGCCGAAGGTCTTGAGCAGGGTTTTGGCGAGCGGCTTGGTGTCGCGCCGCGGCAAGGCGGGATACAGCGCCATCTCCAGCAGCTCATAATCACTGAGCGCATCGGGACCGGCGGTATGGAAACGCTCGCGCAGCCGCTCGCGATGGCCGTGATAATGCGGCTTTTCGTCGGGCTGGCTCGTGGGTTCGCTGGTCCTGGCGGGCATCGGCACCAAGCATGCCGTGCCGGTCAGCTTTTGCAATCGCGAATTGCAGGTTTTGTTAAACCGCTCCCTGGTCGCGAGCGCCAGTCACGCACCCCGGGGCTTGCGTTCGCGCCCGATGGTCAGCGCGGTCGTGAGATCGACGGCCAGGGAGGCGGCGACGGCCGCGGCGCCGATCACGAACAGGACGGCGTAGTCCCCGCCGGAGCGTGCGAACAGGTATGAAAGTCCGTAGGCTCCGGCCGCCTGAAACAAGGCAAAGGTGGTGGTGGCCTGCGCCCAGGCGGCGCGTTGACCCGAGCTCGAGTGGGGCAGCAGCTCGTGGATGCGGCCGAGGACCAGCGGCACGATCCCGGGCGTGAAGCCGCCGACGATGATGCTGGAGACGATCATGGTCGCAGGTGCCGAACTGAGGGCGGGCAGCAGGATCGCAATCGCCTCGACGAGGAAGGCGACCCGGAGTGCCGGGCCAAATCCCGCGCGGTCGGCGAGATGTCCGGTCAGCAGCGGACCGACGGTGGCGCCGATGCCATAGAGCACCCAGTAATGCGAACCGGCCGATATTCCCTGGCCGAGCCCGCGCGCGACAAAGTCGACGAGGAACACCATGTGCGGCACCAGCGCCACGGCATTGAGGCCATATTCGGCGCTCAGCACCCGGACGATGGTCAAGCTCCGGCCGCGCGATGGAAGATGAGCGTCAGGCGCGCCTTCCGTGGCGGGCGCCTCGGCGGGCCATGCCTTCCAGCTCACCAGCGTCAGAACGGCGGACAGCAGCCCGAGACCGTCCCAGCTTTGCTTGAGACCTTGCTGCAGCAGCAGCGGAACGAGGGTGCCGGATGCGGCAATGCCAAGGCCGACGCCCGCAAAGATCACGCCGCCGACCAGGCCGCGCTTGCCCGGCGCGATATGCGGCAGGATCGTCGAGGCCGCGAGCACCATGATCACGCCGCCGGTCACCCCGGCGAGGAATCGCCAGCCAAAGAACCAGATGAACGAGAACGGCACGGAGCATGCAAAGCAGGTCAGTGACGCCAGAACCATCATTCCGCGCAGCGAGCGAACCGCGCCCAGCCGGGTGCCGAGTTCGCGCGCGATCAGCGCGCCGGCAAGATAGCCGGCGAGATTGGCAGCGCTGAGATAGACGGCATCCGCGGGGTTGAACCACTTCGCCGATATCAATGCCGGGATCAACGGCGTGTAGGCAAAGCGCGCCAGCCCAAGTCCGACCAGCGATGCGCACAACCCCGCCGTGGCGGACAGCCAGACGGGCCGCTCCTCCCTTTGGCGACGGGATGTTGCCTGGCGAAGATGACCGACATTCGTGCTCGACATGGACATGGGTTAGAACCCCGGATGGTCTCTGAAAAATAACGAGTTCTGATCGGAGCCATCGCTGACAGCGATGGCGCCGCGATCTTCCAATCGTCTTGCGCCGCAGCCGGTGTGGGAGCGTCATCAGTGGCCGGCGCTCTGGCCGCCATCGACATGCAGGGTTTCGCCGGTGACGAAGGGGGCGCTCTCCAGGAACAGGACGGCGTCAACGATGTCCTTTGTCTCTCCCATGCGTCCGACCGGATGCAGGTTGGCGAGGAACTCGTGGGTCTCGGGCGCGTGCATCGGTGTCTTGATGACGCCGGGAGCAACCGCGTTGACCCGGATGCCCTTCTTTGCGTATTCGATCGCCAGCGACCTGGTGGCGGCGTTCAACCCGCCCTTGGTCAGCGACGCCAGCACCGACGGAACGTTGCTGTTGGCGTGATCGACCAGGCTGGTGGTGATCTGCACGATATGGCCCGAGCCCCGCTTCAGCATTTCGGCAGCGACACGCCGCGTTAGCGAGAAGAATCCGCCAAGGTTAATCGAGACAATCGATGCATAATCTTCGTCCGTGTAGTGGGTGAAGGGCTTTGCGATGAAGATGCCGGCGTTGTTGACCAGGCTGTCGACGCGGCCGAAGCGCTCGATCGCCTGCGTGACCAGCCGTTCCGCGGTCTTGGGATCCGCTACGTCGCCGGCGACCGCCAGGATATCGGGATCGGAAGATGGCTTGATCGCGCGGGAATTGGCGACGACCCGGTAATTGCGGTCGCGATAGGCCTTGACCAGCTCCGCGCCGATGCCTTGCGATGCGCCGGTGATAATGACGACTTTTTGTTCTGCACCCATGAAGGGCCTCCGTGATCTCGTTAAAACGGCGGGATTGCCGCTGGGGCCGTTTTTGGCTCCGATGAGAGTCAACGTAGGCTCATCCACGGATCGCGCGAATGCCCGCTATTCGGCAGACAGTCTTCCGCGTCGCGATCGAATGGACTCGGTGTTCCGGCTGGCTTCGCTCGACAGCCGCGTGAAGTAACGCTTGAGGCGGGGCACCGCAAAGTCGACAAAGGCGCGCACTTTTGGCACCGAGAAGCGCCCGTGCGGCGCCAGCAAATGCGCGGGCAGCGGCGGGTACTCGTCCTTGCCGAGCAGGATCTGCAGCCGTCCTTCGCGGATCTCGTCACTGATGTGATAGGAAAACAGCCGCGTCACGCCGTGACCTTCGGCCGCGGAAGCGACCGCCGCGCGAACCGTGTTGACGACCAGCCGCGGCGCGAACTGGACCGCCCTCGGGACGGACGATCCTTCCGCCGGCGGGAAGCTCCAGGAATCCTGCCCGAAATGGGTCATCGCGATAATCTGGTGTTTCGCAAGATCGGCCGGTTCATGGATGACCGGGTGCCGCGCCAGATATCCCGGCGATGCCGCGATGACGCGGCGCACTTCGCCAAGGCGGATCGCGACGAAGCTCGAATCCGCCAGATGCGCGATGCGGAGCGCGACGTCGATGCCCTCATCGATCAGGTTCACCGGCCGGTCGAGCAGATAGAGTTTTACCGACACCATCGGATGCTCATCCATGAAGGCGTCGAGCACTGGCCGCAGGACATCCTCGCCTGTGATCACAGGCGCTGTGATGGTCAGCGTGCCGCGCGGGGCCGAGCGTTCGCCGGCCGCAACGATGTCGGCCTCCTCGAGATCGATCAGCACGCGGCGGCAGGCGGCGGCATAGCGCTCGCCGGCTTCGCTCAGTTTGAGCGAGCGGGTGGTGCGATGAAGCAGTTCGGCGCCGACATGCTGCTCAAGGAAGGCGATCGCGCGGCTCACGGCCGCCGGCGATCGGCCGAGGCGTCGGCCCGCACCGGCGAGGCTGCCCTCGTCGACGGCGGACACGAAAACCTTCATCGCATCGATGCGATCCATCGGCTCTTCCGATCAGAGGAACAAGGGCTGCCTTGGCAAACGTCAGGCGATCATGCCTTGCCGGTCAGCTTTTGCAATCGCGGGATCGTGGCGGCGGCGGGGAAATTACGCCCCGGCCCAATCAGGTTGTGGCTGGAGGCTTCTCGGCGTGGCGCTGCGACAGCGTGAAGATCTCGACGCCGGTTGATGTCACGCCGACCGAATGCTCGAATTGCGCCGACAGCGAGCGATCGCGCGTCACCGCGGTCCAGCCGTCGGACAGGATTTTCACATGCGGCTTGCCGAGATTGATCATCGGCTCGATGGTGAAGAACATGCCGGGCTTCAGCGCCACGCCTTCGCCAGGCCGGCCGATATGGATGATGTTCGGCTCGTCGTGGAACATGCGCCCGAGGCCATGGCCGCAGAAATCGCGCACCACGCTCATGCCCTGCGGTTCGACAAAGCTCTGGATGGCGTGGCCGATGTCGCCGGTGGTAGCGCCGGGCTTGACGGCGGCGATGCCGCGCATCATGGCCTCGTAGGTCACCTCGATCAGCCGCTCCGCCTTGCGGGCGATCGGGCCGATCGCGTACATCCGGCTGGAATCGCCGTACCAGCCGTCGACGATGAAGGTGACGTCGATATTGACGATGTCGCCCTCCTTCAGCGCGCGGTCGCCGGGCATGCCGTGGCAGACCACGTGATTGATCGAGGTGCAGGTCGAATAGCGATAGCCGCGATACATCAGCGTCGCCGGATAGGCGCCATGGCTGAAGGCGAAGTCGCGCACGAAATTGTCGATCCGGGAGGTCGGGATGCCCGCCTTGACCACGTCGGTGAGCTCATCGAGGCATTTGGCGACCAGGGAGCCTGCCTTGCGCATGCCGGCAAAGGCGCTCGGTCCATGGAGCTTGATCTGGCCGGTCTTTCGCAAGGAGGTGTCAGTTGCTTCGATATAGCTCATGGGCGGGTCATTTTCGGCGGGAATGGGCGGTGGATAGGCTGATTTGTAGCCTAATTTAATGATCAGAGCGGCCAGTGCAAGCCAAGGTTGGCATCAGCTGGTCGGAACTTCGACCATGGTTTCGACCGGCAGCGCGCCGCCGCGGACGCGGATTTCGCGCACCGGGTAGGGTACCCGGATGCCCTCGCGCTTGAAAGCGTCCCACAGCGCCAGCATCACCTCGCTCTTGACGTTGTCCATGCCGTCGGGGTCGGCGATCCAGAAGGTCAGGGAGAATTTCATTCCTGCTTCCGTGAACTCGGTCAGGATGCAGTTAGGCTGCTTGCTCTTGATGGCGCGCGGTGCTGCCGCGGCGATTTCCATCGCCAGCTTGCAGACCAGGCGCGGATCCGCGTCGTAATTGGTGCCGAAGCCGACCTTCACCAGCGTGTTCTTGTCGGTATAGGTCCAGTTCACGACCTTCTGGGTCACCAGATCCTCGTTCGGGATCAGGAACTCGCGGCCGTCGCCGGCGGCGACCGAGATATAGCGCGTCTTCATCGCGCTGATCCGTCCCGAGCTGTCGCCGATGGTGACGAGATCGCCGGGTTTGACGGATTTGTCGACCAGCAAAATGAGACCGCTGATGAAATTGGCGACGATCTTCTGCAAGCCCAGGCCAATACCGACGCCGGCCGCACCGGTGAAGACCGCAAGCGCCGAAAGGTTGATGCCGACCGCGCCGAGCGCGATCGCGATCGCCACCACCACGAGCCCCATGCGGATCATCTTCACCAGCAGCACCTGGATCGACGGCGTCAGGTCGCTGGAGCGGTTGATCCGGCCTTCGATGAAATTGCTGGTGATGTTGGTCAGCCACAGTGCGAGGATCAGCAGCGCGCCGGCCTTGATCAGAAGCAGCGGTGTCAGCCGCAGGCCGCCGAGCACGACCGCAACCTGATCCGAGTCCAGCGCCTCCACGGCAAAATCGAGCTGACCGACGATGCTCAACGCCGCGACCACCCACGCCGATACCGACACCAGCTTGACGATGAAGGCGTTGCGGATCACCGAGGTCACCAGCCGGATCATCAGCCAGGCGAGCGCCAGCTTGGCGGCCACCATCAGCATGTAACTGCGGCTCGGCCAGGTCGAGTGATACATCGTGATCCGCGCCGCGATCACCAGGATCGCGAATATCGCGGTGGAGGCGCTGGAGACCAGCACGCGGGCGAAATGCCGCAGCGGCAGCGGCCAGCGCATCGCAAGCGAGGTCATGTCGACGCGCGAGCGAATGGCGGCGTCGGCGGCATAGGCCATGCCGGCTGCGGTCAGAATCAGGCCGAACTGCAGATAGAACCAGGGCGAAGTGACCTCCGCGCCGATCGAACGCGCGACGGAGTGCAGAAATTCGACGATGTCCTTCAGCTCAAGATCCATAGGCAATTCTCGTTTCGAGGCCGGTTCGCCCGCAATCAAAGTTCGTTCGCAAAGCTAGCTCGCAAAATTGATTCGAATGTCCGGCAGATTCCCATAATCGGGCTGCAGACGCCATTGAAACGGCCTGCCCGCAAGGCAAGTTAGGTCGCTAAATCGGGCACATTGCCGCTATCCCGAGAAATGGGTTGGCGTCCAACTGTGGCGACGATAAGGATGCAATTGCAAGTATTTGCTCCGGTTTTAAGAAGGCGCAAGACTTTCCTTAGTCAGGACTTCTCTGGATCAAGACTTCTCTCGATCAAGGCTTCCCTCGATCATGGCTTCCCTCGACGCGGTCAGCATAGCCATTCTTCTCGGCGCGGTTCTGGTGATGGCCGGAATCCTCTCCAGCCTGCTTGCGCTCCGCTTCGGCGCGCCGCTGCTGCTGGCATTCCTGCTGATCGGCATGCTGGCGGGCGATTCCGGGCCCGGCCAGCTGCAGTTCGACGATGTCCGCACCACCTATCTGGTGGGATCGGTGGCGCTGGCGCTGATCCTGTTCGACGGCGGGCTGAAAACGCGCTTCCAGAGCATCCGCACCGTGCTGGCGCCGTCGATGATGCTGGCCACGATCGGGGTGCTCCTGACCGCGCTGATCACAGCACCGGTCGCCAAATATGCGCTCGACCTGAACTGGACCGAGGCGTTTTTGGTCGGCGCGGTGGTGGCATCCACCGACGCGGCGGCGGTGTTTCTGCTGGTGCACACGCAAGGGTTACGCCTGCGCCCGCGCGTCGGCGCGACGCTGGAGGCGGAATCCGGCACCAACGATCCCTTCGCGATTTTCCTCACTTTGATGCTGGTCGAATTCATTTCGAGGGGCGAAAGCTCGCTCTCGCATATCGCGATGGAATTCGCCCGCGAGGCGGTGCTTGGCGCGATCATGGGCGTGATCGGCGGCCGCCTCGTCGTGCTCGCGCTCAACCGCATGGCGCTGCCGCAGGGCCTGCATGCGCCGTTCGTCACGACGGCCGCGCTTGTGATTTTCGGCGGCGCGCAGATCGCGCACGGGTCAGGGTTCCTCGCGGTCTATCTCGCCGGCATCATCATCGGCAACCGGCCGACGCGCGCGCATAATTCGGTGGTGACATTCCTGGATGCCGCGACCTGGCTGGCGCAGATCGTGATGTTCGTGCTGCTCGGGCTGCTGGTCTCGCCGCATCGGCTGCTCAGCAGCGTCGGTCCAGCCGTCATCATTGCTTTCGTGCTGATGCTGGTGGCGCGGCCGGTCGCGGTGTTTCTGTGCCTCATGCCGTTCAAGTTCAACTGGCGGGAAAAGGTTTTTATCGCCTGGACCGGCCTGCGCGGCGCGGTCGCGATCTTCCTCGCCTCGATCCCGATGCTGGTCGGCCTGTCGAAAGCCTATCTCTATTTCGACGTCGCCTTCGTCGTCGTCATCATCTCGCTGTTGCTGCAGGGCTGGACGCTGGCGCCGGCGGCGCGGCGGCTGCACGTGGCGCTGCCGCGCGCCGAGCGCGGCCCGCGGCGTGTCGAGCTCGATCTGCCCGGCCAGCTCGAGCAGCAGCTGGTCGGCTATCCCGTGCGCGCGAAAAGCCTGTATTTCCGCCGCGGGCTGATCCCGTCCTGGTCGAAGCCGACGCTGGTGATCCGCGAGCAGCGCATCCTCTCGCCCACCGAGGCCGATCCGGTCGCGGCCGGCGATTACATCTATTTGCTGGCGCCGCCGGAAAAGGCCGAGGCGCTGGATCGCTTTTTTGTCGACATGGCGCCGAGTTCGGCGCCCGATCCGCATTTGCTCGGCGACTTCGTCGTCTCCGGCGAGCATACGCTCAGCGAATTGGCCGAGATCTACGGCGTGGCGGTGGACGAAGAGCAGGGCAAGCTGACGCTGTCGGATTATTTCGACATTCATCTCGACCACGCGCCGAAGGAAGGCGCCGAGCTTGCGCTCGATTCCATCGTCCTGGTGGCGCGCAGCATCGGCGGCGGCCGGGTCAATGTGGTCGGCCTCAGGTTGCCGGAAGACGAGGAAGCGGCCGCGCCGCTGACGCGGATGCAGGCGTTCAAGCGCAAGCTGGCGGAGATCTGGTCGTCGGTGGCGGGGGTTTGACCGCATCGCGTGTTTCGGCGTCCAGTCCGTGGCCGGTGGCCACGGACTGTGATGCCGTGATTAGGCGCGGCGCGTTGCACCGGGAATTACCCCTCGAGTGTGAACCCAACCCGCAAGGTGACCTGATAATGGCGAACAGACCCGTTTTCGATTTGGCCTCTCGTCTGCACGACTTCGAACCATTTCATTTCCCGAATGGTCTTTGATGCGCGGGTGATCGCATTCTGAACGGCTTCCTCGATACTTTTTTCGGAAGATCCCACGAGCTCCAGGATCTTGTAAACGTGATCCTTCATTTCGGTAGATTCCGGCATGGCTAGCCTCCGTTGTGATGTTGTTGGGCCAATCTCGGTCTGTCTCTTCCTCCCCGGGGTCTGATCGGATCGGAAGCGAAGTTCATTCTGAACGGGCTCTGAACCGTTTGAGTTCCACTGCTTCCGCGAGGTACCTATAAAATTCAGGCCAGCTACGGAGGCCGAACTGCGGTGACAGTGCTGGACTGTCATGTAATCCCAGCTTTGAGCGGCGAGCGGCCTTGTTGCCTTTGAAGCATACGGTCTTATTCTACGCCCTCCATCCGGACCGCGAATTGGTCTGGTGCTGGTTCGCGGGGCAGGGAATGAAGGCGTATCTGGTGCTCGACCTGTCGGTGAATGATTTTGCTGGTTTCAGAAAATACATCGCTGAAATCCCTGCGTTCATCGCAAAACATTCAGGAAAATACCTGGTTCAAGGGGTTCAGCCGACGACGATCGAGGGGGATTGGAAACCCGAACGCATGGTCATCATCGAATTTCCGGAACGCGAAAACGCAGAAGCATTTCTGGGTGACCCTGAAATTCAAGACCTGTTCAAGCTGCGCCACGATACGACGACGAGTAAACTGGTGCTTGCCGAAGGGTGCGCGTAACCCGGATCAGCTCCGTAGGGCGGATCGCGATCCGCCATCTTAGCTGCGCGACCGGAGCCGCGGCGCGGCCGACCTTGATGACCACCCGCGTGGAGCAATTGATGGCAACGAGCGGAATGTCGCTCTTGTTTCCTTTTCTCCTTAACGCTTGCCGCGACTCGCCATCAATAGCGCGTAGGGCGGATTGAGCCGAAGGCGTAATCCGCCGCTTGCGGCTCCGATGCGGACGTCCCCTGTGCTATTCCGCAACCGATGCCGAATGATCGTCGTGAATGCAATCGACGC
Source organism: Bradyrhizobium sp. Ash2021 (assembly GCF_031202265.1). Classification (NCBI taxonomy): domain Bacteria; kingdom Pseudomonadati; phylum Pseudomonadota; class Alphaproteobacteria; order Hyphomicrobiales; family Nitrobacteraceae; genus Bradyrhizobium; species Bradyrhizobium sp. Ash2021. The sequence goes on along the minus strand of NZ_CP100604.1, from coordinate 8,818,656 downwards.
ACAGGCTTAGAACGGCGGATTACGGCTTCGGCTCCAATCCGCCCTACGAGCTCTAATGTGGCTTTGCTGTGCTGTCTTCAAACATCTTCCGAATGAGCTTATCGACGTCGCTTGCATAAAAGCGTTTGACTAGCTTTGAGTTGAAGAAAAACGAAAACTGGCCGAATCGTTCCTTAAATTCGTTATCCAATATTCCATCATACCTGTCAGGGTCCGGATTGAATTTCCCATAAAGCAAGAAACGCCCTTTTGCCGGTATTATATCGGTTGTTGTGGGGCTCCATCCGGGATTGTCGCCATCGCTCCTCCAGAGATGCACATTCATGTTGATATTTTCGTTGGTAATGTCTGATCGAACGAAAGCGCTCAATATAATGATGGGATCGTCCCACCTGTTTTCTCCGACTATTTCAAACCTGGAAATTTCAATACGGTTGCGAGCCGCAAGATAGCCGTAGTTGATCCAACGAAAATTCCAATCCCAGAGGATGGGCCCGCGAGATTGGTCCCAAAAATAGCCAGCCGTTGCGCCGATCATGATGATGGCACCGAAAGACACCCCAACAAGCCACGGATTCAATTTAATCCTCAGGTGATGGAAGATTCCGTACCACGACAACCTAAGTACAAAGGTGATAATAACGCCCGTGAAGCCGCCAACAACTATCGCCGCCAGCGCTCCAAGGGAGGGGTTGTCTAGAATCTCTTGGGGCACCTTTATCCCAAAGAGGTAAACGAGAAGGCCGCCGGCTGCGCTTCCGGTGACCTGCTGAATACCGGCGTCCCAACGCTTCCCTGAGCCGTGCCAAGCGTGCCTGATTGCTTCCCGCATGCCCCCTCCCTTTAGGTACCCTAACCTAAGGATGACAGATTCTGAATAGGCACAGCCGGGAATTCCGGTCAGTGCACTAAACCGGCCGATGAATGCGCCCAAGGCTGCGTTCTATCCTGCCCAGAGGGAATCCACGACGGCCAAGGCGAGCGACGCTATGGATTGCTTCGCTTCGCTCGCAATGACGAACTACCGTTTTCGGACGCGGCCAATTGACCCGACGGGCAAATCACCAAAAGTCTGTCCAGCCCTCTCGACAAAAATATTCCGCTTGCCCTGATAGGGCAAATCAGTGGCATTTCTCCGCCCGTCTCACCCGAGAAGAGGGGCGGGTCGCGATCGTCACGAAACGCGCGGTGGGATGCGGTGGACGCGGCAGCGTCGGCGTGAAGCGGAATTGCAGGGCGGGCTTGTCCCGTGAGCGATATCGTCAGCGCAAGACGACGGCGCCAATGTTCGATGAAGCCTTTAGGTCGAGACGGGCCTGTCCCGGCGAAGCCTTTTAGGCGAAGACGGACGGCTGCGTACGGCAAAAGCGTGTGGTCCTGGCGCCCGTTGCTGGTGTCAAGTCGACGGAGGCGATGTCGGCCCAACCGGGTTCGACAAGACCTTTAATCCGCCGATGACGGTGACAAGAAGGAATTCGTCGCCGGGGAGAGCGCGCTATAAGCCGTAAAACCATTGCGCAGGGAAGGCCGGATGCCTCCGCTGAACCTGTATGCTCGTGTGCGGTTCTTCGCACAATTTTGCACACGAGACCGCGGGTGCAGCGCGCACCCGGTCTTCCCTGCGCCCTCTGTTTGCAGTGGGCGGGAAGTTCAGAGCAAAACTCGGGCGTCATATGCCGCGAGAACGCGGGATTATGTCCGCCAGAGGGTCGTCATTGCGAGGAGCGAAGCGACGAAGCAATCCATCGTTCCGCGCAAAGAAAGAGTGGATTGCTTCGCTTCGCTCGCAATGACGACCTTGCTGTTCGAGGCTGGCCTGGGGCCGGTCGCGGGGGCTGAATTGCTATTTCGGCAGTTGAGGAACCGGCGGACTATCTCTAGTCTGGACCAAAGGTCGATTTACGATCTCGCGGTGGAAACGCAGGAGAAACAACCATGTCCGGCTCGCTCGACGACCAACTCGGCTTTGCGCCCGACTACGATTCCCCGGTCCCCTATATGCAGCGGACCCGCGACTACTACTCCGCGATCGGTTACACCACGCCGTATCGTTGGGCGCATTATGTCGATGCGCCGTTCCAGCCGCTGAAAAAGCCGCTCTCGCAATCGCGCGTGACGATCATCACCACCGCCGCGCCGTTCGATCCGGCGAAGGGCGATCAGGGTCCGGGCGCCGCGTACAATGGCGGCGCCAAATTCTACCAAGTCTATGACGGCGACACTTCAAAGCCGCACGACCTGCGCATCTCGCATATCGGCTATGACCGCAAGCACACCGCTGCGACCGACAGCGGCACCTGGTTTCCGCTGCCGCAGCTTCTGAAGGCGAAAGCCTTAGGCCGGATCGGCGAGGTCGCGCCGCGCTTCTTCGGCGCGCCGACCAATCGCAGCCATCGGGTGACGATCGACGTCGATGCTCCGGACATCCTCGCCCGCTGCCTCGCCGACAAGGTCGATGTCGCCGTGCTGGTGCCGAACTGCCCGGTGTGCCACCAGACCGCCGCTTTGGTTGCCCGCCACCTCGAAGCCAACGGCATTGCCACCGTGGTGATGGGATGCGCCAAGGATATCGTCGAGCACGCCGCGGTGCCGCGCTTCCTGTTCTCTGATTTCCCGCTCGGCAACTCCGCCGGCAAGCCGCATGGTGTCGAGTCGCAGGCGCTGACGCTGGAGCTGGCGTTGCGTCTGCTGGAGACGGCTTCCGGCGCGCGCACCACGATGCAGTCGCCGCTGCGCTGGAGCGAGGACGCGTCCTGGAAGCTCGACTACAACAACATCGCACAGATGAGCCCGGAAGAACTGGCGCGGCGTCGCGCCGAATTCGACAAGCAGAAAGAGATCGCGCGCGGCAACAGGGCGGCGTAACGCGGCTACTTCCCTTCTCCCCTTGTGGGAGAAGGTGGCGCGAAGCGCCGGATGAGGGGTCTCTCACCGCGCATTCGGTGTTCGCGGAGAGAGACCCCTCACCCGTCCGCGATGCTTCGCATCGCGTCCACCCTCTCCCACAAGGGGAGAGGGGAAGAAGCAGCAGGAGGAAACTGAATTGACCCGACCGTTCGAAGGCGTGAAGATTCTCGACTTCACGCAGGTGCTTGCAGGCCCCTACGCCAGCTACCAGCTCGCCCTGCTCGGCGCCGACGTCATCAAGGTGGAGCGGCGCGAAGGCGAGGACATGCGCCGCACGCCCCTCAGCCGGGAATGGGCCGAACGCGGTCTGGCCCCCGGCTGGCAGGCGATCAACGGCAACAAACGCAGCCTGACGCTCGACCTCTCGAAGCCGGAGGCGATCACCATCGTCAAGCAGCTTGCCGCGCAGGCCGACGTGGTGATGGAGAATTTTCGCCCCGGCGTGATGGACAAGCTCGGCATCGGCTACGCCGCGCTGTCGGAGATCAATCCAAAACTGATCTATTGCGCGATCTCGGGCTTTGGCCAGACCGGCCCGGAGCGCAATGGCGCCGGCTATGACGGCAAGATCCAGGCGATGTCGGGCATCATGGCGATCACGGGTCACGAGGAGACCGGGCCGACCCGCGCCGGCTTTGCGGTCTGCGACGTGCTGTCCGGCGCCACTGCCGCGTTCGGCGTGTCGAGCGCGCTGTTCCAGCGCACCCATACCGGCAAGGGGCAACTGGTCGACGTCTCCATGCTCGAGGCAACGCTGGCGTTCCTGTCGGGACAGGTGGCGGATTATTCGGTCGCGGGCCATCGCCAGCAACTGTCCGGCAATCAGGCCGTGAGCCGCAGGCCGACGGCCAATCTGTTCAAGGCAGGCCAGGGCTATTTGCTGCTGGCGGTGAACAGCGAGAAGCAATACCGCGCGCTGATGACCGCGCTCGGCCGCGCCGACGCGCTGGAAGACCCGCGCTTCGCCGATTGGTTCGCACGGCAGGAAAACGAGCCGGCGCTGCGCGCCATCATTGAGGAAGCGCTGTCGAAAAAGGATCCGCGCGAATGGGAGAAAATCCTCGACGCGGCCGGCGCGCCCTGCGCCAGCATCTGGAAGATCGAGGAGGTGATCGATCATCCGCAGATCGCGGCGCGCCGCGCAGTTCAGGAGATCGATACGCCCTATGGCCGTCTGCGCTTTGCCGGCACCGGCTTCCAGCTCGCCCATGGCGGCGGCAGGCTCGATTCCATGGCGCCCGAACTCAGCGCCCACACCGACGAGGTGCTGAGTTCGCTCGGCTATGATGCCAGCGCGATCGCGGATTTGCACGCACGGGATGTCGTCTGAGCGAGTCCGGAACGCGAACTCGTGAATGCCATCGGCGTTCAATTGTTGCGTGGGCCAAAGCCAGCGCCTATCTATTGAAACCGCGCCGTGAGCGCGGCGCAGGACGAAAATGGCGAGACCGGACCGGCCATGCAGAACGAGGGTGAGACAGGTCTGAGCCGGCGCGATCTGCTGTCGCTGGTGGGCACGGTCGCCGGCAGCGCCGCGATGTATCAGGCGATGACCAGCCTCGGCTTTGCGTCGGAGTCCACCTATAACGGGCCGATCAAGCTGGAGGGCGATACCAAAGGCGCCTCGGTACTTGTGCTCGGCGCGGGTCTGGCCGGTATGACGGCCGCGCTGGAATTGCGCGCGGCCGGCTACAAGGTTCAGGTACTGGAGTTCAACAGCCGTCCCGGCGGCCGCAACTGGACGCTGCGCGGCGGAGACAGTTTTACCGAACTCGGCGGCGCGACCCAGACCTGCGGCTTCGAGGACGGCCTCTATCTCAATCCGGGGCCGTGGCGGATTCCCTATCATCACCGCGCCGTGCTCGACTATTGCAAGCGGCTGGGCGTCACGCTCGAACCCTTCATCCAGCTCAATCACAACGCGCTGCTGCACGGCTCCAATGCGTTCGACGGCAAGCCGCAGCGCATCCGCGATATCAAGACCGACTTTCAGGGGCATGTTTCGGAATTGCTCGCGAAAGTGACGCAGCAAAGCAAGCTCGACGAAGCGGTATCGGTCGAAGACAGGGAGATTTTGCTGCAGGCGTTGCGGTCCTGGGGCGCGCTCGATCAGAATTATGCCTACAAGGCCAATCTGATCTCGGCGGATTATCGCGGCTACGCGAAGCCGCCCGGAGGCGGGCTGGGTGCAGCCCCGATCGCCGGCGAGCCCGTAAAACTGTCGGACATCCTGCAATCCCGCCTCTGGCGGTATCTGCAAAGTTTTGCCCTGCACCAATTCCAGGCCACCATGTTTCAGCCCACCGGCGGCATGGACATGATCGGCAAAGCGTTCGCCAGGGAAGTCGGCGACCTCATTCAGTACGACGCCAAAGTCACCCGCATTCAGCAGAACGATGGCGGCGTCACCGTCAGCTATGTCAATGCCAAAACGCCGGCCACGCCGCAACTGGCGCAGGCCGACTGGTGCGTATGCACCATTCCATTGTCGATCCTGAGCCAGATCCAGATCGACATCGGCCCGCGTATGAAAGCGGCGATCGACGCGGTGCCCTATGCGTCATCGGTTAAGATCGGCCTGCAATTCAAGCGCAGGTTCTGGGAGGAGGACGAGGCGATCTACGGCGGTATCAGCTACACCGATCTGCCGATCCGGCAGATTTCCTATCCCAGCAGCGGCTTCAACCGCAGCGGCCGCGGCGTGCTGCTCGGCGCCTATGTCTTTGAGGGCGCCAACGCCTACGAATTCACCTCGATGGCCCCGGCGGACCGGGTGGCGCGCGCGGTCGATCTCGGCGCCCGCATCCATCCGCAATACCGCGCCGAGTTCGAGAACGGGATCGCGGTCGCCTGGCATCGGGTGCCCTTCACCCTGGGCTGCGCCGGAAGCTGGACCGAGAAAATGCGGGACGAGCACTACGACAATCTGTGTCAGATCGACGGCAGGATTGTTCTCGCCGGCGAGCACGCCTCCTATATTCCGGCGTGGCAGGAGGGCGCGATATTGTCGTCGCTCAACGCCATCACGCGGCTGCATGAACGTGTCGTCAGGACCTGATGCGATGCCGCCAATCCAGACCACACCCGTGAAATCGAATGCGACGAAGCCGCACAGCCATTTTCTCCTCGCCGTCGTGCTGGGCGTCGGGATGATGTCACTGGCAGCATCTGCGGCGCACGCGGACGAGGAAGCGCGTTCGCGGCCGCCGGCGCTGAGTCCGGGGTTCAGATTTACGGAATCGACCGGCGAAGAATTGTTCGCGAGCGCGTGCCAGGGTTGCCATATGTCCGATGGCAAAGGCGCGGTTGGCGCCGGCACCTATCCGTCGCTCGCGAAAGACAGCAATCTCGAGGCCGGAAATTATCCGGTTCATGTCGTGGTCCGGGGCCAGCGGGCCATGCCGCCGGTCGGCGCCATGATGAGCGATGCCCAGGTCGCCGCCGTGGTGAATTACGTCCGGACGCATTTTGGCAACGAATACCGGGACGCGGTCAGCGCCGAGGATGTCAAGCTGGCTCGGCCGGAGAAATGATCGCCATCAGGGGGAGACGAAGATGAAACATGCAATGCTCGCGCTGGCCGCCTTGCTGCTCGGCTCAAGCGCCGTTGAAGCCGAGATCGTGCGCTATCCGATTCCCAATTCGACGTTTCCGATCGCCCAGGCGGTGCGGGTATCCGGCGACGCCGTCACTTATTACGTCAGCGGTCAGGTGCCGCCCCTGGTCAACAAGGACGCCGACCCGGCCAGCCCGCAGGCCTATGGCGACACCAGGACCCAGACGGTCGGTGTGCTCAACAAGATCAAGGCGATCCTTGAAGGGCAGGGGCTCGGCATCGGCGACGTCGTCAAGATGCAGGTGTTTCTGGTCCACGACGCGCGCGCGCCGATGGACTTCAAGGCCTTCATGGAGGGATACACCCAGTTTTTCGGCGGCGCGCAGCCAAATCTGCCGGCGCGTTCGGTTGTCGGCGTCGCCGCACTGGCCAATCCCGGATTTCTGGTCGAGATCGAGGTCGTTGCTGCGAAGGACTCGAAATAGCTTCGGGCCAATCGAATTGAAGGATGGATGAGATGCGTCGGATTTCCGGTTCTGAGTTAGCGTGGCGGCCGCGTCGCTTTGTCGTGCTGTCGGCGGCGGCTCTGTTGTCGATCGCCTTGGTCGCGCCCGGACAGGCTGCCACCGAAGGTTTGAATCCCAACCAGCAGCGCGCCTTGGACATCTACAAGGAGCTGATCGAGATCAACACGGTGACCGCGACCGGCGACACCGCGAAGGCGGCCGAAGCCATGGCCGCACGCCTGCGTGCCGCGGGTTTTCCCGATGCCGATGTCCACGCCTTCTCGCCGGCGCCGCACAAGGGCAATCTGGTCGCGCGCCTCCACGGTACCGGCGCGCGCAAACCGATCCTGCTGGTGGCTCACATCGATGTGGTCCCGGCCAGCCGTGAGGACTGGTCGACCGACCCGTTCAAACTGACCGAGCAGGAAGGATATTTTTATGCGCGCGGCAGCGGCGACGACAAATACATGGCGGCCTCCTTCATCGCCAACCTCATTCGTTACCGGCAGGAGGGTTACAAACCGGACCGCGATATCATCGTGGCGCTGGAGACCGATGAAGAGATTTTGGACAAGGATGGGCTCGGCATTCAATGGCTCTTGAAAAACCAACGCGACCTGATCGATGCCGAATTCGCACTCAATGAAGGCGGCGGCGTCGGGCTGAAGGACGGCAAGCCGATCCGCACCTCGGTGCAGACCAGCGAAAAGGTCTCGGTGAGCTACGCGCTGACGGTCAAGAACAAGGGCGGTCACAGCGCCGTTCCGGTCAAGGACAATGCGATCTACCGGCTGGCGGCGGGATTGACCCGGCTTGCGGCCTTCAGCTTTCCGGTGAACCTGAACGAGACGACCCGGGTCTATTTCGAACGTACCGCGCAGATGGACGGCGGCCAGGTGGCCGACGATTTGCGCGCGGTGTTGTCGGGACAAACCGATCCCACTTCGTTGCCGGTGGTGCGTCTTTCGGCCAATCCGGGCCTCAACGCACAATTGCGAACGACATGCGTCGCGACATTGCTTGAAGGTGGGGTAGCGATCAATGCGCTGCCGCCGTTGGCGACCGCCAAGGTCAATTGCCGGGTCATGCCCGGCGAGCCGATCGACGGGGTGAAGGCAACGCTGGAACGCGTGCTGGCCGACGATCAGATCGCGGTGACGCAGATCGATCCGCCGACGCTCAGCGAACCTTCGGCCCTCAGCGACGAAGTCATCGGGCCGATCACGAAGCTGTCGGCCGAATTCTGGCCCGGCGCGGTGGTGCTGCCGACGATGAGCGCCGGCGCCACCGACGGCAGCTACCTTCGCAATGCCGGCATACCGACCTACGGTCATTCGGGACTGGCAGGCGACGTCGCCGAATCGCGCGCGCACGGCCGCGACGAGCGCATTCCCGTCAAATCGTTCTTTGAGGGCAATGAGTATCTGTACCGCCTCGTCAAGGCATTCGCCGGCGGCCAGTGATGGCTTGCGAGCGAGCGCATCAGGTCGGCGAACCACCCGACAAAACCTTCACGCCGCCGAACGCGCTGACGCGTCCGTTGCGCACCATCACGATCTGGGTGGCGAGCTGGCGCATCTCGGCCGCGTCGTGGCTGACATAGACCATCGGCACATGGGCCTCGTCGCGCAGCCGCACCAGATAGGGCAGGATCTCGACCTTGCGGCTTTCGTCCAGCGAGCCCAAGGGCTCGTCCAGCAGCAGCAACCGTGGCTTCGACAACAGCGCGCGGCCAAGCGCCACGCGCTGACGCTCGCCGCCGGAGAGTTTTCCGGGGCGGCGGTCCATCAGGCCGCCGATATCGAGCAGCTCGGTGACGCGCGCGCGTTGTGCGGGATCCTCGGCCAGCTGGTTCATGCGCCGGCCATAGTCGAGATTCTGCCGGACGTCGAGATGCGGAAACAGCCGCGCGTCCTGGAACACGTAGCCGATGCGGCGCCGGTGCGGCGGCACGTGCACGCGCGCGGCGACGTCGTCGAGCGTCTCGCCATCGATCGAGATGATGCCGCGATCAGGCTTCAGCAGGCCGGCGATCATGTTGATCAGCGAGGTCTTGCCGGCGCCGGAAGCGCCGAACAGGCCGGTAACGCGGCCTTCGCTGGTGAAGGACGCTTCGATCGAGAACTCGCCGAGCTTTTTTGTGACGTCGACGCGCAGCATGGTCAATTCCCGTGCAGGCGTTTGGTGGCGCGGCGCGCGAACCATTCCGAGGCGATCAAGGCGCCCATCGCGATCACGATGGAAATCACCACCAGCCGCGCCGCCGCGGTGTCGCCGTCCGGCGTCTGGATCAGCGAATAGATCGCCGACGAAATGGTCTGGGTTTCGCCGGGGATGTTGGACACGAAGGTAATCGTGGCGCCGAACTCGCCGATCGCCTTGGCAAAGCCGAGCACCATGCCGGCCAGCACGCCCGGCAGCGCCAGCGGCAATGTCACGGTCGCGAACACCTGCCAGGGCGCGGCGCCGAGCGTGCCGGCCGCCTGCTCCAATCGCCGGTCGATCGCCTCGATCGACAGCCGGATCGGCCGCACCAAAAGCGGGAACGACATCACGCCGCAGGCGAGCGCGGCCCCGGTCCAGCGAAACGCGAACACGATGCCGAGATGGTCGGCAAGCCAAGCGCCGACCAGGCCCCGGCGACCGAAGGTCAGCAGCAACAGATAACCGGTAACGACCGGCGGCAGCACCAGCGGCAGATGGATCAGCGCATCGAGGACGGATTTGCCCCAGAAATCCCGCCGTGCCAGCAGCCACGCCAGTCCGATTCCGAACGGCGTCGCCACCAGCGTTGCGATGATGGCGACCCGCAGCGACAGCAGGATCGCCGTCCATTCGGTCGGCGAGATATCGAACATCAGGTCGTCGGGCTGACGAGGAACTTGAAGCCGTATTTCTCCAGAATGGCTTTAGCGGCCGACGAGCGCAGGAAGGCGAGATAGTCGGCAGTCTCCGGTTTGGCGGTCGTCGTCGCCGCCACCGGGTAGATGATCGCCGGATGCGAATCGGCCGGGAAGGTGCCGACGATCTTGACGCCGGGTTCGACCTTGGCGTCGGTCGAATAGACGATGCCGAGCACGGCTTCACCGCGTGCGACCAGCGTCAGCGCAGCGCGCACGCTATCGGCCATCGCGAATTTCGGCTCGGCAGCCTGCCACGCGCCGAGTTTCTCCAGCGCCGCCTTGGCATATTTGCCGACCGGGACGGCCTTGACGTCGCCGGTGGCGATCTTGCCGTCGCCGGCGAGCTTCGCCAGGTCGAAGCCTTGCCCGATCGTCACATTGTCGATTTTGGAATCTTTCGGGGCGATCAGCACGATGCTGTTGCCGAGCAAATTGACCCGGGTCGGTTCGTTGATGTTCTTCCTGGCCGTGGCGTAGTCCATCCAGTCGGTGTCGGCGGATACGAACACGTCGGCCGGCGCGCCCTGTTCGATCTGCTTTGCGAGCGCCGAGCTGGCGGCATAGCTCACGGTGATCTTGACGCCGGTCTTGGCGGTGTAGGCGGCGTCGATGTCGTCGAGCGCGTTCTTCATCGAGGCGGCGGCGAATACGGTGAGGGTCTTGTCCTCCGCAGCAGCGGGCGCGTGGGCCGCCGCTAGCAGGATGACGAGGGCGGCAAAAATTCCGGATAGACGATGCATCGTGGCGCTCCGTGCGTGTTCGCTGGCGCTTTCGCGCGCAAATCAGGCATTGGTTCGGTCTGGGTACGACAGGCGGAAGCGCCGTTCCGGCCATTTCCTGCGACTTACGGTCGATCAGGATATCGCTAGCCGGAAACAATATCAGGCCCGGGCCTTGGGTAAAGCCTTCCTTTGCCTACTCCGTCGGCAGGATCGCAATCGAGATCGAATTTTCCCTGGCGCCGCTGACCTGCAGCACGAACGGGCTCGCCGAAAGCTCGTATTTCATGGTCTTGCGGATGCCCTCGCAATCGGTGGCGCCGCTGAAGGCATTTGGCTTCACGAAATGCCCGTCCTGCACCACGTCGACCCAGCCGCCGGTGGAAAGGCTGATGGTGTAGAGACCGGCTTTCGGGGCCGTCTTGACGCTCGTAAAGCCGGCGAAGGTGCCCTCCTTGGGTGCCCGCTCGGGCGGCGTCGGCAGCTTGGCGTCGGCGGGCGCGACCAGTGCCAGCGTCACGCCGGTTGACGGCAATGCCGCGATTTCACCGCCCGACGCAAGCTTCGCCCGATCTGGCGCGGTCAGCGCCGCGCGCTCGCGTTCGATCGGCCATTTGAACTTGTCGCAGCCGCTCGGTTCTTCCGCCGCCCACGCGGGGACGGCGCCGAGCAGCAGCAACGCGGCAAGCAAGCGTGCGCGCATGTCAGTCCACCGCGATCATCACGTCGGAGGCCTTGATCACGACGGTGGCTTTGCTACCCGCCTTGATGCCGAGATCGTCGACGGCTTCGTTGGTGATGGAGGAGGTCACGATCTGGCCGCTTCCGATGTCGACGCGGACATGTGACGTGGTCGCGCCTTTCTTGACTTCGACGACGGTGCCCTTGATCTGGTTACGTGCACTGAGGCGCATGACGAATCCCTCTAAATTGCCTACCCCAAGCGCGAAGATGCCGCGCGGATGTGGCTTTTGATTGAAATTTGAAGGCGGGGCCAGCGCCCCTGTCGTGACGCGCGCTTACGGCGCGGCGTCGGGCAATAGTAGCGCAATTCGGCGTCGCAGGGATAGCGGGCTGACGAAGAGTTCATTGCTTGGCGTCCGGCGCGGCCAGCACCGCTTTGCAGGCGGCCGGGAGTACGGCCATCGTCATCGGCGGCCGCGGCTTCGACGGCTTGGTTTCAGGCTTCGGATGGAGGATCGAATCCTTGAACCAGTAGGCGAGGTCGGCGGGCTTGCAGCCTTCGTCCTCCGACTGTGACGGCTGGCCCTGGCATTCCGTATTGCCGGCCGGGCATTTGATGCGGATGTGGAAATGATAGTCATGGCCCCACCACGGCCTGATCTTGGAAAGCCAGCTGCGGTCACCCCTGGCCTCGCGGCACAGCGCCTTCTTGATCGCGGCGTTGACGAAGATCCGCTGCACGCTCGGCTCCTGCGCGGCGTCGCGAAGAACCAGCACATGTCCGGGCGTGAACACCTTCGGATCGACATCGAGCCGGTCGTCGCGCACCATCATGACCGCCGACATCTCTTCACGGTCTTCCCGCGACAACATGTGATCCGGCATCGGCGTCAGCCAGATGTCGGCATCGAGCCCGATCTGATGGCTGGCATGGCCGCTCAGCGCCGGCCCGCCGCGCGGCTGGCCGATGTCGCCGACCAATATTCCGGGCCAGCCGGCATCCTTGTGCGCTTTCGCCGCCAGCCGCTTCAACAGCGCGATCATATCGGGATGGCCCCAATTGCGGTTGCGCGACAGTCGCATCACCTGCCAGGTGTCGCCATTGAGCGGCATCTGCTCGGCGCCCGCAAGGCAGCCTTTGGCATAGGAGCCGATCACCCGCGACGGCATCGCCGCCGGCAACACCTTGCGTGCGAACAATTCCCTGGCGCCGATCTTGGGATCGTTGGGATTGGCCAGCGGCGGCAACGGTTTTGGATTGACGCTGCCCTTGTCCTGCGCCGACGCCGTGCCGGCACCGAACAACATGACCGATAAGCTCAGCAGGATCAGAACCAGGCGGGGCGTCATGGGGGCACTCTATTGGGCACCAGCGTAGCATGGAATCGGCGCGGTATTATTTCTCGCGCAAATATTACAACGCGCCGATGCCGCACGCGATCTTCTTCTATTACGGCTTCGCCATTCACGGCACCAATGAGCTCGCGCGGCTCGGCGGTCCTGCCTCGCACGGCTGCGTCAGGCTGCATCCTGCGCACGCGGCGGCGCTGTTCGCATTGGTCCAGCGCAACGGACCTCGCATTACGCGCATCGAGATCAACTAAAGTAGGGCGGCCCGCCGGCGGTTCTTAACCGTTCGATAACCCTGTCCATCATTGGCGAATATTCATGCGCGACGTCGGATTTCGCGCATTCATTGTGCAGCCGCGCCTGATGTCGCATACCCGTTACCGGCAATCTGCGATTCTGCCTTGTGTCGTTGCTGCCGGCGCCGTCGGCATCGTGCGAGACCACACGCATGACGCGAGTTCGCCCTTTTAACGGGCAGCCGAGACCGGCTGCCGGATCGGTGGAACCGGCAAGAGATACCATTTTTTCAGACACTTATCGGAGAACATTGCACGCAGAATGCGAGTGGGGCGTGGCAATGCCGAAATTTCGGCCAAAGACAACCAAGAGACTGAAGCATAGGGCGATCGCCCGCATTCCCGGCCGACCGGCAAAACCCAGTCCGAAGCTTTCCGGCGGCGGCCGGCGTGTTTCCGGCGAGATCGGCGAGATCGTGCGCAAGCGCGCCGAGGCGGAGGCTGCGATTGCGGAGGCACGCAAATCGCACGAGCGGCTGCGCGAGGCGATCGACATCCTGCCGCAGGGCATCGTGTTCCTCGACGCCGAAGGCCGCTACATCCTCTGGAACAAGAAGTATTCGGAAATCTACAACCGCAGCTCGGACCTGTTCGAGCATGGCGCGCGGCTGCAGGACACCATCCGAATCGGCGTCGAGCGTGGCGATTATCCGGAAGCGATCGGCCGCGAGGAAGAATGGATCGCCGAACGGCTTACAAAACTCTACCGGCCCGGCGAGCGCCATGAGCAGACCCTGGCCGATGGCCGCGTCATCCTGATCGAGGAGCGGCTGACCGAGGACGGCGGCGTCATCGGTCTGCGCGTCGACATCACCGAGCTGAAGCAGCGCGAGGCCTCGTTCCGGCTGCTGTTCGACTCCAATCCGGTTCCGATGATCGTCTGCGCGCTGGATGGCGAACGCATCCTCGGCGTCAACGACGCCGCCGTCGAGCATTACGGCTACAGCCGCGCCGAATTCGAGAAGCTGACGATCCGCAACCTGCAGGCCTTCGACAGCGAGCTGCCGTGGGCCGGAGACCACTCCAGCGACGAGCAGACGGCGCGAACCTGGAAGCATGTCCGGGCCGACGGTGCGCTGATCGATCTGGCGATCTATTCGCGCCAGCTCGTCCATGGCGATCGGCCGGCCATATTGCTGGCGCTGATGGACATCACCGAACGCAAGCGCGCCGAGGCGCGGCTGGCCTTCATGGCTCAGCACGATAGCTTGACCGGGTTGCCGAACCGCAACCTGCTGCGCCAGCAAATGGACGACATCTTGCTGCACACCCGACGCGGCGCCGAAAAGGCCGCGGTGCTGGTGCTCGGCCTCGATAATTTCAAGGCGGTCAACGATACGCTCGGCCACGGCATCGGCGACAAGCTGTTGCGCGGCGTCGCCAAGCGGCTGCGATCGACATTGCGCGAGGAAGATATACTGGCGCGCCTCAACTCCGACGAATTCGCGATCGTCCAGAGCGGGGTGACGCGCCCCGAGGACGCGGTGTTGCTGGCGCGGCGTCTGCTGGAGGCGATCGGCGACCCCTATCTGCTGGACGGCCATTCCGTCGTCATCGGCGCCAGCATCGGCATTGCCGTGTCGCCCGGCGACGGCGAGGAGTCCGAAAAACTGCTGAAGAACGCCGACATGGCGCTGTCCCGCGCCAAGAACGATTTTCGCGGCACCTTCTCCTTCTTCGAGGCTGAAATGGATGCGCGTGCCCAGACCCGCCGCAAGATCGAGATCGATCTGCGTGACGCGATCCAGAACGGCGTGCTGCGGCCCTACTACCAGCCGCTGGTCGATCTCTCGACCGGACGGATCACCGGTTGCGAGGCGCTGGTGCGCTGGCCGCATGCCGAACGCGGCATGATCTCGCCGGCCGAATTCATTCCCGTTGCCGAAGAGACCGGCCTGATCAACGCGCTGGGCGGGCTGATGCTGCAGCGTGCCTGCCTGGATGCCGCGCAATGGCCCGACGACGTCCGCGTTGCGGTCAATTTGTCGCCCCTGCAGTTCAGGGTCGGCAATTTGCTGTCGGTGGTGATGGACGCGCTGAAGCAGTCCGGGCTGCCCGCCAGGCGGCTGGAGCTCGAGATCACCGAGACGCTGCTGCTGGAAAAGAGCAGCCAGGTGCTGGCGACGCTGCACGCGCTGCGGTCGCTGGGGGTTCGCATCTCGATGGATGATTTCGGCACCGGCTATTCCAGCCTGAGCTATCTGCGCAGCTTTCCGTTCGACAAGATCAAGATCGACCAGTCGTTCGCGCGTGACCTCGGCTCCAACCGCGATGCGCAGGCGATCGTACGCTCGATCATCAGCCTTGGCATGGGGCTCGGGGTGACGATCACGGCTGAAGGCGTCGAGACCGAAGCCGAATTCAGCTGCCTGCGCGACGAGGGTTGCCACGAGGGACAGGGCTTCCTGTTCAGCCACGCGCGGCCCAATGCCGAGATCGTCAACCTCTTGAAGGCGCAGAGCGGCGCGGGGGCTGAAGACGAAGCGGCGCTGGTGGCGTGAGGTCGTAGAGATCGAGAGCGGTGATACTCGTCGTCCCCGAACTGGTGCGCAATTACACATGAGGCGTCGGGACTCAAGCGCTGCAGCCTATCCACGTCATTGCGAGCACAGCGAAGCAATCCATTTCACCGCGCAAAAGAAGAATGGATTGCTTCGTCGCAAGAGCTCCTCGCAATGACGTGGTGAGATCGTGATTCAATTTTCAAACAGCAGCTACGGCTTCGCCTTCTCGCGGCACGATCTGCCCGAGGTTTGCAAGCATGTCCCTCGAAAAAAGAGGGAGCAGGGAATGCCGGGTGCGCGCTGCACCCGCGGTCTCGTGTGCAAAGCGCACAAAAGAAACGCACACGAGCATACAGGTTCAGCGGAAACACTCCGGCATCCCCCGCACAATGGTTTGACGACTTATGCCGCGCTCTCCCCGGCGACGAATTCGTCTTGTCACCGTCATCGGCGAATTAAAGGCTTTGTCGCGCCCGGTTGGGCTGACCAAAACCTCCGCCGACTTGACACCAGCAACGGGTGTCAGGACCACACGGTTTTGCCGTACGCATCAGCGCCGTTGGTCCTGC
Organism: Bradyrhizobium sp. Ash2021; assembly: GCF_031202265.1. NCBI lineage: Bacteria > Pseudomonadati > Pseudomonadota > Alphaproteobacteria > Hyphomicrobiales > Nitrobacteraceae > Bradyrhizobium > Bradyrhizobium sp. Ash2021. The sequence continues at coordinate 8,802,662 of NZ_CP100604.1, read as the reverse complement.
GCGCCGGTTGATCGCTCACGAGAGACTCGCCCTGCGACACCGTTTCGCGCCGACGCTGCAGCGTCCACCGCATCCCATCCCGCGTTCGTGACGATCGCGATACGCCCCTCTTGCCGGGAAAGGACGGGGCGAGCTGGTAGCGCTGATTTGCCCGACGGGGAAAGGGAAATATTTTTATCGGAGGGACTGGACGGGTTTTTGCCCGACGGGCAGTGATTTGCCCGTCGGGTGCAAAACGCGCACACGAGATGGATGGAGCGAATGAGTTTAGCCTCGGCGGGGGTCGTCAGGGCGCGGGCTCATTAGCGTGCGGCCAAATTCGGATTGATGCGAGCCTGAATCACGTCCATGGCGGCGCCATCAATCCGCAATGGCCCCTCGGGAGCCGCTATTGCTCTGAATTTATTTCCGCTTTCGGCGGCATAACAGACATGGCCGAACTTGCCGCTGGCACGCCGCGGTCGCGCATGACCCCAAGCGGACCTCAAGCAAACAAGAAGCCACGAACTTTGGGAGCCTGTCCCCCGAACTCACGAACAGATCGCTGCGCAGGTTGTTTTTGCTCGAGATACACAGCTGGCGCCGCCTTGTGCTCGACTCTCATCACCAAAGTCTGGAGCACGATTGGCCCCAATCGAGCAGCCACGTACAAGCGCCGTCCGTGCTGAGGATGCATCGTGGCTGTGCAACGACCCGTCCCAACTCTCCCCGTGCGGAGCGGCCGCAGTATTACCTAAGGCAGCAAGCGATATTTTGCAGGAGATTGAACTCAAAGCACCTATGCGGCCAAGTGGCCGGTGGATGTTGACATTTCGAACCTCAATTACCTCCGCGGTGATGGTGTTTATCGTCGCTCTGGCCGCGCTGCTGATTGCTATTCAGGTCCGGGCTCTTCATTCGGCAACGCAAGAAGCTGCGTCTGCCTATATGGACGTGACCAGCACGAAGGCGTTGGGACGTCTTCAGACGGAGATAACCGCTATAGCGTCGGTGGTGCGTGTGCTGGCAACCAGCCCCAGCGTAGCCGATTCAAATGAATGGACCGAGACCGGCCCTGCGATCGCATTATTCAAAGCCGCACTGCAGGAACTGCCCCAAATGGACAGTATCTATGCCGGCTTCGAAAATGGCGCTTGGTTGGAGGTGCGGCGCACCAGTGACCTCAACGAGGAGCAGCGCGAGAGGTTACGTGCGACACCTCGCGCTGATATTGCCATCGATTTAGTCCGCCCCAGCTCCGGTGGCGAACTGCCCTTGCGACGAATTTTTGAAGATCGGCAGGGCAACGATGTCGAACAACTGGATCTATGGAAATACGGATACGACGCCCGCAAGCGGCCCTGGTATCACGAGACGATGAAAGCCGACCGGTCGCTTGTCTCCTTGCCTTATCTTTCGTTTAGTATCGGCGCGCCGGTGATTGCGATTAGCGCACCCCTGCGGGGCAAGGTGCCCGGCGTTATTGCCGCCGATCTCAAGCTCGACACCTTCAGCGATTTCGTCCAGACGCAACGGCCTGGAGAACACGGTATCGTCTTGATTTTCGACTCGACCGGCTCGCTCATCGCCCACCCCGATTTTGCACAATACGTTACCAATGCGATGACACATCCATCACAACCGCAATTGCCCAACATCAAGGACATCAACTCGGGGGTCGCAACGGCTGTGTTGCGAGGGTCGCATGGCCGCGACTATTACGACGGAAATATCCGTGACGACCAGGGCAACGGCTACCTTTTCAGGTTAGCGAAATTCACTCTGGGCGAGCAGCACAACGCCAACATATTGTTGCTGGCGGCCCAAGGAGACTTTGTCCAGAATGTTCGAAGGCTACAGTTCACCGGACTAATCCTCGCAATTATTGCCGGCGCTGCCTTTATTCCGGTCGTTTGGATATTTGGTAGCGGAATGTCACGATCCTTAAAAGGCATAACGGCTGAGGCAGTTAAACTCCAGAAGCTGGCCGAGCCCACCCCCTCGGCGGTCGCATCACGCATTAAGGAAATTCACGAACTTGGCAGTACGGTGAATCTCGCGCAGCGCACCATACGGTCGTTCGCTCGCTTCGTCCCCAAGGAGATCGTCCGAGGGGTGATGGACAATTCCGTATCCACTGAGCTTGGCGGAGTCAGACAGGAGGTTACCGTCGTTTTCACCGACGTTAGGGATTTTACGACTATCGCCGAGTCCGCCGACCCCGACATGCTCATGCGCCAAATGTCGCGGTATTTCTCCGTGCTGACAGAGGCTTTCCTCGTCGAGGGCGGAACAGTCGACAAGTTTATTGGCGACGCCGTGATGGTGTTCTGGAACGCACCCAATCCACAGCCCGACCATATCGAGCGGGCTTGCCGCGCAGTCCTTTCGGGCAGAATGGCGTGCGAAAAGCTCAACGCTCAGTTCGAAGCTGAAGGCCTGACGCCATTCTTCACCCGGTTTGGCATTCATGTCGGGGAGGCCGTCGTCGGCAACCTCGGCTCGATCGAGCGCATGAACTACACGGCTCTCGGCAATACGGTGAATCTGGCAGCGCGCCTTGAAGGTCTGAACAAAGAGTTTGGGACCGCTATCCTTGTGAGTGAAGGCGTCTACTTGCGGGCCCAACATTGCTTTCAGTTCAGACCCCTCGAGTCGGTCATTGCCAAGGGCATGACAAAGGGAACCCGCATTTTCGAGCTGGTCGGGGCAGCGACATGAAATCAACTTCCACGCTACGAGGTGTCATGCCAAGGTTGTTCGGTTTGTGGCTCGTGCTCGTCGTTTCGGCGGCTCACGCGGGCGAAGACACCATCAAAATCGGAATTCTTCATTCTCTGTCAGGCACCATGGCAATCAGCGAGTCGGTACTCAAGGACACGGTTCTCATGCTGATAGAAGACCAAAACAGGAAAGGTGGGCTGCTGGGACGGAAATTGGAACCGGTGATCGTTGATCCCGCGTCTGATTGGGACGCCTTTGCGAAAGAAGCCAGGGAACTACTTTCGAAGCAAAAGGTCGCGGTCGTGTTCGGTTGCTGGACGTCCGCCTCCCGTAAGTCCGTTCTGCCGGTCTTCGAGCAATTGAACGGCCTGCTTTTCTACCCGGTGCAATACGAGGGTGAAGAAAGCTCGCGCAACATTTTCTACATGGGGGCCGCGCCGAATCAGCAGGCAATTCCGGCTGTTCGATATCTGATGAGCAGGGAAGGAGGCGAAGTCCGCAGATGGGTTCTGCTCGGTACTGACTACGTCTATCCGCGCACGACCAACCGAATCTTGAGCGCGTATCTTGCTGCAGAGGGGGTATCGCCAGACGACATTACGACGATTTATACGCCGTTCGGCCATTCCGAATGGCAAGAGATCGTCGAGAGGATCAAAGCCTTCGGTTCGGAGGGAAAAAAGACCGCGGTCATATCGACCGTTAACGGAGATGCAAATACGTATTTCTACAGGGAACTCGAAGCCCAACGGGTAGACGCCAACGCAATTCCAGTCATGGCTCTCTCCATCGGCCAGCGCGAATTGCTCGGCGAGGACATCGCCCCCGTCGGGCACCTGGCGGCCTGGAATTACTTCCAGTCGATCAACTCGGCAGAAAACGAAGTGTTCGTGAAAATGTGGGCGGACTTCAACGAGCAACGAGACAAAATTACAAATGACCCGATGGAAGCCACCTTCATTGGCTTCCGGATGTGGGCGCAAGCCGTTGTCCAGGCGGGCACCACCGACGTGGATGCGGTCCGGCAGGCCATGTACGGTCAAAGAATCAAGGCGCCGAGCGGCTTCGAGGTTGTGATGAACACTAATCACCATCTTTCCAAGCCAGTCATGATAGGCAAAATAAATTCTTCCGGGACCTTTGATGTCGTTTGGCAGTCGATCAATCCGGTCCGAGCGGATGCCTGGAGCAAGTACATTCCCGACAGTGCCAAGCGTACGGCCGATTGGTCCTTTCCTTGGGTCTGCGGGGGGTGCATCGAGCCGACATTCAAGAACTGGTGACGGTCCGATTATTGGTGATCGGGGTCCTTTTGCCCTGCGATCGAGAGCCTACGCTGTGTTTTCTGTGACGGTCATATCAGTGCCGGCGGGATTCGAGCGTCGCATCAGTTGGAGACCTCTTCGACACGCAATGTCGCCCATCGGCACATCGCTTCATGTCGCTGCGATGCGGAATTTGAGCCGCAGACGGCCTATCGGCGGTCGCGCCGCGTCTTCCGATTGTTCAGATGATAGGTCAGCGCCAGCGCCACGCAGTGGCGCAGCGCGGCTGCGGGGAGCTTGTCGCCGGCGCTGAGCAGGATGCTGCGGTTGCCGCCAAAACTCAGCTCCGGATAAAGCTCGCGAAACGTCTCAACCAGATTGGTCTGGCAATGGAAATAGACCGCGACCTGGCCGGCTTCCGGCTTCACCTGGTCGATCCGGATCGTGCTGCCGCTCTTCGTCTCAGGCGTGAGATAACTCGGCTGTCCCCATTTCAGGGCTTCTTCCAGCGCGCCGACGCCCTTTGTCGCTTTCGCGGTATCGAAGATCAGCCGGCGCAGCGCCAGCAATTTGGCCTTGACCGACCGGGGATAGGCGCCGAACACGGCTTCGACCGCGGGATTTGAACTTCCCGCGCGCGGTTTCCTTGCCGCGCCTTTCTTCACTGACTTCTTCATCCAGGGTCGCCATTCCGCGAATGTGGCTGCGCACACGAGGTCAGCCGCCCACCCAATGGAAGTCAGACCCCTTTCGCCTACGCCGCATTGCGCAGGCCGGCCAGAAAACTATCGACGCTCTCGAACAGCGCATTGGCCTGCTGGCTGAGTTCGCCGGTCGCGTCGCGGACGTTGTCGGCCAGCGCGCGCGACTGGTCGGCGGACTGGCTGGCGCCGGCGACATTGACCGAGACTTCACCGGTGCCGGCGGCAGCCTGCTGCACGCTTCGCGCAATCTCGCGCGTCGCTGAACCCTGTTCTTCCACGGCTGCGGCGATGGTGGTGGCGATGCCGCTGATCTCCCGGATGGTGTCGCTGATGCCGCCGATCGCGGTCACACAGTGGCCGGTGGCGGACTGGATCGCGGCGACCTGTCCCGCGATCTCCTCGGTTGCCTTCGCCGTCTGGCTGGCGAGCTCCTTGACCTCGGACGCGACCACGGCAAAACCCCGGCCGGCTTCGCCGGCGCGTGCGGCCTCGATCGTCGCATTGAGCGCCAGCAGGTTGGTCTGGCTCGCGATTGCCCCGATCAGGCGCAGCACATCGCCGATCTTTTCGGCGGCGGTGGCAAGGCTGCCGACCATCTCGGTGGTTTGTCCGGCCTTGACCACGGCGTTATCGGCAACGCTGCTGGAATGGGTGACCTGACGGCCGATCTCGGTGACCGACGACGCCAGCTCCTCGGTGGCGGCGGCGACCGTGCTGACGCTGGCCGAGGCTTCTTCGGAGGCGGCGGCCGCGGCGGCCGCGCGTTGCGAAGTGCCATCGACGCTGGCCGTGATCTCGCCCGCCACCCGCTGCATGTCCTTTGTCGCCTTGGCGACGGCATTGACCACGCCCTTGACGTCGGCCTCGAAACGGTCCGCCATCTGGCGTTGCAGGGCCTTCTTCTCCAGCTCCGCCTGCTGCTTGTCGGCCTCCTGCGCCTCGCGCAGCGAACTTGCCTCCAGCATGTTGCGGCGGAACACGTCGACCGCGCCCGCCATGGTGCCGAGTTCGTCGCGGCGCTCGCTGCCGGGAATCGTGACCGTGGTGTCGCCGCTCGACAGGCGGTTCATGACCGCGGTGATCGCCGTCAACGGACGCGACAGGCCGCGCCCGAGCAGAAAAGCCAGCAACACCGCACCGGCCAGGATCGCGGCGGTGCCGAGGATCAGATTGCGCTGCGAAGCCGCCGCGGCCGCCTCATACTCGGTCGTATCCTTGATGATCTCCAGCACCGCGACCGGCTGGCCGGCATAGTTCCTGATCTGCCCGAGATAGAGCGCGGCGGGATGGCCGTCGAGGACGGCATCGCGGCGCAAGGCCGCGCCATCCATCACGCCCTTGAGTTCGTCCTGGGTGGCGACCACGCTGTCGCCGAACGTCGACGAGAGTTTTCTGAAGGCGTTGCCTTCGTACGAGTGCACGGCAAGGTCGATGCCGAAGCGCTTCTTGGCGCGGTCGACGAATTCCTTGCCGAAGGCCGCACCAACGTCGACATTCGCAAAGCTCTTGCCGTCACGCATGATCGGCGTCAGGCCGAAGATGCCGAGCGCTTCCCGCCCGGGTTCCACGCCGACGATCTGTTTGCCGGTCTTGATCGCTTCGACCACCGTGTTGCGGCGGCCCGAGACGTCGTCACCGAAAATCTTCGGCGCGTGAACGCGGTAGAACGAGGTCGCCGGCGCCACCTGGAACGTGATCAGCGGGATCCCTTGCGCATTCAGCGCCTTGTTGGCGTCGCCAAGCAGCGCTGCCAGGGCGTCGCGATCGCCCTTGGCGATGGCCTCGCCGACCGGCGGCAGCGCGGCGATCACGGAACTGACTGCGAGTGCGGCCCGCCCCTCATAGTCGACGGCGGCGATGACGCTGTCATATTGCAGCTTCAGCTGCTGGTCGAGCGCGAGCCGCGTCAGGGAGCGCTGTTGGGTGATCGAAAAGCTTCCGAGGATGGCGCAGGCGACCGCAACCGTCAGCGAAATGGCGAGAATCAGTCGGGCCGCGATCGATCGAATCTTGAACATGGGGAATACGGAGCTCCGCGAAGCGAATATTCCGCAGACTCCCAGAAATTGTTTAACAACAAGGCCAATTATGGTCTCGGTAGCACTGCGGGGAGCGCATGGCCCCGATGCGGTTACCCGCTTACTTCGGCCTCATCGCGTCGTGGGAGGCGTGGCGAGATTAGCCGAAAGTATTGCCCTGCCGGCATCCTCGTAATGGGTATCGCGCGCCTGGATCTGTTGCGCGATCGTGTGCATGTCGCGAAAACGGCGTTCGAACCCGTTGGCGGCGAACACCGCCGTGGCGCCGGCCATGTGGTAGGCGGTATCGACCACGGCCGCCGATTGATGGATGGTCCAGGTCGCGGCGATGCGGAGCGCGATGCGATGCTCCTCGGTGATGGGCTCACCGCGCGCAAGCTCGCGCCAGACCTCGGCGGCGGTGGCGTAGAGATAGGCGCGCGCGGCGCGCAGGCTGGCTTCGGTGCGTCCGATCTTGCCCTGCACCGCGTTGTTTTCGCGCATCGCCTTGAGGCCTTGCGGCGTCTTGCCGCGCGAAAGCTCGATGGTGGCATCCAGCATGGCGCGAGCGAGCCCAAGCGAGGTCGCGGCAAAACCCATGCTGAACACCATGTTGGTGGTGAGCTTGTAGAGCGGTCCCTGCTCGCGCAATGCCGAGGGCACGTCGCGGAGCGCTGCGAATTTGTCAGGGATGAACAGATTGTCGACCGAATAGGAATCGGTGCCGGTGCCCTTCAGGCCGATTACGTCCCAGACGTCGTACATGGTGGCGCTGGTCACCGGAAACAGGATGGTGCGGATTTCCGGCGAACCGTCCGGCTTCTTCCGTGTGGTGCCGTCGGCCTCGACGACCCGGACATGGGCCCCCAGCCAGCTCGCCTGCCGGGAGCCGGAGGCAAAATCCCAGCGCGCACTGGCCTTGTAGCCGCCGGGCACCGCCTGCACCTCATGGGCGATTGCACCCCAGGCGAGGATGCCGGGCGCGACATTGAAGATCTCGTTGGCGGCATCGGGATCGAGATAGGCCGCCGTCATGGCGCAGACGCTGCACTGGCCGAGACACCACGCCGTGGAGGCGTCGGCCTTGGCGATTTCCTCCTGCATCTGCATGAAGGCTTCGAGCGGCGCCTCGGTACCACCCAAGCTTTTGGGCAGCAGCGCGCGATAAAGCTCGTTCTCGATCAAGGCCTGCGTCACCGCCGGCGTCAGCCGCCGCGTCCGCTCGATCTCGTCGGCGTCGCGCGCGATCAACGGCGCAAGCGCCCGCGCACGCTCAACGAGGTCGAAACCGAGATGCTTGGTCATGCGCGTCCTCGCGTTGTTGAATTTTCTGTTTTGGCGCAGGCGCAATGGTGGCCTATCCGCGGCCAGCGATCAAGACGGGCGGGAATGCCCGGACGGCTTTGTCACCGCGCCAGCCCGAGCACTACCAGCAACGCTCGATCGAGGTGTTCGGATGTTTCCGTATCAATATGGCCGATGACGCTCCGAACCCGGTCACGGCGCAGGGCGATCATCTTGTCCGTCATGATCTGCGAGCGAAGGCGAAGACCATTTGACGGTGTGGCATCGATTATTGGTCTGAGCCGCAACTTGTCCTGGAGGTCTGACGATAAGGGACAGATGACGATCGTCGAAAGGTCTTCATTGAATTCGTCAGCCTGTACGATCACTCCGGGTCTTGGTCGTCCTGGCTCGCTTGGAACCACCACCAGCACGACATCCCCGCGCTTCACTTCCAGGCGCTCCAGTCATAAGCCACCTCGTTCCACGCATCGATGGCATCGTTTTCCGGATGCTGCGCCATCAGCTTTGCCTCCCGGCGGATGGCCGCGAGCACCTTCGGATCGCGCAAATCCGGCACCCAATGCTGCACCGGCCGCAGCCCCTGCGCGCGCAAGCGCTCGCGGCGCGATGCCATGCGCTGTCGCGGGGTAAGGGGCTTTGGCCTTTTCGGGGTGGTGGTCATGCTCTGAGCGTAACATGTTACGCTCAGAATTTCAATTAATTCGGCTGAGCCACAATGGATAGACGCCGGAACTGCAGAACTCCCGTCGCTCAGCTATCCACCTTCAGCGCGGCAATGAACGCTTCCTGCGGGATGTCGACCTTGCCGAACTGCCGCATCTTCTTCTTGCCTTCCTTCTGCTTCTCCAGAAGTTTTCGTTTACGCGTGATGTCGCCGCCGTAGCACTTTGCGGTGACGTCCTTGCGCAGCGCGCGGACGGTTTCGCGGGCGATCACCTTGCCGCCGATCGCAGCCTGGATCGGAATCTGGAACATGTGCGGCGGGATCAGCTCCTTCATCCGCTCGACCATGGCGCGGCCGCGGCCTTCGGCGCGGGTGCGGTGCACCAGCATCGACAATGCGTCCACCGGCTCGTTGTTGACGAGGATCTGCATCTTGACGAGATCGGCCGGCTTGTAGTCGGTCAGGTGGTAGTCGAACGAGGCATAACCCTTCGAGACCGATTTCAGGCGGTCGTAGAAATCGAACACGACTTCGTTGAGCGGCAAATCGTATTTCACCATCGCGCGGGAGCCGACATAGGTCAGCTCCTTCTGCGAACCGCGGCGGTCCTGGCAGAGCTTCAAGACGCTGCCGAGATATTCGTCGGGGGTCAGGATCGTGGCTTCGATCCAGGGCTCGTGGATTTCGGCGATCTTGACCACGTCGGGCATGTCGACGGGATTGTGGATCTCGATCTCCTGGCCGTCGGTCAGATGCATTTTGTAGATCACGCTCGGCGCGGTCGCGATCAGGTTGAGATCGAACTCGCGCGACAAGCGCTCCTGGATGATCTCCAGATGCAGCAGCCCGAGGAAGCCGCAGCGGAAGCCGAAGCCGAGGGCGGCGGAGGTTTCCATCTCGAACGAAAAACTCGCATCGTTGAGGCGCAGTTTGCCCATCGCCGCACGCAACACTTCGAAATCGTTGGCATCGACCGGGAACAGGCCGCAGAACACCACCGGGATCGCCGGCTTGAAACCCGGCAGCATGTCGGTGACCGGCTTGCGGTCGTCGGTGATGGTGTCGCCGACCCGCGTATCCGCGACTTCCTTGATCGCGGCGGTGATAAAACCGATCTCGCCGGGGCCGAGTTCGTCGACCTGCGTCATCTTCGGCGTGAAGAAGCCGACGCGCTCGACGTCATAGGCCGCATTGGTGCCCATCATGCGGATGCGGCTGCCCTTCTTCATGGTGCCGTCGACCACGCGGATCAGCACGACGACGCCGAGATAGACGTCGTACCAGCTGTCGACCAAGAGCGCCTTCAGCGTCGCGTCGCGGTCGCCCTTCGGTGGTGGCAGCCGCGTGACGATCGCCTCCAGCACGTCGGGGATGCCAATGCCGGTCTTGGCCGAGATCATCACCGCATCGGCGGCGCTGATACCGATCACATCCTCGATCTGCTGCTTGACCTTGTCGGGCTCCGCCGCGGGCAGATCGATCTTGTTGAGGACCGGCACGATCTCATGACCCGCGTCGAGTGCATGGTAGACATTGGCGAGCGTCTGCGCTTCGACGCCCTGGCTGGCGTCGACCACCAGCAGGGAACCCTCGCAGGCCGCCAGCGATCGCGAGACCTCATAGGCGAAGTCGACATGGCCCGGCGTGTCCATCAGGTTGAAGATGTAATCCTTGCCGTCCTTGGCGTGGTAATTCAGCCGGACGGTCTGCGCCTTGATGGTGATGCCGCGCTCGCGCTCGATATCCATGGAATCGAGCACCTGTTCCTTGCCCGCCATTTCGCGATCGGTCAGGCCGCCGGTCATCTGGATCAGGCGGTCGGCCAGCGTCGATTTGCCATGGTCGATATGGGCGACAATGGAGAAGTTGCGGATGTTGGAAATGGGGACGGTGGTCATGGGGCGCGGGATAGCATTCGCGCCCCCAAGCGGCAACCATATTGCTGTATTTTAAGGGGCTATCTTCACGCCAAGCTGATTCCACTGGTGCGGAAAACGCGCTACGCACAGGGCCATGTCGACTGCATCAATTTTGCCCGCCGGCGCGCGCGCGAACCGCAAACGGTCCATCCGGCGGCTGGCGGCGTGGCTTGCCGCGCACGCCAGCGATCCCAGAGCCGCCCTGTGGCTGGTCACTGGCTTCGCCGCAGTCCATGCCGCGCTGTGGACGGTGATCCTGGTCAATCTGAAGACCGGCCAGGACATCCATATGGACGTCGCGGAAGCGTTCGGCTGGGGTCAGAAGTTCCTGCTTGGCTACGGCAAGCATCCACCGCTGTCGGGATGGGTCGCCGGTGTCTGGTTCATGATCTTTCCGGTCGCCGACTGGGCGACCTATGCGCTGGCGATGGCAACGCTTGGCTGCGGCCTCGTAATCTGCTGGCTGATCGCGCTGCGCGTGGTCGATCACCGCCGCGCGTTCCTCGTCGTGGTGATGCTCGCGCTGTATCCGATCTTCAACTTCAAGGGTTTCAAGTACAATCCGGACCTGCTGCAGCTGGTTACGCTGCCGCTGGTGGTGCTGGCCTTTCTGGATGCGTTCGAGAAGCGCAGTGTGAAATCCGGACTGTGGCTTGGGCTTGCCGGCGCGCTGGCGCTGATGACCAAATACTGGGCGCTGACGGTGATCGGCGCGGTCGGCCTTGCCGCGCTGATCCATCCCGCACGCCTGCAGTTCCTGCGCTCGCCGGCGCCGTGGGTCGCGATCGCGACGCTTGCGGTGGCGATGATCCCGCATTTCACCTGGCTGATGCAGGTGAACTTCGCCCCGCTCACCTATGCCGGTGAATCCTATTATTCGATCGCCGACCGCACCGAGATCGACAATCTCGCACTGGGGTATATCGGCCATAATCTCGCGCTGCTGGCGTTGCCGGTGGCGCTGGCGGGCCTCGCGCTGAGCTGGCCGTCGCGATGGCGGAAATCGTTCGCGTTCTGGTTGCGCGGCGCCAATTCCGGCGTGCAGACGTCGCAGGCCCTCAATGTCTGGGTCATCCAGGCGGTGCTCGCGATCGGGCCGCCGCTCGGGGCGGTAATATTCCAGATCTACATCAAGACCGATTGGGGCATCCCGCTGTTCTTCCTGGTGCCGCTGGCGCTGATCGCTGTTCCGCGGTTGCGCGTGCGGCAGATCGCGCTGCTCCGGATGGTGGCGAGCTGGTTCCTGCTCACGCTCGCGGTGCTGGCGGCCTCGCCGAAGATCGTCGCCTACGAAGTGAGCCAGCATCGCAATGAGGGTGCGAGTTTCCGCGCACGCTCCGAACTCGCCCGTGAGCTGACCACGGAGTGGCACGCGCGGTTTCATTCGCGGTTGCCGGTGGTCGCGGCCTATGACGATATCGGCCAGCCCGTCACCTTCTACAGCCCCGATCATCCGGCCGCGCTGACGCCGGACGAGCCATGGTCGTCCGGCCTGACCTCGCTCGATGAAGCCAAACGATCGGGCTTTATCGGCATCTGCGAAACCGGCGACTGGAAGCTGGAAAAATGCGAGGCGTGGATGAAGCAGCACGCGGCCAATGGCGAGCGCGTGGTGATCACGACCCGCCGGTTTTTTCAGGGAACCGCAGGCGCGGCCACCGCCTGGAACGTCATTATCGTGCCGCCGGCCAAATAGGCGAGGCTTGGGCGATCAACGAATCCGTTTTAGGCAAAACGTGTTCGAGCGAAGTGGTTGCCGGTACGCGTGAAGAAAACGCGTCAAACGAAGAAGGATCACGTGCCTTCTTCGTTGAACTTGCCGGCGACGAGCTCGGCAATGGCATCGACCGCGGCCTGGGCCTCGGGGCCGATTGCGGAGACCACGACCGATGTTCCCGGTCCTGCGGCCAGCATCATCAGTCCCATGATCGAGGTGCCGCCGACGGTCTCGTTGCCGCGCGTCACCCAGATCTCGGCGTTGAAGCGCTCGACCATCTGCACGAATTTTGCAGAAGCCCGCGCGTGCAGGCCGCGTTTGTTGATGATGAGAAGTTCGCGGGAAACGGCGCCCGCAGGCACGCTCGCCCCGACTTCATTTTCGGGGGAGGCTTCGTCGCTCATTTGCCGGCGAGAACGCGGCTGGCGATGGTGACGTATTTGCGGCCGGCTTCCTGGGCCATGGCGATTGCGTCGGGAAGCGACCGCTCCTCGCGCACCTTGGCAAGCTTGACCAGCATCGGAAGATTGATGCCTGCGAGCACTTCCACTTTCGGGCGGCTCATACAGGAAATCGCCAGGTTCGAGGGCGTGCCGCCGAACATGTCGGTAAGGATGGCGACGCCATCGCCACTATCGACGCGGTTGACCGCCTCAATAATGTCGCTTCGACACAAATCGGAGTCGTCCTCGGCCCCAATCGTGATGGCTTCAATTTGTTTCTGCGGACCCATAACGTGTTCGAGCGCTGCCCTGAACTCGTCGGCAAGGCGCCCATGGGTCACAAGCACTAGACCAATCATCGGAAACTCCTCGCGGGTGCTTTTTGGTGCACCGCACGAACGCGCCACTTTGACCATCCAGAGCCCCCGCGCAAGAGGGGATCTTGGCTAATCTCCCGGAATTCGCTGGTGGAAAGGGGAGCCTGCGCCGGTCTATTCGGTCGCAATAGTGGGGCTGATATGGTTACCAAACCCCTTCAAACAATCCTCCGTATGGTTACCGGAAGATGAACTCTCAGTTGTCGTCAGCGCGGCGACAACCAGCGGAAGGGGTGCGAAGCCCATCCCAACGAGGATTCGCGGTATTAGGACACCATTTAGGCGGGTCTGGAGCGCTTCGGGCGGCGGCAGCCGTTCCGCGTCTGCGGCGTCAAGATCCACCACGAGGGCCACCACTGCCTCGCGGACGACGTCGCAGCGACGGATGCCGAGCCCCCGAATCTCGATCAGCCCGGCCAATTCGGGCACTGGCCGAACCACCAATTGTCCGCCAACTGTGTCGAGATAGACACGGTCATCGCCGACCAGGATGGCCGGCGGAACCTGCCCGGCGCGTCCGGCCAGGATCAGATCGAACGCCAGCCGGGACTTGCCGGCCCCTGAGGGACCGCGGATCAGCACGCCACGATCACCGACCAGCACGGCCGAGGCGTGCACGCTCGCCTCCGGCGTCATGGCGCCGGCAGCCTGACCACGAAACGCGCGCCGGAAACCGTAGGCCCGCCCTCGGCATCCGCGGGGCCGGCGCGATTTTCCGCCCAGATGCGCCCGCCATGCGCTTCGATGATCTGCTTGGAGATTGAAAGCCCGAGCCCCGAATTCTGGCCAAAGCCCTGATGCGGCCGGTCGGTGTAAAAGCGCTCGAAGATGCGCTCCAGCGAATCCTCGCCAATGCCCGGCCCGTCGTCGTCGATCACAATCTCGATTTCCGATCGCACCCGGCGGCAAATGATGCGGACCTTGCCGCCGGCGTTGGAAAACGACCGCGCATTGGACAGCAGATTGGAGATCACCTGCCCAAGCCGCGAATCATGGCCCGGCACCGAGAAGGTGTCGGTCGGGGTTCGGCCCTCGAAGCGCACATCAACGGCGACGCCGTCGTGGCCGAGCCGCGTCTCGTTGGCGACCGATGTCAGTGTGGTCAGGAGCCGGCGCAGGTCGACCGGCGTCATGTCCTGCCGCTGCAGTTCGGCATCGAGGCGGCTGGCGTCGGAAATGTCCGAGATCAGCCGGTCGAGCCGCTTGACGTCGTGCTCGATCACGGCGAGCAGCCGCGCGCGGCTGTTCTCGTTGCGCGCCAGCGGCAGCGTTTCCACCGCCGAGCGCAGCGACGTCAGCGGATTCTTCAATTCATGGGCGACGTCGGCGGCGAACATCTCGATCGCCTCGATCCGGCTATAGAGCGCGTTGGTCATGTCGCGCAGCGCGCCGGAGAGATGGCCGATCTCGTCGCGGCGACGGGTGAAATCGGGAATTTCGACGCGGGTCTGGATGCGGCGGCGGACCCGCTCGGCACCGTCGGCGAGCCGGCGCACCGGGCCTGCGATCGTGCTCGCGAGCAGCAATGACAGCACGATCATGACCGCGGAAGCGACGCCGCCAACCTTCAGGATGGCCAGCCGCTCGGCGGTCACCATCTGGTCAATTTCGTCGCCCTGGGTCGAGAGCATCAGCGCGCCCCGGATTTCGCGGGATCGCTGCACCGGCACTGCGACCGACACGATCACCTCGCCGCGCGCGTTGACGCGCACCATGCTGCGCTTCTGGCCGCCCAGCGCATCCGCGACTTCCTGGTAGCCATTGCCATTCTCCGGCCCGAGTTCGCGATACAGCGGCAGATCGCCCCGATTGAGCCAGAGGCGAATGGCGATCATTGTTCGCTCCGCAAGGCCCGGCTTCTCCGAGGACGGCGGCGGCAACGGCAAGCTCCACACGATTTCGAGGCTGCGGCTGTCGAGGATCAAGCCTCCGTCGCCATCGAAGATCCGCGCGCGGGTCTTGGTCGGCAGAATCAGCGTCTTCAACACCGGCGCGACGCGCTCCGGATTGATCGAGAAATTGAGGCCGGAATACTCGTCCGGCGCGCGATAGACCTCGCCGGGCTTCAGGTCGAGCAGCCGTTCGGGATCGATGGTGATGGTGTTGGTCTGAACCGTGGCGGATGCCGCGATCGCGCCCGCGATGATCTCGGCCTGCACCAAAAGGCTCTGCGCGCGCGCGTCGATCAGGCCGGCGCGGAATTGCGAGAGATAGAGAATGCTCGCCACCAGCGCCACGAGGCCGGCCAAATTGAGCGAGACGATGCGGCGGGTGAGGCTGGAGAAGGACAGCGCGAAGAAGAACTGGCCGGCGCGGCGCAGCCAGCCGAGCGGCCGCCGCCAGCCCTTCTCGGGCAGGCTGTCGTCGGCAACGTGGTCCCCATCGAGGTGCGGGAAAGCATCCTCGTTGGTCAGGCTCGCGTCAGGCTGCGTTCGATCTAGCAATGGCCAAAACTGCCCGTTGTCTCAAATATATGCCGCGTGCGCGCTGCTCTCGTATCCTAGCCCAGACGCGCGGACGCGCCAGTTCACACTGCGCAGTGACTTTATCTGAGCATGATCTTTTCGGAAAACCGGTTCTCACTTTTCCGGATCATGCTGCTCAGGCTTCCTTGAAGCGATAGCCGACGCCGTACAGCGTCTCGATCATCTCGAAATCGTCGTCCACCACCTTGAACTTCTTGCGCAGCCGCTTGATGTGGCTGTCGATGGTGCGGTCGTCGACATAGACCTGGTCGTCATAGGCCGCGTCCATCAGCGCATTGCGGCTTTTCACCACGCCGGGCCTGGTCGCCAGGGCCTGCAGGATCAGGAATTCCGTGACCGTCAGCGTCACCGGCTCGTTCTTCCAGGTGCAGGTGTGACGCTCCGGATCCATCCGTAACAGGCCGCGGTCCAGCGCCCTTGCGTCCGGCTCCTTGGGAGCGGCGGTCGGATCCTTGGGCTGGCCACGGCGGAGCACGGCTTTGACGCGCTCGACCAGCAGGCGCTGCGAGAACGGCTTGCGGATGAAATCGTCGGCGCCCATCTTGAGGCCGAACAATTCGTCGATCTCCTCATCCTTGGAGGTGAGAAAAATCACCGGCAGATCGGATTTCTGCCGCAGCCGCCGCAGCGTCTCCATGCCGTCCATGCGCGGCATCTTGATATCGAGGATCGCAAGATCCGGTGGTGAGGTGCGGAAACCGTCCAGCGCCGAGGCTCCATCCGTATAGGTCATGATGCGATAGCCTTCGGCTTCGAGCGCGATCGAGACGGATGTCAGAATGTTGCGGTCGTCGTCGACCAGGGCGATTGTGGGCATGAGCCTGCTTTCAGATCAGAGAGTGGCTTAAACGGCGGGCAATTCAGCTATGCGCCGTATAAATGGGCTTCCTACGCGGTCAACGAGCAATGCAAGCTGGGCTGAAGTGTGACCGAGTTCCGCAAAAACGCTTCTGCGGGTGATGCGTTCTACCCCATATAGCACCCTCAAGGCCTGAGAAAAGGCCCTTTTTGCAATAAGATGGCTGATTGGAACCATGCAACCGCCCCCCGATTTTAACGCTTCCAGGCTGGCCCGCTCGCTGCTCCGGCGCAGCCGGCAGGGGGCGCTGGCGACCCTGATGGTTGGCAGTGGCGACCCCTATTGCTCGCTGGTCAATGTCGCCAGCCACGCCGATGCGTCACCGATCCTGCTGATTTCGCGGCTGGCGCTGCACACCAAGAACATCATTGGCGATAGCAGGGTGTCGCTGATGCTCGACGAGCGGGCCGCGGGCGACCCGTTGGAGGGTGCCCGGATCATGCTGGCGGGCCGGGCCGAGGAGGCCACGGGCGATCAATCCGCGTTGTTGCGCCGGCGCTACCTCAACGCGCATCCGTCGGCGGAAGGCTTTGTGGAGTTCAAGGATTTCTCCTTCTTCCGGATCGCGCCCTCGGGCGCCCATCTGGTCGCCGGCTTTGGGCGGATCGTAGACCTCAAGCCTGGGCAGTTTTTGACCGATATTTCGGACGCGGAGGCGCTGCTGGAAGCCGAGCCGGGCGCGATCCAGCACATGAACGAGGATCACCGCGAGGCGATGAACCTCTATGCGACAAAACTGCTCGGCGCCGACAGCGCGGACTGGACATGCACTGGCTGCGACCCCGACGGGATCGACATGCAGGTGGACGGCAAGACGCTGCGGCTGGATTTCCCGGAACGGGTCACCAGCGGCATGGCATTGCGCAAGATGCTGGTCAGGCTGGCGGGTGAGGCCCGGGCCAAGGACTAGCGGATCATCGCAGGCGGATTGAACGGGCAGATAGGTTTCCGCGACTTAGTCCATGCCGGCGCGCGTCGCGGCGGTTAACCAACGCAAGTCGGCAGGATGAAACCGCGCAATCGATTACCTCTTGTGCTGTGGCTCGCGCTGATCGCGAGCACCGGCTTCAGCGCGCCGTCGTCGGCGCAAAAAGGCGAGACGGCGGCACTCAGCGCCAAAATCGCCGAGCTCAGCCGGGCCGGAAAATATGCCGAAGCAACCACGCTGGCGCAGCATCAGCTGGAGACCCTGGAGAAGACCCGCGGTCCCCTTGATCGCGATGTCGCAGGCGCGCTGAACAATCTGGCGGATCTCTATGGCCACCAAGGCAGGGACGCCGAGGCCGAACCGTTGCTCAAGCGGTCGATCGCGATCCTGGAGCAGGCGGCCGGTCTCGACTCATCCGCGATGGCCCCCGAATTGAACAATCTGGCGGCGCTGTACCAGCGACAGGAGCGCTATGCCGAGGCCGAACCGTTGTTCAAGCGGGCGCTGACGCTGCGCGAAAAATCGCTTCCACAAAACCATCCCGATGTCGGGCAGTCGCTGAACAATCTGGCGACGCTGTATGAGAAGCAGGGACGCCATGCCGATTCCGAGCCGCTGTTCAGGCGCGCGCTTGGGATCTACGAAAAAGCGGCTGGACCGGAGCATCCCGCGGTCGCGACGCTGCTGAACAATCTCGGCCAGGTCGACAAGGCGCAAGGCCGCTACGCCGAGGCCGAGCCGCTGATCAAGCGGTCGCTTGCGATCCGCGAGAAAGTGCTCGGCCGCGATCATCCCGATGTCGCGCGTTCGCTGAACAATCTGGCGGACTTTTATGAGCGGCAGAGCCGTTACGCGGATGCCGAGCCGCTGTATCAGCGCGCGGTGGCGATCCGCCAAAGCGCGCTCGGCGCCGATCATCCGGATCTTGCGATGTCGCTGAACAATATGGCCTCGCTCTATCAGGCGGAGGGACGCACGGCCGATGCACTGCCGATCGTGGAACAAACGATCGGCAACGGCCGGACGCAGCCGCGCGTCGCGCTCGCCGTGTTGTTGTCGGCGCAGCGGCAACAATTGATGCCGGCCGAAAAGGCGCTCGACGATGCGCTCAACGCGGTCCAGCGCGGCACCCAGTCATCGGCCGCTTCCGCGGTCAACAAGCTGGCGGTGCGGCTGGCGGCCGGGACCGATCGTCTCGCGCAACTGGTGCGCAGGGATCAGGACCTCGCCGCGGAGGCGGAAATGCTCGACAAGGCGATCATTGCCTCGGTGTCCAAAGAGCGGTCGAAGCGCGATGCCGCAGCCGAGCAGCGGAGCAGGGAACGCCTTGCCGCTGTTTCCGCGGAACGTGCGGGTCTGCAAAAAACCTTCGTGGCCGAATTCCCCGACTATGCCGCCCTGTCGAATCCGCTGCCGATGACGGCGAAGGAGATTCAGGCGCTGTTGTCAGGCACTGAGGCCATGGTGCTGTTCTCGGTCACGGAAAAAGAAAGCTATGTCTTTGCGATCACGCAGGACGCGTTTGACTGGAAGTCCGTTCCGCTCGGCGCCGAGGCCTTGTCGCAGAAGGTTGCGCGGTTCCGCCACGGCCTTGATGTCAGTCACGCCAGCGATGCGTCCGGCAAGTCCGGACTGTTCGATCTGGCGCTTGCCAACGAGCTGTATGCGACCCTGCTGGGTCCGGTCGAGGCGCTGGTCAAGGACAAGCGCAGTCTGCTGGTCGCGCCCGCGGGCGCGCTGACGGCGCTGCCGTTCCACCTGCTGGTGACGGAAAAACCCGCGGCGGCGATCCCGGAAACATTCGATGGCTATCGCGACGCAGCCTGGCTGCTGAAGCGGCAGGCGGTGTCGGTATTGCCCTCTGTTGCGAGTCTGAAATCGCTGCGCTTCGTTGCGCACCGGGCTCAAAGCACAAAACCGATGACCGGTTTCGGCGATCCGCTGTTCAACCCGTCGCCGGAGGGCACTGGTGATAATCGCGCCGCCGGCAAACCGGGTGCCACCAAGTCTGCGTCCCGGGCGCTGGTGACATCGGCCTATACCGACTTCTGGCAGGGCGCCGGCGTCGACCGCGCCAGGCTCGCGGCAGCCTTGCCGCAACTGCCCGACACCGCCGACGAACTCAAGGCGGTCGCAAAAGATCTCGGCGTTTCCGCCGGCGATATTCATCTGGGCAGCGACGCCAGCGAAACCACGGTCAAGCGCCTGGCCCTCGCCGATTACGGCATCATCTATTTCGCGACCCATGGCCTCGTCGCCGGCGATGTAAGGGGTGTCGGCGAACCTTCGCTGGTGCTGAGCCTGCCGAAACAACCGAGCGAACTCGACGACGGCCTGCTCACCTCGAGCGAAGTCGCGCAATTGAAGCTCAATGCCGATTGGGTGGTGTTGTCCGCGTGCAATACCATCGCCGGCGACAAGCCCGGCGCCGAAGCGCTGTCGGGTCTCGCGCGATCGTTCTTCTATGCCGGTGCAAGAGCATTGCTGGTCTCGCACTGGTCGGTCGATTCGGAAGCGGCCACCCGCTTGACCACATCGACCTTCGATCGTCTCAAGGCCGATCCCCGGCTCGGCCGCGCCGAGGCGCTGCGTCAGGCCATGCTGGCCTATCTCAACGATGCCTCATCGCCCAGGAATGCCTATCCGGCGTTCTGGGGTCCATACGCCCTCATTGGCGAAGGGGCGCCCCGTTAAGCTTTCAATGGTGCGCCGCAATAAAAGACTTGGCGGGAGCGCGACTGATCGTCGCCATGACAGCGCTAACATCGACAAAATACCTTGCGGATCAGCCTCCGCGCTGCAGCAAAAATTGATCCAGATCAAAGCCATGGCCGGAATATACCAAAACGCACGGGATCGGCTTGGCAAGCGCGGCGTTCATGAGTATTAGGTCGCCGGACCATGGCCGGAAGGCTATATTCACAGGGTCACCGCGACACAGGCGCGTTTGGCGGCATTCGCGCGATCGAGATACGCGGGTTCGAGGAGGATTCTTCGTGCAAGAGACGGGCGTGCATAACGGTGCCTTTGGCGCCGACAAATTCGGCTTAAAAAATCTTGGGGGCGTGAACTGGAACTTTGGCGCGCCCCAGCTTTACGAGCACGCGCTGCGTGCGGGCGAAGCCGTGGTCTCGGCCGATGGCGCGCTCTGCGCCGATACCGGCGTGTTCACCGGCCGCAGCCCGAAGGACAAGTTCACGGTTCGGGACGCGACCACCGACAAGAACATGTGGTGGGCCGGCAACCAGTCGATCACCTCGGACCAGTTCGCGACGCTTTACGCCGACTTCCTCAAGCACGCCGAAGGCATGACGCTGTTCGCGCAGGATCTCTATGGCGGCGCCGACCCGAGCCACCGCATCAAGACCCGCGTCTTTACCGAACTCGCCTGGCACTCGCTGTTCATCCGCACGCTGCTGATCCGCCCCGAGGCGTCGGAACTTGAAAGCTTCGTGCCGGAACTGACCATCATCGACCTGCCGAGCTTCCGCGCCGATCCCAAACGTCACGGCTGCAAATCCGAGAACGTCGTCGCGATCGATTTCGCCCGCAAGATCGTCCTGATCGGCGGGTCTTATTATGCCGGCGAGATGAAGAAGAGCGTGTTCACGACGCTGAACTATTATCTGCCCGAAAAGGGCGTGATGCCGATGCACTGCTCGGCCAATGTCGGCCCCGATGGCGACAGCGCGATCTTCTTTGGCCTGTCCGGCACCGGCAAGACCACGCTCTCGGCCGATCCCAAGCGCACGCTGATCGGCGACGACGAGCATGGCTGGGGCGAGGACGGCATCTTCAATTTCGAAGGCGGCTGCTACGCCAAATGCATCAAGCTGTCGAAGGAAGCCGAGCCCGAGATCTACGCCGCCAGCAAGCGCTTTGGCGCGGTGCTGGAAAACGTGGTGCTCGACCAGAACACCCGCGTGCCTGACTTCGACGACGGTTCGAAGACCGAGAACACCCGTTCGGCCTATCCGCTCGACTTCATCCCGAACGCCTCGCGGACCGGCCGCGCCGGTCACCCGAAGAACGTGGTGATGCTGGCGGCCGACGCCTTTGGCGTGATGCCGCCGATCGCGAAATTGACGCCGGCGCAGGCGATGTATCACTTCCTGTCCGGCTACACCGCAAAGGTCGCCGGCACCGAACGCGGCTTGGGCTCCGAGCCGCAGCCGGAATTCTCGACCTGCTTCGGCTCGCCGTTCCTGCCGCGCGACCCTTCCGTCTACGGCAACCTGCTGCGCGAATTGATCGCCAAACACAATGTCGACTGCTGGCTGGTCAACACCGGCTGGACCGGCGGCAAATACGGCACCGGCCGCCGCATGCCGATCAAGGCGACGCGGGCGCTGTTGACCGCAGCGCTCGACGGCTCGCTGCGATCAGCCGATTTCCGCACCGACAAGTACTTTGGCTTTGCGGTGCCGACCTCGCTGCCCGGCGTCGAGCCGCACATCCTCGATCCCATCAAGACCTGGGCCGACAAGGCCGAGTTCGACAAGACCGCCCGCGCGCTGGTCGGCATGTTCCAGAAGAACTTTGCCAAGTTCGAATCCCAAGTCGACGCCGAAGTCCGCGCCGCCGCACCGGAAGTGAAGCTCGCGGCGGAGTGAGGCTACGAACGATTCCATGACTTCAATCAAAGGGCGGCCGATCAGGCCGCCCTTTTCTGTTTCGGCGACGGCACCGACCGTTAGTCCGGGAATACCGCGTTGCTCGGTGTCGGCCGGTCGGTGATCTGCAGCCCGAACAGGCTGCCGATCAGTTCCACCGCGACCCGCGCGGTGCGGCCGCGTTCGTCGAGGAACGGATTGAGTTCGACGATGTCGACCGACCGCACCAGTCCGGAATCATGCAGCAACTCCATGATCAGATGGGCTTCGCGGTAGGTGGCGCCGCCCGGGACCGTGGTGCCGACACCCGGTGCGACCGCCGGATCGAGAAAGTCGACGTCGAAACTGACATGCAGAACGCCGTTCCGCGCTTTCACCCGTTCGATCACGCGCCTTATCAACACGCCGACGCCGTGCTCGTCGATCGCGCGCATGTCGGCCATCGCGATCGGACGATCGCGAATGAGCTTCTTTTCCAGCGGGTCGATCGAGCGGATGCCGAACAGATCGAGCTGGTCGGGCGTGATTGAGGCGCGGGGCTGGTCGCCGAGCAGGCCGTCGAGGCCGGGTTCGCCGCACAGGAACGCGGCCGACATGCCGTGCATATTGCCGGTGACGGTCGTCGCCGGCGTGTTGTAGTCGGCATGGGCATCGAGCCACAGCACGAACAGCGGCCGGCCCTTCTCCTGCCAGTGGCGCGCGACGCCGTTCACCGATCCCATCGAGAGAGAGTGATCGCCACCCATGAAGATCGGGATGGCGCCGGAACGGGCCAGCGCAAAGGAACGTTCGCTAAGGATCCGTATCCAGGTTTTCACCTCATCATAGAATTTGGCATTTGCCGGTGGCGGCCCGTCCGACGACACCCCCGATATTGCGAGATCGCCGTGATCCTCGACGCAGAATCCCAACTGGTCGAGCACCCGCGCGATGCCGGCGGTGCGCAGCGCCGCCGGCCCCATCAGCGTGCCCGCTTGCGAGGAGCCGATTTCGATGGGGATGCCGAGCAGGGCGATGCGGGGCTGTTTGGCGTCGGGTTCGGACATCGGGTGTCTTTCAAAGGCCGAACAACGGCGTCGCCCGTATGTTCCGCTACGCCTTGAAATACGCGATCTGCGTCGTGGTGGCGAGCAGGCGTCCGGACGGTGACCACAATTCGCCGTTCTGGTCGCCGTAAGACTTGTGGAAAATCTTGGCGTCGGCCACCGCGAGCACGCGCGTGATGTCCTCGGCGGCGAGATCGACGGCATCGGCGTGAAAATAGGTCGTCAGCGATACCGTGCCGAACGGCACCAATGTGCGCCGGGCGTGAAAGACGCGGCCGAAGAACGCGTCCGACATCGCCACCAGTGACAGCGCGTCGATTTTCCGCGGCACGCGGTCGCCGATCCATAATTTGGAGTAGGCGTTCGGCGGCGCCGATGTCGGCGTGCCCTCGAAATTCGGTTCGCCCTCGACGAAGCGAAAGTCGTATTGCTTGACCCAGGCCGCCGCGACTTTTGCGTAAGGCAGCGTCTGCTCGTACGGCTTCGCGCCCGGAAACGACGCCTGCGGGTGCGACCATGACGGCCGTCGTTCGGCGAACACCGCGGTTGCAAGCGTCGCGACGTCGCTGCCGCCCTGCGTCATCTCAACGCACCAATGCTGTGTCGAGCGGTTGGCCTTCACCAGCCGGACGTCGAGATCGAAGGCGCCGGCCGCGATCGGCGCACAGTAATTGACGGTGAGCGACAGCGGATCGCCCGATCGTTGCGGATGGTCGATCAGCGCCCGCAGGATGGTGGCGGCGGTGGCGCCGCCGAACGGGCCGACAAAGGCCCAGTAATCCTCGCTGGTCTTTCCCTGCCAGCGGCTGTCGCCGGCGGTGACTTGTGTGGCGTCGTCGAACAGGTGTGGGGTTTTGGTGAGCATTTCCAGACTTCCGTCATTGCGAGGAGCGTAGCGACGAAGCAATCCATTCTTTCTTTGCGCGGCGAGATGGATTGCTTCGCTTCGCTCGCAATGACGTTTTTGCTACCGCGCGCAGTATCACGGCAATTCCGCCGAATTCAATGACGTTGGAGGTAGTGGATTTCCACTCGCCGGAATTCTATCGCGTCGCCCCGCGCTGTGCGCCCGGCTCCTGCAACAATCGCGGCGAGGCCGGATGTACCGGCACGTTCCAGATTTCCTCGGCATATTCGCGGATGGTGCGGTCCGAGGAGAACCACGGCATTCGCGCGACGTTGAGGATCGAGGCGCGTGTCCAGGCCGGCATCACCTGCCAGCGCGCGTCGATGCCGCGCTGGGCGTCGTAGTAGGAATCGAAGTCGGCGCTGACCATGTAGTGGTCGAGATAGCGCAGCGCGTGCCCGATCGATTGGAACCGGGTGCGGTCGTCGGGCGAGAAGGCGCCGCTCTCGATCGCGCTGATCGCCCGCGCCAGCCGCGGCGAGCGGCCGATCACGTCGCTGGCGTCGAGCCCCTGCTTGCGCCGTATCATGACGTCGCCGGCCTCCATGCCGAAGATCGCGATATTCTCCTCGCCGACATGATCGCGGATTTCGATATTGGCGCCGTCCAGCGTGCCGATGGTCAGCGCGCCGTTCAGCGCCAGCTTCATGTTGCCGGTGCCGGAAGCCTCCATGCCCGCGGTCGAAATCTGCTCGGAAAGGTCGGCGGCGGGAATGATCATTTCGGCCAGGCTGACATTGTAGTCGGCGAGGAACACGACCTTCAGCCGTCCGGCGATGTCGGGATCGTTGTTGACGATCTCGGCGACGTCGTTGATCAGCTTGATGATCAGCTTGGCGTAGCGATAGCTCGCCGCCGCCTTGCCGGCGAAGATTTTTACCCGCGGCACCCAGTTGCGCTGGGGTTCGTCCTTGATCGCCTGATACAACGCGACCGCCTCGAGGATATTGAGCAGCTGCCGCTTGTATTCGTGGATGCGCTTGATCTGGACGTCGAACAGCGCCGACGGATCGACCATGATGTTGTTGCGCTCGGCGATCAGCCGCGCCAACGCCAGCTTGTTCTGGTGCTTGACGCCGCGGAAACGCTGCTGGAACGAATTGTCGCTGGCGCGGGCTTCGAGATGTTCGAAGCGCGAGAAATCGTCGAGCACGGCCTCGCCGCAGGCCTCGCGGATCAGGTCGGTCAGCCCCGGATTGGCCAGCATCAGCCAGCGGCGGAAGGTGATGCCATTGGTCTTGTTGGTGATGCGTCCCGGATAAAGATGGTTGAGATCGTTGAATACGGTCTCCTTCATCAGGTCGGAATGCATCGCCGAGACGCCGTTGATGCGATGCGAGCCGACGAACGCCAGTTGCCCCATCCGCACCCGGCGGCCAGACTTCTCGTCGATCAACGACACCGAGGCCCTGAAATCGATGTCGCCGGGACAGCGCTGGTCGGCCAGCGCCAGATGCGCGACATTGATGCGGTAGATGATCTCGAGATTGCGCGGCAGCAGCCGTTCGAACAGTTCGACCGGCCAGGTCTCGAGCGCCTCCGGCAGCAGCGTGTGGTTGGTATAGGACAGCGTCGCCACCGTGATCTTCCACGCCTCGTCCCAGCGGAAATTGTGCAGGTCGACCAGGATGCGCATCAGCTCGGTGACGGCCAGACTCGGATGGGTGTCGTTGAGCTGCACCGCGACCTTGGACGCCAGGCTGCGCAACTGCCCGTCGGCGGCAAGGTGCCGCTTGACCAGATCCTGCAGCGAAGCGGAGACGAAGAAATATTCCTGGCGCAGCCGCAGCTCGCGGCCCGCGGCACTCTCGTCATTCGGGTACAGGAACTTGCAGATCGATTCCGCGCGCGCTTCCTCGGCGACTGCGCCGAGATAGTCGCCGGAGTTGAAGATGTCGAGCTTGAGCGGGTCAGGCGCGTGCGCCGACCACAGCCGCAGCGCGTTGACGTGCTGGCCGCGCCAGCCCACGATCGGCGTGTCATAGGCCATGGCCTCCACGGTTTCCGCCGGATGCCAGGTCGCGCGGTCGCGGCCGCGGTCGTCGCTATGTTCGACATGGCCGCCGAAGTGGATGTTATAGACCACCTCCGGCCGCTGGAATTCCCAGGGGTTGCCGCAGCCGAGCCACTCGTCTGGATATTCGTGCTGCCAGCCGTGCGCGATGATCTGGCGGAACAGGCCGAAATCGTAACGGATGCCGTAGCCGATGGCGGGAATCGCCAGCGTCGCCATGCTCTCCATGAAGCAGGCCGCGAGCCGCCCGAGACCGCCATTGCCGAGTGCGGCATCCGGCTCGCATTTGCGCAGCTCGCCAAGGCCGACGCCGAGATCGCCTAGCGCCGCCTCGAACACCGGCAGCAAACCCATATTGTTCAGCGCGTCGGTGAACAGGCGGCCGATCAGGAATTCGAGCGAGAGATAATAGACCCGCTTGCGGCCCTCGTCGTAGCTCTGCTTTTCGGCCATCAACCAGCGGTGCACGATGCGGTCCCGCAACGCCAGCGCCGCCGCCTTGTACCAGTCGCGTTTGGTCGCCATCCCGGCGTCCTTGCCGATCGCCAGCCGCAGCTTGGTGAGGATCGCGCTTTTGATCTCGGCCAGCGCCAGCTCGTCGATCGGCTGGTTCAGCGCGGGATGGCTTCCTGGGAAAGATTGTTCTTGCACTGCGGCAATCCTGACATTGGGAGTTACTCAATGATACGCGTCTTGCACCGCAACCGAAACTGCCCAAGGGATTGTTGTACGCATACGCTGGTATGATTTTATGCAAGGACCGGGCCGATTTGCGGCCTCCGCGTGGCGCGGCTTTGGTGGTATAGTGAAAGCCGAAAGCCCAGCAATTGTTCGAAGTCATAGCGTTTTCAAGGCGGAGTGGGAGGGACCGGGCCATGAGATTGATGATCGAGATCGCCGCCGCGACGCTGTTGGTATTCTGCATCACCGCCACCAGCGCAGCGTTTGCCGCCGGCAAGGCCGGCCGCAGCGCCGACGGCCTGAGCTGTTCGTTCAGCGTGCCCGCGAACGCTTCCCCCGCGGCACGATGTGTGGCGATCAAGCGGCAATGCGGCGGAAAATTCTACGCCAATTATTGCGGCGACAAGATGCTGTCGGCGATGTGAGGCGTTGACCAGCGATCGCTTTATCGTCATCCCGGCGCAGGCCGAGACATCCTAATCTACAATATTTATTCCCTCGTCGCTCAAAGCCTCCATGATGGCTTCGATATCTTCCGGCTCGGTCGTGGCCGAGGGTACCAGCTCGTTGAGTTGATCGAAGGTGATGAAGCCTGTCGGGCGACCAAGCTCGATGGCTCTCCGGATCATGCTCTGCAACTCCATTTTGTCGATCCTCCTGAAATTGGGCCTCTACCAAATGGAGGGAGGACACTTCACGGCATCCTCGCTTCCGTCAGAACAAATTAAAGAACACTTTAGCAAGTCTTTGATATATCATTGTGATTCGGCGCAGTGCCGACACAATATCTATGGTCTATCCGAGTTAGCGAGGACTACATGTCCACCATCGCCTTCGATCAATTCGCGCTCACCCGCATCGCCGACTTTGCGCGCTCGCTGTCGCGCCTGCATCAGGCGTCACGCCGCCAGGTCGTCGACGACGATGCCATCGACCGCGAATTCAACGCCGTCTGCATGTCGGTGTGGGGCTACACCACCGACGATTTCAGCGACGATCTGTTTTCGCTTGGGGATCACGCCTGGCTCGATTCGCTCGATGAGGCCCATGCCCGCATCTTCGCCGCCGAGCAGGGCTACGACCTCGTCGACGATCAGGGCATGCTGACGGACTGGTGGGGCTATTGCTGGATGATCCTGGCCGAAAAGCGCGGCCTGCTGACGCCGGAGAACCGCGCCGCGGCGCGCGCAAGCATCGAGGAAAAATATCTGTCGGCGCCGAACGTGATCGGCGTCATCGTCGGGCGGTAGCGTTTCCCGCGGCTTTTTCCGTCATTGCGAGGAGCGAAGCGACGAAGCAATCCATTCTTTCTTTGCGCGGAGGGATGGATTGCTTCGCTTCGCTCGCAATGACGTTGAGAGACCGTCCTTAATTCACTTCCGCCCGCTTCGCCTTCGGCGCGACCGTCTTCGGCACTGACGTCGCCGGCAGCGCGACGTCGCGGCTGGTTTCGGGCATCACGGTTTCGCCAACCATTTCCGCGGTCAGGGGCGCGACCTTCATTTCTCCCAACCGCGCGCGGACCTCGGCGGTGAGGCCCGGATAGGAGGCGACCGGTGTGAAGTCGGCGGTCTGGTTGGCGCCCAGCCTGACGCCGGTATAGGCGACCAGACCGTCGGTGGTGGCCACCACATCGCCGGCGCGCAGCGATGTGTCGAGCGTCAGATCGACCGGCGCCAGGCCTGAGGGGCTTCGTCCGTTGCAGGTGCAATCGGCGCGCAGCGCCTTGCGGTAGGCGAAAGCGTTTTCGCTGTCGGCATAGCGCTCGCCGGTGCTCGAGGCCGCGCCGTCGATGGTGCTGCCGTAGAACACCTTGGTGGCGCTGGCCGGACAGAATGCCTGGCAGGTCGCAACCGGCGTAGCATTGCCGCGCATGGTCAGCGGAAAATATTTGCCGTCGCAACTGCGCACGCAGAAGGCGGGTCCGGAGCCGGCGACGCGCGGCGCAGGTGCCGATGCGGGTTGCTGTTGCTGATTGAGGCCGAACGGATCGGCAAAGAAGCTCGCCTGCGGCGGCGCCTGTCGCGCCTGCTGCTTCTGGCCGCCGAAAAACAGATCGAACAGGCCTTCGGCGGATGCGCCGCCGGGCACAAGCATCAGCGACGCAGCAAGGGTACCGGCGGCCACAAGCATCGCGCGGCGCGGCACGCGCGAAAAAGACAACTCTGTACGCAACGCTAACTCCACCCAACGCAACACGACGCCCTGAAACAACGCGTGCTTCAGTCGGGATTCACCATAGGGCGGGATGGTAAACGAGCAGTGACCGCGGAACGGCGGGCCGAAAAGAAATGCCGGTATCGAACCCGTCGGCACGTTTGGTTAGTTCATGCCCCGGATGCTGCGCAGCGCGTCAGCGGTGCGCTGCCGATCCGGGGCCCATCGCTCCGCCACGCAAGCGTTGGTCCCGGCTCTGCGGAGCAGCGTGAAGAACGCTGCACCGCGTCCGGGACACGTACTTCGAGCGAGTGGAAATCAATCCTTCAGAAACTCGCCGGCCTTGTACAGCGAGCGAAATTCAAGCCCGGCTTCGGCGAAGGTTTCGGTCGCACCCTCTTCGCGGTCCACCATGGTGAAGACCAGCACGATCTCGCCGCCGGCGTCGCGCACGGCTTCAACTGCCTTCAGCGCCGAGCCGCCGGTGGTGGTGACGTCCTCGACGATCACGATGCGCTTGCCTTGCAGGCTCTCGCCCTTGGCCAGGCCCTCCACCGCCAGCCGCGCGCCATGCTCCTTCGGCTTCTTGCGCACGAAGAAGGCTGCGATCGGGTGGCCCTTGAGCCAGGAGAGCTGCGCGATTGCGCCGGCCAGCGGCACCGCGCCCATTTCCAGCCCGCCGACGAAATCGAGCTGGTCGTCCTTCAGCGCCTCATAGGTCAGTTCCGCCAGCAGCGCGGCACCTTCGGGGTCGAGCATGGTCGGCTTGAGGTTGAAGTAAAAATCGCTCTTGCGGCCCGACGCCAGCGTGATCTCGCCGCGGCCGAACGAACGCTTGCGGATGATCTCGGCTAGGCGGGCGCGGGAGGCTGATTTGGACAAGGTTTTGTACTCGGGCGGTTGAGGCGGGCCGCAATCTATCGGCGGATGGCCGCACATTCCAGAGCCGATCTCATGCCGTCAACAGCGCCCGGCGAGCCTGCCGCGGGCGCGGGGACGCCCCGTGGAAAGCGCGGTTGTAAGGTTTGCGGGTTCCGGGGTACGGGATAGCCAAGCTTTTGTGGGGAAACCGGAATGACGATCGAACTGCACACCTGGAACACGCCCAACGGCCGCAAGATCTCGGTCGCGCTGGAGGAAATGGGGCTGCCCTACAAGGTGATCCCGGTGAACATCTCAAAGGGCGAGCAAATGGCGCCTTCATTCCTTGCAATCAGCCCGAACAACAAGATTCCCGCGATCGTCGATCCCGATGGCCCGGACGGCAAACGCGTCAGCGTGTTCGAGTCCGGGGCGATCCTGCTCTATCTCGGCGAAAAGACCGGTAAATTCCTGCCCAAGCCGCTGACCGAGCGCATCCCGGTCTATGAATGGCTGATGTGGCAGATGGGCGGTTTTGGGCCGATGCCCGGCCAGGTGCACCATTTCATCGCGCTGGAGCACGAGCAGGACCGCGCCTATGGCCTGAATCGCTATATGGCCGAGACGCGCCGGCTTTACGCCGTGCTGGATCGGCGGCTCGCGACCCGCGAATTCGTCGCCGACGCCTTGTCGGTCGCGGATTTCGCGATCCTCGGCTGGGCATGGCGCCACCCGCGCCACAAGGTCGAGCTTTCGGATTTCCCCCACGTCCAGCGCTGGTACAGCGCGCTGATGGCGCGTCCCGCCACCAAGCGCGGCATGGAGGCGAAGCTGGATTGAGCACCGGTTGTCATCACCCGCGAAAACGGGTGATCCAGTACGCCGTGGCATCTGTTGATGACGGAGGCGCCTCGGAGTACTGGGTGCCCCGCTTTCGCGGGGCATGACGACCTCCTACGCCCGCTTCGCCTCGAACGCCAGCTTCAGCGCAAAGCCCGCAAGCACGGTGCCCATCAGCCAGCGCTGGGCCCTGAGCCAGGCCGGGCGGGTGCCGAGAAATCCGGTGATGGAGCCCGCGGTCAGCGCGATCAGCGCGTTGACGCTGACGCTGATGACGATCTGGATGGTTCCGAACACGATCGACTGCGCCAGCACGCTGCCATCAGCGGGGTCGATGAACTGCGGCAGCAGCGCCAGATACAGCATCGCGATTTTCGGGTTGAGCAGGTTGGTGAGGAACCCCATCGCGAACAGTTTGCGCGGGCCGTCGACCGGCAGTTCCCGCACTTGAAATGGCGAGCGGCCGTTCGGCTTCAGCACCTGCCAGGCCAGCCACAGCAGATACAGCGCGCCGCCGAGCCGCAGCGCGTCATAGGCATAGGGCACTGCCAACAACAGCGCCGTGATGCCGAACGCCGCGCACAGCATGTAGAACACGAAGCCCAGCGCGACACCGCCGAGCGACACCATCCCCGCGCTCGATCCCTGCGCGATCGAGCGCGAGATCAGATAGATCATGTTGGGGCCCGGCGTCAGCACCATGCCGAACGAGACCAGGGCGAAGCCGAGCAGAGCGGAGAGATGGGGCATCGAGGGACTCGCGGGAAGGGGTCAGCGTGTTTCTAGCGCGCACGACGCCGCGATGTCATTTCGTAAATTGCACCGAGGGCAATTCGGTCCGCGGTTGCTCTCGTCCAGCCCTCCATTGTCATCGCCCGGCTTGACCGGGCGAATCCGCCCAGTATTCCACCGCAGTTGAGATTAAATCGAGAAGCCGCGGCTTACTGGATCGCCCGGTCAAGCCGGGCGACGACAGCTTTACAAGACACACAAACCGGAACGACAAAAGACGGTTCAATGCGTGGTCACGATACTCCACTTGGTGACCACGGCCTCGCTCATTTGCCCGGCATCCTGCGCGCACGCGATTTCATCGACCTTCACCGAGATTTCCTTGCCGACGAAGTTCTTCAGCTGCGCGGTCTGCGCCTCACTGGAGGCGATCAGCTGGAATGTTTCCGGGCCGGTTTCCAGATTGCACAGACCGTTCGGCGGCGGCAGCCGGCGCGGCTCGCTGGTGATCTGATAGGTGGAGACGCGCTTGCCAGCTTTGCCGCCACGGACCTTCATGGTGTTGAGTTCCCCGGAAAGAACGCCGCCGGCACTGATCAATTTGCCCGCTTTCGGCACGGGCTCGGCCTGCTGCGCGCCTGCGGAAGGCGCGGCAAACGCCACCGCCATGATTGCTGCAAAGGCCAGGCGTTTGCCGAATCGTTGTTTCGTCATGTCGAATCAGTTCCGTTGTGTGATTCTAGAACAGCGTTCGCTGCCGCATGGCAGCCGATAGCGTACCTTCGTCGAGATAATCAAGTTCGCCGCCGACCGGCACCCCGTGGGCCAGCCGCGTCACCTTGACGTTGGCCTCCTGCAGGAGATCGGTGATGTAATGCGCGGTGGTCTGGCCATCAACCGTTGCATTCAGCGCCAGGATGATTTCGCTCACCTGCGGGTCATGCGCGCGCGCCACCAGCGCGTCGATGGTCAGGTCTTGCGGCCCGACGCCGTCCAGCGGCGACAGCGTTGCACCGAGCACGTGATAGCGGCCGTTGGTCGCATTCGCCCGCTCCAGCGCCCACAAATCCGCGACGTCGGCGACCACGACGATGATGGAGCCATCGCGCCGCGGGTCGGTGCACACCGTGCAGGGGCTTTGGGTGTCGATATTGCCGCAGGTCTTGCAGACCTGGATCTTGTCGATCGCCACCTGCAGCGCGCCGGCCAGCGGCGTCATCAAGGCTTCGCGCTTCTTGATCAGATGCAGCGCCGCGCGCCGCGCCGAGCGCGGCCCAAGCCCCGGCAGCCGCGCCAACAGCTGGATCAGGCGCTCGATTTCGGGACCGGCAACCGCAGAGGCCATTTCAGCCGAGACCAAATCCCGGCGGCAAAGCCAAGCCACCGGTCAGCGCTTGCATCTTTTCCTGCACCGCGGCTTCCGCCTTGCGCCGCGCGTCATTATGCGCGGTCACCAGCAGATCCTCCAGGATCTCGCGCTCGTCGACCTTCATCAGCGACGGATCGATCTTCACCGCCTTGACTTCCATCTTGGCCGTCATGCGGACGGCGACGAGCCCGCCGCCGGAAATGCCCTCGACTTCGACGTTGCCGAGTTCTTCCTGCATCGCCTGCATCTTGGACTGCAGCTGCGCCGCCTGCTTCATCATGCCGAGAAAATCAGCCATACATGTTTTCCTTGCGTGCGTCCTCTTGGATATCGCTCAATCGTCGCTGTCGGACGGATCGAGCGGGTCTTCACCGCTGGCATCGGATTCCGGCGGCTCGGCGGCGAGCTTGCGCACCTCGACGACCTTGGCGCCGGGAAACCGCGCCAGCACTTCCTGCACGCGCGGGTCAGCCTCCGCGGCACGCTCGCGCTCGTTCTTGATGACCTCGTTCTGCGACCGCAGCGTCGGCTGTCCGGCCTCGTTGGACACGATCACGGTCCAGCGCCGCCCGGTCCATTGCTCCAGCTTGCGGGAGAGATCGTTGACCAGCATGCGCGCGGCGTTGCGTTCGAGTGCGACTTCCAGCCGTCCATCCTCGATGCGTACCAGGCGCACATCGGCTTCCAGCGCCGCCTTGGTCATGAGATCGCGCTTCTCGCCGGCGAGTGCGACGAGTTGCGGAAAGGTCGTGATCCGCAGCGCGAGCGCGGACTGCGCCTCGGGTGCGGAAGCGATGGCCTGTGGACGCGCGGACGCGTCGGCGCCGGCGCGCGGTGCGGCGGGCGGTGAGCGCATTGGCGAAGAAGAAATCGACGATACCGTCGAGGCTGGCGCAGGCCGTGACACCGATGCGCCGCCAGAGACCACCGGCGAGGCGCCGCCGTTCTGCTCGATCATCCTGATCGCTTCATCGGGCGTCGGCATGTCGGCGACATAGGCGATACGCACCAGCACCATTTCCGCCGCCGCCGCCGGCCGGGTCGCGGTCTGCACTTCGGCAATGCCCTTGAGCAGCATCTGCCACATCCGCGACAGCACCCGCATCGAAAGTTTCAATGCGAATTCGCGCGCACGCAGCCGTTCGGTCTCACCAAAGGCGACATTGTCGGCGGTCGCCGGCACGATCTTCACGCGGGTGACGAAATTGACGAATTCGGCGAGGTCGGACAGCACCACGATTGGATCGGCGCCGACGTCATACTGCTCGCGAAACTCCTTGAACGCGCCGGCGATATCGCCGCGCGCCAGCGAATCGAACAGGTCGATCACCCGGGTGCGGTCGGCAAGGCCGAGCATTTGTCGCACCGCATCGGCGCGCACCAGGCCTGCCGCATGCGCGATCGCCTGGTCGAACAGCGACAGCGAATCGCGCACCGAGCCTTCCGCCGCGCGCGCGATGATGCCCAGCGCTTCCGCTTCGACCTCCACGCCCTCTTTCGCGGCGATATTGGAGAGATGCTTCATCAGCACGTCGGCCTCGACCCGGCGCAAGTCAAAACGCTGGCAGCGCGACAGCACCGTGACCGGGACTTTACGGATTTCGGTGGTGGCGAAGACGAATTTGGCGTGCTCCGGCGGCTCCTCCAGCGTCTTCAGGAACGCGTTGAAGGCCGCGGTCGAGAGCATGTGGACTTCGTCGATGATGTAGACCTTGTAGCGTGCGCTCGCCGGTGCATAGCGCACACTGTCGTTGATCTGGCGCACGTCGTCGACGCCGGTATGTGAGGCGGCGTCCATTTCCAGCACGTCCATGTGCCGGCTTTCCATGATTGCCCGGCAATGCACGCCGAGATCAGGCATGTGGATGGTCGGTCCCTTCACCGATCCGTCCGGCAGTTCGTAATTCAGCGCGCGGGCCAGAATCCGCGCCGTTGTGGTCTTGCCCACCCCGCGTACCCCGGTCAGGATCCAGGCCTGCGGAATTCGCCCCGTCTCGAACGCATTCGAAACGGTGCGCACCATGGCCTCCTGGCCGATCAAATCGTCGAAGCTGGAGGGGCGGTATTTGCGCGCCAGCACCCGATAGGGTTTGCCGGCCCCAGGGACCTCGGAAGGCTGGCCGCCGATATCGAAGCCGCCCTGGTCGGCGCTGTCAGGCTGATTGGAGGGAGCGCCAGCGTCGTTCATCGGTCGATCCGCAAATGATTGTCTCTCACGGCCGGCTTGCGGAAAGGATTTACACGTATTCTGATCGCAAAACCGGTGCCCACTTTTGCGGAATACGCGAATCAAGCGCGGGACTGGCCGCTCTTAGCGCGATTCGCTCGAAAAACAGGTAGGAGACTGACGAGCGACCCGATCCGGACCTCGTTAGGGCTGCTTCCTTCCGGACCTGACCCGGTTGGCGAGTGGCTCGTCCACCGCCAATCTCCCGGTCCCTATTTGGGGCCAAAAGGGCCGGAAAGCAAGCGGGGCATTGGCTGTCATACCCCGCGAAAGCGGGGTATCCAGTACCCGGCGGCCGATCGATCAGATGAGAGGCCGCAGGGTACTGGATCATCCGCTTTCGCGGATGATGACGCCTTGATATGAAGCCGCACGGGTGCCCACTGAAGGCACCTATAAGCCCGACGCGTATCGGGCATTTGGGAACCTATATGCCCACTGACGCCTCCGCCTGGTCGCTGCATTCACAGCTCAAAAAGGACACCATCGACATCGGCGACCTGCCGCTGTGCCGGGTGCTGGTCATCAAGGACGCGCATTACCCGTGGCTGTTGCTGGTGCCGCGCCGGGATGGCGCGTCGGAAATCATCGACCTCGACGAGGTCGAGCAGGCGCAGTTGATGACCGAAATTTCCCGCGTCGCCCGGGCCCTGAAAGAGGTCACGCAGTGCGACAAGCTGAATATCGCCGCCCTTGGCAATCTGGTGCCGCAACTTCACGTGCACGTTATCGCGCGCCGTTCGAGCGACGTCGCATGGCCGCGCCCGGTCTGGGGCGTGATGCCGCCGCTGGCGCATGACGCCGAGGAGGTGCAGAATTTCATCAGCGCGCTTCGCCGCAAGATTTGGCTAGGTTGAATACATGTCAGCATTCGATTCGTTTCCACTCGGGAAGCCGGCTTTCGTCACCCATGTTCTCGATCGCGCCGCGCATCTGCGCGGCAATGACGAAAAATTGTTCGCGCTGGAAAGCCATCGCGATGCCCGGGCCTATGTGATCTATCGCGACTCGCTGGTGGCGAAGCAGGAGCCGGACGGCCCGCGCGTACTGCTGCGCATCGACGAGGCGCTGAAGTTCGGCGCCAATCCCGGCACGATCTTCTTAGGCTTGCGCGACGGCGCGCCGATATTCGGCATGGGCATCGCGGCCGCCGCGGTGGAAAAGCTGCTGACCGGCCAGGAAGCGGTCGTAACCGAGCTTCGCGGCATGGCGATGCAGGGCGTGGTGCCGCCAGAGCAGCTTTCCGCGATCGCGATGGCGAAATCGATGGTGACCTGGCATCAGCGTCACGGGTTTTGCGCCAATTGCGGCACCCGCACAGCGATGAAGGAAGGCGGCTGGAAGCGCGAGTGCCCGAACTGCAAGGCCGAGCACTTTCCGCGCACCGATCCCGTCGTGATCATGCTGGTGACCTCTGGCGACAAATGCCTGCTCGGCCGGCAGAAGCAGTTCCTGCCCGGGATGTATTCCTGCCTTGCGGGATTTGTCGAAGCCGCCGAAACCATCGAGGATGCGGTCCGCCGCGAGATCTTCGAGGAGGCCGGGATCCGTTGCACCGATGTGAATTACTACATGACGCAGCCCTGGCCCTATCCGTCCTCGCTGATGATCGGATGCACCGCGCGCGCCACCAGCGAGGACATCGTCGTCGACCGCACCGAACTCGAGGACGCCCGCTGGTTCGACCGCGCCGAAGCGACCCTGATGATCAAGCGCCAGCACCCAGACGGCCTCGCCGGGCCGCATCCGTTTGCGATCGCGCACCATTTGCTTGGACGCTGGGTGCATGGGGAAAACAACGCCGGCGCATAGCGGGGAACCGTACCATGGACCAATCCATTAACTCCGGGCATTGGTTCCGGCAGAACGCGGAACCGGCATGACGGATCCCGTTATGAACTTTCACGCCAAAGCGCCGAAAATCCCTCCGCGCATCCTTTGCATCGGAATGCCGGTGCGCGACCTGACATTTCGCGTCCGCAGCGTGCCCGCCCGCGGCTCCAAGGAGAACGCCACCCATTTCGACGAGATTTGCGGCGGCAACGCGCTCAATGCCGCGATCGGCATCGTCCGCCTCGGCGGCCGCGCCTCGGTCTGCGGGCCGATGGGCGACGCGCACGAGACGTCGAGCCGCTTTATCTTCGACAAACTCGCGCATGAAGGCATCGAGACCAAGCACGTGGTGCACATGCCGGGTCTGGTGACGCCGATCTCCACCGTCATGGTCGATCCGAGCGGCGAGCGCACCATCGTCACGTTCCGAGATCCGGAATTGTGGAAGGTCCATCTGCCGCCCACCAAGACGCTGCTGGACGACTGCGCCGCCATCCTGACCGAAAACCGCTGCGCAGAATTCTGCACCGATCTTTGCGCCGAGGCCGTCCGGCGCGGCATCCCCGTGATCGTCGACGTCGATCGCGCGATGTCGCTGCGCGAGGGATTGCTCAACGCCTCTTCTCATTTGGTGTTCTCGAGCGAGCCGCTGCAGGAAACCGCCGACGTCAAAGACGACGGCGCCGCGCTGAAGAAGATCGCAAAGCTGACGCATTCGTTCCTCGCGGGAACGCGCGGACCGAAGGGCACCATCTGGCTTGATGAGCAGGGCAATTTGCAGGAGACCCCGGCCTTCCCGGTCCATACCGTCGACACGCTGGGCGCCGGTGACGTGTTCCATGGCGCATTCGCGCTCGCCATCACGGAAAAACAGGAGATCCGCCAGGCCCTCCGCTTCGCATCCGCCGCTGCCGCGCTGAAATGCACCCGGTTCGGCGGCGCCTTCGCGGCCCCGCAACGTGCTGAGGTTGAAGCACTTTTAGGCCAAAGCCAGGGGGTGGGCCCGGCTGAGGCTGATCAATAGCGGGCTTGATTTGGAAGATTTTTCTATATATGAGGGATACAACCCTTTCATATGGAACTTTATTCTCATGACCGACCTAGCCGTTCAGCTTCATGAAGCCAATCGTCGCCTCGACGCCATCGACCGTAAAATCTTGACCGTGCTGCAGGAGGACGCCTCGCTCTCCGTGGCCGAGATCGGCGACCGGGTCGGCCTGTCCTCGACGCCGTGCTGGAAACGTATCCAGCGGCTGGAGGCCGACGGGGTGATTCTGCGCCGGGTCGCCCTGGTCGATCAGAACAAGATCGGGCTCGGCATTTCGGTGTTCGTCTCGGTCGAGAGTTCCGATCACTCGGAGGCTTGGCTCAAGACCTTCGCCACCGCCGTCAGCGCCATGCCCGAGGTGATGGAGTTCTACCGGATGGCAGGCGACGTCGATTACATGCTGCGCGTCGTGGTCGCCGATATGGCGAGCTATGACGTGTTCTACAAAAAGCTGATCAGCGCCGTGCCGCTGAAGAACGTCACCTCGCGCTTTGCGATGGAGAAGATCAAGTCGGTCACCGCCCTGCCGGTGCCGGCGGCTTAGCACTGCTGTCATCATCCGCGAAAGCGGATGATCCGGTATTTCAGAGCAGTCGAAATAGAATCGAGAGGCCGCGGCGTACTGGATACTCCGCATGCGCGGGGTATGACGGTAGCGGCAAGCCGTCCGACCGCTGTCACACGCGATCCCCCGTGCCTATACGGTTCGTTAACTCAACATTTACGAGCAATTAGCTTCGTCACGTTATTGTCCCGCGATGGAGCCGGGAAGAATCATCCAAACGACGCGATGGCCCGCCTGGCTGAACGCGGCTGTGTTGCTGGTCGCGAGCTGGATCGCGATCGCGACGCTGTCGCTGCAGGTCCGTCCTGGCGCCGAGGCCGTGGCGGTGGTTTTCCCGCCATGGTGGAGCGCCCAGCAAGTGTTCGCGGCTGCGGCGTCCGCCAACGCCGCCATTATCCGGATGACGGCGATCCCGTCACTCCTGGTGGTGCGGCCGGATGACCACGACGGACTAACGCGGCTGCGCGGTGCCGGCGCCTGGCTCGCCATGGATCCGCAGGCCATCGCCGCCTGCCTGACGAAATAGAACGCTTTTTTTGAATGCCATTTGGGGGACTGGGAATGACCATCGAAAGCGATGAGCTGGCCAATTTGCGTGAGATCACGAGCAAGACCTTGCTTGGCGTGCTCTGGCTCCAGGTTCCGATTGCCGTTGCGATCGGCGTCACGCGCGGCACGGCATGGATCGTGCCGGCGGCTCTGGTGGCCGCGATGGCGCTGGCTGCGATGATGTCGTGGCGCGCTTCGGGCAATGGATTGTCGACCCGGCTGATCTTCGCCGTCGCGCTGATGGGCGCCGTGTCGGTGCTTGCGTTCGAGTTTGCCGGCCACCCCTGGCAGATCGACATGCACATGTACTTCTTCGCAGCCTTGGCCTGGCTCGTTGCCTATTGCGACTATCGGCCGATCGTCGTCGGCACGGTTGCGGTGGCCCTGCACCATCTGGCGCTGAATTTCCTGCTTCCGGCGGCGATCTATCCCGACGGTGGTGATTTTGGCCGCGTCGTTCTTCACGCCACCATCCTCCTGATCGAAGCCGGCGTCCTCGGCTGGCTGGCGCTCAAGCTCTCGCATCTGTTCGAGATGGCGGCCGGGAAGACCACAGAAGCCGAGGCCGCAAGTGCTGCCGAGGCGCGCGCCAATGCCGACCGCAGCGAGGCCGAACGCAAGGCGAAACAGGAACGCGACGCGGCCCGCCGCGAACTCGCCGCCGGCTTCGAGCGCAAGGTCGGCAGCATCGTCGAGGCGGTCGCCGTGGCCGCCGGCGACATGCAGGGCCTGTCGTCGTCGATCAGTGCCAGCAATACCGAAACCGCGCGCCAGACCGCGGCTGCCGCCGCGGCCTCGACGCAGGCCTCCGCCAATGTCGAAACGGTGGCGTCCGCGACCGAAGAACTGACGGCGTCGATCAACAGCATCGCCCAGCAGGTCACCCGTTCGGCCGAAATCGCCACCAAAGCCGCCGCGGAAGCCCGCCGCACCAACACCGTGGTCGAGGGGCTTGCCGCCGGCACCCAGAAGATCGGCGAAGTCGTGACGCTGATCCAGAACATTGCGAGCCAGACCAATCTCTTGGCCTTGAACGCCACCATCGAAGCCGCGCGCGCCGGCGAACATGGCCGGGGATTCGCGGTCGTCGCCAGCGAGGTCAAGGCGCTGGCCAATCAGACCGCCAAGGCAACCGAGGAAATTTCGGCGCAGATCCAGGACATCCAGACCGCGACCGGCGAAGCCGTAACCGCGATCCAGGCGATTGGCGGGACCATTGCCGAGATCGACGAGATCTCCAACGAAATCGCCGCCGCCGTCGACCAGCAGGGCGCAGCGACGCGCGAAATCGCCGGCAATGTGCAGCAGGCCGCCAACGGCACCAGGGACGTCAACAACAACATCGCCGGCGTCAGCCGGGCGAGCGAGGAAGCCGGCAAGGCGGCCTCAAAGCTGCTCGACGCCGCCAACGGATTGTCGTCGCAGTCCGATCGGCTGAAGTCCGAGGTCAAGGGATTCCTGGGCTCGCTGCACGTGGCGTAGGTTACTGTCATCGCCCGCCAACGGGTCGGCCGAATGGCCGCCCGATGACAGGCTCCGGCGGGCGATCCAGTATTCCAGAGACAGTAGTGATTGAACCGAGGAGCCGCGGCGTACTGGATCCCCCGCTTTCGCGGGGGATGACCGCCGAGAAGACAGTGCGCTCGGGCGCCCGCCTCAGATCTTCTGATTATATTTGCCGACTTCGGGGTGGGTGCGCAACACCGAATCCATCGCCTCGAACATGTCGTGCATGCGCTTTTCCGAGACCGGGCTCTCGACCACGACCACCAGCTCCGGCTTGTTGGAGGAGGCCCGCACCAGGCCCCAGCTGCCGTCCTCGGCTGTCACGCGGACGCCGTTGACGGTGACGAGATCGCGGATGTTTTGCCCGGCAACCTTCTCGCCCTTGCTTTGCAGCGCCTCGAAATGCTTCACCACGCTATCGACGACACCATATTTGGTTTCGTCCGCGCAATGCGGCGACATCGTCGGCGACGACCAGGTTTTCGGGAGCGCGTCTTTCAGATCAGCCATCGACTTGTCCGGCGCGCGATCGAGCATTTCGCAGATCGCGATCGCCGAGATCAGGCCGTCGTCATAACCGCGGCCGAACGGCTTGTTGAAGAAGAAGTGGCCGGATTTCTCGAAGCCCGCCAGCGCCCCCAGCTCGTTGGTGCGGCGCTTCATGTAGGAATGGCCGGTCTTCCAATAGGTGATTTTGGCGCCCTGTCTTTGCAGCACGGGGTCGGTGACAAAAAGCCCGGTCGATTTCACGTCGACCACGAACTGTGCATCCCTGGTGATCGCCGACATGTCGCGCGCCAGCATCACGCCGACCTTGTCGGCAAAGATTTCTTCACCGGTATTATCGACCACGCCGCAGCGGTCGCCATCGCCGTCGAAGCCAAGGCCGACATCGGCCTTGTGCGCGAGTACCGCGTCGCGGATCGCGTGCAGCATCTCCATATCTTCGGGGTTCGGATTGTATTTCGGAAAGGTGTAATCTAGCTCGGTGTCGAGCGGGATCACCTCGCAGCCGATCGCTTCCATCACCTGCGGCGCAAACGCACCGGCAGTGCCGTTGCCGCAGGCAACCACCACCTTCAG
Organism: Bradyrhizobium sp. Ash2021; assembly: GCF_031202265.1. Lineage (NCBI taxonomy): Bacteria > Pseudomonadati > Pseudomonadota > Alphaproteobacteria > Hyphomicrobiales > Nitrobacteraceae > Bradyrhizobium > Bradyrhizobium sp. Ash2021. Next base: position 8,761,240 of record NZ_CP100604.1, on the reverse strand, counting down.
CTTGCGCTTCAGCTTCGGGCGTTTGGTGAGATCGGCGATATAGCGCGCCGGAAAGTTTTCGTGGAATTGATAGGAGCCGCCGGCCTTGTTCTTGAAATCGGCGTTGAGCACGATCTCCTTCAGCCGCGTCATCTCGTCGGGGCCGAAGGTCAGCGGACGGTTGACGCCCATCTTGACGCCGGTCCAGCCATTGTCGTTATGCGACGCGGTCACCATCGCGACGCAGGGCACGTCGAGGTCGAACTGCGCGAAATAGGCCATCGGCGTCATGCAGAGGCCTATATCGTGGACCTTGCAGCCTGACGCCATCAGCCCCGAGATCAGCGCATATTTGATCGAGGCCGAATAGCCGCGGAAATCGTGGCCGGTGACAATCTCCTGTTTGCGGCCCAGTTCCGAGATCAGCGCGCCGAGGCCCATGCCCAGCGCTTGAATGCCCATCAGGTTGATTTCCTTGTTGAACAGCCAGCGCGCATCATATTCGCGAAAGCCGGTCGCCTTCACCATCGGCTCGGATTCAAAGGCATAGGTATTCGGAACCAGCACGGATTTCGGCTTCGGAAACATTTAATAAGGGCCTCGTGAGCTTGCTGAGGGGCAACGCCGCAGGCTTAGCGAAAGCACGGGCGCAGCGGAAGGCAGGATTGGCGTCTTGTAGCCGATAATTGCGGCAGATTTGAAGGCAACAAGATTGTCATCGTCCGCGAAGGCGGACGATCCAGTATTCCAGTGAACTATCGTGCATTTTCGACGGCCGCGGCGTACTGGATGCCCCGCTTTCGCGGAGCATGACACTGCGCCTACTGCTCCAGCACCATTTTGCCGTTGGCGTATTCGAAGCGCTTCAGCCTCGACAGGAACGACAGGCCGAGCAGGTTTTCCGACAGTGCCTCATCCGGCAGCACCATGGCGTCGACGTCGCGCACCACGAGGCCACCGAGTTCGACCCTGGCAAGCCGGGTGCGCGCGGCCTTGATGGTGCCGTTGGCGGTGGTGACGGTGGCTTTGTAATCGCCGGGGGTGGGGCGCAGACCAAACCGCGCTGCGGATTTTTCGTTCAAGGCCACCAGCGAGGCGCCGGTATCGACCATGAAGTCGATGCGCTGACCCTCGATCCGGCCGTCGGTCTGGAAATGGCCGCGGGCATCGGGGGGAATGCTGAGACTGCGGCTACCGGCCTGCGCGACCGTCTCTTCCGGGGCCTTTCGCGGCGCCGCGTTGGCGGATGCGGGCACCGGCGTCAGCTTGTCCGCCATCTGCGCCATGAAGGTGCCAAGGGCGACCAGGACCGCGGCGAAGATCATTATGTTACGCATGACGCCACACTCGGTTCATACAGCCGCCGATATCACCACGCCGGCTGGCAACCGGCGACTAACAACGCCGGTCGAGGCTGCCATTTCGGCGAAAAGGATGAGTGAAGTGTTAACGGGCGCTGTCATACGCGGGCTTGACCCGCGTATCCATCTTCAAAAAGACGAGCCTTCTCAAGAGATGGATTGCCGGGAGCGCAGACAAGTTTATTTAGTCTGCGCAGGGCAGACTACTATGCCCGGCAATGACGAGTTTGTCTCTCAGGTCCCGCGCGGCTTCACCCGCCGCGTCGGCATCGCGTTGGCCGGATCTTCCGGCCAGGGATGCCGGGGATAACGGCCGCGCAGGTCGGAGCGCACGGCGGCATAGCTGCCGCGCCAAAAGCCCGGCAGATCGCGCGTCACCTGCACCGGCCGCTGCGCCGGCGACAGCAGTTCCAGCACCAGCGGCACTGCGCCCTTGGCGATCGAAGGATGGGTGTTGAGCCCAAACAATTCCTGCAGCCGGACGGCAATGGTCGGGCCCTGCTCGGCCTCGTAGTCGATCGCCAGCATGGTGCCGGTCGGCGCTTCGAAATGCGTCGGCGCTTCGCGCTCCAGCCGTGCGCGCAATTCCCAGGGCAGCAAGTTCATCAGCGCGTCCGACAAATCGCCGGCGGAAAAATCCTTCAGCGATGTTTTGTCGTAAAGCGCCGCCACCAGCCAGGTCTCCCGCCCGGCCGCGAGTGCGGCGTCGGACAAATCCGGCCAGCTTTCGCCTTCCGCCTTGCGCAGGAACATGACGCGGTCGCGCCATTGCTTGAGGGGTTTCGACCACGGCAATTTGTCGAGGCCGGCCGCGATCAGCCCGTCGGCGAAAACGCGCGCGGTCTCCGCCGTCGGCGACAGCGCCATCGGCGCTTCCGACAGCGTGATCGCGTGCAGGGTCCGCTTGCGGCGGGCGCGCAGCGCCATCGCGCCCCGATCGAACGAAATCTCCTCCGTGCTTGCGATCTGATCGGCAAAGCGCAATTCGATCTCTTCCTGGGTGATCGGCGCGGCCAGCAGAATGCGGCCCTGCGCGGCCGTGCCCGTCAGCTCGGCGACCGCAATATAGGGCGCGCGCGCCAGCGCGGAGATCTGTTCCACGGCGGCACCGCGGCCGTTGGCCAGCACAAAGCTGCCATTGCCACGGTTGCGCGCGACGCGATCCGGGAAGGCCAGCGCCAGCATGATTCCGGTGGAGAGGTCGCCTGCCGCTTGCGGTGAGTTCGAAGCCGCCACCTGCGAGGCCCAGCGCTGCGCCAGGCTGCGGGCGCTGGAAGCGCGTTGCGAACGGTCGCGGCGGAACTGGTCGAGCCGGGCGTCGAGATCGACGCTGTCGCCGCCGAGGCCGCGTTCGGTCAGGATCGCCGCGATTTCAGCGGCTTCCTCCCCTGCCCCCAGCCGGTCCGAATCCACGATCATCCGCGCCAGCCGTGGCGGCAGCGCCAGCGCGCGCAGGCTTTTGCCTTCTTCGGTGATCCGGCCGTCGGCATCGAGCGCGCCGAGTTCGCCGAGCAGGCTATTGGCTTCCTTCAGTGCCGGCGCGGGCGGCGCATCGAGGAATGCAAGCGTCGCGGGATCGCTGACGCCCCATTGCGCGAGATCGAGCACCAGCGAGGACAGATCGGCCGAGAGGATTTCAGGCTGCGTGTAGGCCGCGAGCGAGGCGGTTTGCGGCTCGTCCCAGAGACGGTAGCACACGCCGGGCTCGGTGCGGCCGGCGCGGCCGCGGCGCTGGTCGACCGCCGCGCGCGAGGCGCGCACCGTCTCCAGCCGCGTCAGCCCAATGTCCGGCTCGTAGCGCGGTACCCGCGCCATGCCGGAATCCACGACGATGCGGACGCCTTCGATGGTCAGCGAGGTCTCGGCGATCGAGGTCGCCAGCACCACCTTGCGGCACCCTTTCGGCGCCGGCGCAATGGCGCGGTCCTGCACGCTGGCATCGAGCGCGCCGAACAGCGGCACGATCTCGATGGAGGCGTCGTGAATGCGTTCGCCAAGAAAATTCTGCGTGCGGCGGATTTCGGCAGCGCCCGGCAGGAAGGCGAGCACCGAGCCAGGATCGGCGCGCAGCGCGGTCGCGATCGCATCCGCCATCTGCCGCTCCAGCGGCGCATCGGGTTTGCGGCCGAGATAGCGCGTCTCGACCGGAAAGGCGCGGCCTTCGCTGGCAATCACGGGCGCGTCGCCAAGCAATTTTGCGACCCGCGCGCCGTCGAGGGTTGCCGACATCACGAGGATGCGAAGATCCTCGCGCAAACCGGTCTGCGCGTCGCGCCCCAGCGCCAGGCCGAGATCGGCATCGAGTGAACGCTCGTGAAATTCGTCGAACAGCACCGCGGCGACGCCGTTCAATTCGGGATCGTCGAGAATCTGGCGCGAGAAGATGCCCTCGGTGACGACTTCGATCCGCGTCGCCCGCGATATTTTTGAACCGAAGCGGACGCGGTAGCCGACGGTCTCGCCGGCGCGCTCGCCCAGCGTCTTGGCCATCCGGTCGGCGCTGGCGCGGGCCGCGATCCGCCGCGGCTCCAGCATGATGATCTTCTTGCCGTTCAGCCAGGGCGCATCGAGCAGCGCCAGCGGCACCCGCGTGGTCTTGCCGGCCCCCGGCGGCGCCACCAGCACGGCGGCGTTGTTGGCCGTCAGCGTGCGCGCGAGTTCGTCGAGCACCGCGTCAATCGGGAGGGGGGTGTCGAAGCTGCGGGGCAAGGTTTATCCGGTGTCACCGATGTCGTTCCCTCGCCCCGCTTGCGGGGAGAGGGTTAGGGTGAGGGGGAGTCTCCGCATACTCGCTCGCTGAGAGTCCCCCTCACCCGGCGCTATGGGCCGACCTCTCCCCGCAAGCGGGGCGAGGTAAGAAAGTATCACACCACCGGCTCAGCCGCCCGCCCGATGCTCTCATAGGTAAACCCGAGCGCCGCCATCTCCTCGGGCCGATAGACGTTGCGCAAATCGACCACAACCGGCTGCGCCATCTCGCGCTTGACGCGTTCCAGATCGAGCGTGCGGTACTGCACCCACTCGGTCACGACCACCATGGCGTCGGCACCCTTCACGCAAGTGTAGGGATCGTCGCAATATTCGATGTCGGGCAATTCCTTGCGCGCCTGCTCCATGCCGACCGGATCGTGCGCGCGGACCTTTGCGCCCATGTCGAGCAGGCCGGTCACCAGCGGGATCGACGGCGCCTCGCGCATGTCGTCGGTGTCGGGCTTGAAGGTGAGGCCGAGCACGGCCACGGTCTTGCCGCGCAGGCTGCCGCCGGCGAGGTTGGAAACCTTGCGCGCCATCGCGCGCTTGCGGATTTCGTTGACGCCGAGCACCGCCTCGACGATGCGCAAGTTCACGTCATGGTCCTGCGCGATCTTCACCAGCGCGCGGGTGTCCTTCGGAAAGCAGGAACCGCCGAAACCAGGGCCTGCGTGCAGGAATTTCGAACCGATGCGGTTGTCGAGCCCGATGCCGCGCGCGACCTCCTGCACATCGGCGCCGACTTTTTCGGCGAGATCGGCGATCTCGTTGATGAAGGTGATCTTGGTGGCGAGGAACGCATTCGCGGCGTATTTGATCAGCTCCGCGGTGCGCCGCGCCGTGAACATCAACGGCGCCTGATTGAGCGACAGCGGCCGGTAGACATCACCGAGCACTTTTCGCCCGCGCTCGTCCGAGGTGCCGACCACGATACGGTCGGGGAATTTGAAGTCGCGGATCGCCGCACCCTCGCGCAAAAACTCCGGATTGGAGGCGATCACCACGTCGGCGGATGGATTGGCTTCGCGGATCAGGCGCTCGACTTCGTCGCCGGTGCCGACCGGCACGGTCGATTTGGTGACGACGACGGTAAATCCCCTAAGCACGGCTGCGATCTCGCGCGCGGCGCTGTAGACGTAGGTGAGGTCGGCATGGCCGTCGCCGCGCCGCGACGGCGTGCCGACCGCGATGAACACCGCGTCGGCCTCGGCGACCGGGGCGGCCAGATCGGTGGTGAAATCGAGCCGCCTGGCTTTCACGTTGGACGCCACCAGCGCGTCCAGGCCGGGCTCGAAAATCGGGATTTCGCCGCGGTGAAGTGCGGCGATCTTGCCAGCATCCTTGTCGACGCAGGTGACCTGGTGGCCGAAATCCGCAAAGCAGGCTCCGGACACCAGCCCCACATAGCCCGTGCCAATCATGGCAATGCGCATGGAATAACCCGCTCTCTATGGTTAACGGTTTTTCGAACTTGTGCGCCTCTTAAAACATTTGGCGGCAAAGGGGAAACCGTAAAAAGCGCCGGAAAGCGGCATGCCATTTGTAAGATAAAGGGGAAAGAAACCGATCCGGCCGATGATGCGCCGCCGACACGCCGAAACAGGACAACAATGACATCTAACGGCACATCCGCGTCGACAGGGCGTTCCGCATTTCCCGCGGGCGGACGCGTCGATTGGGTCGACTATGCCAAGGGCATCTGCATCGTCATGGTGGTGATGATGCATTCGGTGCTGGGCGTGGAAAAGGCTGCCGACCAGACCGGCTTCATGCACCTCGTCGTGATGTTCGCCAAACCGTTCCGGATGCCGGATTTCTTCCTGATTTCCGGGCTTTTCCTGTCGGTCGTGATCGGCCGCGACTGGCGCACCTATCTCGACCGCAAGGTCGTGCATTTCGCCTATTTCTACGTGCTGTGGGTGACGATCCAGTTCGGTTTCAAGGCGCCGTCGCTGGCCGCCGAGGCCGGCTGGAGCCATGTTGGATTGCTTTATCTGGAATCCTTCATCGAGCCGTTCGGCACCCTGTGGTTCATTTATCTGCTGCCGATCTTTTTCGCCGTCACAAAACTGACACGCAAGACGCCACCGCTCGCGATTCTGGCCCTGGCCGCCGCGCTGGAGATGGCGCATGTCGTGACCGGTTGGACCGTGATCGACGAATTCTGCGCACGCTTCGTCTATTTCTATTCCGGTTATCTGTTTGCGCCTTACGTGTTCGCGCTGTCCGATCGCGCGCGGGCCCGTCCCGTGCTGGCGCTGGCGGGCCTGGCGCTGTGGGCCGTCGTCAACGGCAGCCTGGTTGAGTTTGGCGCCAGTGAATGGCCTTTGGTTTCGCTCGCGCTTGGATTGGCCGGCGCCAGCGCCATCATCGTGACCGGCACGCTATTGGCGCGCATGCAGTGGTTGAATTTCCTGCGCTATTGCGGCGAGCATTCCATCGTCATCTATCTGGCGTTCTTTCTGCCGATGGCGGCGACCCGGACCTTGCTGCTGCGTAGCGGGCTGATCCACGACATCGGCACGGTTTCGCTGATCGTCACCGTTGTCGGCGTCGCCGCGTCGCTCGTGATCTGGCGGATCGCACTGGCGCTGCATGCCAACTTCCTGTTCGAACGCCCCGCGGCGTTCTGGATCGCGCCGAAGAAGGCCGCGCCGGTATTGCAGGCGGCGGAGTAGCCGCGGCATTTCAACGCTCTTGCCGTCATGCCCGGCCTTGCGCCGGCCATCCACGTCCTGGCTGCGCAACAACTGGCTAGACGTGGATGGCCGGGTCAAGCCCACGGCTGTCCGGTTTAATTTTGGTGGACATGGCGCATGGCATTGATTCTTCTGTGTTCCAAGCGTTTGGCGACGTTTTGGGACACGGAGAAGGATCAAGCCATGCAGCATCACAATAGTGTATTCCACAGCGTATTGAAGCAGGTTCCGTGGCATCGCTTTGATCAGCTTGTGGATGAGCACGGGGCCGACAAGCATGTTCGCACCCTGACGACGAAGAGCCAATTAATTGCGCTGATGTACGCACAATTGTCGGGGGCGCAGAGCCTGCGAGAGATCGAGGCCGGTCTGCAGAGCCACGCCACCAGGCTCTACCATTTGGGCAGCGATGAGGTGTCGCGCTCGACGCTTGCGGATGCCAACGCACAGCGGCCCTGGCAGGTGTTCAGCGGCCTGTTCGCGCATTTGGTCGGGCAGCTCACGCGTGGGCTCAAGCGCAAGACCGGCGAAGCGGTGCACCTGATCGATTCGAGCAGCCTTCGTCTGAGCGCGCTGAGCAAGGACTGGGCGAGGTTCTCGGCAGGTGTCTGCGGCGCCAAGATGCACATCGTCTATGACCCCGACGCCGTTTGCCCGATCTATGCCGCTGTCACGCCGGCCAACATCAATGACATCACTGCCGCCAAGGACATGCCGATCGAGGCCGGGGCCACCTACGTGTTCGACCTCGGCTATTATGACTACTCCTGGTGGGCCAAACTCCACGCCGCGGACTGCCGGATCGTGACCCGGCTCAAGAGCAACACCAAGCTTCACGTGGTCCACAAGAATGCAGTCGCGGCAGGCTCAAATATTCTTTCTGATCGCATCGGCCATCTGCCGCAACGTATGGCACGCAACCGTCAAAACCCGTTCCAGGATCCCGTCCGCGAGATCCGCGTGCGCATCGACACCGGAAGGATCCTGCGCATCCTCACCAATGACCTCGATCTACCGGCAACCGATATCGCCGATCTCTATAAACGCCGTTGGCAGATTGAGCTGTTCTTTCGTTGGGTCAAGCAGACCCTCAAAATCAAGCAGTTCATTGGACGCTCCGAAAATGCCGTGCGCATTCAGATCGCAGTGGCTCTGATCGCCTTCCTACTGCTGCGCCTGGCACACACCGCCCAGCGAGCCGTTCACAGCCTGCTCACCTTCACCCGTCTGGTGCGCGTAAACCTTATGCACAGACGACCGATCAACAGGCTGCTCCTTCCACCGCCTCCGATCATCAAAGATCAGCGACAGTTGAGCCTCAGCCTATGCTAAAATTAAACCGGACAGCCGTGGGTCAAGCCCGGCCATGACGAAAAACTGGTGCACCTTTCTGCCCCAAGGCTGTCAATCCGCGCAAAAATCCCTAAATTTCGGCCATGCCGAAAACAGCCCCCAAAACCGCCACCAAACCCGTTGCCGCCAAAGCTCCAGCCAAGGGCGACCATGTCTTTCTGGTCGACGGTTCCTCCTACATTTTCCGCGCCTATCACGCGCTGCCGCCGCTGAACCGCAAATCCGACGGGCTGCAGGTCAATGCCGTGCTGGGTTTCTGCAACATGCTGTGGAAGCTGCTGCGCGATATGCCTGAGGATAACCGGCCGACGCACCTCGCCATCGTGTTCGACAAGTCCGAAGTCACCTTCCGCAACAAGCTGTACCCCGACTACAAGGCGCACCGGCCGCCGGCGCCGGACGATCTGATCCCGCAATTTGCGCTGATCCGCGAGGCGGTGCGCGCCTTCGACCTGCCCTGCCTGGAACAGGGAGGCTTTGAGGCCGACGACCTGATCGCGACGTATGCGCGGCTGGCCGGCGAGCGCGGCGCGATCGCGACCATCGTCTCTTCCGACAAGGATTTGATGCAGCTCGTCACCGACAAGGTGACCATGTACGACACCATGAAGGATCGCCGCATCGGTATATCAGAGGTGATCGAGAAATTCGGCGTGCCGCCCGAGAAAGTGGTCGAGGTGCAGGCGCTGGCCGGCGATTCCACCGACAACGTGCCGGGCGTGCCCGGCATCGGTATCAAGACCGCCGCGCAACTGATCGTCGAATATGGCGACCTTGAAACGCTGCTCTTGCGGGCCGGCGAGATCAAGCAGCCGAAGCGGCGCGAGGCGTTGATCGAGAACGCCGAGAAGGCGCGGATCTCGCGGCAACTGGTGCTGCTCGACGACAAGGTCAAGCTGGACGTCCCGCTCGACGAGCTCGCCGTGCGTGAGCCCGACGCACGCAAGCTGATCGCGTTCTTGAAAGCGATGGAATTCTCCACCCTGACCCGGCGCGTCGCCGACTATTCGCAGATCGATCCTGCGGACATCGAGGCGGATGCAGGGAACAAGAGCGGCGCCGGCGCGAAAGGCGCGTCCGCTGCCGCACCGGCGAAGCCAACATCGGCCGGCACCACCGGCGATCTCTTTGCCAGCCCCGCCGCGCCGCCTGCGAAGACCGGCGGCAAGGAGGACAAGGCCGCCAGCCTGAAGGGCACCCCGATCTCGCTCGCCGCCGCGCGCGAGGAAGCGATCCGGAAAATCCCGGTCGATCGCAAGAAGTATCAGACCATCCGCAGCCTCGATCAGCTCCAGGCCTGGCTGGCGCGCGTGCACGACGTCGGCCACTTCGTCATCGAGGCGATGTCCGACTCGATCGACCCGATGCAGGCGGAGATATCGGGGATTGCGCTGGCGCTGGCGCCGAACGATGCCGCCTACATTCCGCTCGGCCACAAGCAGTCCGGCGGCGGCGCCGGCCTGTTCGATGCCGGCCTCGCGTCGGACCAGATCAAGGCCGCCGACGCGCTGGCGGCGCTGAAGCCGCTGCTGGAATCGGCCGGCATTCTCAAGATCGGTTTCAACATCAAGTTCAACGCCGTGATGCTGGCACAGCACGGCATCACGCTGCGCAACCAGGACGATGCGCAATTGATGTCCTATGCGCTGGATGCCGGCCGCAACGCGCACGGGCTGGAGGCGCTGGCCGAGCGTTGGCTCGGCCATGCCGTCGTCAATTACGGCGATCTTACCGGCAGCGGCAAGAACAAGCTTTCGTTCGATCAGGTCGCGATCGACAGGGCCGGCGAATACTCGGCCGAAAGCGCCGATGTGATCTTGAGGCTATGGCGCGTCTTGAAACCGCGCCTCGTCGCCGAGCGCATGAACGTGGTCTATGAGACGCTGGAACGGCCGCTGGTCTCTGTGCTGGCGAGGATGGAGCGGCGCGGCATCTCGATCGACCGCCAGGTGCTGTCGCGGCTGTCGGGCGATTTCGCCCAGACCGCCGCGCGGGTCGAGGCCGAGCTCCAGGAGTTGGCGGGCGAGCCGATCAATGTCGGCAGCCCCAAGCAGATCGGCGACATCCTGTTCGGCAAGATGGGAATAACCGGCGGCACCAAGACCAAAACCGGTGCCTGGTCGACCTCGGCGCAGATCCTCGATGAACTCGCCGAGCAGGGGCATGAGTTCGCGAAAAAGATCCTCGAGTGGCGGCAGGTCTCAAAGCTGAAATCGACCTATACCGACGCGCTGCCGAATTATGTTCATCCGCAGACCCATCGCGTCCACACCACCTACGCGCTGGCGGCGACCACCACCGGGCGGCTGTCATCGAACGAGCCGAACCTGCAGAACATCCCGGTGCGTACCGAGGACGGCCGAAAAATCCGCCGCGCCTTCATCGCCACGCCCGGTCACAAGCTGGTATCGGCCGACTATTCGCAGATCGAACTGCGGCTGCTGGCGGAGATCGCCGACATCCCCGTGCTGAAGCAGGCGTTCCGCGACGGGCTCGACATTCACGCCATGACGGCGTCTGAAATGTTCGGCGTGCCGATCAAGGACATGCCGAGCGAAGTGCGCCGGCGTGCCAAGGCGATCAATTTCGGCATCATCTACGGCATCTCGGCGTTCGGCCTTGCCAATCAGCTCGGCATCGCCCGCGAGGAAGCCTCCGCCTACATCAAGAAATACTTTGAGCGTTTTCCGGGCATCCGCGCCTACATGGATGAGACCAAGGAGTTCTGCCGCAGACACGGCTATGTCGCCACGCTGTTCGGACGGAAGTGCTACTATCCCGACATCAAGGCAAGCAATGGCTCGGTTCGAGCCTTCAACGAACGCGCCGCCATCAACGCGCGGCTGCAGGGCTCGGCCGCCGACATCATCCGCCGCGCCATGATCCGGATGGAGGATGCGCTCGCGGAGAAGAAACTCTCGGCGCAGATGCTGCTGCAGGTGCACGACGAATTGATTTTCGAAGTGCCCGACGATGAGGTGGCGGCGACGCTGCCGGTCGTGCAGCACGTCATGCAGGACGCGCCGTTCCCGGCGGTGCTGCTGTCGCTGCCGCTGCAGGTCGATGCAAGGGCGGCGAACAATTGGGACGAGGCGCATTAAGGGATTGCTGTCATCGCCCGGCTTGACCGGTTGAATCCGCCCTGGGTCACCCGGTCAAGCCGGGTGACGACCGCTGAGGGACTAAACCTTCACCGGCCCCAATTCGTCAAAATGCCCGCGCCGCTGCAGCCAGGCCAGCAGGATCAGGCTCGGCACCGCGACCACGACGCAGATCGCAAAGAACAGCGGCCATCCCGTCGCCTTTGCGACATAGCCTGCGCCGGAGGATAGATACGTGCGCCCGACGGCGGCGAGCGCGGTCAGCAGCGCGTATTGGGTCGCGGTGTGCAGCGGGTTGCGGCACAGCGCGGATAAATAGGCGACGAAGATCACGGTGCCGATGGCGCTGGTGAAATTTTCGGCGGTGATGGCGAAGGCCAGCGCCCATTCGTTGACGCCGACCAGCGCCAGCCACGAGAACGAGAGATTGGCGACCGCCTGCAGCAGGCCGCCGATCCACAGGCTTGCCGCCAGCGAATAACGCCGCGCCACGAAGCCGCCGGCAAAGCCGCCGATCAATGTGGCGGCCAGACCCACGCCCTTGACGATCGCGGCGTAGTCGTTGCGCGAAAAACCGAGGTCGATCACGAACGGTGCGGTCATGGTGCCGGAAAACGCGTCGGTGAATTTGAACAGCACGACGAAGGCGAGTGCGGCCCAGGCGTCGCGGCGGGTGACGAATTCCGAGAACGCGCCGATCGCGGCATGCAGCACGCGCTCGAACGCGGTTTCCGTGCGCGTCGCCGCTTCCGCGCGCGCGGATTGCTCGGGCTCGGTCGCGGCCAGGGCCGTGGCGGTCCCGATCAGCACCAGTGCGGCCATCACTACATAGCCCCACATCCAGGCCGATGCGCGCGCGATGCCGGTGCCTTCGAAGCCGCTGACGATGAACAGCGCGCCCGCGGTCGAGACCAGCATGCCGATGCGGTAGGCGGCGACATAGGACGCCATCCCGGCCGCCTGCTCGCTTTCGGGCAGGCTCTCGACCCGGAACGCATCGACGACGATGTCCTGCGTCGAGGACATCGCCGCGACCAGCAGCGCGCCGAGCGCGACGAACAACGGCGAGCGCGCCGGGTCGGTCAATGCCAGCAGCAGGATCGCCACGATCAGCAGCAATTGCGAGAACACCAGCCAGCCGCGCCGGCGGCCGAAGGTTCGCGTGAAGAACGGCACATGCAGCGCGTCGACCAAGGGCGCCCACAGGAATTTCAGCGTGTAGGGCGTACCGACCAGCGCGAACAGGCCGATGGTGCCGAGGTCGACGCCGGATTCGCGCATCCACACCAGCAGCGTCGATCCCGACAGCGCCAGCGGCAGCCCGGAGGAAAAGCCGAGCAGCAGCACGATCAGCACGCGTGGCTGCAGGTAAACGGCAAGGCCGTCGCGCCAGGAGGGCGCGGGGGCTGGCGTAGCTGAGGCTGGGGAGGCAGCTTCGGGTGCGGTCATGGAAGGGTGTTAGCAGAGATTCGGGCGTCTTTCCCTCTCCCCTTGTGGGAGAGGGTGGATCGAATGAGCGCAGCTCATTCGAGACGGGTGAGGGGTTTGTCTCCGCGGAAAGAACCCCTCATCCGCCTTGGCGTTCCGCCATAGCCGATGCAAAGCATCGGCGTACTGCAGAACGGCGGCCAGAGGCCGCCTATGTCTGCAACCGACGACATAGGTAACAGTTCAGCCCGACGACATAGGTAACACAATTCTCGTTTCGTTCAGGTCTGCTGTTTTTGTGGCTGTGGACCCTGTGGGCGATGCTCTTGCATCGTCCACAAGTCCACAGGCCTGTTTGGGTTTTCGCAGGCGGTCGTCGCGGTGGGCGATCGTGCCGAGCACGATCGGGCCGTAGCAGACCGTCCATCCAGCGGCATCGTGTTCGCAGAGGCCGACCGGCTCGCCGATCAAGGCCCCGCTGATGTAGATCGTTTGGCCCTGCCATTTGATCTCGCCGTTATGACGCACCCGCCGCACTTCGCAGTCACCGTATTCCGGCTCGCGCAAGACGCCGTCGAAGCGGCGCGGCGAGGAGGTATAGTGATCGGCCGGCGTGTCATCGTCGAGCGACTCGTGCGGACGCTGTTCGTTGTAGATGCGCTGGAAGTTCCGCAAGCGCTTGAGCTGCTCGCGCAGGCTGTGCGCCGGTGGACTGGCGGTGTCCTGCAACAGCGTCAGATGCATCCGCTCGTGGCGGCCATTCTGCTGCGGTTTGCCGGGCGCAATCCGCTCCGGCAGCACGCCCGCCTTGATCACCTTGACCGACAGTTGCGAAAGCCCGCCGGCACCGCGCGACGCAAAGGGCGGACCGTTGTCGGAACGCAGCCGATGCGGCAGGCCGAACTCGCGGAAGGCGGCCTCCACGACCGGCCAGACGTGCGCGGTATCGGTACGCGTCATCGCCTGGCAGCGCAGCAGATACCGGCTATGGGCATCGGTCAGCGTCAGCGGTTCGCAGCATTTGCCGTCCCCCGTCATGAACCAGCCCTTGAAGTCGATGCACCACACCTCGTTGGCTGCCGTGCATTCCGCAAACGGTGCGCTCGAGGGCGGGCTGCGGCGGCGCAGCTTCCGCTTTACCGTCAATCCCTGGCGGTCGAACAAGGCTCCGATCGTGCTCGCCGCAGGCCATTCGAGCGCCGGCGCCCGACGTTCCAGAAAAGCCAGAACCTTCCGGGGTCCCCAACTCGGATGCGCCCGCCGCACCGCAAGGCAGCGTTCGGCGATCTCCTCGCCAATCGCCTGGGGATGATGCAGCGGCGCACGTGGGCGGTCCCACAGACCCTCAACACCGGCTTCCTGATAACGCTCAAGCCACTTGTATCCGACCCTTCGGCTCACGCCGAACCGCCGGCATACCGCCGCAAACGACTCCTCGTGCTCCTCCGCCGCAATCACAAAGCGCATCCGCTCGTCCACCGCACAGGTCTCCATCCAAACCATCGGCAAGGCCCTCCCTGCCGATCACTTGACCTGTTACCCATGTCGCCGGTCTATTGTGTTACCTATGTAGCCGGTTTGGACCTATGGGCACCTTCTCCCGCAAGGGGAGAAGGGAAGATACTACTCACCCGCCTGCAGCTTGCGCGGCGCGGGGAACAGCTCCGGCGCGCCGCTCTTGACGATGCGCGGGAGTTCCACCGGCGTCTCGGTCTTGCTGAAATCCAGTTCCTCGATCCGCCCGGCGCGTTTTTCGATCTTGTCGGCGGAGATCAGGATTTGCCGGACGTCCTCGTTGACGTCGCCAAAATGCTTTTGCAGCTTCAGCACGCGGTCGCGCAGGCGGCCGAGATCGTCGCCGAGGTTGAGCACCTCGGTGCGGATCTGGTCGGCGGCGTCGCGCATCCGCGCGTCTTTGAGGATCTGCTGCATCACCTGAATCGCCAGCATCAACAGCGACGGCGATACCAGCACCACGCGGGCGCGATAGGCCTTCTGGATCACGTCGTCGAAGCCGTCGTGAATCTCGGCATAAACCGATTCCGACGGCACGAACATCAGCGCGGTGTCCTGGGTCTCGCCCGCAATCAGATATTTCTCGGCGATGTCGCTGACATGCTTCATCACGTCATTGCGCAGCCGCTGCGTGGCGTATTTCTTTTCCTCGTCGGTGCGTGCGTCGTGCAGCGCGGTCATCGCTTCCAGCGGAAATTTCGCGTCGATGCACAGCGGGCGCTGGTCGGGCAGGAACACCACGCAGTCCGGCCGCTTGCCGGTCGAGAGCGTGAACTGGAATTCGTAACTGCCCTTCGGCATGCCGTCCTGGACGATCGCTTCCATCCGCGCCTGGCCGAACGCGCCGCGCGACTGCTTGTTGGCGAGCACGTCGCGTAGCGTGGTCACTTGTGACGTCAGCTCGGTGAGATTTTTATGCGCATTGTCGATAATGCCGAGCCGCTCGTGCAGCACGCGCAGACTGTCCATGGTGTTGCGCGTGGTCGCTTCCATCGACTGGCCGACGCGGTGGGTCACCGAATCCAGCCGCTCGTTGACGGCGCGCGCCATTTCGGCCTGGCGGCGGGCCAGCGCCTGTCCCATCGCATCGACCCGGCCGGTGGCCACGTTCTGCGCCTGCAGCATCTCGCTCAGGCGTTCCTCGAGTTCGTCGGCGCGGATCGCCTGCGCCATCGCCAGTTCCGCGCCGCGGCGGCCGGAGCGCGCGATCACGATGGCGATCACCAGAAGCAGGACAAGGGCGAGCGCGCCAAAGCCGATCAGCGCGTCAATGGTGCGGATCGGCCAGTCGCCGATGACAAAAATAATCTCGTTCATGGCCTGCTTGTAGCCGATTCGCGGGTTTGCGCGAACGAAGAGGGAACATTTATGGTAAATGGCAGGTAAATTTTCGTGGTTAACGCGGCCTAAAAAATCATGGTTAAGCCGGGGTTAACGGGTTCCTCCGCGCATTGACCCCGGCAAATCAGCAGCTTAAATCGCCCGCTATGGCCTTAAGAGAAATCATCATCCTGCCGGACAAGCAGTTGCGGCTCGTTTCCAAGCCCGTCGAAAAGGTGACGGCGGAGATCCGCAAGCTCGCCGACGACATGTTCGAGACCATGTATGACGCCCCCGGGATCGGCCTTGCGGCGATCCAGGTCGCGCAGCCGTTGCGGCTGATCACCATGGATCTCGCCAAGAAGGCCGAGGACGGCGAGACCAAGCCGCAGCCGCGGGTCTTCATCAATCCGGAGATCATCTTCTCGTCGGAGGAATTGTCGGTCTACGAGGAGGGCTGCCTGTCGATCCCCGAATATTACGAGGAGGTCGAGCGGCCGGCGCGGGTGCGCGTGCGCTTCACCGATCTCGACGGCAAGCTGCACGAGGAGGATGCGGACGGCCTGTTCGCGACCTGCATCCAGCACGAGATCGATCACCTCAACGGCGTGCTGTTCGTGGATTATTTGTCGAAGCTGAAGCGCGACCGCGTGCTGAAGAAGTTCACCAAAGCCGCCAAGCGCGCGGCGGAGTAGGCTCGGCCTCGCACCAACGAAAGTGCCGTCACCCTGAGGTGCGAAGGCGCCTCCTGGCGCCGTAGCCTCGAAGGGCGACGGCAGACACAAGCGACGTTCTTTCTTGTCCGCGCATCCTTCGAGGCTCGCGAAGTGCTCGCACCTCAGGATGACGCTCTTTATCTTGATGTTCGGTTCAAAGGAATTTTCCGCGCAATGCCTCTCCGCTTGATCTTCATGGGCACGCCCGACTTCGCGGTGCCGACGCTGCTGGAGCTGATGGCGCACGGCCATGAGATCGCGGCCGTCTATACCCGTGCCGCAAAACCGGCCGGGCGCGGCATGAAGCTGCAGCCAACCCCTGTCGAACAGCAGGCGCGGCGGCTCGGCATTCCCGTGTTGACGCCTTCGACGCTGAAAATCCCTGAAGCGCTGGATGATTTCCGCGCGCATCGTGCGGATGCTGCCGTGGTCGTCGCCTACGGCATGATCCTGCCGCAGGCCATCCTGGATACGCCCCCGCTTGGCTGCTTCAATCTGCACGCGTCGCTGCTGCCGCGCTGGCGCGGCGCGGCCCCGATCAACCGGGCTATCATGGCGGGCGACGCCGAGACCGGCGTGATGGTGATGAAAATGGATGTCGGCCTCGACACCGGCGATGTCGCGATGGCGGAACGGCTGACCATTACGGATAAGATGACGGCCGCCGATCTGCACGACGCACTGGCGCCGCTCGGCGCCGATCTGATGGTGCGCGCGATGGGCGCGCTGGAACGCGGCAAGCTGCAACTGACAAAGCAGAGCGAACACGGCGTGACCTACGCCGCCAAGATCGACAAGGCCGAGGCGCGGATCGACTGGAACCAGCCGGCGGGTGCCGTATTGCGCCACATTCACGGGCTGTCGCCGTTTCCGGGCGCGTGGTGCGAGATCGCGACCGATAGTGAACCGGCCCGCGTCAAAATCCTGCGATGCGAACCGGCAAACGGCGCGGGCGCGCCGGGCGCCGTGCTGGACGACCGCCTCGGGATCGCCTGCGGCGAGGGCGCCGTCCGGATTATTGAACTGCAGCGCGCCGGCAAGGCGCCGATGAAAGCTGCGGATTTTTTGCGCGGCACGCCGCTCAGGCCGCCGGCGCGGCTCGCCTGATGCCCCGTTACAAACTCATCATCGAATATGACGGAACGCCGTTCTGCGGCTGGCAGATCCAGGACAATGGCGCCACGGTGCAGGGCGCGCTGGAAGCCGCGGTCAAGGCGATCTGCGGCGAGCAGGTTCGCGTGCACGGCGCCGGCCGCACCGACGCCGGCGTGCATGCGCTGGCGCAGGTCGCGCATTGCGACATCGCAAAGCATTTTCCGCCGGGCCGTTTTCGCGATGGCTTGAACGCGCATTTGCGGCCGCATCCGATCGGCGTGCTGTCGGCCGAAATCGTGCCCGACGATTTCGAGGCGCGATTTTCCGCGAAGAAACGGCATTACCGTTATCGCATTACCAACACCAGAGCGAACCTCGCCCTCGATATCGGGCGAACCTGGCGGCTGCCGCGACATCTCGATACGGATGCGATGCACGCCGCAGCGCAGCGGCTGATTGGCAAGCACGATTTCACGACGTTTCGCGACACCGAGTGCCAGGCGAAATCGCCGGAGAAGACGCTCGACCAGCTCGACGTTGTCAGGGATGGCGACGCCGTTTCCATCCTGACCTCGGCGCGCTCGTTCCTGCACAGCCAGGTGCGTTCGATGGTGGGATCGCTGGTCTGGGTCGGCGAAGGCCGCTGGAGCGCCGACGATCTCGCCGCCGCGCTCGCCGCCCGCAACCGCGCCGCCTGCGGCCCCGTCGCGCCGCCGGAGGGATTGTATCTGGTGCGGGTGGAGTATTAATGCTCTCTCAACCGTCATAGCCGGGCTCTTCACCTCGCCCCGCTTGCGGGGAGAGGTCGAAGCCGAAGGCTTCGGGTGAGGGGGACTCACCGCGTATTCGGTGTTTGTTGAAGCAGCCCCTCATCCCAACCCTCTCCCCGCAAGAGCGGGGCGAGGGAGAAGAGGCTCACCCGAAATACCGATCCAGCACGCCGCGATAGATCTTCGTCAGTTTTTCCAGATCCGACACCGGCGTGCGCTCGTTGATCTGGTGCATGGTCTGGCCGACCAGGCCGAATTCGATCACCGGACAATAGCTTGAGATGAAGCGCGCGTCCGAGGTGCCGCCGCTGGTGCTTAGTTCCGGCTTGCGGCCGGTGACTTCCTCGATCGCCGCAACCGCGAGATCGGTGAACGGCCCGGGTTTTGTGACGAAGACGTTGGAGTTGGAAGGCTCCCACACGATCCGCGCTCGGATGCGGTTGCCGGCGGCCTTCTCGAGACGCTCGTCGACCAGCTTGCGCAGCGTATCCTGGGTGTGATTGTCGTTGAAGCGGATGTTGAATTTCGCGCGCGCCTGCCCTGGGATCACGTTGCTGGCGGCATTGCCGACATCGACGGAAGTGAATTCGAGATTCGAGGCCTGGAACTGGGCGCTGCCGTGGTCGAGCGGCTCGTCGCTGAGTGCCACGATCAATCGCGAAATATCCGGCACCGGGTTCGCCGCCCGATGCGGATAGGCGACGTGGCCCTGCACGCCGTCGACAACCAGCGTGCCCGACTGCGAGCCGCGGCGGCCGACCTTGATGCAGTCGCCCAGCACTTCGACATTGGAGGGCTCGCCGAGCACGCAATGGTCGAATTTCTCGGCCCGCGCGGCGACCCACTGCAAGAGCTTGATGGTGCCGTTGACGGAGATGTCTTCCTCGTCGCCGGTGATCAGAAAAGAGATCGAGCCTTTTGGCTTGCCGCCATTGTCGGCGAGATAATCCAGTACGGCGGCGACGCTGCAGGCGATGCCGCCCTTCATGTCGACGGCGCCGCGGCCATAGAGAAAGCCGTCCTTGACCTCGCCGGAGAAGGCGCCATGGCTCCATGCCGCCTCGTCGCCGGGCGGCACCACGTCGGTATGGCCGGCAAAGGTGAGGTGCGGCGCCGTGTTGCCGATGCGGGCATAGAGGTTGTCGATATCGGCGGTGCCGGGCTCGGAGAAGGTGACGCGGTGCACCTCGAAGCCGGCGGCTTTCAGGCGTGTTTCGAGAACGCCGAGCGCGCCGGCATCGGCCGGCGTGACCGACGGGCAGCGGACCAGGTCGCGGGTAATGGAAACGGCATCATTCATGCCCCCGCTTAACATGAGGTCCCGGCGATGGGCCAGCGCTGTGCGGAACAAATTCCAGCTCGCTTTGCTGGTCCCAGTGCGGCCTTGTGTCGCGCGGCGCCCCCGGCGCCAGCGGGTCAGGGCCGAACCGGTTGGGCCCTTTCGTTCCTCTCAGAAGATATATCTCAATGACTCCCCACAGCCAGACGGCAGATGCGATCAAGCTGAGGAACAGCACCGGGTAGGAGTCGCCGAGCTGATCCTCGAACTGGTTGAAGAGACCGGGGACGACGAAAAACGGGACCATCTACCAGGCGCTTTTGTCGCGATCATGCAGCCGCTTGATCGAGGCGGCGACATAGACCCACAGGAACAGCGGCGTTCCGACCGCCTTGAAGCACAGCGGCAGGACATCGGCCGACGACAACGAACGTAGCGATACGGGATCGAGAATGCCAAAGATGTCGTCGGTGCCGAAACCGAAGGACTTGCTGCGCGCGATACCGAAGGCGCCGGCGACCGCGAACATCAGCGCGCACAGCAGCAGCATCCAGCAAACGATGGTCAGCCCCGTCCACCAGAGTTTGGCGCGGTTGATGCGGCCGTCGAAACTGAGAAGGAACGCGGCGTAGTCCATCGCAACCTCTGGACGGCGGCAAATGCTCCCCCCGCAGTCCGGTAGATTGGTCGCAGCCGAGCGATTTTGGTTCGAAACCTAGTCCCGCAACAGCTCGTTAATGCTGGTTTTGGCCCGGGTGCGCTCGTCGACGCGCTTGACGATCACGGCGCAGGCGGTGGAGGGACCGGGCTGGCCGTTCTTCAGCGGCCGGGCCGGCAAGGTGCCGGGCACCACCACGGCATATTCCGGGACCTCGCCGATAAAGGTCTCGCCGGTGTCGCGATCGACGATCTTGGTGGAAGCCCCGAGGAACACGCCCATCGCCAGCACCGCGCCCTTGCGCACGATCACGCCTTCGGCGACTTCGCTTCGCGCGCCGATGAAGCAATCGTCCTCGATGATCACGGGCTCGGCCTGCAACGGCTCCAGCACGCCGCCGATGCCGACGCCGCCGGAGATATGAACGCGCTTGCCGATCTGGGCGCAGGAGCCGACCGTCGACCAGGTGTCGATCATGGTCGATTCATCGACATAGGCGCCGAGATTGACGAAGGACGGCATCAGCACCACGTTGCGGGCGATGAAGGCCGAACGGCGCACGATGGCGCCCGGCACCGCGCGAAAACCGGCGTCGCGAAAACGGTTCTCGCCCCAGCCCTCGAATTTCGAGGGCACCTTGTCCCACCACGCCGCCTTGCCCGGGCCACCCGGAATCGAACTCATGTCGTTGAGGCGGAATGACAGCAGCACCGCCTTCTTCAGCCACTGATTGACCTTCCACTTGCCGCCGGCCTCGCGCTCGGCGACGCGCGCCTCGCCTTTGTCGAGCAGTTCGAGCGCATGATCCACGGCGTCGCGAACCTCGCCCTTGGTCGCGGTCGAGATGCCGTCGCGGGCATCGAACGCGGTGTTGACGGTGGATTCGAGGGCGGACAGGGACATGAGGTTTTCCTTGGGCGGATGCTTGTGACGGCAATTTGGGGAGGCTTTTTCGGGATTTGGGGCCGGAGAGTCAAGGCGGGCGGTGTGTCGTGTCGTCCATCCGGGCAACGTCGTCCATCCGGGCAACAATGGCTTTTCTTATTGTAAGTTGACACTTACGTTAGAAAATTCTAACGATATGCGCATGGATGTGATGCTGCGAGCGTTGGCTGACGGCACGCGCCGCCAAATCTTGGCGCTGGTGTGGCGCGAGGAGCGGACGGCCGGCGAAATCGCGGCGAGGTTCGCGATGACGCGTCCAGCGGTGTCTCAGCATCTTGGCGTGTTGCGCGACAGCGACTTGGTCTCTGTCCGACCCGAAGGCACGCGGAGGCTCTATCGTGCCAACCGCAATTCCGTAGCACGGCTGCGAGCAGAGCTAGCGGCCTTCTGGGACGATCGTCTCGCTCAGCTGCGGGATGTCGCCGAGGCAGCCGAGCGAAAGAGCAAATCGCAATGACTGGCGAGAGCAGAGCCATCGAGCGGCAGATCTTCATCGACGCATCGCCCGAGACCGTGTTCGGCTTTCTTGTTGACCCAAAACTAATGTCACAGTGGATCGGAATTTTCCATGCGCTAGAACCGCACGCCGGCGGGCGCTTTCAAGTTGAAGTCAGTCCCGGCAATATCGCGCGTGGTACATATACGGAAGTGACGCGTCCCCGCCGGGTTGCCTTCACCTGGGGCTGGGACTCGGTCGACCCGAACCTTGCCCTGACACCGCCCGGTGAATCGCTGGTCGAGATTGAGCTTGAGCAAAGGGATGGCGGGACGCTGCTGCGCCTGCGCCATAGCGGCCTTCCCGACGTAACAATACCCGTTCACGGCGAGCGCTGGTCGCTCTATCTCGATCGGCTGCAGGAAGTGGCACGCGGTTAGACCCTCAATCGTGAGGAAGAGCGTCAACGGCAACGCGAGCAAGGAGCTTCAGATGCAAACGAAGACTCTTCAACAGGTCGTCACCTTCAAAGCTTCCCCGAGGGAGGTCTACGACATGATTATGGACTCAAGGAAGCATAGTTCGCTATCGGGCGAGCCCGCCAAGATCAGCAAAAAGGTAGGCGGTAAATTCACAGCGTGGGGCTCGCATTTGTCGGGAATCAATCTGGTACTTAAGCCGGGCAAAAAAATCGTGCAGGCCTGGCGCGCGACAGGCTGGTGGCCCGACCATTACTCCATTGCAATTTTCGATATCAGCAAAACGCGGGGAGGCGCGAAGCTAAAGTTCACCCAGATCGGCATCCCGCCAGGTCGATACAGCGGCCATTATCGCGGCTGGATCGAGACTTATTGGACACCGATGAAGGAAATATTCGCAACCGGGACGACCAGCGACAAGACCAGAGCAAGGGTCAAGATCGACAGGCAGCAGCGAATTCGCTCCGGAAAGTTCCGGAGAAGGATCTCCGGGGATTCCTAGCTGAGTAATTGAATTGCTCTACGGGCCTGTCCTGGCATCGCCGGCACGACCGAGGCGGGTTCAAGCGCTCAACGCTTGCAAAAATCCGGTCAGATCATCGGTGACATGATCGACATGATCGGCGTCGCGGCCTTCCAGCTCCCAGTCTTCGCGTACCACTTCCTCGGTACCATCAGGCACCACCAGCACCGTGGTCATGCCGAGCTGGTGCGGCACCACGAGGTTGCGGGCGAGATCCTCGAACATCGCCGATCTGGTTGGCTCGACGCCGTGCAGCCTGAGGAACTTGTCATAGGTCCGCGGCGCCGGTTTCGGCTCCAGCTCGGCGGCGATGATGTCGAACACCGCCTCGAAATGCGTGCCGATGCCGAGCCGTGCCAGCACCGCGTCGGCATGGTCGGTCGAGCCGTTGGTCAGGATCAGCTTGCGCCCGGGCAGCTTTGCGATCGCCGCCCCCATCGCCGGGTTCGGCTGCAGCGGCGAGTGATCGATCCGGTGCACATAGGCGAGGTAATCGTCGGCCCGCACGCCATGCTCGGTCATCATGCCGCGCATCGAGGTGCCGTAGCGGAGATAATAGTCCTTCTGGATCCGCCGCGCTTCCTGTGGCGAAACCTTCAGGAAGGCGCCGATATATTCGCCGATCCGGGCGTCGACCTGCTGCCACAGATTGACGTGATGCGGGTACAGCGTGTTGTCGAGATCGAACACCCAGGTGTCGATATGCGTGAAGGCGCGGGGTGATTTCATGATTCTCTCATCCCGTCGTCCCGGCGAACGCCGGGACCCATACGCCGTGTCGGTCATTGGTGAGCACGGTGCCAGTTGCCTTTGATCGTGGCGGCAGTAGCGGCCAAAATTCAGATCGGTGGTTGATGGGGTGGACGGCCCCCTACGGCATCAAGTGTGCCAGAATGAGGTTGTTGTAAATCTCAGACAAGGGAGCCGTCCGTGAAGCAGATTATCCGCATTGGAATGGATACGTCGAAACATATTTTTCAGCTGCATGGGGTTGATGCCGCCGAGCAGCCGGTATTGCGCAAGCGGCTTTCGCGCAAGCAAATGGTGGAGTTCTTTGCCAACCTGCCACCAACCGTGATCGGAATGGAGGCTTGCGGGGCTTCGCAATATTGGGCGCGGGAGCTTTCCAAACTCGGGCATGAGGTGAAGCTGATGGCCCCGCAGTTGGTGAAGCCCTACATATCACGGAACAAGAACGACGGGCGGGATGCGGAAGGGCAGTGTGAAGCGATGAGCCGGCCGAGCATGCGGTTTGTGCCGGTAAAGACGGCCGAGCAACAGGCTGCGCTGATGCTGACGGGAATCCGCGATGGACTGATCGCCCGGCGCACCCAGCTGAGCAATACGATCCGCGGCTACGCGGCAGAGTTTGGCCTGATCGCGCCCAAGGGCCTCGACAAGATCGAGCCGCTGTTGACGCAGATTGCGCAGGACGAGAGCCTGCCAGCAATGGCGCGCGAACTGTTTGCGGTACCGGGGCGCGAATATGCGCGGCTACAAGCCGAACTCAAGCAGATCGAGGCCAAGCTGGTGGCCTGGCACCGGGCTGATGCCCTCAGCCGGCGCTTGGCGCAGATCCCCTCGATCGGCCCGATCATTGCGACGAGGTTGGTGATGAAGACGCCCGATCCGCGTGCGTTCCGCTCCGGCCGGCACTTTGCGGCCTGGCTGGGCCTCACACCCAAGGATCATTCGACCGCCGGCAAAACCAGGCTTGGCAAGATCACGCGGGCCGGCGACGAGGACCTGCGCCGCTTGCTCGTGGCGGGAGCGACCTCGGTGATCCAGCAGGTTCGGCGCGGCCGCGGCCATCCCTCGCGCTGGCTGGTCGCGCTGCTTAAGCGCAAGCCGCCAAAGCTGGCCGCCGTGGCGCTCGCCAACAAGGTTGCCCGCATCGCCTGGAAGCTGATGGCGACGGGCGAGAGTTACGATGCCGCACGGATGAATGCCATCCCGGCATTCGCCGCTTAACAGATTGGCCGGCCGGCGGGTTCGCTCACCGGCCGACCCGGAGCTGCAAGAGCAGATGGAGCGATCGGTCAATCAACGATGCGAGACAATCCGTGGGACCCATTGGCCGCTAGCAGGCCGCCAGGTTGTTTGGAACTCGCCTCGCGCAAACCATCTTGGCCAGCGATCAATCCGATCGCATCAACAGGCCGGACATATGGATGCAAGCGATCCGATCACGTCAAAAAGCTCTTGTGCCACGGGGGCCGTCCACATATGGGTCCCCGCTTTCGCAGGGACGACGATGGAGGGGAGTTTTTCTTTCATCATGGCATCGCAAATCGCAGCGTCTTGCCGCCGCCGCTCATGTCGACCGCGGCAAAGCCGATCGGTGCGAGGCCGCGGCTGCCGCAATCGCCCTGTTCGTTGATCTCGAATTTGCTCTCGCGCGTGCAAAGCTCTTTCGCGCCGCCCCAGTTCAGCGGCTTGTCCTTGTATTTGACGGTGCGGTTCTCGCCGTCGACGGCTTCGGCAAAGCTGAAGATCTGTTTCGGCTGGCCGGTGACGTCGGGATGCAGGCATTTGCCGGGATCGATGCGATACCAGCCGCGGCTGGTCACGACCTTGCCGTCATCGGTCGCGACCGCGGCCATGATCTTGTGCCGCGTGTCGTTGCACCAGGTCAGCCCGGTCGAGGACGGCGACTGCACCGCGTCGATCATGGTGGTGAAGAAATTCGGCGACTGCACGATGTCGGCGCTTAGCCCGCGGCTTTTCAGGAACGCGGCCAGCGCTCCTTGCGTCTTCGGCCCGTCGACGCCGTCGATCGGGGCTGCGTCATAGCCCGCGATGACCAGCAGTCGCTGGATCCCGGCGAGGCGCGCCTGCTCGTCGTCATATTCGGAGTCCTCGGCGAGATAGGCGACCAGATTGCCATCGTCGGCCTGGGTCGGCGTGATCTGGGTGAAGGGTGCCGGGGTCTGGCCGGCGCGGCACTGGCGCGCGGCGGCGATGACGAAATTCTCCGGCGCGATGCAAAGCGTATCGGTGCCGTTTTGCGGGATCGGCGAAGCGCCGTAGACGCCGAGCGCCCGGGCATTCAACAGGTAGCGGTCGGCCGCCAGCGTGCCCTGCGCCACGACGCGGCAGGCGGCGGGATCGATGCGAAACCAGCCGCGCGTCGCCGTTGCCGATTTGTCGTCGATGCCGATCGCGGCCTCGACCACATAGCTCATTCGATTGCAGAGTTTCAGGTCGGCCAGCGCCGGCGCGGACGAGAAGAACAGCGAGATCGTCGCGGCCGGCAGCGCCAGGATCGTGCGCGCCGCGTACCGCTGCATTCTTGCGCTGAAGCGGCGCTTGATCATCGGGGACGATGGGTTCGCGCGGGTCACTTGTGGATCAGCGTACCGGTGCCTTGATTGGTGAACAATTCGAGCAGCACGGCGTGCTGCGTCTTGCCGTCGATGATGACGACGCCCTGCACGCCCTGCTCCAGCGCATAGATGCAGGTCTCGACCTTCGGGATCATGCCGCCGGAAATCGTGCCGTCGGCGATCAGCTTTCGCGCATCCTTGACCGACAGTTCCGGAATAAGCTTCTTCGACTTGTCGAGCACACCGGGAACGTCGGTCAGAAGCAGCAACCGCTTGGCCTTCAGCGCGCCCGCCACCGCACCTGCAAAGGTGTCGGCGTTGACATTGAAGGTCTGCCCGGACTTCGAGGTCGCCAGCGGCGCCAGCACCGGGATCAGGTCGTGGCCGATCAGCTGATTGAGCAGCGTGAGATCGACCTTCTCGGGCTCGCCGACGAAACCGAGATCGACCACCTTTTCGATATGCGAATCCGGATCGACCATGGTGCGCGTCGCCTTCGACGCCGACACCATGTTGCCGTCCTTGCCGCTGAGGCCCACGGCCTTGCCGCCGGCTTCATTGATGTAGCCAACCAGCTGCTTGTTGACCGAGCCGGCCAGCACCATCTCGACGATCTCGATGGTCGCGGCATCGGTGATGCGCAGGCCCGCGGCGAATTCCGACTGGATGCCGAGCCGCTTCAGCATGGTCGCGATCTGCGGCCCGCCGCCATGCACCACGACCGGATTGATCGCGGTTTGCTCCAGCAGCACGATGTCGCGGGCGAAGGCCTTGGCGGTCTCTTCCGCGCCCATGGCATGGCCGCCATATTTGATGACGATGGTCTCTTCGTCATATTCCTGCATATGCGGCAGCGCCTCGGACAGGATGCGGGCCTGATCGAGCGGGCTGATATTCGACACGTCGGTCATGAAGCGGGTCTCATTATCGAAGAGGTCGGGCGGGGTTCTATCTGATTGGCGGGCGGGCGCAAAGTGCTGGATTGCGTGCCCCGGATGCTGCGCAGCGCCATAAGCGCGTTCACGCGCGTCTTTGGCGCGCTTTGCCTTGCGGCGTGGTGCGCTGCTGATCCGGGGCCCATGAAGCGAAGATGGGTCCCGGCTCTGCGGAGCAGCGCAAGGGCGCTGCACCGCGTCCGGGACACGATAAATCGGTGACCGCTTACCCTCGCCCTGGCCATGCCGCGGCCACCGCGACGGCCAGCCAGCTCAGAATCAAAAGCGTGCCGCCCGTCGGCGCGGCCATCGGAAACAGGCTGTGACCGGCATATTGCCGCAAGCTCAGGTCGCCGGCGAACAGGGCGGAGGCGATCACAAAGCCGAAGGCGGATGCTATCCCGATCCGGGCATGGACGATTGCACGCTCGGCCAGCACAACGATTCCGAGCACGGCCGTGGCATGGAACAGCAGCATCGATGAGGCCGATGCCAGCCGGGACGCATCAGGTTGATGTGCGGAGGCCGCGGCCAGCACAATTCCGTCGGCGCCCATGATGCCGGCCAGAACGATCAGGATGCGATAGGCCCGGCTCATCAACGGCGCTCCTCGAGCAGGCGCACCATCGCGGCGCGCAATTCCGGCATGCCGGCGCCCGAGCGCGAGGATGTCACCAGCACATCCGGAAACGCGGCAGGATGTTTTGCCAGGGCCGCAATGGTCTCGGCGATGCACTTTTCCAGTTCGGCCGGCTTGACCTGATCCGCCTTGGTCAGCACCACCTGATAACTCACGGCCGACTTGTCGAGCGTCTTCAGCACGTCCTGATCGACGTCCTTGATGCCGTGGCGGGCGTCAACAAGCACGTAGACCCGTGCCAGCGTGCTGCGGCCCTGCAGGAATTTGTGGATCAGCGCGGTCCATGACGCGACTTTTGCCTTTGGCGCCGAGGCGTAGCCGTAGCCGGGCATGTCGACCAGCCGGAAGTCCGCGTTTTCGGGGCCCTGGAAAAAGATCAGTTCCTGGGTGCGGCCCGGCGTGTGCGAGGTGCGCGCCAGCGCGTTGCGGCCGGTCAGCGCGTTGATGAGGCTGGATTTGCCGACATTGGAGCGGCCGGCGAACGCCACTTCCAGGCCGGCTTCCGGCGGCAGCGTCTCGATCGAGGGCGAGGCCCAGATGAACTGCCAGTCGCCGGCAAAGAGTTTGCGGCCCTGCTCGATCAGCTTCGCATCGGTCTCAGCGGTCATGCGAAGGTTTCCATCAGGGGCGGCGAAGGCGTCTCAGCCGTCATTGCGAGCCACCGGGTCGCGCGGATGCGCGCCCGATGCTGAACTCCGCGAAGCAATCCATAGACCCACAAAGGAAGAATGGATTGCTTCGTCGCTTCGCTCCTCGCAATGACGAGAACAGGACAAGCGTCCTGCGTTACATAAATCAGCCGCGCCTCAGGTTTTCGACGCGGCCTTCCTGGCGAACGTCGCTCTCAGATTATCGAACAGTTCCACCTTCACGCCATTGCGGCGCATGATGAAGCTCTGCTGCAGCACCGACAGCGTATTGTTCCAGGCCCAGTAGATCACCAGACCCGCCGGGAAGCCGGCCAGCATGAAGGTGAAGATCAGCGGCATCCAGTCGAAGATCATCTTCTGCGTCGGATCCGGCGGCGTCGGATTGAGCTTCATCTGGAACCACATCGTGATGCCCATGATGATCGGCCAGATGCCGAGCGCGAGATAGTGCCCGAAGATCGGCAGCTGCGTCGGGTCGAAATGCAACAGGCCGAACAGCGTGAACAGATTGGTCGGATCGGGCGCCGACAGGTCCTTGATCCAGCCATAAAACGGCGCGTGGCGCATTTCGATGGTGACGAACAGCACCTTGTAGAGCGAGAAGAACACGGGAATCTGCACGACGACGGGAAGACAACCGGCGATCGGGTTGATCTTCTCCTTCTTGTAGATTTCCATCATCTCCTGCTGCTGCTTCTGCCGGTCGTCCGGATAGCGTTCCTTGAGCGCGGCGAGCTGCGGCTGCACCGACTTCATCTTCGCCATCGACGCGTAGGATTTGTTGGCCAGCGGGAAGAACAACAATTTCACCAGCACGGTCACCAAGAGGATGGCGATGCCGAAATTGCCGACCAGATGATAGAACCAGTCGAGCGCCAGGAACATCGGCTTGGTGATGAAGTAGAACCAGCCCCAGTCGATCAGGAGATCGAAGTGGTTGAGCCCGAGCTGCTTGTTGTAGCCGCCGAGGCCGACCAGCGGGAAGTTGATGCCGACGACGCGGGCTTCCTTGGCGCCGGCAAACAGCCGTGCATCGGCGCTGATCGTGCCGCCGATCGCAACCGTCTGCGCGTCCTGCAGATAGTCGGTCTGGTAGGTATGCACCGTGCCGACCAGGTTGGAGGAGAATCGCGCCTGCAGCCTGGCGGTGGTGTCCGGCAGCAGCGCCGACGCCCAGTACTTGTCGGTCATGCCGAGCCAGCCATTGGTGACGTCGAAGCTGACCGATTTGGCCTCGTCGATTTTCTTGTAGCCGTATTCCTGCAGGCCCTTCTCGCCGAGATAGCCGATCAGGCCTTCATGCAGGATGTAATAGCCCGAGACCTGCGGGGTGCCGTGGCGCGAGATCAGCGCGAACGGATAGAGCGTGACCGGCGCGGCGCCGATATTGGTGACTTCATCCTTGATGGTGAAGAGATAGCTATCGTCGATCGAAATCGTGCGTCGGAAGGTGAGGCCGTCGCCATTGTCATATTTCAGCGTCACCGGGCTGGTCGGCGAAAGGCTGCCGGAGCCCTCCTGCTGCCACATCGTGGTCTGATCGGGAATGCGCGCGGTCGAGCCGGTCGCCGGAACCCAGCCGAACTCGGCATAATAGGGGCTCGCGGTGTTCGAGGGCGAGTACAGCACGATCGCAGGAGATGTCGGATCGACGGTTTCGCGGAACTGCACCAGCGCGAGATCGTCGATGCGCGCACCCCTGAGCGAGATGCTGCCGGTCAGACGCGGGGTATCGATCTTGACGCGCGGGGTGGCGGCAATCGCGGTATCGCGGCTGACGACGGGCGCGGCCGAGGCCGGCACATTATTCGCGGGCGCGTTAGCCGACGGCGAGCCAGCCTGCGGCGTGGTGCTGCCGGGAGTCGCCTGCGGCGTCGGCTTCACCAGTTCGGCCTGCGTCTGGGTCTGCACGCGCTGCTTTTCCATCTGCGGCACGTTGTAGAAATATTGCCAGGCGATCAGCACGATGCCGGATAGAATGACGGCGAGGATGGTGTTGCGATTGTCGGTCATCGTTTCAAGGTCTCGTCGTTCAATTCGGTTGACGGCTGGTGCCAGTGTCTGTTTTGGGCGCGTTTTGACGCGAACCGGACGCCGCTTCGCTCGAAAACGCCTTGTCGCTCGAAAACGCCTTGGACGGTGCCTGCCGGTCGAGGCGACGGAACGCCGAGCGAAGATCTTCGAGCATGGTCGCGAAGTCGCGATCAAGTGCGGCACGACGGCCGACTAGCACATAATCATGGTGCGGTCGCATTGATATGACGTCGAGCCGCTTCACCAGTTCGCGAAGCCGGCGCCGGATGCGATTGCGCTGGGGGGCGTTGCCGTTCTTTTTGGTAACGGTGAAACCGATCCGGATCGGGCCATCGTCGTCGCGCGCACGCGCCTGCAGCACGAACGCAGTGCCGTTGGCCCGCGCGCCATTGGCAACGGCGAGGAAGTCCGCCCGCTGCCTTAGCCGATCCATAATGTAATCTCCGGAGACGCCCGGTTCAGGCGCTCAGACGCTTGCGGCCCCGAGCGCGGCGCGCAGCGAGGACCTTGCGGCCGCCGGTCGTGGCGAGACGAGCGCGGAAGCCGTGACGGCGCTTGCGCACCAGTTTGCTGGGTTGATAAGTCCGCTTCACGGGTAGTTCTCCGCTGACCGGGCAATTTGCCGCTGGTTAAAGTAAATCCGAATTGAGGTAAGTCCGGTGATGCTGGCCGGCCCAAAACGAGGCCATTTACGGCCCCAAATGAGCCGCCCCCGGTCAGACCGGGCCATCGCGGACAATTGCGCGGCTTATACGGGAGCGACCCGTTTCCGTCAATGTTGCGCGGTGCCGCAATCGAGGTTCTTTGAAACGTCGCAATTGGCGCGAATATATCTGTTTTCGCGGGGTTTTTACGGTCGAGGCGGCGGTTAACGCCGGCGGCTGGAACCGGCAGACATTAGCGATCCGTAATTTGACCGGTTGGGGGGCGGGAACGCATCCTGAACCGCAGAGTGCGAGCCGCCCGACCGGCGTCGGTTTTGCGTCCGTTCGCGCTCTGGAAAATCAGCCCTCTGGAAACAGATGCTTTGAAGGCAGATATTGGTGTCAGTGACCGACGACCAGCCAGTAACGCAAATGCCACGGCCGACGCCGCCGCGCCGACTCGGCTTGTCCGGCAAGCTGCTGCTGCTCACCATTCCCCTGGTCATGATCGCCGGCCTGATGATCTACGTGCCTGCGATCGCGAATTTCCGGATGAACCGGCTGAACGAGCGGCTGGCGGCGGCCAATACCGCGGCATTGGTGCTCGACGCCGCACCCTTGGGCATGGTCCCGGATTCGCTGGCGCGGCAGATTCTTACCAGCGTCGGCGCGCGGGCGGTGGCCATCAAGATGGGGCAGCAGCGCCGGCTGCTCGCCAGCGCTGACCTGCCGGCTTCGATCGACCATGACATCGACATGCGGACGATGACGGTGTGGTCGGCGATCGTCGATTCCTTCGAGACCATGCTGGAGACGGGGAACCAGGCGATCCGCGTGGTGGGCCCTGCGCCCGGCGGCGCGCAATTCATCGAGGTCGTGATTGACGAACTGCCGCTGCGGCAGGCCATGTACCGGTTCTCGCGCAACACGTTGCTGGTCTCATTGGGGATCGCGATGCTGACGTCGGCGCTGGTCTATTTCGCCATGCATCATCTGTTCGTGCGGCCGATGCGGCGCCTGACGGCGAGCCTGGTCGGGTTCCACGAAAACCCTGAGAGTTCGGCGCGAATCATCGTGCCGAGCCAGCGCGGCGACGAGATCGGCGTGGCGGAACGCGAATTGTCCGACATGCAGCGCGACCTCGTGTCGATGCTGCATCAGAAGAGCCGGCTGGCCGCACTTGGGCTCGCGGTGTCCAAGATCAACCACGACCTGCGCAACCTGTTGGCGTCGTCGCAATTGTTGTCCGACCAGCTCGCCAGCGTGCCGGATCCCAGGGTGCAGCGCTTCGCGCCGAAACTGATGCGCTCGCTGGAGCGCGCCATCGCGTTCTGCCAGTCGACGCTCTCTTATGGCCGTGCCCAGGAAGCCGCCCCCGACCGCCGCGTGATCATGGTCGAACCAGTGGTGGCCGAAGTGCGCGAATCGGCCGGGCTTGCGGCCGACGCCTCGCTCGCCTGGATCAACGCGATCGAGCGCGGGCTCACCATCGACGCCGATCCGGACCATCTGTTCCGGGTGCTGCTTAACCTCGTGCGCAATGCGGCGCAGGCGCTGGAAAGCCGGCCGAACAGCGATGCCAGCCTTCAGATCCGGATCACCGGCCGCCGCGAAGGCACGGTCGCGATCATCGAGGTCTCCGATACCGGTCCCGGCGTGCCGGAGAAGGCGCGCGAGCACCTGTTCGAGGCGTTTCAGACCTCGGGCAGGCCGGGCGGCAGCGGGCTCGGGCTTGCGATCGCCGCCGAACTGGTCCGTGCCCATGGCGGCGACATCCATCTGGTCGAGGGCACCATCGGCGCCACCTTCCGGATTGCGATCCCGGATCGTCCGGTGGAACTGCTCAGCGTGCGCCACGAGCGGGCGCGGGCGTAAAGCTGCCGTTTCGCCGCCCTTTGCGGCCGTTTTCGCCCGATTTACCCAAGCACATCGATGGGCAGAACCCGCGTTCCGGACCTTGCCAATCGGGGCCGGAGCGGGTAGCTAAGGCGCTCTTCGCGACGTTTCCGAACCAATCTCGGATGCATCCGGGCTTTCAAGCCCAAGACGCCACGCGAAAAACGCGCCCGTAGCTCAGCTGGATAGAGCACCAGACTACGAATCTGGGGGTCAGGAGTTCGAATCTCTTCGGGCGCGCCATTCAGAATAAATGTCCGGCCCGCACTAGGATTGCCGCCGCGCCCGGCCACGGGCGGCGACGGTCGAGTGCCTTGCTCACAGTGTCCCGCCCTCTTTTCCGCAAGCATGGCGAAAGTTGTATGAGCGGAGCCCGACGCCTCGCGCGGGCCGCCGCCTTCTCACCTACTGCACTCGCTCGACAACGCCGTCACAGACCCGAGCGCGGTTCGCTTCGTCATCCCGTCGCGACGACTTGCGCACCATCGCGCGTGACCGCGACTACACTGAAAGCTCCTTTGCGGAAAGCGCGCGTCTGTATGCTTCTCATGATAGGGACACCGGCGCCCGGTTAAGCTTTCGCAGACCGTCTCGCCTTCTTCCTGGTGACCGGCGGTTTCGGCACTTTGCCCGTATCCACCGGAATTTGCTTCAGGCGATCGACAAACCATCGGCCGGCGGGGCCAGGCGGTGACTTGGTCTGCCACACCGCCGACATCGCCAGAATCAAACCATCGAGAGGCACGTCCTCGATAAGCAGCGCGGAAAGGCGCCCTTCTTCCAAATCCTTGCGCACGGCATGCAACGGCATTCCGCCCCAACCCAGACCGTTGAGCAAAAAATGATGCTTGGCGAAGAGGTCAGCAAGCCGCCAGACCGTAGGCGACATGACGCCGAATTCGCGTCCCGAGGATAGCTCCGACCTGTCGGTGAGAACGATCTGAGTATGTTTTCCAAGAACTTCCTTGGGAATTTTGCCTCGGTAGGAAGTCAGTGCATGATCACGGGCAGCAACCATGAGAAACGCGATACCGGGCAACCGCTCATAGGTCAGTGTATCCGGAATCGCCGGGAGTGATCCGACGACGCCGACGCTGCAGCGACCTTCAAGCACGGGCTTAACGGCTCCTCCGAGCGCCTCGACATAGATGCGGAGTGCCACTCCCGGGTATTTCTGCCGAAACTCCTTGGCCACTTGAGTAATCGCGTCGATCGGATAGAAGACGTCGATCACCACAGACAATTCCGGCTCCAGGCCAACCGACATGCCCTTCGCCCGGGCCTTCAGCAAGTCGACCCCGGTGATGATGCTGCGAGCATCGCCCAGAATGGCCAATCCCGCCGGGGTGAGTTTGGGATAGCGGCCAGAGCGGTCGAACAACTGCACGCCCATCTGGTCCTCAAGATTGCTGATTGTCTCACTCACAACAGACTGCGAGCGCAACAACTTGCGGGAGGCGGCAGAAAAGCTTCCTTCATCGACCGCGGCGATGAACGTGCGCAGTTGATCGAGAGAGACGGCGTCGAGCATGGGACCTACCTATCGACCAGACCGATGCTAAAACGCATGATATACTGCCCAATTGGCGGGTCATATCAATCATTGAGGTCGCGCTATTCGACTCGTGGACACTTTCCAGCTTGCGAATTACCAAGGCCTTCACCGTTTCAGGGCGGGGAAGAGGTACGATTCGTCAACGTCAGGTGCTCAGAGCGCCCATTGATCCTCCTGGTCGCTCCAATCGCTTTTGTTTAAACGCCGAGCTATCTCCTCGCTCATCGCAGGATCGGCTGCTACCGCGATAATGGCGCCGTGCTGTGTGACGATCTCGCGGCCTCTTGCCTGGACCGGGAAGTGTTCTGACCGGAGCGGCAAGCGTCTATCGGACCTGTCCGGGCACTCCCGGGCCCCGGCTACGCGTCGAAAAAGCTGAACTCCACCTGATCCAAACATTGCTTTCCTCCACAGTGTTCTCAACTGGGCTAATCTCTCCAATTCTCAGCGTCCTGTGCGTGCCAAGACACCCTGGTTGCGCAGCCGGCGGCCAATATCGGCGATATTGCTCTCCCCAATGCGCAAGGAATCCGCGTTGGTATGCACGGAGTAGTGCCCGGTCACCAAGTCGTAAGGGTGCTTGACCGCGGAGCCGAGGATGAAGCCGGCGTCGGAGAGCGCCTCGAACTCGATCGCCTGATCGCCCTCCTCGAACACGGCGACTTCGCCCATCGATACCTGCTCCGGCGTCGTCACGATCCCCTGGTGCGATGCGATCCAGGCGACGTCGTGCCCCTTGGTCGGGTGAAAGGTCCAGCGCTCTCCGGCCTTGAGGCGCACGTCGAGGTAGGTGATGTCGCGAGGCGACTCAACAATGCTTTTCACACCACCGTATTCGCCTGCGATAACCCTCGCGGGACCGGCAGAATCGAAGTCGGAAGCGTCGAGATATTGGCTTTGGGGTTCGGCAAGTTCGAGCTCGGGCGGCATGGCGACCCAGAGCTGAAAGCCCTTGATCCGCTCCTTGCCGAACATTCCGCCGGTATGCCAAACGCCACTACTGGCGCGCATCCATTCAACGCCGCCGGTCTCGATGACGCCTTCGCGGCCGGTGGTCTCCTTGTAGAAAGCCTGCCCGGATAGAATTAGGGTTAGAGTCGCAATTCCTGAATGGGGATGAAAGCCGAATTCTGGTGCAGTCGCCGGATCGGCGTCGAAGTAGTCGAGAAAGACGAACGGCTTGATCAGTTCACCAATGTCGCCCGGACTGACCAGTCGGGTAACGCGCCCATGCGAGTGTCCACGCGTGCGCAGAGCAATCTGCCGGGAAGTCTCTTCAGCGCGTGTCGGACGCGTGAACACTGCATCGGTCTTCATTTTCGTTCTCCTGAGGTTTGGCTATCTCTAAACTTCAAAGCTCAGCCCTTGACCCGGTGAAGCAAGCCAGCGAGTTCATCGCGCCGCAGGTAGACAACCACCGCGTTGAGCAATCCCAGGACGATCGCCGGGACCGGACTGGTGTGCAGGACGAACACATGGGTCGCCACGGCACAGACCATGGTGAATCCGAGCCACAGGGCGCCGATCGAAGCCAGGCCGGGAACGAGCAGGGCGACGGCGCCGGTCACTTCCACGACGCCGGTCGCGATGCGGAACCATTGGCCGAGTCCGATCTGCTCGAACAAGTCGACCATGAAAGGAACGCCCGCCAGCTTGGCGAGGCCGGCGGCAAGGAAAGCCGCTGCGAGGATAGCCTGCAACGTCCAGGCGCCGATGCGACGCGTAGGACGAACTGATTGGATAGAAGTTGCGCTCATATTGGACTCCGTTGGGTGTGAGGTCGAAAGTGAGACGAAGCTAAGATGCCGACCGTCCGGGCAACAGCCGATTTATTTCGATGATATCCATCGGTTTCTCCGATATGCGGCCGATGCCGCACCCACCCGGAGGGGTGGATGTTTTCCGCACGGCAGTGATCGGGAGATCCGTCGGAGGCTCAACGTCGCAAGGTGGTCACGCCTTCTCGGACTTTAGGCGGTCACGATGGCTTGTCGACGAGCGTTGGCGGAGTGAGTTCGATAGCAATGCCCGCGTATATCGGCAGTTTGAGCAATTCGTCGCCAGCGGCAACACGGCGCCGGGCGCACTTGCTTCCGATAGAAAGGGTGTGACTGGTCAGGCCGCTCGCGGAGGGCGTCGTTTTACGTCGGCCGGTTTGTGTGGCGGAAAGCTGCAGCCAATCTCGCCGATCCACGCATAATCGACCCCAATGATGGGGTCGATCAGTTTGGCCATGCCACGCAGGCCATAGGCCCGGAAATGGCTGCCATGATTTGCCGCTGGACCGAAGCGATGACGGACGTAGCCGCGCGCCTTACGCGGCCGTGGCCGCCTCACGCGCGGGATAGTCGGTATAGCCCTGCGCGGCGCCGCCAAAGAAGCTGGCGCGATCCGCGTCGTTCATCGGCGCACCGGTCTTCACCCGTGCGACGAAATCCGGGTTGGCAAGGACCATCTGGCCGTAGGCTTCCAGATCGGCCAGCCCCGAAGCCACATCAGCGCCGATCTGGTTGCGCGGACGACCGGGCCGGTTCACGATCAGCGATTGCTTCCACAGCGCGCGTACGTCGCCCACCAGCTGCTCGTCGCCGGTGTGCAAGATGTGCAGGTAGGCCAGACCAAGCTTGTCGAGTTCGGCGACCAGATAGCGGTAGAGGGCCGGGCCTTCCGCGCCTTCGTCGATCCCCCACATGGTGATGCCGGGGGACAGGCGGATGGCCGTCCTGTCCGCGCCGATTTCATCGGCAATCGCCGTGGCAACTTCGATGGCGAAACGGGCGCGGTTCGCGATGGAGCCGCCATATTCATCGGTGCGCGTGTTGGCGCTCGGGGCGACGAACTGTTGGACGAGATAGCCGTTCGCGCCGTGAATCTCGACACCATCGGCGCCAGCCTCGATGGCGCAGCGCGCCGCATGGCGGAAGTCGGCGACGGTCCGGCGCACTTCCTCGGTCGTCAGCGCGCGCGGTGTCGGAATGTCCTGCATTCCTGTTGCCGTGAACATCTGACTCCCCGGCGCGATCGCGGCGGGCGCTACGGCTTGACGATGATGCGGCGTGTTGTCGGGGTGCGACATACGTCCCGCGTGCATGATCTGGATGAAGATACGGCCGCCCTTGTCATGCACGGCTGCGGTCACCTTCTTCCACCCGCGATGTGCGCGGGCATGTAGATGCCCGGCGTGGCGAAGTAGCCCTGTCCGTCATCCGAGGGTTGAGTGCCTTCGGTGACGATCAGTCCGACGCCGGCGCGTTGGGCATAATATTCGGCGGCCAGTCCTCCCGGCGTGCCGTCGAACTTCGCGCGGCTGCGGGTCATCGGGGCCATGACCAGGCGGTTTGGCAGCGTGTAGCGTCCGACACGGACGGGCGTGAATGATTGGTTCATCGTGTTCTCCTCGACAGGGCCTGGATTGCTCATGAGGAGAAACTAGGGAATGCAGCGTAGCCAGATAAGCCAGCTTATTCAGATGGGATCCATCGGCACATCGGATACAACGTCGGCGGATTCACCCTGCCATCCCGAGGAAATGGCGCTCTCGAACGTGATCGTCAGAGGCTGCGATGGGAGAGAGGTTTTCCTTAACGTGGACAAGTAACCACTCACGGCACGTCGTGCCCGAGCCGGCATAGGCGTACGAGCCCGAACCTCCGCGCGCGCGTGACCGCGCGATTTTCAGAGCTGGTTTGCGAACATGCTTCATCGTCTTCTCGTCTTGATCTGGTCGACCGGGATCACGGGGATGGGGATATCCAGCAACGGACGATATTTCCGATCGTCGCATGCGACGGCAATGGGATGCCGCTGGTCGCCGACGTGATGCAGCGCGCATTGCGAACGCCTTTTCAAGCGGGTATAGCCGGCGTGCCGGGCCGCGTTTTCCATGTCGGCCAGCCCGTCGCGGTCGGCAATCGCAGCGCCGTTCGTGTCTGTCTGGGCGCGCCTGGGATCGCCGGGGTCGGCGAGCGGATGCGCGCGGGGCAGGGGTTCGATGCGGCCTTCGCGCCGTTGGCGGCCGATGTCGCCGATCTCTTCGGCAAATGGTCGTATGTCGCGTCTTTGCCTTTTCAGCCGGGATAGCTATTGATGCCCGGCAAGGTAGCCACAATTTTGATCCCAACCCGCCATCCATGACCGCACCCTCCGTCACGCCCTCGCAAGTCCGCAGCGCGCTGCTGCTGCGCGATGAAATCGCGCTGCTCGATCTGCGGCACGAGGCCGATTTTGCCACCGGCCATCCCCTGTTTGCCGCCAACATGGCCGCCGGCAGGATTGCGCTCGAGGCCGAGACGAGGCTGCCCCGCAAGGACGTGCCGATCGTCGTCTACGATTCCGGCGAAGGCCTGGTTCCGCACGCCGTCGATCGCCTTCAGGCGTTGGGCTACACCGACATTCGCCAGCTCGACGGTGGACTGCGGGCCTGGCGGGACGCGGGCTACGAACTCTTTCAGGATGTGAATTCCTACGCCAAGGCGTTTGGCGAACTGGTCGAGTCCCGCCGCCACACGCCCTCGCTGCCGGCGGAAGACGTCGCCGCGTTGATTGCGAGCAAAGCCAATATCGCCGTGCTCGATGTCCGGCGCTTCGACGAATATGCCACCATGAACATTCCGGGCTCCGTCAGCGTGCCCGGGGCCGAACTGGTGCTGCGTGCGGGCCGCGCCGCACCCGATCCCGCGACGACGATCGTCGTCAATTGTGCCGGCCGCACCCGCTCGATCATCGGCACCCAGTCGCTGATCAACGCCGGCGTCCCGAACAAGGTGGTGGCGCTGCGCAACGGCACCATCGGCTGGACGCTGGCAAAACAGCAGCTCGAGCATCGGGCTGGCCGGCGCGGCGCGATCGGTCCGTTCGAGGGCGCGGAACAGAATGCCCGCGACGTCGCCTATCGCGCCGGCGTCCGGCATGTCGGCGTGGCGGAAGCGATGGCGCTGCAGGCGCAGACCCGCCGCACGCTCTATCGCTTCGACGTTCGCGACGCCGAAGAATATGCCGCCGGTCACATCGCAGGCTTTCGCCACTATCCGGGCGGGCAGCTGGTCCAGGAGATCGACATGGCTGCACCGGTGCGTGGGGCGCGCATCCTCCTGACCGACGACAGGGGCGTCCGCGCCGACATGACGGCGTCCTGGCTCGCGCAGATGGGCTGGGAGACCTACGTGCTCGATGGCGGTTACGATCGTCAGCTGGAAGTGGGGCCGCCTTTAGTCTTGCCAAAACCCGATCCGGCGCATCGCTACCGCCGTCCCTACGAGGGCACCGACGTCGATACCGGCGCGATGCAGGCCTATCTCGATTGGGAGTACGGCCTCGTCGAACAGCTGCGGCGCGACGCGACCCATGGATTCTTCGTGATCTGACCGCGCGCCGGCGGCGCGGCAGATCAGCGCCACGCCAAGAGTATCGCGACGAGAATGATGAGGCTCGCCGACAATAGCTTCCAGAACATCAGCGGATTGCGGTCGTAGAGCGCCTGCCGCTTCGCCACGGCGGGCTTTGCCTACATCGCGCCATTTTCAAGCTCGTGGGCGAATTCGATGACGTCGCCGAAACGTTGGGTGGGATCGACGTGGAGCGCCTTGCCGATCACCGCATCGAGCCAGGCCGGCAAATCCGGGCGATAGCGCGACAGCGAAGCCGGCTTGCCGAAGCGCGGCCGCGAAAACGGTTCGATCTCGCCACAGGGATAGGCGGCGGTGAACATGCGGTAGACCGTCACGCCCAGCGCAACAGGCTGGTCTCGCGTTCCTGGCTGACCAGTCTGTTCGCGGAAAGCACGCTCTCGCCGAAGGCGCGGATGTCGCTACTGACAGGGCGGCCGCTGGAAGCCGGCGAAGACATCGGGCCGATCGTCTGCTCGTGCTTCGGCGTCGGGCAGCGCCAGATCTCGGCCGAGATCCTCAAAGGTGCCAAAAATATCGAAGCCATCGGCCGGCGGCTGAAAGCCGCCACCAATTGCGGCACCTGCAAGCCGGAGATCGGCAAACTGCTCGCCAACGCGCCGGCCGCGAAACCCCAGCCGGCGTGAGTTCTGCGCTCGCCCACCTATTTGGCCGGTCCATTCCTGTCGGTGATAAAGACGTCATGATGCGGGAATTTTTCGAACAATTCCGGCGGCTGGCTGAAATTGCTGGCGAGCACGTCGGTGGGGTTTCCCGCGATCCATTGTGACAGGTCGATGCCCTCATAGATCCCGGTGTTGAACCCGATCAGGATGCGCGCGGGCTTGTCGCCGACATTCTCGATCGAGTGTCCGTAACCCTGCGGGATGTAGCCGACGTCGCCCTGGTCCAACTGTTCGGTGCGGAAGCGGCCATGGGAGCCGAACAAGGTGACGCTGACGGTGCCGTCGATGACGTATTGCCACTCGTCGGCGGTCGGATGCCAGTGCAGCGTGCGCAACGCGCCGGGATCAAGCTCGAGCACGACGCCGGTGATGGTCTTCGCGATCGGGAAGCGGCTGGAATCGACCCGCCACTCGCGGCCGCCCGGATAGACCGCGAGCGGCGGCTGCGCCAGCAGGCGATACTTGTGTGTCTCCGGCGGCAAAACCCATCCCTGCAGCGGCGCCGACTGCTCGGCGGGCGGCAGCTTGCCGCGGGCAAAATACACTTCTTCCTTGGGGAAGCTGTCGAACGCGGATTCGGGCACGCCGAAATTCTTCGCCAGCAGCGGTTTTGGTGCGTGCCCGATCCAGTCGGTGATGCTGAAGGTGCCGAACTCTGAAAAGTAGCCATTGTCGAAGATCAGGATGAAATGACAGGGCTTGTCGCCAAGACATTGCAGCATGTGGCCGTGACCGCGCGGAAAATACCAGATGTCGCCGGGCTCGAAGTCGTTGGTCTCGGCGCGGCCGTATGGATCGATCACCGTGGTGCGGACGCGCCCCTCGATGACGAACGCCCACTCGGCCGCGGTGGCGTGCCAGTGCAACTCGCGCATCGCGCCGGGCTCGAGCCGCATCGAAACCCCAGCGATTCCCTTGGAGATCGGCAGTTGCTCGACGGTTGCTTCCTTGCCGTAGCTGTTGCCGATGACCTTGCCCTCCGACTTCTCCAGCGCGAACTTGAAGGTCGGCAGATCCTTGCCGGACAAAACCGGATCCGGAACGTTGTTCATGAAGCTGGGAT
The DNA here is from genome assembly GCF_031202265.1 of Bradyrhizobium sp. Ash2021. Taxonomy (NCBI): domain Bacteria; kingdom Pseudomonadati; phylum Pseudomonadota; class Alphaproteobacteria; order Hyphomicrobiales; family Nitrobacteraceae; genus Bradyrhizobium; species Bradyrhizobium sp. Ash2021. The sequence continues at coordinate 8,720,019 of NZ_CP100604.1, read as the reverse complement.
CGCCGGCGAGTGCCGGTTGCGCCCCGCTCAACGTTGCCAGCGAGGCGATCCCGGCTGCCGCGACCAGAAACTCCCGGCGTTGCGGATCCGACATGTTGCTCTCCCGATAGACGAAGCAATCCTCTCGCGCGCGGTCGGTCGGCCGCCGCTTAAACCAGGAAGCGTGATGAACTCACGTCGTCCAGCCGATCTGAGCCGTCATCCGATCCGCGAAGCTGACCGAACGACATTTCACGCCATGTCGTTGATTAGCACATTTCGGGCGGCAGGAGTGCCTGCCGTGCGTCAGTGATGGGCCGAAACGCTCTTGACGCACTCGGTCAGCAAATCGCCGGACGCGGAATGGCTGAGGTCACCGAGGCTGATCATGCCGACCATCCGCTTGCTCTTGTTGATCACCGGCAGCCTGCGGACCTTGAGCGTCTCCATATGGTGCACCGCCTTGGCGAGGTCGTCATCCTCGCGGCAGCAATGGATACCTTCGGTCATTACATCGCGCGCCATCGCGCGGCCGGCATCGAACTTGCTTTTTGCAAGCCCCTTGCAGACGATATCGCGGTCGGTCACCATTCCGACGAGTTGGTCATCCTCTCCAATCGGGATGCAGCCGATGTCGTGCTCCCGCATCAATTTCGCGATTTCGGTGATGGGCGTATTGGGGCTAACCCAGTCGACGCCCTTGTGCATCACTTCCTTGACTTTCATGGCGGATCTCCCTGGTTGGGTTTCGGACACACTTGTTGCAACGCAGCACGTCCCCCCGCTATTCTCGACTATACAACCAATCGGGTATGGCCGGACCAGCGCCCAGCGTCGCAGCGCATCATTCCTGCGCGATTGAACCCGACGATCGCCGTTGTCGTCGCGGCCATCCTCCGGAACATTTGATGAGTGGAATCCGGCAAATTCGCGCGTCTCGCATTGGACAGGGAACACGTGTGTCCACTAGCTTGACTGCCAGCGTCGTTGCGCGCGCCGGATGAGACCAAACGCAAATGAAAGAGAAAAAGGACATCGTGGAAAACTGGCTGCCGCGTTACACCGGCACGCCGCTTGCTGAATTCGGAGAATATGTTCTGCTGACCAACTTCGACAATTATGTCGAATGGTTCGCCGCGCAGCACGGCGTTTCGGTCAAGGGCATCGATCGGCCCATGCCCAATGCGACTGCCGAGGGGATCACCCTGATCAACTTCGGCATGGGAAGCCCGAATGCCGCGACCGTGATGGATCTGTTAAGCGCCATCGCGCCGAAGGCCGTGTTGTTTCTCGGCAAATGTGGCGGGTTGAAACGCAAAAATCATATTGGCGATTTGATCCTGCCGATTGCGGCCATTCGGGGTGAAGGTACTTCGAATGATTACCTGCCGCCGGAGGTCCCCGCGCTGCCCGCGTTCGAGCTGCAACGCGCGGTGTCGACGATGATCCGCGACCTCGGCCAGGATTATTGGACAGGAACCGTGTACACGACCAATCGTCGCGTCTGGGAACACGATGATCACTTCAAGGATATGCTGCGTCGTACGCGAAGCATGGCGATCGACATGGAGACGGCGACAATCTTTGCCGTTGGATTCGCCAACCACATTTCGACCGGCGCGCTGCTTCTGGTGTCCGATCAGCCAATGATCCCGGAGGGTGTGAAGACGGAAGCGTCGGATCGGACCGTGACCGAGAACTATGTCGAAATGCACATTAAAATCGGGATGGAGGCCTTGAAGGTCGTGCGGCGCCGTGGCCGCAGCGTCAAGCATTTGCGTTTCGAGGATGATTTCGATCGGGGGCGTGAGACGTAAGGAGGCGCCGCGTCTCGCCATGTTCATGCTTCAATCGGATTGCAGATACACCGGCCAGTGGTCCTGGATTTTTCCGCCCCGCAAGGTGATCAAGTCGCCGAATTGCAGCAACACGCCTTCGACGATGGCCGGCCGCAGGAATATCTGGTCGTCGGCGTGCAGGCCTACCGTGGGGGAGCCGGTGATGTTTTCCTGGTTGGCACTGTGGTTAGCGAACCCCTACCCCTCACTCCTCCCCACCAACAAATCGCGCCAGCGTCTCGTTGCTGTAATTCTCCCCGATCGACATCGCGCAAATCCGTGACATCTGCGTGTAGGGCAGCCCCGTCTCCTCGGCCCAGGCGTTGAACTGCGCCTGCACCTTGGCGAGGTCGCGCTTTGAGGTGACCGTCTCGGCGACGTCGAGGCCGGCATCGCGCAGGCACGCCACCACGTCTCTCGATGTCACAAAGCCGTCCCAGCCGAGGAAGCGCAACAGCATCTGGCCGGTATTGCCGCCGAGCCGGCTGCCGCGCTTGGCGAGCAGCGACAGCAATCCGATCTCGTCGGAAGCCGGCCACTTCGCCAACATCTTGCCGAAGCTGCCATGTTCTTTCGCCACGTCGCGGACGAAAGAGGCGTTGGCGCGCACCGACATGATCTTGGCGCCGTTGCGGACAATGCTCGCGTCCTTCATCAAGCCGTCCCAGAATTCATCGGGCTGCAGCGTAAGCCGGCCCGGATCGAATCCGAGAAACGCTTTTTCAAAACCTTGCCATTTCGCCTCGATGACGCTCCAGGCGAAGCCGGCGCAAAATACCCGCCGGGTCATCTCCGCAAGGGCGCGGTCGTCGCGCAATCTGGCAAGCGCCTTCAGGTCCGGCTTGGGCGGCAGCAGCTTGTTCAGCGCCTTCGGGCCGCCCTTGCGCTTCTCGGCGCGGGCTCGGATGGTCTTGAACGGGGTGGTCATGGACAAAATCCTGCGAAAGCCGGGGCTGGACCCGAAGCGACGCCGTGCGCGGAGCGTTGCCTCTTCAAGCGAGCCAATTTTCCACGTTCAAGCCACGGATACGTTTGAACTCGCCAGAATTGGCGGTCACGATCGTGGCGCCGGTTGCATAGGCGTGGGCGGCGATCAGAAGGTCGTTGCCGCGGATCGGCTTTCCGGCCGCTTCCAGTTCCGATCGGATTCCGCCGTATTTGGCGTCGGCTGGCACCTCGAACGGCAGCACCTCGATCTCGCCAAGCAGGTCCTCGACGGCCTTGAGCAGCCGCGGCGAGCCGTCCTCTTCCAGCGGCTTCATCGTCTTGAGCAGCGCGACCAGCCCGCGCTTGCGCACCTGCTCGATCACCAGACGATCGCCGTCACGGTGCATGATGGCTTCATCGCCCGGCAATTCGAACTCCACGGCAATCCGGACCGCCTGGTTGCGGCCATTGCGGAATAGTTTGACGTGTCTCTGCTCGGGCATGCGGTGCCCTCCATGGCATATGCCATAGACATCTGCCAAAATGCGCGCGGTCGCAAGAGGTCGCTCGGCGAAAGCGCCCGTTCGCAACCCGTTATCCGGATCAATCCATCTTCGCGCCGGACTCCCGGATGATCTTGGTCCACTTCGCCGTTTCATCGGCGAGGAATTTTCCAAACGCCTCGCCTGAAAGCGTTCCGGGCTCGGCGCCGAGTTCGGTAAAATGCTTCTGCACGTCAGGCATTTTCAGGATGGCGTCGACGTCGCCTACGAGTTTTGCCAGCACCGGGGCGCGCGTATTGGCGGGCGCGACCAGTCCGAACCAGGCCGAGGCCTCAGTTTCTGCGCCAGGATACGGGCGACAATGTCTCTGCCAGCCACTTCCGACCTGCCCCTAACAGCGGACCTCGTCAGACCAGCCCGGCATGTCTCAAACGTGCCAATTCCGGACTCATGCACCGCAGCAAGCGAGTTCGATCACCCTCGCCTCCATGAGTACGTATCCCGAGGGAAGCGTTGATCGCCGTAGCCGGCGACGGATTATGTTCGGCGTCGGCGGCGACCAGGGACATTGCAGCCGTCGCCCGATCCTTAGAACGGATCCCCCAGACGCTTAGACCAGCACGGCGCCGCCATCGACGACGATCACCTGGCCGGTGCTGTAGCCTTCGCGCATCAGGTAGATGTAGGCTTGGGCGAGATCGTCGGCTTCGCCGACACGACCGACTGGAAGTTTCCGCCCGATGTCGCTGTACATCGCCTGGCGATCGGACTCGGGCATGTCGCTCCACAACTCAGTCTTGACTACGCCGGGACAGACCGCGTTGACCCGGATGGGCGCGAGTTCTACTGCCAGAGCGCGCGTGAGCGCCTCCATGGCTCCGCAGATGCTCGCGGCCATCGTCCAGCCCTTCCGCGGGCGCAGTCCGGCAACGCCATTCGTCAAGGTGATCGACCCGCCCGACCGGATGTGAGGGCTCCCATATTTCACGGTCATGAGCGCGCCCCAGAAGCGCAGGTTGACGAAGCCGCGCGCCTGCTCGAGCTCCATCTTTTCCAAAGTCTGCAAATGCAGCGTCTCGCCGGCGCAAAAGACCAGGTGATCGAACGCACCAATGCGGTCGAAGAACGCCCGCACCTGCCCCTCGTCCGAAAGATCGACGACTTCTCCGTCGGCGTTGCCCCGCAGCGCGGACAGGGCGCTGTCGACTCGTTGCCGGCGGCTCGATGCTACCACGATGGAGGCGCCCTCGCGCTGGGCCGCCTTGGCCGTAGCGAGACCGATACCCGAGGTCCCGCCAAGAACTACCACACGCTTTCCATTCATAGTCGTCTCCTGCTCTGGCGAACGCCGGCGGGATCGGCCGGGCGTGACGCGACAACAAGATGACGCTGGACATTCGGTGACAAAAGCGCATCTTTGTCATAGAAAACATGACTGATTGTCAGGCTCCGCGATGGTGTTTGATAGCCGGCTGTTGAGCGGGATCCAGGTTTTGGTCGCCGCCGTCGAAGCCGGCAGCTTCGCGCGCGCGGCGGCGACGCTTGGGATCACCCAATCCGGCGTGAGCCGCGCGGTTGCGCGGCTCGAGCACCGCGTCGGCATCCGGCTGTTCGATCGCACCGCGCGTGCCGTCGCGCTCACCGAGGAGGGACGCAGCTTCTATCAACGAGTAAAGCCGCTGCTGACCGGTATCGAGGATGCCGCCACCGACGCCGCGGGCTCGGCCGCGGTGGTGCGCGGCCGACTCCGGATCAATGTCGATCCCTTCTTCGCGCGTCTCGTGCTCGCACCGCGCCTTGGAAAATTCCTGGCCGCCTACCCTGCGCTGTCGGTTGAGATCGTGGGACGCGACCGTCTCGGCGACCTCGTGACCGACGGCTTTGACGCCGCTGTGCGTTTCGGCGAGCCGGAGCCCTCGGCGCTCGTCGCCCTTGAGACAAGGGTCCTTACCTGCGCCGCGCCCTCCTACCTGGCCAAGCACGGCCACCCGGCGCATCCCCGCGACCTCGGCGCGGGACGGCACGAATGCATTCACTACCTGGACCCCGTCACCGGCCGGCCGTTTCACTGGGAATTTCACCGCGGCCGGCAGAAACTGCGGGTCGCGGTTTCTGGCCGCCTGACAGTGAACAACGTCGGCACGATGTTGGGCGCCTGCGCGGCCGGTCACGGAGTGGCGCAGATCCTCGCGCTCGGGACGGAGGATCTCCTCAGCCGCGGCAAGCTCATTGAGCTGTTCCCCGATTGGTCGGACGAGCGGTTTCCGCTCTACGCGTTCCATCTCTCACGACACGTGCCGCCCGCAAAGGTGCGTGCGTTCCTGGATTTCGTAATCGGCTCGGTTCGCTGACCGCCCAATTCCCTCGTACCAAGCCAGGCCATGTCCGCAAAGGGTCGCCCTTTTAATATATTTGCAATTTCGCATTACTGTCTAAATTACGTGCCATCCGGTACACAAAGGCGACGTGCGATGTGGCGCATGTCGGGGATCGAGGCGCTGATCTTCATCGCGGTGGTCGCCATCGCGGTCGCGCTGCTGCTGCTGACGTGAACGATTGCGCAAACCTGTACGCCTCCCGGAATTCGCTGCCGCTTCGCCGTGACGGTCATACCAAGGTTTATTGCGGCGATCAGAAGAGGTTATGCGACCGCACGTACGTGTAATGGAAGAACCTACCCAAATCGCGGATTGTGTCACGCAGCAGAGTCGCTGCTCAGGCCTGCACTCTGTTCGGACGAGCATCGCACGCGGCAGGTGTATCATGCGCAATCACGATTTAGTCTCCGATGGGTTCCTCACGCTGATAGCGGCTAGCCTCCTGCTGCTGGGTTCGAGCTTGCTGGCTTTCGCGATCGTGTGAGTTGCCCGACGGGCAAATCACTATTTTCTGTCAAGCCCTTGTTGAGAAAATATTCCTCTTTCTATCCAACCCAAATCAGGTCTAGAAATCCCGCCGTCTCATCCCACTAGAGGGGCGTATCGCGATCGTCACGGACGTTGGGATGGGATGCGGTGGACGCGGCAGCGTCGGGCGCGTGGACGTGATTGCAGGGCGAGCTTTGGCTCGTGAGCGATCGAGAGCGCGCAGACGAACGATGTTGCGGCGTACGGTCGGGTACATGCCGCGAGAAGGCGAAGCTGCGTGCGACCACTCTCCGCTGTCATCGTCCGCCAACGGGTCGGCCGAATGGCCGCCCGATGACAGGCTCCGGCGGACGATCCAGTATTCCAGAGACGCCAATGATTGAGCCGAGAAGCCGCGGCGTCTGGATACCCCTTGGGTTCACGACACAAGTGCAACACCTGCTAGGGTGTTGTGGCGATGGGTTATGGCCAGCTCAGCCTTGAGGAGCGCGTTGAGATCTACCGCCTGCATGCAGGCGGTAGATCTCAAAACGAAATTGCATCTGCGCTCGACCGGGCGCCGTCGACGATCAGTCGGGAACTGCGGCGCAATTCCCGGCCTACCAAGGTTTGGACGGGGGGTACGAGCCTGTCCGGGCGCAGCGATTGGCCGAGCGCCGGCGCCGGTGGGATGGCCGCTTCAAGCTGGCGCGCCAGCCGGACCTGCGGGATTGCGTGGGCAATAGCCTTGCGATGGGACATTCCCCAGAGCAGATCGCTGGCCGACTGGCGCGCCAACATGGTCGTGTCATCATCAGCCATGAGTCAATCTATCGTTTCATCTATCATCGTGCGGCTCAGAAGGATTGCTGGCATCGCCTGCTGCCGCGCCGCAAACGAAGACGAGGGCACCGTCCAGGACGCAGCCCCGTCAGCCTCATCAAACAACGGCGTTCGATCACCGAACGCCCCGCCGAGGTCGAAGGCCGCGGGACGCCGGGTCATTGGGAAGCCGACTTCATGCTGTTCGCCCGATGCGGCCAGGGGTTGTTGGTTCTCCACGAACGACAAACCCGCTTCAGCATCGTTCAGCACCCGGTCGATCGAAAAGCTGTCCTCACCGCCCGGACCATCGCCCGCCAACTCGGCAAGCTTCCACAGGCGATACGCAAAACCATCAGCTTCGACAACGGAAACGAGTTCGCCGAGCATCACAGGCTTCACCAAACCCTCGGCGTCCAAACCTTCTTCTGCGATCCCCATAGTCCTTGGCAAAAAGGCGGCGTGGAAAACTCCATCGGACGCTTACGACGCTCGCTGCCCCGCAAAACTGACCTCAACTTCATCACGGCAGCCGCCCTCAAGCGGCACGTTCAGCGTCTCAACGAAACCCCACGCAAATGCCTGGACTTCAAGACACCCGCCGAGGCATTCTCCATACTCAAATCAATCGTTGCACTTCAAACGTGACTCCATCCCCCGCATGCGCGGGTTATCACGGCCACGTGTTGATTGTAGATATTGTAACAATATCAATGGTATGGGGAGCAGCCTCATTCTGCATGGCGGCCCATTAATGCCATCGCCAACATTGCATGGCGCTTTGGCCGGGAATGGCCTAAAGGGTGCCATCTCATTCAAATACGTCGGGGCCATGCGGCCGCGTATCTTCAGGCGGCAGCTTCGAACCGTTCGGGTTCGGGCCTGCTCAATGTTCCGGCGTTAAACGCCAACCTAAGGTCAGCCATCTCGTGACATTCTTATCCACCAATCCGCCGCTCGTCCGAGCTTTGGCGGAACGCAACTATGACCGGCCGACTCCGGTGCAGACCGCGGTACTCGCGGACGATGCCGCCGGCCGCGACCTGCTGGTCTCGGCGCAAACGGGCTCCGGCAAAACCGTCGCCTATGGCCTGGCCATCGCCAGGAATCTTCTTGGTGATGCCGAGCGGTTCGAGCGGGCGGCCGCACCGCTTGCCCTGATCGTCGCACCAACCCGCGAGCTTGCCTTGCAGGTCCACCGCGAACTCGCATGGCTCTATCATTATGCGGATGCGCGCGTGGTTTCCTGCGTCGGCGGCATGGATCCGCGCCGCGAACAGCGCGAACTGGCCGCGGGCGCCCACATCGTGGTCGGCACGCCGGGGCGGCTGTGCGATCATTTGCGGCGCGGCCGTCTCGACATCTCGGAATTGAAAGCGGTCGTGCTCGACGAGGCCGACGAGATGCTCGATCTCGGTTTTCGCGAGGACATGGAATTCATCCTCAAGACCACGCCGGATACCCGCCGCACGCTGTTGTTTTCGGCGACCTTGCCGCGCGGCATCGTCGCATTGGCAAAACAGTTTCAACGCCAGGCCTTTCGGGTCGAGGTCGCCGGCGACGAAGGCGGCCATGCCGATATCGAGTATCGCGGCATCCGCATCGCATCCGGCGATGTCGAGCACGCGGTCGTCAATGTGTTGCGATTCTACGAGTCGCCGAGCGCGCTGGTGTTTTGCAACACCCGGGAAGCCGTCCGGCATCTGCAGGCCACGTTGCTGGAGCGCGGCTTCTCAGTGGTCGCGCTGTCAGGCGAATTGACGCAGAACGAACGAACCCAGGCGCTGCAGGCGTTGCGGGATGGGCGCGCGCGCGTCTGCGTCGCCACCGATGTGGCGGCGCGCGGCATCGATCTGCCGAACCTCGATCTCGTGATCCATGCCGATATCCCGAATGATGCCGAGGTCATGCAACACCGTTCCGGCCGCACCGGCCGTGCCGGCCGCAAGGGCGTCAGCGTCGTGCTGGTGCCGCCGGCGCGAAAGCGACGCGCGGAATTGCTGCTGAATCTCGCCGGCATCGATGCGATCTGGGGCACCGCGCCGCAGCCGGATGAAATTCGCAAGCTCGACCACGAGCGCATGCTGAAGGACGCGCTGTTTTCGGAGGAGACGACCGCGGAAGATCTGATGCTGGCGCAAGCCTTGCTCGCCGACCGGTCGCCCGAGGATATTGCTGCGGCGCTGGCGCGGCTGTATCGCGCGCGGCTGCCGTCGCCCGAGGACATTCTCGATCCCGGCCAGGGCGGTAGCCGATCCCGCGAGGATCGCGGCCGGGAAAGGGACGCACGTCCCCCACGCGGCGAGGATCGCAGCGCCGGGCCGCGACCGAAGAAGGGGAAATCGTCGCCGCGTCACGGCGGCTTGGGCGAAGGCAGCGTCTGGTTCCGCGCCTCTATCGGAGCAAAGAAGAACGCGGAAGCGCGCTGGCTGTTGCCGATGATCTGCCGCCGCGGCGGCATCGACAAGAATGATATCGGCGCCATCCGCATCATGGACACGACGACCGAGTTCGAGATCTCCGGACGCGCCGCGGAGTCCTTTGCCGTCAAAATCCGGCGCCCCGACAAGGAAGACAACATCCGCATCGAGGCGCTGCCCGAGGGCCCGCAGGGCGAGGCGGCTGCAGAGAAGCGGCCGCACGCGCCGAGGCGTGAAGAGGCAGCGTTCGACCGCAACGCCGGCCCGGGCGATCGATCCCGCGAGGAGAGGGCGCCAAAACCATACGCCAAGCCTCACGGCGGCAAGCCCGCCCATGAAAAGGCGCCGGGATTTGACAAGGAAAGGCGTTACGATACCAAGAGGCCGTTCCGCGAGAAGCCCGCCTACGCCGGAAAGCCGAAGCATGACGGCGAACGCCCTGCGAAACCTGAATTCGGAAAGAAGCCTTCATTCGGAAAAAAGAAGAAAAAATTTCGCGGCTAGGTGGTCCGATGATCCGTGCTTGGCGCAGATGAGCAGTAGAACGTGATGGGTTCAGGTGTGATCGGCGCGAGCTTTCAGCTCACCTCGCCCCGCTTGCGGGGAGAGGTCGGATTGCGAAGCAATCCGGGTGAGGGGGACTCTCCACGCACCGAGCTCGTTGAGAGTCCCCCTCACCCCAACCCTCTCCCCGCAAGCGGGGCGAGGGAGAAGCTCAACCGCCGCTCTGTCCTTGCCCTGATCGGCGGTGTGCTACTGCCAGCTCAAGCGCGCGCCGCCGCCTACCCGTCCCGGCCGATCAAGATCATCGTGCCGTTCGGACCGGGCGGCTCCGGCGACATCACCGCGCGTCTGATCGGCAAGCAGATCGAGGACAGGACCAAACAACCTGTCATCATCGACAACCGTCCGGGCGCCAACGGCATCATCGGCACCATGGCGGTGAAGACCGCGGAGCCCGACGGCTATACGGTGCTTCTGATCACAACCAGCACGCCCGCGGCCAATGTCAGCCTGGTTCGCAACCTCTCCTACGATCCGGCCACGGATTTTACGGTCGTCGGCGTGTTCCGTTCCAGCGGCACCTACATGCTGGTGCGGCCGCAGGCGCCTTGGCGCGATCTCGCCGAATTCATCGCCGCCGCCAAGGCCACGCCGGGCAAGCTGACATTCGGTTATTTCAACGCGTCGTCGCGCACGCCGCCGGAATATCTCAGCCGTCTGGCCGGCATCGAACTACTGGGCGTGCCTTATCGCGCCATCGGTAATGCGGTGTCTGACCTGATCGGCGGCGAAATCCACTGCCTGTTCGTCGACACCACGGCGTCGAACCAATATCTGCAGAACCGCCAACTGCGTCCGCTGGCGATCACGCGATTGACGCGCGCGCCATCGACCCCCGATGTGCCCGCCGTCGCCGAAACCTTTCCGGGATTCCAGCTAACCGGCTTTCTCGGCATGGCCGTTCCCTCGGCCACGCCGCGCGACATCGTCGGGCAGTTGAACGGCCTCATCAATCAAGCGCTCGCTTCGCCCGAGGTGCGCCGGCGGATGGACGAATTCGGCCTGTCCTATGACATCACCGACCTTGCCGCCTGCGAGGAGGAGGTGCGGGCCGAACGCGCCCGCTGGACCGAGTACACCCGAGTGGCCGGCATCCAGCCGGAATAATTCACGCGAGCCTGTCGCAGGAAACGACCATGCCCGCCTTCCCGACCTCGACCACCGTCCTCGACTCCATCCTGTTTCGCGACGCGTTCGGGACGCCCGCGATGCGCGAGGTGTTTTCGGATTTCAGCCTGATCTCGCGCTACGCCGAGGTCGAGATCGCGCTGGCCAGGGCCGAGGCGCGCTGCGGCGTGATTCCGGCAGAGGCTGCGGAAGCGATTGCCAGCCGGACCGACGTCTCGGCGCTCGATTTCGACCTGTTGCGGCGCGAGACTGATATCGTCGGCTATCCGATCCTGCCGCTGGTGCACCAGATGGTGAAGCAATGCGGCGAGGCCGGCCGCTACGTGCATTGGGGCGCGACCACGCAGGACATCATGGACACCGCCGTGGTCCTGCCGGTGCGCGCCGGGCTGGAGATCATCGCGCAGGATATCGCGGATGTACGCGGCATTCTCGCCGGTCTGTCGAAACGCTATCGCGATACGCCGATGGCGGGGCGCACCCATCTGCAGCAGGCGCTGCCGGTGACGTTCGGCTACAAGACCGCGATTTATCTTGCGATGTTCGACCGTCACGCCGAGCGCCTCGAGCAATTGAAGCCGCGCGTGCTGGTCGGCCAGTTCGCCGGCGCTGCCGGCACGCTGGCCTCGCTCGGCGACAGGGGCTTTGATGTGCAGAAGGCGCTGTGCGAGGAACTCGGCCTCGGCGTTCCCGTTTCCACCTGGCACGTGGCGCGCGACGGGCTTGCGGAAGTGATCAATTTCTTCGGCCTCGTCACCGGCTCGCTCGGCAAGATCGCGCTCGACGTCATGTTGATGGCCTCGACCGAATTCGGCGAACTTTATGAGCCCTTCGTGAAAGGCCGCGGCGCCTCCTCGACCATGCCGCAGAAGCGCAATCCGATCTCGTCCGAACTGATGCTGGCGGCGGCCAAGGGCGTACGCCAGCACGCCGGCCTGATGCTGGATGCGACGGTGCAGGATTTCGAACGCGCCACCGGGCCGTGGCATGCCGAGTGGATGGCGATCCCGGAAAGTTTTGTGCTGACCGCGGGCGCGCTGCACCAGGCCAAATTCGCGCTCGGTGGCCTGATCGTCGACGAAAAGAAAATGGCGGAAAATCTCGACATCAGCCGCGGCCTGATCGTCGCCGAAGCCGTGATGATGGGGCTGGCGCCCGATATCGGGCGGCAGGAGGCGCATGACGTCGTCTACGATGCGTGCCGGGTCGCTAATGAAAAAGGCACGACGCTCGCCGACGCGCTGTCGGCGGACCCGCGGGTTTCCGGCCGCATCGACCGCGCGGCGATCGATCGCCTGACCTCGCCGAAGAACTATCTCGGCCTGGCGCCGGAGATGGTGGATCGGGTGCTGGAATCAGGGAACCGTTGAAGGAACCCAGCCGTTCGCCTATCTCTGTAGCAGCGACTGTTTTGAGGACCCGCCATGACCGCACACCAACGCAACGTTTCCGCCTCGATCGACCCCGTCAAACTCGACCGCCTCGCCGAAGTCGCCGTCAAGGTCGGGTTGCGGCTGCAGCCGGGGCAGGACCTGCTGCTGACCGCGCCGGCAGTAGCACTGCCGCTGGTGCGCCGGATCGCCGAACACGCCTACAAGGCCGGTGCCGGCCTCGTCACCTCGTTCCTGTCCGACGAGGAGATCACGCTGTCGCGCTATCGCTACGGCCATGATGCCGGCTTCGATCGCGCCGCCGGCTGGCTCTATGAGGGTATGGCGAAGGCGTTCGCCGCCAACACTGCGCGGCTTGCGATCGTCGGCGACAATCCGATGCTGCTGTCGGGCGAGGATCCCGCCAAGGTGGCGCGCGCCAGCAAGGCCAATTCGATCGCCTATCAGCCGGCGCTGGAAAAAATCGTCAATTTCGAAACCAACTGGAACATCATCGCCTATCCGAGCCCGGCCTGGGCGAAACAGATGTTCCCTGATGATGCCGAGGATGTCGCGGTGGCAAAACTCGCCGACGCGATCTTTGCGGCCTCGCGCGTCGACAAGGACGGCGCCGTGGTGGCCTGGGAGAAGCACAACGCGGTGCTGCGCGAGCGGACCGAATGGCTGAACGGGCAGCGCTTCCACGCGCTGCAATATTCCGGCCCGGGTACCGACCTCACCATCGGCCTCGCCGACGGCCATGAATGGGAAGGCGGCGCCTCCACCGCCAAGAACGGCATCACCTGCAACGCCAATATCCCGACCGAGGAAGTCTTCACCACGCCGCATTGCCGGCGGGTGAGCGGCCATGTCGTCTCCTCCAAGCCGCTGTCCTATCAGGGCACCCTGATCGACAACATCGCGGTCAGGTTCGAGGACGGCCGCATCGTCGAAGCCAAGGCCTCGCGCGGCGAGGAAGTGCTGAAGAAAGTGCTCGATACCGATGAGGGCGCTGCGCGCCTCGGCGAAGTGGCGCTGGTGCCGCACTCCTCGCCGATCTCGAAAAGCGGGCTGCTGTTCTTCAACACGCTGTTCGACGAGAACGCGGCCTCGCACATCGCGCTCGGCCAGTGCTATTCGAAATGCTTCGTCGACGGCGGCAACCTGACCCCGCAACAGATCGCAGCACAGGGCGGCAACACGAGTCTCATCCATATCGACTGGATGATCGGCTCGGCCGAAACCGACATCGACGGCATTCACGCCGACGGCCGGCGCGTGCCGGTGTTCCGCAAGGGCGAGTGGGCGTGAGCGGGCGCTCACGCCGGCCGCTTCGCCGGCATCAGCCAAGCTTCAGCTTGTAATAATCCGTCGCTGTCTTCGAGAACAGCGCAGTCTTCTCGGCTTCGCTGTATTGCGCAGCGATACGCTTGAAGGCGTTGAAGATCACCTGATAGCTGCACTGGCCTTTGTCGGGCGGAAAATTACTCTCGAACATGCACCGGTCAGGGCCGAAGGCCTCGATGCAGGTCTCGATATAGGGCTGCCATGCCGCGGCGGCCTGCTCCGAGGACGGCGGTTTTGGCCGCAGGTGAAAGTCATAGCCGAGCAGGCACATCGCGAGCCCGCCGAGTTTGACCACGACATTCGGGCATTTGGCGATCTGCTGGATCGAGGCTTTCCAGACCGGGAAAGTCTCCTCGCGCTTGCCGGCATAGCGGCCGATGCCGATCGGGCCGCCGCAATGGTCGAGCACGATTTTGGTTTCCGGAAAGGCGCGCGCAAGATCGATGAGTTCGCCGATCTGCGGATGAAACAGCCAGGCGTCAAAACTCAAGCCCAGTGGCGCGAGACAGGCAAAACCCTTGCGGAAGGTGGGATCGAGCAACAGCCCTTTCGGCCGCGTCGCATACATGCCGGCGACATTGGGATCGGCATCCCAGGCGGAAGAATGCCGGATGCCGCGGAAGCGGCCGTTGCCGGCTGTGATCTCCGCCTCCAGCACGGGTTTAGCGCCGTCGCCGAGCATGAGATTGACGTGGCTGACGATGCCGGCGCAGATCGCGGCCTTGCCGTAGCCGCCGCTCGCGGCCATCGCCGCAACGCCGTTGGCAAATTCGACCTCGCCGACCGGACGAAACGCCTCCGGTCCGCCCGCGCGGTACATCGAGCGGCAATCGACATAGACGGTGGCGGTGATGTTGTGGCCCGACGCGATGTCGGCCGACATCTCCTCGATCATGTAGCGCAGCCCGCCACGGTCCCAGAGATGGTGATGCGGGTCGACGATCGGACGCTGGGGATCGATGATGTCTTCGGTGTATTGCGCAAGCCAGTCTTCGCGTGGATCGGCGTAGAGCCCGCTCTTCGAGGCGGGTGCAGTGCTGGCGGCCATCAATTTCGCTCCCTTTCTTTTCTTGTTTCCTGTCATTGCGAGCGCAGCGAAGCAATCCATTCTTTCTTTGCGCGGCGCGATGGATTGCTTCGCGGAGTTTATCATCGGGCGCGCGTTCGCGCGACCCGGTGGCTCGCAATGACGGTATTAACCCATGGGTCGCGCTTCTCAAACCCCGTCGAGAATGATCACCGTCGGCGTCGACGGCAGCGTGTCGCGTGAAATCCGTATGGTTCGTTCGCTGCGCTGATCGATCTCGAACTGCTGGCCGATCAGGCGCATGAATTCGTCGAGCGGGGTCGCGAAACGGTGCATCGGCAGCACCACCGAGGCGCGCAGCCGCCTGGTGATCTCGGAGACGCCGTCGAGCGACATGGTGTAGGTGCCGTCGATCGGCACCATCACGATGTCGAGCCGGCCGATCGCCGCGAAATGGGTTTCGTCGAGCTTGTGATGCAGGTGTCCGAGATGGCCGATGCAGAGGCCCGCGACCTCGAAGATGAAGATCGAGTTGCCGTCCTTGATCATCTCGCCGCTGGAATCTTCGCCAAAATAACGGCGGATATCGGTGGTGACGTTGCGGATATAGACGTCGCCGATGCGCATCGCGTAGTGCGCCGGCTGCCCGTCGTCGCCCCAGCCGTGCAGCACGTGTTGAATGTGCGGATCGGGAAACAGCGAGTAATGCGTGCTGTGGGCCCGGTTCATGGTGACGATGTCGGGCAGGCGGCCGGTCCGGTAGGCGCCGCTGTAGTCGGTCGCGATCCTGATGCCGCCGGGCGTTTCGATGTAATAGGTCGAATGGCCGGCATAGGTGATGGAAACTTCGTCAGCCCTGGCGGCGATGCGGCGAAGGCTGACGGGCGTCGCGCGCGGCGGGGCGTTCGCCATCGCCAGGCATTCGCTGCGCACTGGCTCTTCGGCGGCAGCCGGAACGATCAGCCGAAACAAAAGGGCGGAGACGACAGCGAAATAACGCATCATGGCGCGGCCCATCCAGACGGCGTCAGTGTATCGCCGGATTTTGCCGCCGTCATGTGCGCGACGCGAATTGCGGGGGCGGCCCATTTGCATTGCCGCTTCCCGAAATTCCATGCAAACGCAGCCTTGCGATGCTGCCGGCGCCGCCTCATTCTCCGCGCGGCCGTTTCCGTTGCCGATGGAGTTCAGATTGACCGAAAAAGCCCCTGCCCAGGCCGCAAGCCCTCCGCGCGCCCCTTCGTCGCGACGGCTGGAACCGCTGCATAATGTCGATGCCGGCGTGCTCGACATCGCCTATTACGAGGCCGGTCCTGCGAACGGGCCGGCCGTGATACTGATGCACGGCTTTCCCTATGACATTCACTCTTATGTGGATGTGGCCCCGCTGCTGGCGGCGCAGGGTTGCCGCGTCATCGTTCCCTATCTGCGCGGTTACGGTCCGACGAAATTCCGCGACAAGGCGACGCCGCGCTCAGGCGAACAGGCGTCGATCGGCGCGGACATGATGGCGTTGATGGATGCGCTTGGCATCAAGCGCGCGGTGTTCGCCGGCTATGACTGGGGCGGCCGTGCGGCCTGCGTCGGTGCGGCGCTATGGCCGGAGCGTTGCATCGGCCTGGTGTCGGTGAACAGCTATCTGATCCAGGACATTGCCAAAGCGATGGTGCCGGCGCGGCCGGAGCGCGAGGTGCCGCTCTGGTACCAATACTACTTCCAGCTCGAACGCGGCCGCGCGGGGCTTGCCGCCAACCGGCGCGGGATTGCGAAAATCTTGTGGAAGCAATGGTCGCCGAATTGGGATTTCGACGATGCTTGTTTCGAGCGCACGGCGGTGGCGCACGACAATCCTGACTATGTCGATGTCGTGATACATAGCTATCGCCACCGTTTCGGTCTCGCCGATGGCGATCCGCAATACGCGGAAGTGCAGCGCCGGCTCGCCGTGCAGCCGCCGATTACGGTGCCGACCATTACGCTGGATGGCGCCGGCGATGGCGTTGCGCCTGCGACCGACGGCAGCGCGAGCGCGCCGAAATTTACCGGCCGCCGGGTTCATCGCGTGATACCGCGCGCGGGCCACAATCTGCCGCAGGAAGAGCCCGAGGCGTTTGCGGCCGCGGTGATGGAGCTGATCAAGGCCTGAGCCATGCCGAATTCCATCGACCGCCAGCGTCGTTTCATTCTCGGCACCGCGCTGTCGGGCGTGGCGGCGATCGAACTGGCGCGAACCGGCAACGCCTTTGCGCAAGGTGGGCCGTCCGTTCCCGCGGCGCGCGCGCCGTCGTCGAAACGGCTGGAGCCGCTCCGCCACATTGATGCCGGCGTTCTCAACATCGCCTGTTATGAAGACGGACCCGCGACCGGGCCGGCCGCGATCCTCCTGCACGGCTTTCCCTACGATATTCACTCTTACGTCGACGTCGCCCCGCTGCTGGCAGCGCGGGGCTTTCGCGTCATCGTTCCCTATCTGCGCGGCTTTGGCGCAACCCGTTTTCGCGATCGCGCGACATTGCGCTCAGGCGAGCAGGCCGCGATCGGGGCCGATGTGGTCGCCTTGATGGATGCGCTTGGCATCAAGCGCGCCGTGATCGCCGGCCATAATTGGGGCGGACGCGCGGCATGCGTCGCCGCCGCGCTTTGGCCGGAGCGATGCGCCGGCCTGGTGACGGTGAACAGCTATCTGATCCAGGACCTTGCCCGCGCCATGGTGCCGATCGGCCCGGAATATGAAGCCGCACTCTGGTACGAATATTACTTTCAGATCGAACGCGGGCGGGCCGGGCTCACGGCCAACCGGCGCGAGATCGCCAGGATCTTATGGGAAGAGTGGTCGCCGGACTGGGAGTTCGACGACGCCACCTTCGATCGCTCCATGGCGGCGCACGACAATCCCGATTACGTCGATGTCGTGATCCACAGCTACCGGCATCGTTTTGGTCAAGCCGCCGGCGATCCGCAATACGCCGAGTTGCAGCGCCGGCTGGCTGTGCTGCCGCCGATCACGGTCCCCGCGGCTACATTGGATGGCGACGCGGACGGCGTTCTCCCCGCCGGTGACGGCCGCGCCAGCGCGTCAAAATTCACCGGCCGCCGCGTCCACCGAATCGTGCCCGGCGCCGGTCACAATGTCCCCCAGGAAGCGCCGGAAGCGTTTGCGGCGGCGGTGATGGAGGTGGTCAAGGCGTAGGACGGTCACGCCGCGCTAAGACAGCAGCCGTGCAGACTGGCCCTGTCCCACGATTAACTTGACAGCTCGCTTGTCGAAAGAGACGAAAGTGTCGGCACCGAGCCAGCTTCCTTCGTAGGCGATAACACCATCGGCAAAGTCGCCGCCTGCGTCGAGCAGCGCCAGTCCGGCTTCCGCTGCGGGCCGGTTCACCACGATGTTGGCCCCGTTAAGCAGACCTCGAAGCGTCCCTGCAATGTCGCTCGATTGGATCCTGTAACTTCGCAACACCCAGACCAGTTCACAAAGCGTAGGTATCGTCAGCGCAACGATGTCGGCTTTGCTCAAGGCAATCTGAGCTGCTCTACTCTGCTCGGGATCATCTTCGGTCAACGCCCGTACAAGCACGTTGGTATCGGCAGTGATCTTCATCGTTTGCCAGCCCAGCCTCGGGCGATGATCTCATTCATCTTCTCGATCGACAGGGGTCGGCCTTTTCTCTTCGCTTTCAAGCTGCCGAAAAGATCTGAAATTTTGCCTGTCGGCCGCGCCGCCTTTACCTCGATCCGGCCGTCAGGAAGCTTGCTTACGGTGATTTTCTCGCCGGGATGCACGCCCAGATGCTCCAGCACATCCTTGCGTAGCGTGACCTGGCCTTTGGCGGTAACAGTGAGTATGCCCATGACAAGCCTCCTGGTGACTAATGTAAGGCAAAATAGCCTTACCAACAAGAGGTGAACCGGCTCACGCCCGTCGCGGGCTGATCTTCCACGTCGCGGCCAAAATCCCTGCCGTCATCAGGCCGCTGACAACCGCTGCAATCGGCATCGAGAGCGCCAGTGCGCCGGTCGCGGCCCAGCCGATCGAGCAAAAGGCTTCCGCGAAGGTCGCCAGCCGCGACGAGGTCTGGCGGCGGCGGAACTGGCTGCGTTTGGCCTGGACCCGGAACCAGAGCTGGATCGCGGCGGCCGATATGGTCGCGATGATGACGCCAAGCGCGGTGACGGCGGCCTGCAGCGGCGAGGCAAATGCCAGCGCTGTTACCAGTGGCGCGAAGATGACGGCGATCACGATCAGGACCACCTCGATCTTGGCGCGAGTCACGCGCGAGGGCGGCATCGGGGCGGTCGAGACCAGGGCGGCGGCGTCTTCGCCCGAGATCGTCAGCCAGGCGAGACCACCGGCGAGCTGGCCTGCCGCCATTACGATGACCGGCGTGATCAGCACGATGGCGGCTGAAGTCTCGGAAAAGCTTCGCCACAGCATCAACGCCGGCGGCACCAGATAAAGCAGCTGCATCAGGCTCTGCGAAACCAGCCAGGGGTCGCGGCGCAGCAGCAGAAATTCCTTCCACCGCAGCGCCTGTTGCCGCGAGCCGGCGCGGAACGCGGTCACGCGCGTTCCCCGTTGCACCGTCGTTGCGGTGGCCGCGACGCGAACCACGGTGTCGGCAAACCTCGGCGACAGGACCGCCATGACGCCGCCGAGCAGCACGAGACTGGAGGCCAGCAGCAGCGCCAGCACCTCACCATTGCCAAGCGCTGCATGGGCAGGCCACCAGACCGGGCTGTCGAGATCGGGGGCAAAGGCCGTCGCGGCATCCGAGGTCAGAACCGCGAACCGCGACAAGGTGCCGTAGGAAAAGATCGCGGCAACCTGCAGCGCGATGACGAAACCGGCGCCGATCACCGCGGAGACGATCTGCGCGACGAGGCGGGTCCGGCTCGGGCCGATCAATCGAAACAGCAGGACCGTGATCACGATCGCCACCGCCGTGGCCGACACGCCGATCGCGATGACGACGCCGAAGGCCGACAGCCATCTGATGCCGCCGCCGATCACGAGAACATCGACGAAGGGTGTCGACAGCAGCAACGCCATCGCGGTGACCGATAACGTGATCGCCGCGATCCGGACCGAAAATATATTGGCCAGCCGAACCGGCGACGACATGATCAGATCGAGGTCGGCGCGGGCATAAAACACCCGCGTCACCGATTCGATCGCCTGCGACAGCATCAGAGCCCAGGCCAGGAAGATGGTCGCGGTGATGACGATCAGCTGCGATTTGTCGAGCGGAAGCTTCAGGTCGGCGAACCGGCCGATCACCGCATAGGCGGGCAGGTGCAAGATGGCGGCAAAGATAAGCAGGCCGATCGCGGCGCGCTTTCGCTTGCCGCGGCCGCCCGTCATCATCGCGAGCCATTCGCGCCATGCCAGCCGGATTTCGTGCCGGGCAAACCAGGTCAGATCGGCCGTCGAGCTCATGCGGCGGCAGCCTCGGTGTCGACCAGCGCGATGAACATGTCTTCGAGGCTGGTGTCGTTCTTGCCGTTCTGCTGGCGCAACTCGGCGAGCGTGCCTTCGGCGATCAGCCGGCCCGCGGCGATGACGCCGATCCGGTCGGCCATCCGTTCGGCGACTTCCAGAATATGCGTCGTCATGATCACGGTGGCGCCGGCGCGGACGCGCTCCTGCAGCAGTCCCTTGACGTGACGTGCCGACAACGCGTCGAGACCGGTGAGCGGCTCGTCCAGGATGATCAGCCGGGGGTCGTGGACCAGTGCGCCGGCCAGCGCAACTTTCTGGCGCATGCCCTTGGAAAATCCTTCGCAGCGCTCGTGCAGATGCGGCTCCAACCCGAGTGAGACCAGAAGATTGTGCGCGGAAGGTTCGGAGACCCTGGGGTCGATGCCCCACAGGCCGGCGACGAATTCGAGATATTCCAGCGGCGTCAGCTTGTCATAAATCATCGGCTCGTCCGACACCCAGGCCATGATCTGCTTGGCGGCGACGGGATCGTTCAAGGCATCGATGCCGAGAATGGAGACCGATCCGGCGTCGGGCCGCAGCAGGCCGGCCACCATACGCAGCGTCGTGGTCTTGCCGGCGCCGTTGGGCCCGAGCAGGGCGTAAAACTCGCCCGTGCGGACGGTGAGATCGAGCGCATCGACCGCGGGGCGGTCAAAACGCTTCGTTAACCCTCGCACCTGCAGCGCTGATACATCGGGTGTCATGATTTCGGGACAATCCAGTTTGCGTTGTCGCTTCCGGACCATGGACCGAAACCGTTTCGGCACGGTGAATCGCCGGCGGCAAATCGCGGCGATATTGGCGAATACCGCACCGCGGCCGCTTCTCCGCAATAGTGACTAGGTCCCGCAACCAGCGCTTTGTTGACAGGGATCGGCGCTTTTGGCTCAATTGGGCAGGACATATGCGGCTTTCAGCGCTTCCAAGGGCGCGGAAGCGGGATGCGAAACGGCGATCGTCAGAATCGCCGCGCATCCGGGGGAGGGAAGCGATGCTGGACTTCGTTCAGCAGCTCGTAAGTGGCATCGCGCTTGGCTGCGTTTACGGCCTGATCGCGCTTGGCTTTGTGCTCGTTTACAAGGCAACCGAGGTCGTCAATTTCGCCCAGGGCGATTTGATGATGCTGGGCGGCTTCTTCGCCTTCACCTTCATCGGCATCCTCGGCCTCAATTACTGGATCGGCTTTGCCGGTGCGGTCGCGGCGATGGCGCTATTCGGCATGCTCGCCGAACGCGTGGTGGTGCGGCCGATCCTCGGCTATCCGCAGTTCTCCATCATCATGGCGACGATCGGGCTCGGATATTTCCTGCGCTCCGTCGTCGGCATGATCTGGGGCACCGACGACTTCAAGATCGAGACGCCGTTCAGCCAGGGCGTGCTGCGGATCGGCTCGCTGGTGTTGGCCTACGACAAGCTTTCGGTGATCGCTGCGACCGTCATCCTGTGCGCGCTGCTCTATCTGTTCTTCAACCGGACCACGCTCGGCACCGCGATGCGCGCCAGTTCGGAGAACATGCTGGCGGCCTATTACATGGGCATCCCGGTCAAGCGCGTGGTGTCGATCGTCTGGGCGATATCGGCCGCGGTCGCCACCTGCGCAGGCGTGCTGCTGGCGCCGATCACCTTCATTCATTCCAATGTCGGGCTGGTGCTGGGGTTAAAGGCATTTCCGGCCGCGGTGCTCGGCGGCTTCGGCTCGATCCCGGGCGCGGTGGTCGGCGGCGTCTTGATCGGCGTGATCGAGAGCATGGCCGGCTTCTATCTGGCGCAGGGCTGGAAGGATGTCGCGCCCTACATCGTCCTGCTCGTGGTGCTGCTGCTCAAGCCCGAAGGCCTGTTCGGCGTTCACATGCGCAAGAAAGTTTAAGATGCGGTTCCTGTTCAAGACCGATTATGAAGACGACATCCGGCTGGTGCCGCACAGCGGGTATTTCGTCTCTTACGGCATCCTGCTCGCGCTGCTGGTGATCGCGCCGTTCGTGCTCTCCAGCTATATCATGAGCCAGCTGGTGTTCGTCTGCATCTACGCCACTGTCGGCGTCGGGCTGTTGATCCTCACCGGCTTTACCGGGCAGGCATCCTTGGGCCACGCCGCCTTTCTCGCCATCGGCGCCTATACGGCGGCGTATTTGCAGCAATTCAACGTTCCGTTTCCGGTCTATTTTCTCGCTGCCGGGCTGTTGACCGGCGTTGTCGGCGCGCTGGTCGGATTCCCGGCGTTGCGGCTGCAGGGCATCTATCTGGTGATCGCAACGATCTCCTTCGCCCTCATCGTCGAGGAGATTTTGGCGCGCTGGGAAAGCGTGACCAACGGCAACGAGGGCATGCGGGTCAAGACCATCCAGATGCTCGGCACATCCGTGCCGCGCGACAGTCCGGCCTTTTACTTCCTCTGTCTTGGCCTCCTGATCCTGACCATCGTCGGCACGCTCAATCTGCTGCGCTCGCCGACCGGCCGCGCCTTCGTCGCGATCCGCGACTCCGAGACGGCAGCGCGCAGCATGGGCATCAACGTCTCGCTCTACAAGGTCAAGTCGTTTGCGATCAGCGCCGCGATTACCGGATTTGCCGGCGTGCTGTTCGCCCACAAACTGTCCTTCATCAGCCCGGAAATGTTCACGCTGCAGCTCTCGATCGAGTTCATCATCGTGATCCTGATCGGCGGCACCTTCAGCCTGCACGGCGCGGTGCTCGGCGCGATCTTCCTGGTCATGATCGATCCGTTCCTGACTTACCTCAAGGACGATATGCCCGGCGTGATATCGGGCATGGCAGCGACGCTCGGCGCAGGCAAGGAAACTGCGGCGCATGTTCAGGACAAGGTCGCTGCCATTGCGTCCGCCAACGGCTTAAAGGGCGCGATCTACGGCATCATCATCGTGCTGTTTGTGCTGTTCGAGCCGCTCGGCCTCTACGGCCGCTGGTTGAAGATCAAGCTCTTCTTCCAGCTGTTCCCGCTCTACAAGCGCGCCACCTTCAAGCGGCAGAAGATCTACGTGAAATCGGAGCGGAACCGATGAGCTATTTTCGCGCCGAGAATCTGTCCCTGCATTTCGGCGGCCTGAAAGCGGTCGACGCCGTCAGTTTTGTGGTGGAGAAGGGCGAGATCCTCTCGATCATCGGGCCCAACGGCGCCGGAAAAAGTTCGATCTTCAATTTGATCTCGCGGATCTATCCGCCGACCTCGGGAAAGATCTTCTTCGAGGACCAGGATATCACCCAGCAGCCATCCTACGACATCGCAAGGCTGGGCATCGCCCGCACTTTCCAGAACATCGAACTGTTCGAGAATGCCACCGTGCTGTCCAACCTGCTGGTCGGCCGCCACCGCCACTCCACCACCCAACTCTGGCAGGAACTGCTGTTCCTGCCGAGCGTGCGCGCCAGCGAAAAAGCCCATCGCCGCCGGGTCGAGCAGGTGATCGAATTCCTCGATCTCGAACCCTACCGCGACAAGCTGATCTCCGGGCTGCCCTACGGCGTGCGCAAGGTGATCGAACTGGCGCGCGCGCTGTGTTCGGAGCCGAAACTGATCCTGCTCGACGAGCCGTCCTCCGGGCTCAATGTCGAGGAGACCGGCGACATGTCGTTCTGGATCCGCGACATGAAGACCGAGCTCGGCATCACCGTGCTGATGGTCGAGCACGACATGACGCTGGTGAACCGGGTGTCGGACCGCGTGATCGCGCTCAATTACGGCCGCGTGCTGGCGATGGGCTCGCCGGCCGAGGTGCAGCGCCATCCCGACGTCGTTGCCGCCTATCTCGGCGCATGAGGATGATGCCATGAGCACGCCGGACATCATCCTGAAGCTCAGCAACATCGAGAGTTACTACGGGCCGATCATGGCGATCCGCGGCATCAGCCTCGAGGTGCCGCGCGGGCAGATCGTCACCCTGCTGGGGGCCAATGGCGCCGGCAAGACCACGGTGCTGAAAACAATTTCTGGCATTCTCGATCCGCAAAAGGGCTCGATCGAATTCCTCGGCAAGCCGATCCAGCGCATGGAAGCCGACAAGATCGTGCGGCTGGGCCTCAGCCATGTGCCCGAAGGACGCGAAGTGTTTCCGTTCCTCTCGGTGCGCGAAAACCTGATGATGGGTGCCTATCCGCGCCGCGACCGCGACGGCGTCGCCGAGGATCTCGAACGTGTTTACGGCTATTTCCCGCGGCTGAAGGAGCGGCTCAACCAGCCGGCCGGCCAGCTCTCCGGCGGCGAGCAGCAGATGCTGGCGATCGGGCGCGCGCTGATGAACCGTCCGACGCTGTTGCTGCTGGACGAACCGTCGCTTGGGCTGTCGCCGATCCTGGTGAAGGAGATCTTCACCATCATCCGGCGGGTCAACGAGGAGCAGGGCATGTCGATCCTGCTGGTCGAGCAGAACGCCAAGGTTGCATTGGAGACAGCGCATTACGGTTACGTGCTGGAAATCGGCCGTGTCGTGATGAACGACAGCTGCGAGCGGCTGATGCATTCAAAGGACATCCAGGAGTTCTATCTGGGCGCCAAGGAAGAGGGCGCGCGGGGTGAGCGGCGCTGGAAAAAGAAGAAAACATGGCGCTGAGAGCGACTTGGCGTTAGGTTTAAGGCTGTGTTTCCGGGAAAAGACTGGCTCAAGCCGGCGTCCGGGCGGATCGGGAGAGGGAGAAACGAGCATGGCCGGACCGGCAGTGCTGACGGTTGCCGACACGATCGCGAAGAGTTTTCTGCTGGCCGCTGAAACGCGCGGCGACAAGCCCGCGATCCGGGAAAAGAAATTCGGCATCTGGCAGCCGACCAGCTGGCGGCAGTGGCTGCAGATATCCAGGGATATTGCCTACGGGTTGCACGCCATCGCCTTCCGCCCCGGCCACGTCGCCTCGATCATCGCCAATGCCGTGCCGGAATGGGTATTCGCCGACATGGGCATCCTCTGCGCCGGCGGCGTGTCTTCCGGTATCTACCCGACCGACTCGTCCGCGCAGATCGAATATCTCATAAACGATTCCGCTACCCGCGTCGTCTTCGCCGAAGACGAAGAGCAGCTCGACAAGCTCCTGAGCTGTCGCGCGCGTTGCCCGACGCTGGAAAAGATCGTCGTGTTCGACATGGAAGGGCTGAGCGGTTTTGTCGACCCGATGGTGATGTCGCTGGCCGAATTCATGGCGTTGGGGCGCAACCACGCCCAGGGCAATGAAGCAGTGTGGGATCAGATGGTCGCTAGCCGCAGCAGCGGCGATCTCGCCATCCTGGTCTATACCTCCGGCACCACAGGTCCGCCCAAGGGTGCGATGCATTCCAACCGCAGCGTGACGCATCAGATGCGCCACGCCAACGATCTGTTTCCGTCCACCGATAGCGAAGAGCGGCTGGTGTTCCTGCCGCTGTGCCACGTCGCCGAGCGGGTCGGCGGGTACTACATCTCGCTGGCGCTGGGATCGGTGATGAATTTCGCCGAAAGCCCGGAAACGGTGCCCGACAATCTGCGCGAGGTGCAGCCGACTGCGTTTCTCGCGGTGCCGCGGATCTGGGAGAAATTCTATTCGGGGATCACGATCGCGCTGAAGGACGCGACCCCGTTCCAGAACTGGATGTACCGCCGCGCGCTCGCGATCGGCAATCGCATGACCGAATGCAGGCTGCAGGGCGAAACCCCGCCATTGTCGCTGAAGCTTGCCAACCACGCCGCCTACTGGCTGGTGTTCCGCAACATCCGCCGCATGCTCGGGCTCGATCGCTGCCGGATCGCCTTCACCGGCGCAGCGCCGATCGCGCCGGACCTGATCCGCTGGTATCTCGCGCTCGGCATCGACATGCGCGAGGTCTACGGCCAGACCGAGAATTGCGGCGTCGCCACCATGATGCCGTCGGACCGCATCAAGCTCGGGTCGGTCGGCAAGGCCGCCCCCTGGGGCGAGGTGATGATTTGCCCGAAGGGTGAAATCCTGATCAAGGGCGATTTCCTGTTCATGGGTTACCTCAACCAGCCGGAAAAGACCGCGGAGACCATCGACGCCAAGGGCTGGTTGCACACCGGCGACGTTGGCTCGATCGACAATGAAGGTTTCGTCAAGATCACCGACCGGATGAAGGACATCATCATCACCTCGGGCGGCAAGAACATCACGCCATCCGAGATCGAGAACCAGCTCAAATTCTCGCCCTACGTCTCGGACGCCGTTGTGATCGGCGACAAGCGGCCGTACCTGACCTGCCTCGTCATGATCGATCAGGAGAATGTCGAAAAATTCGCGCAGGACCACGACATTCCCTTCACCAATTATGCGAGCCTGTGCCGTGCCACGGAGATCCAGGATCTGATCCAGCGCGAGATCGAGGCGGTCAACGCCAATTTCGCCCGCGTCGAAACCATCAAGAAATTCTTCCTGATCGAGCGTCAATTGACGCCCGAGGACGAGGAACTGACGCCGACCATGAAGCTGAAGCGCAGTTTCGTGAACAGGCGTTACGCCGCCGAGATCGACGCCATGTATGGCGAACGGGCGGTGGCGTAAAGGCCGTCAGGACCTTTGGAGCGACGCATCGAAAGCGGCGAAGGACAACAAGGCCCCACCCTTCGCTCAACACGGGCCAACCAGGAGGATTGAAATGTCGAAATCGTTATGGGCGTTGTGCCTTGCGGCGAGCGCGCTGGCGCTGACCGGTCTGCCGGCCGCGGCCCAAACCAAGGTCACCAATGAAGGCATCTCGGCGACCGAGATCGTGATCGGCACCCATCAGGATCTGTCCGGGCCGATCAAGGTCTGGGGCGTTCCGGTTTCCAACGGCATGAAGATGGCGGTCGAGGAGATCAATGCGAGCGGCGGCATCAACGGCCGCAAGATCAAGATGATCCTCGAGGACAGCGGCTACGATCCCAAGAAGGCGGTGCTGGCGTCGCAAAAAATGATCGAGCGCGACAAGGTTTTCGCCATGGTCGGGCCGATGGGCTCGCCGACCGTGCTGGCTGCGCAGGATATCCTGTTTGACGCCGGCGTGCTGCAACTGTTCCCGCTGACGGCGGCCGAATTCACCTTCAAGTTCGATCCGGCCAAGCCGCAGGAGCGGTTGAAGTTCAACAATCTGCTGCCCTATGTCGAGAGCACGCGCGCCGCGCTCAAATACATGATGGAGGCGAAGAGCTTCAAAAAGCCCTGCATCATGCACCAGGACGACGAGTACGGCAAAAACGTGCTCGACGGCTTCACGCAGCAGCTCGACGCGATGAAGGTGCCGGCGGCCTCGGTGACGACCTACAAGCGCGGCGCGTCCGATTTCAGCGCCCAGGTCGCCAAGATGAAGTCCGACGGCTGCGATCTCGTCGTGCTCGGCACCGTGATCCGCGAGACCATCGGCGCGATGAGCGAAGCCAGGAAGCTCGGCTGGGACGTCACCTTCCTCGGCGCCACGCCGACCAACGTGCTTGACGTGCCGGCGCTCGGCAAGGACGCGGTCGAAGGCCTCTACGCCGCCGCCGCTTTCGAGATTCCCTACGAGGATACGGCCAAGGGCAAGGTCAAGGAGTGGCTGGCCAACTACAAGAAGATGTTCGGCACCGACGCCAATACCCAGGCGATCATCGGCTACAACGCGGTAACGACGTTCGCGTTTTACGCGAACAAGGCGGGCAAGGATCTGACGGGTCAGAAAATGCTCGACGCGCTGGAATCCGGTGACAAGTTCCTGGATATCTTCAATTCGCCGCCGACGATCTTCTCCAAGACCAACCATCTCGCCAGCACCATCACCCAGGTCCAGCAGATCAAGAACGGCCGCTGGGTGCTGATGCAGGACAATTTGATGTTCTGAGGAGACTGCTCAGAACGATGTACCTCGTCATTGCGAGCGAAGCGAAGCAATCCATCTTGCGCCGGAAAGAAAGAATGGATTGCTTCGTCGCGGAGCCTGTCATCGGGCGCGCAATCGCGCGACCCGTTGGCTCCTCGCAATGACGATCGCTACTTTTTGACCCGATGGCCCGCTACGGCCCGCTCAGCGCGACCCCGAGTTCGATCGGCTGCAGCGTACCGGTGTTGCAGCGCCAGCCGTTGTCGGCCTTCTGAAACGCGAATGACTTCTCGATTCTAAGCCGGTGCGCGAGCGGCAGGCTCTCCCGGCTTCCCGGCGACGGTTTTGCCTGCCCCGAGCCCAAGTCCCAGCAGGTTCCGGTGCAGGTCGACGCGATCGGGCTGCAGACGGCGAATGGCGAGAGAACCTTCATTTCCACTTCGGCCGTCACCAGGGCGGCCTCCGCCGACACTTCGGTATCGAGCTGGATGATGCGGCTTACGCGCAGGAAATCGCCGCAGGCATTGGCTGAATGAATCTGCGCGATACACAGATCGACCGCGTCGGCATCGGGGGCGGGCGAAAGCTCGGACTTGCCGAACACCCGTTTCGGGTCACCCTTGGCCGCGATGATCTCGGCTGTCTTCCGGCTCATATCGTCCGCCAGGCAGCCTTCCGACGGCGACAATTCGTCCAGCGGCACGTTGTCCTTGTCGGCCAGATGGCACTTGCGGTCGCGGGCCCGGATCCATCTGGCGTATTCGGCGAAGGCTCCCTTGGCTTCGTCGTCCTTCATTTTGGCGATCAGCGCGACAACGTGACCGTCGAGCTCCCTGTCGGCGATCGCCAGGGCGGGATCGCTGCAGATCAGCATGCCGGCGGTGGTGTTGTTCGCCAGGCAATCGAAGTTCGGATCGGCCAATATCTCGATCCGCTCCTCCGTCTCTTTCAACAAGCAGGCCTTGACCGATTGGATGTTCCGGCTTGCGACACTTAGTCCGCCAAATATCCCGCAACTCAAATTGCGGCCTCTGATCCATTCCACGTTCTCTTCGACCGCAAGCCGGCGATCGGCAATCCGGTTGATCCGGTCCTGCAATGCATTGCTCAGCCGGGCACCGGCGCTCTGCAGTTCGGGATCGCCGCAGAACAATTGTCCCGCCGTATCCTTGATGTCGGCACAACGGTTCTCTTCATAGAGCGGCAGCGTCTCGCGCAGCGACCGGTCGGCTTCCGCCTCGGTATCCGCGCAGGCGGGATACAGCAGTCCAACCTGGGCCGCGACGACAGCCAGCATCATCACGCGCATTCAAATTCCTGTCCCAAAAAACAAAGGCCCCGCAACGAATGCGCTTGGCAAGTTCAGCCGCAACGTTCGTTTGGCGGCGACCGAAGCGGCTTTTCAATCGCCGCAACGAAATGAAATTGCAAGGCGGCTGTCAATCGGCTTGCGCGGCGGATCGGCTCAGGGACGGATCTGGCTGGGCTCGGCCAGCGAAGTCACGGCAACCGGAGAAGCAAGATCGCGGCCGGTTGTGCCGGCGAGCAGCGGCGCATCGCCGTACTGCATGACGCCATGCCGGTCGATCACGAAGGTCGGCCGGTAATTCCTGACGTCGGAATCCTCGACCATCGCCATGCGGCGGTTATCGAGTGTCAGCCAGTGCCCATCCAGCCGTGCGGCGGCAACGGCATGGTCCTCGCCGTGGATGGTGTCGTGCATGATCACGATCCGCAGGTCGTCCGGCGCGATGCCGGCCAGCCGCAACGCAACAAATTTCGCGATTGCGTAATCCTCACAATCTCCGCCGCCCCTTGCCAGCGTCGCCAGCGGCGACGTCCAGACGTCGATCTCGCCATATTGCTTGAGATCGCTGACCGGCCTGATGGCGAGATTGAGCGCGCGATTGATCTCGCCAAGCCGGGCGCGGCCTTCGCGAAGTTTTGCCGCATCGATAATGGTGAGGAATTGCAGCGCGGCCGGGGACAAGCAGCCGTCGCGGTCGCCCTCGCAGAGCGCGAGCTGCACCATTTCATCGTCGAGACGGCGCTGCACGCCGAGCCACTTCTGGCGCAGGCCGCCATCGGACAGGGCGGATGCCGCAAGCCCGAACGGCTCGGCCGATTTCTGGACCAAATCCTGGGCGCCGGAAGACCCCGGCGTTTCGGCCCTGAGGTCGGCCGTTCCGAACCAGAGTAACCCGCACGCGAGTATGACCTCGCGCCACGCGCGCGAATGACCTGACAACCGCATCTGACGCCCCATGTCCGGGCATCGACGGGGCTATAACCCGCTCGTGACCGGATCGTTTCGTGGGGGCAGGATGGGCGGCGGGGCTTTTAATCTGCTTAAAATGGGCCATAACGGGCCGGAAAGCGCAAAACAGCTTAAAATTAGCCTCGCCGGTTTGCTGAAACTTTTATCGATCTTTTTAGGGCGCACTGTCGTATCTTTGTGACACTTGGCATTAACTTTGGCATTAACTGCGCCTTATCGTTGATTTCCGGTTAATATGGCTAATGTGTTCAGAATCACGTGATTTGTTAGCCAAATCACAGTTTCGACTTGGGGAACCGCGCTATATCGCGTTGCGGAATCCAGGGGAAGAAAATGGAAGTATAGGTTTCGATTTTTATACTAGAGAATACATGAACTAACGTTCCTCCGGCTCAAAATGACGACTTGTCTTCTTCGCCCATCGGCCATTAATACTTGTAATCCTTAAAGATCGGAAGCGGGCAGCTCCCTATACTGCACGCGTCACTCAGTAATGGATGGTTCCCCACGGAACCCTCCAATGATATGCAAGCTTAGACTCTCGAATATTGTATTAATATTAACCTTAGTGGCGACGGTGCCCATTTGAGCTTTGCCGGTAAATTCGACGGTACTCTGTCTGACGGTCAGGGCTCCCAGCCCCATGGGCATGGCCATGTCGACAGCGTTTCGACGCATGCGCCAACCGGCGCCATCATCGTCCATGACGCCCATCTGCTCTTCACCGGCGATTTTAAACGCTCCGGGGTCGACCTGATCCTGTCGGCGGACGACCGCAAACTGGTGCTGCACGATTACTTCAAGGGCGAGAAGCACGCCGCGCTGGCTTCGCCCGATGGCGCGCATCTGACCGGCGACATCGTTGACGCGCTCAGCGGTTACACGCAGTTTGCGCAGGCCGACGGCAGCGCCAGCGTTGCCCAGGTGATCGGCCATGTCACCAAGCTGACGGGCACCGCGACCGTGATCCGGAACGGCGTGTCGATCATCCTGAACCAGGGCGACAACGTCAACAAGGGCGACGTGGTCCAGTCCGGCTCCGACTCCTCGCTCGGCATCACCTTCATCGACGGCTCCGTGTTCGGCCTCGCGTCGAACGCGAAGATGGTGCTGAACGAAATGATCTATGACCCGAACGGGTCGAACAACTCGTCGCTGATCAGCCTCGTGCAGGGGACGATCTCGTTCGTCGCAGGTGCTACCGCCAAACACGGCGATATGAAGGTCGATACGCCGGTCGCGACAATGGGCATCCGCGGCACCGCGGTGCTGGTCGAGATCGATTTCGATGTCCCCGCCCAGGGTGGCGCGCCGCCGGCGAAATTCCAGGTGCTGGTCGAGCCGGACGGCACCACCGGCTCCTATATCCTGTTCGACAAGACAACCCTGACCCCGATCGCGACCGTCAATCTGGCCGGGACGCAAACCATCGTCAATGGTCAGGGCACCGTCAGCTTCCTGTCGTCGGCCCAGCTGTCGGCCGATGCGCAAAAGATCATCACGGACGTCTTTGCGCAGAAATTCACCGACAATACGAACCCCAAAGACACCACCCATTTCACCAGTAACATCATCGATGATACGCTGCTGCTCAAGCTGACGAACGGGGACACCGTCCCCGTGACAGTGAAGGTGGGCTTCGTTGCGGACAACCCTGCGGCGCTGTCCAACCCCAACACCCCGCCCAGGACCGATCACATCGATGGGCCGCCGACGGTCGTTACCTTCAACAGCGCTTTCACCGAACGTGACAACGCTACACACACTGTCACCCACAGTTCGACCCTTGATACGCTGTCCGACAAGATCAAGTGGGTCGACATCAACGCCGGCGATCTTCCGAGCGCGACGGCCAAGTTCGATTCCTTCACCTACAAGGATGCGAGCAATCACGATGTCACCGCGTCGCTGACGGCGGAGCAACTGGCCGCGATCCAGGCGGTCGAAATACCGCTAACCGTGGTGCAGGACCCCGGCAACACCAACAACGGATCGGCGACCTGGACCTACAATATTGCCGACAGCGCCTTCGACTTTCTTGCCGCCGGCGAGACGTTGACGCTGACCTACATGGCGCGGGTGGACAACAACTTCGCGCCAAACGATGAATGGACGTTGACGCCGATCACGATCACGATCACCGGCACCAACGACGCGCCGACCATTGCCACGTCCGGCACTGGCATCACCGAGCGATTAGGCACCGGCAATACCGCCATCGATACGGCGTCCGGCACCGTCACTTTCACCGACGTCGATCTGACCGACCGTCCGATCGTGAGTGCGGCGCTCTCCGCTTCGCATCCGTTTAGATATCTCGACGCCCAGGGCCACGACATCACCGGTTCGCTGACGGCCGAGCAGCTGGCGGCGATCGCCGCCGTCGAGGTTCCCCTGACCGTGGTGCAGGCGGCGGGAAATACCCACAATGGTTCGGCGACCTGGACCTACAGCATCGCCGACAAGGCGTTCGATTTCATCGCCAAGGGCGAGACGCTGACCCTCAACTACGTCGCCGAGGTCGATGACGGCCATGGCGGGGTGGTCTCGACGCCGATCACGGTATCGATCAACGGCGCCGACATTTCCATCACCGGCACCAACGATAATCCCGTGGTCACGACGACCAGCAACGCGTTTGCCGAACTGTCGAACGACAGCCAGCCGAACCCGACCGGGTCGACGGCGCTCGATACGGTCTCCGGCACCATCGGCTTTACCGATGTCGACCTGACCGACCGTCCGGTGGCGAGCGCGGCCTACACCTCGTTTACCTATACGGACGCATCCGGCCATGCGCTGTCCTTGACGGCGCAGCAGCAGGCCGATGTGGCGGCGGTCGCGGCGCCGCTGACGGTGACGCAGACGCCTGGCAATACCGACAATGGTTCGGCGACCTGGACCTACAGCCTGGCCGACGGTGCGTTCGACTTCCTGGCCGCCGGCGAAATCCTGACGCTGACCTATACCGCGACCGTCGATGACGGCCATGGCGGCGTCATTTCACAACCGTTCACGGTCACCATCACCGGCACCAACGACACGCCGACCATCGCGACGACCGGCACCGGCATCACCGAGCGATTAGGCACCGGCAATACCGCCATCGATACGGCGTCCGGCACCGTCACTTTCACCGACGTCGATCTGACCGACCGTCCGATCGTGAGTGCGGCGCTCTCCGCGTCGCATCCGTTTAGATATCTCGACGCCCAGGGCCACGACATCACCGGTTCGCTGACGGCCGAGCAACTGGCGGCGATCGCCGCCGTCGAGGTTCCCCTGACGGTCGTGCAGGCGGCGGGAAATACCCACAATGGTTCGGCGACCTGGACCTACAGTATCGCCGACAAGGCGTTCGATTTCATCGCCAAGGGCGAGACGCTGACCCTCAACTATGTGGCCGAGGTCGATGACGGCCATGGCGGGGTGGTCTCGACGCCGATTACCGTATCGATCAACGGCGCCGACATTTCCATCGCCGGCACCAACGATAATCCCGTGGTCACGACGACCAGCAACGCGTTTGCCGAACTGTCGAACGACAGCCAGCCGAACCCGACCGGATCGACGGCGCTCGATACGGTTTCCGGCACCATCGGCTTTACCGATGTCGACCTGACCGACCGTCCGGTGGCGAGCGCGGCCTACACCTCGTTTACCTATACGGACGCATCCGGCCATGCGCTGAGCTTGACGGCGCAGCAGCAGGCCGATGTGGCGGCGGTCGCGGTGCCGCTGACGGTGACGCAGGCCGACGGAAATACCGACAACGGCTCTGCGACCTGGACCTACAGTGTTGCCGACGGTAATTTTGACTTTTTGGCCGCCGGCGAAATCCTGACGCTGACCTATACCGCGACCGTGGATGACGGACATGGCGGCGTGGTGACAAAGCCATTCACCGTCACCATCACCGGCACCAACGACACGCCGACGATCGATACGACCAGCAACGCGTTTGCCGAACTGTCGAACGACAGCCAGCCGAACCCGACCGGGTCGACGGCGCTCGATACGGTCTCCGGCACCATCGGCTTTACCGATGTCGACCTGACCGACCGTCCGGTGGCGAGCGCGGCCTACACCTCGTTTACCTATACCGACGCATCCGGCCATGCGCTGAGCTTGACGGCGCAGCAGCAGGCCGACGTGGCAGCGGTCGCGGTGCCGCTGACGGTGACGCAGACCGCGGGAAATACCGACAACGGCTCGGCGACCTGGACCTACAGTGTTGCCGACGGCAATTTTGACTTTTTGGCCGCCGGCGAAACCCTGACGCTGACCTATACCGCGACCGTGGATGACGGCCATGGCGGCGTGGTGACAAAGCCATTCACCGTCACCATCACCGGCACCAACGACACCCCGACGATCGATACGACCAGCAACGCGTTTGCCGAACTGTCGAACACGCCACAGCCGAACCCGACCGGCTCGACCGCGCTCGATACCGTCACCGGCACCGTCAGCTTCACCGATGTCGATCTGACCGACCGTCCGGTGGTGAGTGCGGTATTCTCCTCGTTCACCTATACCGACGCGTCGCATACCGCCCTGACGCTGACGGCGCAGCAACAGGCCGATGTGGCGGCGGTGGAAGGCGCGCTGACGATTGCGCAGACCCCGGGCAATACCGACAATGGTTCGGCGACCTGGACCTACAGCCTGGCCGACGGTGCGTTCGACTTCCTCGCGGCGGGCGAGATCCTGACGCTGACCTATACCGCGACCGTCGATGACGGCCATGGCGGCGTGGTGACAAAGCCATTCACCGTCACCATCACCGGCACCAACGACACCCCGACGATCGATACGACCAGCAACGCGTTTGCCGAACTGTCGAACACGCCACAGCCGAACCCGACCGGCTCGACCGCGCTCGATACCGTCACCGGCACCGTCAGCTTCACCGATGTCGATCTGACCGACCGTCCGGTGGTGAGTGCGGTATTCTCCTCGTTCACCTATACCGACGCGTCGCATACCGCCCTGACGCTGACGGCGCAGCAACAGGCCGATGTGGCGGCGGTGGAAGGCGCGCTGACGATTGCGCAGACCCCGGGCAATACCGACAATGGTTCGGCGACCTGGACCTACAGCCTGGCCGACGGTGCGTTCGACTTCCTCGCGGCGGGCGAGATCCTGACGCTGACCTATACCGCGACCGTCGATGACGGCCATGGCGGCGTGGTGACAAAGCCATTCACCGTCACCATCACCGGCACCAACGACACCCCGACGATCGATACGACCAGCAACGCGTTTGCCGAACTGTCGAACACGCCACAGCCGAACCCGACCGGGTCGGCGGCGCTCGATACCGTCACCGGCACCGTCAGCTTCACCGACGTCGACCTGACCGACCGTCCGGTGGTGAGCGCGGTATTCTCCTCATTCACCTATACCGATGCGTCGCATACCGCCCTGACGCTGACGGCGCAGCAACAGGCCGACGTGGCGGCGGTGGAAGGCGCGCTGACCATTGCGCAGACCCCTGGCAATACCGACAATGGTTCGGCGACCTGGACCTACAGCCTGGCCGACGGTGCGTTCGACTTCCTGGCCGCCGGCGAAACCCTGACGCTGACCTATACCGCGACCGTCGATGACGGCCATGGCGGCGTCATCTCAAAGCCATTCACCGTCACCATCACCGGCACCAACGATTCGCCGGTTGCGGTGGCCGACAGCGACCAGGGCCATGTCGTCGAGGCCGGCAACGACGTCCACGACAACGTCGTTCCCGGCGTTCCGACCACGACCGGCAATGTGCTCACCAACGACACCGATGTCGACCTCACCGACACGCATTCAGTCATTGGCGTTGCAGCGGGGACGGCGAGCGGCGTGCTTTCGACCGGCGTCGGCGCCACCATCATCGGCACTTATGGGTCGCTCGTTCTCGGTGTGGACGGAACCTGGACCTACACGCTCGACAACAGCCGGCCCGCGACCAACGCATTGGCGCAGGGCGCGCACGCCAACGACGTCTTCAGCTACACCGAATCCGACCACAACGGCGGCACCTCGACGACGACGCTGACGATCGGAATCACCGGCACCAATGACGCGCCGGTCACCAACGATGCGCCGGTCGCCGCGACCGACCTGAATACCGGCGCGCCGGTGGTCGAGCAGGGCGTCCATCCGGGAAATACCGCGTTTGCCGGCATCGATACCGCGACGGGCAATGTTCTTTCAAACGACTCCGACGTCGATACCGGCGACACCATGACGGTGCAGGGGGTCGCGAGCGGAACCCCGAGCGGTCCTCTGACGGGACACGTTGCCACCGGGGTTGCCGGCACCTATGGCAGCGTCACCGTCGCGGACGACGGCAGCTGGACCTATACGCTCGATAACGGCAACGCCGCCACGCAGGCGCTGACCGAGGGTCAGCACGTCACGGACGTCTTTACCTATACCATGCACGATGCGGCCGGCGCGACCGCATCCGCGACGCTGACGATCGACATCACCGGCACCAACGACGCGCCGGTGGTTGCGGCGGTGAACGCGGGTACGCTCACCGATACCGTAGGGAACGACAGCTTCGGCAACCTCACGGGAACGCTGGTCGGGAACGACGTCGACAACGGCGATGCTGCAACGCTGCTCTATACCGCGATCGTCCCAATCAGCCATCTCGCCGTGAATTCGGCCGTCGCGGGCCACTACGGCTCGCTGACGGTGAACCTCAACGGCAGCTACAGCTATGTCGCCGACGCCGGCGCGATCAACGCGCTGCATGCCGGTACATATGCCGATACGTTCACGGTGCAGACCACCGACGTGCACGGCGCCACCGGCACCGCGACGCTGACGGTTGACGTGACCGGCGCCAACGACTCGCCCACGCTAGCCAACGTGAATGCCGGCACGCTCACCGATACCGCCGCGAATGACAGCTTTGGCGATCTCACGGGCATGCTGGTCGGGACCGATCGCGACAGCGGTGAGACCGCAACGCTGCAATATGCCGTGCTCGACGCGCCGCACCACGTGGCGACGTCGGCGGTCGCCGGCCTCTATGGTTCGCTGACGGTGAATGCCAACGGCAGCTACGATTATGTCGCCAATGCGGCCGCGATCAACGCGCTGCCGGCGGGCTCCCATACCGACACCTTCACCGTGCAGACGTCAGACGTGCACGGCGCCACCGGCACAGCGACGTTCACGGTGAATGTGACCGGCGTCAACGACACGGCGGTGATCGGTGGCACCGACACCCAGAATTTGACCGAAACGAATGCGGTGCTGACGACCGGCGGGAAGCTGTCGATCAGCGATGTCGACAGTTTGGCGACGTTCAATGCGCAGACTGACGTGGCGGGCAGCCATGCCTATGGTCACTTCTCGATCAACGCCGCCGGGGTGTGGACGTATACCACCGACACGGCCCACAACGAGTTTGTCGGCGGCACGACCTATACGGATACGCTGAGCGTGTCGTCGGCGGACGGCACCTCGCATCTGCTGACGGTGAACATTCTCGGCACCAACGACCCGGCGGTGATCGCCGGTCAGTCGAGCGGTGCCGTGGAAGTAGCCGACGATGGTCCTGGCAGTGGTGCGCTAACCGTCACCGGCACGCTGACCGACACCGATGTCGACAACGCGCCCAATACCTTTGTCGCAGCGGCGGCCGGATCGGGCACCGACCACGGTTACGGTACCTATCAGATGACCGCGGGCGGCGTCTGGACCTACACGCTCAATAATTCCAATGCGGCAGTGAAGGCGCTCGGTGAAAACCAGCATCTGACCGATACGTTCACTGTCCATACCGTGGACGGCACCGCGCAGATCGTCACCATCGCTGTCACCGATAATGATGATCCGGACCACGACATCTATGCCGCAGACGGAACGACGCCACTCGCGGCCAGTACAGCGTTCATAAGTGGAAATAATCACAATTTCATCGGGGCGGCGACCGATAGCACGATCATCGGCAATAACGACTCAACGGCTGACCACATCAACGCGCAGGGTGGCAACGATACGATTTATGGGCGGGGCGGCAACGATATTATTCAGGGTGGCGACGGTAACGATGTCATCTATGGAGGATCCGGGAACGATACCATTACCGGCGGGGCCGGCGCGGATCAGCTCTGGGGTGGTTCCGGGAGGGATACATTCGTGTTTGCAGCTGCGGCAGATTCGACACCCGCGAGCTTCGATACGATCCAGGATTTCCAGGTTGGTGTGGATCATATCAACGTTTCTGGGCTGGGATTCGCCGCGGGTATGAGTGGCCTTGGAGCCCTGGCTGCGCACGGTCTCAATTGGTCGCAGGTTGGATCCGATACAGTGGTCCTGGGCGATACGAACGGAAACGCTGGAAATGCGGAATTCCAAATCGTCCTGAAAGGCGTGACCGCAACCAGTCTTCATCTCTCCGACTTCATTATTGCCTAGCTTATCGCGACACCGAAGCTGACGGTTGCACGATCATCAGGCATCGCGGTTCGATAAAATCCAGACGGGTACCGTGCAAAAATCAAAATATGTCTGAAGCGCTGTAGGGCAACGGTTTCTCTCGTGCAGATGACGCGTGCAAAATAATCCGCCTCTCCTGATGGCTTATCAAGGACCGGTTTGCCTTGGTGGCGTCTACTTGGGTGCCGCCGGCCAAATGCGTCAAACACCAGGCGTGAACAATCCGTCCGAGCGTGATATCCAGACGACATGAAGCGACTGAAGTTATTGCGACGGTGGTTCAAGCTGCGCTTTGGCTACGCCCGGCTGGCGTGTCTGGCGCTGCTGGTCGGCTTCGCCGCGCTGCGCGTGCTCGATCCGGCCCCGGTCGAGGAGATCAGGGTCAGGATCTTCGATGGCTTCCAGCGCATCGATCCGCGCAAGAAGACCGCAAGGCCGGTCACCATTGTCGATATCGACGAAAAGAGCATGGAAAAGCTCGGACAGTGGCCATGGCCGCGGACGCGGATCGCGGATCTCGTCGCGGAGCTGACCAGGCTCGGCGCTGTCGTGATCGCCTTCGACGTGGTGTTTTCCGAGCCCGACCGCCTCAATCCCGATGTCGCGGCCGACACGTTCCGCAATCTCGACGAAGAAACCCGCGCCAGGTTGCGGGCGCTGCCGAGCAACGATCAGATTTTCGCCGATGCCATCAGCGCGTCGCGCGTGGTGCTGGGCGAATCGGGGCTGCCGGAAGAGCTCACCGCACTCGACAAGACGCTGCCGGTGACGGGGCTGGCGATGCTGGGCGAGGAGCCGCAACAGTTCATGTTCGATTTCCCGGGCCTGCTGCGCAATGTCGGGGTCCTGGAGCATGCCGCGGCCGGGCGTGGCCTGTTTACGATCAATCCCGAACGGGACGGCATCGTGCGGCGGGTGCCGATGATCATGCAGGCCCAGGGCCTGACGATGCCGTCGCTGACCTTCGAGATGCTTCGGGTCGCCACCGGTTCGGGCACGATCCTGATCAAGGCCGAGAAGGCCGGCATCAAGAGCCTCCGTATCAAAGGCTTTCAGATCCCGACCGACAATAATGGCCAGCTCTGGATTCATTTCGCGCGCAACGATTCTTCCCTCTACGTTCCCGCCATCAACGTGCTGGACCGGACTGTCGCGCCCGACAAGGTCGCGGGCAAACTGGTGTTGATCGGCACCTCGGCGGTCGGCCTCAACGACATCAAGACCACGCCGGTTTCGCGCGCCATGCCGGGCGTGGAAATCCACGCCCAGGTGCTGGAGAGTGCGTTGACGGGGTCGGTGATCTCGCAGCCGATTTACGGCATCGTCGTCGAATTCACCACCGCATTGCTGTTCGGGCTGCTGGTGATCGCCTTCGCGCCGCTGTTCGGACCGATCACGCTTGTCGCCCTCGGCGCGGTATTTGCCAGCGCGTTGGTCGGAACGTCCTGGTATTTCTACACCCAGCACCGCCTGCTGATCGATTTCACCTATCCCCTGATGTCGACCACGGCGATCTATCTGACGCTGATCTTCTCGAGCTTCGTGCGGGAGCTGCAGCAGCGTAAGCAGATCCGCAACGCGTTCTCGCAATACATGTCGCCCGCGCTGGTCGCGCAGCTGGCGCAGTCGCCGGAAAAACTCGTGCTCGGCGGCGAAGAGCGCGAGATGACCATCATGTTCTCCGACATGCGCGGCTTCACCTCGATCTCGGAAACCTACAAGAACGATCCGCAGGGCCTCACCGCGCTGATGAACCGCTTCCTGACGCCGCTGACCAACGCGATCCTCGGGCGTAAAGGCACCATCGACAAATATATGGGCGATGCGATCATGGCGTTCTGGAACGCGCCGCTCGACGACAAGGAGCATCAGCTCAACGCCTGCGAGGCGGCACTCGACATGCTGGAGCGGGTCGACGAACTCAACCAGGCGCGCGAACAGGAGGCGCTGGAAGGTGGCCACGGCTACATCCCGCTCAATGTCGGCGTTGGGCTCAACACCGGCACCTGCGTGGTCGGCAACATGGGGTCCGACGTTCGCTTCGACTATTCGGTGTTCGGCGACAGCGTCAATCTGGCGTCGCGCCTCGAGGGCCAATCCAAGGAATACGGCTTCCCCATCATCGTCGGCTCCAGGACCGCGCTCGCGGTCAAGGACAGGTTCGCGATCCTCGAGCTCGACTTCATCATGGTCAAGGGCAAGAAAGAGCCGGAGGTGATCTACGCCATCGCCGGACGCGAGGACACCGCGCAGTCCGGCCGCTTCCAGCGGCTGCGCAACCTGACCATCGAGATGCTGGCGTGCTATCGCGGCAGGGATTGGGATGGCGCGCTGGCGGCGATCGAGCGCGGCCGCCGCACCGACGAGGCGCGTTCGCTTGAACTGCTCTACAATCTGTACGAAGCCCGGATCCGCCTCTATCAGGAAAACCCGCCGCCGCAAGACTGGGACGGCGCGTTCGCGCTGTTGACGAAGTGACGCACGTCGTCCCGGCCTTGAGCCGGGACCCATACGCCGTGGCCCCTCGTTTAAGCAAGCGCTGTTCGACGACTTTCGCGTAACCACGAGCGCCGGTGGTTATGGGTCCCGGCTCCTGATGCGCAATTGCGCATAAGGGCCGGGACGACGACGAGATATTACTCCAGCCCGATCTGCGTCAGATCTTGGAACCAGTGCTGCGCCTGCACGAACTTCTTCACCTTCGGCGACAGCGCGTGCGGGTTGGTGTCGTGCACCACCCACACCAGCGCCGCGTCGTCGACGATCAGCGAATGCGCCTGCGCGATCAGTTCGTCCTGCTTGGCGGTATCGAAGGTCTGTTTGGCCTCATTAATCAGGGCATCGACCTTCGGATTCTTGTAGCCGCCCCAGTTGACGCCGGCCGGCGCCACCTGGTCGGAGGCAAAGAAGCGCACGATCGCGTAGAGCGGGTCCGAGGTCACATAGGCGATGTTGTTGGCGGTGATGCCGGCATTCATCTCGTCGGCCGCGCCCTTGCGCCAATGCGTATATAATGTCTCGAGCTCGACCACCTTGAAGTCGATGTCGATGCCGATCTCCTTAAAGCTCTGCTGCAAAAATTCGTTCATGGGCAGCGACAGCATCTGCCCGGTGCCGCCCTGGGCGATGATGAAGGTGGTCTTCAGCGGCTTCTCCCTGGAATAGCCGGCTTCCTCGACCAGCTTCCTGGCCGCGGCGAGATCGTATTTGAGCTCGAAATTCGGCTTGCCGAACCAGGGGCTCGACGGGTCGACCTGGCCCTTGGCGGGTTTCGCCAGCCCGTTCATCAGGCCGACGACGGCATCGCGATCGATCGCGAGATTGAGCGCCTTGCGCAGGCGGACGTCGGTCCAGGGCGAACCCGGCAGCACGCTGAGGTGATAATTCCAGACATGCGGCGTGATGTTGTCGACGATCCGCATCCCTGCGGATTTCAACTGCGGCACCGCGTCCGGCGCCGGGGTTTCGATCAAATCGACTTGCCCTGCGAGCAGCGCGTTGGTGCGCGTCAACGCTTCCGGCATCGGAATCAGGACCAGTTTGTCGACTTTCGGAATCCGCTTCTTGTCCCAGTAATCCGGGTTCTTCGACAATTCGGCGAGCTCGCGCGGCACCAGCTTTGTCAGCTTGAACGGCCCGGTGCCGGAGGGCTGGCTGGCAAACTTGTCCCAATCCTTGCCGAGCTTTTCATATTGCGCGGGGCTGGAGACCAGGAACCAGAGCATCTGGTAGGGAAAGAACGAGTCGACGGTCTTGGTCGTGATCTCGACGGTGTCGTCGTCGATCTTGGCGTAGCTCGCGACCGAGGGCAGGCGGGTCTTGACCTGCGCGCTCTGGCGCTTGTCGAATTGCGGCGCCTTGTCGTTCAAAACCTTGTCGAGATTCCAGATCACCGCGTCGGCGTTGAACTCGCTGCCGTCATGGAACTTGACGCCCTTGCGCAACGTGAAACGCCATTTGGTCTTGTCCTTGTCGTCCACCTTCCATTCGGTGGCGAGCCCGGGCACCAGTTTGCCGGGCCGGTCGGCCACATCCATTTCCCAGGCGACCAGGGGATCGTAGATCGTATAGGCCGTGAACTGGTAGGCGCCGGCGCCGCGATCCGGCTGGCCTGTCGTCAGCGGGATGTCGGCCATCGAAATGCCGTAGCGCACCACGGATTCGGCGTGCGCGGACTGGACGGGTAGGCCGGCGCCGACGGCCAGCGCCCAGGCACCTATCAAGCCGGCGATAAGGATCGAATTTCGGGCACGCATGACCTAAGCTCCGTTGGATTGAGTATTGGGAATACCTAATACCAAATCTTGCAAGGTTGATGCCAGAATAGGCACCGCTGTCTTTTCTTGGTGCGAAGCCGGAAGAAATGACCCATCCGAAGGTTATTAGGCGAACAACTATCCCCCTTGGCACAAGCATTGCATACTCTTGCACAAGAATTAATCACCGGAAGTTGATGAAGGGACTACTGCGATGCATAACGGGAAATCGAACAAAACGGCGGCCGCGATGGTGCTGGCGGTGGCGCTGGCGGCAGGGTTGCCGGCCATGGCGGCTGCCGAAACCGTCCTTCGCATCGGCATGACCGCGGCCGATATTCCGCGCACGCTCGGCCAGCCCGACCAGGGTTTCGAGGGCAACCGTTTCACCGGCCTCACCATGTATGACGGGCTGACAATGTGGGACCTGTCGTCGGCCGACAAGGCAAGCGTGGTGATCCCGGGGCTCGCGACCGAATGGAAAGTCGACGACGCCGACAAGAAGAAGTGGACCTTCAGGCTTCGCCCCGGCGTCACCTTTCACGACGGCTCGCCGTTCAACGCCGACGCCGTGGTCTGGAATGTCGAGAAGGTGCTGAAGCAGGATGCGCCGCAGTTCGATCCGAGCCAGGTCGGCGTCACCGCCTCGCGCATGCCGACGATGGCCTCGGCGCGCAAGATCGACGACATGACGGTGGAACTGATCACCAAGGAGCCCGACAGTTTCCTGCCGATCAACCTGACCAATCTGTTCATGGCGAGTCCCTCGAAATGGCAGAAGTTTTTTGACGCGGCCGAAGGCGCCGACGCCAAGGCGAAATCTCAGGCCGCGTGGGCCGCGTTTGCCAGGGACGCCTCGGGCACCGGCCCCTGGAAGATGTCGGGATTTACCCCGCGCGAGCGGCTCGAACTCGTCAAGAATGCGAATTATTGGGACAAGGCGCGCGTTCCCAAGGTCGACAAGATGGTGCTGCTGCCGATGCCGGAAGCCAACGCCCGCACCGCAGCACTGCTCTCCGGCCAGGTCGATTGGGTCGAAGCGCCGGCGCCGGATGCGGTCGCCGAAATCAGGCAGCGCGGCTTCGTGATCAGGACCAACGAGGAGCCGCATGTCTGGCCGTGGCAGTTCTCGCGCGTCGAAGGCTCGCCCTGGAACGACATCCGCGTGCGCAAGGCCGCCAATCTCTGCATCGATCGCGAAGGCCTCAAGGACGGCCTGCTCGCCGGCCTGATGGTGCCGGCGACCGGCACCTTCGAGCCCGGCCATCCCTGGCGCGGCAAGCCCACCTTTGAGATCAAATACGACAAGCCGGCGGCGCAGAAGCTGATGCAGGAGGCCGGCTACGGCCCGAACAAGAAACTCTCGGTCAAGATCCAGACCTCGGCGTCGGGATCGGGCCAGATGCTGCCGCTGCCGATGAACGAATATCTGCAGCAG
Source organism: Bradyrhizobium sp. Ash2021 (assembly GCF_031202265.1). Lineage (NCBI taxonomy): Bacteria > Pseudomonadati > Pseudomonadota > Alphaproteobacteria > Hyphomicrobiales > Nitrobacteraceae > Bradyrhizobium > Bradyrhizobium sp. Ash2021. The sequence continues at coordinate 8,675,578 of NZ_CP100604.1, read as the reverse complement.
GCGCTGGCCGAATGCTATTTCGACGTGCAGCTCGACGTCATCGAATGGAACACGCTGTTCACCAACTGGCGCCGCGGCGTCAAGGATCCCAGCGCCAATGGCTCCAACGCGACCAACGTCACCTATGCGGCGATGGATCCGTTCTTCGCCATGGTGCGCTTCCTGCAGTCCTCGATGGCGCCGCCGGTGTCGAACAATTGGGGCTTTATCAACAATCCCAAATTCGACGAACTGGTGACCAAGGCCCGCCAGACCTTCGAGCCGGCCGCGCGCGACGCGGCGCTGGCTGAACTGCATGCGGCCTCCGTCGACGACGCGGCCTTCCTCTACGTCGCCCACGACGTCGCGCCGCGCGCCATGAGCCCGAAGATCAAGGGCTTTGTGCAGCCGAAGAGCTGGTTCGTGGATTTTTCGTCGATCACCATGACACCGTGATCGTGGCGCGCTGCTGACCCTCTCCCCTTGTGGGAGAGGGTGGCTTCGCGGAACGCGAAGCCGGGTGAGGGATCTCTCTCCGCGAGCGATCATCCCTCATCTGAAGTCTGAACCCGCGGATAGAACCCCTCATCCGCCTTCGATGCTTCGCATCGATGGCACCTTCTCCCACAAGGGGAGAAGGCAAGAAGAAAGTGACCTGTGCTTCTCTATATCGCCAGACGTATCGTCTACGTCATCCCGATCGTGATCAGCGTTGCGCTGGTGTGCTTCCTCTTGGTGCACATCACGCCCGGCGATCCCCTGGTTGCGGTGCTGCCGGCGGATGCGTCGCAGGAACTCGCGGCGCAATTGCGCACGGCCTATGGTTTTGATCGCCCGCTGCCGGTGCAGTTCGGGCTGTGGCTGTGGCGCGCAGTCAACGGCGATCTCGGCCATTCCATCGCCACCGGGCGTCCGGTTCTGACCGAAGTTTTACGCGCGGTCGGCAACACCGTGACCCTGGCGATCGCAGCCGCCCTGATCGGATTTACCCTCGGACTATTTTTCGGCCTGATCGCCGGTTATTTCCGCGACACCTGGATCGACAAGGTCGCGACCTCGATCGCGATCGCCGGCGTCTCGGTGCCGCATTACTGGCTCGGCATGGTGCTCGTGATCATCTTCTCGGTGCAGCTCAACTGGCTGCCCGCGGTCGGCGCCGGACCCGGCGGCTCCGGCGCTTGGGGCTGGGACTGGGAACATCTGCGCTACCTGATCCTGCCCGCGATCACGACCTCGGTGATCCCGATGGGCATCATCACCCGCACGGTGCGCGCGCTGACCGGCGACATCCTGTCACAGGATTTCGTCGAGGCGTTGCGCGCAAAAGGCCTGCGCGAGACCGACGTGTTTCGCCACGTCATCAAGAACGCCGCGCCGACGGCGCTCGCGGTGATGGGGCTGCAACTCGGCTACATGCTCGGCGGCTCGATCCTGATCGAAACCGTGTTCTCCTGGCCGGGCTCGGGCCTATTGCTCAATTCGGCGATCTTTCAGCGCGACCTGCCGCTGCTGCAGGGCACCATCCTGGTGCTGGCGCTGTTCTTCGTGGCCCTCAATCTCCTGGTCGATATCGCGCAAGCCGCGATCGATCCGCGCATCAAGCGGAGCTAGCCGATGAGCGCGATTACAGACGACGCCCTGCAGGCCGCGCCCGCCACCAAGGCGCGTGGCTATTGGGCCACCGTCGGCCGCCGCATCACGCGCGACAAGGTCAGCATGGCCTGCGCCTTGATCCTGCTGCTGATCTTCGTGTCCGCCCTGTGCGCGCCGTGGCTTGGCCTCGCCGATCCCTATCAGGGCTCGATGATCCGCCGGCTTCGCCATATCGGCACGCCAAATTTCCCGCTCGGCACCGACGAACTCGGCCGCGACATGCTGGCGCGGCTGATCTATGGCGGACGGCTGTCGCTGATCATCGGTATCCTGCCCGTGATCCTCGCCTTCGTGATCGGGACCTCGCTCGGCCTCGTCGCCGGTTACGTCGGCGGCAAGCTCAATACCGCGATCATGCGCACCGTGGACGTGTTCTACGCCTTTCCGTCGGTGCTGCTGGCGATCGCGATTTCAGGCGCGCTGGGGGCCGGCATCGTCAACTCCATCGTGTCGCTGACCATCGTGTTCGTGCCGCAAATCACCCGCGTGGCCGAGAGCGTCACCACCGGCGTGCGCAACATGGATTTCGTCGAGGCCGCGCGCGCCTCCGGCGCCGGCCCCTTCACCATCATGCGCGTGCACATGCTCGGCAATGTTCTGGGGCCGATTTTCGTCTACGCCACCGGTCTGATATCGGTGTCGATGATCCTCGCCGCCGGCCTGTCGTTCCTCGGCCTCGGAACGAAACCGCCGGAGCCGGAATGGGGCCTGATGCTCAACACGCTGCGCACCGCGATCTACGTCAACCCCTGGGTCGCGGCGTTGCCCGGCGCCATGATCTTTGCGGTCTCGATCTGCTTCAACCTGCTCAGCGACGGCATGCGCAGCGCCATGGATATCAGGAACTGACGCATGAGTGAGACCAGTCCATCCGTCGATATGCTGGCGCCGATCGAGGATATCGGCGGCGCGGCGCAGCCGCTGTTGCAGGTCAACGGGCTTACAAAACATTTCCCGGTGCGGGGCGAGCTGTTCAGTGCGCGCAAGACGGTCCGCGCGGTCGACGACGTCTCGTTTTCGGTTCTCAAGGGCGAAACCGTCGGCATCGTCGGCGAATCCGGCTGCGGCAAGTCGACCACGGCGCGGCTCTTGATGCATCTGATGAAGCGCGACGCCGGCGACATCATCTATGACGGCTTGCAGGTCGGCCGCGCGCTGTCGCTGCGCGAACTGCGCCGCGGCATGCAGATGGTGTTTCAGGACAGCTACGCCTCGCTCAATCCGCGCCTGACCATCGAGGAATCGATCGCGTTCGGCCCCAAGGTTCACGGCATGGCGGATACGGCGGCGCGTACGCTGGCGCGCGAACTGCTCGGCAAGGTGGGACTGCGGCCCGAGAATTTCGCCAACCGGTATCCGCATGAGATCTCCGGCGGCCAGCGCCAGCGCGTCAATATCGCCCGCGCGCTGGCGCTGTCGCCGCGGCTGGTCATTCTGGACGAGGCGGTGTCGGCGCTCGACAAATCGGTCGAGGCGCAGGTGCTCAATCTGCTGGTCGACCTCAAGCGGGAATTCGGGCTGACCTATCTCTTCATCAGCCACGATCTCAACGTGGTGCGCTATATCAGCGATCGCGTGCTGGTGATGTATCTCGGCGAGGTGGTCGAGCTCGGTCCGGTCGATCAGGTCTGGGACGCGCCGGCGCATCCCTATACGCGGGCGCTGCTGGCGGCGATGCCGTCGTCCGATCCCGATCACCGCACCGAGACGCCGCCGATTTCGGGCGATCCGCCGAATCCGATCGACCCGCCATCGGGCTGCCGGTTTCACACAAGATGTCCGTTTGCGGAGCCGCTCTGCGCAAACGCTACGCCTAAACTCACCGCACTCGATACAATGGGCCACGAAGCGGCGTGCTACATGGCCATTCCAGGCTCGGGGCACAGCCGCGCACCGGCCCAAAAAACCAATAGAGAAACCAACAAGGGAGTAAACCCGGCATGACCACACCGACCGCAAAAGAGATCAAGGCAATGACGGATGTCGCGGGCGTGCCCGTCGACGCCGAAGTCGCCGCGCGCATCGCCAATTCCATCGGCCCGGCCTTCCAAGGCTTTGCCCCCGTCGCCGGCACGCTGCCGTTCGATCTGGAGCCGGCCGGTTTTCTGCTGGTGCAGACTGTGAAAGCTTCGACATGAGCACTGAACCAGCCTTGATGTCGCTTGTTTCGGTCGCGAAGGCGATCGCGGCGAAGAAATTGTCGTCGCATGAAGTGACGCGGTCCTGCCTGCACCGGATCGCAGAGTGGCAGCCGCGACTCAATGCCTTCATGGCCATCGAATCGGAAGCGGCGCTGAAGGCCGCCGACGCGGCCGATGCCGCGCTGGCCAAAGGCGACAAGCGCGGCGCGCTGCATGGCGTGCCGCTGGCGCACAAGGATATGTATTACGAAGCCGGCAAGGTCGTGACCTGCGGTTCGCTGATCCGCCGAGATTTTGTGGCTACCACGACTTCCACGGCGTTGCAGCGCCTGAAGGATGCCGGCACGGTCCGGCTGGGTTCGCTGCAGATGGTGGAATTCGCCTATGGCCCGACCGGCCACAACGTCCATTACGGCGCGGTGCACAACCCCTGGCACGTCGACCACATCACCGGCGGTTCGTCGTCCGGGTCGGGCTCGGCGGTTGCCGCGCGCTTGACCTTTGCGGCCTTGGGCTCGGATACCGGCGGCTCGATCCGGATGCCCGCGCATTTCTGCGGCGTCACCGGGCTGAAGACGACGGTCGGCCGCGTCAGCCGCGCCGGCGCAATGCCGCTGTCGCAATCGCTCGATACCGTCGGGCCATTGGCGCAGACGGTAGAGGATTGCGCGCTGCTGCTGGGGCTGATGGCCGGCGCCGATCCCGAAGATCCCACCGCGTCGACTTTGCCGGTGCCGGATTACATGGAAGCGACCAAGGGCTCGATCAAAGGCCTCAGGATCGGTGTGCCCACCGCGTTCTATGTCGACGATCTCGATCCCGAGGTCGCGCGGATCCTCGACGAGACCATCGCGGTGCTTAAGAAAGAGGGCGCCGAAATCGTCCAGGTCGAATTGCCGGACCAGCGCCAGCTCACGGCCGCATGCCAGTTGGTGCTCGCGACCGAGGCGGCGGCGTTGCACAAAAGATGGATGATCGAGCGGCCGCAGGATTACGGCCCGCAAGTCCTGATGCGGCTGCAGAACGGGCTTGCGATTCCCGGCGTCTCCTATCTGGAAGCGATGCGCTGGCGCGGCCCGGCGCTGGCAGCTTACCTTGCCGCCGTTGCCGGAACCGATGCGGTGCTGGCGCCGGTGGCTCCGGTGCCGGCGCCGACCATCGCCGAGAGCGATGTCGGCAACAGCGATGGCGCCGAAGCGGTCATCCAGCGGCTGACGCGGTTTACCCGGCCGGTGAATTATCTCGGCCTGCCGTCGCTGTCGATCCCATCGGGCTTTACGAAGAGCGGTCTCCCGGTCGGCATGCAGTTGATCGGCCGCTCGTTCGACGAGGCCATGCTGTTGCGGATCGGCGCGGCGTTCCAGCGGGTGACCGATTTCCATCAGCGGATACCTGAACTCAAATGACCAATCTCGTCGAAATCCGCGATCTCAACATCCGCTTCACCGGCGAGCGCACGGTGCACGCCGTCACCGATCTCTCGCTCTCGCTCGGCGAGGGCGAGGTGCTCGGCCTGCTCGGCGAGTCCGGTTCCGGAAAGAGCGTGACGCTGCGGGCGCTGATGCGGCTTTTGCCGAAGAAGCGGACGCAGATTTCGGGCCGCGTCAACGTTTTGGGACGGGATGTGCTGGCCCTCGACGACGAGGCGCTGTCGGCGTTTCGCGGCCAGACCGTCTCGATGATCTTTCAGGAGCCGGCGCTGGCGCTCGATCCCGTCTACACCATCGGCCGTCAGATCGCCGAATCCGTGATGCGTCACGAGGGCAAGAGCGAGAAGGACGCCATCGCGCGCGCGCTGGAAATGCTGGAAGTGGTGCGGATTCCCTCCGCCAAACGGCGGCTCGATGCCTATCCGCACGAGATGTCCGGCGGCATGCGGCAGCGCGCGATGATCGCGCTGGCGCTGGCCTGCAAGCCGAAGATATTGCTGGCGGACGAGCCGACCACGGCGCTCGACGCCACCGTGCAGATCCAGATCCTGCTGCTGTTACGCGAATTGCAGCGCGAGTTCGGCATGTCCGTCATCTTCGTCACCCACGATATTGGGGTTGCGATCGAAATCTGCGACCGCGTCGCGGTGATGTATGCCGGGCAGATCGTCGAGCAGGGCAGCTTGAGCCAGATCGTGCGTTCGCCGGTGCACCCCTATGCCAAGGGGTTGCTGGCTTCGACCGTCCACGGCGCCAAGCGCGGCCAGCGGCTGGAGACGATCCCGGGGACGCCGCCCTCGCTCGATCACGCGCCGACCAATTGCTCGTTCGCGCCGCGCTGCGGCTTTGCGCAAGCCCGCTGTACCGAGCGATTGCCGCCCAATGTGCAGATCGCGTCTGATCGGATCGCCAGATGCGTTCTGGCCGAGCCCGCCCCGGCCATCGCCACGACCTGACCGCCGCGGCCTATCCGCCGAGCCCAGGGTCGGCCCATTCTTCGATCCGGGAAGCTCCGACGATCTGCCTGGGCTGATGCGGATTGAGGGTGCCGGCGCTGGCGGTCCATCCCTTGGCCAAAATCTGCATCACGAACAGCTTTGCATCGACCTCGGATTTGAATGTCCGGGTCGAGCGGACCGCGCTCATCGCCCCGTCGTCCGTTTTCACGGCTTTGTCCGGCCCATAGGCCACATACCAGATATCGCCATGTGTCATTGCCTGACAACGCCGGGGGCGGGGCAAAGTTTCCTCCGCCGGGCGGAGTGCGGATTGGGGTCGTCACATCAGACAATTATCGATAGGCTGGAATACAGCCGCGGAAATGACGCGTGCAAACCGGGGGGATTTCCAATGTACATATCGAGCGAAAGCCTGATCGTTATTCTGTTCGTCGGCCTCGTCGCCGGCTGGCTGGCCGGCAAGATCGTGCGCGGCACGGGGTTCGGCATCATCGGCGATATCGTCGTCGGTATAGCCGGCGCGTTCGTCGCCAGCTTTCTGTTTCCCAAGCTCGGCATCCATATCGGAAGCGGCTTGATATCGGAGATCATCTATTCCGCGATCGGCGCCGTTTTGCTGCTCTTGGTCGTGCGTCTGGTTCGATCCGGCGGCCGATTCTAGAAGCGGCGAATCAGTTTCGAACGGGCGCGTCCGACGGCGGCACCGCCGCGGATGCCCGTTCTGGATTCGATTCGGTCGGTATCGCCTGACCGCCCGCAGTGACCTCACTTCGCAAATGCCGCTTCGATCTCGGCCTTGAGTTCCGCCGCGCTGAACGGCTTGACGATATAGCCGCTGACGCCGGCCTTTCCCGCCGCGATGACGTTCGCAGCCGTCATGTCAGAAGTGATCATGATGAACCGGATTTCGGCGAGCGCTTCGTCCATCCGAATTTTCTTGAGTAGCCCGTAGCCGTTCATCGGCTCCATATTCCAGTCCGAGATCACCAAGGCATATTTCTTCTCGCGCATCTTGGCGAGCGCCGCCATGCCATCGGTGGCCTGATCGACGTCGCTGAAGCCCAGACGCTGCAACAGGGTGCGCAGGATGAGAGCGGTCGCGTTGTGATCCTCGACCACGAGAATCGGCATCGACAAACTCACAGCCATTAGTTTGCTCCCGTTTGCCGCCGTCGTCACCGGGACAGTAAGCCGGTCCGGGCTCTGCGCATGGGCGCCGTCGCGCGCCCACGGTGCTGCGCACCCCATATGCACTGCATATATATCCGGGACCATGCGTGTCCCGTATTCAAACACTTCAGGGATTTTTACGTTGGAAAGATTAACGCATTCTTAGGCAAGTTCGAATTAGCCTCGCTTCAATATCTGATTCCGCCGCATGGCAGAGAATTCCGCGCATGGAAGCCCCGATCGGTTGCTCCAACTAGTTCATTGAATGCTGGGATGCCAGCGCGTTCAAGTCCGCATCAGGGCAGGAAAGACGGCGCTCACCCGATGAACATGAATATCCGAACCCGGCTGAACATCCTCGTTTTGGCGGCCATTCTGCCCCTGCTCCTTCTCGCCGGCGCTTTTCTCTGGGAACGATCGAACGACGACTATTTGAAGGTCCAATTCGAGGCCCGTAACGCCGCGACGCTTGGCGCGGCGCGCATCGACGATTACCTCAACAACATGAACACGCTGCTGCGTACGATAGGGCGATCTATCTCCGGCGATCCGGCGGATGTCGAAAAGAACGATGCGATTCTCCGGGCGGTCAGGGCGGATCTCCCGGCCTATGTGAGCAACGTGCTGGTCACCGACCTCAAGGGTCATAATATCGGAACCTCGCAGTGGCCTTTGACCGACAAGAGCCGAACCTTCGTAGGCGATCGCCCCTATTTCACTCAGGCGCTCGAAACAGGAAGGATCACAGTCAGCGAGCCAATCCTTAGCCGAATATCCGGCGTTTGGGTTGTTGCCATTGCGTGCCCGTTGATCGACGCCACTGGCGCTACGTGGGCAGTCATCGTTCTTGGCACGCAGTTGGCGCGCATCAACGAGATCACTGAATCGGCAAGCTTGCCGCGGGGAAGCGCGGTCAGGATTTTAACCGAGCGCGGCATCATCGTCGGCCGCACCGGTCAACCCGGATGGATAGGCCGTGATGTCAGCGGTGATTCAATTGTCCGCCATCAACTCGAACTCCGGGAGGCAAGCAGCGAGACCGTTTGGCTCGACGGCATTACCCGCGTGACGGCGTCCGTTACGGTAAGGGCCGTTCCATGGGTCGTGACGGTCGGTCTTCCCACGGGTTCGATACCGGCTAACGTATCTCAGGATATGCGATGGGGGCTAATCCTGACCGTCCTGGCAATCGTGGCGGCATTTCTGCTCGCGTGGGTGTTCTCGTCGGGAATAGCCCGTCCGATTCGGCAATTGCGGGGCGACGCCGCTCTCATCGAAGCTGGAGAGTTCAGTCATCGGTCGAGCGTTCAGTCAACAGGCCAATTGGCGCGGCTGGTGGGAGCCTTCAACGGGATGGCGGATTCGCTGCTGCAGGCCAAGGACGCGGCGGAGGCGGCGACGAGAGCCAAGTCCGAATTCCTCAGCGTCATGAGCCACGAGATCCGCACACCGCTCAATGGCGTGATCGGGATGATAGGGCTCCTGGCCGATACCAAGCTCGACCCGAAGCAACGCAACTACGCGGAGATGGCGAGGCAGTCCGGAGAAGCTCTGCTGGATGTGGTCAACGATGTTCTCGACTTCTCGAAGATCGAAGCCGGCAAAGTCGAACTCGAGATCATCGAATTCGATCTCCAGGACATTGTCGAGAGCGTCACCGGCATGGTGGCTGTGCGTGCCGCCGCCAAGGGGCTCGAGGTCGCCTGCCTGATCGACCACGACCTGCCGGAGTTTCTTCTCGGCGATCCGTTCTATCTGCGCCAGATCCTCGCCAATCTGGCCGGCAATGCGGTCAAATTCACCGAGCGAGGCGAGGTGGTGCTGCGCGCCAGGCGGCACGCCGGGAACGAGCATGGGGTGACGATCCGTTTTGAAGTCACCGACACGGGCATCGGCGTCTCTCCGGAGCAACAGTCGCGCCTGTTCGAGGCGTTTGCGCAGGCTGACCTTTCGACGACGCGCAAGCACGGTGGAACCGGACTCGGTCTCGCCATCTCCGCGCAGCTCGTGAGGTTGATGGGAGGCGAAATAGGCGTGGACAGTGAACCTGGAAAAGGCAGCACGTTCTGGTTTTCCGTCTCGCTTGGTCTCGCATCCACCCAGGTGCCGCGTCAGCGCATGAACCTGCGCGGCTTGCGCGTGCTCGCGGTCGACGACAACGCGGTCAACCGTGCCATTCTGCATGAGCACATTGTTGGCTGGCATATGCACAATGGCAGTGCCGCATCCGGCCCCGGCGCCCTCGACATGCTGCATGCGGCGGCGACGCGGGGCGAACCTTACGACGTGGCGATCGTCGACATGCAGATGCCGGGCATGGACGGGCTTGCGCTCGCGCGAGCGATCAAGGCGGATCGTTCGATCGCAGGCACTCGGCTGATCCTCCTGACCTCGATCGGTCAAACCGGCCCCGAGCCGAACCGCGATGGTTTGTTCGATGCCTGCCTCACGAAGCCGGCGCCGCAATCACAGCTCTACGACTGTCTGGCGCGTGTCATGGCAGGGTCCGATCTGGCAGAAGAAGAACTCCTGCGCGTTGAAATTCCTTCGGCCTCTCGGAAACGGGCGAAGAGATCGGCAAAGCGACGGGACGGGCGTATCCTGATCGCCGAAGACAATGTCGTCAATCAGCAGGTCGCGATCGGCGTCGTCGCGGCGCTCGGCTATCGCGCCGATGTCGTGGCCAATGGCCGCGAAGCCGTCGAGGCCGCGGGCCGGATACCTTACGCCGCGATCTTGATGGATTGCCAGATGCCGGAGATGGACGGCTATCAGGCGACCCAGGAGATCCGGCGACGCGAAGGAACCGGGCGGCATACGCCGATCCTCGCCCTGACCGCCGACGTGTTGAAGGACGCGCATGCCAAGAGCTTGTCGGCGGGAATGGACGACCACATCACCAAGCCCCTTGACCCGCAAGAACTCGCTGCCGCTCTCGATCGATGGGTGCCGGTGACCGTCGAAATCGAGAGCCGGGCCGTTACGACACGGCCGCGACCCGAGGGCGCCGTCGATCGCTCCGTGATCGACGGTTTGCGCGAACTCGAACGGGCGGGAGCGCCAGGGTTGGTAAAAAATATAACGGATCTGTTCCTTCAGGATACGCCGGGGCAACTGGCCGATCTGCGGGATTCCCTGCAGAAGGGCGATTCGGCTCGCCTGGTTAGGGTCGCCCACACGCTCAAGGGCAGCGCCGCCAATCTGGGTGCACGCGAAATGGTCCGTATCTGCGCCGAGCTACAGGTACTCGGTGAAGCCGAAAATATCAGTATTGCGCCTTCGCTGGTCGCCGATCTCGAAAGCCAGTTCGGGCCGGTTCGCGACGCGCTTTTGTCCGAGGATACGGGGTAAGCCATGCGAATTCTTGTCGCGGAAGATAACGCCGCCTCACGTCAGATTTTCAAAGCCGCGGTAATATCGCTTGGCCATGAATGCCTCGTAGCATCCGGCGGTGAGGAGGCATGGCGGCTGTTCGAGACGGTCGATGTGGATGCCGTCATTAGCGATCGCGTGATGCCCGGAATGGATGGCATCGAATTGTGCCGCCGAATCCGGGCGTGTGGGAGAGACGCATATACTTATTTCATCTTCCTGACGGTGCTCGACAACAAGGCGGAGGTGCTGCGCGGTATGCAGGCTGGCGCGGACGATTATCTCGTCAAACCTCTCGACATCAATGAGCTGAAGATGCGGCTGCTCGTCGCGATGCGCGTCACATCGCTGCACCGGCAATTATCCCGGCAGTCGGCGCAACTGGAGCGGCTCAATCGTCAGCTGTTCGAGCAGTCGCGTACCGACCCGCTGACCCAACTCGGCAGCCGGCTCAAGCTGAGCGAGGATCTCGAAAACATCAACGCGAGGGCGGATCGTTATGGCCACACCTGTTGCGCCGTCATGTGCGACGTCGATTTTTTCAAGGCCTATAACGACAGCAAGGGTCATCTCGCCGGCGATGAAGTGCTCCAGGCCGTGGCGCGGGCGCTCATGAACACGGCCCGGAGCGGCGACCAGGTCTATCGCTACGGCGGCGAGGAATTTCTGATCCTGTTGCCCGAACAGTCTCTCGACGCCGGATTAGTGGCGGCCGAGCGCTACCGGAAGGCAGTCGAGCAATTGGCGATCCCGCACGATTGCGGTCCCGTAGACAATGTCGTGACCATCAGTGCTGGGGTGGCGTTGCTATCGCACTGTGACGGCAAATCGATAGGAGCATGGTTGAACGAGGCGGACGCCGCGCTCTACCGCGCGAAGCAACAGGGACGCAACCAGGTCGTGCTGGCCGACGCAGAATGAGGGTCTTGGCACCGGCCTGATATCGGAGATCGGCGCCATCGTATTGCTGCTGATCGTGCGGCTGGTCCGCGGCCGAATGTAGCGCGCGTCACGCTTTCACGCGGCCGACGGCTTCCGCTATCCAGCGCCGGACCGCGGCAATTCGCCGGTCCCGCGCCTGCTCGGTGCGGGACACCAGAAAGATCGTCTCGCTGTGCGCGGGCTCGAACGCAAACGGCGCGACCAGTTTTTTACCAAAGCCCGGCCGCGCCTTGATCAACGGCGCCATCGCGAGGGTAACGCCGAGCCCGTGCTCGGCGGCTTCCAGCATCGCCGGCACGCTGTCGAGCCAGAGATGGCCGCGCGGCTCGAGATGCGGCAGCCCGGCCTCTTTCAGCCAGGCCGGCCACGCCCGCGGTTGCGTCGTGATATGGATCAGCACCTGGCGCGACAGATCCTCGGGGCTGCGCAGGCCGGCCTTGACCAGCGCCGGCGCGCAGACCGGCAATCCCTTGACCGCGACCAGCGGCTCGAATTTCAACCCGGTCGAATGTTCGCGGCCATAGCGGACAGCGACGTCGACGCGCGAGGCGTTGAAGTCGGCATATTGATGGGTAGCTTCGATACGCAGCGTCAGTTCGGGATGGCGCCGCCTGAAGTCGGGCAGGGCCGGGATCAGCACGGTCGAGGTGAAGAACGGCAGCGCGCTGATCCAGAGTTCGCTGCCGATGTCGCGGCGCTGCCGCAGCAAGTCGCGGCTGGCGTCCTGCAGCGCCGCCAGCGCCACCGAAACTTTTGCGAAATAGCGCTCGCCGTCGGCGGTCAAGCGCACCGTACGCGCGCCGCGCACGAACAGTTTGACGCCGAACTGGGCCTCCAGTCCGCGGATCTGATGGCTGATCGCGGACGGGCTGAGCGACAGGTCGCGCGCGGCGCGGCGAAAACTCAGTTGCGCGGCGGCGCGCTCGAACGCCAGCAGCGCGGTCAAGGGCGGGATCGCCGGCCGCGACGGGGCTGATGTTTGTACCAGATGAATTTCCGGATGAATTTTATTCATCTGAGGTGATGGAATCCCTTTTGTGGCCGCTTTCGTGTTCGTACAGACTAGCCGATCGCTCAATATTTCTCACCTTAAGGATGTCTCGCCCGATGTCTCCGATCTTCGAACCCCTCGGCAGCCCCAATCGCTGGCGGCCCTCGGCGCTGGCCGGTGGGCCGTTTGCGGGGTTGCAGGGCGGGGCGGTCGCGAGCCTGCTGACGGCCGAGGTCGAGGCGCTGGCCGCCGTCCGCAACTGGGGTACGGCGGTTAGCGCGACGGCGTGGTTCCTGCGGCCGACGCCGATGACGGATTTGCGAACGCAGCTTTCGGTCGTGAGCGAAGGCGGCCGGGTCAGCGTGATCGACAACACGCTGTGGCCCGATGGCGAGGACCAGCCCTGCGCCACCGTCCGCCTGACGCTCTCGCGCGAACGCGCGGTCGAGGTCCCCGGATCTGGCGATCATGCCAGCGAGCCGGTGGATCCCTTGCAGTTTCCGCTGCGCAGCCCGCACGCCGTGCACGGCCGGTCCTGGTTCATGGACGCGATGGAAGCGCGCGCCAGCGATGACGCCGCCTGGTTCCGGCTGCACCATCCGATCACCGAAGGCGCCGGCCCGCTTGCCGGCGTTCTCGGGCCGGCCGACTGGACCCACGGCATCGCGCGGCCATTCCAGAACGTGGTGGCGGACCCCAATCCCAACCTGACGGTCCAGTTGTTCAGGCCGCCGGTCGGAGCATGGGTGGGCGTTCGCGCGCAAACCAGATGGCGACCGGCCGCCGGGATCGGAACCGGGAGCGGCGTGCTGCTCGACGTCAATGGCGAAATCGGCCGGGTCTCGATGTCGGTGATCCTGGTGCCGTTTCCGAAGGCCGAACCCGCCTCACAAACCGCACCCGCACAGGGTTAACCCTAGTATCGGCTTTTTAGCGAAAGCCCGCCCGGCGATCGATCCGGGGCGGCGGCCGGGTCGCGCGAAGAAATCGCATCAGACAAAAGACTTAAAGCCTCACCTCTTCCTGTCCCCGCCAGGGTTGCGGCGATGAACTGTATTCAGGTTAACGCGACTTCAATAGACGGTCGCCATAAAGATCGGTAAAACGATCGCGTCGTCCATTCCTTTTTCCTTTTGAAGAGATCCGAATTAATGGCAGCCGCTCCCGGCGTCCGGCGATCCGAACTCGGTGAAGCGTTGCGCGCCTGCCGCGCCGCGTTCATCGGCGTCGGCGTCATGAGTTGCATGATCAATCTGCTGTACCTGACCGGCTCGATTTTCATGCTGGAGGTCTATGACCGGGTGCTGCCGAGCCGGAGCGTGCCGACCCTGGTCGGCCTCGTCGTGCTGGCCGCCGGCCTCTACGCCGCCCAGGGCTTTCTGGACCTGCTCCGGGGACGAATTCTCGGGCGCATCGGCACCTCGCTCGATGAGGCCATCAACGCCCGCGTGTTCGAGACCGTGGTGCGCCTGCCCCTGCTGGTCGGCGGCCGCAATGAGGGCCTGCAGCCGCTGCGCGATCTCGACAATGTCAGGTCGTTCCTCGGCAGCATGGGCCCGGGCGCGTTCTTCGATCTGCCCTGGCTGCCGTTCTATCTGGCGATCTGCTTTGCGTTCCACTGGCTGCTCGGGCTAACCGCGCTGATCGGCGCCGTCATTCTGGTGACGCTGACCCTGATCACCGAATTCATGTCGCGCCGGCCGGCCAAGGAGGCGATGAGCCTTGCGGCGCGGCGCAACGATCTGGCGGCTACCAGCCGCCGTAATGCCGAAGTGCTGGTCGCGATGGGCATGTCCGGGCGGCTGGGCAAGCGCTGGGGCGAGGCCAACGAAAACTATCTGGCGGGCAACCAGCGCGCCAGCGACGTCGCAGGTGGCCTCGGCGCGATCGCCAAGGTGCTGCGCATGATGTTGCAATCATCGGTCCTCGCGGTCGGCGCCTATCTCGTGATCCACCAGGAAGCGACCGGCGGCATCATCATCGCCGGCTCGATCCTCTCGGCCCGGGCGCTGGCGCCGGTCGATCTGGCGATCGCGCACTGGAAGGGTTTTGTCGCCGCGCGCCAGAGCTGGCACCGCCTCACCCGGCTGCTCGAGCAGATGCCGGCGTCGAACACCCAGACCCTGCTGCAGAGCCCGTCCAAGCGGCTGTCGGTCGAGGGCGTCAGCATCGTGCCGCCGGGCGATCAGCGGGTGATCGTCCAGGACGTCACCTTTGCGATAGAGGCCGGCAGCGGTGTCGGTGTCATCGGGCCCAGCGGATCGGGCAAGTCGTCGCTGGTGCGCGCGCTGGTCGGGGTCTGGATGCCGTTCCGCGGCAAGGTGCGGCTCGATGGCGCCGCGCTCGATCAGTGGTCGTCCGACGTGCTCGGCCGCTATGTCGGCTATCTGCCGCAGGATGTCGAATTGTTCGGCGGATCGATCGCCCAGAACATTTGCCGCTTCGATCCGGACGCCAAGTCTGAATCGATCATCTCGGCCGCCAAGGAGGCCGGCGTCCATGAGATGATCATCAAGATGCGGGACGGCTACGACACCCAGATCGGCGAGCAGGGCACCTCGCTGTCGGCCGGCCAGGCCCAGCGCGTGGCGCTGGCACGGGCGCTGTACGGCAATCCGTTCCTGATCGTGCTCGACGAGCCGAACTCCAATCTCGACAGTGAAGGCGACGAGGCGCTGACCCGCGCCGTTCGCGGCGCGCGCGAGCGCGGCGCCATCGTGGTGGTGGTGGCGCACCGGCCGGTCGGCATCGAGGCGGTCGACCAGCTGCTGGTCCTGAAAGACGGCCGCATGCAGGCGTTCGGGCCGAAGGAGACTGTTCTCGGCCAGGTGCTGCAGCGCGTCGCGCCGCCGACGCCGATCAAGATCGTGTCCGATGCGGGAGCTAAATCATGACCGCAGAACTGCGCGGCGCCCGCCGCTCAATACGGGCGCATCTGATCGTGGGGCTGGTCGCCGTGCTCGTTCTCGCCGGCGGCTTCGGCGGCTGGGCATCGACCGTGCAGATATCCGGCGCGCTGATCGCGCCGGGATCGGTGGTGGTCGATTCCAACGTCAAGAAAGTCCAGCACCCGACCGGCGGCGTGGTCGGCGAAGTCCGCGTGCGCGACGGTGACCTGGTCAAGGCCGGCGATATCGTGGTGCGTCTCGACGAGACCGTCGTCAAGGCGAGCCTTGCGATCGTGGTCAAGACGCTCAACGGTCTGTGGGCGCGCGCCGCGCGGCTCGAGGCCGAGCAGCGCGGCCTCGACAAGGTCCAGTTTCCGACGGCGCTGACCGATCGCGCCGACGACCCTGACGTCAGGGATGTGATGGCCAGCGAAACCAAATTGTTCGAGGTTCGCGTCTTTGGGCGGACCGGACAAAAGGCGCAATTGCGCGAGCGGGTCACGCAGCTGAACGAGGAAATCGCGGGCCTCACCGCGCAGGAGCAGGCGAAAGACAAGGAAATCGCGCTGGTCGAGAAGGAGCTGGTCGGCGTCCGCCAGCTTTACGACCAGCACCTCGTGCAATTATCGCGGCTGACCACGCTGGAGCGCGACCAGGCCCGGCTGTCGGGCGAGCGCGCGCAGTACATCTCCTCGCGCGCCCAGGCCAAGGGCAAGATCACCGAGACCGAGCTGCAGATCATCCAGGTCGACAAGGACATGGTCAGCGAGGTCTCCAAGGATTTGCGTGAGACCAACGACAAGATCGGCGAGTTCGTCGAACGCAAGGTCACCGCCGAAGATCAACTCCGCCGCATCGACATCCGCGCCCCGCAGGACGGCATGGTGCTGCAGTCGACGGTCCATACCGTCGGCGGCGTCATCACCGCCGGCGACGCCATCATGATGATCGTGCCGCAGGCGGATGCCCTTTCGGTCGAGGCCAAGGTCAATCCGCAGGATATCGACAAGCTGCAGATCGGCCAGAAGACGCTGCTGCGGCTGTCGGCCTTCAACCAGCGCACCACGCCGGAACTCAACGGCGTCGTCACCCGCGTCTCCGCCGACGTCACCACCGACCAGCGCACCGGGCAAAGCTACTACACCATCCGCGTCTCGATGCCGCCGGAAGAGGTCGCCCGCCTTGGCGACAACAAGATCATCCCCGGCATGCCGGTGGAAGCCTTCGTGCAGACCGGCGACCGCACCATGTTCTCGTACCTGCTGAAGCCGCTCAGCGACCAGTTCATGCGCGCGTTCCGGGAGAAGTGAGTTTATCGTGTCGTCCCCGCGAAAGCGGAGACCCATACGCCGCGGCCCGCGAAAAGGGCACATGGGTAGACGGCTTCTTTAACCGACGAGCATCGGTGGTTATGGGGCCCTGCCTTCGCAGGGACGACGAGCTTACTATCGCTCGTCGTACTGGTCCGGTCCCATCGCCCACGCCCATTGCTCGTGGCCGGCGGCGTAAGTGCGGTTGGTCTCTGCCGGATTGCGGTTGATCAGCGGCCGCAGGTACATCGGGTGCGTGGCGCTGCGCACTTCGTGCTCGACCGTGAACAGGTGTTTGCCGCTGGCGGGATCGACGATGTCGCGAAAGCGGTATTGGTACTGGTTGTCCTCTTGCGAGACCAGGCCGCGATCCCTGAGTTTGCGATAAGGGCCGGAGAAGTTGGTGATGTAGATCTGCACATGGTGGCCGTCGTATTCCGGCAGCACGCGGTCGGTCTCGCGGAATTGCAGATACTGGTCCTTGCCCACCTTGGCGCGTGCGACCGTGCCGTCGCCGTTCTTCAGTTCGGTCGCAATTCCCATGAACTCCGGATAGAAGGCGCAAATGCCTTGCGTGGTCCCGGGCGGCACGTCGAACTCGACATAGGGGATGCCAAGCGTGATGCGCCCGAAGCGCGCGGTGTCCGGCTCATAGCAGCGCAGGCGATTGCCCCAGGGACAAACCGCCTCGACGTAATCGTTGTGCTCGCTGAACGCGAATGAAGTACCCTCTAACTTCTTCGCAACGGACGCGAGCCGGTCGAGCAGGGCCTGCCGGCCCGAGATGACGAGGGCGGTATGGCCGCGAAGCACCTGCGGGCCGCCGTTCGGCAGGTGAAACTGGCTGCGGCCGACATTGACCCACATATTGGTGTCGGACACCATCAGATAGGGATCGCGGGTCAGCCCGAGGCCGGCGACATAGAACAAGGTCGCCAGCCGCTGATCGGGTACCGTGACGTTGACGTGTTCGAGATGGATCGAGTTGCCGAGATCCTCGGCGGCGCGGTCGAATGGCTGCTGCATGGATGCGGTCCTGGATACACTACGGCACATCATAGTCCTGCACGACGCTCAATCCAACCGTCCGAAACCCTCAGCCAGCCGTACCCTTGATGTAAGGCTCGGAAGTTCAGCGTTTCAGGAGATGTGAGCGTTCGTGCGAACAACGGACTTTGTCAGGTACGATCGGCCCGGGCCCGGCGCTGCTGGCTAACTCTGTGGTTCCCCGGTCCTACGCTACGACAACTGAGAGATCGATTAACCGATCACGCCACTCTGTCCAGGGTTCAACCTGCCAATCATGTACAAAACAGCCGACTGGCGTCCCGTCGAAGACACGGTCGCAACCGGCGAGGCGCTGGAAGCGGCTGCCCTCCAGCAGCGGCGCGAAATGATCGGGGTGGAGCGCAACCACCACATAGAACCGTAAACCCGGTTCGGTGGCCCAAAGCATAAAATGGCTTATCTGCAGGGCGTTCATCGCAGGGTTCAGTCCACGCCGCTCGCCCTCCGGCACAGTGAACCTGGACATCAAAGATGTAGACCCATCCGCCAGCGCGTTACCCAGCGCCTGCCGCACGGCGCAGACAACCGGATCGGCGGCCGCGCTGAGATCGTCCAACCCGTCGAGCCTCAGGATCTGGGTCACGCCACACAACTCATCGCCATGGCGGTGCGCCGTCAACGTTCGCGTTGCACCGTGGTGACGCCAGTGATCGAACAGCGCTCGTTCGCCGGGCGGCAGCCCGGCATCCCGCAGGCGCGCGATGCCGCTCGCATCAGCCGCGGTCGCAGGCTTGACCGAGATGGTCCCCAGCGCGGAAAAATCGAAGAAGCGCTGCATCACCGGCGAACGGCGTTCAAGGTATTGCAACTCCAATATGGTGTGCGAGATGCTCAGGCCTGTTTGCAGCTGCCGAATCAAGTGTCGATTAACTGCGTGCTGGAGCCTGCGCGAACTTTTCGGGTCTCGCCAACGCAGCTCTTCGTCAATGGCGTCACGCACAAGCTCGTGTGGCCAAAGTCCCTCGGGACCTGAACTGACGTAGCTCTGTTCCGCGAGCCACTCGAACAGCATGACCGCACTCGCCGCGTCAACCACTTCGGACAGCAAGGAGACCGTCGTGGTGCGCGTTCGAGCACAGGCCTCAAGCGCGGTACGGTGCAGCGCCGTCGGCGCCTGCGCGACGCAACGCTTGGTCAGCGCCCGTACGAGATCCGGGCTTAATCCCGACGGGACTCGGCCAAGCCGCCGCACTTCGTCGGCAACCAGTAGCAACGCCAACGGATGCCCATGGCAGAGGTCGAGCACCGCCGAATGCGCGTCTGCGGCAACGCCATGAACATCCAGCAGACGAGTCGATTCCGCCCGTGACAGCGAATCCAGGCCGATACAGTGCATGGCGTCGCACCAAAGCGGGTGCGCGGTCCAGCGTGTGTCAGGCGCCTGGCGACCGGCCAATAGCACGGTGACATGCGAAGGCAGCGCTCGCAGCAGTGTGTCGCGTACCCAGCCGCTGATCGGCTCCAGGGCTTCAAACGAATCGACGACCAGCACGCTGCGGCGTGAAAACCCCGCTACCAGTTGTTCGATCGTGGCGGCGGCTTCACTCAGACCAAGGGCGTTAGCCAAGGCAGCCAGTATGACGCTTGGCTCGGCGGACACGCCTGTGGCGTCGATCCTGACAAAGATGATCCCTTCGACTGCTGCCTCGGCACGCAGACGTTCCACCAGGGTGGTCTTGCCGATGCCGCCTGGGCCGTGCACGAAGAAGAGCGCCGTGCTTGGCGGGTCCGGCGAAATCGCCCGGCGAAGCAGCGCGAGTTCGCTCTCTCGCCCGACAAAGCGCTTCGCGGCCTTGGCGTCCAGGCGATCGCCAATGCTCGTCAGCGTGTTTTGGGGAACAATTCCGGGTCGGCTCTCGGTTGTGACGAGCATGTAGCCACGGCGTGGCAAGGTGCGCAGCGCCGTTCGCCCAGCCTTGCCCAGCGCCCGGCGAACGTCTCCAACCGCCTGAACGAGAGAGTCTTCGGTAACCTCGCAATCGGCCCAGACCTCGTCCATAAGTTCGTCCTTGCCGACCAACCGCCCGGCATGAAGAGCGAGAAACCTGAGCACCATCCAGGCCCGCGGGCGTAGCGGAACAATGGAGCCGCTCTGGTCGATCAGCGCCTCGCGGGAGAAATCCACCGCATGGTTTCCGATCGCAATCATCTGCCGGGATGGCTTCATAAAGTTTGGCCGCCAAGGTTGCTTTCGGAAAATTTCGGAAAGATTTCGGGACGCGCTCCGCAATATCGTTCATTAGCGTTCGAGGCCCCGTGCTGCGTTCAGGGCCTCGAAAACTCAGGGACTATAGGGCTTACATGATGAAGCTTTCAATGATCCTCGCGGCTGCGGCGATCCCGCTTGCGGTCGGCGTTTCATCCGGCGCAATAGCGCAAAAGGCGTACGGTCCGGGCGTTACCGACACGGAGATCAAGATCGGGCAGACCGCGCCCTATAGCGGCCCGCTCTCGTCGCTTGGCATTTTTGGCCGCGTTGAAGTGGCCTATCTAAGGAAGGTCAATGCGTCCGGTGGCATCAATGGTCGTAAGGTCACCTTGATTTCGCTCGACGACGCATTCTCGCCGCCCAAGACGGTCGAACAAACGCGCAAGCTGGTGGAAAGCGACGAGGTTCTTGCTGTCATGGGGTCAATTGGAACGCCGACAAGCCTCGCCACGTCGAAATATCTCAACAGCAAGGGCGTGCCGCAAGTCCTGCTGCTCGCGAGTACGCCGAAGCTCGACGATCCTGAGAACCTGCCCTGGACAACGACGTTCAGTGTGTCCCAGTTGGTCGAAACCAGGACGTATGCGGAATATTTGCTGCAATCGAAGCCCGATGCGAGGGTGGCGGTGATCTATCAGAACGACGACCTCGGCAAGGGCAATCTAGCGGGTTTCAAGGCTGCGCTTGGCGCAAAGGCCGCGACCATGATCGTGAAGGAGGCGGCTTACGATGTGACGGAGCCGACGATCGACTCGCAGGTTGTGGCACTGAAAGCCTCGGGCGCCGACACGCTGTTTCATGCATCCAATGGACGGTTCGCCGCTCAGTTGATCCGCAAAGTCCACGAGCTTGGGTGGAAGGTTCAGCATGTGCTACTTAACGGTGTCAGCGGCATTTCAACGATTCTTCGAGCCGCGGGACTCGAGGCCTCGACGGGCGCGCTGACGTCCGTCTGGCTGAAGTCGTCCGAAGATCCGAGATGGGATGACGACAGGGACATGAAGGAGTACCGGGCCTTCATGACGCAGTGGGCGCCGGGAGAACTGGTTGAAGATTCTATCCTTGCATATTCCAGCGCCCAAATGATCGTCGTAGTGTTGAAAAATTGCGGTGATGATCTCTCTCGCGAAAATCTGCTGAAGCAGGCGATCAGCATCCATGATCTGCAACTGCCGCTGTTCCTTCCCGGCGTGAAGATAAATGTTTCCCCGAACAGACGTGTTGCATGGCGGCAGGCCAGCATGGCGCGGTTCGACGGCTCCAAATGGGTGCTGTTCGGCGACATCCTCAGCTTTCCCGCTGGCAACTGAGCGCCTTGTCCGAAGCGAGCCGAGGGATCGACAACGGCAGCGACGCTGGGCGCCCTGGACGGATGCAATGACGGACAAACTTCAAATTGCCATCGTGGGAGCCGGGATCGGTGGCCTGGCCGCTGCCCTTGCGCTACGGGCGCGTGGCTTGAACGTGACGGTCTTCGAACAGGCTCACTCGCCCCATGAGGTCGGAGCCGGGATTTCGATCCAGCCAAATGCAGCACGCCTGCTCATGCGCATCGGGCTTCGCGATCGCATCGAGAATATTGGCACCAGGAGCGTGGGCCTTTCATTGTGGACTTCGCGCGGAGAGCCCGTTCCGACGCCGCCTGCTTCTGCCGATAGTCCGAGCTACCACGTCCATCGAGTTGAACTACTGGATATGCTCAATGACGCGCAGGCGGCAGGTGCCGTCCGCTTTGGTCATCATTGTACCGGAATCAGGGAAACCGACCGCGGCGTAGGGCTTGCCTTCGCAAATGGCGTCACCGCAGATGCGGACATCGTCATTGGAGCGGATGGTATCCATTCGATCGTACAGCGCGAGGTCGGCCTGACCACCAATCCGACGAGTGAAGGGATTATGGCCTACAGAGGTTTGATCCGCTCCGAGAGACTTTCATGGGCGAAAGATCTTCGCGGATTGAAGATGTGGATGGGTTCGAGGCGCAGCTTCCTGTGCTTTCCGGTTGCACGGGGGCGCCTGATCAACATGGTCGCGTTCGTACCAAGCGATCTTGAATCCGAAGAGACCTGGACTGCGCCGGGCGATCTGAAGGCGTTGGCTGCCGAGTATATCGGCTGGGACGCTCCCGTGCTGGAAACAATCGGGGCGCTCGATGAAACGTTTCGTTGGGGTGTCTATGATCGTGCACCATTGCCGTACTGGTCGACGGCGCGCACCACGCTTCTCGGTGACGCCGCGCACGCGATGGTGCCGCATTTTGGCCAGGGCGCCGGACAAGCGATCGAAGACGGCTTTGCGCTGGCCGTTCTGCTCGAAAATGCAAAGCCGGCAGACGTTCCTGCGCGACTGAAGGCGTACGAAAAATTGCGACTCGGGCACACCAGCCGGGTACAAGCCGCCTCGCGCGAAGCCGGCAGATTCTATCGATCCGAGAACGAGGATGTATCGGAACGAAACCGGCGAATGGGCAAATGGATGTCGGCGGCAGGATGGATATTTCCATACGATGTGGAGCAGGAGGCTGCGGCGTTGCTGTAAGCTCGGGAATTTGTGCGCTTTGTTGAGCAAGGCCGCAGCGGTCAGCCGGGCGCACCCATGATGTAGGGCTTCAGCATCGCATACATCAGGCTGTGGGTTGGCGTCGGGACGCCGAGCTTGTGGCCGAGTTCGGCGACCTTGCCGCCGAGCCAGGGCAGCTCCAGCCGGTTGCCGCGCTCGAGATCGAGCGCCATCGACGCTTTCATGGTGGGCGGCGCATGGCTGTTGAATTCGAGAATGATGTCGAGCGCATTGGGCGGCAGCGCCACGCCCCTGGCGCGGCCGACGTCGATCACTTCCTGGTGGGCGGCGATGAAAACCGGACGGATCTCCGGGTCGTCGCGCAGCTTGCCGATCGGCTGGCGCGCCAGCGCCGTGATGCTGGCGTTGGTGGCGAGCAGGACGAACTTCATCCAGAGATCGGTGAGGATCTGTTCGCTCAGGACCGCATCGAACCCGGCTTTCTGACAAAGCGCCAGAAAATCCTCGGCCCGCTTGCTGCGCTTGCCGTCGAGCTCGCCAAAAATCATGCGCATGAAGGTGCCGACCTGCTGGATCGTACCGGGGGCGATGATCGACGCAGAGATCTGCGCCACGCCGCCCATCACGGCGTTGCTCCCGAGAATCGGGATCAGCCGCTCGGCCGCGTCGATGCCGTTCTGCAGCGGGATCACCGCGGTGTCGGGTCCGATCAGCGGCTTGATGGCAACGCCTGCGCTTTCGACGTCCCACAGCTTGACGCAGAACAGCACGATATCGACCTTGCCGATTCCGGCGGGATCGTCGGTGGCATGGGTCGGCACCAGATGGGTCTCGCCGCGGCCGCCCTGGACCTTCAAGCCCGCGCTCTTCATGGCGGCCAGATGGGCGCCGCGCGCGATGAAGGTGACGTCGGCGCCCGCCTTGGCCAGTGCCGCGCCAAATCCGCCTCCGACGCCGCCCGCGCCGACAACCGCAATACGCATGGAGTTTCCTCTCGTTGACTACAGCCCGACAGTGTGGCCTGTCGGTGCGCGGGAATCCAGACACGGCAGCGGGGGGCCGCAATGAGCGACTGGTTACACAATTTGCCGGTGCCGTTGATGGCGCTGGCGATCTTCGGCTTCACCTATCTGCTCGCCCTGGCCATGTTCGCCGCCATTGGCGCGCTCGCGACCGACGCGCGGGCGAAGTCGTTCAAGGCGATTTCTCCCGGCATGCTGCCGGTGCTGGGCATCATCTTCGGCCTGTTCGTCGCTTTCACCGCGGCACAGGTCTGGGGTGACAATGACCGCGCCGCTGCGGCGGTAAGCCGCGAAGCCAGCGCGCTCCGCGCCGTCACGCTGCTCGGCGCCGGCCTGCCGGCGGAGCAGGAGGGTCGGTTGCGGGACCTCGTTCGTGGTTACATCGAGCAGGCGGTCACGGTGGAGTGGCCGATGATGGCGCGCCAAACCGCCTCGCTGCGGGCGTCTCCCGCAGCCCTTGCCGAGGCGCTGCAGCTCGTGGTCGAGATGACGCCGTCAGGCGTCGGCCAGCAGACCGCGCAGCGGGAAATAATTGGCGCCCTGGGGACCGCGCTGGACGCGCGCAGGCAACGGATCATCATCAGCCAGGCGGAAGTCAATCCGGTCAAATGGTGGTGCCTGTACCTGCAGGCGATCTGCGAGTTGCTCGCGATCGCTCTCATTCACTGCGATAACCGGCTGGCATCCGGGATTGCGCTTATGCTGTTCGCGACCGGCGTGGCCGCCTCGGTGCTGCTGATCGCCGCGCATGACCGGCCGTTCACCGGTCAGATCTCGGTCGGGCCGGAACCGCTTCGGCAAATCATGCCGGGCGTGTCGACGAGTCGATGAGAGGCGCGCGCCCTTCAACGCGAAGGCGGCGCATTCGCCAACGACGGGAACCGGCCGCTTGCGAGCCCGCCGATCCGAACGAGGCAGCTAGGCCGGTGCGGGCGCGTCCTGCGGCCCGCCGGCGGGGCCCTTTTCCGTCGGAAACACGCTCTCGTATATCGCGCGGGCCTCCTCAATAAGGCGCGCCTCGTTGCGGTCGCGATCAGGTTTCGGGAACTTTATGACTTCACCCATTTGATCTCCAGGGAAGGAAGCGTCCGGTGCAATCAAAAATGCGAATATCATGCCAGTTCAGAGGGAACCCGACCCCGTACTAAACCGGGAGTCGGAACGCCGGTTGAGAATTCTCGCTGCGGGTTTTAGTGCGTCCCGGACACCTGCGATGGCGATGGCGACATGAACAGGAACATCGCCAGCACCAGATTGTACAAATCGAGCACCGATTCTTTCCGCCATTTTTTCATGATGATCTCTCCTGGCCGGTTGCCTCAATCCCGCTGTCCGTACACGCCCGCCCCGCTGATATCTTTCCCGGTGTAGTCGGTCATCAGCGCGGTCGCGATCAGCGTGATGACGGCGCATATCGCAATGTAGACCGCGATCGCGGTTGCCGAATGAAACGACCCGAACAACCAGGTTGCGATCAGCGGCGCCGGGCCGCCGGCGATGATCGATGCCAGCTGGTAGCCGAGCGACGAGCCGCTGTAGCGCAGCCGTCCGGTGAAGCTTTCGGCAATCAGCGCCGCCTGCGGTCCGTACATCATGTCGTGCGGAATCAGGGAAACGAAGATCGCCAGGAACATGATCGCTTCCGATCCGGTATTCACCATCGCGAAATAGATGAAGCCGAATACGCCTGTTGCCGCCGCCCCGATCATGTACATGTTCTTGCGGCCGATCTGGTCGGACAGATGACCGGACAGGGGAATTGCGACAAACGACAGCACCGAGGCCGACATCACCGCGGTCAGCAGGAAGTCGCGCGACACGTGCAGGGTGCCGATGCCGTAGGAAAAGATGAACGCGGTGAAGATGTAGAATGGCGCCTGCTCGGCCATGCGCGCAAATGCGGAGAGCAGGATCTCTCGGGGGTACTGTTTGATCACTGCCAGCATCGGCGTGCGCTCGACCTTGTTCTCGGCCAGCAGTCGGGCGAACACCGGGGTTTCCAGGATGCCGAGCCGGATGTAGAGGCCGACGCCGACCAGGATGAGGCTGAGCGCGAACGGGATACGCCAGCCCCAGCTCAGGAACTGCTCCCCCGACATCTGGCTGAACGCCAGCACCGCGAGGTTGGCAAGGAACAGTCCGCACGGCACGCCGAATTGCGGCCATGACGCGATCAGTCCGCGCGACCGGTCGTCGCGCGCCCATTCCATCGACATCAGGACCGAGCCACCCCATTCGCCGCCGACACCGACGCCCTGGATGAATCGCAGGGCGGTCAGGAGCACCGCGCCCCAGATGCCGATGCTCTCGTAGGTCGGAACGATCGCCACCGCGGCTGTGGCCAGTCCCATCAACAGCAATGTCGCGATCAGGGTTGCCTTGCGGCCGATGCGGTCGCCGTAATGCCCGAAAATGGCGGCGCCGATCGGGCGCGCGATGAAGCCGACCGCGTAGATCGCGAACGCCTCCAGCGTGCCGACCCAGGGGTCGGAATGCGGGAAGAACAGTTTTGCGAAAACCAGGCCGGTGACGGTGCTGTAGAGGAAGAAATCATACCATTCGATCGCGGTGCCGATGGTGGACGCAACCACGGCGCGGCGAAGCTGAACCTGATGCTCGGATGGGCTGAGGGAGGTGGTGTGAACACCGGGTGTTGCCATGAGCGTTTCCTCCGCAACAACCCCCGTCTGAGACAGGCCGCAGCAGGCCTTTGCGCAGCAACGCGTAGCTTCGTTGACGGTTCCAATCGATGCCGGGAACTGCGCTAGACTTTAGGCGGATTAGCCGGAAGATTTTTGCACAACCCCGGGCGTATCCCGGCGCGGGGACGCGAAGCCGGATGATGCGTTCGATGGCGCCACACCTTCAGTCGTCATCACCCGCGCATGCGGGTGATCCAGTATTCCAGAGACGTCAGCGATGGAGCCGATAAGCCGCGGCGTACTGGATGCCCCGCATGCGCGGGGCATGACAGCTCTACGATGCGCCCTTCACCGCGACAAATTCTGCAGCAGCAAATTCAACGCCGCGCTCGCAAAGCTCTGCATATTCGCCTGCCTGTCCGCGCTGCCGGTTTCCAGCGTGATCACCGCGTCGTTCGGCCCTGCCACCGCGATGCAGCTATGGCCGGCGGCGTCGCCGTAGCGGTTGCCGGTCGGCCCGGTTGCACCGGTTTCCGACAGGCCCCAGTCGGTGGCGAAGCGTTGCCGCATCTGGCTGGCGAGCAGTTTTGCGTAAGCCTCGGACGCCGAGCGGATGCCCTTCATGGCGTCGTCGGGAATGTCCATCAGGATCCGCCGCGCGTCGCGGGTGTAGATCACGCCGCCGCCGAGGAAATAAGCGGATGCGCCGGGCACTGCGAGGAGGGCAGCCGAAATCAGCCCGCCGGTCGAGGATTCCGCAACCGCGATGGTCTGTTTCCGCTCGATTAGTTTGGCGGCGATTTTCTCGGCGATCGTAACCAGCTCTTTCATCTCAACTCCGGTGCAGGATTCGTTTCAGCAAGGGTTTCTTCTCGGCGGCAGGCTTGTCGGCGAGCGAATGATAGACCACGCGAATGAAATTTTTGCTGGCTAGTTCGGTCGGCGCCCATTTGGCATCGAGATCGGCGAACGGCTTTGCCGCCACCGCGTCGTCCTCGCTCTTGCCGTCCTTCACCAGCTCCGCCATCCGGTCGCGCGCGGTGACCAGCATGGTGCGGTACTCCTTAAGCGCGGCCTTGTCGGCGATCGGGCCGTGGCCGGGCACGATCCGGCTCCTGGCGTTGGTCAGCTTGAGATAGGCGTCCGTGGCCGCGATCATCCCCTTGATGTTGCCGCCATTGGCGAAGTCGATATTGGGATAGCGGCCGTTGGTGAAGGTGTCGCCGGTCGACAGCACGTTGGCGGTCTTGAACCAGACATAGGTGTCGCCGTCGGTATGGGCGTTGGCGATGTGCTTGAGGTCGGCGACGCGGCCGTTCATCCGGATCTTGAACGCGCCGGTATAGGTCTTCCCAGGCAGCGCGCCGGCCGATGCCGGCGGCGTCCTGGCGGCGGTCAGGCCGTTGGTGGTCCCGGCGGCGAGCCGGGTCTTGACGTTGACTTCGGAGACGACGAGGGCGCCATCCCTGGCGAAGGGCTCGTTGCCGCCGGTGTGATCGCCGTGAAAATGCGTGTTGATCAGGTATTTGACCGGCAGGTTCGAGATCACGGCAATCGCGGCCTTGATCTTGTCATGCAGCGGCGCGAACTCGCTATCGACCATGATGATGCCGTCTTGCGCGGTCGCCACGGTGATGTTGCCGCCAATACTTCCAAGCATCTGGCCTTCGAGCATATAGACGCCGTCGCCGAGGTCGGTGGTCTTGATTTCGACCTTGGAGAAATCGACCGGGGGCGGTGCGGCGGGCGGCGCTTGCTGCTGGGCGCCCGCAATTCCGGTCAGCAGCGCGGCGGTCGCAACAACGGCTAATCCAGTCCGAATCATGAAATGCTCCCCAGCGCCCAAATTGTCCTGTCGCCATGTTGTCCTAGCACATGAGGGCCGCGTTTGCCGAGTTGCGGCGCGGGGGCGAGCCTGCTTGAATGCGCTGCAAGAACCAGGCGGCGCGGCCTGCAAGATGCCGTGAGTGCGTGGCCAAACGAGGAAACATCATGACCGCACCGATCGCGGGTGGCGTGGATTGCGATCTGCATCCCGCCGTGCCGCATCTCACCAGCCTGCTGCCGTATATGAACGATTACTGGCGCGACCAGGTGACGACGCGCGGCATGACCGACCTGATCTCGCAATCCTATCCGGTCAATTCGCCGATCTCGGCGCGGCCGGACTGGCGGCCCGCGCAGGGCAAGCCGGGATCGAGCCTCGAGGACATGAAGCGGCAGGCGCTCGACCCGTATCGCGTGAGCTTTGGCATCTGCAATCCGCTGTACGGCGTGCAGATGGTGTTCAGCGAGGATATGGCGGATGCGTTCTGCCGCGCGCTGAACGACTGGCTGGTGAAGGAATGGCTCGACAAGGACGCGCGCCTGCGCGGCTCGATCGTGATCCCCGTGCAGAGCATCGAAAAATCGGTGGCAGAGATCGAGCGCTGCGCCAAAGACAAGCGCTTTGTCCAGGTGCTGATGCTGGTCATGGGCGACAACCCCTTGGGCAAGCGCGCCTACTGGCCGATCTATGCCGCGGCCGAGCGGCTGGGTCTGCCGATCGGCGTCCACGCCGGCAGCAATTATCACAACCCGCCGAGTTCGGTCGGCTGGGGCTCTTATCACATCGAGGATTACGTCGCCCAGGCGCAGGCGTTCCAGACCCAATTGACCAGCCTGATCGTCGAGGGCGTGTTCGCGCGGCACCCGAACCTCAAGATGGTGATGCTGGAATCGGGCTTCACCTGGCTGCCGGCCTATCTGTGGCGGCTGCATAAATTCTGGCGCGGGGTTCGGATGGAGACGCCCTGGGTCGACCGCGCACCGCTGGAAATTGTGCGTAGCAACATCCGCTTCTCGCTGCAGCCGGTCGACGCGCCGCCGGACCCGACCACGCTAAATCGCCTGTTCGACCATATGCAGTCGGACGAATTGCTCCTATTCTCGACCGACTATCCGCACTGGCAATTCGATGGCGACAAGGTGCTGCCGGACGGGATTTCGCCAGATCTTGTGCGCAAGATCATGATCGATAATCCGCTCGCGACTTACGGCCGCCTCAAGCAGCCAGCGATCAAGGAGACGACGCCATGAACATCCAGTTCCGCGACCGTCCGGAGCAGGCGCCCGCCGCCAGCGTCAAGACCGCGATCGCCGATTGCGACATTCATCCGGCCCGCGCGATGCCGACCGAGCTGTACCCGTATCTGGCAAAACGCTGGCACGAACATCTCCAGACCTACGGCAAGCACGCCTATCAGGGCATGATGGAAGGCCCGCCCTATCCGAAGGCGCAGCCGAATGCGTCTCGCCGCGACGCCTATCCGCCGGAAGGCGGCCCGCAGGGCTCGTCGCTGTCCTTCATGCAGAAGCAGCTTCTCGATCCGAATAATGTTGCGCTCGGCGTCCTTAATCCGCTCCAAACCGGGCAGGGCTTGCGCAACCAGGACCTCGCCGCGGCGCTGGCGACAGCGATCAACGACTGGCAGATCGAGAAATGGACAGCCAGGGATTCGCGGCTGAAGGGTTCGATTGTGGTCGCCAATGAAGACGGCCGGGCCGCGGCCGCCGAAATCCGCAAGCGCGCGGGGGACAAGAATTTCGTCCAGGTGCTGCTCTTGAGCCGCAATGTCGAGCCGCTCGGCCAGCGCCGCTATTGGCCGATCTACGAAGCCGCGCAAGAGATTGGCCTTCCAGTCGGCGTGCACGCCTTTGGCTTCGGCGGCAATCCGATCACCGCATCGGGCTGGCCGAGCTATTATATCGAAGAGATGGTCGGCCATTCGCAGTGCCAGCAGACCGCGCTGGCCAGCATCGTGCTGGAAGGCGTGTTCGAGCGCTATCCAAAACTGAAAATGGTCATGATCGAAGCCGGTTTCGGCTGGGCGCCGTCGCTGGCGTGGCGGCTGGACAGGAATTTTGAGCGGCTGCACAGCGAAGTGCCGCATCTCAAGCGCAAGCCGTCGGAATATATCCGTGACCACATCTGGTGGACCACGCAGCCGATGGAAGACCCGGAGCGGCGCGACCATCTGTTCGAGCTGATCGAGTGGATCGGCTGGGACAAATTACTGTTCGCGACCGACTACCCGCATTGGGACTATGACGACCCGTCGCGCGTGCTGCCGGCCGGCGTCAGCGACGCCAACCGTGAAGCGTTCTATCTCGGCAATGCGAAGAAGCTGTACGGGATTTCTTGATGGTTCGCCATGTCATTGCCCCGGTGGACGAGCTGCCGCCGGGCACGCGAAAATTCCTCACCATCGATGAGCGGCCAATCGCGATCTTCAATATCAAGGGCGAGTTCTTCGGCCTGTTGAACCGCTGCCCGCATCAGGGCGCAGCGCTGTGCGAAGGCCCCTTGATCGGGCTCGCGCAATCCTCCGACCCCGGCGAGATCGAATATACGCGGCTCGGCGAGATCCTCCGCTGCCCCTGGCACGGCTGGGAATTCGATATCCGCACCGGACAATCCTATTGCGACCCCAAACGCTTTCGCGCGAAGGCCTATCCGGTCAATGTCGAGCCGGGGTCAGCCGTGGTGAAGGGGCCGTATGTCGCGGAAACGTTGGCGGTATCGGTCGAGAGCGATTACGTGGTGGTGGATTTGTAGATTTCAGCCGTCATTGCGAGGAGCGATAGCGACGAAGCAATCCATCTATCCGTTATGCCGCGCTATGGATTGCTTCGCTGCGCTCGCAATGACGGTGCAAGACGGTGCGCCCCACTCATGCTGCCGAAACGGCCGGCTCGGACAGGTCGGGGGTGGCTGCCGGTTGTACCGGAGCCGCTCTCGCGATCAGGCGGTCGAGATTCCGGACGTTCTGCGGCTCGATGAACTTGACCGCGATCCCGTCAGGCAGCAGCCGAACGACGCGGCCGATGCACGCGCCGACCGCGAGCGGCATGCCAACGGGCGGCTGCACCGCGGCCGATACCGCAATGCCGGAGGCCGAGGCATCGATGATGAAGCAGGGATGGATCGATCCATCCGCCAGCGTCAGCATGGAATGCGGATGCGGCGGGACGATGCGCGCATGCCTTCTGCCATCAAGAATCGTCGAATCTTTCTGCTTCTTCTCAATCCAGGTCAGCATGTCGGAGAGCTTCTCGCGCCTGGCGCGGGTCATCTCCAGCTCGAGCAGGAAGCTGCCCTGCATCGTGTCACTGATGCTGCCTTCGAATTTGCCGAAGTCTCGAAAGTAGGAGGTGAGACGGTCGCCGATCTTGCCGACCACGGGGACGTCGACAATCATCCGGAACGGCGACACGCGCGTGGTGCGGCAGGCAAAGGTGCGAAGCTTGCCCTGCGGGTCATACCAGTTCGGAAGCGTGTAGCTTCCGCTGACCACGACGTTCACCGCTCGCTGGTTGAGAAAATCCTGAACTGGCACGGCAATTCCGCAAGGTGAGTGGATGAGTTTGAGCGGCCGCTGATCTCTGTCAGCTTGATGGTCGCTCCTCGGCCATTCGCGACCTCGGATGCGTGGAGCGAAGACACGGCGTCATCTCTGATGCAGGGATGCGGCGGCCTCGGCACGGTGCTTTTACGGGCGATTCGTGAAAGAGAGGTAAAAAGGTAGGCAGATTTTCTGGCTTTCGGGGTGTGCCCGTGGTCGAACGTCGTGCAAAGCCTGCCCGACGGGCAAATCAAAAAAAGCTGTCCAGCCCTGCTTAAGAAAATATTCAGCTTGTCCCGTCGGGCAAATCAGCGCTACCAGCTCGCCCCGTCCTTTCCCGGCAAGAGGGGCGGTCGCGCGTCGTCACGAACGCGGGAGGGGATGCGGTGGACGCGGCAGCGTCGGCGCGCAAGGCGATCGCGGGGCGAGTCTCTCGTGAGCGATCAACCGGCGCGCAGACGAACGGCGCTGAATCCGCCTTCGCTAAAGCTTCGGCGGACGGGTACCAATCCCGTCGAAACCTTTGGCGTAGGTGGCTGCGTACGGCAAAACCGTGTGGTCCCGACACCCGTTGCTGGTGTCAAGCTGTCGGTGGCGAGATCGATCCAACCGGATCGGAACAGCCATCAAGCCGGCAGCGACGGTGACAAGAGGAATTCGTCGCCGGGGAGAGCACGGCATAAGCCGTAAAGCCATTGCGCGGGGAATGCCGGAGTGTTTCCGCTGAACCTGTATGCTCGTGTGCGTTTCTTTCGTGCATCTTTGCACACGAGACCGCGGGTGCAGCGCGCACCCGGCATTCCCTGCTCCCTCTACGATCGAGGGGACAGACCGTTCCAGCAAAGCTCGGGCAAACCATGCCGCGAGAAGGCGGACGTGTATCCGCTGTTTGAAAATTGAATCGCGATCCCGCCACGTCATTGCGAGGAGCTCTTGCGACGAAGCAATCCATTCTTCCTTTACGCGGTGAAATGGATTGCTTCGCTTCGCTCGCAATGACGAGGTCGGATGCTCGCAATGACGACCTTAAACATGCCCCATCATCTGCCGCTCCCGCGCATACCGTACCAATGCGACGAAACGATAGATGCCGTGGACGAATTTGCCGTAGGGCATGGTGATGAACAGCGCGAATACCACGCCGAGATGCAGCGCCAGCAGCGGTCCCATCGCCGCCGTATCGCGCCACAGCAGCAGCGCGATGCCGGTCAAACCGGTCAGAAACAGCATGGCGATGAAGGCGACATCCATCCCCATGCGCGCTTCATCGACCAGCACGGGATCGCGCTTCCATTTTTCGGCGAGCAATCCCACGGGCCCGATCAGCAGCCCGATGCCGCCGAGCGTGCCCAGTACCACCGGCAGATCCCACCACGCATACGGCGCCTCGCGCGCGAACAGGAAATGATAGAGCGTCGCGACGCAGGTGGCCGCAAAACACAGCGCAAAGCCGTAGAAGGTGAGGTGATGGTAGATTTTGCGGCGGTCGGTCGGCTTATCGTCCTCGTTGAAGCAGCCGACCCCGCCACCGTCGAGATAGCGCAACTCGCCGGCATCCCGGATCGCCTGCAACAGCGATTTGGCGTCGGTTTTCATGCCGACGGGCTCGCCGATGTCGCGCCAGAACGCGCGCACGCCCATCACAAGCGCGACGATCGCATAGAGAAATGCCGCGCCGAACAGTGCCGCCATCGCGTTGTGCGGCATCAATTTGTAGAACGCGCCGGGACCGGTATGAATGCCGAGCAATACCTGCCGGTCGGTGAAAGCCGCAAAGCCGAAGATGAAGGCCGCGATGCTGAGCGCGGCAATCACGCTGATGGCGAGACCGTTGCGCGCGAACGCGCCGGAGAACGCCCGCGGCCAGGCATAGGCCGCGTAGGACTCGTTTCGCGCGATCGCCAGCGTCTGGGGCACATTGACGTTGAACTCATGCGGCGGCGAGAACTGGCAGTCGGTGTAGCAGGCGCCGCAGCTATGGCAGAGATTGGCGAGATAATTGAGGTCGCCGTCGGAAAACGAGCGGCGCATTTCCATCGCCGGAAACACCGCGCAGAGGCCTTCGCAATAGCGGCAGGAATTGCAGACCGTCATCAAACGGTCGGCCTCTTCCAAAATTCTGGTTCCGTGCATGCTGCGCCGCTTCCTGTCCCAAAGCCAAATTGGTTATTTCGTCAGCCCTTTGCCTTCCAGCCACTTCTGGATCAGCCCGGCGACCTCGGCGTTGTTCTTGTCCATCATCATCATGTGCGAATTGCCGGTGATGCCGACCTTGGGCAGATCGACCACATCGACGCTGCCGCCAGCGGCCTTGATGCCGTCGGCGAAGGCAACGCCGGTGGCGCGGATCTTCGGCCAGCGCGAGTCGCGGTCGATGTAGTCGCCATAGACGATCAGCGTCGGGATGTTCTTCAAGCTTTCCACTTTCGCGGGATCGCCGACCCCGGCGGGCTCGATTGCGATCAAGGCCTTGACCTTGTCGGGCCGCGCCTGCGCCACCTTGAAGCCGAACGTGCCGGCCTGGCTGTGGAACAGGACAATGC
The DNA here is from genome assembly GCF_031202265.1 of Bradyrhizobium sp. Ash2021. Classification (NCBI taxonomy): domain Bacteria; kingdom Pseudomonadati; phylum Pseudomonadota; class Alphaproteobacteria; order Hyphomicrobiales; family Nitrobacteraceae; genus Bradyrhizobium; species Bradyrhizobium sp. Ash2021. The sequence continues at coordinate 8,641,355 of NZ_CP100604.1, read as the reverse complement.
AGGGGCCGACGCGGTCGATCTCGGCGATATAGGCCGCGACGATCGCATCGTCAGTAGTGGTCCAGCGCGGCACGTTCTGCTTGACGAAATTCTCGTAGCCTTCGTTCGGAAACTGGCTGCCGGGCATCAGTTTTCGTTTTGCGGGATCGGGATCGTAGGAATTCGGCCCGTCGCCGATGCGAAAGCGCTCGAACGGATTGCTGGTGGTCAGAAACACCGGCTCGCCCTTGAAGATATCGGGGTATTGCGCCCAGCCGGAGCGGCCGCGTTCGACCGCATCGGAATTGTAGACGCTCCAGCCCTTGCGCAAAAAGTAATTCAGCCAGCCTTCGCGGCCGTCGGGCGTGGTCTCGTAGGTGACGCCGGTGAGGCCGCCGCCGTGCCACATCAAGAGCGGATAGGCGCCCTTCTCGTTGGCGGGCAGAAAATACTGCACATACATCTGCTCGACCTGATAGGTGCCGTTCGGATCGACTTTTGCGGGCACGCCGCCCGGCGTAAAGGTGACCTCCCTGACCGGCTTGCCGCTGATCTCGACCAGGCGGCCGCCGACATGGAACGAGCCCATGTCACGCAGTGCCAGCGGCTCGGCGGCATTGGCCAACGTCGAGGCCATCAGAACAGCCGCGGCGGAAATGATAGCAAGTCGCGACATGGTTCCTCCCTCAGGCTTCTTCTCCTTCTCCCCGCTTGCGGGGAGAAGGTCGGGATGAGGGGGACTCTCTGCGAGCGCGGTCTGCGGAGAGTCCCCCTCACCCGGATCGCATCTGCGATGCGATCCGACCTCTCCCCGCAAGCGGGGCGAGGTGATCTGCACGTCACCCTAGTTTTTCGCATTTCTGGCCGCTTCCCGTCCCGCAACCCGTCCGAACACGCTGCCGATGGTCATGCCGATGCCGGCGGCATAGCCCTTGCCGAGCACGTTGCCGGCCATGATCTCGCCGGCCGCGAACATGTTGGCGGCGGGCTTGCCGTCCTTCATCAGCATGCGCGACTGCTTGTTCACGCGGGTGCCGAGATAGGTGAAGGTGATGCCGGGCCGCACCGGATAGGCGAGATAAGGCGCCGTCTCGATCTTGCGCGCCCAATGCGTCTTCGGCGGTGTCACGCCTTCGGTGCGGCAATCGTCGAGGATGGTGTGGTCGAAGGTGCCGGGCTGCACCGCGGCGTTGAAATCGGCGAGGGTTGTTTCGAGCGCCGCCGGATCGAGTTCGAGTTTGACGGCGAGTTCGGCGATCGATTCCCCTGCGATCGGCGGGAACAGTGTCGGCATAAAACTCGTGACAACCGTCGAATCGAAAATGATGTAGGCGATCTGGTCGGGCTGGGCGGCCACCAGCCGGCCCCAGATCGCATAGCGTTTCGGCCAGATGTCCTCGCCCTCGTCGTAGAATCGCTGGGCGTGCTTGTTGACGACGATGCCGAACACGACCGAGTCATGCCGCGTGATGATGCCGCCGTCGAATTTAGGCGCGCGGGCGTCGATCGCGACCGCATGGCATTGGGTGGGATCGCCGATTTCCTGCACGCCCTTGGCGAGCAGCATCTTCAGGATCGAGCCGCGGTTATAGGGCGTGCCGCGGATCAGGAAATTGTCGGCGGCCTCTCCCCAATATTCCCTGAGCCATTCGATGTTGGCTTCAAAACCGCCGGCGGCGGCCACCAGCGCCGAGCCGCGGACATCGACGCGGCCGTCGCCCTGCTTCAGCGCGGCCGAGAGGAACATGCCGTTGTCGATTTCGAGGTCGAGCACTTCGGCGTCGTAGAGGATGTCGACGCCGAGTTTTTCGGCGGTGAGATAGAGCGCGTTCAGCATCGCCCGGCCGCCGCCGAGGAAGAACGAATTGGTGCGGCCGAGGCTCAGCGTGCCGCCGAGCGACGGCTGCCAGCGCACGCCCTGTTCGACGACCCAGCCCAAAATGTCCTTGGACTCCCGGATCATGAACTTTGCGAGTTCTTCGTCGGTCTGGCCGCCGGTCACGACCAACAGGTCGTTCCAGAATTCCTCTTCGGTATAGGGCCCGGTGAGGATGTCGGTCGCCGCATCATGGGCGCAGCGCATGTTGCGGGTATGGCGGGTGTTGCCGCCCCGATAGAATTTCGGGGCGCCTTCCAGCACCAGCACGGAGGCGCCGGCGCGGCGGGCGCTGATTGCGGCGCACAACGCGGCATTGCCGCCGCCGATCACCAGCACATCGAATTTACGCGTCAGATCGACCATGCGTTCTTGTTATCTTGTTTGCATGGAAAGCAAAACCGGCGGCCGGCCGTCTCACGCCCGCTGCGCGGCGACCGCCTGTTCGCGCGCCTCGATCGCTCCACTGCGGTAGATGACGATTGCAGCGATGAAACCGCTCGCCGCGGCGCACATCAGCCAGAAGCCGGGGGACGCCTTGTCACCTGTCATGGCGATCAGCTTGGTTGCCGCAAAGGGCGTAAACGTGCCGAACAGCGCCGCTGCGAGAGAAAATGCCAGCGAGAAACAGGTGGTGCGAACATGCGCCGGGACGATTTCAACCAGCGCGCCCAGCATGGTGCCGCTGTAAACACCGAAATAGAGCGAAAACATCATTCCGACCGCCAGCAGCTTGCCGAAAGTCGGAGCGGCTGTGAGCCAAAGCAGCGCGGGATAGGCGGTCACGAACGACAGGCCTGCAATCGCCAGCAATACGGGCCTGCGACCGATCCGGTCAGACAGTGCGCCGCCGACCGGATTCCAGATGAAGTTGGTCACGGCCACCAGGAGGGTGACCAGAAGGCTGTCCTTGGCGGAGAGTTTCAGCTCTTTGCCAAAGGACGGCGTATAGACGGTGACGAAGTAGAAGGTCACGGTGGTCATGGCGGCCAGCATCATTCCGAGCAGGATGATCTTCCAGTTGACGGCGGCCGAACTGAAGACTTCCGCCGTGGTCGGATGTTTCTTCATGGCGAGGAATGCCGGCGTTTCTTCCAGCGTCCGGCGCAGCACGAAAATGACGGGAATGATCATGCAGCCGATAAAGAACGGAATTCGCCAGCCCCATGCTTCGATCATCGCAGCCGGCATCATCGCGTTCAGGATAAAGCCGATGATGGCCGCAACGAAAATGGCGACCTGCTGACTGGAGGACTGAAACGAGGTGTAGAACCCCCTGTTGCCGGGGGTGGCAATCTCGGAAAGATAGACCGACACGCCGCCAAGTTCGACACCGGCGGAGAAGCCCTGCAGCAGGCGGCCGATCAACACGATGACAGGTGCGGCAACTCCGATGCTCGCATAGGTCGGACAGAACGCGATAATAACCGTGCCCATTGCCATGATCGCCAGCGTCACGATCAGGCCGAGGCGGCGGCCGATCCGGTCGATATAGGCGCCGAGCACGATGGCGCCGACCGGACGCATCAGGGCGCCCAGCCAGAATACACCGAAGGTGTTGAGCAAAGCGGCGGTATCGTCAGTGGACGGAAAGAACGCCTTCGCGATAAGGGGTGCGTAAAAGCCGAACAGGAAGAAATCGAACTGCTCGAGGAAATTGCCGCTGGTCGCGCGCAAGATGGCGCCGATGCGCGATTTGATTTGCGGTGTGTCCGAAGTCCCCGATTGCGCCATGACGCCCCTTCTCCCCGTTACAAAGGGCCGACGGGAAAAGCTTCGCCAGCCGAGGCAGTTACCCTGCCTTGTGCGGCAATTTGGCACGCCCGCGTGGCGCGACCAACCCCGAAAACGCATAGCTCGATTGGAAAACGGCCGAATGGCGCAGTGTCAGGATTTGCCCTGTGCGGACGCGATAAGCCATTGCCGGAACGCCGAAAGTTTTGGGGAATCCGCTCTTCCCTGCGGCGAGACGAGGTAGAATCCGGCGTCGGTCGGCAGCGCGATCTTGAAGGGAACCACGAGCCGGCCCTTGCTGATGTCGTCCTGGACATAGGAGGTCCGGCCCATCGCCACGCCGATGCCGTCGATGGCGGCCTGAATGGTCACGAAGATCAGGTCGAAGGTGACGCCTGGCTGTTTCGACAAATCGGTCGGCAACCCCGCCGCCGTCAGCCACAGCCGCCAGTCGTCGCTGTAGATATTGCTGGTGTGCAGCAAGACGTGATCGCGGAGGTCTTCGGGGCATTTCAGCGGCTTGCCTGCTTGCAGCAGCGCCGGGCTGCAGACCGGGAACAGTTCATCCGCCATCAGCCAGTCGGCACGAACCCCCTGCCACTGGCCGCGGCCATAGCGGATCGCGGCATCGACATTGTCGCGTTGAAAATCGACCAGGCCGGACGAGGTGGTGATGCGCACGTCGATGCCGGGATGCGCCTCCTGAAATGCCGTAAGCCGCGGCAACAGCCACTTTGCAGCCAGCGACGCCAGCGTCGAGACCGTCAGCACATGGCCGTCGTCCTTGCGCTGCAGGCGGTCGGTGGCGAGCCGCATATCGTTGAACGCGGCGCGGATCCCGGGGAGGTAGTCTTTCGCCTCCGGCGTCAATGTCAGCGCGCGGTTCTGGCGGACGAACAGCCGAACCCCGAGTTCTTCCTCCAGCCGTTTGATCTGATGGCTGATCGCGGTCTGCGTCACGTTCAGCTCGGCGGCGGCTTGCGTGAAGCTTAAGTGCCGGGCCGCAGCCTCGAAGGCGCGAAGTCCATTGAGCGAGGGCAGCCTGGCGGTCATTTCCGCAATTCCAAATACATGAGTTTATCTCATGTTAAGCGGCACAAAGTGTCGTTTGTAGAAAGCCCTGATGCCGCAGATATTAGCGGCAACAGATTAGCCGTAGGAGGCCAAAATGTCTACCTGCACCCATGAATCGATGACAAATCATCATGTTCCGGGCTTGTTGAGCCAGTTGAGCGATACTTTCCACCTCTGGCGTCAGCGCTACCAGGCTCGCCGCGAGCTGGCCCAGTGCACCGACCGCGACCTGCACGACGTCGGCTTGTCCCGGAGCGATGTCGCTTTCGAAGCCGAAAAACCGTTCTGGCGGGCGTAACTGCGCAGCCGAGCCGGCGCCGCCTCTGGTGAGGGGTGCCGGCAACTTTTTTGAGATTGATGGGAGCGTGTGATGACAGCGCTGCGTTTCGACGATCTCCGGCAGTATTCCGACGTGCTGCGCTCGCGCAGCGGCAGCGCCGTGACCGTGCGCTTCGTCGAGCCGCGCGATGCCGAGGAACTGCAGAGCTATTTTCGCGCGCTGTCGACCCGCTCCCGCTACAACCGCTTTCTCGGCGCCATGAGCGAACTGCCCCAGAGCCTTCTCGAGCATTTCATCCATGTCGGCGAGGCCGAGCGGTTCAGCGTGGTCGCAACCATGGTGGTCGACGGCTTTGATACCATCGTCGGCGAAGCCCGCTACGCCTTCCACGCCGACACCGCGAGTATCGAGTTCGGCCTGTCGATCGACGACCGCTGGCAGGGCCACGGCATCGGCAGCGCGCTGATGAAAAATCTTGAATGCCGTGCGGCTTCGTTCGGCGCCGAGCGGCTGTTCGGCGACACGCTGCGCTCCAACGACGCCATGATCGGGCTGGCGCGCAAATCCGGTTACGCCTTCACCCATTCGCCCGACGACTGGAAGCTGGTGCGTTTCGAAAGGCATATCGATGTCGAGCCGCGAGACATTCCCTGTGCAAGCTGGCGGCTCGCCGCCCTCTCCCGCCAGGGCGCTTTGTCCTCGGCCGCGGCTTGACAAGACTGAGCCCGGTTCTGGCCATCCAGAACCGGGCTTTTTTTCTTTTACAAAGCTCGCGTCAGCTCGCAGCCATTCGAGAGCGCTTGATGCCGTATCGGCTAGCCGGGACAGAACTCGAAAGCTTGCCGGACATCGCGCGGCGTGCCGCGTCGAACTCATCCCACTCGGCCTTGTCGGGCAGCGATGGAATAGTGATGGTCTCGCCCTGGTCGAGGCCGGCAAGCGCGGCATCGACCATGTCCTCGGCCGACATCACGATTGCGGTCGGTAAATTGTGAACCGGCAGGCCGGCGACATCCCAAAACTCCGTTGCCGTCGCGCCGGGCAGGACCGCCTGGACCCGCACACCCTTCTGGGCAAGCTCATGCTGCAGCGATTGGCTGAGCGCCAGCACGAACGCCTTGCTGCCGCCGTAGACGCCGTTGAGGGTCTCGGGCGAGATCGCCACGATCGAGGAGATGTTGATGATCGTCCCACCGCCGCGCGCAACCAAACCGGGCACGGCCGCGTAGGTCAGCCGGGTCAGCGCACCGACGTTGAGGCGGATCATCTCATCCATCTTCTCGACGTCGGAATTGAGCAGCGGGGCAGCGGCGCCGACGCCGGCGTTGTTCACCAGCAGCGTAATGCCGGGATTGTTGCGCAGCGTCGTCTCGATCCTCGCCAGATCCACTCTGTCATTGAGATCGGCCGTGATGGTTTCGACCGATCGGCCGGTCTCGTTTCTCAGGCGCCGGGCCAATGCAGCGAGCCGGCTCTGGTTGCGGGCGACCAGGATCAGGTCGTAGCCGCGTTTTGCCAAACGGTCGGCGTAGATGGCCCCGATACCTGCGGAAGCGCCGGTGATCAGCGCCGTTCCCATTTTTGTGGTGGTGGTCATGTTTCTGGTCTCCTCTGATGCCCCGACGAATTCGGGTCTCTGCAAAGGAGACCTAGGCTTGCGGATCGATGTCTCAAATGTCATATAAACGGCGTTTTAGGACATTGTTGGAGGCCCTCATGCAGCGCATCGGCTTCGTCGTTTTCCCCGGCTTTCAGGTGATGGGTTTTGCCGTCATCTCCGCCTTCGAATTCGCCAATGTTCATCTCGGCGAACCGGTCTACGACATGCAGCTGCTGTCAGAGACTGGCGGGCCTGTTCCCGCCTCGATGGGCATGAGCATCCTGGCCGAGCCGTTCGGCGATGCGAATTTCGACACGCTGATCGTCGGCGGCGGCACCGTGATCGAGCCGTCAACGCCGGGCCTGATCGAATTTGTGCGGCGGGCCTTGGGCCGAAACCGGCGGGTCGCCGCAACCTGTACCGGTGCGTTCATCCTGGCCGAAGCAGGTTTGCTCGACGGACGGCGTGCGACAACGCATTGGTTCTATGCCCGCGATCTGCAGGCGCAGTTTCCAAACGTGAAGGTGGAGGAAGACCGCATCTTCATCGCGGACGGTCCGGTATGGACCTCGGCGGGCGCGACCGCGGGCATCGACCTCGCATTGGCGTTGATCGAGCAGGACTTTGGCGCAGATGTGGCCCGCGCCGTGGCCAAAAAGCTCGTGGTCTATCACCGGCGCGCCGGCGGCCAGTCGCAATTTTCGGCGCTGCTGGAGCTGGAGCCGAAATCCGACCGCATCCAGGGCGCATTGGCCTACGCGAAGCGCAATCTCACCTCGAAGCTGACGGTGAGGGAGCTGGCGAAAGCGGCGCATCTCAGTCCACGCCAGTTCAGCCGTGCGTTCCACGCCGAGACCGGTCAGTCGCCGGCCAAGGCGGTCGAGAACCTGCGCGTCGAGACTGCACGTTTGATGATGGAGCAGAGCCGCCATCCAATCGAAGTCATCGCCCGGCAAACCGGCTTTGCCGATCGCGACCGCATGCGCCGCGCCTTCCTGCGCGCCTTCGGACAGCCGCCGCAGGTGATCCGGCGAAATGCGCGCGCGGAGGCCGCGGCTTGAGCGTCTAGCCTCCTTTGAACACCGGCTTGCGCTTGTCGATGAAGGCCTGCACCGCTTCCTTGTGATCGGCGGTCGTCGTCAGGCGGACCAGACGCTCGGCCTCATGGTCGCGCGCCGTGGCGAAATCGAACAGTATTGCTTCGTCGAGATTGTCCTTCATGTAGCGCAACGCGACCGTCGGCCCTTCGGCTATCGATTTGGCCAGCGCAAAGGCCTCGCTTTGCAGCTTGTCGTCCGGAACCACGCGATTGACGAGGCCGATCGCCTCGCATCTGGCCGCATCGACCTTGTCGGCGGTGAACATCAGTTCGCGCGCCCGCGCGGTGCCGACCAGCCGCGTCAGCAGCCACGCGATGCCATAGTCGCCGCTCAGCGCGACGCGCAGATAGCCGGTGGACACGAACGCCGATTGCGCCGCGATCCGGATATCGCAGGCCATGGCCAGCGCCAGCCCCGCACCGACCGCGGGGCCGGGCAGTGCCGCGATGGTCGGCTTGCGCACCGAGACCAGCGCACCGGTCAAGAGCCGCTGGCGCTCCTGCAGGTCGGCGACCTTCTCGTCATAGGACATCTCCAGCTTCTTCTTGTCGCGATGGGCGCCCATGCCCTTGACGTTGCCGCCGGCGCAAAAGGCGGTGCCGGCGCCGGTGATCAGGAGCACGCCGACGTCGGGATTCTCGCCGCAGGTCTTGATCATGGTGCGCAGTGCCGGCGTCAGCGTGTCCGACATGGCGTTGCGGACCTCGGGCCGGTTCAGCGTGATGATGGCGACGCGGTCGCGGATCACGCACAACAATTCGTCGGTGCCGGTGTCGATTTTGGTCTCGGTGGTCATGTTTCCCCCAATTGTTTCTTTTTGCCCGTCATTCCGGGATGGTGCGCAAGCACCAGACCCGGAATCTCGGGGTTCCGGGTTCGATGCTTCGCATCGCCCCGGAACGACGGCGCCTAGAACTTCTCGACCCACGGCCTCAATTCGAGTTCCCAGGTCCAGGCGCTGCGCGGCTGTTGCAGCACGTTCCAGTAGCTCAAGGCAATGGCGTCCGGGTCGAGCATCGAGTCCGGCCGGTCCGTTGGCTCGGCGCGCGCCGCGCTGCGGATGCCACCGTCGATCACGAAATGCGCGATATGGATGCCCTGCGGCGACAATTCGCGCGCCATGCTCTGCGCCAGCCCGCGCAGCGCGAACTTGCCCATCGCAAACGGCGCCGATTGCGCGTAGCCCTTGACGCTGGCGGATGCGCCGGTGAACAGGATCGCGCCATGCTTGTCGGGCAGCATGCGGTTCACCGCCTGCTGCGCCACCAGAAAACCGCCGAAAGCGCTGACCGCGATGGCCTGCGCGACATCGGCCGCGACCAGATCGGTGAAGGCGCCCCGCGCCCGCCCGCTGGCATTGTAGACCACGAGGTCGGGCGCGCCGATCTCGCGTTCGACCAGGCCGAACAGCCGCTCGACCTCTTCGGCGTTGGTGGCGTCGCAGGCAAAGGCGCGGGCGCCGGTCTCGGTGCAGAGCGCGCCGAGTTTTTCGACCTTGCGCGCGGCCAGCGCCACCTTGATGCCTCCGCGCGCAAACAGCCGCGCCAGCGATGCGCTAAGTCCCTCACCGGCGCCCACGATCAGGGCATTCTTGTATTTTGGCGTTTCCATGCGCGCGTTCCTTGAATGGTCGGGATTCCGTATCTAGGCGCGCAATCCGGCAAGGCAACCCGCCGCCGCCAAAACAGAATCGAGCGCGGCCTTGTCGGCAACATCTGCATATCGGGCGCGCAGCATGCCCAGCGATCGCGCGTGATACTTTTGGGGCTTCTGGATCCAGACCTTGTCGCCGAGCTTGACGCTGAATTCTTCCTGTTTTTCGGCCAGCGCCTTTTCGTTGGCCAGCGTCCAGGGCATGAACTGTCCGCCAATCTGATTGGTCAGGATCGGCATCAGGGTCGGTGCCAGCGTGGACCATGTCTCGAACGCGCCCTCCGCCCTTGGCCAAAGCATGCGGTGGATCCAGGCGAGCACATGCGGCGCGCTGCCTTCGATCAGGGCGCCCGCGGTCGGATCGGTCCACAATTCGTAGAATTGGCCCCACATACCGAAGTCGCCGAAGGCCGGCCTTCCGCCAAACAGATAGGGGCGGATCGCGAGATGGCTCTCGAGCATGGCAAGCATGTCCCGAAAGCCGGTCTCGATCTGCGATGCCGTCAGCTCGTTCGACCCGACAAACCACACCCGTTCCACCATGCGGACCCGGACCTGCTCGGCCAGCGCGGCATGCGCTTCCTCGCTGGCGTTGGGGCTGCGCATCCGCGCAATGCGGCCGGACGAACTGCGCTGGTCGACGTCGCGGGCCCAGCGGTAGTGGAACATCCATTTGTTGCCCCACTCGTCGCCGAATTCCTCGATCAGCGCCGAGATGAAGTTCGCGACGGGGTCGCCGGAATGGATCGACGGCTCCGGGTGCAGCTTCTCGACCGCGTCGATGATCGGCGTGGAATCCTGGATACCAGTTCCGTCAGGCGTCACCAGCAGTGGAATGATGGGCATCCTGGCATATTTCTCATATTCCGGCTGGCTTGCCGCATTGCGCAAAACCCATTGATGCGGAATTCCCTTGTAGCGGAAATAGGAACGGACCTTGACCGAGTAGGGCGACATCTCGGCGCCGATGATGCGATATAAGTCCATCACGGGGGTACCTTCCAATTATGATTGTTGACGGCGTGATCGCCTGCTTTATCGGTAGATGAGCAAGATCGGGCGGAACGAACAAGAGGCAAAAAATGCAACCACTCAAGCACGACCGTAAGGTTGCCTCTGCCGGCCAGCCGGACCTGCTCGCGCCGGACACTTCGGGGATGAACTTTTATCAGGCCGATCCGGCGCTGACGGATCTGCTCCGTCTGCATTTGCCGGAAGCGCTGTTTCGCCATATCGAGCCGCATCTCGACCGGCTCGGCGGATTGGCGGGCGGTCATCTCGACGAGTGCGCGCGCCTTGCCGACCGTCATACGCCGGTGCTGCACCAGCGCGACCGTTTTGGCCGCGACTCCCAGTATATCGAATATCACCCGGCCTATCGCGAACTGGAGAAGGCAGCCTTCGGCGAATTCGGCATTCACGCGATGTCGGTCCGCAAGGGCATTTTGGGTTGGCCGGATAAATATCCCGTGGTGGCAAAACACGCCTTTACGTTTTTGTTCAATCAGGCCGAGTTCGGCCTGGGCTGCCCGATCAACGTCACCGATGGTTGCGCAAAGCTTTTGAATAATTTCGGCAGCGAGGCGCTGAAGGCGAAATATCTCGACGGCCTGACCCAGACCGACATGAGCAAGCTGACCCAGGGCGGCCAGTTCATGACCGAGAAGGAAGGTGGTTCCGACGTCGGCACGCTGACGACGACGGCGGTGCAGGAGGGCGACCACTGGCGGCTCACCGGCGAAAAATGGTTTTGCTCCAACGCCGACGCCGAAGTGGTGATGCTGCTGGCGCGGCCCGAAGGCGCGGGTCCGGGCACGCGCGGCGTCGGCCTGTTCCTGATGCCGCGTCGGCTCGAGGATGGCTCGCAGAATCACTACCGGATCGTGCGTTTGAAGGACAAGCTCGGCACCCGCTCGATGGCCTCGGGCGAGATCAAGCTGGAAGGCGCCATTGCCTATGCGGTCGGCAAGCTCGATCGCGGCTTTGTGCAGATGGCCGAGATGGTGAATTCGTCGCGGCTGTCCAACGGCGTCAAATCCACCGCGCTGATGCGCCGCGCCTATCACGACGCGATGACGGTCGCAAAGGGCCGCGTGGTATTCGGCCAGCGTATCTTCGATCTGCCGCTGGCGCGGCGGCAATTGATGAAGATCGGGCTTGCGACCGAGCAGGCGCTGTCGATGAGCTTTCTGACCGCGGACGCGCTCGATCGCGCCGAAGCCGGCAGCCAGGACGCTGCGGCGCTGCTACGCATCCTCACCCCGACGCTGAAATTCCGCGCCACCCGCGATGCCCGCAAGGTGTGCGGCGATGCGTTAGAGATGCGCGGCGGGATCGGCTACATTGAGGAATTCGCCACCGCCCGGCTTTTGCGCGACGCCCATCTCGGCTCGATCTGGGAAGGCACCGGCAACATCGTCGCGATCGATGCGCTGAAACGCGCGGTCGGCCGCCACGGCGCGGACGCGGCACTCGCCGCCGATCTGCACGCCCGCCTCGACGACAGCGCCAATGTGCCGCAGGCCTGGCGCAATCGCCTGCGCGATCTGGCCGACCGCGCCATTGGCTTTGCGCGCGACGTCGCCAGCCGGATGGAAAATGAAGCCGACGCGCGGCGCGCCACCAGCCTGCTGTATCATGTCGCCAGTGCGGTAGCGCTGGCGTGGGAAGGCGGCCGCATCCACGAGATGCGCGGCGATGCCAGGCGGCTGTTGCTGTCGCGCATGGTGATCGACCATCGCGTCGTGGCAAGCGATCCGTTCCGGCTCACGGAAAATGCGGTTCAACGCGCCATCACCGATCATCTGCTCGGCGAGCGCGGCGTCGGCATGGCTGAGGTTGGCGAATTGATTTCGGCGGCGTAGGCTGCCGGAGGATAACAAGCTCTGGTTCAAGAAATAGAAACGCGAGGGAGTATTCGATGAAGGCCGCCGTCCTGCATGAAGTCAACAAGCCGCTGGTGATCGAGGATGTCAGCGTGCCCAATCCTGGTCCGCGCGAAGTCCTGATCCGCACCCGCGTCGCCGGCCTCTGTCATTCCGATCTGCATTTCATGGAAGGGCTCTACCCGCATCCGCTGCCGGCCGTGCTCGGCCACGAGTCAGCGGGCGTGGTCGAGAAGGTCGGCTCCGACGTCACCTATGTGAAGCCCGGCGATCATGTTGTGACGTGCCTCTCGGTGTTTTGCGGCACCTGCGACAATTGCACCACCGGCCGCACGGTGCTGTGCACCGACACCACGGTGAAGATGCTGCCGGGCGTGTCCAACCGGCTGTCGTGGGCGCGGTCGGAGAAACTCAATCAGTTCCTCAATCTGTCATCGTTTGCCGAGCAGATGCTGGTGCACGAGAACGCCATCGTCAAAATCCGCAAGGACATGCCGCTTGAACTGGCGGCGCTGATCGGCTGCGGCGTCATCACCGGCTATGGCGCGGTGGTGAACACGGCAAAGGTCACGGCCGGCGAAACCGTGGCGGTGATCGGCTGCGGCGGCGTCGGCATGGCCGCGATCAACGGTGCGGCGATCGCTGGCGCCGGCCGCATCATCGCGATCGATACCAACCCGGTGAAATTGCAACTCGCCACCAAGCTGGGTGCCACCGACGTGGTCGATCCCCGCAACGGTGACGTGGTGCAGCAGGTGCGCGAGCTCACCAGCGGCGGCGTGCAGCATTCCTTCGAAGTGCTGGGCCGCAAGGAAACCGCCGAGCAGGCGTTCGCGATGCTGGCCGCCGGCGGCACCGCGACCATCGTCGGCATGATCCCGTTCGGCCAGAAGATCGAGCTGCACGGTTTCGATTTCCTCAGGGAACGCAAGATCCAGGGCTCGTCGATGGGCTCGAACCATTTCCGCGTCGACATGCCCCGCCTGGTCGAATTCTACATGCGTGGCAAGCTGCATCTGGAAGACTGGATTTCCGCGAAGCTGAAGCTCTCCGAGATCAATGAAGGTTTTGCGGCGATGAAGGCGGGCAAGACCGTGCGCAGCGTGATCATGTTTGATGCGTGAGGGCACTCGTCATGCGCGGGCTTGACCCGCGCATCCATCATCTTCGCTTGAAGTCTTCTATCGAAGAGGATGGATTGCCGGGTCAAGCCCGGCAATGACGGTTATGAGTCACCGCGACACATGCGCGGACACCGCCAGCCATTTTCCATTCTGCCTGGCCCAGCAATCGGTGTAGCGCCCGTTGGCCGGCTTGCCGTCTGCCGTGGTATAGCTCGTGCTGGCGTGAATGATGGCGAAATCGCCCAGCACGCGAATCTTCACATCATGCGCTGCTAGATTCCTGATGGTGACCGGCACCGCCGTTTGCTTCAAAAATCCCGCGCGGTCGACCAGCGACTTGTCGGGATTGGAACAATAAAAATCCTGCGCGAGGATTTCGTCAAAACGTTTGACGTCGCAATTCTGCACCGAGGCGACGTAGTCGCGGTTGAGCGCCGTTAGCTCTTCGATGTCGTTGCTCATGGGTTTTCCTCCAGTCTTTCAACCGTCATTGCGAGGAGCGAAGCGACGAAGCAATCCATTCTTTCTTGCCGCGGCGAGATGGATTGCTTCGCTGCGCTCGCAATGACGGGATCAATCATCAAACATCGGCGGCGGCACGAAGCCGCCGAACTCGCGCTCGATCAATTCCGCCAGCATCAAGGGCGTGCGATCCTCCAGCCAGGGGCCGACGATTTGCACGCCGACCGGCAAGCCGGCTGGCGAGAAGCCGGTCGGGATCGCGGTCGACGGCAGGCCGGGCAAGGTGGCGATGCCCGGCCATGCAAGCTGATCGGGATAGACGTGCGCCTTGCCGTCGATGTCGATGCGGCGGGTTTCCTGGTCGGCGGAATGATCGTGTGGATAGGCCGGGGTCGGCATGATCGGGCAGATCACCGCGTCGAACGTCTTGAACAGCTCGCGCCACTGCGCCCGCAGCCGCGAGCGCCCGCCGTCGGCCATCACCCAGTCGCGATGGCTCAGCGCCATGCCGCGCAGCCGCTCCGCGCCGAGGCTGAGGTCGCCGGGCGGCAGTGCCGAGGCGGCGGCCTGCGCGCCGGCATAGACCTCGGGCGCAAAAGATGCGGACAGGAACGACATCAGCATCCGCATATAGAGCCGCGTCGAGGCGCCGAAGTCGGGCAACAGCGGGCTGTGGCGCTCGAGTTTGACGCCGGCCTTGCCGAGGTTGACGGCCAGGGTATCGAGGGTTCCGCGGACCACCTTGTCGGTCGGCATGACCGGATCGGTGTCGATCAGCAGCACGCGAAAATTCCTGAACTCAGTGTGGCGCGGCGGCGGCAGCGCGAGCTTGTAGGCCTTGCCGGCCTCCAGTGGATCGGGCCCCGCGATCGCAGCCAGCAGCAGCGAAAGATCGGCGGCGCTGCGCGCCATCGGGCCGATCACGGAGAGATCGCGGTCGAATGGCAGCGGCGGCAATGGCGGCGGCGTGTGGCCGCGCGACGGCGCCAACGCAAATGTCGGCTTGTGCGCATAGACGCCGCAGTGAAACGCGGGCACCCGCAGCGAGCCGCCGATGTCGGAGCCGAGCGACAGCGCGCCGTAACCGGCCGCGAGTGCTGCCGACGATCCGCCGGAAGAGCCGCCCGGCGTACGGCCGAGATCGAATGGATTGTTGGTGGTGCCGTAGATCTCGTTGTAGCTCTGCCAGTCGCCGAGCCCGAGCGGCACGTTGGTCTTGCCGAGGATCACGCCGCCGGCGTCCTTGACGCGGGTAATCGGCAGCGCGTCTTCGGTTGGCCTGAAATCCTTTTGCGCGGGAATACCCCAGGTCGTCGGCAGCCCGGCGATATTGTAGGATTCCTTCACCGTCATGGGGATGCCGAGCAGCGGCTTGTTCTCGCCGCGCGCCAGGGCAGCATCGGCGGAGCGAGCGGCGGCCAGGCTACGTTCGAAATCGCGCACGCAAACCGCGTTGATCTTGTTGTCGTGCCGTTCGATTCGGCCGATCGCGTCCTGCGCCAGTTCGACCGCCGATACTTTCCTTGCGGCCAGCGCGGCCGACAGTTCGACGGCGGTACTAAAACTCCATTGCGATTTGGCCAAGGCGTACTCCCGATCTCGTTTTCGATGTGGTGCGAATGATGCTCAGTTTGGGCCGGAGCCGCAAGAGCAATACCTGTACAGCGGCGGGCAGGCGCGCCTGCTATTGGCGCGCGCCGTTTGCTGTGTAGTCTCTCGATCAACAAAAAATAACTGCAAGGCTGCGGGGAGAAAACAATGAGGTCGGCTTGGATTTTGGGCGCGGTGGTCGCCTTCGTCATCGGCAACGCCACGATCGCGGCTCGCGCCGCCGAGATCCGGCTGGCCGAGCAGTTCTCGATGGGCTACCTGCAATTCAACATCATGAAGCGCGACAAGCTGATCGAGAAGTACGCTGCGCAACGGGGCTTGAAGGATTTCAAGGTGTCCTGGCAGCGCTTCAACGGCCCGGTGGCAATGAACGAGGCGCTGCTGTCGAATTCCACCGACATCGTCAGCGGCGGGGTGCCGGGCCTGATCACGCTGTGGGACAAGACGCTGGGTACATCCTTCGAGGTCAGGGGAATCTGCGCGCTCAGTTCGCAGCCGTTCCTGCTCAACACCGCCAATCCCGACATCAAGTCGATCAGGGATTTTGGCGAGCGCGACCGCATCGCGGTGCCCTCGATCAAGGTGTCGGTGCAGGCGGTGCTGCTGCAGATGGCGGCGGCAGCCGCCTTCGGCGAGGAAAACTACGCCAAGCTCGATCCGCTCACGGTATCGATGTCGCCGCCGGATGCGACCATCGCCATGCTCAGCGGCGCCGGCGGCATCTCCTCGGCCTTCAGCGTGCCGCCGTTCCAGTTCCAGCAACTGGAGCAGAAAAACATCCATACCGTATTGTCGTCGTTCGACGTGCTGGGGCCGCACAGTTTTACGGTGGCCTGGACCTCGGCGCGGTTTCGCAAGGACAATCCGGAACTCTACGCCGCATTCATCGACGCGGTGAAGGAGGCAACCGCGATCATTGCGGCCGACCCGAAGGGGACCGCGCAGAGCTGGATCGGCGACACCGGCTCAAAACTGCCGCTCGATATGGTAACCAGGGTGGTCACCGGCTCCAATGTCGAATGGACCATGACGCCGGCGGCGACGATGAAGTTCGCAAAATTCATGCACAAGGTCGGCACCACCAGGCATGAGCCGGCGTCGTGGAAAGACATGTTCTTTCCGGAGATCGGCAATCTCAACGGCAGTTGATGCGGCGCGGATGCGGTTGCAGGCGCGGGCTCCGACTTAAAGCATGATGATTTTGGGTCAAACAGGTGGCGGCGTTCGGGTCACCTCGCCCCGCTTGCGGGGAGAGGTCGGATCGCATCGGAGATGCGATCCGGGTGAGGGGGTACAGGTCCATCATTAACACCAGATTCGCGGAGAGCCCCCCTCACCCCAACCCTCTCCCCGCAAGCGGGGAGAGGGAGATCATTACGCTCTAGCCCGGCAACATCCGCTGCATGATGCGGTCGCGGTAGATGAAGAGGTGGGCCAGCGCCGCCGCCACGTGGATGCCGATCACGACCAGCAACGCCCATTCAGAAGCCTGATGCAGGCCGTCGATCGTCTTGCCGGCCGCGTCATTCCCGGACGACAGCATCGGCATCGGCAGGAGATAGAAGAACGACACCGCCCAGCCGCGGAACGAAGCAAACAGCCAGCCGGTCACGGTCGTCGCCAGCACCAGAACGTAGAGCAGCCAGTGCACGGCTTCCGAGCTCAGCCGTTGCCATGGCGGCAGCGAACGCTCGGGCGCCACCGGATGGGTCAGCCGCCAAACGAATCTCAGAACGATCAGCAAAAGGATGGTGATGCCGAACGAGATATGAAAAATCATCGGCGCGCCCGGCTTCGTATTGCGATGCAGGTCCGGCATCAGCCAGCCGATCGGATATTGCACCAGCAGCAGCGCGACGATGAGCCAGTGGAAGACCTTTGCGGTGGTCCCGTATTGCAAGCGATCGGTCATGATGTTGCGGCCTTGTCCTGGAAATTTCGGGTGTACTTCGAATCGCGCGACGAGTCGGACGCGCGGCTTTGCATCAGGGCTGGTAGGGTCGCGCGGAGGCGTGCGCCATCGGGTTGACGGGTCCGGCGGCGGTGGCGTGGTCGCTTGCGGCGGGATTGCTGCCCGGTACCGGGAAAGCGTATCCGACGATGGTTTTGATCACCCAGCGATCGGAGGCCGGCGTCAACCCGTAACCGACGCCAAAATCCACGTTGAAAACGCCAAGCCTGAAATCGGTGACGGCAAACAGCGTATGCTGCTGGTCGGCAAGGCCGGAAAAATTCCCGATCTGGCCGAAGTCGGCATAATATTCGAGACCGACGGACAGATCCGGACCGACCTTGCGTGCGACGCGCGCCGCGGGCGCAAAGTCCGCCTGGCCATATTTTCCGAAGCCGATATCCACGATCGGGTTGACGATGAACTCCCAGTCGGCGTTGCGGACGCCGATGATGGGGCGGATCTCCATCGCGAACCGCGTCTGCGCAAAATTCGGCGTCTCGTTGCTGAATTCGAAATTGACGCCGTAGAAGAAGTTGCGCTGCTCGGCATTGGGCGAGACGAACAGGGTACGCAGCTTGAAGGAATCGGACAGGAATTGCCGGTCCTGGACCGCGAAGGGCAGATAGAGCCCGACCTCCCACCAGTCGGTGATGCCATAGGCGAATTCCGGCGTGCCATTGAGGCTGTGATTGGAGACGAGGCCGCCAGGAAACGGCGGATCCTTCGGGCCAAGCGCCACATAATTGAGGTGCTGCTGGATCGTGAACTGTCCGGGGGCGGCGATGCCGGCGTTATAGACCTGGATTTCGTCGGTAGCCGTCGCCGGCCCGGCCGGCATCGCCAAGAGGACCGCACCAGCCAGCAGCACAAGGTGCAATCGAAAGCACGGTCCGAAACCTCGTTTCATGATGGCTTCCCGGCCGGCTAGGCCGCGCCGATCAGAATGCCGACCGCGAGCACGATGGCGCCGCCGAGCACGATCTGGAACACCGCCTGCAGGAACGGCGTGTCCATGTAGCGCGAGCGGATGAAGGCGATCGCCCACAATTCAAAGAACACCACGACGCCCGCGATCCCGGTCGCGATCCAGAACGCGTTCGGCCAGGAATCCGGCACCAGATAGGGCATGGAATGGCCGAGGCCGCCGAGCGCCGTCATCACGCCGCTGGCCGCGCCGCGCAGCCATGGCGATCCGCGCCCGGTCAGCGACCCGTCGTCGGACAAAGCTTCCGCAAATCCCATGCTGATGCCGGCGCCGATCGAGGCGGCGAGACCGACCAGAAAGGTCTGCCAGTTCTGATGGGTCGCGAAGGCGGCGGCGAACAATGGCGCCAGCGTCGAGACCGAGCCGTCCATCAATCCGGCGAGGCCCGGCTGCACATATTGCAGCACGAACATCCGCCGCCGCGTCTTGTCCTCTTCCGCGCGCACGTCCGGACTGAGAATCTGGTCGGTCAGCTTGATCGCGAGCTTCTCGTGGCCCTTCTCCTCTTCGGCGAGGTCGCCGAGCAACCGGCGTACGCCGACATCCTCGGCCTGCTCGGCGGCCTTGATGTAGAATTGCTCGGCCTGCAGTTCCATCGTCCCGACTTCCTTGCGGATGGTGTCGAGCGGCAGGTTTTTCGTCAGCCAGATCGGGCGCCGGCGCAGGAATCCGCGCACGTCCTCGCGGCGGATCGGCGGCAGATGCGCGCCAAAACGCTGCTCATACATTTCGAGCAAGCGGTGGCGATGGCCTCGCTCCTCCTCGGCCATCTCCTCGAACAGCTTGGCCGAATCCGGATAACGCTCGGCGAGGTCTTCGGCGAAACTCATATAAATCCGGCTGTCCTCCTCTTCGGAGGAGATCGCGACGGCCAGCACCTCGCGCTCGGTCAAATCGGAGAAATTCTTCACAGGCAGCGCCTTTTTCATAGTTTAGAATAGTTCTAAACTGTATAACGATCGGATGACCCACGGTCAAATCTCCTCGCCGGCGGCGGCAAGCTCGATCCGGGGACGAAACGGCGTTAGACCGGCGGAACCCTGCGGTCTCGGGCTCGTTCGAGTTCCTGCTGCATGGGTCGAAAACCGGGGGTGCTATGGACAAGGTCAAATACCGTCTCAACGATCCGCGGCTGGCGCCGCGCCGGACCAAACTCGAGATACCCGGGTGGGCCGGCAAGCGCGAACCGCGCGCGGATGGATCGCGTGAACAGGTGTGGCACTGCGTTCCGTTTTCGGAAGGCGCGCAATACGGGATCGAATTGTTCTATCCCTACGACTTCGAACTTCACGTCAGCACCAAAGACGGCCATTTGATTTTTGATGCCGATTGGGGCGAGCCCCCGGATAATGCCGCGCAGTGGCCGCCATTCCGGAATTTCGGCGACAATTTCTACACCTACCAGATCCTGCTCGATCTCAAGGTCGAGAAGGGCATGGCGATTCGCACCGAGCCGCATCCGAGATTCTATACCGACCCTACCGACACCGTGCCGATCGCGGTTCCGGCGCTGGTGCGCAATTGGTGGCCGATGCTGTTCTTCACCGTCTTCAAGGCGCCGGCCGAAGGCCGAACCCACATTTTCCGGCCGAACGAGCCGTTCGCGCAAATCATCGTGATTCCGGAAGAAGCCAATTTCGAGCTTGAGAAGATGGGCGAGGAGGAATCGGCCGAACGCGAGCTGCAGGCGCGGCGGATCTATCAAAGCCGGCCGACGCTTTCGGCCGGGACCGAGTGGACGTCATCGACCGATACCGTATTCGACGGCACCTACCGGCATTTGCATCGCGCCGCGAAGGAAAAAGCCCGCCACGATTAGCGACAAAAAAAACGGGACCGTCACGGTCCCGTTTCTCATCATACGATCGCGCGCGGCCTCAATAGTCGCGGCGGTAGAAGCTGTGATGATGGTGATGGTGGTGATGGTGATAACGGTCACGACGGTACCGGGGCGGTACCACGATGACGCGGGGCTCATCATAATATCGGCGATACTGGCTGTGGTGATGATGATGGTGGTGGTGATGGTAGAACTGCGCCACCTGAACGTTGCCTTCCGCCGACCGGACAGGCGCGGATTCATCGATCGCCTGCAGCAGCGCCGCGGCGTTAGGGATCGGCTCCAGCAAATCGGCGAATGAATTGGCCCGCAAGACATCGGTCGGGGCCGGCGCGGGCGCTGCTTCCGCAGCACCAAATGTTGCAAGCGACGCCACCGCTCCCAATAGCCCAGCGATCTTCTTATCCATACTCTTCTCCAGTCGATGTCCCGGGCACATTGCCGGCATTCGGCAACGCGGCTTCTGAACGATGGTTCCCGCGACGTTCTCGGATGATGTCAGACCGATAATGAACTGGTGATGAACCTATTGGGTGTCGTGTTCAGCAAGCTGCTTCACGAATTGCAACAGCAAGCGACTAACCTGCTTCGGCTGCTCCTGCTGCACCCAATGGCCGGCGCCGTCGATCAGATGACAGCCGATCATGTTGGTGCAGGCTTTCGATTGCATCGCCTCATAGACGCCGGGACGCTGATAGGTGCCCCAGTCCTGTTTGCCCGAGATGAAGCAGGACGGCACGTCGATGGTGCGGCCGGACCATGTCTGCAATTCGCTGGTGAACGCGCCCGAGGTGCCGCAGCGATACCATTGCAGGCCGCCCTGGAATCCGGTGCGGCCGTATTCGCCGCTGTAGAACGATAGCTCGCTGTCAGGCAGCCATTTATTCGCGGCGATCGACGCCGCATCGGGCATCTCTTCCGCGACCGTCGCGGCCATGTCCTTGGCAAAATCCATCACATAATAGGTCGGCAGTTTTGCCAACTCGCCGGCCGACCATGATTTGAGCGGATAGGGCTTGTTGTCCTTCCAGTCCGCGCTCTTGTGATGATAGTAGCCGCGCAGGAAATCGTGCAGGCCCTGCGGTGCGTGGTGCATGTCGTTGTTCGCCTCGCGCGTCGAGTAATACCATTGATAATGTTTTCGCGGGCGCGGCAGCGCGGCGAGATCGCGATGCACCGGATCTTCCGCCACCGGTTTGGCCGGCGCATCCGCGGTGTTGAAGGGCAGTGGTGGTGCCCCCGCAAAGGGCGCGCTCATCAGCGCCACCGATCGAAACACGTCCGGCCGCACCAGCGCGCACCAGGCGGCGACCGAAGAGCCGAAATCGTGCCCGATCACGGCATCGACATGCGTGTAGCCGAACGCCGACACCAGGCCTAACGCGTCGCGCACCAGATTGAGTAGCCGGAACGAGGCCAGATCGCCGTCATAGTTCGCATCCCACCCGGTGGTGCGGCCATAGCCGCGCTGGTCCGGCGCGATCACGTGATAGCCGGCATTCGCCAGCGTGGGCATCACCTTGCGCCAGCTGAAGGCCAGTTCGGGAAAGCCGTGCAGCAGCAACAGGCAGGGCCGGCCGCGGGTCTCGAAGCCGGCCTCCAGCACATGCATGGAGAGGCCGTTGATGTTGTCGATAGTGCGCGAGCGGATGGTGGAGAGGAGCGGGATGTCGGGGAGGGTGGTCATTAGTTCGCGGCCTTTCTTCCCTCTCCTCTTGTGGGAGAGGGTGGATCAATCGCGCAAAGCGCGATTGAGACGGGTGAGGGGTCTGTCTCCGCGGATAGAGACCCCTCATCCGGCAGCCTTCGCATAGCCGATGCAAAGCATCGGCGTCTCCTTAAGGAACGGCGGCCAAAGGCCGCCTGTGCACCTTCTCCCACAAGGGGAGAAGGGAAGATAGCGCGCTAAACCTTCACCGCCGTCTTCGGCCAGTACTTGTCGCGCAGATGCCGCTTCACCAGCTTGCCCGTGGGGGTACGCGGCAGTTCGGCCTCGAAGTCGATGCTCTTGGGGCATTTGATCGGCGACAGATGTTTTCGGCAGAACACGATCAGCTCGGCCTCGAGCTCCTTGCCGGCCCTGGTCATGTCGTGCGGCTGCACCACCGCCTTGACCTCTTCGCCCATCTCCTCGTTCGGCACGCCGAATACCGCGACGTCGGCGACATCGGGGTGGGTGATCAGCACGTCCTCGGTTTCCTGCGGGTAGATGTTCACGCCGCCGGAGATGATCATGTAGCTCTTGCGGTCGGTCAGATAGAGAAAGCCTTCGTCGTCGAGATAGCCGACGTCGCCGAGCGTCGACCAGCCCCTGTCGTTGTAGGCGCGCTTTGTCTTCTCGGGATCGTTGTGATAGGCGAAAACCGGCGCGTCGGCAAAATACACCGTGCCGATCTGGCCCGTCGGCACTTCCTGATCGCTCTCGTCGAGGATCTTGATCTTGCCGACCACGGCGCGGCCGACGGTGCCGCGATGGGTCAGCCATTGCTGCGAGGTCGAGACCGTGACGCCGTTGCCTTCGGAGCCGGCGTAATATTCGATCAGGATCGGTCCCCACCATTCGATCATTTTGGCCTTGACGTCGATCGGGCAGGGGGCCGCGGCGTGGATCGCGCCGACCAGCGACGAGACGTTGTAGCGCGTGCGCACCTCTTCGGGCAGCTTCAGCATCCGCACGAACATGGTCGGCACCAGCTGCGACTGCGTGATCTTGTGCTTCTCGACCAGGTTTAGAAATTCTTCGGCATCGAATGATTCCATGATCACGGAGGTGCCGCCCAGCGTGATCGCCATCATGTTGAAGCGCAGGGGTGCGGCGTGATAGAGCGGCGCCGGCGACAGATAGATGCTGTCGGACGACATGCCACACATGCCGGCGCAGAGAATTTTCAGGAACGGATTCGGCAGGTCGATCGGGTTGTGTTCGGACTCGCGCTTGATGCCTTTGGGCCGCCCGGTGGTGCCCGAGGAATACAGCATGTCGTAGCCGGCTTCCTGATTGGCGATCGGCGTGGTCGGCTGCGCGATCGTCTCCTTGTCCCAGGAGCGGAAACCCGGCAGCGGTTCGTCGACCATGTAGAAAATCGGTTCGCCCGGCTCGCCGTTGACCAGCCCCCTGATCTGCTCGGCGCATTTCGGCGAGCTGATCACGAGTTTGGCGCCGCAGTCTTTGACGATGTAGGCGATCTCGTCCTGGGTCAGATAGCGGCTGATCGCGGTGTAATAGAGCCCCGAGCGCTGCGCCGCCCAGCAGATCTCCATGAACGTGAGGCGATTCTCCATCAGGAACGCGATGTGGTCGCCGGCCTTCAGCCCAAGCGAACGAAACAGCTGCGCGCCCTGGTTCGAGAGTTCGTCCAGCTCGCGGTAGGTGATCGCCTTGCCGCTCCCCGCCATCTGATAGGCGATCTTGTTCGGCTGGGTGCGGGCGTGGATCGAGGGGTGAGTCACAGATGTTTCCTTGGGCTTATTATTTGCGTCGTCCCGGCCTTGAGCCGGGACCCATATCCACTACTGGCAATAATTGAAACCAGCTGGAGCTCCAGCTTTGCATAACCACAAACAGCTGTGGTTATGGGTCCCGGCTCCTGATGCGCAATTGCGCATAAGGGCCGGGACGACACCTTTTTTTATCGCGGCGCTTACAGCCGCTCGACGATCGTCACATTCGCCATGCCGCCGCCTTCGCACATGGTCTGCAACCCGTAGCGCTTGTTGCGCTGCTTCAGGGCGTTGACCAGCGTGGTCATCAGCTTGGTGCCGGAGCCGCCGAGCGGATGACCGAGCGCGATCGCGCCGCCATTGACGTTGAGCCTTTCAGGGTCGGCGCCGGTGGTCTTCAGCCACGCCGTCGGTACTGCGGCAAATGCCTCGTTGACCTCGAACAGGTCGATGTCGTCGACGGTCATGCCGGCCTTCTTCAGCGCGCGTTCGGTGGCGTGCAGCGGCGCATCCAGCATGATCACGGGGTCGCCGCCCATCATGGTCAAGTGATGGATCCGCGCCATCGGCTTGATGCCGAGCGATTTGAGGCCCCTTTCATTGACGACCATCACGCCAGAGGCGCCGTCGCAGATCTGGCTGGCGCTGGCCGCGGTGTGCTTGCCGTTCTCGGCGATCAGCTTGACGCCCTTGATGCCGTCGAGGCTGGCATCGAAGCGGATGCCTTCGTCGATATGGT
The DNA here is from genome assembly GCF_031202265.1 of Bradyrhizobium sp. Ash2021. Lineage (NCBI taxonomy): Bacteria > Pseudomonadati > Pseudomonadota > Alphaproteobacteria > Hyphomicrobiales > Nitrobacteraceae > Bradyrhizobium > Bradyrhizobium sp. Ash2021. The sequence goes on along the minus strand of NZ_CP100604.1, from coordinate 8,617,018 downwards.
GGGTGTCGGTCGACCCGTCGGCGCGGGTGATCGCAAGCGCAACGATCTCGTCCTTGAAACGGCCGGCCTGGGTCGCGGCAATCGCGCGCTGGTGGCTGTTGTAGGAATAGGTATCGAGCTCGTCTTTGGAGAGGCCGTATTTCTCCGCCATCATTTCAGCACCGGTGAACTGGCTGAACATGATGTTCGGGTAGCGCTTCTCGATACCGGGGCTCTTGTAATGGCCAAAGCCGTTCTTGGCGGGCAGCGATGAGGCAAGCCCCATCGGTACCCGCGTCATCGACTCCACGCCGGCCGCGATCACGCAATCCATGGTGCCGGACATCACGGCTTGCGCCGCGAAATGCAGCGCCTGCTGCGACGAGCCGCACTGGCGGTCGATCGAGGTGGCGGGCACGCTCTCCGGCAGTTTCGAGGCCATCACCGCGTTGCGGCCGATGTTGTTGGACTGCTCGCCGGCCTGCATCACGCAGCCCATGATGACGTCTTCGATCTGGGCGGGATCGGCGCCGGTCCGGTCGATCAGCGAATCCAGCACGGAAGCGGCGAGGTCGGCCGGATGCCAGCCTGCGAGGCGTCCCCCCTTGCGGCCGCCGGCGGTGCGTGCGGTGGCGACGATATAGGCCTCGGCCATGTCAGTTCTCCCTGATTGTTGTTGGATGGCGTTTTGAAAGATGGACCGGATTTAAGGGGGGCTGCGGGATTTAGTCAATCAATCAATTAACTCTTGAGTGCAGCCGCGTCATGCGGTTATGTGCGGCCGGATTTCCGGACTTGGCAGCGACTTTGGCAGTAATGGGATCACAGTTGAATACCAGCGTACCGACCAAAATTCCGGGCGGCAGAAATAGCACCGCCGACAAGCTGCTTGTCGCGGCGAGCGAACTGATGATCGAGCGCTCCTCGATCGAGGTGTCGCTCTCCGACATCGCGCAAAAGTCCGGCGTCAACGCCGCCTTGGTGAAATATCATTTCGGCAACAAGGACGGGCTGTTGCTGGCGCTGTTGGCGCGCGATGCCGCCACCGAGATGTCGCAGCTCGAATATCTGCTGGCCCAGCCGATCTCGCCGACCGCAAAACTCCGTCTGCATATCGGCGGTATCATCCGCGCCTATCACCAGTTCCCCTATATGAACCGGCTGATCCACTTTCTGCTGCACGAAAGCAGCGCGGACGCCGCCGACGAAGTGTCGAAATTCTTTGTGGCACCCTTGCTCGACTTTCATCGCCGGCTGCTGGCGGAAGGCATCAAGGCCGGCGAGTTCCGCAACATCGATCCGGTGCTGTTCTACACCAGCCTGATCGGCGCCTGCGACCATCTGTTCTTCGGCCGCCATGCGATGTCGCGCGCGACCGGCGTCGGCCCGGTCACCGACGAGGTCTGCCGCGAATACGTCAAGCATATGGAAGCGCTGATCTGCGGTGGCATGCTGAACTCAAACAATGACAAGGCTGCAGCGGCAGCCGAATAACAAGTTCGAAGTCCAGAGAAGAAACGCCCAAGGAAACGTTGAAGGAAAGGTTTTTAAGATGCAGTTGAAAGATGTTGCCGTTCTCATCACCGGCGGTGGCTCCGGCCTCGGCGCCGCCACCGCGCGCGCCATGGCCGCCAAAGGCGCCAAGATCGGCGTGATCGACCAGAACAAGGAAAACGCCGAGAAGGTTGCGGCCGAAGTAAAGGGTGTCGCCCTTCACGCCGACGTCACCGACGAGGAAGCGATCAAGGCAGCGATTGCCAAGGCCGAAGCCGCCCACGGCATTGCCCGCGTGCTGATGAACTGCGCCGGCATCGGCGGTTCGCAGCGCACCGTCGGCAAGGACGGCGTCTATCCGCTGGCCAAATTCGTCCGCATCATCAACGTGAATCTGATCGGCACCTTTAACGTGCTGCGCCTGTTCGCCGAACGGCTCGCGACGGAAGCGCCGATCGGCGAAGAGCGCGGCGTCATCATCAACACCGCGAGCGTCGCGGCCTATGAAGGCCAGATCGGCCAGATCGCCTACTCGGCGTCCAAGGGCGGAATCGTCGGCCTCACGCTGCCGGCTGCGCGCGATCTCGCCAGCCTCAAGATCCGCGTCAACACCATCGCGCCCGGCCTGTTCCTGACGCCGCTGCTGATGGGATTGAACGAGGAAGCCCGCAAGAGCCTCGGCGCCCAGGTGCCGCATCCGGCCCGGCTCGGCGACGCCTCCGAATACGGCAACCTCGCGGTCCACATCGTCGAGAACCCGATGCTGAACGGCGAGACCATTCGTCTCGACGGCGCAATCCGCATGGCGCCGCGGTAGGGCGCTCTTCTACCCTTCTCCCCTTGTGGGAGAAGGTGGCGCGGATGAAATCCGCGCCGGATGGGGGGTTCTATCCGTCTGGCAACCCCTCACCGCATCGAATGCGAAGCTAATATCGGTGATGCCCTCTCCCACAAGGGGAGAGGGCGTTGCGATGAACACCGCGATCCGCTGAATGCGCAGGGAGTACGGCGTGACTCAACCGCTGCTGATCGAACACGACGATGGGGTCGACCGGGTGACGCTCAATCGCCCGGACAGCCTCAACGCGCTCGATCCCGCGCTCATCGACGCGCTCAATGCCTATTTCCAGGGCCTGCAGCGCAATCGCGCGACACGGGTGGTGGTGTTGAAAGGCGCGGGCGCGTCGTTCTGCGCCGGGCTCGATCTCAAACATGCGATGCAGCGCCGCGCCGGGCAGCAGGAGCCGCCCGGGGTCACCGAATCGCTGGATTCGCAACGCCGCATTGCTGACATCGTGATGCTGATGCGGCGCTGTCCGCAGCCGATCATCGCGCTAATCCAGGGGGCTGCGGCCGGCGGTGGTTTTGCGCTGGCGCTTGCCGCCGACATCCGCATCGCCACCAAATCGGCGCGGATGAATTGCGCCTTCATCAAGCTGGGCCTCGGCGGCTGCGATATCGGCACCAGCTATTTCCTGCCGCGCCTGGTCGGCGTGTCCGTTGCATCGGAACTGATTTTGACCGGCCGCTTCATCGGCGCCGAGCGCGCGCTTGGCGTCGGCCTCGTCTCCGAGATCGTCGAGGAAGGCGGCCTTGACGCCGCAGCGGAGCCTTATGTCGAAGCAATGATGACGGCCTCGCCGGTCGGCTTAAGGCTCTCCAAGGAATGCCTCAATATGAGCGTCGACGCCGGCTCCATTGAAGCCGTGATCGCGATGGAAGATCGCAATCAGGTTTTGTGCAGCCGCTCGGAAGATTTCAACGAAGGCATCAGGGCCTTCCTCGAAAAGCGAAAGCCTGTCTATATCAGACGATAACAACCGAAAAGAACAAGGGATCCGCAAAGGACCGAATTCCGGGAGACGCAATATGAGTGGGAGCGCAGCCGCGGTGCTGACCAAGCCGGCCTTTCGCAAGATCGAATGGCTGGCGCGCGACATTGCGGTCGAGCGGCGGCCGGACGGCGTCATCGTCTTGAAGTCGCGGATTCCGCTGCAGGCTTACGAGAAGCACATCCCGGCTTCGCTGGCGAAATGGGCCAGGGAAGCGCCGGATAGAATCTGGCTGGCGCAGCGCGCCGGCACTGAGCGGCAATGGCGCAAGCTGTCGTATGGCGAGGCCAAGCGCACCGTCGATGCGCTGACACAGGGACTTCTCAATCTGGGACTCGAAGCCGGCCGCCCGGTCGCGATCCTGTCGGGCAATTCGATCGAGCATGCGCTGATGACGCAGGCGGCGATGCAGGCGCGGTTTCCGGCAGCGCCCGTGTCGCCGGCCTATTCCTTGATGAGCCAGGATCACCTCAAGCTGAAATATCTGTTCGACCTGATCAAGCCGGCCGTGGTGATGGTGCAGGACGGCCCGACATTTGAGAAGGCGCTGAAAGCACTTGATCTCACCGGCGTCACCGTGGTTCACGTCGCGCGGCCCTGCGCGGGCGTCAAGAGCGTTTCCTTCGCCGATCTCGCGGCGACGCCGGTCACAGGCGAGGTCGAGGCGTCGATCGCAAAGATCACGCCCGACACCGTCGGTAAGCTGCTGTTCACCTCGGGCTCGACCGGGATGCCGAAGGCCGTCATCAACACCCAGGAGATGATGTGCGCCAATGCGGCGATGATGATGCAGGTGCGCCCGCGCGATTCCGGCGGACCGATCCCAACGGTGCTCGACTGGATGCCATGGAATCACACCATGGGCGGCAACGCCGCGTTCCATCCGGTGCTGGTCGACGGCGGCACGCTCTATATCGACGACGGCCGGCCGATGCCGGGCCAGATCGAGGAGACCTTGCGAAACCTGCACGAGGTGTCGCCGACCTATTACGCCAACGTACCGGCCGGTTACGCCGCACTCGCCGCCGCGATGGAAAAGGACGATGCGCTGTGCCGCAGCTTTTTCAAGAATCTCACCCTGATGGCCTATGGCGGCGCGCGGCTGCCCGACGATCTCTACGACCGGATGCAGGCACTCGCGGTGCGCGCCACCGGCGAGCGCATCGTGTTCTATACCGGCTGGGGCTCGACCGAGACCGCGCCGACCTCCACCGGCACCTATTGGGACACCGAGCGCGTCGGCCTGATCGGGCTGCCGTTCCCCGGCGTCGAACTAAAGATGCTGCCGTGCGGCTCGAAATATGAATTGCGGCTGCGCGGCGTCAATGTCACGCCCGGCTATCTCGGTCAGCCCGATCTCACCAGCAAGATGTTCGACGAAGAGGGCTTTTACTGCATCGGCGATGCCGGTGTGTTCGTCGATCCCCAGGATCCGCTGCAGGGCATCATCTTCGCCGGCCGCGTGGTCGAGGATTTCAAGCTGACCACCGGCACCTTCGTTCACGTCGGATCGCTGCGCACCGATGCGATCGCGGCTGCGACGCCGGTGGTGCAGGACGCGCTGGTGGCGGGACAGGATCGTCCGTTCATCGGGTTGCTGGCCTGGCCCAATCTCCACGCCTGCCGGCAGATCGCAGGCAATCCCGACGCGACCTATGACCAGGTCGTCAGGCATCCCAAAGTGCTGGCCTGCTTCAAGCGCGGCCTGCAGGCGCACAATTCATCGTCGTCAGGCGGCAGCAGCATGCAGATCGCCCGCGCCATGCTGATGGTCGAGCCGGCCTCGATCGACGGCAACGAACTCACCGACAAGGGCTACATCAACCAGCGCGCCGGCCTCGAGCGCCGCGCCGCGCTGGTGGAGCAGCTCTATGCCGACAAGCCCAATGAAGACGTGATTGTGCTGCAATGAAGTCGAATCTCTCTCCACTCGTCATTCCAGGACGCGCCCCTTGGCGCGGGCCCGGAATCCATACTTACGATCGTGGTTATGGATTCCGGGCTCGTCGCTTCGCTCCGCCCCGGAATGACGATTTCCATTTACGAACAACCAACCCGAGTAACACGCCATGAATTTCGATTTCTCCGACGACCAGAAGCAGATGCGCGACGCGGCGAGGAAATTTCTCTCCGAACAATGTCCGCCGAAAGCGGTGCGTACCGTGCTCGACGGCAAGGCGGCTTACGACAAGGAATTGTGGAAGGGCCTGGCCGAGATGGGATTCCTCGGCGTCGCGATTCCCGAACAATTCGGCGGGGCCGGCGCGGGCCATCTCGAGCTCTGCGTGATCGCCGAGGAAATGGGCCGCGCGCTGGCGCCGGTGCCGTTCTCCTCGACCGTCTATCTCGCCGCCGAAGCGATCCTAATTGCAGGCAGCGATGCGCAGAAGCAGAAATGGCTGCCGAAGATCGCGTCGGGCGAGGCGATCGGCACGCTGGCGTTGTTTGAAGGCAAGGGCAATCCATCGCCGAAGGCGATCAAGCTCACCGCGTCCGGCGGCACGCTCAATGGCGTCAAGAAGCCGGTCGCTGACGGCGCCATCGCCGATTTCGCCGTGGTCGCCGCGCGCACCGGCTCCACCGGGCGCGATTCCGATATCTCGCTGTTCCTGGTCGACCTCAAGGCCGGCGGCGTCGAAGTGAAGTCGCTGACCAATGTCGATCCGACCCGCGGCCAGGCCGAACTGACCTTCAAGAATGCCAAGGCCGAGCCGCTCGGTGCCACCGGCGACGGCTGGAGCATCCTGTCGCAGGTGCTCGACCGTGCCGCGGTGTTGATGGCGTTCGAGCAGGTCGGCGGTGCCGACCGCGCGCTGGAAATGGGCCGCGACTATGCGCTCGATCGCATCGCCTTCGGCCGGCCGATCGGCTCGTTCCAGGCGGTCAAGCACATGCTCGCCGACATGTATGTCTCGGCGACGCTGGCGCGCTCGAACTGCTATTACGGCGCCTGGGCGTTGTCGACCAACGCGTCGGAACTGCCGGAAGCCGCCGCCGCCGCGCGCATCAGCGCGACGCAGGCGTTCCAGCACTGCGCCAAGAACAACATCCAGGTCCATGGCGGCATGGGTTTCACCTGGGAATTCGACTGCCACATGTATTACCGCCGCGCCAACGCGGTGGCGCTCGGGCTCGGCAGTCTGTCCTATTGGGAAGATCAGCTGATCGACCGCATGCGCAAGAAGAACGCCGCTTGATTTTAGGTGTCATTCCGGGGCGCGTTGAAAACGCGAACCCGGAATCTCGATGTAAGCAACTTCTGGATTCCGGGTTCGCGCTGCGCGCGCCCCGGAATGACGAGCAAGGACGACGCACATGAACTTCGATGACACCCCGCAGGAAGCCGCGTTTCGCGCCGAGGCCAGGGCATGGATCGGCGCCAACGCGCCGAAGCAATATGAGGAGGAGCTGCGCAAATCCTCGCTCGGCCGCACCCAGCTCACGGGCGCCAACATCCTCGAGGTGGCAAAGGCCTGGCAAAAGAAGAAGGCCGATGCCGGCTGGGCTTGCCTGCACTGGCCGAAGGAATATGGCGGCCGCGGTTCGACGCCGATCGAACGCGTGATCTGGCAGCAGGAAGAGGGCCCGTTCGGCAAGCTCTCGGGCATGTTCATCATCGGCCACGGCATGTGCGGCCCGACCATGATGGCGTTTGCCGGCGAGGAGCAGAAACGCAAATATCTGCCGCCGCTGGCGTCCGGCGAAAAGGTCTGGTGCCAGCTGTTCTCCGAACCCGCCGGAGGTTCCGACGTTGCAGGCCTGCGCACCCGCGCGGAGAAGAACGGCGACGACTGGATCATCAACGGCCAAAAAATCTGGACCTCGGGCGCGCATTATTCCGACTACGGCATCCTGCTCACCCGCACCGATCCCAACGTCGCCAAGCACAAGGGCCTCACCATGTTCTTCCTCGACATGAAGAGCCCGGGCGTCGAGGTCCGGCCGATCAAGCAGGCCAGCGGCCAGTCGGACTTCAACGAGGTCTACTTCACCGATGTGAAGATCCCGGACTCGCAGCGGCTCGGCGCCGTCAATGACGGCTGGAACGTGTCACTGACCACGCTGATGAACGAGCGCATGTCGATCGGCGCCGGCGTCTCTACGGGGTTTCCGGAATTGTTCGAATTCTGCAACAGCCTGATGCTGGAGGACGGCCCGGCGATCGAAGACCGCGGCGTGCGCTCAAAGCTCGCCAACTGGGCGGTGAAGGCGAGCGGACTGAAATACACCAGCATGCGCGCGATCTCGGCGCTGTCGAAGGGCGACCGACCGGGACCGGAAAACTCAATCGGCAAGCTGGTGGCGGGCTCGATGGTGCAGGACGTCGCGATGTACGCGCTCGACCTGCAGGGCGCCGCCGGCGTGCTGAGCGGCCCGGAGGACGCGGAAGTCGCCGGCAAATTCCAGGCGATGCTGCTGCGCGCGCCGGGCACCCGTGTCGAGGGTGGCACCGACGAGATCATGCGCAACATCATTGCCGAGCGCGTGCTCGGCCTGCCCGGCGATATCAGGGTCGACAAGGACGTGCCGTTCAACAAGATACCCACCAAGGGAAGAGCGTAGTCGTCATTCCGGGGCGCGCGTAGCGCGAACCTCAGATGCGCAATTGCGCATCGGGGAATCCAGAGGTTATTGATCGAGATTCCGGGTTCGCGCCAAGGCGCGCCCCGGAATGACAAAAAAAGAGGAAGCCGCCATGAATTTCGATGACACCCCGCAGGAAGCCGAATTCCGCACGACAGCACGCAAATGGGTCGACGCCAACGCGCCGAAGGAGTTCAAGGCGGAACTGTCAAAGTCCTCGCTGGGCCGCATCCGGCTCGCGAAGCATGACATGGTCGAGGTCGGCAAGGCCTGGCAAAAGAAGAAGGCCGAAGGCGGCTGGGCCTGCCTGCACTGGCCGAAGGAATATGGCGGCCGCGGCGCCACGCCGATCGAGAAGGTGATCTGGCAGCAGGAGGAGGGCGTCTACGGCAAGCTGACACAGCCGTTCCAGATCGGCGAAGGCATGTGCGGCCCGACCGTGATGGCGTTTGGCAGCGAAGAGGCAAAACGGCGGTACCTGCCGAAACTCGCGTCCGGTGAGGAAATCTGGTGCCAGTTATTCTCGGAGCCGGCCGGCGGCTCCGACGTCGCGGGGCTTCGCACCCGCGCGGAAAAGAAGGACGATAACTGGATCGTCAATGGCCAGAAGATCTGGACCTCGGGCGCGCATTATTCCGACTACGGCCTTCTGATCACGCGGACCGATCCCAATGTGCCGAAGCACAAGGGCCTGACGATGTTCTTCCTCGACATGAAGAGCAAAGGCGTCGAAGTGCGGCCGATCAAGCAGGCCAACGGCATGCAGGAATTCAACGAGGTCTATTTCACCGACGTCGTGATCCCCGATCATCAGCGGCTCGGCGCGGTCGGAGACGGCTGGAACGTGTCGCTGACCACCTTGATGAACGAGCGCATGTCGATCGGCTCGCGGCTGGCGACCGGCTTTCCCGAAATGTTCGAGTTCTGCTCGAACCTGATGACGGATGACGGGCTCGCAATCGACGATCCCGCCACGCGCTCGAAACTCGCGAGCTGGGCGGTGAAGGCGAGCGGGCTGAAATACACCAGCTACCGCGCGATCTCGGCGCTGTCCAAGGGCGAGCGGCCCGGACCGGAGAACTCGATCGGCAAGCTGGTCTCCGGCATGATGCTGCAGGACATCGCGACCTATGCGATGGATTTGCAAGGCGCGGCCGGCGCACTCACCGGGGACGCCGAAGAGGAAGCGCGCGGCCAGTTCCAGCAGATGCTGCTGAGCTCGCCCTCGATGCGCATCGCCGGCGGTACCGACGAGATCCTGCGCAACATCATCGCCGAGCGCGTGCTGGGTCTGCCCGGCGATATCCGCGTCGACAAGGACGTGCCGTTCAACAAGATCCCGACCAAGGGAAGAGGTTAGCCGTCATTCCGGGGCGCCGCGAAGCGGCGAACCCGGAATCCAGAGATTTTGGATCGAGATTCTCCGATGTGCAATTGCACATCATAGTTCGCGCTGCGCGCGCCCCGGAATGACAGGAAGAGGAAGTGTCATGGACGCCAAGACGCCGAAGCCGCGCTATGCGACCGAAGACCGCATCGGCGTGCTGGAAGAGCTGTTGGGCGAACGCTATTCGGTTCGCGCCTTTCTGCCGCGAGAGGTGCCGCGCGAGACCATCGAGCATGTTCTCACCGCGGCGCAGCGCACGGCATCATGGTGCAACAGCCAGCCCTGGCAGGTGTTGATCGCCAGCGGCGAGGCCAAGGAACGGTTTCGCAAATTGATCCATGCGGAAGCCGCTTCTGGCGCCCGGGACGACCACGACTTTACCCCGCCGCGCGAATATCTCGGCGTCTATCTCGAGCGCCGCCGCGAGAGCGGCTTTCAACTCTACAACACGCTCGGCATCATCAGAGGCGACAAGATGGCCTACGCCAAACAGGCTCTGGAGAACTACAATTTCTTCGGCGCGCCACATGTCGCGATCATCCATACCGACGAGCCGCTCGGGATCTACGGCGCGATCGATTGCGGCGCCTATGTCTCCAATTTCATGCTGGCCGCCCAGGCGCTCGGTCTCGGCACCATTCCGCAGGCGGCGCTGGCGCGGCATTCCGGGCTGATCCGCCGCCACTTCAATCTCGGCGACAACCGCCGCGTGGTCTGCGGCATCTCGTTCGGATTTGCGGACCACGAACACAAGGTCAACAGCTACCGCACCTCGCGCGCGAGCGTGGCCGATACGGTGACGTTCGTCGAGGAGTAACCTAGCGCGGTTTCTCTTCACCTCGCCCCGCGTGCGGGGAGAGGTCGGATCGCATCGCAGATGCGATCCGGGTGAGGGGGGCTCTCCGCATACTCACATCTTTCGAATTTGTGGAAGCAGCCCCTCACCCCAACCCTCTCCCCGCGAAGAGCGGGGCGAGGGAGATCATCGACCTCCGGAGTCTTTAAAACCGCGGCGGCCGTTTTTCCGCGAACGCCTTGATGCCTTCCTTGATCTCGGCGCCGCGCATGCTCTCGCGATGGCGCTGGTCGGCGGCGGCCTCGTCGAGCTTGCCGTGGGCGATCTCGTTGATGGCGCGCTTCATGCCAGCCATCGCCACCGGCGCGTTGCCGGCGAGGATGGTGGCGAGCCTGTCGACTTCCTCGTCCAGCGATTCCAGCGGCACCATCGCGGTGAGATAGCCGATCCGCAGCATTTCCGGCGCGCTGATCTTTTGCGCGGTCAGGAACAACTTCTTGGCATTGTCGGCGCCGAGCCGCGATACATAGCGGGCGATGCCGCTCTTGTAATAATGCAGGCCCAGCCGTGCCGCCGGCATGAACATCTCTGATGTGTCGATCCCGATGCGGAAATCGCAGGCCAGCGCCAGATCGGTCGCGCCGCCATAGACGCCGCCATTGAGCCGGCAGATCGTCGGCACGCCGAGATCCTCCAGCCGGTTGACCACCACTTCGAACGCCGAGCCGGCGCTCTGCTCTTCCCTGGCGCTGGTCGCGCGCTCGGCGACCGAGTTGAGATCGTAGCCGGCGCTGAAGGCGCGGCCGGTGCCGGTCAAGACCAGCACGCGGATGGCGGGATCGGCCTCGATCCGGTCGAACAGCTTTACGAGGTCGCCGAGGTCTTCCGCCTGCAGCCGGTTCAGATGTTTTGGCCGGTTGAGGCGGATGGTGGCGCGGGGGCCTGATAGCTCGAGCACCGGCGCAGTTGTCGTCTCGGCGGCGTCGGACATGGTTTTCTCCATTGTTATTTGTTTTCGAGCGCGCGCCGCTTGGCCTCGGCGTCGATGGTTTCGGCGAGATCGGGATGCCGTGCCATCAAGAGGCGGAAGTCGACGAGGTCGAGCACCAGAAGCTTCGACAGCCGCGTGGTGGTGATATTGGCGGAGCGCAGATTATTGCCGAGCAGTGCCATCTCGCCGAAGAACGCGCCTTCGCCGAGCGCCACCTTCTTGCCGGGCAGATCGACCTCGACCTCGCCAGCGGCGATGAAATACATGCAGTCGCCGGTCTGGCCCTTGCGGATGATCATGGTGCGCGGCGGCAGATCCATGGTGCGCAGCATGTGGGTCACGTCGGCGATCGCGGCGGGGCCGAGGGCGGCGAAGAACGGAACCTTGCTGACGGATTCCCAGGTCTTGAGGAAATTGTCGCGGCGCGTTTCCGCGGCGAAACCGGTGGCAAGGATGCCGGTCCAGAGCCCGAACACGCCGAGGCCCGAGATCATGACCAGCGCGGCCACCAGGCGGCCGAGCGGTGTGATCGGTACCACGTCGCCATACCCGGTCGTCGTCAATGTCACGACCGCCCACCACAGCGCATCCGGTACGCTGCCGAAAGTGGCTGGCTGGACGTCGTGTTCCAGGAAATATTCGGCGACCGAGGCGAGAAACACCACCGTCAGGAAGATCACCAGCACGCTCAACAGCGGGCCGGATTCCTGCACCAGCACGCGGCGCAATTGCCGCAGTCCGGGAATTCCCGGAACCACCTTGAGCACCCACAAGATGCTCAGCAGCCACGCCGTCTTGGGGTCGACGCCGCAGACGATCGCCAGCGGCACTGCGACCGCACCGGCGGCGTCGACCAGCCCGCGCCCGGACAGTGCATAGGCCCATCCGCGTTGCAACAGCACGGCGTGGCGCAGCCGCACCACCCATTCGAACACGAAGTAGGCGAGGCAACCCCACAAGACAGCATCGACCCAGTGATGCGCCGCCTCATAGGCCGGGGTGACCGTCAGCATCACCATCATGCCGACGCCGATCGTCACCGCGACATAGGCCGCGTTGGTCATGTTGCGGCCCGCCGTTGCGGTGATGAACTGGGCCAGAGCCGGGTGAACGAGCCGCTTGGACATCGGGGAATGGCGCCTGATCGGTGCAAAAAAGCTGTTAGCGGTCATGCCAAAGCGTGGCCGGTCCGGCAAGGTGCCCGCCCCCGGGAGGGCCGTCAACGACGGCCGGAGAAGGGCGTTGCCGGCGGGGACCGACCGGCGCCGTCAGCGGCGACGCCGGACCTCGCCGGTTCGGACGCCGCCGCCCGGCAAGGTTGGCAGGAAAATTGGCCGGGATCTGTGAGAATCCCGACAAAACGTCGTTTTTTCCCCGTATATCAAAAGATGCCCGTCAACATTACGATGGCAGCGCGGCGGATACGGAATCGCGAAAACATTCACTGGTTAGAATTGGTTGGCTCCCATGGATACGTCCCATCTGGCAGAACACGCCGGAACCGCCGGCGCACTTTTCGCGTCCATCTTCGTGGTCGCCACCACGACGATGCGGACCATGATCCCGTTGCGGGTGTTCGGTATTCTCGCCAACGTCGTCCTGTTCGCGACGGCCATTCCGATCCACAATTATCTGGTTATGGTGGTGCAGGCGGTGATGCTGATGGTCAATTCGTATCGGCTGCACCAGATGCTGCAACTGGTCCGCGACGTGAAGAAATCCGTCAACAGCGACCTGTCGATGGAATGGTTGAAGCCGTTCATGACCGAGCGCAATTGCGCGGCCGGGGAAGTCCTGTTCTACAAGGACGAGAAGGCCGAAGACATGCTCTACATCGTCAGCGGCCGTTTCCGGCTGGTCGAGTCCGGCATCGAATTGCCGATCGGCGCCATCGTCGGCGAGCTCGGCATGCTGTCGCCGTCGAACACGCGAACCCAGTCGCTCGAATGCGTCGAGGCCGGCCGCATCCTGAGCGTCAGCTACAGCAAGGTCGAGGAGCTTTACGTGCAGAATCCCGCCTTCGGCTTCTACTTCCTTCGTCTCTCCAGCGCCCGGCTGTTTCAGAACCTCGACGCGCTGGAAAAGCGGTTGGCGCAGCAGATTGCAAAAAACGCCGAAGCGAAGCCGGCTTGAGTACTGGGAGCGCGACAGTGTCAGACGACGGCGTTCTGTCTTCGCTGCGTTATCTGTTCGCCGATCTGATCGGCGAGGAGGACGATACGCCGCCGTTTCTCCCGGAGGGATTGCCGGAAGCGGTTGCGCCGGTGGCCAGCGACGCCATCCATACGCTGATCGACTATCAGAGTACGGCGTACGCGCAGCTCTATGTCGACCGGTTGCGGCGGTTCGTCGGCCGCCGCGGCGTCGATGATGCGATGCTGGGCGAGATCGCGCGGCTGATGGCGGCGCGCATGAGCTACGAAGATCCGATCCGGATCGCGCAATTGAAGCTTGCCGAAATCACTGACGCCGCCGGCAATCCGCAACTTCAATCAACCCGCGATGTCAGGAAATTCCGGCTGGATGAACTGATCAGCGCGCTCCCCGCCATTGTCGCCGAGTATGTGCTCGATGCGCTTGAATGGGTGGGCTGGCTGCACAAGCCGGTTTCGATCAGCTTCAGCGCCGCAAGCCGGCTGGGAATTCGCCGATTGAAGCTCGAGGCGTCGCTGAAGCGCTGGCGGCGGTACTCGGTGCGCTATACCAAGGAGCGGGTCTGGGTCGAGCGCTGGCTGCACATGATCGACCGCAGCCTGACCAAGCAGCCGGCGGCCGCATCCACGATCGTACAGACCGCGGGCATGATCGAGGGCTATGGCGACCCCTATCGCCAGGGCATCGCGGACTGGAACGCGATCATCGACGGCCTCGCCAAGCCGACCTTCGACGGTGTGCTTCCCTTGCCCGATCTTGCCGGCGCGATTACCGAAGCGCGTGCGGCGGCGCTGCCCGATCCGCGCCAGGCCGCGCTGAAGCGCAAGATCGCGGAGATCCGGGCGAGGGTGCCTGCCGCTACAAACGCCGCGGCCGGGTGATGTTCCGTGCCGGCAGGAATTGAAGTGCCGTCATCAACTGACGGTCCTTGCCGTTTCAGCCGTGCTGACTCGCCGGTGCTGTCCGGCACGACGGCTGCGAACGCGCCGCGTCATTCCGCCGCGTCCGGGTCGCCCTGCGTGTGCCCGTCCGGCCCGCGGTTGAAGACGCCATAGTTGCTGGATTTTATGCCGGAGACGCCGTCGGCGCCGCCGGCCCCCAGCCCGTGCCGCAAAAGTTCGCGCACGGCCGCCGCCCGGGTCGGCATGCGGTGTTGGAAGCGAAAATCGTCGACTAAGGCCAGTTCCTCCGGAGACAGCATGACCTGCAGTCGCTCTCCACGCATCTCGCTCATGGTGACGCACCCAAAGTTAGCCAATTGAGTAATTTGCTAAACGAGGCAACTCGACGTCGGTTCCATCAATTGAGGCAACTGTGTCAATTTAGCAAAATACTCAAGTAAAAACAATGACTTATGGCCTTGTATCCGGCGCTTGGCGGGCTATATTTTTGTCTTGGGAGGACGCCATGACTGACCCCGTCAAGCTACCCCGCAAACTTTCAGACGAGCCGGAGGCACCAAAGCCGCGGCGGCCGAGCCATCAAAAAATCATCGACCAGCTCGACCGCTGGGCCAACAGCCCTGGTCTCCAACCACCGAGATTATCCGATGAGAAAACGATCTGAGCCGCATTCATTCGAGCAGCGACTGGAAGAGCACAAGCTAAGGCTTGAGGCCGAGGCCGCCAGGCTGCCAAGCGGAAGCGAACGCGATGACATTATGAAACGCATCGAGCTGCTTCAGCGGGCTGCCGACATCAACATTTGGCTCTCGCAACACGCGTGAGCTGCTTGAATGCGCTTGAGGAGAAAAAATGCCGGCGATACGCCGGCATTTTTGTTTTGCGCGGGCGGAGTATTCCCTACGCGCTCTGCGCGGTCTTCACAGCAACCACATTGTCGTCCTGGGATGGTGGGTGCCGCTTCAGATGGTCGCGGCGCATGCTGATCTCGTCGCGGACGAATTCATAGCCGAGCTTGAACGTGTCCAGCCCGTCGCTCGAGATGGTGCCGTCGCGCAGGCCTATCACCGCGCCGCGCAATATCCCTTCGAGTTCGTCCTGCAGCTCGTCGAGCGCATCGAGGGTTTTGGCGTACTCCATCCGCTCGCCGATATCGAGGATGGCAGTTGCAAGCTCGCCGGCCTTCTCGGGCGCGACCCGCGTGACCTTGGTGTAGATGCCGGCGAAGATCGACCCGATGACGCTCAGCGCTGCCGCACCCAGATACATCACGTCGCTGTAACGATCCATGAACGACTTGGTGTCGTCGTTGATGTATTCGGCGGCCCCCTGATGCGCGACAACAAAGGCGTCCTTGTCGGTTTCAGCGGGTTCGATCTTGGAGGCGAAGCCGTCGTCCAGCGCAAGCTCGGCCTTGTTCTCGTAGATGATGCGCGCGAGGTCGCCCGCGGTGGTCGTCGACAGCCTGGATTGCGCGACCAGCAGCCACTCGAGCCCGATGGTATCGACGTCGTCGTCGGGGACCGCCGGCGAGGAGGACAGCATGCCGGTCGCCACCGTCTCTTCGGAGAGCGCCGGATATTTCCTGGCCAGCGCTTTCGCCGCGTCGATCGCGTTCAGGGTAAAGCCGCCGTGCTTGGCATATTGCTCGTAGCTCTTGTCCTTCATCATCTTCGAGGCGTGTGCGATCGCGATCACGGCGCCGAAGCCTGACGCAAAAAGCTTGTCGAAGGTCGTATTGGGCGGGGCCATCTGCACCCGGGACGCGGCGTCGGCGTTATCCGAGAGTTCGAGAACAGTGCGGACAAACGCGACGCTGTTTTCGCCGTCGGCAAGCACGGCGATCTTCTTTTTCCTCAAATCGGCAACGGACTTGATCTTCCTGCCGCCGGGGGTCAGCACCAGCACCACGTCATGTTCGAGGATCGCGATCGCGCGCGCGCGGGCCGGGATCTTGGCGTCGGTGCGCAGGATCGCCAGATTGGCTTCCTTGCGGTCGAACTGCGCCAGCGCCTTGGCATTGTCGCCGTTGGGTACGATCTTGAGCCGCAGCCGCGACGAATTGTTCTTCAGCAGCGCGGCAAGCCTGGCGGCGAAACGGGCCTCGGGACCGTTGGCCTCGCCGACGGCAAAGACCAGCGTTTCGGAGTTTCGCAGCCAAACCCGGCCACCCCACACCGTGGCGGCGGTCAGAATCAGCGTCAGGATGGAGAAGATGATGATCTGGGTACGGTTGCTTTTGACGACCCGCGATCGCCGAGGCCCCATTTCCGGATCCGGCGTTTGGGCTTCGGCGCTCATGGCTCACACCCTGTCGGGGACGTCATGCCGCCATCGCAGCGCCGCAGGCCGTCCAAAGGAATTCGTAAATGCCTAAAAAAGAACGATAATTTGCCTGCGCGCGATACTATCCCGCCCCGGCCGGATTGCAAACCGGCCCCGGAGGTAACCTTACCAGCGAAAGCCACGCGCGTGGCCGCAGTATCGCCGTTCGGCCACACCATGTGTATTTTGTGCGACCTACAGGTGCATTCCGGTCCGGGAGGTGCCATAAATCATGAATAACGGCAGCGTTCGAATTGTCCGGGTTTGACAAGAAAATTGTGCTGACAGCCTAGACCACCGGTTTTTTTGCCACCTCTTCAGTCCGAGCAAAGGGCGTCAGCTTTGTTGTTTCCTTCCATGTCGTCGTCGGTTCCGGTTGGTTTGCTTTTGGGGTGGATGTTGCTTCTCACGGTGAAGCACATCATCGCCGATTTCGTGCTGCAAACGTCCTGGATGGCGATCGGCAAGGACCAGAAGACCGGCTGGGCGATGCCGCTGCTGGCGCATTGTCTCGTGCATCTCGCCGTGGCGATGGCGCTGATCCTGATCGTTGCGCCGCGGTTCTGGTTCGTCGCGCTGATCGATTTCGCCATTCACATCACGGTCGACCGCGCCAAGGGGATTTGCGCGTCGCGCTTCGGCGTGCAGCAGGAACATCCGTGGTTCTGGACGCTGATCGGCGTCGACCAGGCGCTGCATCATCTCACCGGCTTCGGCCTGTCGATCTTCATGGCGGCGAACTAAGCGTCCCGGAAAAACACGCTCATCTGGTGCGGCCCGACCTTTCGTTCGGATATGGTCCAGCCCAGCGCTTCGTAGAAACGCGTCATCCGCGGCCGCGCGCAGAGATGGACGCGGCTGACACCGAGCGCAAAACAATCCTGCGCCGCGCGGTCGACCAGTGCCGCGCCGACACCGTGCCGGCGCGCGGCCTCCTCCACCCAGACGGCGGCGATCCATGGCGTCAGTTGCGGCCGCTCCGCGAGATCGGAGGCGATCACCGACGACGTTCCGAGAAATGTCTCGCCGTCATGCGCGACCAGCGCGAACGGAATCGGCGCAGCGTCCATGTTTTCGCACAGGCGCCCGGAAATAGTGCCGAGAGGCGCGCCGCTGGCTTCCCACCACGCCTCCCAGATCCGTTTCGCCACGGTGTCGAAGAATTCTGGACGCTGGCGAAGGTCGGAGATGGTGAAAGACATTTCCTGGTCTCGGGGGGTATCGCGTCGCTTGCTTTATCTTACCCTGCCCTGGAGGGGGAGGGTCGACGCGAATGAAATGAGCGGCGGGGGCCTTGGAAACCCGCTTCTATCGGGGCGGCCGAGCGCCGGCCATGCCGCCCACGCCTGTTCCAACTCGTTCATCGGCCCCATCCTGCGGATTTGGCAGCATAAAGCGATGCAGCAAAAATGAAAAACGCTCCCGCCCGATACGCGGATGCCGGGCGGTCCCGCGATCCCCCGGCGCATCCCGGGCGCCGGGGGAACCGGAAAAAATTCTAAGAGCAGCAACGTGGGAAGTCCGCCCTAGTGCTTGCATGATTGGAAGCCATAGTTGGCGGCGTGAGGCGGGCCGTCCTGTAATGGAGATCGATAATGATCTTCATGCTGTTTGCCGTAGCCATTGCCGCCTTGTTTTTTGTCGGCTCACTCATCTTGCTAGGTTTGGGTCAGCACCTCGGCTTGCGGTATCGCAAGCGGAGCGGCACCGAGGGCACCGGAGGGTTGGCGACCGTCGAGGGTGCAATATTCGGCTTGATGGGTCTGCTGCTGGCATTCACGATCTCTGGTGCGCTGCAACGCTTCGATGACCGCCGTCAGTTGGTCATTCAGGAAGCGACGGCGGCCACGACGGCGTATGACCGCCTGGACCTATTCGGCGAAAACGACGCACACAGGCTCCAGAGCAGCCTCAAAGAATACATCCGCGCCCGGGCCGATCTGTATCGAATGGCGCATGATTTCTTGCTGCTCCAGCGAGCGGAAGATTTCTCGGACCAGCAGGAAAAGAAGCTTTTGGAACTCAAGAACCAACTATGGGACGCGGCGGCGGCTGCTTGCTCACAACCGAACTACCGTCCTGCATGCGGTTTGTCGCTGCCAGCACTGAATAGCCTCTTCGAGGTTGCACGTCAGCGTGCAGGTGCCGCCGAAAAGCACCCACCGCAGATCATCTACTTTATGCTGTTTGGCCTTGGTCTGGGGTGCTCACTGCTCGCCGGGTTCGGGATGGCCGCGAGCGCAGGGCGAAGTTGGATACACATGGTGATCTTTGCAGGAACCTTGACCGTTGCGCTCTACATCGTGACCGATATGGAATATCCGCGTCTTGGCCTCATTCGGATCGAGAGCTTCGATCATTTCCTCGCCGACGCCTACGATCAAATGCAGTAACGGCGGTGCGCGGTCAGCTTTTGTGCCCGCCTAGCAGCTTCGGCCTTGTGCCGTGGTTCTCTTGATCTCTTCGTTTTTGCAAGTTCACTGCCAAGCTATCGCGCCTACATGCAATCCGGCAGGCCGGGGGCCTCGATGATCGGGGATACCACCATTTCCTTGAAACAGTTGGCGCACCGGGCGCTTGCGCCGACGATCTCGCACGTCTCGTCACCGGATACGATGTCGCGCTGACATTTCGGACAGGTGTAACCGGTTTCCTTCTCGACAAAGTCATATGACGGTCCGACAAAAGCGCAGACCATGTGATGGAGGATCGGGAAAAGCTCCAGGCGAGCGGATTTACACACCGGACAAAGTGATTGATCTGCTCTGATTTGCACCAGCCGCGCCTCTCGACAATTAGCAACGTACTTATTGAAGACCGAGCAGACGCACCAACGCGGTGGCGGCGCGATAGGTGACGTCCGTGTAGAACATGTGAACATAGACCGTTGAATTGAGCGGCGGCGGCGCAACCTCGGGAGTGAAGCGAATGCGCGCAATCTGGGTAGAGGGACGGTCACGCGCAAACAGTTGCTGCTTTGCGGCGTACACATCGGAAATTGGGAGAATTTCCGCAATCCGTCCTGAAATGCGGCGGTTGCCGAACAGCACGAGCACTTCATTGCCGACCTCGGGCTCCACCAAGCGGGCGTTCGGAATGTGCCAATCGACATAAACGTCGGTCGGATCGAGGATTTCGGCGATCGGAGTACCGGCCACCAGGGATTGTCCAACAGTTGCAAGATTTGTCGAAATGATGCCGCTGATGGGCGCCAGTACTCGCCCCCCGGCGAAATTCCGCTCGACCTCATCGAGGCGGTCGCGAAGCTGTTGCGCAAACTCGTCCAGGTCGGCCAGTTGGGTGACGGCCTCCGCGACCATCGCCTCTTGCGAGATGACCGCCTTGCGCGCCGCTGCGCGCTCGCGGTGCATTTCCAGGCGAAACGTCAGGCTCCCGGCTTGCGATCCTTCAATCTGGTCGGCGGCAGCCTCGGTCAGTTCCTTGTAGGCTCTCGCCGCTTCAAGCGTTTCCTGCGCCACCCGCGCCTCGACCCGCAGTTGCGATCTGCGGCTCGCGATGTCGGACAATCCGCGCATATAGGTGGCGACGATGTTGTCCTGTTCGGGCGACCGCACCAGCCCGATCTCTTCGCCTGCCTTGACCGCAGCGCCGCGCGCCGCATTCACGGCCCTGACTTGCACGAGATAGGGAAGCGAAACGACGTGCGCCGGCGCGGAGACAGTTCCGGGACCGCTCAGGTACACCAGCGGGGCGCCGAAATAGATGACAAAGAAGGCGAGCACCCCGAATACGCTCGTCGCATAGACGATGCGCACAAGCCGTCCGGCAGCGCGCCTCCGGCTTTCGACGGGATCGGGAACGTTCGGATCGAGCCTGTTCATGGTGACGTTCATGAACCTGATCCTTCAAGTCCGGTCAGCAAACAGCGCGCGGCGCACGCGTGGCGGCACGAAGTCATCGTGCCTGGAAGTCGCAAAGAGGATCTCTGAGGAGTAGGAGAAGAATCGGGCACACTTCAAATAGACGCCTTGGTAGAATGGAAAGATCAGGGATCCTCCAAGGCTAAACAGTCCGGAAGACCGGTTGAACAGGACAAACGCAAGCGCCAGGTTAAAGAGCGAGATCCAAAGAAGCAGAATGTAGATCGCGGCGAGAAACAGAACCGCATCAGCGCCGAATAGTGCCACAAGGTAGACGAGATAGAATGGGAGACTGAGCGTCGGAACGAGATCGAAAAGGATGAAGTCCAGTCTTTGAAGTGTATCCGGCAACCGTTCCAGCCGGTGGAAGAACCGCAACTCGCCGTACATCATGAAGCGAATTCGCAGGGCATCGCGATCCCAGCGCGCGCGCTGGCGCAGGAGACCGATACCCCCGACCGGGCCTGCCGTTTCTGCCCACGCCTCCGGTACGAAACGGACGAGATAACCCAGACGGCGCAGGCGCAGACTGAATTCCAGATCTTCTCCGGGGCCGACGTCGAGCCCACCTTGCTGGACGAACACATCGCGGCGGTACATCGAGCAAGCGCCGGAAAGGCAGGCGATCGCACCCACAATGTCAAGTATCGTTCTACCGGCACTTATCGACATCAAGTATTCGATGCTTTGAAGCCCTGTCCACAGCGAGTGGCGATCATTGCTGATTGCAATGTTGCAGCTCGCACCGGCGACGCGCGGGTCGTTGAAAGCGGACGCAAGGCGCGCCACGGCAGTTGGCTCGAAAATCGTGTCTGCGTCCACTGTCAACAGCAGGTCGCCGGTGGCGAACCGGGCCGCTGCGTTTATGGCGGCGCTCCGGCCACAGCGCGTGCCGTGGCAAATGACCATGTCTACCAAGCCAAGCGCGCGCGCCCGCTCCGCCGTCGCGCGGGTTTCGTCGGTAGAACCGTCATCAACTACGATGATCTCAAGCGGTTGCAATGTCTGTTGTCGGAGCGAGGCGATAGAAACGCCCAGACCGGAGCCGCCATTGAAAGTCGGCACGATCACGGTGACCGAAGCTCTGACCAATGCATCGTCTTTCTGAGGTCTTCTGGTCAGCCCCAGCAGCGAGAGAGAAAGCAAGGAAAACGTATATCGTGGAATGTCGAAGATCAGTGCCGCAAAAGCGAGCACGATCCAGTTCGTCCCGGCGATCAACTGCATCATTTCGACCATGATGACTACCTTCGGCGTAAAACCGATTTGGCGTCGCGCCCGGACCGTCAAATCCCCAAGTCGATGCGGAACCCGATAGCCGGACAGAGCGCGTCATCCATATACGAACGCGGACGTTCTCGAACTCTTTAGGCTGCATTGCGAATTGTAGAAGTTCTGACCAAGGCCCCGCGCCGGTACCACTCGGCGGCGCAGTTTCAGGCTTCTTGGCGATCGCCGGTTCAACCTTTCAAGTCGAGTATGCAGATTGTGCCAAACTGCGGATCGGTTGCAAAACTACGTGCATGTCGCCCCTGCGTGTATATAGTTAGTGCAGGGGAATATCCATGCATCAGCCCGGGACCAGGAGTGAGCGCCGGATGCAAGGGCTTTCGGAAGCGGTCGGGCTGGTTAGCCCCGATCTTGCATTCGGACCGAATTTGGACACCACGGCGCGGGAACTCTCCGCTTGCGGCGCTGGCAGCGCGCATGGCGCTTCCGCGAAACCATGAATCAGCCACCACCGCCGTTCCAAAGCTCGAAACGCCGCCGCCTCGCATTACCGAAGCAGCGCCAAGCCACTGCTTTTTGCGGCTCAAGCAGCGCTGTCTCACCGCTCCAGAGAACGAGGCCGTTTTTACGGTGGTGATCAGCGTTGGCTCTCTGCCCGTGGTTCTTCTCGCCTTGGTCCTGTTCGCGAGTTGAACGGCTGGTAGCCGCAGCTTTCGCGCACGGCTCGACATGGATGGCCGAAAACGACCTGCCAAAACGGTTCGCCAACGCCGAGCCGGGCGCGATCCTGATCGGGCCCGTCCGGGAGTTCTGCCGGAAGTGGCAAAACCTGACTGAGGTGACGGTCCCCGGGTCGCATTGCATCCACGAAGATTCCGGGCCGGCGGTCGCGCGGTGGATGAAGGCGCATGCGATCGGACCCGCGAATCAGATGCGGCACCGCGGCTCCGATTCGGCGGCAACTGGCAAGCACTCCGCAAACACCCCGGGTGACTACTGCCGTCCTTGGTTAACCTTTCGTTAGAACATTGCACTGCATCTTCCGCACCAGGGGGAACTCCAATGTTTTCAAGCCGCGACGCCTTCGAGAACGATTTCTGTCCGGTCCGGGAGGAATTGCTCGGCGAAATGTACCGCGCCAACGCCAACGGCCTGCCCGTCCTCGTGGCGAGCGTTTCTTCCGAAGTCCGGGCCATGCTGGCGCTGTTCTGCTATCGCCGCAGCCATTTGCATTCGCTGGCGCTGGCGATCGCGGCCAGCTGCAGCGAACGCGATTTGATCCAGTTGGGCGGCCGCGTCGGCTCGACCCTCTACGCACTGTCCCGTGCACCGGCCGCACGATCCACGCCGTCGTCCTACGGCCACCGCAAGCCGATCACGCTCTCGACCAAGCCGCTCTCGACCTTCGCGCCGGTCGCGGACGATGTCGACGACGAGGATGTCGAGGAAGCTGTGACGGCGTAGCCGTCGTTCCTGCGAAAGCAGGAATCCATAACCACCAAAGCCATTTGGTTTAGCCGGCGTCCGCCACCGCGCCTTACCGATGAATCACGCGGTATGGGTCCCTGCTTTCGCAGGGACGACGGATAGCACCGCCAATCCATGCCTTCGCCGCGCCATCGCGCATTCGGCATCGCCGGGCATGCAGGTCCGGCAGACCTCGGGCCGCACCGCATAGATCGTGCAGGACGTCGCGACACCGACCTTGCCTGACAGCGCCGAACAGCGATCGCCGTCGCAGCGCATCCCCGACAGTCTTTCATTGACGAATTTTTCGGGGATCAGGTCGAGCTCTGCGTCATCCTCGGTGGTGAAGCGCGGCCAGTTCTGCGAATAGCTGCAACAGGCACCGCAGGCCTGGCAGGGGCTTTCGACGCCGATGGCGGGACCGCTGTTCTCCATGGGGCCTGCTCTAGCGCGGAATGAAGCGGCCGGCCATCAGGTATCTTTCGGGGCCTCCCAGACCAGGCTCCTGCGCCATCGGGCGCGCAGCAGATCGCGCCGCTCCGGGTATTTTTCGTCGTGGTACACCGCCTCGACGACGCGGTCGGTGCGGAAACTGCGAAAATCCTTGCGCAGCTCGCACCACGCCGCCAACAGCCGCACCGTCTCATGATAGCCGACGGCAATTGGCCAAATGGTGCGCTCGGAGCCGCGGCCGTGCTCGTCGCGATAGTTCAGCGTGATCTTCTTGCCCTCGTGAATCTGCGCCCGCGTCCGCACCATGTCGATGCGGTCGGGCTCCCTGTTCCAGTTGGGGCGGGCGCGGCTGGCGGGCTCCAGCACGAACGGCCTCAAGCGCTCGGTGACCGTGTCGGCGATTTTCGCCATCAGATCCTGGGCGGCGCGCGCCAGCACGGGATCGGCGTGGCCGACCACCCATTGTGCACCGAGCACGCAAGCCTCGATTTCATCGGGGGTCAGCATCAAGGGCGGCAGGTCGAAGCCTTTTTCGAGGATGTAGCCCATGCCGGCCTCGCCGCGAATCGGCACGCGCTGTTCGATCAGGGTCGCGATGTCGCGATAGATCGTCCGCTTCGAGGTCTCGAGCTCGGCCGCGATCGCATCCGCCGTCAGCGGTTTGCCGGTGCGCCGGAGCACCTGGATGATTTGAAACAGCCGGTCGGCACGTCTCATGACACGTCTCTTTTTTGCGGTTGGCCTCGCTGCTGCTGACAGCATGTTGGCAGCAGGCGGCGGTTATACCGGGACAACACCTCAATTGAAGGGAATTTGTCCATGATGATTCTTGCTGAACTCGGATTCCAGCGGGCTCAGACCTTTGTGCTGGAGCACCTGATTGCCTTTCACTTTGCCTCCGGCGACCTGCGCTGGGTGATGATAGCGCTGGCCTTGCGGTCATTCAGCGCAATGTGGGCTTTCGGCCATGAGCGCCTTCTAACCATGGTCCTGAACGCCGCCCGCCGCATCGGGCAAAAGGCCCGCTTCGCGGCGGAGATCGCCCATGCTGACACCATGGTGGCAGCAGGGGGGCGCTAGGGTCGGGTATCATATCAAGTGATCGGGAGCCCCCACATGATTACCCTCTATGGCTTTGGCCCGGGCTTCGGCTTGCCGGAAATCAGCCCCTTTGTGACCAAGACCGAGGTCCAGTTGAAGATGGCCGGTCTGGACTATCGCAAGGAAAAGGCGAAGCCGCCCAACTCTCCCAAGGGGCAGTTGCCCTATATCGTCGATGACGCCGAGAGTGTGGCCGATTCCACCTTCATCCGCGCGCATATTGAAGCCAAATACGGCTTCGATTTCGACGCCCCGCTCAGTCTGCAGGCGCGGGCCCAGGCCTGGGCGTTCGAGCGCATGATCGAGCACCATGTCTATTGGGCGCTGGTCGGGGCGCGCTGGGTCGATGGCGAAAACTTTGCCAAGGGGCCGGCACATTTCTTCGATGGGGCGCCGGAGCATCTGCGCGAAAAACTGCGCGAGGACGCCCAGTTCCGGGTCGCCGAAAACTATCTCCTCAGTGGCCTTGGCCGCCACGCCCCGGAGGAGGACGTCGACCTCGCCATACGTTCGCTGTTTGCGCTGTCGGTCCAGCTCGGCGACAAGCCATATCTGATGGGAGAGGCGCCCTGCGGCACCGATGCCACCGCTTTCGGCGCGCTGGCCGGAATCCTGACGCCGTTCTTCGAGTCGAAACTGCGGGAGCGGGTCGAAAAATTCGAAAATCTCACCGCCTATGTCGACCGGATGATGCTGCAATACTATCCGGAATTCGCCTGGGCACCGCTGCAACAGGCGGCCTGAGCGTCGCCTGTCGTCCCCGCCTAGTGCGCAATTGCGCACGGGAGCGGGGACCCATACGCCGCGGCCGACGGAAGAGGCGCTGTGGTAGGCGGCCTTTCCAGCCACTAGCATCGGTGCTTATGGGTCCCCGCTTTCGCAGCGACGACGATGGTTTCTGTGGTCGTCTTAGAGGGGCTGCCCGCTGGATACCCCGCCCTTCAATGCGGCCAGCTCAGCCTCGAGTTCGGCAATCCGTGCATCGCGCGTCGCCAATGCGGCCGCCACATCGGCGGCGTCGAATTTTTGCGGGATGTGCTGCGGGCAGTTGGTATCCCACGCCGAGATCCGGAACAGGATCACTTGCTCGGGCCGCGCCTTGTAGCCTTGCGGCATCAGCGATTGCACCAGCGCCGGATCGTCGTCGACCACGCGCGCCTCGCCCCAGATCTTGACCCGGCGGCGATGCGCATAATCCATCACGAAGATATATGCCTTCGGATTTTCCGAGAGGTTGCCTTGCGTGATGTACTGCCGGTTGCCGCTGTAGTCGGCGAACGCGATCGTGTTCTTGTCCAGGATTTTGACGAAACCCTTCGGGCCGCCGCGATGCTGGATGTAGGGTTGGCCGTCCGCGCTGGCGGTCGAAAAATACAGGCTGTTGGTTTCCGCCAGAAAACCGGCGAGGTTTGCATCGATCTCGGTGCGCCAGCCGCGCTGCTCGGCATGGGCGTAGGCGTCGCGCGAACCCCTTCGGGTCTGGATCGACTTCACCGCCGGGGTGAACGCGACATCACTGGAATAGGTGTGAAGGTCTGACATCTGAACCCCTCAAATTCGAAGTGCCAAAGCGGTCTCGTTGCCGTTCAAAATGGACCCTTTCGGAATTTAAACAATCAGGCCAATTGACACTTCACTATTGCAAGATATGAAATAATGCCATGGACCGGATCGACGCCATGCAGGCCTTTGTCGCCGTCGCCGACCTGCAGGGATTTGCTCCTGCGGCGCGCAAGCTCCGGCTGTCGCCTTCCGCCGTGACGCGGCTGGTCGCGGCGCTGGAGGATCGTCTCGGCGCGCGGCTGCTGCAGCGGACCACGCGGCAGGTCACGCTCACCGATGCCGGGGCGCGCTATCTGGAGCGCGCACGCCGCATCCTCGCCGATGTCGAGGAGGCGGAAAGTTCGGCCGAGGGCGAGCAGACCCGGCCGGGCGGCCGGCTGGTGGTTTCCGCGCCGGTCGGATTCGGGCGGCTGCACGTCAGTCCGGTCGTTACGGCCTATCTGAAGCGCTATCCGGAGGTGTCGGTCGATCTGCGCCTGTCGGATCGCGTGATCAATCTGGTGGAGGACGGCGTCGATCTTGCGGTCCGGATCGGTCACCTTCCGGATTCGACCCTGGTCGGGCGTCACGTCGGCGAGATGCGGCGGATCGTGGTGGCCGCAAAGGACTATCTGAAACGCCGCGACGAGCCGAAGCGGCCTGCGGACATTGCCGCGCACGACACCATCCAGTTCGGCGCCATGACCGCGTCGCCGGACTGGCGCTTTGTCGAGGACGGAAGCGAACTCCGTGTTCCCTGCACGCCGCGCTTTTCGACCAACAGCGCCGATGCCGCGGTCCAGTACGCCGAGCAGGGCGGCGGCCTGACCCGGGTGTTCGCCTATCAGGCGGCCGAATCACTCAGGGCAGGGCGGCTCAAAATCGTGCTGGCGAAATTCGAGGTGCCGCCGTTGCCGATCCACATCGTCTATCCGACGTCGCGGCTGTTGTCGGCCAAGGTGCGCACCTTCATCGATCTCGTGACCGAGACCAGCGACTGGCATTTTGGGTGAATGCTGTCATTCCGGGATGGTCCGAAGGACCAGACCCGGAATCTCGAGGTTCCCCGATGCGCAATTGCGCATTTGAGGTTCGCGCTATGCGCGCCCCGGAACGACAGCATCTCTTTTCGGAACCACCCGGAACGTGCCATTGGCGCGCGCGATCACGGCGTCGTCGGCCTTGATCAGGCTTTGCGCGAAGCAGATCGTGCTGCCGGTCTTGATCACGTCGGTCTCGACCGCGAGCCATTGCCCGACCTGCGCGGTACCGATGAAGTCGACCGCGAGCGAGATCGTCACCAGCGACGACGCGCCACCCATGCGATGCCCACAGCTATGGCCCATCGCGTTGTCGGCGAGTGCGGCAATCAGTCCGCCGTGAATCAGGCCGCGGCCGTTGGTGTGCGGCCTGGCCAGCCGCAATCCGATAATCACCGCCTTGTGGGTCCGCTTCGAATAAAGCGGCTCCCAGGGGTCGGTGAGCGGGCTTTTCCTGAAGTGAGGTTCAAAGCCCAAGGGAATGTCAGTCAAGGGAACGTCAGTGATGACGGGCGTGTCGGTTGTCATGAGCGGCTCGCGTGTTGGCGGTACATGCGCCATTGAACGCGATCTCGGTGACGGTTTCACCGCCTACAAAGTTTTAAACGGGATTTCGGCGGGTGTTTGAAACGCGGTGATCTGCCCCTTCCGTCATTGCGAGCGAAGCGAAGCAACCTGTAGCGCCGCAAACCAAGTGTGGATTGCGTCGTCGCAAACGCTCCTCGCAATGACGGCTGCAATCACGCCGGCAATTCATATCCAAGCGCGCCTTCAACTTCGATGGTCTTTTGCACCGCCGGCCGTTCCATCATCCGCGCGTGGCTGAACGACATCGGCTTGCCCTCGAAGGCCACGCCGATCTCATGCAGCGCGATGTGCACCGCCATCG
Organism: Bradyrhizobium sp. Ash2021; assembly: GCF_031202265.1. Classification (NCBI taxonomy): domain Bacteria; kingdom Pseudomonadati; phylum Pseudomonadota; class Alphaproteobacteria; order Hyphomicrobiales; family Nitrobacteraceae; genus Bradyrhizobium; species Bradyrhizobium sp. Ash2021. The sequence goes on along the minus strand of NZ_CP100604.1, from coordinate 8,588,971 downwards.
AACTCGCGCCGGGTGCGAAATACAGGGTCAGCATGCGAGCATCCCGCCACGTCATTGCGAGCGAAGCGAAGCAATCCATCCCGCCACGCAAAGAAAGAATGGATTGCTTCGTCGCTAACGCTCCTCGCAATGACGACAGTGCGTGTTGGAGCCACGTAGACCAGCTAAAGCGGCAGCCCCACATAATTCTCCGACAGCGAGGCGGACGCGGCTTTCGAGCTGACCAGGTAATCCAGCTCGGCCAACTGGATCCGCGCGCCGAATTCGCCCTGATCGGGAAATTGGTGCAGCATCGAGGTCATCCACCACGAGAACCGCACCGCCTTCCAGACCCGCGCCAGCGCTCTCGCCGAATAACCGTCGATGCCGGCGGAGGATTTCCCGTCGTAATATTCGCGCAATGCTTGCGAGAGATAATGCACGTCGCTGGCGGCGAGGTTCAATCCCTTGGCGCCGGTCGGCGGCACGATATGCGCGGCGTCGCCGGCCAGAAACATCCGCCCGAACCGCATCGGCTCGGCGACGAAGCTGCGCAGCGGCGCAATGCTCTTCTCGATCGACGGCCCGGTGACGAGTTCGTCGACCGCCTTCTGGTCCAGCCGGCTCTTCAACTCGTCCCAGAACCGCTGGTCCGGCCATTGATCGATTTGATCGTCGAGCGGGCATTGCACGTAATAGCGGCTGCGGTGGGCCGAGCGCATGGTGCAGAGCGCAAATCCCCGCGCATGGTTGGAATAGATCAGCTCGTGGCTGACCGGCGGCGTCTCCGACAGGATGCCGAGCCAGCCGAACGGATAGATCCGCTCGAAGGTCTGGATCGCCGAGGGTTTGACGCTGGCGCGGCTGACGCCATGAAATCCGTCGCAGCCGGCAATGAAGTCGCAGGCGATCTCGCAGGCAACGCCGTCCTTGACGTAGCTGACGCGCGGATGGTCGCTGTCGAAATCATGCGGTTCGACGCCGGCGGCCTGATAGACCGTGGTGAGGCCGGCGGCCTTGCGCGCGTTCATCAGGTCGAGCGTCACCTCGGTCTGGCCGTAGATCATCACCGTCTTGCCGGTCGGGGCATGCATGTCGATGCGATGCCGCGCGCCGCCGAAGGCCAGCTCCACGCCGTGGTGGATGAGGCCCTCGCGATGGGCGCGCGCGCCGGCGCCGACCTGGTCGAGCAGCGCCACGGTGCCCTCTTCGAGCAGGCCGGCGCGAATGCGGCCGAGCACGTATTCCGGCGTCTGGCGCTCGAGAATCAGGTTGTCAATGCCGTAGGCATGAAGTAGTTGCCCAAGCAACAGTCCGGCTGGCCCCCCGCCAATGATTGCTACTTTTGTCCGCAATACTTGCTCCCCCCGATATTATAGGCTTGAACTTAACCGGCTTGCGGGCTGTCGTCAGCTTGCAATGATGATTATAACATATAACAATAATTGCAAAAGGCCGTCAAAGGTCTGACAAGAGGGAGAAGATGTCGATGAGGAAGACGTTCTTGGCGTTGCTGCTGGCCGCCAGCGTGACGCCCGCGTTCGCGCAGGAAAAAACCTTCGAGCTGAAGCTGTCGCACTGGGTGCCGGCGTCGCACCCGCTGCAAAAGGCGCTGGAAGACTGGGGAGCCGCGGTCGAGAAGGCATCTGGCGGCACCATCAAGTCCAAGGTCTTCCCCGCCCAGCAGCTCGGCAAGGCGTTCGACCATTATGACATGGCGCGCGACGGCATCGCCGACGTCACCTACATCAATCCGGGCTATCAGCCCGGCCGCTTCCCGATCATCGGCGCCGGCGAGTTGCCGTTCCTGATGTCGGACGCCAAGGGCGGCTCGATGGCGCTTGACGCCTGGTACCGGAAATATGCCGAGAAGGAGATGAAGGACGTCAAGTTCTGCCTGGCCTTCATCCATTCGCCCTCGTCGTTCCACTCCCGGACCAAGAAAATCGTCGTGCCCGACGACGTCAAGGGCATGAAGATCCGCCCCGCGCACGCTACGATGGCGACGTTCATCACCCAGCTCGGCGGCACCAATGTGCAATCCTCCGCGCCGGAGGTCCGCGACATCATCGAGCGCGGCGTCGCCGACGCCGTCACCTTTCCGTGGGGGTCGCTGGTGCTGTTCGGCATCGACAAGGTGACCAAGTATCACATGGATGCGCCGCTCTACGTCACCACCTTCGCCTTTGTCATGAACAAGGACAAATACAACCAGATGTCCGACCGCCAGAAAAAGGCGATCGACGACAATTGCAACACTGAAGCCGCCGGCCGCGTCGGCGAGCCCTGGGGCAAATTCGAAGACGCCGGTATCGAGAAGGTCAGGGCCGAGGAAGGTCACGAGATCTACAAGCTGACGCCGGACCAGACCGCACTGTGGAAGAAGGCCGCCGAGCCGCTGGTCAAGAGCTGGGGCGATGGCGTGAAAAAGAGTGGCGTCGATCCGGACGCCGCGATGGCCGAACTTCGCGCGTCGCTGACCAAATACGACGCGCTCGCGCAGTAGCGAGGCTCCTCTCCTTCTCCCGCTTGCGGGGGAGGCGTAGGCGGCCTACGGCCGCCGTCCTTGATTGAGAACGCCGATGCGAAGCATCGGCTACGGGTGGGGGTGCCGACGCGAGTCAGACTGTTCGAGTGGAGAGAGCCCCCACCCGGCGCTGCGCCATAGCCGAAGCTTCGCTTCGGCGTTCCTGTTCAAGAGCGGCCGCCGAAGGCGGCCTGTGCCTCCCCCGCAAGCGGGAGAGGTAACGGTGCCAGACCTCGCCGACCAAATGATGTTGAGCAACAGGATGTTCGGGACATGAATCGCGCGTCTATGGATCGCTTTATCGACACGATCGAATGGATCGCCGCCGGCTTCGTCGGCATCGTGGCGCTCAACATCTTCATCGCGGTGATCCTGCGCAATACGCTCAACTACGCGATCCCGGACTCCTTCGATATCGGGCGCATGCTGCTCGGCATCCTGATCTTCTGGGGCATCGCCGCCACCTCCTATCGCGGCGGCCACATCACCGTCGATCTGATCTGGGCCAATGTCAGCCCGAAATACCAGCGCTGGATCGACGTGTTCGCGACGCTGGTGCTGCTGTTCGTGGTGACGGTGCAGACCTGGACGCTGTTCGACAAGGTGCGCGGCACCTATTACGACAACGTCCTCACCTTCGAGATGCACATGCCGACCTGGCCGTTCTTCGCCGTCGCCTGGGCCGGCGACGTGTCCGCGGTCTTGCTGATCGCGATCCGCACCTACCGGCTGATTTTCTACCCGGATCTGATGCACGATCCCAAGATCAAGACTGTGGAGTAGGCGGCATGAGCACCGACGCCGTCGCCGTTCTCGGCTTCATTGCACTGTTCACCCTGATGCTGCTGCGCGTGCCGGTCGGCATGGCGATGGGCCTCGTCGGCGTCACCGGCTTCGGTTATCTCGTCGGCTTCTCGCCGGCGCTGAAACTGGTCGGCCAGACCTCGATGCGCACGGTGACCGACTACACCTTCGGCGTGATTCCGATGTTCCTGCTGATGGGCACGCTGGTCAGCAATTCCGGCATGAGCCGCGAACTGTTCCGCGCCGCCAACGGCTTTGTCGGACATTTGCGCGGCGGGCTCGGCATTGCCACGGTGGCGGCGTGCGGCGGCTTTGCCGCGATCTGCGGCTCGTCGGTCGCGACCGCCGCGACGTTCTCGGCCGTCGCGTATCCCGAGATGCGGCGCTTCGGCTATCCGCAGTCCTTTGCCACCGGCGTGATCGCGGCCGGCGGCACGCTGGGGGCGATGCTGCCGCCGTCCACCGTGCTTGCGGTCTACGGCATCATCACCGAGCAGGACATCGGAAAACTGTTCATCGCCGGCATCATTCCCGGCCTGCTCGCGATGACCATGTACATGATCACGATCGCGCTGATCGGATATTTGCGGCCGGGTTTTCTGCCGACCGGTCCGCAAACCAGCTGGCGCGAACGCTTCGCGGGCCTGAAAAATATCTGGGCGCCGGTGCTGCTGTTCGTGTTCGTGATCGGCGGGCTTTACGGGCTGCCCTTCCTGCCGCGCTTTACGCCGACCGAAGCCGGCGGCGTCGGCGCCACCGGGGCGTTCCTGATCGGCCTGCTCACCGGACGGCTCGACAAGGAAAAAATCCTCAATTCGCTGTTGCAGGCGACCCGCACCGCGGCCGCGGTGTTCACCGTGCTGATCGGCGCCTTGATCTTCGGATATTTCCTCACGGTGACGCAGACCCCGCAAAAGGTGACGGAGTTTCTGACCGGCCTCGGGCTCGGCCCCTACGGCGTGCTGGCGCTGATCATGGTGATGTATCTGGTGCTCGGCTGCCTGATGGACGCGATGGCGATGATCATCCTGACGGTCCCGATCATCTTTCCGGTGATCTCGCATCTCGGCTTCGACCCGATCTGGTTCGGCGTCATCATCGTGATGACGGTGGAGCTTGGCCTGATCCATCCGCCGGTCGGCATGAACGTCTTTGTCATCAAGAGCGTCGTCAAGGACGTGTCGTTCTCCACGATCTTCAAGGGCGTGCTGCCGTTCGTGGCGACCGACCTCATTCGTCTGGTCATCCTGATCGCCTTTCCGTTGCTGGCGACCTGGCTGCCGCAACGCATGATGTCGGGGGTTCATTAGCGCGATGACGCCCGTGCTCGAAACCAGATACGTCTTCACCATCACCGCCCGCGTCGGCGAAGTGACGACCGCCGGCGAGACCGGTCATGGCGTTCGCCGCATCATCCCGATCACCGGCGGTGAGGTGCGGGGCGAAGGCATCAACGGAAAAGTCTGCGCGTTCGGTGCGGATTTTCAGATCATCCGGCCGAACGAGCTGATCGAGCTCGAGGCCAAATACGCCTTCGAGACCGATGACGGCGCGGTGGTCTATGTCGAGAACAAGGGCATTCGGTTCGGGCCGGTCGAACTGCTGCAGAAGCTCAAGCGCGGCGAGCCGGTCGATCCAAAGCTGATCTATTGCCGCACCGTGCCGAAATTCGAGACCGGGGCCGAAAAATACCGCTGGCTGATGGAAAACCTGTTCGTGGCGTCAGCCGCCCGCCACGCCGACCGCGTCGTTATCGACGTGCATCAGGTGCTGTAAGTTTCCGGCTCGGCGCCCCGGTTGCCTCCCGACTGAAGTGCGGACGGAGTTGCCATGACCGACCCGCGGCTCGCGAAGCGAGCAAGGGATCGCTGCTCGAACCCGCCGCGTTCGCCAGTTGCAGGCTTCTTCGTTGAACGCGCCGACGATTTCGACGCGACATCCCTTTTTTGATCGGCCGGCAGCGCCGCACATTGCAGACGATCTGGCCCGAGCCTCTTGCGGCAGACGCCGCCGGCTTGTCCGAACGCCTGGCGGCGTACGCCATTGATGCGCGATGACAAGCGGCGAAGGCCGTCAGCTTGACATAGATCAAGCCGTTGGTTGTGGCGATTGCCTTTGCTGTCAACGAATGGAGGTCCCAATGTCGGAAGCAGCGGATGTCATAATGGCTGCCATTCGTTCGGCCTTTGACAGCTACCCGAAAGAAGGCGATCCGGAGTGGAGAAGCCCCAACTGGATCATGCCGGAGGAATGCGCGTATCTGACCAGAGTGATAATGCGGGAACTGGACGCTGGGGGCTTCCAGATCGTGAAGAAACCACCTGACGCTCAGCCGGCGCGATCTTGACGCTCGTGTCAGCCGGTTAATGGCAATCTACCGATGCGCGCCCGCTCTTCGGCACTCGATGCCTCGCATCCAGGCCAGGCTGGCACGATCCAACGCGACGCCTCTCTCATCCACGACAGTGTCTGAAACCGTCCCGTGGGAGTTTCGCGATGATTTCGAGCCAACCGAGTTTGACCGGCGCCTATCTGAGAACCCCAAGGGCCGCAGCCTTCGCGGGTATCATATTTTCGGTGCTGTTGTTCGCCGTGTTCGGGCTCATGCGGCTTTCGGTGCCGTCTGATCCCTTTGAGCCGGGTGCCTGGCTCGCGGAGGATACGACGTATGTGGCGCTCGCCATGAACCTTGTGCCTTTCGCGGGGGTAGCCTTTCTTTGGTTCGTGGGAGTGCTTCGTGACAGACTTGGTGCCCGCGAAGACCGATTTTTCGCGACGGTGTTCCTGGGCAGCGGATTTTTGCTGTTAGCTATGCTGTTCGCTGCCGCTGCGGTCGTTGGCGCGATCATTGTCGCGTTCCATGCGGCGCCCGAAGCGCTTGTCCACTCCGCCACGTTTCATTTCAGTCGCGGCTTGGCCTACGGGATGATCAACATTTACCTGGTCAAGACCGCGGCGGTCTTCATGATCACGACGTCGACCATTGCCATCTACACCCGTCTGACGCCGCGTTGGCTCGCAATCGGGGGATACGTCATTGCGGTCGTACTCCTGATTGGAAGCTCCTATTTCAGTTGGGGCCTGCTCGTGTTTCCGTTGTGGGTCTTGTTGGTCAGCCTGACCATCCTGCGAGACAGGGAAGCTGCGCCAATTTCGACGGACGGTCTGCCGCCATAGCGCTACTGCATCGCAGCGAAGGTGAGGCTGCCCGAGGCCTTGGCGCGGCGACGGTTGGAGTTTTTAGGGGTGCCGATGCGCTGCGTCGCTTCAACAGGTTGGCGAGCGCCGGCATTTTCAAAGAAAGCGCGATCGAGCCTTTGCGGACATGCAAGGCGCCCCAAGGCGGCAAAATAGAAGTTCTCCGCAGCGGTTACCGAACCGCATTTGTCCGCATCGTTGACGGCAGCGCGGATGGCTGCGAGGGCACCGTCCCGATCGGGTACGTGAGGGATCAATGACAGGGGTTTGATCTAGGTCAATTCGGAACTCGGTGGGAGGCGAAATTTATCGCCGGGTGCCGATATGCGCGGCATCGCATTGAACAATGCACGGCACCCCAAAATAACGGAGGAACGCCATGCTTCGCTACATTCTTGCTGCTGTGGCAGCGCTCGTTCTGGTTAGCGCCAGCCTCGTTCCCGACGACGCCTTTGCTCGTCGCGGCGGTGGCGGTGGTGGGTTTCGAGGCGGAGGATTTCACGGAGGCGGCATGCGCGCTGGTGGCTTCCACGGCGGTGCCGTTCACGCCGGGCGTATTCACGGCGGACACGGCTATCGCGTCGCAGGAGGTGTTCGGCCGACGCATCCGATAGCGGGCCGTCCGGGTCGACCGGGCTACCCTGGCCGTCCGATTGCTGGACGCCCGGGCCGTCCGATTGCTGGTTACCCGGGAGGGTATTATCCGGGTTGGCGCGGTGCAGCTTATGGTGCAGCCGCCGGAGCCGCAGCAGCGGGAGCCTATGGCTATTACAATAACTACAATAATAACTGCTCCTATGACACCTATGGCAATTGGGTGTGCCCGCAACGACAGTACCCGTACTGATGTGCTCATGAGCTTGGTGGACCGCGGCGCAGCAGGGCCTCACCGCCGAAGTTCCGCGGTCTGTCGATTGACCGGTGCTTTGGTGGGTGCGGAACAGGCAGCGCCGCTGCCCTATTAGCAGCCCGTGAGGACAATGGTGCGCAGCAGAAATCCGTGATCTCATGTCGAGTGGTGTGCACTCAAAGTACAGGACCGTGCGCGCTCTCGACGAGGTTGTTTGGCTCCGTCATCGGGGTGCGAGCACACGTCGACATCGAGGCCGAACGATTTGCGACCGCTAGCGGCGCGCTTATCAGTGTGTCTTGAATTGAGGGGTTATCATGGCTGAAACCACGAAACTCTCCGTTGAGAAAGCCCTCAAAAAGCTGCGTGAAAGCGAGGCGAAATCGAAAACTGCGACGCTCGATGAAAAGACGGATGCGCTGAACGAAGAAATAAAGCGCATGAGAGCGCAGAGACTGCGGCTCGATCAGAACCGACGCAAGCGCAGTTGAACCTCCGCGGGTTGTTCATCCGCCCGCGCAGGCGAAAAGTGCGAAGCATGGTTGCAGTCGACAACTTGACTTGGGCAGGGCCAAGTCAGAAGGCAGTCCCGAAGTTCGGTGAGTTCGGCGGTTTGATCCGCTAAATCTTGATTGACCTAGGTCAAGGCCGGGCGGTCGATAGGGTCCACCTTGGCCGGGAGCAAGAAAAGCGGAAAACGTCCGGCGCGGCTCCGCCCTTATTTCCCCATCGGACCGGTAGATGTCCGCCCCTTTCGATAGTCCGTTTGCCGTCTTCGCGCTCGCCCTCCTTGCGCAAGGTCTTGCGGCCTATATCGGCGATGTCCTTCGCAAGCGTGCGCATGTTTTCAGGCAGGGTGAACGTCACGATTTTAACACCGTCCAGGCTGCGACCTTCACGCTTCTCGCGCTGATCATCGGCTTTGCCGCTACGACCAGCGCAAGACCCTGGAGGAGGCCGAAGCCAATGCCATCGGCACGGAATATCTGCGTGCCGATCTGTTGCCGGGGGACACCGGTGCGCGCACGCGCGAATTATTGAGGAAATATCTCGATCTGCGCATTGCTTTCTATGAAGAAAGCGACACGCGTATCGCTGCGGAAATTGGACAACGGACGGCAAGTGTACAAGACGCGCTTTGGGTTGTGGTGAGCCCTGCAGCGACCAGCCACCCCACCCCGACGACGGCGCTTGCGATCTCCGGCATGAACGATGTGCTCAATTCGCAGGGCTACACGAAGGCTGCCTGGTGGAACCGGATACCCGTCGGCGCATGGGCGATGATGGCCCTGATGGCAGTCGCTTGTAACCTCCTGGTCGGCTATGGCGAGCGTCGCAAAGGGGAACTCTTCCTGTTCATCCTTCCGGTCGTCGTATCCATCGCGTTTTTTCTGATCGCCGATCTTGATAGTCCGCACGGCGGCGTCATCCATGTGCACCCACATAACCGTCTGGCAGCCGCTCAGTCGATGAAGCCGCCCTAGATTGCGTGTCCGCGCAAGCATCAATGCCGGCACACAGCGATCGGATCCAGCCGCAACAGGTGATCTTCAACTTGATCATCAACGCCGTCGAAGCGATGAGCGGCGCCGGCGAGGGGACGCGGGAGTTGCTGGTCGGCGCCGGGGGAGATGCGCCCGGAATGTCGGTTTGGGTTCATCAGCGGAAGTGGCCATGCTCGTTCAAGCGGCTTCCTTCATCCAACGCACAATTCCCGGCCAATACGCTTCAAGCGTCCGCCTCCCCATGAACAGGCTTAGATGACCGCACGGGGCGACCGCGTGGCGAAGAGATTCCGGCTGCGTTCCCACCAGCCGCTCCACGGCGAGCAATTGTTCCGGGGCGACCACGTTGTCGGCGCTCCCGGCCAGAAGATACATCGGAAGCAGCAGCCGCGAGAGGTCGATCCTTTGCCCGAGGGCGACGAAGCTTCCGCGGGCGAGTTCGTTGCGCTTGTATAGCTTCTCGACAACTTCGAGATAGTATTTTCCGGGAACGTCGATCGTCCAGGAGTTCCAGTTCTTGAAGATGGCTTCGAGCCGCGTGAATTCTGCCGAGCCGATCGGCTGAAGGATCTGGAGAGATTCGCGAATATCGTTTGGGTCAGTCTCGTTGCCCCAAAACGGCGCGATATTGCGGCCGATAACGCGACCGTCGCCGAAATTCACCAGGCTCTCAAACATGATCAGGGGAGTCGCCTCGGCGATCGCCGACAAACCGGATTGCTGCGCAGCAATATCAACCGGCGCGCCGGCCATGACAAGCTTGCGTACCTTGGCTGGGAATCGTCCCGCATAGACCAGGGATAACCAGCCCCCCTGGCACAGCCCCACGAGATCAACCAGGCCACCGACATGATCGACAAGGACATTGAGCTCGGCGAGATATTCGTCAATTCCGAGAAATCGCATGTCAGCGCTGGCTGAGCGCCAATCGGCCACAAACAGTCGTTCGATTCCGGCACCACGGAGAGCGGCAACGAGACTGTGTCCGGCTGCAAGGTCGGCAATAGCGGCTCCATGCAGCGCGAGCGGTGGGCACAGCAGGGTGGGAACGCCGCTGTTGACCACAGTAAAGTCACGGAGCCGGACTGTACGCAGCTCCAGCGCAATCCTGCTTGGCGTGGCTCCTTCCGGCTCTTGCGCAGTGCGGGCGCCATCCGCATCGGCCGACAATCCCAGAAGATGCGCTGCGACGGACGAGGCGGTTTCTGCGGCTGATGCAGCGGCGAGCGCAGGCCAGAAGAACGCCGCATAGGGGAATTGACCTCCTGGATATCGATCCATTTGACAAATGTCCCGTGCGTCCCCCCACGCAAAAACCTAGCACTTTTCGCTGGCCGTCGAGCGGGAAATGGCACAACCGGACTCAGCCGATGTCCGCTTCGGGGGTCATTCGCGTCACTTCGACCATCCGCCAGCCACTTCCGGTCTTCCCCGATCAACGGACATCATCTGACCGGCCCGTTTGATCCGGTTGGTGCCACGAGCGGTGATCGGCCCGCATCCGCGCGCTTCAGCTTCCAAGGACGCGCTTGCTTGCCTCGAAACGAGCGTTGGCTTCTTCGAACATGCGTCGGGTTCGTTCGCCGTCGGAGTGATGCTCAAGCAGGGTCAGAGAGTCCCACTCGCTTCGCTCGGCGCCGAAAAAGTCTCCGCCATAGATGTGGATAGCACCGGTCAGCCGATCGATCGGGTTAAGAACCGAGTGGATGATGTCGGTGCCCAACGGTTCGGCGCTTCCCTCGCATAGTGCTTTGGCACTAACCGCCTCGATCTTATTTGGCGTTTCACGAACACGCCGCCAGAAGATGTTGTCCTCCCGACCCGAATAGATGCCGATTACGGCCCACATGCGATGATTGTGGGGCATCACCGTCATCATCGGTGCCCATACGACATTGATGATTGTGAGAGAAGGCGAGTGAAACAGCGTACGGATTTCAGCACGCTTTGGCTCGCCTAATCCCTTGAGGACACCGACAGGATCAGATACCGCACGTGCCAGTACCTCCCGTACCGACTTGTGCGTTGGATCTTCGGCAAAGGCTGCGCGACAGTCGGCCACGAACTGGTCAACCTCAAACATGGTGACCTCCCACGGCGAGAGCGTGGAACGATCCGACCACGAGAGGATATTCCTGCCAGGTGAAGTCAGCAATGGGGTCAAAAGCTGAAAAGCTCAATGGGAGCATATGTTTTCCGCTCTGCCCCCAACAACGGATATAGAGCGACCACGGCGGCATGTCTCAGACATACCAACTCGGACTTATGTGTTGACGGCGACCTCGGTCTGACGACGCGCTCCGAGGCGGCTTTGGAGCCGCCTCGTTTCATCTTTCGTATGCTCACTGGCAGGCGTACATCTGTCCGTCGTCAAGCTTGGTCAAGGTACCGGGCTTGCACGCGATGGGCGTTGCGCGCCTGGTAGTCATCCCACCCGCTGCAGCCGTACCAGGGGTCGCCCGCATAGTAGGCCCTCACTGCGTAGTGAGGGGTGCTACTAATTGAACGACGAGACCAGACGCTAATTCGTCCTGATGGTCCCGTTCGCGTTGAAGTTACCCTTCGGGTCATACCCCGAGTCGTGTAGATTTTTGATATACAGGGCGCGGTCGCTGCTACTCACACCGCCCCACGCTGCGGACGGGTAACCGCCGTAGTAGGCCGCGTTGGCGCCCCGAACACTCCCACCGTAGTAAGGACCACCTGCGTAGTAACCTGTGCCTGTTTGGTAGGGGTTGCCTCCCCATCCCCAGTTAGGTGAGGTGGCCGCGACCGCGCCAGCCGTGCCGATCGCGGCAGCCGTGCCGACCGCTGCGGCGCCTGCGTAGGTACCGGGGTCGTCGCCGCCAACCAAGCCGCCTCTGTCGTTCGGGCCGCCTCCATAACGCCCCATGCCGACCGTACCTCCGGCGCCGTAAACAGCCCGCCGCGTCTGCCGGCGCGCAACACCCGCAACGCTCACGGGGGTCAGCGGGCGACCCACCCGCGCCTGGGCGCTCTCGATTGACAGCGAGATGCCGCCTTGCTCAGACCAACCGAAGGACAGCAATGCCGCACACGTAAAGGCAGAAGCTGCAAGGGCAGTCTTTCGTGCATGTTTCATGGGTTTTCTCCGTTGTGCACAACCAACGTCAATGCTTGACCCAGATCAAGGCTCCAACTTTTTAGCGGAAATGTTGATAACGTTCATGTTACTGCGGTGCTCGGCATAGGGGGTAACGCTCCCGCGCCCCCACTTCTGCAACGGGTCAAACTCAGAAGTCGGGGCTCGCAAGCGCCAAGTCAGCTTTGCCCCCAGGAACCGAAATGGTCGACCGAACCTGTCAGGTCCGTTAAGTGTCCGGAAGCCGACATCAGGAAGGGGCAGGCAGACGGCCGCGCAGCGAGACGGCAAACGCGATCAGCAGCAAGCCTGCCAGCGAAAACCAGATAATCGCATATCGCATGTGCTGGCTACGAGAATGGGAACGATGCCGAACGTCTTCGTCACGATCCTGCAATGCGCTGGATCGTCGGCGGCAAGGCGCCCCAGGGCCGCGCGGCTTCGCCAAGCCAGATGGGCCGCCAGTCTTCATAAAATGAGACGTTGCGGATCAGGTGCCTTTGATGTCCGATATACCCTCAACAGCGGCGCGAAGTCGAACGTCGCCGTATGTCCGAGTTGGGTCCAGGCTGTGTGTGGCAAGGAGGCCAAGGCATGAGGATAATGACCGTACCGTTCGCTCTCGGAACGGCCCTGGTGCTGTGTAACCTGGGGACGTTTAGTGTTGCAGCGCATGCGCAGAACGCCAAAGTCGTTCGTGAACCACGGGAAAGGCCTGTCATCAGGGTGCCCGTGGTAAGGACAGCTCCTTACTGGGATTACTATATTGTTCCACGATATCGTTATCGCCCTGAGGACGACCGGGTCGATCCGTGCGGCGGGCCCGTAGTGCCGGTAATAAGCTATGGGCCTCAAGAGGAAACGGTTCCGTTGTGGCTGGCGAACGCTTTGGGTCTTGGCCGTGTGCATGGTCGAGATTGGCCGTGCAAGGGTCAAAGCCGGTAATGCACCGATTGAGCAGAAAATTTCAGCTTATCCCCACAAGCCGACATCTGCGCCTTTGTGAGTACATCCCTAGAAACCAAAAGGGCCGCCTGGCGGCCCTCCCAGGGCTCCGGACGGCCAAAATGCAAACGGGAGTGAGTGGCTGAGGACCGCTTTGGGTCAAACTCAGAAGTCCGGGCTCGCAAGCGCCAAGTCAGCTTTGCCCCCAAGAGCCGACATGGTCGACCGAACCTGTCAGGTCCGTTAAGTGCCAGAAGCAGAAGTTTGCTGCTCCCCCAGTTCCTCGCAATTCAATGGCCATAACTCCTTTCCCTTGGGTGCTCACAAGTTAGTTGACGCTCGAAGCGACACCTGCCGTTGTTCATGTCCTCAGAATCCATCTGGCCGCGGAGTTTTTCCAACGAAATGATTAGATCGTTCTGCAGAAGAGATTGAACAACGACAACTGCGTGCCTGCGGGACTTGCCGGCATTTCCTATGTCTAGTTCTCAACGGGCAACGCCGCTGAGCCGCCAAACTTGGACGGATCGTCGTAGCTAGGGGTGTCGTCGTAGTGGGCCGCAGGGCCAGCCCCTGCATACGCCCAGCGCGGAACAGAGTAACCCAGGAAACCTTCGCTAGAGCGGCCGATAACATGATGTCGCGGGTGATGCACCGTCGCGGCACTTGCAGAAGCACACAGGGTTATCAACAGGCCTAGGGCCAAAAGGGAACGCATCGTATTTGCTCCATTCAACATCGTGGATCTCCGTTTGGGCGAGCCGCGAAGCAGCGCTCTGACGAATTTCGCCTTGTTCATGTCCTCAGAAATCGAGTTGGCCGCGGATTTTTTCCAACGAAATGATCCGATCGTTCTGATAGGCAGAAGAGATTGAACAACGACATTGGAGTCTCCTCTGGGTATTATCGTCGCTGTTCGTCGATCATCTTTTTTCACCGTCGCACTTCATGAGCCTGTGCGCTTTTCCAACGCATGCAGCCTAAGATGATCGCGATCAGCGGCTCAATTGAACGCAGGTTATCGTCCGGCATCTAAAGGTGTCACGGAAACGATACGAAGGTTTATGGCGCTCGCCCTTGACGCCGACCACTTCCGCAATCGGTCAAAGTCAGAAGAACTCAGCATGAGCACATGTCTTCCCGGTTACCCCTGAAAGCGGACATCGCTCGATGCAGTTGGCATGTCGCAAACGTGCCATGGCGCAAGTAGGCCCTACTCGATCACCTCCTCAGCACGGGCGAGAAGCGCGGGCGGCCTTCGCGATCAATTACCTCGGAAACCCTGACCAAGACGGTCGACCAGCTGCACCAGCACTACAGGTGTAGCGGGTGCAATCCTGGTAAATGCCCCGACACTCGGAAAATGGTATTTGCTTCAAGGACCGGCAGTCGTGATATCGCGCACGGCAGGTACTTATGCATTGCTGATTAGCGGTCTGAGCCGCCGCAATGATGAGGGAGTCGAGATCGGCGTCGCGCGCATTGAGTGTTCCCGTACTAAATGACAGCAGGAGCGCGAAAAGCACGAAGACGACGGCAAACAACCGCTTGCTACATTTCATGGCCCAGCCTCCCAAGGTCGAAAAACACGGCGAGTTTGGAGTGACGTCGCAGTTCGTCATTGAAGTACAGCCTTTATTCATCCGCAACAGCTTCCAAACAGTTTTTTGCCTGCGTGCCCTCGTATCAATCGAAATCCCTTTTGTTCAAACCGAAGTGGGTCTGGAACAGGATTCCCCGATGTCATCCGCGACAGGATCGTTCAGCTGGCGCTGGATGAGCCAGACCTGTCGCATTACGGACTCAAGTCGGACATCGGGCCATGTCCGAAAAGTGCCAGAACGATCACCGCTCTTGGTAAGGTCGTCGGCCGCGCGGTTGCCATCCGTATGCAAATCGAGGATTTATGCCACAATACGAAAATGTCCCGTAGGCCGTAGCCTGGCACTGCTGGTAGCTTGTGAACTGACACAACCCCGGGAGGCCGTACTGTTTACCTTGTAGGCAGTAGGGATAATCGTAGGGGTCATTTGGTTGAGCGGATGCCGGTAATGCTGTGAACACCATGGCTACAAACGCTGCAACTCCAATGATCTTGCGCATTTCACTTTCTCCCCTTGATGCCAAATCCGCCAAGAATCGAAGCCTCTCGTCGGTTCGCCGTTTTCCTCTCTAACGCGAAGCGTTCCCAGTTCGGCCGATAGTTTGATAATTGAGACAGCCCCTTGAACGAGTAGGCCGCTGTGGATTGCAGACTACTCCTTCTTGAGCGGACCGCTATGCAGAACCGGCGGCGACGAGCGGAGAGTGAAATTGAATCGCGATCCCACCACGTCATTGCGAGGAGCAGTTGCGACGAAGCAATCCATCTATCCGTTATGCCGCGACGTGGATTGCTTCGCGGAGCCTGTCTTCGGCCGCGCGTTCGCGCGACCCGTTGGCTCGCAATGACGAAATCGGCCATATTGACTCCACCGCCAATAGTTATAAAGTATAACTATTCTAGGAAGGAAGTAATAAGTCCATGGGAAAC
Organism: Bradyrhizobium sp. Ash2021; assembly: GCF_031202265.1. Classification (NCBI taxonomy): domain Bacteria; kingdom Pseudomonadati; phylum Pseudomonadota; class Alphaproteobacteria; order Hyphomicrobiales; family Nitrobacteraceae; genus Bradyrhizobium; species Bradyrhizobium sp. Ash2021. The sequence continues at coordinate 8,573,527 of NZ_CP100604.1, read as the reverse complement.
GCCGTCCCCGCCGCCGCGGGTCAATCCGAATTGCTCAAGATCGAACAGATCGGCGCGGTGCTGGCCGTGGGGCTCAACCGGCCGGCGAAGCGCAATGCGCTGAACGACGGCATCATCCTTGCGATCCATGATTGCTTCTCCAGTCTCCCGGACGGAATCGGCGCCGTGGTGATCCATGGCGTCGGCGATCACTTCTCGTCCGGCCTCGACCTCTCCGAACTGACCGAGCACGACGCCACCGAGGGCCTGCGGCATTCGCAGATGTGGCACCGGGTGTTCGACCGCATTCAATATAGCCGCGTGCCTGTCATAGCCGCACTCAAAGGCGCGGTGATCGGCGGCGGGCTGGAACTCGCCTGCGCCGCGCATATCCGGGTCGCTGAGCCGAGCGCCTATTTCGCGCTGCCCGAGGGCCAGCGCGGCATTTTCGTCGGCGGCGGCGGCTCGGTGCGGCTGCCGCGGCTGATCGGCGTGGCGCGGATGACCGACATGATGCTGACGGGCCGGGTCTACTCCGCGACCGAGGGCGCGGCTTACGGTTTCTCGCAATACCTCACCGAAGCCGGCGGCGCGCTGCCCAAGGCGATGGAGCTGGCCGAACGCGTCGCCGCCAATGCGCCGTTGACCAATTTTGCCGTGCTGCAGGCGCTGCCGATGATCGCGGAGGCCAATCCGCAGGCCGGCCTGTTGATGGAATCGCTGATGGCGACGGTGGCGCAGAGCGACAAAGAGGCAAAGCGCCGGATTCGCGCCTTTCTCGACCGCAAGACCGCAAAGGTGAAACCAAGCTGACATGAGCGCCAAGCCCAACATGTCCGCCCCGGCCAAAGGCCATCCGCTGCGGCCGATCTCGTTCGGCAATCCCGCGGTGTCCGTCGAGCGCCGCGATGACGGCACCATCTACCTGCGGCCGAAGGCGCAGCTAGGCGAGTATCCGGTGCGCCTGACCGATCGGCTGCACCATTGGGCCGGGATCGAACCCAACCGTGTGTTCATGGCCGAGCGCGACGCCACGCGCGGCTGGCGCCAGATCACCTACGCGCAACTGCTGAATTCGGCCCGGCGCATTGCGTCGGCGCTGCTGGCGCGCGGGCTGTCGGCGGAAAAGCCGATCGTCATTCTCTCCGGCAATTCGCTCGACCACGCGCTGCTCGCGTTCGGCGCGCTCTATGCCGGCATTCCGTTCTGCCCGGTATCGCCGGCCTATTCGCTGGTGTCGCGGGATTACGGCAAGCTCAGTTTTTTGATGAAGCTACTGACGCCGGGCCTCGTGTTCGCCGACGATGCCGGCAAATTCGCCGATGCGCTTGCCGTCAACGTTTCGCTTGGGACGGAGATCGCGGCTTCGCGCGGCGCGGTGCCCGGCCGCGAGGTGACGATGCTCTCGGATCTGCTGGCGACACCGGAGCACCCGCGGCTCGACTCGGCGCACGATGCCGTCGGTCCCGATACGATCGCAAAATTCCTGCTGACGTCGGGCTCGACGGGAAACCCGAAGGCCGTCATCAACACCCAGCGGATGATCTGCGCCAATCAGGTGATGCTGCGCGAGACGCTGGCGTTCCTGAAGGACGAGCCGCCGGTCATCGTCGACTGGCTGCCGTGGAATCACACCTTTGGCGGCAATCACAATATCGGGCTGATGCTGTTCAACGGCGGCTCGATGTATCTCGACGAGGGCAAGCCGATGCCCGGCGGCATCGAGGAGACCGTGAAAAATCTGCGCGAGATCTCGCCGACGGTCTATTTCAACGTGCCCAAGGGCTATGAATCTCTGCTGCCCTATTTGCGTGACGACAAGGCGTTGCGCGCAAAGTTCTTCGGGCGGCTGCACGCGATGTTCTTCTCGGGCGCGGCGCTGTCGCCGTTCATCTGGAACAGTCTCGATGAACTCGCGGTGCGGGAAACCGGATTCCGCGTGCCGATGCTGACCGGCCTCGGCGCCACCGAAACCTCGCCGTTCTTCATGTCGGTGACGCCGGCGACCAGCCGCTCGGGCCATGTCGGCCTTCCCGTGCTGGGCAATGACGCAAAACTGCTGCCGAACAACGGCAAGCTCGAAGTTCGCGCCAGGGGGCCGAACGTCACGCCGGGCTACTGGCGCCAGCCGGACTTGACGGCAAAAGCGTTCGACGAAGAGGGTTTTTACAAATTCGGCGATGCGCTCAAGCCCGCCGATCCCAACGATTTCGACAAGGGTTTTGATTTCGACGGCCGCATTGCCGAGGATTTCAAGCTTGCCAGTGGCACCTGGGTCAGTGTCGGTCCGCTGCGCGCGCGCTTCGTCGGCACCTGCGCGCCGCTGGTGCGCGACGTGGTCATTGCCGGCATCAACCGCGACGAAATATCGGCGCTGGTGGTGCTCGATCTCGACGGCTGCCGCCTGATCAATCCGACGCTGCCGCCCGACGACCTCGCCGCCGCCGCGTCCGATCCTCTGATACGCGCGGCGTTTCGCGACCGGTTTCAGAAGCTGCTGGCCAATGCCACGGGTTCGTCGACGCGCATTACCCGCGCGGTTTTGCTCGACACACCGCTGTCGATCGATCGCGGCGAAGTCACCGACAAGGGCTCGATCAACCAGCGCGCGGTGATCGAACATCGCAGCGGCCTGATCGATCTGCTCTATTTGCCGGCGCCGCCGGCGCACGTGATAAGTCTTTAGCCAACGGACATTTAATTCGCCAGGAGAGAACCATGCAGTTGAAGGATCAGGCCGCCATCGTCACCGGCGGCGCATCGGGACTGGGCGCCGCGACCGCACGCCGGCTGGCAGCAGGGGGCGCCAGGGTCGCGGTCTGCGATCTCAACGCAAAGCTCGCTGAAAGCGTCGCCGCCGAGATCAACGGCGTTGCCGTGGTCTGCGACGTCTCCGACGCCGCTTCGGCGGAAGCCGCCATCGCCGCCGCGTTCAAGGCGCACGGCCCGGCGCGCGTGCTGGTGAATTGCGCCGGCATCGGTGTCGCCAAGCGGGTGATCGGCAAGGAGGGCCCGATGGCGCTCGCGGATTTCGACCGGGTGATCAGGGTCAATCTGATCGGCTCCTTCAACATGCTGCGGCTCGCGACCGCCGATATGTCGAAGCTGGAGCCGCTTGCGACCGGCGAGCGCGGCGTGGTGATTTCGACCGCTTCGGTTGCGGCCTATGACGGCCAGATCGGGCAATCGGCCTATTCGGCCTCGAAGGGCGGCATCGTCGCAATGACCTTGCCGATCGCGCGCGAACTGGCGCAGTTCGGCATCCGCGTGCTGACGATTGCACCCGGCCTGTTCCTGACGCCGCTATTGGCCAATTTGCCGCAGGAGGCGCAGGACAGTCTCGCAGCCTCGATCCCGTTCCCGCGCCGGCTGGGGCAAGCCGATGAATTTGCATCGCTGGCGCTGCACATGATCGATAACCCCTACCTGAACGGCGAAGTGGTGCGGCTCGATGCCGCGCTCCGCATGGCGCCGCGCTGAGGTAAACGCATGTTCGTTCATCGGCGCGACGTGCAGATCCAGTGGGGCGATTGCGACCCCGCCAACATCGTCTATTACCCGCGCTATTTCGCGATGTTCGACGATTCGACCTCGATCATGTTCGAGGCGGCCGGCTACTCCAAGCAGGACCTCATCCACAAATATGGCCTGGTCGGCATTCCCATGGTGGATACGCGGGCGAAATTCCACATCCCCTCAACCCATGGTGACTGGATCGGAATCGAAAGCCGGATCGAGAGTTTCAAGCGTTCGAGTTTTGAGGTGACGCACAAGGTGTTCAAGGGCGAGGCGCTGGCGATCGAGGCGTTCGAGACCCGCGTGCTGGTCGGGCGTCATCCGGACGACCCGGCAAAGCTGAAATCGGCTCCGATGCCGCAGGAGATCATTGAGCGGTTCATGAAGGGTTGACTTGTGAAGGGCTGACTCGGGCCCGCGCATGACCTAAAGAAGGGGCTGAATTGGCCATCGAATTTGGTTTAAACCTATAAAAGATACTCAAGGGAGGAATGAATGAAGAAGGCTCTTCTGTCCGCAGCCGTACTCGCGGCGGCGCTGGCGCTGCCGGGCTCGCCGGTGATGGCGCAGACCAATGAAATCACCATCGGCATCTCGATCTCCACGACCGGACCGGCTGCGGCGCTCGGCATTCCCGAACGCAACGCGCTCGACTTCGTGCCGAAGGAAATCGGCGGCGTGCCGCTCAAGCTGATCGTGCTGGATGACGGCGGCGATCCGACCGCGGCCACCACCAATGCGCGGCGGTTCGTGACCGAATCCAAGGCCGATATCATCATGGGCTCGTGCACTACGCCGCCCTCGATCGCTGTGTCCACGGTGGCGAACGAGGCGGGCATTCCGCATTTCGGCCTGGCGCCGTTCCCGATCAACGAGGCGCGCGCCAAATGGTCGGTCGATCTGCCGCAGTCGATTCCGATCATGGGCAAGGTGCTGTACGAGCACATGAAGGCGCACGCCATCAAGACCGTCGGCTATATCGGCTACTCCGATTCCTACGGCGACCTCTGGGTCAACGACTTCAAGGCCCAGGCCGTGCCGATGGGCATGACCATGGTCGACGAAGAGCGCTTTGCCCGTCCGGATACCTCGGTCGCGGGTCAGGTGCTGAAGCTGGTCGCCGCCAATCCCGACGCGGTCCTGATCGGCGCCTCCGGCACCGCCGCGGCCCTGCCGCAGACCGCGCTGCGCGAGCGCGGCTACAAGGGCCTGATCTACCAGACCCACGGCGCCGCCAGCATGGACTTCATCCGCATCGCCGGCGCATCGGCGGAAGGCGTGATCATGTCGGCCGGCCCGGTGATGTCACCGGAAACGCAGGCCGACAGCGCCCTGACCAAGAAGCCGGGGCTGACGCTCAACGCCGCGTATGAAGCCAAATACGGCCCCAACAGCCGCAGCCAGTTCGCCGGCCATTCCTACGACGCGTTCGAAGTGCTCAAGCGCATCATCCCGGTGGCGCTGAAGACCGCCAAGCCCGGCACGCCGGAATTCCACGAAGCGATCCGCCAGGCGCTGATCTCCGAGAAGGAAATCGTCGCCACGCAAGGCGTCTACAACTGGACCGAAAAAGACCGCTACGGGTTGGATGACCGCTCGCGGATCATCCTGACGGTGAAGGACGGAAAGTACGTTCCGGCGATGTGAGGTTGGCCAAACGCAACAGTGTCATCACCCGCGAAGGCGGGTGATCCAGTACTCCGTGCCATCGGTGATTGAGCCGTGAAGCCGCGGCGTACTGGATGCCCCGCTGGAGCCTGTCATCGGGCGGCCGTTCGGCCGACCCGGTGGCGGGGCATGACGGTTGCAATTAAATCGCGCTCTCGCCCTCGTGCGTGAAGCCGAGATAGCTCGCAGCGACGCGCGCGTTGCTGGCGATGTCCGCGGCCGATCCGTTCAAAATGAATTCGCCGAGCTCCATTACATAGGCCCGGTCGGCGATCTGCAGTGCGGCTTGCGCGTTTTGCTCGACCAGCAGCACCGAGACGCCGGCGGCGCGCAACTCGCCGACGATGCGGAAGATGTCGGCGACGATGATTGGTGCCAGGCCGAGACTGGGCTCGTCCAGCATCAGCAGCTTTGGCGCGCCCATCAGCGCGCGGCCCATCGCCAGCATTTGCTGTTCGCCGCCGGAGAGCGTGCCGGCCAGTTGCTTGCGCCGCTCCTTCAGGCGCGGAAACAGCGTGTAGACCCGCTCGAAGGATCTTGCCGCGACAGCCTTCGCAATCCGGAAGGCGCCGAGCTGCAGATTGTCCTCGACATTCATGGTGGCGAACAGTTCGCGATGTTCCGGCACCAGGCAGAGGCCCGCCGCGACGCGATCCTCGATATCGAGCGGGGCCATATCCGCGCCGGCAAAGACGGCGCTGCCCCTAAGCGGCAGGATGCCCATGATCGCATTCAGCAACGTGGTCTTGCCGGCGCCGTTGGCGCCGATGATGGTGACGATCTCGTTGTCGGCGACGTCGAGCGACGCCGCGCGCACGGCTTCGACCTTGCCGTAGGCGACATGGACGTCGCTGACTTGCAACAGGGCGCGCGTACCGTGATTCATGCCGCAGCTCCGAGATAGGCCTTGATCACGTCGGGATTGGTCTTGATCGCCGACGGCGTGCCTTCGGCGATCTTGGTGCCGAAGTCGAGCACCACGATACGATCGGCGAGATCCATCACGAAGCCCATGTCATGCTCGACCAGCAGCACCGACATGCCGCCGTCGCGCAACTGCCGCAGCAGCGCGGCGAGCCGCTGCTTTTCCATGTGGCGCAGGCCCGCGGCGGGCTCGTCCAGCAGCAGCAGCATCGGGTCGACGCACAGCGCGCGGGCGATCTCGACGATGCGCTGCTGGCCGAGCGACAGGCTGCCCGCCAATTGATCGATCTGGTCGCCGAGGCCGACGCGCTCGATCTGGCGCGCGGCTTCCGCCAGCAATTTCGCCTCGTCGGCGCGGTCGAGCCGGAACATGCTGGAGATCGCGCCGGAATGGCCGCGCAGATGCGCGCCGATCGCGACGTTCTCCAGCACGGTCATGTCGGGCACCAGCTTGACGTGCTGGAAGGTGCGGGCAATCCCCAGCTTCACGATCTGCTGCGGCGGCGCGTTGTTGACCTTGTGGCCGAGTGCGGAGATCGTGCCGCTTGTGGATGTCAGAACGCCCGTGATCAGATTGAAGGTCGTGCTCTTGCCGGCGCCGTTCGGACCGATCAGGGCGACGATCTCGCGGGCGTGCACGTCGAAAGACACATCGTTGACGGCGATCACGCCGCCGAACTGTTTTCGCGCCTTTTCGATCTTCAGCAGCACGGAAGGCGTCGGCGGCGCCCGCACACGCGCGGGCAAGGTCAGCGACGTGTCAGGCTGCTTGCGGTCCGGCTTGAACGGCAATCGCGCCATCAGCCAGGGCCAGACCCCGGTCGGCGCCAGTTGCAGCAGGCTGACCAGCAGGATGCCGAACACGATGGTCTCGAGCTGGCTCTGGCCGCCGAAAATATACGGCAGATAGCTCTGCAGGATCTCCTTCAGGATCACCACGATGCCGGCGCCGAGCACGCCACCCCAGACATAGCCGGCGCCACCGACGACCGCGATGAAGAGATATTCGATGCCGGACTGGGCGCCGAACGGGGTCGGATTGGCGGCGCGCTGGAAATGCGCATAGAGCCAGCCGGAAAGTCCCGCCAGCACCGCCGCATAGATGAACACCAGAAGTTTTGCGCGCGGTGTCTGCACGCCGAACGCTTCGGCGGCGATATGTCCGCGCCGCAACGCGCGGATGGCGCGGCCGGTGCGGGAGTCCAGCAAGTTCATGGTGAGGACCGCCGAGATCAGCACCGCGATCCAGATCGCGAAATAGATCGTGCCGGGGTCGATCATTTTGAGCGAGCCGATCGAGAGCGGCGGAATCCCGGAGATGCCGTCGTTGCGGCCCAAGAACTCCAGCTTGCTGAACAAATAGAACAGCCCGATGCCCCAGGCGATGGTGCCGAGCGGCAGATAGTGGCCGGACAGCCGCACCGTGACGAGGCCGAGCAGCACGGCGGCGATGCCGCTGACGACGAGGGAGAGCGGCAGCGTCAGCCATGGCGACAGCCCATAGGTCGTGGTCAGCACCGCCGTGGTGTAGGCGCCAAAGCCGCAAAAGGCCGCCTGGCCGAACGAGGTGAGGCCGCCGACGCCGGTCAGCAGCACGAGGCCCATCGCTACCAGCGCGGCGAGGCCGATATTGTCCAGGAGCACGATCCAGAACGGCGGCACGCCCGGAATGAACGGGATTGCCGCCATGACGAGTGCAAAGACGATGAGGGGAAGCCGCTGCGCCATCGCCATCAATCCTTCTCTTCCTCGACCGCGGGGGCTGCGAGCGAACGCAGCACCAGCACGGGAAGGATCAACGTGAAGACGATGACTTCCTTGAAATTGCTGGCGTAGAACGACGAGAACGCCTCGACGATGCCGACAATGAGCGCTGCGATCGCGGTGAGGGGATAGCTGACGAGCCCGCCGATGATCGCGGCGATAAAGCCCTTCAGGCCGATCAGGAAGCCGGTGTCGTAGTAAAGCGTGGTGATCGGCACGATCAGGATGCCCGAGATTGCGCCGATCAGCGATGCCAGCAGGAAGGCGATCTGTCCCGATAGCGTGGTCCGGATGCCGACCAGCCGCGCGCCGAGGCGATTGACCGCGGTGGCGCGCAGCGCCTTGCCCATCAGCGTAAAGCCGAAGAACAGCCACAGGCCGACGATGAAGGCGACGGTCAGGCCATAGACCGCGATGCTCTGGCCGGTGAAGCGCAGCGGCCCCACGGTTAGCGCGGCGTTTGACAGCGCCGGCCCGCGCAGGCCTTCGGCGCCGAAGAACACCAGGCCGAGGCCCTGCAGCGCCAGATGACAGCCGACCGAGGCGATCAGCAGCACCAGCACGGAGGTGTGCGCGATCGGCTGAAACGCGATTCGATAGAGGAACAGGCCGATCGCCGCGACGATCAACAGCGCCAGCGCGATATTGACCGCGATCGGCGTCGTCGGGCTGGCGAGCGCGGTGGCCAGGGTGAGGATCGCAACCGGGAAGGCGATGTTGAGCGCCACGGAACGCGCGACCCGCCGCAGCCGCAACGATTTGCGGGCGACGAACAGGTCGAGGCCGAAGGCGACCACGCCCATCGCCACCGCCAGCCGCGCCGTGCCCGGCACCTGGCCGGTGGCCAGCATGGCGTAGCTCAGCGCGCCATAGGTGACGAATTCGCCTTGCGGGATCAGGATGACGCGCGTGACGGCAAACACCAGCACCAGCGCCAGCCCGAGCAGCGCATAGATCGCGCCGTTGGTGATGCCATCCTGCAGCAGGAATAGCATGATCGTGGTATTCAAGACCGGCGCTCCCCCTCACGCGTCGAGCCGGCCGCGACCTTATCCGTCGGCCCGACCCTGTGATATCGGTAGTTGAAATCCCGCCGATATTTGATATAATTCATAACAATTATCATATATAACTTCAAGGCCTGCCGTTGGGGCAGGGCTTTTCTGCCGGGATTGCGAGCCGCGAGCGATGACTGCCTCCAAGAACGCCGCCGATGTCGTCAAGCTTTCCCGCCCCGCGCGCAAGGATCCCGCCGAGGCCGCCGGGGAGGATACCTCGCTGCAGCTCGGCGAATTGTCCGAACTGCTGGGCTATGTGCTGAAGCGCGCGCAACTGAAGGTGTTCGAGGATTTTCTGCGCTGCGTCGCGCCGCTGCAGCTGACGCCGGCGCAATTCTCGGTGCTGCTGCTGCTCGACAAGAATCCCGGCCGCAACCAGACCGAAATCGCCAACACGCTCGGCATCCTCCGGCCGAATTTCGTCGCCATGCTCGACGCGCTCGAGAGCCGCGATCTCTGCGCGCGGATGCGCTCGGCCAACGACCGCCGGTCCCACATCGTGGTCCTGACCGACAAGGGCCGCGCCGTGCTGGCGCGTGCCAAGAAGCTGGTTGCCACCAAGCACGAGGCGCGTCTCAACGAAGTGCTCGGCCCGGCGAACCGCGCCGCGCTGCTCGACATGATGGCGAAGATCACCAGGGAATTTTGAGACGTCATTCCGGGATGCGCCGTTAGGCGCAGGCCCGGAATCCATACTCATTATCGTGGTTATGGATTCCGGGCTCGCGCTTCGCGCGCCCCGGAATGACGATTAGTCATGATACCAGTCAGGCCGCCGCGGTCTTGCCTGGCGCCTTCCGGACGGCGCCTTCGGAAAGGTACAACCGCTCGATCTCGTGAACGGGAAGCGGCCGGCTGAACAAATATCCCTGCATCTCGGTGCAGCCTTCGGCCGTGATCCTGTCGAGTTGTTCCTTGGTCTCGACGCCTTCGGCGGTCGCCGCCATGCCCATTCCATTCGCCAGCGCCGCGACCGCGCGCACGATGTTGAGCGATCCTGCGTTGTCCGCAACATCTTTTACGAACGAGCGGTCGATCTTGATCTTGTCAAACGGGAAGCACTGCAGATAGGTCAGCGAGGAATATCCGGTGCCGAAATCATCCATCGCGATGCGAATACCGAGCGCGCGCAACCGGTGAAGCACGGCGAGCGTCGCTTCCTTGTCCTGCAGGAGGACGGTCTCGGTGATCTCGATCTCGAGCCGCGTCGGGTGCAGGCCTGAGGTCGCGAGCGCATTGATAATCACCTGCATCAGACCGGAACCGCGGAACTGAGCCGCCGAAATATTGACGGCGACTTGAAGATGGTCCGGCCATTGCGCCGCGGTGATGCAGGCCTGACGGATGACCCATTCCCCCAGCGGCACGATAAAGCCGATTTCTTCCGCCAGCGGAATGAAGGCCGCGGGCGCGACCAGTCCCTTTTCCGGATGATTCCAGCGAATCAGCGCTTCGAAACCGCTGATTTTGTTGCTCTCCAGGCTGACCACGGGCTGGTAGTAGAGTTCGAATTCGCCGGCGGACAGCGCCTTGCGCAGATCCTGCTCCATGACGCGACGGGTTTGCATTTGCTCGTCCATCGCGGGTTTGAAAAACCGGAATGTGCCGCGTCCGTCGCCCTTGGCGCGATAGAGCGCGAGGTCGGCGTTTCGCAGCAGCGTGTCGGCGCTCGATCCGTCGCCCGGACTGACCGCAATGCCGATGCTGGCGCCAATGACGGCCTGGTGGCCGTCGAGGTCGTAAGGCTGGCTCAGCAGTTCGATGATGCTTTCGGCGAGAGAAGTGGCATCGGTGGGGTCCGCCACGGGAGCCTGGACGATGACGAATTCGTCGCCGCCCGTCCGCGCGATGGTGTCGGTCTCCCGCACCAGTCCGCGCAGCCGGTCCGCGACGACCTTCAGCAGCCTGTCGCCGACGGGATGACCGAACGTATCGTTGACGGCCTTGAACTGGTCGAGATCGAGGTGATGAACCGCCAGCATCTCCCCGCTCTGGAACCGGGCGAGGGCGCTTTCGAGCCGCCCATTGAGCAGCACCCGATTGGCAAGATCGGTCAGCGCATCGTGGTGGGCCATATGCTCGATCTTGATCTCGGCCTGCCGCTGCTCGGTGATGTCTTCATGGGTTGCGACCCAGCCGAGGTCAGGCATCGGCCGATGCCGGATCTTGAAAGTCCGCCCATTGCCCAGCTCGATGATGCTGTCGGTCGGCTCGGCCGATATCGCAACGTTGCTGCGCCAGTGCAGATACTCATCGCGGGACATCGCGGGAAAGCTGCCAGCCTCGAAACGCAGGTCGACAATTTCCGTCAAGGGCGTGCCGGGGCCGACGCGATCGGGCGGCAGGTCGTACATCTCGACGTAGCGATCGTTGCATACGATCAATCGATGGCCGGCGTCGAAGAAGCACAGCCCCTGCGACATGTTGTTGATCGCGGTATCGAACTGGAAATTCCGCGCCTGAAGTTTCTCTTCCTGCAGCTTGCCGAGCTCGTAATGCTGCTTCAGGCGCGCGCTCATCTCCTCCCGGGAGGTGATGTCCTCGTGGGTTGCCATGCCGCCGCCGTCCGGCATCGGATAGACCGTATAGGTGATGATCTGGCCGTCGCTGAATCTCTGGATCGTGGTAACGGGAACGATGGCGTTTTCCCTATGCGCGCGGATGTATTCGTCCGGCGCCGAGTGGATCTTCAATCCGAGGTTCAACCGGTGCTGAATGAGCTGGGTGATGGGCGTGCCGGGCTTCACCTGCTCGGGCGACAGCCGGTAAATTTCCATGTAGCGAGCGTTGCAGAAAACGACTTCGCGCTTCGCATTGAAGATGATGAACCCCAGCGACAGGTTGTTGATGGCCTGTTCGAGAAGCCAGCCTGGCAAGGCCGGATTCGAACCGGCCGTCGCATGGTGAGAGTCCGACATTTAGCGTTTCCCCGCCGCGACCTGCAGCGCTCCCGCATTAAGGGGCGGTGCATTACAAACGGGGCAGGTAAATCGCGCCTTTGATATGTCGCTGGCTTCGGCAAGTTCCCTCGAACTCGGTCAACAAAGCCTTAACATTTGATCGGGACGGACCGTTGGCGCGCCGGGAAATGCGTAGAACTACGTCCCTTCAACCAAAATCACCCTGACGTCGTTGACGTTGGTCAGGGTCGGACCGGTCAGCAACAGATCACCAGTCGCGGTGAAGAAGGCGGTGGCGTCGTTGTTGTCGAGATAGGCGTTTGGGTCGAGGCCGAGCGACTTCATCTTCGCAAAGGTGGTTTGATCGATCATCGCCCCGGCCGGATCGCTGGCGCTGCCGGCGCCGCCATCGGCGCCGTCGGTATCCGCGGCCAGCGCCGAAATACCGGGCGTATCCTTCAGCAAGCCCGCGAGCGCCAGCGCGTATTCCTGGTTGGGGCCGCCGCGCCCATTGCCGCGCACGGTCACCGTGAGTTCGCCGCCCGATAGAATAGCGGTGCGCTTGCCTTCGCCGCGCGCCTTCAGGGCAAGCCGGGCGTGATCCGCCGCGACGTCGCGGGCCTCGCCTTCGAGATCGGCGCCGAGCTCGATAATCGCGTAGCCGGCATCCCGGGCGATCCTGACCGCGGCGTCCAGGGAAGCCTTCGGCCTGGCGATCAGCTCGAACTGCGCGCGGGCGAAGGCGGGATCGCCGGGCTTGCAGCTCTCATTGTTGGGGTCGTCGAGCGCGCGGCGTACCGCGTCGTCGACCGCCAGATTGTATTTTGCGACCAGCGCGCGGGCGTCGGCCAGGGTGGTCAGGTCCGGCACCGTCGGGCCCGAAGCGATCGCGGAGGGATCGTCGCGCGGCACGTCCGAAATCGCCAGCGTCACGATTTCGGCGCGTTGACCGGCGCGCGCCAACCGGCCGCCCTTGATGCGCGACAGATGCTTGCGCACGATGTTCATCTCGCCGATCGGCGCGCCCGAGCGCAGCAGCGCACGGTTGACCTGCTGCTTCTGCGCGAACGTGACGCCGTCGACCGGCGCGATCCAGTTCGCCGAACCGCCGCCGGACAACAGCACCAGCAGCAGATCGTCGGCGGTCGCCTCCGCGGCCAGCCGCAGGGTGTCGTCGGCGGCTTTCAGCCCGGCCTCGTCGGGCACGGGATGACTGGCCTCGACCACCCTGACCCGCCGCGTCGGCACGCCGTGGCCGTGGCGGGTGGTGGCGATACCCGAAAGCAGCGCCGGGTCGAGTTCGAGCGCATCGAGATAATGCCGCTCGGCGGCCGCTGCCATCGCCGCCGCGCCTTTGCCGGCGGCGAGGCAGATCACCCGGCCTTTCGGGACGGGGCGCAAATGCGCCGCCAGCACGACGTCCGGATGCGCGGCCGCAACGGCCGCGTCAAAGATCGTGCGCAGAAGAGGGCGGCGGTCGGTCATGACAAGGCTTTCGTCTCTCGTGAGAAATCAGTTGCTGAGCTCACCGCTGATGACATCGCCGAACAACTGCCAGCGCTCGCCCTTGAACTGCATCAACTGCAATTGTTCGATCGGCTGAAAATCGTCCGGGCCCGTGGTGAGCGTGATGCCGGGCAACAGCCCGCCTTGCGCGAATTGCCTGAGGCTGGCCGCCTGCTTCATGACGTTGCTGCGAGTCAGGTCGTCGCCGCACCGCTTCAGCACCTCGACCATGGTCGTGGCCATGTTGTAGCCGGTCATGGCCGAGGCGTCGGCGCGATTGACCTCCGGCATGTACTTCGCCAGCAGGTCGTCGAAAGCCTTGATGCCGGGATCGCCGGCCCACTGCGGATCGCTGACGTCCTTGGCGTAGGCCGCCGACATCACGCCTTGCGAATTGTCGAGACCTGCGGGCCGCATCACGGTCGCGGTCGAAGCGCTGACATTGGACACGATCGTGACCGGCTTCCAGTTCATCTCGCCGACCTTCTTGATGGCCTGGGCGCCGAATTTGGGCGTCGTGAAGAAGATGATGACGTCTGGATTGGACGACTTCAGCCGCACGACGTGGGAATCGATGGTCGGCTCCGCGACCTCGTAGCTTTCTTCCGCGATGATGCGCGAGGGATCGGCGCCGAGACCATCCTTCAATCCCTTGAGGTAGTCTTTGCCCATATCGTCGTTCTGATAGAGCACCGCGATCTTCGCGTTCGGCTTTTCTTTTGTCAGGTATTTGGCATAGATGCGGGACTCGCTCTGGTAACTGGGCAGCCAGCCCATGGTCCACGGGAAGGTCTTCGGATCGTTCCACTTGGTGGCGCCGGTGGCGACGAATAGCTGCGGTACCTTCTTGCCGTTGACGTATTTCTGGATCGCGGTGTTGGAGGCGGTGCCCAGCGTGCCGAACAGCAACAGCACCTCGTCGCTCTCGATCAGCTTGCGCGCCTGCTCGACCGCTTTCGGCGGGCTGTAGGCATCGTCATAGGAAATGAAGTTGATCTTGCGCCCGTTGATGCCGCCGTCGTCGTTCACCCGCTTGAACACCGCCGCCATCGCCTTGCCGACCACGCCATAGGCCGACGCCGGGCCGCTGTAGGGAACGATGTTCCCGATCTTGATCTCGGTGTCGCTGGCGCCGGTGTCGTATTTCTTCTGGGCCAGCGCCGCGCTGCAGGTCGCGGCAACGACCGCCAGGCTCAGAAATACCGTTGCGAGGCGGCGTTGGGTCGGTTTGGGCATTTCGCAAAACTCCCTGTGATTTTCTTAGGCCTCGCGGGGTGCAAGGTTTGTTGTCGGGTCAGGTCGCATTGATTAGCGCACGATCCGCCAAAGTGTAAGCGGTTTGGCGAAGAGATCATGCGCCACTCAATATCAGGCGCGCGATCTGACGCAAAGCCGGCATCCACTTTTGCCGATCTCGCGCTGGAAAACAATGTTCGCAAGAAAAAGCCCCCTGCGACGGTGTCGCAGGGGGCATGACGATTTGATGTTCGGGCAACCGGCCTCTGAGGCGGCTCAGCCGCCGACGTCGGCGTTGATGACCTCGCCGAACAGGTCCCATTTCTCACCCTTGAACTTCATCAGCTGAAGCGAGGAGATCGGAGCGAAATCGGCGGGGCCGGTGTTGATCTTGATGCCGGGCAGCAGGACTTCGGTGCGGAAATCCTTCAGGCTCGCCGCCTGCTTCATGACGTTTTCCCGGGTGAGGTTGTCGCCGCACTGCTTTAACACTTGAACCAGAGTCTGGGCCACGCCGTAACCAACCACGGTACCGCCGTCGAGCTTGTCGCCTTCGGGGAAATCCTTGGCCATGAACGCATAGAATTCCTTCATGCCGGGGTCATTGTCCCACTGCTTGTCGGAGACGTCCTTGAGATAGGCAGCGGAGATGATGTCCTGCGCGTTCTCATACCCTGCCGGCTTGATCACGCTGCCGACCGAGGCCGAAACGTTGTTGAGGAAGTGCATCGGCTTCCAGCCGATCTCGGCTATCTTCTTGATGGCTTGCGCCGCGAATTTCGGCGTCGAGATGTTGATGAAGACGTCGGCGTTGGTAGCCTTCAGCTTGACGATGTGATTGTCGACCGTCGGTTCCGACGTCTCAAAGCTTTCCTCGGCGACGATCATCGATGCCGCCTTGGCGCCGAGCCCGTCCTTCAGGCCCTTGAGATAGTCCTTTCCGTAGTCGTCATTCTGATAGAGAACGGCGATCTTGGCGTCCGGCTTGTTCTTCAGGATGTACTTCGCATAGATCTGGGTTTCGCTCTGGTAGTTGGGCTGCCAGCCCATGGTCCAGGGAAATTCCTTCGGATCGTTCCATTTGGTGGCGCCGGTGGCGACGAACAGCTGCGGGACCTTCTTGGAATTCATGTATTTGTGGATCGCGGAATTCGGCGGCGTTCCGAGCGAATTGAAGATGAACAGCACTTCGTCGCTCTCGACCAGCTTGCGCGCCTGCTCCACCGTCTTCGGCGGGCTGTAGGCGTCGTCGTAAGAGATGAAGTTGATCTTGCGGCCATTGATGCCGCCGGCGTCGTTGATCTTCTTGAAATAGGCGGCCTCGGTCTTGCCGATGATGCCATAGGCGGAAGCCGGACCGCTATACGGCATGATGTTGCCGATCTTGATTTCGGTATCGGTGGCGCCGGTGTCGTATTTTTTTTGCGCAAGCGCGCCGCTGCTGGATACGGCAAGCAGGGTCAGCGCGACTGACGCCACCGCCAGCCTGTTAGCAGTCGTGAGCATTAATTCTCTCCCTCGGTTCAATGACAACAGTGATGTGTCGCGGCTTTCTTGATGTGAAAGCTCTTTTGACTCATGCGTGAGTTCGGCGATGTGATTACCATTTTACCGGGGGCGTCACAACAAAAAGCCCCTGCGGCAAAGCCGCAGGGGCTGCTCCTTTAGTAGACAGTCTCAGCCCGTCAGCCGCCTACATCGGCGTTGATGATCTCTCCGAACAGATCCCAGTGATCGCCCTTGAACTTCATCAGCTGCAACTGCGAGATCGGTGCGAAATCGGTCGCCGAGGTGTTGACCTTGACCCCGGGCAGCAGGCCGCCGAGCTCGAGATCCCTGATGCTCGCCGCCTGCTTCATGATGTTTTCCCGCGTAAGATCGTCGCCGCAGGCTTTCAGCACGTGCACGAGGCCCTGGGCGACGGTGTAGGCGTACATCACCGAGGCGTCGGCGCGGTTGGCTTCCGGATAATATTTATCCAGGAACTCGTTCCAGCCGATCATCCCCTTGTCTTTCTTCCATTGTTGATCGGTCGGATCCTTGAGGTAGTTCGACGAGATGATGTCCTGGGCGTTGTCGAAGCCGGCCGGCTTGATCACGCTGCCGATCGAGGCCGAAACGTTGTTGAGGAAGTGCAGCGGCTTCCAGCCGATCTCGGCGTTCTTCTTGATCGCCTGCGCCGCGAATTTCGGCGTGGTGATGTTGAAGAATACGTCGGCGCCGGTCGACTTCAGCTTGACGATGTGGCTGTCGATGGTCGGTTCGGAGACCTCGTAGCTTTCCTCCATCACGATCATCGAGGCAGCCTTGCTGCCGAGCCCGTCCTTGAATCCCTTCAGATAGTCCTTGCCGTAATCGTCGTTCTGGTAGAGCACGGCGATCTTGGCGTCCGGCTTGTTCTTCAGGATGTATTTCGCGTAGATGGTGGACTCGCTCTGGTAGTTGGGCTGCCAGCCCATGGTCCAGGGAAACTCCTTCGGGTCGTTCCACTTGGTGGCGCCGGTGGCGACGAACAGCTGCGGCACCTTTTTCTGGTTCATGTATTTCTGGATCGCCGAATTCGGCGGCGTGCCCAGCGAATTGAAGATCATCAGCACTTCATCGCTTTCGACCAGCTTGCGCGCCTGCTCGACCGTCTTCGGCGGGCTGTAGGCGTCGTCGTAGCTGACGAAGGTGATCTTGCGGCCGTTGATGCCGCCCTCGGCGTTGACCTTGCGGAAGTAGGCCTCCTCGGTTTTGCCGATCACGCCATAGGCGGAAGCCGGTCCGCTGTAGGGCATGATGTTGCCGATCTTGATCTCGGTATCGGTCGCACCGGTGTCGTATTTCTTCTGCGCGAGAGAGGCGCTGCTGGTCGCAGCGAGCAATGCGAGGGCGGCCGAAAAGGCCCCCAATCGCAAATGGATAGCAGGCATTTTGATCTCCCTGGATCATTGTTGAATGTGTCACGTTTTTTGGATTGGGAGCGCTTTGCGGCTCCTTACGGCATTGAATACCTTCCGCGGGCACCCGGCAACAAAAAGCCCCCCGCGACACTGTCGCGGAGGGCGTTATTTAGTCGAACAGGCGGCGCGGATCCCGCGCCGCGGTATGACGCTTTAGTTGCTGAGTTCGCCCGAGATGATGTCGCCGAACAGGTCCCACTTCTCGCCCTTGAAGCGCATCATCTGAAGCTGCTCGATCGGTGCGAAGTCGGTCGCCGAAGTGTTGATCTTCACGCCGGGCAGCAAGGTGTCGGGCGTAAAATCCTTCAGGCTCGCCGCCTGCTTCATCACGTTGGCGCGGGTGAGATCGTCGCCGCACATCTCGATGACCTTCGCCATGGTCTGCGCCGCGCCGTAGCCATAGACCACGGAGCCGTCGAGCTTGTTGCCCTCGGGATAGAATTTTTCGAGGAAGGCAAAAAACTTCTTCATGCCGGGATCGTTGTCCCACTGCGAATCCGCGCCGTCCTTGGCGTAGGCCGCCGACAGGATGCCTTGCGCATTCTCGAAACCCGCCGGCTTGATCACGCCGCCGACCGACGCCGAGACGTTGGAGACGATGTGCAGCGGCTGCCAGCTGATCTCGGCGATTTTCTTGATCGCCTGTGCGGCGAATTTCGGCGTCGTGATGCTGATGAAGACGTCGGCGCCGGTGGCCTTCAGCTTGACGATGTGATTGTCGATCGTGGGCTCCGCGGTCTCATAGCTTTCCTCGGCAATGATCATCGACGCCTTGGCGCCGAGGCCGTCCTTCAGGCCCTTAAGGTAGTCCTTGCCGAAATCGTCGTTCTGATAGAGCACGGCGATCTTGGCGTCCGGCTTTTCCTTGATCAGATATTTCGCGTAGATGTGCGCTTCACTCTGATAGCTGGGCTGCCAGCCCATGGTCCACGGAAAGTCCTTCGGATCGTTCCATTTGGTGGCGCCGGTGGCGACGAACAGCTGCGGCACCTTCTTGGCATTGAGATATTTCTGGATCGCGGTGTTGGACGGCGTGCCCAGCGGGTTGAACACGACCAGCACTTCGTCGCTCTCGACCAGCTTGCGCGCTTGCTCGACCGCCTTCGGCGGGCTGTAGCCGTCGTCATAGCTGACGAAGTTGATCTTGCGCCCGTTGATGCCGCCCTGGGCGTTGATCATCTTGAAATAGGCTTCTTCGGTCTTGCCGATCACGCCGTAGGCGGAAGCCGGTCCGCTGTACGGCATGATGTTGCCGATCTTGACCTCGGCGTCGGTAGCCCCGGTGTCGTATTTCTTCTGGGCCAGCGCGCTGCCGCTCATCGCGGCGAAAGTGATGACCGCCGTCGCAAGCGCGGCGATTCTTGATTGTTGTCTGGACAGCATAATTTCTCCTGAGTTCGGTTACTTCTTGAGCTTGCCAACCAGTTGCTGGGCAACCATGGCAACCTGCCTGGCGCCGTGCGGCACAAGGAAGATGACGAGGAACAGCAGCACGCCGAATACGGCGCCGGAGAGGCCCTTGGAAATGCCCTCCGCGATGTTCGGCACGAAAATGATGAAGGCGGAGCCGACGATCGATCCGGGCAGCCAGCCGACGCCGCCGACGACCATGCCGAGAAACAGCGAGATCGCGAGCGTGATGGTGTAGCCGTCCGGCGCCACGAATTGCACCGCGATGGCGCCGAGCCCGCCGGCGACGCCGGTGATGCCGGCGCTGACGCCGAATGCCAGCGTCTTGTAGAGCGCAACGTCGACGCCCATGGCGGAGGCGGCGATCTCATTGTCGCGGATCGCCATGAAGGCGCGGCCGGAGCGCGACCGCAGGAGATTCACCGAGGCCACATAGATCCCGACCGTGATCGCGAGCGTGAAATAATAAAGCCACATGTCCTGCGACATCGGCAGGCCGAACGGGGCATCAGGCTTGGTCACCACCAGGCCCTGTACGCCGCCGGTCCAGTGCTCGAAGAAGCCGAGCTTGAGCAGTTGCGGCATCGCGGTCGCGAGCGCGAAGGTCGCCAGCGCCAAATAGACGCCGGAGAGGCGCAGCGCCGGCTGGCCGAACAGGAAGCCGAAAGCGAAGCAGATGATGCCCGCGATCGGCAGCGTCAGCGCGTAGTTCATGTCGGCGTGTTCCATCAGGATCGCCGACGTATAGGCGCCGACGGCGTAGAACGCGCTCTGGCCGAGCGAGAACTGGCCGCTGCCGCCGGTCAGAATGTTCAGCGCCAGCACCGCGAGCCCGTAGATCAACAGCATCGTCAGCTGGAAGATGATGAAATTCTTCACGAACAGCGGCACGAGCAGCAGCAGCGCCAGCATGACCAGCGACGTGCCGAAGCCGAGCGTCATGGCTCGTTTCGGAACAGCCTCGACGGCCGGGGCTTCTACGACGTCTTCGACAGCGCTCATGATCAAACTCGCTTCACGATGGGCCGGCCGAACAGCCCAGCCGGTTTGACGACCAATACGGTGATGATCAGCGCAAGCGCGATCGGCAGTTTCAGTTCGTTACCGACGCCGGGAATGTAGGTCCCGGCGAGATTCTCGAAGATGCCGACCAGGAAGCCGCCGATCACGGCGCCGAGCGGCGAGGTCAGGCCGCCGAGCACGGCCGCGGCAAATCCATAGATCAGCACGCCGCCCATCATGTTCGGTTCCAGAAACACCACCGGCGCGATCAGCATGCCGGCGATCGAGCCGATTGCGGCCGCCATGCCCCAGCCCAGCGCGATCATCCAGGAGGTGTTGATGCCGACCAGCCGGGCCGATTCAGGCAACGATGCGGCCGCGCGCATCGCAAGGCCGATTCGTGTGTACTGGAAGAAGAAGAACAGCAGGATCAGCAGCAGCACAGTGACGCCGATCATGCCGGCCTGATGGGTCGAGATCAGCTGGCTGCCGAGGAACGGCGAGGATCCGAACGGCGTCGGATATTGCTTGATGGTGAAGTCCCAGATCAGGCCGGCAACCGAGTTGATGATCGCGAACAATGCGATGAAGCCGGCGACGTTGGTCAGGATCGGGGCCTTGGCCAGCGGCTTGAACAGCAGCCTCTCGATCACGATGCCGCCGGCGAACGAGAAGGCCAGCGTCAGCACGAAGGCGCCCCAATAGGGAATGCCCCACTGCATCATCTGCCAGGAAATAAAGGTCGAGAACATCGCCATTTCGCCCTGGGCGAAATTGAGATGGTCGATCGCCTGGTAGATCATGACAACGGCGAGCGCCATGCAGGCATAGATCGCGCCTGTGGCGATGCCGGCCAGAACTTGGTTGGTAAAAAGCTCCATGGCCGGCTCCTCAATAACCGAGATAGGATTTGCGGACGTCTTCGTTGTTTGCGATGTCCTTGGCATTGCCCGACATCACGATCCGTCCGGTTTCGATCACATAGGCCTGATCGGCGAGTTCCAGCGCCAGTTGCGCGTTCTGCTCCACCACCAAGATGGTGACCTTGTCCTCGCGATTGATCTTGCCGAGGATCCGGAACAGGTCGCGCACGATCAACGGCGCCAGGCCGAACGACGGCTCGTCGAGCAGCATCAGCCGCGGACGCAGCATCAGCGCGCGGGCGACCGCCAGCATCTGCTGTTCGCCGCCCGAGAGCGTTCCGGCCTGCTGGGTGTGCCGTTCCTTCAGGACCGGAAAGTGGTCGTACATGCGCTCGATATCGGAAACCACGCCGGCCTTGTCCTTGCGGGTGATGGCGCCGAGTTGCAGGTTTTCTTCCACCGTCATGGTGGTGAAGGTGCCGCGGCCCTGCGGCACGTGCGCGATGCCGAGACGGACGACGTTTTCGGTCGAGCGGCCGGCGAGCGGCGCGCCGTCGAATTCGATGGCGCCGGTCGAGCGCACCATGTTGCAGATCGCCCGCAAGGTGGTGGTCTTGCCGGCGCCGTTGGCGCCAAGCAGCGTGGTCAGGCTGCCCTCGTTGAGGGCAAAGGAGAGGCCGTGAAGCGCCTGGACCTGGCCGTAATAGGCCCGCAAATCCTTGACGTTGAGCATCGCGGTCATTGGTCCTTGCTCCCCAGATAGGCCTTGATGACATCCGGGTCGGCCTGAACCTGGGCCGGCGTTCCCTCGGCGAGCTTGCGGCCGAAGTTGAGCGCGACGACGTGGTCGGCAATCGACATCACCAGGCCCATGTGATGCTCGACCAGCAGCACGGTCATGTGCCGCTCGTCGCGAATGCGGCGGATCAGATCGCCGAGCACGTAGACTTCCTCATGATTGAGGCCGCCGGCGGGCTCGTCGAGCAGCAGGATTTTTGGATCGGCGGCCAATGCGCGCGCCAGCTCGACGCGCTTCTGGGTGCCGAACGGCAGGCCGGAAACGATCGTATGGGCGACGTCTTCGAGGTCGAGATAGGCAAGGATCTCGTGGACCTTCTTGTTGACGTCGGCCTCGCCGCGGCGAACCCAGGCAAGCTTCAGCGAGTCCGAGATGATGTCGCTGGAGGTGCGGGCGTGGGTGCCGACGCGGACGTTGTCCATGACAGACAGATTGGGAAACAGCGCCACGTTCTGGAAGGTGCGGCCGATGCCGATCTCGGCGATCCGGTGCGGCGGGCGCGTCAGGATGCTCGCCCCCTCCATCAGGATGTCGCCGGAGCTCGGCTGGTAGAGCCTGGAGAGGCAGTTGAACAATGTCGTCTTGCCGGCGCCGTTCGGTCCGATCAGCCCGAGGATCTGCCCCTTTTGCATGTCGAAGGAGACGCCATTCAACGCGATGATGCCGCCGAACACGACGCTGACGTCGCGAACCGCCAGCAGGGGAGAATTTCCCTGCGCGAGCTGTGCCTGCGTCATCTCGTCTCGCCCATGCGATTCACAGGGCGGGAATGACCGCGCGAAATCCTTCGCCGGTGAAGATGAAGGCTACCTGATCCCCTCGACCAAACGTGCAACTTTCCCTCCTGCTTTCAACTTTTTGCTTTCTTCTTTTTTGGATTGCGGCGCCGCACCGCCCAGCGCCGCTTCGATGTTCCTTACCATCGCCACAAGGCGAGGTCCAATATCGTTGAGCAACCGACCTTCCGTGAAGCGGAATGCGGGCGCGCCACAATTGAAGGCATACGGGCCGGTTCCGTCGTTCAGCTTGAGCGCCACACCGACTGCGTGCACGTCGTCCTGCCACTCGCCCGCGGAGATGGTGAAGCCGCGCCGCTCGACCATTTCGCCGGCGCGTTCGATGCCGTCGCGCAGCCGCGACCAGCGGCTGCCGTAATGGTCGCGCAGCTCGCGCAATAAAGAGGCACGCTCGTCATTCGGCAGCGCCCAGATATAGGCCCGGCCCATCGCGGTGGTGGCGATCGGTATTCGCGAACCGACGTCGAGCTGGACGCCCAGCGTCAAGCCGTTACGGCTCTGGCCGAAATAGATCATGCTGTGGCGGTCGCGCCCGCCGACCGCGACCGCGCCGCCGGTCGCGCGCATGACTTCCTCGCGGTAGGGCTCGGACAAATGCCGAACGCCGAGATTGGCCAGCGCGGCATACCCCAGCGCCATGGCTGATGGCGCGAGCTGATACTTTTCGAACCGCGGAACGGGTGTAAGATAGCCCAGCTTGGTCAAGGTGTAGGTCAGCCGGGAAATGGTTGGCTTCGGCAAATTAGTACGGGCGGCGATCTCTTGATTGCCGAGAAGCCCGTCGTTGGGATGGAATGCGCGCAACACATCAAGTCCGCGGGAAAGCGCGACGACGAAGCTGCGATCTGTCGCCACTTTTTTCCCTGGACGTTTCATTGGCCTGCTGCTTTGCCGGGCGCGTTGACAAGGGACGTGCTTCAAAATAACCCTCCCTGTCAAGATGTGGAATTTAATTTCGCAGTGCGAAATAGCCAGTAAACGCAAGTCAAGAACACCAACGCCAAAAACAACGCAACCAAGAACGCGTTATCCAGGGAGAGTCTCGTGAACGAAGTCGTAAAGCTCGAGCGTCATGACGCCATCGCCGTCGTCACGGTTAACAGCCCTCCGGTCAACGCGCTGAGCGCCGCGGTGCGTGGCGGTATTTTCGAATGCATGAAGAGTGCGATCGCCGATCCCGAAGTAAAGGCGATCGTGCTGACCTGCGGCGGCCGCACCTTTATCGCCGGCGCCGACATCACTGAATTCGGCAAGCCGCCGAAGCCCCCGGGTCTCGCGGAGGTGCTTGTTGCGATGGAGAACTCGCCGAAGCCGATCATTGCCGCCATTCACGGCACGGCCTTGGGCGGCGGTCTCGAAGTCGCATTGGCCTGCCACTATCGCGTCGCCACCAAGGACGCCAGGCTTGGCCTGCCCGAAGTGAAACTCGGCCTGTTGCCGGGCGCCGGCGGCACGCAGCGCCTGCCGCGCGCGGTCGGTCCGGAACTCGCGGTCAAGATGATCGTCGGCGGCGATCCGATCGGTGCTGCTGAAGCGCTCAAAAACGGCCTGATCGAGGAGATCGTCGAAGGCCCTGCCGCCGGTGGTGAAGCCTTTGCCCTCAAGGTGCTGGCGGAGAAGCGCCCCCTGCGCAAGCTGCGCGATGACGACTCCAAGCTCGCGGCGGCCAAGGCCGACCGTTCGATCTTCACCAATGCGGTCGCCGCCCTGACCAAGAAGGCCCGCGGCCTGGAAGCCCCGTTCGCCGCCGCCGACGCGGTTGGTGCTGCGATCGATCTGCCGTTCGATGAAGGGCTGAAGAAGGAGCGCGAAGGTTTTCTCAAGCTGGTGTCGAGCGACCAGTCGAAGGCGCAGCGCTATGCGTTCTTCTCCGAGCGCGAGGCCGCCAAGATCGCGGGCGTGCCCGAGGGAACGAAACCGCGCAATGTCGAGCGCGTCGCCATCATCGGCGCCGGCACCATGGGCGGCGGCATCGCGATGTCGTTTGCCAATGCCGGCATTCCCGTCACCCTGATCGAGACCGGCGAAGAGCAGCTCAAGCGCGGCATGGGCGTGATGCAGAAGAATTATGAGGCGACCGCCGCCCGCGGCGGCATCCCCGCCGATGCGCCGGCCAAGCGAATGGGCCTGATTACCGGCGTGGTCGGCCTGGAAAACGTCAAGGACGCTGACCTGGTCATCGAAGCCGTGTTCGAAACCATGGCGGTCAAGAAGGAAGTGTTCGAGGCGCTGGACAAGTACGCCAAGCCCGGCGCGGTGCTGGCCTCCAACACCTCGTATCTGAACATCGACGAGATCGCGAAGGTGACGAAGCGTCCGCAGGACGTGCTCGGCATGCACTTCTTCTCGCCGGCCAACGTGATGAAGCTGTGCGAGATCGTCCGCGCCGCCAAGACCGCGCCCGACGCGCTGACGACCGCGGTGTCGATCGCGCGCAAGATTGCAAAGGTTCCGGCCGTGGTCGGCGTCTGTGACGGTTTTGTCGGCAACCGCATGCTGGCCCAGCGCGGCAAGCAGTCCGAGAAACTGCTGTTCGAGGGCGCATTGCCGCAGCAGGTTGACGCCGTGGTCACGAAATTCGGCATGCCGATGGGTCCGTTCGCGATGGGCGATCTCGCCGGCCTCGATATCGGCTGGCGCTCGCGCAAGGACCGCGGCATCAAGTCGGAAATCGCCGACGCGCTGTGCGAAGCCGGTCGCTTCGGCCAGAAGACCGGCAAGGGCTATTACAAATACGAGGCGGGGTCGCGCGCGGCATTGCCCGATCCGGAGGTCGAGAAGCTGATCGACGAGACGCTGCAGCGCCTCGGCCGCAAGAAGCGCGTGGTTTCGGACGACGAGATCCTGGAGCGCATGATGTACCCGATGATCAACGAGGGTGCGCGGATCCTCGAAGAAGGTATCGCGGCGCGTCCGAGCGATATCGACGTGATCTGGCTCTATGGCTATGGCTGGCCGATCTACCGCGGCGGCCCGATGTTCTATGCCGACCAGGTCGGCCTCAAGCACATCGCCGACCGGCTGTCCTATTACGCCAAGGAGACCAACGATCCGTCGCTGGAGCCGGCGCCGCTGCTCAAGCGCCTCGCCGCCGAAGGCAAGACCTTTGCGTCGATGGCGCAGAGCGCGAAAGCGGCTTGATGGGCGCTCGCTCCCACGATCCGTCATTCCGGGATGCGCCGTCAGGCGCAGACCCGGAATCTCGAGATTCCGGGTTCACGCTTCGCGTGCCCCGGAATGACGATCTTCTTGCTGCGACGCACTGAAAGCCCGCATGACCCATCCCGGCGAACAGTTTTATCCGCAAGGCGTTCATTGGGACGATGCGATCGCGCGCGGCACGTTGCCGGACCTGCTGTCGGAGGCGGCCGCCGCATACGGCGCGCGGCCGGCGATCGAGTTCCGCGACCGGCCGATCAGCTACACCGGGCTGGAAGCGCTGGTGGAGACGGCGGCCTCCGCTTTCCTCCGCGCCGGCTACGGCAGGAACCATTCGGTGGCGCTGTTCCTCGGCAATTCGCCGGACCATCCCGTCAATTTCTTCGGCGCGCTGAAGGCCGGCGCCCGCATCGTGCATCTGTCGCCGCTCGACGGCGAGATCGCGCTGTCGCACAAGCTCTCCGACTCCGGCGCGCGCGTGCTGGTCACCTCTAACCTCTCGGCTTTGCTGCCGACCGCGCTGAAATTTCTCGACAAGGGCCTGCTCGATCGCCTGATCGTCTGCGAGGACGATCATTGGGGCAAGGTCGGGACGCCGCAGACGCCGCTGCCGAATAACCCCGCTGTCATCACTTACAAGCAATTCGTCGATGGCGCGGCAAAGCCCGCGCAATGGCCTGTCATCTCGGCCGACGACGTCGCACTGCTGCAATATACCGGCGGCACCACCGGGCTGCCGAAGGGCGCCATGCTCAGCCACGGCAATCTGACGTCGGCGGTGTCGGTCTATGACGTCTGGGGCAAGCCGGCGCGCGCTGAGCGCGACGCGATCGAGCGCGTGATCTGCGTGCTGCCGCTGTTTCATATCTTTGCGCTGACGGTGGTGCTGCTGTCGTCGATCCGGCGCGGCAACCTGATTTCGCTGCACCAGCGTTTCGACGTCGAAGCCGTGATGCGCGACATCGAGGTCAAGCGCGCCACCGCATTCCCCGGTGTGCCGACGATGTGGATCGCGATCGCGGCACTGCCCGATCTCGACAAGCGCGATCTGTCCTCGCTGGTGAGCTGCGGCTCCGGCGGCGCGCCGCTGCCGGTCGAGGTGGCCAAGATTTTCGAGCGCAAGGTCGGCATGAAGCTGAAGAGCGGCTGGGGCATGACCGAGACCTGCTCGCCCGGCACCGGCCATCCCAAGGAAGGCCCGGACAAGCCGGGCTCGATCGGGCTGATGCTGCCGGGCATCGAGATGGACGTGGTGTCGCTGGACGATCCGAAGCAATTGATGCCGGTCGGCGAAGTGGGCGAGATCCGCATTCGCGGGCCCAATGTGACCAAAGGCTACTGGAACCTGCCGCAGGAAACCGCGGAGGCCTTTGTCGGCGACCGCTTCCTGACCGGCGACATCGGCTACATGGACGCCGACGGCTATTTCTATCTGGTCGACCGCAAGAAGGACATGATCATCTCCGGCGGCTTCAACGTCTATCCGCAGATGATCGAGCAGGCGATCTATACCCATCCCGGCGTGCAGGAAGTGATCGTGATCGGCATCGCCGACGATTACCGCGGGGAAGCGGCAAAGGCCTTCATCAAGCTGCGCGCCGACGCCAAGCCGTTCACGCTGGACGAACTCAAGGCTTTTCTAACCGGCAAGCTCGGCAAGCACGAAATTCCCGCAGCGCTCGATTTCGTCGAGGAACTGCCGCGCACCTCCGTCGGCAAGCTGTCGCGCCACGAACTGCGCCAGCAGCAGCCGTCGTCACAAGCCAAACAACAAGTCGCGTCGGGAGGTCGGTCATGATCACCCCCGTCGTCCCGGCCTTGAGCCGGGACCCATACCGCGTGATCTCGCGTTTGGGTGCTGTGGCAGACGCCTTTTACTACCCGCGAACGCCGGTGGTTATGGGTCCCGGCTTTCGCCGGGACGACGTAAGATTTCGCGTAGCTTAAGAATGTAATTCGCTCACAGGAGGATCCGATGGATCTCGCTTTCAGCAAGGAAGAAATGGCGTTTCGTGAGGAGGTCCGGGCCTTCTTCAGGGATAACGTGCCGCCGGAGACACGGCGCAAACTGGTCGAGGGCCGTCATCTGTCCAAGGACGAGATGGTCGCCTGGTGGCGCATCCTGAACAAGAAGGGCTGGGGCGTCAGCCACTGGCCGAAGGAATATGGCGGCACCGGCTGGACCTCGGTGCAGCATTATATCTTCAACGAAGAACTGCAGATGCATCCAGCACCCGCGCCGCTCGCCTTCGGCGTCAGCATGGTCGGCCCGGTCATCTACACCTTCGGCAATGAAGCGCAGAAGAAGCAATATCTGCCGCGCATTGCGAACGTCGACGACTGGTGGTGCCAGGGCTTTTCGGAGCCGGGTTCGGGATCGGACCTCGCTTCACTGAAGACCAAGGCCGAGCGCAAGGGCGACAAATACATCATCAACGGCCAGAAGACCTGGACCACGCTGGCGCAGCACGCCGACATGATCTTCTGCCTGTGCCGCACCGACGCCAATGCGAAGAAGCAGATGGGCATCTCCTTCATCGTGTTCAGCATGAAGTCGAAGGGCGTCACGGTGCGCCCGATCCAGACCATCGACGGCGGCCACGAGGTCAACGAGGTGTTCTTCGATGACGTCGAGGTGCCCGTCGAGAATTTGATCGGCGAGGAGAACAAGGGCTGGGATTACGCCAAATTCCTGCTCGGCAATGAGCGCACCGGCATCGCCCGTGTCGGCGTTTCCAAGGAGCGGCTGCGCCGCATCAAGGACCTGGCGTCCAAGGTCGAATCCGGCGGCAAGCCGGTGCTCGAGGATCAGGGTTTCCGCGAGAAACTCGCCGCCGTCGAGATCGAGCTGAAGGCGCTCGAACTGACGCAGCTCCGCGTCGTCGCCGACGAGAACAAGCACGGCAAGGGCAAGCCCAACCCGGCGTCCTCGGTGCTGAAGATCAAGGGTTCGGAAATCCAGCAGACCACTACCGAACTTCTGATGGAAGTGATCGGCCCGTTCGCCGCGCCCTATGACGAGCATGGCGACGACGGCTCCAACGAGACCATGGACTGGACCGCCCAGATCGCGCCGAGCTACTTCAACAACCGCAAGGTCTCGATCTACGGCGGCTCCAACGAGATCCAGCGCAACATCATCACCAAGGCGGTGCTGGGGTTGTGATCTCTTCTCCCTCGCCCCGCACTTTGCGGGGAGAGGGTTCGACCACGATCGTGCGTATGGATTCCGGGCCTGCGCCAAGTGGCGCATCTACGATGCGCAATTGCGCATCGGAGAATGACGGCAATTGTTCTGAATACGAGGAGGTAAAAAATGGATTTTGATTTGTCCGAGGAGCAGCGGCTTCTCAAGGAAAGCGTCGACGGTCTGTTGAACGATTCCTACGATTTCGACCACCGCAAGAAATACATGGCGGAGAAGGGCGGTTGGAGCAAAGCCGTCTGGGGCAAGCTCGCCGAGCAGGGCCTGCTCGGCCTGCCGTTCTCGGAAGACGATGGCGGCTTCGGCGCCGGCGCGGTCGAGACCATGATCGTGATGGAAGCGCTCGGCAAGGCGATGGTGCTGGAGCCCTATCTCCCCACGGTGGTGATCGCCGGCGGCTTCCTGCGCCATGGCGGCTCGGCCGAGCAGAAGGCCGCGCACATTCCCGGCATCATCGACGGCAGCAAGACCTTCGCCTTCGCGCAGCTGGAGAAGAACTCGCGCTACGATCTCCATGACGTCGCGACCACGGCCAAGAAAAAGGGCGACGGCTGGGTGATCGACGGCGAAAAATTCGTCGTGCTCAACGGCGAGAACGCCGACACCTTGATCGTGACCGCGCGGACCAAGGGCAGCCAGCGCGACAAGGCCGGGATCGGCGTGTTCCTGGTCCCCGCGAATGCCAAGGGCGTCACCCGCAAAGGCTATCCGACCCAGGACGGCCTGCACGCGGCCGACATCACGCTGACCGGCGTCGAGGTCGACGGCAGTGCTGCGATCGGCGATCCCGAGAATGGTCTCGCCCTGATCGAGCGCGTGGTCGATGAGGCCCGCACCGCGATGTGCGCGGAGGCGGTCGGCGCGATGGATGAATCGCTGAAGACCACCGTCGAATATCTGAAAACGCGAAAGCAGTTCGGCGTGCCGATCGGCAGTTTTCAGACCCTGCAGCATCGCGCCGCCGACATGTTCGTGGCCCTCGAACAGGCCCGCAGCATGTCGATGTTCGCGACCATGGCCGCCGACTTCGACAACGCCAGGGAACGTGCGACGGCGGTGGCGGCGGCGAAAGTGCAGATCGGCAAATCCGCAAAGTTCGTCGGCCAGCAGTCGATCCAGCTCCATGGCGGCATCGGTATGACGCAGGAAGCCAAGATCGGCCACTACTTCAAGCGGCTGACCATGATCGAAAACACCTTTGGCGACACCGACTACCATCTCCGCCGCGTCACGGATGGTGGGGGACTGGTGTAGTTCTCTCCCGTCATTCCGGGATGGCCCGCAGGGCCAGACCCGGAATCTCGAGATTCCGGGTTCGATGCTTCGCATCGCCCCGGAATGACGAAATTAATCTCCGTCATTGCGAGCGCAGCGAAGCAATCCATGGAGCGGCAAAGCAAGTGTGGATTGCTTCGTCGCTTGCGCTCCTCGCAATGACGAGCGCGAACAAAAGAGGGAGGCAACAACAATGAAAAACACCCCGTTCGATCTTACCGGCACCGTCGCCGTCATCACCGGCTCGAGCCGCGGCATTGGCCGATCTTCGGCCGAGTTGCTGGCAAAGCTCGGCGCCAAGGTGGTGATCTCCAGCCGCAAGGCCGACGCCTGCAAGGAAGTTGCCGACGGCATCAACAAGTCCGGCGGCGACGCCCATGTCATCCCCTGCAACATCTCGCGCCGCGAAGAAGTCGAGGCGCTGATCTCGGGCGCGACCAAGCACTACGGCAAGGTCGACATCCTCGTCTGCAACGCGGCGGTAAACCCCTATTACGGCCCGTTGCTCGACATCAAGGACGAGGCCTTCGACAAGATCATGGGCTCCAACGTCAAGAGCAACATCTGGCTGTGCGCACACGCGATCCCGCAAATGGCCGCGCGCGGCAAGGGCTCGGTCGTGATCGTGTCCTCGATCGGGGGCCTGCGCGGCTCGACCGTGATCGGCGCCTACGGGATTTCCAAGGCGGCGGATTTCTCGCTGTGCCGCAGCCTCGCCGGCGAATGGGGCCCGAAGGGCGTGCGCGTCAATTGCGTGGCGCCGGGCCTGGTCAAGACCGATTTCGCCCGCGCGCTGTGGGAAGACGAGGCGCGGCTGAAGCACCGCACCGCCACCACGCCGCTGCGCCGGATCGGCGAACCCGACGAGATCGCCGGCGCGGTGGCCTATCTCGCCTCCGACGCCTCGACCTTCATGACCGGCCAGACCATCGTGGTCGACGGCGGCGTGACCACGGCCTCGGCGTAGGCGGTCTGCTCCCTCGCCCCGCACTTGCGGGGAGAGGGTTGGGGTGAGGGGCTGCCTCAGCAAGCACCGAGTGCGCGGATAGTCCCCCTCACCCGAAGCCTTCGGCTTCGACCTCTCCCCGCAAGCGGGGCGAGGTGAAGAAAGCGCCGCGCGACGTTGAGATATTGACGAACCATCTCCAATCCGCTTGCCTTGCCCAAATCAATCCTTCCGGGAAGCAACGCCAATGTCCTTTGTGCTGGCCATCGATCAGGGCACCACATCCTCGCGCGCCATCGTGTTCCGCAGCGACATTTCCATCGCCGCATCGGCGCAAGCTGAATTCCCGCAGCATTTTCCGGCCTCGGGATGGGTCGAGCATGAGCCGGAGGACATCTGGACCTCCACCGTTGCAGTCTGCCGCGAGGCGATGAAGAAGGCGGACCTCACCGCAAAAGACATCGCCGCGATCGGCATCACCAACCAGCGCGAAACCACCGTGGTATGGGACCGCGCCACCGGCCAGGCCGTGCACCGCGCCATCGTCTGGCAGGACCGCCGCACCGCCGATATCTGCACCCGGCTGAAGGCCGAGGGCCACGAGCCCATGATTTCGGCCAGGACCGGCCTGATCATCGACCCCTATTTCTCGGGCACCAAAGTCGCATGGATACTCGACCACGTCCCCGGCGCGCGCGAGCGCGCCGATCGCGGCGAACTGATGTTCGGCACCGTCGATTGCTATTTGCTGTGGCGGCTGACCGGCGGCAAGGTGCATGCGACCGACGCCACCAACGCCTCGCGCACGCTGCTGTTCAATATCCATACCGGCGCGTGGGACGACGAGTTGCTGAAGATCCTGCGCGTGCCGCGCTCGATGCTCCCGGAGGTGAAGGATTCGTCCGCCGATTTCGGCGACAGCGCGCCGGAATTGTTCGGCGGCAGCATCATGATCTCGGGCATCGCCGGCGACCAGCAGGCCGCGACCATCGGCCAGGCCTGTTTCGAGCCCGGCATGATGAAGTCGACCTACGGCACCGGCTGCTTTGCGCTGCTCAACACCGGCACCACGCCGGTGAAATCGAAGAACAAGCTGCTGACCACGATCGCCTATCAGCTCGGGGGCAAACGGACCTACGCGCTGGAAGGCTCGATCTTCGTCGCTGGAAGCGCGGTGCAATGGCTGCGCGACGGGCTCGGCATCATCAAGCAGGCCGCCGAGACCGGCCCGCTCGCCGACAAATCCGATTCCATGCAGAGCGTCTATCTGGTTCCGGCCTTCGTCGGTTTGGGGGCGCCGTACTGGAATCCGCGGGTGCGCGGCGCGCTGTTCGGCCTCACCCGAAACACCGGCCCCGCCGAACTCGCCCATGCCGCGCTGGAAAGCGTGTGCTACCAGACTTTTGACCTGTGGGCCGCGATGCGCGCCGACTGGCCCGACGCCAAGGCCGCCACCATCGTGCTGCGTGTCGATGGCGGCATGGCGGCGTCGGACTGGACCATGCAGCGCCTTGCCGATTTGCTCGACGCGCCGGTCGACCGCCCGATGATCCAGGAGACCACCGCGCTCGGCGCCGCCTATCTCGCCGGGCTGCAGGCCGGCGTCTATCCTGAACCTGCAAAGTTCGCTGACAATTGGCGGCTGCAACATCGCTTCAAGCCGGCGATGAGCCAGGCGACACGGGAGCGGAAGCTCGCCGGATGGGCGCGCGCGGTGAAGGGCGTGCTGGCGAGCGACGAGGGGGAGTGACGCGTTGATCTGCTAGGCCGCGACCAGGGGAGCAAGAAGAAAATGAAGAACAAGGGTTTCAACCGCGCCATTCGACTGCTGCTCGGCTCCGCAGTGTTTGTTTCACTCACCGCCCCCGGCGTCGTTGCGCGCGAGAAGGAGAATGCGTTATCCGCGGCGCGCCAGACCAGCACGGACGTCGCCGGGTTGCAGTCGCCGGGGCAAATCCTGGTCGACGTCTGGGGCATCCCGCACATCTATGCCGGCAACGAGCACGACCTGTTTTTCCTGCAGGGCTTTAACGCGGCGCGCGACCGGCTCTGGCAGATCGACCTCTGGCGCAAGCGCGGGCTCGGGCTGCTGGCAAAGGATTTCGGCGCGGCCTATGCCGAACAGGACAAGGCGCTGCGGCTGTTTCTCTACCGCGGCGACATGAAGGCGGAGTGGGCGGCCTATGGCCCCAAGGCCAAAACCTTTGCGGAAGCCTTCGTCGCCGGCGTCAACGCCTATGTCGGCGATGTGCAGGCGGGCCGGCGGCCGCGCCCGATCGAGTTCAAGATCGCGGGCACCATGCCGGATCTGTGGTCGGCGGACGACGTGGTCCGGATTCGCAGCCACGGACTGACGCGAAACGTCGCCTCCGAGGTCAAGCGCTCGCTGGTCGCCTGCGCGGCCGGGCTCGAGGCGGATCGCCTGCGGGTCAAGCTCGAACCGTCCTGGACGACGAAGATTCCCGAAGGGCTCGACCCCTGCAGCGTGCCCAAGGCGGTGCTGGCGTCTTACGACCTCGCCACCCGGCCGGTGAGCTTTGCCTTGGCGAAGGACCAGAAGGCGGCGCTGGCGCACGATCCCGATGTGTATCTGGCAGAGGCCGACCAGCAGCGCGACACCATCGGCTCCAACAATTTTGTGGTCGCCCCGGCGCGGAGCGCGACCGGCCGCGCGATTCTCGCCAACGATCCGCATCGCGAGCACAGCGTGCCGTCGCTGCGCTATATCGTCGGGCTCAACGCGCCCGGCCTGTCGGTGATCGGCGCCGGCGAGCCGGCGCTTCCCGGGATATCGATCGGCCACAACGACACCATTGCGTTCGGCCTGACCATCTTCAGCGTGGATCAGGAGGACCTCTACGTCTACGAGCTCAATCCCGCCAACCCGAACCAGTATCGCTATCGTGACGGCTGGGAGGACATGCGCATCGTCCACGAGAAGGAGCAGGTGAAGGGCGAGGGCGATCGCGATCTCGAGCTGAAGTTTACCCGCCACGGCCCCGTCATCCATGTCGACGAGGTCAACAAGCGCGCCTTCGCGGTGCGCTCGATCTGGTTCGAGCCGGGCACCTCGGCCTATTTCGGCTCGTCCGACTACATGACCGCGAAGGACTGGAACGGCTTCCTCACCGCGATGCGGCGCTGGGGCGCGCCGTCGGAGAACCAGCTCTATGCTGACACCAAAGGCAACATCGGCTGGGTCGCCGCCGGCAAGACGCCGCGCCGCGTCAACTATGACGGCCTGATGCCGGTGCCCGGCGACGGCCGTTACGAATGGCAGGGCTTTCTCTCGCTCGACGAACTGCCAAAGCTCTATCGCCCGCAGCAGGGCTGGTTCGCGACCGCCAACCAGATGAACCTGCCAGCCGATTATCCGGTCGCCGAGCGCAAGGTCGGATTCGAATGGGCCGACAGCGCGCGCTGGCAGCGCATCGTCGAGGTGCTGCAGGCCAACAGCAAGATGACGCTGGCCGACGCGATGGATTTGCAGAACGACGATACCTCGATGCTGGCGCGGCGGCTGGTCGCGCTGCTGAAACCGCTCTCTTCCGACGACGCCAATGTCAAAAAGGGGCTCGAGCTGCTGAAGGCGTGGGACGCGCGCGATAGCGCCGACAGCGCGGCTGCTGCGGTGTTCGAGGTCTGGATCGCCAATCACCTCGGCGCCGAGCTGCTGAAGACCGCGGCGCCCAAGGCCGCCAATCTGATCGCGCCGGAGGCGTCCGGCATTCCGGCGATGGTTGCATTCCTTGAAGTGCCGGATCCTCGGCTCCTGGACGAGCCCGCGGCCGCGCGCGATCGCATTCTCCGCGACAGTCTGGGCAGCGCAGTCGCCGAGGTCGTGGACAGACTTGGCGAGGATTCCACCACCTGGCGCTGGGACCGGTTGCACGTCGCCAAATTCGATCACGCGCTGATGCCGCTGGCGGACAAGGCCACGGCGTCGCAGCTTTCGGTGGGACCATTGGCTTTGGGCGGCGCGGGCAATGTGCCGCACGCCGCCACCTATCGGCGTTCCGATTACCGGTTGATCAGCGGCGCCTCGTTCCGCATGGTGATCGATGTCGGGGGCTGGGACGCCAGCCGCACCATCAACACCCCCGGTCAATCCGGCGATCCCTTCAGCGGGCACTATCGCGACCTCGCGCCGTTGTGGGCGACGGGGCAGTACGTCCCGCTGCTGTACAGCCGTGCGGCGGTCGAGGCCGCGACGGCGGAAGCGATCACGCTGAGGCCGCGGTGAGAGGGGCGGGCGAGCGGAAGCCGGCGGGGTTGGGGCGGGCGGTGAGGGGCGTGCTGGCGAGCGATGAGGGGATGGGTACCCCGCGCTTTCGGAAGACTATTTCCGAGCTGTTTCAAAATTAAGAGAACAATTTCGCGTGTTTTTCAGATGGAACTCGCGATTTTACTGGCTTCAATATTTCGTCGGGAAGCGAAGGCCATTTGCTCGCGAAGTAAGCTAGAAAGATATCACTCACATACTCCGACACCTCCGCCTGGAGGCTTACCGCCTCTTTGCATTGCTTTTCGGCATAAACCATCGCTTCGAGTTTTTGAAATGTCGGTATTACGAGTGTGCTCTGACCATGGATATGCGCTGAAAGTAACCGGTACGGCTGATCAACCTTACGCAGTTTGTGAGCGCTAAGTATCGAGAATCGTGAGCCAAACTTATCGACGAATTTTGTTAGAAATTCAATTATCTCGCTCCTCGATTTGAACCCGTCCCCCGTTCGTATTAAGAAGTCCCACTCTTTAGGATGGTCCTTGAAGTAGAGCCACGCTACCGTTGCGTCGATTTGTGCCCGGAGCGCAAAGATAGCAGGGCGAATTAGCCCTAGAGCAATGCAACCAGACGCTTCAACGGCAGTTGCTCGGATACCATCTAGAATTTCATCACAGCAGCCTGTGAGTTCGGACTTTTTTAAATAGTCGATCCAGTGCAGCACGACCAATAAAGAGTTGTGGTGTTCGACACCCAAGTCGATACCGGAGCCGGAAACATGTTTCTTAATCGCAGAAAGCAATGAATCGACTTGAGCCTGGTATTCTGACTTCTTCAAGGTTTCTCTCGTCGTAAAGGCCAATCTATGCCGTGGACAGAACGGTTCCGAATCATGCTTGCAACATTGAGCAGTGAGCTGCACCCGGTTCCGAGGACACCGAGTTAGGTGTTTTATGGAGCAGGAGGTGTGTCATGGAGAGACGGCAGTTTACGCGAGAGTTCAAGCTTGAGGCTGTACGCCTGATCAAGGAGCGCGGCGTGTCGTATGCGCAGGCGTCAGCAGACCTTGGCGTTCATCCAACGCAGTTGCGCAATTGGGTGAAGCAGCTGGCGGACGATCCGCAGCATGCATTCCCCGGCCAGGGCCAGATGAAGCCGGAGCAGTTGGAGATCGCGCAGCTCAAGCGCGAGGTCGCCAAGCTGAGAGCCGAACGGGACATCCTAAAAAAAGCCGCGGCCTACTTCGCGAAGGAATCAACATGAAGTTCGCCTTCATCGCGAAGCACCGGGGGATCTGGCCGGCGGAATGGTTGTGCGGGGCGCTCGGTGTCTCGCGGGGTGGGTTCTATGCCTGGCTGACACGGCCGCGCAGCCAACGCAGCCGGAGCGATGAGGAGTTGGGCGCGAAGGTTCGCGCCAGTTTCCTCGCCAGCGATCGAACCTATGGCGCGAGGCGAGTGTGGCACGACATGTTGGCGGAAGGCGGGTTGTGTGGACTGCATCGGATCGAGCGTTTGATGCGGCTACAGGCTCTCAAAGCCCGTCCACGACGGCGGCGACTGCCGCCCGATCTGGGTGAGCGGCAGGTCGCCGCCGTCGCTCCCAACGTGCTCGACCGCAGCTTCGATGCGTCCGCTCCCAACCGCAAATGGATCGCTGACTTCACGTACGTGTGGACAGCGGAGGGTTGGCTCTATGTTGCCGCTGTCGTCGATCTCTTCTCCCGCCGTGTGGTTGGTTGGTCGATGAACGCAGCGATGACGGCCCAGCTCGTCACTGACGCCCTGGTGATGGCGATCTGGCGACGGGGCAAACCGGACGCGCTCTTGCATCATTCCGATCGCGGCAGCCAATACACCAGCGAACAGTTCCAGCGGCTGATGGCCGATCACGGCGTCGTCTGCTCGATGAGCCGGTCAGGCAACGTCTGGGATAACGCGGCGATGGAGAGCTTCTTCTCGTCATTGAAGACCGAGCGGACTACGCGCAGAGTGTACCGAACGAGGGATGACGCCAAGGCTGACGTCTTCGATTATATTGAGCGCTTCTACAATCCGAAACGCCGGCACTCGACGATCGGATATTTGAGCCCTATGGAGTTCGAGCAGCAGGCTGGATTAGCTTAAGCAGGTGTCAACAGAACCGGGTGCAGCTCAGGTGATCCAAGTCTAACAAAAGAGTGCCGGCACGATGGCGCTCGAAGAGCACTCGGAAAATGTTTGCACTGAGGGTTGTTTTACCTACTCCTCCCTTCATGTTTAGGACAGCGACCACAGGTACGAACGTCTTCTTAGCGGACATTGAAACTCTCAATCAGTAATTGAAATTCCCGTGATAATAGCGAGGGAATTGCTTTTTGTCATAGGAACTTAGTCTATGACGGTACCCGGCTCAGAGAAATGTGCAGCCAGCCCTTCTGTCCAATCTCACTGAGGTGCCCAGCCCCATGTTCCTGATCGGCCAATACGACTCGCCCTTCGTCCGCCGGGTCGCGATTGCGCTGCGACTCTACGGCCTGCCGTTCGAGCACCGGCCGTGGTCGACGTTCGGCGAGGCCGACAAGATCGCGCCGTATAATCCGCTGCGGCGGGTGCCGACACTGGTGCTGGATGGCGGCGAGGCGCTGATGGAGAGTACGGCGATCCTGGATTATCTCGACGAGCTGGTCGGTCCGGACAAGGCGATGATCGCTGCAAAGGGGCTGGAGCGGCGGCACGCCTTGAAGATTTGCGCGCTGGGCAGCGGGCTCGCCGACAAGGCGGTCAGCCTGATTTACGAGCGCGTGCTGCGCAAGGATCAGCTCAAGCTCTGGGTCGAGCGCTGCGAGGCGCAGATATCAGGCGTGCTGGAGCTGCTGGAGAAGGAGCGGGCTCGGGTCGCGACGCCGTTCTGGTTCGGCGAGCGAATCGGGCATGCCGACATCATGGTGGCCTGCGCGCTGCGCTTCACTGGTGAAGGGCATCCTGCACTGTTCGACGCGCGGTATCCGGCGCTGAAGGCGCATGCCACACGATGCGAGGCGCTGCCGCCGTTTCAGGAGATCGTGCAGCCGCTGGTGCCGCCGAGCGGGGATTAGGTCGAGACGCTGCGGCGCTCTTCCCTTCTCCCCTTGTGGGAGAAGGTGGCAGCCGAAGGCTGCCGGATGAGGGGTCTCTATCCGCGCGTTCGGTGTTTGCGGAGACAAACCCCTCACCCGTCGCCTCACTTCGTGAGGCGCCACCCTCTCCCACAAGGGGAGAGGGGAAGTAAGCGCGTGCCGCGCACCCCGAGAAACTGCCCGACGGGCAAATCAAAAAAACCTGTCCAGCCCTCTCCGAAAAAATATTCCCCTTGTCGCGTCGGGCAAATCAGTGGTGTTTCTCCGCGCGTCTCACCCAAGAAGAGGGGCGTTGCGCAACGTCACGAAACGCGCGGTGAGATGCGGTGGACGCGATGACTGCGCAAGACGAACGCAGCCAACGCGGACGGCGAAGTCGTGTGGTCCGGGCGCCCCGATGCTGGCGTCAAGTCGTGTGGAGCGATCCGCATGGCGACGGTGGCAACAAAGCCGGTCACCGGGGAGAGCACGAAGTAAGCCGTAAAACCATTGCGCGGGGAAGGCCGGAGTGTTTCCGCTGAACCTGTATGCTCGTGTGCGTGTTCTTGTGCACATATTGCACGCGAGACCGCGGGTGCAGCGCGCACCCGGTCTTCCCTGCGCCCTCTGTGTTTCCACGAGGGTGGAGAATGACGCAAAGCTCGGGCGGATCGCGCCGCGAGATGCGAGCGCACGTTTAGAGCACCGTCATTGCGAGCCAACGGGTCGCGCGAACGCGCGCCCGATGACAGGCTCCGCGAAGCAATCCATCTCTCAGCTAGCGGAAGCATGGATTGCTTCGCTCCGCTCGCAATGACGCGGAGGTGTCACCCCTTCGGCCGCATCGCCTCCGGCGTATCCGCCTGCGCCAGCGGATGCGCCGTCGAAAATTCCGGCATCGCCATGGATGTCTCGTAGATGCGTTTCACGGTCGGCCAGGGCGCAAGGTTGATCTGCAGCATGTCTGCCACGGTGGCGTGGCCGGCGAGGCAGATGTCGGCGAGTGAAGGCTGATCACCATGGCAGAAGCGGCCGGTATCTCTGTGGCCGGCAAGATGGCCTTCGAGTGCGGCCAGCGTCTCGACGGTCCAGTGCCGCCGCCACGCCGTTTGCTGGGTGTCCCGCACATTCAGTTCGTGATCGAGATAGCGCCGCACCCGCGGCACCAGCAAAGGATGGCCCTCGCAGGCGACCATCAGCGCCAGCGCGCGCACCCGGGCGCGGCCGCGCGGATCGGCCGGCAGCAGCGGCGGGGTCGGATGGGTTTCCTCGAGATATTCGATGATCGCCAGCGACTGGAACAGCGTGGTGCCGTCATCCTCGACCAGCGCCGGCAGCGCCATCTGCGGATTGATCCGGCGAAATTCGTCGGCGTGATGCACGTCGGCATCGAGATCGACGAACACGACCTCGCTCGGCAGCTTTTTCAGGTTGAGCGCGATGCGGACCCGAAAGCTCGCCTGCGATCGCCAGAAGGAGAAGAATTTCATGGGGCACTCCACTTTTCTTCCCCTCTCCCCTTGTGGGAGAGGGTGGCTCGCGTCGCCAGACGCGAGACGCGTGAGGGGTCTGTCTCCGCGGATAGAGACCCCTCATCCGGCGCTTCGCGCCACCTTCTCCCACAAGGGGAGAAGGGAAGAAAGTGGCTAGGCCCCCACAGCC
Source organism: Bradyrhizobium sp. Ash2021 (assembly GCF_031202265.1). Lineage (NCBI taxonomy): Bacteria > Pseudomonadati > Pseudomonadota > Alphaproteobacteria > Hyphomicrobiales > Nitrobacteraceae > Bradyrhizobium > Bradyrhizobium sp. Ash2021. The sequence goes on along the minus strand of NZ_CP100604.1, from coordinate 8,533,612 downwards.
TTTTTCCGCCAGGCCAGATGCACCGCGCAGGTGCAGCCCGGCGGATGCGAGGCGGTGTCGTTGGCGGGGACGGCTGTTGCGGCGGGCGCCAGCGGCAGCGTCGCCGCCTGCGGACGGTCCTGCGCGGGGATGTAGTTCAGCACCGGCGCCAGCCAGCGCTCGGTCTCGGCCACCGTCATGCCCTTGCGCGCGGCATAGTCCTCGACCTGATCGCGCTCGATCTTGCCGACGCCGAAATAGAAGCTTTCGGGATGGCTGAAATAGAGCCCGGAGACCGACGAGCCCGGCCACATCGCGTAGCTTTCGGTCAGCTTCACGCCGGCGGTGTTTTCGGCGTCGAGCAGAGAGAACAGCGTCGCCTTCTCGGTGTGATCGGGCTGCGCGGGATAGCCGGGCGCCGGCCGAATGCCGGCATATTGCTCGAGGATGAGCTGATCGGGCGAAAGCACCTCGTCCGGCGCGTAGCCCCAGAATTCCCGGCGCACCCGCGCATGCAGCCGCTCGGCAAAGGCCTCCGCCAGCCGATCGGCCAGCGCCTTGCACAGGATCGAGGAGTAGTCGTCATTGGCGTTCTTGAAGCGGTCGGCGACCAAATCCTCGCCGATCCCGGCGGTGACGACGAAGGCGCCGATATAATCCGGTACGCCCGACGTCGCCGGCGCGATAAAGTCCGACAGCGCGGCGTTGAAACGGCCTTCGCGCTTCTCCAGCTGCTGGCGCAGCGTGTGGAAGGTCGCGATCTTCTGTTGGCGGCTATCGTCGGCGTAGACGGCAATATCGTCGCCGTCGGCATTGGCCGGCCAGAAGCCGATGGTGGCGCGCGCCGTGAACCATTTTTCCCGGACGATGCGGTCGAGCATCTTGCGCGCGTCGTCATAGAGCGAGCGGGCGACTTCGCCGATCTTGGGATCGTCGAGGATCGCCGGATAGCGCCCGGTCAGTTCCCAGGTCTGGAAGAACGGCGTCCAGTCGATGTACTCGGCCAGCTCCGCGAGGTCGTAGGCGTCAAAACTCTTGATGCCCAAAAACGCCGGCTTCTTCGGCGGCGTCCTGGCGAAGTCGATGGTCACCGCATTGGCGCGGGCGGCGGCGAGCTTCAGCCGCTTCTTGTCGGCCTGGGCGCGGAAATGCGCCGCGGAAATTTTGGCGTATTCGGCGCGCATGTCGGCGGCAAAGGCCACGCGCCGCTCGGGCGAGAGCAGCGACGAGGCGACGCCGACGGCGCGGCTGGCGTCATTGACATGCACCACCGGCCCGCCCTTGTAGTTCGGGTCGATCTTCACGGCGGTATGGACCCGGCTGGTGGTGGCGCCGCCGATCAAGAGCGGCAGCTTCATGCCCTGCCGTTCCATCTCGCCGGCAAGGAAACTCATTTCGTCCAGCGACGGCGTGATCAGGCCGGACAGGCCGATAATGTCGGCGCCCTCGGCCTTGGCGGTTTCGATGATCCTGGCGGCGGGCACCATGACGCCGAGGTCGATGACCTCAAAATTGTTACATTGCAGCACGATGCCGACGATGTTCTTGCCGATGTCGTGGACGTCGCCCTTGACGGTCGCGAGCACGATCTTGCCGGCGGCGCTGCGGCCGTCGCCAACGATGCCGTTGGCGAGGTTGCGCGCCTTTTCCTCTTCCATGAACGGCATCAGGTAGGCGACCGCCTGCTTCATCACGCGGGCGGACTTCACCACCTGCGGCAGGAACATTTTGCCGTCGCCGAAGAGATCGCCGACGATGTTCATGCCGGCCATCAGCGGGCCTTCGATCACGTTGAGCGGCCGCTCGACGGTCTTGCGCGCGGCTTCGGTGTCTTCCTCGATGTATTCGGTGATGCCGTGCACCAGCGCGTGGGACAGCCGTTTCTCGACCGGCCATTCGCGCCAGGCCAGATCCTGCTCTTTTGTCTGCTTCTCCTTGCCGCGGAACTTTTCCGCGAGCTGCAGCAGTTTTTCCGACGCGCCGGGATCGCGGTTGAGGATGACGTCTTCGCAGACCTGGCGAAGCTCAGGATCGATGTCGTCATAGACGATCATCTGCCCGGCATTGACGATGCCCATGTCCATGCCGGCATGAATCGCATGATACAGGAACACCGAATGCATCGCCTCGCGCACCGGCTCATTGCCGCGGAACGAGAACGAGAGATTGGAGACGCCCCCGGAAATATGCGCATGCGGCAGGTTTTTGCGGATCCAGCGCGCCGCCTCGATGAAATCGACGCCGTAATTGTTGTGCTCCTCCAGCCCGGTCGCGATCGCGAAAATATTCGGATCGAAGATGATGTCTTCGGGCGGGAAGTTCAGCCGGTTGACCAGGATGTCGTAGGCGCGCTTGCAGATCTCGGTCTTGCGCGCGAACGTATCGGCCTGCCCGGCCTCGTCGAACGCCATCACCACCACGGCGGCGCCGTGGCGCCGCGCGATGGTCGCCTCGTGGATGAATTTTTCCTCGCCTTCCTTCATCGAGATCGAGTTCACCACCGGCTTGCCCTGCACGCATTTCAGGCCGGCTTCGATCACGTGGAATTTCGAGGAATCGACCATCACGGGAACGCGGGCGATGTCGGGCTCGGCGGCAACGAGGTTGAGGAACGTCACCATCGCGGCTTCGGAATCCAGCAGGCCCTCGTCCATATTGACGTCGATGATCTGGGCGCCGTTCTCGACCTGGTCGCGCGCCACCTGCAACGCCGCGGTATAGTCGCCGGCGGTGATCAATTTACGGAATCGCGCGGATCCCGTGACGTTGGTGCGCTCGCCGACATTGACGAACGGGATCGCCGGCGTCAGCTCGAACGGTTCCAGGCCGGAAAGCCGCAGCCGCGGTTCGATCACGGGAATAGCGCGCGGCTTGTGCGGCGCCACGGCGGCGGCAATCGCGGCGATATGGTCCGGCGTGGTGCCGCAGCAGCCGCCGACGATGTTGACGAGGCCATCGCGGGCGAATTCGCCGATCAGCCGCGCCATATATTCCGGGGTTTCGTCATACTGGCCGAATTCGTTGGGCAGGCCGGCATTCGGATAGGCGCATACCAGCGTATCGGCGACGCGGCCGATGTCCGCAATGTGGGCGCGCAGATCTTCCGCGCCGAGCGCGCAGTTGAAGCCGATGGTGATCGGCTTGGCGTGCCGCACCGAATTCCAGAACGCTTCCGGCAACTGGCCGGACAGCAGGCGGCCGGACTTGTCGGTGATGGTGCCCGAGATCATCACGGGCACGTCGATGCCGCGCGCCTCGGTGATTTCGGCGATGGCGTAGAGCGCCGCCTTGGCGTTGAGCGTATCGAAAATGGTCTCGACCAGCAGCATATCGGCGCCGCCATCCAAAAGGCCGTTGATCTGTTCGCCATAGGCATTGCGCAGATCGTCGAAGGTGACGGCGCGATAGCCGGGATTGGAAACATCCGGCGAGATCGAGGCGGTGCGGTTGGTCGGGCCCAGCGCGCCCGCGACGAAACGTCGCTTGCCGTCCTCGGCGCTCACGCGCTCGGCGGCGGCGCGCGCCAGTTTGGCGCCGTCAAGGTTGAGTTCATAGGCGAGGTCCGACATCTCGTAATCGGCCTGCGCGATCGAGGTCGAGGAGAAGGTGTTGGTGGCGACGATGTCAGCACCGGCGCGCAGATAGGCGGCGTGGATGTCTTCGATCGCCTGCGGCTGGGTCAGGATCAAGAGATCGTTGTTGCCGCGCACGTCGCGGTGAAAATCCTTGAACCGTTCGCCGCGGAACGCGGCCTCGTCATATTGCAGGCCCTGGATCATGGTGCCCATGGCGCCGTCGAGCACCAGGATGCGTTCGCGGGCGGCCGCGAGCAGGGCAGTTCGCTTCGGAGAGACAGGCACGGTCATTGGATCAGGCGGCTTTCTGTGCGCCATGCGGGCGGATGCCGAGCAGATGGCTGATGGCGAACACGAGGTCCGCGCGGTTCATGGTGTAGAAATGAAAGGTATCGACGCCGTGTTTTGCGAGCTTCTGCACCTGGCCGGCGGCAACGGTGGCCGCTACCAGCTTTCGCGTTTCGGCGTCGTCGTCGAGACCGTCGAATTTCTCCGCGAGCCAGTTGGGCACGGTGGTGCCGGCGCGGGTGACGAAGGCTCTCGCCTGCTTGAAATTGTGCATCGGCATGATGCCGGGCACGATCGGGATGTTGATGCCGCGGGCGCGCACCCTATCGAGATAACGGAAGTAGAGATCGTTATCGAAGAACACCTGCGTGATGGCGCGGGCGGCACCCGCGTCGACCTTGGCTTGCAGCGTGTCGATATCGGCGTCGAAATTCGGGCTCTCGGGATGCTTCTCCGGATAGGCCGAGACCGAGACTTCGATGTCGGGATAACGCTGCTTGATGCCGGCCACGAGATCGGACGAGCTTTGATAGCCGTCGGCATGCGGCTTGTAGGCGGTGCCGATTCCGGTCGAGGGGTCGCCGCGCAGCGCGACGATATGGCGGACGCCGATCTCGTAATAGCGCGCCACCACGTCGTCGATCTCGCCCTTCGGTGCGCCGACGCAGGTCAGATGCGCCGCCGGGGTCAGGCGGGTCTCTTTCAGGATGCGGGCGATGGTGGAATGGGTGCGCTCACGCGTGGATCCGCCGGCGCCATAGGTCACCGACACGAAATTGGGGGCGAGCGGCGCCAGCCGGTTGATGGTCTCCCACAGGCTGCGCTCCATCTCCTCGGTCTTCGGCGGGAAAAACTCGAACGAGATGTCAGGCGAAGTGAGCGCGCGGTGCCCATCGGGCGCGGGGGACGTAACCTCGGTCATGGCACTCAAACACTCCAAAAAAAGATGCGCCGGCGTCAGGCTTGGCTGCAGGACGCTAAAATAGGCCAAACGGGGCCGCTCAAACAGCCCATTAAGGATGGGAAATTGCCCACTTATAGTAAAAATATCGATTCTGATGGTCAGAAATACGGCCGGTGGGCAGGATTCTCGAAGTTGCCGAACCGTGAAAGAAGATCAGTTTTTATGGATATAAGTACAGGAAATCGGATTGAAATGGGTAGGTTCGGCATGGTTGGGCAGAACGGGAATATTAAGGATTTATCTTCGTTTGTCCCACTTCCAGCCGCTCGGCGACGGTATCTCCATCCCCACCGGCGCGGGCCTGATCTGCACGGCCGGGGCCTTTGTGGCCCTGCCTTGCCGCACTAGGTTAGCCGCATGATCCCGCTTTCAGTCCTCGACCTTTCCGTCGTCACCACAGGCACCAAACCCGCCGCGGCGCTGCGCAACAGCATCGACCTGGCGCGCCATGTCGATGGGCTCGGCTATGTCCGCTACTGGCTCGCCGAGCATCACAATCTGGCATCGGTGGCGAGCCCCGCGCCGGACCTGATGATCGGGCAGATCGCGGCGGTGACCAAAAACATCCGCGTCGGCTCCGGCGGCGTGATGCTGCCCAACCACGCGCCGCTGGTGGTGGCCGAGCGCTTCAAGATGCTTGAGGCGCTGTTCCCCGGCCGGATCGATCTCGGCCTCGGCCGCGCGCCCGGCACCGACGGCGCCACCGCGCACGCGCTGCGCAGCCGGCTCGACCGCCGCGAGGGCGACGATTTTCTCGAACGGCTGCAGGAGCTGATTCTGTGGGAGACCCGTGGCTTCCCGCCCGGCCATCCCTACAACAATGTGGTGGCGATGCCGGACGATTCACCGCTGCCGCCGATCTGGCTGCTCGGCTCCAGCGACTATTCTTCCGAGCTCGCGGCGCAGGTCGGCATGGGCTTCGCGTTCGCGCATCATTTTGCGTCCTATGACGCGATCGAGGCGATGACGCATTACCGCGCCCGCTTCAAGCCGTCGGGCTGGCGCACCACGCCGCACGGCATTTTGGCGATCGCCGCGGTCGCCGCCGAAACCGATGCGGAAGCCGAAAAGCTCGCATCCTCGATGGACCTCAACCGCCTGCGGCGGGACCGTGGCCAATATTTGCCGCTGCCGAGCGTCGAGGAAGCCTTGGCCTATCCCTACACCGACGCCGAGCGCGCCTCGATCGCGCGCAACCGGACGCGGCTGTTCGTCGGCAGCCCGGCGACGTTGCTGGCGAAACTGCAGCCGATGATCGCGGCGAGCAAGCCGGACGAACTAATGATCATCACCGCCGTGTACGATCACGACGCGCGCAAGAAGTCGTATGATTTGCTGGCGGATGCGTTCGGGTTGGGCAAGAAGGTTGCGGCGTAGCTTATATGCCGCCGTCATCCTGAGGAGAGAGCGCAGCGAGCCTCGAAGGATGGGCCAGGGGCGATATCTATCCTTCGAGGCGCGCAAGAGCGCGCACCTCAGGACGACGCCCGCATGTGCGGCGACGCCCTAACCCTCAATCCGCCTTCTCGCTGAACGTCGCGCGGAAGGGTTGGGCGGGGTAGACGCCGACAATGCGGAATTCGCGCGAGAAGAATTTCAATTCCTCCAGTGCAAAGGCGAGGCCCCTGTCGTCGGGATGGCCGTCGACGTCGGCGTAAAACTGGGTCGCGGAGAATTCGCCGTCGACCATGTAGCTTTCCAGCTTGGTCATGTTGACGCCGTTCGTGGCGAAGCCGCCAAGCGCCTTGTAGAGCGCGGCGGGAAGGTTGCGCACCCGGAAAACAAAAGTGGTGACCAGCGGCCCCGAGCCCTGTTCAGCCCATTTTTCCTCGCGCGCCAGCACCACGAAGCGCGTGGTGTTGTGGGCCTCGTCCTCGACGTCCTCGGCCAGGATGTCCAGGCCGTAGATTTGCGCGGCCAATCGCGAAGCGATCGCGGCGACCGTCTTGTCGCCGCGCTCGGCGACATCGCGCGCGCTGCCGGCGGTGTCGGCCGCGACGATTGGCTTGACGCCGAGTTTTCGGATGATGCGGCGGCACTGGCCGAGCGCGTGGACGTGGCTCTCCACCGTCTTGATGTCGCCGAGCTTGGCTCCGCGCGGCGCCATCAATTGGTGACGGATCGGCAAGAAATATTCGTCGACGATGAACAGGCCGGAATTCGGCAGCAAATGATGGATGTCGGCAACCCGGCCGGCGACCGAATTCTCGATCGGGATCATGCCCAGATCCGCTTCGCCCGAGGCGATCACGGCCAGCGCGTCCTCAAACGTCGGGCAGGGCAGCGGCTCGGCGTCGGGATAGGCCTCGACGATGGCGATATGGGAATTGGCGCCGGGCTCGCCCTGGAACGCGATTTTCAGCTTATTGGTCATGTTATCTTTCCTGGCGCCTTCTATCAGGAGCTCAGCCATTTGCCAGTATCCGGCGAGCGGTTTCGAGATCGGCCGGGGTATCGACGCCGCGGGGCACCGTGTCGACGATGGTGATGTCGATCCGCATGCCGGCCTCCAGGGCCCGGAGTTGCTCGAGTTTTTCCTGGCGCTCGAGCGGCGAGGGCGGCAGCTGCACGAAGCGCTCCAGCGCCGCGCGGCGATAGGCATAGAGGCCGATGTGATGGTAGCGCGGCCCATCGCCCCATGGCGCCGTGGCGCGCGTGAAGTACAACGCGCGCAACCGTCGCGGGCCGATCGGCGAGCCGACCGCCTTCACCACGCTCGGCGCGCCGTCTTCCTCCTCGGTGTGAATCTCGGACGCCAGCGTCGAGATATCGACCGCGGGGTCGGCAAGCGGCGGCAGCACGCTGCGGATGGTGTCGGGGGTAATGGTCGGGAAATCGCCCTGCAGATTGACCACGATCTCGGCCTTGCCCCCGGGATCGAGGGTTTTCATGGCCTCGTAAATCCGGTCCGAGCCGGACGGGTGGTCGGGGTGGGTCATCACCACCTCGCCGCCATGGGATTTCACGGCGGCCGCGATCTCCGGCGTGTCGGTCGCGACCGCGACCCGGCCGATTTTGGCGGCTTCCGCCCGGCGCAGCACATGGACGATCATCGGCAGGCCGGCAATGTCGAGCAACGGCTTGCCGGGCAGCCGGGTGGCCGCCATGCGGGCGGGAATCAGCACCAAAGTGCGGGTTTCTGTCATCGGAGCGAGGTCAAAGGCGGCGCGAAAACATGCCGGAAATAATGGGGATGGGCGGAAAGTCGGGGCGTTTATACGGGTTGCCAGAGCGCGGGCAAACCGATATCTCAACCCTGCTGAGGGTGCGGCGCGAAAGCCTGATTCCTGATGCGAATCCGCGGCCGTTTTGCCGGCCTTCAGTCGACCTTCCGGCTCTGGAGCCTGATCCAATATGGACTCCTTCGAACTTAATAAAGTGATCGGTGCCGTTCTCGGCACCTGCATTCTGCTCCTGGTGACGAGCTTTGCCGCCGGCGCGATTTTTTCGCCCGTGATGCCGGAAAAGCCGGGCTTTGAGATTGCCGTGAAGGAAGAGGCCCACGAGGGTGGGGCCAAGGAAGCCCCGGCGCCGTCCGAGCCGATCGAGAAATTGCTGCAGACCGCCTCGGTCGAAAAGGGTGCTGCGGCGGCCAAGAAGTGCGCTGCCTGCCATACCTTCGAGAAGGGCGGCCCCAACCGCGTCGGTCCGAACCTGTTCGGTATCGTCGGCGACCACAAGGGCGAGGGACGCGGGTTCAATTTCTCGGCGCCCATGAAGGCCAAGGGCGGCACCTGGGGTTATGACGAGCTCAGCCAGTTCATCTCCAATCCGAAGGGTTACATTCCCGGCACGGCGATGGGTTTTGCCGGTATCCAGAAGGACAGTGAACGCGCTGACGTGATCGCCTATCTGCGTACGCTGGCCGACAGCCCGGTTCCGCTGCCGACGGCGGCGAAATAAGATTTCGACCGTCCCGCATGGGCGTCGGTATAGCGGCCAGGCATTGCCTGGCCGTTTCCATATCGGGATCGCATTGTTGTTATCGGGACGTTTCGCCGCACCGGCGCCGATTACGGTCTGGCAAGATGAGGAAAAAGCAACGTAATTTGTCGAACCCTTGCCTTATATTGGGTCCTCACTAGCTGGCGTCAGCAACAGGAATTCTGCAATTGGCGATTACCCGACGACATCTTCTGCAAGGCGGCGCTGTCGCCGCAATGGCTCCGGCGCTGGGGCTACCCGCAGGCATTCCCGCGATTTCGCCGGCCCACGCGCAAGCCGCACCGGACGGGCTGGTCTGGCGACATGCCTTGTCGCTGTTCGGCGACATCAAATATCCGGCTGACTTCAAACGCTTCGATTACGTCAATCCGGATGCGCCCAAGGGCGGCACCGTCCGCCAGATTCTGATCGGGACCTTCGACAATTTGAATCTGACGGTTGCCGGGGTCAAGGGTGCGATAGCGGCCCCCGTCCAGCTGATTTATGAATCGCTGACGACGCCGTCGCTGGACGAAGTTTCGACCGAATATGGTGCGCTGGCGGAGGTATTTAGCCATCCGGAGGATTTTTCTTCTGTCACCTATCGCCTGCGGGCACTGGCGAAGTGGCATGATGGCAAGCCGGTGACTCCGGAGGACGTAATTTTTTCGCTCGACGCGTTCAAGAAATATCATCCACAATATTCGGCCTACTACCGCCATGTGGTGAAGGCCGAAAAGAGTGGCGATCGCGACATAAAGTTCACTTTCGATGCGCCCGGCAATCGTGAGCTTCCGCAGATCGTCGGCCAGCTTCTGGTATTGCCGAAGCATTGGTGGGAGGGGAGCGACGCCGAAGGCCGCAAGCGTGACATCTCCGCTACCACGCTGGAGAAACCGCTGGGCTCCGGTCCCTATCGCATCAAGGACTTCGTCGCCGGTCGCTCGATTGCGCTCGAACGGGTGAAGGATTATTGGGGCCGCGATCTCAGTGCGAATATTGGCCGCAACAATTTTGACGAACTGCGCTACGAATACTTCCGCGACTCGATCGTGGCGCTTGAGGCGTTCAAGGGCGATCAGGTGGATTGGCGTACCGAAAACAGCGCGAAAAACTGGGCTACCGCCTACGATTTTCCCGCAGTCACCGAAAAGCGAGTGCTGCTGGAGGAGTTTCCGAACCGCAGTTCTGGAATCATGCAGGCGTTCGCACTGAATATCCGACGCGACAAATTCAGGGATCCGCGCGTGCGCCGCGCGCTGAATTTTGCGTTCGATTTCGAGGAGATGAACAAGCAGATATTCTTCGACCAATACAAGCGCGTCAGCAGCTATTTCGATGGCACGGAGCTGGCTTCGAGCGGGCTGCCGCAAGGCAAGGAGCTCGAAATCCTCGAGACAGTCCGCGCGGAGGTGCCGGCTGAAGTCTTTACGACGGCCTACACCAATCCGGTGGGTGGCAGCCCGGAAGCGGTGCGCGAAAATCTGCGCGAGGGGCTCCGCTTGCTCAAAGAGGCCGGTTACGAAATTCGCGACCGCAAGCTCGTTGAGAGCAAGACCGGCACGCAATTCAGCGTCGAATTGCTCAATGAGGACCCGAGCTTTGAGCGGGTCATGCTGTTCTTCAAGCCTTCTTTGGAGCGGCTCGGGATTGCGGTAAGCGTACGTACGATTGATCCGTCGCAATATGAGAACCGGCTGCGTAGCTGGGATTTCGATATCGTCGTGTCGTCGTGGGGGGAATCATTGTCGCCTGGCAACGAACAGCGCGAATATTGGGGCTCCCAGGCCGCCGACATGGCAGGGTCGCGCAACATTATCGGTATCAAGAATCCGGCGATCGATAAGCTGATCGAGCGCGTGATTTTCACCAAGGACCGCGACGACCTGGTTGCCGCGACCAAGGCGCTCGATCGGGTGCTGCTGTGGAATCACTACGTCGTGCCGCAGTGGAATTATCCGAAAGTACGGACTGCGCGCTGGGACCGCTTCGGGCAGCCGGCGGAAATGCCGAAATACGGGTTGTCGGGCTTCCCGACGATCTGGTGGTGGGACGCCGACAAGGCCGCCCGGATCGGCAAGCGCAGTTGAAGGAATCGCGCATGGCGCTACTCAATCGCCGGCATGTGCTCGGTCTCGGCATTGGTGCGCTGAGCGCTCCGTGGTTTTGTCCGATGTCCGCTGCCGCCGAGGACAGCGCCGAGACGCACGGGATGTCGGTGTTCGGCGATCTCAAATATTCGGCCGACTTCCACCATTTCGAATACGTGAATGTCGCCGCGCCGAAGGGCGGATTGTTTTCCCTGATCCCGTCGGCCCGCGCCTTTAACCAATCCTTCTTCACCTTCAATTCGTTCAACGCCTACATCCTGAAGGGCGAAGGCGCGCAGGGCATGGACATGACGTTCGTGAGCCTGATGGCGCGCGCGAACGATGAACCCGACGCGATGTACGGTCTTGCCGCGAAATCCGTGCGGATTTCACCCGACAAGCTGACTTACCGTTTTACGATGCGGCCCGAGGCGCAATTTCACGACGGCTCGAAATTGACTGCGCAGGACGTCGCCTTCTCGCTGAATACGCTGAAGGAAAAAGGCCACCCGCTGATCGTGGTTCAGCTGCGCGACTTTGTGAAGGCCGAAACACCCGACGATGCGACGGTGATTGTCACCTTTGCGCCGAAGCGCGCGCGCGATGTGCCGCTCTTCGTCGCCGGCCTGCCGATCTTCTCGAAAGCCTATTACGCCACGCGCCCGTTCGATGAATCGAGCCTCGATGCGCCGCTCGGATCGGGGCCGTACAAGGTCGGCAAATACGAGGTCAACCGCTACGTCGAATACGATCGGGTCAAGGACTGGTGGGCGGCCGACCTTGCCGTCAACCGCGGCAGCTACAATTTCGATACCGTACGCTACGAGTTTTATCGCGATCGCGATGTCGCGTTCGAGGGCTTTTCAGGCAAGAGCTATCTGTTCCGCGAGGAGTTCACCGCGCGTATCTGGGCCACGCGCTACGACTTCGCAGCCGTCAAGGACGGCCGGGTCAAGCGTGAGACGCTGCCGGATGAAACGCCGTCCGGCGGGCAGGGCTGGATCTTCAATACCCGCCGCGACAAGTTCAAGGATCCGCGCGTGCGTGAAGCCCTGGGCTATGCGTTCGATTTCGAGTGGACCAACAAGACCGTCATGTATGGCGCCTATGCGCGCACCTGCTCGCCGTTCCAGAATTCGGACATGGTGGCGAGCGGACCGCCTTCGCCTGAAGAGCTGAAGCTGCTTGAGCCGTTCCGCGGCCAGGTGCCGGACGAGGTGTTCGGTGAGCCCTTCGTGCCGCCGGTGTCGGATGGATCGGGGCAGGACCGGACGCTGCTGCGCAAGGCCGTGCAACTGCTCAACGATGCCGGATGCGTCGTCAAGGATGGCAAGCGGCGATTGCCGAACGGCGAGATTTTCACAATCGAATTCCTGCTCGACGAGCCGTCATTTCAGCCGCATCACGCGACCTTCATCAAGAATCTCGGCCAGATCGGGGTCGAGGCCGGCATCCGGCTGGTTGACGCCGTGCAATTCCGCGCCCGTGAGGAAGCCTTTGATTTCGAGATGACGGTCCAGCGCATGAGCATGTCGGCGACGCCGGGCGACAGCCTGCGGCCGTATTTTTCGTCGAAGGAGGCGGCCACCAAAGGCTCGTATAATTTGGCAGGCGTTGCCAGTCCCGCGATCGACGCGCTGATCGAAAAGGCGATCAGCGCCGAAACCCGCGCCGATTTGACTTTCGCCTGCCAGGCGCTCGACCGGGTATTTCGGGCCGGCCGTTATTGGGTGCCGCAGTGGTACCGCTCCACGCACCCGATCGCTTATTGGGATGTGTTTAGTCACCCGGAAAAGCCGGCGAAGTATGCGCAGGGCGTCGGTGCGCCGGAAAACTGGTGGTTCGATCCCAACAAGGCCGCCAAGCTCGAGCAGGCGAAATAATTCATGAGCGCCTATATTGCCCGCCGTATTCTCCTGATGTTCCCAACACTGTTGGGAATTCTGTTCGTCTCCTTCATCGTCGTTCAGTTCGCGCCGGGCGGTCCGGTCGAGCGCGTGATCGCCCAGCTTTCTGGCGCCGACACCGGCGGGACGTCCCGGATTTCCGGCGGCGGCGGCGATTTCGGTGCGCGCGGCAACCCGGCCGCAGCACCCGGGAACGCTGTCAATTCGAAATATCGCGGCGCGCAGGGGCTCGACCCGGACTTCATCAAGAAACTGGAAGTCCAGTTCGGTTTTGACAAGCCGGCGCCCGAGCGTTTCGCGCTGATGGTGTGGAATTTTTCGCGGTTCGATTTCGGCAAGAGCTATTTCCGCGACGTCAGCGTGCTCCAGCTGATCAAGGAGAAGCTGCCGGTCTCGATGTCGCTCGGGATCTGGATGACGCTGCTGACCTATCTGATTTCGATCCCGCTCGGCATCCGCAAGGCGGTGATGGACGGCTCCAAGTTCGATACCTGGACCTCTGCCGTGATCATCGTCGGATTTGCGATTCCCGGGTTCCTGTTCGCGATCCTGCTGATCATCCTGTTCGCCGGCGGCTCGTTCCTCAACATTTTCCCGCTACGGGGGCTGACCTCGGACGGCTGGTCGCAATTTCCCTGGTACTGGAAAATCATCGATTATTTCTGGCACATCACACTGCCGCTGATCGCGATGGCGCTCGGCGCCTTCGCCACCATGACGCTTCTGACCAAGAACTCGTTCCTCGATGAGATCCGCAAGCAATATGTGATGACCGCGCGCGCCAAGGGCTGCAGCGAGCGGCAGGTGCTGTATAATCACATCTTCCGCAACGCGATGCTGATCGTGATCGCGGGATTTCCCGGCGCGTTCATCCATGCCTTCTTCTCCGGCTCGCTGCTGATCGAAACCATCTTTTCGCTCGACGGGCTCGGCCTGCTCGGTTTCGAGAGCGTACTCAATCGCGATTATCCGGTCGTATTCGGCACGCTGTTCATCTTTTCGCTGGTCGGCCTCGTGGTCAATCTGATCTCCGATCTCGCTTACATGTGGATCGATCCGCGGATCGATTTCGAGGCGCGTGAGGTCTGATGACGATCACCGCACCCCTGCCGGTCGAGACCACGACGCAAGCGCCGCTCGGCGAAGCCGTCCCGCCGACGCGCCACCGCTTCAGTCCGTCGCCGCTCAACCGCCGCCGCTGGCAGAATTTCAAGGCCAACCGGCGGGGTTACTGGTCGCTCTGGATCTTCCTGATCCTGTTCTTCATCTCGCTGTTTGCCGAGTTGATCGCCAACGATCGTCCCTTCCTCGTCAAATATGACGGCCATCTCTACTGGCCGGCCTTTGTCAGTTATTCGGAGACCACTTTCGGCGGCGATTTCGAGACCGCCGCCGACTATCGCGATCCCTACTTGCAGAAACAGATCGCGGCCAAGGGCGGCAGCATCGTCTGGCCGCTGATCCGCTATTCCTACGACACCCACAATCTCGACCTGCCGACGCCGGCGCCATCGAAGCCGACCTGGCTGCTGACGGAGGACCAGTGCAAGGAGGTGGTGACGAAGAAGCACCTCAACGGCTGCCGCGACCTCGAATATAACTGGCTCGGAACCGACGATCAGGGCCGCGACGTGGTCGCGCGCCTGATCTACGGCTTTCGTATCTCGGTGCTGTTCGGCCTGACGCTGACCATCATCTCCTCGATCATCGGTGTCGCCGCCGGCGGCGTGCAAGGCTATTTCGGCGGCTGGGTCGACCTCGGCTTCCAGCGTTTCATCGAAGTCTGGACCGCGATTCCCTCGCTGTATCTGCTGTTGATCATATCGGCGGTGCTGCCGCCGGGTTTCTTCGTCCTGCTCGGCATTCTCCTGTTGTTCTCATGGGTGTCGCTGGTCGGTCTGGTGCGGGCCGAATTCCTGCGCGGGCGCAATTTCGAATACATCCAGGCGGCGCGGGCGCTCGGTGTCTCCAACCCCGTGATCATGTTCCGCCATCTGTTGCCGAACGCGATGGTGGCGACCATGACGTTCCTCCCCTTCATCGTGTCGTCGTCGGTGATGACGCTGACGGCGCTGGACTTCCTCGGCTTCGGTCTGCCGCCCGGTTCGCCCTCGCTTGGTGAATTGCTGTCGCAGGCCAAGGCCAACGTGCAGGCGCCCTGGCTCGGCTTCACCGGCTTCTTCTCGGTCGCGATCATGCTGTCGCTTTTGATTTTCATCGGCGAAGGCGCGCGCGACGCCTTCGATCCGCGCAAGACGTTCCGGTAACATCATGGACGCCATCAACCAGCCTCTGCTCGATATCCGCGACCTCTCGGTGGCGTTCGGCGCCTCGGTCGCGGTCGATCATGTCTCCTTCTCGATCAGGCGCGGCGAGTGCGTGGCGCTGGTCGGCGAGTCCGGTTCCGGAAAGTCGGTCAGTGCGCTGTCGATCCTGAGGCTGTTGCCGTATCCGATCGCGTCGCATCCCTCCGGCAGCATCCGGTTCAAGGGGCGCGATCTGCTGGGATCGTCCGAACGCGAGATGCGCGAGATTCGCGGCAACGACGTCTCGATCATCTTCCAGGAGCCGATGACCTCGCTCAATCCGCTCCATACGATCGAGTCCCAGATCGGCGAGATACTCTCACTCCACAATCCGGTCAGCGCGGCGATGGCGCGGGCGCGGACGCTCGAACTGCTGACGCAAGTCGGCATTCCCGATCCGCAAACCCGGCTGCAAAGCTATCCGCACCAATTGTCCGGCGGCCAGCGCCAGCGCGTCATGATCGCGATGGCGCTCGCCAACGAGCCGGATCTCCTGATCGCGGACGAGCCGACCACCGCGCTCGACGTCACCGTGCAGGCGCAGATCCTGGCGCTGCTGGCCGAGATCCGCACCCGGCTCGGCATGAGCTTGCTTTTCATCACCCACGATCTCGGCATCGTGCGCCGCATCGCCGACGTCGTCTGCGTGATGAAGAATGGCAAGATCGTCGAGCAGGGCCCGGTCGAGCAGGTTTTCACCGCGCCGAAACATCCCTATACGCGCGACCTGCTGGCGGCGGAGCCGAAGCCCGATCCGGCGCCGCCGCGGCCGGACCAGCCGGTCGTGATGTCCGCGGACAATCTAAAAGTCTGGTTTCCGGTCAGGCGCGGCCTGCTGCGCAAGACCGTCGGACATATCAAGGCGGTCGATGGCGTCAGCCTTGCGGTGCGCAAGGGCGAGACGCTCGGCGTGGTCGGCGAATCCGGATCCGGCAAAACCACGCTCGGCCTTGCCCTGCTGCGGCTGATCTCCTCGAACGGCCCGATCGTGTTTCTCGGCAAAAACATCCAGGGGCTGCGCTTCAGGGACATGCTGCCGTTCCGCCGCGACATGCAGATCGTGTTCCAGGATCCGTTCGGCGCGCTGAGCCCGCGCATGTCGGTCGGCGACATCGTCGCCGAAGGCCTGAGCGTGCATCAGCGCGCGCTGTCCTACGAAGAGCGCGAGACGCGCGTCATCAAGGCGCTGAACGACGTCGGTCTCGATCCGGCGACGCGTTTTCGCTATCCGCATGAATTTTCCGGCGGTCAGCGCCAGCGCATCTCAATTGCGCGCGCGGTGGTGCTGGAGCCGAATTTTGTCGTGCTCGATGAGCCGACCAGCGCGCTCGACATGCTGTTCCAGGCCCAGATGGTCGATTTGCTGCGCGAGCTGCAGCGCAAGCGCGATCTGACTTACATGTTCATCTCGCACGATTTGCGCGTGGTGGCCTCCTTGGCCAGCCATCTGATCGTGATGCGGCTTGGAAAGGTAGTCGAGGAAGGCCCGGCCGCCGAACTGTTCAAGAATCCGAAGAGTGATTACACCCGCGCGCTGTTTGCCGCCGCGTTCCGGATGGAAGCCGATCCCGATGCGGCGGTTGGAGTTTAACAGCGAGCCTGTGGATACCGGAAGCGCAACAGGCTCGGTCGCACGTCTCCCTCCCAACTCGGGTTTACCCGAGTTGGGCACTTAAAATGATCGAAGTCGGATACATCCGACTTCGATTGGGAGAGGTGAAGCGAAAACCTCGGCACTTCATCCCATCCGCTTGATCGCCATCACCTCGCTGCCCGCGGCCTTGATGCGCGCGATCGCATCGCGGGTGTTTTCGACCGCGGTCGCCATGTGATGCGCGTTGGCGTGGACGATGGTTGAGGCGTCGCGCGCAATCGCGACATGGTCGTTCCAGAAGATCAGGTCGCCGCGCTGCAGCTGTTTCGCTTCTGCCGGGCCCAGTTCCCGGCCAAGCCCGTCCTGCTGCATGTCGCTGTCGCGCGGACAGCCGATGCCGGCGGCATTCAGTGAAATCTGCACCAGGCCGGAACAGTCAACGCCAAGACTGCTCTTGCCGCCCCACAGATAGGGCGTGCCAATGAACCGCTCGGCAACGGCCACGAAATCATCTTCCATCGTCTCAACGCCGCCGATATGCCGGTGCGGCAGATACCAGCCTTCGCGGGTCACGGCGAACGCGCCGTGGTTCCGCGCGACCGTCACGCTTGCTCCCATCGACAGCGTCTCGACCGGCGGCAGTTTGATCGAAGCGGCGGGAAACGCAAAGGTCCGCAACGCCGTGACCTTGTGCGTCGGTGCGGCGCCAGGTTTTGTCAGCGCGGCATCAGGCAGCCAGCCGACATAGCCGTCGCTGTTGAGTTGGCCCCAGGCAAAACCGTCTCCGTTGCGGTCATAGATCGTGACGCGCTCGCCCTTCAGCGCCTGAGTCAGCAGCATGGCATCCGGGGCCGGCGCCTCGCGCAGTGGCGCAAGGCCATCGGCAATTTCGAATTCCTCGCCGGCAACGAAGCGTGCGGCCTTGACCTTGCCTTCGAGATATTTCGCGGCGAGATCGGGCCGCGCCGGGGTCAGCCGCGGATCATCCATAGCGTTCGCTCAGGAGTTTATAGATCGCGCGCGCCGCCTGGCATTCGCCACCCTCGGGTCGCGCCGGTTTGGCCGATGGCGTCCAGCCGTAGATATCGACATGCAGCCAGCGCGTGGCCTCGGTGACGAAACGCTGGAGGAACAGCGCGCAAATGATCGAGCCGGCTAAGCCGCCGGGCGGCGCGTTGTTGATGTCGGCGGTCTTCGAATCCAGCCAGGAATCGTAAGGCGGCCACAGCGGCATTCGCCACAGCGGATCGTTCTCCCCTTTGGCGCAGCGCGCGACGTCCCCGGCCAGCCTCTCATCATTGGTGTAAAAGGGGGGTAAATCCGGCCCCAGCGCCACCCGCGCAGCACCGGTCAGGGTTCCCAGATCGACCAAGAGATCGGGCTTCTCCTCGCAGGCCAGCGCCAGCGCATCCGCCAGCACCAGCCGGCCTTCGGCGTCGGTATTGCCGATCTCCACTGTGACCCCCTTGCGCGACTTGAAGATGTCGAGCGGGCGGAAGGCGTTGCCGGCGACCGCGTTCTCGACCGCCGGGATCAGCACCCTGAGCCGCAGCTTCAGCTTCGCGTCCATCACCATCTGCGCCAGCGCCAGCACATTGGCGGCGCCGCCCATGTCCTTCTTCATGATCAGCATGCCGCTCGATGGCTTGAGATCGAGCCCGCCGGTATCGAAACACACGCCCTTGCCGACCAGCGTCACCTTGGGGTGCGCAGGGTCGCCCCAGCTGAAATCGATCAGGCGCGGCGCGCGCGGCGAGGCCATGCCGACCGCGTGAATCAGCGGAAAGTTCTGCCGCACCAGCTCGTCGCCGGTGATGCAATTGAAGCTGGCGCCGAAGCGCGCCGCGAGCGTCTGCGCGGCCTGCGCCAGTTCCTCGGGTCCCATATCGTTGGACGGCGTGTTAATGAGATCGCGGGCGAGCGCCGTGGCGTCCGCCATCCGCTGGATGTCGGCGGCATCGATACCCTCGGACGGCACCAGCCTGACGTCGGGCGCGTCTGCCTTGCGATAGCGCCCGAAGCGGTAGCTGCCCAGCGCGAAAGCGAGCGTGGCCAGCCGGAGGTCGTGTGGCGCATTGGCAAAACGATAGAGGCCCGGCGGCAGCAGGCCCGGCAACGCGCCGGGCCGGAACAGGTCGCGGGATGCGGCGCTCCCGTCCTCGAGGCCGAACAGCACCTGCGCGATCCGGCCATCGGCCGCCGGCAGCGCCAGGTATTTTCCGGGCTTTGCCGCAAACCCGTTGGCGAGCGCGAATTGCCGCCCCTCGGCGGCAAGCTCGCCGCTGACCGCCTCCCAGGTCGCCTTGGTAACGAAGACAATGGGGATGGCTGAAGCGGCAGGCGCGGTCTCGAACACGGAGGGCATGCGTTTCTCGGTCGTTGCAGGGGGACGTCGGGAACCGATTAACCAGCCATTAGGGTTAACAGTCTATTGCTAGCGCGTTCGGCTGATCCTTTTCGCCCGATATCGTGAGTTAAAGTGCCATGCGTCGACAGTCCAGCCATACAGGGCATCTTGCCCGCTATCTCGCCTCCGCGGCGTTGACCGCGCTATTGGCCGCGGGCCTTGGCGGCTGCCAGACTATGTCCGACGTGACGGGGGCGATCACCTCCAGGGGTGACGCCAAATCTGACTTCAAGCCGGAAGCGGTGCCCGACGATCCGCGCCGCGCGGTCGAGGCGTATGGCGATCGCTATCGCGCCAACCCTAAGGATGCCGACGCCGCCCTTGCCTATGGCCAGGCGCTCCGCGCCACCGGGCAGCGCGCCCAGGCCGCGGCGGTGCTCGAACAGGCCACCATCGCCCATCCCGGCAACAAGGCGCTGCTCGCCGGCTACGGCCGTGCGCTCGCCGACAACGGCAATTCGCAGGCCGCCTTCGACGTGCTCAGCCGCGCCCATTCGCCCGACAACCCCGACTGGCGCATCCTTTCGGTGCAGGGCACCGCGCTCGACAAGCTCGGCAAGCACGAGGAGGCACGCCGCTATTACGCGAGCGCGCTGCGGATCGTGCCGGACGAACCGTCGGTGCTGTCCAATCTCGGCCTTTCCTACATGCTGACCAGGGATCTGCCGAAGGCGGAGGAAACGCTGCGCCGCGCCTATGCCAACGCCCGGGCCGACGCGCGGGTGCGGCAAAATCTGGCGCTGGTGGTCGGCCTGCAGGGCCGCTTCGCCGAGGCGGAGACCATCGTGAAGGCCGATCTGCCGGCGGACGAGGCGGCGGCGAATGTCGGCTATCTCAAGGAAATGCTGAACCGCAAGGACAATCCGCGCACCGGTGCCCGAACGGTGCCGGTCGCCGCGCTCAGCCAGCCCGACTGATCAGGAAGGCGTCATCACCTGCCACCGGGTCGCGCGAATGCGCGCCCGATGACAGGCTCCCGCGGTTGATCCAGTACGCCGCGGCCGTTCGGTAGATCATCAAATGTCGCTGGAATAGTGGATCGTCCGGTCCCGGCTTCGCCAACCGCCTTCGTCCGAAGGCGGACTTCGGCCGGTCAAGAGGCTTCGCTGAAGCTTTCCCGTGCAGGCGCGCCGAAGCGCGTTAATGGATCGCCATGACCTTGATGTAGCTCGGCCCGAGAATGACGATAAACAGGCATGGCAGGAAGAACAGGATCATCGGCACCGTGAGCTTCGGCGGCAGCGCCGCGGCCTTCTTCTCGGCTTCGCTCATGCGCATGTCGCGATTTTCCTGCGCCATCACGCGCAGGCTCTGTCCGAGCGGCGTGCCGTATCGTTCCGACTGCTGCAAGGCCAGACAGACCGACTTGACGCCGTCGAGGCCGGTGCGCTTCGCCAAATTCTCGTAAGCCACCTTGCGGTCCTGCAGATAGGACAGTTCGGCGGTGGTCAGCGCGAATTCCTCCGACAGCGCCACCGATTGCGTAACAATCTCGGTGGCGACCTTGCGGAAGGCGACTTCGACCGACATGCCGGACTCGATGCAGATCAGCAGCAGGTCGAGCGCATCGGGAAAGGCGCGCTTGATGGAGAGCTGGCGCTTGGCGATCGCGTTTTTCAGGAACAGCATCGGCGCCTGCAGTCCGAGATAGGCCGCGCCGATGCAAATGCCGATCTTGACCGGCAGCGTTTTTTCCATATGCGTGATCACGAAGACGTACAGGATCGCGCCGAGAAACAGGACGATCGGCGCCACCGCGCGAGCGAACAGGAACGTGATGTAAGGCGCCTGGCCGCGATAGCCCGCCATCGTCAGCTTGTCGCGCGCGGCTTCCTGCGCCAGCCATTTGGACAGGTTGAAGTCTTCCACCACCTTGGAGACGATCTGCTTCGGCGTCTGGCGCAGCGATACCTTTTCCGTCTTGGCGAGACGCTCACGCTCGCGCTGCCTGATCCGTTCGCGCTCGGAGGCTACGGCCTTCATGCGCTTGGCGAGGCCTTCGCCCGCGAACAGCGGCATCACCAGCGTGTAGGCGGTCGCGCCCGCGGCAATGGCGGCGAGCAGCATGGTCATGAACCTGGCGTCATGAAGTTTTGTGACGAGAAAATCAATCATATTGCACCATCAGAAATCGAAGTTGATCATTTTCTTCATCACCAGGATGCCGCAGGCCATCCAGAGCAGG
The DNA here is from genome assembly GCF_031202265.1 of Bradyrhizobium sp. Ash2021. Taxonomy (NCBI): domain Bacteria; kingdom Pseudomonadati; phylum Pseudomonadota; class Alphaproteobacteria; order Hyphomicrobiales; family Nitrobacteraceae; genus Bradyrhizobium; species Bradyrhizobium sp. Ash2021. The sequence continues at coordinate 8,512,393 of NZ_CP100604.1, read as the reverse complement.
CAGGCCACCAGCATCAATTGTCCGGTCGAGTGGGTCCACAACAGCGCGATGTAGTCGGGGGTCGTGATCCAGACCAGCAGCATCACGATCGGCGGCAGCGAGCCGATGATGCCCGCGGAGGCCTTGGCTTCCATCGACATCGCCTGAATCTTTTCTCGCATCTTCTTGCGGTCGCGCAGCACCTTGGACAGATTGCCGAGAGCCTCGGACAGGTTGCCGCCCGACTTCTGCTGGATCGCGATCACGATGCCGAAGAAATTGGCCTCCGGCAGCGGCATTCGCTCGAACAGGCGGGCGCAGGCCTCGCCAAGCGGCATGCCGATGGTCTGGGTTTCGATGATGGCCAGGAACTCGCCCTTCAGCGGCTCCGGCGCGTCGGCAGCGACCACCTTGATGGATTCAAACAGCGGCAGTCCGGCCTTGATGCCGCGAACGATCACGTCCACGGCGTCGGGCAGCGCTTTGAGAAAGGCCGTTTCCCGGCGCTTCTTCAGAAAGTTCAAAATCCAGCGCGGCAGGCCGAAGCCGGCGGCGAAAGCCATGCCGGCGGAACCGAGCGGGCCGCCCCCGGCGATGAAGGTGAGCATGAAGGCGACGGCCGCAAGAACACCGGAGATGATCCAGAATTTCTGGGTCGACCAGCTCAGCCCGGCCTGGGTGATGCGGGTGCTCAGCGCGACCTTCTTGTCCTTTTGGCGGCGCGCATCGAGTTCCTTCAGCGTGCCTTCGACCTGCTCGCGGCGAGAACGCTGATTCTTGTCGGCTTGGCGCGCCGCGGGTTCGGGTCGCGCGACCGATGAACGGCGCGCCTCGGCCTTTTTCTCTCCCGAGAGCGACGGGTAGAGAAAGACCCATGCCACGCCGCCGATGGCGGTGGCGGCCAGGAAAGCCAGTGCGAGCGTTTGGGTGTTCATCGCCTGCTTCCTCAACTCTTTCCGACAACTTCGGCGGCATCGAGCGCGGCCGCGAGCCGCTTCTCTTCGCCGTAATATCGCGCGCGGTCCCAAAACCGCGGGCGTCCGATTCCGGTCGAACGGTGCTGGCCGATGATCTTGCCGTTCGCGTCCTCGCCGACCAGGTCGTACACGAACAGGTCCTGGGTGATGATGGTGTCGCCTTCCATGCCCATCACTTCGGTGATGTGGGTGATGCGCCGCGAGCCGTCGCGCAGCCGCGCGGCCTGCACGACGACGTCGATCGAGGCGCAGATCATCTCGCGAATGGTGCGCGACGGCAGCGAAAATCCGCCCATCGTGATCATCGATTCGCAGCGCGACAGGGCTTCGCGCGGATTGTTGGCATGCAAGGTCCCCATCGAGCCGTCGTGGCCGGTGTTCATGGCCTGCAGCAGGTCGAATGCTTCGGGTCCGCGGACTTCGCCGACGATGATGCGTTCAGGCCGCATACGCAGGCAGTTGCGGACCAGTTCGCGCATGGTGACCTGGCCTTCTCCCTCGATGTTGGGCGGACGGGTTTCCAGCCGCACCACATGCGGCTGCTGCAACTGGAGCTCGGCGGCGTCTTCGCAGGTAATGATGCGCTCGTCATTCTCGATGAACTGGGTCAGGCAGTTCAGGAGCGTGGTCTTGCCGGAGCCGGTGCCGCCGGAGATCAGCACGTTGCAGCGGACGCGGCCGATGATCTGCAGAATTTCGGCGCCTTCCGGCGAGATGGCGCCGAACTTGACCAGCTGATCGAGCGTCAGCTTGTCCTTCTTGAATTTGCGGATGGTGAGCGCGGGGCCGTCGATAGCCAGCGGCGGCACGATGGCGTTGACGCGGCTGCCGTCGGCGAGACGGGCGTCGCAGATCGGCGAGGACTCGTCGACGCGGCGGCCGACCTGGCTGACGATGCGCTGGCAGATATTGAGAAGCTGCTGATTGTCGCGGAAGCGGATGCCGGTCTTCTGGATCTTGCCGGCGACTTCGATGAATACCGTGCCGGCGCCGTTGACCATGATGTCCGCGATATCGTCGCGCGACAATAGCGGCTCCAGCGGGCCGTATCCGAGCACGTCGTTGCAGATGTCGTCGAGCAGCTCTTCCTGCTCGGCGATCGACATCACGATGTTCTTGATCGCGATGATCTCGTTGACGATGTCGCGAATTTCCTCGCGTGCCGACTCGCCGTCGAGCTTGGCGAGCTGGGCAAGGTCGATCGCCTCGATCAGGGCGCCGAAGATGGTCGCCTTGACCTGGTAATAATTGTCGGACCGCCGGTTATCCATGGCGGGCGGAGGCGCCTTGGCGGGCGCGAGCGGCGGCGACGCGACGGCCGGCGCGGGTGCTTCGCGCGCAACGACGGGCGCGACGGAAGGGGCTTCCGGCGTCTGAATGGCGGGCCTGAGTGCCCGCGTGTCGCTTTCATTTCCGCTACGCTTACCAAACACGACGATACTCCAGGCGGGCGCGCTACTTGGCCCGCAACTTGTCGATCAGGGGCGACAGAAACGACATCCCCCGAGGCTTCTTGGTCTCGCCGCGGCCGGTCAGCCGCTGCGCAATCTGCAGGAACATTTCGGTGGTGCGATGCGTGGCGGAGATTTCCGCGATCATCTGGCCATTATTCGCCGCCGAGCCGAACATCTGCGGTTCGAACGGGATAGACGCGATCGGCTGGCTCTCGATCGCCTTCGCGAACTCGCTGGCGTTGATCTCGGGGCGTTTCGGCACGCCGACCTGATTGAGACAATACAGCGGCGCGCGATCGTTCGGCCGCGAGGCCTTCAGGAGATCGAAGATGTTCTTGGTATTGCGCAAATTGGCGAGATCGGGCGCGGCGACGATCAGAATGTCGTCGGCGGCGATCAGGGCGCGCTTGGTCCATCCCGACCATTGATGGGGAATATCGAGCACGATGCAGGGCATCGTGGTGCGGAGCGTATCGAAGATCGAGTCGAAGGCGTCGGCGCCGAAATCATAGACCCGATCGAGCGTCGCCGGTGCGGCCAGCAGGCTGAGGTGGTCGGTGCATTTCGACAGCAGGCGATCGATGAACGCGGTATCGATCCGGTCGGGCGAGAAGACCGCGTCGGCGATGCCCTGCGGCGGGTCCTGATTGTAGTCGAGGCCGGCGGTGCCGAACGCGAGGTCGAGATCGGCGACCACGGAATCCAGCGCGAGGTCGCGCGCGATCGCCCAGGCGACGTTATGCGCGAGCGTCGATGCGCCGACGCCGCCCTTGGCGCCGACGACGGCGATGATGCGGCCGACGGCCTTGGCCTCCGGCGCCGAGAACAGGTTGCAGACCGAACGCACGATGTCGATGGTGCTGACCGGCGCGATCACGTAGTCGCTGACGCCGCGGCGCACCAGCTCGCGATAAAGCGCGACATCGTTGAGGCGGCCGATCACGATTACGCGGGTTCCGGAGTCGCATACGGTCGCGAGCTGGTCGAGGCCGCTAAGGATGTCGCTGCGGCCTTCCGTCTCCAGAATGATCACGTTCGGCGTCGGCGCCGAGCGATAAGCCTCCACCGCGGCGGCCATGCCGCCCATCTGGATCTTGAGATGCGCCTTGCCGAGGCGGCGGTCTTCACCGGCCGATTGCACGGCGCCCGCCGTCTCCACGGTTTCGCAAAATGCCTGCACCGACACGCGCGGTGCGGGCGCGATGTGGTCTTCGGCGGACGGCGGCGTGCCGTCCGGCTGCTGTTCTGGGTTCTGGCGCGCGTAGCTGATCATTTGCCTGTATCGCTGAGTTTGGCCTTCTCGGCCTCTGGATAGATCGTCGTGGTCGTTACACCCTTGCGATATTTCTCGAAGGCTTCGGCACGCCGGGCGGTATAGGCCGGCGTCTCGTCACGCGGCTGCACGAGGTCCGACGGGTTGTCGACCATCGCCGCCAGATTGCGCTGGTTGGCGCAGCCGAAATTGTAGTACGACTTGTTTTCGAAGTAGTTCTTGTTGTTGATCGACGGTCCGAGGTCCTCGGGCCACAGGCCGCAGGGACCGGCCACCGCCGAGATTTTGGGATAATTCAGCCGGATCGCCGCCATGTGGCGCGGATCTTCCGGATGATACTGGCGAACGGTGACCGCGCGCGGCGGTACGCCGGCGGCGGCGAACGTCGCCTGGATCTCCCGGAGTGACTCGGTCGCCGCCCTCGCGTTCGGCGTATCGACGGGTATATCGATGCTGATGGCGCCGGTGCCTTCGCGAAGCCAGCTCTTCGCCATCCCCATCACGTCGGCGCGCTGGGTAGCGGAAAGCCCGCCGCGGGCCTGACCGACGAAAACGATGATCGAGCGGTTAGCTTCCTGGATGGCGATCGGATGACGCTGGCGATAATCGGGGGAGTAGCTCACCGCCGCCAGATCCTCATCGGTGTGCTTGCAGGCTCCCAGCACCACCGCAAGACCGATCAGCGCGCCGGCGACGCGCAGCGCGCGGCCGCGGTCGGCGGGTATTCTGGATGTCATCTGTCGTGTCATCGTCCCGCCTCAGTCCGTGATAAAGCCGTAGGTGCCGCGATAATTCCGTGCCGGCTCGACGCGGCCCGGAACGCCGTAGATGCGATTGATGCTGCCCAGGAGATCGGCCTGCGGATCCGAGGCATTCGCAAAGCCGTCATCCGGGCGCGACAACTCCTTCTGGGCAACCGCCCGAACCACATAGGGCGTCACGATGACCATCAGCTCGGTCTGGCTGTTGACGAAGTCGCGGCTGCGGAACAGCGTGCCTAGAACCGGCAATTGCGCCAGACCCGGCAAGCCGTTGATGGCCTGTTTGGTCTGTTCCTGGATCAGGCCCGCCATGGCCATCGAGCCGCCCGAGGGAATTTCCAGCGTGGTTTCCGCGCGACGGGTCTTGATCGAGGGAATCGTCGTTCCATTGACACCGCCGGTCAAAGAGTTTTCGGTCGAGACTTCCGACACTTCGGTCATGACCCGCAGGCTGATCCGTCCCTCGGTCAGCACCACCGGCGTGAAGTTGAGCGAGATGCCGAATTTCTTGAAAGCAACCGTCTGCACGCATTGTCCGATAGCGCCCGCCGTCGTGGTTTGGCAGGTTACGCCGGTCGGAATTGGAAATTCGCCGCCCGAAATAAATGTCGCGGATTCGCCGGAGATCGCAGTCAGATTGGGTTCGGCGAGTGTCCGCACCACGCCCGCGCTTTCCATCGCGCGCAACGTCGCCTGGACCGTCGGCGTGGCGCCGAACGACGTGGTAAGGTTGTTGCCGGCGACAAGCGGCGCATTGCTTGCGGTGAACGGGTTGGCATTGTTGAATTTCACGACCGCGGTGCCGTAATTCAGGCTGGCGTTGAGGTCGATGCCCAACTGCTTGATGATCGAGCGCTGGACCTCGGCGACCGTGACCTTCAGCATCACCTGGTCGCGGCCGCGGACCGCGATCGAATTGACGACCTTGTCCGCGCCGCCGACGAGGTGTGCGGCGAGATCGCCGGCCTGCTGCGCCTCGATCGGGGTTGCCGCCATGCCGGTCAGCACCACGCTGTCGCCGACGCCGTCGATCTGGATTTCCGAGTTCGGCAGCGTCGCTTTCAGCATGGCGCGCACGCCGTTGAGGTCGCGCTTGACGGCAATGTCATAGGCTGCGATCTGCTGGCCCGCGGAATCGAAGAATACGATGTTGGTCTGGCCCACCGCGGCGCCGATGATATAGGCGCGCTGGGCGGAGCGGACCACGGCGTTGGCGATCTTCGGATCGGCGACCAGTACATCCTTGATGTCGCGCGGCAGGTCGATCACGATGGATTTGCCGATTCCGAGCGAGATAAAGCGTGCGTTCATCTGTCCGTCGGCGGCGACGGGCGCGGGGGCGCGGTAGTCGCTCGCCACCACCGGCGTCAAAGCCGGATTGAGCGTGAGTGCGGCGATGGCCGAAAACGACAGGGCGCGGACCATAAACGCCCGCAGCATCGGCTGATTCCCCCTGCACTTCATAACGCGCGTCCTTTCGGTCACTTCTGCATCGTCAGCGGGCTCACCACGCCGTACCGGACGACGTTGATGCTTTCGCCGCGTTTTGTTGGCTGGATCGCTTGAGTCTGGCCGAGCCCGATGTCGGATTTCGCGACAAGGACGTCCACCGTCTGCAACTGCGCAGTCGGCTCCGCCGGCGCGGCCGGCTTGTTGTCGGACCCGCTGGCAGGATATGCGGCAATGCCGCCAGCGCCGATGGCGATGGTCAGGACGACAATGCGTGCGGTATTCATACGCTTCACTTTCCACAAAACGCCGCGACGCTTCCGCCGCCGTGATGGGAGTTGACCAGTTATTCGTCAAAGCATGGTTAATGAGGCGTATCTAAATCGCCTTAACGGGAAGTTACCCGCCGCTTGTCAGCGCATCGCGAAGTGGGACAGGTCGACCGTCTTGATCCACTCGGTTTCCGGATAGACCATCAGCGCGCCGATCGCGAGCGCGATGCCATAGGGGATTCCGCTCTGCTTGTCGTGGAGCCTGAGCAGCCAGGCCTGACCCGTCAGCGGGTAGGGCAGGGGCCATTGCCGGAACTGCAGCAGCAACAGCGTGAGCGCGCCGCCGAACAGCGACGCGTAGACCAGGAACTCGAGGAGATGGTCGAAACCGAACCAGAGCGCGACCGCCGCCGCCACCTTGGCGTCGCCGCCGCCCATCCAGCCCATCGCGAAACAGGCAAAGGCCACGGCCAGGACGGTCGCACCGGCTCCGAGGTGCAAAAGCATGGCCTGCAGGCCCATGCCGCCCAGCGGCGCAAGGACCAGGAAGCCCACCGCCAGCGCCAGCGACACCCGGTTCGAAATCGTCATGGTGAAGAGGTCGCTCGCCGCCGCGAACGCCATCAGGGCCGGAAACAGCAGAAGGCGCGCGATATCGAGGATCATGGATTTACACAGCCGTGCTGCTAACGCGGGGTCCGGGCATCGCCGGAGCCTATCTCGCAGTGGTGAACAATCAGAAAACGGCCAGGAAAGCCGCCAAGAAAGCCGCCAGGAAAACCGTCAGGGAAACGACCATGTCGGGGGTCGGCTTGAAACGACAAAGGCCCCGGATCGCCGGGGCCTTTGAAGCAATTTCGCAACGACGCTTATTTCAGCGAGGTCGAGATGGTCGTGAAGGTGCCGGTCAGCTTGGTGCCGACGCCCTGAACCGCGGTGATGATCGCGATGGCGATACCGGCGGCAATCAGGCCGTACTCGATGGCGGTCGCGCCCGATTCATCCTTCATGAAACGCGAAACGAGATTCTTCATTGATAAACTCCATGTGTACACGTGGCTGGTCGAACTAACGTTTGGTCTCGCCGGCGTTCTCAGCACCGTGACCATGGACTGACCCTACGGTGCGACAATTTCAGCGCAGTTAATTCGATCGTGGAAAAACGGCGGGAACCGGCTCTTCTTCAGCAGAGTAAACGTGGAATTAAGCCATTCGGTAAAACGCAATATTGCGCGGAGCTCTTTATATAAGGGGCGCGCGAGCGGGTTGGCCGGTCCCGATTCACGGCTCCTTAAGCGCGAAGGGATACCCGTAAAGGCCTCAGATCAAACGAGGCGGCCATGTCCAATCTGCCCCTGGAAGTTGTCGAAATGGTCGGCCAGACGATGGCCAAGGTGGCGCCGGTCACGATCGGGCTGGCCCTCGTCTTCACCGTGCTATCGCATTTCTGGGCCTGCAATCCCGGCGCGCCATGGTGGCGCAAGCGCGAGCTCGTGACCGACATCTGCTACTGGTTCTTCGTGCCGGTATTTGCCCGCGTGTTCCGGATCGGCCTGCTGGTGCTCGGCGCCAGCGTCCTGTTCAATATCAACGACGCCGACGGGCTGATCGCGTTCTACGACAATGGACACGGTCCGCTGTCGCAGCTTCCGCTCTGGGTCCAGGCGGTGCTGTTCCTCGTCGCATCGGACTTCATGCTCTATTGGCTGCATCGCATGTTCCACGGCGGCGGCTTCTGGAAATATCACGCGATCCATCATTCTTCCGAAGACCTCGAATGGATTTCCGCGGCGCGATTCCATCCGGTCAACCTGTTCATCGGAACGATCCTGGTCGATGTCATTCTGCTGATGGCGGGGATCTCGCCGAACATCATGCTGTGGGTCGGGCCGTTCACGACGTTTCATTCGGCCTTTGTCCACGCCAATCTGAACTGGACGCTCGGCCCGTTCAAATATGTCCTGGCCACGCCGGTATTCCACCGCTGGCACCACACGTCGCTGGAAGAGGGCGGCAATACCAACTTCGCCGGGACGTTTCCGGTCTGGGACATCCTGTTCGGCACCTTCCGGATGCCGGAGAACGTGCTGCCCCAGGACTACGGCGTGGCCGACGAAGAGGCCGTGCCCGCCGCGATCGGCGGACAATTGGCCTACCCGTTCCGCCACTAAAGCGTTTTCGAGCTAAGTGGACGCCGGTTCGCGTGATGAAAACGCCTCAAGACAAAAGCTGGAGCCCGGTTCTGATGCAAAGCACCGATCTGGCTCTAGCGCATAGGCTCAGAGGTTCGCTTGATGAGCGCTAACGTCGAAACGATCCAGCCGGCGCGAACCTCCATTCTCGGCCAGGTTCCGGCCTGGTGCTGGTTCGGGATCTGGGCGTACGGCATCCTGTTGATCAACGGCAGCATACTGCTCAACGATTCCGATACCTACTGGCAGATCATCACCGGCAAATGGATCCTCGACCATAACGCGTTGCCGCGCGTCGATATCCATTCCTTCACCAGGGCAGGCGAGCCCTGGATTTCATCGTCCTGGCTGGCGCAGGTTCTGTATGCCGAGGCTTATGAGCTTGCCGGCTGGGCCGGACCTGTCATTCTCGCTACGCTATCCATCGCAACGACGTTCGCCCTCCTCACGTTCCTGCTCGGCCGCCGCATTCCCTTGACCTACGCGGTTCTGACGGCGTTTTGCGGCTTTCGTCCTTTCGATGGGCCACTTCTTGGCGCGTCCCCATGTGCTGGCGCTGCCGGTGATGCTTGCCTGGGTCGGCGGGCTCCTGTCGGCAAGCGAACGGCGCGAGGCTCCTTCTTTCTGGTTACTGCCATTGCTGGCGCTTTGGGTGAACCTTCACGGCGGATTCGTCTTCGGCCTGGCGCTGGTGGCACCATTCGCGATCGATGCGTTGTGGAACGCGGATCGTTCGCAACGAAGGCCGCTGGCGCTACGCTGGACCGTTTTCGGGCTAGGCGCGCTGGCCGCATGTTGTGCGACGCCTTACGGATGGGAATCGATCCTCGCGGCGCGCAAGATTCTCGACCTCGGCGAGATGTTGCATGTCATTTACGAATGGATGCCGGCGAATTTCAGCAGCTTCGGCCTGTTCGAGGCATGCTTGATCGTGTTGATCGGCGGCGCGCTTTTCGGCGGCGTCAAGCTTTCGCCGCCACGAATTCTTCTGGTGCTGGGCTTGCTTCACATGGCCCTGTCGCATGTCCGGAACATCGAGATATTCGCACTGCTGATACCGCTGGTCGTGCTCACGCCGGTGGCATCGCAGTTCGGCCTTCATGGCGCCCAACTGGTCAAGACCTTTCCGGCGGCCGTGGCCGCAACGCTGGTCGCGATTCTCGGCGTCTCGACATGGGCCTACGCTGCCAATACCAGGTTTTTGCCGGTGGCCAGCCAGTCGCCCGCGGCGGCGGTGGATGTGCTGATGGCTCGAAACCCCAAGCATGTCCTCAATGATCTTCCATTCGGGGGATATTTGATCTCGCGGGGGGTGCCGGTATTCGTCGATGGCCGCGCCGAATTGTATGGCGAACAATTCGAGATGGCGTATTTTCGCGCGCTGAACCTCAGAGACGTCAATGTGTTTCTCGATCTGCTCAAAACTTACGACATCGATGCAGTGCTGCTGACGCCGACTACCCCGGCGGTAACGCTGCTCGATAATCTTGACGGCTGGCAGCGCGCCTACGCCGACGAAAACGCCGTGCTGCATCTTCGCAAGGCCAAATGACAGTCCCCGCCGATCTCGGCGCGCGCTTTCCGAATTCGAAGTCTGCGAATGGGGCTTGCCCGCTGGCGGGCAGGCCGGGATTCTGGTAGGTCGGGCCCAATCTGGGATGCCCGGGCGCAAGCGGGTCATGCGGCGAGAGGTCTGATCACCAGAGGCGGATATGTCACTGCCCGTGGAAGTCGTCGAGATGCTCGGCCAGACGCTTGCCAAGGTGGTGCCGGTCACGATCGTGCTGGCAACCTTGTTCTCGGTGCTGAGCCATTTCTGGGCCTGCAATCCCGGCAAGCCGTGGTGGCGCAAGCGCGAGCTGGCCACCGATCTTTGCTATTGGTTCCTGGTGCCGCTGTTCGCGCGCGTGTTCCGGATCGGGCTGCTGGTGGTTCTGGCCGCCGCGGTCTTCGGCATTCAGGACGCCGACGATCTGATCGCGTTCTACGACAACGGCCATGGGCCGCTGTCGACCCTGCCGCTGTGGCTGCAGGCGGTGCTGTTGCTGTGCCTGGCCGATTTCATGATGTACTGGCTGCACCGCATGTTCCACGGCGGCGGCTTCTGGAAGTACCACGCCATCCATCATTCGTCCGAGGATGTCGACTGGATTTCGGCGGCGCGCTTTCACCCGGTAAACCTGCTGCTGGGGACCATCGGGGTCGACGTCATCCTGCTGATGGCGGGCATTTCGCCCAACGTGATGCTCTGGCTCGGTCCCTTCAATATTTTCCATTCCGCGTTCGTCCACGCCAACCTGAACTGGACGCTCGGTCCGTTCAAATATGTGGTCGCGACCCCGGTGTTCCACCGCTGGCACCACACCACGCAGGACGAGGGCCGCAACACCAATTTCGCCGGCACCTTCCCGGTCCTGGACATCCTGTTCGGGACCTTCCGGATGCCGGAAAGCCGGCTGCCCGACCATTACGGTGTCGATGATCAGTCGACTTTTCCGACCGAAATTACCGGCCAACTTGCCTATCCGTTCCGGAAATAGACTGGGAACCCGAGCCGTCTTGCGGCACGGTTTGTTAACGCGACTTCGATGCGCTCCCTTAACGTTGCTTTGACCTATATCTGACTAGACTCGCTTCAGCGCCGGAAGCGTCGCTGCGTCATGTAAGAGTAAAAGCGTATGAATACTGCACGCATTGCCGTTCTGGCTATAGCCATCGGCGCTGGCGGCATTGCCGCATATCTTGCCAGCGGATCCGACAAGTCGGCCACCCCGGTCGAGCCGGTTGCGCAGTTGCAGACGGTGGACGTCCTTGTCGCAAAATCCGACATCGGCCTCGGCCAGACGGTGAAGCCAGAGGATATGCAATGGCAGACCTGGCCGTCCGCGACCGCCAGCAACAGCTTCATTCGCCGCACCGATAAACCCGACGGAACGACCCAGTTCGCCGGCTCGATCGCGCGCGCGCCATTCATCGCCGGCGAGCCGATTCGGGAACAGAAGCTGGTAAAGGCCGACGGAAGCGGCTTCATGGCCGCCATCCTGCCCACCGGGATGCGCGCGATCTCGACTGAAATTTCGCCGGAAACCGGCGCCGGCGGCTTTATCCTGCCGAACGACCGGGTCGACGTCATTCTTTCCAAGCGCGTCAAGAGCCAGGAGCCCGGTGCGCCGGACGTCGCCGTTTCCGAAATCATCCTGAACAACATCCGCGTTCTCGCGATCGATCAGGCGCCGAAGGAGAAAGACGGCACCAATGCGCTCGTCGGCAAGACCGTCACCCTCGAGCTGAAGCCGGAGCAGTCGGAGGCGCTTGCCCGCGCGCGCCAGAGCGGATCGCTATCGCTGGCGCTGCTCAGCATCGCAGACGGAAAAGCAACCACCGTTGCCACCGTCGATAACACGCTGATCACGGTCTTTCGCGGAACCACCAGTACGGACGTGCTTAGCTGCGCTCCTCTTTGCGTCCGGCGGTAGCGCGCCGACTTTCCCGCCAGCCTGGCTCCTTGCCCTGACGTTGAGCGGAGACGGCTCACTGCCGGGCCTGTCTCGTTCGTGCCAATCGATCCGGGTTCGAGCAGCGCCTGCCCCAAATGGTTAACATTCGCCCAACGGAACGGGCCGCTCTGTTCCGATCGCGCGCAACACTTCCACAATCAGTTTCAGGTAATTCTTGCGGCAATTGCTCTCGCATCCCGGGGTTTCTTCGATGCCGCATCCGCTGACCTTCGTCGCAGCATTGCGCCGGTTCCGCCGCAACCGCCGCGGTTCGGCCGCGGTCGAATTCGCGATGATCGCGCCGATGTTCATTGCGCTGCTGTTCGCGATCCTCGAGAGCGCCATGGTGTTCTTCGCCAGTCAGGTGCTCGAGACCGCGACGCAGGATTCCGCGCGCATGATCATGACCGGTCAGGAGCAGAACGCCGGCAAGACCCAGACGGATTTCAAGGCCGCTGTTTGCTCGAAGATCCCTGCGCTGTTCGATTGCGTGAACGGGATTACCGTCGACGTGCGGAACTTTCCCCAGTTCGCCACCGTCTCCTTGCCTTCCCCGATCGACGCCAACGGCAACTACGTGCCGCCCAGCAATTACAGCCCCGGCGGTCCCGGCGATATCGTCGTGGTGCGGGCATTCTATCAGTGGCCGATATTCGTCACCGGGCTCGGCTTCAACCTCGCAGACGTGAGCGGCAGCAAGAAGGTCCTGACGGCGACCGCCGCGTTCCAGAACGAGCCCTACTAGAGCAAGGCTGTGAAACCGATGACCTCAATCTGGCTTCGCCTACGGCGCTCGGCAGGCGATTTCCGCAGGGATCGCCGCGGTGTTGCCGCGCTCGAATTCGCCATCATCGCGCCGGTGATGCTGGTGATGTTCCTTGGCACGGTCGAGTTTTCGTCCGGCATCGCGGTGAACCGCAAGGTAACGCTGATAGCCAGAACGCTGGCCGATCTGACGTCCCAGGCGGCGGTGCAGGCGGTGACCGATCCCTATCTGCAAAACATCTTCACCGCCAGCATAGTGATTGTGAAGCCGTATGCGCAGACACCCGTGAAGGCGCAGATTTCGGAGATCTATGTCGACTCCAACCAGAAGGCGACAGTTCAATGGAGCAAGGGGGCGACCCTCGCGAGCGGCGCCCTACAGGCGACGCTGACGGCGTCGAGCCGCAACACGAACGATATCGTGACAAGTCTGGTGCCGCCGGCGCTTCTGGTCAAGCAGACCTATTTGATCCTCAGCGAGGTGAGCTATCTCTATACGCCCGCGAACAGCGGCACCATCGGTTACGTGATGTCCAAGACCGGCGTGAATTTGAGCGATGTCGCCTATACGAGAACGCGCCAGTTCGCCTGCGTGACGTACAACAACGTTCCCGTCGTCACTGGCACCTCCACCTGTCCGACGCCCTGACGCCGGTCGTCCGCAATTTCGCAAAATGAAAAAGGCCGCGCGATCAGCACGGCCTTTCCTGTTTGTTGGAATTTCCGGTCCGTGCTCTCGCGAACCGTACCGGATGAAATTCGCTTATCCGGCGGCGCGCAGATTGTCGGCCGAAGATTTGCCAGAGCGACGATCCGCCACGATTTCGTAGGAGATCTTCTGGCCTTCACGCAGCGTCCCGAGGCCGGCACGCTCGACAGCGCTGATGTGCACGAACACGTCATTGCCGCCGTCATCCGGCTGGATGAAGCCATAGCCCTTGGTTGCGTTAAACCACTTCACGGTTCCCATGCTCACGGGGGTAGTCCCTTCTCAGATATACAAGTCGAAACCCACTTTGCAGTGGGCTGGTGAGATCGAATTTTTGGAAGGGTCGTCAGCGTCTAAACCGGCTGTACCGGTGGATAGCTAATGTCGTCCGGCCGAAAATCGATGGGCGATATTATGCGATGGCAAGGTCCAAAACAATCCTGACGTGCACGATTTTTTGATTCGACGGAATTTCGCGCACGACATGGCCGTGTCGTGCGCGATTTCGCGGCAGGGGGAAAGCCCCTACCGGCGGCGGAACTGGCCGCCGCGCGGCGGTGCCCCGCGCGGGGCTCCGGTCGATGGGCGCTCATCCTTGTGACGGAAGATCAGCCGGCCCTTCTCCAGGTCATACGGCGACATCTCGATCGTGACCCGATCGCCTGCCAGCGTCTTGATCCGGTTCTTCTTCATCTTGCCGGCGGTGTAGGCAACGATCTCGTGCCCGGCATCGAGCTGCACGCGGTAGCGTGCGTCGGGGAGGATTTCGGTCACCAGTCCTTCGAACTGGATCAGCTCTTCTTTAGCCATGGTTGTCTCCAGATCGATCTAGGCTAGCGCTGCGGTCGATGGGTGCGATTGGGTTGGGTATTCGGGCGGCTTTCGCGATGCAAGAAGGCGACGCCTTGAATGCTTTCGCTCTTTCCGCCCTGCGCGGGACGCGGCGACTCGTGCCGGGGTGCCTGCGGCGCGGCATTATTACCACCTCCGCGGCCGTGACGGCGAGGGCCTTTTGATCCCGGCGCCGATTCATGGGAGCGGGGCTCATGGGACCGGGGCTCCTGGGAACGGGAGTCTTTGGAACGGGAGTCATGGGAACGCGAGTCCTGGCCCCTGACATTGTGAGCACGCGGCGCGGACCGTCCGCCCCGGTGTTGCCGGGGTGCGGCGGCCGGCGCGGCATCGCGGCTGCCCGGCGTGCGGCGGTCTTCCCGCGGTAGCGCGATACGGATCAGCTTTTCGATGTCGCGCAGATAGCCCATTTCCTCGGCACCTGCGATCAGCGAGATGGCGACGCCTTCGGCGCCGGCGCGCGCGGTGCGGCCGATGCGGTGGACATAGGTTTCCGGCACGTTCGGCAGATCGAAATTCACCACATGGCTGATGCCGTCGACGTCGATGCCGCGGGCGGCGATGTCGGTTGCGACGAGGGTGCGGATCTCGCCGGTGCGGAACGCCGCCAGCACGCGCTCGCGGTGGTTCTGCGACTTGTTGCCGTGGATGGCGTTGGCGCGGATGCCGGCTCGTTCGAGGCCCTTCACCACCTTGTCCGCGCCGTGCTTGGTGCGGGTGAAGATCAGGGCGCGATTGACCGGTTCCTGCTTTAAGAGCTGCGCCAGGATGGCCGGCTTGGCCGAGAAATCGACCTGGAGGATGCGCTGGGTGATGCGCTCCACCGTCGAGGCCACCGGCGTCACCGCGACCCGGGCCGGATCGCGCAACATCGCTTCGGCGAGTTCGGCGATATCCTTGGGCATGGTGGCCGAGAAGAACAGCGTCTGCCGCTTGGTCGGCAGTTTGCCGACGATCTTCCGGATGTCGTTGATGAAGCCCATGTCGAGCATGCGGTCGGCTTCGTCGAGCACCAGGAACTCTACCTGGCCGAGCTTGAGCCCGTTGCTTTGCACGAGGTCGAGCAAGCGGCCGGGGGTCGCCACCATGACTTCGACGCCCTGCATCACCGAGCGGACCTGGCGGCCCATCGGCACGCCGCCGATCGCCAGCGCCGAGGTGAGGCGGATATGGCGGCCGTAGGCATTGAAGCTGTCGAGGATCTGGCTCGACAATTCGCGGGTGGGCGAGAGCACCAGCACCCGGCAGGCCTTGGGCTGCGGCTTGATACGGTTCTCTAGGATGCGGTGCAGGATCGGCAGCGCAAAGGCTGCGGTCTTGCCGGTGCCGGTCTGGGCGATGCCGACCACGTCACGGCCGGTCAATGCGATGGGGATGGTTTGTGCCTGGATCGGCGTGGGCGTGAGATAATTTTCTTCCTTGAGTGCACGCGAAATTGGATCGGCGAGGCCGAAATCCTGAAAGGAGGTCAAAAGAGGGGTTCTTTCCATTACAAAAGGCAGGCGCCCGGCGGTTTGAGCCAGGAGCGCGCGAGGGGGTGTCAGAGACACCCGCGTGCTTGGGGCGTCGGTTTTGGTTAGCTGAAGGGGCAAGCCAGAAACCGTTGGACGGGCTCAGAACACGCGGCTCGCAAGGACCTGATGATTCTCTAGGTCACGGTGCTCATATGGAACATGAACACGGCGCTTTCAAGGTAAATCGGGAAATCAAGGCTTTACCGGTTAATTGAGCCCGAACTGCGCCCCTTGGGCGTCCAACGGATCGCGGCTTGGTGCCCTGCAGCGCAAAAATTCTATGCCGGAAAATTAGCCAAACTGCCTAGTTTGCTTACAAAATAGACAGATTGCCTTTTGCGCATACATTTTTTTAGCTCAATAATTGGGCAATTTCCCCTAACTAAACCGTCGAAGAAGCAAGATTCCATAACGGTTATAATGGCTTAGATGTGCCTCACGCCGTGGCATGGTTCTTGCGATTCCGTTAACGCAGGCGGCCGTTGGGGCCGTTTCGCAGCGTTTCACGCCTGCGTCAGGGAGATGACATTTCATGCTTACACAACTTACTCACGATATAGCGGCGCTGAGCCGCCGCGGCTTGCTCGCCGCGTCCGCCGGGCTGGTTTTGGGCCTGGCCGCGTTCGGCCCCGCGAAGGCGGCTGACGACACCATCAAGGTCGGCGTGCTGCACTCGCTCTCCGGCACCATGGCCATCAGCGAAACCACGCTGAAGGACACCATCCTCTTCCTGATCGACGAGCAGAACAAGAAGGGCGGCCTACTCGGCAAGAAGCTCGAGGCCGTCGTGGTCGATCCCGCATCGAACTGGCCGCTGTTCGCGGAAAAAGCCCGTGAGCTGATCACCAAGGACAAGGTCGCCGTCGTATTCGGCTGCTGGACCTCGGTGTCGCGCAAATCCGTGCTCCCGGTGTTCAAGGAACTGAACAACATCCTATTCTACCCGGTGCAGTACGAGGGTGAAGAGAGCGAGCGCAACGTGTTCTACACGGGTGCGGCGCCGAACCAGCAGGCGATCCCCGCGGTCGACTATCTGATGAAGGACGAAAAGGTGAAGCGCTGGGTGCTGGCCGGCACCGACTACGTCTATCCGCGCACCACCAACAAGATCCTCGAAGCCTACTTGAAGTCGAAGGGCGTCAAGCAGGAAGACATCATGATCAACTACACGCCGTTTGGTCATAGCGACTGGCAGACGATCGTGGCCGACATCAAGAAGTTCGGCTCGGCTGGCAAGAAGACCGCGGTGGTCTCCACCATCAACGGCGACGCCAACGTTCCCTTCTACAAGGAACTCGGCAACCAGGGCATCAAGGCCACCGACATTCCGGTGGTCGCGTTCTCGGTCGGTGAAGAAGAGCTCGCCGGCATCGACACCAAGCCGCTGCTCGGCCATCTCGCCGCCTGGAACTACTTCGAATCGATCAAGACCCCGGCGAACGAGAAGTTCATCAAGGACTGGCAGGCCTACACCAAGAACCCGAAGCGCACCACCAACGATCCGATGGAAGCGCACGTCATCGGCTTCAACATGTGGGTCAAGGCGGTCGAGAAGGTGAAGTCGACCGACGCCGACAAGGTGATCGACGCACTGCCCGGTACCGAAGCGCCGAACCTGACCGGCGGCGTCTCCAAGATGCTCCCCAACCACCACATCACCAAGCCGGTGTTCATTGGCGAAATCAAAGCCAACGGCCAGTTCGACGTGGTGTGGAAGACCCCGGGCCTGGTGGCCGGCGATGCATGGTCGAAGGAGCTCGAAGGCTCCAAGGACCTGATCGGCGACTGGGTTGGCAAGAAGTGCGGCAACTACAATACAAAGACCAACAAGTGCGGCGGTCAGGGTACCTGATATCATAAGTTCGAGAGAACGAAGGAGGCGGTGATTTTGCCGCCTCCTTCCACCTTCTGCCGGGGTCGTCCAGTGGTTGCCAATGTTTTTCACCGTCTTCGCACGCTTGTCCTTTCAGTTTTTTTGATCGCCGCCTTCGCGCTGCCGGCGTTTGCAGGTCCGTTCGAGGATGCGGTCGCCAAATTCGCCAATGACGAATTTTCCGATACCGAGGAAGCGATCGGAACCATCGCGACGTCGGGCAATCCGCTCGCCTTTCCAATCATCAGCGCGCTTGGGGAGGACCGGCTGTCGGCCGATCCCGACACCAAGAAGGTTTTTATCACCCAGGCCGATGGCAAGATCATCGATGCCGCAACCGGCGCTGCCGTCGACAAGCTGCCGGACAACGCCGCTTCCGTCCGCCTCAACAACCGCCTGCGCCGCACCGTCGAGGCCGCGCTCGGCGGCCTGACCCTGCTGTCGCCCGACCCCGCCAAGCGCATCGCGGCGGCGCAATCGGTCTTCAAGACCCACGACGAGACCATGCTGCCGGTTGTCGACGGCGCGCTGGCGAAGGAAACCAACAAGGCGGCCAAGCAGGCCTTTGCCGAGGCCCGTGCCGCGATCCTGCTGTACAAACAAGACGCCACCGACGTCGAAAAGCTGGAAGCGATCGCCGCCGTCAAGGCACGCGGCGACCAGGAAGCGATGGCGCTCCTCACCGGGCTCGGCAGCGACCAGTCGCCGGCGGTTGCGAGCGCCGCGGCGAACGCAACGGCCGCCATTCAGCGCACACTGGCGTTGTGGTCCACCGTGCAGAATGCCTGGTACGGCCTTTCGCTCGGCTCGGTGCTGCTGCTGGCCGCGATTGGGCTCGCCATCACCTTCGGCGTGATGGGCGTCATTAACATGGCGCATGGCGAAATGGTGATGATCGGCGCCTACACCACCTTCGTGGTGCAGGAGACCATCCGCACCAGCTATCCCGGACTGTTCGACTACTCGCTTCTGATCGCCGTGCCGCTGGCCTTCATCGTCGCCGGCGCGATCGGCGTGCTGATCGAACGCACCATCATCCGCTTTCTCTATGGCCGTCCGCTGGAAACGCTGCTGGCGACCTGGGGCCTGTCGCTGGTGCTGCAGCAGGCCGTGCGTACCGCCTTCGGCCCCACCAACCGTGAAGTCGGCAACCCCTCCTGGATGAGCGGCGCGTTCGAACTCGGGCAGATCACCATCACCTATAACCGGCTCTGGATCCTCTGCTTCACGCTGGCGGTGTTCGCGATCCTGCTCGCCATGCTGCGCTACACGGCGCTGGGGCTCGAGATGCGCGCGGTGACGCAAAACCGCCGCATGGCGGCGTCGATGGGGATCGCGACCTCGCGCGTCGACGCGCTGACCTTCGGTCTCGGCTCGGGCATCGCCGGGATCGCCGGCGTGGCGCTGTCGCAGATCGACAATGTCAGTCCCAATCTCGGCCAGAGCTACATCATCGACTCCTTCATGGTGGTCGTGTTCGGCGGCGTCGGTAATCTCTGGGGCACGCTGGTCGGCGCCTTCACGCTCGGCATCGCCAACAAGTTCCTGGAGCCGGTCGCCGGCGCCGTGCTCGCCAAGATCGCGATTCTGGTTCTCATCATCCTGTTCATCCAGAAACGGCCGCGCGGCCTGTTCGCGCTGAAGGGCCGGGCGGTGGAAGCATGATGCCGCTATTCGCAACGGACGCCCCATCCCGGCGAGGCCTGTTTACCTCTCCCGCTTGCGGGGAAGGTCGCAGCGCATCAAAGATGCGATGCGGGTGGGGGCTCTCTCCACACGAACCATGTCACTCGTGGCAATACCCCCACCCCAACCCTCCCCCGCAAGCGGGAGAGGGAGCGCACTGCCAATGATGCCGCATGCGCTCACCCGCTCGCTGGACCGCAGCGCGACCATATTCCTGCTCGTGGTCGCAGCCCTTGGCGTGCTGATCCCGCTGTCGAACCTGCTGCTGCCGTCCGGCTCCATCTTTCAGGTACCGACCTATCTGGTCGCGCTGTTCGGCAAATATGTCTGCTACGCCGTCCTGGCGCTCTCGATCGACCTGATCTGGGGCTATTGCGGCATTCTTTCGCTCGGTCACGGCGCGTTCTTCGCGCTCGGCGGCTACGCCATGGGCATGTACCTGATGCGCCAGATCGGCAGCCGCGGCGTCTACGGCAATCCGATCCTGCCAGACTTCATGGTGTTCCTGAACTACCCGAAACTGCCGTGGTACTGGTACGGTTTCGATATGTTCTGGTTCGCGGCATTGATGGTGCTCGTGGTCCCGGGCCTGCTGGCGTTCTGCTTCGGCTGGCTGGCGTTCCGCTCCCGCGTCACCGGCGTCTATCTCTCGATCATCACGCAGGCGATGACCTACGCGCTGCTGCTGGCCTTCTTCCGCAACGATTTCGGCTTCGGCGGCAACAACGGCCTGACCGACTTCAAGGACATTCTGGGCTTCAACGTGCAAGCTGACGGCACCCGCGCCGCGCTGTTCCTCTTGAGCTGCCTTGCGCTCATCATCGCCTTCCTGATCTGCCGGGCGGTGGTGACCTCGAAACTCGGCAAGGTGCTGATCGCGGTTCGCGACGCAGAATCCCGCACGCGATTTTTGGGCTACCGCGTCGAATCCTACAAGCTGTTCGTGTTCACGCTGTCGGCCTGCATGGCCGGCGTCGCCGGCGCGCTCTATGTCCCTCAGGTCGGCATCATCAATCCCGGCGAGTTCGCGCCGGGCAATTCCATCGAGGCCGTGATCTGGGTCGCGGTCGGCGGCCGCGGCACGTTGATCGGGGCGGCACTCGGCGCCATCGTCGTCAATTACGCCAAAACCTACTTCACGTCGGGCCCGCTGGCGCCGTACTGGCTGTTCATGCTGGGTGCGCTGTTCATCCTGGTGACGCTGCTGCTGCCCAGGGGCATCGTCGGCACCTACAACAACTGGCGCGAGACGCGGCGCAGCGCGAACGCGGAAAGCGCGGCGTGCGAAGACGGCGTCAGCACACCGAAGATGGCGGAGTAGGCCCATGAATGTGATGGATACTCGCGCCACCTCCGCGATGCTCTATCTCGACGGTGTGCATGTCTCGTTCGACGGCTTCCACGCCATCAACAATTTGTCGCTGGCGCTGGAGCCCGGCGAGATGCGCGCCATCATCGGCCCGAACGGCGCCGGCAAGACCACGATGATGGACATCATTACCGGCAAGACCAAGCCGGACGAGGGCACGGTGCTGTTCGACGGCACCGTCGACCTCACCCGGCTCGACGAGACCCGCATCGCCGAGCTCGGCATCGGCCGCAAATTCCAGAAGCCGACCGTGTTCGAGAGCCAGACCGTCTACGACAACCTCCTGCTCGCGCTCAATGTCGACCACAGCGTCAAGGGCACGCTGTTCTGGCGCGAGAGCAAATCCGAGACCGAACGTATCGAAAAGGTGCTGGAGACCATCCGCCTGAAGGATGCGCGCAACCGCCTGGCCGGCAGCCTCTCCCACGGTCAGAAACAGTGGCTCGAGATCGGCATGCTGCTGGCGCAGGATCCGAAGGTGCTATTGGTTGACGAGCCGGTCGCCGGGATGACCGACGTCGAGACCCATCTGACCGCCGAGCTGTTGAAGCAGATCAACAAGAACCACACCATCATGGTGGTCGAGCACGACATGACCTTCGTGCGCGAGCTCGGCGTCAAGGTGACCTGCCTGCACGAAGGCACCGTGCTGGCGGAGGGAACCATCGACCAGGTATCGTCGAATGACCGTGTCGTCGAAGTGTATCTGGGGCGGTGATCCATGCTGAAGGTCGATAACATCAGCCTCTATTACGGCGCGGCGCAGGCGCTGCGCGGCGTCTCGATCGCGGCCGAACCCGGCAAGGTGACCTGCGTGCTCGGCCGCAACGGCGTCGGCAAGACCTCGCTGCTGCGCGCGATGGTCGGCCAGTACCCGATCGCGAGCGGCTCGATCACGCTCAATGGCGACGACATCACCGGCCTCAAGCCCTACGAGCGGGCGCGCAAGGGCATCGGCTTCGTGCCGCAGGGCCGCGAGATCTTTCCGCTGCTGACGGTGGAGGAAAATCTCAAGACCGGCTTCGGGCCGCTGAAGCGCGACGACCGCAACATTCCCGACGACGTGTTCTCGTTGTTTCCGGTCTTGAACTCGATGCTCGGGCGGCGCGGCGGCGACCTCTCCGGCGGCCAGCAGCAGCAGCTCGCGATCGGCCGTGCGCTGGTGATGCGGCCGAAATTGCTGCTGCTCGACGAGCCGACCGAGGGTATCCAGCCCTCGATCATCAAGGACATCGGGCGCGCGATCTCCTATCTGCGCAGCCTCGGCAACATGGCGATCGTGCTGGTCGAACAATATCTCGACTTTGCCTGCGAGCTCGGCGACAATTTCGCGGTCATGGACCGGGGCGCGGTGAAATATGCCTGTGACCGCTCAAACCTCGATCCCGCCGAAATCAGCCGCCAGATGGCGCTGTAATTTAGTCGCGGCCCTCTCGCGGTCGCTGCCGTGGGGGATGGATGCGGACCGATATTTCGCGCGCGGCTTCGGCGACTTTCGCCGCCAACCGTGCCCAGGGCGCGGTAAAGTTCGACGTGCGCTTGCAGGATGGCGTCACCCGCCGCGGCCGGTTGCATGAATCCGGTTCGCTGCGGGTGCGGTTTCCCTCGCCCGAGGCCGAGGGCTTATCGGGGGTGTTCGTCAACACCGCGGGCGGCATTGCCGGCGGCGACCGCTTCGACATCGACATCCTGGCCGGCGAAGGATCGCGGCTGACGCTGACGACGGCGGCGGCCGAAAAAGTCTACCGCGCGGCGGGGCCGGCCGCGCAGCTCAATATTGCGCTGAGGGCGGAGGCCCGCTCGCACCTCGCCTGGCTGCCGCAGGAGACCATCCTGTTCGACCGGGCGCGGATTTTAAGGCGCATCGATATCGATCTGGCGGAGGATGCCTCGCTCCTGCTCTGCGAGATCGTGGTGTTCGGCCGCTCCGCGATGGGGGAAAAGATGCTGCACGGCGAATTCGTCGATCGCTGGCGTCTGCGCCGCGCGGGCAGGCTCGTGCTCGCCGAGACCGTCCGGCTCGACGGCGATATCGGCGAAAAACTGAAGCGCCCGGCGATCGCCAATGGCGGCGTCGCTATCGGCACGGCGCTGATCGTGCCCGGCGACGCGGCGGTGGTGGAGCGGATCCGCGAGGCATCGGAATCGTTCGGCGGCGAGGTCGGCATCTCCTGCTGGAATGGATTTGCAATGGCGCGCTTCTGTGCCCAAGATGCGGCCCGGCTCCGCGCCGACATGATGGCCGTGCTCGGCCGTGCCTCCGGCGCGGCGCTGCCCAGGCTGTGGCTCAACTAACCGGTCCAAATTCAGAGTGCCCGCATGAATCTCTCCCCCCGCGAAAAGGACAAGCTCTTGATCTCGATGGCGGCCATGGTGGCGCGCCGCCGGCTGGAGCGCGGCGTCAAGCTCAACCATCCGGAGGCCATCGCCATCATCTCGGATTTCATCGTCGAGGGCGCCCGCGACGGCCGCACCGTCGCCGATCTGATGCAGGCCGGCGCCCAGGTGATTACCCGGGCGCAGTGCATGGACGGGATTGCCGAGATGATCCACGACATCCAGGTCGAGGCGACATTCCCGGACGGCACCAAGCTCGTCACCGTGCATGAGCCGATCCGATGACGTCCGACGGAATACGCCTGGTGACGCGTGCCGCTCACTTTGCCGCACAGCGCCATGCCGATCAGCGCCGCAAGGGGCGGCGCTGCGAGCCCTATATCAATCATCTGGCGGAAGTCGCGGCGTTGCTTTCCGAAGCGACCGAAGGCGAAGACGCGGCGCTGGTCGCCGCGTGTTTTCTGCATGACACGATCGAGGATACCCGGACATCGCTGGACGAGCTGCGAGATTTGTTCGGCGAGGACATTGCCGCCATTGTGATGGAAGTCACCGACGACAAGAGTCTGCCGAAGCTGGAACGCAAGCGTCTGCAAATCGTGACGGCGCCGAAGAAAAGCCGGCGGGCGAAGCTGCTCAAGCTGGCCGATGCGACCAGCAACGTCCGGACGCTCGCGGTCGATCCGCCCGCCGATTGGGACGCCGATCGTGCGCTGGACTACATTGCCTGGGCCGAACAGGTGATCGGCCATTGCCGTGGATTAAATTCAAAGCTCGAACAGGCATTCGATGCCGCGGTGAGCGGCGCGCGTGCGGCCGTTCTGTCGCGTGTGGCATAAGGAAATCGACCATGATCCCCGGCGAACTCTTCATCAAGGACGGCGAGATCGAGCTCAACGCCGGCCGCAAGACGGTGACGTTGACGGTCGCCAATAGCGGCGACCGGCCGATCCAGGTCGGCTCGCACTACCATTTCTTCGAGACCAATCCGGCGCTGAAGTTCGACCGCAAGAAGGCGCGCGGCATGCGGCTCGACATCGCCGCCGGCACCGCGGTGCGGTTCGAGCCCGGCCAGACCCGCGACGTGCAACTGGTCGCGCTCGCAGGCAAGCGCGTGATCTACGGATTTCGCGGCGAGGTAATGGGCAAGCTGTGAACATGTTCGAAGTGGCTGGAGCAAATTCATGTCCGTAAAAATCAAACGTTCCGTCTATGCCGACATGTTCGGGCCGACCACCGGCGACCGGGTGCGGCTGGCCGATACCGATCTCATCATCGAGGTCGAAAAGGATTTCACCACCTACGGCGAGGAAGTGAAATTCGGCGGCGGCAAGGTGATCCGCGACGGCATGGGGCAATCCCAGGTCACCAACAAGCAGGGCGCGGCCGATACCGTCATCACCAATGCGCTGATCGTCGACCACTGGGGCATCGTCAAAGCCGACGTCGCGATCAAGGAAGGTTTTATCGGCGCGATCGGCAAGGCCGGCAATCCTGATATCCAGCCCGGCGTCACCATCGTGATCGGCCCCGGCACCGACGTGATCGCGGGCGAGGGCAAGATCCTCACCGCGGGCGGCTTCGACAGCCATATCCATTTCATCTGCCCGCAGCAGATCGAACATGCCTTGATGTCGGGCGTCACCTCGATGCTGGGCGGCGGCACCGGCCCCTCGCACGGCACGTTCGCGACCACCTGCACGCCCGGCCCGTGGCACATGGCGCGGATGATCCAGTCGTTCGACGCTTTTCCGGTCAATCTCGGCATATCCGGCAAGGGCAACGCCTCGCGTCCGGCCGCGCTGGTCGAGATGATCAAGGCCGGCGCCTGCGCGCTGAAACTGCACGAAGACTGGGGCACCACGCCGGCCGCAATCGACAATTGCCTCTCGGTCGCGGACGATTACGACATCCAGGTGATGATCCACTCGGACACGCTGAACGAATCCGGCTTCGTCGAAGACACGGTAAAAGCCTTCAAGGGTCGCACCATCCATGCCTTCCACACCGAAGGCGCCGGCGGCGGCCATGCGCCGGATATCATTAAAATTGCAGGGCTGAAGAACGTGCTGCCGTCCTCGACCAACCCGACCCGGCCGTTCACCCGCAACACCATCGACGAGCATCTGGACATGCTGATGGTGTGCCACCATCTCGATCCCTCGATCGCGGAGGATCTCGCCTTCGCCGAAAGCCGCATCCGGAAAGAGACCATCGCCGCCGAAGACATTCTGCACGATCTCGGCGCGCTCTCGATGATGTCATCGGACTCGCAGGCGATGGGCCGGCTCGGCGAAGTCATCATCCGCACCTGGCAGACCGCCGACAAGATGAAGAAGCAGCGCGGATCGTTGCCGGAAGACAAGGGCAACAACGACAATTTCCGCGTCAAGCGCTACATCGCCAAATACACCATCAACCCCGCGATCGCGCATGGCGTGTCAAAACTGATCGGCTCGGTGGAGAAGGGCAAGCTCGCCGACCTCGTATTGTGGTCGCCGGCGTTCTTCGGCGTGAAACCGGATTGCATCATCAAGGGTGGCTCGATCGTGGCCGCTCCCATGGGCGATCCCAACGCGTCGATCCCGACCCCGCAGCCCGTGCATTACCAGCCGATGTTTGCGGCCTACGGCAAGTCGCTGACGGCGTCCTCGGTGGTGTTCACGTCCAAGGCGGCTATCACCGGTGGGCTGGCGCGAAAACTCGGCATCGATAAGAAGCTGTACGCGGTGCAAAATACCCGTGACGGCATCTCGAAAAAGAGCATGATCCACAACGGCGCCACCCCAAAAATCGAGGTCGATCCCGAGACCTATGAGGTGCGCGCGGACGGCGAACTGCTGACCTGCGCCCCGGCCGAGGTGCTGCCCATGGCGCAGCGCTATTTCATGTTCTAAGGTCCTGCCCGGCAAGCTAAGCCAGAACAAAGCCGGGAGGATTTTCCGTGATCTACGTCGTTGCCACACTGACCGTCAAACCTGAAACGCGCGCCGAATTCATTGCGGCGGCTACCGCCTGCATCAAGGAAACCCGCAAAGAGCCGGGCAATATCGCCTATGATCTGCACGAGAGCGTCACTGATCCTTCCAAGATGGTGTTCGTCGAGCAGTGGGAAAATGCCGAAGCGCTGGTTCCGCACCGCGGCATGGAGCACATGAAGACTTTTGGCCGCGTCGCGGTGCAATGCATGAGCGCGCCGCCGAAAATCGAAGTGATCACGCCGGAAAAGGTCGACGTCCGCTAATCAAGAAAAGCCACGGGAGAATTTTATGATCTACGTCATCGCCACCACGCCGATGAAGCCGGAAAACAAGGACGACTTCATCAAGGGGCACAAAGCCTGTACCGCCGAAACACTCAAGGAAAAGGGCTGCATCTCCTATGACGGCCATGTCAGCGTGAACAACCCCAATCTGTATGTGGTGGTGGAGCGCTGGGAGACCCGCGACGATCTCAATGCGCATGGCCGCGCGCCCCATATGAAGGTGTGGCGGGAGTATTCTTCGCAGATGAAGACGGCGCCGACGGTGATCGAGATCATAAGCGACGGCAAGGTTGAGAAGTTCTAAATCATGATCCGCGCTACCCGAGTTGAAGGCCAGCATCACTGGACGCACGCCGCGGCCGACACCGTCGTGCTCGATTTCGACGACCGGCACCGGCGGCGGATGGCGATGACGGGCACGCGCGGGCTCGAATTCCTGCTCGACCTCGAAAACGCCACAGCCTTGCGCGGCGGCGATGCGTTGGTGCTGGAAGACGGCCGGCTGATCGAGGTGGTCGCGGCGGCCGAGCCGCTGGTCGAGATCAGGGGCGCCGATCCGCTGCATCTGGTCCGGGTCGCCTGGCATCTCGGCAACCGGCATCTGCCGACGCAGATCATGCCCAAAGGCCTGCGCATCCGGCGCGACCACGTCATCGAGGCGATGGTGAAGGGGTTAGGGGCGCGCATCATCGAGATCGAGGCGCCGTTCGATCCCGAAGGCGGCGCCTATGCGAGCGGCCACGCCTATGCGTCCGAGCCTGCCGCGCACGCGCACGATCATTCGTCGCACGATCATGGTCATCACCACGATCACCACAGTGATCACGATCACCACGGTGATCACGATCACCATAGTGATCACCATCACCACGACGAGCATTGCGATCACGACCACCACGATCACTCCCATGCTCATGACCACAAGTGAACCCTTGGCCTTCGACGACCGGCGCGGGATGACGGCAGACGAGGGCGCGGCGCTGTACCGGCTGATGACCTGGCTGTCGCCGGGCTTTCCGGTCGGCGCGTTCTCCTATTCCAGCGGCATCGAATGGGCGGTGGAGGCTGGCGATATCGTCGATGCCGCCAGCTTGCGCGACTGGCTCGCGGCGATGCTGGCGGATGGGTCCGGATTTTGCGACGGCGTGTTTCTGGCGCAGGCGCATCGGGCAGCATCCGCGCGCGATGACGCCCAGCTTCGCGAGATCGCCGAGCTTGCCGCCGCCTTCGTGCCCTCGCGCGAGCGCCAGCTCGAAACTTCCACGCAGGGCCGCGCCTTCATCGAGATCGCGCGCGCGGCCTGGAGCTGCGACGGGCTGGACGAACGGGTCGCGGCCTGCGGCGGCGCGGTCGTCTATCCGGTCGCGGTCGGCGTCGTCAGCGCTGCGCACGCCATTCCGCTGGCGCCCGCGATGCACGCGTTCCTGCACGCGCTGGTGTCGAACTGGATTTCCGCCGGCGCGCGGCTGGTGCCGCTCGGGCAAACCGACAGCCAGCGCCTGCTCGCCGCGCTCGAGCCGGCCGTCGTCGTTACCGCAGGCCGCGCGCTGGAAGCCTCGTTGGACGATCTCGGCAGCGCGACGTTTCGCGCCGACCTGGCGAGCCTGCGCCACGAGACGCAGTACACGCGGCTGTTCCGGTCATGAATTTATCTATCAGCACGTCGTCCCCGCGAACGCGGGGACCCATAACCACCGGCCTTGGTTGTTGCGGAAGGTGTCGGCCATTCTGTCTTATCGATAGATCACGCGGTATGGGTCCCTGCGTTCGCAGGGACGACGGGAATTGAGGAGTATTCGCCATGTCTAATTCTCACGGCCCGCTTCGGATCGGCATCGGCGGCCCGGTTGGCTCCGGAAAGACCGCGCTGATGGACCTGCTCTGCAAATCGATGCGCGACACCTACGACATCGCCGCGATCACCAACGACATCTACACCAAATGGGACGCGGAGTTTCTGGTGCGGTCGGGCTCGCTGACCGCCGACCGCATCGCCGGCGTCGAGACCGGCGGCTGTCCGCACACCGCGATCCGCGAGGACGCCTCGATGAATCTGGCGGCGGTCGCCGACATGCGCGCCAAGTTTCCCAACCTCGACCTGGTGCTGATCGAATCCGGCGGCGACAATCTGGCCGCCACCTTCTCGCCGGAGCTTGCTGACTTGACGATCTACGTTATCGACGTCGCCGCCGGCGACAAGATCCCCTCCAAGGGCGGGCCGGGCATCACCCGCTCGGACCTGCTGGTGATCAACAAGATCGACCTCGCACCCCATGTCGGCGCGTCGCTGGAAAAGATGGACACCGATGCGAAGCGGATGCGCGGCGAGCGGCCGTTCGTGATGACCAATCTGAAGAAGAGCGAGGGGCTGGCGCGCATCATCGCCTTCATCGAGGCCAAGGGCGGCCTCCGCCCGGCGGCGCGGGTCAAGGCGGGTTAACGACGTTCGTTAACACTTTTGGCGCCCGGCCCGGGGCAGCGAATCTCTCAACCGTCATCCTGAGGTGCCGTCGCACTTGCGACGGCCTCGAAGGATGTGCCGCGGGCACCGTCGCAAGCCATCCTTCGAGGCTCGCCCAAGAGGCTCGCACCTCCCGAGCGAACGCAAGTGCGTTCGTCCGGGGATGACGGAGATGGAGTGGGCTTGTTTTAAAATATTTCTGATCCCGCCCGGAACAAATTCCTTCCTGTCCGATTAGCACTCTCTGGCGCCGCCAAAGCACGGCCCACGGCCCCCGCCGTTCATTCTTGCTGCCAACTGTAGTTGCGTACCGATGATCGCTCCTTCATTATCTCCCGCGGTTGGCCTTTGTTCTGTGTCTATTCGTTACCGTCCCGACAGACCCAAAATGCTTCCTTTGCCTCTCTGCCAACCCGACATGCCCGAGTAAGCGAGTGGTTCGGCTGGGTTTCATCATCGGCTTTCTCGCGCTGATCGGGGTTCTGCTCTCCGGTCTCGCGGCGTGGCGCGTCCACGATCAGGAATTGACGCTGGACGGCATCGCGCTGGCGCGCGCGATCGACGTCCACGCCAGCCTGGTGCAGGACCGGTTGACCGAGCGCGAGCTGCTCGCGCGCGTGGCAAGTGGCCTGTTTCGTGCGCCGTCGGTGGTGAAGGCCAACATGCTGCAGCCGCTGCGGTCCTCGATCTACGCCTTCAAGACCGATTTCGTGGTCGCCTCCTGGATCGCGCGGCTCAAGCCCACCGAGCTCGGCGCCGCGCAGGCGGAGCTCAAGAGCGCCGGCTTCAGCAACCCGGCCATTCGCGATTTCGACGACCAGCCGCTGGATCTCAAGGCCATCGACAAGCCGATCGACGTGCTGATGGACCTCGAGCCGCGCACACCGGATACGCTGGGTGTTCCGGGCCGCGCCTATGACGGACACTCGATCGTCGGGCCGATGCTGGCGCAGGCGATGGCGACCGGCAAGCCGGTGGCGTCGGACCCGATCCCGCTGTTGCGCCAGAACGGGCCGGTCGGCCTCGTGCTCGCGGCGCCGGTGCAGCAGGAAGGCGCCAGCGAGGCCGCGGGCTTCGTCACCTTCTCCTATGAGCTGGCGCCGCTGATGCTGGCCAATGACGATCGGTCGCTGTTCTCCGTGGTGCTGAAGGACCCGCGCGATTCCCACGACGAGTTCGTCGCCAACGATTCCGGCGCCGTCACCCTGCGTGCGGTGACGCCGGACGCTCCGGCGCCGTCGATAGTGCGAACCGTGACGTTCGGGGGCCGCGACTGGTCGCTTGCCTATTATGCCAAGACCAGCGCGCTGATACGGGCGCAGCAGACCGCGGCGATCGTGGCAGCGATTGGGCTGGCGCTCACCGGAATCATCTGCGGCCTGTTCGGTTATGTCGCCTACAACAATCTGCGCCTCAGCCGCGAGATCCAGGTGCGGATCGGTTTCGAGCGCCGGCTCACCGCCGTGATCGACGAGCTCAACCACCGCGTCAAGAACATCCTGGCCGTGATCCAGTCGATCGTGACGCGAACCCTGCGCCACGGGTCGGATATGGACGTCTCGCGCGAGCTTTTGATCGGCCGCATTCACGCGATGTCGAACGTGGTGACGCTGCTCAGCGAAAGCCAGTGGCAGGGCGTGAAGCTGAAGGGGCTGTTCGAGGCCCGCGCGATCCCGCACGCCGAGCGCATCGCGGTAAACGGTCCGGATATCGCCGTCAGCGCCCGCGCCGCGCAGTCGCTGTCGCTGCTGTTCTTCGAGCTGGCGTCGCATTCCGACGAGGGCCTGTCGCTGGTCGGCAAGCACCCCCACATCGTCGCCCATTGGGAAATCGTCGGCGACGAGCCGGAGACGATCTTCCATTTCCGCTGGGAAGAGTTCAACACCAGTGCTGCGACACGGCGGGAAGACTCTGATTTCGGCTTGATCCTGCTCGATCGGGTGGCGCCGGAAGCGCTCGGCGGCACCGCGAAACGCTACTTCACCGATGTCTCCTACGTCTACGAACTCACCGCCCCGATGGTGACGGTGGTCGACATGAGCGAACGCGACCGCACCGAACAATTGTCGGCGCCGGTGCGGCCGGTGCGGTGATCATTTTGTAGGCTCCGCGTACTCGTCGGGGCTTCTCGTCATTGCGAGCGAAGCGAAGCAATCCATTCTTTCTTTGCGTGGCGAGATGGATTGCTTCGCGGAGCCTGTCATCGGGCGCGCATTCGCGCGACCCGTTGGCTCGCAATGACGCCGATTGTACTGGCTACGAACGCAAACAAAAAAGGCGGCCCAACCGGACCGCCTTTCTCATTTCACTTCCGTCGCTCGTCAGCTGTTGCCGCCGATCACCGCGCGCACCGTGTTGTCGGGGCCGAAATCGTCGGCGCCGTCGACATAGAGCAGGGCAGAAAGCTTCGAGCGCGCGCGGTTGACGCGGCTCTTGATGGTGCCGACGGCACAGCCGCAGATCGCCGCGGCGTCCTCGTAGGAGAAGCCGGAGGCGCCGACCAGGATCAACGCTTCGCGCTGGTCCTGCGGCAGCTTGTCGAGCGCCAAGCGAAACTCCTCGAACTCCAGATGCGCGTTTTGCGCCGGCTGGGTCTTCAGGGTTTTGGCATAATTGCCCTCGGCGTCCTCGACCTCGCGCCGCCGCTTGCGATAGTCGGAGCGGAACAGGTTGCGCAGGATGGTGAACAGCCAGGCCGGCAAGTTCGAGCCCGGCTGGAACGAGTCGATATTGGCAATCGCGCGCAGCAACGTCTCCTGAACCAGGTCATCGGCACGATCGCCATTACCGGAGAGCGAGATCGCGAACGCGCGCAGGCTAGGTACCGACGCCAAGATGTCGTCGCGAAGAGAGTCGGTGAGAGGCATT
Organism: Bradyrhizobium sp. Ash2021; assembly: GCF_031202265.1. Classification (NCBI taxonomy): domain Bacteria; kingdom Pseudomonadati; phylum Pseudomonadota; class Alphaproteobacteria; order Hyphomicrobiales; family Nitrobacteraceae; genus Bradyrhizobium; species Bradyrhizobium sp. Ash2021. The sequence goes on along the minus strand of NZ_CP100604.1, from coordinate 8,480,840 downwards.
AGTCCCTCCCGTCATTTTTTACGGTTTGATCCGTTTGGCCAGCGGCCTGGGCCGCCGCCTCCGGCCCATCTAGCTTTTTGATGAGCTCCGCAAAGCGGTCAGGCACGCCCTGCCGAACCACATCGTCATACATGGCGCGGAGTTGATGGCCGATTCTGGACTGGATCTCGGCATTGAGACCGCCCTGCTTCTTTACTTCCTTCATGATCTGATCCACGCTTCCCCGAGAGTTAAGTCCCTGCATTTCAAGCGTTTTTTCTCGAAAACGGGCCTTGGCCCCGCTGCTGTCGATCAGAGCCTAATGCGAAGGTTCAAGGAAAGTTCCGAATTCTGGGAACTTTTTCTTGGAACTTTTTCGTCTCTCAGGCGTAGTCGGCGATGACAGGGGAACCGGGTCACCCCTGTTTGCTGGATGCGTCCTCCCAAAAGCGAGCGTTCCAGGCGATTTCGGCCCAGGATATTTCGACCAAAAGACAAGGATGGAGTGGGGATGTCCCGATCACAGCTCGTTGCTGAACATTTGCCGCTGTTGCGGCGCTATGCCCGTGCGCTGACCGGAAACCAGGCATCGGGCGACGCCTATGTCGGGGCCATGCTGGAGGCCCTGCTGCAGGACCCCGCCTTGCTGGATGAATCGCACGGCGCCCGCGCCGGGCTGTTCCGGCTGTTCACCCAGATCTGGAATTCGGTCTCGATCAACGATCTTCCCGATCTGGCGCCGCAGACTATGCCGTCGGAACGCCGGCTCTCGAACATTACGCCGCTGCCGCGCCAGGCCTTCCTGCTGCTGTCGCTGGAAGGTTTTTCGGAGGAGGAAGTGGCGTTCATTCTCGCCACCAGCGTCGCCGATACCCGCAAGCTCGCCGACACCGCCGGCCGCGAAATGGCCGCCGAAATCGCCACCGACGTCCTGATCATCGAGGACGAGACGTTCATCGCGATGGACCTCGAAAGCCTGGTGAAGAGTCTCGGTCACAACGTGATCGGTGTCGCCCGCACCCATTCGGACGCGGTGGCGCTGGCCAAGAACAAGAAGCCCGGCCTGATCCTCGCCGACATCCAGCTCGCCGACGGCTCATCCGGCCTCGACGCCGTCAACGAGCTGCTCCGCGTCTTCGAGGTCCCGGTGGTGTTCATCACCGCCTATCCCGAACGCTTCCTGACCGGCGAACGCCCCGAGCCGGCCTTCCTGATCTCAAAACCGTTCCAGCCCGCGATGGTCTCCGCGGTCGCCAGCCAGGCGCTGTTCTTCCAGCGCAACTCGAAGAACCGCGTGCCGAGAGCGGCGACGGGTTAGGCTGAAAACGGTTGGAGTTGAATTGATCCGGCGTGCAGAAGGCGCGCCGGATTTTTTTGCGACGTGACGCCAAACCTCACGTCGTCGCGGCCTGGTGCGCAATTGCGCACGGGGCCCGGGACCTATAACCACAGGATCATTTGTTGAAGGAAAGGGGCATCCGCTTGAGTGCCTCGACACAGCAGCCGCGGCGTATAGATCTTAGCCTTCGCCGGGACGACGAAAGATTCTGGCGCAGCGAATAAAGATTCTGACGAAGCGAATGAACAAAAAAAGCAGGGCGCGACCGGCATCACCACGGTCGCGCCCTACGTCGCCGGTCAATGGGGCAGGGGGAATAACCGGCTGCCGGGATGACTCCCAACCCCCGAAGTCGTTCCCGCCTTCTCAAAATTTTTTCGTACACGGTTAAGTGATCGCGGGGCCTGCGACCCGGAACCGTTTGCTCGCGTTGTGTTTGCATTGAACTTCCCGATCAGCCTTGGGGCGGGGGATACACATGTCACAGATTCATAAGGGAATTTTCGCAACGCTGGCCCTCTCACTGGCGCTCGGCGCCGTTCAGTTCGCCACTGGCCATGACCTGACTGGCGTGCAGGCGGCATTCGTCGCGCCCGAATCCAGCGTCAACCGCGTCGCCAAGGCCGATCGCGCGGCGGTGGTGCCGACGCGCGGCCAGACCCAGACGATTGCGCTGCGGGTCGCTGGCGTGGCCGACACCTCGGTCCTGGTCCGCGTGCCCGTGGCCTCGGAAACCCGCACCCGCCCGGCAGTCCCCTCGCTGACGAAGCCCGGCAGAACGGCGATCGCCTGCGAGCCCGTGGTCAGCGTGTTGACGGAAGTCGCAAAGCTGCTGCAGCCGGGGCGCTGCGTGACGTGAGGGGCGCAGCCTTCTTGTCATTGCGAGGAGCGTTAGCGACGAAGCAATCTATTCTTTCTTTCTGCGACTGGATGGATTGCTTCGCAGAGCCTGTCATCGGGCGCGCATTCGCGCGAGCCGTTGGCTCGCAATGACGGCTGATGCGCCAATAAACTGCCCGTCGGGCAAATCAAAAAAAGCTGTCCAGCCCCTCCGAGAAAAATATTTCCCTTCCGCCGTCGGGCAAATCAGCGCTACCAGCTTGCCCCGTCCTTTCCCGGCAAGAGGGGCGGTCGCGCGTCGTCACGAACGTGGGAGGGGATGCGGTGGACGCGGCAGCGTCGGCGCACAGGTCTGTTCACGGGGCGAGTCTCTCGTGAGTGAACGACTGCGCGCAGGACGAACGGCGCTTTCAGCCTACGGCAAAACCGTGTGGTCCCGACACCCGTTGCTGGTGCCAAGCTGCCGGTGGCGAAATCGATCCGACCGGATCGGAAGTGCCATCAAGCCGGCAGCGACGGTGACAAGACGAATTCGTCGCCGGGGAGCACGGCATAAGCCGTAAAACCATTGCGCGGGGAATGCCGGAGTGTTTCCGCTGAACCTGTATGCTCGTGTGCGTTTCTTCGCACAATTTTGCACACGAGACCGCGGGTGCAGCGCGCACCCGGCATTCCCTGCGCCCTCTGATTGGCGAGGGCGGGAAGTTCAGAGCAAAACTCGCGCGGAATGCGCGGCGAGATCGCGAAAGCATGTCTTTGCGCACGAACGCACCACACTCTCATCCGTCATCACCCGCGAAAACGGGTGATCCAGTATTCCAGAGACGTCAGTGATTGAGCCGAGAAGCCGCGGCGTACTGGATACCCCGCATTCGCGGGGGTACGACGACCTAGTTGAGCGCCGCAGTGCGCCACACTGGCAGCAAGGACGACTACTCCGCCGGCGCTTCGGTGCTGGACGCGCCGCCGCGGCTGGCCAGGAATCCCAGCGCCAGGCCGCCGACCGCGAGGATCGGGATCAACCGCTTGACGCCGATGGCGCGGACGATCTGGAGGCCGGCGGCGACGACCATGGGGTCGGCCAGCATGGTTTGCGCGGCGGATTTTGCGTTCGCTTCCGCGCGCGCCCTGATCCGGTTCTTGCGCACCATGTAACTGCCGGCGGCGATCAGTGTGACCACGAAGAAGATGGCAGCCCCGGTGAAGCAGGCCTGCACCGGGCCGTAGTTTTCCAGCACCAGCACGAATGCCGCCGCGCAGAGAAACGAGGTGGTGATGAACAGCGCCACGCCGGCCGCTGCGGCGAGCGAGGTCAGCCGCAGCGCCGTGCCGGTCGAATCCTTGAAATCATCGATCAGTCGCTGAAACATGGCCCCGCCTCGCTTGGTAGAGAACCTCAACGAACGAAGCAACGGCCCACCAGCGCCGCCATCTCGACCAGAAATTTGGCTTGTGACGGACAGCCATCGCTATTACCTGCGCCACGTCGCGCCGATCAGGAAACCGAGGCCGAGCGCGAGGCCGACGGCCGCCAGCGGCCGTTGCGTGATGACGTCTTCGAGCGTTTCCTCGATCGACGCCGCCGTATCCTGCGCGGCACCCATCATCGCGCTGCCACGCTCGGACATGTCGTCCACGGCCTGCTCGGCATTGGCGCGGGCCTGCTGGTAGCCGCGCCGCGCCTGCTTGCCGGCGGTGCCCGCAAAAGAGTTGAGCGCGTCGGTGATCTGCTCGGTCAGGGCTGCGATATCGTTTTTCACGGCGGTTACATCCTTTTCCAGACGTTCATAGGTCGCTTTGTCCGTCAGATTTTTCACTGCGGCTTCGCCAGGGGTCGTCGACATCAAAAGCTCCGGGATACTGAATTGATCCATGGGAAAACGTTTCGCCGGATGGGAAGTTCCCGATGCGAAGCCAGGCTAGTCCTCGGGAAGCTGCGGCGAATCGACCGGAAGCAGATGTTCCTTGATGATCAGCGCCACGATCAGCAGCGGCGACGACAGGAAGGCGCCCATCGGGCCCCACAGCCAGGTCCAGAACGCCAGTGCCATGAACACGGCGAGCGCATTGAGCGAAAGCCTTCGGCCGACGATCGTCGGCGTGATGAAATGGCCTTCCAGGAAGGTCAGCACGGCGAACGCAATTGGCGCGATCAGCCCGGCGCCGATGGTCGGGAAGGCGACGATGCCGACTCCCATCAGCACCACGAACATCGCCACCGGGCCGATAATGGGAATGAAGTTCAAGGTCGCGGCCAGCGCGCCGAGCCCGGCCGGATTGGGCATCCCGGTCAGGGCGCAAATAATCCCGGTGGCAATGCCGACGCCGACATTGATGGTAGTCACCATCAGCAGGTAATTGCCGAGATGCTCTTCGATCTCGTTGATGATCCGCAGGGTTCTAAGCCGCGCGGTGCGGCCGCCGAAGTTCATGATCAAGGCGCGGCGCGAATCTTTCCAGCTTGCGATGAACAGGATCAGGGTGGCGATGAACAGCAGGAATTCGGCGAAGGTTGGCGACAGGAATTCCAGCGTCGGCTGCACCCAGTCGAATTTCGGCATCTGGAACGAGGCCAGCGTATCGGGGCCGCCGACCATGCTCTGCAGCTCCTGCCAGAGCGCCAGTGGCCGGTCGAACACGTGCAGCTTGTCCTTCAGGATCGCGCCCAGTTCCGGCAGCCGCGAGCTCCACTCCATCAGCGGCGAGGAGATCAGGCCGACCATGAAGGCGACGCCGGCGCCGGCAGCGGTCACGAGCAGCACCGCTCCGACCGCGCGCGGAATCCGGTAGCGCTCCAGCAGGCTCGCCGCCGGCGACAGCATGGTGCCGACGATGAAGGCCATCACGATGGGGAGAAAGAACGCCTTGGCGACGTAGAGCACGGCGATGACAGAGATGATCAGCAGCGCGACCAGCGCGAAGGCCACGACCTCCGCGCGGCGGATCACCGGCGGCTGTTCGTCCTTGCTGTCGGGCACGGGTGTGCCTTGCGGCGCGTTGGAAAGCAGACGTTCACTGGGAAGGACGCGCACAAAAGTTCTCCCCCGCGCCAAGGCGGCAATGAAGCAACAGCCGCGACGGCGCGAACCGAACTCAGGCGACCAACGGCGCGCGGCGGCAAAGGTTCCATCGCGCGATCGTGAGGGTAGCGCGCTTGACAGCGCACCGTTCGAGCCGAGCCGAACGGAACTGCGAGGGCATGACCGCGTTTGTTGTGCAGAGCATCCTGGGGGATGCACATCCAACGGGGCAGCACATGACACAGTCTTTCGCCGCCATTCGCCGATCATCATCGCGCGTGACCAGCGCGCTCGTCTTCGCCAGCGCCGTCATGCTGGCGTCGGCCGTTTTTCCGGGCCCGGCCAGCGCGCAACTGCTCGGCCGAACGCTTGTCGGGTATGCCTCGACGGATGAGGCGATGACCGCGCCCGCGCCGGCCGACGAGGGCGTGGTGCCCGAGCGGCTGCGGCGCACAATCATTGCCTTCCGTACGACGGAGGCGCCCGGCACCGTCATCATCGATACCGGCAACACCGCGCTCTATTACGTGCTTGGTCAGGGCCGCGCGATCCGTTACGGCGTCGGCGTTGGCCGCGAGGGCTTTACCTGGTCCGGCGTGCAGACCATCAGCCGCAAGGCCGAGTGGCCGGATTGGCATCCGCCGGCGGAGATGATCGCGCGCCAGCCCTATCTGCCGCGCTTCATGGCCGGTGGGCCCGGCAATCCGCTCGGCGCGCGCGCGATGTATCTCGGCACCAGCCAGTACCGGATCCACGGCACCAACGATCCCTCGACCATCGGCAAATTCGTCTCCTCCGGCTGCATTCGCCTGACCAATGAGGACGTCACCGATCTGTTCAGCCGGGTCGATGTCGGCACCAAGGTCGTGGTGCTGCCGAAGCGCGCGCCTGTTGTCGCAAGAGGATACTGAGGCGGGATCATGATTGGCCGATCAGCCAGGCGATTGGTTTGGGGTGCGGCGGCGTTGACGGTGGTCTCCGCGCTGGCGCCGGCCGCGCATGCCGAGGATTTCCTATCGGCGCTGTTCGGCGCGTTCGGCGGCCGGCGGCATGCGCCATCGCCGTACATCTCGTTGCCGTTCTCCGACGGCGGCGGGCCTGTCACCGCGCCGATGGAGCGCCCGCGCTACGGCGGCGGGGGTCTGGTCTATTGCGTGCGAACCTGCGACGGCCGCTATTTCCCGGTGACCGCGCCCGACAATGCGAGCCGCGCGGCGTCCTGCAACAGCTTCTGCCCGGCAAGCGAAACCAAACTGGTCTACGGCAGCAGCATCGATAACGCCGCCGGCGAAGACGGAACGCCCTATTCGGAACTGCCGAATGCGTTCCGCTACCGCACCGAGATCGTGGCCGGCTGTACCTGCAACGGCCGCGACCAGTTCGGACTGGCGCCGGTCAAGATCGAGGACGACCCGACGCTGCGCAAGGGCGACATCGTCGCGGGCGAAAACGGCCTCCTGGTCGCCGGCCGCAGCGCCGACCGCCGCGGCGCCGCGCTGAATTTTTCACCGGTCCCGGAACGGGTGAGGGCGAAATACAGCCGGGTGCCGGTGGTGGCGGCGGAATAGAGAGAAAATTGCCTGCTCCTCACCTCTCCCATTGGGAGAGGTCGAGCGTAGCGCCGGGTGAGGGGTTAAACCTATTGAGAGACCGCACCCGCATAAGTTCCATCCCTGGAACCCGACGCGCTCCCACACGTTAGCAAAACACCGCGACTTTCACTGTGCATTCAGGGGGCCCGCATGCTCGTCAGCGCACTCGTTACGTTTCTGGTCGTTATTCTCATTCTCTATCTCATCAACATGCTTCCGCTCGACGGCCGCGCCAAGCAGATCGCCCGTGTCGTCGTAATCGTGCTCGGCGTGATCTCGCTGTTGAAATATATCGCGGTGTTTTGAGTTGTCATTCCGGGGCGATGCGAAGCATCGAACTAGGTGCGCAATTGCGCACCTGAGAATCTCGAGATTCCCCGGTGCGCAATTGCGCACCTGAGGTCTGGTCCTGCGGACCATCCCGGAATGACGACTACTTCAGCGATCGTTTAACCCGCCGCCTTCGCCTCGCGGCGACGCGCGGTGAGAATGTATTCGGTGTAACCGTTCGGCTGCTCGCGGCCCTTGAAGACGAGGTCGCAGGCGGCCTTGAAGGCCACGCCGTCGAAACCGGGCGCCATCGGCTTGTACAGCGGATCGCCCCTGTTCTGGCCGTCGACCACGACCGCCATGCGCTTCAGCGACTCCATCACCTGATCCTTGGTGATGACGCCCTGATGCAGCCAGTTCGCCAGATGCTGGCTCGAGATGCGCAAGGTCGCGCGGTCTTCCATCAGGCCGACGTCGTGGATGTCGGGCACCTTGGAGCAGCCGACGCCCTGGTCGATCCAGCGCACGACGTAGCCCAAAATGCCCTGGCAGTTGTTGTCGATCTCCTGCTTCACATCGTCGGGCGCCCAGTTCGACTGTGACACCGGAATGGTGAGGATGTCGGACAGCTTTGCGCGCGGGCCGCCCTTGTCGAGCTGCTGCTGGCGCGCGATCACGTTGACCTGGTGATAATGCAGCGCGTGCAGGGTCGCAGCCGTCGGCGACGGCACCCAGGCGGTGGTGGCGCCGGCCTGGGGATGGCCGAGCTTTTGCGTCAGCATGTCCGCCATCTTGTCGGGCGCGGCCCACATGCCCTTGCCGATCTGGGCATGGCCGGGCAGGCCGTCGATCAGACCGTTATCGACGTTCCAGTCTTCATAGGCCTTGATCCAGGGCTGCGCCTTCATGTCGTTCTTGCGGATCATGGGACCGGCTTCCATCGAGGTATGGATTTCGTCGCCGGTGCGGTCGAGGAAGCCGGTGTTGATGAAGCAGATGCGCTTGGAGGCATTCTGGATGCAGGCCTTGAGGTTGACCGTGGTGCGGCGCTCCTCGTCCATGATGCCGACCTTCATGGTGTTTTCCGGCAAAGACAGCATCTTCTCGACTTCGCCGAATAATTCGCAAGTCAGTGCCACCTCGTCGGGCCCGTGCATCTTCGGCTTGACGATGTAGACCGAACCGGTGCGGCTGTTCTTGGTCTTCGAAGAGCCCTTGAGATCGTGGATCGCGAGCAGGCCCGCGACCGCAGCGTCCAGCAGGCCTTCCGGAATTTCCTCGCCCTTTGCGTCCAGCACGGCGTCGGTGAACATGTGATGGCCGACATTGCGCATCAACAAAAGGCTGCGCCCGTGCAGCGTGAGCTGCTTGCCATCCGGCGTCTTGTAGACGCGGTCGGAATTGAGCGCGCGCTTGAGCGTCTTGCCGCCCTTCTCGAAATCGGCGGACAGCGAGCCGTCCATCAGGCCGAGCGTGTTGCGATAGACCAGTACCTTGTCTTCGGCGTCGACCGCGGCGACGCTGTCTTCCATATCGAGGATGGTGGAGACCGCCGATTCCAGGATCATGTCGGCGACGCCGGCCGGATCGTCCTTGCCGATAATATTGCTGCGATCGATTTTGACCTCGATATGCATGCCATTGTTGACCAGCAGGATCGAGGTCGGCGCCGCCGCGTCGCCCTGGTAGCCGGCGAACTGCTCGCTCGACTTCAGCGCCGTGGCGTTGCCGCTCTTCAGCTTGACCGCGAGCTGGCCGGCGATGACGCTGTAGGAGGTCACGTCGGTGTGGCTTCCGGTCGCCAGGGGGACGGCCGCGTCGAGGAACGCCTTGGCCTTGGCGATCACCTTGTCGCCGCGCGCCTTGTTGTAGCCTTTGCCGCTCTCGCTCGGATCGTGCGGGATCGCGTCGGTGCCGTAGAAGGCGTCGTACAGGCTGCCCCAGCGCGCATTCGCCGCGTTCAGCGCATAGCGTGCGTTGGTCAAGGGGACGACGAGCTGCGGGCCGCAGATCTTGCCGATCTCTTCATCGACATTTGCGGTTTCGACCTTGTGCGTCGCGGGCTCCGGCAGCAGGTAGCCGATTTCCTTGAGGAACGCCGTGTAGGCGTTCATGTCGAACGGCTTGCCCTTGTTGGCGCGATGCCAGCCGTCGATCTTGGCCTGCAGGGCGTCGCGGACGGCCAGCAATTTCCTGTTTTTCGGCCCGAGCTTCTGGATGATGGCGGAAAGTCCTGCCCAGAATGCGTCGGGCGAAATCCCGGTCTTGGGCGTCGCCTCCTTGGCGATGAAATCGAACAGGACAGGGGCTATCTTCAATCCGTTGGCATCGACACGATTCATGATGGGCTTTCTCAAAAGAAACGGGCGGTTAGAGGCTGTTTTCAGAAGAAAAGCAGCAAAAAACGCGCCAAAAGGGGCCGCGTTGACGGCCCTTTTAGCCCTAAAGCCACGGTCATGAGAAGCCCCGGGCGGGGCTGATTTGCCCGTCAAAAGGGGCGGGCTGACGCCTCAGATATTGGCGGCGAGGTCCACGAGTTCGTCGAACAGAATGCCGCTCTGCGCCAGCATCCGCTCGATCTCGTCGGTCGCGTCCGCAACCGCGCGGGAGGAGGTATCGATCGTCAACTCGCATTCGGTGGGCGGCTGGTAATCCTTGCCGATACCGGTGAAGGCCGGCAACGCGCCCGCGCGAGCCTTGGCGTAATGGCCCTTGGGATCACGGCTCTCGCAGACTTCCGCCGGGGTCGCGACATAGATTTCGCGGAACGACGTATCGGCAATGCGACGCGCCGCGGCGCGATCCTCGGCCGATGGCGAGACCGCGGCGACGATGGCGATATGCCCGTTGCGCGCGAGATGGGTCGCGACTTCGGCCAAGCGCCGGATGTTTTCGGTGCGGTCCTGCGCGGAAAAGCCGAGGTCGCCATTGAGGCCGGCGCGCAAGGTATCGCCGTCGAGCAGAATCGGCGAGCCGCCCCGGCCGAACAGCCGCCGTTCCAGCGCGCGGGCCAGCGTCGATTTTCCGGAGCCCGGCAAACCGGTCAGCCAGACCACCGCGCCGTTGTGGCGATAGCGCGCCGAGCGTTCGTCGGAACGCAGCGCGGATTCCACCGGCACGATGTCGATCGGGACCGCACGCTGTCCGGCGTCGACCGACAGCACGAGACCGCCGCCGGCAATGCGGCCGTTGACTTCGATCACCAGCCGTCCGGTGCGTGGATTCTCGGAATAGGGATCGGCCGCGATCGGCTGCGCCAGCGAAAAGTCGATTTCGCCGACGTGATTGCGCGCGATCGACTTGGTCTCCTCGTTGGAGAGTTCGCCGGGATCGACCGCCTTCTCGATCGCGACCACGGTGGCGCGGGCTTCCCGGGTGCCGAGCCGGATCAGGATCGCGTCGCCCTTCGAAAGCGCCTTGTCGTGCAGCCAGAAAATCCTTGCGCGAATCCGCCGCGTGTCGCGCGGGCTGTGCCCGGGATGACCGATCACGTCGCCGCGTTCGAGAAACAATTCGCGGTCGAGCGTGATGCCGACCGAGCGGCCGGCGCCTTGCGGGCCATTGACCGGCGTCACCGGCCAGCTCTCGACCGTCTTGATCTTCGCGATCTTGCCCGCGGGCATGATGACGATCTCATCGCCGGCGCTCAGACTGCCCGACTCGATGCGGCCGGCGACGATGCGGCGATCGTCGAATTTGTAGATTGCCTGCACCGGCAGCCGCAGCGCCAGTTGCTCCAGCGGGCGCGCCGGTTCGAGCGCGTCGAGCGCCTCAACCACGGTAGGCCCCTTGTACCAGCCGATCCGCGGCGTGTGTTCGGCGACGCCGTCGCCGTCGCGCGCGGAAATCGGAATCACGGCCGAAGGCGTGACGCCGAGGCCGATCAGATGCGCGGAAATTTCGTCGCTGATCTCCTTGAAGCGATCGGCGCTGAAATCGACGCGGTCCATCTTGTTGACGACGACGGCGACCTGCTTGATGCCGAGCAAATGCAGCAGATAGCCGTGACGCCTTGTCTGGTCGCGCACGCCTTCCAGCGCGTCGATGATCAGGACCGCGCCGTCGGCCTGCGAAGCGCCGGTGATCATGTTGCGCAGGAATTCGGCGTGGCCGGGCGCGTCGATCAGCACTACGTCGCGCGAGCGGGTGCGGAAGCGGATCTGCGTGGTGTCGATGGTGATGCCCTGGTCGCGCTCGGTCTGCAGCGCATCGAGAAGAAACGACCATTCGAACGGCATGCCGCGCCGGGCGCTGACGGCTTTGAGCATCTCCAGCTTGCCGTCGGGCAGGCTGCCGGTCTCGTGCAGCAGGCGTCCAACCAGGGTGGATTTGCCATGATCGACATGGCCGACGATGACGATTCGAACCTGCGGGCGGGTGGTGCCGTTGGGCGTCGCCGAGGTCGTCGATTTAGGGAGGATCATGTTCATCGCAGCGCTCACAGCAAAATTTGGGTCAGAGATAGCCGGCAACACGCAGCCGCTCGAACGCGTCTTCGGTTTCATGATCGAGCGCGCGGCCGGCACGCTCCGGCACCTTGGTGCCGTCGAGCTCGGTCAGGATCTCATCGATGTTGGAAGCCATCGACGTCACCGGATTGGTGATGTCCTGATCGCCGAGCGAGCGGTAGCGCTTGCCGTTTTGCGACAAATAAAGCGGGATGATCGGAATGTTCTCGCGCTTGGTGTAGGCCCAGATGTCGGCCTCGGTCCAATGCAGGATCGGGTGAATGCGCAGATGCGCGCCTGTAGGCGGCGAGGCGTTGAAATGGTCCCAGAATTCCGGCGGCTGATCGCGCACGTCCCATCCGCCTTCGAGGCCGCGCGGCGAGAACACGCGCTCTTTGGCGCGGGTGGCTTCTTCATCGCGGCGAATGCCGGCGATCAATCCGTCAAAGCCATATTTGGTGAGCGCGAGCTTCAGACCTTCGGTCTTGCGCGCGGCGGATCGCGCGGCCGGCGGCAAGGTCGGATCGACGGCGTCGATCGGCGGGCAGGGCTCGACCTTGAGATCAAGCTCCCACTCCTTGCCGAAACGATCGCGGAACGCATACATCTCGGCAAATTTCTTGCCGGTATCGACGTGCAACGCCGGGAATGGCACGCGGCCGAAGAAGGCCTTGCGCGCCAGCCAGATCATCACGTTGGAATCCTTGCCGAGCGACCACAGCAGCGCCAGCTTCTTCAGCCGCGCGAACGCTTCGCGCAGGATGTAGATGCTTTGCGCTTCGAGTTCGTCGAGGTGGTCCATCGAGGGCGGCAGCAGACGTCCTTCGTGCAAAATTTGCGCGGCAGCGGATCCGTTTTTCAGGTCCACGCTACGCAAGCGGTCTTTGGCGGAATCGTTGTTGAGAAGATGCATCTCTGGGCCTTGGCCTTTGGGGTCGGAAATTCTATAGTTGCACCGCAATAGAGAAGAAATAATTTTCTCTTTGCGGCCGTTGAATGAGACATATATAGAAAATAATTCCAGTCAACCCCGGAAGTTGGGGAAGCGAGTGTCGCATGCGATTCCTGCCCGTGTTTCTCGATCTGCAAAGCGGCAAGGTGCTGCTCGTCGGAGCCGGCGACCTCGCGCGCGCAAAGTTGCGGTTGCTGACGGCCGCCGGCGCTCGGGTTCGCTGGTTTGCGACCGACGGTCATCATGATGTAAGCGGCCTCGATGACGCCGATGTGGCACGGATCGAACTGGCTCACGGCGATCCCTTGGCTGCCGACCTCTCAGGCGTGATCGCGATCCTCTGTGCGGGCGCCGGCGACATCGGCGTTGCGATGTCGGTGCGCGCGAAAGCCGTCGGGCTTCCCGTCAACGTGATGGACGATCTTGTCCATTCCACTTTCATTTTTCCCGCCATCGTCGATCGCGGCGACGTCATCGTGGCCGTCGGTACCGGTGGCGCGTCGCCCGTGGTTGCACGCCGCGTGCGCGAACGCATCGAGGCGATGCTGCCGGCGAGAATTGGCGATCTCGCCAGCTTGATCGGCGACTTCCGCAAATCGATCAGCGCGCGCATTCCCGAATTTGCGCTGCGCCGCCGGTTTTGGGAGCGCGTGATCGATGGTCCGATCGGCGCGCTGGTGCTGGACGGGCGCAAGGCCGAGGCTGCAACTGCGCTGCAGGAGATTGCCGATCCTTCCGCTTTTGCTGGCGCGCAGGCGCAAGGCAAGGTCGAGGGCAGGGTCACGCTGGTCGGAGCCGGGCCGGGCGACCCGGATCTTCTCACCATCAAGGCGTTGCGTGCGCTGCAGGACGCCGACATTGTCTTTTACGACGAGCTGGTCTCATCCGAAATTCTCGATCGCGCGCGCCGCGATGCTGCGCGCGTCGCGGTCGGCCGCCGCGTCGGCAAGCCCGGCATCGGCCTGGATGCGGTCAACAAATTGCTGATCGACGCTGCCCGGTCAGGGCAGCGCGCGGTGCGGCTCAAGGGCGGTGACCCCTTCATCTTCGGCCGCGGCGGCGAGGAAATCGAAGCGCTGCGCAAGGCCGGCGTCGCCTATTCGGTGGTGCCGGGCATTACCGCCGGCCTCGGCGCCGCCGCGCAATTCGAAGCGCCGTTGACCTATCGGCACGAGGCGCTGCGTATCACCTTCCTCACCGCGCACAAGGCGAGGGATGCCGAAACCGTCGACTGGTCGGCGCTGACGGACACCAGGATGACGGTCGTCGTCTACATGGGCATGACCGCGACGCCATCGGTCCGCGCCGGCCTGTTGGCCGCAGGACGATCGCCGCAGACGCCCGTCGGCGTATTCGGCCGGGTGACGCGGCCGGATGCGCAGGCCGCTGTCGGTACGCTGGAGCAACTGCCTGACCTGGTCAAAAAGATCGATGGCGGCCCTGCCATTCTCATTATCGGCGACGTGGTCGCGCATTCCGCACCATGGCGTCAGTTCAACCCAAGCCAAATGATCTCCAAACTGGTGGATGCTGCCGAATGACTTCTCCGCTCGAACAAAAGAAAATCAGAATAACCAAGCCCTCGATGGTAACCGCCAATCGTACCTGGGATGGCGCTGTGATCTATCGCACCGCTGCCAAGGGCTGGTCGACCGACTTGTCGGATGCCGCGATCGTCCGCACCGCCGACGAAGCGCGTGAGTTGCTCTCCGAATCCGTCGCCGATGACGTCGGCGCGATCGGCGCCTATATCGCGCCGGTCGAGGTCAACGACACCGGCAAGATCGAGCCCGGCAATCTCCGCGAACAAATCCGGTCGGAAGGCCTCACCATCGATCTTCCGGTTCCGGCGTAAGGCACTCCATCATGTACGCATATGACGAACTCGACCGCACCCTCATCAATGAGCGGGTCTCCGAATTCCGCGATCAGGTGAAGCGGCGCCTCTCGGGCGAACTGACCGAAGACGAATTCAAGATGCTGCGGCTGCAGAACGGCGTCTATCTGCAACTGCACGCCTATATGTTCCGCGTCGCGATTCCCTACGGCACGCTGTCATCGAAGCAGTTGCGGCGGCTGGCTCATGTCGCGCGCCGCTACGACCGCGGCTACGGCCATTTCACGACCCGGCAGAACATCCAGTACAACTGGATCAAGCTCGCCGAATTGCCGGACGCGCTGTCCGATCTGGCCGAAGTCGGCATCCACGCGATGCAGACCTCGGGCAACAACACCCGCAATGTCACCTCGGACCAGTGGGCCGGCGTGGCGCCCGGCGAGATCGAGGATCCCCGCATCTGGTCGGAGCTTTTGCGGCAATACACCACGCTGCATCCGGAGTTTTCGTTCCTGCCGCGCAAGTTCAAATTCGCGATCACCGCCTCCGAACACGATCGCGCGGCGATCAAGATCCACGATATCGGCCTGCGTCTGATCAAGAATGCCGACGGCGAGACCGGCTTTGAAGTGCTGGTCGGCGGCGGGCTCGGCCGCACGCCCTTTATCGGCAAGACCATCAAGCCGTTCGTTCACGGCCGCGATCTCCTGAGCTATGTCGAGGCGATCCTGCGAGTCTACAACCAGTACGGCCGCCGCGACAATATCTACAAGGCGCGCATCAAGATCCTGGTGCACGAGCTCGGCATCGAGAAGTTCGCCAAGGAGGTCGAGGAAGAGTGGCAGCAGCTGCGCGACAGCGCGCTGACGCTGGATCACGCCGACATCGAGGAAATCCGCTCGCGCTTCTCCTATCCCGCCTATGAGAAGCTGCCGCATATGCCGGACGAGCTGAAGCAGGCGGCGCACGATCCGCTGTTCGAACGCTGGCGCAAGAATTCGGTGTTTCCGCACAAGGTGCAGGGCTATTCGATCGTGACGCTGTCGCTGAAGCCGGTGGGCGGCCCGCCCGGCGATGCCACCGCCGACCAGATGGACGCGATCGCCGATCTCGCCGACAGATACTCGTTTGGCGAAATCCGCGTCGGTCACGAGCAGAACCTGGCACTGCCCCATGTCGCCAAGCGCGATCTGCCGGTGCTCTGGAAAGCGCTCGACAAGATCGGCGTCGCGACGCCGAACGTCAATCTGGTCACCGATATCATCGCCTGTCCGGGCCTGGACTATTGCTCGCTGGCCAATGCGCGCTCGATCCCGATCGCACAGGAACTGACCCGCCGTTTTTCCAATCACGACACCGCCAACCTGATCGGCCGGCTGCACATCAACATCTCCGGCTGCATCAATGCCTGCGGCCATCACCATGTCGGCCACATCGGCATTCTCGGCGTCGAGAAGAACGGCGAGGAATTTTACCAGATCACGATCGGCGGCCGTGCCGACGAAAACGCGGAGATGGGCACCTTGATCGGGCCCGCGGTGCCCTATGCCGAGGTCGCCGACGTGATCGAAGATATTGTCGAAGCCTATCTGGCGCTGCGCGACCGTGCGGAAGAACTCTTCGTCGACACGGTGAAGCGGCTCGGCGTCGAACCATTCAGGGAGCGGGTCTATGCCACTCGTTAAGCAGGGAAGAATAACCACCGACGCTTTCCTCCACGTGCCCGACGGGGCCGAGCTGCCGGGCGATGGCGCGATCCTGATTTCGGCGGCGCGGTTTCTCGAGGATCCCGAAGCGTTGTCGCGGCGCACCGGCACGACCGGCGTGATCTGGCCGAACAACCGCGACCTCGACGATCTCGTGCCCTATCTGGATCGGCTGGCGGTGGTCGCGCTGGTATTTCCGAGTTTTCGCGACGGCCGCGCCTACAGCCAGGCGCGGTTGCTGCGCGAGCGCCACGGCTATGACGGCGAACTCCGCGCCACCGGCCAGGTGCTGCGCGACCAGTTCGTTTTCATGCAGCGCGCCGGCTTCGACGCGTTTGAGGTGAAGAAGGAAAGCGACGCGGAAGCGTTCGCCGCCACCGTGAAGCGCTATTCGGTGTTCTACCAGCCGACCGGCGACGGCCGCGTCACCGCGCTCAATCGGCGGATGCAGTCGCGTCATTCGGAGAGCGCCGGCCGGTGAGTGTATTCGCAGCAGAAGCTTTATCGGAACGGACCGTCCAGTTGCCGCCGGCCGACACGCTCGACCGTGCGTTGCGCGCGGCCTCGCCTGCGGAAGTCATTGAGACGGCGCTGAAGACGGTCGGGCGCGAGCATCTCGCGCTGGTCTCGTCGTTCGGCACGGAATCGGCGGCGCTGCTCAAGGTGATGGCGGACGTCGATCCAGCCATCCCCGTGGTATTCCTCGATACCGGCTGGCTGTTCGAGGAGACGCTGGCCTATCGCGACACGCTGATCGCCAAGCTCGGCTTGCGCGACGTCCGTTCGATCAAGCCTCTGGAAGAGACGCTGTCGCGTGAGGATCCCGACCGCGAATTGTGGTTCTCCGATCCCGATGCCTGCTGCCGGATCCGCAAGGTGGAGCCGCTGGCACGTGCGTTAAAACCGTTCTCGGCGTGGATCAACGGGCGGAAGCGCTTTCAGGGCGGTGCCCGCGCCGAGATTCCCGTCGTCGAGGACGACGGCGCGCGGCTGAAGTTCAATCCGTTCGCGAATGTTTCGCGGGAGGAAATCGAGGCGATCTACCGGCTCGCAAAATTGCCGCAGCATCCACTTGTCGCATCCGGTTATCTCTCGGTTGGGTGTATGCCTTGCAGCAGCCGGACCGCGCCTGGCGAAGATGAGCGCGCGGGCCGTTGGCGCGGCCGAGCCAAGACGGAATGCGGCATCCATACGACCAAGACTTCGTAGCACAACGACGCTGCAACGCCGCAAACAACGAAATGCGGTTTCGTTGACTTAGGGTGCCTTCGTCGCGAGTTATGTCCTTCGCGCTTTCGATGACGTCTGTCGTCAGGCCGAATGGAGACCAAGGATGTTCCGTCGTATTCTGCCCATCGTCGCGGGCCTGGTCTGGGCCGGCTCGGCGCTCGCCGCTGACGTAACGCTGCTCAACGTGTCCTACGATCCGACGCGCGAGCTCTATGTCGATTTCAACAAGGCGTTCGCCGCCGCCTACAGTAAGGAAACCGGCAGGAGCGTCGAGATCAAGCAGTCGCATGGCGGTTCCGGTTCGCAGGCGCGCGCCGTGATCGACGGGCTGCCGGCGGATATCGTCACGCTGGCGCTGGCCTATGACATCGACGCCATTGCGGCAAAAGGTCTCATCGCCGCCGACTGGCAGAAACGGTTGCCGCTCAACGCCTCGCCCTACACCTCGACGATCGTGTTCCTGGTGCGCAAGGGCAATCCCAAAGCCATCAAGGATTGGGACGATTTGATCAAACCCGGTGTCGAGGTGATCACGCCGAACCCGAAAACCTCCGGCGGCGCGCGCTGGAACTATCTCGCCGCCTGGGGCTATGCGCTGAAGAAATTCGGTTCCGCCGACAAGGCGAGGCAATTCGTCGGCGATCTCTACAAGAACGTTCCGGTGCTCGATACCGGCGCGCGCGGCTCGACGGTGACATTCGTCGAGCGCGGCGTCGGCGACGTGCTGCTGGCGTGGGAGAACGAGGCGTTCCTGGCGCAGCGCGAATTCGGCAAGGACAAATTCGAGATCGTGTCGCCGCCGCTTTCGATCCTTGCAGAACCGCCGCTGGCGGTGGTCGACAAGGTTGCCGATAAGAAGGGCACCCGCGCCGTCGCCGAGGCTTACCTGCGGTATTGGTACACCAAGCAAGGTCAGGAAATTGCCGCGCGCAATTCCTATCGCCCGCGCGATCCGGAGATTGGCAAGGAATACGAAAAATCGATTGCCAAGGTCGAACTTTTTACCATCGACGACGTTTTCGGTGGTTGGGCCAAGGCGCAGAAGGATCACTTCGGCGAAGGCGGCATTTTCGATCAGATCTACAAGAACTGATCCGTCGATCGAGCCGACGCGCGAGCAGGGGAAATGGTGAGCACAGCGGTTGCACGGCGCAGCACTCTGCCTGGGTTCGGTCTCACCATGGGGCTGACCCTGACATGGCTCTCCATCATCATCTTGATTCCGCTGGCCGGTCTGTTCCTCAAGACGTTCGAGCTCAGCTTTGACCAGTTCTGGGGCATCGTCACCAGCCGCCGCACGCTCAATGCGCTGAAGATTTCGTTCGGCCTCTCCTTTGCCGCGGCGCTGGTCAACCTGGTGATGGGCACGGTCATCGTCTGGGCGCTGGTACGCTATCGGTTTCCCGGCCGGCGGCTGTTCGACGCCATCGTCGATATTCCCTTTGCACTGCCGACCGCGGTGGCCGGTGTCGCGCTGACCTCATTGTTCGCGCAAAAGGGCTGGTTGGGCGCGCCGCTGGCCGAACTCGGCATCAAGGTCGCGTTCACGCCGATCGGGATTTTCATCGCGATGATCTTCATCGGCATCCCCTTCGTGGTGCGGACGGTCCAGCCGGTGCTGCTCGATCTCGACGTTGAAATAGAGGAAGCCGCCGCAAGCCTTGGGGCCAATCGCTGGCACACCGTGTTCCGGGTGATCCTGCCGAGCCTGATCCCGGCGCTCTTGACCGGATTTGCGCTGGCGTTCGCGCGCGCCGTCGGCGAATACGGCTCCGTCATCTTCATCGCCGGCAATCTGCCGAACGTCTCGGAAATCGCGCCGCTGCTGATCGTGATCCGGCTGTCCGAATTCCGCTATGCCGACGCCACCTCGATCGCCGTCGTCATGCTGGTCGCGTCGTTCCTGATCATCTTCGCAGTCAATCGCCTGCAGCGCTGGGCGCAAACCCGAATCCCCGCGCATTGAGGGCCGATCGATGACGATGCAATCCGGCCTGGCGACCTCACCCACGCAGTTGCGGGTCTACGCTCCGACAGCCGACCTTGATGTCGCTTCGCCGCCCTCGCGCGAGCAGGAGCGCGCGCGCGCGATCGTCTCACCGCGCGACTCGCGGACTGAGCCGGGTCCGGTCCGCTTCGTCATCATTGCGCTCGCGCTGACTTTCCTGACCGTGTTCGTCGTGCTGCCGCTGGTGGTCGTGTTCGCGCAGGCCTTCTCCAAAGGTATCTCTTCGTATGTCGCGGCGTTGACGGAACCGGAAGCGCTCTCGGCGATCAGGCTGACGCTGCTGGTGGCGGCGATTTCGGTCGGCCTCAATCTGGTGTTCGGCGTGATCGCGGCATGGGCGATCGCCAAATTCGACTTTCGCGGCAAGACCTTTCTGATCACGCTGATCGACCTGCCGTTCTCGGTCAGTCCGGTCATATCGGGTCTCGTGTTCGTGCTGCTGTTCGGCGCGCAGGGCTATTTCGGCCCTTGGCTACAGGCGCACAATATCCACGTGCTGTTCGCGGTGCCCGGCATTGCGCTGGCGACCGTCTTCGTGACGTTCCCGTTCGTCGCCCGCGCGCTGATCCCCTTGATGCAGGAGCAGGGCACGCAGGAGGAGGAAGCGGCGATTTCGCTCGGCGCGTCGGGCCTGCAGACCTTTTTCCGCGTCACGCTGCCCAATATCAAATGGGGTCTGCTGTATGGCGTCTTGCTGTGCAACGCGCGCGCGATGGGCGAGTTCGGCGCGGTGTCGGTGGTATCCGGCCATATCCGCGGCGAGACCAACACCATGCCGCTATTGGTCGAGATTCTCTACAATGAATATCAATTCGTGGCGTCGTTCGCGATCGCATCATTGCTGGCGATGCTGGCGTTGATCACGCTGGTGGTGAAAACCGTTCTCGAGCGGCGTCTGGACGAAGGGCAAATACCAAGTGACGATTGAAGTCAAAAACATCGTAAAGAAATTTGGCGCTTTCGCCGCCCTCGACAATGTCGACCTGAAAGTCGGCGACGGCGAATTGCTGGCGCTGCTCGGTCCCTCCGGCTCGGGCAAGACCACGCTGCTGCGGATCATCGCCGGGCTGGACTGGCCTGATGCCGGCGAAGTGTCGATCGGCGGTGAAGACGCGCTGGCGCGTGGCGCGAGCGAGCGTCAGGTCGGATTCGTGTTCCAGCATTACGCGCTGTTCCGCCACATGACGGTGTTCGAGAACGTCGCCTTTGGCTTGCGGGTCCAGCCGCGCGCCAACCGCAAGGACGAAGCCACGATCCGCGCCCGCGTCAAGGAGCTGCTCGATCTCGTGCAACTCGACTGGCTGGCCAATCGCTATCCCAGCCAATTGTCCGGCGGCCAGCGCCAGCGCATCGCGCTGGCCCGCGCGCTCGCGATCGAGCCACGCATCCTTCTGCTCGACGAGCCGTTCGGTGCGCTCGATGCCAAGGTGCGTAAAGAGCTGCGGCAATGGCTGCGCTCGCTGCATTCCGAAATCCACGTGACCTCGATTTTCGTCACCCATGACCAGGAAGAGGCGCTCGAGGTCGCCAACCGTGTCGTGGTCATGGACAAGGGTCGTATTGAGCAGATCGGCACGCCCGGCGACGTCTACGACAATCCGGCCACCGCCTTCGTGCACGGCTTCATCGGCGAGTCCATCGTGCTGCCGGTCGATGTCAGCGGCGGTTCAGTGCGGCTCGGCGGCAGGCCCTTGAACATCGCCGCCAATGGGGCGGCATCCGGCGCCTCGAACCTCTTCGTCCGCCGCCATGACATGCAGATCGGCCCGGCCGGATCCGGTGCGCTGGAGGGGGCCGTGCGCCATGTCCGCTCGTTCGGCCCGATCCAGCGGGCGGAAGTCGCGCTCTCGGGCGGCGAAGGCAAAACCGTGATCGAGATCGACGCCCCCCGGGACCGGGAACTGCAGGCCGGGGAAATCGTCGGCCTGCAGCCCCGGCGCTACCGGATTTTTGCGGCGCAGGGCTGACCCACCTGTCATTCCGGGATGGTGCGTTAGCACCAGACCTCAGGTGCGCAATTGCGCACCGGGGAATCTCGAGATTCCGGGTTCGCTTCGCGCCCCGGAATGACGTCAAAAGCGGCTATCTTCACCATTCAGCCACGGTTGGTATGCAACAACTGCCCCTCAATTTTGGGGAAATTTCGAATCATGCGCGCCGGGGCCGCGATTTTAGGACTTTTGTTGCTGGGTGGGTGCGCGGCAGACACCAAGATTCCGGACCAGCCCGCCATGTATCTCGACCTGGCCCAGGCCGGCGCGGTGCTCGATCCGCAGGCGGCGGCCATCATGATCTCTCAATACCGCCAGAACAACGGCCTTGGCACCGTGGCGGTCGACCTGGATCTGATGAAGCTCGCCGAACAGCAGTCCCAGGCGATGGCGAGCCGCAACAAGATGGATCATGACGTGAAGGCCCCGCTGGACAAGCGGCTGGCGGCCTCCGGCTACCCCGCGACGCTGGCGGTCGAAAATGTGTCCGCCGGATATCACACCCTGGCGGAGGCGTTTTCCGGCTGGCGCGATTCACCGCCGCACAAGGCCAATATGCTCAAAAATGGTGTCACAAAATTGGGCATTGCGGCGAGTTATGCTCCAAACACCAAGTACAAGGTGTTCTGGACCCTCATTCTTGCATCAACTTGAGGCGTGATCCGGACCCGCAGGCCTTAGCGCAAAGCAGGCACCGGTTTTTGCGAAAAGATCATGCTCAAACAAAATGATAGAGCGGGATGACGTTTCGAAGAAAAATCATCCCACGCTATCGTGATAAACTCCGCGTGATCTTCCGTTCCATCTCGCGGATTGACGCCGTCGCGAACTGCCGCCACGGTGCGGTGGCTATTGTCCTCTAATTTGACGGTCACAATGGATAGTTCCGATTCCGCGCCAGCAACGACGCCTGCGAAAGCGCAACGGGTGCTGGTCCTGCAGGGCGGTGGTGCGCTCGGTTCCTATCAGGCCGGCGCCTTTCAGGCGCTGTGCCGTCAGGGGTTCGAACCGGAATGGATTGCCGGCATTTCGATCGGCGCCATCAACTCTGCGATCATTGCCGGTAACTCGCCGGAAAAGCGCATCGACCGGCTGAAGGAATTCTGGGAGATGGTGTCATCCCCGGTGCCCTGGAATCCCGTCACGTCAGGCGACCGCGCGCGCTCGCTGTTCAACGAGACCAGCGCCGCCCTGATCGCCACCTTCGGTGTGCCCGGCTTTTTCACGCCGCGTTTGCCGCCCGCGCCGCTGTGGCCGCCGGGCAGCCCGCAATCGCAGAGCTACTACGACACCTCGCCGCTGAAGAAGACGCTGGAGCGGCTGGTCGATTTCGACCGCATCAACGATTTGAAGATGCGGCTCAGCGTCGGCGCGGTCGGCGTGGCCTCGGGCAATTTCAGGTATTTCGACAATTACGAGTTCAAGAAGCTCGGCAAGAAGATCGGCCCCGAGCACATCATGGCGTCCGGCGCGCTGCCGCCGGGCTTTCCGTCCGTCGAGATCGAGGGCGAACATTACTGGGATGGCGGCATCGCCTCCAACACGCCGCTGGACTTCGTGCTCGATGAGGAAGTCAAGCGCGACCTGTTGATCTTCCAGGTCGACCTGTTCTCGGCCCGCGGACAGCTGCCGGTATCGCTGCTCGAGGCTGCGGAGCGCGAAAAGGACATTCGCTTTTCCAGCCGTACCCGCATGAACACCGACAAGAACAAGCAGATTCACAACGCCCGCATGGCGCTGCGCGAGTTGCTTGGAAAGTTGCCGGATGATCTCAGGAACGATCCTTCGGTCAAAATTCTATGCCAGGCCGCCGAGGAAAACACCGTTACGGTGGTGCACCTGATCTACAAGAGCAAGAACTACGAGACCAATTCCAAGGACTACGACTTCTCCCATGTCGCCATGGTCGAACATTGGGGAGCGGGCGTCCGCGACGTTCATCTGTCGATGCGTCACAAGGAATGGCTGGAACGGCCGCAGTCCGGCGAAACCATGGTGACTTACGATCTCACGGGGGACGGTACCGAGACCCCCGAAGCCAAAAAGGAGTGAAGCAGATATGGGTACGTTGACAGGCAAGACCGCCGTAGTGACCGGATCGACCAGCGGCATCGGATTGGCTTACGCGCGCGCCTTCGCCGGCGCCGGCGCCAACATCGTTCTCAACGGCATGGGCGTCCCCGCCGATATCGAGAAGGAACGCTCCGGCATCGAGACCGATTTCAAGGTCAAGGCGGTGCACTCGCCCGCTGACATGACCAAGCCCGCCGAGATCGCCGAAATGGTCGCGCTCGGCGAAAAGACCTTCGGCTCGGTCGATATCCTCGTCAACAATGCCGGCATCCAGTTCGTCTCCCCGATCGAGGAGTTTCCGCCCGAAAAATGGGAAATGATCATCGCGATCAATCTGTCGTCGGCGTTTTACGGCATCCGTGCCGCCGTGCCGGGCATGAAGAAGCGCGGCTGGGGCCGCATCATCAATACCGCCTCCGCCCATTCGCTGGTGGCTTCGCCGTTCAAGTCGGCCTATGTGTCGGCCAAGCACGGCATCGCCGGCCTGACCAAGACGGCGGCGCTGGAGCTTGCGACCTTCAAGATCACCTGCAACTGCATCAGCCCCGGCTATGTCTGGACGCCGCTGGTCGAACATCAGATTCCCGAGACCATGAAGGCGCGCAATCTGACCAAGGAGCAGGTCATCCATGACGTGCTGCTGGAGGCGCAGCCCACCAAGGAGTTCGTGACCTCCGAGCAGGTCGCAGCCCTGGCGCTGTTCCTGTGCGGCGACGATGCCGCCCAGATCACCGGCGCCAACCTCTCGATCGACGGCGGCTGGACCGCGGAGTAGGGGCACTCGTATGCCCCGCGAAAGCGGGGCATCCAGTACGCCGGGAGTTCTCCGTTAAACTTTTGACGATTGCGATTACTGGATCACCCGCTGGAGCCTGTCATCGGGCTCGCCGAAGGCGAGACCCGGTGGCGGGTAATGACAGTTCGGATGCTTGGCTATTTCCCGAACGCCAACACGTGCAGCCTAAGGCGCTGCCGGACGATCCAGAACAAGAGCACGGTCTCGAACACGAGCGAGATCGAGGTCGCGGCTGCGGCGCCATGGCCGCCGAAACGCGGCACCAGCACGACGCACAGCACCAGGTTCATGACAAAGGAGAGCGCATAGGCCAGCGCGCAGATGTGCTGATGGCCGAGCATGTTGAGGAGCCGCTCCACCGGCCCGATCGCCGAGCGCACCACAAGGCCGATCGCGGCGATGAACATGATGTCGTAGCCGCCGACGAATTGCGGGCCGAACAGCCACAACAACGGCTTGCCCAGCGCCAGCAGCGCGACGGTTGCGGCGAGCGAGGGCCAAAAAGTCCAGTTGATCGCATGGGCCACATAGGCTTCGAGCCGCGGCTTGTCGCCGAGCGCGTGATATTCGGCAAAACGGTGCGCGGTCGTTGCCGCCATCGCGTAGTGAATGAAGGACACCAGCGCCAGCGTCTTGACGACAGCGAAATAGACGCCGACCTCTTCCGACGAGCGGAACTGCTGCAGCACCAGCACGTCGGTGTAGGACAACAATAGATAGAAGCTTTCCACCAGCAGGATCGGCAGCGAAACCGCGAGCCAGCCGCGGAAATCATAGGCCTTGGCGCCCGGCTCGATATGGCCGCCGAGCTTGCGGTTCAGCACCACCATCTGCCCGAGCATGGCGATCCAGACCGCGCCGGCGCTGGCCAGCATCGCGACGGTTGCGCCGAGGTGGAAGCCGAGCGCAAAGGCGCCTGCGGTGAGGCCGATGATCAGCGACTGGCGGACGATGAATTGCGGCATCAATCCGAGCCGCATCCAGTCATGCGACCGCGCAATGCCGTCCTGGGTGTTAGCGACCACGAAGGCCGGCAGCGTCAGGCAGCCGATATAGAGCGGCAAAACGGCGTTGGCGTCGATCCAGGGCGACAGCGTTTTGACGAGGCCCGCCAGCAGCAGCGAGACGATGGAGGATACCGCAAAGGTCAACCAGCGGCTGCCGGACAGGAAGCCGCGCAGCAGCGCGTGTTCGCCGCGGGCGCGGTATTCCGGAATGAGCTTTTGCGCGGACGCCGAGATGCCGAAATCCATCATGCTGCCGAGCAGCAGCACCCAGGTCCAGACATAGACATAGACGCCGTAATCCGAGCCGCCCATCCAGCGCGCCAGCAGGATCTGCGACAGATAGGCCAGCGCCGCGCTGAAGACGCGGATGATGAAGATCGTGCCGGCCAACCGCTTGGTCACGGATGCTTCGCTCGAGCCGCCAAGAAAACGGCCCGCCATCAATCGCAGGCGAGCGATCACGCCGGCAGACCAAACGGTTGTGGATTGTGTGTCCATCACGGCCAAGGCGGAAATTCCCGGAGCGCGGCGAGAGAGCGGCGATGGTCCGATCTATCAACGATTCGTTAAGATTAGGTTGGGTGCTTGTCGTTCCGGGGCATGCGAAGCATGAACCCGGAACCTCGAGATTCCGGGTTCGCGCTAACGCGCGCCCCGGAATGACCCTTCGGGTCAGTTCAGATTGATATTGAATTCATACGCCTTGGCGCCGCCGATCAGCGTCAGTTTGAGCGCGGCGCCTTCCGCGGTTGCACCCGGCGGCAGACCGTCGAGTTCGAAGACAAAACGCTTCACTCCGGGCGGGCTGTCCTCGACCAGCTTTGGAACCGGCAACGCCCAGTCCGGTGTCGGCCCCTCGACGAACAGGCTGACTTCCTTGGCTTCGGGCGCGGTGACGTCGACCAGCACGTTCGCCTTGCCGTCGCGCTTGACGTCACGGATGGTGAGCGGATTGGGATCGCCGATATTGGCGGGCTTGGGGACGGTGTCCAGCGCGGCGGACAGTTCGGCGTCCGAGGTGCTTGCGACGCTGGCGAAAGCAAGTTCGGCGCTGGCCTCGACGGGAATGCAGAGCTTTTCGCAGACCGCGTAATTGATGTCGGCGCGCAGCGTCACCGGCTTGTCGGCATTCTTGGCGACGATCCGCAACGGCAGCACGATCTGATGCGTGTAGCCCAGCGACGTGCCGCCCGCGCCGTCGTCGAACTTGGTCGGCGCCGGCCACAGCACCGTCACGGCTTCGACATTTTCCGATTTGGAGAAATCGAACCGCGGCGGAACCCCGGAATCGCCGGGCGTCCGCCAATAAGTGTGCCATCCCGGCTGCAGCTTGACCGCGATACCGCCGAGCAATACCGCGCCGCTGCGCGATCCCGCCAGCAACCGGATGGCGGAATGGGTGTCCTGTTGCCACGGCGAGGCATCCTCGGCACGAACCTCGATTGCGGCACATGCGACGGACAATGTGGCGGCAAAGCCGAGCGCGGCGCGGATGGGAACTATGACGGTCATGACAGGTCTTTACAGCCAAGTTTCGCCGCAAACCATTGAATTGCTTGTGATGCGCCGCCTTTGCGGCACGAAGTTTATTTGACAGAACCGCCGTCCAATATCAGGATGTGAATCGGCATGAGAGGGGTTTGCGGATGAGCCCTGTAGGCAAGATACCGAAGCCCGTTGGCGGCGAGGCTGCTGGGGTCAAGGCGGCCGGCGTTGGCCATAACTCGTCCGATGACGGTTATCTCGACGGCCAGTTGCTGATCGCCATGCCGGTCATGGGCGATCCGCGTTTCGAGCGCTCGGTCATCTACATGTGCGCGCATTCCTCCGAAGGCGCCATGGGCATCATCGTCAATCGCCCGGCGGGCAGCATCGATTTCCCGGGATTGCTGGTACAGCTCGACATCATCAAGACCGCCGACCAGATCACGCTGCCGGAAAACGCCGAGACCATGAAGGTGCTGAAGGGCGGCCCGGTCGACACCGGCCGCGGCTTCGTGCTGCATTCCAGCGATTTCCATATCAAGGACGCCACCCTCAACATCGACGAGGGCATCTGTCTGACCGCAACCGTCGACATCCTCAAGGCGATCGCGAAGGGTGCGGGACCCAAGCATGCGATCCTGGCGCTGGGTTATGCCGGCTGGGCGCCGGGGCAACTGGAAAACGAAATCCAGCACAATGGCTGGCTGCATTGCGACGCCGATCCGGATCTGATCTTCGGCGACGATGTCGAGGAGAAATACCAGCGCGCGCTGCGCAAGATCGGGATCGATCTCGGCATGCTGTCGAACGAAGCCGGGCACGCGTAGTAGATTTCGCGCCGGCCTCCAGCACACCCACGGCGTCGTCCCTGCGAAAGCAGGGACCCATAGCCGCAGAAGCCTATTGTGTTGCGTGCGGCCGCCGCCACATCGCCTTGTCGACCATTTCATCCAGTATGAGAGGGCACGGCGTATGGGTCCCTGCTTTCGCAGGGACGACGATGGATTTTAGCCTCTACTCCGCCGCCTGCTGCGCCACCGTCGGCTGCGTGCCCGCCACCGTGGCGCGGCGCATGTCGCGGGGCTGCGACTGGTCGTAGCGGCGGACGCGGTGCATGGTCTGGCGGTTGTCCCACATGATGAGGTCATGCACCGTCCATTTATGGACATGGACGAATTCCGGTTGCGTGGCGTGCTCGGTGAGATCGCGCAGCAACAGCCGGGCTTCGGGCACGCTCATGCCGAGGATCGCACCGGCATGCGACGACAGGTACAGCGACTTGCGGCCATGCACCGGATGCGTGCGCACCAGCCGCTGCCGCACCGGCTTGAACATTTCCTTCTCTTCATCGGTGTAGTCGAGGAAGCCGAGCGATCCGCGCGAATACATCAGAGAGTGTTCGCAGATCATGTCCTCGATTTCGGCCTTGGTCTCGTCGTCGAGCGCATCATAGGCCGCGCGCATGTCGGCGAATTCGGTGTTGCCGCCCTTCGGGTTCACCACCCGCGCCGACAGCAGCGAAAATTTTGCCGGGATCGGGCGGAACGAACTGTCGGAATGCCAGAGGCAATTGCCGAGATTGAACAGATGGGCACGGCTGTCACGTGGCAGCGGTTTGCCGTCCTTGTCGAGATTGGAAACGTCGTTGAGTCCGGTCGAGGCCAGCCGCGACTCATGCGGCTTGACGACATTGCCGCCGCGCGGATTCTCGCGCTCGCCGAAATTCAGCGCGAAGGCCATTTGCTGCGCATCGGTAATGTCCTGCCCGCGAAACAGCAGCACGGCATATTTGTCCATGCCGGCTTCGATATCCCTGGCCTCCTGCGGCGTCAGCGGCTGGCGCAGATCGACGCCGGAAACCTCGCCGAAAAAATGCTTGCCCAGCTGCCGGATCGTGACCGTCATGGCGTTTTCTCCAGGATGCGGCGGGCGGTTGTCCCGCTTGGTTTGGCTGAAAAACTACTCCCGCGCATTGTGATGTCAACGCCGCGCAGGGCATGCGGCATTGCGCTAATTCCGTGTCTCGGACGCGGTGCAGCGTCTCTTGACGGTGCACCGCTGAGCCGGGACCAAAGCAGCGAGTATGGACCCCGGATCAGCAGCGCAACATTTCCGGGGAACGCCTCACGCATTCCGCGCCATCAGCCCGCCGTCCACCGGGATAACCGCGCCGGTCAGGAACGAGGCCGCCGGCAGGCACAGGCTCAGCGTCATGTGTGCCACTTCCTCGGGGTCGCCGTAGCGGCCGAGTGCGGTGCGGCGTTTGGCATAGATCGTCTTGTGCTCCTCCGAAATCCGCTCCGTGATCGCCGTCCTGATCGGCCCCGGGCAGATGCAGTTCACCGTGATGCCTTCGCGGCCGAGTTCCACGGCGAGCGAGCGCGTCAGTCCGACGACGCCGGCTTTGGCGGCGGAGTAGGGACTGTGCAAGGCGGTAGCGCCGAGCGCTTCGGTGGAAGCGATATTGACGATCCGCGGCGATTTCGACTTTCTCAAATAGGGCAACGCGGCGCGGATGATGCGTTGATGCGCGGTTAGCATCACCGCCAGCCCTTTGGCCCATGCTTCGTCATAGCCATCATCATCGATCGCGACGCGCACGGAGATGCCGGCATTGTTGATGACGATGTCGAGCCCGCCGAAATACGCGGCCGCCTCGTTGACGACGGCGGTGATGTTATCGCGGTTGGCGACATCGAGCATCCAGGCTTTTGCCGCGCCGCCCTTTGCGTTGATCTCGCCGGCCACCGCCTGCGTGGCGTCGGCGTTGATGTCGGTGACGGCGACTTTGGCGCCTTCGGCCGCGAACACCAGCGCGGTGGCGCGGCCCATGCCGCTGGCGGCGCCGGTGACGAGAACGGTCAGGCCCGTAACCGAGCGGCTGAGCTCTTTGAAATCAGACATGGAATGCTCATGGAAAATGATGCGTTGCGTTGCAGGATTGACAAGGCTGGCACCGATCCGCAGACAGGTCAAACCAGGCAAGAACAGGATGCAATGGTGGCCAATATTTCCGGTCTGCAGATTCGTCGCCTGGAAACTTCGGACGCCGCCCTCTATCGGGACATCCGGCTGGAAGCTCTCAAGCAAAATCCCGCAGCTTTCGGCAGCACGTTCGAGCGAGAAAACGCGCAGCCGCTATCGTGGTTCGAAGCTGCCGTGGGCCGCTCGGATATTTTTGGCGCCTTCCTTGACGGGACGCTCGCCGGAATAGCGGGATATCTCGCGCAGGAAAGTACGAAGCAAGCACATAAAGCGCTGCTTTGGGGCATGTATGTTCGTTCCGCTGCGCGAAACGCGGGGGTTGGAAAAGGGCTTGTTGCGGCCATTCTAAGCCACGCACGTGGGCGCGTGGAGATGGTCCAACTCAACGTGGTGAGCGAGAACGAAGGTGCGCGCCGGCTTTATGACGCCATGGGCTTTGTCGAGTACGGCTTTGAAAAGAGATCCCTCAAGCAGGATGGGCGATATTACGATGAGGTTCTCATGGTCAAATTTCTCGACGAAGGCCTGAGTTAGAACACAACAAAAAAAGGGAACGGAAGCGATGAACGAACTCGATTTCAGCGGCAAGCAGGCGCTCGTTGTCGGCGGCTCCAGCGGCATCGGCAACGGCATCGCGCAGGCGTTCCGCGCCAAGGGTGCGCACGTGCATGTTTGCGGCACCCGCGCGAACGCCGGCGATTATTCAGCCGAAGAAGGATCGCATCTCGAAGGCCTGGAATATGCGCAGGTCGACGTCAGCAATCCGCAGGCGATCGAGAAATTCGCTCCGTCGTTTGCAAAACTCGACGTGCTGGTGCTGGCGCAGGGCGCGGTGATCTACCGCCGCGGGGAATTCGAGATGGACGGCTTTCGCAAGGTGCTGGAAGTCAACCTGATGAGCCTGATGGCGTGTGCGACGAAATTTCACGCGATGCTGGCAGCCAGCCAAGGCTCGCTCATCATCGTCAGTTCGACCGCAGCCTATCATTCGACAAAAGGCAATCCCGCCTACAACGCCTCGAAGACCGGCGCGGTCGGGCTGACGCGAACGCTCGGCGAGGCGTGGGCCGGGAACGGCATCCGCGTAAACGGCATCGCGCCCGGCCTGGTCGACACCAAGATGACCAAGGCGACGACGGCCAATCCGAAGCGGCTCGAAGGCGCGCTGGAGCGGATCCCGTTGAAGCGGCTGGGCACGCCCGCCGACATGACCGGCGCCGCATTGTTCCTGGCATCGCCGCTGTCGTCCTACATCATCGGCCAGACGCTGGTGGTCGATGGCGGACTGATTCTTTGACGCATAGCGTTTTCGAGCGAAGCCTGCCCCGCACTTGATGCGGGGTGGGGACCGGTTCGCGTGAAGAAAACGCGTCAAACCTAAAGTCCAGGAACTGGAGCGGGTCTCGCCGGTTACCTCTCTGAACAATCAGGGAGTAGACGCGATGGACAAGGATCGAATTGCCGGGTCGGCAAAGGATTTCGCCGGTAAGGTCGAAGGCGCCGTCGGCGATGTCACGGGCGATGCCAGCACGCAGGCCACGGGCCGCGCGCGCGAAGCGGCGGGCACGGTGCAGAATTTGTACGGTCAGGCCAAGGACGTCGCGCGCGATGCCACCGATGCCGCCGTGAATTATGCCAAGGACGCCTACGACAACCGCGGCGACACGCTTCGTGGCGGCCAGCAGGCGATCGCCAGGACCGTGCAGGAGAATCCGCTTGGCGCGTTGCTGGTCGCGGGCGGAATTGGATTTGCGCTGGCGCTGTTGATGACGCGACCGCCGCGCCGCCCGCCGCCGCGCTGGCGCTATTACGGTTAGACTAACCCGTCATTCCGGGGCACGCTGAAAGCGCGAACCCGGAATCCAGAAGTGATTGGGCGCGAGATTCCGGGTTCGATGCTTCGCATCGCCCACGATGTGCAATCGCACATCGGGGAATGACGACGGTCACCATCTCGTGAAATTGCCCGGCGGGACTTCTGCCGACCGTCCGACATTGCCGGGCGGACGCGGCACGCCGGGCGCACGTGGCGGCTGTGGTGCTATCTGTCGCGGGGGCCCGCCAAAGCCGCCAAAGCCGCCAAAGCCGCCGAAGCCGCCGAAGCCGCCGAAGAAATCCCGCTGCGAGGGCGAACTGTTCTGAGCCGGCCGGAAAACCCTTTTCTGCGCCGGCTTCGGCGGCGCGGCGGGCGCTGTAGCGGACACCGTTCCATCCGGCGCGGTGGCGGCGACCGGCGTATCGCCCTTGGCCTGCTCGCGGCCGATCTCACGGCGCGGCCAGGCGAAATCATCGGCGCGGCCGGCGGGCGGCGCCAACGGCTCGCCCTTCACCAGCGTCCGTGCGGCCAGCGCGTCGACCGCGGCTGGGCGTGAGCCGGGTCCGCCGAGCAATTGATCGGTGCCGACGGAGGATGCCACCAGCGGCAGGATCGGACCGGCCAGCGGACGCGGCGCCGGCTGGCCGGGTACCGCATTGGCATCGGGGGTTGCAGGTTCGGTCGGAAGCGCGATCGGCCCGGAACGCGCGGCCAACAGGCGCGTCACCTCGCGCTCGACATAATGCGCGAGTTTGAGCGCGCCATACTTGTTGAAGTAGACTCCGTCTTTCGACCGCAGCAAGCGGGGCTGACCTTCGAAGTCCGGGCCCTTGAGCACGAAGCGGCCGGCTTCGTCGACAAAGCCGTCCCAGACGTCAACATAGGTGATGCCGGCCTTGCGGGCGGCGTCGCGATACAGCGCATCCAGGAACAGCATGTCCGCCGTTCCCCTCTGCCCAAAGATCGCGGGCAGGCCGACCCACAGCACCGGCACGCCCTTGGATTTCAAGACGCCGATCATCTCCTCGATCTTCTTGGTGTAGAGCTCGACCCAGCGTTCCTCGCGGAATTCATAAATGCCGTTCGGCGAGCGCGCGCTCTTTTCCGGCGCGATGACCGGCGGCGCATCGGCATTGTCGGTGGCATCGTCCGGCGACAATTCGGTATCGACCAGCTTGTCGTCGGGTTTTGCGGCCGCATCGGGCGAGCCGTCCGGCTTGGTGCCGGGTTTCGCATCGCCGGGCTTGGCATCCGGCTTGGCGCGGGCGTCCTTTTTATCGTCTTTCTTGTCGCCCTTTTTATCGGCCGACTTGTCCGCCGCCGGCTCGCGCAAGGCGACGCGGTCGTTGAGGCCGAGCATGACCACGATGGCATCAGGCTTTTCGGTGGCGAGGATGCCCCGGGCAGCGGCGGCCCAATCGGCCGGATCGCCCTTGGGCTGATACTTGATCAGGCCGGATACGGTCTTGTGCTTGCGGATCACGCCCATTTCGGGCTGTTCGGCGTAGGCCTCCTCCAGACCGTAGGCGAGCCAGTCCGCCATGCCGTCGCCAAGCACCAGCACGTTGCGCTCCGGTACGGTTTCGCGCTTGGCAGGCGCCGGCGCCCTGGAAAAATCCTCGCGGGGACGTTGCGGGGCCTGCTGCTGAGAGGGGGCAAAGAAGTCGCCGCCGAACCAGCCACCACCGCCGCTGCGTGGCTGCGGTGCCGGCCGCGCCGGCCCGCCGAAATTGAAATTGAAGAACTGCGCCGAAGCGGGGCCGGCGATGCCGATCAACAACGCGATCGCAACCGCCAGCGCGACCAAGGGCCCGGTGTCAGTGAACACGCGCAAGAACGATTTGGGCTTCGGCATCCGGCTCGTCGCAATGGATCGTGAAGGTATCGGCTATAATAGCGGAATCAGGCCGCAAGCGGGCAGATTTTCCACCATAAACCGGGCATCGGCCGCCGCCGTCAAGGCATCCCCAAAATACTGGTTTTCACGGTTACTTTTGGGGCCGGAAGAGGTTCATAGCGTTTTCATGCGAAGTGGCAGCCGGTTCGCGTCAAGAAAACGCGTCAAAACAAAAGCCTACCGCCCCCTCAGGCGCTCCAGCACGTCGGCGGAGGCAAATCCGTCCGCCGGCGCCCCGATCGAGGCCTGGAAGCTGCGCAGCGCCTCCCGGGTCTGCCCGCCAAACTGGCCGTCCGGCGTGCCGCGATAGAAGCCGCGCTGGGCCAGCAATTGCTGCAGTTCCAGCCGCTCCGCCCGCGACAGCACCCGTTCCTGCCGCGGCCAGGGCTGCACAAACGGCGGGCCGCCGCGCAGGCGGTCGGCGAAGTGTCCGATCGCGAGCGCATAGGCCTCCGCCGGGTTGTATTTCATGATCACCCGGAAATTCTGCAGCATCAGGAAACCGGGGCCCTCGGCGCCGGCGGGCGCCAGCAGATAGGCGGTCTCGGCGGCGTTCAGGAACGGCTTGCCGTCGGCGCGCTTCAGCCCCTGCTGCTGCCATTTGGCGATCGACACCGCCTTGGCGCGATCGGCCAGCATGAAATTGAAGTTTTGCGGCAGCACGACCTCATAGCCCCAGGTCTGACCGGTCTGCCAGCCGTCCTTCCTGAGGTTGTTGGCGGTCGAGGCGATCAGGTCGGCCGGATCGTCGACGACGTCGCGGCGGCCGTCGCCATCGCCGTCGACCGCGTAGCGCTTGAACGCGGTCGGCATGAACTGGGTCGGCCCGAACGCGCCGGCCCACGAGCCGCGCATCTGTTCGGGCTTGAGATCGCCGCGGTTGAGGATTTCCAGCGCCGAGAGGAACTCGTCCTTGAAATAGGCCTGGCGGCGGCCGATGCAGGCCAGCGTCGCGGTGGAATTGAGCACGCTGCGATCGCCCATCTGGGTCGAGTAGTTCGACTCGATGCCCCAGATCGCCGCGACCGCATAGCGGTCGACGCCGTAGGTCTTTTCCGCAGCCTCGAATTGCGGCTTGTACTTGGCGAGGATCTCGCGGCCCTTGGCGAGGCGGTTGTCGTTCACGAGAATGTCGAGATAGTCCCAGATCGCCTTGGTGAATTCGGGCTGCGAATCCATCAGGTCCATGATGCGCAGGTCTGGCTCCAGCCCTGTGGTGAAGCGCTCGAAATTTTGCTGGGTGATGTTGCGGCGTGCGGCATCGGGCCACATCGAAGCGACGCAGTTCGGAAAATTCGCCGCCGCCTGACGGATCGCGCTCGCGGTCATCAGGGGATGGCCGGAGGCGCCGTCCTCGCCGCTCCAGGGCGGCGGCGCGCCATCGGGGCCGGGCGCCGCTTGCGGCGGCGTGGCGGATTTAGGGCCTGAGAAGATATTGCCGAAAAAGTCCGAGACGCCGTTGCCGCCCTGCGATTGCGCCAAGGCTTCGCTGGAAAACAAGCCTTCGCTGAAAAACAAGGCCTGGCCGGAAAACAGCAGCGCCGTCACGATGATCGCGCCGGCCCGCTTGCTGATCGATGGTCCCGTCAAACGCATGTCGTGCCCGTCCGCGCTGGAAATCCCGTTTCAGAAGGCCTTGTCGCGGTTTCCAATAGCTTAACAAAGGCGAGATTTTGTTGCTGCCCCCTTCTGCCGCAAGGGGGGATGAAACAATCGGCATCACACATCCGCCTTTGTTAGCGGGTGCAAAGTGGCTACCAACGTGCGAACAATCGCGCGCTCCCTCCCTCGCAAGGCCCCCGACATCCCCCATGAAAATCCGCAAAGCCGTCTTCCCGGTCGCCGGCCTCGGCACCCGCGTCCTGCCCGCCACCAAGGCGATGCCGAAGGAAATGCTGACCATCGTCGACAAGCCGTTGATCCAGTACGTGGTCGACGAGGCCAAGGAGGCCGGCATCGAGCATTTCATCTTCGTCACCGGGCGCAACAAGGGCGTGATCGAGGATCATTTCGACCGGATGTTCGAACTCGACACCACGCTCGCCGCGCGCGGTAACAAGAAGGCCGAGCAGGACATCCTGGCGCGCGACCAGCCGCCCGCCGGCGCCACCAGCTTTACCCGGCAGCAGGCGCCACTCGGCCTCGGCCATGCGGTGTGGTGCGCGCGCGATATCGTCGGCGACGAGCCGTTCGCGGTGGTGCTGCCGGACGAACTGGTGCTGAACACGCCGGGCTGCCTTGCGCAGATGATCGAGGCCGCCAGCAAGCTCGGCGAAAAATCCAACCTGATCGCGGTCGAAGCGGTGCCCGACCATCTCACCCACCAATACGGCATCTGCGGCGTCGGCAAGCGCCACGCCCATGGCAATATGTTCGAGGTCGACGGCATGGTGGAGAAGCCGCCGAAGGGAACGGCGCCGTCCAATCTGTCGATCACCGGGCGCTACATCCTGCAGCCCGAGATCTTCAAGATCCTCGAGACCCAGGAACGTGGCGCCGGCGGCGAAATCCAGCTCACCGATGCGATGATCGGGCTTGCCAAATCGCAGAGCTTCTACGGCGTCGAGTTCGCAGGCGAGCGCCACGATTGCGGCTCGAAGCCGGGCTTCCTGCGCGCCAACATCGCCTTCGGCATGGCCCGCCCCGACCTGCGCGACGGCCTGCGCGCGGAGATGAAGAAGTATCTGGAGAAATAGAGGCGATGCGCTGGCGCCTTTTGCCGTCATTGCGAGGAGCGCAGCGACGAAGCAATCCATTCTTTCTTGTCGCGGCGCGATGGATTGCTTCGCGGAGCCTGTCATCGGGCGCGCATTCGCGCGACCCGGTGGCTCGCAATGACGCGGTTGGTGCAGGCTCCTAAGCCACCAGCGACAGCTTCGGCACACTCGCCAGCACCGTCTGGTTGCGGCCGTTGGCCTTGGCCGCATAGAGCGCCTTGTCGGCGGCTTCGATGAGATCGGACCAATGCATCCCCGCAGCGGGCGTCATGCTCGCGGCTCCGATACTGACGGTAGTGGCCGTCGGGTCTTCGGACCAACACTCGACTTTCAGCCGGATGGTTTCGGCGACCCCGACCGCTTCGATCGCCGAGAGCCCCGGCAACAGCACCGCGAATTCCTCGCCGCCGAAACGCGCCGGACAATCGCCGGCCCGGCGCACCGAGTCCGAAATGCAGATCGCAATGCCGACCAGCACCTGGTCGCCGGCCTGGTGGCCATAGGTGTCGTTGTAGGACTTGAAATGGTCGGCATCGATCATCAATAGCGCGACCGGCATGTTGTGGCGTGCGGCGCGCCGCCACTCGGCATCGACCTCGCTGTCGAACTTGCGCCGGTTCTTCAGCCCGGTCAGCGCGTCGGTGGTGGCGAGCTCCTCGAGCTTGTCCTCGGCCTTGGCGCGGCGGCCGATCTCGCGCGCCAGGAACAGCGCGGTGCCGAGCACGAACAGGATCAGCGCCGTCATGATCGCGCCGATCCGGATCGCCTCGGTGCGCCAGAGGCTGAAGATGCTGTCCAATGGCTTGCCGACCACGGTGTAGAGCGGACTGGTGCCGCTGCGCCGCACGTATAGCCGGGCAATCCCGTCTACCGGGCCGACGCCGGAATAGGACCCGTTGCTCTGCAGGTTCGCCGGATTCCAGTTTGACCGCTCCGCCAGGTTCTTGCCGATGACGTCGAGGTCGAACGGTGTCCGCATGATGATCGTTCGATCGCGACGCAGCACGGTGATGATGTCGCCGGGATTGAGGCTCAGCCGCCCGAACAGGTCATGGAAATAGGAAAACCGGATCGAGCCGGCGACCACGCCAAGAAAACTGCCGTCGGGGCCGGTGATGCGCCGGCTCAGCACGATCGCATAGGCGCTCCGGTGCAGCATCGGCTTGCTGATGAACAGGCCGATGTCGGGATCCTCGCGATGAACCCGAAAATACTCTTCGTCGCTGCGATCTTCCGGCACCGGGTCGAGGCTCGAAGCGTCGATGGTCAGCTTGCCCTTCGCGTCGAACACCTGGATCGCGCCGAAATGCTTGGCGGTCGCGGCATGATCAAACAGGATCAGGTGCCGCAGCTCCTTGCTGACGTCCTTGATCTCCGGCATCGCCAGATTGCTGGCGACCGCGCGCAGCGACAGGTCGTACAATTCGATATTGCGGCTGATATCGGTGTCGATGCCGGAGGCCAGATTCTCGAGCGTCTGCCGCGCCAGCTCTTCCTCGCCGCGGCGCATGTCGAGCATGACGCAGGCGCAAATCGCGGAAAAGCCGATCACGGTCGCAACCGACGAGGCGATCAGCAGCTTTGCCGATAGCCGCCAGCGCCTGCTGGTTCCAGCCGCGTCTTTTCGCCGTCCGAATGGCATCGTCCGCTCCAACCTCCTTGGATGCACCGGAAACCTTGTCGCTGCCTTAAATCGCGACAGCGACGCGGTAATGAGTTAACGATTGGTTGCCGGATTCGTGTCAACGCGACCGTGCCACGCGACAACTGCCCCAGACCTACCTGCCCCGAGAGCCCCCCGTGAACGACTACGACCTGCTGCGGGACTACCTGAAGAAGCAAAAGCTTCCCGAATTCGTGCTGAGCTTCGAGCAGATCGAGGAGATCATCGACGCCGCCCTGCCGCGCGCGGCGCATCGCGCCTCATGGTGGGAGACCGAGCGCAGCCCGCAGGAGAAGATGCCGCAGCGCGAAGCCTGCCTCGACGGCGGCTACATCGCGACCCGGCTGGCCGACGGCAAGAGCGTGCGGTTCAAGCGGATCAAGGCGGGGAAATAATTGCGCTATCCGTCGTCCCGGCCCCCCGTGCGCAATTGCGCACTTGGCCGGTACGACGGTTGTATTCAGATCCTCCGAACCTCCAGCCCCCGATCGGCGACTAACCGCGAAACGGCGGGAAGGAAGCCATGTCGGACCGGAGATTGCGAATTTGCATTGCCCTGTTGCTTGCGGTCGCCACGGTGGCGCCGGCCAGCGCCGATGGCCCGCGGGCCGGCTTCAAGCTGGACCAGGAGGCCACCGTCTTCACATCCCCCGATCAAAAAATCCGGCTGGAGCAGTACGCCAAGGAGACGAAAGATCGTGGTCTGCTGTTCCAGTTCTGGACCTTCGACGCCGATCACCGGCATGCTTTTCTGCTGAATCCCCGCGAGGGCGACGATCTGGCTGGCTATTCGGCTGGATTTCGATTTAGCCCGGACAGCCAGTGGCTGGTGCGAATGCAAAAACTGGGATCCGGCTCGCAGACGCTGTTTTTGTACCACCGGAACGGCTATCGATTTTCAGCGGCGACCAAAAAACCGCTAGGCGATCTGGCTTGGGATTATTTCTTCACCACGCCGGCTTCGAAGAAGATGCACCGCGACCCGGAGAACCCGTATGGGCTCGATCACGCCTTCGTCGCACTGGTCAAGGGGATGGAAGAAAACTACGCCTGGATGGGGCAGCATTGGCCCGACAGCCGCTACGTCGTGGTCAGCCTGTCGTTCGACATGCAGGGCGAAGACGACAAAACGGCCCCATGGATCGAGGACTGGCACTGTGTCTACGATCTGAAAACCGGGGCATTTTCGGTGCCTCCCGATTTCGCGGACCACAACGCGAAAGCGGTCACATATCCTCAACCCAAGTGAGGACTCAGGTGAGGACCCCAGTGAGATAGACCGGCGTGCGCGCAGGCGTGCAGCATCGTCAAGTGGTGGTTTCGCTAGCTCGACTGCGCACTCAGATTTGAATCGCCTCGCGACAACCGGCCGTCTATGGTGGGCCGATGTCCCGCCTGATGTTTCTATTCATTGCTATCATCCTGTCGCTGCTGCCGGCCGTCGCACCTGCCGCGGCGGCGCATAAGCGGCCGCCGCCACGCTGGCACGGCTACGGCTTCCTGCCGGGCTATCACCAGCCGCTGAACAACAGCCTTCCAGCTTACGCCCAGAAAGCCGGGGCTTCGCGCCTGGCGCGCGCCAACCGGCGCCCCTGGTATATCGATCCGGTCCCCAGCTATTACGGCTACGACGGCGACTGGCACTATTTCGGCCGGCCCGGCTTTTACGGCGGCCGCTATAACGGCGGCGGTTTCGGCCCTTGCTGGACACGGACGCCGATCGGGCCGGCCTGGACTTGCGGCTGATCAAGCCGTTTCATCCCAACGTGGAGATGAAGCGACAAGGCTCACGCCCATCCCGAACTCATGCGTGGGCTTCCGGTCGGTCTTGAACCACCGTTGTGCGACCTCGGCGTTCGTGGCGCAGCGCTCGAGCCAGCGCGCCACGAGAAAATCAACTCGCGCGGCAAATCGCAGTCGGGCCGCTGCCGGCACAAGCCTCCCGTCCAAGCTCTGATCGGATGGTCTCTTGACGTCGTTGTGGGCGTTCATCTTGCCCTCCTGCCGGTTCGGCGGAGGGAGCGCCCTGCGCCGCGAGTTACACTCTTGCTTTGCGGATCAGCCCCGCTTCGAGCTGAAAATTCGGACCCCGTGTCATCACGGACATGCACGACCAATCGGCCAGCCGAATAAGCGGCCGGACGTGGACGGCAGTCTCTGCGATGTGCGTGCGTGCGTTGCGCATGACGGTCCTCAAGAGTGCAGGCAATTTCACCTGCGGCGAACGTCCTGATCTAAACGCAGAGAAAATTTAGCGCGTCAAATGTTTTATGTTCACGAGGTGCGGAATTTGTTGCGTCCAGCAATTTTCAAACGCCGTCGCGGCCGGCTGGGTTCGAAAATTTCCGGCCATGGTCAATTGGCGGAAGTGGCAGTTTACTTCGCCGTGTCCGGTCTACCCCCGGGAGCTACCACCAATCGGAAGGGTCGGCATGTCCGCTGGGGGTCAAAGATCGTGGCGGATCGCTTCCGTTCTTTCCCGGCAAGGCGACAGGCCGCTGACACGCCTCGAGCGTGCCAAAAGTCGGCGAGCCGCGGCCAGGCCTGAGCCCGCGATCAACGATCTCGGGAATCGCGTTCCGGACCTTGCAGCGTGACGCCGCCGTCGACCACCAGCACCTGGCCGGTGATATAGCGGGCGTAGTCGCTGAGCAGGAATTTCACGGCGTGGCCGACGTCCCAGCCGGTACCTTCCGTCTTCAGCACCGAGGCGTTGGCGCGTTGGGCGCGCGCCGCCTCGCTCATGCCGTTGCCGCGGGCGTAGACCATCGGCGTGTACATCGGACCCGGGCAGATGCAGTTGACTCGGATGTTGTCGCGGCCGTGATCGACCGCCATCGCCTGGGTCAGTCCGATCACCGCGGCCTTCGAGGTCGTGTAGGTGGTGAGTCCGCGCGGCCGCAGCGCCGAGATCGACGAGATGTTGACGATCGCGCCGCCTTTGGCGGTCTTGATCATGGCGGGAATGGCGTGTTTGGAAAGCAGGAACATGGTCTCGACGTTGACCTGCATCACGCGCCGATATTCCTCGGGCTTCTCGTCGACGACGCTGCCTCGGCTGCCGATGCCGACATTGTTGTCGAGGAAGTCGAGCCGGCCCCAGCGGTCGACAGCGGTCTCAACCAGCCGTTTGCATTCGGCCTCAACGGTCGCGTCGCAGGCCACCGCCGCAGCGCTGCCACCCTCGGCCTCGATCATTTCGACCGTGCGCCTGGCAAGCCCAGGATCGAGATCGGCCACCACCACCCTGGCGCCGGCGCGCGCCAACAGAATCGCCGCAGCCCGGCCGTTGCCGATCCCGTCCCCGGCGGCGCCGCCGCCGCTGACGATCGCGACCTTGCCGGCCAAACCGGCATCGTCCTCACGATCTGTCATTAGCGGTCGCCTCCCACCGTCTCGCCTGCGGAAAAAACCCTGACGCCGGAACGTCGGCCCCATTCATCGAAGCACAGCGGGCCGATGTCGGGCTAGGGCCAAAATCCGAGATGGGTCATCGCGCCGGCTTCATGCTCCGCCCTACAGACCCGCCAATATTTGCGCGCCTGGCGTCAGCGTCCAGCTAGCCCGGTTCCGGCAATGCAGCAGTCCGCTGGCTCCCAAGTCACCGCAGTATCCCCGGCCGGCCAGCATTGCGCTTGCGCGGTTGGCGGAAAAACCTGAATGATCTGCCTGTTGTCGCTGCGGGCCGATCGGATCGCCGTCGCTCCCTTGCAGCCTCTGTCTTGGAGACATTCTGGACATGTCAAAGCTCATCCCGCATGGGGCGTGCCTGCTGTGGACGCCGGAATTGATCTGGCTGAATGCCGTCTCCGACGCCATGGTCGCCGGCGCCTTCTTTACGACCGCGTTCGTCCTCGGGTTCTTCGTGTGGCGGCGCCGCCGCGATGTCATGTTCGGCGGCGTATTCTGGGCATTCGCCGTCTTCGCCACGGTCTGCGGGGTGACCCGACTGCTGTCGATCCTCACTTTGTGGGTGCCGGCCTACGACATCGAGGGCCTGACCAAAGGCTTCCTGGCGCTGACGTCAGTCGGGATCACGGCTGCACTGCTGCTGCTGCTGCCGCGGATCCTGGTGCTGCCGACACGCATCCAGCTTCAGCAGGCCTATACGGCACTTGAGGAGGAA
The DNA here is from genome assembly GCF_031202265.1 of Bradyrhizobium sp. Ash2021. NCBI lineage: Bacteria > Pseudomonadati > Pseudomonadota > Alphaproteobacteria > Hyphomicrobiales > Nitrobacteraceae > Bradyrhizobium > Bradyrhizobium sp. Ash2021. The sequence continues at coordinate 8,439,063 of NZ_CP100604.1, read as the reverse complement.
ATCCGACAACGGCGCAACGCCGAGGCCATGGTCAAACGTTTTCAGGAGATAGAGGCCAACGAGGCCAAGGTCCGGCAAGCGCAGAAGATGGAAGCCATCGGCCAACTCACCGGTGGCGTCGCGCACGACTTCAACAACATTCTGACCGTGATCACCGGTACCATCGAAATCCTCGGCGATGCGGTCAAGGATCGTCCGCATCTCGCCCAGATCACCGATTTGATCAGCGCCGCCGCAGCAAGGGGGGCCGATCTGACCCAGCGTCTGCTGGCCTTCGCCCGTCGACAGCCGCTGCAGCCGCGCAACACCGACGTCAACGCCCTGGTCATCGATGCGGCGGGGTTGCTGCGACCGACCCTCGGCGAACAGATCGAAATCGAATCGATGCTGGCGCACGATTCCGCGCCGGCCCTGATTGATCCCAGTCAGCTCTCGACCGCGATCCTGAACCTCGCACTGAATGCGCGTGACGCCATGCCGAACGGCGGCAAGCTGACGCTCGAAACCAAGAATGTCGTGCTCGACGAGAACTACGCCAGCATGAACAGCGAGGTTAAGCCCGGCAACTACGTCATGATCGCGGTAAGCGACACAGGGGAGGGAATCCCCGGCAGCCTGCTCGACAAGGTGTTTGAACCATTCTTCACCACCAAGGACGTCGGAAAGGGATCGGGGCTCGGTCTCAGCATGGTCTACGGCTTCGTCAAACAGTCGAACGGACATATCAAGATCTACAGCGAGGAGGGCCACGGCACCACCGTGAAGCTTTACCTGCCGGAGGCCGCGGGGGTCCCGGCCGCGCCGGCCGCCGAAACCGGCATCTCCGGGGGCGAACACGGCGACGAATCCATCCTGATTGTCGAGGACGATGCGCTGGTCCGCGAATACGTCGTGACGCAGATCAGCCGTTTTGGGTACCACACGCTGGGCGCCGGCAATGCCGCCGAGGCGCTGATAATCATCGATGGTCCCGAACGCATCGATCTCTTGTTCACTGACGTGATCATCCCCGGGGGACTGAATGGCCGTCAGCTCGCGACCGAGGCGCTGAAACGGCGCGCGGGACTCAAGGTGCTTTATACGTCCGGCTATACCGAGAACGCCATCGTACATCATGGCCGGCTCGACGCTGGCGTGCTGCTGTTGCCGAAGCCCTACCTCAGCTCCGATCTCGCGCGGATGATACGGACCGCGCTGGCATCGTGAATTCTTCGGGATGGCGGTCGTCGGTCTGGGCACGGCGCGTGCACGGCTTTTCCTGACGCACACCGGCTGCGACAAATTAACCCGACGGGCAAAATTCCGCTGGTCCCGTCGGGCAAATCAGCGCGACCAGCTCGCCCCATCCTTTCGCGGCAAGAGGGGCGGTCGCGCGTCGTCACGAACGGGAGCGCGCCGTGCCCTCCGATGGTCTTGCAGATCGTTTTGGTCTAGCGTGAACCGGGGGCGGTATTCGAACTTCATCCCGTGTGGACGGCGATATCGTGCGGTCCGACCGCGAATCTCCAGCGCGTACGACGGGCGAAGCCGCCCCCCGGGGCGGCGTCGTGTCCCCGGGGCCATGGGCCGTGCTGGCGTGGGCCGCGCTGCTGCTGGCGATCGTGGTATCGTTCAGGCCGGCGGTCCCGGTCATCTGGGGCGACACGCCGTCCTTCGTGGAATCTGCGCTTCGCACGCTCGAGGCTGGAAGGCCGACCGTGGCGGGTGGGCGCGATCCGGGCTACCCGGCGTTCCTGGCCGTGACGTTTGCGTTCGGAGGCGACCTCGGAACGGTGGTGCGCCTGCAGCAGGCGGCGTGGGCCGTCCTGATGCTGGCGCTTGCGGCAACCGCCCATGCGGCGACGCGCAACGCCGGTGGGCTCGTGCCGATCATCCTCGTGGCGACGTATCCGGGCCTGCTGCTGTTCAGGAACGTCCTCACCGCGGAGCTTCTGTTTGCGGTCTTCCTCAATCTGGCGACGGCTGGATTGCTCGTTGCCACCTGCGTCGGCAAAACGGCGCGATGCTGCGCGGTCGCTGCCTCCGTCCTGTGGGCGGCGCTCGCGGCGTGCTTCAGGTCGCAGGGAATCCTGGTCCCAATCGTCGCCATCGTGGTGGGCGCCCGCCTCGCCCGGCCAGACACATCCGCGCGCCTTGCTGTGATTGCCGTGTCCGTCGCGGCAGCGCTGGCACTGCTCGCCGTCGGTTCCCGGTTCGTGGCTTCCGACTCCGACCAAGCCTCGGTCGTGTTCGTCCCCAAGACACTGTTCTGCAATCACTTGAACATCGTGCTTGCAAGCGATGCGGCGCGACGCGAGATCGTGTCGGCGGCCGGCGACAGCGCGGACGTCACGATGGCGCGGCTTGCCGCCGACTTCGCGGCGGAGCCGGGTCGCTGGTCCGTGCTCGGGTTCTTCGGCGACGCGTGCCTCTTCGACACCGCACTGGATCGAGACGTCGCCGGCGGTGCCGGGAACGCCGCAGGCGCGGCCGCAGCCTATCGGCGCATCTTCCTGGCCGCCGTGCGTGACCGGCCGCTGGCCTACGCGGGCAAGTTCGTCCGCCAGATGGCCTATGGGGTCTCGGTCGCATGGCCGGCTTACGGACTCGACCCTGCCATACCGGTGTCGACCGACGACGTGCCGCACGTGTCCGACATGATGATGCGGCATGGCCGGGCGGCTCAGCCGATCGATCTGCAAGGCGAACCGGTTCGGATCGGCCTGTTGTCCGATCTCCCAGGCATCTCCGCCTATCTGTTCAGGGCATTGTCTACCGCCTTCGTTATCGCCGTCATGTTTTGGACGGTGACCGCTGTGCGGCGTCGGCGCCCCGGCTTCGTGACGCGCGCGGGTATCGTGCTCGTGATGTGGGCGGTTTCGATCGTGACCGCCGCCGGCGCCCACACCCTCGACGTCTGGCGATACCTGATTCCCGCAGTGCCGATGGTAGGGCTCATGCTGTCCCTGTTCGCCGTCGAACTGGCCGAAATAACAATGGCTGATCACGCGGCCCGCTCTGCGACGATCAGACGTGCGATGCCTTCCGGCCCCGGCAGCGGCTCATCGGTATCGTAGCGATCCGCTGCCCTCGATGTCCGAGTTGGGGGCATTCGCGTCGTCTTGACTATCCGACGGTGACTTCCGGTCTTCCCCGGTAAGCGGACATGCTCGGGGCCTGTCAGCATGTCTCAAAAGTGCCACGTTGGGACATTGGGGCAGCCGCCTTACTGTGACGACGGCGATCTCGGCCGAAGAGAGTTTGTACCGGTGCTCGGCAGGTTTCTCTGATTTCTTGATTTCGGCTAACGTCCTTGCGGCCTGCAAAAGCCGATCGGCTCCCCGGCCGATCGGGCTTCGGCCGAGCGCTTTCGTGCACGTTGGTCGCGGTGCAGCACCAGAGTGTTCAACCTGGTGCGGCGGAATGTCTCTCCACGTCCGCCATTCTTTTTTGTGGCCCTGCTTGAAGAGGGAGTATCATAACTTGCATCGGGTGACGGCTCGCGCTCAAGAGTGGTGGAGCGCGCCGACTGACCTTGGTGGTGTCGCGATCTCGTCGGGTCCATCGGTTGTCGCTGCGTATTGATGTATACTACAGGGGCCCAATCAGTGGTGGAGCGCGCCGACTGACTTAGGCGGGGTCGAGCTATCGTCGGAGCCAGCTGCCATTGCTGGTGGGCCCCGGGGTATTGACGTATCCTATCGCGGGCCGAATAACCATCTTTGGACCAGCTGGGGGGCGGACCAACCAGGAGGTCAGTTCTTTAGCGCGCCTGCGGACTTAGGGGGCGAGGCTCTTACATCGGCGCCCACCGCAGTCGAGGAACCAGGCCAAGGCCTTTTCAGCGCCAGCCTGCGAAAGAGCCCTTGCCGTCAAGACAATGACTTGTCAGGAGGAGGCAAACATGCGGTCAGGACGAAAAATTTCCACGTCAGCCGTCACACGACGCGGGTTCTTGAAGCAGGTGGGCGCCGCGGCTGCAGCTGCGGGTCTGGCGCCGGCGGTTTCGTCGCCATTTGTCTCTACCGCTCTTGCACAGGCCAAGACGCTAAAGATTCTCCAGTGGAGCCATTTCGTGCCGCAGTACGATAAGTGGTTCGATGGTTTTGCAACGGAGTGGGGCAAGAAGAACGGCTTCACCGTAACCGTTGATCACATCCCGCATCTGGAGTTGCCGGCGCGCGCCGCGGCCGAGGTTTCTGCTGGAGCCGGACATGACATTTTTGCCTTCAACGGATCGGGCGGCCCGCATTTGTACGAAAAGCATGTCGTCGATCTCAGCAGTCTCGTCAGCGAGGTGGAGAAGAAGCAGGGCAAGGTCCAGCAGATCGGTCGTCAGATCGCGTACAACGAGGGTACGAAGGTGTGGAGCGCCCTTCCGGCCTACTACATCAGCTTCCCCGGCCTTTACCGGAAGGACCTGTGGGACGAGATCGGGATGAACCCCGATACCTGGGAAGATATCCGCGTCGGTGGGGCCAAGCTGAAGGCGAAGGGCACCCCGATTGGTATTGGGCTTGGGCACTCCGTCGACCCGAATCTCTCGTACCGCAGCATGCTGTGGAGCTATGGTGCATCTGAATGCGACGAAACGGGCAAGCGGGTCACCCTCAACTCAAAAGAGACGCTCGAGGTCGTGAAGCTTGTTCGCGCCGTTTATAAAGACGCCATGGAACCGGAAGTTCTGTCCTGGGACGATGCCAGCAATAACCGGTATCTGGCGGCCGGTCGAGGATCATGGATTCACAACCCGATCTCCGCATACCGGTCGATACAGAAGTCCAGCCCCGAATTGGCCGACAAGATCTACGTCTGGAAGACGCCAGCCGGCCCTGTGCGCAGGTTGGCGTGTGGAGCGCCCAACTCCTACGTCGTCTGGCGTTTCGCGCGTAACAAGGACACGGCAATTGAGTTCCTGCGCTACTGGACTGGCAATTGGGTGGCAGTCTTCGAGGCCAGCACGGGCTACAATCATCCGCTGTTCGAGAACAGCGTGCCCAAGCCCATGCCGATCTTGTCGAACGACCCAACCTCACACCCGGCCGACAAGCTGCAGGTGCTGGAGACCGTCAATGAGTGGCACGCTACTTATGGCTATCCGGGACCGGCCGGACCGGCCTCGGACGAGGTCGCGGACAATTTCATCCTCGTCGACATGATGGCCAAGGCCGCGACCGACAAAGCGACGCCAGAAGAGGCGGTCGCCTGGGCGCAGAAAGAGATCGAGCTGATCTACAGGAAGTGGTCGGCAGCATGAACCGATGCGAACAAGGGCGGGCGGAGAGAGTTGCTCGCCTCACGAAACGTCAGCGCTTCCGTTATACTGGCGAAAGTTGATACCGATCCGGCAAGGCAACTGCAGCCTGCCGGCCGTGGAGGGGCAGCTTTAGACGTTCCTTGCTAAGGCATCGAGGAAGTCCAGATGGCCGCGGTTACTACCAAAGACATCAGGAAGGACTTCGGTGACGTCGCTGCCGTCGATGGTGTCAGTCTATCGGTCCGCGACGGTGAGTTTCTGGTGCTGCTCGGTCCATCGGGTTGCGGCAAGACCACCTTCCTGAGGATCATCGCCGGTCTCGAGCGGCAAACCTCCGGCGACGTCCTGATCAACGACGAAATCGTCAATGACATCACGCCGCGCGCGCGTGGTGTGGCAATGGTGTTTCAGAGCTACGGCCTCTATCCGCACCTGACTGTCGCCAACAACATTGCATTTCCGCTGAAGACGCAGGGCACACCACGGCCCGAGATCAAGCGCAAGGTGGACTGGGCCGCCGGCCTGCTCGGCATCGACGGCCTGCTTCACCGGCGTCCCCGCCAGCTTTCGGGAGGCGAGCGCCAGCGTGTGGCGCTGGCCCGCGCGCTCGTACGCAATCCAACCGTGTTCCTTCTAGATGAACCGCTGTCCAATCTGGACGCGAAGCTACGGGCAAGCGCGCGCAGTGAGCTGAAGCAGTTCCAGCAGAAGGTGGAAACGACCACCATTTACGTCACGCACGACCAGGTCGAGGCCATGGGCATGGGCGACCGCATCGCGGTTATCGACCATGGCAAGCTCCGACAAGTCGGAACTCCAAGCGAGATTTACGACCACCCCGCCGACGATTTTGTCGCGAGTTTCCTCGGGACCCCGCCCATGAACCTGGTCGAGCATACCGGTGGACTCTTGGGCTTTCGGCCGGAGCATTTCCTGCCGCGGGAGATGCTCGACGGAGCCGCTCTCTCCGAGCTGCCCTTCCGCATTGATCGCATGGAGTATCTCGGATCGGAGCGTATCTTGTACGGCGCGTTGGATGGCTTCCGGGCAAAGCGCGAAGTCACGGCGAAGCTGCCGGCCCACGTTCCGCTGTCTGGCATCCGCGCCGGTGAATGGCACAAATTTGCGGTTCGGGAAGCTGAGCTACGCTATTTCGACCGGGACGGTCGGCGTACCGTCAGCACCAAGGAGCAAGCTCGATGAGCGTGATCGCCCAGGCAGCCGCGCCCCGTCGGCTGGCGCGATCGCGGTTTACGTTCGATCGGCTCGAGGTGCTCGGGCCGCTGTTCATCATGCCCGCGATCCTTTATGTCGTCGTGCTCGTCGGGCTGCCATTCCTGCTTGCGCTGTATTACAGCGTCAGCGCCTACAGCATCTTCAATCCGAGCTACACGTTTGTCGGGTTGAAGAACTTCCGCGAGGTCATCGACAGCGAGATCTTCCGGCGCACATTGGCCAACACCCTCATCTTCACGATCAGTGCCCAAATCATCGGCCTGCTGCTCGGCAAGATCGGCGCCATGCTCCTCATGCAGGAGTTCCCGGGGCGCCGGCTTGCCCGCGCACTTATCGTTCTGCCCTGGGCAGTACCGGTGTCACTGGCGACGCTGGCCTGGGTGTGGATGTTCGACTCTCTCTACAGCGTCATCAACTGGACGCTGGTCGCGGCAGGATTGATCGACGCGGCACACCGGCCACAATGGCTGGGGCAAGAGGATTTGGCGATGATTGCCGTGGCGGTCGTGCATGCCTGGCGGTTGTTTCCTTTCGGCGTCGTGATCTTCCTTGCCGGATTCACGTCGGTGCCGCAGGATGTGCTCGATGCCGCCACGATCGACGGTGCGGGCTTCTGGCGGCGCAACTATCAGATCATCCTGCCGATCATCGCCCCGATCATCATGATCGCTGTGATCTTTGGCACCGTGTTCACCTTCACGGATCTCAGCGTCGTCTATTTGCTGACGAAGGGCGGACCGATCAACAGCACGCAGGTGCTCGGCACGCTGGCGTTCCAGGTGGGCATCCTCTCGGGCGATGTCGCTCACGGAGCGGCCATTTGTCTGTTCCTGTTTCCCTTCCTCTTGGTCGCGGTGATCCTGCTGTTGCGGTCGCTGCGGCGGCGGGAGATTTGACATGCCGCGGCTTGCCGGAAAAGTAGTTGGGCAGAGTTCGTTCTATGCCGCGGTGATCACTCTGGTCGTGTTCGCCGCGTTTCCCTTCTATTGGATGCTGATCACCACCTTCAAGACGGACGGCGACCTCTACAATCTCAAGTCCATCCCTTATTGGTTCAACGCGCCGCCCACGCTCGAGCATCTCAAGTATTTGTTTGAAGACACGCTGTTCGTGCAGTGGCTGTCCAATAGCGCGCTTATCGGGCTTTGTGTGGTGGCTATCACTCTTCTCGTGGCCCTGCCAGCCGGCTATGGGCTGGCGCGGATGCCGGGCCGTAGCGGCGAAAATCTGAGCATCGGGATCTTCCTGACCTATCTGGTGCCGCCGACGCTTCTGTTCCTGCCTCTCGCGCGGGTGATCACATTGCTCGGATTGCAGGACAGCCTGTGGGCTCTTGTCGTCGTCTACCCCACTTTCACCATCCCGTTCTGCACCTGGCTGCTGATGGGCTTCTTCAAGTCGGTGCCGCGCGAGATCGAGGAGGCCGCCATCGTCGACGGCTGCACTGTCGTGGGAGCATTCGTGAAAACGGTCCTTCCTCTTTCGGTGCCTGCCATTCTGACCGTAGTGATCTTTGCGTTCACGCTAACGGTGCAGGAGTTCGTGTACGCGCTGACCTTCATCTCCTCTTCCAGCGAGAAGCCGGTTACTTTGGGAGTCGCGACAGATTTGATCCGCGGAGATATTTTTTATTGGGGCGAATTGATGGGAGCGGCGCTCATTTCCAGCGTTCCGGTGGCGATCGCTTACAATCTTTTTTTGGACCGCTTCATCAGCGGCATCACAGGCGGCGCGGTCAAATAATCGGCGATTTCCGTGCTGCGCCTACCACGCACGGCTCCCGGTGCCGCGAGCCCATCAACTGCGAGGTCGACGGAGAATTCAGGCGGGATGACGCGCAATTGCACAACAGTACATGCTTTGACCGCAACATGACCGAGTTGGGGCATTCGCGTCGTTTTGACTACCCGACGGTGACTTCCGGTCTTCCCCGGTAAGCAGACATGCTCGGGGCCTGTCAGCATGTCTCAAAAGTGCCAAACTCAGACAACGCGGCGCTTCATTCGATGACCTCATCTGCAATTGCAATCATGTCTGCGGTACTGCATGGGGGGACGAACTAGATGTCAGTGCCCCAGATGAACTTCCCCTCCCAACTTCACCTTTCGCAAGAGCAGGGCGAGCGGCACGGCGGAGGCCGATACCAGCATCAGCGTCCAAAACACATCTACATAGGCCAGCAACGATGCCTGCGCCTGGATCTGCTGGCCAATCCAGGCGATGGCTTGTTGCTGGGCTTGCCCTATTGAGCTGCCCTGGGCGGCAAAATAGTGCATCAGCTGCTGCATAGTCTCCTGATACGGGATGCCTGACGGGATAGCGTGCGAAGCGAGGGAGCTCTGATGAAACTGCCCGCGGTGCGCGAGCACGTTCGAGGCGAGCGACACGCCGATCGAGCCACCGGTATTACGCGCCGCATTGAGCAGCGCGGAGGCCAGGTCGGTCTTGTGCGGGGGAATGCCGTCATAGGAAGCGGCCATGATCGGGACGAAAACCAGCGGCAGTCCGACACTGGTCAGCATGCGTGCCTGCACGAAGAACCAGAAACCCGAATCAGGGTTGATATTGGTCATGACGTACATAGAGAGTGCGATGATGGTAGCTCCGATGGCGATCAGGTATTTGGGCTGGACCCGGCTCGACAGCTGACCCGTGACGAACATCATCACCAGCGTCACGACGCCGCCTGGCGAGAGGACAAGGCCGGCCCATGTCGCGGTGTAGCCGAAACTCCCCTGCACCAGCTGCGGCAGGAACTGCGTAGTAGCCAACAGGATCGCCCCAGTTGCCAGCATCACCAGAAAGCATGATCCGAACTGGCGGGTGGCCATCATCCTGAGGTCAACGACAGGATTCCGACGGCCGGCTTCCCACGGGATCAACAGCAAGGCCGCGAGCCCCGAGATGCATGTGAAGGTGATGATGAAATTCGATCCGAACCAGTCGTCCTGCTGCCCGCGGTCCAATATGAATTCGAGCGCGCCCAGGAAGGCGGCGACGAGAATAAAGCCGCCCCAATCGAAGCGAACACTGCTGCCCGCCGACCGCACGTCCTTCACGAGCATATAGACGAGCACCATCGACACCAGGCCCACCGGTCCGTTGATCAGGAAGCACCATTGCCAGGAAGCATTGTCGGAGAGCCAGCCGCCAAGGGTCGGTCCGACGACCGGGGCGACGACGACCGCAACACCGAACAGCGCGAAAGCTTGACCGCGCTTCGCCGGCGGGAAGGAATCCGCGAGGATCGATTGTGCCACGGGCACCATGCCGCCGCCGCCGAAACCCTGCAGGAGACGAAACATAAGAAGCGCCTGAAGATTCCAGGCCATTCCGCAGAGCACCGAGCTCGCTGTAAACAAACCGAGGCAGACAAGGAAGAACGTCTTGCGGCCAAAGCGGTTAGCCAAAAAGCCGGTCGCTGTGACAATAATGGCATTGGCGACGAGATAGGTGGTTACCACCCAGGACGCTTCGTCCTCGCTGACGCCGAGGCCACCCGCAATGTAATTCAGCGCGACATTGGCGATCGTGGTGTCGAGAACTTCCATGAACGCCGCCAGCGCTACCACGACGGCAATCAACCACGGATTGACGGCTTCCGTAGCTGTGGTCGCCAGGCCTTTACCGGCTCCCTCATCGGCGCTCATGCGTGCCTCCGCAGGTGGTCGATAGATGAGGCCAGCCGCTCGTACAGCGAAGGCTCGGAGTTAATCCGCACGCGCGGCACCACCGACATACCGGGGCCGAGCGCAACATCGGTCGGTGGATTGTCGATGATGATCTTCACCGGCACGCGTTGGATGACCTTGACGTAGTTGCCGGTCGCGTTTTCCGCTGGAAGCAGCGAGAACGCTGTCCCGGACCCAGGCTGAACGCTCGCGACGTGGCCGCGAATGGCGCGGTTCGGATAGGCATCGATATGCATTGACGCGGGCTGGCCCGGCCGCATGGAATCGAGTTGAGTCTCCTTGAAGTTCGCCGTAACCCAGATTTCATCCGGAACGAACATGGTAAGGTTGGTACCCGCCTGGGCAAATTCGCCGGGCGATGCCGTGAGGTTGACCACGCGGCCGGCCTGAGCGGCGGTGACGGTCGTGTAGGACAGATTGAGTTGCGCCTGATCGCGTTGCGCGACCGCTTGCGCGAGGCTCGCCTCTGCGCTGCTGCGCTGCGCCTTCAAGGACTCGATTTGCCGTTGTGCAACGGTCAGAGCCGCTTGCGCACTCTTGAGGGCCGCCTGCTGCTGAAGCAGCTGCGAGCTATATTGCTGAGCATTTTGTACAGTGCCTGCGCCTCTTTGAGCGAGTTCCTCGTAGCGATCCGATTGTTGTTGCGCAAACACCAGCGTCGCCTGCGCCTGCTCGACCTGAGCCTCGCTCGATTTGATTTGCGCCTGCTGCACGGCAATCTGCGCGTTGATATTCTCTATGGTAGCTTGCGCGGCAGCCACCTGTGCGCTCGCTTGCTCGAGCGCGATGCGGTAGTCGCGGTCATCAATGCGCGCGATCACGGCCCCCGCCGCGACGTGCTGGTTGTCGGTGACCGGCACTTGCGTGACGTAGCCCGTCACCTTCGGAGCGATGGCGATCTGGCGCGCCGCGATGAAGGCATCGTCGGTCGATTCGAAATCGGAAGCGTAGTTCCAGTAAGCATAGCCGCCCCCTGCCGCCAGCACGAAGAGGACCGAGCCAATCACAACCGCGACGGGGTGCCGGCGCCGGAAACCCTTGCGGGGCTCTCCGCTGCTCACGTTGGGTGGCGTGGGCTGCTCGTCTGTCTCAGCGGGCAAGTCCGGTTTCTGCGGCTCGCCGGCCGGGCGCTCCCGGCTCGACGGCGCCTCGGTTTCAGGCTTCTCTTTCAGGGGCGGACGATGTGCGAGGGCACCGTCCGCTGGCCCATCTGGCGAACCCGGAGCGAATTGCGGGCTTTCAACTTCGTGGAGCACTTGCTGGTCATTGCGCTTCAGCATGATAGGTAACTCCTATGCAAAGATCGAAACGGAACCGTTCCGTTCTTCTATATAGCGCCGAAACACCTGGCGCAATATATGAACGGAACAGTATCGTTCTTTTCACAAGATTGTGTTAAAAGCTTAGAGATCCCGCGCCGGGCAGCTTCGCCGGACGCAGGCTCACAATTTGCAGACTGAGGATGATTGAAATGGCCAGGACTTCACCAACGAAAGCGCGTTCCGTGACGCGCGCACCCGGACGGTCCGGCCGCCCGCCCAACGAAATCGCGGGCGAGGTCGAGGAGCGCATCCTCGATGCGGCCCGCAAAGTGTTTCTCGATCGCGGATTTGAAGGCGCGAGTATTGAGGAGATCGCCGATGTTGCGCGCTCAGGCAAGCCGACGATCTATGCGCGGTTCCGTGACAAGAAGGCGCTCTTCACTGCCGCGGTCACCAGGTACGTCATCGCCAAGCAGGCCCAGCTCGAGAGTTATTCGCCCTCCGGCACAACGATTGACGAGCGCCTGGCAAGCGTTGGTGTGATCCTCTTGCAAGAAGCTCTGACGCCGGAGTGGATCAACTTGCTGCGCCTGTCCATCGCCGAGGCACGCCGCTTTCCGGATCTCGGGGGCATCGTGATCCGCATGACGCGCGAGCGGGGTACTGAGATCATGATGCGGCTATTGGGCGAGGTGGCAGAATCCAGTGAGGTTGAGACTTTCCCGGCATTCGATCCCGGCCGGCTCGCGATGACGGCGCGATATTTCATCGATTTGATCCTCCTGCCCCAGCTCATGCGTGCCTTATCGGGAGAGCATCAAAAGACCCTGCATGCCGAGATCGGCCCCCATGTCTCGCAAAGGGTCGCTTTCTTTCTTAGTGCGTGCCGGAATGGCGGCATCAGGTGATCGGCTTTGGCTTAGGAGAAAGCTCAGAAGCACAGGCCACCGTCACTGCGCCCGCGCGCAAATCTTGATGGCCTGATTCAGCGCCTCGCGAGGGATTTTTCGGGGCCTCGACGATGCAGCATTATTGCCGCGCACATCCTTCGAGGCCCGCAGCCACAGCGGCGAGCCTCGGACGATGCGCTTGTGCGAGGGGCTCGCGTTGGCTGCGCTCACTCGGCCGGGGCGGTGGAGGTCTTGCTGGCGGTCATCGTCTGAAGTTTGGCGAAAGGGCGCGCCTCAAGGAAGGCGCGGGCGCTGTCGGCCATGATCAGCAGACCGCCGACCAGCATGATTACATCCTTCAGCACGAGCCGACCGCCGCCTGACAGATAAGGGAAACCGTGCTGCGCATCGCCAAGCGCCGAGACCCACGCGTCTGGCGTCGTGATCAGGAAAGACAACGTCACGAATGGCGTCAGGAACGAGAGCGTTGCGCCCAAGATGCCCCATCGGCGCGAGAACACGCCCAGCAGCGTCAGCAGGCCGATCGTTATCTCCATGGTTCCGAGCCCGTCGGAAAAGCCATAGGTATTATTCGCGGTCTGCCAAGCCCGCTCGGCCGGCTTCAACTCACCCTCGTGCGTGAGGTGCGCCTTGTAGTCGGCCGGATGCTCGTAGAAGAACGACATAAACGGGCTGTTGGCGACGAAGGGGGTGATGCTGTCGGCTTCATAGGGCGCGAATTTGAGCGCGCCGATCCACAGGAAGACGATCGCGATGGCGACGCGCATCAGCGGGATGCCGACCCGATCGGAATGAGCGATCCAGGAAAGCGGCAGACGAAGATAGCCGATCATGAGTTCTCCTCAGGCGTTGGGATTGATTTCGGCGGCGGCGTCGAATGCGTCGAGCGCGCGGGTGGAATAGACGACGGCCGCGCCGGCATTGACGGAGACCGCAACACCCAGCACTTCGGCTATCTCTTCCCTGGTCGCACCCCGTTCCCGGGCCGCCGCGGTATGTACCGTGATGCAGCCGTCGCAGCGCAGGGTTATGGCGACCGCAAGCGCGACGAGTTCGCGGGTCTTTTCATCGAGGTGACCGACCTTCGGGCCGGCCCGGCTCAGGGTGGTGTAGCCCTTGATGATATCGGGGTTGAGCTTGCCGAAGCCGCCGACCCCGGCGACAAGCTGCTGCCGATATGTATTCCAATCCAGCATGTGCATGACGCTCTCCTCTTCGATGCGATGTGAAACGCGGAATGAACGGTGACTGTGTTCAGCGCTCCGCGTCGCGCGCCGAGGCGCGAGCGGGAAAAGCCAGGACCAGCAATGCAAGGGCGCCGCCGATGAATGTTTTCTTGATCGCGTATTTGTGATCGTTGCGCGTCTGAACTCCGCGCTTGGGTTGGCGCATCCGCATTACATTCTCCTCATTCATTCGATGCTTTGAGAAATCGGTGCGAAACGGGGAATTGGCGATGCTCTCGCGGCGCAAAACCTGTGCTGACCGGATCAAACATCCGGACGCCGGGACTGAGCCGGCTGCTCTTAACCCGCTCAGTGCGATTGCTCCCCTGTTCCGGGTGCGCCCGGAAATTCAGGATGTGTGCCGGTTTGCCTTGCAATGGGAGGTCGTGCACGAAGCGGAGCCGGCGGGCTTTGCGCAATTTCACATCGTGACCAATGGAAGTTGCCTGCTGGAGCGGTATTGCGGGGAAACGTTCGAGCTGGAAGCCGGCAGCATCCTTCTGCTCCCGCAGGGCGACTCCCACGTCGTGCGATCGGCGAGCCGCGGCGTAAGCTCCGGAGCGCCGATCAGAACCGAATACAACAACGCTATCAGGATCAAGACCAACACCCGCGACGCGAGCGACACCAAGCTGATCTGCGGCCGGCTGCGTTTCGAAGGGGCCATGTACAGCCTCGTCACTGCCGCTTTGCCAAAGGCGATCGTGCTCAGCATCGGCAGAACGGATCTGTTCGACCGGATGCGGATGCTGGTGCAGGCGATCGATGAGGAACTGCAGGCCGCGCGTCCGGGCGCAGCGACGATCGCCACCGAGCTCGCCACCGCTCTCTTCGTGATGATGCTTCGCATGCATTTCGAACAGTCCGCGTCATCGAGCGGCATAATACGGCTGCTCGCATCGTCGTCTTCGGCCAGAGCCGTCAACGCCATGTTGAGAGCTCCCGCGCATCCATGGACGCTGGACGAGCTTGCGGCGGAAGCGCATGTTTCGCGCGCGACCCTGGTTCGGATCTTCCGCAGGGAGGGCGATCTTCCGCCGCTCGGCTTCCTGAGCGAGTTGCGGCTTGGTTTGGCACGCCAGCGCCTCAGCTCGACGAATGGGACCCTGGCGCAGGTGGCGGCAGCGGTCGGTTACGACTCCGAGAGCGCATTCGCGCGTGCGTTTCGGAAACGTTACGGGATTTCGCCCGGTAAACTCCGCGCCCGTCATGACGGGCGATCTCGCGAAGAAAACTCACCCGACCCCACGACGGCCGAACGGATCGTGCGTTATCCGAAATCGGCACTACGGCCTCAATCGTTTTAAAATCCCTCTAAGGTAACGCCGCTTTGGCGTTCACCCGCAAAGGTCAAAGTGAACGCGACTTTTCTTGTTGACAGGCGCCACGGCCGCCTCTCGACGCCATGCTTGAGCGTGCAGCGGATGGGTAGCCTTTACGAACAACTACGCATCAGATTCTATATTCACCAAAACTTCCCCGGCGATGATTTCGGGGTCTCCAAGATCCAGGTCATGCAGGCTTGCTTGAACGAACTCCCGTACTTTTTCGTTCGCCGCATTGGCGGTTTCGCGGTCTTCGAATATCATCACAGCGACACCGACGCCTTCGCCCCCATCCAGTACATAATAAGATCTGAATCCGCGCGATTCCCTTAGGAGCTGACCGATGCCGCTTTTGGCGCGGCGAGCAGCATCCGCAACCGAGCGAACCTTGGTGTACTTTCGAATGACTATGTACATGAGGCCACCCATGCGGCTCAGTTCCAGCCCCGCGCATCAAACCATATCGGGCCGCTGCTGGACTAGGGCCTACTTCCGAGTCGAGTCATTTCCGACTTCAGTTCGATCCTGAACGATGTCCGCTTGGGAGGCGAAGTCAACTCAACCGAGCTTGATGAGCCTTAATCCGCCAATGACGGTGACAAGACGAATTCGTCGCCGGGGAGAGCACAGCATAGGCCGTAAAGCCATTGCGCGGGGAATGCCGGAGTGTTTCCGCTGAACCTGTATGCTCGTGTGCGTTTTTCCTTGTGCAATTTTGCACGCTAGACCGCGGGTGCAGCGCGCACCCGGCATTCCCTGCTCCCTCTTCTTTCGAGGGACATGCTTGCAGAGCTCGGACGCGTTTGCGCCGCGAGAAGGCGAACTGATGTTTGAAGATTGAGTCACGATCCCACCACGTCATTGCGAGGAGCTCTTGCGACGAAGCAATCCATTCTTCCTTTGCGCGGTGAAATGGATTGCTTCGCTGCGCTCGCAATGACGTGGATGGGCCGCGGCGTATGGGTCCCGGCGTTTCGCCGGGACGACGGAGAGAGTCGCGTCCGCTTCTGGACGGCCTAACTCGCCGCTTCCAGCCGCTCTTCGGTCAAGAGCCGCATCGCGGCATCGGCGTCCATCGGCTCGCCGAAGGCAAAGCCTTGCGCGTATTCGCAGCCCAGTTGATAGAGCTCGACCGCATCCGAATCCGTCTCCGCGCCCTCGGCGACGACGTCCATGCCGAGGTCGTGGGCGAGTGCGATGATCGATTTCAGGATCACCGGGCGGGTGCCGCGGCTGGTGGTGCGCACGAAGGACTGGTCGATCTTGATGGTGTCGAACGGGAAACGCTGCAGGTAGGCCAGCGACGAATGGCCGGTGCCGAAATCGTCCAGCGACAGGCCGGTGCCGAGTTCGCGGATGCGGGTCAGCATCTGCGCCGCGTGCTCGGGGTTCTCCATGACCAGCGATTCCGTCAATTCCAGCTTCAGCGTGCCGCGCGCCACCGAGGAGCGCGACAGCACGGTGCGGATGTCGTGGATCAGGTCGTGGCGCAGCAATTGCCGCGAGGAGACGTTGACGCTGGCGAAGATCGGCTCGCGCGACCGCATCGCGCGCTGCCAGATCGCAAGCTGTTTGGCGGTCTGGTCCATCACGAACATGCCGAGATCGACGATCAGGCCGATCTCCTCGGCGATCGAGATGAATTCCGACGGCGACATCCGCCCGAGTTTTGGATGATCCCAGCGCGCCAGCGCCTCGAAGCCGGCGATCGAGCGATCCTCCAGCCGTACGATCGGCTGGTACAGGATGGTGATTTCCTGGCGCTCGATGGCGCGGCGCAGTTCCGATTCCAGCGTCAGCCGGTCGGTTTTGCGCGCGCGCATCGCGGGCTTGTAGACATCGATGCGGTCGCCGCCGATGCGCTTGGAATGATACATCGCAAGCTCAGCATCCTTGATGATCTCGTCGGACAATTGGGTCTGCGGATCGGACAGCGCGAGGCCAATCGAAGCGGTGAGGAAGATCTCGCGGTCGTTGAAGGCGATCGGGGCGCGGATGGTCTTGCGGATGGTCTCGGCAAACGCGGTGATGCGCGCCGAATCCTGTTCCGACATCAGGATCAGGCCGAACTGGTCGCCGGCGAGGCGGGCCAGCGTGTCCTGCGGTTTCAGGATCCGGGTCAGCCGCCGCGCCAGGGTCAAGAGGATCGAGTCGCCGACCGCGATGCCGACGGAATCATTGACCTGCTTGAAGCGGTCGAGGTCGATCACCATCAGCGTCGGCCGCAGGTTCGGCATGGTTTTGGCGAAATTGGCGACCGCGCCGAGGCGGTCGATGAACAATTTGCGGTTCGGCAGGCCGGTCAAATTGTCATGCACGGAATCATGGAGCATGCGCTCTTCGGCGTTCTTGGCCTCGGTGACGTCGGTCAGCGTGCCGACCACGCGCGAAACCTCGCCGTCGGAGCCGACCACCGGGCGCGCTTTGAGCGCAAACCACATGAAGTGGCCGTCGGGGGTGCGCAAGCGGAAATCTTGCACCAGCCGGCCGCGGCGTTGGTCGAGCACGCTGTCGAGCGCGGCGCGGAAGCGGTCCTGGTCGAGGGGATGCAGCACCTCGAGCCATTTGGCCGCCGGGCCTTCCAGCGTGCCGCGCTTGAGGCCGAGCAGGCTTTCGGTCTCGGGGCTGGTGAACACCTTGTCGGCGGAAACGTCCCAGTCCCAGATCAGGTCGCCCGAGCCGGTCAGCGCCAGCGCGCGACGCTCGACGTCGGAAACCACGCCGGTGGTAGCGCCGCCGCCCGCAAAAGCGTGCTGCATGACCGTAAATCCGATCAGCATCACGATCAGCACGAGGCCGCCGAGCAGTGCCGGGCCGACGATGTCGTTGGTGACGGAGCCTGCCACCGCCATGCCGGCCGCGACCACCCAGACCACCAGCAGGAACCAGGTCGGGATCAGCAGCACCGCGCGGTCGAAACCGTGGGTCGAGAGATAGACGATGAGGGCAAAACCGGCGAAGGCGATCAGCACCAGCGACATTCGCGCGATGCCGGAGGCGACCGCCGGATCGAACAGCGCCAACGCCACCAGCGAGCCCAGGAAGGTCAGCCAGCCGACGGTGATGTGGGAATAGCGCACATGCCAGCGGCTCAGATTGAGATAGGCGAACAAAAACACCAGCAGCGTCGCCGCCAGGATAGCTTCGCCCGCCGCGCGCCAGACGCGCTCGGCGTTGTTCGACATGTCGAGCACCTTGCCCCAGAAGCCGAAATCGACCCCGATATAGACCAGCACCGCCCAGGCCAGCGCCGCGGCGGCCGGGAACATGATGCTGCCCTTGACCACGAACAGGATGGTCAGCACCAGAGCCAGCAAGCCGGAAATACCGATCACGATGCCCTGGTAGAGCGTGAACGAGTTGACCTTGTCCTTGTAGGCGTCGGGTTCCCACAGATAGAGCTGCGGCAATTTATCGGTACGCAATTCCGCGACGAAGGTGATGACGGCGCCGGGATCGAGCGTGATGCGGAAGATGTCGGCGGTCGCGCTCTCCTGACGCTCGGGGCGGTCGCCGGTCGATGGCGTGATGGTGGCGATGCGCGATAATCCGAGATCGGGCCACAGCAGCCCCGAGGATACGATCCGATAGTGAGGAGCGACGATCAGGCGGTCGAGCTGATCATCGGTGTTGTTGGCGAGCGCGAACACCACCCAGTACTGGCCGCCTTCGCGGGCGCGGACTTCGATGCGGCGGACGATGCCGTCGGTGCCGGGCGCGGTGGAAACCTGGATACGGTCGGTATCGCTGCGCTGATGATCGAGCACCGCGGTAAGATCGATTGCAGGCGCGTCGCTGCGGACGCTGACCGCGTCGATGGCGCGCGCGGGCGGTGCGGCGGCAAAAATCATGAGGCCCAGCGCGAGCGGCGCAAGGCACCTGATCAGACGCAATGTCAGTACTCCGCGATCAACATCATTCCGGGCGCAGCGAATGGCCCTTCGTTGCCGCGATAAATGACATGAAAGCGAAGGAAATCAAAGGGTTTCCGCCTCCGCTTCGCTCGTGATCGTTAAACCGCCAACACAATTTTGCCAATATGTTCACTGGTCTCCATCCGCCGGTGCGCGTCGGCGGCCTTTTCCAGCGGGAATGTGCTGTCCATCAGGGGTTTTACCCGTCCCTCACGCAATAGCGGCATCACTTTGGCCTCGATGGCGGCGACCATCGCCGCCTTGTCCGCATTACTACGGGGGCGGAGCGTCGAGCCGGTGTGGGTCAGGCGCTTCACCATCACCTTGGCAATGTTGACGGTCACCTTGGGGCCGTTGAGCGTTGCGATCTGGACGATACGGCCGTCGATCGCGGCGGCGTCATAGTTGCGATCGACGTAGTCGCCGGCGACCATATCGAGAATGACGTTGGCGCCCGCATTGTTGGTCTCCGCCTTGACCACGGCGACGAAATCTTCGGTCTTGTAGTTGATGGCGTGGTCGGCGCCGAGCTTGAGGCAGGCGTCGGCCTTGTCCTTGGAGCCGACGGTGACGATGACCTTGGAACCGAGCGCCTTGGCGAGCTGGATCGCCATGGTGCCGATGCCGGACGAGCCGCCATGGATCAAGAGCGTCTCGCCCGGCTTCAGGGCGCCGCGCTCGAACACATTGTGCCAGACCGTCATCAGCGTTTCCGGGACCGCGCCGGCTTCCAGCATCGACAGGCTCGGCGGCACCGCCATCGCCTGCCCATCTTGCGCGATGCAATATTGGGCGTAGCCGCCACCGGCCACCAGCGACATCACCTTGTCGCCAAGCTTGTGCCTGACGGAGCCCGCGCCGAGCGCGACCACTTCGCCGGCGATTTCAAGGCCGGGCAGATCGCTGGCGCCGGGCGGCGGCGGGTAGGCGCCGGAGCGCTGTGCGACATCGGGACGGTTGACGCCGGCGGCCAACACCTTGACCAGGATTTCGCCCGGACCGGGCACCGGGACGCTGCGGGTTTCGGGCAACAGCACCTCGGGGCCGCCGGGCTTGCTGATGCCGATGACGGTCATTTGCGCGGGCAGCTTTTCCATGATTTGTCCTTGCGAAAGGCTGAGAATTTTAAAAGCGGCCCCTGCATTAGCCAGCCGCATAGCGGCTGGCAACCGCCTCAGGGGATCGCCGAACACGGAGCAAAACGCATGGCCGCCGAGGACGACGACAAGCCGCGGAAGAAGGTCACCCACGAGATCGGACAGGACCTGTCGCTGTTGTCGGTCGAGGAACTGACCGAGCGCATCGCATTGATGAATTCGGAAATCGAACGGCTGCAGCAAGCGTCGGCCAGGAAGCGCGCATCGAAGGATGCGGCGAACAGTTTTTTCAAGTCGTAGAGAATTCGAACTCGCCACACGTCGTTCCGGCGGAGGCCGGGACGACGTGTGGCTTGTCCCAAACTAGGCCAATGGCCGACATGGCAAACGAAGCCTAAAGAAAATCGCTCATTTACGATCGGTTAAGCTTTCTCGATTATGACTTGGATCGTCCTCGTTTGGACACCGAGTGGCTCCTGTCCACTCTGTTTGACGCCTCCCTGTTATCAACTTCAAAAGCCGCCGGAAACGGCGGCTCTTTTTTGACGCCGTTCAGGATTCTGCCTTTCGCCTGTCCCGTCACCGCGCTGGAAACCATAAATCCGGTTGCGGCTGGACTCTCGCCCGCACAAGCGCAATGATTTGTTCATCATAAGCCGGCGGCTTTCCAAGCCGGCAGCGTAGCAGTGGCGTGAGGGCGTTAACCATGGCGGACCGTTTGCAAAGCGAATCCGCGCTCGTTCAGTTCAGCGAGCGGCTGACTAATTCGGCGGCATTCGGAACCCTGTTCCGGGAAGGCATGGATCTCGTCGAGCAGACCGCCGCCTATCTCGACGGCGACGGCCGCACCGAAGCCAAGGCGCTCGAACGCTCCGTCAGCCTCACCTATGCGACCGAAAGCATGCGGCTGACCACGCGGCTGATGCAGCTTGCGTCCTGGCTGTTGCTGCATCGCGCGGTGAAGGAAGGCGAGATGACGCTGAGCCAGGCCAACCGCGAAAAGACCAAGGTCAAGCTCTCGGCCGCCGATCCCGGCCCCGAAGACATGATCGCAAAATTGCCCCAGCAATTGCAGGACCTGATTTCGCGTTCGATGAACCTGCAATCGAGGGTGCGCAGGCTCGATGTCACGATCCATGCGCCGGCGACCGAACACGCGCCGATCGGCAATCCGCTGGTGCCGCAGCTCAACCGGCTGAAGGCGGCGTTCGAGCAGTAAGCCGGGCTTCTATCAACATCGTCATTGCGAGGAGCGAAGCGACGAAGCAATCCAGCTTTCCGCATCGTTGCGCTATGGATTGCTTCGCGGAGCCTGTCATCGGGCGCGTGTTCGCGCGACCCGGTGGCTTGCAATGACATGATGGGGTTGCCCAACAAAAAACGCCCCTGAACAGGGGCGTTTTGCATATCCGGGCCGGAATGACGAGGTTCGAAACCCTCAGTCCTTCTTGAGGAAGCCCGAAAATTTCTTCTGGAACCGGGACACGCGGCCGCCGCGATCGAGCATCTGCTGGGTGCCGCCGGTCCAGGCCGGGTGCGACTTGGAGTCGATGTCGAGGTTCAGCTTGTCGCCTTCCTTGCCCCAGGTGGAGCGGGTCAGGTACTCCGTACCGTCGGTCATGACGACCGTAATTGTATGATAATTCGGGTGAATTTCGGCTTTCATGGCATATCCTTCGGCGCGCCGGCGCCCGTCTCAAAGTGTCAAAGGGTACGGATTTGGCCGGGTCTATAACGCAGCCGGGCGGTTAAAACAAGCTACGTATCCTGCCTGATTGGGAATCTCCCGGATTTGCCTAAGGGGGCGGCGAAGCCTATCTGGGGCTTGCAACCGGGTCGGATGACATGAGCACAGCGGAACAGCTTGAAGACATCGGTGGCGGCGCGCCGCCGCGGCGCGACACGCTGCTCGAGGAAGAGGCCTTCATCGAAACCCAGCTGACGCATCCGGCCAAGAGCGGCGCCAAGCTGCGGCCGCTGCTGGCGCTGGCGCCTTACGTGGCGCGATATCGCGGCCGCGCGATGCTCGCCTTTGTCTCGCTCACCATCGCTGCGATCACGACCCTGGTCGTGCCGGTCGCGGTCCGGCGCATGATCGACTTCGGCTTCAGTCCCGAAGGCATCGCCATGATCAACAGCTATTTCAGCGTCATGATCGCGGTGGTCGCGACGCTGGCCGGCGCCAGCGCATCGCGGTACTATCTGGTCATGACCATCGGCGAGCGCATCGTCGCCGATCTCCGGCGCGACGTGTTCGCGCATCTGATCTCGCTGTCGCCGGCCTTCTTCGATTCCGCGCGCAGCGGCGAACTGGTGTCGCGGCTGACGGCCGATACCACCCAGATCAAATCCGCGGTCGGCGCATCGGTATCGATCGCGCTGCGCAATCTGATGCTGTTCTTCGGCGCCACCACCATGATGGTGATCACGAGCCCAAGGCTCTCGGGCTTCGTGCTCCTGGCGATCCCGGTGATCGTGATCCCGCTGGTGGCGTTCGGGCGCTGGGTTCGGCGGCTGTCGCGCAACGCACAGGATACGCTGGCGGACGCGACGTCCTATGCGTCCGAACTGCTCGGCGCGATCCGGACCGTGCAGGCCTTTACCAGCGAGCAACTGGCCAATGCGCGGTTCGGCGGCAATGTCGAACAGGCCTATGAGGCGGCGCGCAGTTCCACCCGAGCCCGCGCGGTGCTGACCTTCATCATCATCTTCATCGTGTTCTCCAGCGTGGTCGCGATCCTGTGGGTCGGATCGCACGACGTGCTGACCGGCTCGATCAGTCCCGGCCGGCTCGGCCAGTTCGTGCTGTACGCGGCGTTCGCCGCCACCGGCCTCGGCCAGCTCAGCGAGGTCTGGGGCGAAGTCTCGGCGGCCTCCGGTGCGGCCGAACGGCTGTTCGAGATCCTGCGCGTCAAATCGCAGATCACGGCGCCGCCGTCGCCGCTGGCGCTGCCGGCGCCGCCGCGCGGCGATGTCGGGTTCGATGATGTCAGCTTCGCCTATCCGGCGCGGCCGGATGTGCTGGCGATCGATGGCGTTTCGCTGTCGGTGAAAGCGGGAGAGAAGGTTGCGATCGTCGGTCCGTCGGGCGCGGGCAAGAGCACCCTGTTTCATCTGCTGCTGCGGTTCTACGACCCTGCGTCGGGGGCGATCTCGCTCGACGGCGTGCCGATCAAGTCGGCCGATCCGGTCGACGTGCGCGCGCGCATCGCGTTGGTGCCGCAGGACTCCGTGGTGTTCGCGGCTTCCGCGCGCGAAAACATCCGCTTCGGCCGGCCCGACGCCAGCGATGCCGAGGTCGAGCGCGCCGCCGATCTAGCGCACGCCAGCGAATTCCTGCGCCGCCTGCCCGGCGGCTTCGAGGCGCAGCTCGGCGAGCGCGGCGTGACGCTGTCGGGCGGCCAGCGCCAGCGCATCGCGATCGCGCGCGCGATCCTGCGCGATGCGCCGCTGTTGCTGCTCGACGAGGCGACGTCGGCGCTGGACGCGGAAAGCGAAACGCTGGTGCAGACCGCGCTGGAAGAACTGATGCGTCACCGCACCACGCTCGTCATCGCGCACCGGCTGGCCACGGTTTTGTCCTGCGACCGCATCATGGTGATGGACCAGGGCAAGATCGTCGAGCAGGGCACTCATGCCTCGCTGGTCGCGGCCAACGGTCTCTATGCGCGGCTGGCGCGGCTGCAGTTCGAGGGGATTTGAAAAGAGGGCGCAAGCGCGTGCTCTGGGTTCCGTCATTGCGAGCCACCGGGTCGCGCGAATGCGCGCCCGATGACAGGCTCCGCGAAGCAATCCATCTCGCTGCGGAAAGAAAGAATGGATTGCTTCGTCGCTGCGCTCCTCGCAATGACGGGTTCGCCTACGCCACCTACCGTTCCGTCAGCTTCAACTCGATGCGGCGGTTGCGCTTGTAGGCCTCTTCCGTCGGCGCGGTGTCGAGCGGCTGGAATTCGGCAAAGCCGGCCGCGACCAGCCGCTGCGCCGGCACGCCGAGCGAGACCAGATATTGCACCACCGAGATGGCGCGCGCGGACGATAATTCCCAGTTCGACTTGAACAAGGGGCTGTTGATCGGCCGCACGTCGGTGTGGCCGTCGACCCGCAGCACCCAGGCGATTTCGCTCGGGATCTGCTTGTCCAGATCAATGAGCGCGGTCGCAAGCTTGTCGAGCTCGGCGCGGCCCTCGGGCAACAGCAACGCCTGTCCGGTGTCAAAAAATACTTCCGACTGGAACACAAACCGGTCGCCGACGATGCGGATATCCGGCCGGTTGCCGAGGATGGTGCGCAGGCGGCCAAAGAATTCCGAACGGTAGCGCGACAATTCCTGCACCCGCTGCGCCAGCGCAACGTTCAGGCGCTGACCGAGGTCGGCGATGCGGCCCTGCGATTCCTTGTCGCGTTTTTCGGAAGCGTCGAGCGCTTCTTCCAGCGCCGCCAACTGACGGCGCAGCGCGCTGATCTGCTGGTTCAGCACCTCGATCTGCGCCAGCGCCCGCGCCGTCACGGCTTTTTCGGAATCCAGCGCCTTGTTGAGTTCATTGGCGCGGCCCTGGGCGTCGCTGCCGGCGCCGGCAAGCCCTTCATAGAGCCCCTTGATGCGGTCGCGCTCGCCCTCGGCGGACGCGAGGCCGGCGCGCAACTGCGACACCTGGTCGTCGAGGGAGAGCTTGCCGAGCTTTTCCAGCGACAGCAGATCGCTCAGTTGCGCGATCTTGGCGTTGAGCTGCTCCAGCGCCTTGTCCTTGCCGGTGACCTCCTGCGACAGGAAGAACTGCACCACCAAAAACACCGAGAGCAGGAACACGATCGAGAGCACCAGCGTCGACAATGCGTCGACGAATCCCGGCCAGTAGTTGAAACCGGATTCGCTGCGGCGTGCACGGGCGAGGGCCATTCAAGATTCTCCGGTATCGTGTCCCGGACGCGGTGCAGCGTGTAACGCTGCTCCGCAGAGCCGGGACCTGGTGACTTTCTTGTGGGCCCCGGCTCTGCAGCGCACCGCTTCGCGCTGCGCTGCGTCCGGGGCACGATATCGTTGCTCTAACTCTTCTCGGGCTGCCGGGCGATCCGCTCCAGCAGCTTCTTGATCTCGCGGTTTTGCTCGCCCTGACCGTCGGCCCATTCGCGGATCATCTGCTGCTCGGTGCGCATATGCGCGACCAGGCCCTGAATCGCTTCGGCGAGATTGGCCATCGCTGCGGTCGTGCCACGGGTGCCGCCGCCTTCCTCGACGACGGCACGCAGCTTTTCCATCGCATGCTGCAACTCGCCGCTGACGCCGGCGGCACCCTCGCCGGAATATTCGCGCACGGTCGAGGCAAGCCAGTCCTCGAGATCGGTATAGAAGCGGTTCTGGGCCTGGCTCGATTGCAGATCGAGGAAGCCGAGGATCAGCGAGCCAGCGAGACCAAACAGCGAGGACGAGAACGAAATGCCCATGCCGCCGAGCGGCGCGGCGAGACCCTCCTTCAGGGTATCGAACAGGGCGCCCGCGTCGCCGCCGACTTTCAGCCCGTCGATCACCTTGCCGACGGAACCCACGGTCTCGATCAGGCCCCAGAAGGTGCCGAGCAGGCCGAGGAAGACCAGCAAACCCGTCATGTAGCGGGAGATGTCGCGGGCTTCGTCCAGCCTTGTCGCGATCGAATCCAGCAAATGCCGCATGGTCTGCTGCGAGATCGACATCCGCCCGGTGCGCTCGCCGCCCAGGATCGCCGCCATCGGCGCCAGCAGCCTCGGACGCCGGTCGATCGCGAGGCCGGGATCGGCGATGCGGAAATTATTGACCCATGCCACTTCGGGATAGAGCCGGATCACCTGCCGGAACGACAGGATGGTGCCGATCAAAAGCACCATGCCGATCAGTGCGTTGAGGCCGGGATTGGCGAAGAAGGCGTTGATGATCTGCTTGTAAAGCACAATCGTAACGAGCGCGCACAGCACCAGAAACACCAGCATCCGCACCAGAAAGATCCGCGGCGAGGACAACTTGCTCAGTTCGATCTCCATTTCGGAGCGGGCGGCGGAGCTTGCGGGCATTGCGGGCATATCCGTTGCGAAGATTCGGTTTCGGCCACCAATATGGCACAGCGGCGGGGGGAAAAAAGCTGGAAAGCCCTGATTCAGGCCGGCCGGCCGGGAACTTCAGGCTGAAAGCCGGCTTTGTTTCAGGCGTATATCGTGGCGTTCGGAATCTTAGCCCACCCAAGCGGGATTTTGCGTGACCATTTTGTATCTGGAAGCGCGGGGCGCCATCGCCGTTTCGCTGACGATCCTGATGGCTGGCGCCTTGCTGGTGCAGCAGCGCAACGGCAATTCCGGCTGGGTCGACACCATCTGGACCTTCTCGCTCGGCCTCACCGGCGCCGGCAGCGCGCTGTGGCCGGTCGCGCGCGCCAGTGGAGGCCGGTTTTCGGAAAAGATCGTGCTCAAAATGAAGGGAGTGGTCACATGAGCTTCGTCTCGACCATCATCGGCACCGCCGAACGGGTACCGCTGCCGGACGTCATCATCCGCGCCGCGATCCACCGGCTGTGCTCGCGCACCGCCACCAAACTCGCCACCGGCAATGCCGAAAGCGACGCCTGGTTTGCCGACGAGATGGCGGCCCGTGCGATTGCCGAACATACCGACGAAGCCAATGTCCAGCGTTACGAAGTGCCGGCGGCGTTCTTCGCCCATGTGCTCGGCCCCAATCGCAAATATTCGTCGTGCTTCTACAGGGAGCCGGCCACCACGCTGCGGGAGGCCGAGGAAGAATCGCTGCGCCAGACCGTCGAGCATGCCGATCTCTTCGATGGACAGTCGATCCTCGAACTCGGCTGCGGTTGGGGCTCGCTGTCGCTGTGGATGGCGCGGCAATTTCCGCGCTCAGAGGTGACGGCGGTGTCGAATTCGAATTCGCAGCGCGAACATATCGAGCGCGAAGCGGCGAAACGCGGATTGCCAAATCTGCGCGTCGTCACCGCTGACATGAATGTGTTCGACGCGAACGCGCAGTTCGACCGTATCGTCTCGGTCGAGATGTTCGAACACATGATGAACTGGCGCGAACTGATGACGGGTGTTCGTTCATGGCTGAAGCCCGACGGCCGTTTCTTCATGCACATCTTCACCCATCGCTCCGGCGCCTATCTGTTCGACCGCGCCGATGCCGAGGACTGGATCGCGCAGCATTTCTTCGTTGGCCGCGTGATGCCGAGCCATCATTTGATCCGCCAATATGCCGATCTGCTCAGGATCGAGAAGGAATGGCGCTGGAGCGGCACGCATTACCAGCGCACCGCCCAGGACTGGCTGGTGAATTTCGATGCGCACCGCGACGAGATCGAAGGCATTCTCCGCGAAGTCTATGGCGACGACACCGCTTTGTGGATGCGCCGCTGGCGTTGGTTCTTCCTCGCGACATCAGGCTTGTTCGGTTACGCCGACGGCAGCGAGTGGGGCGTCAGCCATTACCGGATGAGGGCGGCGTAGTCGCTCATGTTGCCGGGCAAAAGTGCGGAGCGCGTCTTGAGATCAGAGACCCGGCAATCCATCGAGCAAGGACTCTCGCGAAGACGATGGATGCGCAGGTTGAGCCCGCGCATGTTAGCTGCGGCTCACTTCCCCAGCGGCTTCAGTATCTTCACCAATTCCCCGTGCACGAACTCATTGCCGCAGATGACGTCTCCCGTCTTCAGCGGATCGTCGCTGCCCTGCATGCCCGAGACCACGCCGCCGGCTTCGCGGATCATGATCTGGCCGGCGGCCATGTCCCAGGGCTGCAAATTGCGCTCCCAGTAGCCGTCGAGGCGGCCGGCGGCAACGAAGGCCATGTCGAGGGAGGCGGCGCCGAAGCGGCGGAAGCCTGCGACCTTGTTCTGGAGGACGGCCATTTCGCGGAGCGCCAATTCGTGATCGCCGCGCCCGATATGGGGCAGGCCGCAGGCCACCACGCATTCGTCGAGCTTGCGGCGGCCGGCGACGCGCAGCCGCTGGTCGTTGAGGAACGCGCCCTTGCCGCGCTCGGCGATGTAGAGCTCGTCATTGGCGGGATTGTAGATCACCCCCGCAATGATGGTGCCCTCGCGCTGCAGGCCGATCGAGATCGCAAATTGCGGAATGCCGTGCAGGAAGTTGGTGGTGCCGTCCAGGGGATCGACGATCCAGGTGTGGCTCTTGTCGGCGCCTTCGCGATTGCCGCCTTCCTCGCCGATGAAGCCATAACCCGGCCGCGACTTGGCGAGATCCGCGTAGAGCATTTCCTCGGCGCGCTTGTCGGCGAGCGAGACGAAATTCGCCGGACCCTTCAGCGACACCTGCAGATTCTCGATTTCGCCGAGGTCGCGACTGAGGCTGCGGCCGGCGCGGCGCGCGGCCTTGACCATGACGTTGATGAGGGCGGAAGACAGCATGTTCTGGGGCTTAAGGGGGTCGGAGACAGGCGGCTCGGTGCCGCCGGGGCTTGGACTGGGTGCCCTCTCGAAACGGCGCCGTCAAGGCGTCATTTGACGTCTTTGCCGATCCATTTGCGCGCAGCTTCCTCGGCCTTGGCGCGATCCTCGGCGCTGAGGTTCGCCAGCGCCTCGTCCAGCTCCAGGTCGCCTTTGCCGGCGGTTTTGGCGACGATGTGCCATTTCAGGCCCTCGATCTTGTCCATCGGCGCGCCCTGTCCGCTTACCAGCACGCGGGCGAGGCGGTTCTGCGCGATCGGGCTGTTTTGCCGGGCTGCCTTGCGCAGCAGCGCGACGCCGGCGGCCTGGTTCTTCGGCGTGCCGGTGCCGTTGTAGAGCGCAATGGCATATTCGACTTCGGCATCGACATTGTCGGCGAGCGAGGCGGCCTGCAACAGCCGCACCGCCTTGTCGATGTCCTTCGGGACGCCGGTGCCCTCCTTGTAGAAGGTCGCGAGCGCATATTGCGCCTCGGGACTGCCGGCGTCGGCGGCGACGCGCAGCAGCTCGGCGGCGCGCTTGAGGTCCTGCGGCAGCGTCTGACCGTCGAGATAAAGCAGCGCGAGATTATAGGCCGCCTTTGGGTTGCCGAGTTTTGCTGACGACGCCAGCAACTTTACCGCTTCCTCGCGGTTGACCGGACCACCGCGGCCGGCGAGCCGCATCATGGCCAGCGCGAACATGCCCTCGCGGTCGCCGCCGTCGGCGGCGCGCTGATACCATTCAGCGGCTTTCGCGTAGTCACGCTTGACGCCGAGCGCGTTGGCGTAGAGTTCGCCCAGCATGGTCATCGCCTTCGGGTCGCGCGCATATTGCGCGCGCGTGGTCGCGAGATCGAACGTGGTCTTGTAGAGGCCGCGCTGATAGGCGCCGTAGACGGAATCGACATTGGGATCGTCGAAGGTGGGCGTCGGCGTGGGGGTGGGGGTCGGCGTCGCCGCTGGTTTTGGCGTTGCCGCGGGTTTCTTGGCCGCCGCCGCCGCTTTTGGCTTTGGTGTCTCTTTCCTGGCGGCCGGTTTGCTCGGCGGCGTTTGGGCTGCCGGCGGTGTGAGCTGGATTTGCGCCGATGCGCCGGCCGCCAGCATCAGGCAACCCGCGAAGATCGATATGGGACGCAGGAGTTTCATTTCCGGCGCTATCCCTGCTCCGCCCTGGTTTTGTCTGACGCCGTAGCGTGCGCCTGCCGGATCGCCTGCTCGACCTCGATCAGCGCCGTCTCCGCGCCGCGCGGATCGGCCCAGACGAAGTCGCCGACCAGGATGAAATCCGCTCCCGCGGCGGCGAATTCGCCGGCCTCTTCGCGCGAGGCGGCAAAGCCGACGCAGGGCGGCTCGAACAATTCGGCCCACCATTGCAGGCGTTCGGCGATCGCCTCCAGCGAGGGCCGCTGCCCGCGCGTGTCGGGTTCGCCGAACAGCACATAGTCCGCGCCGGCTTCGCCCGCAGCCATCGAATCGTGCCGTGTGGTGAGGCCGCCGACGCCGGCGATGCGGTCGGGCTTGAGCGACGGCAGCGCGTCTTCCATGGCGGCAATGCCGGTCAGATGCGCGCCGTCGGCGCCGGCCCGGGCCACCAGTTCGACATGGCCATCGAGCAGCAGCGCCGCGCCGCCGTCCTGGACCACCGGCGCCAGCGCCTTGATGCGCGAGATCAGGGTGCGCTGGTCGGTCTGTTTCAGCCGCAGCAGCACGGCAGCGACATCGACGGCGGCGAGCAAGCCGGGGAGGCCGGCCGCCAGCTGCAACGGATCGTCTATTTCGGGCGTTGCGAGGTAGAGCCGCGGCGTCGGGCGCGGCGGAACAGGTTTTGCGGCCAAGTCTATGCGACCTTCTTTTCCAGGCCGGTTTCCCACTCGCCCTTGCTCGCCAGCGCATTCATCCGCGCACGGTGGATAAAGGCGCGCTGGCCTGCGGCGGCGTTCTCAGGCCTGCCCGACCACGCCTTTTGCGGCGCTGCCTGCAGCGCGCGGCCGTAGGAGAAGGTCAGCCGCCAGGGCAGAGTAGAAGGCAGGCCGCCGATCCGGTTCATGGCGTTGAGGTGGGCGGTTGCTTCCTCGTCGGACTGTCCGCCGGACAAAAAGGCGATACCGGGCACGGCGGCGGGAACGCACGCCTTCAGCAGCCGGATGGTTTTCTCCGCAACCTCTTCAACGGGCGACCGCTTTGCGCTTTTCTTGCCTGATATCGCCATGTTGGGCTTCAGGATCATGCCCTCCAGCGCGACGCGCTGGACACGCAACTCCTGGAACGTCTTGTCCAGAACGTGCTGGGTCACCTCAAAGCAGCGGTCGATGTCGTGATCGCCGTCCATCAGCACTTCCGGCTCGACGATCGGCACGATCTGCGCGGCCTGGCACAATGCGGCGTAGCGGGCCAGCGCATGCGCGTTGACATGGATCGCGGTCATGGTGGGAATGTGCGCGCCGATGTCGATCACCGCCCGCCATTTGGCGAACCGCGCGCCGCGCTCGTAATATTTCTTCAAGCGCTCGGCGAGTTTGTCGAGGCCGGCGGTGATCAATTCGCCGGGGCAGTTCGGCAACGCCTGGGTTCCCTCATCGACCTTGATGCCGGGGATGGCACCGGACTGCTCGATCAGTTTGACCAGCGGCGTGCCGTCCTTGGCGTTCTGCCAGATGGTTTCGTCATAGAGGATGACGCCCGAGATGTATTTGCTCATCGCCTCCTGGGAGCGCAACAGCATTTCCCGGTAGTCGCGGCGCGTCTCCTCGGTCGATTCGACCCCGATGGCGTCAAAACGCTTTTTGATCGTGCCTGAGGATTCGTCGGCGGCGAGGATGCCCTTGCCCGGGGTGACCATGGCAAGCGCAACCTTGTTGAGGTCAGCGAGATTCATTGAAGTTCTCCAGATCACCTGCCCTTGCAAGCCAAAATAGGCGGTTCTCGGGCAATTGCCTAGAAAACGTTCGTCGCGGCCGGCGGCCCCCGCGGCGCAATGGCGCGGGGTCAGGCTACTCTCGGATCAAGTTCGCCCTTGCTGTAGCGCCTGGCCATTTCGGCCGTCGTCAGCACCTTCTTGATCTTGCCGGCTTGCCCCGCGGTGTTGAATTCCTGCAGCCGCTGCTTGCACAGCTTGGCCATCGCTTCCATCGCCGGCTTGAGATATTTGCGCGGGTCGAACTCTTCCGGATTGTCTTTCAGGACTTTGCGGATCTGCCCCGTCATCGCCATCCGGTTGTCGGTGTCGATGTTGATCTTGCGGACGCCGTTCTTGATGCCGCGCTGGATCTCGGAGACCGGCACGCCCCAGGTCGGCTTCATCTTGCCGCCATTGGCGTTGATGATCTCCTGCAGATCCTGCGGCACCGAGGAGGAGCCGTGCATGACCAGATGCGTGTTCGGCAGCTTGCGGTGAATCTCCTCGATCACGTTCATGGCGAGGATATCGCCGTCCGGCTTGCGGGTGAATTTGTAGGCGCCGTGCGAGGTGCCCATCGCGATCGCCAGCGCGTCGACCTTTGTCTCCCGGACGAATTTTACGGCTTCGTCGGGATTGGTCAGCAGCTGGTCGTGGGACAATTTGCCTTCGGCGCCGTGGCCGTCTTCCTTGTCGCCCATGCCGGTTTCCAGCGAACCGAGCACGCCGAGTTCGCCTTCGACCGAGATGCCGCCGAGATGGGCCATATCGGTCACCGTCTTGGTGACGCCGACATTGTAGTTCCAGTCGGCCGGGCTCTTGCCGTCGGCCTTCAGCGAGCCGTCCATCATGACCGAGGTGAAGCCGGCCTGGATTGCGGTCATGCAGGTGTCGGGCCCGTTGCCGTGGTCGAGATGCACGCAGACCGGAATTTGCGGATAGATCTCGGTGACCGCATCCATCATGTGTTTGAGCATGATGTCGTTGGCGTAGGAGCGCGCGCCGCGCGAGGCCTGGATGATGACGGGAGCGTCGAGCGAGGAGGCGGCGTCCATGATGGCGAGCGCCTGCTCCATATTGTTGATGTTGAAGGCCGGTACGCCGTAATCGTGCTCTGCCGCGTGGTCGAGCAATTGCCGCAACGTGATCCGAGCCATCTGAATTCTCCCTGTCTTTGCAGCGCCCTGGGCGCTCGATCTGGTCAAATCTCTTTGTTTTGACGCGTTTTCTCGCCGCGAACCGGTGCCCACTTCGCTTGAAAACGCTCTGCTAGCGTAATTTTAGAACTTCGACGCCGGGCAACGGTTTGCCTTCCATCCATTCAAGAAACGCACCACCTGCGGTCGAAACATAGGAAAAATCGCCGGCCACGCCGGCCTGGTTCAGCGCCGCGACGGTGTCGCCGCCGCCGGCGACCGAGACCAGCTTCTTCGCCTTGGTCCGCTCGGCTGCATGCTTGGCCGCCACCACGGTGCCGCGGTCGAACGGGGTCATTTCGAACGCCCCGAGCGGGCCGTTCCAGACCAGCGTTGCGGCATCGTCGATTGCGGCATGGATCCGCGCGATCGATTGCGGGCCGACATCGAGGATCATGCCGTCGGCCGGAATGGCGTCCAGCCCATAGGCGTGCGAGGGCGAATTGGCCGCGAAATGATAGGCGACCACGGCGTCCACCGGCAGGATGATCGCGCAGTTGGCGGCCTCGGCCTTTTCCATGATTCGCAGCGCCGTGGCTGCGAGATCTTTTTCCGCCAGCGATTTGCCGACGCCGACACCTTGGGCATGCAGGAAGGTGTTGGCCATGCCGCCGCCGATCACCAGTGCGTCGACCTTGCTGACGAGGTTTTCCAACAGATCGATCTTGGTGGAAACCTTTGCGCCGCCGATGATCGCAATCACCGGCTTGGTCGGCGCCTCCAGCGCCTTGCCGAGCGCGTCGAGTTCGGCCTGCATAGTGCGGCCGGCAAAGGCCGGCAGCTTGTGGCCGAGCCCTTCGGTCGAAGCATGCGCGCGGTGCGCCGCCGAGAACGCGTCGTTGACCCAGATGTCGCCAAGCTTTGCGAGCTCGGCGACGAACGCCGGATCGTTCTTTTCTTCCTCTTTGTGGAAGCGGGTGTTTTCGAGACAAAGGATGTCGCCATCCTTCATCGCATCGACGGCCTTGGCGGCGGCTTCACCAACGCAATCCTCCGCGAAGGCGACCGGCTGCTTGATGACCTGTGAAAGCGCGTCAGCAACGGGCTTCAGTGATTCCTTGGGATCGCGTCCCTTGGGCCGGCCGAAATGTGCCAGCAGGATGACCTTGCCGCCCTTGCCGGAGATTTCGGTGATGGTCGGCGCGACGCGCTCGAGTCTCGTGGCGTCGGTGACGCGGCCGTTCTCCATGGGAACGTTGAGGTCGACGCGCAGCAGCACGCGCTTGCCCCTTACGTCGACGTCATCGAGGGTGCGGAATGATTTGGACATCTGGGTCTCACGCTGCTCATCCTTCGAGACGCCGCGCTGTGCGCGGCTCCTCAGGATGAGGTTTCTCCCTCATGGTGAGGAGCGCGCTCTTTGCGCGCGTCTCGAACCATGAGGCTAGGGATTTACAGCAGCTTCCCCATCGCCACGGCGGTGTCCGCCATGCGGTTGGAGAAACCCCATTCATTGTCGTACCAGGCCATCACCCGCACCAGCGTGCCGTTCTGCACCTTGGTCTGGTCCACATGATAGGTGGACGAGTGCGGATCGTGGTTGAAGTCGATCGAGACGTTGGGCGCGGTGGTGTAGCCCAGAATGCCCTTCAGCTCCTGCTCGGAAGCGCGCTTCATCGCCTCGTTGATTTCCTTCACCTCGGTCGCGCGCTTGGCGACGATCTTGAGATCGACCACCGAGACGTTCGGGGTCGGCACGCGGATCGCGACGCCGTCGAGCTTGCCCTTCAATTCCGGCAGCACCAGACCGATCGCCTTGGCGGCACCGGTCGAGGTCGGGATCATCGACATCGCAGCAGCCCGGCCGCGATAGAGATCCTTGTGCAGGGTATCGAGCGTCGGCTGGTCGCCGGTATAGGCGTGGATCGTGGTCATGAAGCCGGTCTCGATGCCGACGGTGTCGTTCAGGACTTTTGCGATCGGCGCGAGGCAGTTGGTGGTGCAGGAGCCGTTGGAGACGACCAGATGATCCCTGGTCAGTTTGTCGTGGTTGACGCCATAGACGATGGTCGCGTCCGCATTGTCGGCGGGCGCCGAGACCAGCACGCGCTTGGCGCCGGCGGTCAGATGCGCGGAAGCCTTGTCCTTGGCGGTGAAGATGCCGGTGCATTCCAGCGCGATATCGATGCCGAGGTCTTTCCAGGGCAGCGTCGCCGGATCGCGGTGCGCGGTGACCTTGATCTTGCCGTTGCCGAGGCTGATCGAGTCGCCGTCGACGGTCACGGTTCCCGGGAACCGGCCATGCACGGAATCGAAGCGCAGGAGATGGGCGTTGGTCTCGACCGGGCCGAGATCGTTGATCGCGACCACCTCGATATCCTTGCGGCCGGACTCGGCGATGGCACGCAGCACATTGCGGCCGATACGGCCGAACCCGTTGATCGCGACGCGGATTGCCATGCTCGTTTCTCCCTTAATAGCTAATGACGACCCCGCGGAGGGGCGCTCCGGAGGTGCTGACGGCGGATCGCCCGGTTCGGCCGGGCGAGAACGGACAAGATCGAAATTACCTAGTCCTTTTTCCGGGCAAGCTCAACCACTAGCCCAAGCGCTTCAGGGCGGCGTTAACCGCAGCCTCGGCGGTAATTCCGAAGTGCTTGTAAAGATCCTTGGCAGGCGCACTGGCGCCGAAACCGTGCATGCCCACGAATTCGCCATCCTGGCCGATCACGGCGTCCCAACCCCAGCGCACCGCGGCCTCGATCGCGATCTTGACCGGCGCGTCGCCGATGATCGATTTCTGACGCACCGCCGGCTGCGCCAGCAGCAATTCGAGCGAGGGCACCGACACCACCCGCGACGCGATGCCGCGTTCGGCCAGTTGCTTCTGGGCCGCCACCGCGATCTCGACCTCGGAACCCGAGGCGAACAACGACACTTTTGCCTCGCCCTGGGCGGCGACCAGTTCATAGGCGCCGTGGCCGCAGGGATTTTCCGACGGCGCGGTGGTTCGTAGCTGCGGCAGGTTCTGACGCGTCAGCGCCAGCACGGTCGGGCCGTCGATCCGGTTGAGCGCGAGTTCCCAGCACTCGGTCGTCTCCATGGCGTCGCAGGGCCGGAACACGCGCATATTGGGAATCGCGCGCAGCGCCGCCAGATGCTCGACCGGCTGGTGCGTCGGGCCGTCTTCGCCGAGCCCGATCGAATCGTGGGTCATGACATAGACGACGCCGGTGCCCATCAGCGCCGCCAGCCGCATCGCCGGCCGCGCATAGTCGGTGAACACCAGGAAGGTAGCGCCGTTCGGCGCAAAGCCGCCATGCAGGAAGATGCCGTTCATCGCAGCAGCCATGCCGTGCTCGCGGATGCCGTAATGGATGAAGCGGCCCTTCGGCGTCTTGGCGGAAAACGCCACCGCCGATTTCGCCTTGTTGTTGTTGGAGCCGGTGAGATCGGCGGAGCCCGCCAAAAACTCCATCGGCATCGCGGCCGCGATCGCCTCGATCGCGGATTCCGACGATTTGCGGGTGGCGATATTCTGCGGCGTCTCCAGCAGCGCCTTCTTGTGGGCCTTCAGCGCCTTTGCCAGCGAAGCCGGCCGCTCATGCCGCAACCGGCGCTCGAATTCGGCGCGCTTGCGGTTGCCCAATTGTTCAAACTGCGCCTGCCAGGCCGTGCGGGCTGCGGCACCCCGGCTGCCGGCTTCGCGCCAGGCTTTCAAGACATCGTCGGGCACCGAGAACGGCTCCAGCGAAATGCCGAGCTTTTCCTTGGCGCCCTTGAGCTCGTCGGCGCCGAGCGCCTCGCCATGGGCCTTTGCCGTGCCGGCCCGGGTCGGGGCGCCATAACCGATGGTGGTCTTGCACGCGATCAAGGACGGCTTGTTGGATTTCTGCGCGCGGGTGATCGCGGCCGCAATCGCCTTCTGATCCTGGCCGTCGATCAGTTCGGCCGCCCAGCCTGCGGACTTGAAGCGCTTCACCTGGTCGACGGAGTCGGAGATCGAGGTCGGGCCGTCGATCGAAATGCCGTTGTCGTCATAGAGCACGATCAGCTTGTTGAGCTTCCAGTGGCCGGCCATCGCGATCGCCTCCTGCGACACGCCCTCCATCAGGTCGCCGTCGGAGGCGAGCACATAGGTATGATGGCCGACGACCTTCTTGCCGAACTCCGCGGCCAGCATCTTCTCTGCCAGCGCCATGCCGACCGATGTCGCGATGCCCTGGCCGAGCGGTCCGGTCGTGGTCTCGATGCCCTTGGTGTGGAAGTTTTCCGGATGCCCCGGGGTCAGCGATCCCAGCTGGCGGAAATGCTTGAGCTGGTCGAGCGTCATGTCCTTGTTGCCGGTGAGATAAAGCAACGCATACAGCAGCATCGAGCCGTGCCCGGCCGACAGCACAAAACGGTCGCGGTCCGGCCAGTTCGGCTCGGCGGCATCGTATTTCAAGAACTGCGTGAACAAGACGGTCGCGATATCGGCGGCGCCCATCGGCAGGCCGGGATGGCCGGATTTCGCCTTCTCGACGGCGTCCATGGCAAGGCCACGGATCGCATTGGCCATACGGGTATGATCGACCTGCGTCATGATGAAAATCCGCCTGAAATGAGGTGCTTGGTTGCGGTACGTACCGGCCGGGAGGCCGCAATACGAGCGTTATGGCTACGGGAAGTCAGGGCTGGATAGCACCTCAATCCCCTGAGTCCAAGGCGAGGAAACGCGCTTATGGCGGGAAAAGTTGCCTAAAGCATGCTTCGAAAAGCGGGATCCTGATCTACCGGTGCATAGCTTTGCGGCGGCGTTGCGCTGGCCTCGCTTGCAACGTAAATTTCACCGCCTAACCGCTTGCCGAACCGCGGATTTTGCTGTGCGGCTGGCTCGACCTGAGGTCTGCGCTGTCACCCATGAGCGATCGTCCCGCCAACGGCTCCGGCAATGCCGAGCCTAGCTTCGCCGACATCGAGGCCGCGACGCGGCGGCTGATGGCGGCACTTGACGCGCTGGAAAGTGCGGCCGAGCGGCGGCGCGAAGCGGACCGCGACGAGAACGAGCTGGCGAGCCGGATCCAGGCGCTCGGCGCGGATCGCTCGCGGCTGGCCGACGAACTCGACGGCTCGCTGGTGAAGTCGCGGCGGCTGGAGCGCACCAATCGCGAGATCGCCGAAAAGCTGGATGCGGCGATCGGCACCATCCGTGCCGTTCTCGATGCCGGAGAGGGATCATGAGTCACATCAACGTCACCATCAATGGCCGGCAATACCGCATGGCCTGCGAGGAAGGCCAGGAGGTGCGGCTGCTCAAGCTCGCCGAGAGTCTGGAATCGCGCATCGACAGCCTGCGCGGCAAATTCGGCGAAATCGGCGATGCGCGGCTCGTGGTGATGGCGGCCTTGACTGTGTGCGATGAACTGCTCGACGCCAGCCATCGCATCCGCAGCCTCGAGGAAGAGCTCGATGCCTTGCGCAATGTTCGTATCGCCGCCGCGGATCGCGCCCGGACGACGCAGGTCGCGGTCGCCAATGCGCTCAATGCGGCCGCCGACCGCATCGAAAAGACCACGCAGGTGCTGAACCGCACGATTGGGGGCGGCGTCGCGATCGGGTAGGAGACCTGTCCGCTTTGGGGGGAGGCCGCTTTTCTCTCACCGTCATTGCGAGCGAAGCGAAGCAATCCATGGTGCAACAAAGCAAGTATGGATTGCTTCGTCGCAAGTGCTCCTCGCAATGACGGCGGGGAGATATATCGCGCTATTCCTGTGCTTTGGCCGATCCTTACCGCTGGCGTATGGCCCCTATCGTAGCTACATTGGCCGGGCGAAGCTGCGTTGCGCGTCAGGAGCCATATATCCCCGGGGCCTTATCGATCCTTTAGGGAACTGTCCCTGGCCGGGTCCGTGGATCCGGTCATATGGTGCCCACCTACTTTCGTAGGGAACTCCGGGATCGAGTGCTTCAACGGCCTCTGCGGCTTCGCACTTTTGTTTCTGTTGATTTCTGCGTCGAGCCGTACACTACCGGCATCGCAATCTGAAGACGAACGAACCTGCAATCCGGGATCGCCCGCCGGAGTCTGTCATCGGGCGGCCATTCGGCCGACCCATTGGCGGGCAACGACGGTGGAATAGAACGCTGCATGTCGGGAAGTTCATCCAAAGCAGAGCTTCGTGCCATTGCGCTGGCAAAGCGCGATGCATTGAGCGACGAGCAACGCGCCGCCGCGGCGGAAGCCATCGCCAGACGCGGGCTGCCGTTCGAAATCGCTTCAGGGATGATCGTCTCCGGATACTCGCCGATCCGCAGCGAGATCGATCCGGCACCGTTGATGCGAAGGCTCGCCGAACAGGGGGCGAAGCTGGCGCTGCCGGCGGTTTTGGCGCGCGGCAAGTCGCTGGCGTTTCGTGCGTGGTCGCCCG
The DNA here is from genome assembly GCF_031202265.1 of Bradyrhizobium sp. Ash2021. NCBI lineage: Bacteria > Pseudomonadati > Pseudomonadota > Alphaproteobacteria > Hyphomicrobiales > Nitrobacteraceae > Bradyrhizobium > Bradyrhizobium sp. Ash2021. The sequence continues at coordinate 8,400,303 of NZ_CP100604.1, read as the reverse complement.
ACGACCGGCTGATGCTCGGGCCGCTCGGTATTCTCGAGCCGTCGCCGGCCGCCGCCGAGGCCGTTCCCGACATCATGCTGGTGCCGCTGGCGGCGTTCGATCCCCTGGGGCACCGCATTGGTTATGGCGCCGGACATTACGACTACACGCTCGCACATTTGCGCAAGATGAAGGCCATCACGGCCGTCGGCATCGGATTTTCCGCACAGCAAATTAAGGCTGTCCCGGCGCTGCCGCACGACGTAGCGCTGGATTATGTGCTAACCGAAAAGAAAGTGTTCGATTTCCGGAGCTGAATTTTGCGAATTCTCTTTATCGGTGACGTCGTCGGCAAGACCGGCCGCACCGCTATCTCGGAGCATCTGCCCGGCATGGTCCGTGACTGGTCGCTCGATCTCGTCATCGTCAATGGGGAGAATTCCGCCGGAGGGTTCGGCATCACCGAGGCGATCTACCAGGATTTCCTCGACGCCGGGGCCGATGCGATCACGCTCGGCAATCACGCCTGGAACCAGAAGGAAGCGCTGGTCTTCATCGAGCGCGCGCCGCGCCTGATCCGGCCGCTGAATTTTCCGCGCCATACGCCGGGCCGGGGTGCCGCCCTGATCGACACCAAGAACGGCAAACGCGCGCTGGTCATCAACGCCATGGGTCGCGTCTTCATGGAGCCGCTCAACGATCCCTTCAACGCGGTCGGCCGCGAGCTCGAGGCCTGTCCGTTGCGCGAGGCGGCCGATGCCATCGTGGTCGATTTCCACGGCGAGGCGTCCAGCGAGAAGCAGGGCATGGGATTCTTCTGCGACGGCCGCGCCAGCCTCGTGGTCGGCACCCACACCCATGTCCCGACCGCCGATCATCAGGTGCTGCCGGGCGGCACCGCCTATATGACCGATGCCGGCATGACCGGCGATTACGATTCGATCATCGGCATGCAGAAGGAAGAGCCGCTGCACCGCTTCACGACCGGCATTTCATCGGGCCGTTTCGAGCCGGCCTTCGGCGTTGCAACACTGAGCGGCGTCGCGGTCGAAACCGACGATGCCACCGGGCTGGCGCTGCGAATCGCGCCGGTGCGGGCCGGCGGCAGGCTGGAACCGGCGACGCCGGGATTTTGGATGAGCTAGCCTGCATCCCGCCGCCATGCTTTGATGCGGCGGGGAAGATCGTTTGATCCTGAGGAACCTTTGCTTTGGCCAGCGAGCGCGTGGAACGACGATTGGCGGCAGTGGTGGTGGCGGATGTCGCCGACTACGCTCGTTTGATGCGCTTCGATGCGGAGCGGGCGCGGGCCGATCTCAAGAGGCTCCAGCGAACATTGATCGGTCCCGCCGTCGCCACGCATCGCGGCCGCGTCGTCAAGACTGCCGGTGACGAAATGCTGGTCGAATTCCCAAGCGCCGTCGACGCGGCGCGCTGCGCGATCGAAGTGCAACGCAGTATGGCGGAACAGAACGCCGCCCTGCCGCAGGATGTCAGAATCAAATTCCGCATCGGCATTCACCTCGGCGACGTGATGATCGAAGCCGACGATATATTCGGCGACGGCGTCAATATCGCCGCGCGTCTTCTGCAGATCTCGGAGCCCGGCGGCATCTGCATCTCCGATGACACGCAACGCCAGGTCCGCGGCAAGGTCCATGTCACCTTCGACGACATGGGTTCGCAAAATCTGAAGAACATCGCCGAGCCGATGCGGGTATGGCATATCCGGATTGGCGAGGAGCGCACATCGGCGCCCGCGATAAATCCCGCCGCGCCCAGCCAGCCGCTGGCGCTTCCCGATCGGCCATCGATCGCGGTGCTGCCGTTCGATAACATGAGCGCCGATCCCGAGCAGGAATATTTCGCCGACGGCATGGTTGAGGAGATCATCACCGCGCTGTCGCGGTTCAAGTCGCTGTTCGTGATCGCGCGCAATTCGAGTTTCGCCTACAAGGGAAAATCCGTCGATATCAAGCAGGTTGGGCGTGAACTCGGGGTGCGCTACGTGCTCGAGGGAAGCGTCCGCCGGGTAGGCAACCGGGTTCGCATTTCCGGCCAGCTGATCGAGACTGCGACCGGCAATCATATCTGGGCGGACAGGTTCGAAGGCGGGTTCGAGGACGTGTTCGGCCTGCAGGACCAGGTCGCCGCCAGTGTGGTGGGATTGATCGCCCCCAGACTCGAGCAGGCCGAGTTCGAACGGGCGCGACAAAAGCCTACCGAGAAGCTCGACAGCTACGATTTCTACCTGCGCGGCATGGCGCTGCTGCATCAGCGGTCCTCGCCGCTCGAAACGCATGAGTTGTTCAGGAAGGCGATCGAGCGAGACCCGGAATATGCCATGGCCCACGCCATGGTGGCCTGGATGTGGATGGCGCGGCAGGCCATCTATGGCATGCCGCTAAAAGCCGATGCCCGCGCCGAGGCGATCCGGCATGCACGGCTGGCGGCGAGACTGGCCGAGGAGGATCCGTATGTGCTGGCGACAGCCGGCCACGTACTGACCTATCTGGGACAGGAGTATGAACGCGGCGTAGCCATGGTGGAACAGGCGGTCGCGCTCAATCCAAATCTTGCCATCGCATGGTATTCGCGCGGCTTTGTCTATCTGCTGTGCGACGAGGCCGAACGCGCGATCGAGAGCTTCGACCACATGATCCGGCTGAGTCCGCTGGACCCGCTGCGATTAAGCGCCTGGAACGGTTCGTCGCATGCATTTTTCTGTCTCTCGCGCCACGAGGATGGCTGCGCGGCGGCGATGAAATCGATGCAGTTCGATGCCAACGCGCATTCGCTGTTGACCTTCGCCATGAACGCTGTCCGCATCGGACGCAAGGAGGAGGCGAACAAGGCGATCAGCCGGGTTTTGAAGCTGCAGCCCGGCTTTCGCGTCTCTCACGCCAGCGAGGCATTTCCCGTCCGCTGGCCCGAGCGGCGGGATCAAATCGCTGCCGCACTTCGCGACGCGGGTTTGCCGGAGTAGGCGACGTCCGCCATTTTTGCCGGATCGGCAGGCATCCCGGTTGCAACCCAAAACCCCGCGCCCTGGGCTGCCGCTCCAGGCCCCGGTTTGGGCGCTTGAATCAGGTCCAAGCTGATGTCTTCAACCTGCAAAACCGGACAACCGGCATTTCCGAGATTACCCGGCCGGCTCAACCGGACATGCCGCGGACATGCCAAAATCGACGCGAATGACCCCAAGCGGTTATCGAGGCGACCATGTGGTTATGGGCGCGCGAACCCTTGAGCTTCTCCGTCCTCAACGTGTGCCCCGGAAATCGAGCGCTTCCACGCCTGCTATGCCGGGAGTCGCGCCGTTGAACGCAACCGCCGGTCAAGCTTCGTCAAGTTTATTCGGCCGCAACTGTGTGCACGGTCCCGCGCTGGCCTTCGCTCACGAACACGAACCCGTCGTAGCCCTTCTCGGCGACCTCCGCGCACTTCCTGCGGTAGCCGCCGACGCCTTCCGGGCCGAGATAGGGCAAGAAGCGGCGCGCCTTGCCGGCGATGTTGGCGCCCATGTACCAGGAATTGGCGCCCGGCAACAAGGTACCGTTCACCACCTCGGAGACATGGTCGGCCCACGCGTCTTGCGCCTGCGGGGTCGCCTCGATCGTTGCAAGCTTGTTTCTGCGCATATGGGCGATGCATCCGGTAATCCACTCGACGTGCTGTTCGATCGACACCGGCACGTTCGACAGCACCGAGGGACTCTGCGGGCCGGTGATCGTGAACAGGTTCGGGTAGCCGGCTGTGGCAAGGCCGAGATAAGTCTGCGGGCCGTCCTCCCACTCTTGCGCCAGCACCCTGCCGCCGCGGCCCTTGATGCCGAGGTTCTTCAGCGAGCCGGTCAGCGCGTCGAAGCCGGTGGCGACGACGATAATGTCGAGCGGGTATTCCTTGCCGCCCGCGCGAATCCCGTTCGGCGTGATCTCCTCGATCGGGCCGTCGATGCTCGCATCCACCAGCAGCACGTTCTTCTTGTTGAAGGTCTCGAAGTAGTTGGTGTCCAGCGGTTGGCGCTTGGTGCCGTAGGGATAGGTCTTCGGGGTCAGTTTCTCGGCGACCACCGGGTCGTTGACCGTCGCGCGGATCTTCCTCTTGAGGTAGTCGGCGATGATATCGTTCGCCTCCTTGGAAAAGAACATGTCCTGGTAGTTGGCCAGCCAGAAGGGAAAGCCGCCGACCTCCCACATCCTGTCGAACTCCTGCTCTCGCTCCTCGGGCGTAGTATCGAGCACCGACTTCGGGATGAAGTTCAGCTCGAAGCCGAAGAACGAGTTCTTGATGCGCTGGCGGATATCGTCGTAGCCGGCCTTGCGCGCCCTTGTGACTTCGGGGTCGACACGGCCGTTGCGCGCCGGCACGCAGAAGGCCGGCGTGCGCTGGAACACCGTCAGGTGCTTGGCCTGCTGCGCGATTTCCGGAATCGCCTGCACTCCGGTAGCGCCCGTGCCAATGACGCCGACCCGCTTGGCGGTGAAGTCGACGCCGTCGTGCGGCCATTGACTGGTGTGGTAGCACTTGCCCTTGAATGACTCCAAGCCCTTGAATGGCGGCATGTTGGCGGCGGACAAGGCGCCGACCGCGGCGATGACGAAGCGAGCCCTGACCACGTCGCCTTTGTTCGTGCGCACCGTCCAAAGCTCGGTATCATCGTCGAAGACGACCTCGATGACGCGCTTGCCGAACTGGATGTCGGGCTTAAGGTCGAAGCGCTCGGCGCAGTGCTCGAGGTAGCGCAGGATCTCGTCCTGTTCAGGATAGCGCTCGGACCAGTTCCATTCCTGCAACAGGTTCTTGTCGAACGTGTAGCAGTAGATGTAGCTGTCGGAGTCACAGCGTGCGCCGGGATAGCGATTCCAGTACCAGGTGCCGCCGACTCCGTCGCCGGCCTCGAACACGGTAACATTCAGGTCGAGCTTGTCGCGCAGCGAATGCAGCATGTACATGCCGGAAAATCCGGCGCCGACGATGACGGCATCGAACTCCGTTTTCGCGCCAGCCCTTTGTAACTCGCCTTGCACATTCGTCATGACACACCTCCTGTTTTGAGCCTTCTCCCTGCATCTTTGGTCAGTTGTCCTGTCGCCAATGCGCCGGCCCCGGCCAGCCTGCGCCAATGACAGGCCGACGTCCGCCGGCAACATCGCAATGCACGCGCTCGCGACGCCCCTCGATCCGTTCAATTTCGAAAACCCGGGAGGCGCCGTGGCACAACAAGGCGCTCGCCAGCATTACGCCGCCGCGCGCGCCTCACCCGTCGCATAGGCAGTCGTCTCGAACTCCAGGTAGCCACCGAATGAAGTCGGGTCGCCGAACGGCAGGATCTGCGTCGCCCAATATCCTCCGAAGCCGTTCTTCCGGTCGATCCAGAAGAACAGGTTGGGGAGACCGGCCCAGCCGAGCGCCCCGGCCGGCCGGCCGGTCGGCGCATCCTCGTCGTTGACCATGAAGGTGTAAGACCAGGATTTCTTCAGGCCGGGGAAGAACTCGGCATCGTTCGACAGGGCCGGAATGACGCCGGGCAGCATCGTGACCGTCTGGTGCGCTTGCAGGCCGTTGCGTACCGCGGCCTCGACAGTCTCCTTCTTGAGCACCCGGCCATGCGGCCCAGTTCCATCGTTCAGCCACATGCGGATGAATTTCATGTACTCGCCGATCGAGGCGTGGAGTCCGTGGCCGCCCATGTCGACTTCCGGATCAGGCGGCAATTGCATATCGGGAAGCGGGGTCAGCGACCCGTCGGCCCCGCGCTGATGGATGACGGCGAGACGCGCCCGCATCGAAGGAGTCAGCGAGAAGGCGGTGTCCTCCATCCCGAGCGGCGCGAAGATCCGCTCCTTCATCACCTCGCCGAGGCGCTTGCCGCGTATGCTCTCGACGACCTGGCCGCACCAATCAATGTTGCTGCCATATTCCCATTTGTCACCGGGATCGAACAGCAGCGGTGTCATCAGGGATGCCTTCGAGCAGGTGATTACGCTCGGCTGACCGCGCTCCTGCGCGAGGCGGAAATAGCTGGCGTTGAAGAAGTCGTAGCCGAGGCCGGCGGTATGCAGCATCAGCATCCGGGTGGTGATGTCTCGCTTCGGCGCCCGCAGCTTCGGCGTCCCGTCGGCGCCAAATCCGTCGAGCACTTCGAGCTTGCCGATGTCGGGGACGTAAGTTTTGGCAGGGGCGTCCAGGTCGAGCTTGCCTTCCTCGACGCATTGCATAACGGCCGTGCCGGTGATCGCTTTCGTGGTTGAGTAGATGGCGAACACAGTGTCGGTCGTCATTGCCTGCCCGCCAAGAACACGCTCGCCGGCGGCTCCTTCATAGATATTGGCCGAGCGGCTGGTGATCATCGCCACCACGCCGGGAACGCGGGGCTTGCCACTCACGACTTTTTGCAAGATCCCGTCACATGCGCCTCTCAAGTTGTCAGCCATTGCCGTTCCTCCCGTTTGAAATTCGCCAGTTCTGATCCTGTCTTCTCCACAGACTGCGGGCGGTTCGCGTAGAACGATGTCAACCATGGTCAGCTGTTCAGTAGGGCTCCAGTCCGACTATCCGAACGCCCGTTGCGCAAGCGAAAATCCCACTGCGACCTTAGCGGCAATCGTGGTTGGCGTTTTGATCATGATCTGGCTCTAGGTCAGTCTCGAACGCTCGACCGAGCGTTGGGAAGACTAGAACGAATTCTTGCACGCGGCTACGCATTTGCGTTTGTCATCGAAAGTGCCGACTTTTTTTGCTGAGGCATGTCAGCGATGCTGACACTCGATGTTTGCCGGCCTTGAAGTAGTCACGGGAGGTGGAGGAAACCCTCGGCATGACCATCTATATGGGCGGCGGGCCGTCGCGGATGTACGCGGCGGACGCCATTTCAGCCTTTGAAGAATTTCGAGTGCAGCTGGACGTTGCTGCCTGACCCAGCAGTTTTCTGAACACGAAATTCATTCTCGAACCAGAAAAACCGCAGAGGCGCTCGGCCTCACTGTGCCGCCGACGCTGCCGCCCGAGTCGACGAGGTGATCCAAGAGGGCTCACTTTGGTGCCACCGTGGCGGCAGCTTCTGAAAAAATGCCAAGACGTCATGACGTTGATGCGGCGGGCCAAGTGGTCGTACGCCGCAGTTGAAGCGGCGGTGGTTTGGGTGTCTCAACCCGTGAGGCCGTTGCTTTTAGGCGTTAGAGGTCTGCGCTCTTGATCTAGATCAACGGAACCAATCGTTTACCTGCTGTTAAATAGCACGTGCGTTTGGGGAAATGGCCGCCGCAAGTCCGAAGGACTTTCTGGTCATTCACCCCTCTGACCACCCCTCGGTGATCAATGAGTTAGACGAATCAGCAGTTTCCAAGCGTGAGCAGCCAGAGGGGACTGCTCGTTAATTCGGATGGATCAGCTGACGCTTATGAGCAGGCCGGAAACTTACCTTCAAGATTTGCAAATGATGAAGCGATGCCTTGAACTCGCTCAACATGGAGCGAAGAAAGGAGAGCTGCCGTTCGGCGCCGTAATCGTTTCTCGAGGACACGTCATTGCCGAGGCAACAAATTGCGTTTCATCGGAGAGCGACGTGACGCGACACGCGGAGGTCGTGGCGCTTTCCGAAGCACAAAAGGTCCTGAAACGAAAGCGTCTGCAGGATTGTACCTTGTATTCGATCGTTGAGCCCTGCCCGATGTGTTCGTTTCCTGCAAGAGAGGCGCGGATTGGTCGGGTGGTGTTCGCGCTTTCCTCTCCTGTGATGGGAGGATATTCGAAATGGGACGTGCTCAAGGACGACGATTTATCGAACAAACTGCCTGAGGTTTTTGGACCACCACCGGAAATCGTCTCCGGCCTGTTGTCAGCGCAGGCTGAGCAGGTCTGGAGGCAGTGGAACCCGCTCGTCTGGCGCTTCATGAAACGAAGAGGTTGCTTTGGATCGGCGGCGGTTCTGCCTGAGCGCCATGCGGCCGCGCCACGGCCCATGATTTCGTGGACCGCCTTGGCCGCCTTTTTAGCTGCGCCGGCCCTTTTGGTGAGCAAGGCGTTCCTGCACTCGCGCGCGGGTTCGCGGCCAATCCCGAAGCTCGACCCGGAGTCCGACTCGTGAGCGCGCTCGCGACGTCGCCCTTCGCATTCGTCTATCCCTGTTACGGCGAGAGCGGAATTCCAACGCCGCCGAGACGGCTTTGCTTCGATTCCTTGCCTACATCGGATACGCAGCGGGCGCTGAAGGAATCAGGCAGTTCAATGGCCGGCGTGAACGCAGGTGCGGGAAACCGAGGTGAGTTCCAAGCCGTTGTTTGGCACTGCGCAAGGCCAGCACCGCAATAACAGCGTCAACAGCTGGCCGGCTAAGACTGGGAAGTTGCCGTGGATCTTTAAGAACTGAACCTCCAATTTTACGCAGTCCAGGCTTACCTGCGGGTCCGATGTTTATGAGCGCTGCTCTCGGAAGTATTCGATGGGCAGGGTTTAGAACAACGCGACAAGCAGCAAAGGGAATTCTGAATTCGGCAGCAATTCGTGCCACGATTTGCGACTCCATATCGGCCGCGACAGCCCCGGTGGTGGCATGGAAGTCCCGTCTCTGCTCAAAACTTGTGATGGGGGAAGCCACTCCAGCAATCGGAGAGTAGCCAGAGCCCGGGATCATCCGAAGGAGCTCCTCGGCCCAGAGGAGGTCACTTGGATAAGCTTCACCTTTCCCGGCAAACACCGACGAAGCGATAACAACCTTACCCGGTCGGAGCTTCGGATCTAGCCCGCCGCATACGCCGAAGCTTATAACGCCGCGCACACCCTGTCGGATGGCGTCACGTAGAAGAAAGGCGGTCCGGTCACCATCAGCGATCATCGCTGCCGTCCCGGCTATTCTGGCCTCAATTGCAAGTCCAACAACGGCGATCACAGCCTTCATGTCGGGGGCGCCAGTCTGATCCTCCTCTGCCTCTTTTACGGTCACAAGCAGGGTCATCGCAGGCCTTCTGAAACGAAAGTGTCTCTAGATTTAGCTTGCGATCCCAAAGAAGGTAACTTGCGGGCTGTGCGTTTCTGCGAAATCTATGCGGGTGTGCTTTCGCGGTCACTAATCGTGGATCAGGCAAACAGCGCCGCCCTCTCGGTGATTTTCAGGTAAGTGCCGCTCTCGTGCCGCCACAGCCAGCCGAGAGCGACGGCGCGCTCGATACCGGCGCGGAACTGCTCGCCACTGCCGGCAGCCGCCAGAAATGGCTCATTGACGCGTTCGATGAAGATACGGCCATCCTGCACCGCTTCGACGCCGTTGGCGGTCTCGACGATCCTGCGCGCGGCGGCATCGGGATCGGCGAAGGGTTGCCGCTCGACGAATTTCATGCTGCCATCGTGATCTCGAGTGTGCCTTGCTGCAGTGCATGGGTCCGTTGTTGGCATTTTTCGGACCTCACGCGACGTCCGACGTGAGTCCGGAATGCACACTAAAGCGGACGTCCGCCGACCACTCTGGATTTATGGGTTCACGCCCTAGCTGAAATCGGCGGCGGTTCGTGGACCATGCGCTAGCGCCGAGCGCTTCGCCGTCAGGAAGCGGCAGCGATCATTTGGGCGCGGCGGCGGCGCACGCCGATGGTGCGCATGGTGGCAAAGCCGATCAGGAACAGGACAAGCTTGCTGACGATGCCGTAGATCGACATGAACACCGACCAGGTCGCCACGCTATAGTTGAGGGCCACGATCAGGTTCAGGCCGGCGGAAAAGAACATCAGGCCGGCCCAGACGTAGCCGAAGATGAAGGCGATATCCGGCACCATTTCGATCGCGACCGGCGGCAGATAGCGGTTGATCCATCCGGGCCTGAGCATCACGATGCCGACGACGGTGTAGATCACGGTCGGCTTGATCATCACGAAGCGCGGGTCGCGGGTGATCAGCGTGGCGGCGCCCGCGCCCAACACCAGGAACAGGCTCATCCACTGCATGGTGTCGATCGGCTTCTGGCGCAGAAACTGCCAGCCGATCTGGGCTGCACCCAGCGCCATGCCGAGCACGACCGCCAGGGTGACGTTCCCTGTCGTGAGGTAGACGACCAGGAAAAACAACGTCGACGCCATGTCGAGCAGCAGCAGTTTCCCGGCATCGAGCAGGTGTTTCATGGGCTGTTCAACTCCGTCACGGGCCCGGTAATTGTTACACCCCGGATTGCATTCCGACGAGAAGCTTCGCCGGCGCGATCGGCCGGCTGCTCAGGACTGCCGAAGCCCATGCGGAAGGCGCCCCAATGGCGGCCGCGGATGACGATCGGCGACGACAGATCCTTCATCAGCACGAAATTGCCGCCACCCATGTCGCGCCGGTAGGTTTGCAGCAAAAACGGCCTGGTGTTCGCCGCCACTTTCTTCACCGCGCGATCGCTGAACAGCCGCCGGTAGCGGCAGTTCGCGTTGTTCCAGACCAGGTCCGGCCTCTGCGGATGGCGATAGTTCGGATTATGGGTCGGCAGATAGCCGCCTTTGGCCCATGCGACACAAAACACGATTCTCGGATCGCATTTTTGAATTGGATCCTGGATCGCCGGCAGGACGCGGTCGGTGAAGGTGACGTAGTCCGTCATGTATTGTTTCGGATCGCTACCGGCGATTTCGCGGTATTTCTCGTCCATCAACTGATCGAGGGTGATCTCGCCGCGCGCGATCGCGCTTTCGAAGGCGGCCGAGATTTGCTTCGCCGTATCGATCACGACACGGATCAATGGCGCATCCGAGGTCTCCACGCCGCTGTCGGCAATGAGGGCGATCAGCCCTTCCGAGATATCGAGCAGCTTGGCGACCCGGTCGTCGGCATGCTTCAACTCGGTCGATGAGAGATCGACGCCCTTGGCAAGGTTGCCGAGCTCGTCGATGACCTTGTCGCAGTGTGAGAGATTGGAGGTGGCCGCCTTGGCGACGCCGTCGATCTCGCTCCCGACCGCCGTAAAGCCATTCTGGACGCGGGCGATGATGCCTTGGATCTGCGCCGCGCCTTCGCCGGCATTCTTGGCCCGGAGCGAGGCCTCGCCGCTCTCGCCGATCAGGCTGTTGACCTGGCCATCGAGGTCGCGAACGGTATCGTCGATCAGATGGGTCGCCTGCCGGGTCGCTTCGGCGAGATTCTTCACCTCGCTGGCGACGACCGCAAATCCTCTTCCCGCCGCGCCTGCGCGCGCGGCCTCGATGGTGGCGTTCAGCGCCAGCAAATTGGTTTGCCGCGCGATCGCCTCGATCGATCCGGATACTTTTGAGACTTCGGACAGCGCGCTGCCGACTGAACTCAGGCGATGCTCGATACGGCCGACCGCCTCGATCAGTTCGGCGATGTGCTGGACCGCGGTCTCCACCACGGTGCGCGACTGGGTGATTTCTCCGACCGCGGCCGTGGCGGCCGACTGCACCGCCTGCGAGGCGCTGGCGATGCCGTGATTGGCGGAGACCATGGTCTCGGCGGTTTTCTGCAACTGGCCGAACCGGTCGGATTGGCCGGAGACACGGCCCGCAACTTCCTGGAGGTTGCCGGCGACGTCGGCAAGTTCGACCCCGAGGCCGCCGATCCGGTTGGCAAGCTGGTCGACCAGGCGCTCGCTGGCCGACGGCGCGGCCTGGGCGTGATTCAGTTCCGAACTCTGAGCTGCCGGCATCACGGCATCCCCTTCATTGAAATGCGGGTCACAGCCGGTACGCGGTGCGGAAGCCACCCCAGTGGCGGCCGTTGACGCGGACCGGGACGTCGATCTCGCGCATCATGACGGTCTTGCCGTTGCCCATGTCGCGGGCATAGCTCTGGATCAGATAGGTACGCTGATTGCGGCCGGCGGCCAGGCCCGCCGTGTCGTTGAAGATGCGGCGGTTGCGGCTGTTGGCGGTGTTGAAGGCGACGTCGCCGGGGCGCTGCGGGTGCGAGTAGATCTTGTTGTGCACCGGCAGGTAGCCATTGCGATCGATCATCACGCAGAACGCCATGCGCGGATCCCTGGCAAGGAAGGCTTCCTGGAACGGTGGCAGCGTACCATCCGCCCAGTCCAGAATCTTGCTGCGATGCTGGACCGGGTTGGTGCCTGCGATCTCGACATAGTCGGTATCGAACATGTCTTCGATGGAGATGGCGCCGCTTGCGACCCCGCTTTCGAAGATCCTGGTCAGCGCTGCGCCGGCTTCCATAGCGCGGGTGACGAATTCGGTGTTCTCGTCGCGGATCGACCACAATTTGTCTTCGATCTTTTCGCTGAGCTCGGCATTCGGCGCCTCGAACCGTGCCTGCGCGCCCGCGTTGGTGCGTTCGCCGATCCGAATCCTGCAGGCGCCGATGTCCTGCAGCGTCGCACTGAGGCTCTGGTGTTGCGGCAGGCCGTCGGCAGCGGGGCCGCAGACCAGGATGCCTTCCATGGAAATCTCATAGACCGGCGCACTGATCGGGCCGCGCGCGGTCTGGATTTCGATCTTGAGGTTGCAGGGCAGCTTTTCGCCCTTGCGGTGGTCCGTCCGCTCGCCCTGGCGCAGCAGCACGGCGCAGCGCGATTTGAGCTTCTGCGCGAACGTCGTGACCGCCTGGCCCGCTTTGGCGACGTTCTCGCCATGCGCCTCGGCTTCCTTGGTCGCGCTGCCGATCTCGGTGGCGCTGTCGCCGACCGAGACGATGAAATGGGAAGCGGAGGCGGCGTTCTCGGACATTTCGCCGGTGGTCTGGTTCTGCTCGGCCACAGCGCCGTTGACGTTCTCGAATACCGGCCGGATCGCCTCGATCGCCTGCGAAATCCGATGCACCGCATCGACCGAACCCGCGGCATCCTTCTGCAGCGCTTCGATCTTTTTGGTGATTTCCTCGGTGGCGTGCTGGGTCTGCACCGCGAGCGCCTTGACCTCGGTGGCGACCACGGCAAAGCCGCGGCCGGCGTCGCCGGCGCGCGCTGCCTCGATGGTGGAGTTGAGCGCCAGCAGCGTGGTTTGCCGCGCAATCTGTGCAATCAGATTGACGACATTGCCGATGGCGGCGGAGGACTCCCTTAAGCGATCCACATTGGCGCTGGCTTCGCGGGCGGCGTCGCTGGCGAGATCCGCGAGCTTGCCGGCGTCGCGTACCTGCGCTCCTATGCCCTGTGCCGAATGGGTGAATTTGTCGGCGGCCTGCGAGAATGTCGTCGCCGTGGACTGCGCGGCGCTGGTGCGGCCGGTGAGGGCGTCGGTACGCTGGCGGATGGTGGACAGCGTCGCCGCGGTCGCTTCGGCGCCGCTGGCGACCGAACCGGCCGCGCGCTCGAGCTGGCGGATCATGGCGCCGAGTTCGAGTTCCAGCAGTTCGAGGATTTCCTTGGCCGAATCACTCTCGGAGGAGGCGGCTGCGTCGGCCACGGCGGCGCTTGCCGGAACCTTGGGTTCGACGGCAGGCGCAGCCGGTTCCGGCACTCGCTTTCGAAACAAACCGAACGCCATGGGAACTCTTAAAAGTTGAAATTGGGTGGGATATCCTCTCATCCGGGCATGAAGTCATGGTTAACAACTGCCTCACATTCCAGCAGGCGGCACTACTTTCATACCCAAAATAGCGCCAAATCTTTGATTTTGGCCGGTCACCGGCTTATAAGGCCGCGCTTTCACCCCCAAATTCCCCCGGACGAATCCAAGAGACCAAGCATGGCCGGCCATTCCCAATTCAAGAACATCATGCACCGCAAGGGCCGGCAGGATGCCCAGAAGTCGAAGCTTTTCGGCAAATTGGCGCGGGAAATCACGGTCGCGGCCAAGATGGGCCAGCCCGATCCGGCAATGAACGCGCGGCTGCGCGCGGCGATCATCTCTGCCCGCCAGGAAAACATGTCGAAGGACTCGATTGAGCGCGCCATCAAGAAGGCGACCGGCACTGGCGGCGAACATTATGACGAAATGCGCTACGAGGGGTATGGCCCCGGCGGCGTCGCCGTGATCGTCGAAGCCCTGACCGACAACCGCAACCGCGCCGCCTCCGACATCCGCTCCTACTTCACCAAATCCGGCGGCAATCTCGGCGAAACCGGTTCGGTGGCCTTCATGTTCGATCACACCGGCATCATCGAATATGATTCAAGCGTGGCCTCCGACGATGCGATGCTGGACGCGGCGATCGAGGCCGGCGCCGACGACGTGATCTCGAGCGCGAGCGGCCACGAAATCTATGCCTCGCAGGAAACCTTCCGCGAAGTGGCCAAGGCGCTGGAGGCGAAATTCGGCGAAGCCCGCAAGGCGGCGCTGACCTGGAAACCGCACAACACGGTCGCGGTCGACGACGAGACCGGCGAGAAGCTGTTGAAGCTGATCGATCTGTTGAACGAACATGACGACGTGCAGAACGTCTACGCCAATTTCGAGGTGTCGGACGCGCTGATGGCGAAGATGGGCGGGTGAGCGCCACGCCACGAGCAGGGGATGACGGCACCCGGGCAGGGGATGACGCTCTGTTTATGTTTCGTTCACCCGCCTCTGGCGTTATCACTACGCCATGACATCCCCACCGATTCGCCATCCCGTCCGGATCATCGGCATCGACCCCGGCCTGCGCCGCACCGGCTGGGGCGTGATCGAGACCGAGGGCAACCGGCTGATCTTCATCGGCTGCGGCTCGGTGGAGCCGCCGGACAATCTGCCGCTGGCAAGCCGGCTGTTGGCGATCCATGAGGGGCTTGCGGCGGTGCTCGGCGATTTCAAGCCGGCCGAGGCCGCAGTCGAGCAGACTTTTGTCAACAAGGACGGCGTCGCCACGCTGAAACTCGGCCAGGCGCGCGGGGTTGCTATGTTGGCGCCGGCGATGTTCGGCATCTCGGTTGCGGAATATGCACCCAACCAGGTCAAGAAGACCGTGGTCGGCGCCGGCCACGCCGACAAGAACCAGATTGTGGTGATGCTGAAGATATTGCTGCCGAAGGCCGAACCGAAATCCGCCGACGCCGCCGACGCGCTGGCGATTGCCATTACGCACGCGCATCACCGCCAGAGCGCATCGCTGCGGTTGAAGGTGGCCGGGCTATGATCGGCAAGCTCAAGGGCCTCATCGACAGCTACGGCGAGGATTATGTCATCCTCGATGTCGGCGGCGTCGGCTACCAGGTGCATTGTTCATCGCGTACGTTGCAGGCGCTGCCGGCGCCGGGCGAGGCGGCGGTGCTGTCGATCGAGACCTATGTGCGCGAGGATCAGATCAAGCTATTCGGCTTTCGCAGCGACATGGAGCGCGAATGGTTCCGGCTGTTGCAGACCGTGCAGGGCGTCGGCGCCAAGGTCGCGCTCGCCGTGCTCTCCACGCTGCCGCCGGCGGATCTTGCGAACGCGATCGCGCTGCGCGACAAGGCCGCGGTGGTGCGCACGCCGGGCGTCGGGCCGAAAGTGGCCGAGCGCATCGTCACCGAATTGAAGGACAAGGCACCGGCGTTTGCCAGTGTCGATCCGGCGCTGGTGCATCTGAGCGGCGCGCTCGACAATGACCGCGCGCCGCGCCCGGTCACCGACGCGATCTCGGCGCTGGTCAATCTCGGCTATGGCCAGCCGCAGGCGGCCGCCGCCATCGCCGCCGCCTCGCGCAGCGCCGGCGAGAAGGCGGAAACCGCGCAACTCATTCGGCTCGGGCTGAAGGAATTGTCGAAGTGACTCCCCCCTCCCGCATCGTCACCCCCGAGCGCCGCAGCGACGATGTCGGCGACACCGCGCTGCGCCCGCAATTGCTGTCCGAATTCGTCGGCCAGGCGCAGGCGCGCGCCAATCTTTCGATCTTCATCGAGGCCGCGCGCAAACGCGGCGAGGCACTGGATCACGTGTTGTTCGTCGGCCCGCCCGGCCTCGGCAAGACCACGCTGGCGCAGATCGTCGCGCGCGAACTCGGCGTCGGTTTTCGCGCCACTTCCGGCCCGGTGATTGCCAAGGCCGGCGATCTCGCCGCACTGCTGACCAATCTCGAAGAGCGTGACGTGCTGTTCATCGATGAAATCCATCGCCTCAGCCCGGCGGTCGAGGAAGTGCTGTATCCCGCGATGGAGGATTTTCAGCTCGACCTCATCATCGGCGAAGGACCGGCGGCGCGCTCGGTCAAGATCGACCTCGCCAAATTCACCCTGGTCGGCGCCACCACGCGCGCGGGCCTGCTCACCAATCCATTGCGCGACCGCTTTGGCATTCCGGTGCGCCTGAATTTTTATACCGAGGAAGAGCTGGAGAGGATCGTCACCCGCGGCGCCCGCGTGCTCAATATCGGCATGACGGCGGACGGCGCCAACGAGATCGCGCGCCGCGCCCGCGGCACGCCGCGCATCGCCGGCCGCCTGCTGCGCCGGGTGCGGGATTTTGCCTCCGCCGCGGACGCCAGCTCGATCGATCGCGCCATCGCCGACCATGCGCTGAGCGCGCTCGAGGTCGATGCCGCCGGCCTCGATGCCATGGACCGGCGCTACCTCACCACCATCGCGATGAACTATGGCGGCGGCCCGGTCGGCGTCGAAACCATGGCGGCGGCTTTGTCCGAGCCGCGCGACGCGATCGAGGACATCATCGAGCCGTTCTTGATCCAGTGCGGCTATCTGCAGCGCACCCCGCGCGGCCGGCTGTTGACCTCGCATGCGTTCCGCCATCTCGGCCTCGCCGAGCCCGCGCGCGATCCGGCGCAGTTCGGTTTGTTCAGCAACGGCAGCGAAGAAGAGTGACGGCTGGCGCCATTGACCCGCGACCGCGTGTTGCCACTGGCTTCGCGCAGTCCGGCTTCGGGCGCGGTCTGACGGATTGTTCGGCGACACGCCGTGCCGGCCTGCTGGCAATCTGCACAAACGCACCCCAATTCCGCTTGAATCCCGAAATACCAGGAGAATGCATCACGATCGGCAGCCATGTTTTCACGACGACAGTTCTTTCGGTTCATCGGTGGATTGGGCGCGCTCGGCGTCTCCACCACGGCTTACGGGTTCGGGGAACCCGTGCTGCGGCTTCGGGTCGCGCGCTATCACCTTTCGCCGCCGAAATGGCCGGCTGACTTCCAGCTCAAGATCGCCGTCGTCGCCGACCTTCACGCCTGCGATCCCTGGATGTCGCTGGATCGGATTCACGCGATCGTTGAACGCACCAACGCGCTCGATGCCGATGTCATCGTCATGCTCGGCGACTATGTCGCCGGACATCACCATGTCACGCGCTTCATTCCCGCCAGCGAATGGGCGCCGGTGCTGGCCGGGCTCAAGGCGCCGCTCGGCGTGCATGCGATCCTCGGCAACCACGATTACTGGGAAGACAAGACGGTGCAGCGCGAGGGGCGGGGCACGATCAACGCCCGCCGCGCGCTCGAAGACGTCGGCATCCCCGTCTACGAGAATGACGCCACGCGCCTGAGCAAGGACGGTCGTCCGTTCTGGCTGGCGGGTCTCGGCGACCAACTGGCCTATCTTCCGGCGCGCCGTTTCCGTCCCGTGCGGCGCATCGGCGTCGACGATCTCGGCGCGACGCTGAAGAAGGTGACCGACGACGCGCCGGTTATCCTGCTGGCGCATGAACCTGATGTCGCCGTTCGCGTGCCGTCGCGTGTCGCGGTGCAATTGTCCGGCCATACTCATGGCGGCCAGGTCCGCGTGCTGGGCTGGTCGCCGGTGGCGCCGTCCGGACAAGAGCTGGCCTATGGCCACATCCGCATGAATTGCGACGTCATCGTCTCCGGCGGCCTCGGCTGCAGCATCATGCCGTTCCGCCTCGGCGTCCCGCCGGAAATCGGGCTGGTGACGCTGGGCAGGTCGGCTGCTGCGGTGTCGTAGTTCGCTTTGAGTGCAGTCATGTGGGACGGTACGTCAGATGATGCTATGTCTGACGTACTGGAGTTTTACGGAATGAGAACCACGATCACGATCGACGACGAATTGTTTGCGAAAGCGCAGGAATTCGCGGGCATCAACGGCAAGTCTGCCGTTGTAACGGTTGCATTGCAGGCGTTCGTCCAGCGTGAGGCCGGCCGTCGGCTCGCCAGCATGGGAGGGACCCAACCGGACGCCGAGGCCCCGCCGCGGCGGCGTTTTTGAATCGTAGTTCTCACTCCCCGCGCGTTTTGATAAGTCCCTTACTGCAAACAATTTTATAACTGGCCAAATTTCGCGCCGCCGAATTCTCGGAGAAGTTTCAATGTCCTCCCTCGACGGCGAGATCCGCGACGGCCGCCATCACATGCAGATCCGCGTCTATTACGAGGACACGGATTTCTCCGGCATCGTCTATCACGCCAATTATCTGCGCTTCATGGAGCGCGGCCGCACCAATCATCTGCGGCTGATGGGCGCCGAGCAGCACGCGCTGTATGCGGAGGCTGAGCAGGAGACGCCGGGCTTTGCCTTTGTGGTGCGCTCGATGGAGCTCGACTATCTGCGGCCGGCGCGGATGGACGACGTGCTCGATATCGTGACGTGGCCGGTGGCGGTGAAGGGCGCCTCGATCACGCTGGCGCAGGAGGTGCGGCGCGGCGAGGAAGTCTTGGTCAAGGCGAAGGTGCGCGTCGCCTTTATCTCCGAGGGCAAAGCGCATCCGATCCCGAAATCGCTGCGGCGCTTGATGAAGGCCGATCTGGTCTAGCTATTAGGCGATAGGTAATAGCCCATCGACTCCCCGAAACGGCACGATAGAGTTGAGATCTCACCACGATCCGAGGCCCCCATGACACGTCCGCCGCTGCCGCCATTCACCCGGGAAACCGCCGCCCAAAAGGCCCGCATGGCCGAAGACGCCTGGAATTCGCGCGATCCCGAACGGGTGGCGCTGGCCTATACCGAGGACAGCCGCTGGCGTAACCGCTCCGAATTTTTTGAAGGCCGCGCCGCCATCGTCACGTTCCTCACCCGCAAATGGGAGAAGGAGAAAGACTATCGCCTGATCAAGGATCTCTGGGGCTTCGATCAAAACCGCATCGCGGTGCGCTTTCAATATGAATGGCACGACGCTGCCGGGCAGTGGTACCGTTCCTACGGCAACGAGCAATGGGAATTCGACGAGCACGGGTTGATGCGCCGGCGCGAAGCCAGCATCAACGATGTCGCGATTGCGGAGAAAGACCGGCGCTTCCATTGGCCAGCACCCGGACCAAGGCCGGCGGACGTGCCGGGACTGGGAGAGAGTCCGTTTTAAGGGGATGCTCGGAGCGTCGATAATCGAACCGCTCTTCAAGGCCCTAGAATGCCACCCCTAACCGTACTCCGCGTCGCCAAACGACGCGGCTTTTCTTTTTCACGCTGCCATAGAGGAACTCGAAACGGTCTGGCATCGAACGCTGACCGCAGACTTCGAGACACGCGCCGCCGGCGGAGTAATCGATGACCGTGCAAGTCAGGATCGGTTCCTTCGGGCCGAGGATGATCTTTCCGGTTCGGGACATCTGGCCCGACGGCACAACCCTTTTGTACAACCGCGGCTGCGGCATTCTGCTGCTCCCAATAGGCGTGGCACCATCAATACTGCGCGCGAAAGTGTAAAGATCGGTACATTTCCCAGGAATAAATTGTCGAAAGCTTGCGAAATCAAAGATCTGTTAAGCATGAAGCATGCCTGAATTCGTTGCCCCGGTTGAGGGCGCGGGGACGCCGCTTCGCGATGTCCCCGCCATTTGCGACCTTACGCCGCCGCCTTGTGCCGCGCGAGTTCGGCCTTATACAGCTCAAACTCCTCGGCGACCGCTTTCGCAATGCTCGGACGGGCGCGCAGCCGTTCGTAATAGGCTTTTACGACCGGCCATTTCGCCAGTTCGATCGGCGGCGTCGCCATCGTCCAGTTGATGACGGTGACGAGATAGGCATCGGCCACGCTGAAATGGTCGAGCAGGAATTCGCGGCCCTTCAGATAATTCTCGAGATAGTCGAGCCGCGAAAGGCCCTTGCCGAGGATGTAGGTCTTGACCTCCGGCGGCGCCGTCTTGTCGAGCACCGGCACGAACAGTCCCTTGTGCAGCTCGGTGCCGACGAAGCAGAGCCATTGATGCAATCGGCTGCGTTCCAGGCCGGGTCCGGTGGCGATGCCGGCCTGCGGAAAGCGGTCGGCGACATATTGCAGGATCGCCGCGTTCTCGGTCAGCAGCAGTCCGTCGTCGGTGCGCAAGGTCGGCACCAGCCCGAGTGGATTTACCTTACGGAAATCCGAGCCGTCGTTCTGCACCACCTTGGTCTTCGGATCGACCTCGAAATAGCTGGCCGTAGCACCGGCTTCATACAGCGCGATCCTCGTCGCCAGCGAGCAGGCGAGCGGCGAAAAATACAGGTCCATGGGGGTCTCCTTGGCGGTTTGGCTCAAATCTCGTGAGCCGGGTTGATTTTTATACCGTCTCGCATAATATAAATCGCGTCAAGGAATTTGTTGCGAAATGGTACAAAAAACCAAGAAGCTGCCGGCTGCCGCCAAAAACGAAGTCACGGCCGAGCCAAAACGCCGCGGACGTCCGCGCGCCTATCAGCCGGAGATCGCGCTCGGCAAGGCGCTCGATCTGTTCCGGAAAGACGGGTTTGCGGCGACCTCGCTGGACGATCTCAGCGCCGCCATCGGCATGAACCGGCCGAGCCTCTATGGCGCGTTCGGCGACAAGCGCGAGCTCTACATCAAGAGCTATCAGCGCTACCGCGAGGACGCGCGCGCGGCGATGATCGACATCTTTCGCGACGAATTGCCGATCCGCGAGCGGCTGGAGCGCATCTATGCGGTGGCGCTCGACATCTATCTTTCAGGCGAAGCCGGCCCGCGCGGCTGCTTCACGGTGATGACCGCGGCCTCGGAAGCGGTGGCCGATCCCGAGATCCGCGCCATGGTGCTGGAAGGCTTTGCCGAACTCGACAAGGCGTTTGCGGCCTGCTTCCAGCTGGCGCGGGAAAAAGGCGAACTGCCCGACAGCGCCGATGCCACCGTGCTTGCGCATCTCGCCTCCGCCACCGTCCACACCATCGCGATCCGCGCCCGCGCCCGCGTGCCGCGCAAGGAGTTGGAAGCGATCGTGAAAGGCGCAATCGACGTGATGTGTGGGGCGTGAAATAGCCCGGGCATTGCTCGCTTCAAAATATTTACAACATGATTTGTCGGCCCACCGTTTTCCCGTTCGTCCCCCGGAAGTGGTCAAAGAGGAAAGAGAGACACAATGGGAAAAGTAAGAGCCTCCGCGTTCTCGGTATCGCTCGACGGATTTGGGGCGGGTCCAAATCAGGACCTGGAGCATCCATTTGGTGTTCCCGGTATTGAGGTGACCAATTGGCTGCTCAAGACGCGGATGTTTCATGAAATGATCGGCCAGGAGGGAGGCGCGGTCGACACCGACGATCGGTTTGCCCGGAAGTCGATGGAGGGGGTGGGCGCCTGGATCATGGGACGAAACATGTTCGGCCCGATCCGCGGCCAATGGCCCGATCATTCCTGGAAGGGCTGGTGGGGAGACAATCCGCCCTACCACGTGCCGGTGTTCGTCCTGACGCATCATGCGCGCCCTTCCATCGAGATGGAGGGCGGCACCGTCTTTCATTTCGTGACCGATGGCATCACGGCGGCGCTGCAGCGGGCGACAGCAATTGCCGGCGGCAAGGACGTTCGCATCGGCGGCGGCGTCTCGGTTGTCAGGCAATATCTGCAGGCAGGTCTGCTCGACGAACTTCATCTGGCAGTTTCCCCGGTTCTTCTGGGGAGAGGAGAGAACCTGTTCTCGGGGCTCGACTTGCCGGCCCTCGGCTTTGCTTGTGCCGAAAGCGTTGCGGGCCCGAACGCGACCCACGTCACCGTACGGCGACGGTCCGCGATGGCGTGAGGCGAAGTGCGCGAACTTATAAAGATGTCGTCCCTGCTTTCGCAGGGACGACAGTGAGTATCAATACCCCCGTCCGCGATCGACGATATTCTCCAGCGCGCCGCCGGCTTCAAAGCGTTCAATCTGCTGCGCGACATATTTCGAGATTTCGTCCGCGTCGGTGTCGGCCGCATTGTGCGGCGTCAGCACCACCTTGGGATGGCTCCAGAACGGACTGTCCGTGGGCAGCGGCTCGGTGGCGTAGACATCGAGCGAGGCTGCGCCGAGCGTGCCGTCGTCGAGGCATTGCAGGATGTCGGCCTCGTTCTGCAGGCCGCCGCGGCCGGCGTTGATCAGCACCGGCGCGCCTATCGGGCTCGTGCGGTTGAGCTTGGCGAACAGGTTGCGACCCAGAACGTGCCGCGTCTCCGGCGTCAGCGGCAGCAGGCAGACCAGGATATCGGTCTGGCGCAGGAACGGTTCGAGCAGCGCTTCGCCGTGAAAGCATTCGACGCCGTCGATCCGCTTCGGGCTCCGGCTCCAGCCCACGACACGAAAGCCGATCCGCCGCAGCACCTCGGCCGCGTCCGCCCCGAGCGTGCCCAGCCCCATGATGCCGACCGTGACGGCGCCGGCCGCCCATTGCGATTTCGGCGCCCAGCGTTTTTCGCGCTGCGACTCCCGTAAGTACAACTCCTGCCGGTGATGCATCAGCACATGCAGCACGACATATTCCGTCATCCGCGCGGTGAGATCGGAGACCGCGACCCGCACCAGCGGCACATCGGGCAGCGACTTGTCCGCCATCAGCGCGTCGACGCCCGCGCCCAGATTGAAGATGACGCGCAGATGGGGGAACGCGGCCAGTTCGCCCGGCTGCGGCTTCCACACCGCGGCGTAATGGACCGCGGCCGGATCGAACGAAGCGTCCGGCAACAGCAAAACCGGCCGATTCCGGCAGACCTCATCGAATCGGGTCTTCCACCGCCGTGGCGACCAGTTTTCAGTCCCGCCATGCACCAGCAGAGCGAGCGCACCTTTACCCATTCCAACACCTTCCGCACCCAGCGTGACCTGCGTCACATTACGAATTGAACCGTTGCTTTAGCCTCCTTTCGTCAACGAGGGGAGACCTCCGATGCGCAAATTGATCCTGATATCCGCTTTCGTGCTGGCCTCGATGTCGGCTCACGCCGGCGAGAGCCGCAACATGACACTGGCCGCCAATGATGAGACCAGGGCCGTCGAGACCGCCAAGCCGGAACAAACCCCGGCCGAGCAGATCAACGCCGACGTCAAGACCGATGCCGCCAAGCCGGAAGGCGCCAAGCATCACGCCTCCAGGCAGAAGTCCCATGTGCGGGGCTATGAGGCCGACGAGGCCAAGGCGCGCCGGATCGCCG
Organism: Bradyrhizobium sp. Ash2021; assembly: GCF_031202265.1. Taxonomy (NCBI): domain Bacteria; kingdom Pseudomonadati; phylum Pseudomonadota; class Alphaproteobacteria; order Hyphomicrobiales; family Nitrobacteraceae; genus Bradyrhizobium; species Bradyrhizobium sp. Ash2021. The sequence continues at coordinate 8,377,204 of NZ_CP100604.1, read as the reverse complement.
CCCGCTACGGCGTCTACTGGTAATGCCGCAATCGCCTCAGGCGACCGGAAAAATTTCACTTCGCGTCATGGCCGGGCATAGCCGTCCGAAGGACGGCGTCGCTTCCGCTCGCCTATGCCCGGCCATCCACGTCCTTGACTGCTGTGCGGCACAAAGAACGTGGATGCCCGGCATCGCAGACAAGTTTACGCAGTCTGCGCAAGCCAGACCGCTATGGCCGGGCATGACGAGCAAGGAACCCGTTGTAAATTCTCTTCGCCGACCTGTCGGCTGCGGGCATAATCGTTCGTCCTAGAGACAACGGAGATGCCGCATCCCATGCTGTACGCCATCCTTTGCTATCACGACGAAGATTTCACCGGGTCCTGGACCAAGGAACAGGACGCCGCGGTGATGCAGAAACTCGCCGTCGTGCAGGACAAACTGACCAAACAGGGCCGGCTCGGTCCGGTGGCGCGGCTGTTGCCGACGACATCGGCGACCACGCTGCGCAAGGACGATCCGCCGATCGTGCTCGACGGCCCCTTCGCCGAGACCAAGGAACAATTACTCGGCTTCTACATCGTCGACTGCAAGAACCTGGACGAAGCGCTCGACGTCGCCCGCGATCTCGGCAAGGCCAATCCCGGCGGCGCCTATGAGATCCGCCCGGTCGGGCTCTTGAACCCCGGGAGCCTCGCCACGTGACCGACACCGCCTGGATAGATGCCGCGTTGACGTCGGCGCGTCCCCAGGCGGTCGGCGCGCTGCTGCGCTATTTCCGTAATCTCGATACCGCCGAGGAAGCGTTCCAGAACGCCTGCCTGCGCGCGCTCAAAAGCTGGCCGCAGAACGGCCCGCCGCGCGATCCCGCCGGCTGGCTGATCATGGTCGGGCGCAACGTCGCGATCGACGATATCAGGCGCGGCCGCAAGCAGCAGCCGCTGCCCGAGGACGACCAGGCGATCTCCGACACCGAAGACGCCGAGGATGCGCTCGCCGAACGGCTCGACGGCTCGCATTATCGCGACGACATCCTGCGGCTGCTGTTCATCTGCTGCCATCCGGATTTGCCGGCGACGCAGCAGATCGCGCTCGCGCTGCGCATCGTCTCCGGCCTGACGGTCAAGCAGATCGCGCGCGCCTTTCTGGTCTCGGAAGCCGCGATGGAGCAGCGCATCACCCGCGCCAAAGCTCGCGTCGCCGAAGCCAGTGTGCCGTTCGAGACCCCGGGCGCGGTGGAGCGTAGCGAGCGGCTGTCGGCGGTGGCCGCGATGATCTATCTGATCTTCAACGAGGGCTATTCGGCCAGCGGCGATACCGCAGAGATCCGCAGCCCCCTGTGCGAGGAGGCGATTCGTCTGGCGCGGCTGTTGCTGCGGCTGTTCCAGAGCGAGGCCGAGATCATGGGGCTGACAGCGCTGTTGTTGCTGCAGCATGCCCGCGCCGCCGCACGATTCGACCAGGACGGCGCGGTGATCCTGCTCGACGATCAGGACCGCAGCCTGTGGAACCAGAAGATGATCGCCGAAGGGCTGGCGCTGATCGACAAGGCGATGCGGCATCGCCGCAGCGGGCCCTACCAGGTCCAGGCCGCGATCGCGGCCTTGCATGCCCGCGCCGAAAGACCTGAGGATACCGACTGGACCCAGATCGACCTGCTCTACGGCGCGCTCGAGATCATGCAGCCGTCGCCGGTGGTCACGCTCAACCGCGCGGTCGCGGTCTCCAAGGTGCGGGGGCCGGAGGCGGCGCTTCAGATGATCGAGCCTTTGGCGCCGCGGCTGTCGAATTACTTTCATTTCTTCGGCGTGCGCGGCGCGTTCCTGATGCAGCTCGGCCGCAATGACGAAGCCCGGGTAGCCTTTGACCGCGCTATCGCGCTGGCCCACACGTCAGCCGAAGCCGCCCATATCCGGATGCATCTCGACCGCCTGATGCGCGACAGCCAGCCGCGCGGCAAGAAGGAGGGGAAGTAAGTTCGCCTTCGTGTCCCGGACGCGGTGCAGCGCCCACTTAGGCGGTGCACCGCAGAGCCGGGACCCACGCTTCCGGACGCGCGGCCATGGACCCCGGATCAGCAGCGCATCACGCCGCAAATGCGGCGCGCTGCGCAGCATCCGGGGCACGCTTCCGGATTGTGCGATAAAAATCTTTATCCCCCTGTCGGATTTCGCTCCGCCCGTTCGTCCTAGGGGCAGAACAACACGATCCCTTCACGGAGCGAGCCATGTCCGATATCGCCGAGACCGTGCCGGTCTCAAAATCCGCGCGCTTGCTGGGCCGCATTCTCAGCGGTCTGGTGATCGTCTTCCTGCTGTTCGACGGCGCCATCAAGCTGGTGCCGTGGCCGGTCGTCACGGAAACGATGGACAAAATGGGCTATGGCTCGAGCGAAAGCCTGGCGCGAAGCCTCGGGGTCATCACCGTCGTCTGCACCGTGCTCTATTCGATCCCGCCGACCTCGATCCTCGGCGCGATCCTCGTGACCGGCTATCTCGGTGGCGCAATCGCTTCGCATGTGCGGATCGGCAGCCCCTTGTTCAGCCACACCCTGTTCGGACTTTATCTCGGCCTGATGCTATGGGGCGGGTTGTGGTTGCGCGACCGCAACCTGCGTTCGCTGCTACCATTCCGCCGCTAATTTGTCTTATCGGTATTTCAACGACACGGAGCCCACCATGTTTGAAGTCATTGCCATCATCGCCGTCATCCTCGCGATTGCCATCGCCATCGTGCTGGTGCTCGCGCTCACCAAACCCAGTAGCTTCGCCGTGCGGCGCGCGACCAGCATCAAGGCGCCGGCGGAAAAGATATTCTCCCTGATCAATGATTTTCATCAGTGGGTTGCCTGGTCGCCCTACGAGAACAAGGACCGCGCAATGAAGCGCACCTATAGCGGCGCGGCTGAAGGCAAGGGCGCGGTCTATGCGTGGGACGGCAACAACAATGTCGGTTCCGGCCGGATGGAAATCATCGACGCTGCCGTGCCGTCGAAGATCGTCATCAAGCTCGATTTCTTCAAACCGATCGAGGGCCACAACACCGCCGAATTCACAATGCTGCCGCAGGGCGATGTCACCAATTTGACCTGGGTGATGCATGGACCCGCGTCCTTTATGTACAAGGTGATGCAGGTGTTCATGAACATGGACAATATGATCGGCAAGGATTTCGAGGTCGGTCTCGCCAATCTGAAGAAGCTGACGGAGAAATAGTTAAACGTTCGAACCGCCGGTTAGCCGGTAAACTTCAGCAAGGAGTAAACGATGCTTAATCCCTACCTGTTCTACAACAGCAATTGCGAGGCGGCGTTCAAGTTCTACGAAAAGACGCTGGGCGGCAAGATCGAGATGATGCTCCGAAATGAAGAGGGGCCGCCCGAGATGGCGTCGCCGCCGGAGCGCAAGCAAAAGATCATGCATGCGCGGATGTCGATCGGCAGCCAGGTGCTGATGGCGTCCGACGCGCCGCCCGATCACTTTCAAAAGCCGCAGGGCTTTTCGGTGTCGCTGACGGTCGGCGATCCCGCCGAGGCCGAGCGCAAGTTCAAGGCACTCTCGGAAGGCGGCAGCGTCAACATGCCGTTCGGCAAGACCTTCTTCTCCAAGGGCTTTGGCATGTGCGTCGACCAGTTCGGCATACCCTGGATGGTGAATTGCCCGCTGGAAGGCATGTGAGCTGCGCTGCTACCTGCACCTCGGGTAGATCGCGGCGAGTTCCCGCCCGCGCAGCAGCAGCAGCCGCGACGTCAATCCGCCGCGGCGGCTGATCCAGCCCCGCACCGCCGCGGGATAGGCTTCCAGCACCGCTTCCGACGCTTCCGGCTCGGCATACATCTGGCCGCGCCCGTCGATCGACCGCGCGGCATGAAATCCGAGCACCGCGCGCCGCGTCACGCAGATACGGCTGTCCGGTACGATGGACAGCACCAGCGTGCAGGCCGACAGGCACGGTCCGTCGATCACGACGCGTTCGCCGGAGGCGCGCACTTGTTCGAACAGGTCGAGGAACGGGCCGACCTGTCCGCCCGGGCTCGCCAGAATGCGCACCTCGGCCTGCGTGGGCGAGATCGCCGCGCATAGCGCCACGATCGCAACAGCCAATTTAATCACGGCTCTTCGCATCAGCGGCTCCTTCGCGTCTGATGATCATTCGAGTTAATCAGGCTTGGCGCACGCGGCAAGGGCCCTTTCATTCGTCGGCGCCGGAAACCCCGGCCTCGGCGAAAGTCGCCATCCCGGCGTGGCAGGCGAGCGCCGCGCGCGCCAGCAGGATCGCAACCGCCGCGCCGGAGGCCTCGCCGAGCCGCATGCCGAGATCGAGCAGCGGGTCGAGCGCGAGTTCGCGCAACAATTCGCGGTGGCCGGATTCGGCGGAGACGTGCCCGGCGCGGCAATGATCCAGCGCGCCTCGCTCAAGGCGTGCGAGCGGCAGCACCGCGGCGGTCGCCACGAAGCCGTCGAGCAGCACCGGAATCCCCTGACGCCGCGCCGCCAGGACGGCGCCCGCCATCGCGGCAAGCTCGCGGCCGCCGAGCCCTGCCGCTACCCTTAAGGGATCGCCGAGCATGCCGCGATGAAAATCCAGCCCGGCATCGATCACCGCGCGCTTGCGCAACAGCCCGCCCTCGTCGACGCCGGTGCCGCGGCCGGCCCAGCGCGCGCCGCCGCCGCCGAGCAGCGCCGCGCACAGCATCGCCGCCGTCGTGGTATTCGCAATGCCCATCTCGCCGACGGCGAGCAGGTCGCAATCGCCGGGCACGGTGCGGTAGCCGATATCGATCGCGGCGAGAAATTCATCCGCCTCCATCGCGGATGCCACGGTGAAATCGCGCGTCGGCCGGTCGAGTTCGATCGGCACCACGCGCAATTCGGCGCCGGCCGATTGTGCGATCTGGTTGATGGCAGCACCCCCGGCGGCGAAATTCGCCACCATCTGTCCGGTGACCGCCTGCGGGTAAGCGGAGACGCCGCGGCCGGCGACGCCGTGATTGCCGGCAAAGACCGCAATCGTGACGCGCCCGAGCTGTGGCACTTCGCGGCCCTGCCACCGCGCCAGCCAGATCGCCAGTTCTTCGAGACGGCCGAGGCTTCCCGGCGGTTTTGTGAGGTTCTGTTGCCGGCGCGTCGCGGCGTCGGCGACATGCGCATTGCCCCGAGGCAGATCACGACAGAAGGCGCGGATGTCGTCTAAAGTGTCGAACTGCATGCGATTCCCTGGACAAGTCGAGCGGGTCGCAAGCTAAAACAATTCTCTGGGCACCACCATGAACGAATGGCTCGACGATTTCAAAACCGCGGTCGGTTTCCTGACCCGGCTGCCGATGCCGCATCCGGAAGGCGCGATGCCGCCGAATTTCGTGCGCGCGCAGCGGATGTTTCCGATTGTGGGCGCCATGATCGGCGCCGCGGTCGGCTTGCTCTGCCTCGGTTCGCGGCACATCGGCGTGCCCGATCTGGCGGCGGCCGCACTGGCGCTCGGCGTCGGCGCCATGCTGACCGGCGCGCTGCATGAGGACGGGCTGGCCGATGTCGCCGACGGATTCGGCGGCGGCCGCGATGTCGCGGCGAAACTGGAGATCATGCGCGACAGCCGGCTCGGCACCTATGGCGCGCTGGTCCTGCTGGTGAGCTTTGCGACAAAACTTTCCGCGCTGGCTGCAATCCCGGACGGCTATGTCGTGCAAAGCCTGATCGCGGTGCATGCGCTGGCGCGCGGCGTGCTGCCGTGGATGGCGATCAGCCAGCCTTATGCGCGCACGGACGGGCTCGCCGCCAATGCCGGCCGGCCCGATGCGGCGACGGCGGCGACGGCCGCGGCTTTTGCTTTTGCGATCGCATGGCTGTCGCTGTCCTTTGTCAACGCGCTGCTCGCCGCCATCATGGCCGCAGCCGGCGCGATCGGCATGGCGTGGCTTGCGAAGCGCCAGATCGGCGGCCAGACCGGCGACGTGCTGGGTGGCGCCGAGCAGGTCGCCGAGACCGCGATCCTCGTGCTGCTCGCCGCCCGGCTGGCCTGATCGCGATGAGCCTCGAGACAAATCTCTGGCTGATCCGGCACGCACCGGTCGACGGGCCGCGCGGCGTCATTCATGGCCCGGATGCGCCGGCCGATCTTGGCGATGCCGCGGCCTTTGCCGCGCTCAAGGCCAGGTTGCCGCCGAATGCGCTTGCCGTCTGCAGCCCGGCGCGCCGCACGCGGGAAACCGCGCGCACGCTGGGGCTTGAAGCGGTCGATAACCCGGCCTTTCGCGAACAGGATTTTGGCGCCTGGACCGGGCGGCGTCACGACGATCTCAGCACCGAACTCGGCGAGGCCTATCGCGAATTCTGGAAATCGCCGGCCGGCAACCGGCCGCCCGGCGGCGAAAGCTTTGTCGACCAGATAGCGCGCGCGCGGGCAGGGCTTGCCTCCCTGCCCATGGGCGACGCCGTGCTGGTGGTGCATTCCGGCACCATCCGCGCCGTGCTTGCGATGGCGCTCGATCTTGCGCCCGACAACGCGCTGCGTTTTGTGATCGATCCGCTGTCGCTGACCCGGATCGATCGCCTCGATGGCGGCTGGCGCGTCGTCGCGGTCAATCGGCGCTGGTGGATTTGAGCGCTAGCCGTTTCGCCGCTCGCCGCGCAGCGTCGGCAAGCCGATGCCGGCGGCATCGAAGCCGCCATCGACGGCGAGGATCTGCCCGGTGATGTAGCTCGAACGATCGCAGCACAGGAAGAACACCGCTTCCGCCAGTTCTTCCTCGAGGCCGTAGCGATTGAGCGGAATCGCGTCGTGATAGTCGGCGCGAATCTCCGGCGTATGCACGGCCTTGGCCATCGCGGTCTCGACCGGGCCCGGCGCCACGCCGTTGACGCGGATGCCGAGGGAAGCGAGTTCGACTGCGAGCTGCTTGGTCAAATGCGCAAGGCCGGCCTTGCTGGTGCCGTAGGCCGAGCGCAGCGTCGAGGCGCGCACCGCCGAAATGGACGTGATGTTGACCACCGCGCCGCCGCCATGCTCGCGCATCAGTGGGGCGGCCGCCTTGGTGCACAGGAAGGGCCCGGTGAGATTGACCGACAGGATCCGGTTCCAGTCCGCATCTGAGGTCTCCAGCAGCGGCGCGAACACGGCAACGCCGGCATTGTTGATCAATGCGTCGAGCCGGCCGAAGCGCTGGCTCAACGTGGCCATGGCGGCCGCGACCGCGTCGGCATCGCTGACGTCGCAATGCAGTGCCAGCGTGTTGTCCGGATTGGCCAGCGCCGCGACCGCGCCGTCCAGCAATTCGCCTTCGATATCCAGCAGCGCCACGTGCCAGCCCTCGGCCAGAAACCGTTTTGCGGTCGCAAGCCCGATGCCGCGCGCGGCGCCGGTGACGAGTGCGACTTTTTGTGGGGCAGGGGCCATGGCTTTATCCGTCGTTTTGGTGATTCCTTGTTCTCCTAGCACGGAAGCGAAGCGTCTGCTTTCTTGGCGCGCAACCAAGCGAAAGGATGGATCTCGTGAACATCATCGATCCCAGGCAGAGAGCCCCGGAACATTGGCGCGCGGGCGTCGAAACCCGCATGGTGGCTTCCGCCGTCAATGGCGCCGCGCAACTCTGCATCTTCGAACAATGGGTCGCGCCCGGCACCGGCGCGCCGACCCATTCGCATCCGGTCGAAGAGGTGCTGACGGTGCGTGAGGGCGAAGCCGAGATGTGGATCGATGAGGACCGCGCCGTCCTGACAGCGGGGCAGTCGCTGATCGTGCCGGCCTTGCGCCAGCACGGTTTTCGCAACTCCGGCACCGCGCCGCTTCACATCCACGCCGTGCTGGCGGCGCCGGTGTTCGAAGCCATGATGGAGGGTGCGGCGGAAATGACGCGAAGGTGGGTGTAGACGTGAGCGGCGGGCACCGCGCAAGCGTGCCTTGCCCATCGAAATAATTTCGCCGGACATGTCGGTGCTGCACGATCCGGTTCGTCCTGGGGCGGCGCTTCGGCAAGCCGCCGGGCAATACAAGGAGACCTCATGTCGCTGACGCTGCATTTCCATCCGCTTTCGTCGTTCTGCTGGAAGGCGCTGATTGCACTCTATGAGAACGGCACGCCATTCACGCCGAAATCGGTTGATCTCGGCAATCCGGCCGAGCGCGCGGCGTTGCTGAAACTTTGGCCGCTCGGCAAATTTCCGGTCTTGCGCGACGCGGCGCGGAACCAGACCGTTCCGGAGTCGAGTGTCATCATCGAATATCTCGACCGGTATTATCCCGGCCGCACGAAATTCATCTCCGACGATCCGGAGTTGGCCTTGCAGACGCGGCTGCGCGACCGCTTCTACGATCTCTATGTGCATCTGCCGATGCAGAAGATCATGGGCGACCGGCGTCGCCCCGGCGACAACAAGGATCCGCATGGCGTCGAAGAGGCGCGGGCGCAGTTGCGGACGTCTTACGGCATGATCGAACAGCAGATGGCGGGCGGTGGCTGGGCGATGGGCAATGATTTCAGCCTCGCCGACTGCGCCGCGCTGCCGCCGCTGTTTTACGGCAACATGGTGGAACCGTTCGGCAGCGATAACAAAAACCTGACGGCCTATTTCGAACGCCTGAAGGCGCGGCCCTCGATCGCCCGCGTGATCGAGGAGGCCGAGCCGTATTTCAGGATGGTGCCGAAATGAGCCGAAAAATTTTCGGCTGATGTGTCGGTTTTGCGGGAACTCGTTCGTCTTAACGTTGGGGTCGCGGTTCGGAACACGGTTGTCTGAACCGCGGACCCGGTTGAAATCGGGACGGAGCACGGCATGAAGCTTTCCTGTCGTTGGGTCATTGTCGCGGTCGGCGCACGCATGACCTGCGCCGGCATCGAGCAGCCGGCGTAAGGGGGCTGACATGCCCTCTTCACGCAAGGCGGAGATCATCCGCGCCCTGTTTGCGGCCTACCGGTCGAACGATCGCAAGGCCGTCGAGGCGTCCTTCACCGACGATTTCTGTTTCACCAGTCCCTATGACGACCGCATCGACAAGGCGACCTATTTCGCGCGGTGCTGGAAGCCCAGCGACTGGATCGAACGGCAGGATCTCGAAAGGATCCTGGTCGAAGGCGATGCGGCCTTTGTGACCTATCAATGCATGGCCAGGGACGGAAAGAGCTTTCGCAATACCGAGTGTTTCGTCTTTGAAGGCGACAAGATCAAGCGCATCGATGTCTATTTCGGCGCGACCTACAACAACGGCGCGTTTGCAAAACTGCAGTCATGAACCCGCTGGACAGGCCGGGCAGGTGCGATCCGGCCCGTCACATCAAGGCGACCACGATTGGATATCTCCCATGGAACGGATAATGACCAGTAACGGCGGACTTTCGACAACGCGTCTCGGCCGCATGCACGATACCATGGCGCGCCACGTCGAAAGCGGTGAGGTGCCCGGCCTGGTGATGCTGGTGAGCCGGCATGGCGAGATTCACGCCAACGCCATCGGCAAACTGGCGATCGACGGTGCGCCGATGCGGCGCGACAGCATTTTTCGCATCACCTCGATGACCAAGCCGGTGACGGCGGCGGCCGCGATGATGCTGGTCGAGGAATGCAAGCTGCGGCTCGACGATCCCGTCGATCGCTGGCTGCCGGAACTGGCCGATCGCAAGGTGCTGCGCGCGATCGATGCTGCGGTCGACGACACCGTGCCGGCCAAACGCGCGATCACGCTGCGCGATCTCATGACGTTCCGGCTGGGTCTTGGCATGATCCCGGTATTTCCGGATCGCTATCCGATCCAGAAGGCGATTGCGGAAGCCGGCTTCGCGCCGGGCCCGGTATTTCCATCGTTTCCGCCGGACGAACTGATGCGGCGCTATGGCACTCTGCCGCTGGTCTACCAGCCCGGCGAACGCTGGCTGTACAATTCAGGCACCGAAATCCTCGGCGTGCTGATCGCGCGCGTCGCCGGTATGTCGTTTGCCAAGTTCCTGCACGAGCGCATCTTTGCGCCGCTCGGCATGAGGGACACGGCGTTCTTCGTGCCGCAGGAGAAGCTCGGCCGCTTTGCGACCGCCTATACGCGGGATCATGCAAGCAGCGCGCTGAAAGTGTTCGACGATCCCGCTACCGGCAAATTCGCGCAGCCGCCGGTATTCGAGAACGGCAGTGCCGGTCTGGTCTCGACCGCCGACGATTTCAACGCCTTCGCGCAGATGATGCTGAATGGCGGGCGGCTGGGCAGCGAACGCATCCTGTCGCGGCCCTCGGTCGAACTGATGACGACCGACCAGCTTACGCCGGAACAGAAGCAGGGCTCGGAATTGCTGTTGGGCGACAATTTGGGTTGGGGCCTGGGGCTTTCGGTTTTCACTGGGCGTGACGATCTCTGCAACGTGCCCGGCCGGTTCGGCTGGGACGGCGGCTATGGAACCTCCTGGTATTCCGACCCAAAAGAAAATCTCACCGGAATTCTGTTGACCCAGCGGATGATGGATTCCCCGCAGCCGCCCGCGGTGTTCAGGGATTTCTGGACCTGCGCCTATCAGGCGATCGACGATTGATGGTGCGCTTCGCCGCAGCACTATGAGGTCAGGCCGGCTAGCCGGAGGCCCAATGCCATACGTCGCAATTCTGTAAAAAGCGCCATACCCGGACGACCGTCCTCTTGACGCCGCCGCCAGCCTGGTCAGACTGGACGGCAACCGAACTTGGGGAGCCGCAAATGAAGTTCTACATCACCGCGCTCGATACGTCCGGGACCGTCACGCTGAACCGCGACTCCGTACCCGCTGCGATAAAGAAGGCCGCCGAACTGATATCGGACGGGTGCCTGAACGTGGAAATCATCATGCCGGATGGAGCCGCCTATCGGCCCGCTGAATTTGAGCAGTTGAAGGAACGGGCAGGCGCCTAGAGCAAAGAGCAGCTAGCGTTTTCGGACTCTTTCTAACTACCTGAAAAATGATTCACTTTCCGTCATGGCCGGGCATAGCCGTTCAAAGGACGGCGTCGCTTTCGCTCGCCTATGGCCGGCCATCCACGTCTTTCTTCCATTGGCTGCATTTTGAGTCAGGCATCTCCGGATGCGGCACCTAGCCACTTGGTCGGTTGCGTAGTGCAATTACCTCCAAAATAATTCCTCAGGACATGTCGGTGCCGCAAAACCCGGTTCGTCTTGTTGATGAGCGCCGGCTGGTCGCCGCGCGGAGCAATAAGGATCAAACGGAGCGAGACGATGCGATTTATGGTGATTGTGAAGGCCAGCAAGGACAGCGAGGCGGGCGTGATGCCGAGTACGGAATTGCTCACCGCGATGGGCAAGTTCAACGAGGAAATGGCCAAGGCCGGCGTGATCGAGGCCGGCGAGGGTCTGCATCCGACGTCGAAGGGCGCACGGATCAAATATTCGACCGGGCAAAACGCGCTGAGCCGCGGGCCGTTCGAACTGACCGGCGATCTGATCTCCGGGTTCTGGCTGATCAAGACCAAATCGCTGGATGAAGCGATCGGCTGGATGAAGCGCGCGCCGTTCGGCAAGGGCGACGAGATCGAAATCCGGCAGGTCTTTTCGGCGGAGGATTTCGGCGAAGCGCTGACGCCCGAACTGCGCGAGCAGGAAGAACGGCTGCGTGCGCAGGCCGGGAAGAAATAATTTCTCCTTCGTCATTCCGGGGCAGTCCGCAGGACTGAACCCGGAATCTCGAGGTTCCGGGTTCGCGTCTTCGACGCGCCCCGGAACGACAACAAAAAACAGGACACCCCACCATGCGATTCATGATGCTGATGATCCCCCTGGGCTATGAGACCGCGCCGCCGGATGTCCAGCTCGATCCCGAGCGGATGGCGGCGATGATGAAATACAACGAAGCGCTGAAGGACGCCGGCGTCCTGATCACGCTCGACGGACTGCATCCGCCGTCGATGGGCGCGCGGGTCTCGTTTGCCACCGGCAAGCCGGTCGTGACCGACGGCCCCTTCACCGAGGCCAAGGAAGTGCTCGGCGGCTACTGGATGATCGACGTGGCCTCGCGCGAGGAGGCGATCGCCTGGGCGAAAAAGTGTCCGGCGTCCACGAACGAGACCATCGAAATCCGCCAGGTGCAGGAGATGGCGGATTTCTCCGAAGAGCTGCAACAGGTCGCGGCCGGATTCACCGAGATGCAGGGCAAGACGGCCCGGCGTTAATCTTTGTGAACCCGGAGCAGTGAACAGCGCCGCTAGTGACCTTTACCGCCGGCTCATGTAAAAGCCTTTCACATGAGTTGGCGCAAGGAAGAGCGCCGCGCCGAGCGCGGCTACCATCACGGCAATCTGAAAGAGGCGCTGCTGCAGGCGGCGCTCAATCTGATCGCGCAAAAGGGCGCGGCCGGATTTACCTTTGCCGACGCCGCGCGGATGGCCGGCGTCAGCCCGGCTGCGCCTTACCGGCATTTTCGCGACCGCGAGGAATTGCTTTCCAGCATCGCGCAGCGCGGCTTCGAGCAGTTCGAGGCGCTGCTGACGCAGGCCTGGGACGATGGCCGCCCGGACACCGTCACTGCATTCGAACGGGTCGGCAAAGCCTATCTCGCCTTTGCCCGCGAAGAGCCGGCGTTCTATTCGGCGATGTTCGAATCGGGCATCCCCGTCGACCTCAATCCGACATTAATGGCCGCTAGCGAGCGTGCTTTCGCCATTATCCGCGCCGCCGCCGAGCGCCTCGCGGCGCTGGCGCCGCCCGGCATGCCGCGCCCGCCCGCGCTGATGATGGCGCTGCACATCTGGTCGATGTCGCACGGCGTGGCGTCGTTGTTCGGCCGTGGCGACGCCGCCCGGCGCAAGCTGCCGATGTCGCCGGAAGATCTTTTGGAAGCCGAAGTGCTGATCTATCTGCGCGGTCTCGGTTTCCCGACCGACCGCCGGCCTTCGGCGAAAGATTCTGCAGACCAGAATCCGCCGGGTCCGCCGCCCATCCCGCCGGGCGGTCCTTCAGGTGGTCCTTGGGGCAAGCCGAAATAAAATTGCGCAAATAATTTGACGGCCGCCGATGGCGCCCGGCTTGACAAAACCGCTGGATGGTTTAGGTATGTAAATGTTATTTACATTCACAACGGCGTGACGCCGTCATGGAGAGGGAAATGGCCTACACCGCAGATGTCAATCGATGGCGCGGCCCGGTGGAAGAACCGTACCGTCCGCATATGCTTGATAGCCCCTGGCATCCCGGCTGGATTGCCGTGACCATCCTCGGCTTCATCATCTGGTGGCCGATCGGACTTGCCCTACTCTTTTTCACACTCGGGAGCAGAAAAATGGGTTGCTGGAGCCACCAGGATCGCTGGGCCAACAAGATGGAGCGGATGCAGTACAAGATGGAGCGGATGCGCGGCCGCATGGAACGCCGCGGCTTTCCGTTCGGCGGCTTCGGTCCACCCTCGAGCGGCAACCGCGCCTTCGACGAATACCGCATGGAAACCCTGCGGCGTCTCGAGGAAGAGCAGGTCGAATTCCGCGATTTCCTCGACCGCCTGCGCCACGCCAAGGACAAGGAAGAGTTCGACGCGTTCATGGCGCAGCACAAGCAGCGTCCGACCCCGCCGAACGATCAGCCGCAGGGCTGAGAACTACCCGGAGTTTAAGTATCTCCGGCTAACCGTTCAGCCTCAGGCGTAATGCCCCCATGACGCCTGATGGCGACACAACCGTCCGTTTGCGAACAGCAGACGGGCGGTTTGCTTTAGCGGGCGCCCTTTGCGCTGGCGCGGTCTCCTGCAGGGCCTATATTTCGAGCCAGCGCTAGCCAGGGCGGATGGCCATGATCCTGAATGCAATTGCACCGGTTGATCAGCTTTGGCGATCGATTCGCCTTGAAGCAGAAACGGCCCTCGCCGGCGATCCGCTTTTCGGCGTCTCGCTGTCGGCCGCGATCCTCGATCATTCCGACCTTGGTAGTGCTGTCGGCCATCAAATTGGTGAACGGCTCGGCAAAACTGCGGCTGACCGCCAGCTTTTCGCAGGCGTCGCCCGTGAGGCGTTTCAGACCTCGCCCGATCTGGTCGACGCGGCGAGCCGGGATCTGCAAAGCGTTGCCGTTCACGATCCCGCGACGAGGGGACTTCTGCCGCCGCTTTTGAACTTCAAGGGATACGTCGCGCTACAGGCCTGGCGGGTGTCCAACTGGCTCTGGCATCACGACCGCGCCGATCTCGCATTGTTGCTGCAAAGCCTGTCGTCCGACTCCCTTCAGGTGAGCATTCATCCCTCCTCCTCGATCGGCACGTCGGTGTTTCTCGATCATGCGACCGGCATCATTGTGGGCGCATTCGTCGTGATCGGCGACGAGGCGACGATCTATCAAAACGTCACGATTGGACGGAAGGACGCGCTTCCCGGCCGTGCTCCCAGGATCGGCCGCGACGTATTGCTCAGCAGCGGGGCAACGATCCTCGGCGACGTCAGCATCGGTGACTTCGCCAAGATCGGCGCGGGATCGGTCGTCACAAATGATGTGCCAAGCGGATGCACTGCGGTCGGCGTGCCTGCGCGGCTCACCAATTGCCCGGAAGGCGTTTTGGCGTAGGCGGGCTGCCGCGACAGGCAGGCGCAAGAGTTCGTTGGCGATCAGCAGACGGACGGATTGTCTTATGCGCCGGCGCGCCGCTTGCCGGGTTTGGTCGGAAGCGTTGCGACCTCACGCCCGATCTCATCGCTCGCGAGGCGCAGATCATAGGCCGATTGCAGATTGAGCCAGAATTGCGGGGTGGTCTGGAACCAATGCCCGAGCCGAAGCGCGGTATCGCCGGTGATGGCGCGCTTGCCCTGAATGATCTGCGAGATGCGGTTCGGCGGTACGGAAATCTGGCGCGACAGTTCAGTCGGCGTGATCTGGAGTTCGTTCAACTCGTCAGCGAGGATTTCGCCAGGGTGAATTGCGGGGCGCGGCATGGTTGTCTTCCCAATCAATGGTAATCCACGATCTCTACGTTCAACGGGCCTTTTGCCGACTCCGGCCATTCAAAGCATATCCGCCATTGCTGATTGATACGGATCGAATATTGGCCGGCCCGATCGCCTCTCAACGCTTCAAGCCGGTTGCTTGGGAGGCCGGCGAGGTCGGAGAGCATCAGGGCCGCATCAAGGATCTCCAATCGTTTCCACCCCTGCCGATCAAAACCCTGAAACGCCCGCACGAACTCCCCTTTGGCGAAAAGCTCGGTGCGCTTGTCCCTGAAGCTTAATATCATCGCCATGAAGTTTAGTTGAGTGGACGATGTACGTCAAACGTAAATCGCGTGCTGGGCACGTGACCAGGCGTTCGGAGGCATCACCGACGGGCGTTCGACGATTTCACGGGCAAATTAAATTCGATAATCGATTCAACGTGATTTGCCCTGTCCAGTCCCCCTCGAAAAAATATTTCGCTTCCGCCGTCGGGCAAATCAGTGGTTTCTCTCCGCCCGTCTCACCCGACAAGAGGGGCGGCTCGCGATCGTCACGAACGTGCGGTGAGATGCGGTGGACGCGGATGTGCCTTTGACGAACGGCGCGTGACGCGGACGGCGAAATCGTGTGGTCCTGACGCCCCGATGCTGGCGTCAAGTTGTGTGGAGCGATCCGCATGGCGACGGTGGCAAGAAAGCCCGTTCACCGGGGAGAGCGCGCTATAAGCCGTAAAACCATTGCGCAGGGAAGGCCGGATGCCTCCGCTGAACCTGTATGCTCGTGTGCGTGTTCTTGTGCACATTTTGCACGCGAGACCGCGGGTGCAGCGCGCACCCGGCTTTCCCTGCGCCCTCTGATTTCAAAGGGCGAAAGATTCATGCAAGACTCGGGCGCATCGCGCCGCGGGATCGGGAATTTGCGCAGGTATATGAAAATTGAATCGGGAAAGCCCAACGTTCGTGTCCCGGACGCGGCGCAGCGCTTCTACAGCGGTGCGCCGCAGCGCCGGGACCCAGCGAGCGGGCCCCGGCTTGGCGGAGCACCACGACGCGAAGGGCGTCGCGTTGCAGCGCATCCGGGGCACGGGAGCCCTTGGGGAACCCGGTTCCAGCTCCCGTAACCGCCCGGTCCGCCTTGATTTCCCGCCGCCAAATTCCCCTTTGGTAACCTCGCATTAACCATGATTGGCGTCTGGTTAGGGGCGTTATGACGCGCGAATAGCCCTCGTTTTGACACGTTGGCAGGGGAAGCAGGACCCGGCTTTGGACGGGCCCCCCATGCGACACCAATGAGGCTCTCGCGCTGGCGCTCAACGCCGCGCCCGACGCGCGGCTGTGGAACCGGCAGCCATTTGCTCCCGGAGGATTTGGGACGGAGCATGATCCGGAAAAGTGGGAACCGGTTTTCCGAAAAGATCATGCTCAAACGAGAGACGGAGCATGATCCGGAAAAGTGGGAACCGGTTTTCCGAAAAGATCATGCTCAAACGAGAGACAGAGCGTTGAGAGGATACCGCTTATGACGCCCGACACGGTTCAGTCAGCATTGCCGATGATATCGAGCGATGTCTCGCTGATTTCGCTGTTCATGCAGGCCGCGTGGATCGTGAAAGCGGTCATGCTGGGCCTGCTCGCCTGTTCGGTCTGGGTCTGGGCGATCGCGATCGACAAGATCATTCTGTACGGGCGCACCAAGCGCGCGATGGATCGCTTCGAACAGGCGTTCTGGTCCGGGCAATCGATCGAGGAGCTTTATCGGGCGCTGTCGGCCAAGCCGACGCAATCGATGGCGGCCTGTTTCGTCGCCGCCATGCGCGAATGGAAACGGTCGTTCGAGAGCCAGTCGCGGTCCTTTGCCGGCTTGCAGATGCGGATCGAGAAGGTCATGAACGTCTCGATCGCCCGCGAGGTCGAGCGGCTGGAACGGCGGCTCTTGGTGCTGGCGACCGTCGGTTCCGCCGGCCCGTTCGTCGGCCTGTTCGGCACCGTCTGGGGCATCATGTCGAGCTTCCAGTCGATCGCGGCCTCGAAAAACACCTCGCTGGCGGTGGTGGCGCCCGGCATCGCCGAAGCGCTGTTTGCCACCGCGATCGGCCTCATCGCCGCAATTCCGGCGACTATTTTCTACAATAAGTTCACCTCCGAGGTGAACCGGCAGGCCCAGCGCCTGGAAGGGTTCGCCGACGAATTTTCAGCGATCCTGTCGCGCCAGATCGACGAGCGGGCGTGAGGAACGGCCTATGACGAGCGCACCCGTGAGCACCAGATCATGGCGATGAACATGGCAGGTTCGGCCGGCGGCGGACGCCGCGGCCGGCGGCGCGCCGCCGTGATGGCGGAGATCAACGTCACGCCGATGGTGGACGTCATGCTGGTGCTGCTGATCATCTTCATGGTGGCCGCACCCTTGATGACGTCGACCATCGATATCGACCTGCCGGTCGCCAGCGGCGGCAAGTCGCTGTCGTCGAACGCCCCGCCCTTGACGCTGTCGGTCAAGCGCACCGGCGGCAGCTGCAATTCGAATGTCGAGCTCTATCTCGGGGATACGCTGATTTCGTCCGCCGACCTGCTGCCCAAGATCAAGGCGATCCGGGAAACCCGGTCGGATGCCGAAAGCGTGGTCTATCTGCGCGGCGATAAGGACGTTTGTTACACGGATATGATGAAATTATTGGGGTATATTAGGACCGCCGGCTTCAAGGCGAATATCGTCATCGTTCCCGAGCAGGGCTCGTGAGCGGTGGCGTTTTCGAGCGAAGCATGCCCTCGGACTTGATCCGAGGAGGGGTACCGGTTCGCCTGAAGGAAACGCGTCAAGTGATGGCTGACGGTGGAGCAAGAAGGCTCAAGTGAAGGTCAAGATCGACAAGACACTGGCTGCGTCGATCGCCCTGCACGTCCTCGTGCTCGGGTGGGGACTGGTGTCGTTCTCGAGCAGGGCCTTCGAAATGGCGCCGGAGGACTCGGTTGCCGTCGATGTTGTTTCCGACGAACAGCTCGCCCATGTCATGGCTGGCTCGAAGACCGGCAAAAAGGAAAATCCGAAACCGTTGGTCGACAAGGTGGCCGAGGCGAAGCCGGTTGACGACGCCGTCGGCAAGGTGACCGAGAAGGCGCCGGTCGTCACCGACACCGCGCCGCCGCTGGAGCCGAAGGTCGAGGAAAAACCGGTCGAGAAAAAGCCGGATCCGCCGAAGGTCGTCGAGAAGCCGAAGGAAGAACCGAAGCCGATCGAGAAGAAGCCCGATCCGCCCAAGGTCGATCCGATCGCGGAAGCCATCAAGAAAGAAGAGAAGAAGCCGCCGCCGAAACCGCCGGTCCAGGCCGCCAAGCCGCCTGAGCAACCCAAGCCGAAGACCGAACGCACTTTCGATCAGTCGAAGATCGCAGCCCTGCTCGACAAGCGCGATCCGTCGCGCCAAGCCCTGGCCGGCGAAACGCTGAATTCCAACGCGGCGCTCGGGCTTTCCAAGGGCAAGGCCGCGGACAATTCCGCGACATGGGGCGCGCTGTTCAAGCGACAGGTCGATCGCTGCTGGAAGGTGCCGTATGGTGGGATCGAAACCCAGAATCCCCGAGCCATCATCGACATCAAGCTGAAGCGCGACGGTACGCTCGAGGGATCGCCGATTCCGGAAGAGATCCCGGCGACTCCCTACCTGCGAGTCTATCAGGAAAGCGCGATACGCGCGATCATCGAATGCCAGCCGTACAATTTGCCTCAGGTCTATTACGATGAATGGAAATATTTTGCGCCGGTCTTCAAGCCTGAAACGTGAGAAAAGCCCAAAAACAATGACCGACAACGATCAATCGCGCGAAATGGCGTTTCGCTTGAATCGCCGCCAGCTTGTTTCCGGCATGGTTTCGCTCGGCGTCCTGGCAGGCGCTCCGGTTCGCAGCGCGTTTGCGCAAGGGCCAAAACAAGTGCCCGTCCAGGGTGGCGATTTCGCGCCGCTTCCGATCGCGATCCCGAATTTCGTGGCGGGAACGCCAGGAGACGCCGAAGTCGGCGCCGGCGTGTCCCAGGTCATCACCAACAACCTCAAGCGCAGCGGGTTGTTCGCGCCGATCGACCAGGCCGCCTACATCGAGCGCATTTCGAATATCGATGCGGCACCGCAGTTCCAGAGCTGGAAAAGCATCAACGCGCAGGCGCTGGTCACCGGCCGCATGACCCGGCAGCCCGATGGCCGCCTGAAAGCCGAATTCCGCCTCTGGGACGTCAACACCACCCAACAACTCACCGGCCTGCAATATTTCACCTCGCCGGAATACTGGCGCCGGATCGCGCACATCATCTCCGATCAGATCTACGAGCGTCTGACCGGCGAAAAAGGCTATTTCGACAGCCGCGTGGTGTTCGTCGATGAAACCGGACCCAAGGAACGCCGCGTCAAGCGGCTGGCGCTGATGGATCAGGATGGCGCCAATGTGCGCTATCTGACCAAGGGCGCCGACCTCGTGCTGACGCCGCGGTTTTCACCGTCGACCCAGGAAATCACCTATATGGAGTTCGGCCAGGGCGACCCGCGCGTCTATCTGTTCAATATCGAAACCGGGCAGCGCGAGATCGTCGGCAATTTCCCCGGCATGTCGTTCTCGCCGCGGTTTTCGCCGGACGGCCAGCGCGTGATCATGAGCCTGCAGCAGGGCGGCAATTCCAACCTGTTCGTGATGGACCTGCGCTCGAAATCGACCACGCGCCTGACCGATACGCCGGCGATCGACACCTCGCCGTCCTATGCGCCTGACGGCACGCGGCTGTGCTTCGAATCCGACCGCGGTGGCAAGCCGCAGATCTATGTGATGCCGGCAACCGGCGGACCGGCGCAACGCATCTCCTTCGGCGACGGCAGCTATTCGACGCCGGTCTGGTCGCCGCGCGGCGACTACATCGCCTTCACCAAGCAGGGCGGCGGGCAATTCGCCATCGGCATCATGAAGACCGATGGCTCGGGCGAACGAATCCTGACCTCCGGTTATCATAATGAAGGGCCGACCTTTGCGCCGAACGGCCGGGTGCTGATGTTCTTCCGCGATCCCGGCGGCAATGGCGGACCGTCGCTGTTCACCGTGGACATCTCCGGACGCAACGAACAGCGCGTTCCGACCCCCGGCTTCGCGTCCGATCCGGCATGGTCGCCACTGTTGTCCTGAGAATCACAGCGCCCTCGCGGAAGAAGCGCCGTTAATCGGCAAACATTGCCTAGCATGCTGATTTTTCGAGCAAATTTCTACAAGTCGACATGAAAAGCAACGTCTCGGTAACGATGTTCCCTCAGAAAGACTTCATCTGGGAAGGGTAAAAAATACGCACCCGGAACAGGACGCGTACACTGCCGATGCAGTTGGTCGATCAAAAAAAGCGAAGCAGCCAGGAAGAACTCGAGCCGGTTCTTTACGCGGCGCTGATCGATTCCATGTGCCAGAATTTCTGGCCCATGCTGTTCGGCTCGGTCTGCTCCGCCGTCGCGGCGTTGCTGACCGCGCTCAAGACCGGGAACGTCTGGCTATGGCCGTGCGCGGTTCTGATCATCGGAATCGGCACCATCCGCGCCTTCCAGATGCGCAAATACGAAAGGCGCACGGCGGTGCTGACATTCGAACAGGCGAAACATTGGGAGCCGCGCTACGCGATCGGCGCCATGATCTATGCCGGCGTGCTCGGCGTCTGGTGCTTCCTCACCATTTTCGGCAACGACGATGCGGTCGCGCACATGGTGTGTGTCGCCGTGACGATCGGTTACACCGCCGGCGGCGCGGCCCGCAACTACGGCAGCCCGAAGCTGATCCAGTATCACATCCTGCTGGCATGCGGCCCGATGTCGCTGGCGCTGGCCCTGCACGGCGGTTTCTATTACGTCGGCCTTGCCGTGCTGCTGGTGCTGTTCTTCATCGGATTGAAGGGCATCAACCTCAGTCTGCACGCCATCTTCGTCAAGGCGCTGACCTCGAGCTTCAGGGAAGCGGCGCTGGCCGGACAGTTCGATACCGCCTTGAACAACATGCCGCACGGGCTGTGCATGTTCCGCGCCGACGGCCGCCTTGCGGTCATGAATCATCGCTTCAGCGAAATGATGAACCTGTCGGACAAACTGGTGCAGCGTGGCGGCAGCGCGTCCGACATCATCGACGCCTGCGTCAGCGCCGGATCGATCTCGGCGCCGAGCGGCCGGATGATCCTCGCGGAGATCGAGAACACGCAGACGCGCGATATGATAACGACCGACCCCGATATTGCGCGCAACCGGTCGCTTTCCTGGACCTTCCAGCCGATGGCGGGCGGCGGCGCGGTGGTCTTGCTCGAAGACATCACCGAGCGGCGCGACGCGGAGGCCCGGATCAGCCATCTCGCGCGTTACGACGAACTGACCGAGCTTCCCAACCGGGTCAATTTCCGCGACGAGATCGGGCGTCTGCTGTCGATTCAGCAGGGCGCCGATCAATTGTCGGCGCTGCTGTTCGTCGACCTCGACCAGTTCAAGCAGGTCAACGACACGCTGGGGCACCCCTGCGGCGACCAGTTGCTGTGCGCGGTTGCCGGCCGCATGCGCGAGATGCTGCGGCCCGAGGATTTCGTGGCGCGATTCGGCGGTGACGAATTCGTCGTGTTCCAGCAGAACATCCGTTCCCACGAGGACGCCGCCGTGCTCGCCCGGCGCATTGTCGATCGCCTGAGCGAGCGTTACAGGATCGACAATCATCTGGTCGAGATCGGCGCCAGCGTCGGCATCGCCATGACGACGGCCGGCGTCAGCGCCGATACGCTGCTGAAGAACGCCGACATGGCGCTGTACCGCGCCAAGGCCGACGGCCGCGGCACCTTCTGCTTCTTCCGCGAGGAGATGGCGCAGACCGTCGAAGCCCGCCGTATCCTGGAGCTCGACCTGCGCAAGGCGCTGGCGAACGAGGAATTCGAGCTGTTCTATCAGCCGCTGGTCAATCTCAAGTCGGGCAGGATCGCGACCTGCGAAGCGCTGCTGCGCTGGAATCATCCGGTGCGCGGCACGGTTTCCCCGATCGACATCATTCCGGTCGCCGAGGATATGGGCCTGATCGTCGATCTCGGCCGCTGGATTCTGCGCAAGGCCTGCATGGAATGCATGAAGTGGCCCGAAGCCGTCAGCGTCGCGGTCAATTTCTCGCCGCAGCAGTTCCACCAGCGCGACGTGCTGAGCGAGGTGCGCTACGCGCTCGAGGTCTCCGGCCTGCCGGCGCACCGCCTCGAAATCGAGATCACCGAATCATCCCTGCTGCGCAACACCCAGATCACCCACGATGTGCTGTCGCAACTGCATTCGCTCGGCGTGCGAATCTCGCTGGACGATTTCGGCACCGGTTATTCGAGCCTGAGCTATCTGCATAATTTCCCGCTGCAGAAGGTGAAGATCGATCGCTCCTTCCTGGAGGGCATCGACACCGACCGTCCGCTGACGCTGCTGCGTGGCGTGGCGCGGCTTTCGGCCGACCTCGGAATGTCGGTCGTGGTCGAGGGTATCGAGACCACCGAGCAGCTGGAGCTGATCAGCGCCGATGGCGCGGTGACCGAAGCGCAGGGCTATCTGTTCAGCCGGCCGGTTCCGGCGGTTCGGATTCGTCAGTTGCTGAACGCCTCGCACGGCCGCCGCGCGCCGGATGACCAGCTGATCGCGGTGTCCTCGCGCTCGATCGCCTGACGATTTTCACGCGATTTCGCCCTGCTGGCGAACATGTGAAGTGATGGTCCTTCACAAGTTCCCGGTACCGTGTGATGATCCGAATATGAATCTTCGCCGACTCATCGGTCGTCTGCTTGCGGTCTTTGTGATCGTTGGGCTTGTTGCTGCGCCGCTGGTATCCCCGGCTGCGGCAGAGCGGCTGTCTGTTGGCAAGATGGGCGATATGGCTGCCATGTCCGGGGACATGCAGTGTTGTCCGGACGAACAGAAGAACGACGAACAGAAGAACAATGGCTGCCAGGATTGCCCCCTGGTCGCCATGTGCATGCTGACGATCGCTCAGGCCGAGCCGTCGCCGACCAGCGGTATCCAGGTGTCTTTCCAGACCCGCAGGCTGTCCTTCGCGATCGTCGACGTTGTCGCCGACGGCCTCATCGGCGACCCTCCAGATCATCCTCCTCGAATCCTGACCTGATCGGCGTCACCACGCCGTCTGCTGCTGCGCGGTCCCGGGGCCGCGCGGATAAACGCATGCCGCCGTTGGCGGCACATCAGGACTTCGAGGATTCAAAAATGAAAAACTTCAACTATGCGCGTGCCGTCCAGGCCGCGCTGATCGGCATTGCCATCATCGGTTCGGTCACGGGCGCCCGCGCCGACGTCAAGGACTACGAATTCCAGCTGGTCGACCAGACCGTCAGGAAGGGTGACGCGATCATCTCCGTTCGCCTCGTCCATAAGTCGGACGGCAAGCCGGTGCCCGATGCGGTGATTTTCGCGACACGTCTGGATATGGCCCCTGACGGCATGCAGGAGATGGCGACCAGGATTGCGCCTATGCCCAGCACGGAGCCCGGCGTTTACAAGTTCAAGGCGTCCGTGAGCATGGCCGGAGGCTGGCAGCTTTCGCTCGGCGCCAAGGTGCAAGGCGAAACCGGGACTATTGAAAACAAGCTGGTCCTGAAGGCAATACCGTGACTCGCGCGAGCGGCATGATTTGCCTGGCCGCCATCGGAGCAACCACAGCATTGCTGTGGTTGTCTCCAGCCGAGGCGGGGGACCGGTCTCTGCCCGGGGCAACAGTAGAGAGCGTCGTCGCGATCGCGGAGAACCTCAATCCGACGGTTGCGGCAGCTTCGCTTGATTTCAGTGCAGCCCTCCACATGGTCGGCGAAGCAGTCGTGCTGGATGATCCCAAACTTGTGCTGGAAGCATGGGACGTCAACGGCCTGGGCGTCGGGCAGCGCCGCTTTGGAGATTCGTTATGAGAAGATCAGTTGGCCTTCTGTTGATCGTATCCGCGATCTTGGCTGCCGGATTGGTCGGATTGACCGTCGGGCGATCCAATGGTCCGCTCCCGGAATCGCTATCCGCAGTACTGCCCGCAGCAGCAAGACCGGGTCCGGCTGAGCCGGCAGCGACCGGACCGATCGTCTATTACCGCGATCCGGATGGCCTGCCCGAGTATTCGCAGACGCCAAAGAAGACATCCTCAGGCAAGGCATATTTGGCTGTCCGCGGCAGCGAAGACGTAAGCTTCGAGGAGAAAGTTCCGGAAGCCAAAGTTCCAGAAGCCATGGCTGCGAAGAGCGGCGGCACGCATCGGGTCAAATACTATCGCAATCCTATGGGCCTGCCCGACAAGTCTGACACGCCCAAGAAGGACAATATGGGTATGGCCTATCTGCCCGTCTACGAGGACGAAAACGATCAGGAGGACGATTCGTCGGTCAAGGTCAGCGCGGGCAAGCTACAGAAGGCAGGTGTTCAAACCGAGGTCGCGGAGCGGCGTACCCTGAACACGATGGTCCGTGCCCCGGGCACCGTTGAGGAAGACGAGCGCCGCCGATCGGTGGTGTCGCTGCGTTTCGAAGGTTTCATCGACGCCGTCGAAAATGTCACCACAGGCACGCATGTTCACAAGGGCCAGCCGCTGATGCGCATCTACGGCCCGAACCTGTCGAGCGCCGCCGCCGAATATCTTTCAGCGCTCAATGCCCGCCCGGACGCGGGCATCAGCAGCCAGGCACTGAAAGGCGCGCGCCGGCGCCTTGAAAATCTGGATGCCCCTGAGAAGTTCATTGCTGACATCGAGCGTACGCGCGAAGTGCCGGTCTACGTGACTTGGCCCGCGCCGCAGGACGGCGAAATCGTGGATCGGATGGCCGTCAACGGCATGCGGGCGGCACCGGGCGACGTGCTGTTCCGGATCGTCGATCATGACGTCGTCTGGGTGATGGCCGACGTCGCGGAACGCGACCTGGGACTCATCGAAGTCGGGCAAAAGGTCATCGTTCGACCACGGGCGCATCCGGATCATCCCTTCACCGGGAAGGTTACTGTGATCTACCCGCACTTGAAGATGGAGACCCGTACCGCGCGAATACGAATCGAGCTGCCCAATCGGGACGATGTGCTGCTTCCGGACATGTATGCAGATGTCGAAATTGCCACTGGAACGGAAGCTCCTGTTGTGACGGTGTCCAGCAGCGCCGTCATCGACAGTGGGGACCGGCAAATCGTGCTGCTCGACAAGGGCGACGGCCGTTTCGAGCCCCGTTCGGTGAAAGTCGGACGCCGCGGCGGCGACCGAGTCGAGATCATGGAAGGACTCGCCGAAGGCGACAAGGTCGTGGTGTCCGCCAATTTCCTGATCGATGCCGAAAGCAATCTTAAGGCCGCGCTCAATGGCTTGGATACCGGGGAGAAATCACAATGATCGCACGCCTTATCGACTGGTCGGCCCGCAACCTGATGTTGGTTCTGATCGGCGTGGTCTTCGTTGTGGCAGCCGGGGTCTATTCGCTGCAACACTCGGCGCTTGACGCCATTCCAGACCTCTCCGACACCCAGGTGATTGTTTATACAGAGTATCAAGGTCAGGCACCGCAGGTCATCGAGGACCAGGTCACCTATCCGCTGACGACGGCGATGCTGACCGTCCCGAAGTCCAAAGTCGTGCGGGGATTCTCCTTCTTCGGCGTTTCGTTCGTCTACATCATCTTCGAGGATGGTACCGACATCTATTGGGCGCGCTCGCGTGTTCTCGAATATCTCAACGCGGCTGCCCGCAAATTGCCGGCGGGTGTCACACCCACTTTGGGACCGGATGCGACCGGCGTCGGATGGGTCTATCAATACGCGCTGCAGTCCAAGGATAAATCCCTGGCCAACCTGCGATCTCTGCAGGACTGGACCATCCGCTACGGTATCTCAAAGGCGGAAGGCGTCGCCGAAGTCGCAAGCGTCGGCGGCTTCGTCAAACAATACAATATCATCGTCGATCCGAACCGGTTGAAGGCGCTGGATATCCCGCTTTCGAAGGTGCGCGATGCGGTCCGCGGCAGCAATATGGATGTCGGCGGCCGCACGGTAGAGATGTCGGAATTCGAATTCGTCGTGCGGGGGCGTGGCTACGTCAAAAGCCTCGCCGACCTCTCGAACATCGTTCTGAAGGTCGACAAGGGCACGCCGGTTCTGCTGAAGGACGTTGCGCGGATCGAGCTTGGCCCGGACGAACGCCGGGGCATTACCGAACTCAATGGCGAGGGTGAGGTCGCCAGTGGCATCGTCCTGCAACGTTTTGGCCAAAACGCGCTTGACGTCATTGACAATGTGAAGGCGCGTCTGGCCGAAATGGCGTCGGCCTTGCCAAAAGACGTGCAGATCATACCGGTCTATGACCGCTCCAATCTCATTCACAGCGCGATCGAGACGCTCAAGCGAACGCTCACGGAAGAAAGCATCGTCGTCGCGCTGGTCTGCATCGTGTTCCTGCTGCATGTGCGCAGTGCACTCGTCGCCATCGTCATGCTGCCGGTCGGCATCCTGATGGCGTTCAGCGCCATGAAAGTGCTCGGCATCGGCTCGAACATCATGAGCCTCGGCGGTATCGCGATCGCCATCGGCGCTATGATCGATGGCGCCATCGTCATGATCGAGAACGCTCACAAACATCTCGAACGCGCGCCGCCCGATAAACCGCGCCTGGAGGTCCTGATCGAGGCGGCGAGCGAAGTCGGTCCCGCGCTGTTTTTCAGCCTGCTGATCATCACAGTGTCGTTTCTGCCGATCTTCACCATGGAGTCGCAGGAAGGGCGTCTGTTCAGCCCGCTGGCTTTCACCAAGACCTTTTCCATGGCAGCGGCCGCGATCCTCTCGATCACGTTGGTCCCGGCGCTCATGGTACTTTTTGTGCGCGGCAAGATCATTCCGGAGCACAAGAGTCCGATCAATCGGTTCCTGATTTGGATCTACCGCCCGCTGATCCGCGGGGTGTTGAAGGCCAAGACGCTGACGATCGTGCTCGCGGTTGCCGCATTGGCGGTGAGCCTCTGGCCGGCTCGGCAACTCGGAACAGAGTTCATGCCGAGCCTCAATGAAGGTACGCTGATGTACATGCCGACGACGTTGCCCGGTATTTCCGTGACCAAGGCGGCGGAACTTCTTCAGACCCAGAACAAGATCATCAAGACGTTTCCCGAGGTGGAGTCGGTCTATGGCAAGTCCGGACGCGCTGAGACCGCGACCGACCCTGCTCCGGCCGAGATGTTCGAGACCGTCGTCAACCTCAAACCCAAGGAGCTGTGGCCTGCCGGCCTGACCGTCGACGGCCTGATTGCCAAGCTGGACAAGGCCCTGCAGTTTCCCGGCGTTTCCAACGCATGGACCATGCCGATCAAGGCCCGCACCGATATGCTCGCGACCGGCATCCGTACACCAATCGGCATCAAGGTTTTGGGTACCGACCTTGTCGAGATGGACAAGCTGGCGCGACAGATCGAAACTGTCGTGAAGACCGTACCTGGTACATCGAGCGCCTACGCGGAGCGCGTGATCGGCGGTTACTATCTCGACGTCGTTCCTAATCGCGAGGCGCTTGCGCGCTACGGCCTCATGGTCAGCGACGTACAGGACACCGTATCGTCCGCACTTGGCGGAGAGACTCTTACCACCACCGTCGAGGGCCGCGAGCGCTACGGCGTCAATGTGCGCTATCCGCGGGATCTGCGCAGCGATCCCCAATCGATCGCGCGCGACGTGCTCATTTCGATGCCGGGTGGTGGGACCGTCCCGCTGGGAGAAGTTGCCGCGATCAAACTGACGCGCGGTCCGACGTCGATCCGGACCGAGAACGGTCAGCTCGCCGTGTACATCTTCGTGGACATCCGCGACCGCGATCTCGGCGGTTACGTGGCCGACGCCAAGGCGGCTGTCGCTGCCAGTGTGCAGTTCCCGCCTGGGAATTACGTGGTCTGGAGCGGACAGTTCGAATATCTGGAACGCGCTACCGCGCGGCTCAAGATCGTTGTGCCCGTGACGCTGCTGATCATCTTCTTGCTGCTTTATCTCAATTTCCGTCGACTAACCGAGACCCTGATCGTGATGCTGTCACTGCCGTTCGCGCTGGTTGGCGGATTTTGGCTGATGTGGTGGCTTGGTTTCAACATGTCGGTCGCAGTGGCCGTAGGCTTCATTGCGCTGGCAGGCGTCGCGGCGGAGACCGGCGTGATCATGTTGATCTATCTCGATCAGGCGATGAAGGAGCTTCACGCGGAGCGGCTCGCGGAAGGCAGGCCGTTCACGCGGGACGACCTCAACCAGGCCATCATGCTCGGCGCGGTCGAGCGTGTCAGACCCAAGATGATGACGGTCGTCGCCATCATGGCCGGCCTTATTCCGATCCTCTGGAGCACCGGCACCGGCTCGGAGGTCATGCAGCGCATCGCCGTGCCGATGATCGGCGGCATGATCTCATCGACGATCCTGACCCTCGTTGTGATCCCGGCCGTCTATGCCCTGATCAAGGGCTTTGGGCTGCCACGTGCGCCGGCTGATGCCGTTCCCGTTGAAGCCGAGATCTCGCAGCACGCGTCGGCAAGCGCCCTACAACGTGCGGAAGCAGCGGAATGATCGCAACAGTACGACGCCGGACGGGATGGAACGGCTTCACCCGTTCCGCGACTCTTTGGGCGCGCGATCCCGCGGGCTGTGAGCCGACCAGGCATCCGTTGCGGCGGACGCGCAGGTCCGACCGGGCAGGTTGCCGACGTAACCATTCAACCGGGCCCGTCATCATCGGCAGCCAGACTTGCGCCTGTAGTTGCCAGCCCGGGTACAAAAAACGGCGAGGGGGTCCATGAGTAGTTCTATTTCGATTTGCGGGCGTGCGACGATCGTGCTCCTGGTTGGACTGTCGGGCTGCACCATCCACCCTCCCGGCGAGTTCGAAGAACGCGCTGCGGCCGTGCAGATGGGGAAGCCATTTGAGAAGCCAACCGAAATCCGCGAGATACCACCACTTCCGGCAAACCCAACATCCGACCGGTTGGTCGAATACGCATTGCTCAACAACGCTGACTTGGAGCAGCGCTATTGGGATTGGCGGTCGGCGATCGAGCAGATTCCGCAGGACGCCACCCAGACCACGACGGTCAACGTGGCGGCCGCATCAACCATCACCAACGGACACACCAGTTGGGGAAGCAGTTCGCTGACCCTCGGCAACGATCCCATGACGGACATCAAGTGGCCGGGCAAGTTGGATGCGGCCGCCAAGCAAACACTGGAGAACGCACGGGCCACGGGCCGGCGCTTCATCAAGGCCAAATACGACCTGCGGTACAAGGTGCTCCGCGCCTACTACGACTACGCATTAAACGCAGAACTGATCCGCCTGGAGCAGAGCAATCAGCGATTGCTCCTGACAATCGCGAAGGTGGCTGAAGACCGTAACCGCGCCGGCAGCACATCCGGCCAGCGAGATGTGCTGAAGTCGAGCAACGAAGCGGATCTGTCGGGCAACGACATCGCCAATATGCGATCGCAGCTACCGAGTCAGCGGGCAGCGATCAATGCGCTCCTGAGTCGTCCCGCAGGTGCGCCATTGCCCGTTCCGACGAAACTGCCGGCGTCGCGACGGATGGTCTATCGGGCCGAGGACCTGGTCGAAATGGCGGCGAAGCAGAACCCGGAGTTGGTCGCGCTCGCCGATGAGATTCGTGGTCGCGGCGAGGGAATACGCCTTGCCGAACTTCAATACGTTCCGGATTTCAATCTGAGTTTAGGCACCGACCTGATGGGGGTCACACAATCACTCTTGGCGCAGGCAACGATCCCGATTTTCCGCTACGAGGCGCTCAATGCGGCCATTGCGCAGGCCGAAGCCAAGCTCCGCGCCTCCGAGGCCATGCGCCGCCAGGTCGGCAATGACCTAACGGCACAGGTGATTGCGGACATCGCGATCATTCGGGATGCCGGCCGTCAACTCGACTTGTTCGACCACACCATCCTTCCGCGCGCGCGCCAGGTCGTTTCCGTCGCCCGGACCGCATTTGAAACGGGCGACGCGTCTCAAACGGACGCCGCTTCGCTGCTCAATCTTTTGGATGATCAACGATCGTTGATTGCCATTGAACGTCTTGCTGCCAAGCTCAGGATCACGCAAGCGACCTATCTCGCGGAGCTTGAGTCAATCACAACCAGCGATCTAACGAGTCTCCCTCATACGGACACCCGAGCGGCAGCCCAATAGTGTTTCGCCCGAAGAGATCGGAAATTCATTGAAAGCAAATGCTGAGCCGTCGGCAGTCCCATAGCCCGGCGAAGCCAGAGAACAACCGGTAGGCTAGCATGATTACTCATGAAACCGAATTGAAGACGCTGATGCTGGCAAGCCAGCGCGGTGATGCGGCCGCCTACCGCACGCTGCTCGCCAAGCTCGCACTTCGTCTTCGCGCCTACTACGAGCGCAGGATGATAGGGGCGGGACGCGGCGCCGAGGAGGCGGAAGACCTGGTCCAGGAGACGTTGCTGGCGGTCCATCTGAAGCGCCACACCTACGATCCCGATGCGCTGTTCACGCCCTGGCTTCATGCGATTGCGCGCTACAAGCTGATCGACCACCTTCGCAGCAACAAGATGTCGCGGATGGATGTCCCGATCGACGATCATCAGGAATTGATGGCGGCGGACGACCACGCGTCGACCGAAGGGACGCACGACATGGCGAAACTTCTCGGCCGGCTACCGCGGAAGACACGTCAGGCGATCGAGGCCGTCAAGCTCGAAGGCAAGAGCGTCGCCGAAACCGCCGTGCGCTACGGCATGTCGGAATCGAACGTGAAGATCAGCATTCACCGCGGCCTGAAGGCGCTGGCCTCCTTCATCGGCTGAGATAGCGTCGAATAATCGAGAAGCCGCGTCGACGGCCATTTCTGCAGCGGCCTGATTCTTCACCTCGCCGTGATTAAGTAACCGGCCGACGAAAGTTTCCGAACTCATTTGCAGAAGCGCGCATGAAGCGCTCTGCAAATGACAAAGGAGCAATGTTGGCGAAGTTTGCCAGACCCGTTCTTGCGATTTCGCTTTTTGCATCGCTGGCAGCGATGTCGGCGACCGCGAACAGCGTCGGCGCTTGCGGCGGCGGGCTTATGACGAAACCGAACTTCCCCGATGAACGAATTGTGCGAGCTCTGTAACGAGACGCTCATCCGCAACGTATTAAAATATGACGACAGACGTCGTTCCACACCAGTCTTGAAAGGATACAGACTATGAAAACCGCCTCTCGTGCTTTGTTTCTCGCTTCCGCCGTCATCATCTCGCTGGGAGCAGCGTCTGCGCCTGCTGTTTTCGCGCAAGACAAGATGTCGCACGATACCATGAAGAAGGACGATGCGATGTCCCACGATTCCATGAAGAAGGACAATGCAATGTCTCACGACACCATGAAGAAGGACGATGCGATGTCTCACGATGCCATGAAGAAGGACGATGCAATGTCCAAGGACGCCATGAAGAAGGATGAGGCGAAGAAGTGATCTCATTCTTCGTCCATCGGCGGGTAGAGTAGAACGCCCGATCCTCCGCTCGCCGTAGCAGGCTCGTTCGCCAACCGAACGGGCCTGCTTTTTTTGCCTGGCCAAACCGCCTTTGCGCTGTCGAGCACAGCATTCGCCGGCCAAGTCTATCAGGGTGGACCCAAGTCCGGACTCTCGGCGAGTGCGCAGACGTATGAAGCCAATAAGCCCTACGCGCAATTTGTGCCGGACACTCGCGCCGCCACTAGCAAATACACCGATCAGGGTGGTCCGAAGTATCAGGGTGGTCCGAAGCGGTAACGATCAATCCGTGGCAATTTTGCCGTTTGCGCTGCTCGGTCGCGCGATCGGATAGAGATCCTGTTTTGCTGCGGCGCATCGCATCGCGCGTTGCTTGGGCGTTTGAGTGGCCGTCTGCGCGCCTATTACAAGGGCAAGCTCACGGGGATTGGCAGAGGTGCATCGGAGGCCGAGGATCTGGTTCAGGAAGCGGTCTTGGCCATCCACATCAAGCGACATACTTACGATCCAGCGGAGCCGCTGACGCCGTGGGTGCACGCGATCGCGCGCTACAAGTTGATCGATTTCCTGCGCCGAACCCGCGCGTCGATTTCCGATGTACCTATCGACGAGGCCGACACGATCATGGCGCACGACGACAATGTCGATGCTGAGAGTACATACGACGTCAAGAGGCTTATGGAGCGGCTGCCGAAAAACATGCGATGTGCGATCGAGGCTGTAAAACTCGACGGACAGAGCATAGCTGAAGCAGCGGAGAAGTGCGGCATTTCTGAATCCGGCGTAAAAGTGAACATTCACCGCGGGCTTAAAACGCTGGCTGCTTTGATTGCCCGGGAAATACGAACATGAAGACGGATGATCTGGTAGCCCTTCTGAGTACGAACCCGGAGCCGGTCGACCGCAGCTCGGTCGTTCGCACGCTCTTTGTCGCGCTTGCGGCCGGAACAATCGTGGCGGTAGGCGTCGTGCTCGTCGGATTGGGTGTTCGCTCTGATTTCATGACGGCCCGCGCATTCATTTTTTTAGCCGTGAAGCTCTGCTTTGCGGTCGGGGTCGTGGGGCTCGCGCTGGTCTACCTAACGAGGCTGGCACGCCCCGGTGGGGAACGTGCGGCCCCATCTTTCCTGGTCGCTATGCCGTTCCTGGTCATCGTATCTCTTGCGGCAATCAGCCTTGGGTTCGCGCCCAGCTCACATTGGAGCAAGATGATTGTCGGGGACGAATGGCTTGAATGTGTCCTCTCGGTTCCGATCATCGCAATTGTGCCCTTCGCTATCGCGATCTGGGCCGTGCGAAGAGCTGCGCCTACAGATCTTTCTCGCACAGGTGCTTTCGCCGGTCTTATTGCAGGCGGCGTGAGCGCAATGGCTTATGCGCTTCACTGCACCGACGATTCATTGCCGTTCGTCGCGGTCTGGTACGGCGGCACGATTGTGCTGTGCGCGTTGGCAGGCGCTGCATTGGGGCCGCGGCTATTGCGTTGGTGACGCGCGGAGTCAGCCCGCGTCACGTCAGCGTGATGTAACCGCCAGACGATTTGCTCCGAACTCATTGTTAGAAGCGCACACATGACGCGCTTCCAACAATGATGGAGCCGGACCATGTTAACCAAACACCTTCTTGCAATTTCGCTCGCCTTGCCAATTTTTGCGATGTCGGCGTCAGCCTACGCTGGCGCGACAATTTCCGACAAGCGGTATTGGCCGAGTGAGGCCAGATCGAGCGCCGCGACCGGTAACACCCAGAGTTCAATATTTGCCTGGGAGCCGCCCATGACAACGCAAGTGCAGGTCCCGAGCAAAGTGCGGCACCACCAGCGTGCTACGACGCCTCGATAACAGGTAGCTAAGCAATGATGCGCACGGCCCAAGCTGCACAAGCGGCGTCGGCTAGCATTCATTGATCCGGGCCAGAATTGAAACCCGGCTGCGGATCAGGGTTACTCCCGCAGCCGGAAGGGGGCGGCGTATCTTTTCGTTCACCACAGGAAGACCGAGGAATCCTATGACGCTGCTTGATCGTAACTTGCCTCAACACAATGCGACGTCCGCTGACGCGGCCGGTCGGTTAATTACGAGGTATTTCGCTCGACACCGTTTGGTGGCGTATCTTCTGCTCGGCGTTGGGATTGTCGCCGCAGCTGCGCTGAACTGGAACTGGTTAGCCGCAGCGGGATTACTTCCCCTCGTGGCATTTCTACCGTGCATGATGATGATGTTCATGTGCATGAAGCACGGCACCAGATCACCGAAGCAGTCCGAATGAGACACTGACGGATGTGCCGGCCTCTCGCAGGTCTGGCCAGTATGGGGGCAGTTCGAAGGAGCGCCGGTGTTATGTAAGCTCAACGAATGAGTAAGCCAGGGCGATGGCGTAACCCGGGCTCGCTGCTGCGATAGTCTACTCAGCGCCTGTCAAAACTTGCGCGAGGCGTATTTGTATCTGCAACTTGATGAACGCCGCCGAACCGCTTCGCGCGTGAAACAGATGCCACGCGTGAGCTATTGCAAGGTGCAACAATGGCGGCGAGATCACGACCTCGCAGGTATATCATTTTTGGCGTCAACCCACCGTGCCGTGCGATCCAGGCGCGCACAGGAGCTGGATAGGTATTCATTAGATCTTGCGTCCCGGACGCGCTGACGACGCGTTTGCCGGAGTTATCGAACATCCATGCGGCATGGAAACCAAGCGCCGCTTTATCGGTGGCGCAGATTCGGTCGCTTGGGACGAATCCGAGCACCATCGTACAGGCCGAAACGCATGTGCCGGAAATGACGACGGGCTCGCCAGAGTCGCGCACCTGTTGGAAGTGCGTCGTGTAGTCTTTCATCTTACCGCCGACGTCGTCGCTGATAATTACAGTCGCGGAAGCCGATGTGACGGCTAGCGCCGTCGATATAACGGCAGCAATCAGGCACGCTCGCATGTCTTTTTCCTCGGCAGTGTCGGATCAATCCTGCGCCACGCGTCGCAAATCGCGTGCCACCAGCCGAGACGGTGAGCTAAGGGGCTGATTTGAAGGCAGTTTTCCTGGAGGGGGCGACGCGGCTCTCGCCTGTGCCGCTGGAAAGACGATCTCGCAGAAGCCTAAAAACGAGGCATTCTCACGCCTCTTTGATGAAGATCGATGCAGCAAGACCTGTAACCTGCCAGTGGACCTTTCGAGCAAATGCCGGAGGAAAATCATGAATATCAAATTCATCCTTGCCGTCGCACTCATCACGCCATTCCTGACTGTGTCCACCATGGCTCAGCAGTACCAGGGCGGCCCGAAATCCTCTGTTGCCCCCTCGACGCGGCAAATCAGCAGCGGAGGCGATATCTACGCGCAGGGAGACGATGTCTACGCGCGGGGAGTCAAAGCCAACAAATCTCACGCTTATCGCGCTGGTCCGAAGGCTGTCGTTCCGCGCGGTAATTGAGAGGACGTCCACTTCGGATCATTGGCGTCGATTTTGGCATGCCCGCAGCGTGTCCGGTTAGCGGGTGCCGGCTCAACCGGTCGACGCAACACAGGCGTTAAATCTCTCTGCTGGGGTTTCAAATTCCAAGGTCTCACGTGGTCGTTCGTTTAGCTGACGAGGCGGTCATGCTGGGAGCGGTCGAGCGCGTGCGGCCCAAGATGATGACGGTTGTCGCCATCATGGCC
This sequence comes from Bradyrhizobium sp. Ash2021, assembly GCF_031202265.1. NCBI lineage: Bacteria > Pseudomonadati > Pseudomonadota > Alphaproteobacteria > Hyphomicrobiales > Nitrobacteraceae > Bradyrhizobium > Bradyrhizobium sp. Ash2021. Next base: position 8,342,194 of record NZ_CP100604.1, on the reverse strand, counting down.
GGGCTGCTTCCCATCATGTGGAGCACCGGCACCGGATCGGAGGTGATGCAGCGGATCGCCGTCCCGATGATCGGGGGAATGGTTTCCTCGACGGCACCGACGCTGGTTGTGATCCCAGCCGTGTACATCTTGATCAAGGGGTGTCCTGTCACGCGCAGGAAAGGTAATCGTCCCCTCATTATCCTAGCGAACGATCGATCCAGTAGAATTGCGTCAAGGATATTCCCGTAACTTTACGGGTCGTTCGAGCGCGTCATCGGTAGCGCGCAAAGCCGATTCCAGGTTAACCCTAACGTCGTGATCCCTTTGCAATTTCGTTAACTAGCTGTTAATCTTTCCTTCGCTCGCACAAGTTGTTCAAAAATCCCAAACGTCCAAGGAGTATCATATGAGGTCCCCGGCCGAAGTATCTTCCACGGCCGTCGGACGAAGTTCGGACCTGTTAGACCAAGTCGACTATCGTCTCGCCGAAACTCCGCAGGAAAAAGAAGAAATCTATAACCTGCGCTACCGGGCCTATCTTCGCGAAGGCGCCGTCGCGGAATCGCCCGCGCAACGGGTCACCGATCAATATGACGACTTGCCCAACTCCTGGACCTTCGGCGTCTATATTCAGGGGGACCTCTGCAGTTCCGTTCGGATCAGTGTGCTGACGCCCGAATGGCGGGAATCGTGCTCAGCGGAAGCATTCGGCGAGATTCTTTACCCCCGGCTCGATCGGGGCGAGGTCATCATCGATCCGGCCCGCTTCGTTGCCGATCCCGATACGGCGGGGCGCATTCCGGAACTGCCCTATGTCACGCTTCGGCTGGCCTACATGGCGTGCGAGTATTTTAACGCCGATCTCGGGCTTGCTATCGTCCGCGCCGAGCATCAGGCATTTTATCGGCGCGTGTTTCTGCACGAGACGATCGCCGAGCCGCGGTTCTTTCCAGGCCTCTTGAAGCCGGTCGGGCTGATGGCGGCGGATTTTCCGGCCCTGCGCGACAAGGTTTTCGAACGTTATCCGATGATGCGCTCGACCGCTTTTGAACGGCGCATGCTGTTCGAACGGCGCAGCGGGCGCGATTCGCCACTGGACATGGTGGCGCCGTTGGAGCGAACATCGATCGTTCCCAATTCCTGAACGGCAGGGCTGAACCGGAGCTGAGCGACGAATCTGCTCGGTCATCCCGTCAGCCACCCGTCAGGGGCCGAAAATGAACGCCGGAACCGGTGATTCCGGGCGCGTTGGCGCTTGCCTTCACCCTCGCGCCACATTTACAAACCATTAACCATCGCGGTTGCTTTTCGCGGTTCGTCGGCATTTGATCGGGTTTGGCAACATCCCATCAAGGTTGACGGAACGTTCGCTTAACCATCGCCCTGTAGACCGGATGACAGTGGAATAACGTGAGCGTGGAGGCTCCGGAATGAAATATCAGATGCGTATCCTCCAGGGATTGAAGCTGGCCGCGGTGCTTGCGGTGGCGCTGTCGATGGGCGCCTGCGCCAGGAGTAACCTCGGCGCCGAAGGCGCGATGGCCAGTGCGGCGACCCCGGGCAGCCAGCAGGACTTCGTGGTCAATGTCGGCGACCGCGTGTTCTTCGAGAGCGACCAGACCGATCTGAGCCCGCAGGCGATCGCGACCCTGGAAAAGCAGGCGCAGTGGCTGCAGACCTATAACCGCTATGCCTTCACCATCGAGGGCCATGCGGACGAGCGCGGCACCCGCGAATATAATATCGCGCTGGGCGCGCGGCGCGCCCAGTCCGTGAAGACCTATCTCACCTCGCGCGGGATCGATCCGAGCCGGATGCGCACGATCTCCTACGGCAAGGAGCGCCCGGTCGCGGTGTGTAACGATATCTCCTGCTGGTCGCAGAACCGCCGCGCCGTCACGGTGCTGAATGCCAGTTCCTGACGCGTTCGGGTTTTCAGAAATTTCTCACCGGCGCCTTCGGGCGCCGGTTTTATTTTGGGCGCGCGATAAAATCCGGGAGCACCGCCGCTTGCTTGTTTGGGCGCCGAGACTAAACCATAAGCGCGATCCAGTGCCGGATTCGCGGGCGCCAGTCACAATTCTGGCGTACTCCGTCTCTCAATGTGTTCCGCTTTTGATGTCACGCCGATTTCGTCGACAGGGCAAAATGTCATCCAGGTTTCTTAAGTCTTCGGGCGTCGCGGCGATCGTCGTGATGCTGGCTTTGTCTTCCCAGGCTTTCGCGCAATCCGACGATGCCGATGCGGAGATGCGGATCGAGCGGTTGGAAAACCAGCTCCGGCAACTGACCGGCCAGAACGAGGAGCTGCAATACCGCAACCGGCAGCTCGAAGAGCGGCTGCGGCAGCTCGGCGGCGCGCCGGTGGCGCCCGGTGGCCAGCCCCCCGTCGCCCAGCCCGGCGTCGCCGCATTGCCGCCCGTGGCGCAGCCCAATCCGGCCTACCGGCAACCGCAGGCCCAGCCCGGTTACGGGCAACCTCAGCCGGGCTACGGCCAACCTCAGGGGGGCTATGACCAGCAGCCGCAGATCGCAGCCCCGGCGCCGATCATTCAGGAGCCGCCGGCGCCGCAGGCCCCGGGCCGCCGCCGCGGGGACGCCTTCGACCCCAACCAGAATCCGAATGCGCCCGGCGCGCCGCGCGCGCTTGGCGGCGGTCAGCTGCCGATCGCCAACGATGCCGGGGTCGGCGCTCCCGGCGGCCGCGGGCCGGGCGAGCCGCTCGACCTTGGCAACACCAGCCCGGCCGGCGCCGGCGCTCCGCCGCCGCGCGCTCCAGGTGCCAGCGCCGCGCTGACCACGCTGCCGCCCTCGGCGACGCCGAAGGACGAGTTCGATCTCGGCATCGGCTACATGCAGCGCAAGGACTATGCGCTGGCCGAAGAGACCATGAAGAATTTTGCGCAGAAATATCCGACCGATCCCTTGATCGCGGATTCGCAATACTGGCTCGGCGAGAGCTATTTCCAGCGCCAGCAATATCGTGACGCGGCCGAAACCTTTCTTGGCGTGACCACCAAATTCGACAAATCCGCCAAGGCGGCCGATGCACTATTGCGGCTCGGCCAGTCGCTGGCGGCGCTGAAGGAAAAGGAAGCCGCCTGTGCCGCGTTCGGCGAAGTGACGCGGAAATATCCGCGCGCCTCGGCTGGCGTCAAAGCCGCCGTTGACCGTGAGCAAAAGCGGGTTAAGTGCTAGAGCGGTGTTGATGGAGCCCGTTGGGCTCCGGCCTCAACGGCGCGGGCATGCCTGACGACGACCATTTCCCGGTTTCGGCCCAGGACGCGAAAAATCTGTTCGCGGACTGGAAAGCCGCGCCTGCCATCGTGCTCGCGATTTCCGGTGGTCCGGATTCCGTCGCGTTGATGTGGCTCGCGGCACGCTGGCGCCGTGCGTTGACGCGCGGCCCGCGGCTGATCGCGGTTACCGTCGATCACGGCTTGCGCGCGGAGGCCGCGCGCGAAGCCCGTGACGTCAAGCGGCTGGCGAAGTCGCTCGATCTGCCGCACCAGACCCTGCGCTGGACCGGCGCCAAGCCAAAGACCGGATTGCCGGCCGCGGCCCGCGCCGCGCGATACCGCCTGCTGGCGCAAGCCGCGCGCAAGCACGGCGCGACGCATATCCTCACCGCACATACCCGCGACGACCAGGCCGAGACGCTGTTGATGCGGATGCTGCGCGGCAGCGGCATCGCGGGGCTGGCGGCGATGGCGCGCGAGAGCGAGCGCGACGGCGTGCGGCTCGCGCGACCGCTGCTGGATATTTCGAAATCACGGCTTATCGCGACGCTGAACAAGGCCAAAATCGGTTTTGCCGACGATCCGACCAACCGTGACACCGGCTTCACCCGGCCGCGGTTGCGCGCGATCATGCCCGTTCTCGCCGAGGAGGGCGGCGATGCCAGGAATCTCGCGCGGCTGGCGGCGCGGCTGGCGCGCGCGAATGCCGCCGTGGAAGTGCTGGCCGATGGCGCCGAGCGTTATCTCCAGCTCCGGGATCGTGGCGCCTCGCGCGCCGGAGTCGACACCAATAGCTTCGACGCAAACGCCTTTGCCGCGATCCCTGAAGAAATCCGGCTGCGGCTGTTGAAGCGTGCGATTGATCGTGTCGGTCATGAGGGGCCGGCCGAACTCGGCAAGGTCGAGACCTTGCTGGCGGCACTGGACCGGGCGGTAGCGGACGGCCGACCGAGGCTGAAACAGACCCTCGCCGGCGCGGTCGTCGGCGTCATCGGCGGTCGAATCCGGGTCGAACCGGCGCCGCCTCGCCGCCGCCGGATGGCCCCTTGATTTGCCGGGTTTTCGGTGTGGACCCCGATCGAAAGCCGCGATCTCGGCCATAAATCGCCGGGGACTCTTAACCACCCCCGAAAAACACCAGTTTCAGCGCCATTATTTGACCGGGAATCGCGCTAGGATGCGCTAAATAGTCCTGCGTAGTTCCCTTGGCATCAACCCCAGCGACACCTAGATTGTAGGCAGTCGGCCGACGGGATTCTCCAGGGAGATTCCCTGAGGCGCCTGCCAAAGGATAAGAGGCCGCGATCCGCGCGACCACGAAGGAAGATCGATGAACGCCAATCTGCGGAATTTCGCCCTCTGGGTCATTATCGTCTTGCTGCTGTTGGCGCTGTTTACGCTTTTCCAGAATCCGGGTCAGCGCGCGTCCTCGCAGGACATCTCATTTTCGCAGTTGTTGAGCGAAGTCGACCAGAATCACGTTCGCGACGTCGTGATCCAGGGGCCGGAGATCCACGGCACCTTCACCAACGGCTCCAGTTTCCAGACCTATGCGCCGAACGACCCGACGCTGGTCTCGCGCCTGTACAACGGCAAGGTCACGATCACCGCGAAGCCGCCCGGCGACAACGTGCCGTGGTTCGTGTCGCTGCTGGTCTCATGGCTGCCGTTCATCGCGCTGATCGGCGTCTGGATCTTCCTGTCGCGGCAGATGCAGGGCGGCGCCGGCAAGGCGATGGGCTTTGGCAAGTCGCGCGCCAAGATGCTGACCGAAGCGCATGGCCGCGTCACGTTTGAGGACGTCGCCGGCGTCGACGAGGCCAAGCAGGACCTGCAGGAGATCGTCGAATTCCTGCGCGACCCCGGCAAATTCCAGCGCCTCGGCGGCCGGATTCCGCGCGGCGTGCTTTTGGTCGGCCCTCCCGGCACCGGCAAGACGCTGATCGCGCGTGCGGTCGCGGGCGAAGCCAATGTGCCGTTCTTCACGATCTCGGGCTCTGACTTCGTCGAAATGTTCGTCGGCGTCGGCGCAAGCCGCGTCCGCGACATGTTCGAGCAGGCGAAAAAGAACGCGCCCTGCATCATCTTCATCGACGAAATCGACGCGGTCGGCCGGCATCGTGGTGCAGGTTTGGGCGGCGGCAATGACGAGCGCGAACAGACGCTCAACCAGTTGCTGGTCGAGATGGACGGCTTTGAGGCCAATGAGGGCGTGATCCTGATCGCGGCGACCAACCGTCCCGACGTGCTCGATCCCGCGCTGCTGCGTCCGGGCCGTTTCGACCGCCAGGTGGTGGTGCCCAATCCCGACGTCGTCGGCCGCGAGCAGATCCTCAAGGTTCACGTCCGCAAGGTGCCGCTGGCGCCGGATATCAACCTGAAAACCATCGCGCGCGGTACGCCCGGCTTCTCCGGTGCGGACTTGATGAACCTCGTGAATGAAGCCGCCCTGACCGCCGCCCGCCGCAACAAGCGCATGGTGACCCAGGCCGAATTCGAGGAAGCCAAAGACAAGGTGATGATGGGCGCCGAGCGCAAATCGCTGGTCATGACCGAGGAAGAGAAATTGCTGACGGCCTATCACGAGGGTGGCCACGCCATCGTCGGTCTCAACGTCGTCGCGACCGATCCGATCCACAAGGCGACGATCATTCCGCGCGGCCGCGCGCTCGGCATGGTGATGCAATTGCCGGAGCGCGACAAACTGTCGATGTCGCTGGAGCAGATGACCTCGCGCCTGGCCATCATGATGGGCGGCCGTGTCGCGGAAGAATTGATCTTCGGCCGCGAAAAGGTCACCTCCGGGGCCTCGTCCGACATCGAGCAGGCCACAAGGCTGGCGCGCATGATGGTGACGCGCTGGGGCCTCTCCGAGGCGCTCGGCACCGTGTCCTATGGCGAAAACCAGGACGAGGTTTTCCTGGGCATGTCGGTGTCGCGCACCCAGAACGCATCGGAGGCGACGGTTCAGAAGATCGACACCGAGATCCGGCGTTTTGTCGAAAACGGCTACAACGAAGCGACGCGTATTCTCACCGAGAAGCGTGCCGATCTCGAAGCTCTGGCAAAAGGCCTGCTCGAATTCGAGACGCTCTCCGGCGACGAGATTCAGGATCTGCTCAAGGGCAAGAAGCCGAACCGAGAGTCGGTGCTCGAGCCGACCACGCCGCGCGCCTCGGCGGTGCCGCCGGCCGGCAAGTCGCGCCCGCGTCCCGATCCGGACGCTGGACTGGAGCCGCAACCGCAGGCTTAAAGGCTGCGGGCCCATGGCCGGCTATTCCGGCAAACCGATTGTGCAAAAGCTCGGCATCAAGCCGGGCTTTCGCATTTTTGTAGGCCACGCGCCCGCGGGCTACAGCGATATCGTCGGTAAATTGCCCGATGACGTGACGGTGGCCGTCAGGCTGAAGCCGCCGCTTGATATGGTGCATGTGTTCGCCACGCAAGCTGCAGGGCTCGCCGGCAAGCTGGGCAGCTATCGTGCCGCGATCGAGCCGGATGGCATGATCTGGGTGTCATGGCCGAAGAAGGCTTCCGGCGTTGCGACCGATCTGACGGATGTCGTGGTGCGGAACACGGCGCTTCCGCTCGGCCTCGTCGACATCAAGGTCTGCGCGATCGATGACCTCTGGTCGGGATTGAAGTTCGTGATTCCGAAGGACCAGCGGACCGGGCGACCGAAATAGTCTTTAATGCTCCGGTCAGGCGCCCGCCCGGAGACTCGGCGACGTCGCGATCCGCGAGGAGTTCGGCATGCAGGTGATCGAATGCGATCTTCCGCCCAGCAGCGTGCTGAACCAGGATCCAATCCGAAATGCCTATTTTCGTGATTCCTATCGCGCGCCACTGACACATTCAGAACTCGGAATTATCGACATCTTCTTTGCGCTGTTCGGCCATACGCCCCTCTGGATGAAGACGCTGCTGATAGTCCGCAACGCGGTAGCGAAGACCTTCGGTCTGGAAGCCCCGAGCGTCGGCGAAATCATGAGCCCCATCATCAGAAGCGACTACTCCGTGGGCGAAAAAATCGGGCCTTGGCCGATTTTCTTTATTGCCGACAATGAAATTGTCGCGGGGAGAAATAACAAGCATCTCGATTTCAGATTGTCGGTGCTGAAGGCCAAGGACGGTGATGCGGCCAGCGTCGTCGTCTCCACGATCTGTACCGTGCACAACATCTTTGGGAAAATCTATTTGTTCTTTATCGTTCCCTTCCATCGGACTGGCGTTCGGTCGCTGATGTCGAGCGCCGTCGCGGCGGGGCGGTTGTGACAGACCGGATGTGAGACGTCGTCTTGTTGCGTCGCAAAGATACCGATCGTGATTCGCATCCGTTGCACCGCCATGCCATCATTTTGGTTACGGCACGAGCGCGGGCCTAACCGCGCTTGCCGGGGCCTCCATTTGAGCGTGCCGACATGGGGGGAGGGCGTCGATGCGCTTCATTTCGAAACTCGGCGTCGCAAGCACGCTTTTCATGCTGGCGTGGTCCGTCGTCTCGACGGCCGCCGAAATGCGCGGCGTCACCGCGACCGAAATCAGGATCGGCCAGACCATGCCCTATAGCGGGGCCGGTGTCCGCGTTCGGGGCGCGGGAGCGTTTCGGCGAATTGCAGACGGGGAATTGATTAGCGGGGCGATTCCGGCACTGCGGATTGCGTGGTCGCTGGCCGGTCGTCGCGGACATGGATGACCGCGATGTCATCCGCATACAGCCGCTTCCAGCCCGGCAGGTGATCCAGCAACTTGGTTGCGGGCAGCGTCGGATTCAGCAGGGTGGCATCGATCCGGTACGTCTCAAGCAGGCGCAGCAGGAGATCGACGTCCTTGGCCTCGATCGCATCGAAGTAATCGATGACGAATTGTTCGCCGTACAGTTCGGCGCGGCCGTCGATGAAAGTCTTGATGTCGCGGGAAAGCAGATAGCCGCCAAACGGAGCCGTGCTGAATATCCGCTGCGCCTGCCGTTGCTTGAGGACGTCGACCGCGGCGACCGGGGTCTGGGCCTCGAAGAACGAAAACGGATGATGCGCGGCGAACGTCTTGGTGGAAGCCCATCCCGCGACGGCGACCGCGAGCGCCGCGAGCATCACGACACGGGACCGGGACTGGAGTTCTCGAACGACGGCAGTTTGGCCCGTTCCCAGTTGCTCGGCAAACGGCTTGGCCAGAACCAGCGGGGCCACGAATGCGAAGACCTCGATGTTTCTGACATGCGACAGGGCCATCCAGATCAGGCCCAACAGCAGCAGGATTCTCGGCACCGACAGCACCAGCCCTCGAAAGAAGGCGAGGCCGATCAGCCCGAGCAGGGCGACTTCGAAGAAGCTGATGGAGCCGAAATTGGCCGGCATCCACTCCCAGATCAGCGTCAGCAGCTTGCCCAGGCTGAGAATTTTCACGGCGCCCAGCAACGTGTTCCAGCCATAGGGCGTGCAGCAGGACGCCACGACCGCGGCAAGGCCGAATAACGCCCAGCGCGCGGCCAGCGCAACGCGGCGCTCGGGATCGCAGCACCAAATCGCTTCCAGTCCGATCGGTCCGATCAGCGCCAATCCCAGAACGAAGCCGCCATGCAGGTTGGCCCACAGCGCCAACACCGGCAACAACAGCCACGACGGATGACCGCGACGATCCGCGGCTGCCATCAGCCCGCCGATAAAAGCCACCATCGCCGGGAACGCCAACATGTGCGGGCGCGCCAGGAAGTGCGTTGCCGACATCAGCACCGCCAGCGTGACAATCAGGATCGAGCGTGCCGGGTCGATATATTCCTCGAGCAGATAGATGAAGATCGCAACCGTCACCCCGATCGCGAGCGAGGTCAGGACAACCGGCCCGGCCCAATCCATCGATCCATAAGCGAAGGCAAACAGCACCTGCGAGAGCCAGGAACTCGACATCCAGGGCTCGCCAAACCGGGTGAACGAATGAACGTCCGTGTAGGGCATGGCGCCATGCTCGACGATCCACTGCCCGATCCTGATCTGCCAGAGAGTGTCGGAATCCCGCAGCATGATCTCGCCCATCGACAAAAACAGCAGATAGGCTCCCGCACCGGCAAGGAGCGGTACCAGCGCTCGTGCGAGGCTGCGGATATTGGCGCCGTTGGCGATCGGGTTAGCGAAGGAAATGGACATCTGCACCTTGTCTGGGTGGGACAGGCGCAAGGGATGGCGCCGGGGCTGCGCTACTCGACCACGGCCGCCATACACTCCGGTAAAATTGCGCGCGCGAGCGCGGGAAAATGACGATGTTTGGCGAAGGAGGAGTTAACCGAACCGCTCAGTGATTTCGGAAGATAAAACTCAACATTTTTGCGCTTCCGCGGAGCGGCTGGGTCGCCCCGAATCCGGCAGGGATGCCGTGGGATCCGGAAGCCTGCGATATCCTCCAGGCTGTCATATTTGCTTTGCGTCTTGTCATCCGGCCTGAATAGTTGTTCACTTCTTCAAAGCGATTGGCGCTCAATCGCTCAAAACATTGAAGATGCGCGCGTTCTGCCCGCCAATCGGCGGCAACCGCGCCGGGGACGGGGGAAAACGCGCCATGGTGTACCGGCGAACCCATCAGGTGGTGAAGCGGCTGGCGGCGCGGCGGAGCGCCATTCTGGCAGCGGCACGGAGTGCCGCCGCCGACGGCGGCATGGTCGCGGTGCAGATCGCGCCGGTGGCGGTTCGCGCCAACGTCGCGGCCGGCACCGTCTATCGTTATTTCCCCTCCAAGGCCGACCTGATTTCGGAGCTGATCGCGGAAGTCTCGCGGGACGAACTGGCCGCGATCCGCCGCGCCGCGGATGCGGCGCCTGGCCCCTCGTCGGCGCTGGCCGCCGCCGTCACCACGGTCGCGGTGCATGTGCTGTCGGAGCGCAAGCTCGCCTGGGGCATTCTGGCCGAGCCGGTCGATGTCGATGTCACGGCTTCAAGGCTCGCCAGCCGCCGCGAAATATCCGGCGAGATCGCAACGCGGATCGATGCCGCGGTGCGCGCGGGCCATCTGCCGGCGCAGGACACCGCGCTTGCTGCCACCGCCCTGCTCGGTGCACTGCATGAATCGCTGGTCGGACCGCTGGCGCCGGACCATACCGACGATTCCGCGAAACTGCGCGACGCGGTCCAGACCGTGACGCTGTTGGCGCTGCGCGCGGTCGGCGTGATGGACGCCCGCGCCCGCGGCCTCGTGGTGCAGGCGGTGCTGCCGGCGAAGGCGCTGGTCGGGGCCTAAAAAATCATCAGTCGGCGACACTGCTTTGACGCAACGTTCGGCCAGGCTACGCGTGATCGATACTTCAATCGGTGACGTTAAGGGAGCAACAGATGACGACGACATCCGGATCTGCAAAATGGAAGGGCGGCATCAGGGACGGCAAGGGCGCGATCTCGACCAAGAGCGGTGCGCTGCAGGACTATCCCTACGGTTTCGCCAGCCGCTTCGAGGGCAAGCCGGGCTCCAACCCGGAAGAACTGATCGGTGCGGCGCACGCCGCCTGCTTCACGATGGCGCTGTCGCTGATCCTGGGCGAGGCCAAGCTCACCGCCGAACACATGGAAACCAGGGCCGACGTCACGCTCGAAAAAGTCGGCGAGGGTTTTGCCATCACCTCGGTGCATCTCGCCTTGACCGCAAAGATTCCCGGCGCTGATAACGCCAAGTTCCGGGAACTGGCCGGTATGGCCAAGGCCGGTTGCCCGGTGTCGAAACTGCTGAACACGAAGATCACGCTCGACGCGACACTGCAGGCTTAGCTGTCATGCCGGGGGCGCGTCGAAGACGCGAACTACGATGCGCAATTGCGCATCCGAGGTTAACGCTGACGCGTGCCTCGGAATGACGGTGCGGGCATCCACGGCGCCGTCACATATCCACGTCGCTGCCGGATCCGACCGAGGCGATGCGCACCATGTTGGTGGTGCCGGGGATGCCGAGCGGCACCCCGGCGACGATGATCACGCGCTGGCCGGCTTTGGCAAAACCATCCCTGAAAGCGATTGAGCCGGCGCGGTTGACCATGTCGTCCTGGTCGTGCGCGTCTTCCGCGACCACGCAATGCACGCCCCAGACCGCGGACAGCTTGCGCCCCGTCGAGATGTTCGGCGTGATGGCGACGACCGGCGGCTTCGGCCGCTCGCGCGCGACCCGCAATGCGGTCGATCCTGAACTGGTCCAGCAAATGATGGCGGACAGGTCGAGGGTCTCGGCAATCTGCCGCGCGGCGTCGGCGATGGCGTCGCCGACGGTCGGCTCCGGCTCCGCGCGCTGCGCGTTGAGCACCCCGCGATAAGTCGGATCGCGCTCCACTTCCTCGCCGATGCGGTTCATGGTCGAGACCGCCTCGACCGGAAATTTGCCGGCAGCGGACTCGGCCGACAGCATGATGGCGTCGGCGCCCTCATAGACGGCGGTGGCGACGTCCGAGACTTCGGCGCGGGTCGGCACCGGAGCCTGGATCATCGATTCCAGCATCTGCGTTGCCACCACCACCGGCTTGCCGGCGCGGCGCGCCATCCGCGTCATTTGCTTCTGCAGGCTCGGTACCCGCTCCAGCGGCAGTTCGACGCCGAGATCGCCGCGCGCCACCATCAACGCGTCGGCCGCCTCGATGATTTCGGCAAGCCGGTCGATCGCCTGCGGCTTTTCGATCTTGGCCATCACGGCGGCGCGGCCGCGGATCATTCTCTTGGCCTCGAGGACGTCCTCGGCGCGCTGCACGAACGACAACGCGATCCAGTCGACGCCGGTCACCAGCGCGGCTTCCAGATCGGCGCGGTCCTTGGGCGTCATCGCCGAGACCGGCAGGTCGGTGTCGGGCAGGCTGACGCCCTTGCGGTCCGACATCTTGCCGCCGATCACCACCCGCGTCACGGCGCGCTCGGGCGAGGTCTCTTCCGCGATCAGCCGCACCTTGCCGTCGTCGAGCAGCAGCGCATGGCCGGGCCGCAGCGCCGCCAGGATTTCCGGATGCGGAAGGTGGACGCGAGTCTCGTCGCCGGGCGTCTTGTCGGAATCGAGCACAAAGCTCCGGCCGTTATGGAGCTGGACTGCGCCGTCGGCGAACGACCCGAGCCGCAGCTTCGGGCCCTGCAGATCGACCAGGATGCCGATCGGCCGGCCGTAACTGCTCTCGACATTGCGGATGGTCTTGACCAGTTCGCGCATCTTGTCATGCGGGGTGTGGCTCATATTGATGCGGAACATATCGGCGCCGGCTTCGAACAGCTTGCGGATCATCGTGCTGTCGGAAGAGGCGGGGCCGAGGGTCGCGAGGATCTTGATACGACGCAGACGTCTCATTGCTTGCTTCCGGGTGCTGCGGCTGGTGGCAGACCAGACGCGCCCGGAGGTGTTCCGCCCGGCGAGTTGGGCAGGCCCTGGGGAAGGCCGCCGGGCCCGGTTGGGCCGACGGTGCCAGGAATTCCCGGTACCCGCTGCGCCGGTTGTTCATTGGCTTCGGTCAGTTGCACGGTCCAGGCCCGCTGTTCGCCGGTATCGACCTCGAAGAAGCCGGTGCGGTCGAAACCGCGCGCCAGGCAATTCTCGGTGCCCTTGATGGTGAATTCCTTGTCACGCGAGCACATGAAGGCCTGCCCCGACCATTCGCCGCCGCGGTCGTAGTCGAGGGCGTAAATATAATAGTACCGTGCGATAAGCGTGCCGCGCAGCAGCGTCTCGCAGCTGCGCGAGGACACGTTCCACCAGCCCTCGGTGGTCCAGCCCTCCGCGTCCTTGTAGCCGAGCGCGATGCCGACCCGGCTCGCGGTGTTGTTGCAGAGACGAAAATCAGCCGCCGCCGAACTGTTCCACAGGCACATCACCGCAAACGCCAGCACCGGCATCAGGCCGGCGGTCAGGCGAGCGGAAAGGGGGGTGGAAGGCAGAGAATCTTTTGCAGTCATGCAGCGAAGCTATATCAAATGATTGACGATTTCGCCTGGGCCCGGTGGGAACCGGCTGGGAAGCTGTCTCCCACCTCGGGGGCCAAAATACCACCGATAACATCCAGTTTTGCGCGCGGATGTGGCAAAATCTGTGACAATTCCTACCTGATATCAATATGCTCGATTTGATTGTTGGAGCCTGGTCCTGAGGGCAGATCTGCCCCGTTTTCCGGATCATGCTCGCCAAACCGCGGGATCACGGCCATGACGATTGACGACAAAACCAGAACGGAGCTTGAAGCCGCGGTTTTCCGGCGTCTGGTCGAGCATCTGCGCTCCCGTACCGACGTCCAGAACATCGATCTGATGAATTTGGCGGGATTCTGCCGCAACTGCCTGTCCAACTGGATGAAGGAAGAGGCCGACGCCAAGGGCACCGCCATGAGCAAGGACGAGAGCCGCGAGGCGGTCTACGGCATGCCCTATGAGACCTGGAAGTCGAAATTTCAGGGCAGCGCCAGCCCCGCGCAGCTCGAAGCGATGAAAAAGGCCCAGAGCGGGCACTGAATCTTTATCCTTTCGCGCTTCTCCAGCGTCCGTCATGGCCGGGCTTGTTCCGGCCATACACGTCTTCTTCCTTTAATGTCGCCAAGGCGTGGATGCCCGGGACATCTAGCGCGAAGACGCGCTTCGCGCTTCTGCCCGGCCATGACGATCGGGGTTTCCCCGGATGCCGCTTCGGCTCATCCGGCTACGACCTTCCTGTGGGCGCGCTGTGGATGAATGCGTTGTTGCCTTGACGCAAGGCACCGCACTCTTGAGGGTCAAACCGGAAAGCGCCGCGCGGCAAAGCGTGCGGCGCTTGATCTTTCAGCCTCATCCGTCAGTTCCCTCAGGAGTATCCGATGGCCACCTCTGCCGCCGCCGTTCAGGACGAACCCGCGACGAAGTTCGCAAAAGACCAGCTCAAGGCCATCATCGAGCGCATCGAGCGGCTGGAAGAAGAAAAGAAAACCATTTCGGACGATATCCGCGACGTCTATGCCGAAGCCAAGGGCAACGGCTTTGACGTCAAGGCGCTGCGCACCATCGTCCGCCTGCGCAAGCAGGACGCCAACGAGCGCGCCGAGGAGGAGACCATTTTGGAAACCTACATGCAGGCGCTCGGGATGCTGTGAGGCGCCGGCGGCGGGCCGTTTCCGGCGCATGCCAGCTTGGGCAACGGCCTCGCATCTGTTAGACTGCCGGCCATCTGCTCGGTCAAGGAACCGTAGAGATGGACGTGCCTGGACCAGAGCGCAGGCTCGCAGCGGTCCTTGCCGCCGACATGGTCGGCTACAGCCGACTCATGGAGGTTGACGAGACGGGTACCCTTGCGCGTCTCAAGACCCATCGGATCGAGCTCATCGATCCGGCGATCGCGAAGAACCACGGCCGCATCATCAAGACCACCGGCGACGGAATGCTGGTCGAATTCCATAGCGTCGCCGACGCCGTCCTGTGCGCGGCCGAGGTTCAGCGCCGGATGGCGCGACGCAACGCGGACGTCCCGCCGGCGCGATGGATCCAGTTCCGCATCGGCATCAATCTGGGCGACGTGATCGTCGAGGACAACGACATCTTTGGCGACGGCGTCAACGTGGCGGCGCGGCTCGAAATGCTCGCCGAGCCGGGTGGCATCTGCATCTCGGGCGCGGTGCGCGATCAGGTCGGTAACCGGCTGGACGACGTCGCATTCGAGGATCTCGGCGACCAGAGCGTCAAGAACATCGCCCGTCCGATCCGTGTCTTCCGGATTCGGCTCGATGCGGATCCAAAAGCCGCGCCAGAGGGTGCGACGCATGCTGCGGCGGCGGCAGCGTTCTCCAAGAAGCCGTCCATCGCCGTGCTGCCGCTCGTCAACATGAGCGGCGATCCGGAGCAGGAGTTCTTCGCGGACGGCCTCACCGAGGACATCATTACGGAGCTGTCACGCTTCCACGACCTGCTCGTCATCTCGCGCAACTCAACCTTTGTGCACAAGGGCAAGGCGGTGAACGTGCAGGAGGTCGCGCGCGAGTTCGGCGTCGACTACGTGCTGGAAGGGAGCGTGCGAAAAGCAGGTAGTCGCATCCGCGTCACCGTGCAGCTCATTGACGCAGAGACCGACCGGCACATTTGGGCCGAGCGCTATGACCGCGAGCTCGAGGATATTTTCGCGATCCAGGACGAGATGACCCGCGCAATCGTTGCGACGCTCCCCGGCCGGGTCGAGGCCGCCACGCACGACCGTGCGAAACGCAAGCCGACCGACAGTATGGCGGCTTATGAGTGCGTGCTGGCTGCCAAGATTCGGCACCACCGCTCGACACGGGAGGACAACGCCGAGGCGCAGCGCCTGCTCGAGCGCGCCCTCGCGCTCGACCCGAACTATGCTCATGCTCACGCCTGGAAGGCATGCGTACTGGGCCAGACCTGGGTCTATGACTGGTGCGCCGATCGCGATGCCACCTTCGAGCAGGTGGCGGCGGAGCTGGAGATCACGCTGGCGCTCGACGACAATGACAGCGACGTGCACCGGATTCTCGCCGCACTGAATCTGAACCGCGACGACCATGACAAGGCCGCGTATCACCAGGAGCGTGCGCTCGCGCTCAACCCCAACTACGACCTCGTTGTCGTGCAGCAGGGCGAGCTCTTGACCTGGCTGGGGCGGCCGGAGGAAGGCATCGACTGGATCAAGAAGGCGATGCGCCTCAATCCCTACCATCCGGAGCGCTTCTGGAACCACCTCGGGCGCGCCTGCTATTGCGCCGAGAAATACGCCGAAGCCGCCGAGGCCTTTTCACGGATCACGCGGCCTGACCACACGCATCATGCCTTCCTCGCGGCCACGTTCGCGCAGATGGGCAACCCGGTAGCGGCCACCGCGCACGCGGCAGCGGTCCTCAAGCAGGAGCCGAAATTCTCAACGGCTGCCTACCTGGGCACCCAGCACTACAAGCGCGACGTCGACCGTGAGCGTCATCAGGCCGGCCTCCTCAAGGCGGGCCTGCCGGCCTGACGCCGTGGTGCGGAAACGCGGCCTTGCCAGAAGAAGGCGTCCGACACCGTGCGCCAACGACAGGACACGGCGTATGGATCCTCGCGTTCGCGAGGACGACTCGGAGTTTGTGGAAGCAGGAGGGCTTTAGCGCAGCGACGCGGTGCGCAGCACGAACGACTGGGTCGCGAGCTTGGCGGTGGCCGATCCGGTGAAGCGGTCGCAGACGATCCCCATCATCGGATCGTCCGAGAATGTCATCGCGATCGAGGCTTGCGGCTTGACGAAGAAGGCGCGCATCAGGGTCATGTCGGTATCGCCCATCACCGTGGTCGACATCGCGTCGCTCGCGCTCGGCGCCAGCATCACGACTCGCATCCAGACATCGTTGCCCTTGGCGGCCGATATCCGGGTCGATGTCGAGATCACGCTGCCCTGACCCTGCGGGCCCTTGGCGACGACCGTGTTGATCTCGGTCGCGGGGGCGGCATTGTGCGTCGGCCGGACGTTGTGCGGGATCGGCGCGGAGGCCGCGACGACGTTGGCGCGGTCGACCGGCGAGGTGGCGGCCGGTGCGTAGGCGAGCGCCCTCTTGAAGGCCTCGGAAACGCTGGCGGTCGGCTGCGGATCGGCGGCACCGACGGCCGTGCGGGCGTTGAGGGCGGCGACCTGCGCCGGCGTCGCCTGGTTCGGCGCGGCGGAGGCGTCGCCCCAGAAGCCGCGGGCGTTGATGATGTCGGCTGGGGTCTGCGGTTGCGGCTCAGCCTTGTCCGCGGCAGCCTGCCTGGTCTCCGGCCTGGACTTCGGCGCCGGGACGATCTGCGCGTCGGCCGAGGCCAATTGCAGGGTCGCTGTGACCTGCGGCTTCGAGCGCGGCATCGGTACGGCGTCGGCAGGCCTGGTATCGGCGGATTTTGCGGACGCGGCGGCAGCCACGACGGTCGCCGGTGCCGGTTTGTCGGTCACAGCGGTAGCGCCGGCTTCCTCGTCGTCGTCGCTCGACTTGCCCCGGAACAGTCTTGCAAACAGGCTCGGCTTGCTCACCGTCGCGGCGTCGTCGCCATTACCGCGTTTCTCGATGTCGGCGCGGGCGAGTTCATATCCCTTCAGCGGATTGCCGTCCGTGGGGACATGCACGGTGCGGCCATCCGGGAATACCCGTGCCAGCTGATCGTGGGTCATGCGCGGCCAGTGGCGGATGCTGCCGGTATCGAGATGGACGAACGGCGATCCCGAGGTCGGATAGAAGCCGACGCCGCCGCGCTGCAGCCTGAGCCCGGCAAAGCGGATCTGCTCCAGCGGCACGTCCGGGATGTAGAAATCCATGGCGTGGCCGAGCATGTGCTGGCTGAAGCGGGCCACGCCCGAAGAGCGGCGGCGGAGCATGGCGTTGGTGGCGGGGGAGCGGTACGAGGAGATGATCTGGATCGGCTTCTTGCCGTCTACGTCGCGGTAGACTTCCCAGAGGATGTCGAACAGGTGACGATCCATCGTGGTCTGTTCCTGGCTGCGCCAGTCGCGGAGAAAGTGATTGAGCTGCTTCAGCGCTTCTTCATCGTAGCGCCCGTCGCGCTTGAAGGTGACGGTCAGGTCTTCGTCTGAATGGGTGTGATGGAAGGAAAGGGTGCGGGTTTCGTTCAGCGCGGTCGCATCGTGCACCGAGCCGGCCCCCGCCAACAGCAATAGCGACGTCAGGCCGATTCGATATCCGGCCTTCGGTAGCGACAGCGGATTGAATTGGCGTGCGAGAACAGCCAGCACTTATGAGCCCACCCAGTCGACGAGCGATCAATGAGCTCTTCCGCAGACCCCGGCGAAAGAGGATGAACGCTTTCTTAAAGCGAGAGGGTTAACCGAAGTTTACCTTCCCACCTCCCAAGTTAGGCTTAACCTAACCCGTCGAGTGTGGCGAAAAAGTGCCCGGTACCGACACCGAGGGGGATAATGGTTAACGTAAACGATCTCGCCCGGCGGGCAAGATCGTTGATTTTGTTTAAAAATTCAGGCAGCCCGCGAGCAGCGAGGGGTTAACGGGTGATCACCCGCCGCGGCTGTTGGCGCCGGCCAATCGGAGCCGGGGGCGTTGGCGACCCGCCGCCGAACAGCCGCTCGAAGAACGACGGGCCGGAAGAGCTGTTGTCGCTGGCGAAGCTGACGCCGGCCGGCAGGATCGGACGACCGCCACCGCCATAGCTCGGCTGCGAATGCGCTACCACGTTTTCCAGATCCTTGCTTCGGCCGCCCTTGAGCATCGACAGCATGGTGGCATCGCGGCCGTAGACGTCCTTGCGGATCTGCAGCCTGCCGGCGTCATCCACGAAGGCGGTCTGATAGGTGATGTTCACCGGGATCGGCGTCGCGAATTTCAGGTCGATTTCGCTCGAGCCATACATGCTGCGGATCTTCTCCGGCGTGTAATGGTCGTTCGGCTGCTCGATGTTCAGCAACACCGACGCGTATTGATCCGGATTCTGCACCCGCATGCAGCCATGGCTGAAGGCGCGATCTTCCTTGGCAAACAGATTCTTGTCCGGGGTGTCGTGCTGATAGACCAGGAACTTGTTCGGGAAGTTGAAGCGGATGCGGCCGAGCGCATTGGCTTCGCCGGGCGGCTGCGAGATGTGGACCGAGCCGTCGCGATTCTGCTCGAGCCTCAGTCCCATACGCTGCAGGACGGTCGGGTCCTGCTGCAGGGCAGGCAGATATTCGTTGTAAACGATCGACGGCGGCACGTTCCAGGTCGGGTTGACCGTGATGTACTTCATCGTCTCGGTCAGCAGCGGGGTGGCGTGCTGCCCCGGCTTGCCGGTCACCACACGCGTGGTCCAGATCGGCGCGCCGTTCTGCATCACCTTCAGCGTATAGTCCGGGATGTTCAGGATGACATAGGCGTTGCCGACCGAGGACGCGCCGAGCTGGCGCGGCAGCCAGCGCCAGCGCTCCATGTTGACGATCACGGTGTCGATCTGCCTGTCGCGCTTCGGGCTGTTGATCGCCTTGACGGTACGGTCGTCCAGGACACCGGTCGCCTTCAGTTCGGCGCCTTCCTGGAATCTGCGCACGGCCTCGGAGACCTTGGCGTCGTAATGCGTGTCATCAGCGTTTTCGCTAACGCCGAGCTTGGCCCGCAGTTGCGGCACGCGCGAATCTTCCGGCGCCACGGCCGGCTGCTTCTTGGTACCGGGCTTGAAGACAAGCGCCGGGCCGTCGGCGATCTGGACAGCCGCGCCTTCGCCCTGGCCGCGCAGTTCGGCGAGCTTGGCCTTCAATTCCTTGTAGAGCTTGTGCGGCGGGTTATAGCCATCGAGCGCGGCGGAAGCGTCATTGGCCGTCGTCACATGCGCCAGCACTTCCGCCGGATCGGTCGGATGCTCCGGATAGAGGATGTCGGCCGAGACCTGCGACCAGTGCATCCGGCCGCTCTGGGCCTGACGGGCATAGTCCAGCATGCCGGCGGTCAGTTTCATCTCGGCGTCGGCCAGCGCGTCCGGCGAAGTCGCGGCGGCAAAATCCGGCACCGGGTAGTCGGCGGAATTGAGGCCGTCGGCGGCGGCATCCTTCAGGCGCGCGACGACGCCCTTGCCGCTGTCGGTCAATTTGCCGGCCTGGGTCCAAACGGGCGCGTATTCGCGGGCGCCATAGAATTTCTCGACGGCGGCGCGCTCGGCCTTGCGATCGAAGTAGCGCAGCGATTTTCCGCCCAGCATTTCGCGCAATTTGTCGGCGACCGGCTGATCTTCCGGCGCCACATTGCTGGCAGCCTTCACCGGCTCCTTGGCCGGCTCGGCGGCCGGCGCGACAGCGGTCGCAGCCGGAGCGGCCGCGGGCGTTACGGTCGCGGTGTCGCTTGCTTTGGGAGCTGGCGCAGGAGCGGTAGCGGTTTCGGCTGGTTTGGGCTCGACTGACTTCTCGGTGGTTTTCGTCTCTGGCGCCTTCTCAGTCGCTTCAGTCGCTTTGGGCTCTGCCGTTTTGCCGGCGTCTGGCACGGACGCGGTGGCGTCGATCTTGAAATCACTTGCGGTGGGCGGCGGGACGTTTGCCGGTTCGGGACGCGGGATCGCCGCATCGATCGCGAGTTCTGCGGCGCTGGCGCGAGGCGTATCCTGGGCCAGGGCAGAGGTCGCGGTCACCGTGAGGAAGGTTGCCGCGACGGCCATCAGCACGCGGTCAAATCCAGCACGGCTCTTCGAACAGTCACGCATCGTCACACCCCCTTGGGCGAAACTGCCCCGGCATGGAACAGTCGTTGGTCATCGTCCATCACAGCTTGCGCGAAAGCGCCGGCCTGATCGTTCAAAAGTCGGTACGCTTGCGACGCAACGCTTCAAACGCAGACGATACATGGGCCCCTCTCATGCAGCCAGCGCCATGCGGGGCAACTCACGACAAACTGACCTCGAACACACACTTGCATTCAGGTTGCGCGGTTTTGCCACGCTCCGGGAGGTTTGTCTGTCACCGGCAAGCCACGGTTCAAATGTTCTGGAATGCGAGATGTTCCTCGACTTCAGCGCGTCGCCGCCGGACCGCCACAATCGCGCAACCGCTTCAACTTGTGGTGTTCGCGCCGCCCTCGGCCGGATCGTCGGCGGCGGCTTCGTCGAGTTTGCGATAGAGCGTCGAGCGGCCGATCTTCAACCGCCGCGCGACTTCCGACATCTGGCCGCGGTAATGCGAGATCGCAAACCGGATGATCTCGTTCTCCATCTCCTCGAGCGGCCGCACTTCGCCGGCGCTGGTCAGCATCGCAAGGCTGCCCACGGCCGCGAGGGGCGTCATAGGTACTTCAATACCGGAACCCATGGCCGGTGCGGTCGAAGGCCCAACGATCAGGGGTTCGCTGTGCTGGACATGACCGTCCGGAACGTTGTGGGCTGCGGCTTGCGGGAAATCCGCCAGGCCAAGCTGATCGCTCTCGCTCATGACAACGGCGCGATACACGGTGTTTTCGAGCTGGCGGATGTTGCCGGGCCAATCGAGCTGCGAAAGATGCGCCATCGCCTCGCCACTGATGCCGGTGATGGTGCGATTTTCTTCGGCGCAAAACCGCGCCAGGAAATGCCGCAACAGATGTGGGATGTCTTCGCGGCGCATCCGCAATGGCGGGATCGTCAGCGGCAAAACGTGCAGGCGATAGAACAGATCCTCGCGGAACTGACCGTTCTTGACGAGGTCGAGCAGCTTGCGGTTGGTCGCGGAAATGATGCGGACGTCGACCTTCACCGGCTTGCGACCGCCGACCGCCTCGACCGTGCCTTCCTGCAGCGCGCGCAGCAGCTTCACTTGGGCGGCCAGCGGCAATTCGCCGACCTCGTCGAGAAACAGCGTGCCGCCGGTGGCTTCGACGAATTTGCCCATGTGGCGTTCGGTGGCGCCGGTGAAGGCGCCCTTCTCATGGCCGAACAGGATCGACTCCACGAGATTGTCGGGGATCGCGCCGCAATTGACCGCCACGAACGGCTTTGATTTGCGCTCGCCGCTGCCGTGGATGGCGCGAGCGAACAATTCCTTGCCGACGCCGGATTCGCCCTCGATCAGCACCGGAATGGTGGACGAGGCCGCCTTCTGCGCGGTGCGCAGCACGGCCGCCATGGCTTCGCTGCGGGTGATGATGTCGGCAAAGGTCAGCCGGCCCTCGCGGCTGTGTCGGATGCGCTGCAATTCGCCCTTCAGCGCCGAAGTATTGAGCGCGTTGCGCAGCGACACCTGCAGCCGTTCGAAGCTGGCCGGCTTGACCACGAAATCCTGGGCGCCGGCGCGCATCGCGGACACCACATTGTCGATGCCGCCATGCGCGGTTTGCACGATGACGGGGACGCTCAAGCCGGCTTCACGAATTTTTGCGAGCACGCCGAGCCCATCGAGGCCGGGCATTACCAGATCGAGCACCACGGCGTCGATCCCCTGGCCGTCCGGTGCAGTCAGTAAGGCTACGGCCGCGTCGCCGCTGTCGACGACGACGGCCTCGTAACCGCATTTCTGCACCATGTTTTCAACCAAACGGCGCTGTACGGCGTCGTCGTCGGCAATCAAAATGGAGGCAGCCATGGTTTTCCCCGCGCGTTACGACTATCTGTCTCGAATCGGGGCACTGTCGCCGATGCCGATTAACGCCCTCTTAAACCTTGCCGTCCCGCTTTCATCCCACCGTCGCAGCTTCTCTGATTGAACACAGGTTTCGAACAAGATGACCTCGCGCTCCTCGTCAGCTCTCCGCAAGTCGACCGCTCAACGCAAATCCACCGCCAAGAAAGCTTTGTCCAACGTTTCGACCAAACCCGCGGCCAAATCTGCAACCAAGCCGGGCAAATTGCCGGAATGGAATCTGGCCGATCTCTATTCCGGTATCGACGCGCCGGAAGTTACGCGTGATTTGCAAAAGATGGATGCAGATTGCGTCGCGTTTGAGACCGACTACAAAGGCAAGCTTGCGGAACACACCGCAAAAGAAGACGGCGGCAAATGGCTGGCCGAAGCGGTCAGGCGGTATGAGGCGATCGACGATCTCGCCGGCCGGCTCGGCTCCTATGCCGGCCTTATTCATGCCGGCGACAGCGTCGATCCCGCCATCACCAAATTCTACGGCGACGTTTCCGAACGGATGACCAATGCGTCGGTGCATCTGTTATTTTTCGCGCTCGAACTCAACCGTGTTGACGATAGCGTGATCGAACGCGCGCTGCAGACGCCCGAGCTTGGGCATTACCGGCCGTGGATCGAGGACCTCCGCAAGGACAAGCCGTATCAGCTCGAGGATCGCGTCGAGCAGCTGTTCCACGAAAAATCCCAGAGCGGCTATGCCGCCTGGAACCGGCTGTTCGACCAGACCATCTCCGGCCTGCGCTTCAAGGTCTCGGGAAAAGAACTGGCGATCGAACCGACGCTCAACCTGCTGCAGGACCGCGCGCCGGAAAAGCGCAAGGCGGCGGGCCAGGCGCTGGCAAAAACCTTCAAGGACAATGAGCGCACCTTTGCGCTGATCACCAACACGCTCGCCAAGGACAAGGAGATTTCCGACCGCTGGCGCGGTTTCCAGGACGTCGCCGATTCCCGGCATTTGAACAACCGCGTCGAGCGCGAGGTGGTCGATGCGCTGGTCGGTTCGGTTCGCGCGGCCTATCCAAAACTGTCGCATCGCTATTATGCGCTGAAGGCCGGCTGGTTCAAAAAGAAGAAGCTCGCGCATTGGGATCGCAACGCGCCGCTGCCGTTCGCGGCCACCGGCACCATCGCCTGGCCCGAGGCGCGCAACATGGTGCTGACCGCGTACCGCGGCTTCTCCGCAGAGATGGCCGATATCGCCGAACGGTTCTTTACCGATCGCTGGATCGACGCGCCGGTGCGGCCGGGAAAAGCGCCGGGCGCGTTCTCGCATCCCACCACGCCCTCGGCGCATCCCTATGTGCTGATGAATTATCAGGGCAAGCCGCGCGACGTGATGACGCTGGCGCATGAACTCGGCCACGGCGTGCATCAGGTGCTGGCGGCCAAAAACGGAGCGCTGATGGCGCCGACGCCGCTGACCTTGGCGGAGACCGCCAGCGTGTTCGGCGAAATGCTGACCTTCAAGCGGCTGCTGGGAGAGACCAAGAACTCAAAGCAGCGGCAGGCGCTGCTCGCCGGCAAGGTCGAGGACATGATCAACACCGTGGTGCGGCAGATCGCGTTCTATTCGTTCGAGCGCGCGATTCATACCGAGCGAAAGAACGGCGAATTGACCGCCGAGCGGATCGGCCAGATCTGGCTCAGCGTGCAGGGCGAGAGCCTCGGCCCTGCGATCGACATCCGTCCCGGCTACGAGAATTTCTGGATGTACATCCCGCACTTCATTCATTCGCCGTTCTACGTCTACGCCTATGCGTTCGGCGATTGCCTGGTGAACTCGCTCTACGCGGTCTACGAGAACGCCTCCGACGGCTTTGCCGAGCGCTATCTGGCGATGCTCGCCGCCGGCGGCACCAAGCATTATTCCGAACTGCTCAAACCGTTCGGGCTCGATGCCAAGGACCCCAAATTCTGGGACGGCGGGCTGTCGGTGATCTCGGGCATGATCGACGAACTGGAGACGATGGGCTGAGGGTTCCCACGTAAAACATCTGTTGAACGGAGAGGTAAATTCCGTTATACATTCCGTATAACGGAGATTCGGCCATGAGCGAACGATCGAAAATTGCGCCTGATACCCGTGGCCAATTAATCGGAACAGTCGAGATCAAGAAGATTGGCAATTCTTCGGGGATTATCCTCTCGAAGGATGTAATGGCTCGAATGAATGTCAGCGTTGGCGATACGCTTTATGCGACACTTACGCCCGACGGTGGAGTTCGACTAACTCCCCACGATCCGGATTTTGAGAAGGCGATGGAAGTCGCGCGGCGTGGCATGAAGCGTTACCACAATGCCTTGGCCGAGCTTGCCAAATGACCGAGCCGTTTTGGCTCACCCGCCAAATGATTGTTGCGATCCACGATGAGCAACTCACGATCCACGGTGGCGCAAGCGGTTTGCGAGACGAGGGCATGCTCGAATCTGCTCTCGATCGGCCGAAAAACAGGTGGTCCTATGAGCAGGCTGACCTGCCCGAACTGGCGGCGGCCTACGCCTTTGGGATCGCGCGCAATCATCCGTTTGTAGACGGCAATAAGCGCACCTCGCTGCTGGCGCTGTACACCTTCCTGGGCGTGAACGGCGTTGATTTTATCGTGCCTGAAGCGGAGGCGGCGGCTATGATTCTTTCCCTTGCCGCCGGCGAAGTGAGCGAGGCGAGCCTAACCCGCTGGATCAGGGATAATTGGCCTTCCGAATGACCCGATAAGTGGCCATTAGAGGTTCGTCCGGCGTTGCCCTCCCAACCACTTTGCGGTATTTCGACGCCAGATTTCGAACTTTGACTGGGGATACCGATGGCTGACCATAACGAAGTGGCCTACACGACCGCGGATGGCAACGATTATCCGGCCCATGAGCAGACCTATGAAGGTTTCATCATGCTGGTGAAATACGGCACTGCCGCCGTCGTCATCATCGTCGCCCTGATGGGCTTCTTTCTCACTTGATCCATCGCCGGCTGCGCCGCCGGATCCGGCGGCGATCCGAAAAATTGCATCTCATCCGGTTGCGAAACCGGTATCCAAGCTGGCGAAAATAACGCTAGTTTGATTGTGCGCGCGCCCCTCGCGCCGCCGGAGGCCCCATGAAGATTGCCGTTGCCAAGGAAATCGATCCATCCGAGCCGCGGGTCGCCGCTTCCCCCGACACCATCAAGAAGTTCAAGGCGTTGGGCGTCGATATCGCGGTCGAGCCTGGCGCGGGGATCAAGTCGGGCCTGCCGGATTCGGAATTCACCGCGGCCGGCGCTACCGTCAGCGCGGACGCGTTGAAGGATGCCGACATCATCATCAAGGTGAAGCGGCCGGAAGCCTCCGAGCTTGCCCAGTACAAGCGCGGCGCGCTGGTGATCGCCATCATGGATCCCTACGGCAATGAGGCCGCGCTGAAAACCATCGCGGATGCCGGCGTCTCGGCGTTCGCGATGGAATTGATGCCGCGCATCACCCGCGCCCAGGTGATGGATGTGCTGTCCAGCCAGGCGAATCTGGCCGGCTATCGCGCGGTGATCGAGGCGGCCGAAGCTTTCGGCCGCGCCTTCCCGATGATGATGACCGCGGCCGGCACCATTCCGGCCGCCAAAGTGTTCGTGATGGGCGTCGGCGTTGCCGGCCTGCAGGCGATCGCGACCGCGCGGCGGCTCGGCGCCGTCGTCACCGCGACTGACGTGCGGCCCGCGACGAAAGAGCAGGTCGAAAGTCTCGGCGCCAAATTCCTCGCGGTCGAGGACGAAGAGTTCAAGAACGCCCAGACCGCCGGCGGCTACGCCAAGGAAATGTCGAAAGAGTACCAGGCCAAGCAGGCCGCGCTCACCGCCGAACATCTCAAGAAGCAGGACATCGTGATCACGACGGCGCTGATCCCGGGGCGCCCGGCGCCGAAACTCGTCAGCAGCGAGATGGTCAAGTCGATGAAGCCGGGTTCGGTGCTGGTCGATCTCGCGGTCGAGCGCGGCGGCAATGTCGAGGGCGCCAAGCCCGGCGAGATCGTCGACGCCGACGGCGTCAAGATCGTTGGCTACACCAATGTCGCCGGCCGCGTCGCGGCATCGGCGTCGAGCCTGTACGCCCGCAACCTGTTTTCATTCATCGAGACCCTGATCGACAAGCCCAGCAAGTCGCTCGCGGTGAACTGGGAGGACGAACTGGTGAAAGCCACCGCGCTGACCAAGGACGGCGCCGTCATCCATCCGAACTTCCAGCCGAAAGCATAAGGAGAGAGCCATGGAGCATGTAGCCCAAGTCGTTGATCCCTTTACGTTCCGGCTGTCGATTTTCGTCCTCGCCGTGTTCGTCGGCTATTTCGTGGTGTGGTCGGTGACCCCTGCGCTGCATACCCCGCTGATGTCGGTGACGAATGCGATCTCTTCGGTGATCGTGGTCGGCGCGCTGCTCGCGGGCGGTGTCGGCATGGTCAGTGGCGGCAGCGGCTGGGCGCGCGGCTTTGGCTTCATCGCCCTGATCTTCGCCAGCGTGAATATCTTCGGCGGCTTCCTTGTCACCCAGCGCATGCTGGCGATGTACAAGAAGAAGGCCAAGTGAGCGGCGTGCACCTCGGGGTGACGAAGATAAAGGGGGACCTGAGATGAACGCCAATCTGGCTGCAGTTTTGTATCTCGTGGCGGGTGTGTTGTTCATCCTGTCGCTGCGCGGGCTGTCCAGTCCGGCCTCATCCCGGCAGGGCAATTTCTTCGGCATGATCGGCATGGTGATCGCGATCGCGACCACGCTGGCCAGCCATCCGCCGGCGGACGGTCTCGCCTGGCTGTTGGTCGTGCTCGGCATTGCGATCGGCGGCAGCATCGGTGCGGTGATTGCGCGCCGGGTGCCGATGACCTCGATGCCGGAACTCGTCGCCGCGTTCCATTCGCTGGTTGGCATGGCCGCGGTGCTGGTCGCCGCCGGTGCCTTCTATGCTCCGGAAGCCTTCGACATCGGCACCCCCGGCAACATTCATGCGCAGAGCCTGGTCGAAATGTCGCTCGGCGTCGCCATCGGCGCGCTGACCTTCACCGGCTCGGTGATCGCGTTCCTGAAACTGTCGGCCCGCATGAGCGGCGCGCCGATCATCCTGCCCGGACGCCACATCATCAACATCGCCCTGGCCCTGGCCCTGGTGTTCTTCATCGTCGGCCTCGTGCTCTCCGGCAGCGCGCTCGACTTCTGGCTGATCACGATCATCGCGCTGGCGCTCGGCGTGCTCATGATCATCCCGATCGGCGGCGCCGACATGCCGGTCGTGATCTCGATGCTGAACTCCTATTCCGGCTGGGCCGCGGCCGGCATCGGCTTCACGCTCGGCAATTCGGCGCTGATCATCACCGGCGCGCTGGTCGGCTCCTCCGGCGCGATCCTGTCCTACATCATGTGCCACGCGATGAACCGTTCCTTCATCTCGGTCATCCTCGGTGGCTTCGGCGGCGAGACGGCGGCAGCCGGCGGCGGTGGCGGCGAACAGAAGCCGGCGAAGCTCGGCTCCGCCGACGACGCCGCCTTCATCATGAAGAACGCCTCCAAGGTCATCATCGTGCCCGGTTACGGCATGGCGGTGGCGCAGGCCCAGCATGCGCTGCGCGAAATGGCCGACACGCTGAAGAAGGAAGGCGTCGAGGTGAAGTACGCGATTCACCCGGTCGCGGGCCGCATGCCCGGCCATATGAACGTGCTGCTCGCCGAGGCCAACGTGCCCTATGACGAGGTGTTCGAGCTCGAGGACATCAACTCCGAATTCGCCCAGGCCGACATTGCCTTCGTGATCGGCGCCAACGACGTCACCAACCCGGCCGCCGAGGACGACAAGACCTCGCCGATCTACGGCATGCCGGTACTGCAGGTGTGGAAGGCCGGCACCGTGATGTTCATCAAACGCTCGCTGGCCTCGGGCTATGCCGGCATCGACAATCCGCTGTTCTATCGCGACAACACCATGATGCTGCTCGGCGACGCCAAGAAGGTCACCGAGAACATCGTCAAGGCGATGTAACCCACCGTCGGGAAATCATGACCGCGCTGAAATGGCTGCTGATCATCGTTTCGGTCGGCTATGCCTGCGGTCTGGCCGTGCTGTTCCTGGTGCAGCGGGCGTTCCTGTTTCCGGTCCCGCAAACGGCGCGCACCTCGCCGGAAGCGGCCGGCTTTCCGGAAGCCGAAGAGCATATCCTGACCACGGCCGATGGCGAGAAGGTCATCGTCTGGCATGTGCCGGCGAAACCGGGTCACCCGGTGGTGCTTTATTTCCACGGCAACGGCGATTATCTCGCCGGTTTCTTTGGCCGCTTTCGCGATCTGATCTCGGACGGGACCGGCGTCGTCGCCCTGTCGTATCGCGGCTATGCCGGCTCGAGCGGAAAACCGAGCGAGGGCGGCGTGCTCGCGGATGCCGCGGCGGCCTATGCCTTTACGACGGCGCGCTATAGCGCGGACCGGATTGTGGTCTGGGGTTTTTCGCTCGGCACCGGTGTCGCGGTGGCGGTCGCGGCCGAACAACCGGTTGGCAGGCTGATCCTTGAGGCGCCCTATACGTCGATCGTGGACGTCGCCGCCGCGGCGTTCTGGATTTTTCCGGTGCGGCTGGTGATGCTGGATTCCTTTCGCTCCGACCAGCGAATCGCGCGGGTCAAAGCGCCGCTCCTGATCATGCATGGCGCGCGCGATCCCACGATTCCGATTGCCTTTGGCGAACGGCTGTTCGCGCTCGCGCACGAACCGAAGCAGTTCGTCCGCTTCCCCGAAGGCGGCCACAACGATCTGGACAGTTTTGGCGCGAGTGAGGTAGCGCGACAATTCATCAATGCAGCGAAAGGCTGACGGCCGCGATTGTTTGGCGCATAGTCCGCGCGCAGGATTTTTGAGGATTTGGTTGCATGAGCGCACACGGCCCGATGCCGCGATCGGCATGGATTTTTCCGGCACTGGCGGTGCTGCTTTTTGTGGTCGCCAGCGCGCTCGGACTGTCGTTCAGGCCGTCGGCCGGTGGGCTGGTGTTCGCGGCGGTACTGCTCGCGATCCTGTTCGGCACCGTGTTCGCGGCGGTCCATCACGCCGAGATTATCGCCGAGCGGATCGGCGAGCCCTATGGCACGCTGCTGTTGACGCTCGCGGTCACCATCATCGAGGTCGCGCTGATCGCGACCATCATGCTGGGTGAAAAGCCTGCGCCCGGATTGGCGCGCGACACGGTGTTTGCCGTGGTCATGATCGTGTGCAACGGCCTCGTCGGTGTCTGCATCTTCATTGGCGGCCTGCGTTATCGCGAGCAGGATTTCCAAGTCTCCGGCGCCAACCTTTATCTCAGCGTTCTGTTCGTGCTGGCGACCATCACGCTGATCATGCCCAATTACACGCTGACGACGCCGGGGCCGGTCTATTCGGCAGCCCAGCTTGGCTTCGTCGGTGTGGTCACCCTGCTTCTCTACGGCGTGTTCCTCTACACCCAGACCATCCGGCATCGCGATTTCTTCATCAGCGACGCCGTCGGCGGCGCGGAGGGCGGAACGCAGATTTCGAATCGTATGTTTGCGCTGAGTATGGTGCTGCTGCTGGTCTCGCTGCTGGCGGTCGTGCTGCTGGCGAAGAAGTTTTCGCTCGTGGTCGATGTCGCGACCTCGATGATCGGCGCGCCGCCGGCCTTTGCCGGTTTGCTGGTGGCACTATTGATCTTGCTGCCCGAAGGTGTCGCCGCCGTCGCCGCCGCGCGAAAGAACGACCTGCAGAAGAGCATCAATCTGGCGCTCGGTTCGTCGCTGGCGACCATCGGGTTGACGGTTCCGGCGGTGGCGGTTGTCGCCTTCGCGTTCAACAAGTCGTTGGAACTCGGACTGATCGACGAGTATATGGTTTTGCTGCTGTTGACGTTCTTCCTCAGCATCCTCACCTTCGGCACCGGCCGCACCAACATCCTGTTCGGGCTGGTGCATATGGTGGTGTTTGCCGTATTCGTGTTCATGGTATTCGTGCCGTAATTACTTGCCGCAAGTCCCCGGAGTGAACCAAACCATGCTCAGCGCCAAATCCGACGTTCAGGTCGACACCCCTGAGGTTCGTGTCACCGAGTGGCGGCTGGCGCCGGGCAGCGCCACCGGCCATCACACCCATGGGATGGATTACGTGATCGTGCCGGTGACGTCGGGTGAAATGACCATCGTGGCGCCCAACGGCGAACGCTCGAAAGCGCAGCTCGGCGTCGGCAAATCCTATTTCCGGAAAGCCGGCGTGGAACACGACGTTCTCAACGAAACGGCAAGCGAAATCGTGTTCCTGGAGGTCGAGCTGAAACCGTAACCAATCGGGCATCCGGGGTTCCGCGCCATGTCCGTGCGGAACACGGCAGGTTGGGCTTTGGCGGGCCCGCGAGCCGTTCCGACTTCCAGGCGATCAGGCCGGTTACGGCCGCGCCCGACCGGCTATCTTAACCGCCTATCTTAAGCTGATCGAAACGTCTGTGACACGAAACGTTGCGGCGACCGGGCAATTGCCATCGATCCGTCGCAGTTGATCCCTTAATGTGCCTCAAAGTTCCAGCATCAAAGAGCGGCGGGGAGTGGCCGGCAATGCTGAATTACCTGAAGAAATTTACGATGGACATCCTGCCGTCGGTGGCAGCGACGATCATCGGGGCCTACATCGTCAACCACTACATCGTGAGCAAGCCGGGGGCCAACGCCCCTGTCGCCGCGGCCGTGTCGACCGCCGATCCCAAGACCGATCTCAAGCCCGATCACAAGGCCACCGCCTACAGCAAGCCGGTCGAAAAACCCACCGAGGTCAGCAATCTCCCCGAGGCCGGCGTGAAAGCCAAGGGCATGTCGGAACGCACGCTGCTCGAGCGGTCGGCTTCCGAAAAGGCCGTGGTAATCGAGAAGCCTCAAGACAAAGCTCAAGAAAAAGCTGACGCAAAATCCGCCGATGCAAAGCCGGCCGACGCGCCGGCTGAGACCGCCAGCATTCCTGCCGAACCGCGCCGTCACGCGCCGGCGCCGCGTGAAAAGACGGCCGTCAGGGTCGTGCTTCCGTCGCCCGTGCAGCCGATAACGCCTGCCGTGGCCCCGGCCCCGGTCGCGGTGACGCCAAATCCCGCGCCGCCGGTTGAAGCCGCGGTTGCGCCTGATGAGCACCGTGACGCCAACGATCTCGCCCGGGCCGCGATCGAGCGCCTGCGCGGCAGCAGCGACAATGCGCCCCGTGCGCAGCAGGCCGCCCGTACGCCGGATACACCGCGTGCGCCCGAGGTCGCGGGCGTTCCCGACACCCCCCGTGTCGTGACCGCGCCGGCGCTACGCCCGCTGCCGCCGCCGATCATGGTGTCGACGCCAGCGAGCCCGGCAGGCG
The DNA here is from genome assembly GCF_031202265.1 of Bradyrhizobium sp. Ash2021. Classification (NCBI taxonomy): domain Bacteria; kingdom Pseudomonadati; phylum Pseudomonadota; class Alphaproteobacteria; order Hyphomicrobiales; family Nitrobacteraceae; genus Bradyrhizobium; species Bradyrhizobium sp. Ash2021. The sequence goes on along the minus strand of NZ_CP100604.1, from coordinate 8,310,639 downwards.
ACGCGCTCGACCAGGGGTCGCAGCCGAAGCCGCCTTATGCCGGAATCAGCGACCCGAGTCGTCCGACCCCGCCGGCCGACATTCCGCTCGTACGGCCGCCGCTCGATCTGCGCGCCGAGGCGGCCGAGCCGATGGCCAAGGAGCACACCAGCGTCGCCGACGACATGCTGTCGGCGGCGAAGTCGGTGTTTCACGCCGTCCTGCCGAAATAACCAATAGCGTTTTCTGGCGAAAGCCTGCCCCGCACGTGGATAGCGAGGCGGGTTGCGTCGACTTATCTGCCCAAGAAAACGCGTCGAACCAAGAGCTAATTCAGCCGCCGACGCGCGCGAGGCCGCTGCGCGAGGCTTCGTCCCTGGGGCGGATCGCGATCGCGCGGCTGTAGGAAGCGGCTGCCTTGGCCTTGTCGCCGAGCCGCTCGTACGTCAGGCCGCGCGCGGCCCAGGCCGGGGCGCTGTTCGGGTCGGCCTGCACGGCCTCGTCGAGATCGGCGGCGGCTTCCTTGGCCTTGTCGATTGCGAGGTAACTGGTCGCTCGACCAACCAGCGGCTCGGCCCTTTGCGGTGTCAGGCCATTGGCCGCGGTGAAATCCTCGATCGCCTGCTGGTGCTGCTTCTCGCCCTGATAGATCAGGCCGCGGCTGTACAGGGCTTGCGCGTTGTAGGGGTCAAGCGCGAGCGCGCGATCGAATTCCGCAAGGGCTTCTTCGGTCTTGCCGGATTTGGCCAGCACCTGGCCGCGCGTGGTGTAGCCCTGGGCATCGCTGGCGCTGCGGGCGCTGATATCATCGGTCGGTTTCTGCGCGACCGGCTTCGGCTTTTCACTGTCGGATCCCCACGATCCCAGATCGAACGAGCAGCCGGCAAGCGGGATCGCAAGGGTGATCGCAAGCAGGACCAGCGGCGCCGCGGCGCGGCGGCGGCAACGCGAAACTCCGGAGGCAGCCAGGGGAGCCGGAATAGCCATTGTGGAAAATGCTCGCGCGGAGAACCCTGTATTGGTAACCCGGAAAATGCGCCCCGCAAAACAACAACGCGGGCGCAAGGCCCGCGTCATCGGATTCTCAAATCTGCACCAGGGATCAGCGCGGTCCGCGACCTGCGCCCGGACCACCACGGCCGCCGCCAGCGCCACCGCGCTCGGCACCCGGACCGGCGCCAAACACCGGCTTCGGCTTCATCGGCAGCAGGCCTTCGCGCTGCAGCTTCTTGCGGGCCAGCTTGCGCGCACGGCGCACGGCTTCGGCCTTTTCGCGGGCCTTCTTCTCGGAGGGCTTTTCATAGTGTCCGCGGAGCTTCATCTCGCGGAAAATGCCCTCGCGCTGCATCTTCTTCTTCAGCGCCTTGAGGGCTTGATCGACGTTGTTATCGCGGACGAGAACCTGCACGCGGCATCCTCTTTCAATTGAACGGATAGGAATTCGGGTAAAGCAAAGGGTCGGCGAAAGGCCTGACCCTTAACCTTGAGGGCGCGGATGTATCAGACAAAACCGGCCATGTCCACCTGCGGGACGGGGGTTTGTGCCGGAAAAGGCCCGAATCACTTCGCATAAGCTTGGTTCCAGACCTTCAGTGCACCTTAACGAGGCTTGCCTAGGTTTCGGTCAGCCAAGGGGAGGAAATCATGAACACAAGAAAGTACGCAGCCGAGGCGATTGGGACGTTTTGGCTGACTTTCGCGGGCTGCGGCAGCGCGGTCATCGCGGCGGCATTTCCCCAAGTCGGCATCGGATTGGTGGGGGTCGCGCTGACGTTCGGGCTTAGCGTCGTGACCATGGCCTATGCGATCGGCCATATCTCCGGCTGCCATCTCAATCCCGCGGTGACGGTGGGCCTCGCCGCAGGCGGGCGCTTTCCGGCGGGGCAGGTCGCCCCCTATGTCATCGCGCAGGTGATCGGCGCCATTGCTGCTTCCGCGCTGCTTTATGTCATTGCCAGCGGCGCTGCCGGCTTCGACGTTGCCAAGGGTTTTGCGTCCAACGGCTATGGGGCGCATTCGCCGGGCCAATACAGCCTGGTCGCGTGCTTCATCATGGAAGTGGTGATGACCATGATGTTCCTGTTCATCATCATGGGCGCGACCCACGGCAAGGCGCCCGCAGGCTTCGCGCCGCTCGCCATCGGATTGGCGCTGGTGATGATCCATCTCGTCAGCATTCCCGTCACCAACACTTCGGTGAATCCGGCGCGCAGCACCGGTCCGGCGCTGTTCGTCGGCGGATGGGCGCTGGCGCAGCTCTGGCTGTTCTGGGTCGCGCCGCTGATCGGCGGGGTGCTGGGTGGCGTGATCTATCGCTGGCTCAGCGATGAGCCGGGCGGTGTCGTCGCAGGTACCTGACGCGGGCGGCGGCTATTTCTCACGCGGCAGCACCTCGGTGACGTGTCCCATCTTGCGGCCCGGCCGCGGCGGGCCCTTGCCGTAAAGGTGCACGGTCGCACCGGGGACCGTCAGCCATTGCTCATAGCCCAGGATGTCGTCGCCGATCAGGTTCGTCATAGTCACCGGGCCATGGCGGACCGGCTTGCCGAGCGGCCAGCCGGCAATGGCGCGGATGTGCTGCTCGAATTGCGAGATCGAGGCGCCGTCGAGCGTCCAGTGGCCGGAATTGTGCACCCGCGGCGCGATCTCGTTGACCAGCACCTGCGGCCCGCCATTCTCCATCACCACGAACATCTCGACCGCGAGCACGCCGACATAGTCCAGCGCATTGGCGATCTTCTCGGCGATCGATCGCGCCTGCGCGGCGAGCTCATCCGGGATATCGGCCGGGGCGCGCGAGATTTTCAGAATATGGTCGCGGTGCTCGTTTTCGGTGACGTCGTAGCATTCGACATCGCCGTTGGCGCTGCGCGCGGCGATCACGGAGATTTCGCGCTCGAACGGCACGAACGCCTCGAGGATCGCGGATTTGGTGCCGAGATCGTTCCAGATCTGATCGGGATCGTCGCCCTCGCGGATGATGGCCTGGCCCTTGCCGTCATAGCCGAAGCGGCGGGTTTTTATCACCGCCGGAAGGCCAATGCGGTTGATTGCCGCGCGCAGTGTCGCCGCCGAAGACACGTCGGCATAGTCCGCGGTGCCGATGCCGAGCCTGGTGATAAAGTCCTTTTCGATCAGCCGGTCTTGCGTGGTCTCGAGGATCTTCTGCGCAGGGAGCACCGGGCGGCGCGCGGCCAGCACCATGGCGGTCGCGGCCGGTACGTTCTCGAATTCATAGGTGACGACGTCGACGTCGTTGGCGAACAGCTCCAGCGCCTCGACATCGGCATATTCGGCGCAGGTCGCATTCAGCACGACGTCGAAGGCGGGCGAATCCGGGTCCGGCGAAAACACCTGGCACCTGAACCCGAGGCGCGCCGCCGCCATGGCCAGCATCCGGCCCAATTGTCCGCCGCCGAGAATTCCGATGGTGTCGCCCGGCTGCAGCTTCACCTGACTTGAAGCTGTCACGCCGTTCCCTCCGGCCGCTCGGCGACCGCCTCGGTTTGCTGTTGACGCCAGGCGGCGAGCCTTGCCGCCAGCGCCGGATCGTTCAGCGCGAGCACGCTGGCCGCGAGCAGCGCGGCGTTGATGGCGCCGGCTTTTCCGATCGCCAGCGTCCCGACCGGGATGCCTGCGGGCATCTGCACGATCGAGTACAGCGAATCGACGCCGGACAGCGCCTTGGATTCGACGGGAACGCCGAACACCGGAAGTTCCGTCAGCGCCGCCGCCATACCCGGCAGATGCGCCGCACCTCCGGCGCCGGCGATGATGATCTGAAAGCCCTCGGTCTTGGCCCCCTTGGCGAAAGCGTACAGCCGGTCCGGGGTGCGATGGGCCGAGACGATGCGCTTTTCACAGGCAATACCGAGCGCCGCCAGTGTTTCGGCGGTATGGCGCATGGTTTCCCAGTCGGACTGGCTTCCCATGATGATGGCGATGGGGGCGGTCATGTCGTCAATTCTGTTCGGGAATCCAGAAACATAGGCCGGATTATAGGGTCGGCCCGGGCTTCATCCAAGGCGTGGCAAGGGGTACGGAATGGACTATCCTGTCTTGGTGAATCCCGGCAAGCCTTCATAAGCAAGCCTGCACAGGGAAGGCCATGAAGAAGAAAACCAGGGCGGCAGCCTCAGGGGCTGCAAAAAGCCGTAAAACCGCCGCGGCAGGGCGCAAGGCCGCGCCGCGCCGCCCCCCTGCGTCGCTCCCCCCGCCTCCGGCCGCGCTCGGCGATGCCAAATCGACGATTCGGCGGCTCAAGACGCAGTTGGCGCAGGCGCTGGCGCGGATCGACGAGTTGCAGGCCTCGGCTGAGACCGACTTCCTGCTGGATATCCTGAACCGGCGCGGTTTCGAGCGCGAACTCCACCGCTCGATCGCCTACATCAAGCGCTATCACGCCAGCGGCGCCTTGATCATACTCGACGTCGATCGCTTAAAGCCGGTCAACGATGCCTTCGGGCACGCCGCGGGCGATCAGGTGCTCAAGGCCATTGCGGCCACGCTCTGCAGCCAGGTGCGCTCTTCGGATGTGGTCGGCCGGCTCGGCGGCGACGAGTTCGCGCTGCTGTTGTGGAACCTCAGCGAGACCGATGCCAAGGCCAAGGCGGCGGCGCTGGAGGCGGCGATCGATCGTCTCACCTTCGTGTTTAGCGGCGAAACCGTCGCCGCGGGCGCATCCGCCGGCGTCGCGATCCTCGGTCCTCATGCGGAAGCCGGCCGCGCGCTGGAAGAGGCCGACAGCGCGATGTATGTGCGCAAGGCGCAGCGGCGGCATGAGGGTGAAGCGAACGGCATGCCATCGTCACTTCGAGCCAACGGCTCGCGCGAACCGCGCGTCCGACAACCGGCTCCGCGACTTGTCCGCCGTAGCTCAACGAGCGAAGGCGGAAGCAATCCATAAGCGGTCAAACGTGCAAGACGGACCGGATTGCTTCGTCGCCGACGCCTGCTGCAATGACGAAAAAAATCTACAGCCCGCTCAGATCGTCCGGCACGTTGCCGAATTTCCGCAGCAATTGCGCGTCGCCGAATTCGCCGATCATGGGATCGCCCGTACGGCTGAACGCAACGGCGCCGATGCTGCCGGGGGTCCGCGACAGGATCTCGGCGCGCCGCAATGCGGTGGTCGGGCTCTGGCATTCCTCCGCCGCGCCCGCGACCGGCGAGCCGTCGTCATCCTGCAGGAATGGCAGTGCTACGTAGTACGTGACATCGGCCATCTTTATCACTCCCGTCTTGATCGATCAGGCGGCACTACTGCTAGCGCGTGACGTCCCCGTCTTTTGTTTCGACGCGCTCTCGTCACGCGAACCGGTCGCCACTTCGCTGGAATATGATCTGGCCGGCACGCAGCCGGCCGCGATCGCCGCCTGCAATTCCTCCAGTTCGGTTTCCAGATATTCGTTCGCCATGATCAGCGCCTTGATGGTCGAGCGCAGATTGCCATCGCACATCGCGATCGCCTGGTCGCAGGCCTGCTCGTAACGGCTGTTGTCGGACAGGGACGATGGTGCGGACATAGGAAGCTCCCTCTTTGGCTGGCGGCAGGGATATGTTCTTCTTTTGTTCTGGTAGAGTCAAGCCGGAGCAGCCGCGCAAAATTCGTTTTCCCGGCACTGCTGCCCGCCTTGCGCAAGCGGCGTGCGGAAGGTGAACCGCGTCGCCTGCGGCGACGATGTCACGTCGCTGGTTCCGCCATCGGCGCGCGCTTTCGGAAGCGGGTGTCGGGAAAATCGCGCGGCGCGGAACGAAAACGATATTCGGCACTTAACGCCGATTGGCGGGGAGTTTAAGCGCATGCGTCCTGCGGCCCGCAAAAGGCCTGTGGTGTTGATCGTCGAGGACGAGTTTCTGTTGCGGATGGATGCGGTCGGCATGATCACCGATGCAGGCTTCGAGGTTGTCGAAGCTGCCAATGCCGATGACGCGATCGAAATCCTGGAGGCCCGTCGCGACATCAGTGTCGTGTTCACCGATATCCAGATGCCGGGTTCGATGGACGGGTTGAAACTCGCCCGCGCGGTCAGGGGCCGCTGGCCGCCGATCAAGATCGTCGCGACATCGGGCCTTGTGGATGTCGGGGAAAAAGATCTGCCGGAGGGCGGGCGGTTTTTGCAGAAACCCTACGAGGCCGAAGCGCTCGCCGGCGTGCTGCTGGAGTTGACGGGCGGCACCTGAGTCCGGTCCGGAGCCTGACATCGGGCCGCGCATCACACGGACCCGTCTGCGCGATGCCGGAATGGCAGTCAACACCGGCAATCAGGCAATGATATCAGGCGTGATCTGGTCTTCGATGAAGGCGATGCGGTCGCGCAATTGCAGCTTGCGCTTCTTCAAGCGCTGCAGCCGCAGCAAGTCGGGCGCCGGCGATTGATGCAGGGCATCGATCGCCGCGTCGAGATCGCGGTGCTCCTGCTGCAGCCTCGCCAGCTCAGTATGGAGTTCGCGCTCATCTTCGTTGGTCATGGTGTACGTTAGCTAATAAGCACGATGAGGTTGTAAACGGTTTTTCGGAAGCCGCCGGGCGAATATCGTCCCTGTGAGCCCGCTCCGCAAGCTGACCAGGTTCCATACTCACGATTGGTTACAGATAAATCCGAAAATATGAGCCAGGCGATTCGCGATACCCATCGACAGATTCGGTGGCTTGTGTACACTTATTCGTCCGGATCGAATCTGAGGTTTTACCCACCGAGGAGATTTCGTATGGCAATACAGGCGCATCTTGTTGAACTGGAACGTAAACACAAGATTCTCGAAAATGAATTGCACGAAGCGCTCGTGCACCTTTCCACAGACGACCTGCAAATTCTCGAGTTGAAGCGCCGCAAGTTGATGGTCAAGGATGAGATCGAGCGGTTGAAGCACACCGCGAGCGAGACTCTCCACTAGTCGTAACTCCCCAAGTAGCGTTGGAAGCACCCTTTGTCGCCGGATGAGCGCGCTTTGTGCTCATCCGCCGCAGGGGTGTCGCTACGCCTTGGCCAGTTCGCCGACATGGTCCGCGATCGCCAGTGACGACGTCAATCCGGGCGATTCGATGCCGAACAGGTTGATCAGGCCGCTCACGCCGTGATCGCGCGGTCCCTGGATCAGGAAATCCTGGGTCGCTACCGCCGGCGGAACGATCTTCGGCCGGATTCCGGAATAGCTCGGCATCAGCGCGCCGTCCGGCAGAGTCGGCCAGTATTTGCGGATTGCCGGATAGAACCGGTCCGCCCGCGCCGGATCGACCGCGTAGTCGATCGCATCCACCCATTCCACGTCGGGACCGAACCGCGCCTGTCCGGCCATGTCGAGCGTGAGGTGCACGCCCAGTCCGCCGGGTTCGGGCACCGGATAGATCAGGTGCGAAAACGGCGCCCGGGCGCTGCAACTGAAATAGTTCCCCTTCGCCAGATAGGCTGACGGTATCAGCTCGATCGGCATGCCCTCGACGCTGCGCGCGATGGCCGGCGCGCCGAGCCCGGCCGCATTGACGAGCAGATTGCATTCCAGCGTCATCGGCGCGTCGCCGCCGGCCTCGATTTCGATCCTGCCCGCGGCGGCCTTGGCGCGCACCAGCGGCGTGTAAAACGCGTATGCTGCGCCTGCCGCTTCGGCATCGCCCCGCAGCGCCAGCATGTAGGCGTGGCTGTCGATGATCCCGGTGGATGGCGACAGCAGCGCCGCATCGCAATTCAGCGCCGGCTCCAGCGCGCGAGCGGCGTCACCCGCCAGGAGCTGCATATCGAGCACGCCATTGGCTTCGGCATGGGCCCGGATTGATTGCAGTTTTTCGGTTTCTTTCGGCGTCGTTGCGACGATCAGCTTGCCGCAATTGCGATGCGGGATACCGTGATCGCGGCAATACCGGTAGAGCGCGTGCTTGCCGCTGACGCACATCTGCGCCATCAGGCTGCCGGCGCGATAATAGATGCCGGCATGGATCACCTCGCTGTTGCGTGACGAGGTCACGGTGCCGATCCCCTCGGCCGCCTCCAGCACGATCACTTCGCGGCCCGCCTGGGCGAGCTGCCGCGCCACCGCAAGCCCGATCACACCCGCTCCGATGACGACGCAATCAACCTTGTCCATGTGCGCTTCAGGTCCGGAAATTTGGCGCGAAGTTAGGCTGCAACCGCGCTCAGTTATTATCGTTTCGTTCAGCAAAGCGGTCGAGCAACCCCTTGGCAACCCCTTGGATTGTCTCGAAATACACCTCGAACGCCGGCCCCGTTAGTGAAGCATTAATCATGTCAGGGCAATTGCCGTAATTTAAGTCACATTTTTGGGTTGCAAGAGCAGGCGTTTACCCGATCCAAACCCGTGAAGCCAGACACTCCGCCGCGGAAATCCGCGGGTGAATGATGGCTGACAAGAATTGGCAGGCAGGCGGGAAGGATTCGATTCCGGCGCGGGCCGTGCTGCGCATGGTCGCCCCTTTTATCGTTATCCTTGCGCCGTGCGCGGACGCATGGGCGGCATCCGATGACTTTACGCCCCCGAACTATGTCGGCTCCGCCGATCCGAATACGATATGGATCATTCTGCTCGGCGGCCTCGTCATCGCATCATTTCTGATGGCGATCGGGCTGTGGGTAGTTTCGGCCTTGCGCAAGGTCAAGCGGTCGCAACTGCGGCGCAATGCATTTATCAGTTCGGCCCTGAACAATCTCAACCAGGGCGTTGTGATGACCGATGCGGAGCGCCGGATCATCTTCTGCAACGACCGCTATCTCGAAATCTACGGTCTGGTGCGCTCGGACGTCCCCCGCAACATGACCGGTCCGGAATTGCTGGAGTTGCGGCGCAAACGCGGCGTGCTGGATATCAGCGTCGAAGGATTTTATGCCCGGTCCAGCACCCCGGACGGCCTGATCACCGAACTGCCCGACGGCAGATCGGTTCTGGTCAAGCATTTTCAGCTGCCGAACGGCGGCTCTGTCGCAACCCATGACGACTGCACCGAGCAGCGCAAACTGTCGCGAAAGCTGGCATCGACCACACAGTTCCTGGAATCGGTGCTCGACAACGTTCCGGTCTGCGTCGCCGCCAAGAACATCGAGGACGGCCGCTATATTTTCGCCAACCGTGCGTTCGAACGTTTCTCGCGCTTCTCCCGCGATCACATCGTAGGCCGCCGCGCCGACGAGATTTTCAGCCCCGGAACCGCGGCAAGCATCGACAAGGCGGACCGGTCCGCGCTCGATGCGCCCGAAGGTTACTTCCGCAGCGAGCTCTTCGTCGAGCGCGGTTCGGAGAAACGCATTCTCGCCTCCAATCGGGTGGTCGCGCGCAACGAAAACAATGAGCCGGAATTCCTGATCGCACTGTTCGACGACGTCACCGAACGCCGGTCGCTGTCCCGCGAGCTGGAAAACAACAAGAAGTTCCTCGAACTCGTGGTCGACAACATTCCGGTCTCGCTGATCGTCGAGCGCGTCAGCGACGGACGCTATTTGCTGGCCAACCGCAGCGCCGAAACCATTCTCAACCGCCGCCGCGAGGATGCCACCGGCTTGACGGCGGCCGACATCTTCAATCCCCGCGAAGCCAAGCTGATCATCGCGCGCGACGAGGCGGCAATCAAAAAGCGCGGCCTGCTCACCGAAGAACACCCGATCTCCACCAAGGACGGGTTGCGGCTGTTCCTGACCCGTCGCATGACCGTGCTGGACGATAGCGGCGAGCCGCAATATCTGATCAAGACCCATGAGGACGTCACCGATCGGCGCCAGACCGAGTCGCGGATGGCGCACATGGCCTATCATGACGGCCTGACCGACCTGCCGAACCGCGCCGCGTTCCTGCAGGCGCTGGCCCAGATGATCGAGGCCTGCGCCGGCACCGATGAGGAGTTCGCGGTGCTGTGCGTCGACCTCGACGGGTTGAAGGAAGTCAACGACGTGTTCGGCCATGCGATGGGCGACAAATTGCTGATCGAAGTGGCGAGCCGTCTTCAGGACTCCGCCCGCGGCGGCGTGGTGGCCCGGCTCTCGGGCGACGAGTTCGGATTGATCATCGACGGCAAGCAGCCGGCGTCCGCCAAGTTGCTGGCCGAACAGCTTGGCGAAGCGCTGGCGAACGAGTTCCAGATCGACGGCAAATCGGTCCGCACCGGCTGCACCACCGGCATCTCGGTATTCCCGCATAACGGTTCGGACGCTGCCTCGCTGCTCGCCAATGCAGGCGCGGCCCTGTTCCGCGCCAAGGCGAAATCGCGCGGCTCGATCAGCATTTTCGAGCCCGAGATGGACCAGCAGATCCGCGATCGCCGCGTGCTGCATCAGGATCTCTCGCTCGCGATCAAGAACGGCGAAATGTCGCTGCATTACCAGCCGCAGGCCACATCGGGGCCGACGGTTGCCACCAGTGAGGTGATCGGCTTCGAGGCGCTGGCGCGCTGGCTGCATCCGGTGCGCGGTTTCGTCCCGCCCGGCGAGTTCATTCCGCTGGCGGAAGAAAGCGGCCTGATCGTCGAAATGGGCGAGTGGATCCTGCGCGAAGCCTGCCGCGAGGCGGCCTCCTGGCCGGTGCCGCTGCAGGTCGCGATCAACCTGTCGCCGGCGCAATTCATGCACGGCGATGTGGTCAGCCTGGTGCATTCGATCCTGCTCGAAACCGGGCTGGCGCCCGACCGGCTCGAGCTGGAAATCACCGAGGGCGTGCTGATCGAGGATTTCGATCGCGGCGTTGCGCTGTTGCGGCGGCTGAAGGCGCTCGGCGTGCGCATCTCGATGGACGATTTCGGCTCGGGCTATTCCTCGCTGAGCTATCTGCAGGCGTTCCCGTTCGACAAGATCAAGATCGACCGCGCCTTTGTCATGAATCTCGGGCGCAATCCGCAATCGGCGGCGATCGTGCGCGCCGTCATCGACCTCGGCCACGGCCTCGAAATGTCGATCGTCGCCGAGGGCGTGGAGACCCAGGAGCAGCTCGGCTTCCTGTCGGAAGAGGGTTGCGACGCGGTGCAGGGCTATTTCATCGGCAAGCCTTTCCCGATCGGCCAATACGCAGCCCTGGTCGGCCGCCCCGCGGGCAATGTCATGGAGACCGTGCGCAAGACGGGCTAGGTGTGGTGAACTTCGGTTCTCTGCGTTAAGCGTTGCGCATGGCGGATTACGATCTCGCGATCATCGGCGGCGGGTTGAACGGTGTCAGCATCGCGCGCGACGCCGCCGGCCGCGGCTTGCGCGTGATCCTGCTGGAGCAAGGCGATCTCGGCTCTGGCGCATCCCAGGCCTCGCCACGGCTGATCCACGGCGACCTGGCGGGGCTGGAGCGCCGGGCCTTCTTTCGCGTCCATGCCGCGCTGGCGGAGCGCGACGTCTGGCTCAGGATCGCGCCGCATCTGGTGCGTCCGATGCGCTTTGCGATCCCCGCCCATGCCGATGAACGCCCGGCGTGGCAGTTGCGGTCGTGGCTGTTGCTGTACGACCGGCTGGCCTCGCGCAGCGGTCTGCCGGCGTCCGCGACCGTCGACGTCACCCATCATCCGGTCGGCAACGCGCTGAAGCGGCCGTTCGGCACCGCGTTCGAATATTCCGACTGCGTCGTCGACGATTCCCGGCTGGTGGTGCTGAACGCCGTCGATGCCGCGGCGCGCGGCGCGGTGATCCGCACCGGCGCGCGCTGCGCCCGCGCCGAAAGGGGAGAGTTTTGGCGGCTGGTGACGATCGATCGCGGCCATCGCCAGGTGATCACGGCGCGCGCGCTCGCCAATGCGACCGGGGCCTGGACCGCTTCGGTCACCGAAACCGTGTTGCGCCAGTCGCCGCTGAACCACGGCCTCATGCAGATGAGCCAGATCGTGGTCCGGCGATTGTTCGACAGCGACAACGTCTATGTGTTCCAGAATTCCGACCGGCGGCTGATTTTCGCCAGCCCCTATGAACGCGATTTCACGCTGATCGGCACCGTGGGCCACGCGTTCAAGGGCGACCCTGCCATTGTCGCGATGGGAGCCGGCGACGTGGCTTATTTGTGCGAGGCGGCGAACCGCTATTTCCGCGAAAGGATCGAGGCCGTCGACGTGGTGCGGACGGTGTCCGGCGCCAACACGGTGATCGACCCCACGGGCAAGCGCCCGGCGCGGGACGGGTCGATGACGTTCGATTACGGACGCCGCAAGGCACCGCTGATCACGATTTTCGGCGGCGACGTCACGACTTCGCGTCTGCGCGCGGAAAAGGCCGTCTCCCGGCTGACTCCGTTCTATCCGATGTCGCCGCGCTGGTCCGCCAAAGCGCCGCTGCCGGGCGGCGATTTCGCCTGGGACCGGTTCGAGGCCGAGGTCGATGCCGCGCGCCAACGCTGGCGGTTTCTCGGCGAGGACCAGGCCCGCCGCCTGGTCGGAGCTTATGGTACGAACGTCAAGGACATCCTTGGCGATGCCAGGCAGAAGCCCGATCTCGGTCCGGCCTTCGGTCCGGAATTGACGGGCGCCGAAGTGCGCTATCTCATGACCAAAGAGTGGGCGCGTTTTCCGGACGATATCTTGTGGCGGCGCTCCAAGCTCGGCCTGACCATGCCGGTCGCCGATCGCGAGGCGCTGGCGGCGTTCATGGCGGCGATGGGCTAGAGCGGCGGCGACGCGTTGCGCCCGAGCCCGCCCGCCGTGTACTAGTAGGATATGGCTGAGGAACTAGCGAAAATCGAAACGGCCGCGGAGCCGGTCGGGCCCGCGCCGTCGCCGGTCGCCGCCGACATGCCGCTGCTGCGCATCGAGGGGGTCGGGAAAAAGTTCGGCTCCTTCCGTGCGGTGGACCGGCTATCGCTCGACATCCGCGCCGGCGAGTTTTTTGCGCTGCTCGGTCCGAGCGGCTGCGGGAAGACCACGCTCTTGCGCATGCTCGCCGGGTTCGAGACGCCGGATGAAGGCCGCATTCTGCTCGACGGCAAGGACATCGCGCAGGTGCTGCCGCACGAACGTCCCGTCAACATGATGTTCCAGAACTACGCGCTGTTTCCGCATCTTTCGGTGCGGGACAATATCGCGTTCGGCCTGAAGCGCGCCGGCATGGCGCGCGCCGATATCGCGACCCGCGTCGCGGAAATGGTTTCCCTGGTCAAGCTCGACGGGCTCGAGAAACGCAAGCCGGACCAGCTCTCCGGCGGCCAGAAACAGCGCGTGGCGCTGGCGCGGTCGCTGGCGCGCCGCCCGCAGGTGCTGCTGCTCGACGAGCCGCTCGCGGCACTCGACAAGAAGCTGCGCGAAGGCACGCAAGCCGAATTGATGGACCTGCAGCGGCGCCTCGGCACGACCTTCATCATCGTCACCCACGATCAGGAAGAGGCGATGACGATGGCGAACCGGATCGGCGTGATGGACGCCGGCCGCCTCGAACAGGTCGCAACTCCGCGCGAGCTCTATGAGGCGCCGCATTCGCGCTGGGTCGCCGAGTTTGTCGGCGACGTCAATCTGTTCGACGGCGAGGTCTCCTCGCGCGACAATAACCGCCTGACGATTGCGACGCGCGACGCCGGCACGATCACGGTCGCCCAGCCGCACCAGCCGGTCACCAAGACCCTCGTCAGCGTCGCGATCCGCCCCGAGAAGGTAAAATTGTCGCGCCGCGGCCCGGTGTCGGATGCGGGCACCTCGCATGCGATCAACCGGCTCGAGGGCGTGGTCATCGAGGTCAGCTATCTCGGTGGGCTCACGACCTACAAGGTCAGGCTCGAAACCGGCGCGGTGGTGCGCTCGTCGATGGCCAACACCGCGCGGCTCGACATCGATGCCTACAGCGCGAGCCAGCGGGTGGTGGCCTGGTTCACGCCCGACGATTGCGTGGTGCTGGAGCAATGAGCGCGCGCCGCATCTTTGCCCGTCCGGCGCGCTTTGCCGCGATCGCGCCCTATCTCTGGATGGTGCTGTTCTTCCTGGTGCCATTCGGCTTCGTCCTGAAAATCAGCCTGTCGCAGACCGCAATCGCGCAGCCGCCCTACACGCCGGTGTTCGATCTCACCGAGGGATTGGCTGCGATCAAGGCCGCCTTCGGCGAGTTGTCGCTGGATAATTTCAAGCTTTTGATTTCCGACAATCTCTACATCCTGTCTTATTTGCGCAGCCTCGTCGTCGCCGTGACGTCGACGGTGATCCTGCTCGCAATCGGCTATCCCATCGCCTATGGCATGGCGCGGCTGCCGCAGCGCTGGCAGAGCGTGGCGATGATGCTGGTGATCGTGCCGTTCTGGACCTCGTTCCTGATCAGGATCTATGCCTGGATCAATATTTTGCAGCATGACGGCCTGCTCAACAAAATCCTGCTGGCGCTGCATATCGTCTCCACGCCGGTGGTGTGGCTGTCGACCGACAGCGCAATGTATCTCGGCATCGTCTATTCCTATCTGCCGTTCATGATCCTGCCGCTCTATGCCACGCTCGCCAAGATGGACGTCTCGCTGCTGGAGGCGGCCAGCGATCTCGGCGCCCCGCCGCGGCAGGCGTTCTGGCTGGTGACGTTTCCGCTGTCGCTGCCGGGCGTCGGTGCCGGCGCGCTGTTGTGTTTCATTCCGATCGTCGGCGAATTCGTGATCCCGGATCTTTTGGCCGGCTCGAACTCGATGATGATCGGCCAGACCCTGTGGCTGGAATTCTTCACCAACAGGGACTGGCCGGTGGCTGCCGCCACCGCGGTCGCGCTGCTGGGCCTGCTGGTGCCGCCCTTGCTGCTATACGACCGGCTGCAGCGCCGCCAGCTCGAGGGCGCGGGCTGATGGCGGGCCAGGCGAACAGGATATCGCGGTTCAACATCACCTCGCTGGCGCTGGGGTTGGCGTTTCTGTATCTGCCGATCGTCATCCTCGTGATTTATTCGTTCAACGCTTCCCGGCTGGTCACGGTGTGGGGCGGCTGGTCGCTGCGCTGGTATCATGAATTCTTCAACGACCGCGCCATGCTGGACGCGGCCTGGATGAGCCTCCGGGTCGCTGGAGTCTCGGCCACGCTGGCGACGCTGCTCGGCACGCTTGCGGCCGTCGGGCTTTCGCGCGGCGAGCGTTTTGGCGGCCGCGCGCTGTTCTCCGGCATGCTGTATTCGCCGCTGGTGATGCCCGAAGTGATCTCCGGGCTGTCGCTGCTGCTGCTGTTCGTCGCGCTCGACGCCGAGCGCGGGTTCTGGACCGTGACGATTGCGCATACCACGCTGACCATGTGCTTCGTCACCGTCGTGGTGCAGTCGCGGCTCACCTCGCTCGATCGCAGCCTGGAGGAAGCCGCGATGGATCTCGGCTGCGATCCGGTACGGGCGTTTCTGTTCGTGACCTTGCCGCTGATCATCCCGGCGATCGCGGCCGGCTGGATGCTGGCGTTCACGCTGTCGCTCGACGACGTCGTGATCGCAAGCTTCACCACCGGCCCCGGCTCGGCGACGCTGCCGATCCGGATCTACTCGGAGGTGCGGCTCGGGGTGAAGCCGGAGATCAACGCGATCTGCACCATGGTGATTGCCCTGATCGCGGTGGTGATCGTGGTGGCGTCCTTTGCCTCGAAATTGTCGAGCGGGCAGGGCGAGAGCGCGGCGCCGCTGTAGCTTCGTCATTGCGAGCCAACAGGTCAGCGCAAAGCGCCGCCCGATGACAGGCCTTGCGAAGCAATCCACGCCGCCACGCGAGGAAAGAATGGATTGCTTCGTCGCTACGCTCCTCGCAATGACGTTGAACGATAATGCTTCAGGATTTCACCGCGCCCGCGGTCAAGCCGCCCATCATATAGCGCTTGAACGCGTAATAGATCGCGGCCGGCGGCAGCGCGTAGATGAAGCCCGTGGTCATCAGCAATTCCCACGGCGAATCGTCGGCGGCAAGGAAATTGCCGAGCGCGACCGGAAGCGTGATGTCGGTGTCTTTCGAGAGCAGCAGGAACGCGTAGAGATACTCGTTCCAGGCGAGCAGGATCGCGTAGGTGCCGACCGCGACCAGCGACGGCATCATCAAGGGCACATAGACCAGCCGGAACAGCTGCAGCGTGGTGGCGCCGTCCATGGTCGCGGCCTCGTCGAGTTCCACCGGCAGCTTGTCGGAGGCCTGCTTCAACACCCATATCGCGTAGGGCGAAGCGATCGTCACCATCGCCAGAATCAGCGACCAGTGATTGTTCAAGAGGCCGTAATTGCCCATGGTCCGGTACATCGGCACGGCGAGGAAGGCGGCGGGAATGAAGTAGGTGAACAGCGCCAGATTCATAACGGCGCGGCCGCCGGGCACTTTCAGCCGCGAGATCGAAAACGCCGCCGCGGTTGCGATGAATAGCGTCAGCGCGCCGGTGGCGACTGCGATCACCACCGAATTCCAGAACTGGATCCAGAAATCGCGCAGGAAATAATGTTCCTGGTAGAACACGATGTGGAAATTGTGCAGCGTCGGATGCGCGGGCCACAGTTTGCCGGAGAATGCATCCTCCTTCGGCGAGATCGCGAACAGGAACATGTGGTAGATCGGCACCATGGTCCAGATGAACACGGGGATGCCGATCAAGAGCAGCTTTGCTTCGGTTCCGACTTCTCTGAGCGTGGGCAACTTCATCGCGAAAGCCGTTTCATCATGAAATAGACCAGCGGCAGCACGAACGGCAGTGCGCAGACGATCGACGCCATCGCGAGACTAAGTTGGTCGAGCCGGAGGTAGCGGATGCCGAGCGTGGACAGCACGTGGGTGAGATCGGCCGGTCCGCCGCCGGTCAAGAGATAGACGCTGTTGAAATCACCCAGCGTCCAGATCATCGAAAGCAGCGTGCAGGTGATGTAGAGCATCTGCATCGACGGCCAGGTGATGAAGCGGAATTTCTGCCACCAGCTGGCGCCGTCGACATCGGCCGCCTCGAACAGATCGTGGGAGATCGCAAGCCGTCCGGTCATCAGGATCAGGGTCCAGAACGGCAGCGACTTCCAGATGTGCATGCCGATCGCCATGGTCAGCGCCACCGTCGGGTCGTTCAGCCAGTTCGGGCCATCCTCGCCGGTGAATTTGAAGATCAGCTGGTTGATCACGCCCCATTCGGGATTGAGCATGAAGCGCACCGACAGGATGGTCGGGATCGACGGCACCGCCCAGGGCAGGATGAACAGCACCGACAGCCATTTGATCCAGGAACGCGACTGCACGAAGAAGCCGGACAGGAACAGCGCCACCAGCATTTTGAAATTGATGCCGATCACGAGGAAGATCAGCGTATTGACCGCGGCGCGCGCAAAAATCGGATCATGATAGAGCGCGACATAGCTCTCGGGGTGCCGCGCCAGCCACAGCCCATAGCCGACGGGATAGACCACGAACGCCAGGAACACGAGGACATAGGGCGCGAGCAGCACGATGCCCCAGACCTGCGGCGTGGTCAGCCGCGCCGACAGCGGCGGGCTTGGAAGGTCGGATGCTGAGAGCGTGATCGCCATGGGTCTACTCTTCGAACGAGATGCCGGCCGCGGCTACGCTGTCGTCCCTGCGAAAGCAGGGACCCATAACCACAGGCCGCTGTTGCTGCGCGTAAGCCATCGACCAGCATCTTCCAAAACGACCGCCGCGGCGTGATGGGTCCCTGCGTTCGCAGGGACTACGAGAAAATACGCGAGCGGCGGTCGGCATGGTTTGCTCCTACCCCGCGACCTGCTTGATGCGGGCGATCAGTTCGTCGACGGCCTTGTCGACCGGCACCTTCTCGCTCACCACCCGGTTCATCGCCTTGGCCCAGACGTTCTCGTTGTTCAGGATCGTGAACTTCCAGTTCTTGGTGAAGTCGAACGGCGTGGTGCCGCCGGTGAACTGGGTCCAGACCGCCTTGCGGTGCCGGTCAGCCTGCCAGAACGGGCTCGCCTGGCTGGCCGTCGTCACCGGGAACCAGCGGCCGAGCGCGCCTTCGACGTAGGGCCTCAGGTTCTCTTCCTGCATCAGGAATTTGACGAATTCCTTGCCCTCCGCCTTGTTCTTGGCGTTGGCGAAGATCAGGCCGGTCTTGACGTCGGAGCGGTACTTGATCGGCGTGCCGTCCGGCTTGTTGGGGAACGAGGCGGTGATGATGGTCTCCTCATACGCCTTCTTGCCGGCCGCGCGCTGTTCGGGGGTCAGCGCCGGGTTGTTGTAGTCGTCCAGCCATTTCGCCGCGATCGAGATCGTGAAATTGTGCGTCATCACGATGGTCTTGTTGTGGAAGGCGACGTTGTTGTCCGGGTCCTTCCAGGTGGTGGAGGAGGGCGGCGTGCAGCCCCGGACATAGGTGTCGGTGTAATCCTTCAGCGCGTGGATCAGCCCGTCGCGGACCTTGGGATCGTCGACCGTCAGCTTGCCGTCGTCGTCGACCAGCTTGACGTTATAGGCGTCCATGAAGGTGTAGAACGACTGGAACGAGTCGGTGGATTCCACGCCCATCGGCTGGCCGACGGCGTAGATGCGGCTGTTGGTGGCCTTGCGGATCGCCGGCTGTACCTTGTCGCACCAGAACGACCAGTAGTCTTCCCATTTGGTCGGGATGTCGCTTTGCTTGAAGCCGGCCTGCTCCAGCATGTCGCCCCAGATCTGGACGTGCATGCTCTGCTGCTTCAGCGGGAAGCCGTAATAGGCCTTCTTCTTGGTGACGTCGTTATATAGCAGCGCGGTCTCCAGCGTGTTCGGCGCAAACGCCGACTTCATCGGCAGCAGGATGTCGGAGAGATCCTCGAGCCTGCCCTCGAACGCCCATTTGCCCTGTGCCTGCACGTCGTAGCTGTCGGAATAGGCGACATCGGGTGCGGTGCCCGAATCCAGCGCCGCCACCGTCTTCGGAATCATGTCCTGAATCGCGTATTGCGACAATTCGACCTTGATGCCGGTCTTGGCCTCGAATTTCTTGATCGCCTCCAGCAGCGCGTCGTCCTCGGACTTGTAGAAGCCCTTGCCGAACCAGACGGTGATCGTCTTTTGCTGGGCGAACGCGGGCGCTGCGGCGTATAACAGCCCGGCAGCGGCGATCGCGATTGAAAGCGCACCTAATCCCTTGGATCTCACGTTGTTCTCCCTCGATATGCCGGCTTTTTAACCGGTTGGATAAAACACTAGCCCATGGCAGCGGCCCGATCCAGATGGGACGCGACAGACTTCTGTAGGGGGCGGGACGGTCCGGGCTGGATCGCCGGTAATTGCGAACCAACTGGTCGCGGATATACCACCGCTCGTCAGGGCCGGCACCGGCCTCTCCACGTCATTGCGAGCGCAGCGGGTCGGGCGAAAGGTCTCTCCCCGTCATTGCGAGCGAAGCGAAGCAATCCATTCTTTCTTTGCTGAGCGAGATGGATTGCTTCGCTGCGCTCGCAATGACGACTGTGGCTGTGGCGCTTCGATTGCATCAGTCATGGCTTCTCGATCCCGCGGCACGACCGCCCGAGTTTTGCGAAGGTCGTCCCCCCTCAAAAAGAGGGAGCGGGGAATGCCGGGTGCGCGCTGCACCCGCGGTCTCGTGTGCAAAGTGCACAAAGAAATGCGCACACGAGCATACAGGTTCAGCGGAAACACTCCGGCATCCCCCGCGCAACGGTTTTACGGCTTATGCCGCGCTCTCCCCGGCGACGAATTCGTCTTGTCACCGTCGTCGGCGAATTGGCGGTTCTGCTGAACCCGGTTGGGCCTTCAAAACCTCCGGCGACTTGACACCAGCAACGGGTGCCAGGACCACACGGTTTTGCCGTACGCAGCAATGTCGTTCGTCTGTCACGCCGTCATCACTCACAGGCGGAAGCCTGCCCTGCGATCCCAAGCGCGCCCGACGCTGCCGCGTCCACCGCATCCCATCCCAACGTTCGTGACGATGGCCAACGCCCCCTCGTGAGGGATGAGACGGCGGGAGTTATGGTTCTGATTTGGGGGAAACGCGAAGGGACTTATTTTTTGCGATGGGTCTGGACAGGGCAAATCACGTTGATCCGGTTCACGAAATTAGCTGTTTGGCGCAACGCGCCGTGGCGAGAAAATGCCGCTTGGTCCTCTGTGGTTAAAGCACACTGCGTGTTGGCCCGGCAATCGGCGCGCCGAGCGGTTCAGCCGCCGAGAAACTTCACCAATACGGGCGCGAGGGACGTCGCGGAAACGTTGTGAGTCTGACCTTTCAGGGTAAGGTGCTGCGCATTGCGAAGAACACCGGCCGTGGCCTGTGCCGCGCGGCGGAGCCTCACATCAGTCTTCTCGCCATCCATTATCAGCGTCGGAATCGTTACTGATGCGATCCGCTCAGCCGGCAAGGTATAGTCGCCCATGACAGCCGCATCGTAGGGAAGTGTATGCGCGACGGCCTTCAGTTTTGACCAGACGGGAAACATCAAGGGCATTGCAGCGGCGAATACTGCAGGCATGCCTACAACATCTCTCATGAAGAACTTAACCGCGTCGCTTCGGCGATCCGCAGGTGGTCAATCGTAAACCTAAGTATCATCGTCTCAAACATTTGTAAGGCACTGATGAACGTCTGTGCAATGGTCCGATCCGTCTCTCTGTGATTGGTTGTAGTTCGACGGCGTTATGCCGTTCGAACCGGGATTGCGGAGGCGAAATGCTGAGCAAAGCATATTTGGACACGGCGCGGACCATACTTCGGGCGGCCCAAACAATGACCGACCAACACGTTGCGGGTCAGCTTAAGGCGCTTGCTGAGAACTATGAGCGGCGAGCTGAGAAAGCCGCACACGCTGATGCGGCTAAGGCATTGGCTCGGTCAGATGCTCGCGAATGTGAAGCACTGTCATGAACGTCACCATCCAGAAGCTTAACGGTTTGTGGCACCTCATCGTGGGATCGTGTCAGATCCGGACCCCGTTCTTGGAGGCACAGGACCGCGCGCTGGTCGTTGCGTACGCCCGCGGAGTCTACCCGGGCGCCAAGATCCTCGAACGCGACTGACGGTGAAGAAGGGAATGGGGCAGCACTCGTGCAGGTCAAGCGTGCTGTGCCAGCGCTCGGACCCAAGCGAACCTTGGTGGACCAAGCCGGTTCGCGCTCGACAGCTTCGATGGTCGGCTGAGCGCTGCTGGTGTCCAAGGCTGAACTAAAGAAAGTTTTAATGGGAACGGTGCGGTTGGCCCTTATCTAAACATTGTCTAACCGTTGTGCAGATCATGAGTGATACACAAGGAGACGATGACATGAACGATCATGATGAATGGATCAGCTATTCGCACTGGGGCATGTTTTCACTGAAACGAGAATCCTCGCTGCGATCGGGTCCAGGCGCTCAATAATAGCGCAACGGTCGAATTGATCTAGCCAGACAATTCACGCTTCGACTGCAGTTGCCAGCGAACAAACACGACATGCCGGAGGTCAGGCTTGTGCGCCCTAAGAAGCGGTCTGCATTGATCAAGCCTTCGCTACTCATGGAGGCTACCAGCCACACGGCGATGGGCGTTGCCGTCGGTCTCGCCTTCGCGTTTCTCGTCACTCACGTCACCGCGTTGGGCATCGCGACCTTGATCAGTTACAGCCCAGCTCCAGATGCCGTTATGCTGATGTTCGTGGGCACATGCGCGATAACCTTCGGTATCGGAGCGACCCTGACGGGGTTAGCAATCACGTTGACTGAAGATCCCGATACCACGCGGCGCGAATAGCCTTTGCGGTTAGTGTTGCCGGCCTGACCTCCGCACCCGAACCAAGGGCGAGGCTCCAAGGGCCGGTTTTGCAGGATTAGCTCACGCGCTGAATTGCCCGGGTCCCCTAGCCGCCGCCCCACTCGGACGCGCTCCTTCCGTTCCACATCAATCCGCCCGCGGACACGCTGGTTGCACCGTCTGGATTGCCGTAGTTCGGATGCAAAAAACCTGATCTGCCCAGCGGTATACCCCTGTGCAAGTCATAGGTCCTGACGCTCGGCTTATGACGAACCGTTTTTGCAAGCGCGAACGTACTGGAGAGCGCGAACGCAGAGGCTAATGCTATTGTCGTGAGTTTCATTTTTTCTTCGTCGTTGTTTACAAAACAACAGATGGAGCTTCTGTTTGATCATTCCACTAAATCGCTTACCGAAATCTCGAGGGAAGTAGCGGCATCGGCCCACCGGCACCAGCGGCCCGCGTCCAAATTGGGTCTCCTTTTGGGGGGTGGCGATCAATTCCTCGGCCGCGCGCGTGAAGCTCTCACTCCGAGCCGCGGCTTCGCGCGTTCAGTGGTGGCAAGCGGCGCATCAGCTCACTTTCCACAGGAAAACTCATCATAGTCGGAAAACGAAGCCCTATCCTTCCAAGTCAAACACGACTTGGATCATGAGATTTATTAATGAGTGGCCGAGAAAAGATGCTTTGCGAAGGCGTCAGGGCCCCTAGCTTTCCAGCGTTCCGTCGCGAGACAGCATTCTACGGAACGGAGGCCCATACTTTGACGGCATCACAAATTCGTGCGGATAAGGCTTGCCAAAACTGAAAGTTAATTTACTTGAGACGACCGCATTTGATTGCCATGCTGGATCGTCATCTACCGTCGGGGCCTGCAGACCCCCGGCCTTCTAAGACGGTTCGCCGTCCAAGTTCTGCTCACCGACGAGGTCGTTGGACCTCGGGGGCTGAGCGTTGGGACGGACATATGAGCCGCATTTCTCTGAAATGTTCCGTCAGTTTGCGATGGTGCCGTCGGCACGCGCTCGACCCGGTGAAACCGGCTGAGGCGTCACGATGAACTTCGTGTCGTTTGCATTGCGACGCCCGATCTCGCTTTTGACGATGGTGATAGCCGTTGCATTGGCGGGTTTTCTGGCGGTCGATCGGATGTCTCGGGACATTTTCCCGGATCTTGGGGTACCCGTCCTGTATGTGGCCCAGCCGTATGGCGGGCTCGACCCGGCGCAGATGGAAGGGTTCATCACCAACTACTACGAGTACCACTTCCTCTACATCACCGGGATCGAGCATGTCGAAAGCAAGTCGATCCAGGGCATTGCGCTCATCAAGCTGCAATTCCATCCCGGCACCGACATGGCGCAGGCCACGGCGGAGACGGTCGCTTACGTCGACCGCGCCCGCGCCTTCACGCCCACTGGAACTGTGCCACCTTTCGTGGTGCGATTCGACGGTGGCAGCGTCCCGGTCGGTGACCTCGTGTTCTCCAGCAAGACCAAAACGGTCGCCGAGCTTCAGGACGCAGCGCTCTTCAAGGTCCGCCCATTGTTTGCGACCTTGCCGGGTGTCTCGGCGCCGCCGCCCTTTGGCTCAAGCCAGCGCACCATCCTCGTTCGCCTGGATCCCGGTAAGCTGCGTTCCTACGACATGTCGCCGGACGAGGTGGTGCGGGCGTTGGCCGCCGGCAACACGGTCAGCCCATCCGGCAACATCCGAATCGGGGATCTATGGCCTATGGTACCGGTCAACTCCGTTGTCGGGGATTTCAAGGGCCTGAACAACATTCCCATCCGCTCGCACGGAACGCAGACGATCTTCATACGCGACGTCGGATCGGTCGAAGACGGCGCCGACATCCAGACCGGCTACGCGCTGGTAGATGGACATCGCACGGTCTACATCCCCGTAACCAAACGGGCGGACGCCTCGACACTCGCGGTCGTCCAAGCCGTTAAAGCCAACTTGCCACGCTTCCAGTCCGTACTGCCTGATGATGTTGAGGTCAGTTACCAGTTCGACCAGTCCCCCTACGTGACGCGCGCCATCCAGGGCCTGTTCGTCGAAGGCGCTCTCAGCGCGGTGCTCACGGGCCTTATGGTGCTGCTGTTTCTGCGGGATTGGCGCAGTTCGCTCGTCGTGGTCTTGAACATTCCGCTCGCGATCCTCGGGTCGGTGACAGCGCTCTGGGTATCGGGTCAGACCATCAACATCATGACCCTGGGCGGGTTGGCGTTGGCTGTCGGCATCCTGGTCGACGAGGCGACAGTCACCATCGAGAATATCCACACGCGTCTTGCTGATGGCCGCAGCCTTGCCCGTGCCGCGAGCGAGGCCACGGCCGAGACGACGCTGCCCCGGTTCGTGGCCATGCTCTGCATCCTGGCGGTGTTCATTCCCGCCTTCTTCATGACTGGCGCCGCACACAATTTGTTCGTGCCGCTGGCCTTGGCAGTCGGCTTCTCGATGGTGGGATCGTATCTGCTTTCCAGTACCTTTGTGCCGGTACTGTCCGTCTGGATGCTGCGCAATTCAAGCACGCACCGCGAGCCGCGAGAAACGTTTTTCGATCGGCTGCGTGCCAGGTACGATCGGTTCGCGCGCGCCGTCATGAAACGACGGCGCATCGTCGTGCTTTCCTATCTCATCACCAGCGGCGCAATCATTTTCCTGGTCGGCAGTTCGCTCGGCACCGAGATTTTTTCGAGCGTGGATACCGGCCAGCTCCAATTGCATCTCCGGGCTCCCGCCGGGACGCGCATCGAGCGGACCGAGCAGATCGCGCTGAAGACACTCGACGCGATCAAGCGCGAGGTCGGGCCGGATAACGTGGAAATCAGCCTCGGTTTTGTCGGAACGCAGCCGCCCAATTACCCCATCAATACCATTTATCTCTGGAGTTCCGGCTCTGAGGAGGCGGTGCTGCAGGTGCAGCTCAAGCGCGGCGCCGGGATCGGCATCGAGGATTTGAAGGAGCGGCTGCGTCAGAAATTGCCCCAGGAACTGCCGGGTGTGCGCTTCTCATTCGAGCCAAGCGACATCGTCAGCCGAGTGATGAGCTTCGGCGCGCCGACACCGATCGAAGTGGCCGTGAGCGGGCCGAACCTCGCCGATAGCCGCCAATATGCCGATAAGTTGCGAGCGAAATTGGCACAGGTGCCGACGCTGCGCGACCTGGGATTTGAGCAGGAACTCGATTACCCGACCGTAAAGGTCACCGTAGACCGCGAACGCGCGGGCGTTCTCGGGGTGACGACGGACGATGTGGCGAAATCGGTCGTCGCGGGCACATCATCCAGTCGCTACACCTCGGCGAACTATTGGGCCGATCCCAAGAGCGGCATTGGTTATCAGGTGCAGGTCGAGATCCCCGAGCACCAGATGAATTCCCTGGAGGAGGTGAAGAACCTGCCCATCGCTCGCCGGTCGGGCGGACAGATCGACCTCCGCAATGTTGCCGGCGTTACCGACAGCACAGCGCTCGGCGAATATGACCGCTACAACATGCAGCGCATGCTGACGCTGAGCGCAAACATCTCGGGCGAGGATCTCGGACGCGCGGCAGCCCGCGTGCAGCAGGCTATCAAAGATACGGGAAAGCCGCCCGATCGGGTGAACGTGACCGTGCGCGGGCAAGTCCAGCCGATGGCAGAGATGTTCGGAGGCCTGCGGCTGGGGCTCTTGATGGCGGTGGGTGTCATCCTCCTGCTGCTGACCGCCAATTTCCAATCGTTCCGGCTTTCCCTGGCGGTGGGGTCGACGGTTCCCGCCGTCATCGCCGGGGTCGTGCTTATGCTGTGGCTCACCCGGACCACGCTCAACATTCAATCCTTCATGGGCGCGATCATGGCGATTGGCGTGGCGGTGGCAAACGCCATCCTGCTCGTGACTTTCGCAGAACGTAGCCGGGTCGCGGGCCTCGAACCATGGGAGGCAGCAATAGAAGGCGCACGGAGCCGTCTGCGTCCGATCCTGATGACAAGTTTCGCGATGCTGGCCGGGATGATGCCAATGGCGCTGGGCCTGGGCGAAGGCGGAGAGCAAAGCGCGCCGCTTGGGCGGGCGGTGATCGGCGGTCTCCTCGGCGCGACTTGCGCCACACTCATCATCCTGCCGGCGATCCTGGCCACGCTGCAGTCGCGGCATGCCCCGATTTCCGCGTCGCTCGATCCTGACGACCCCCATAGCCGATATTTCGAGCCAGAGCCGCGGCCCGCCTCGGTGTCGGATCGTGGCGACCGACCCGCCGAATACTATGATCGGGCGGCGGAATAAGCGAGCAGCCAAAAACGGAATTTAGAGGCGCAACACCATGAATTTCATGAGTCTAACGGGCATCAAGGTCTTGGCAGGCATCATCGGCGTCGGCGCGGCTGGCATCGTTGCCAATTGGCATTTGGCAGCATCGCCATCGTCATCGCTTGTGAGTCCGTGGAAGCCGGATAACCTGCCGCGGGTCGAAGTTGTTCGTCCGCGCCGCGCCACGGTGGCCCAGCGTCTCCAGACCAACGCCACCCTCGATGCTTTTGAGGAAACAGATCTCTTCGCCAAGGTCGCCGGATACCTGTCCGATGTTCGCGTCGATATCGGCGATCACGTCAAGGCAGGTCAAGTGCTCGCGGTGATCGATGTTCCCGAAATGAAGCAGGAGCTTGCCGAAGCCAAGGCCCAACTCGAATCCAAGAAAAGTTCGCTGGAGAGCGCTCGCCGGCAACTGGACCACAACAAGGCGGACTTTGCGCTTCAGAGCGCCCTGGCGAAGGACCGGGACCAGTTGGGCGAGGGACGGGGCTTCATCAGCGACCGGACGCTCGATCAGGTGCACGCCAATACGGAGATCGCCAAGGCGGATCTCGGCGTTGCGGAAGCGAACCGCGACCTCGCCGCCAACCAGGTCGACGTCGCTGCTGCGACTGTGGAGAAGATCAAGGCTCTGCTCACCTATACGCAGATCGTGGCGCCTTTCGATGGCGTGGTGGCGCGGCGCCAGGTGAACCGGGGCGATCTGGTCCAGGCCGCCACGGCCACGCGAACGACGCCGTCGGCAGGTTCACTTTTCACGGTGCAGCGAATCGACACGATCCGGGTGTTTTGCGACGTTCCGGAGAACGACGTACCCCACCTTCGCGTCGGCGATCCGGCCATCGTCAAGCCGTCCGGCTTCGACGGTAAGCCGTTCATCGGCAAGGTAACCCGCTTTTCCCAGCGTCTTGATCCCGAGACCCGCAACATGCGTACCGAGATCGACCTGCCCAACCCCAAGGAACAGCTCTATCCGGGCACGTATGCGGAGGTCTCCCTGGAAATGAACCGGCATCCCGATGCGCTTACTCTGCCTGGCGCTGCTGTAGGTACGGATGGCGACGGCAACTTCGTGTACACAATCGCCGACAATCGGATCACACGCCTCACCGTCAAGACGGGTCTCATCGATAACGGTCGCATCGAGGTGACCGCCGGCCTTTCGGAGGAGACGCCGGTGGTGGCAAGCACCAAGGGTGTCCCACCACTGACAACGGCGGTCCAGCCCCAGATGGTCCGAGAGAACTCCTAGCATCACGGCATGGAGACTGAAGGCGAAATCACTGTTGTTCAATTTCAGCAGATGTTGGCTACGAGATTCCAAATCAAGCTACATCTGCAACAGTGCGGGCGCGCTTCGGCCGCGCCGCGCGCCCGCCCGAACAACTCGTTCTCTGAATTTTCTGAATTTAAATTTAATCAGGGTGGCTCGCGGAGAGTTGAGTAACGGAGTCGTCGAAGCTGGTAGCGATTTTCCAAAACGATTCCTACCTGCTAAGCCCGGTCCTGGTTGGGAACGATAAATCTGTGACGGAGAATGGTTATGTTGCGTAAGACAATGATCGCGTTATTGGCAGTTGCGTCCGTTGGCCTGGTGTCGCCAACGATGGCGTTGGCTCGTGGTGGTGGTGGCGGCGGCGGCGGTGGAGGCGGCCACGGGGGCGGCGGTGGCTTTGGCGGCGGCGGTTTCCATGGTGGCGGCTTTGGTGGCGGCGGCTTCGGAGGAGGCGGTTTCCATGGCGGCGGCATAGCTGGCGGATTCCATGGCGGCGGCGTGGCCAGCGGATTCCATGATGGCGGCGGTTTCCACGGAGGTGGATTTCGTGGCGGTGAATTCCGCGGCCGTGGATTTCATGATCGCGACTTCGGGCGACGACGTTTCGGCTTCGGCTTCTACCCGTACGGCTACTATGACGACTACGCTTACGACTATCCGTATGGCTATTATCCGTATGCCTCCAGCGATTCATACGCCGACGACGGCAGTTGCTACGTGGTCCGGCGACGCGTGCACACCAAGCATGGCTGGCACCTCCAACCCCATCAGGTGTGCGGTTGATGGACGGTCGTAGATCGATGTTGATCGCGATCTGGAACGGTCAGCTGACAGATTGAGTATCTGGCCGCGAGATGGCCTTGGCGCGAGAGGGCGCTGAGGTCATCTCTCGTGAATGCAGGTCTTGCCCCGAAGCGATCTGGATCTGGCTTAAATGGAAATTCGCGATCGACCGCTTTTGCCACTTTTCACTACCGCTGTGCGTTTTCCCGCCAGCATCCGGTTCTCCGCGCCTGCGGAGAGCCGTGCCGTCGTGCCATGAACCGCGCGGGCGGCTTCTACCATGCGGGGGCAATCAACACGTGGAGAGTCCGATGACCATGACCACCGAACGCCGAAACTTTCTCAAGGCCGTAAGTGCTGCCGCAGCATCGACGGCTGTGCTTGCCGGAACACAGGCGCTTGCTCAGGGCAACCCGCAGGTCGCAGCTAAAGCGATGCCTTATCAAGCCAAACCAATGCCCTTCGATCCGAAAGCCATCACGGGCATCTCGGAAAAGGTGCTCGTTAGCCACTATGAGAACAACTATGTCGGCGCGGTGAAGCGCCTCAATGCGATTGGCACCCAACTGGCAGAGCTTGATTTCGCCAGGGCTCCGAATTTCGTCATCAACGGTTTGAAGCGTGAGGAACTAGTCGCCTCAAATTCGATGATCCTCCACGAAATCTATTTTGATGGGCTTGGTGGTGGCGCAAGAGCCAGTGGACCTCTTGCTGACGCCATCGCGCGTGATTTCGGCAGTATGGAGCGCTGGCGATCCGAGTTCGCAGCGATGGGCAAGGCCGAAGGCGGTGGTTCGGGTTGGGTGATCCTCGCGTACTCACCTCGCGACAAGCGGCTTGTCAACCAATGGGCCGCCGACCACACCACGACGCTTGCAGGCGGTCGTCCGGTCCTGGTGCTCGATATGTACGAGCACGCCTATCACATGGACTACGGTGCGGCGGCCGCGCGCTACGTCGACGTCTACATGGAAGCTATTCGCTGGGACAACGCCGCCAAACTGTACGAGCAATATAGCCGGCAAACTTAGAGCGCAGGCGGTAGCTCTGCCAGATCATGCGTGCCTCCAAGAATAGGCATGGCCGCTTCCGAGACTGCGATCTGTTGTGAAAGCTGTTCGAGACCGTGGTCCGGCGGCGCGAACCGTCATTGCCGCATATGACGCGCTTATGAATGGCAACGGCAATCAGTCTCGATTTCATACAGCCTTCCGCACATCTTCTGCGCGTCGGCCGGCTCTTAAGCCCTATGAGCCGCAAGAATGGAAACTTAAGATACCTCGTGTCTGGCAGGCCTCACATGTTTGACCACGATTCAATCCCTACGCGGAAATGGGCGTCAAATTTGCCCGTCTCACATCCAGTTGGGCATTCTGTCCTGGCAGTTGATAATGAGGCAGTGAATGATGTTGCGGAAATCTACAACCAAGCTGGTGACGATTATGTCTCCTATGCCGATGGCGACCCTTCGCAGCCATTTGCCTTTGACGGAATGCACGCTTACGCGGATCGCTGCGTCTGGGCCGTATTGGAGAAGAAACTAACCGACCTGCGGGCTTCCGGTGCAAGCTCGGTCAGGCTCCTCGATGCGGGTTGCGGACCCGGTACATGGCTGCGTCGACTGGTCGTACGCGCACATGCGCTCGGATTCAGCGGCATTACTGCGCGTGGATTCGACATCGCACAAACGCAAATACAACAGGCGCGGTTGGCGGCCCGAAATCCTTCCAGCCTTCCCGGAGTGAATCTCACATTCGACGTCGCAGACCTTGCGGACCGGTTGCCGGAATCCGATGCCTCGGTCGATCTGACTCTTTGCCTGTACAGCGCGCTCAGCCATCTGCCTGTTACACGCTTGCCGGAAATCTCAAAAGAGATGGCACGCGTCACGTCGGGATATTGCATAACAACGGTCCGCCCGATCGGCAGCATTCCAACGGCCTTTGTAGACTCGATCGAGAAAGTCCGCCGATTGAAACAGGATCACGTCAGGGACCGGTGTGAAATCGACCTCAGCGATGGCCGACATATGGCATTCGGCTTTCACCTGTTTACTGCGGCCGAATTGCAAGACCATTTTGCCGGCTGTTTCGACATCGAAGATCTGCGCGGCCTCGACCTCTTTCACAGTCGTTTCATGCCAGATTCCCGGTGGAATCCCGTCTCGCCGCCAGGCGATGGTCAGCTTGCCGATGAACTAGCATTACAGTTGCTTTTTTGATTTGAAGTGGGCGCGTTGAGCGGCAGCCTGGTGAGCTCTGCGCCAAAAAGACCATGCGATGATGTGTGCGGGTTGAATCCGCTTTCGCGCAAGTCTGATGGCAATGCGGCGGATTTCCTGGATTGACCAACGGATCAGTGGTGGGGTGGTTATGCTTTGGCTTTTGCCGGGGGGCGCCGTTTCGTTTTTTTGGGCGGTGGCGGATTGGCGCGATGTCGGATCGCGGCCATCATGGCGAAGGCGAGCATCACCAAGGACACATGACGGTGCCAGCCATGCCAGGATCTGCTCTCGTTGTGATCGAGCCCGAACTCGTTTTTCGCGGTTTCAAAGCCGTCCTCGATCGCCCATCGATGGCCTTCGACCGCGACCAGCGTTTCAAGGGCTGTTCCCGCTGGGCACCAGGTGGTGAAGAAGGCGAGGTCATCATCGGCGATGCGACGACGGATCAGTAGACCGCGTGTCCACAAACCGTCATTTGCACTGTTGAACTGCTCGGCCTCGAGATCGGCCAATTCGAGATAACACCAATCGTGCAGCCGCGGTCCTTTGGTTCCGGCTCCCGCCGACAGGCGCTTCCAGTCGGATGAGTGCCGCGTCCGGGCGAGGTCTGCAGCCGTACCGGCGACCGGCGGTCGCTTGCCCCAGGATCGAAACACATGAGCGCTGCTGACCCCAAGCACGTAGCCTTTGCCTGCCCGACGTAGCTGCTGTTCGATGTTGCCAACACCGTAGACGGTATCGCCGGCAACCCACCTGAATGGTACAGACGCGGCTATCGCGCGTGCGATCATTCTCGTCGCAAGCCTTGGTTTGGTCGCAAAGCCGACATCGGCAGGCACATATGCGGCTTCCAGACGATCCGGATCGTCGGTCCATTCCTTCGGGAGATACAACGCGCGATCGATGAACGCATGGCCATGACGCGAAACGTAGGCAGCGAAGACGCCGATCTGGCAGTTCGTGATCTTCCCTGCCGAACCAGTGTATTGCCGCGCCACTCCGCATGACGCTTTGCCCTGTTTGAGAAAACCGGTCTCGTCGATCACCAGCACCGCATCGTCATCCGCCAAATGCTCGATGACGTAGTCGCGCACGATATCGCGCAGGGCATCGGCGTCCCAGTCTCCACGACCCAGAATCGCCTGCTGCCGCCATGGGCCGGGATCGCCAGCCGCCTCCGCGCGCATCCAACCGGTCTTGCGCTGCTCATCTCCGAGCAGACCTTCCAGGAATAGACCTGCATTCGTCGCAACACGCTCTTGCGTGAACAACGGACGTATCCGTTGCTTGATCTCTCGAAGCGACGCCGCCCACAACGCAAGCGTCTCCTCAACCGACGCGGCCCGCGCCCACGACATTCGAATCATGGTTGCCCATGGATTCAGAAGCCCGCAAAAAAAGCAACTGTAATGCTAGAGCGGCTTGAGGAGGCGCATGCCTCACGCCAGGAGTTCATGGATCGCGCCACCCATCTCCTGCTCGTGGCGCGCAGCCGGCGAGCCGCTGCGCCTGCCGCCCGTGTCGTTGTGTCGACTTAGCACCGGCGACTTTTGTCCAAAACCCGTATTTGTAGCCAACCGATCGGCCTCGAACTCACGACGCGGCGAGGGTTCTTTGCAGGCGGGCGATCGCGCCGGGCAAACCGCGCACCTTCATGATCCGGCCCGTGATGTCGTACTCCTCGGAGAGCACGCGCGTGTTCTCATACACATCGCTGAGCAACCCTTGTTTCGCGTACGGCAACACTAATTGGTCCTCCACCATCGCAGCTTCAAAAAACGCGACAATCGTCTCGCGAAGCGCGGCCACGTCCTCGGATGACTTCGCGGAGAGGAGGATTGCGTCGGGGTGCTTCGCGCGGAGGGCGGCACGATCCGCCTGGCTCACGTGATCGATCTTGTTGAGGAGCAGGCGCGACGGGACGACGTCCGCGCCGATCTCGCGCAGCACGTTCCGGCTCACCTCCAGCTGCGATTCGTGCGTGGGATCGGACGCGTCGACGACGAACAGCAGGAGCGACGCTTCCAGCGCTTCGGCGAGCGTGGATCGGAATGACGCAACGAGATCGTGCGGCAGTTTCTTGATGAACCCGACCGTGTCGGAAATGAGAACGCGCGGCTTTGCCGCGGGTTGCAGAGCGCGCACCGTCGTGTCAAGCGTCGCGAAGAGCTTGTCCGCGACCAGTACCTCGCTACCCGTCAGCGCTCGCATAAGCGATGACTTGCCTGCGTTCGTGTACCCGACCAGTGCGACCCGGAGCTGATCGCGACGAGCCGAACGGCGCTCGTCATTGTCTCGCTGGATATCCCCCAACTGCTCCTTCAGTTCCGCGAGGCGATCGCGGATCTTGCGTCGATCCAGTTCGAGATCGGACTCGCCCGCGCCGTAGCCCTGCTGCCGCTCGCCGCCTGCCGACGATTCCCGCAGGCGTGGCGCGATGTACTTCAACCGCGCCATCTCAACCTGCAACTTCGCCTCGCGGCTATGCGCATGACGATGGAAAATCGTCCACGATCACTCCGGTTCGATCAAGTACTTGGGCGCCGGTCGCACGCTCGAGGTTGCGTGCCTGGCTCGGCGAGATGTCATGATCGACGATCACGAACTCCGGATTCGGCGGCGCCTTCAGATCAGGCTCGATCTGCGCCGCGTTCGACTTCTTCCCGTCGGCGACTTCGAAGCGCTCGCGCGCCTTTGACTTCCGGGGTAATGCCATCGAGCCGACGACGCCCGTCCCGCCGGTAATCGCCGCGAGTTCCTCAAGCCGCCCCTTGCCGATCCGCCGTCGATCGCGTCTCGCTTCTGCGATAATGTTCCGGCGACCTCGTAACCGAGCGTCATCACCAGGCGGCCCAACTCTTCGATGCTCGCGGCATGCGCGACGTCATCGACACCCGGGATCTGGACGCCGACGAGAATCGCACGCGGAATGGGCGGTTTAGTTTCCATGATCGCCATTTGGCATTCTCCTGTGCATGACAGCCGCCGCGACAGCAGCCTCATGGAACCCACGATGTCGAGTACGACGAGGCCGCCTCTTCTTGGGTCCGGCCCATGCCTAACACGTTTTCGCGATGGCACAGGCGGCCGGGCCGTCCGTCTAGCCGCAGGAGGATGACGGCAGGTTATGCGGCTTTGCGGATCGGGTTCATTTCGCGTCGGCGCGCCAAAACGGCGCAGCCGCATTCATGGACCGTTCCGTCCTCAACGACAAATCCGCGCCCTTCCAGCGAAAGGCGAAGGGTTTCGTTAGCCGAGGCCTTTTGAGGATCAACCCAGACCACCAGCACACCGGTGGGGCTCAAGAACTCCACCAGCCAATCAAGCGCGACCTCCAGGGTTTTGAACGTGCGCCGCCGCCAGTCAACCAGCGCTACGCCGTATTGGCCGGCCGGATGGCCGCAGTTTGCCGTGGCGGCCGCGCGAGCATAGCCGCGGCGATGCAGCTCCAACATCAGCTCGACGGCCCTGGACCCGGCTACGACGATTCGGTGCTGCTTGGAGCAGCCTGCAAGCGCAATCATCGGTTCAACGATGCGGTCGCCTGCGGGAGTGGCACGAGAGGGAGCCATGACGTCACCATACTGGTCTAGTTACTGGAACTGCGCGGGCTTAGGCGGCTGGCGTCGGCCAGGAGTCGCGCGAGCCGAGCCTGTTTGTCGGACGTTGAGTGATCGCTGTCGCGAGGCCTGCTCACTTTTGAGAAGCAGACATGGATGATAGTGTTTGCAAGATACGAAAATCGCCATAAAGAATCGAGATGGACGAAAAGGCCGCGATATAGTGATCGCATGACTGGCCGCTAGGATGCATTACCGGTTGGAGGGGCGCACGTTTGCGGGTTCTGCTGCCTGGCCGGAGCAGTCGAAACCGCGATGGCTTCATGGACAGGCAATACCAGCGCCTGTTAGATTTCGTAGAAATAGGTCCCGGCGGCAACCGCGAGCAATTTCTTTGTTGTCTTCTGGGGCTTCTACATCTTGGTCCGCTGTGTTCAGTCCCGGGACGGCAAGTTGGTACGCGTAGGCAGCCGCGCCCTGGATTCCTGATCGCGCGTGGAAAAATGGAAACGAGCAGATCAGCATGGAAGATTTTCTTAAGCGCGTTTGGCATGGGGATAATCGGAAACAATGAAGCCGTCACTTTTCCTCTGCGTCTCACTTGCTGTTTGCGGCTGTCCTACGTTCGCCCAGGCAGAATCCCCCGCGGACATGATCTCGAGCTATCGCGTTCAGCATGGGGAGGGGCGGGTCGTCATGGATTCGACGCTCACGCGTATTGCGCACGAGCAAGCCGAGGCGATGGCGGCAAAGGACAAGCTCGACCACGATGTGCTCGGCGGCTTCACCTCGCGGGTCCATTCGGCCGGCGCGGGCCGAGCCGCAGAGAACATCGCCTATGGCTACGAAAGCTTCCCAAAGACGCTTAGCCAGTGGATTGATTCAGCGGGGCACCGAAGAAACCTTCTCTTGCACGGCGCCTCGCGAGTGGGTGTAGCCAGCGTGAAAAGTGCGACAGGGCGTACGTATTGGGCGATGGAGATTGCAGGGGATTATGAACGTCCCAAGTTGACGACCGGTACGAAGCAAGCAGCTGTTGCAAAGCCCAAAGTTCGCACAAAGGAAACCTGCCACTTGAAGATTCTGAGTATCTGCCTGTGATGCGGAGCCTTTCGAGTCCACCTTCCGGCCTGGCTCATTCGCGAAAGGGTCGTGTTGTCCGCGTTCTCAATCGGTGGCTCGCCGTTTTTCAGGCCATCACCTCTACCAGCCTTCGCTCTGTTCGTCGAAGCGCTGCACTACAGCGGTTCAAATCAGTAACGACCGCTCTTGGTGCAAAGCGGCCGTTCGGGGAGCGATCCTTGGATCCGCTGCTGAGGGCAAAAAGAGCTGCCAAATGCGGGTCACGAGGCGCCCTTGAGCTCTGGCCCACGATTGAGCAGGGCACAAACTGGCCCCTCGACTTTGTCCCCGTTTACAATTTTCTAAGTGGACAAATCCAGGCTTCGCTCGGGGAGAGGGTTCTACCTTTTCACGTCAACGCTGCGCGGACTCCTGGCGGATCGCAATCTCGCGCTTGCTCGTGCTATGTTTCCATTGCAGCAATCGAGAGTAGGAGATCATGATGTTTATCGCAATGAACCGTTTCCGCGTTGCCAAAGGGTCTGAAGCAGCCTTCGAGCAGGTCTGGATGTCGCGCGACAGTCATCTCGAAAAAGTCCCGGGCTTCGTAGAGTTTCACCTTCTCAAAGGTCCCGAGGCTGAGGATCACACGCTTTATGCTTCGCACACCGTCTGGAAAAACCGTGCCGTGTTTGAAGCGTGGACCAAATCAGAGGCGTTCCGTGCTGCGCATAGTCGGGCAGGGGATAACAAGCCGCTGTATCTGGATCACCCCCAATTCGAGGGTTTTGAGGTTCGCCAGACAGTAGGACGCGGCAAGGTCGCGTAATACGCACGGACATTTTGCTGTCCATCGCAAGCGCGCGAGAACCCGTCGATGTCCGTTCTCAGATGAACAGCGGAAAACATACGCTCGTATTGAGCTTTTCCGGGTTTGACCCGACTCGGACGTCAAGCAAGATGCGGCAATGAGCAATCACTCTTGTCGCTCCTACCAAACTCAGTGAGTTGGCTAAGGCGCCGCGTTGCTCCGGTTCGTCAATGTTGTTGACGGTAATTCCTCGGAGTTGCTGTTGCGCCAAACCCGGTCTGGGATACGGCACTCAACGCATCCACTTCGAGAAGACAACTACAGCCCTTGCATTCGTAGATTGGTTGGAGATGATCATGCGCAACATAGCCCTGGTGACTGCATTCGTGATCTCGTCGACCGTGCCGACTTCGGCTCAGAAGGCCCAGATTGAAGCGATCAACACGCAATGGATTGAATTGTTCAACAAGGGCGATTTCTCTGGGATTGCGTTACTCTACAGCACTGATGCGACGGCATTGCCGCCCGGCTCTGCGATGGTGCACGGTCGGGCAGCCATCGAGGCAATGTGGAAAAGTATGGCGGAACAAGTTGTTGATCCGAAGCTCACAACCGTTGACGTTAAGCCGCTTGGCCCTTCCGCGGCACGCGAGATCGGCACGTTCGTTCTGAAGACCAAGGGACCGACCCCTCAGGAACTGACTGGGAAGTATGTCGTGGTTTGGGAAAAAGCCGGAAATGACTGGAAGCTCACCACCGACATATGGAACGAGGGCAAGTAGGATCGCTCATAGGTCTGCTTCGCGCAAAAGGCGGCTGTGCGTTGGGTCGTGTTTTGACATCTTCGATGTTGCCGCGGATGCCACGCTTGCAGTCTCCTCTGACAGTGCCGCCATCTGAACAGTAAGATACATCGTCACGCGTCTATTAGACGCATTGGAAACTTGATCATGGAGGTCTTTGCTCCAGCAAATCAATCATGGAGGTCTGAGGCATCGAAAATCAGCTATGCGGAGCGCGCGTGCATTCACGTGCCTGCGAGGGAGGGAATCTCCATGGCTAACCACCTCACAATTTCAACTGAATCCGACCTGGCGCCGCCGGCCCTGCCGACCACCGCCGTCACTCGCCGCTCGCTGCTCGGCGGGGCCGGCATCGCGGTTGGCGCCGCCGTCCTTGCGTCTCCGCCGAGCATGCCCGGAATTGCCCCGGCAGCGGCGCAGCCTGTGAGCGCGGACCCGAGACCGCTCGACGCGGCGTTCAAGCGCCGCGCCTTCGAAGTCCGAGGGGTCTGCGCGAGCAACAACGAGAAAATTCCCATTGCGCCCCACCCGACGAATGGCGATGAGGCGCGCTACACGAACAAGATCGGTTCCGATTCACGGGGCCTGCCGCACGACAAACGCGGCGAAGTTGAACAAGCGGCGTGGCAGGCCCTCTACACCGCTTGCCAGTCGGGCGATCCCGCTGATTTTGAGAAAATCCCGCTCGGCGGCACTCGCAAACTGGTGAATCCCGTAGGCACACAGGCCGTCAGTCTCAGCGGCATAAACCCTACTCAGATTGCGATACCGCCAGCACCGGCCCTTGCAAGTGCGGAGCGCGCCGGCGAGGCGGTCGAGGTATATTGGCAATCCCTGCTTCGTGATGTTCCGCTTACCGAGTTGCGCGACGACACCTCCAATCGCGACGTGCTTTCAGCAACCGAGGAACTTAACAAGCTTGCTGATTTCCGGGGACCGAAGTCTGGTGGGCGGGTCACACCCGGTACGCTGTTCCGCGCCAATGCGCTTTATTTCGACCCGGCTGACCCAAGGGGCCGCTCCGTCACGCCTCCAGGCGTTTTGGACGGCCCGCTGATCTCGCAATTCCTGCTCCGGGACGCGCCCTATGCCGCACAGTGGATCAGTGCTCAAATTCGCACCGCGTTGCCCGCCAACGAATTCCTGACCGAATACGAGGAGTGGCTGGCGATCCAGAACGGCGCCGCACCGAAACGCCAGTTGCAGTTCGACGCGACACCGCGATACATAACGACAGGAAGAGATCTCGCGGAGTATATCCACACTGGTCCTGCACTGGGGTGGGCGGCAGCACTGATCCTTGCGACCCCCGGCGGGGGGACGGACCAGCGCTACTCCGGAATCTATCCACCGACAGAGGCCGTGTCCTACCCATCGAACCCGTATCGGAAATCGAAAACCCAAAGCCCTGCGGGCGCCACGTTCGGGTTGCCTTATGTGCAGGCACTGCTCGCCACGGCGATCAGTAACTCCGTCCGTGCGTCCTACTGGCAGAAGTATTTCGTGCACCGGGCTGTGCGACCGGAAGCCTACGGCGGTCTGGCGCACCATCGCCTCGCCAATGACGTGAGCGACTACCCGTTGCATGATAACTTCCTGAAATCGGAAGCCCTCGATCGCAGTAAAGCCAAATACGGCACCTATCTTTTGTCACAAACCTATCCGGAGGCCGCGCCCCTTCACTCCACCTATCCCGGCGGTGCCACGAGCGTTGGTGCTATCACGGCTACCATGTTGAAGGCGTTTTTCGACGAGAGCCGCGTCATCGCCAACCCGGTACAGCCCGATCCGGCTGACCCGACAAGGCTCGTGCCCTATAGCGGCCCGCCGCTCACGGTTGGTGGAGAGTTGAACAAGCTCGCAGTGAATTTTGGTTTCGGACGGAATTGGGCGGGCATCCACTGGCGTTCCGACGCTTCCGCCTCAATGGCGCTCGGCGAGGAAGTGGCTATCGGCATGCTGCGGGACGAGCGCACTACCCTCCGCGAACCCTTCGACGGCTTCTCCTTCACGCGCTTCGACGGCAGCCGCGTGACAATCTGACAGCAGCCGGGCGACGCCCCTGCCGTGAGGCGCCGGCCCGGTCGTGTGCAGAGAAGCGGAAGCGTTTATGTCCGAACGCCTATTGGTGGAAGCTGAGCGCGGCGCCGGCGATGCGCGTGGGTTGATCTGACCCGCCAACCTGCAAAAGAGCGTTGAAGACCCTCACGAGCTCGTTCCGCGAGTGATCCCATAGAGAGTGCGACGTGCCTACAACATGATCGAATGGCGGGCACTTCCGGTTATGGCACTTTTCGGACATGGGCGCGATGGCCGACGATGTCCGCTGTCGGGGATACAGCGGAAGTCGTCGCTCGACTCGTTTCCATCATCGAGGGATGGCTCGCTTCTTTGGTCGCAAGTCCGAAAATATTTCGAACGTAGATGATGATTGTCAATGAAGGACCGCTCATGGCGCAGAGCGGCCGTTGGCGACTGTCGCCAATTCGCAGAATGGGTGGTTACTCGCCTCTGATCTCGCTAGGTGACTTGTTCGTCCAGCGGCGAAATGCGCGGCGGAAATTTGCGGCATCACTGAATCCGAGCGCCAGCGCGATATCCTCGTTCGCCAGCCTTGTTGTGCGCAGGTATTTCAGCGCGATTTGCATTCGCAGTTCATCCAGCAAGCCGCGGAAGGAAATCCCTTGTTCCCGTAGCTGGCGTCGCAACGAGCGATCGCTCACTTCAAGGAGCCTCGCTACGGCGGCGAGGGTCGGAGGGTTGGTGATATCTCTGAGCAGGAGTGCGCGAATCTCTCCGGCTACTCCAATTCGCGATTTTAGATCGTTGAGCAGGTCGTCGCAGAGGGCCACGATCGCCGGGTACGTCGTCTTGTTGCCGAGATTTGCAGCCTGGTCCAGCCATGCCGACCGAAAAATGATCTGGTTGGTGCTGCTCGCGAAGCCTGGACGACATCCGATCTGGTCCGCGGGCAGGCCAAAGTCATGGGCCTCCGGATAGGCCACGCTGATCTGATCCGGAGTGAACGAAGGGCCCATGATATCCCGCATCAGCGATATATGAATGCCGATCTGCATCTCGGTGATGAAGCGGTAGACTTGCGGATCGGTTGCAGCGCGTGCATTGGGCTCAATGACCCAGCCCGCGACTCCTTCCTTCTCGGTGAACTCGATCGTTGCCAGCGGCGCCGCGAGCGCGTGATAAAGTTCGGCAAAAGCCATCGCCTTGCGAAAGTCGGGGCAGCAGAGAATGGCGAACCCGTACATGCCATAGGCGGAGATGTGGATTGTTGTACCGATGCGGTATGGCAAGTGCGGGTCGCTTGAGAGCCGAATTGCATTCTTGCAGGCCGTCATCAATTCCGCGAGCGAAATCCTTGACTTCGGAGAGTGCACCGCGTCCGGGGTCAGGTTGACGTTTCTCAGTATTTCACCGGCTGGGCAACCCTGGTCGACGAGTACGTCGAATAGCGCGGCGAGTTTGGTCGATTCGTAAACACGCTCACCCAATCCAACGATCGGCCTGTCCTTTGCGTTGTTCGAAATGGAGCGCAAAGCGGAGGACCTGCCGGGCTGCTTGGAGTTGAACAACTGAACCTGCCTTGGGACACCCACACGGTTCGAAGCTCCCGTCACTTGTCGTCGGGACAGGGCTTCTGTCACTTGTTGTCGGGACAGGATAGCAGCTTTTTCCGATCGCCGTCGGGTTGACCGGCTGAGGCTCCGGCTTCCCCTGGGTCGTAAAAAGGAGCATTCTTATTCAAGACCCAGCTCCCGATGACGGGCAACTTGTCCGTCTCGGGCCGCTCGTCGTCCGTTTCAGACCTTCACAAGCACCAGGCTGCGCGCGAGGCTCGGGCCGGTGCCGTGCGGTGCGATCGTCGGGATACTCGACGGCAGACCAAGCGATCCGCTCGCCTAGAATGGCGGACGCCGAAAACGGCCGGAGGAAGACAATTCGAGGGAGGCCGCCATGGTGGGAAGGCTGATCCAGGTCACCAAATCTGCTTATCAATATCCTTTGATTTTCAAGCAATTGTGGCACACGCCGAGCGTGCAAGCGCCGGATCAGGAGGTCGTTTACCGCGATCTGAGGCGCTTCACCTATCTCCAGATCAGGGAGCGGATAAGCCGTCTCGCGTCGGCGCTGAGCAAAGCGGGGGTTGTGCCCGGTGACACCGTGGGCGTCCTCGACTGGGACAGCCACCGGTTTCTCGAAGCTTTCTTCGCGATCCCGATGATGGGCGCCGTGTTGCAGACGGTGAATGTCCGCCTGTCACCCGAACAGATCGCCTACACGATCGACCACGCCGGCGCCTCGACGCTTCTCGTCAACGATGAGTTCGTCGAATTGGTGGAGGGGCTGAAGGCCCAATTGCCGAAGGTCAAACGGCTGATCGTGATGTCGGACCGACCCGCCCCGCAGACTGGCAGTCTGTCCTTCGTCGGCGAATATGAGAGCCTGCTTGCTGCGGCTGCGCCTGACTACGACTTTCCTGATTTCGACGAGAACACCCAGGCGACCACTTTTTACACAACCGGCACGACCGGACTGCCCAAGGGCGTCTATTACAGCCACCGGCAACTCGTGTTGCACTCGATCTGCGGATTGGCGCTGTTCGGGATGTCGGGCTCGCAGGGCCGCTTCTCACGTGACGACGTCTACATGCCGATTACGCCAATGTTTCACGTCCATGCCTGGGGTTTTCCCTGGTCCGCGACACTTGCCGGCGCCAAGCAGGTCTATCCCGGACGCTACGAGCCGGCGATGCTGGTCAAGCTGATCAAGAATGAAGGTGTCACCTTCACCCATGGCGTGCCGACTATCCTGCAGATGCTGCTCGACGCGGCCGCTGCGGCGAATGTCGATCTGAGCGGCCTCAAGATGGTGATCGGCGGTTCGGCCTTGCCGAAGGCGCTGGCCAAGCGGGCGCTGGCTGCGGGCATCGACATCTTCGCGGGCTATGGGATGTCGGAGACCGGCCCGCTTGCCGCGGTGTCCCACGTCCGATCGAAGGACTTGACCGGCGATCCGGATGGGGAAGTCGAGTTCCGCGCCAAGGCCGGGATCGCCGGGCCGCTGGTGGATCTGCGCATCGTCGATTCCGACATGAAGAATGTGCCGCATGACGGCAAGTCCGCCGGCGAGATCGTGCTGCGGGCGCCCTGGCTCACCCAGGGTTATTTCAACAATCCCGAGGGCTCAGAGCAACTCTGGGCCGGGGGCTACCTGCACACCAGCGATATCGCCGTGATCGACGCGAACGGCTATGTGCACATCACCGACCGGATCAAGGACGTGATCAAGACCGGCGGCGAGTGGGTCTCGTCGTTGCAGATCGAGGACCTGATCTCGCAATGCGCGGGCGTCGCGGAGGCGGCCGTCATCGGCGTCAAGGACGACAAATGGGGTGAGCGGCCGCTCGCGCTCGTGGTCAAGCGGGCGTCCGATGCGAATGGCGTCAGCGCCGCGGTTATCAAAGACCATCTCAAAGTGTTCGCCGACAAAGGCGTCATCTCGAAATACGGCATTCCGGAGAAGATACTGTTCATCGACAGCATTCCCAAGACGAGCGTCGGCAAGATCAACAAAATGGAGCTGCGCAAGCGGTACGAGAAGATGTAGCTGTCCGAATGCAGCCGCGAATGATTGAGGAGGAAAGCATGAGCAGCCTCACCCTTGCCGGTTTGGGCCAAAAAGTTGGGCATGAACTCGGCGTTTCCAGTTGGGTCAAAATCGACCAGGCGCGTATCGACGCGTTTGCGTCCTGCACCGGCGACCATCAATGGATTCATGTGGACGTCGAGAGGTCGAAGCAGGAAAGTCCGTTCCGCAGTCCCATCGCCCACGGCTATCTGACGCTCGCGATGGTGGCCCCGCTGGCGATGGAGATCGGTGTCGTCCCGACTGATGCCGCCGCCGGGCTGAATTACGGAATCGACAAGGTTCGCTTTCTGGCTCCCGTCCCGGCCGGGGCGCGAGTCAGGCTGCGCGTTGTTCTCGCCGGGCTCGAGCCGAGAGAAGGCGGGCAGGTGATCATGAAGACCCAGAACACGCTGGAAGTAGAGGGATCGGAGAAGCCAGCTTTGGTAGCCGAGACGCTGGCGCTTCTGCTTCCCGCAGCGGGAGCGCGGCAATGAGCGCGGAAAATCGCGAGCAAACTCCTCCAATGGAGGGGATATCAGAAGAAGCATCCCGAAATACGCTGGCGCTCAATCCCCTCGTTGGCATCCGGGGGCAGGATTTCGTCGACGGCGCCGGCACCCTGTTCAAGGCCATCGTCAACGAGCCGAAGGTCGCCACCGAGCAATGGCTCGCTTTCCTGGGCGAACTCGGCTCCATCGTCGCCGGCAAGTCCGAGCGTGCGCCGAAGGCGGGCGACAGACGATTTTCCGATGCCACCTGGAAGCAGAGTTCGCTGCACAGCGGGATGCTCAAGGCCTATCTTGCCTGGGGCGATGCAGTCAGCGGCTTTGTCGACAAGACGAGCCTGAGCAACATCGACAAGGCGCGGGCACACCTGGTCACGGAAATCCTGATCGATGCGGTCGCGCCCACCAATGCAATGCTGACCAATCCGGCGGCGATGCGCAATTTCCTGGATACCGGCGGCCGCAGCGTCTGGCAGGGGTTGAAGAACTACCTCGATGACCTCACCAGGAACGGCGGCATGCCGTCAATGGTCGATCAGAGTGCGTTCAAGGTCGGAGAGAATCTGGCGACAACGAAGGGTGGCGTGGTCTTCCGCAACGAATTGCTGGAGTTGATACAGTATTCGCCGACGACGCCGAATGTGAGAAAGCGGCCGCTGGTCATCACCCCGCCGCAGATCAACAAATACTACGCGTTGGATCTGTCGCCCGACAAGAGCATGGTGCGCTTCCTGGTCGACAGCGGCATCCAGGTGTTCTGCATCAGCTGGCGCAATCCGACAACGGCGCATCGTGAATGGGGCCTCGATACCTATGTCGCAGCGCTTGACGAAGCTGTCGATGTCGCGCGGGCCGTGACCGGCAGCGACGATATCTCGATGATGGGATCCTGTTCCGGGGGCATCACCTCGACGGCTTATTTCGCGACGCTTGGAAGCGCGGGGCAACAGAAGATCAGGAATATGGTGCTCGCGGTCTGCCTGCTCGATCCGAACACCGCCGACGAGAGCGCGTTCGGCTGCCTGATGACGCCGGAGACGATGCGCGCGGCCAAGGAAACCTCCCGGCTGCGCGGCATGGTCGACGGCCACGAACTGGCACGAATGTTCGCCTGGATGAGGCCGAACGACCTGATCTGGAATTACTGGGTCAACAACTACCTGCTCGGCAACCAGCCGCCGGCCTTCGATATCCTGTACTGGAATGCCGACACAACCCGACTTCCAGCCGGCCTGCATGGCGATTACCTGGATCTCTATTTCACGAACCCGTTCGTCAACGCCGGAAAGCTCACGCTGAACGGCAAGGCGATCGACATGAGCAGAACCAGGGTCGACAGTTACGTGATCGCCGGCGTGACCGACCACATCACGCCCTGGAAGGGTGTGCACAAGACCGCCCAGATCATGGGCGAGGGGACCACCTTCGTGCTTTCGAACAGCGGCCACCTCCAGAGCCTCCTCAACCCCCCAACCAATCCGAAGGCCTCCTTCATGATCGGAACGGTCCATCCATCCGGTCCAGACGCATTCATGGCCTCGGCCGAGAAGCGTAAGGGAAGCTGGTGGCTCGACTGGCGCGATTGGCTGTACGCACGATCGGGCGAAGAGGTCGCGGCAGCCGCGTCGCTGGGTAGCGAACGCCATCCGGTCCTTGCGGCAGCTCCGGGGACTTACGTCTTTGACTAACGATCCTGCAGGAGGGAACCGAGGCGCGACGCCGGAGATCGAGGCGCGACAAATCGCGGTCGAGGGGCAGTTGCTCCAGGTTGCCATCAGGCACAACAGCGGCCAGCAGCCGCCGCTGTTGCTGTTCAACGGGATCGGCGCCAATTGGGAGTTGGCGAAGCCGTTCCTGGAAGCACTCACGAGCACGACGGCAATCATCTTTGACGTGCCCGGCGTCGGCGGCTCACCCAGGCCGCTCCTTCCGTATCGCCCATCAACGCTGGCGCGGCTTGCCGCGGGCCTCGTCGCGGAACTCGGCTACACGGAGATCGACGTCGCCGGCGTGTCCTGGGGCGGCGGAATCGCGCAGCAGTTCGCGCATCAATATCCAAAGCTGTGCCGGCGGTTGGTGCTCGCTGCGACGGCGCCCGGTTTCACGATGGTGCCGGCAAGCCCCTCCGTGTTGTGGAAAATGGCTACGCCGCGCCGCTACACCGACAAGGACTACATGAACAGGATAGCGGCGGATATTTACGGGGGAGCCTTTCGCGACGACCCATCCCTGATCGGCCGGCACGCGGTCGCGATGCACGGTGCGCGAAGCTTGGGCTATCTGTATCAGCTTCTCGCGATGAGCGGCTGGACCAGTCTGCCGTGGCTGTGGTCGCTGCCGCAGCCGACGCTCGTTCTGATGGGCCGCGACGATCCACTGGTCCCTCCGGTCAATGGTCAC
This sequence comes from Bradyrhizobium sp. Ash2021, assembly GCF_031202265.1. Lineage (NCBI taxonomy): Bacteria > Pseudomonadati > Pseudomonadota > Alphaproteobacteria > Hyphomicrobiales > Nitrobacteraceae > Bradyrhizobium > Bradyrhizobium sp. Ash2021. Next base: position 8,265,739 of record NZ_CP100604.1, on the reverse strand, counting down.
ATTCTAGCGGGCCTGATCCCGAACGCCGAGCTCCGGATGATCGAGGACGGGCACCTGTTCATCGTGACGCGGCCGGTGGAAACCGCCGCCCTGATCGAGGCATTTCTGGCCGACGCGAGCAAGCACGTCGATCCATCATCTCCACTTTCACGATTGGCTGGTTGGGTCAGAGACCTCATTCCGTCATTCGGAGGACGCCGCGATGTCCAAACACAGCGGGAAGGGAGGAAATGACGACAGACACGACGTTGTATATCGAGAACCGCATGAAAGAGGCTCTTGAGGGGCTACGCGCCAGCTTTGCTCGAAACGAGCCGACCTGAACCAGGAGGATCTCCGGCAAAGCGACAAGCCAGCTTTGCTGGGAGCCAGCAAACGCAGGCAGGCCTCACCACTCAGCGCAGGGAGAAACCGATGGCGACTCAGCAGGCAAAATCAATCGGGAAAACGGACTACGCTCCACCTCCAATCGAAGGCGACTTCTACAGGATAGCCGCCGTGCTGAACGACAGCGAGCGGGCGCTGCTCAAAAATGTTCGCGAGTTCACGGAAGGCGTCGTCGCGCCGGTGATCGAGGATTATTGGAGCCGCGATGCATTTCCCTTCGAGATCATCCCGAAGATGGCGGAAGTCGGTATCGGAGGGGTGGGCTATCAGGGATATGGCGCCGCCGGCGGCAGCTGGCTGCTGAACGGCCTTGTCGCGATGGAGTTGGCGCGTGTCGATGCGTCGGTCGCGACGTTCTGGGGCGTGCACACGGGCCTTTCGGCCGGATCGATCTATCTGTGCGGCGACGAGCAGCAGAAGCAACGCTGGCTGCCGCCCATGATGCGCTTCGACAAGATCGGCTCGTTCGGCTTGACGGAGCCGCTGGTGGGGTCGGCGACATCAGGTGGAATGATGACGACATGCCGCCGTGAAGGCGACAGCTGGATTCTCAATGGCCAGAAGAAATGGATCGGAAATGCCACGTTCGCCGACATCAACGTGATCTGGGCACGAGAGGAAGGCTCGAATCAGGTCAAGGGCTTTGTTGTGGGAAAGGACAATCCCGGCTTCTCGGTCGAGAAGATCAAGACCAAGATGGCATTGCGGGTCGTGCAGAACGGGTTGATCACCCTGAGCGACTGCCGCGTTCCCGAGGCCGACCGCTTGCAGAACGCCAACTCGTTCAAGGACACCGCCAAGGTTCTCAGGATGACGCGCACTGGCGTGGCGTGGTTCGCCGTAGGCTGCCAGATGGGAGCATACGAGCATGCGCTCCGCTATGCGACGGAGCGGACGCAATTCGGAAGGCCTATCGGCGGCTTCCAACTCGTTCAGGACCTGCTGGTGAGGATGCTCGGCAACGTCACCTCGACCCAGGCGATGATGCTGCGTCTCGCCCAGCTTCAGGACGAAGGCGTGATGCGCGACGAGCATGCGTCGCTCGCGAAAGCGTTCTGCACGGTCAAATGCCGAGAAACCGTCGGCTATGCGCGCGAGTTGCTCGGCGGCAACGGCATCCTGCTCGAGAACCACATCGGACGCTTCGTGGCCGATGCCGAAGCAATCTACTCCTATGAGGGCACAAGGGAGATGAACACGCTGATCGTCGGCAAGTCGATTACGGGATTGAGTGCCTTCGTATGACGCCAGGCATTGGCCCGATCCACCGACCGAACCGCCCTTTTCTTTGGACGTCACCGCGTATCGAGGTGCGCCGGTGATGTCTCGCTCTGTCGATCCGGCGAATAGCAATCGCGCCGTTACGGCACATCCTCAGCGAGTGTTGCAAAACGAAAACCGCCGCGCTGGCACGACCAACGGCGGCATTTCGCGAGGCAGAGGTACTGCGCCGAAGGCAGTGCACAGAGGTCGACAAGTGAGGCCCGCTACGTCAGGCGGCCGGCTTGATGTTCTGGTTGACCCGGAACACGTTGGCAGCATCATATTTGCTCTTCACAGCGGCCAGCCGGGCATAGTTTCCCCCGTAGGTCGCCTTGAGCCGGGCGTCGCCCTCATCGTCCATCATGAAATTCGGATAGGCGCCGCCGAGGTCGAACGGATGCACCGCCTCCCAATAGGCTTTTGTCCATCGTGTGACCGGCCCCGCCTTCTGCGGGTTCGGGTCGATACCGGCGATCACCATCGACCAGGTCGCGTCGCGGCAATTCCAGGCGGTGTCGCCGCTGCCGACGCGATGGACGGCGCCGTCGATCGGGTAGAGATGCATCAGCGACAATTCGCTCGGCGTTTTTGCCGCCTGTTCGAGATGGGCATCGATCGCTGCGTCCGAAAGAGTCTTGACGAAGTCGCCCCGCCAATACCACTGCATTCCCTTCGGGTAGAGCCCATCGAACATGCTCTGCACGGCCGGATACGGCATCGTTCCCATCCAGTTGAACCATGGCGCCGGCAGCGCGTCGATTAGCGGTGCCAAGGCCTTCTTGCCGTTGTCCTCGGAGCCGTCGTAACAGCACATCAGCAGGCAGATGCGCTTGCCCCACAGTTCTTGCGGAAACGGCGCGCTCGACAGGACCGTCTTGAGCCCGAGGAAAATGCCGAGTTCCTCCGGTGCTTTCGGCAGGAAATCGCGATAACGCTGCATGATGGTGCGCGCGTGCATCTGGTCCCAGGCGATCGGTCCGGCAAACACCGTGCTCACCGGATGCAGCCGGAACACAAAGGAGGTGACGACGCCGAAATTGCCGCCGCCGCCGCGCAGCGCCCAGAACAGATCGGGGTTGTTGTCCTTGCTGGCGACGACGAAGCTGCCATCGGCCAGCACGACGTCGGCCTCGATCAGATTGTCGATGGTCAGGCCGTATTTGCGAGTGAGATAACCGTGGCCGCCGCTCAAGGTGAGGCCGGCGACGCCGGTGGTCGAGATAATGCCGGCCGGCACGGCGAGGCCGAACGCGTGGGTGGCGTGGTCGACGTCGCCCTGGGTACACCCGGCGCCGACCCGCGCGGTGCGAGCAACCGGGTCGACGCGCACGCCCTTGATGTCCGACAGGTCGATGACCAGGCCATCATCGACGCTGGCGAGCCCTGGCCCATTGTGACCGCCGCCGCGTATCGCGATGCGGAGGCCGTTGTCGCGGCCGAAATTCACCGCCGCGATCACGTCGGCGACATCGACACAGCGGGCGATCAGCAACGGGTGCTTGTCGATCATGCCGTTATAGAGGGCACGGGCTTCATCATAATTGGCCGCGCCGCGCTCGATGACCGGGCCGCGCAGGCTCTCACGCAATTTGATCTTGGCTTCGTCGCGCATGATGTTCTCCTTTTCACGGACCAGTTGGGCTGTCCGACGGGGCCATCGTGCTCCAGTCGTGCGGGAGGTCGGCCTGCCAGTTGTGGTTGCCGCTGTGGTCACCCGACGGGCCGCAAGTTACCGGACCAGATCGGTCGCCGCGCATGCAGACGACGATGGCCGGACGGCCGGCGAATTCGCCGCCCCAGTTGGGGGCGTCTTGATGGCCCCGCCGGACCGCACCGGGAATCAGCCGCGGATCCGCGGCAAAATCCTCGTCGGTCCTGACGTCGATCAAAACGGGGGTCTTCGCCGTCCCGATCAAACGGGAAAGCTTATCTTGGGATATAGAGGTGTGGGATGACATGGTTGCGCCCTCGTAAAACAGAACGGGACGCGATACTTGGGCTTGTCGCCTCGTGGGGAGATCGCTGGGTCCCCATGGCCTGAATTAACTGCCTGCCGCGCGCGCTGTCAACCGTTCTCGCGCGCACCTCGCATGAGCGGCTTGCGAAAACTTGCATTCGGAACTAGCTAGAGCCTGTCCTCAATTGAGCCAAATGACTGCGGCGGCGAGATGGACTGCGGCGAGAAAGTTTCTGGCGGTCTTATCGTAGCGGGTGGCTATGGCTCGGTACTGTTTGAGCTTGCAATAGAGGTTTTCCATGAGGTGGCGCGCTTTGTACAGTTCCTTGTCGTAGGCGCGTTGGAGCTTTCGATTGCTCTTGGGCGGGATCACCGGCGTTTTTCCTGCCGCAAGCAGAGGCTCGATGACACGTAGATCGGCATCGAAGGCCTTGTCCGCCAACAAGGTATCGGCCTGCATCTGAGGCAGCAGCGCGTCAGCGCCTTCCAAATCGTGGGCTTGCCCTGCGGTCAGCAGGAACGCCAACGGATTGCCAAGTGCATCGACCATGGCATGGATTTTGGTGCTCAACCCGCCTTTGCTGCGCCCGATCGCCTGGTCTTCGCTGTCTTTTTTTGGGCGCCGGCACTGTGCTGGTGCGCGCGTACGATAGTGCTGTCGATCATGGCGTATTCATTGTCCGCGTCGGCAGCCAGCATCTCGAACATCTTCTTCCATACCGCGCTCTTCGCCCAGCGCGAAAATCGGGTATGAATCTTGATCGGGTCGCCAAAACGTTCCGGCAGATCCCGCCAGGGCATACCGGCGCGATAACGATAGAGAACTGCTTCTACAAACAGCCGATTATCCTTGGCCGTAGCGCCGACGTGACCCTCACGTCCCGGCAAAATATTCTTGATCCTGTCCCATTGATCGTCGCGAAGGGCGTAACGGCGCATTCAGTCAACTCCGAATCAAGTTGACCTCCCATGAATCACTTGGGGAACCTCTTGGGAATCCGCTAATTGAGGACAGGCTCTAGATCTCTTCGATTAAAGGGCCAATCCCTCGCAATGGACAAACACCCTCCACCTTTTGGAAAGGGTGCTTTCAATCGGTTGGAAGTTGGCGTGTGCACGAAGTGTGCACCGAGAGATCAAACAATCCAGAATGCCAACTAAGCAGCGATTAACCGACCGCCCTTCAGTGTCAGCGAGGTGTTCGAGTGTGTTGACCTGGTTCGGAGAGCCAAAATCTGGCGAGGCCGATTTTTGAATGACCGCTACGCAAAGCGGACATTCAGTGCGCAGGGCGGATTAGCGTCAGCGTAAGCCGCCAACTCGGCTTCTAGACCAGAGCGGCGAATTGCGCTGACGCTAATCCGCGCAACGCGCGCGCGGCGCCACCTTCATGGGGCCAGCATCCGAAAGCCTTCACATAAGCGACATCACATCGCTTCCCCCAGGCAACGGAAGAACCCTGCCTTCGGACCTGATGACGTGGAGCGAAGCAGCAAAGAAATCCGCCCTCGCGCGTGTCGTCGTTTAGTACTTCGTGACCACTGCGCTACCGAAACGATAATTCACGCCGACGCGCACAATTTCATCCGTAACTCGGCTGGTCGCCCTCAAGGTCCCGAAGAAGGGAAACATAGTGATGCGCGCGAACGTGTTGTCGATGTCACCGAAGTCCACGTGGAGATATTCGACCTTACCGGTCCAACCTCCGCCGAGGGCTGCTTCGACGCCCGCGCCCGCCACCCACCCGGTCTTGGTTTGGCTGAAGTTGCCGGCAACAGATCCGCCGGGCGTAGGCGTACACGGAGCGATACAGGCTCCCCCTGGCACGGTAAAGACGGCATCGGTCTTTATTTCGCCATAGGCGAGCCCCCCGGTCGCATAGACAAGCCAATGATCCGCCGCAACACCGATCCGCCCGCGCAACGTACCGAACCATGGCAGCTTCTGCGCGTAATCCAAGGTCGCGTGGGTCACGGTCGGCGGCGGTGGCACGCAGGGCACGAGACATCCCACGAGAGTAGTTTGCGTGATGGTCGATAGCGCGTCACTGTTCTGGCCGGTCGCCTGGATGTCGGTCTCGAGGCCAAACAGGAAGGAACTCGTCTGCAGGTTGTATCCGGCCTGGAGGCCTCCCAGCGCTCCGTCGATGGCTCGGGATGCTGAGCCAGGCGCGGCCGTGCTTGAACTGGACAATGGGTCGAAAATGATATCTGACCTGGAACGTCCCCAGCCTCCGCCGCCGTTCACGCCGACATAAAAGCCCGTCCAGTTGTAGATCGGCGCGGCTACCGGTGTCTCGTAGGCCGGCGCCTTGACCGGCAAGTCGGCCGCCATTGCTGGGCCGGTGAGCATTCCCAAAAATACAATGCTGCCAAGAAGGAATTTTCTCATGAACCAAACACCCTAGCCTTATACGGGAGGATCAGGTCGCAAACACCCAAACGGTGCAATTGCCGCCGGAGCACATGGCAGCGACGGCAAATGCGATTGAATTTTTCGCAACCCAGCCCTGAATTGAATCGTTGAAGTCAGATTTGTCGATACAAATTTGTAAGGGAAACTCGCAGGTTTAGTTGTGTCATTTCTACAACTCTTTAGGATTCTTCCGTGGTCGGGAAAAGAGGCAACCCAACGCCGCCGTGGCGGCCCTGACATCTCTAAATGAACCGGTAGCCGAACCATCGCGACAAAACCACCGTAATGTCGGCAAAGGCTGCTAGCCCGTCGTGATCAAGAAAATCCGGAATATATGGTACGTCTCAATCTACCTTCCGGATCATCAAAAAACCGGACACTACTCTCGTCGCTCGGAGACCTTTGCCAGCGAATCTGAGGCCAAGCAGTTTGCCGCAGCCAAAATTGCGGCAGGCTCCGAGGTCAGTGCGGGAACGCTAAATCCGGTCTCGCCAAAAAGAATTGTCAGGCCGTCTGAAATAGAAAAATGGCTTTCAGAGAAAACAAACACGCCTGCAAGCTAAACGCCCCGACGAATCGGCCCACTTCTGTCTGTGCGGCGGCCATGAGCGCCGCGCAGCAAAGAAAAGTCAAAGAATCAACTTTCGCGAGATTTTCTGCGTCATTCGATTTTCGACTTTTGCAACAAAATCGGCGCAAAGCGGAGATCCGCTCTACACGCCGCACGCTGAATCCCCCTTCCGCGCTCAATAGTACGGGTCGTACATTTGCGACTCGATGAACGCCATCATGTCGTTCGGCTTTGGCACGGTCGCAAGGCCGCGCCTGTAGGCGACCTCGGCAACCGCCATCGCGATGTGTGCCGAGACGTCGCGGATGCGCGGCAGCGCCGGATAGAGGCTGCCCTGCTCGATGTCGTCGGGGTTGACGAGATAGGCCAGCGTGTGCGCGGCGGCCATGAACATCTCGTCGGTCACCAGCCGTGATCCGCACGCGATCGCACCGAGACCGACGCCGGGGAAGATGTAGGAATTGTTGCCCTGGCGCGGCACGAATGTCTTGCCGTCGAGCTGCACCGGATCGTACGGGCTGCCGCACGCGAACAGCGCGCGCCCGCCGGTGTGGCGGTACGCCTCCTCGGCCGAGCATTCCGCCTTCGAGGTCGGATTGGATAGCGCAAACACGATCGGCCGCTCGTTGATTTCGGCCATGGTCTGCAACACCTCGGGCGTGAAGGCGCCGCCGACGGCGGCAACGCCGATGATCGCGGTGGGCTTGAGCGTCCGGATCGCGGTCAGGAAATCGCCGACCGGCGCATGGTCATGCGCGTAGCGCAGCTTGTGCTCGGTGAGGCCCGCCCGGTTCTTCACGACCAGGCCGCGCGAGTCCACGAGCCAGGTGCGCCCAAGCGCCTCGGCTTCGGATACGCCTTCGGCCATCATGGCGGAGACCACGAGGTCGGCGATGCCGGTCGCAGCCTCGCCGGCGCCAAGGAACAGCACCCTCTGGTCGGCAAGCTTTCCGCCGCTCACGCGCAGCGCCGAGAACAGGCCCGCGAGCGCCACCGCGGCCGTTCCCTGAATGTCGTCGTTGAAGACATTTATCTTGTCGCGATATTTGTGCAGCAGCCGGAACGCCGAGTGATTGGCGAAATCCTCGAACTGGATCAGCACGCCGGGGAAAGCCGCGCGCGCCGCGGTGACGAATTCGTCGACGAACTCGTCGTAAGCCGCGCCGCTCAGGCGTTTCTGCCGCAGGCCGATATAATAGGGGTCGTTCAGAAACTCCTCGTTGTTGGTGCCGACATCCAGCATCACCGGCAGGCAGTGTTCCGGGTGAACGCCGGCGCAGGCCGAATAGAGCGAGAGCTTGCCGACCGGAATGCCCATGCCGTGTGCGCCGAGGTCGCCGAGGCCGAGGATACGCTCGCCGTCGGTGACGACGATGAGCTTCGCCGCATATGGCCAGTTGGCGAAGAGTTCTGCGATCCGCCCGCGATCGTTGGCGCTGATGAACATGCCCCGCGGCCGCTGGAAGATGAGGCCGAACCGCTGGCAGGCCAGCCCCACCGTCGGGGTGTAGATCAGCGGCTGGACTTCATCGATGTTTTCGCAAACGACGCGGAAGAACAGCGCCTCGTTGCGATCGTGCAGCGCGTTGAGCGCGATGTACTTTTCGAGATCGCTGGGGAGGGCACGCAGGTTGGTCATCACACGGTCGACTTGATCGTCCATCGAGAGCACGTGCGCGGGCAGCAGCCCGCGTAATCCAAGCGCATCCCGCTCCGCTTCCGTAAAAGCCGTCCCCTTGTTAAGCAGCGGATCGCGCAGAAGCGCCATGCCGCGAGGTGAATCGGAAGTTGGCGAACTGGGCATCGCCCGGGCTGGCACGTTCATGAGGTCTCCTCACTGGCAGTTTATTATCTTTTGGGATCCGCCGGTTAGGGCGGATGGCGTCCGATCGGGATCAAGCTGGCGAATGACCTCATCGTGCGCCGGCACCATTGGTACTCTTGCTCATTTAAGCAGCCAACTCTTTTTCGCGGCGGCTTCGGCGGTCGCGATGCCGCCGTTGAATTTCACCGTGACCAATGTCCGCGGCGAAGTTCGGTTTGCGCCGCAACAGACCGGGCAAACGCGCTCGACACGCCGTTGTGATGAGACCGCGCGTGTTGACTTTGGGGCACATTCTCAAAATACTTGGGCCAAAATAACAACGGCCAGTCAGAAACAACGGCCAGTCAGAAAACGACGGTACAGCGGGGAGGATATACAATGCCGACTTCACGCAGAACGCTGCTCAAGACTTCGGCGGCGGCGGCTGCCGTCGTGAGCCTCGATTGGACGCGCGCGCGGGCGGAATCCGAAACGGTGCGCATCGGCGTGGTCTACGACCTGACCGGTCCGTTCGCCGCCGGCGGGTCGGTTGCCTCCTCGATCGGAACGCAGATTGCGATCGATCTTGTCAATGAGAAGGGCGGCATCGGCGGCAAGCACAAGATCGCCGCCGTCACCGCCGACTGCCAGAGCAAGCCCGACGTCGCGATCAACGAGGTCGAACGCCTGATCAACCAGGAGAAGGTCGACATCATCAACGGCGTTTATGCGAGTTCGCATGCGGTCCCGCTCGCGGCCAAGGTCGAGCAGCACAAGAAGATCCTCTGGATCACGACCGCGGTTGCGACCGCCGTGTTCAAGGACAAGAACCTGCAATACGTCTTCCGCGCGCAGATTCACTCCGATCAATACGGCCAGGCCTTTGCGGGCTTCCTCAGCGAACACGCCAAGGGCAAGCTCGGCATGGAGCCCAAGGACGTGAAGATCGCAATCATTCACGAAGACGGGCCCTATGGCGTTGGCGTTGCCGCCGCCGACGAGGCCTATTCGAAAGAGGCCGGCCTCCAGGTCGTGCTGAAGGAAGGTTATTCGGCGGCGGCGCCCGACCTCTCGGTGCTGGTGACCAAGCTGAAGCGCGCCAAACCCGACGTGATCTCGCATGCGGGATACAACCCCGACATCACCCTGTTCCTGCGCCAGGCGCGCGAGAGCGGCCTCAAGTTCAAGATGCTGTTCGGCGCCGGCGCCGGCTACAGCCAGCTCGACAAGCTGCGCACGACGTTCGCCGCCGACATCGATAATTTCTGCAACATCGATCCGGTGCCGGCGCAACTTCTCGATCCCGCCAAGCTCGCGCCCGGCATCGGCGACCTCACCAAGATCATGTTGGAGCGCTACAAGGCCAAGACCGGCGCGACCGACGTTCCGCCGCATTGTTCGATGGGTTTCAACCAGACCTGGGTGCTGCTCAACAACGTGCTGCCGGTGGCCAAGGACAAATACGGCAGCTTCGACCCCGAGGCGATCCGCAAGGCAGCGCTGGACGTCGACATCCCGCCGGGCGGCACGATCCAGGGCTATGGCGTCAAATTCTATCCGCCGGGCACGCCGATGTCCGGCCAGAACGAGCGCTCGACGCCGGTCGTGATGCAAAATGCCGGCGAGCATATCTCGGTGGTCTGGCCGACCAATATCAGGACCCAGGACCCGGTATTCCCGCTGCCGAAATCCTCGATCTACGCCGTGTAGTCTATGGCATTTGGCTTCATCCTTCGAGACGCGGCGAAGACGCCGCTCCTCAGGATGAGGTCCGAGATAGCTTCACTGCCACTCAGGATGAGGTCTTAGTCCCTCATGGTGAGGAGCGCGGCAACGCCGCGCGTCTCGAACCACGAGGCCACGGAATGCGCCGTCATGATTCCACCCAAGCGCATTCTGCTCCAGCATCTCACAGCATCACGCGCCGCCCCTCTTCGGCGGCCCAATAGCCGGCGTAGTTGACTTTGATGGTCTCGAACGCCAGCGCGAGGTCGGAGAGCGGCTGCCTTCCGGTCGCGACGCATTCCATGAAATCCTGGATTTCCTGCAAGTACCCGCGGGTCCATTCTTCCTCGAGGCAGACGTATTGCCAGCCGGTCTTGCGGTCGACCTTTTCGGTGATGTAGACGCTGGCGAGCTTCTCCTCGCTGGTCTGGTAACTCATCATGTGCGTGTTCGGCGTGATGTTAGCGAACAGCGCGCCGCTATTGGTGTGGGTCTCGATCAGGTTGCGCACGCCGCCCAGGATCATGTCGCCGGAAAACACGGTCGCCTTGGTGCCGTCGGAGAAGGTGACGGTGAGCGTGCCCCAGTCCTCGACGTCGACCGGGTTGGCCTTGAGAACGGCGCGTTCCTCCGGCCGCAGGCACGCGGTGACATTGCCGACGTCGCAGGTCACGCTCGCAACATTGATGGTTTCGCCCCGCGCGCGGGCCTCGACCTGCTTGAGATAGAGCACCGCCGAAAGCGGATGACATCCCATCCGGATCAGCGAGCCGCCGCCGGTCATCGCCCATTGCGCGGCATGCGCCGCGTGCGAGCCGGAGTGGCTCTCTTCGCCCTTCATGAACAGGATCTTGTCCTTGGTGGCTTTGAGGATCTCCACGGTCTTGGTCACCGCCGGCGCGTAGATCCAGTCTTCGGCATACATGAACAGCTTGCCGGTGTTGCCGATGGCGGTGCGGACGCTTTCCATTTCTTCCAGCACGCGCGCGTACATCAGCGCCTTCGGCACATGCTTGCCGATCGGCGCCTGGTCGCCGTCGCGGCCGAAATAGCCGGCGAACGGCTTTTCGCAGATCACATGCTTGCCGGACTGCATGGCGTCGACGATCATCGCGGTATGCAGGTTAGGCGGGGTGCAGATGTCGACGACATCGATCTCGCTGTCGGCGATCAGGTCGCCAAAGCTTCGGTACGCGGTCGGGATCTGGTGCCGGCGGGCAAAATCGACGACATGATCGCCCCGCGCCGCGACCGCCCTGAGTTCGACATCGACGCCGTAGACGCGCCTGTAGGCATGCATGTGCAGCTCCGCAACGAAGCCGCAGCCGGCCAGACCGACCCTTATTTTTTTCGCCATTTTTCGGAAGCCTCCCCATTGTCGTTGGCCGAGAGCGCGCATACGCGGCAATCGAAGCTGCCGGTGAGCGGATTTCTCGGTTGGTCTTGGCGACTATCCAACAGCAGTCCGCCTTGCGCTACAATAAGCCGGCATCATGCCGGGTGGCGCGCGGCAGTCGACAGGGAGGTGATCTCTGTGGGCGCCCGAAGGGGCGTCAGTTCGGCTTCGCGTTTTCAGCCGCCGCCGGCGCGCTTGCGGGCGCGGGCGCTGATACCGCGGCGTCCGGCGCCGCCGGCCGTGCGCTGCCGCCGGTAAAGCGCTCGATCACCGAGCGCACGGCGTCGCGGGTCTTGCGATCCTTCACCGATTCGAGTAATTGCGCCGCACCCGGCGAGCGGCGGATCAGGATATCCGGATCCGGAAACACCAGCGGATCGTCCCACGGGCCCTGCACCACGAACGGCAGATCGAAGCCTTTGTCGTTGCCGGTCGATGCCGCGGTCAGGCTGGCGACGCCCTTGAGATCATATTCGCGCGACGGCACCGAGGCGGTGCCGGTCAGGGTGATGCGCGCGGCGGCGCCCTCGACGCGGACGTCTTCGGCGGTCGCAATCCCGTCGGCGAATTTCACCGAGACGTTGAGGTTGTCGTAGGGCGTTGAACCGTTGCGGAAATTACCGCCGCCGGACAAAGGCCGGCGCTCCAGCCGTTTCAGCAATTGCTCGACATTGAAGCCCGCGATCGCGCCGTCATGACCGGTCAGCGTAGCGGTGCCGTCGAGCGAAGAGGCGAGGCCGAACGGGCTGGAGCCCGAGGCCACCAGCGAAACGCTGAGATTGCCGCGGCCGGAAAGCTTGTTGATGCCGAACAATTCGGATGCGCAGGCCTGCAGGTCGACGTCGGTGAACTGGAACTGGGCCTTGACGTCGGCGACCGCATCCGAGCGTGCGACCCCGAACGAGCCATTGGCGATGCCGCCATACATCTGCGCTTCGCCGACCGAGAGCGCCAGCGCGCCGCCGCGCAGATTGGCGCCGAACGCGGTGCGGCCGAGTCTGGTCGGTCCGACCGTCACCCGCGCCGCCGACAGCCTCATGTCGAGGTCGGTGGTGGACAGCGAGTTGAGATCGAACAGCTGCCGGTTCCAGTCGTGCGCGCCGCTGGCGAGCAGGCGGAAGGTGGAAATGTAGGGCGTGAAATCGAGGTTGCCGGCGGCCAGCGTCGCCTGCAGCGTCTGGCGGCCGTTATTGACGAAGGTCATCACGCCCTCGGCGACATTGCCGTCGAGCTCGACATTGACATTGGTCAGCGCGACCGAGCCGCCGACGACGTTAGCGCGGGCCTTCAGCGCGAAGCGGCCGAAGCCGCCGCCGGCCGGTGCGGCCTGTCCCATCCAGCGCAGCGCGTTGCGCAGCGACAGGCTGTCGATGGTGGCGGTGCCCTCCATCATCAGGCTGGTGCGGTTGGCGACCGTGCCGTCGAAGGCAAGTTTCAGCGGCGCGCTCGCCAGCCGCGCCTTCAGCCCGGAACGATCGCCCGACAGCATCGCGACGAAATCGCCGGCTGAGATCGAGCCGTCGACGCGCTCGCCGCGCCAGTCGAACTGCCCGGTCGCGGCAAACGAGCGCGAGATCGACGGCCAGGCCAGCGACAGGTCGATATCGCCGAGCTGCTCGGAGACGTGGTTGGTCGAGTCCTCGTAATCGAGCACGCCGTCCTGGATCCTGATTTCCGAAAACGACACCTGATTCTCGGCGCCGGGCTTCATGGTACGCGCGATGGTCTCGACGAACGGGGTCCAGTTGCTCTCGCCATTGCCGTCCCTGACGACGCGGATATGCGGGCGCAGCATCATGACGTCGGCGATCTCGAACCGCCGCAGCAACAGCGGCAGCAAGCGCAAATTGGCGGTCAGCACGTCGACCTGCAGCGCGGGGGCGGTGGTGCCGCCGCCCTTCAGCCCGACGTCATGAAACGAGACATAGCTGCCGGGAAATACCGAGACGTCGATCGCGCCCGTGATCATCAGGTCGAGCCCGGTGACGGCGCGGATCTGCGCCTCGACCGCCTCGCGCAGCGCGTCCCGGTTGAGGAACCAGGAGGTCCCGATCAGGCCGACCAGCGCCAGGCCGAGGAGCGCCGCAATCGGCATTCCCAGCCGCTTCATTCCTTGGGCCATCGTCAATGACATATCCAAGTCTGGTTCATGGATGTCGGCTTGAGGTTGTCGGATCGGTGTTGAAAAAGCGGGCAGCGCATCCGAAAGCCCGTGTCAACCCACGCAACTTGAAGGGTTTTCTTGACGCTTTCAAGGCCATCCTGAGGTTGCCGGCCGGGTCCGATGGTCCCAATGCCCCGTCATTGACGCATTGCGAAGATTTCGCCTAATAATCCCTGTTAATACTGGCCGCAAGCGCCTCCCTCCATCAGGTCCTATTTTCATGAACAAGGTCTATCCCGACGCCAAATCGGCACTCGACGGCATTCTCAAGGACGGCATGATGATCATGTCGGGCGGCTTCGGCCTGTGCGGCATTGCCGAGACCTTGTCGGACGCGATCCGCGATTCCGGCGTCAAGGGTCTGACGGTCATCTCCAACAATGCTGGGGTCGACGGTATCGGGCTGAGCCGGCTCCTGGAGACGCGGCAGATCAAGAAGATGATCTCGTCCTATGTCGGCGAGAACAAGTTGTTCGCGCAGCAATATCTCGCCGGCGAACTGGAACTCGAATTCAACCCGCAGGGCACGCTGGCCGAGCGCATCCGCGCCGGCGGCGCCGGCATTCCGGCGTTCTTCACCAAGACCGGCGTCGGCACGCTGATCGCCGAGGGCAAAGAGGTGAAGGAATTCGACGGCGAGAAGTACATCATGGAGCGCGGCCTGTTCGCCGACCTCGCCATCGTGCACGCCTGGAAGGGCGATACCGCCGGCAACCTCGTCTACCGCAAGACCGCGCGGAATTTTAACCCGATGATGGCGACCGCCGCCAAGATCACCGTCGCCGAGGTCGAGCATCTGGTGCCGGCCGGGGAGATCGACCCCGATCATATCCATACGCCCGGCATTTTCGTCAATCGCATCGTCGAGGTCGGTGTCGGCAAGAAGCGGATCGAATTCCGCAACACCCGCCCGCGCCCAGCCGCTTAAATCAACTCAGAGCAGGAGAGCCCCATGGCCTGGACCCGTGAACAGATGGCTGCGCGCGCCGCCAAAGAGTTGCGCGACGGCTATTACGTCAATCTCGGCATCGGCATTCCGACGCTGGTCTCGAACTACATCCCCGACGGTATCGACGTGAACTTGCAGAGCGAGAACGGCATGCTCGGCATGGGACCGTTCCCGTACGAGGGCGAGGAAGACGCCGACCTCATCAATGCCGGCAAGCAGACGGTGAGCGAATTGCCGTCGACCAGCTATTTCTCGAGCGCCGAATCCTTCGGCATGGTGCGCGGCGGGCATATCGATCTCTCGATCCTGGGCGCGATGCAGGTGGCCGAGAACGGCGACCTCGCCAACTGGATGATCCCGGGCAAGATGGTCAAGGGCATGGGCGGCGCGATGGACCTCGTCGCCGGCGTCAAGCGCGTCGTCGTGGTCATGGAGCATTCCGCCAAGGACGGTCCGAAGCTTTTAAAGAAGTGCAATCTGCCGCTGACCGGCGAAAAGGTCGTCGACATGGTGGTGACGGATCTCGCGGTATTCACCATCGACAAGCACGGCAAGGACGGCATGGCGCTAATCGAACTCGCCGACGGCGTCACGCTCGACGAGGTGAAGTCCAAGACCGAAGCCGAATTCCGGGTCGCGCTGAAGAACGCTTAACTGGCGTCATTCCGGGATGGTCCGAAGGACCAGACCCGGAATCTCGAGATTCCGGGTTCGATGCTGCGCATCGCCCCGGAATGACGGGTACACCATCACGCCCTAGCCGTCGCGACTTCCTCCAGCCCGCGATTGCGCGGCTCGACGCCCCAGGCCCACACCACCACGATCTGAACGATCACCAGGCCGATCATCAGCCAGACCACGCCCGGCAGCTGGTAGGACGCCATCAAGGCGCCGACGATGAAGGGCGAGACCACGGTGGCGCCGCGTCCGAGCGTGTTGCAGATGCCATTGGCACGCAACCTAATCTCGGTCGGGAACAGCTCTGTCGTATAAACGCCGAACAGGAGCGCGGTCTGCACATAGATCGCGACGATCAGCACGAAGCCGACACTCAACACGACCTCCGGATCGGACGCGGCGTTGAAGCGGGCATAGATGTAGCCGGTGATGATGGTCACGATCGACGCGCCGATGATGCTCCAGCGTCGTCCGATGGCGTCGGACAAATAGGCGCCGAGCGCGCAGCCGACCAGTGATGCAGCCGACAACACCAGCGTATAGGCCAGCGAATTGGCGATGGTCAGGCCCTGGCGCAGGAAGAACTGCGGCAGGAAGATCACGAAGCCGAAGATCAATGTATTGATGGTAATCAGCACCCAGGAGCCCACGATCATGCGTTGCAAAAGTGGGGGCTTCAGCATGTCGAAGGCGGCGACCTGCGCGACAGGCGTCGGCACCACCAGCGGCGGCAGCGTCCCGCCGCCTGCGGATTCCTTTTCGATCGACTGCATCAAGGCTTCGGCTTCCTCGGTGCGGCCCTGCGATTCAAGCCAGCGCGGCGATTCCGGAAGATTTTTGCGCAGATACCAGACGATCAGCGAGCCGACGCCGGCAATAATGAACATCGGGCGCCAGCCAAAGGCCGGAATGATCAGATAGCCAAGCAGGGCGGTCACCGGGAAGCCGGTCACCGTCAGGAACGCCATCATCGACAGCCAGCGCCCGCGCGTCTTCGGCGGCACGAATTCGGTCAGCGTCGAATAGCCGACGACGATTTCGGCACCGAGGCCCAGGCCCTGAATGAAGCGGCAGGCGATCAGCTGATTCATATCCTGCGAGAAGGCGGCGGCCAGCGACGCCAGCCCGAAGATCAAGAGATTAATCTGATAGGTGAACCGCCGCCCCAGTTTGTCGCCGACAAATCCGGTGATCAGGGCGCCCAGTGTCATGCCGACAAAGGTCAGTGAAATGAATTGCAGATTTTGCGGCACGGTCGAGAATTTGGATTGCACCGCCGACGCCAGCACGCCGCCGGCGATATAGAGATCGTATCCGTCGAAAAACATGCCGGCCCCGACCAGCCAGAAGATCCGGTAGTGAAACGATGAGACCGGGAGCCGATCGAGTCGTGCGCCGGCGTTTACTGCGTGAGCCATATCAAGTTTCCCCCTTTGTCGCCTTGTTGGCCGATCGGCCCCCGGTCTTCTCTGGACGCGGAGTTGCCGTCGGTTGTTTGCTTTATTGGTGGCGCATGATCTTTTTCGAAAACCGGTACCCACTTTTCGGGATCATGCGCTAATTCAATCGTCGTTGGTTCGCCGTGTCGCGATACCAGTCGAACGGCTGGTCGCCGGTCGCGACCATCACGCTCTTGGTGTTGAAATGGTCGTCAAAGCTTTCGGTGCCGCATTCGCGGCCGATGCCGGAATCATCGACGCCGCCCCAGGGCGAGGCCGGATCGAGGCGGTGATGGTCGTTGACCCAGACGATGCCGGCCTTGACGGCGGACGCCACCCGATGGGCGCGGCCGACGTCGCGGGTGCGGATCGCGGCCGCGAGGCCAAACGGGGAATCATTGGCGAGCCGCAATGCGTCTTGCTCGTCCTTGAACGGCGTCACCGAAGTGAAGGGGCCGAACACTTCCTCCTGAAAAATGCGCATGTCGGATTTGACGTCGGCAAACACGGTGGGCTCGACGAAATAGCCATTGTCGTGGCCGGGCACCTTTGCGGCGACACCGCCGGTGACGAGGCGCGCGCCGTCTTCATGGCCGAACCGCGAATAGGTCAGCACGCGATCGCGCTGCCGCGCCGAAATCACCGGCCCGAGTTGGGTTGCAGGATCGAAGGGATCGCCGATCCGGATGGTCTCGGTCTTCGCCCTCAGCTTTTCGACGAACTCGTCATAGATCGAGGCCTGCACGATGTGCCGGGAGGCGCAGACGCAGGTCTGGCCCGCACCAATGAAGGCGCCGAACGCGGCATAATTGACGGCGCGGTCGACGTCGAAATCGTCGAACACCATCACGGGAGTCTTGCCGCCGAGCTCCATGGTCTGGTGCGCGAACACTTTTGCCGCGGCGCCGCCAGCAATTCGGCCGGCCTCGGTGCCGCCGGTCAGCACCAGCTTGTTGAGATCGGGATGTTCGGCCAGCATCTTGCCGGCGCTCTGGCCGAGGCCCAGCACGATGTTGAACACGCCGGGCGGCAGACCGGCCTCGGTGAAAATCTGCGCCAGTTTTAGCGTCGTCAGCGGCGTGTATTCTGACGGCTTGACCACGGTAACGCATCCGCTCGCCAGCACCGCGGCCAGCGACTTGCACAGGATCATCAAGGGATGGTTGAACGGCGTGCAGTTGGCGACGATGCCGATCGGGGTGCGCAGGGTGTAGTTCAAATAGGCGCCTTCGACGGGGATCACGGAGTCACGACGCGCCAGCGCCAGTCCTGCAAAGTAGCGGAAGAAATCCGGCAGCCGCGACAATTGCGCGCGGGTCTCGTTGACGGGACGGCCGTTGTTCAGCGTCTCCAGCCGATACAGCGTGTCGAGATTGGCTTCAAACGCATCCGCGAGCCGATTGACCAGCCGCGCCCGCGCGCGTGTATCCATGCCGCCCCACGCCTTGCCTTCGAAGGCTAAGCGGGCGCTCTTCATGGCGCGGTCGATGTCTTCCCTGGTCGAATTCGGGATCCGCGCGATCACGTCGCCGGTGGCGGGATTGCGGACGTCGAGCATTTCGCCGTTACCGGCCTCGATCTCGCGGCCGTCGACGAAATTGCCGTGGATTTCGACGTCGATGGACGCCTGTTTCGAAGGAATGTTCATGCGTCTCTCCCTTCGACGATGACGGCGTTGCGCTTCAGCGCCGGCAGCACGCGTTTTTCGGTCTGCGCGATGTGGGCCTTGATGATGCGGCCGGCGCCGCGGCCGTCGCGCCGCTGCATCGCCTCGATCAGGGCTACGTGCTCGCCGACCAGTTTTAAGGGGTCGTGGCCCCTGAGATTGGCGACGCTGACGCGCACCAGCCGGTCGGCCTGTCCGATCTGGTCGCACAACGCCGCGGCCATGCGGCGATTGCCGGAAGCATGCGCCAGCGCGGAGTGAAACGCGCGGTTATAGGCGATGAAATCCTCGTAGTTGCCCGAAAAGCGGCGGAATTCGTTCAGCGACTTCAGCACGGCGTCGGTGGCGTTCTCAATCGCCTCCGCCACGCAGGCGGGCTCCAGCGCGAGGCGGAATCGCAACAGGTCGCGCGCGTCCGCGAGCGAGATCGGATTGACGCGGTAACCCTGGCGCGGCTGCACGGTGACGAGATGCTCGCGCGCGAGCCGCAGCAGCGCCTCGCGCACCGGTTGGCGGCTCACGGCATAGCGCTCGGCGAGATCCTGCTCGCGCATATCATCGCCCGGCGCGAAGTGACATGTCAGAATATCAGAGCGCAGGCTCTCATAGACATTATCTCGTAAAAGCATCGAAATTCCTTCCACAGTCGACCATAATCTCGCAATCGTGAAATATCACGTCAAGACCTAAAGACTTGAATTCCGCGTGTTTTGATCTATCAATCGGCGGATCGGCGCACCCATGCGGGGCGTCGCGCGATGTTGGAAAGAGAGATCGGGATGGATCGGCTTTTGGCGCAGGGCACCGTCAACGCAGCGCAGTCGGGCAATGGACCGCCGTTGTTTCTGTTCCACTCGCTGTTGTCGGACCGCGCGAGTTTCGACGCCATCGTGCCGGAATTATCGAAATCGTATCGCGTGATCGTCCCGGAATTGCCGGGTTTTGGCCGATCGCGTGCGGTCGGCGGCGGCCTCGCCGAGGTCGCCGACCGGATGGCGGAAGCGGTCAGGGACGCCGCCGGCGGCGAAGACGCCATCGTGCTCGGCAATGGCTATGGCGGCTTCGTTGCGCTGCAAATGGCTATTCGTCACCCCGGCATCGCGGCGAGGCTCATTCTCGCCGACAGCGGCGCGGCGTTCTCGGAACCGGGCCGCGAGGCTTTTCGCAACATGGCGGCGGCCGCCATGGCCAAGGGGCTGTGGGCGATCACCGATGTCGCGATGCGCCGGCTGTTCGCGCCGGACTTTCAGGCTGGCCATCCCGAGCTGATGGCCGATCGCCGCCAGGCATTTCTCAGGACCGATCCGCAAGTTTTTCGCGCCGCCTGCGATGCGCTCGCCAGCTTCGATCTGCGGCCCGAGCTCGACAAGGTGAAGATGCCGGTCCTCGTGCTGGTCGGCGAACATGACGAGGCGACGCCGCCGCCGATGTCGCATGAGCTGGCGGCGGGCCTGCCGCAGGCGCATCTCAAGATCATCCCGGGCTGCGCGCATGTGCCGCAGCTGCAAGCGCCCGCGATTTTTCTCGAGATGATCGGCGATTTCCTGCCCGCGACCAACTCGGCGCCGGCGTGAGTAGTCACCGCTGTCTTGCAACCAAAGCTTGTAAAATTGTGCGACCCTCCGTAGCTTAGCCGAAGCGGGTTTTGGCAGGGGGCGGGTCATGGACTTTTTCCGCGCATATAAAGCCAAGGGTACGGCGACATCGACCTACTTCATCGAAAGCACGGCGCCCGACAACGTCGATGACGAAGCGCCGCCATCAGACCTGCCGCCGGAGTATGCGCCCCATTTGGAAAAGATGGATGATTCCGAGAAAGCGGTGAAGCAGATCGCGGAAGATCTGGGCAAAGGACAAAATCCAAATCTGGTCGTGATGGTTCACGGCTTCAACAATCCGGAGCCGAATGTGTTGCGGATGTACATGTCCGCTGCCCTGGCAATCGGTCGTGACCCGCAGATCAGCAGCCGGGAGGGTCTCGTCTGCGTCGGCTATCGCTGGCCATCGGAAAACATGGGAGCACCGAGGCGCGGTGCGAGGGACGCTCTGCCGACGCTCGCGGGCTGGATTCTGACGTTGGGCATCCTTGTCGTCGTGATCTCGCTTCCGTTCTACTTTATCCCGGGCACGGCGAATGTCGTTCTGAACTGGCTCGGCCGGCTTGGCGAGCACGTCTTTACGCTGATCGGCTGGACTGCAGCCGGCCTGATGCTGATGGCCGTGCTGCTGCGGATTATCGTGTATTTTCGCGACAATTACCGCGCTTCGAATTACGGCATACCCGATCTCATTCAGGTCATTCGTGCCATCGACGCCGAAATCATGCGTCAGCGTGAACAGAGCAGCAGGACCGAGCCATGGCCGCGGGTTCAACTCTCCTTCATCGGCCACAGCATGGGTGGTTTCGTTGTCACCAACGCCATCCGTACCTTGTCCGACGTCTTTGCCGTGCCGGTCGATGCCTTGAATTCCTACGGGGCCGGCTCGCCGCCCGCACTGCGGCCCGAACCGCCCTTAAATTTGATCGGCAAAACCTTCGAGCTCAAGCGCTTCGTGCTGGCTTCGCCGGACATTCCGGCCGAGACATTGTTGTCCACCCGCGGCAATTTCCTCGCCTCGGCGTTGTCACGCTTTGATGAAGCCTATCTGTTCAGCAACGAGGGCGACGAGGTGCTGCGGCAGATATCGACGCTGGCGAATTACTTCGTGTTCCCCGCCAAGAGCAAAAACCACGGCTTTCGGCTCGGCAATGTCGAGATCCTGTCGCGCAGTTTCGGCATGATCGACGTGAACGAGCAGGATTATCTGCGGGTGCTGCGGATCGGAAATCTGACGCTGCAGGAATTGTACGACACGCTCGAGGACGCCAGGGAGAAACGCCTCGTGACCGCCGCAGCGGCACCCGAACAGGCTCCACTGCCCAAGAGGTTCACCTATTTTGACTGTACCGATTATATCGATCGCGATAATCCGGATACGCCCGACACCCGAAACAACTGGCTGGCGCTGCTGACCTTTGCGAGATGGCGCAAGGAGTACGACGCCGAGGCCAGGCTGAAATGGTATTCGCACCTCCATCTGCTCTTCGCGTATGTCGTGCATCATCAAAAGCCGAACGTACATGGTGGTTATTTCGAAGGCATGCTGTCGCAAGAGCTGATCTACCGGCTCGCCTGCCTCGGCTATGACGACACGGTCCGCGCCTATGGCGGCGAAGCTGCGGTTGGGGAGGCGTGTGCGCAGAAGCAAATCCGGATGCTGGTGTCGCCAATGCTGTGGAGCAATCGCCGCGCGAACGCTTCGGTCGAACCGCCCAGACCGGCAGGCGAGCCGACGCGGACCGCGAGGCAGGCGGCACCGCAGCGCGCGCCGCAGGCGGGCGCGCCGACCCCCCAGGTGGTTCCCGATCTGGTCGGCAAGTCCATTGTCACGGCGCGCGACGAAGTCGCAGTAGTTCGCGAAAGACACATGGAGGCGACACCGCCGGTGAGCGGGGTCGAGCCGCAGGTCCTGTTGCTGGAGATCACGAGGCCGGCAGACGGCAAGCCCGCTGGAGAGGTGCTGAGCCAGACCCCGCCGGCAGGCAGTCCGCTGGCACAGCGGACGTCGATCGAAGTGGTCATTGCGAAGTGACGGCGCGGCCGGGCTCGGGCTATCACTGCTGACAATTTGAGCAGGCGGCGAAACTTATCCGTTCGACGCCGGCATCCATCGTGCCTAGTCTTTGAAGCGGAAATCTTTGAAGCGGAAATTTTGGCCTCGAAGCGGAGATGATGTTGATGCGCGCGGTACTTGACTATTGCACCGGAGGAACGGAGCGAAAGGTGCCGGCGGGCATGCTTTTCATCCACGAGGGCGGCAAGACCGGCCATTTGTTTGTTCTGGTCGAGGGGCGGGTGGAGGTCATCAAGGGCGACAGCGTCGTCGCCGTCATCACCGAGCCCGGCGCGATGTTCGGCGAGATGTCGGTTCTGCTCGATCAGCCGCACAGCGCGACCGTGCGCGCGGCGTCCGATTCAGTCATTTACGAGTTCAACGACGCCGCGTCGTTCTTGCGCGACCAGCCGGCGGTGGCGCTGCTGATCGCGCGATTGCTGGCGCAACGGCTCAATGTCGCGACCACCTATCTTGCCGATTTGATGCACCAATATGCCGGCCACGGCACCCATCTCGCGATGGTCGGCGAGGTCCTGCAGAGCATGATCAACCTGCCGCCGTCG
Organism: Bradyrhizobium sp. Ash2021; assembly: GCF_031202265.1. Taxonomy (NCBI): domain Bacteria; kingdom Pseudomonadati; phylum Pseudomonadota; class Alphaproteobacteria; order Hyphomicrobiales; family Nitrobacteraceae; genus Bradyrhizobium; species Bradyrhizobium sp. Ash2021. The sequence goes on along the minus strand of NZ_CP100604.1, from coordinate 8,243,105 downwards.
CAGGTCCAGCCAGGATCGGATCGGCAATCCGACCCAAGGATGTGAGCCAGGCCGGTGGATGTATGACCGGCGCCGCCGGCCGCTGCATCGGCGCGTTGAGGTCGATCCATTGCGCGTCGCCAGCGGACAGCCAGAACGCCGTGCCTTCGTCGATATCGAGCACGATATGGACCGGTGGCCGGCCGGGCTGCAGCCCGGCGTTGAAGACCCAGGTGGTGCCGAGCCGGTCGAACCACGACCCGTCGGGGATGAACGGCGACTGGTGCACATGGCCCGAGATCACCATCGCGGGCTGGTAGCGCTGGATCCATTGCACCAGCTCGACGTCGCCGAAGAACCGCTTGCCGCCCCAGCTCGTCGGCGAATTCGCGGGCGGCGCGTGATGAACCCAAACCCATCGCTTCAGCCGTTTGGCGGCGGCCTCAAGAAGCTGGTTCTCGATGCGCGCTTTCACCCGCGGCCCGTCCCACCACGGGCAGATCGTGAACAGGGTGTCGCCGATCGCAAAACTGTCGCCATCGCAGGTGATGCCGAGTTCGCGCGCCTCGCCGACCCAGCGGGATATCTTCTCGCCCTCCGGGCTGCGTTCGTCGAGGTCGTGATTGCCCGAGCACAGAATGACGCGGGTGATGCCGGACAACAGCGAAAGATATTTCTTCACCACCACGATCTGGGCGCGGAAATCGACGAAGGAGCCGACGTCGAGCGCATCGCCGGCAAAGATCACGAGATCGAATTGTGGCGCGGCGGCGATCAACCAGTCGAATTGCGGCAGTGAATAATGCAGATCCGCGACAACGAGGCAGCGTATCATCAGGCGTTCCAAACTGCTTATAATATAGGCGATCCGGGGCGGATGCATTCGAGCAAGGTTGATCGAGCAAAAGTTATGCCGTGGCGTGCTGTTTGGGCGCGACAGATGCCCGCAGCGGAGCTGGCTCGTCGTGCCCGGCCATTAGCTGTCTGCCTTGCGCAGACTGCGTAAACTTGTCTGCGATGCCGGGTATCCACGTCTTAGCTGCATTGAGGCAAGAAAGACGTGGATGGCTGGTCATCGGCGAGCGGAAGCGACGCCGTCCTTCGGACGGCTATGCCCGGCCATGATGAAGCAATCTAGGCCTTCGCGGTCGCGTGGGAAAACACCACTTCGATCAGCGTGCCCGTACGGCCGCCGGTCTTGATCTGGAACTTGGCGCGGTTGGCTTCGACCAGGGCCTTGGTCAGCGACAGATTGACCGGCGAATTGTCGGAGGACTGATCCGATGGTGGCGGGGTGCGGAACGGCTCCAGCGCCGCGGCCACCTCATTGTCGTTGAGGCCCTGGCCGGTATCGCGGACGCGCAGCACCACCTCGCCGAAATCCGACAGCGCCGTGGAGACGATGACCTGGCCGCCGGCATTGGCGAGATGGATCGAATTGCCGATCAGGTTCAGCGTGATCTGGTGCAGCGCGCGAGCGTCGGCCACCACCGGCGGCAACATATGTGCGAGCGACGTGCGGATGATGATGCGTTCGCGGTTGGCCTGCGGCTGCATCACTGCGACGCAGCTCTCGACCAGTTCATTGAGGTTCTGGTTGGTGAAGGAAAGATCGAGCTTGCCAGTCTCGATCCTGGAGAGGTCGAGCAGATCGTTGATGATGGCGATCACCCGTTCGCCGGAGGCGCGGATGTCTTTCATGTATTCGGCGTAGCGCTCGTTGCCGAGCGAACCGAAACGCTCGCCGATCATCACCTCGGCAAAACCGATGATGGCGTTCAGCGGCGTGCGCACCTCATGACTGATCCGCGCCAGCACGTCGGCCTTGGCGTTGGCGCCGCGATCGGCCAGCCGCCGCGCCTCGCGCAATTCGCCCTCGGTCTTTTTTGCAGGCGTAAGATCGCGGAACACGGCGAAGAAATTCGGCCCGTCGGCCCGCGTGCGTCCCATGGTCATCGCCAGCGGGACGAGGCCGCCCCTGGCGACGCGCCCGAGCGCATCGAGGCCGTGATCGAGCAGGCTCTCGACGCTGCCGGATTTGATGCTGGTGAGATAGTCGAACACCGCGTGCTGGCTCTCCGGCGCGAACAAATCGGCGAGATTGCGCTGCACGAGCTCGGTCCCGTCATAGCCGAACAGCGCTTCGGCGCTGCGATTGGCCGAGTTGATGTTGCCCTCGGCGTCGAACATCACGATGCCTTCGGCCGTGGTGTCGAGGATGGCGCCGAGTTCCTCGGCGTCGGCGTGGCCGACCGCCGATGGCTCGATGACCGGAGCCGCTTCCGCGATCGCAGCCGCGACAGCCGCGCCTTGCGAATGAGGGCCCGAAAAGATCAAAGCGAGCGCGGAATCGCCGTCCCATGAAATCGTGTAGAGGTGCGCGTCGACAGCCTGCGGCGGCGTTTGTTGCTCCGACGGCTGGCTCGCCGAAATCTTGACCGGCGTGCCGGTGTCCGACGTGCTGGAGGCGTTCGACACGCCGGGCTCGACGTAGAGCGCGTCGAGGCCGCCAGCATCCTCCAGCGCGTGCAGGCCGGCATAGCCAATCTGCGCGAGAAACGCGGGGTTGGCGTAGAGCAGCCAGTCGAGCCGGTAGATCAGCACGCCGACCGGAATGAGATCGAGCAGCGCCTTGTCGCGTTTGGCCTCGCCGCGTGCGGGCGGTTCCGGGGGCGCCAGCCAATCGGGTTGTTCGCCGGCCGGCGGTTCGCTGTTCAGTTCACTTTTCAGTTCACTTGCCACGTTGCGCGTTTCAGACGCGGGCGGCTCGACCACGGTGTCGTCGACATCGATCGCGGGCGGCGTTGTGTCCGCGCCCATTTCGGTCTCGAGCCGCGCCGACAATTGCCGCGCGAGTTCGTTGAAGGCGCTGTTTTCGACCGGCGTCAGCGACGGCGGTTTGCTGTCGCCGATCGGGCGGAACGGCAACACATTCTTCGGCGTTTCCGCTGGCATTTCCACGGGGGTTTCCACGGGCGCTTCCAAATCGGTTTGTTGTGAAGTCTCTGACGCCATCGGTTCCGGCAATTCGGCAGCCGGATCAACGCTGAGGTCGCCGGGAACATCCGCAAGGGGCGGCTCCTCGGCGATCAAGTTTTCCAGAGGCAAATTTTCTTGAGGCAAGGTTTCTTCGAACAAGTCTTTGGCGGGCAGATCTTCGGTGAGCAGGTGTTCAGCGGGCGTTGGTACGTCGTGAGCGGACGCGTCTTTTGCAGGCCGATCTTCGCCTGGCGCGTCCGGGGCCGAACCTGCCTTAACGACGTCAGCCGACAACGCTTGCGGCGCAAGCGGCGCACCGAAGAACTCATAGCGGCGCAACGCGGCCAGCCGCGCCAGTCCGTCGAGGTCGCGGCAAACGCCGAAGCCCCGATAGCCGGCAAAATTCCGCGTGCCGTCGAAGATCGGCAGGCCCGACAATTCGACCGGCAGGCGGCCGCCGCCATCGACCGGCCAATTCAGCGTGATGCCGCTCCAGGTATCGCGCGTGGCAAATGCCTTCATCACGCGGCCTTCAGGATCGAGTCCGAAAGCGTGCGAGATGTCGCTCCACAGCCGGCCGAAACCGGCGGCAGTGCGCGCACCGATCAGGCGGGTGAATTCGTCCGAGCCGAGCGAGAAGCGGCCCTCATGATCCATCTGCCACATGAAGCGCAGCGGCAGCCGGCGCGTATTCGGCAGCGGCTCGTCGAGCCATGACGGCGCCTTGACCGGCATCGGCGCCTGCGCCGGCGCGGAAATTTCGGCGGCCGGTGGTGGCGGTGATTCTGCAACGGGCGCAGGCGCCGGCTCCTCGACAGGCTCGGCTGCCGGTTCATCGGCGACGGCCTCGACGTAGGGCGATGGCTCGTGCGGCGGCACTTCGATCTCCGGTGTCACCGTCTGCTGCGTCAGTTCGGAATGCGGGGAATCAACAGGCGGCGTTTCATCATACGATGTTTCGCTGTCTGACGCTTCGACCGGCGCGCCTCCGTCATGCGGAAGATCGGGTGGCAGCGTCTGCATGTCGGGTTCGGCCGGCTCTTCCGCAACGACATGTTCAGCAACGGCTTCCGCAGGCGGCTCCTCAAATGCATCGAACAAGGCGAACTCGGCGGGCGCTTCGCCGGATAGTGCCGGCGCTTCGTAGCTTGCGAAGGATCGATCGACGGCCGCAGCGGCCGGCGGCTCCGTCACGGCAGCGACAGCCGGCGCTTCCGCCTCGGGCAGTTTGGCTTCCAGCAGCAGCGGCGCGGCAGGCCGCGTATGATGAGCGGCCTGGGTGGTGCCGGGCGCGATCAGCGCGACCAGGCCGATATCGGCGCCCTGGCCGACACGCTGCAGCACCATGTGGCCGATGCCGACAGGCGTTTCGACACGGCCCTGTTTCAACGCGTCGGCGCGCGCCGCGTCGAGACCGGCCTCGGAGAGATTGCGAAAGCCGAGCAGCGGACGCTCCGCATCGCTGGCGCCGATGAACATGCCGTCGCAGGCAAACACCGCGATCGGCCGGTCGATGCCCTCGACCAGCCGCTGCAGCCGTTCGACCAGCGGCATGGTGCGGCCGGAGGCGCTGCCTGTTGTAACGAAGATGCCGTGGCTGCCATCCGGAAAATCGAGCCGCGCGCAGCTGCAGGTCGCGAGCATGCCGGGCGAAGCGCCGAAGCCGCGCAGACGCTCCAGCCGGATCGCGCCATTGTGCGGCAACCGGCCGCCGAGCTGCGCGACCTGTCGCCGGTGCGGATCCGCCGGTCCGAAAATCTTCTGCGCGAGGGCTGCCGCATTGGCGGCGCCGAACACGCGGGCGCCAACCGGATTGGCCCACAGAATCCGGGTGCCGTCGGTCGACCAAAGCCATGCGGGCAGGGCGCTGGTTGCATGCAACGCCAATCTGGGATCGCCAAGCACGTGCAACTGGAATTCCGCATTATTCATCGCGACGATATGACCGCACAGGTCGGGCTTTTTGCCCGATAATGGCTTCAGAAACCGGCGGCCAAACGATGGCCGCCTTGGTGGACCGCGAGTATCGCAAGCGAGGAGCGGCAGGTCCACGGCCCGGCTACGGCGGCGCTATCCAAAGCCGAGATAACCTTAATCCGGTCGAACTGTTTAGCCGCCCTACGCGTTGGGATGTTGCAAAGCGCCATCAGGGGTCCACGATAGGGAGCCGGTGGATACCGCGTCACACCGGTGAGGTCTTTTGGCGATATCCTGATGCGGGTTGCCGGGAACCGGGGCTTAAGGCTGGCTCCGCCAACGAAACCCGCCAACGAAAAAGGAGTGGGATTATGAATGAAGATACGCGTTTCGAGATTCCCAAGGACATGAAGGCGATGGCCGAGGCGAGCTTCGATCAGGCCCGCAAGACTTTCGAGAAATTCCTGACCTCTGCGCAGGCGACCGCAGGTTCGCTCGAGGAGCGCGGCGCCACGGTTCGCGCCGGCGCCAAGGACATCAGCAGCAAGGCGATCGCCTATGCCGAAAAGAACGTGCAGGCCTCGCTGGACTATGCCCAGTCGCTGCTGAAAGCCAAGGACCTGACCGAGGTGATGCGTCTGCACAGCGAATATGTGCAGGCTCAAATGCGGTCACTGGCGGAGCAGGCCAGCGAAATGGGCCAGATCGTGAGCAAGGCCGCGATGGAGGCCGCCAAGCCCAAGGCCTAACGCTCCCGACACAACCCCAGCGGTTCCCGCGCGGAACTTGCATCCATTCCGGGTCAGGTATGCGGCGTCGCACTCAATTCTCCGTTGCGATGCACAAAATTGACATGATATGGGTGCTTATTGGGCAGGCCCGTGGTTGGGCACTTCCGTGAGTTTGAGTAGGTGATCCGATTCGACGTTTCCGGCATTTCGCGTAGCCGGGCACGCAATGGGTCACAGTGTTTCACCCCATTGCGAAGGATAAATGCCATGACCAACCCCACCGATCCGTTCTCCGCCTCCATCATCCCGTTCGAGGTACCCGAGCAGGTGCGCGCGTTCGCCGAAAAGGGCGTTTCGCAGGTCCGCGACAGCTACGCCAAGTTCAAGGATGCCGCCGAGACCCATAACGGCACCATCGAGGCGGTGTTCACGACCGCCAGCAAGGGCGCCAGCGAATACTCCGCCAAGCTGCTCGAATTCTTCAAGGCGAACACCTCGGCCTCGCTCGACTTCGCGCAGGAATTGTTCGGCGTGAAAACGCCGTCGGCCGCGCTGGAGCTGTGGACCTCGCATACCCGCAAGCAGTTTGAGACGCTTGCCGCCCAGGCCAAGGAACTGGCCGAATTGGGCCAGAAGGTTGCGACCGAGACCGTCGAGCCGATCAAGGCCAGCGCGTCGAAGCTTTATAAGCCGGCCGCCTGATCGATCGGCGCTTTGCGGTTGGAAGAGCCGGGGCGGACAGCCCGGGCTTTTCGTTTGAGATGTCGTTTTGCGGGCGCAATTGACCGCTTCCCGGCCTTGCCAAAGCGGGGCGTTGCACCTAGTTTCCGCCCCATTCGCGGACCCCCATTTGAGGGATCTCGCAAGGATGCAGTTGTAGCTCAGTTGGTTAGAGCGCCTGTCTGTGGAACAGGAGGTCGGTGGTTCGAGCCCACCCAACTGTACCACAAAAAGCCATTAAATTTCAGTAGCTTATAGATGCTCGGCATCGCTATCCGCGCGAAATAAAATTTTTGTGCAAGCACATTGCAAGCACGCCGCTCGATTTCAGCCTCCCGACGTTCAAAAATCCCTGCCCCTCAATCCACATCTTACGGCACGAACGGCCGGGGCTGGCGCGGCTGCCAAGTCATGCAGGCTGCGCATGTCAATCGGCGTCGGCTCTGTGATTTCTATTTTATTTTTCTTTCTAGGAAGATTGAGCCGTCCGAGCCGTCCGAGCCGTCCGGAAGTCAATAGCCATGCAGGGTTCTCATGCGTGTGTGTCGTCGTCGTAAGTCGTCCGGGCCGTCCGCCGCGTGGTGGGGTCTGTCAGGGGCTTGACGGTTTTCTACGGCACTCGGGCGCTTGTGTAAGGTGCGTCAGGTTAGATTTTGAAATTTGCCGCTGGCGAAATCTCGGGGCGCGCTTGGGCCGTAGGGGGCAGCGGCCCCGGAGGGACCCATTGCCTAGTGCCTCGGCCGGGGTGGCGCGCGAGCCAACGACGAGGGCAATGGCAAGCATTGCCACCATCATCACCCATCGGACCGGTTGCCTCGCCCGAACATGCGGCCAGTGCCACGGGGCCCCCAGTTGACGCCAGCGTGGCGCCTCGAAGGGAAAGGGGGCGCGGGGGCGCGTCCGCACCGGCGAGTTCTGCTCGGCCAATAGCAGCGCTACGTCGATAACCTCAAGCCCACTGTGATCACACGAGGAACATGATCAGCGCGATAGCCCTACATTGGAGCGGTAGCCTCGGGCATCGATCGGCCCGTTGAGCCGGCCGATCCCGCCGCCGGGCCGCCCGATCCCCGGAACGCGTTGATGGCGTTTTCCCCACGAACAATGATGCTTCGCCATCACCCGCGCCAATGATCATCGTCTGAGCTTTGAAAAAGAAAAGCCCGACGTTCACGCTCGGCTTTCCATGTGATGAATTGCACGCTTTCACCGGGAACGTGAAGAATTCTAGAGAGGGGCGGAAGTGTGCCCTGTATCGCCTCGACCTGACTTGCAACGTCGGGTAGTCAAGCTAGGATGCGCTAACGAGAGGCGGGGCATGGCGGGGCTGTGGGCGAGATTCTGCTCGCTCTTCAATCGCATGAAGACGAAAGAGATGGACCAGGTGCGCGACTTCGTTATTGAGGTCGGCCGCGCCCACATGTCCTGCGGCCTTGTCGAGCAGCAGCTCCACGATCTGCTTCGGTCCTTCGGCTATCCGGATATCGATCTGCCCGCGTGGCTCGCCAAAGGGCAGCATAAGAAGCTGAAGAAGGCGATTGACGCTCTAAAAGAGCGGTTCGACTTTCCGTCTGATTTCGTGTCTGAGCTGCACGCCTTCCGGGAAAAAAGGAATGATTTCACGCACCAAATCTGGGCCGACCCGACCGCCAAGCTTGAAGTGGGCGAAGGGCTCGAAAAGATGCGGCGGAAGGTCAGCAAGCTGTATCAGCATGCCCGTCGGCTCTCCGATATCTTCGGTCCGCTCCTCCTGAAGCTAGGCGAGAAGCGCTATCAGCGCGAAGCCAAGCGGCTCGACGAGGAAATTAAATATTGGCAGCGGCAGTCGGCCATACTCGGCGCAGCGCTCGCTCAGAGCGAAAAACGGAAGGCACAATGACGGCAGGATTGGTGGGCACGTCGTCGCTTTCAATACATCGTTCGAAGGAACTGGCTAACAGGAGTTCGACCCCGTGCCTCGGTGCAAATCCGCGAAATCATAGTCTGGTGACTTCGCTGGTGCGGCCGCCGTTCAACTCGGCGCAATCCAGAATGGTAAGATATGTTTGATAAAGCGCTGGTTTATCGTGCCGGGGTGAAATCGAAGGTAGATATTGGGCTGCTAGCCGAAACGCTGTTTTTTTATGGGCGTACGCATCTTTTGCTCGACCGCGCGTCTTTGGTCGCGCTGGTGAAGCAAATCCCTTACGACGTGCTTCTCGATCTGTTCGATAGCGCTGCGATACAGCTCTCGTACGTTAGGCAGAACTTTGCCGTGATGTCGGGGGGTGTCCCGACCGCGTATGATTTCGGCGCAGTCACCGTGCAGGGGAATGTCGATGGGTCAAAGCTGCGAAACCATCAGGATGAAATCGCGGAGGCCCTGACCCGCGAGCTGGGTAGGAGTCGCGAAACTGAGAAATTCGCGCAAAAGATTGCAGATAAAGCTGCACTCCATCGCTATCGGGGACTTCCAGAAAAAGAGAAGGTGGTGCCCGACCTAATGCGGGCGGATCTGGAGGACCAAAACTTCGTACATCAAGCGGTGAAATCGGTGTTGATGCACATGGTGCCCGGCTTCACTGAGGATATCGGCTTTACATTCCGGCTCTTCAGGTCTGAAAAAGGCGACTTTTTTATCGATACTGATCTAAATTTTGAACGCCTGAACGAAGCTTTTCACACCGTTGTGCCGGTAGCGGAGGATTCACTCACTCCGGCGCGCATATTGGCAGAAATACAGGACGCCAGGGCGGACACCTTCTTTGCGGCGCACTATATGGCCGAGCCGGTTACCGGCTCGCTTAGCAGCGACATCATGAGGCTAAAGCATTTCGAGTTCCTGCGGAGCAGGAGCGCAAACACGGATGACATTGAGCTGTTTCATGAACTTGTCGTTCCAGACTTTCCGACGATTAGGGAAGCGCTCAATTCCGGCGAACGATCGTTCTGGGACTTTGTCCAATTTCTGCCGCGAGCGAATCGGTTCAAGAAGTTTCTAACCGAGGCCAATCCCGATGTAGGGCTTGTGAAGTCGTACCAGGACGAGGTTACGCGCAAGTCGTGGGTCGAAACGCTCCCCGGTAAGTCCATACGCTTTGTCGTCGCCGCGGGGACTGGCTTAGCTGCCTCATCGGTAATTGGGCCGATCGGTGGGCTTGCGGTCGGAGCGACAAATACGTTTCTACTGGATCGACTGCTTAAAGGATGGAAGCCAAATCGCTTCATCCAAGGACCATATAAACGTTTCGTGCTGCCGGAATAGAGAGAATACCGATGAGACCCGTGACCGAATGGGAAGAGAGCGATTTAGACGAATTGCATCGCGGTGAGATCATGGAAAGTCTCACGCTCGAATACAAGGACTCCCGCGTTCTAGATAACAAGGTGTACCAGCAGGGAGAGCTATTCAAGGATGTCTCTGCGTTCGCGAATTCCGCCGGAGGCATTCTAATCTTCGGAATGAAGGAAAGCGGGCATCTGCCGACCGGTACAGACGACGGCGTCGATCCGTCGAAGATCAAGAGGGAGTGGTTGGAAAATATTCTTACGTCGAACATCCAGCCTAAGATCGAAAACTTGCTTATCAAGCAGGTGATCCTCACCAGCAAGGCTACCGGGAACGTCGCGTATGTCCTGGACATCCCGCAAGCAAAGTCTCGCAGTCCGCACCAAGGACCCGAGCACAAGTACTACAAGCGGTACAACTTCAAGGCGGACCCGATGGAGGACTACGAGGTACGGGACCTCATGCGGCGCGGGATCGAGTACGGCCGCAAGTACGGCGCCGCTTTAGATTTCTACGTCGAGGTTGCGCGGCTTTGTTCCGCGTCCGGAGCGAGGGCGGCCGCCGGGTCGGCGTCTCTTGATGCTAACAGAGCGATAATTGGCGTTTCGCCTGATCTTCGGACGGCGGGCAGCGTGCTAGTGCTGATGAGCCCGTACCTTAGAAAGTCAGTCGCCGAAATGATTATGAAGGTGGATGCCTACAATTCGGGGGTGGAGGCGCGCGGTGGCGTCAACATTATCCTCGACAGTTCTGCGCGCGATCAGTTGTTACAAATTAGAACGCTTGGTGATGAGATATGCACGCACCTTCAAGTTATCCTGGACCAAGAACCATAATTTAGAAGTTCGCGGCGCGAAAATCTCCTCTTTCGGCGTCGACCGAGGCTTCTTTGTAACGGTCTGGAATTGATGCTCCTATTCGCTTCAGGTCATTCGCGTCGATTTTGCGTGTCCGTAGTATGTCCGCTTTGGAGGCAATTTCGGAAATCTCGTTCGTCCGGATTTGGCGGATGAAGGCATGGGTTTCAACGTGATTCAAGCGCCCGCCGCCGGTTCGGCTTCTCTAACCGCCGGCTTCGAAATCTGCCGGCTCAAGCGTCATCGGCTCGGCCGTTCGGGCAAGCTCGCCGTGCGCCTCGGCGATTCCGCTGCGCAATTCGCGGACGATCTCCTTGAGTTTCGCGCGGGCGCCGGCCGGCCCATCTTTGCCGACGGCCGCAGCTATCTCATCCGCGTAAGTTGGAAGGCGATCGATGATTCGCACCGTTGCCTCGGCGCATTTGGCCGCCGCGTCCTCAACCTCGGCGACCGGCACAAGCCGGCCTAGCCGTTCCTCAAGGTCGAGAAATTTTAGATCGGCGGTGTATTGCGCTGCGCGCGCCTGGTGATCGCGCAACGCCGGGTTTTTTTCCGCATCGCCATCGTCGGCGCGTGTTGCGGCGGCGCCTTCCTTGATAGCATCGCCGACCTCGCCGACGACGCGATCAAATTCGGCGATGTTGATCAATTTCGATCGGCCAGCGCGCCGAACCTTGATCAAGCCTTCGGATGCCAGGCGATCGACACGCTCGTTTAGCGATTGTCGCGTGACGCCCTTACGCCGCGCGACCTCGGCGACGGTTTCCCAAAGGCCGACATCAAGCAAATCCATTTTAGGTTTCCTCCTTAAGGTTGTCAGTTCATGCCGCGCTTAAATGGGAACGATATCGTCACGCGGTGCAACGATGGTAATCAGTCGGTTTTCCGAATGTTTGCGCTCCACAATAAAGCCCTTGGCACGCAACAGCGGTGCGGCACGCACGATGCGGTTGCCGAGGCCTTGAGCGGTCGCCGGCCAGGCTCTCGACTTTCGAACGCTATCGCTTGCGCGCGCCGAAAGAAGCCCAAGCAATTCGGTCGGCGTGCCGGTCCAACCCTCGGGGTTGTTGCTCATGAAGTCGCGGATCGACACCGCCACCGCATCCGCTTCGAACGCGCCTTCTGCGACCTCGGCGCGGTTACGATAGTAGGCCTTGACGAACTCGCCATTCTCCCACCCGAGACCGGGCGAAGCCGCCGAGACCCACCGCATGAAATCCGCCATGCGTGGCAGACGATCAAGCTTCACGGTGGCGATGTTGCGCATCGCGGCACTCACGGCATCGAGCAGCGCGCCCAGGATCAAGGGTTGCTGCTTTTCGTAGGCAGCCCACAGTTGATCCTCCGGCTGCCGTTCCGCCTCCGGAATGACCCTAAGATGAACATTGAGGGCGCGGTCGGCGAGGTCGGCGCGGTCAGTGAGCGACGGAATCCCGTTGAGAATAACGGGGCATTGAACCTCGCAAATCAGTTCGTCCGAGTCGGTGTGCAATTGCCGAGTCGAAAAGCCGCCACCCGTAGAGACGCGGCAAAGGCCATCGCTTAACCAGTTCGGCACGGCCGACAGATTATCGAAGGCGAGAACGCGCCGGTTCATGGCGCCGACAATCAAATCCCGCTCGTCTTTCGGAGCGGCGCGAATCGGCGCCGCGTTCGGATCGACAAGCGAGCAGATCATGCGCGAGAACACACTCTTGCCGGTTCCTTGTTCGCCGTTCACCACGAGAACGGGATACGGCCCACGATCGCGAAGTGTGGCGACCAAGAACGCAACGGCCAGCTTGAAATCGTCGTCGCTTTTTACATTCACCAAGCCCCGAAGGATATCGATACACTCCCCCGGCTCCGGCTCTGGCAGCGCGCGCATCGCCGGCGTGCGGATGAACTTCACCGGCGGCCGGTCCAGTACGCGCCACCCTTGCGCGGTGACCTCCACCGCGCGCCAGGCCTCGTCGCAGAGATCGATATAGATGCATTCGTCGAGGCGCCCGACGCGAAGCCACGCCTGCCGCCGTGGCCCATCGTTAATCGCGATCGCTTCAAGATTGCGGATTACGTCGTCGAGTACCGAGCCGCTGATCACCTGGCCGGTTGTGAGCCGCGATAGGTTAGCGAGCCACCGTTTGAACGCCGGCGATTTCAGCGGCCAATGCTCAACGTGATTTTTGATCTCGATCGAAGCGTAAGGCGCCAAGGCCGCGTCGTGCCACAGATCGAGGGCGCCGCAGGCGGCCATCAACGCATCGCTGCGAGTCTCGCGCTTGCGTCCCGCAGCCGGCGCCTCATCCGGCGTAGGATTATTTACCGCCGCCGCGCCGTCGAGAAAAGCGGCGGTTTGGCGCTCCGTCCAGCCCTCGGCCTCGGCATCGGCGGCATCCCAGCCAACGGCGCAGTTAGCCGGCGGCGACGCGATGCGCGCCGATGCCGCCAACCCGCTCAGAGAATCCGCTACCGCCTGCGCGTAGGCCAGCCCGGCCGCGTCGGCGTCGGGCCAAATAGTCACGTGGCGACCTTTAAGCGGGGTCCAGTCGGCCTTCTTGGCGCTTTTTGATCCATTCGGGCTCGTGACGAGGACGTGGCCGGGCAGAAGCCGGCGGGCGGCGTCACAGGCCTTTTCACCCTCGACTATCACCACGGGAGCGGATGATCGCGCGGCAAGATGATCGAGACTGTACAGCGGCCTCGGCGCCGGCCACGATTCGAACCGCCATTCGAGATCGCCGCTGTGCCGGTTGCGCCAAAGCGTCTGCGGCCGGAATTGCTTGTCGCCAGCGGCACCATCGAAACGATGCACGAAGCCCAAGAGCGCGCCGGAGGCATTGAGGTAGCGCCAGGTCTGGGCGGCGACCCCGAGCGAATGCGCCGGTGGGCGCGGCGCATCGGCCGGTACCGGTAGAACGGGAATAAGCTTGCGCGTTTTTTCGGCCGGCTCGGGCGCGGATGCACCCCGGAGCGGCGCGAAGGCTTCATCACTCATAAGGATTGATTCCAATCATGGCGGCGCACCGCAACGCGGCCTCGACCTGCTTGAGGCGGTGGAGATATGCGGCGAGGCTCACGAGGTCACCGCCGCGATCGCCGGTGGCGAAATCGGCCCATGAACCTGTGCGCAGGTTGATCTTGAAGCTTCCCGGCTTTGAATCGCCGCGCGTCGGATTGAGCGCGATCCACTCCACCCCTTCGCGGCGGCCGTTCGGAAGCCAGCGGTGCACGACGGCATCGGCGTTCGAAAGCGTCGCACTCGCGATGCGCTGGAACGCGATCTTGCGGTTTTGCATTATGCGAGTTTCCCTTCGGCACGCCGCTTAAGCATCGCGCGACCAGCCGCGCTCGCTTCCCAAGTCGGCAGTATCAAACCGCGACTTGCCGACGGCGGCGCCATGCTGCCGCAAGCCGCAAGCCGGTACTGCACAAGGCGGTAAAGTTCGGGGTCGCTTCGCTCTGACGCGGACAACGGCCAGACGCCATCGGCCAACCGCGCCAGGACGGCCCATTGACGCGCTGACATGCTCCGCGCGAACGCAAGCTGTTCACTCGTGATTTTGGTCATTGGCGCCGCTCCCGCCGCTGCCGGCACAGGATGCAGCTGCATGTGGCGACGGTCGCTTTGGGCGGCTTGCCGTCACGCCGGGGCGCAGCATCACATTGCAGGCAGATGCATCCGCGACCGCAGCCGCGTTTGACGTGCCGGAGCCCGCCATCGCGCGGACAGACGAAGCCGGTGCTGCCGCGAACGTCGAGTTGGACCTCGACGAGACCTTTGGTGATCAGCGAACCGTCGCGCGTGTCGAAGTAATGGCGCCTGGTGAGCCGGATGGAAGGCCGCGCGAACAGCGTTGATCGCCGTGCCTCCCGCCCGGTCTTTTGCGTTTCGCGATCGGAGCGTTTTCGCCGTGGCCGCTTATCCATGGGCCACCTGCAGCGCGTCTGCCTCGGTGGTCGAAGACACCACGCGAGAAGCGATGAAGGCGAGCACATCGCTGCGCCGATAGCGAACCGATCGGCCCATCTTCACATAACGACAGCCCGACCCGCGCAGCCGCTCCATTTGCAGCGTCCGAACGCTTTGGCAGCGCATCCGCGCCGCCTCGATTTCCGTGATTAAATCGGTATCTTCCGTCATCCCCGACGTTCCTTGAGTTGGGATGAGGCGACTAGATGATGTCCGCCGCCGCATCGATTACGATGGGGCTAACCTACGCGGTGGTATCGCTAATAAAATGCCGGCGCGATTGTTTTGCCGCAGCAATTGCGGGGCGCTCTAATTGTTAGCCCTGCGGCGCAGGGAGAAGTTGGCTCATCGCTTCTTTTTCGGAGCGCCGCGCGCGCTCAACTGCGGATAATCCTTGGCAACCGAATTCCAAGCTCGATCGAACGCTCGTCGAGACAAGTCAGGAAGAAGCTCCTTTTTCACGCGTTGGTACATTTTGTCGCTCACGCCGGGCTTTGCCCCGCTAGACGCCTCTGCCTGTTCGCGCAACCAAAGCTCTGCCGATCGGGCGTCGGAACTTTTCGACGGTGGCACTGCCACTGGCGGCGGCGTGTAGAATGGAAGATTTGCCACCTGATCCGGCAAATTTGCCGTCAAGGAATTGACCGCATCCGAGACCACAAAGGGATTGAAAAACAGAAGGCAACTATTAAAATCTACCCGCGCAAGCGCATCGTCCCAACATGCGGCCGGAATTTGGACATTGGCTCCATTGCGCGCGAGACCAGTCACAACGATACGACCGGAACGAAATAAATTGATCAGAGAACGGTAGCGATCGCGAAACTCCGCTCCCGCCCAGCGCACCGGATCGGGCCGCCGAAGGAAATCCCAATCCTCATAGCGAACCGGCCAAAATGTAAAGCCGTCTGCAGAAAGTCCGCGCAACACCGCTCCCCAGCCCGGTAGAACCGCAACCGCATCGTCACCACGAGCAGCGACGATCGGATCGAGACGCACAAAGCGATGAAAAACGTCGCGCAAGGACTTCCCCGCGATCAGGCTCGGCGCGTCAGGCGCCGACACTACCGGGAAGATCGTCACACCATCGAACTGCCGACCGGCATCATCGGCAACGCGAGACTTCGCTAAATCGATTTTGAAGCCATGCCAAAGCTCGGGACGAATCATCTCCGGCTGATAACCGCCATGTCGAATGCCGTAGCCGACCAAATCGCCCGCGCTGAGATAGAACGCAACGCCCCCGTGCGGCGCCGGAACCAACAGGCTGCCGACCGCTGCCAAAGCGATACCGTCCGACCTATTAACATCTTCGCGCCGAGGCTTGATCAATCTATGGTCGCCTTCTCGTAGGCTTTCGCAGTCGAATACCCGCTCCATCGCCGTTTTCTGGAATGAAGACGACACCAAGTGCTGAGCGTTTTGTAAACCGCTTCGATATTTACGTCGCGAGACGGCGGTGGTCCATCGACGGCTTCCATCCGTTTGATCGTTGATGCTATGCCCGCTCTGTCCGCAAGCACCCTCACCGACCATCCCAAATAGCCGCGCGCCATGCGCAGTTGCGCCCCGGTGAACAATCCAATTTCCTTTATTGACTGCGAATCATAATTCTCCGCAACAGGGGCCACGCTATGCAGGCTTCTGCCGTTCCGCAAATTGTGCGGTAAGCGCGCCCTATCATGCGCGGCATTCAACGACGGGCGTCGTCTTTGTACAATGCCGCAACTACTTGCCTTTCGACCGCGTTTGCCTTTCGGTCTTAAGGCGCGGACAGAGATTTAGACCTTTCGCCATGAGTTTAACCTCTCCGCCGAGTTCTAGCGAGAGGCGCTCACACTCTTCGCTCAATACTATCATCAATTGGTCAAAGTTGATTTGCTTGCCAGACTTGGGATGGTCCCAATTGCGCTCTTTTGCAATCGTCACAAGAAGACACCCTGCGCGGCACTCGTCGGCGGCCATATACTTCGTCAGAAGTTGATCCTTGATCGTATTGAATAGGTCCCTCCCAGACCGCCCGTCACCAAGCTTCAGTTCGATTGTCCCGATCTGCTTGGACGAAGTCGATCTTAACCGAATGTCGGTCTCCTTCTCGTCGGCGGTCACCGATTCCTGATCGACAACGTAGGTTTGTTTCGCGGCATTCCTCAGCTCCCGCGCGATCTCTCTGCGCATAACATGCTCGTCGGTGATATTAGCCCACGCTTCTCTTGGAGATTCGTCCTGAAGCAACAAGTCATCGATGTCATCGAGCCGGTCGCGCATGAGGGCAAACATGGCGGCGCTTGTCGAGGGCGGTGCTTCGCCGCTCCTGTCTAAGACCGTAAACTCGGCTTCCGAAAGAGCAACGCTGTCTGCCTCTTCGGCAGCTTTTTCTTGGGCGAGCGCAATGGCGCGATCTTTAAAATGCGCGAACAAGGGATCGTTTGCCATTTCAAGCTTTGTCGCCCATCCCTCTGTTCCGGTTGTGGCGAGCAAAGCGTTCAGGATAGCGTTTCTACCTCTCTCCGCGTTGTCGCGCATACCAAGCATGCGCGCCCCCTCATGATGAATGTCGTCGTCAATCTGGACGTGCCGGTACGCGATGCGAGCGAGGCGAAGCAACAGTTGCGGCGTGAACCCTGCCGCGCTTAAATTCACGCCCATGCGGTCGCTGTCAAAAAGGCTTGCGAAAAGCTGCGCCCCCGAGCCTTCTGTAGTGACAGCGCTTTCCGCCAGGCCCACTTCCAGAACCTCAACGCCGGCGGCGGGATTCAGTTGAAGGAGTGCTGGGAGCCAAACGGCGGCGAACGGAACTGATAGCCCCTTGCTCAAACGTGCGGCGGCGACAGTCTGAATAAATCGACGATCATCGTTATTTCCGGCCTTTATCAGGATTTCGATGCCTTGTTGAAGATTCTGTTTCGCGAACTGATTATTTGGCGTGGCGTCGATTTTTGCCACATCCTTCAACCACGCACGAATGCGGGGAATAAATAACGCAGCCACGACGGCGGAAGCGTGGCTGACATTCTGAAGAAACATAGAGTAGTTGGAATCGTCGTCACCCTCACGCAATGAGATTGTCAATTCCTCACCGAGAATCCGATCAACTGCGGTCGGATGCACGATCGCGAGACTCTCAAGCCATGACGGAAAGCCATTTAGTTCAAGAGGCGCATACCGGCAGGCGAGTTCAGCTTCCTCCTCAGACAAACGCTTGGCCCACTTTGGGTCTTCTGCTTCAGCAGAAATAGCCGCGAGGCCAAACTGCCATTTGACCAAAAATGTGCCCTTCTCATTATCGGGCCGCTCGCTGCGAAGGGTGGGTTTGTCCTTGCGCCAGATTGTCATCATCGTTTCGCGCAGGCGATCCGCCACGTCCTTGCCAAATTGCGCCTCAATGAATCTTCTGTTCCACCCCGACGCACGGCTTTCATTGCCCGAGCGTTCAACCGCTTGCCAAAGATTCCACGCAGTGTTCTCGGCACGGTCGGCGGCGAATACCGTACTCGGTGCCTTTTCAATCTCTCGCCAGAATGCCACCCAGCTAGCGTGCGCCTTTGCCGCCTTACGCTCCTCCTGCTTGACGCGTTTCTCATGCTGGGCTTGCATTTTCTGGAAGTCGGCAGCGCCTTCCTGGGGTTTCGTCCGATTGTCGATGATCTCCGTGAGGTTTGCGGCGTCCACGACGAAGGGCTTGAGGCTTTCGAGGAACTTTCGATAGTCCGGCTCATCCCGATGAAGCAAAACCATCTCAGCCCATAACATCATTTCTCGACGATCTATGGACTCCGCCGGGTCAGAGAGGCGCCTTCTAATCCACTCACTATCTTTTTCGTTGTTAAGCTGAATGCCGCCACGGTGAGAAATCTCAAATAGTCGGTCCCAGGCATTTTTGATCTGATAAAAACCCGACAGAAACGCATCTTCTGCCCAAAACGCTGCCTCGCGCGCATGCGAAGAAAGTTCGGCGAGCGCACTCCGAAGATCCTTTAAGGCACCTTGTTCTGTGTGATCATCCTTAGAGAGGCGGATGGCTAATAGTGCGGACGCGATCCATTGATCGGTTCTGATGCCTTTGATGCATTGTCGCTGACAAGCGGCGATATGCGCCGGCATGAGATGGGGCCGATTTATCCCGAGATGCGGAAATTTGTCCTTTTTCCACGTCGCCCCGTCAACCATTAAATCGAAAAGGGTTTGGCGCAATTCATCGAGGTAGTCCCGCGACATGTCGGCGCTTTCGATCACGCGCGGAAATTGGTAATTCAGTTCGCCGACCGTTCGGGCGGCTTCCTTCACTCGGCCAAGTATTTTAGCAAGTCGTGAAATCGGCAGATGCTTGGGGAAGAGGTCGAGCATCGCGCGGCGAGCCACGGCGTCGGGCCATCGTACTGCTTCCGTCTCGAGTGAACGAGCCAATGTCTCAACGCGCGGGTCGTTAAGTTGTAACAGTGCTTCGATCGCAAGATTTCTCTCGTAGGGGTCTCGTTCGCCTTCCATCGCCACTTTGTACGCAATATCGGCACACGCCGAGAGTTTTCCGGCGCCCATCATTTTGAGCAGCAGTTGGCGCACTTCCGGGTTCTCAATATCGCATCGCCATAGACGGCTCACTGCATCGGCTAGCTCCGGCGTTGCGAAACGGTGCACCTGAATTCTCGGTGTGTTCAACCCGCGCCAGCCGCCACCCCCATGCCGGCCAACATAAGCTTCCAGTGCCTTGATGCGTTGTGGCGGTGTCAGGTTCTGAGGGTCCCCGTGATCCAGGACGACAGCGGGATCAACGGCGATGATGTCGTCGAATATGGTATCATGCGATAGTGCTAGCCACGCCGCGACCGGGCGCATTGACGGGCGCACAGTTCGTGTTCCTTGAGCGGTTTTGGTGAAGATGAGCCGTTTAATGGCCTTGACCGGTGTTCCTCGCGCGCGCAGGGATTCTAGTCGCCTTGCGGCGAGATACTCGACGACGGAACGATGGTGGAAACGAACGCGGCCGTAGCTGGCAAAACCGAAAAGAGGGCGTTCGAGCAACGTCGCTCTTTCGTCTTCATTCATGTCGGACAAAATTCTGGATACGTCGAGAGCGGCTTCGCTCGCCTCCACGGAATCGGCCTCTGCGCTGTGCCGCAATGTGAGCTTCCTCGTCAACATGGCCGCCAAGGCAAGACGGCTTGCATTTTCGATGGCTTTCTCTTGCGAAAGCTGCGCTCGTTCTTTCCGATCTGTTCTCGATTTCAGTTTGGTGGCGATATTGGTTTCGACCTGCTCACGGTGCGTGCGAATACGCTGATGCTCGCGCCAATCCGAACATAGCTCAATTAAGTCTTGTGGACGTTGTGCAAACTCTTCCGCATCCCGAAGCCTGATATCGTCCAGAAGCGCGTCGGGATCGGATACATTTTGTAGCAAAGCGAATTCGCGCATTTGCGTGGTCGATAGCGGCATCAACCCAACGCTACGCCAAGCCTTCGTCTTCGGCTCATTGTCTGATTTCGCTTTTCGATCCATGACCGCGTCGGCAAACGCTTCGGCCGTCGGCTCCGTTTCGGATGTACTCGGGATCGCCAAATATTGCTCGATCAGAGCTCGATCAACCGGCACCGGCCGTGTCGTTATGACCACGCGCACGCGCCCAAGCTGCCCTTCAAGCGATTTATTGAGCCGCTTTAGGGATTGATCAAACTTCCCAAGTGTCAGGTTCAGTTCATCAATCGAATCCAAGAAAAAGGTCGCTAACTCAGACTGCGAACGTAGCCATTCATCGAGTCGCTGCTCCTCTTCCGCGCTTAGCATGTCGCGGACGGAACTAGTCGCTAAAGTGGCGAGGTCGAGGAAGAAAGCGGCGTCACCAGCGCGCCATAAACGTTCCTGTTGCGTCCGGCACTCGTACGTCTTTCCTGCCCCTGCCTCTGAAACAATGAGTATACGCTGTGAGCGCAGTAGCTCGTCCCACTCGAAACTACCCCTCCAGCCCGCCTGAGCAAGCAGGGAGGCTTGTTCGATATCGGCGACTTCGGCATCGGAAAGATCGCGGAAGGACCGCTCAATGGAACGCGGAACAGCTGGCGTGTCAGTCATAATGATCGAGTCACTTTCGCAGGTCGCCGGATAAGTTTGAGGAGTATCTCAGCGAGGTCCCGCTGAGATTCGTAATCCTAGAACGTTAGCGGGCAGATTCAAAATCTCCGCGCGGGCGGCGCGCGAATAGATCACGAGCGCGAAAAGCTTGCTCTATTGATTATCGCCGAAGGGGAACGACAACGGCCGGCGGCCGGCCTTCAAGTCCGGCTGCGATGCGCTCGCCGACAAGATCGTTAAGGGTCCGGACCGGATCATCCGACTTGTTCACATAGCGGCCCGTCATCGATAGATCGCTATGCCGCAGAAGATCGCGCACCAAGAAGGCGTTTGCACCGGATTGGCCGGCATAGGTGCCCACCGTGTGTCGCAGATCATGCAGATGAACGTCCGCGAGGTCGGCCGCCGCGCGGATTTTCTGCCACGCCGCCTCCATGGCATCCTTTTTCAAGGGCTTTGACGAATCGAGTTTGCCGGGCAGTACCCATTCAGCGTCGTCGTCAGGCCTAAGGTTGAGAAGAATTTGACGCGCCGGGGCGTTGATCGTCACCGTTTGCGCACGCCCCGATTTCGTCGTCGGCAACAGGATGGTGCCAGCGTCGAGATCGATATGTTCCCACCGCAGGTTCAACACCTCGGAAAGGCGGCACCCGGTATAGAGCAGAAGCTCGACCGTGGCGGTGGTGACCCGTGGATAGACCGTTCTGCGGTGGTGCTCGGCCGGCAGATGCTTCGCCGTGGCCTTCGACGCCTTCACTATCCACGGCAAGCCGTCACTGGCAGCCAGCCTTAGGACCGCGCCGAGGCGGGCCAGTTCGTCCCCGGAAAGGAAGCGCTCGCGATGCTGCTCGGGGTGGCGCGGGATGCGCCGACAGGGATTGGTTCCCTCGGGGCGCATTTCCCACACCTCGGCTAGGCTAAAAACCTTGGAACAGACGGCACGCACCACGTTGGCCTGCCGGGGCGTTCCCGCCAGCGACCGGTGGAGCTTTTCGATATCGCCCCTGGTCACCGCGGCAACCTTCAATGCCTTGAGCGCCGGTCGGATATAGCGCTCGACGACCCGCTCCAATTCGGCGCGGATCGTGGTCTTGTTATGCTTGCGGACATGCTCCGCGACGTATCGATCGAGCAATTGGCCCATGTCCGGAGCGTTGCGGAATGCTTTGCGCGCGTCGGCCGGGTCTTTGCCCTCGGCCACTGCGTGCAGCACGTCCTTGGCAATCTTGCGCGCCTTATCCACCGTCATCGGCCCGTGCGCGCCGATCGTGAACCATCGCGAGCGGCCGTGCTTGTTCCGGTACTGCACGAAATAGGAGCGGTGCCCGCTCGGCATGACCCGTACGCCGAACCCCGCCAGGCTGGCGTCGAATGCCAGGATCGCTTTCGCAGCGGGCTTGAGGCTATCGACGTAGCGCTTCGTCAGCGCGCGGCTATTAACTTGCATGGCTCATCTCGACGGCTCGACGAGCGCCGGACGGCTGCGATTGGCAAGCCGTCGTGCAACTAACGCCCGTGGTTGTTGTATGGCGGACGGTCCGGACGGCTCTACGGCTTCACGCGGCCTATATAGACCAATTGCGCCCGCCAGCGCCGGCCGACGTCGGAGAGACGGCACCTTCCGTGCAAGCACTGTGCAAGCAGGAAGCAGCGAAACCCGGCGTGTCCCAACGAAGCCCATGGTGGAAGTACTGCCCGTAAAATAACGAAAATTCGTATCCCATCGCATAGCATGGGAACCGGTAGAAATTCAATATAACTGACTGTGGAACAGGAGGTCGGTGGTTCGAGCCCACCCAACTGTACCTATAAATCAATGGTTTACATCGATATCTACTTGGCGATGACCGTCTGGGGTAACTGCTGGGGTAGCGTTCAATCCGCTGCTAAGCCGCAATCGAAAAAGGCCCGCCGATGCCGGCGGGCCCGATGTCTGTATTGGTCGCCATTGAATCACCCGACAGCACTTGGCGCGCCGCCAGCCACCAACCCTAGCTGCTTCATGATGGCTTCCGGCGCGAACAGGCGGCATGCGTCGATAGACGAATGGTTAGGCCGCTTTCCATCCGGCAGCCCCGCAGAATGGCTCGCCGACGGCCATGTGACGTGCGACGTGCGTTGCCTCAACGAGGACGGCCCGCGAATGGCCGACGTCCGACTCGACGCGCTTCCGCAAGAGCAGCCATGGTCGCGTGTTGGTTGGCGCCTATTGTTTATCCGGCGTTCTTCGGGTACCGAACAAATCCGTTGATCGTGAAGCGAAAGAATACGCGAGCGGAACTTCTACGTTCTGGTATAGTTCGCGGCGTCCTTCCTCACATGTATTAGCCTTGAATTTGATTTTGCCTCGCGCGTAGCCCTTTGAGGTCGCGGCATGGACCTCGCTCAGTTCAGCTTCGAGCAGCCGTTCGCGACGATGAACGAGAGCCGCCCGAAGCGTGAGGCGGCCGGCGCCAGAGTCGAAATAAATCGCGGCTGTCATCTCCTGGGTGCAAGCGGTGGTTGAACTGTGCTAAGCGAGTATCTTGCAACTCGGAACGCTCGAGTATGGCGCATAAGATTTGCTGGCTTGAGAGAGTCCTAGGGGGGCTATGCGTACCGAAATTGAACACATGCGGGAGGCGCTCGCCTCCTATATTGAAGCAACTTACCACCTCTCAAACGCAAAGGTCGTCGATCTCCGCCGCCGATTGCTTATGGAGGGTGGTATTGCGCAAACGCCCTACATCGAGAGTACGCCCGCTTACGTTGGAGAGCGCAAGTTCGCCACTCTCGCGCTCTCTCCAGGGATCCGTGACCTGCTGACCCAGTTGGCATCCAAAGAGGCGGGCCAACTCCTTTTCGACCCGCCGTATGAGCATCAAGCCAAGGCGCTCGAATTGACTATGGGCGACAAAGCCGCCGGCACTGGAATTGTCGTCACCACCGGTACGGGGTCGGGCAAAACCGAGGCTTTCTTGCTCCCAATCCTGGCACGGCTCGCCGATGAGGCAATCTACCGCCCGAACCATTTTGCAAAGAGAGCAGTTCGAGCGTTGCTTCTCTATCCAATGAACGCTCTGGTTAACGACCAACTGGGTCGACTGCGTACGCTCTTTGGATCGTCGGCCGTCCGCAATGCCTTCACGACGGCCGCGAACCGGCCAGTTAAATTTGGCAGATACACGGGCCGTACACTCTATCCCGGTGTTAGAGATGGAAAACGCGACCAGACACGTCTCAAGACGCTCGAATACTATCTCAAGATCGAAGATAGCGCCCGTAACGGCAATAAGAAGGACCAGGACCTCGTCCGTACGTTGCAGGAGAAGGGTCGCTGGCCGGCCAAGCCGGACAGTCTCGTCGGTGCATTCGACGGCCTGCGTGAGTGGTACGGCAAACCCGGTCAGCACTGGGAAGACACCAACGGAGATGCACTCCGTGCAAATGAGCGTGATCAGGATTCCGAATTGCTCACGCGTCATGAGATCCAAGGAGCGTGCCCGGATCTGCTGGTCACCAACTACTCTATGCTCGAATACATGCTACTCAGGCCAATCGAGCGCGAGATATTCGCTGAGACGCGCGCGTTCTTCGAGGAACATCAGGATGAAAAATTTTTCCTGATCCTCGACGAGTCGCATCTCTATCGCGGCGCCAACGGCACCGAGGTCGCCTATCTGATTCGACGCCTCCTCGATCGGATCGGGCTGCCTTCGTCGCGCGTGATATTCATTGCGACTAGCGCATCCTTCTCGGATGCCGACTCGGCCACAAACTTCGTCTCAGGTTTGTCTGGCCTCGATCCCGCTGCGATCACTACGCTTACCGGCGAGAAGCGGGCGTTCCAACCCGCTGGGCAGGGCCCGGCGGATGTCGCCGAGGCTCTCGCTGGGGTATCACTCGCTGAGTTGCAATCATCTGCGCTTCAAGATCGGAGCAGAGTCCTCGTACCGCTCGCGAAGGTCGCCAAGGCAACCGGCTCGCCCGTGTTGCTCCGCCGCCTGGATAGCGGTCCATATGAAATTGCCGCTACCGAAGGCCAGCCGGGCCCGGGAGACCAGCCGGTGGGTGGCGTTTACGTCAAGGAGCGCTGCACCAAGACGATCAGCGGCTAACGGCCGGCCTCACCGAGGACTCTGCTAAGCTGCGATCAGCCTCTCGCTGGTTGCGAGTTCAAGGTCGCCTTCGGGTCAAACTCGGAAATACTCGCCAGGAGCAGATGTTTTCCACTTCACCCCCGAAAGCGGACATCCGACGTGCGGGCTGGGATGTGCGTTGCGTGCCAGAACCGGACTCGCACAGCCAACGCAATTCGCTTTCACTTTGGCGAGGGAGCAACGACAAGCTCAGCAGCGAGCGAGACTTTCGATTTTATGGAATTCGAGATGAAGCACTGTGCTTCGACGCTTTCCATGATTTCGCGGGCACGTTCGAGTTCGGCGTTGTCTTTGAGGCTTACGCGCGGTCGAACCATAACCTCTGTGATGCTGTACTTGCCTTCGATATCTTCGAGCAGGCCCTCGGCTTCACTTTCATATCGTACCGGAGTCAGGCCTTTCGCTTGGGCGAGCGTGAGGAAGGTCAGCATCATGCATGTATTGACTGAGCCCACGAGTAGCTCTTCAGGTGCCCAGATGTCTGGCTCGCCTTTAAACTCAGGCGGACTACCAACATTGATGTTCGCTTTTCCCGACGCAGAAAGCGTACCCCGTCGGGCGGAGCTCCAGGCTGTGTTGGCCTTGTAGCGAAAAGATTTGTAAGCTGTCTTTGTCGCCATGCAAACCTCCTAAACCGCGGTCGCCGAACGGGGCCTTAGCGTTTCGACAGTTCTGTCGAACCATATAAGTGAGGCAGCTTTAGTCTGAAATGGGTCAAACTCAGAAGTCCGGATGCTCAACCCGGAGGTCGGCTTTGCCCTCAATAACGGACATCGTCAGCCAAGCGTGTCAGGTCCGAAAAGGGCCATTAGGAGACGTCAGCACGGAGATTCCGGCGCGCAGACTGCTAATTCTCAATACGTGCATCCGACGGCTTGGGATCCTTGGGCCAATCCTTTACCTTGTCGGGGAAGTCCGGGCGCGGCATATGCGAGAAATACTCGGCAACGTCGACGGCGTCCTGATCCGAAAGTCCGCCTTGCCCCAGCGGGAATTTCTCACTGAAGCTGATCGGCATGTTGCGTTTCACGAACGCGGCCGCTGTGTACGTCCGCGCCATGCCAGCGCCGACATTGAATGAGCGGACGCCCCAAAGCGGTGGAAACACGACGCTACCATCGGCCCGCCTCAAGCCCTCGCCGTTATTGCCATGGCAAGCTGCACACTGCTCCACATACACACGCTTTCCATTCTCCACATTTGGCTTGATCGTTCTGTCCACCTTGCCAGTGCCGCGTCCGGGGACCTTGTCTTCCGGCTTAAACTCGCCCTTCATCCAGTCGAAATAGGCCACCATGGCTTTCAAATCCGCCCCATCTATAGGCAACACGACGCCATTCATGGATCGCCGGAAGCATCCGTTGATGCGCTCTTCGAGCGTTATCACCTTGCCTACGCGCGGGGCGTAGCTAGGAAAGAAGGCGGAGAGGCCGACGAAAGGTGAGCCGTCCGCCACAGTGCCGGCGTTTAGATGACAGCTGTTACAAGTCAAGTCACCGCCGACGTGCTGCGGCAGCAGCGTCCGGGTCTCAAGATGCAGTCGCATGCCACGGACAACTTCAGCTGCATTGGGAGCGGCAAGCAGATCCGCGAGGCGCGGCGTTTCAAATTTGGAGGAATCTGTGGTCTTGGGATCAAGTTCTGCACGTATCTTCGCCACGTCATACGGCGTCACCGGCTTGGCATTGTTGCCCCAACTGCTGCGCAAGAAGCTCAGAATTTCCGCCACTTCCCGATCAGAGAGGCGGGCAAAAGCCGGCATCGTCCAGACACGCGGATGGGTAGCGGTTTGAGCGGTTTGCGAGCCTGTCAGCATGATGTGTACCAGTGTGACCGGATCGGCGGACGAGACCGTCGGGTTCTGTACAAGCGGGGGGAAGATGCTTTCAACTCCGCCGCCATCCTCGCGATGGCAGTTCGAGCAGAACTGGACATATGCCAATCCGCCACGTGTCGAAAATAGAGCGTCGGATAGTTTCGATGGTTGAACACGCTCTGGCACCGACGGCACCGGCTGTTCATCTTGGCCCGGTGGCAGGGATTTCAGGTAGGTGGCTATGGCGATCAGGTCGTCATCGCTGAAGTGCTGGCTGCTTAAATGAATGACCTCCGCCATGCTTCCGGAAACCGTGCTAAAACGGTTTTGTCCCGTTTTCAGCAGCAGAGCCGTATCTTCCACGGTCCACAGATGGCGCAAGCTGAGGGCGCGCCACGCCTCGACCGTTGCGCCCGCGAGATAGTATTTGCCATTGGAACCTGCATCGCTCATCGCCTTCTCTTGGAAGCCGATGCCACGCGGCGTGTGGCAGGAGCCGCAATGCCCAAGGCCCTGTACGAGGTACGCGCCCCGATTCCAGGCAGCATCCCTTCCTGCGTCCGGCTTGAACCGCATGCCATCCAGAAACGCCCAATTCCAAAACATCAAGCCCCAGCGCATGCTGAAAGGCCAACGCATCTCCGCCGGCTGATTTGGCCTCTTGATCGGTGCTACACCGTCCTGAAGGTAAGCGTATAGCGCGCGCATGTCGTCGTCGCTTACTTTGGCGTAGGACGGATAGGGCATCGCGGGATATAGATTGTGCCCGTCGGCGGCCACGCCATTGCGCATCGCGTGATCGAATTGCGCAAACGAATATTGCCCGATGCCGGTTTGCTTGTCGGGAGTGATGTTGGTCGAAAACACTTTGCCGAACGGCGTCGCGAGTTCGCGTCCACCCGCCAACGGCGGCCCTTTCTCGGACGTGTGGCAGGCAACGCAGTCGCCCAGTCTTGCGACGTATTCACCGCGCGTAACCAGCGTTGTGCCTGGCGCGGAAGCTGCCAGCGCGCTCGCATCGGCATTGGCAGGTCCAGGTGCAGGATCAGCGGCCTGAACGGCCTGACCAAAAAAGAAAAGGCTGCCGAGAACCGCCAGCGGGCGCCGGATGTTTCTCATTGTCCAAGCCCCTGAAATCCAACTCGTTGGCGCTTAATGCAATTGCTCGTTGGAGGGACGTTGATCTATGTCAAGGTATTGCAGCGGGCCAGATTCCGACCCACCCTAATGTCTGAGGTGGGTCAAAAGCGTCGCCTTGGAGGTCCGGCGGTCACTTCCGGTCCACCCCGATCAACGGACATTAGCAAACCGGCACGACCGGTCCGTTTGGTGCCATTATCCGAAGTCAGTGGACTTCATTCGATAACCTCGTCAGCACGAGCGAGCAGCGTCGCCGGTATTTCGAGGTCGAGCGTTCTTGCAGTCTTGAGATTAATCACAAGTTCAAACTTAGTCGGTTGTACGACCGGCAGGTCGGCCGGACGCGCTCCCTTTAGAATGCGGCCGGTATAGACACCGATTTGACGATAGACATGCCGAATGCTGACGCCATAGCTCATCAGGCCGCCGGCGACAGCAAACTCCCGAAATTGATACATTGTTGGTATACTGTATCGTGCGCTTAATGAAACGAGCGTTTCCCGGCGCGTGTCGAAGAATGGAGAGGCGGCAACTGCCAACGCTCCAATGCGCTGTTGGGCAAGGGTTTCAAATGCCGCCTCGATCTCCCGATCCGTGTTAGCGCGCAAAACGTGCAGCTGGAGACGAATGGTCCGCGCTGCCTCCTGCACGTCGCTTAGTTGGCTGTCATAGAGTTGATAGTTCGGATTAAGGAGCACGCCGATCGCTGAAGTTTGTGGCACCAGTTCGTGCAATAGTCCGAGCCGCTTGGCTTCTAGGGTGCCAGCCAAGATATTTGTGCCGGTGGCGTTACCGCCCAGCCGATTGTAGCTCGCCACGAGGCCGAGCTTGATCGGATCACCGCCGATGGCAAAGACGATCGGAATAGTTGAGGTCGCCACTTTCGCCGCTAGTGCCGCTGGTTCGCCTCCTGTCGCGACCAAGACGGACACAGGCCGCCGAACGAGTTCTGCCGCCAGCCCGGCTAGTCGGTCATACTGGCCAAGCGCCCAGCGGTACTCGACGGTTACTGTCTGGCCTTCAACATAGCCGAGTTCGCTCAAGCCCTCGCGGAACGCTACAACGCGATCTGAGTAGGTGTCGGCTGACCCGCTATTGAGGAAACCAATGACAGGCAGTGCTGGCTGTTGCGCACGCGCTGCAAGCGGCCATGCCACCGTGCCGCCGAGGAGCGTAATGAACTCGCGTCGCTTCATGAACGTAAAACGCGATTTTGCAGTTGCGTAAGCCTAGCACTTTGCGACCGGGCCGCGAGCGAGAAATGGCACGCCCGATCCCAAAACGCTGATGACCCACGTCCGGATTGGGTCCGTTCGCGTCGTTCTGACTACCCGCCAAACACTTCCGGTCTACCCCTGTTAGCAGACCTTTTTAGACTCTGTCGGCATGTCTCAAAGGTGCCAGCTCCGCCATGACGGACTGGAAACCCCATCCGGCAACGCCGATGAATGCAATGGCAAGTAGGATCAAGAGGGGCGACATCTCACTTCCTTAGCATCGGCCACATGTTAAGCACGCAAGACCTTAATAGTCGGGTCAAAAACGGTCCTGACGCCCTTAAAATGGGATGTCTGTTTTTCTCCCGAAAGCAGACATCGGTCAGCTGCGCTGCCGATTGCGATGTCATCGTCTACTACGGTCGAGCGAAGCTCACTGACAAGCACCTCGCCTCCAAGATCCATTGCGTTAACAGCGAGATTTTCGCATGGCTGGAGCGCTGTGAGCAACAGCGTAGGGGGAAGCAGCCACCGTCACGTTGCAGAGCGATAGATAATCCAGATTACGACGAGAGCCGCCAGAACGAGTATCCAATTGGAAATTTGGGTACCCGCTATCGATGTTTTCCGGCTAAACCATTCCATGGCCTTCCTCCCAGCTAAGACCGCCTCACTTGGGCGGCCTCCCACGCCTTCAACACCCCGACGATATCACCGATTTCCCAAAGCCGCTCGGTTACCGTTGCGGCCATGGCCTCGCATTCTGGCCACACGCAAAAAGCCGCCAAGGTCTCCCTCGACGGCTGGTAGCAGTCTCCAGCTGAGGCTCATGCGGATGAAGGTGCCGATAGAGGTTCAACACCTCGGGCAAATCGTGTTGCGTCGCAAAGCGGACAATGGCTTCGTTCATCCGCCGATTCCACCAATTAATTAGAATGTGGAACTATAGCTGCCTAAACTTGGCACGCGGAGGACGTGAGAGACCTATCGACAGAATTAGTTTGGAAGCCGCCGACTTCCGTTAATGGGATGGTCCGGCCGTGCTCCTGCCCCGCCAGCAAGCGAAGCTGGCAAGGGGCGCCAAAGACAAGGAGCACGCCATGTCTCAGACACCCAATACCGCGATCGCCGTGATCGGCATCGATATCGGCAAGAACTCGTTCCACGTTGTGGGCCACGATGCGCGCGGCGCCATCGCACTGCGGCAAAAGTGGTCGCGTGGCCAAGTGGAGGCGCGGCTCGCCAATATACCGCCTTGCCTGATCGGCATGGAAGCCTGCGTCGGCGCCCATCACCTGAGCCGCAAACTCGCATCGCTGGGTCACGATGCCAGATTGATGCCGGCCAAATATGTCCGCCCCTATAGCAAGGGACAGAAGAACGACTTCAATGATGCCGAAGCGATTGCCGAAGCCGTGCAGCGCCCGACGATGAAGTTCGTGGCGACCAAGACCGCGGAGCAACTGGATCTGCAGGCGCTGCATCGGGTGCGCGAGC
Source organism: Bradyrhizobium sp. Ash2021 (assembly GCF_031202265.1). Classification (NCBI taxonomy): domain Bacteria; kingdom Pseudomonadati; phylum Pseudomonadota; class Alphaproteobacteria; order Hyphomicrobiales; family Nitrobacteraceae; genus Bradyrhizobium; species Bradyrhizobium sp. Ash2021. The sequence goes on along the minus strand of NZ_CP100604.1, from coordinate 8,212,824 downwards.
GACTGGTGTCGCAACGCACCGGCATCATCAACCAGATTCGCGCCTTCATGTTGGAACGCGGGATCGCCGTGCGCCAAGGTATCGGCTTCCTGCGCACGGAACTGCCCACCATCCTTGCGACGCGCACCGATGCCCTGTCGCCACGCATGTTGCGTGTCATCGAGGAGTTGGCAGGCGACTGGCGCCGACTGAATCAGCGTATCGATGGCCTCTCCGGCGAGATCGAAGCCCTGGCCCGTCAAGATCAGGCATGTTCGCGCCTGATGACGGTGCCCGGCATCGGGCCGATCATTTCGAGCGCCATGGTGGCCGCGATCGGCACTGGAGACGTATTCTCCAAAGGCCGCGACTTCGGCGCCTGGCTCGGACTGGTGCCCAAGCAGATCTCGACGGGAGACCGCACGATCCTCGGCAAAATCTCCAGGCGCGGCAATCGCTACCTGCGCGTTCTGTTCGTGCAGGCGGCATGGGTTGTGCTTGTGAAGGTGAAGCCCACCAGGTGGGGCTATGGGCTCAAGCGATGGATCGAGGCGGCCAAGAAGCGGCTGCATCACAACGTGCTCGCGACCGCGCTCGCCAACAAACTTGCCCGCATCGCCTGGGCGGTGCTGGCCAAAGGACGCGCCTTCGAGCTGACGAGGACCGACGATGCAGGCGTCCGACCCGCTTGATCCTCGCGCCGTGCTCGGCGCGGTCAAGGCGCAGCCTGGCAACGCCGGCGCCCGCCGCAAGCCAAGCGCGACGGCCGGCCTTGACCGCCCCTGCGCGCGACGCGATCGACGTTCTGCGGGCCGGGACGAAGGAACGGCCCTTGGCTCGAACAAAGGAACTGCGCGACATGAGGAGCAAGCGATGACGTAACCCTATCAACAGTTTCCAGCCGAGGTCTGCGAGAGGATGAGACGAGATGGAGGTTCGGTCTTCCGAGCGCGTGCGAACACTGGTGACCCAGATGGCCCAATCGAGGCCTGTCTGGGCCATAACCGGTCGTGAGCAGATGCAGCAAACGAACGTGCGCCAATGGGCTATTCGATCAACTCGTCGGCGCGGGCGAGCAGCGTCGCTGGCACAGTAATGCCAAGCGCCTTGGCGGTTTTCATATTGATGACCAGTTGGAAGCGAGTTGGCTGCTCGACCGGCAAATCGGCGGGCTGGGCGCCTTTGAGGATTTTGTCGACGTACACGGCAGCTTTGCGAAAAAGGTCCGCATATACCGGGGAGTACGACATCAGCCCGCCTTGGTCGACGAACCAGCGCGGCACGGAAACCGCCGGCACGCGGTGTTGCAGTGCCAGCTCGGCGGTGCGCTTGCTCGGCAGGCTGGGCTGAACGATGATGGCGTCGGGCCGGTCTTTCTCCATCGCGGCGAAAGCGCTCTCGAACTCCTCATTGTTGCTAATCCTGATTGGTTTGATTGCGGTTCCGGTGGCTTCGCCGCCAAGCTGGATCTGTTCGAGGAAAGGTTTGGAGAAGGGATCGGTCGCGTTGGCCAGAGCGGTGACCCGGCGCGCCGACGGTAGCAGGTCGCGGATCAATTGGACGCTCTTGCCGGCCAGTTCGGCGGTTACGCTCGCGATGCCGGTGACATTTCCACCCGGTCGGTGAAGGCTCATGACCAAGCCCGTGCCGATCGGATCTCCGGTCTCGGCCATCACGATCGGGATTTCCCGCGTCGCTTGCTTTGCCGCCACAGCGGTAGGCGTGAACCAAGTGACAATGACATCGACCTTGAGACGAACCAGCTCAGCTGCCAGTTCGGGAAGCCGATCGATCCGTCCTTCCGCCGACCGAAACTCAAATCGAATGTTCTGCCCCTCGATATACCCCAGATCGCGTAGTCCCTGCCGAAACTCCCGCCAGAATTCTTCCGGGCTTATATTGCCAATAACCAGCGCGCCGATGGTTGGCACCTTCGGCTGCTGCGCGCGCGCCGCGAGCGGCCACGCGACCGCCGCGCCGCCCAGTGTGAATATGAATTCTCGCCGTCGGATGTGGATTGCCATGCGATCCCTCTCGCCGGAGATCGTGTGCATCCCAATAGAAGGGACAATACCACGCTTTAGCGAAGGAACGAACAATGCTTTTGCGCTGCGAAGTCTTGAGCCGCCCATGTCTCAGTTGGGTCATTCGCGACCGATCCAGCCGGGCCTGCCTGCCATCTGATGTCCGCTCCGGTCCGAAAGCGACCGAAGCGCTGCATCGCCGCGAAATGACGCGAAGGGCCAACGCACTAAATCGCTGCGCGATAGTTCGCCCGTTGAGGCGGTGCGGCTTGCCTGCGAGCATGGTGGCCGCGGGTAGAAACGTAGAACGTCCGCAAATTCCGCGTCCGAGATGCGGAAGACCACATCTGCATCGTCAAGAATTTGAATGACGAACACCGTGCAATCGGAGAAGCAGTGATCATCTTGACGAGTAGGTTGAAACAGTTTCGGTTGGACAAAATTGAGGTTTGTTGCAGTCTTCAAAAATTGGTTCGCCCTATGATGCTCCATGGCTGTCGCAAGGCTGATCGCGCAGAAGTTGTCGAACGTGACCTTTTTACAACGCCTAACTCTTTGAAATCACATAAGAGGCAAAAGGAGCTTTCCCCACTTGTGCAACACTCGTGCCATAACGCCAAAGTTGTGCATCCCTTCGAGGCCAGTACACCCTTCGAAAAATTACCCGGCACTCAAATCACGTACCGCGGTTAAATCTCCATAGCGCCCGCGGCACCGCCGGTGCCCCACTTCCCGCGATTTCGTGCCTTGGCGCTTTTCGGACGCCGGTCGTCGGAGCGCGTCGATAGCCTCGTCAAGCCGGCATCCGAAAACCTGCACATTACCGGACTCATGCACCGCAGCAAAGTGTGATTTGCTTACCTCAATATGCGACGGATAGAACTTATCCCGGAATTGCAAGCGCGACGGAGCATGCGAGGGCTGATTGTGACGCAGTCTATTGCGGCACATAGGGAGAGTGAAGTTGAATGCAGCACCCAGTTGCCCGTTCGACGTGGCCCATAGCCTTCACGGCGTCCGACTTTTTAACGGCATAATCGACAAGCGCGGGCGCGGACCCGGTTAGGTTTCCACAACCGTCGATATTCTGTATTCTTCGTGCGTCAATCAACGCTGATGCGTCTCAAAAGGGAGCTGCGGCTAAACATGCATGCGATGAAAGCGATCGCCATCATAGTGCTCCTGCTCCTGGTCGTGGTGAACGCTCTGGAATTGCTGCCGGCAGCGAGCGCATTCCAAATGTATCTATCGGGTGGGGCGGTGGCGCTGAGCCTTGTCGCGCTGATAGCGATCCTGGTCGGGCGCGGCCCGTCACGGGATAACCGAAGTGCTGGCGCTGAGGCGGCCCGACCGATGCCTGTTACGACTCGCGCAAACCAGGCAGACGCCGAGATCGTCAACTTTTTGGCGATGCTACAGGCAAGGGGCCGGCTGGTCGATTTCCTGATGGACGACATCAACGCGCATGATGACGCCCAGGTTGGGGCAGCCGCGCGCGTGGTCCATGCCGGATGCAAGACCGCCCTGCTGGAGCACTTCCGAATCTCCCCCCTGCGTGCAGAGAGCGAGGGATCGACGGTGCAGGTCGCCGCTGGCTATTCGCCGGACGAGTACCGACTGCTGGGCAAGATCAGCGGCCCAGCGCCGTTCTCGGGAGTGCTTGTCCACCACGGCTGGAAAACGGATGCGGTGAATCTACCGCGCGTTTTGCGGAGCTCGACCGATCGACTTCCAGCAATCGCTCCGGCGGAGGTGGAACTGAGATAAGCGGGCTCGCATCGGCCGGCTGCCGGACGCCCGAGTCGGATCACGTACAACCGGTGCTTTCCATCACGCGCTGCTATTGACGCGAATTGACAGCACGACAACCAGGACAACCCTCTCATGAGCGCTCGTTTCAGTCTTGCTATCGACCTCGGCACCAGCAACAGCGCAATCGCGATCGCCGATCTCGAGAGTGGTGAGACCAGGATTATCGAAATCGCGCAGACCCTAGGACCAAATCAGATCGGCGAGATGCCGACACTGCCGTCCGCCATTTATATTCCGCACTCCGAGGAGTTCCCGGAGAGTTCGTTTCCTCTGCCCTGGAACGATGCCGGGGAGCGCGCGATCATTGGCCAGTTCGCGCGCGAGCGGGGGGCGCTCGTGCCTGATCGCCTCGCGACCTCCGCCAAATCCTGGCTGTCCAACCCGCATATCGACCCGAAGCAGCGGATCCTGCCTTGGCGATCCGACATCGCGGAAGAGAAGCTCTCGCCATTCGAATGCTCACGCCTTTACCTCCAACATCTCAGGGACGCGTTCCTGCATACCGAACGGGCGCAGGGGCGGGATTGGGACCTCTCGGAAGGCGAGATCGTTGTAACCGTTCCTGCCTCGTTCGATGAGGTCGCAAGAAGCCTCACCGCCGAGGCCGCCAAGGCTGCGGGGCTTGAGGACGTCACATTGCTGGAGGAGCCGCAGGCTGCATTCTACGCCTGGATGGCGCAGACGCGCAGAGAATGGCGAAACCTGATTGCTGATGGCGATATCGTGCTGGTCTGCGATGTCGGTGGCGGGACAGCCGATTTCAGCTTGATCGCGGTCACAGATGTCGAAGGCCGCCTGGAACTTGAGCGTGTCAGCGTCGGCGAGCACATTCTGCTAGGAGTCCGTCCAGATAGGTGCTGCGACGGGCATTTATTGGCATGTTAGCCGGCTCAGGCAGCCTTTGCGAGGGTGAACAGCTTCAGGAGGTTGTGGGCGGTGCAGATCATGGCCCACTCGGCACGCACTTTTTCGACACCCCGCAACAGGAACTGGCGGAAGCCGCGCGCCTGTTTGATCTGTCCGAAGACCGGTTCGACCACTTGCTTTCTCAATCGGTAGGGCGTTTCGAAGCCGCCATCGTCGATCTTCTTTCGCATCCGTTGGGTCAGCGGTCCGCCGATTTTTCCGTTCGCGGCTGTCGGGTGCTTGGCGCGTCCAGGCGCGACATAGCCGTCAACGCGATGTGCTTCGAGCGCTTCGAGATTGGATTCGCTGCAGTAGCCGGAGTCCGCTGAGGCCTGCTCCGGCGTGCGGCCGAGATTGTTCTCGATGGCCTCGATCAGGGGCACCAGCTGGCCCTGATCGTTGCCGCACTGCGTCAGTTCGTGCGCGACAATGATCTGGGCGCCTGCGTCGACGGCGGCCTGTGCATTATAGGCCTGAACGAAGCCATCCTTCGACTTCATGATGCGGCTTTCCGGATCGGTGAAGTTGCGTTGCGACTTGGGATCAGGCTGGTCCGATGCCGGCGCCGCCGGTTTGCCCGGCTTCTTGCGGCCTTCGGCTTGGCGCTGCTGTTCCTTTTCGGCCTCGATGCGACGCTCTTCCTCCGCGGCCAGCCTGGCGTCGGCCTCCAGCGCCGCCATCGCCTGCTGGATCTTCGCCAGCCGCTTCTCCTTGTCGCCAGCCCAATCCGGCAGCTCGTCGCCGCGTTTGTCTTTGCCGAAAGTCTCGTCCTCCTGAGCATCCGCCGCCTCAGCGGCCGCCAGCATGCGAGCGACCTCGGCTTTCAATTCCGCCTCGCGTTTCTTCATGCGCTCATAACTCATCGCTTTATGTTTCGACGCGTTCGCTTTGATCTTCGTGCCATCAAGCGCGACATGGCCGAGTTTGACCAGCCCTGCCGTCTCGCACAACTTCAGAACCTGCAGGAACAGTGCGCCGAGCGCCTTCAAATGCCGCTTGCGGAAGTCGCTGATCGTGCGAAAATCCGGCGGATCGAGCGCGACAATCATTACAAAATCATTCCGTTCGCGGCAGGCCTTCGCGATCCGCCGCGATGAATACAGCCCACTCGCATAGCCGTGCAGCACAAGCGCCACCATCATGCGCGGGTCGAACGGCGGCTGCCCGAGCCCGCTCACATAGCTGCCCGTGATCTCCTTGAGATCGAGGCTCTCCCGCACCAGTTCAACGATAAACCGCGAGACATGGCCTTTCGGCACGAAGTCCTGCACATTCGGCGGCAGAAGCAGCGTCTGATCGATATTCCAGGGGCGAAAATACTTGCTCATCGCCCAAGGTTGAATCAGACTCGCTCAGAATTGAACAGCCACTATTCGGACAGGCTCCTAGGTGGCGACAATATGGATTTGGCGCTCGCATATGCGCTGAACGCCAAGCTTGAGGCCGCGGGCAAACGGCTGGACTCCTGGCAGTTCCTGGCGCTCGTGCATGCCGCCTCCAAAGCCAAGATCGTCCTGATTGATGATGGCGGGCTGGCGCAGGCGCCAATCGCGGTCCCCTCGCGCGGCTCCAGCCTGCTTGCCAAGACTGTCTCAACGACTCTCGATCGCGAGATGCTGGAGCAAGTTGTTGTCGACGGTTTTTTCGCCAGAACCTGCCTTGACGACCTGCCGCGCGAGAGCGGTATGGCAGGGCTGCAGGAATTCGGTCTGCCCTATGCTTCCGATCCGGTCGTCAGCAAGCATATCGCCCGGTTTCTCGCTCAGAGCCTGCAGAACGTGAAGGCAAGCGAAAAGCTTGCCGCTCTGGTGGGAGCATCGGCTGGCGCGCAGATGCTGATGCCGACCGCGGTCTTGTTCAATGGGGGCGTTTTCAAGGCCGCGCCAATCCGCACCCGGGTGCTTGATCTGCTGGCGTCCTGGAATGGGGGCCAGCCAGTCCGCGAATTACAGGGTTTCGAACCAGACCTCGCCGTCGCACGCGGCGGCGCGATCTACGGACGTCTCCGCGCCACTGGCAAGGGCATGCGCATTAAGGCCGGCGCGGCGCGCTCCTATTACATCGGCCTGGAAACGTCGATGCCCGCCATTCCGGGCTACAAGCCGCCGCTGAAGGCATTGTGTGTTGTCCCGCAGGGGATGCAGGAAGGCACGGAACTGCTGATCGAAGGACGCGAGTTCGGCCTTGTCACCGGCCGCACGGCGGAGTTTCGGTTTTTCTCCTCCTCGGTACGAAGCGGCGATACGCCGGGACAGATACTCCCCGACGCCGAGCGTGAGCTTGATGACGCTGGCCTGCTCGAAGTCGCGATCCCGGCACTGGACGTCCCGGTGGGGCAGGTGGTGCCGGTCCGCGTCAGCCCCGTCGTCACCGAACTTGGCATCCTTGAGCTTTGGATGAGGCACACGAACTCCGATCGCCGATGGAAGGTTGAGTTCCAGGTCCGCACGGAATAGGAGCCGGACCGCCTCTGGAGGTAATTCTTGACGAAAGACCGCGCCCGCTTCGCCATTGGTATTGATCTCGGCACGACCAACTCCGCACTCGCATTCGCGCCACTGGTCGGCGAGGGGACGCCAGAGGTCCTTCTCGTCCCGCAATGGGAAGGCCTGGCGAGTCTGACCGAGAAGCCAACGCTACCTTCTTTCCTGTACCTGCCAGAGGAAGCGGTCGCAGCACACTTGCGCGGTGAGGAGGTCGGAGCCGGGCAATGGATCGTCGGCCTTTTTGCACGCATGAAGGCAAGCGAAGCGCCCGGACGGGTCGTCCATTCCGCGAAGTCGTGGCTTTGCCATCACGCCGCCGACCGGTCGGCACCCTTTCTGCCATGGGGATCGACGGTTCTGGCACGTGAGCAGAAAATCTCACCGGTACGCGCCTCGGCACTGATTCTGAACTATCTGCGGGGGATCTGGAACAGCCGGTTTGCCCAGGCCGGGTTTGCGTTCGATGATCAGGACATCACGGTTACCGTCCCGGCTTCCTTCGATGCGGCGGCGCAGCGGCTGACGATTACCGCCGCCGAGGAAGCGGGCTTCCCCGGCGATGTGCGACTGCTCGAAGAGCCGCAGGCTGCGTTCTATTGCTGGCTGGAAAGCCACGACCCAGCGCGCGAATTATGGCAGCGGCCGGACAACGGCGATGTCGGGCTGCGACACGTGTTGGTCATCGATATCGGCGGCGGCACCTCGGATTTCAGCATTTTTGAAGTTCGCCTCAACGAGCCAACGCCGGAGCCTGACATCAGGCGTGTCGCGGTGAGCGAGCACACGCTGCTCGGCGGCGACAATATCGACCTTGCCGTCGCCCATTTCCTGGAGCCGCGGCTTGCCGGGGCGGGCGGCCAGCTTTCCGGCCCGCAATGGGATCAGCTCGTCGCCGCCTGCCGTCATCTGAAAGAGCACGCGCTGGCCACTACGGGGCCGCCGGATGAGCGGTTCGTTGTTGCACTGGCCGGTCGCGGGTCGGGGATGGTCGGCGGCTCGCAGGCGGCGACGGTGATGCGGGCGGAAATCGAGAGCCTATTGCTGGACGGATTTTTTCCCTTCTGCGACGCGGCGGCGCGGCCGTACCGGACGCACGCGGCACTGAGGGAATGGGGGCTTCCTTATCCTCCCGACAGCGCGATAACCCGACACCTTGCCGAATTCCTCAACGATCGCCCGCGCATTGATGCCGTCCTGTTCAACGGCGGATCCGTCCGACCGCCGCTCCTGCGCCAAAGACTCCGCGAGCAGATCGGAGGCTGGCAGGACGGCTACGTACCGCAGGTTCTGGAGAACGAGGAGCCGGATCTGGCGGTGGCGCGCGGAGCCGCGCGATTTGGTGCCCTTCTCCACCACCGTTCGGGCCGCATCGCCGCTGGGGCCGCCGCTGCGATCTTTCTCGAAGTGGAGGGGATACAGGCAACGGATCGCGAGACTGTGCGTCCACCCCTCGTATGCGTTCTTCCTCAGGGTGCAGCGCCGTCGCAGCTTTTTGAGATCGCTGATCTTGGGCTTAAGCTCCGCACCGATCAGCTGGTGCGCTTCCAGGCTTATTCCTCAACCCGGAAGAGCGTCAGCCGGGCCGGAGACATCGTTTCCTGGTCCGAAGGCGAATTTCACCCGTTGCCCCCGCTCCAGACCGTCGTCAGGACGGCTGAGCTATCCGGTCCGGAAGCGGGCGGGATGTTGCCCGTCGGTCTGACGGCGCGGATGAACGCACTGGGGCTGCTCCACATCTCGTGCGTCAGCGCCGACCCCGCCGTCCAGCAGTCCTGGCCGCTGGAATTCAACATGCGCGAGCACGTCCAAGGCGTCGCGGGCGCGCCCGGTGCGGGGCGGGCGCTGGAGGCAAACGCTCCGATTGAACCGAACGCTTCAGCGGACGCGCTGGAAACGGCACGCAGGCAGATCGGGATCGTGTTCACCCAGCCTGCCAATAACAGCAAAAAGAACAAGATTACTGCTGCCACGATCCTCAAGGGTATGGAGCGCATCCTCGCGTCTGCCAGAAGTGAATGGAACGGGCCCCTGCTGCGCGCCCTTTGGCCTGCGCTCGAGGAGCGGCGGGACGACAGACGACGTTCGGCGGACCACGAAGAGGCATGGCTCATCATGGCTGGATTTCTGTTGCGCCCGGGCTTCGGCGTTGTCCGGGACGACCTTCGTATCGATGCCCTGTGGCGGGTGCACGATGATGGCTCGTGTTTTCCCGGTCGGCGCATCAAGAGCCAGGAATACATCCTCTGGCGCCGGGTGGCGGGCGGGCTCACGCGCGAACGCCAGACCAGGCTTATGGCCGGAGAGATCGACAGGATCCGCAGCGGCAGGGCGCCCGACGAACTCGTGCGCCTGGCTGGATCCCTGGAACTGATCCACCACGACACCAAGGCGGAACTGGTGCGTCGCTTCTGCGACATCGCGGTGACGCTTGCACGGGCCAAGCGGCACTGCGCTCCTTATCTTGCGGCGCTCGGACTCCTGCTCAACCGAACTCCGCTCTACGCAGGGCCGGAGACTGTCGTCTCGCCCGATCTCGTCGAGCACGCGTATCAGGCTTTCCAGCGCTTCGATTGGACTACGCCGGAGTTGCTCGACCTGCAGATTCTGTTCCTCCGGGCCGCGCGCGTCGTCGACGATCGGAGCCTGGATCTACCCATGCCTTTGCGCGGCCTGATTGCCAGCAAGCTGGAGAAATCCGGCGTCCCTGCGCTGCAGACCGCAAAAATCAAAGGGTTCGTTCCGATCGGACGATCCGACCGGGCCAGTCTACACGACGATTCACTCCCTCCCGGTCTGATCTTGATCGAATAGACATGCGCGAGGCCCGCGCCGCTAGCGGCCATGCCGCCGCCGCGCCGCCGAGAAGCGTGATGAAGTCGCAAGCACTGTCGCCGCCGCAGCGGTTTAACGTAAGTTAATGTTTCTGCTAGTTTGACGCGCCGCATATCGGACATCCCGTGTTTGTTGCGATGGTTCGGCTTCGGGTCCAGGCTGCGTGAAAACGCGAGGAAGCTCGATCGCGATAGAACAAGTTAGTCGTTCAAGACCGTTTCAAGTGCCCACATTGCAAGCCCATTCAATTTCGAGGTCGAACTCAAGAATATCATTCTCGTCGCGCTTCGAGATTTTGAGTTTTCACACAGCCTGGGTCAAAAGCTGACGAGGGCGACTGTTAGATTGATGTCGGGATAGGGCCGATTTTGTTGCAAAAGTCGGTTGAGTAAGACCTCGAACGGTGATTCCGTTGTGCTGACGCGAATTGATGGCCTCTTCGGCGAACTCAACGTTTACGACGATAACGCGCTGGCCAATCTTGGCGCGATCCAAGTTTATACATACGGTTGTGGGGGCGATCCTGATCAATCAAAGCCCAAATCAGGGGTGGGCGGAGCCCAACGAAATATGACACGCTTGGGATCATCTTAGATGAGGCTAAAGCCGCGTCGCGCGATGGTGCATTATGCGCTGCCACTTATGTGCTGTCGCGCGCAAAGATTGTTTCAACAAAGCCGCTGCCGGCTTTCCGAGTCGAGCGTGTTTGAGATTTGGGATACCGGCCTGATCACTATCCACCCTCTTAAGCATGCAAACTGTCAATATGGCTTCAAATCAGCCTAGATGTACGAGCGGTTAAAGCGAAGGTTTGCACTCATCCAGTAGCCAGTGATCGATAATGAAGTAAAGGGGCGCGAAACGGCCTTCCGCGTCGTCGTCAATGGTGCGGATTTGGATAGACGCGTCGCTTTGCAGGCGTTTGAGAGCCTCTGTCTGAATCTCAAATCGCAGCATGGCGATTTCGTCCGCCTTCGCAAATCCCGCCGGATAGGAATAGGCGCGCCGCAAACCTGTCGCGATGTCGTTCACGACGGCGACTGTTGATGCGATAACCTTCGTATCCGCCGCATGCAAAATCCGGCGCATCGGCAGCGTCGCGCTCGCCATGTCGCGAAATAAGTCCTTTTGGTCGCGGGGAAGGGGATGAGCGCTGCCAAACTTCTTGAATGTCTTAGCGCAGTATTGTTCTACGGCATAAACGTCCTTCAAGAATGCCGCGTCGAGTTGTGCTAGCGAATATCGTTGCATGTAAATGTCTAATTGCTTCGCATCGTTATCGGCGCGTTCAATGAAATGAGCAAGAAGATGAGCATTGGCCGTTCTGACGCGCTGACCGGTCGTTATATAAAGAAGGCGCATCTGATCGACAAAGACCGTTGCGAGCTTTAGGGCTATCAAATTCGCGGCGAGCGCGGATCGCTCGGCGTTCGATGCGCTCCAGGATTCAAAGAGGCCGAGCACTTTGGCTTCAAAAGCGGGATTTCCAAAATTGTTGATGACCGTATTATCGCCGCCAATCAGATCTCCGACGATTCTCCCGATGTTACCGGAGACAAGGACGCCATTGAAGGTATTGCCGGTTCCGCTATCCGCGCCGGCGCCGTCCATGTTCGCGCGGTCACTCATGGTTGGGCTACCTTGCGGGCTCATTCGCTGGTCAAGCTGTCGAGTTCTGCTTCTATGCCGCCTAATTCCTCCGATGCGTTGGACGTACTGGCTCTGCGTATTGACCCTAACCGCCGTTCGCGAGTCAGAAGGCTCAATTGTTCAAGGAGACCTTCTACGTCGTTTTTCAGCTCGCCTCGTTGCAGGAATTGAAGCCTGCCGCTGTAATATCGCGACAAGACATGCGGCCAGTTTTCTTCCAGATGGTGTATGACGCCGCACACGCTCGTGCGGGCCGCGGTTGGAAGCCGCGATCCCTCGTAGGGGTCCATGGCCTTCAGTTGCTGATCACTTAGCGCTGAAACGTCAAGACGTGACAACTGCTCAAGGAGAGCGCGCATTGGGCTTGACACGGCTATGACCGTGGCATGCAAGAAATAGGTTTCGCAGGCGTCGAGATATTTCTGTATCTCCACTGGTATGCCGTCTAATTCCCGAATTGAAATTCGGAATGCTTGAAGCTCCATCCGGGTTTCGCGCGTTTCGAGGTGGCGCCTGGAAAGAAGCTGTAAGGCGACATTTAGGGAAGTCGGATCGTTATCGTCTAACAATCTCTCAACGTCGCCGAAGGTCGTCAGATAAATGCTGTGCACCGATTTCATGGCGCCATGTAGCGGATCGAGAGCTTCTCTGATCCAGAAGGACAAAGTGGGGGATCGCTCCCCGACTGGAGCATAAAGGCGTCTCTTGGCTGAAGCGTCCTCGAGAAGTGAGGATGCACGTTGCATGAATTCCAGCGCTGTTCTCAGCGTCTCGGAGGTCTCGGGATTTTCAATAAGCGTGAGGTTAAGCTCAATTTTGTCGCGACCAACAACGTCACCGTCTACGTCGCCCATCGTTCCGGATATGGTAACTCCGTTCCGTCTGTCCCGTTTTATCATGATATCGTCCTGTTCGACATCTTGCAGCGTTCTGTTGGAGGCGAACGTAGCCCGACGAAGCAATTCAGACGGAGGTCGTATCGTCTTCTTCGGCGTCCTTTGTTGCCGGCGCATCGCCAGCGCCTTCAAACTTCTTGAGAATAAGCCCCGTAAGTGGCCCCACAATCTTGCCAAGCAGTGGCGTGGCGAAGGCGCTCACAATGGAGCCTGTCGCTTCCGGGACCAGCTTCACCAGCTTTTGCAGTAGAGTGGCCATGACGCTATCTTTGGATTTGCTTCCCTTGGCTACTTCTTTCTTCAGTGCTTCAAGCGTTTCATTGGCCTCTGGGCTCACGTGCGCATCCGAGGCTTCTATCTTTTTGGAGAGAGAGCCGAATGCTTCATCGATCTTTGAGATGTTGACGGTGTTTTTGTCGCGGCCGATGACGTCACCACCGACACTACCAATTCTCCCGGAGACACTAACCCCGCCTGACTGCTTTCCTGAGCTGGCCTTCTTGGCTTTCTTTGCCTTAGGCTTCCTCTCCATGTTATCCTCCGTTGCAATGCCGGGGTCATAAAATCTGTGGGAGTATAACCGTAGTCCTCGGCGCTAAATAGCCCTATGACAGACGAAGTTTTCAGCAGGTGACACGGCTCGCGACTACTGGCCCCGTTATGCAAACGGTGGAGCCTCGTTGTCAAAGCTGGATTCCATGCAGTTCGTCTCCTCGGCCGTATTTGATGGACGGACGCCCCGCCTGTGGTCGGAGACGACTGTCACCCGTGTCGCCAGCTACCTGCTTGGCACATGCTAAACATCGGACGGTTGCGCCAACCACGCGTAAAGAGCCTTGCGCGGGAGGGAATGGGCACTATCGCCCGCTAGTTGCATAGTATAAGTTCGCATCGCTTTATAAGAGCAAGTTAGTAATGGGCCTCTGGGGGCGTCCATGCGTGCGCAATTGTTTTTGTGTTTGTTGGGAGCTTTCATACTTGCGGGATGCGGAACGCACGTTCCCGAGCTAGTGAGCGAGCAGGTCTTGCCGATTGAGGCGCTGGTCGCAAGCATCGATTGCGAGTTTCAGGACGCGGTCCGAACCCAGATCTATCATCGGCCCGGGCGGCAATGGCTCAGAACTTGGCAGGGTCAATATACGGTCACCCTCAAGGGTAACGAAACGGGAGGCGTCAAGCTTGCTTCCAGCACCAATCCTATCCTTCTTCCAAGAGGCTCGACCCTCAACCTGGGTGTTGGCGGCGGCGGCACGACGACCGCTAACAGAATTGCGATCCTTAAATTTAACCTCGACTTCGCGACGGTGAAGGACGGCCCCCGCTGCGAGCCGGCGCCGGCTTACGTCGCTCATCCGCTTCTCAAGGGAAGGATCGGGTTCGAGAATTGGATGGACCGCGCATTTGACGGCGCCTTGTCTGAATCCACGATATCCGCAAAAACATCGGACCTCGCGAGCATTGGCCATTCGTTTGAGTTCAGTATCGATCTGAACGCAAACGCGTCACCTTCATTTGTGATTATGCCGGCTCCTGCCACAACCATTACCCCGACGGGCACTATCGATCGTCTAGAGGACAATATCGTCGAGGTGTCCCTCGGCAAGGCCGCGGCCGGAACCGCCTCGCAAACGAAAACGACCGCGAACTACGCCAAGCTTCAGCTTGAAGCTCTTCAGGCTCTGGAAAAGGAAATTAAGGACCTTTCAGATAAGATAGGTGCTAACAAAAGGACGCTTGCAGAGAATAATGTATTTTTGCAACGAGCCGATCAGTTGCAGAGTTTCAGCGTGCCCGCGCCTGATGCGACCATTCAGGAACTCCGACCTGAGGCCAGGTCGGAATTGCTCAGGAAGCAGTCGGAAGCGCGCGAGTTCTTTGCGACGAATGCGGATAGACTGACGACGCTCAGAAGAATTCAAGCCGAAACAAATCAGGCTCAGCAAAGCCTGGACGCCAAGAAGGGACAGGTTCTCGATACGATCAATCATCCCGCTTCAACCACCGTCGTCCAGCGCACCGTGCGCGCACCTACGCCGCTGCAAGCCGACCAGAACCCGAATGTGGCGAGTACTTCCTTACAGCTCACGCTTGAGCGCCTAAACAATACGCTGCGTATCCCGGCCTTCTGAGAAGATGCACAGGGTTGGAGGAGAGGTTATTTCGAAAGACTGCTATCTGCTCACTGAAGCAGACATTGCTGGCAAGCGCCTGGTTTTTCCAGCGGATACCTTCATGGCGGCTGGAACCGATAATCCTACATATTCAAGCTGACTTGGCTCGCCGTAGGACTTCGTCAAGATCTCGGCGTTTGCGAGTTTCGTGAATCGCTCCGCAGCATCCGGTTTCTGGGATTGGCTCTTTGAGGCGCACGTCATCCGGCGCCGCCCGCGGGATCGACTGCCCGCGGCAAACGGTCAATCAATAGTGCTTGGCGTATCGCGCGGGACCGAAAGCCGAGACTTTTTGGTCTAGTTCACGAGAGCCCGGCCGGCCTCGCGGGCGCGCCTGTTCATCCACCTGTCACCGATATGTCGGGAATGGTTGCTCTTGCGGCCTGCTTCACTGAGCTGCTACACAATGACCGTGCTGCGCTGAATTATATAGTGATTTCAGTTGTTTTTGACGTTTTGGTTTAGGGGTGAGTACCCTCCCGCCCCAGCCAGGATTTATCTGGGCAAATCAATCACCTAGCACCGAAAATACGAGGAATTTCCATCGCTTACGGGCGTTTTTCATTGGCGAAAATTTCCGTGTGTTTTCAAGGCTTCCATGGCGCTGACCAGGCGAGCGCGGCGTTCGAACTGTTCCGGACGGACGTCGTTTCGGGATGCATTCTGCGGGAGCAGGATCCGGCGGGCTCTCTTGGAGGGCGGCTTACGCCAGGCAATCGTGAGCGACGGATCATCCGAGCGATCGGCCGCTTCATCTGTGTGATCTGACTTGAATCGCACGACTAGCCTGTCCGTGTGCACAACAATCCCCGCGACTAGCTGTGCGAGAGCCTCGCGGTCCCCTGGTCGTACCGCCCTGGATGTCGAACCGCTCTGTTTGCCGGCAAGATGCGCCTCCATGGATTTTATGATGGTGTCTTCGATATCAGCAGCAGGAACGCGGGGGACCGATCCTGCTGATGCGGTTCTAGCCTCGCCATGCAGGACAGGGGCCGACGCGTAGTAGCGATAGCGGATGCCAGCCTTGGTGGCATGGGTTGGAATCATTCGATGGCCGGCATCGTCATACAGCAGTCCCGTTAGGAGCTGATCAGATTTGTTGCGAACGACGGTGCGGTGCGACCATTGGGCGAGCGATTTCTGCCGGACTGCGTCGAACATCGCCCGATCCATAATCGGAGGCTGCTCGCCGGGCAGGATCTCGTTCTTGTATTTGACCTCACCAATATAGAAGTGGTTACTTAGACCTTGAAAAGTTCAGGCTTGCCGCGCAAGGATGAGGCTAAAAGCTCATGGTTCGAGACGGCGCACCGGACAGCACACGGGAGCGAGCTGCCGATGGGCTTCATCACCATGAAGGCGCAATTTGCGACTAGCCAGCCGACCGGCGAGGCATCGAATTCGAGGCTGTGTCGGCCGGCGGAGGAACCTGCATCAGAATGGTTTGGCTCGCGGATGCGATTTCAATTCCGCACTCCTGGAATCGGCGCTTCATGCGGCGGTTGAATTCGCGTTGCACGGGCCAGCGACCGCTGTCGGTGCAGCGAATCTGGCCGACGATCGACGCCATCGAGCCGTCCACCTTGTCGACGCCCCACAGTTCGAGATCGCCGCGGATCGCACTCCGGTATTCGGGCTCGTGACGCATTTCAGCAACGATGTCCTTAAGTATCTGGCCGGCGCGGTCGGTGTCTTCCTTGTAGGAAACGTTGACGCTGACGGCGGCATTGCCGGCACCGCGGCTTGAATTGGTCAGCGTCGTCACGGCGCTGAAGGGAACGATGTGCACCGAGCCGTCGGCGGCCCGCAAACGAATGGTGCGGATCGAAACGTTCTCGACGATCCCTGACAGGCCGGACACGGTGACGTTGTCACCAACCTGGACGGTATTTTCCAGCAGGAGAAACAACCCGGTAATGAGGTCCTGCACCAGTTTCTGTGAGCCGAAGCCGATGGCGATACCGACGATCCCGGCGCCGGCCAGCAGGGGGGCGACGTTGACGCCGATTTCGCTCAGCGCCGTCAAACCGACCACCGTGACGATCAGGCACAGCAGCGCCGTTCGCAGCATCGGCTGAAAGGTACGCAGTCGCGCCGCGCGCGCGAAGTGACCGTCACGCGAGAGCACATTGAGCTGGCGATCCATCAGCGCGTTGCTTGACTCCCAGATAGCCGCCGCCGCCAGCGCGGCGATGCCGATCGTCACGACCGCCGACAACAACCGGCTACCGATCTGGCCGCCGTAGAACCAGACGACGGCATCCACACCCCAGACTTCAAGCAGTGCAACGAAGCCGATGAAGGCGATGACGGCCGAGACGATTTGGCGCAGTAGCGGTAGATAGCGATTGGCGCGGGTTTCCAGGCCGTGGAAGCGCTGCAGGACGTCCGGGCTGATACGGAAACCGCGATCGATCAGGCTCAGCACCACGATGGTGGCGAGACGTGCGATCAGTGCGACCGCAATGGTGCCGACAAAATACTGCAGCAGCAGCGAGTAACCGTTGGGGATATTCAGCGCCCACACAGCCCACAGTGCGAGGTCCAATGCGATCGCAAGATAGTGCCACCCGTCGGCGACGCGATCGCGCAACCTGGCCGCTATGCCCTCGCGGCCGACCGGCGCGCGAATCGCCCGGGCGACCTGGCGGCGACACTGCAGGATGATGACGGCGATAAAGAGATGCACGATCAGCACCACCAGATGCAGCATCGCCGCGTAGCCGGCGCGATGCAAGCCCAGCAGCAGCGCCACATTCGCAAAGGCGATGCCTGATACGCCGACGGTGACGATACGCCGCGCCCAGATCTCGATATAGGCGGCGGTCTCGGCGCGAACGCGAAACAGACCGAACGGCCCCGCCAGCGCCCGCGTGACACAGATCAGCCCGCGCGACAGCGCGTAGGCATTCACGACCGCCAGGATCGCAAGCCGGGTAGTTGCGAGATCGCCGATCCCGGTACCCAACAACATCGTGGCGGCACCGACGAAGACGAGCACCGGGACCAGATCGAGCGCGAGACGTCCCAACACGAACGGCAGTCTGACCAGCGACTGCCAGGCGCGCGCCAGGCTCAGGCGCCGTTGGTGCAGTTCGGGCTCAACGATTACATCCGTCGCGGAGGATGGCGGATCGACCATGGCCAGCGTCTGCGCCGGGGCACGCGCCGTTTGAAAAAGACGGGCTTCCAGCAGCGCCACCGGCCGCTTAATGACACGGAAGATCAACCATTCGGCAGCGAGGGCGCAACCGAACACCAACGCCAGTTTCCAAGCGATATCAAGCAACTGATCATACACGGACGGATCGTTAGCGGTTCGCACGATCCAGTAATAGAACGCGGGAAAGTTCGTCAGCGTCCGCGCCATACCGGCGATCTCGTGCGAGATCTCGCCGATCTGTTCGGACACCGTCAGCAAGAGCTGTGCGCCAAGGCTGTCCGCCGTGAGTGGAATCGCAGATTGCGATTCGAGCGCGGGTGGTGCGGCCTGCGGCGAGGCATTGGCGATGGCACGCAGCGTATCGATCATCTGCGCGCGCTTGTTGTCGTCCTGAAGCGTATCGAGCGCCCGCTTCGCCTGATCGGGCGTCAGCACATCGGCCTTGTTCGTGGCCGGGGCGGCTATCTTAGTCGTGGCGCCGGTCTGCGCAAAAGCAGGGAAGGCAAACAACGCGCAGGCGAGCAAGATCGAGGGCAAGAGTTTGTGCGACACGAAGGCCCCTTTGAATATGTGCTCGACAGCAAAGCCGGACGGTATTTGCCTTAGCGCAAGCGTCATGTCGATCACTCTTTTCGCTGTTATCGTGTGTCGGAAGTCTGCCGCTGTGGCGGCTTTCTCTTGGCATTTGCCGCATCGCAAAAATGCCGCAGCGATTAATCGCCGCTACGGATCGCGAGAACCGCAGCGTTGAGAATCGGGAAGACGGCGACCACGTGCGGAGACCAAGAGCCAGCGGAAGTACTCCGATCTCGCCGGCAACCACCGCATAGTTAGGATGAAACGAAAGCCCTGCAGGACGAGATAGCCGACGAAGGCGACGAAATTCACCCGTTGATCGCGTCCGAATACCCACAGCGACACCAACCATGCTGCCTGCACCGCGACGATCAGCGGATAATGCCCGGGTGCCACCTCCACGCCGCCGCCAACGCAAGTTTAGTCGGGCACCGGGACATCGAATGTGTTTAGCGTCACTGAGACCAGACAATAGAGACCAATGAGGTAAGAGAGTTCGGCCGCGCCGTGCTTGCCGAATTGTTCGACGGCTGCGCGATAAGTCAATTCGGGCAACACGCCGCCGCTCACAAGCGCCGAGGCGAAGTCATATGCGGCAGCCTCCTGCCGCGACAGATCCGTGGGACGCTGGCCAGCGACGATGGTTGCTAATTTCTCGTCCGAGAGGCCGCGATGCTCCGCAACGATCACGTGCGCGTAGAGCTCATAGCCCGACCGAAAGTGCGAGCCAGTGACGAGAATCGCAACTTCTCTCACCGCAGCGGGAAGCGATGGTTGCGATACCATGCTTTGGTCAGGTCCCAGACGGGTTTTCCGAACTTTGGTTCGTGTATCCAGGGATTCCACGGCCCCAGTAAAGCGCCGTCGCCACGAACATTGACGAACCCTTGAAAATTGGCCGCAATGCCGAGCCTCATATCTTCGTACAGCGGCTGCTGTTCGGCATTAAGATCTGAAGGAGGAATTGTGGGTAAACGCATTCGCGAACTCCGTGGCTATTCAGTCGGGTTTGGAATTGTCTCTCGCTACGATGATGGCAAATGAAATGACGGCGGAAGTAGTGAACCGGCGACGGTGTAGCGCTGATCGCAAATCACCCATCGCGCGACTTCCCGCAAGGGCCTGCTTGGGTCGGCAGATGGCTAAGTCTTATTCGGCAAACTTCGACGTTTCTGCTCCGCATTGCATGCACTGATAAATTATCTCGTCTCTGCTGCCAAACATTCCCGGTTGGATCGTTTTGATCGCCATCGCGCGCGATGCCTGGCACTCCGAACAGTGCACCAACGCTTCGAAGCAGGTGTTGATCTTGTAGGACCGTCTTGAACTGCCTTCGCACATGGGCGACTCCAAGAGCAAGGCATGCTGTGATAGCGCGCGAGATCGAGTTGTGCGAATGGCAATTCGTCACGATCGTCATCGATATCGTTCATGACAGAGCGATCTCCGTCCGAAGGAAAGGCCTGATCGCATCGACGGAATATTTCCGGCGCATCGGTGCTGATTTTTCGTATTGCTTCGATCGCCGTCGGCGATGCCGTCCGGCGGCGCGGTAATTATACGATCATCAAGAGAAAGCTTTGCGCTGTCCGACTGGCGTCGAGATGGTTGCTAGGGCGCCCAGTCGTCCGAGAGAGCAATTAGGATGCCGAATACCGTGAGAATTGGGCAAATATGATCAGCCCATAGGGAAGATCGCGAGCGAGGTTTTTAAACGCGGCCCTGCTGATGGCGGTCTGTTTTTTTCTCTGAAATCTGTGGGCGACTCTGCTTTGACACCCGCCGAACATAGGGCGCGTAACACGGTCACGGATAATGCTCGTTTATCAGCAGCATTATGAAATTGCTTCATCAAGAGGAGCGACCTAACGCGATATCGACCTGCTGCTGTCGAGTGCCTGAGCAAGGTCAGCGCTGATGTTGACGATCTGCAGGGTTATGCCCGGCGCAGATTTGCGCGCGAGCGCGATCGAACTGGGGACGATCAGCGTACAAAAATAGTGACCAGCCGAAATGGTGAAACGCTGGCGGGTCTTGGCCGGGTCGAATATCGGGGTTGCGACCGCACTGCGGACCTCGGCCAGCGCCAGGCGCAGTCGTGGTGCAAGTTGGTGCGCGCGGTTCGTCGGCTGCAAACCCGACGGAATTCGCACGAACAAGGGATCGTCCAGCACATCCCTGAGCCGCGCGAGCGCATGGCTGAACGCCTGCGTGAGAAAAAGACGAGCCAACGCCCTGGTGACGTTACGCTCGTCATGCAGGATCTCAAAAACCCGCAGCAGATTGATGTGTCCCTCATGAACAAATTTAATGATGGCACTGAACTATATGCATTAGCATAATTAGGCCCAGGCCGCTATCTGTTTGTGGGAGCCCGCCCGAAGGCCACGTTGGAGAACCATTTCAATCATGTTGCCGGTCGACCAGAAAAAAGACCATTGCGCTGAGCGCCGTCCGCCCTTCGAGTGCACCGCATTGCTGCTGCAAGGGGGTGGCGCTCTCGGCGCTTACCAGGCTGGCGTCTATGAGGCGCTCTCGGAAGCCGGCATCCATCCGGACTGGGTGGCGGGCATCTCGATCGGGGCCATCAATTCGGCCCTTATCGCAGGCAACCCGCCGGAAAGGCGCGTTGAAAAGCTGCGCGAGTTTTGGGAGCGCGTTACCTCCGACGTCTTCGGAAGAGGAACGCAGGATTTCCTGACGTCTTTGATGAAGGGGGACTGGGTCCGAGGACTCATGAACCAGATGAGCGCTAATTCAGCCATGTTGAGCGGCGTGTCGGGATTTTTCGTGCCGCGGCTTCCGTCTCCCTGGCTTCATCCGACGGGATCGATCGAAGCGACCAGCTTCTACGATGCGTCCGGGCTGAGAGGCACACTGGAAAGCCTTGTCGATTTTGACCGCATCAATGCCCGGGAAATGAGGTTCAGCGTCGGCGCGGTCAACGTGCGGAGCGGCAATTTCGTTTATTTCGACTCGACCACCCACACGATCCGGCCCGAGCACGTGATGGCGAGCGGTGCTTTGCCGCCGGGCTTTGCCGCCGTCGAAATCGACGGCGAGCGTTATTGGGACGGCGGCCTTATCTCAAATACCCCGTTGCAATGGGTGCTGGACAGCACTCCGCGCCAGGACACGCTGGCTTTCCAAGTCGATCTATGGAGCGCCCGGGGAGATTTTCCCGGCGACATGGCCGAAGTCCAAACGCGACAAAAAGAGATCCAATATTCGAGCCGGACCCGAGCCAACACGGACCAGTTCAAGCGTGCACAGCGGATACGCAACACCGTCGCCGCCTTGCTTGAGAGCCTGCCCGACGATCTGAAGGACGAACCCAGTGCGAAGCTGCTCGGCTCCATCGCCGACCGCAAGGTCTACAACATGGTGCACCTGATTTATCGGGCCAGGAATTACGAGGGAAACTCGAAAGATTATGAGTTCTCGCGCTCGAGCATGGAGACTCATTGGCGTGCCGGTTACCACGACACGGTGCGAACGCTGCGCCATCCCGAGGTCCTGAAGCGACCTACCAACCATGAAGGCGTCGCGGTCTTCGATCTGGAGCAGGACGGCCGCGACTAGGGGACGAAATTTCAAGTTGTTGGGTCGGTGGAATCAGGAAGCCGTCTGTCCGTCACCAAACATCCACCAGGACGCGCCGGCTTTGGAGACGTCGCCGAAAGTCGGTCGCGCCAAACGAATGAAAGAAACTTCCAATGAATCTCAAAGGCAAGGTCGCCGTCGTTACCGGCGCGGCGAGTGGCATAGGTAGGGAAATCGCGCGCACCTTCTGTCGCGCAGGCGCCAAAGTTGTCTTGGCTGATCTTAATCAGGCGGGCGCCGCTGCTGCGGCGGCCGAACTCGGCGATATGGACAGCGCTATCGGCGTCGGAATGGACGTCACCGACGAGACGCAGGTAGACGCCGGCATGGCTGCAGCCGTTGCTGCTTTCGGCAGCATCGATATTTTGGTCAGCAACGCCGGTATCCAGACGGTGGGACCGCTCGACCAGTTCGAGTTCGTCAAGTGGAAGCAGCTGCTGTCGATCCATTTGGACGGCGCATTCTTGACTACCCGCGCCGCGCTGCGGCAGATGTATCGCCAAGGCACCGGCGGCAGCATCATCTACATGGGTTCGGTGCATTCCAAGGAAGCCTCAATGCTTAAGGGGCCTTATGTGACTGCCAAGCATGGCCTGATTGGTTTGGCCAAGGTGGTGGCAAAGGAGGGTGCCAAGCACGGGGTCCGCGCGAACGTCGTCTGCCCGGGCTTTGTGCGAACCCCGCTAGTTGCAAAGCAAATCCCCGAGCAAGCCAAGGTACTCGGCATCTCCGAGTCAGACGTTGTGCGAGACGTGATGCTGAAGGATACCGTCGATGGCGAATTCACTACATTGACCGATGTCGCGGAAGCGGTTCAGTTCCTCGCATCTTTTGGCTCAAATGCGCTAACAGGCCAGTCCCTGGTCGTTTCTCACGGCTGGTTCATGCAATAAGACCCGGTGCGTGCGGATCGAAGAGGAGATTTTTGCGGATTCGAGCCTCTTGATTGAGCTGGCGCCGGCGCCGCCAAAGGTGCCGTCCGGAATTTGGTTGGAATTGGTGTGGCGCATTCCGGGAACATGAAGGTATCGTTTCAGGCGGCAAGGTCAATCGGCTGATCGATGGGTTTTGTGGAGAGCGTCTGCCAGCCATCTACCTTTCGCATGTTGATCTGTCCTGATGCGAGTAGCGCCCAGAACAACATGGCGGCGGTGTCGGACGACGGCAAAACGGTTTGGGTCTTGATCCGGCGCTTGAATTCCTCGTGCAAACGCTCGATCGCGTTGGTGGTGCGTACGCTGCGCCATTGGCTCTGCGGCAGGCGGGTGAAGGTGAACAAGCGGTCTCCTGCCTCCTCCTGGCTGTCGGCAACAGCGCGATGCTTGAGCCTCCATTTGCGGATGAAGACCTTACGGCGGACCTCTATCTCCTCAGGTGTCGCCGCGTAGATCATGTCGTTGTAATCGGCGGTGATCTCGTCATACAGGCGCTCGGGGGCGTGCGCGAAAAGGTTCCTATGCTTGTGAACCGTGCAGCGTTGGACTGGCACGCCGTCCCAGACGGCGGCGATGGCCTTGTCGAGCCCCGGCGCGCCGTCGACGATGAGGAATTCGGGCTGCCGCAGCCCGCGCCTGATGAGATCGTCGAGGACCGTGCGCCAAGCCTCGGCGCTCTCGCCGCCCATGCTCTTGATCGCGAGCAGCACCTTCAGGCCGTCCGCGCGCACGCCGAGGACAACGAGCAGCGAGATCGAGGTCGCCTTGCGGTCGAGCCGCACGCGAACCACGGTGCCGTCGAGGATCAGCCGCACGATCGGATCCTCGGCCAGTGAACGGGCGTTCCAGGCATCCCAGTCGCTCTTCACCTTACGCCAGGTTCGGCTCACGGTGTCCTTGCCGACCGTCCCGCCGAACAAGGCTGCCAGTGCGCGACGCACCCGCCGGGTATTGGTGCCGGCGAGATACGTGCTGGCGATCAGCGCGTCTGCAGCGAGCGTGCGCCGCTGATAGGCCCGCAGCGCCTGGCTCTTCCATTCCGCCGTCTTGCCCTCGGAAGTGGTCAGCCGGGCGCGCGGCACCGCGATCTCGATCGGCCCGAACGTGCCCGTCAGCGACCGTGTCCGGCTACCGTGGCGGTGGCCCGCAACGCTGGCTCTTGCTTCATTGCTGGCCATCTGGCTTCGGCCGTAACGCGGCCGTGCCAGCGCCGCGTCGAGCTCACCGCGGAGCAACTCTTCGATGAACTCACGCGCCCGAGCCCGTACCTCGGTCTCGATCGGATCAAACCAGTTGTCGAAAAAATCAATAGCCTTCTCGGCCACAGGCTGCAAAGAATCAGGCCTCGTAGTATTGTTCGTCATGGCGTGGTCTCCAGTCCAGCGCTTCAACGCCGGATGATTCGAGGTTGAACACCCCGGAGACTACGCCACCCTCAATTCCTACCAACTCCGCTACGGCACGCCGCCAAAGAAATTAGCTCAGAAACGAACGAGCGACAAATGACAGTTTCTTCAGCTAACAGAACGGCGCTCTTCATCGACGGGGCCAATCTTTATTCGACCGCCAAGGCGCTCGGCTTCGATATCGACTACAAACGGCTTCTAAAGGAATTTCAGAGCCACGGCACGCTGGTGCGCGCATTTTACTACACCGCAGTCATTGAAGATCAGGAGTTCTCAGTTCGCCCGCTCCTCGATTGGCTCGATTACAACGGCTTCACCGTGGTTACCAAACCTACCAAGGAATTTATCGATGCCAACGGCCACCGGAAAGTCAAGGGCAACATGGACATCGAGCTTACAGTCGATGCGATGGAGCTTGCCGATCGCCTCGATCACATCGTGCTTTTCTCCGGGGACGGACATTTTCGCTCGTTGGTCGAAGCCGTGCAGCGACGCGGTGTTCGCGTCACGGTGGTCTCCACGATTTCCAGCCAGCCTCCATTGATCGCCGACGAACTTCGCCGCCAGGCCGACGTGTTCACCGATCTGACGGATTTGCAGTCCTATATCGCTCGGAGCCCACTCGAGCGCCCAACTCCTCGCGAAGCCAGTCTGCATTCAACGCATAACGTCCACCGGCGGACGCCCTTGAAAGGCGACCCGACACCTGGACCCTTCAAGGGTTGACGGATTCCTAAAGCGCTGCAGCCCGGCTAAGCGCTGTGAGTTGTCAGACGCACGATTGTCACCGCGTGCGAGCAGGACGCGTCACGCGGCTAACAACCTCATGGGAGCGAACGGCGCCATTGCCGCCTATCCGACTCGATCACTCGGAGATCCGCCATCTAGGCCCTGAAAGCGCTTGAGCCAATGATCTTTCACCACCCACTACTTGAACAAGGTTCACAACAACAAAGCTAGATCCTTGAAGTTTGATCCTTAACCGACCTTGGGCATTGCGAGTCGGTTCGCGCTATCTAGACCAACCCCAAGAAATCGGTCCGATGATCGTAAGTAAGACGGCTGCGTTGACTCGATCAGCGATCATCAAGTCGCGCTCTAACCAGCAAGGCCACTAAGTAAGGGAGCCTTTGGCGCGCCTGGTGGGAGTCGGCACTTTTTTGGCTTTCTTTCCGGCGCTTGCAGATGCGCTCCTCCTGTTCACGGAGCCCCGCGGTCGCAGGGTATCGGAACTCAGCTTGACAGCCTCGCGAATGAGCACCCTCAGCCATAGTGACCCGGGGTCGCCATGAACACGGCTGTGCCACAGCATCGAGAGTTCGATCATCTCCGCGTGATCCCGAGGAAAGTCGATAATCCTGATCTGCCCTGAGCTCGGGCAAGCCTCGGCGTAGCGACGTGGGACAAGCGCGACCATGTCCGTTGCAGCGGCGACGGCCATTGCGGTCTGCGCGTCATATACCATCATCGACGTTGAGGTGCGATGGGCCGATCGAGGTGAATCCGCTTCATGGTCAGTCTCCAGGATGACGCGAAACACAAGATCGTTACGTGACGGTGGTTCACGCGATTTGTCGGCCGCCCTGGCGAGGCCGATGGCAAGACGGGGCCCGGCGAGGAAGGCGGCATGGTCGAACGGTTGTTTAGCGAGAGGATGATGGGTGCCGATTGCCCACGCTTTCTCATCGTGAAACAGCACCTCGGATCGGAGGCGGGGCGGAACTTTGTCAAACGCGCCTAATGCGAGATCGACCTGCTGCTGGTCGAGTGCCTGAGCAACATCAGCGCTGATGTTGACGATCTGCAAGGTGATGCCCGGCGCAGATTTGCGCGCGAGCGCGATCAGGCTGGGAACGATCAGCATGCAAAAATAGGGACTAGCCGCAATGACAAAGCGCTGGCGGGCCTTGGCCGGGTCGAACATCGGGGTTGCGACCGCGCTGCGGATCTCGGCCAGCGCCACGCGCAGTCGTGGCGCAAGCTGGTGCGCGCGCGCCGTCGGCTGCAAGCCTGAGGGAATGCGCATGAACAGCGGATCTCCCAGCACCTCCCTGAGCCGCGCGAGCGCATGACTGACCGCTGACTGCGTGAGGAAAAGACGAGCCGCCGCCCTGGTGACGTTGCGCTCGTCACACAGGATATCAAAAATCCGCAGCAGATTGAGATCGATGTCCATCATGAACCAACGTAATGATGTTCTTGATTAATATGCATTAGCATAATCAAATTGCCGGCACTATGTTTTTAGAGTCAGGCCCGCAGGGGACGAAAAGCGGCACCAAAAATGGACATCGGCCAGCTGGGCCCGGGACTTTCAGCAGACTCTGAAGGACTACCTCAACAAGCTGAGGAGAAAGCCAAATGAGCCTATGCCTTGTACTGCTTCTCGTTGCCATCGGTATCAACTGGTGGAGCGGCTGGGAGCCTTTCACACATCCATTCCAGACGCCGTGGAGCTGACTGAAATCTCTGGGGTCATTAACAACCTTGCATGGCCCTAAAGGCAAAGGCGTTCAGCATCATTCGACTTCGCGACCCTCAAGAGCCGGCACGCTGGGCAAACGCGCCCGTGGCGAGTGCAGCCTGGAGAGCCCTTCTAATCATGCCGACAGTCAATCAAAGGAAGACCCACGACGTTCAGCATCGCCCGCCCTTCGAGTGCACTGCGTTGCTGCTCCAAGGTGGCGGCGCGCTGGCCGCCTATCAAGCTGGCGTCTATGAGGCATTGGCGCAAGCCGGTACACCGTCGTCACAAAAGCCACCAAGGAATTCATCGACGCCAGCGGCTGCCGCAAGATTTAGGGGCCACATGGACGTCCAGCTCGTGGTCGATGCGATGGAGCTCGCCGAGCACGTCGATGAGATCGTACTGTTCTCCGGCAACGGCGACTTCCGTTCGCCGGTCGAGGCGGTGCAGCGTTGCGGCGTCTGCGTCACAGTGGTCTCGGCGATTTCGAGCCAGCCGCCGATGATCGCCGACGAGTTGCGGCGCCAGGCCGGCGTCTTCACCGATCTTGTGGAGCTGCAGTCCAAGCTCGGCCACGATCCGTCCGAACACCCCGGCTCCGCACGGTCCCAGTCCATAACGCTGCAATGCGTACGGAGGCGGGCGCCTAGAGCCGGCTAGATATGTACTCACTCATACTTCAGGTCGGCGGACCGGGCGGGGGATTCGTTGATGTGCCCGATATGGATGGTCGGCAACGGTGTCGGGACTGAATTTGATTTGGTGCCTTCGCGTCGTTCCGATCGATAAGGATGTGCTGATGATCGTTTCTGCTCTTCGCAGCATGGTGTTGTTGGGCTTACCGCTGTTGTTGGCTTCGCCGGCAATGGGACAGGCTGGCCCGGGAGCGCCTCCGGCTGTCGGCGTAATTTCCGCACAAAAGCGTCCGATGGCGGAAAGCACGGAAATCAACGGTCGCATTCAGGCGCCCCAACGCGTCAACGTGGTGGCACGCGTAACTGCCTTTATGAACGAACGGCTGTTTGCCGAGGGCGCAGACGTTAAGACCGGCGATCTCCTCTACAAACTCGAGCGCGCACCCTTTGAGGCCGATGTGGAGGCCAAGCAGGGCGCGGTGGCCCAGGCCCAGGCGCAACTTGAAAACGCCAACGTCACACTTAGTCGGGCGCAGGAACTGCTGGAGAAATCCGCAGGCACGCAGGTCGCCGTTGATAGCGCGCTTGCCGCAAAACGTACGCTTGACGCTCAGTTGCAATCCGCCCGGGCCCAGCTCCATCAATCCCAGATCAATCTCGACTACACCGAAATTCGTTCGCCGATCGATGGCCGGATCGGTCGCACCGCGGTCACGATCGGAAATGTCGTCAGCCCCACGACCGGTGTTCTTACGACGATTGTCGGCACCGACCCGATGTATGTGGTGTTTCCGATCGCTGTGCGCCGCGTGCTCGAACTGCGTGATCGCTTTGCAGATAAAGGTGGATTCGATGCGGTGAAGATCCAGATACGTCTGCCAAACGGCAAGATGTACGGTCAGGTAGGCAAGCTGGATTTTGTCGATGTCAACGTGGCGCAGGATACAGATACGATCATTTTGCGAGGAACCATTCCTAATCCCGTCATACCGGCCAGCTCAGGTAGCTACGGCGCAGTCCAGGAACTTCAAAACGACGAGTTCGTCACCGTTCTGCTTGAAGCAGTCGAGCCCCTTCAGGTTCTCGCGGTGCCGCGGGCAGCGATCTTGTCAGATCAGCAAGGTGATTATGTTTACGTTGTCGACGCCGGAAACATCGCCCATCAGCGCCGCGTGCGCCTTGGTCAATCGACACCGGAAGTAGCAGCCGTTGCTGATGGCCTCAAAGAGGGGGAGCAAGTGATCGTCGACGGAATTCAGCGCGCCCGGCCCAACGCTGCGGTCGCGCCGGCACCGGCCGCCCCCGCACCCGGACGGAGCTGAGATCCATGATTTCGTCTGTTTTTATCGATCGGCCCCGGCTTGCCATCGTCATCGCCATCGTTACGACGCTCGCCGGTTTGCTGGCACTGTCGCGCATTCCGATCGCACAATTGCCCGACATCGTACCGCCTCAGGTGCAGGTCACCGCGAATTATCCGGGGGCCTCCGCTGCGGTGTTGGAAGCGACCGTGGCTCAGCCGCTCGAAGCCCAGATCGTCGGCGTAGACAAGATGCTCTACATGAAGAGCAGTAGCGGCGCCGACGGCACTTATACACTCACCGTTAGCTTTGAGCTCGGAACCGATCCCAATATCGACACCGTCAACGTCAATAACCGGGTGCAGACCGCCCTTGCGCAGTTACCGCCTGAAGTTCAAGCCCAGGGGCTTACGGTCCAAAAGAAATCGTCGTCGATCCTGCAGTTCGTGCTGCTTTATGGCGACGATAGCAAGTTCGATCCGTTGTTCATTACAAACTATGCCGTCATCAATGTTCTCGACGAATTGTCGCGGACACCAGGCGTTGGGCAGGCCAGTCTGTTTGGACGCCTAAATTATTCGATGCGAATCTGGTTTGACGTGTCGCGGCTGACAAGCCTCGGGCTTTCGCCATCGGATGTCGTCCGTGCTGTTCAGGCACAGAATATTCAGGCAGCGGTCGGCCGGATTGGTGCGCGCCCGGTCCCCGCCGATCAACAATTCCAGATGAATGTGCAGACACAGGGACGTCTGACGACGCCTGATGAGTTCGGCAATATCGTGATTCGTGCCAGCGCGAATGGCTCGGTGCTCCGCGTGCGGGATGTGGCACGCGTCGAGATGGGGGCCCAGAACGATGATTCCGATAGCCGGCTTAACGGCTCGCCGGCCGTTGGAATTGGCATCTACCTGGCTCCCGGGGCAAATGCCATCGAGACCGCGAATGGCGTGGAAGCAACACTCAACAAGGTGGGTGCGCGCTTTCCCGAGGGATTGAAGGTTCGTGCCGTTTACGACTCGACTCTTTTCGTGACCGACACCATACGTGAAGTCATCAAGACCTTGCTCGAAGCGTTCGTTCTCGTTGCAATCGTAGTGTTCCTCTTTCTCGGCAATGTTCGCGCCACCATTGTGCCGGTCATCGCCGTGCCTGTCAGTCTTGTTGGCGCTTTCGCGGTCATGTTGGCGTTGGGTTATTCGGCTAATACTGTCTCACTGCTCGCATTGGTGCTGGCGATTGGCATTGTCGTCGATGACGCGATTGTTGTTGTCGAAAATGTCGAGCGCGTGATGGAGGAGGAGCCGGACCTTCCGGTCGCGGACGCCACCAAGAAGGCGATGGAGCAGGTCACCGCACCGATTATCGCGATTACATTGGTGTTGTTGTCGGTTTTCGTTCCGGTCGGCTTTATTCCAGGCATTTCGGGCGCGTTGTTCAGGCAGTTTGCGGTTACAATCAGTGCGGCAATGGTGATCTCGGCCATCAATGCGCTGACGCTCTCTCCGGCCCTGTGCGGCGTCTTCCTGCGGCACTCCGGAGCGCGACGCGGTATCCTGGGACGTATCGGCCGGGGCATAGATCACGTACGCGACGGATACAGTTTGATTGTGCACCGGCTGTTGCGTTTCTCGGCCCTTTCACTCGTCCTTGTTGCCTTCTTTGGCCTAGGCATCTTCGGTGTCGTGCGACTGACTCCGACGGGATTTCTGCCCGAGGAGGATCAGGGCGTGTTCTTCGTCAATGTACAATTGCCCGACGGCGCTTCGGTCAATCGCACGACCGAAATCGTGAAGCAGGTCGAGAACCTGATCAAAACCATGCCGCAGGTACAGGATACGATCTCGATCGTGGGTTACTCGCTGCTCGACAGCTACTCGGCAAGCAATAATGCATTCTTGGTCGCGAAAATGCGACCCTTCGAGGATCGCACGAAGACTGCCGATTCCGTGCAGGCGTCGATCGCGCAGTTGTTTAGCGCAGCGCAGCAGATCCGCACGGCGATCGTCTTTCCCTTCAATCTGCCGCCTGTGATAGGCCTATCGACCAGCGGAGGTTTTGAATTCCAGTTGGAAAATCTGGAGGGCGCTGATCCTGCCTCCATGGCAAGCGTGGTACAGGGACTCCTCGCCGCAGCCAACCGAGACCCACGTCTCGCGCGGGTGTTTTCGACATACACCGCAAATGCACCATCGCTTAATCTGGACATCGATCGCGAGAAAGCTCAATCCCTCGGGTTGAACGTTAGCGACGTCTTCACCACCTTGCAGGCGACGCTAGGAGGGTTCTTCATCAATAACTTCAATCTGTTTGGACGCACCTGGCAAGTCAACCTGCAAGGTGAAGCGGAGAATAGGCGGGATAACTCGGCGTTCTGGAATATCCATATCCGCAATGCTCAAGGCACGATGGTGCCGCTGCAGTCCATTGCCGCGCTTCGTACTGTCACGGGGCCTCAAGTGTTAACGCGCTACAACAACTACCGTTCGGTGACGATTAACGGCGGACCTGCTCCGGGCGTTGCGTCCGGCACTGCCATTGCTGCAATGGCGGAAGTCGCGGCGAAAACGCTCCCGCCCGGTTACTCCTATGAGTGGACGGGCACAGCATTCCAAGAGCAGAGGGCGGCCGGACAGACTGGGATAATCCTTGGGCTCGCACTGTTGTTCGCCTTTCTGTTCCTGGTCGCTTTGTACGAAAGCTGGATCATTCCCGTGCCGGTCCTACTGTCGGTGGTCGTCGGCGTCCTCGGTGCAGTTGCAGGCGTTATGACTGCAAAACTGACCCTGGACCTCTATGCGCAGATTGGCTTGGTTGTTCTGATTGCGCTCGCGGCAAAGAATGGCATCCTGATCGTCGAATTTGCCAAGGAGCAGCGCGAGCAGGGCGTGAGTATCGAGGAAGCCGCGGCATTGGGAGCGAGAATGCGTTTCCGGGCGGTGATGATGACATCAATCGCATTCATTCTCGGCCTGTTGCCGCTCGTCTGGGCGAAAGGCGCGTCCGAAATTGCACGACATGATGTGAGTACGCCGGTCTTCGTTGGCATGATCGCGGCAAGCACTATCGGAGTTTTCATGATTCCGATGCTGTATGTCACCTGGCAGAGATTGCACGAGCGGTCGGGAGAGATGTTCGCTCGAAAAGAAAAACGTCATTCAAGCCCCGCCGAATAGGCTCAAGCTTTAGCTGAGGCCGGCGAAGGGAGCCCACTGTGGGACCGGAGGCATCCTGCACATCGGTTTTGTTGGCTCGACTACCTATGGAATGCTTCAGAGGTTGCTTTCCCAATTTCGATCTGAATATCCGGGTGTCGAACTTGACTTGCGGGAAGCAACTTCGATCAGCATCGTCCGAAGTGTTGAGGAGGGAACGCTCGATGTCGGTTTGGTGCGCGTGCCATTGCTTTGCACCTCCGCGGTTACCTGCATCAACAGGCTCTCGATAACACAAAAAATGATCGCCTGCCTCGAAAGAGGGCGGGCTGAGCCATGAATATTGCTGTAGCCCAAACCGACGAGCGTCTTTGCCATTCAGGCAGCTTGCCGTGCGTCCCGTCTTTTGTCACGAGAATTGCCCTTGTAGAATCAAGCGAAACGGATGTGCTCTACGGAGATACTGACCAGACTAACCCCGTTGGCGGTGTCCCAAACATCGGATGCCATGCGTTCGATCAAATCGCGATGCCTCTCAAATTGCCGTTCTCTTTCACGGGCCGGAGCGCCCATTGTCGATCGTCGAGTAGAGCATAAAGGTCGATTGTTTCACGGCCTCGGTCGTAGCCGCCTTCTGCGTTTCTACGGCATCAATCTGAGCATGGAGCAGTTGCTTTTGGAGCAGATAAACCCGACGCTTAATTTCGATGTCTCGCCAATAGGATGCTTGCGAGTCGGGCTGCTCTCAACTTTTGAAAAAACTTCCTCGTCCGATCTCTTTGTCCAGTCTTCCATAACCTGCTCCCCGCCAGCTTTGCAGCAGACTATCGTAGGTTGCGGGTGGGCGAAAGCCGCCCGTGAGGGCTTGCTGGCACCCTCGGATCGCACAGCTACTTCCCGACCGGAACCGGCGGCAACTCTGGGTGCTGATCTTCTTCAAGGGCCTGAACCACGACGTATTCTCCGCCGTATTCGTCGCGGGCTTTTTCGGCCTCTTGCTTCGTCGGCACATCTTGCCCGAGCATGAAATCCCGGCGCCTTACGATATTGAAAATGTGTACCTCCCGCGTTTCCGGCAAACATACGGCGCGCAACACGGTCGCGGATAATGCTCGTTTATCAGCAGCATTATGAAAGTGGCTCATCAAGAGCCCGCGCGACCTGACCGTGAGCAACTGGTCGGTGCGCGATCGATGCCCGCTCCCCCGTGACGCGGCCAATCCTTGCCACCTGCCCAGCCCTCAGGATTCGTTTCTCGCGGTGGCCGGTGCCGGACAGCCTTGCGGGCAAAGACGCACCAGCGGCGATCCTGGAGTCATGGCGGGGCATTATCGATAAGCGGTGCACTAACCAAGCACGGCAAAGAACGATCCAGCTGCACAACGCGTCATGGCGATATCCGAATAAATCGCAAACGTTATGGCGATTACGGCCAATACAAAAATGCCGCCAAGCCAGCGCACTGCTTCATTTTCCCTTCGCCTTCAGCCCGAGCTCGACCAGGCGGCGGATGGGGTTCGGGGCGGGATAGGTCGGGCGCATGCTTCTTTGTCTAACTATCCAGATCATCAAGCTGGTCGGGCTGCAGACGAACGCCGACAAGCGTGCCCTGACCCGTGGCCGGCCACCCTCGGCTCGAGGCGACTCAAGCTGTAACGGCCAGCAAGGGGGCGCGGGCTCAGGTCCGCGCCTCGGTGTTCCGGTGGGGTTGACGGCCAAAATCCGAGATGATGCACTGCGGCTATTGCAGTGCGTTTTTTTTGGAGTTTTGCGATGAATGACGTGGTTGAACGTATTTTGAACGCCTACCAATCGATGCGCCCCCTTGATGCCGAGCGAACTGCGGATTCAAGGCAAAAAATTAGCCGATATATTGAAAACCTCGCGTCTGCTGGCCAGCATGATGCCGAGCAGCTCACGATCTACGGCCTGGCGTATTTGACAGAACTGCACGAGGGGCCAGATCCTCGTTTCATCGGCTGCCAATCAGCGAAGGAGCTGGTGCTTGCGCATTCCGGGCAGCGCGAGCTTCTGAGAAATTGGCGGTAAATCGCGTTGAGGATGAATGCCGCCATGATCGAACCCCGTTGTTTGATCGGGTTCATTCATAGCACAGATTCGCCGGTTCACGCCGGCGGTTTTTTCTTGTTGGAAATAGTCAGTCGATCAGTCGCAGCACTCTTACGCCGCCGCCGATGATCAGTAGGCCGCTGGCTCACGGTCAGTTTACTGCGAACGCTGTCTGATCGCCGAATAATCCCGCTGCAAAAGTGTTCTATCCTCGGGTAGCGATGTCGTCCCAAGGGAGTAAGCATGATGCGGAGAACGATTATAGCCTTGTTCGCACTGGCAGCGGTCGGCTTGGCTCAACCAACTGCGGCATTCGCTCGTGGTGGCGGAGGTGGCGGCGGTCACGGAGGCGGCTTTGGCGGAGGAGGCTTCCATGGCGGTGGATTTGGTGGTGGAGGAGGCTTCCGCGGTGGCGGCTTTCATGGAGGTTTCGCGAGCCGTGGCTTTCACGGTGGAGGGTTTCGCGGAGGATTTCACCGCGGATTTCACCGACGTGCGTTTGTAGGGTTCGGCCTCGGATCCTACGGCTACTATGACGGATACTATCCTTACTCATACGATGACGACTACTATGATGACGGCGGTTGCTACGTTGTCCGTCGCCGCGTGCATACCCGCCACGGCTGGCGGGTTCGACCGGTCCAGATCTGCGGATAATATGCTGGCCTGAAAAGACCCCGCCGGTTCACGCCGGCGGGCTATCTGTCAGATAAATTCAGGGATGCGAGAGATGAGCGACCCAGAGGGTCGATGGGGCGGGGTCAATTCGCTGCGGCAGAAAGTCGGATAGTTTCTCCATTACCCTGCAAATCCCGCGATTTGGAACCGTTACGGCTGGCGTCCGTTCGAGTTCCTATCGCTCCGAGCATCAACCGGGAGATTCCATGGACAAGGTCAAATACCGCTTGAACGATCCGCGGCTGGCGCCGCGCCGGACCAAGCTCGAGATTCCCGGATGGGCAGGCAAGCGCGAACCACGCGCCGATGGTTCGCGCGAACAGGTGTGGCATTGCGTTCCGTTTTCGGAAGGCGCGCAATACGGGATCGAATTGTTTTATCCCTATGACAACGAACTGCACGTCAGCACCAAAGACGGCCATTTGATCATGGAGGGAGATTGGGGACCGCCGCCCGAGGGAGGCGTGCACTGGCCGCCGTTCCGCAACTTCGGCGACCATTTTTACACCTACCAGATCCTTCTCGATCTCAAGGTCGAGAAGGGCATGGCGATCAGGACCGAACCTCACCCGCGGTTTTATACCGACCGCACCGACACCGTGCCGATCGCGGTGCCGGCGCTGATACGCAACTGGTGGCCGATGATGTTCTTTTGCGTCTTCAAAGCGCCCGCCGAGGGCCGCACCCACATTTTCAGGTCGAACGAGCCGTTGGCGCAGATCATCGTGATCCCGGAGGAAGCTTCCTTCGAGCTCGAGAAGATGGGCGAGGAGGAATCGGCCGAGCGCGAACTGCAGGCGCGGCGCATCTATCATAGCCGGCCGACGCTATCGGCCGGGACCGAATGGACCTCCTCGACAGACACCGTGTTCGACGGCACCTATCGGCATCTTCATCGCGCGGCGAAGGAAAAAGCCCGCCAGGACTGAGCAGCCCACAAGCAAACAGGACCCCTAAGGTCCTGTTTGTTCATCACCGATGGGCGCGACTACGCTCGTTCAATCGTCGCGGCGGTAGAAGCTGTGATGATGATGATGATGATGATGATGATGATGGTCGTGATAGTAACGGTATCGGCGCGGCACAATGATGACGCGGGGCGCATATCCATCATCATAATTATATCGGCGATAAAAGCTGTGGTGATGGTGATGATGGTGGTGATGATGATCGTAGAACTGAACCGTTTGGACATTTTCGTCCGCTGACTGGGCCGGAGCGGATTCATCGATCGCCTGCAGCAGCGAAGCCGCATTCGGGATCGGTTCAAGCAGGTCGGCGAAGGAATTGGCCCTCAAGACGTCGGTCGGCGCAGGACTGGCAATTGGCGCGGCCTCTGCGGCATTAAATACCCCGAGCGTCGCCACGGCTCCCAACAGTCCAGCGATCTTCTTTTCCATTTATTCCTCCAATTGATGTTGCAGTGCGCATTGCCCGATTTCGGCAAGGCTGCCATCGAAAGATGGTTCCTGCGACAACCTCGCCATGATGTCAGACTGATAAAGAACCGGTGATGAACTCACCGGTTCTCGCGCTCTCCGGCCTGCTTCACGAATTGCAACAGCAAGTGACTGACCTGCTGCGGCTGTTCCTGCTGCACCCAATGGCCGGCGCCTTCGATGAGAAGAGCACGGCATGCTGAGATAGCGCGCGAGATCGAGTTTTGCGAATGCCAATTCGTCACGATCGTCATCGATATCGTTCATGACAGCGCGATCTCCGTCCGAAGGCATGTCTGTCATCCGCTCGAACAGGCATTGTCGAAGCCTGTCGTTTCCGTATTTTTGATCATGTTGCCTTCCACCATGGACCGTAAACTCCGCTCAACGCGAATCGGCGCGGTGGTGAGGTGCTGTTCGGTTTCGCAAAAAGAATCCCGCCCACCGCGGGTAACGGTGAGCGGGCTGGATGTCGAAGCTCCTTCGGGCCAGTGGACGCTTCGACGCATCAACGACCAACATGCAGTTCAGTCGCTGAAGTTGTCGGAGTTTTTCGGCTTATACGTTCCGGTAGCGGTTCGTCGGTCGTCCGCGGGAATCTCCGGCTCGACCCGGAACTCCAGATGCCCTCCTTAACTCGGAAACACCTAGGCCCTGAAAGCGCTTGAGCCAAATGATCTTTCAGCACCCACTGCATGAAGGAGCTTCATAACACCCAAGCCAGATCCTTCACCGACCTTGGCAGCCATCCAGCGGCGGCCCTCCGAGTTGGTTCGCGCTATCTGGGCCAGTCCCAGCGAAATCGGTCCGATGATCGCAAGCGCGACGGCCCGCGTTGTACTCGATCAGCGATCATCAAGTCATGTTCTGTCCACCAAGGCCTGTGTGTACCGAAAACCTTATCCCGAGTTCTTGAGCGATAGAATCGGCTAAGTTGGCGCAATGATCGCGCTGGCCTACTTTGTACTGGCCATCCTGGCCTCGCCATTCAAGTCGAAGTTGCGGCTTGAAGCTGAGAACGCGGTGCTTCGACATCAGTTGGGTGTCTTGAAGCGTAGGCTGCATGGTCGCGTCCGGCTCACGAACAATGATCGCTGGTTCTTTATCCAGCTATATCGCTGGTTTCCATCAATCCTGCAGGTTCTCACAATCATTTGGCCCGAGACGCTCGTGCGTTGGCACTGGGCCGGCTTTCGCTGCTACTGGCGTTGGAAATCGCGTCGACGGGGAGGGCGGCCACAAATCGACGCGGAGCTGCGCGCGCTGATCCGGCTAATGAGCATGGAGAACCCGTTTTGGGGGGCGCCACGCATTCACGGTGAGCTGCTCAAGCTCGGGTTTGAAGTCGCGCAGTCGAGTGTCGCCAAATACATGGTCAAGCGACCCGGGCCGCCAAGCCAGGGATGGCGCACCTTTCTGCGTAATCATGCTCAAGATATTGCCGCCATGGACCTGTTCGTTATCCCGACCATTGGCTTCGACCTGCTCTACGCCTACATCATAGTGCGGCTCGATCGCAGAGAGCTGGTCTGGATCAGCGTCACAACACATCCGACCGCGGAATGGGTTGCGCGCCAGATCACAGAAGCATTCCCGTGGAATGAAGCTCCGCGCTACATGATCCGCGACCGGGATCGCATCTATGGTGCGGTCGTCACACGCCGATTGCGCGCTATGGGGATCCGGGACAGGCCCATTACACCCGCCTCGCCATGGCTGAATGGCTTTGCCGAACGGCTGATCGGATCGATCCGGCGTGAATGTGTCGACAACATCATTATCTTGGGCGAGGCGCATCTGCGCCGAATTCTGAAATCCTACGCCGGCTATTACAATTGCGACAGAAACCATCGATCCTTGAACAAGGATGCGCCGGTTTCTCGCCCGGTTCAGCGAACCGGTGTGATCAGTTCACGCGCCATCCTGGGCGGACTTCATCACCGCTACGCCCGCGTTTAAGTTGTCGGTACACACAGGGAAGCCGCGACATCAATGCTTTGGTGGCGTGTGCGAACATCGGGAGTTCGTTGCAGCCGCTTTCATCCCGGCCGAGAAAGCCGCCGTAGCGTCGGTGACCAATGTGATGTGATTCCGAACCCGTCGGCGGCTGCGTCGCAGAATGTCGCGCTATATCGCAGATTCGGTGGAATGTCGGACGTAGAGGTATTCGAACCCACGTCCCTAGCCATAGTAAGCGTTGCTATGCGGCGAACTGGGGAATCGCCCGTTCGACCAATCGCAAGAATCGGGTGGTGCGTGTCCCCGCAACCAAGATTAAAAAATGATTTCAATGGATTAGCCCGCCTCTGGATTTCAATCCCCCAGATAGCTACGTCTTACTCGCCAAATTTAGCCGTTTCCGCTTCGCACTTCGTGCACTGATAAATGATCTCGTCCCTGCCGCCGAACACTCCAGGTTTGATTGTCTTGATCGCCATCGGGCGAGATGTCCGGCATTCCGAACAGTGGACCAACGCATCAAACCACGTGGTGATCGTGTAGGATCGTCTTGAACTGTCTTGCTTGGGCGACTCCAAGAGCAAGCCATGCAGAGATGGTGCTTGCGATCGAGTTACGCGAATGCGAATTTGTCATGATCGCCATCGACACCGTTCATGAGGAAAGCACTGTTCGTTCCGTAGGCCAGCGCCTCACAAGCGCACGAATGCCAAAAGCCGACGCGTATTCAGATGCAGGTAACGATGGCGCCGCGAAGTTCATAGCTTTCGACGACCAAATTCGATGCGATCGTCGGTGTCCGGGCAAGTCGGATCCCGGGAATCCGAAAAAGCTGCTCGAGGAAAATTACGCTTTCCTGCAGGGCGACTGCTGCTCCGGGACACCGGTGGGGGCCATCGCCAAAGCTCATCAGGCTTCGGGGCAATCTGTGATCCTGAATCTGTCGATCCGGATCGAGTCTGTGAGGGCAAACTCCCGCGGCCGCGGGATCGGCGTTCACTGCACGGATGTCTATCGCAAGCAGCGTGCCGGCGGTTACGCCTTCCGTTCGTCCGCTGTCGTTCAGGACCATATCCTGTTCGGCGCGGCGATAAAGCGCACCTACGACAGGCTCAAGCCTAAGCACCTCCTCCAGTACAACGATCCGGCCGGTTTCGTCACTATCTAGAAATCGCTTCCGCAGATCCGGGCTATCAAAGAGGTGCCAAGCCGCGACAACGATCAGCTCGCGGGTGGTGGCGACGCCCGCACCGCCGTAGGTTATGCACTCGGTAAGAATCTCGCGCGTGCTGTAACCTTGATCAATCAGATGAGAAATAATGTCGTCGCGCCCCAAGGCGCGGCGTGATCGAATAGCCGGCATCACGTCGCAAAAAAAGAACCGCAGCATCCGATAGAAGGCGAGGGCCATTCTTACGGAATTTGCGAGCGTGCCGACGCTCTCCCGATCCTTGTCTGCCAAAAAGCTGTTCAATCGGTTCGACAAGCCTGACTGACTGCTATCGGTCGGCCCCACTATCTCGGCGGTCACAGCGACCGACAACTCCATTCCCATCGTATCAAGGTCGGCGTGGCCAGGTGAACGCAAATCGTTCATTAGACGCGCGCTTTTCTCCGCAATGAGTTGGCGATAACGCGTGGCAACCATCTTGGGCGCAAAGAAGGGCGCCGTGGCGCTCCGTTGCTTCCGATGGGCCTCACCCTCCTGGAAGAGAACTGGCGCGCCGCTACTCCTGGTGAAGCGGCTTGCAAGTTCCGCCATGAAGCCCGCTTGACGGAAACCGGCGCTGCGAAGCACTTGCCGCGCAAGGTTTATGCCGCGAATCCTGACGACTTTGCGCGATATGCGTTCAAATGCGGGTTGGTCGTATGCCCCGTTATGGAAAGACGTTTTCCGGTCATCTCGGCAGTCCAGCTCCATTGGGTAAAGTCCACATATGTGTCAAGGTGTCGTTCGGGCTTGTGGCGGCCGCCCTATAACGGATCAATTCGGGCCAAGCGATCTCGCGGTGGCTGGCAAACCGGTCGCCGTGCGAAGCGAGAGTTCGCAGGACAGGGATGAGGCCAAGAGAAACGCGGCCATCGCAATCGCTAAGGCAATCAATCGCAAGAACGGAGCAGTTGTGGCGCTTGCCGTTCCATTCCTTTGGTCGCGTTGGTTTCCCGTCATGGAAAGCACCTGAAGCGGAGCGAACACGGTTGGAGACCGCCTAAACGGTCTTTGGTGGGGACATCAATAGATGGTGCGTCGTCTTCGTGATAATGCTTAAATTTCAGCAGCCTTATAAGGAAAGTTTATGAAGGCGTGTCTATCAACTTAAGTCCGAAAATTGAGGGACCTCGCCGAGTTGCGAGCGGCGTTGTCTCCAATACCGCGCTTACCGCGAGCCAGCATTTTCACCGCTATGCACATTGGGACATCCCTCGTAACGATCTGCGGTCTTGGTGACCGGTTGCGCGAGTCAAGAGGCAGCTTGATCTGGCTCAGTGGTGGACACCGCTGGTGCCGACGTGGCAACTTTCGAAATCAGCCCGACCCAAGCGGTCGTGAATTTTTGCTGCTCGCCTGCGACGATTTCCAGACGTTTCGCCATCCACTCTTTGCAGACCGTCGTCGCTTCCGACGGGTTCTTCGCATTCAGGAGCCGGCTGCCAAAATCAGATTCGATCTGCCGTATGTCCTGCAGTCCTTCGAGCCACGACCGATGCATGTCTCGCATCCGCTCGAACAATGTCGCATTGAGGCATGTCGTTTCCACGTTTTGGGGCATACCGCGGTCTCCTCCGGAAAATTGGAACGAAAGAACGGTGGGTACCGAGCCTCGTTCTTGCGAACTGCAACTTGGTCCTGGAATCGCAATCAAGCCAATGCATAAATATCTGGCGATATTAATTTCATTCATCAAATGCATATTCGGCTCTAAGCCTGGGAATAGCATGTCGGCAGGGCAGGCGGAGTTCCGAGCGAAGCCGGCGCCCGCCGCCGCGATCGAGAACCTCTGCGGAGGAGGCTTCGTTAGCGATGCTTGACAACAAGTATATTCCGATCGCGCTTGCTGCGAGCCGTTTGCTTTTTGGTCTTCATCCGCGCGCCGCCAAATGCGCCGTTGCTACCCGGCAAGCCTTTTGGCTGTGCGTCTTCGAAGTGCAGCTTGACGGCTTCGCGGACGATTGACCTGAGCCATAGCGAGCCCGGATCGTGCTGGACGCGACTATGCCAAAGCATCGAGACCTCGATCTTCTCCGCGCGATTCTTTGGCAAATCAACGATCCTGATCTTTGCTGAGCTTGCGCACGTTTCGGCATATTGCCGCGGAACGAGCGCGACCATGTCCGTGACGGAGGTGACCGCCATCGCCATCGACGCATCATGCACCAATAACGACGAAGGTCGGCGCCCGGTGGGCGCCGACGAATCGGCGATATCGCCGACGTCCAGGATCGCATGACGGAGGATATCGTCATGCGTCAAGCGCTCCCGCGATCTCTCCCCCAGCGAAGTGGAAACGATGCCGACGAGCGGCCGCGTGAGAAACGCCTCATGGTCGGACGGTTGCTCGCAGGGAGGATGGTGGGCGCCGATCACCCATGCCAACTCGTCCTGAAACAAACGTTCCGAGCGGAAACGGCGTGGTACCCTGTCGAATCCGCCCAGCACGAGATCGACCTGCTGCTGGTCAAGGGCCTGAGTGAGGTTGGCGCCGATACTGACGATCTGTAAGGATACG
This sequence comes from Bradyrhizobium sp. Ash2021, assembly GCF_031202265.1. Lineage (NCBI taxonomy): Bacteria > Pseudomonadati > Pseudomonadota > Alphaproteobacteria > Hyphomicrobiales > Nitrobacteraceae > Bradyrhizobium > Bradyrhizobium sp. Ash2021. The sequence continues at coordinate 8,170,956 of NZ_CP100604.1, read as the reverse complement.
CCCGGAGCGGAGCTACGCACGAGGGTGACCAGACGGACGATAAGGGTGCAAAAGTAGGAACTCGCCGAGATCGTGAAGCGGCGGCTCGTCGTGGCCGGATCAAACACCGGCGCCGCAACCAGGCTGCGGATTTCGGCCAGCGCTACCCGCAGGCGTGGCGCAAGCTGGTGCGCCCGCTCCGTGGGCTGCAAACCTGACGGGATACGCACGAACAGGGGATCTTCCAATACGATCCTCAGCCGGGCCAGCGCATGGCTAACCGCCGATTGGGTAAGACAGAGACGGGCGGCGGCCCGCGTCATATTGCCTTCCTCGTACAAAAGCTCGAAGACCCGAAGCAAGTTGAAATCGATGTCCATCATGAACCTGCTTAATGATGATGCTGACCAATGTGCATTAGCATAATCATGGCTGATCCACTATTGTTTTCGAAGCGCCAACGCGCGCCGTCGGAAATCGGGCTGTGGAGCACAATAACATGAGGAAGTCCTTGTCGCTGAGTATTAGCCTTCTTGCGCTCGGCGCGGTCGGGCCAGCACTTGCCGCCGATCTTGCCGCGCGTCCCTACACCAAGGCTCCGGCCTATGCGCCGACGCCGATCTATAACTGGACCGGCTTCTACATCGGCGGTCACATCGGCGGCGCGTTCGCGGGCAATAATAGCTTGACGGGCAGCGACAGCCGCTTCCTCGGCGGCATCCAGGGCGGCGCCGACTATCAGTTCGCGACCAACTGGGTGATCGGCATCGAAGCTCAGTACAGCTGGATGAGCAACAGCAACAACGGCGTTCTGCTTCCGGGTGGCGTTCTCGTGAACTCCAACAACGACCAGCTAGGATCGGTCACCGGCCGGCTCGGCTATGCCTGGGGTCCGGCGCTTCTGTACGCCAAGGGCGGTTATGCCTTTAAGAACAACGACAATCTCAATGCAGGCATTGGCGCCGTGCCGGTGGCCTTCACCACCGAAGGTAACCATCGCGACGGCTACACCGTCGGTGCCGGTCTCGAATACATGTTCGCGCCGAGCTGGTCCGCCAAGGTCGAATACCAGTATTACAATTTTGGCAACACCACCTTCACGAGCGGTCTCGTCGGAGCCCGGTTCACCGACGACGAGCACACTGTGAAGGTCGGCATCAATTATCGCTTCAACGGGAGTGGCGCGGTCGTCGCTCGGTACTAATGATAGTCAGCCAAAGCAAGACGCGAAACGCTCAGGGACGCCCTCCCTTCGAGTGCACTGCTTTGCTTCTCCAAGGCGGCGGCGCTCTCGGTGCCTATCAAGCCGGCGTCTATGAGGCGTTGGCGGAGGCCGGCATCCATCCCGACTGGGTAGCAGGCATCTCGATCGGGGCCATCAATTGCGCCATTGTCGCGGGCAACCCGCCCGAAAGGCGCGTGGAAAAGCTGCGCCAGTTCTGGGAGCGCATTACCACCGACGTCTTCGCAAGCTGGTCGAAGAGCTGTTTGACGCCCATGGTAACGGGCGACTGGGTTCGCGGGCTCATGAACCAGGTGAGCGCCAATTTGACGCTGCTGAATGGCGCGCCTGGTTTTTTCCTGCCTCGGCTTCCGTCTCCCTGGCTCCATCCGACGGGCACGATCGAGGCGACCAGTTTCTACGATACGGCCGCGCTAAGAAATACTCTGGAAAGCGTTGTCGATTTTGACCGCATCAACGCCCAGGAAATGCGCTTCAGCGTCGGCGCGGTCAACGTGCGGAGCGGCAATTTCGTCTACTTCGATTCGACGACGCACACGATCAGTCCTGAGCATGTTATGGCGAGCGGAGCTCTGCCGCCGGGATTCGCCGCGATCGAGGTCGACGGCGAACGCTATTGGGACGGCGGCCTTATCTCGAACACGCCGTTGCAGTGGGTGATGGATAGCATTCCGCGCCAGGACACGCTGGCTTTCCAGGTCGATCTATGGAGCGCTCGCGGTGATTTTCCAGGCAATATGGCCGAAGTCGAAACTCGGCAAAAGGAAATCCTGTATTCGAGCCGCACGCGCGCCAATACGGACCAGTTCAAGCGCGCCCAGCGGGTCCGCAATACCGTCGCGACCTTGCTCGAAACCCTGCCCGACGATTTAAAGAACGACCCCAACGCCAAGCTGCTCAGCTCCGTCGCTGACCGCAAAGTCTACAACATCGTTCATCTGATTTATCGTGCGAGGAACTACGAGGGAAGCTCGAAAGACTATGAGTTCTCGCGCTCGAGCATGGAGACTCATTGGCGCGCCGGCTACCACGACACGGTGCGGACGCTGCGCCACCCCAATGTGCTGAAGCGTCCGGCCAATCATGAGGGCGTCGCGGTGTTCGATCTGGAGCAGGACGGTCGCGACTAGTGGTCGGCGGACCTTCCACGTTGCCAGCGTCCGCGAATGAAAATGATCCCGAATTTCGGTCCTCCGAGACCGTTGGGCCAGTCGGCCGAAAGGAAGGAATCGCAAATGAATAAATTTCTCCTGGCCCTCGCGTTGCTCGCGAGCCTATCGACCGAAACCTTTGCCCAGCACGCTGGCACCGACCAGGACAAAGAGGCTTGCATCCGCGATGTCCAGCGCTTCTGCCGCAAGTTAGTGGATCAAGGCGATTTCGCCGTTCTGTCCTGCCTCAAGCAAAACCGCGCTAAGTTATTTTCAGCGTGCCTCAACGTGCTGGTCAGCCACGGCCAATAGCGGACGACTGACGTAGTACGGGCCGAATTCCGGATAAAAGCCGCTTTCGAGAATCACGTCGGCGAAGCGGTCTCGGCCTTCAGACCGGATTGGCGACGTCACCACGGGATCCCCGGCATGAAGGAAAAAGAAAAAATGACAGCTTCTTCAGCAAACAGAATTGCGCTTTTTATCGATGGCGCCAATCTTTATTCGACCGCCAAGATGCTGGGTTTCGATATCGACTATAAGCGGCTTCTCAAGGAATTTCAGGGCCGTGGCACGCTGGTTCGTGCATTCTACTACACGGCAATCATTGAAGATCAGGAATTCTCGTCGATTCGACCCCTGCTCGATTGGCTGGACTATAATGGCTACACCGTCGTGACCAAGCCCACCAAGGAATTCATCGACGCCAGTGGACACCGCAAGGTCAAGGGCAACATGGACATCGAGCTTGCAGTCGATGCGATGGAAATCGCCGCGCACGTCGATCAGATCATGCTGTTTTCCGGCGACGGCGATTTTCGGTCGCTGGTTGAAGCGGTGCAGCGCCGAGGCGTCCGGGTTACCGTGGTCTCGACAATTTCAAGCCAGCCGCCGATGATCGCCGACGAATTGCGACGCCAGGCAGACGTTTTCACCGATCTGGTTGAACTGCAATCGAAGCTTGGCCGCGATCTGTCCGAGCGTCCGGCGCGCGAGTCCGCTCTAACTGCGACCCAGTTCCACAGGCGAACACCTTCGAGAAACGGCTAGGCGCCGCCTTTACCAATCGGGCTCATGCCATAGCCAGAATTAAAACTATACTGTATAGTTTATATAGGCGAGTATGACCCCCGCTGACAAGGAGAAATGTGAGTTGCCCAGTAAAGCAGTCGAAGCACGGGAACGAACCGGTCGAAGAGGAGCGGGAGGACGGCCTACGCGAGAGGAGGCGGAGCGGCGCGACGCGCGCCTGCTAGACGTCGCGACAAACCTCTTTATGGAGCGAGGCTTCGACGGCACCTCTATTGATGCTGTTGCCGAAGCTGCCGGCGTCAGCAAGCCGACCGTTTACGCGCACTACCATGATAAAAGAGATTTGTTTGCAGCCGTCCTGCGGAGCAGGATACGACGCTGGCTTGCTCCTCTATCGGCAGCCGCTGAGGCCCAGGCAAGCGAGGCCACTCCAGACGGTTGGCGTTGTACGGCATGGCGATCGATCCAAAGACCGAGGAGCGGCACAGAAAGGCGGCGGTCGAATTCTTTCTGGTCGGCGTTCGAAATCACTGAACGCGACTCGTTGACGAACTGGTCCGGGTCGGACGGGCCAATATGACAAAGCGAAGTAGGTCCGTCGTGGACCCATAGGCGCGTTCACGACGATCCGGGCTCGCTAGGGCTGAGGTCAATCATCCGCGAAGCCGTCAAGCTGCACTTTGAAGGCGCGCAGCCCAAGGGTTTGCCGAAGAACAACGGCGCGTTCGGCGGCGCGCGGATGAAGACCAAAAAGCCGGCGGCTCGCAGCAGACGCGGTCGAAACAAAGCTGTCGCCAAGCGTCGCTGACGAAGCCTCCGGAGCGTGTGCGACCGGTTCTCGGTCGCGGCGCCCAGATCACGACTTCGTTCGAAAACTGGTTCGGTTTGTCCGACCGCCTTTGCTGACTCGTTATTCGAACGGGTTCGAGCCGCGGCCCGGCCATTCTTCGATGAATCATATTCATATCGTCAGTGACAATTATGCGTTGGCATGATCGTGATCTTCGGGACAAGCTGTGACTCGCAAGAACGAAGGCTACGGACTCACCGTCCCGTTCGTTCCCAGAAAGGAGATGCGAGATATGTCCCAAAATGCGGAAACGACACGCTTCAATGCGGGATTGGCCGGCAGGTGATCACCTAAATCGAGGCGCCGGAATCGGGCGGCGTTCCGCATATCTGCGCGACAACTGGCCGGTTGACGGTGCGCCCCCACTGTCAATCGGCCGGTCATGAACGGCCCCCATGAAAGACATCATTTTCTGGATCGTGATTGCTGGCGGCGTCGCCGTAGTTTTTCGCGCCATTCTTTGGGTGATGTGGATGCTCGATAAGCAATACTGAGAGCAGCCTTGGTAAAAGAGTTTACGTAGGAGTCGACCAGTGCAAATTAACTCACTCATACTCGGTTTCCTGGTGCACGCGGTCGCGAGGTTGCTGAGGAAAGATTTGAGCAGGTTGCGCGCGGCTCCGGGCTGACCCGATCTCAATGGCAGGCGCTCACTTATCTGGCTCAAAACGAAGGGATCAACCAAAGCGAATTGGCGGAGCTCCTTGACGTGGAGCCGATCACCCTTTGTCGAATTGTGGACAAGCTCCAGGTCCGCGGATTGATCGAACGGCATCCGAACCCATCTGACCGGCGGGTCTGGATCCTTCGTCTTACGCCGGCTGCTCGCCCGAAGCTGATGCAGGCCCGCAAGCTCGGCGAAGTGACTCGCGGCGAGGCATTGACGGGAGTCTCCGAGCACGACGTCTTCCGCCTCATGGAGACACTACTAGTCTTGAAATCCAACCTCACCGACGCGTGCGAATCCTCGGTGGCAAGGCAAAAGCGAGCAAGTCATGGCTAATCCAGGCGAACTAGACCCAAAACTCCATGGCCCCTGCGCCGAACAAGCCGGACCCCATTGCTCTGAGGAAAAGATCTATCATTTGACGCGCCGTCCGGCCGAGCCAAGGTCTGCTACAGACACGGACACAACCGTCCAGACGGAATCGAAAGCTCGGCCGGACGACCGTAAACCCGAGCCTGGGCCATCGGATAAACCGCCTTTCGTCCCAGCGGCGGCCGAGCCCGAAGCGCCAAAAAGATCCCCACGACGATTCCTGATGTTTGCGTCGCTGCCGATTGTGCTCATAGTCAGCGCGTATTTTTATGTTACCGGTGGCGCGGCTATGTCGACGGAGAATGCCTATGTGCAGGCCGACATGGTGGGCTTATCAACCGACGTGTCGGGAATCGTCCGCGAAGTTTTGGTACACGATAACCAGAAGGTTGCCAAAGGGGACTTGCTGTTCAAGCTAGACCCCCAACAGTTTCGATTGGCGTTGGACCGGGCGGAAGCTCAGGTCAGCAATACGCGCAACGATCTCCTGGCGCTCCAGGCCGGCTACCGAAACATGCAGACTCAGGTCGACCAAGCGAAGACGGACGTCGACTTCAACACCGTCAACTTCAAGCGCCAGCAACAATTGATCGTTAACGACTTCACCCCAAAGGCGACCTTGATGCCTCCCATAACGTGCTTCAAGGGTCACAGCAAAAGCTCGCCTCACTGAACGCGCAGCTTGCCGGCATTGTCGCGAACCTGAATGGCAATGCCGACGCGCCGATTGAAGACCATCCTCGATACAAGGATGCGCTGGCCGCGCGCAACGAAGCCGCGCGCCAGCTCGCCCACACAATCGTGCAAGCGCCCTTCGACGGCGTTGTGACGAATGTACCGTCACTGCAGCCCGGTCAGTATCTTGCTGCCGTCGCAACGGCATTTAACATCGTGTCGACCGACCACGTCTGGGTTCAGGCCAGTCCTAAGGAAACCGAACTGACCTACGTCAAGCCGGGACAGAATGTGACGGTCGAAGTCGATACCTATCCGGGCGAAAAATGGGTCGGCACGGTCGAAAGCATCAGCCCAGCATCTGCATCAAGCTTTTCACTGTTGCCGGCTCAGAATACGAGCGGCAATTGGGTCAAGGTCGTCCAACGCATCCCAATGCGCGTCCGTGTCCCCAATGCGCCCAACAAGCCACCGCTGCGCGTCGGCATGAGCGTGGAGGTTAGTGTCGATACCGGGCATGAACGTGGGCTGCCGCCCTTCGTTACTGATCTCTTTAGGTCGGCATCGAAAGGCTGAACATGACCGACGCTTCTTCAGACGCTCCGCGGTCGATCAACCGTCCCGCAATTACCGCCTGTGTCATCCTCGCCACCATTATGCAGGCGCTCGACACGACCATTGCGAACGTTGCGCTTCCCTACATGCAAGGCAGCGTGTCTGCGAGTGCGGATCAGATCAACTGGGTGCTGACCTCGTATATCGTCGCCGCAGCTATCATGACGCCGCCATCGGGGTTTCTGGCAAACAGGTTCGGCCGTAAGCGCACACTAATGGTTGCGGTTGCCGGCTTCGTAATTGCGTCGATGCTCTGCGGCCTGGCGCAGTCGCTTACGCAGATCGTGGCCGCTCGATTGCTGCAGGGGTTTTTCGGTGCGGCGCTTGTCCCGATCTCCCAATCGATTCTGCTAGACATCTATACACCGGAAGAGCGCGGTTCGGCGATGGCCCTGTTTGGCGTGTCGATCATGGTCGGACCTGTTTTGGGCCCGGTGATCGGCGGTTGGCTTACGGAGCATTTCACATGGCGGTGGGTCTTCTACATCAATCTCCCGTTGGGGGCGCTCGCCTTCGCAGGCATATCCTTCTTCATAAGGGAGACAAAAATCAGCGCGGCAGCGAAGCTTGACTGGCTCGGCTTCGGTAGCCTCAGCGTCGCCATCGCGGCCATGCAGGTGTTTCTGGACCGCGGTGCGCAACTTGACTGGTTCTCTTCGTTGGAGATACTGATCGAGGCCGTCATCTGCGTGTCCGCGCTGTATATTTTTCTTGTCCAGACGTTTACCGCGAAGAATTCATTCGTGAATCCCGCTCTGTTTCTGGACCGCAATTTTTCGGTGGGAGTCCTGTTCATCTTCATCGTCGGAATAACCTATTTGGCTTCCCTGGCGCTGATGACGCCGTACCTGCAAACGCTAATGGGTTACCCTGTGGTGACCGCTGGACTCGTCATGGGCCCGCGTGGCTTGGGTACTATGGTTTGCATGCTCTTTGTCGGTCGCCTCATGGGTCGGATCGATACCAGGTTGCTTCTCCTGATCGGCCTGTTGCTCACGGCGTGGGCGATGTACGACATGACCGGCTGGACTCCGGATGTTTCGCAGTGGACGATTGCCGAAACTGGATTCATTCAGGGGGCAGGGCTTGGATTCCTGTTTGTTCCTCTCACGACCGTCACGTTTGCGACGTTGGCCCCTGAGCAGCGGGCCGATGCTACAGGTCTCTACAACCTTTCGCGGAATGTCGGCTCTAGCGTCGGGATATCGGTCGTATCGTATCTGTTGACCCGGAACGATCAGATTAATCATGCAACAATCGCAAGTCACGTCACAGCCTTCAATCCTGCATTCAACAATAGCGCCGTGCTGCAGGCGTGGAGCCCATGGACCGCATCCGGCCGCGCGGCGCTCGACCATGTCGTCCAAACGCAGGCGTCTATCATCAGCTACATAGACGACTTCAAATTGATGATGATCCTTTCGCTTGCTGCCGTGCCCCTCGTCCTCCTGCTTCGGCGCGCTGCGACGGAGGCGAGTAGCGACCATGCGATGGTGATGGAATGAGCGGCACCCTCGGTTTCTGTGGTCGTTAGAACGCCGCTCAGAGGAAGAGACTCATGCTGAAAGTTTACTTGGCTCTCACCCTGTTGCTTGTGATCGCGCCGACCGGCGCCATCGCTCAGCACGGCGGCACGGATAAGGAGCAGCAAGCTTGCACCCGCGACGTCCAGCGCTTCTGCCGCAAGCTGATGGACCAAGGCGATTTCGCCGTTCTGGCCTGCCTCAAGCAGAATCGCGTAAGGCTATTTCCAGCGTGCCGCTATGTTCTGGTCAGCCACGGGCAATAGCGGCCGACAGACGAAAAAGGACGGTGCGGAGGCGTATTCCGTTGTTCAGATACGCGAGCGTAATCGTCGGCAGGCGCGAGCGTCGCCAAATGGTCGGCTCCTCGATCTCGTAGCGCAGCGTGGCCACGGCGGCGAGCGGCACCGACTGACCGCTGGTCCCGGTCAACTGCAAATCACGCAGCGTTTCGATCGAACGACGCTCGCCGGCTTTGGCTCTGCCGAGCACCTTGATCAGATAGATGTCGTCGCGCACCTGGGTGACCGTCGTGCCGTCCGACACGCCATTCACCGTCGTCGCGATATCTTCGGAGGTCACGCCGAGCTGGCGCGCCTTGTCCTGCAGCACATCGACCTTTACGACGCGCGCGGGCTCAGCCCAATCGAACACTACGTCGCCGAGGTGCGGATTGGTGCGCAGGATTCCCGCCAGTTGCCGGGAATATTCCCGCACCCCGGCGACGTCGGGACCGCTCATGCGGTATTGCACAGGGCGCCCGACCGGAGGCCCGATGTCGAGCAGCTTCACGAAGGCGTCGGTACCGGGGAACGTCTTCTTTAAGTAAGCCTGCAGTTCGGCCTTGAGGCGGTCTCGCGCCTCGAGGCCCTTGGTGACGATGACGACCTGGCCGAACCACAGGTCGGCGGCCTGCACGTCGAAGGACAGCACGAAGCGCGGCGCGCCCTGCCCCACATAACTCGACCAGTGAGCGATCGCCGGATTGCCCTTGAGCGCTTCCTGCTCGAAGCGGGCTATCTGCGCGTCGGTTTCGGCGATCGAACTGTTCAGCGGCAGGTTAAAGTCGACGATCAGCTCGTCGCGGTCGGAAGCCGGAAAGAATTGCTGCTGCACGAATCCCATACCGGCCAGCGACAACCCAAATACCGCAAGCGTGACCGCGATGGTCGTCCAGCGCCAGCGCATGCAGACACTTATCCGTGAGCAGTACGAGCGCCCGCAGAGACCAACAGTAGTTATCCAGGGTGTCGAGTACGGGAAGAGGGCGTACATCAGAAAGCTTGCCGATAACCTGCGGGCGGAGCATATCCGGGAAGTTACTATCCGTGCGGTAGTAGCCCGTAGTGCTGGAGTATCCATTTAGTCGCGGCTTGTTTAGCCAATTCAAAACCGGCCTTGCCACCTTCTTTGACAACGTACTTTGCGATGTCCGCTGTGAAACGGCGCCGAACATTGACCCCACAGAATCCATATCGATCAATCGCTTATGACGCCGATCGGCGCCCGGACCCCACGCCGATTCACAGTCAGCGTTCGTGGTCCACGCGCCGGCGAGATCGAACGCCTGCGCGGGTTGCGCAAGGTTCCGGAATTCGAGCATCCGATTCCCCCGTCAGTGGCCGGCGAACACCAGCGTCTTGATCGGCAACAGCAACGCCTGGATCCGCAGCAGCAGCGCATGGACGAGACCGGTCGCGTCGACGGCGTGCAGGACAAACCCCTTCAACGCACCGGTTTTCGGATCGGCGATGACGTCATGGTTGCTGGTGTAGGCGTTGACGATGCAGGAGCTGCCCGGCGTAACGTCCTCGAGGCCACCCTTGTAGAGCGGCTCCAGGAGCACGAGAATCGAGCCCGGCGTTTGCAGGTTCTGGGGATCAATCAACTGTTCGCCGGCCCGGAACTGGCCGGCGGCGATGAAGTCCTGCACGCTGGTGACGACCAGCGGAATGATCACCCAGGGCTTCGAGACGCAGGTGGCTTCCGCGATCATGCCGGGCTTCATCACCTGGGCCTCGATCTGCCCGAATCCGGCCTGCAACCTGTTCCGGCCCGCCTCTTCCGGGATCAGGATTCCGGCCGGCCGCATGATCTGGGCGACGAGGTCGCCGGGGCGGACGCTGAATTGCTCGACGCGGCCATCGACGCCGGCGCGGACGTAGGTCTTGTCGAGGTCCACTTGCGCCTGCGCCTGCTCGGCCTCGGCGCGCGCCCGCTCGGACGGCAGGACCGTGGAGACGCGCAACGCCGCCGATTCCTTGACGGCGTTCGCCGCGTCGACGCCGGATTGCCGCTGATCGACCAGCACCTGCAGCTTCTCGATGTCGCGCTGCGGCACAATCCCGGGATTGCGGCGCTGCAATTCACTCTTCACGTCCAGTTCGTCCCTGGCCTGCTGCAAGGAGGCTTTGGCCTCCCCGACCTGGGCGTCCGCCTTGACGATGTCGACCCCCGCCGAGATCAGCGCCGCGTCGACCTCGGCGATCTTTCGCTTGGCGGTCTCCAGCGCCGCCTCCTGCTTCGAACTGTCCAGCCGGAACAGAACGTCGCCTTTCTTCACCGCCTCGGTGAAGCCGACATTGACCTCGACGACGCGGCCCGAGCCTTCGGGCAGGATCGGCACCGTCCTGAAGTAGAGCGCCGCCGAAGTGGTCGAGGGGTGGAAATAGAAGATCGTGGTGATCAGTCCGATCGTAAGCATCAGGCAGCCGGTGATGCCCCACCTCAGTTCGTACCAGACGGAGAAGAACGTGATCTCCTTGCCGAACCGCTTGCCCTGCCGGTAGCGGCGGTAGAGGTAGTCGGGAAGGATCGTCACGAGCGAGCAGAGCATCATTTCAAACATGGCCGTGGCCCCCCCTCTTCGTGGGCGTCCTGACGTCGGAATAGCCGGCAGGTGCGGGTTCGGTTTCGGGCGCGAGGGCGGGCGCTTCCGGCGTGGCGTCGGCGATGCGTTCGACGGAATCGGCGATGCTGCGCATCGGGGTGCCGAAGTCCGGCAGGTCGATCATGGCGAGCAGCAGGCCCGCGACCCAGAAGATGTGCATGTGGGTAAACAGCGAAATCAGGCCGAGAACGGCGACGATCTCGAACTGCAGCTTCTGGGATTTGTGCGCCATGCGCTCGGGCAGGCTGTGCAGCTTCCAGTACAGGGTGCCGACCCAGAAAACGGTCGCGATCAGCAAAATGCCCATCACCACCAGCATGGGATCGGCGCCGTCGGCGCCCGGAACGAAAAACGGCGGGTGATGCGGGGCCGCCGGATGAAGCTGTTGGCTCAACGGATTATTCTCCCAGTGCCGCCTTTGCGTGCGCCCAAATCGATGTCGACGCTTCCGATTTGCTTCCGAAATGCTGGTCAAGGAGCACTTCGAAATTTCCTCAAAATACTAAATGGCAGTGATCACAAGGCTTTGCGGTGGTGGGCGCGACGGGGATCGAACCTGTGACTCCTACCATGTCAAGGTAGTGCTCTCCCTTGTCTCGCCTCCGGCTCGACCGAAAAATCGTAGAAGATCAGCGGCTTGCGCCACTGTACGATTTTGTCGTGAGCAACGCAATGCGCCCTCAAACCTACCCAGTGGGACCAGATTGGGACCAGAATCTCGTCAACGGTCGCCCCCCTTTCTGACGAGCTATCGCCAATTTTTGGTGACGGCCTGATCAGTCAGGCGGCATCTAACGGGATGCTGTCGGGCAGGCTACGACCTTCTCCGGCGGACAGTCAGAGCCAACCAGCAGGCGACGCAGGCATCCAGAATGTCTTCGATCGGCAGCGCCTGCTCGCGTCCGGCCTTTTCGATTGTGTGCAATTCGGGAAAAGGCCGCATGAGGGCACGCTGACGCTCCTGACGTCCCAGGGCCGATGCCTTCCGGTGGACCATCGGTTCGGAAAAACAGACTTCTGGGTGTACTTCACGCACCACTTCGCGAAGATCGACCCGCCTTTGGAGAAACTCATCAATTTCCTCGATTTTGGGCAGTATCGCGAAAGTCTGCTTGGTGAGCTTCTTGCCGTGAGGCCCGCTGGCCCGTGCCCGTGAATTGAACCGCGCTGTTTCGGTGCTTGGACCTAAGGCTGATCCCAATATAGTTATTCCAAACATTAAAGCGCGTTTTGTTGAGCTTGAACCCGCTGCCGTAACCCAGGAGACGACCAAACTCGCTGACAAACTTTCGGAGACAACAAGTTTGTCAGACGCTTTCGCGGTGGTAAAGCATCTGGGTGGGTCGTGGAGCAGACGAAGGCGCCCGGGTCTGTTAGGCAAAGAATATTTGGCGGTCGATTTGTTTGGTGAAACGCATGAATTTAATGAAGGAGCTGAGTTTATAGGTTGGGTACTGACTGGGGTCGTCCCACGCGCTATTCGAGTTCGCTACAAAGAATAGATCAGCCGTCTGGCACTCAAATGACACCAGAACAATCAAAAAAATTGAAAGTCGGCCAGCGCGTGGCTTGGCAGGCCAGCGCGACGGACCAAGGTACGGTCACAGCCAGCGATTGGTCCGGCGTGCGTATTGAATGGGATAACGGCAAAAACCAATTTTTTCATCACAACAACATGAACGAAGTCGAAGTAAGCAGAGACAATCTGCAGTAGCGTTTTTGTGGTGGCCATGCGCAGCGCGGTAGTGGAAGCGCCTATCGACCGAAACTCTGACTTATCGTCTCTGCATTTTCGTGCACCGCCTTGTTGGCGAGGGCAATGAAGATCGGGATGGCCGCGATCAATAGTAAGCCCATCACTATGCGCGGGCGGCTTGGACGGCGCTTGGGACGCTTGCTATCTTCGTTTTCCATCCCTTTATCGTTTCCCTACCGGCCCCGATGGAATGATGGCTAATCAAATGCAACGCCGATCCGGCGCGCCTTCCGCCAAACGATGTGACAATGGTGGTTACTATGCTCGGCCTCAATGACAAGATCAAATGAACCGGGGATGCCCATTTGGCTTTCGACTTCAAGATTCGCACCACCGACTGACATCTTACGGATTAAACAGTCGATCACAGAGCCGCCAAACAAAATTGTTCCGGCCTTCATGACATTCTGGCGCTGGGTATCTCGCTTGTCGTTCATCACAACCGCGCTGTGCCAAGCGTTCAACTAATTAGTGATTTTCGTCAATCCAACTAGACCTCAATTGCCTTCCTCGGCAAGCCGTACCTTAGCCCATCACGCAGCCTGTCACGACCTGCCGGGGTGATTGAGTCGTCAAGGTTATTAGATCGCGTCATGCCGTTTCAAGCGACTTAAGGCGTTCCCGCTTTTCAACGAACAAGAGCAGACCCTGCATTCGCAATCGGGCGAGCTATCGCTAAATTTGGTGACGGCCTGGCCGATCAGGCGGCGGCGGTTATGGGCTGACGGTCAGTCGGTTTGGCGATGACCTCGATCCCGTCGTTGAATGTCACACCGAGGACGAGTTTTGGCAACTGGTTGTGGCCATCGAGACGACGCCAGCTTTTCTGCGCGGCCTCAAGCAGCTTGAAGACCATTGCGAGCGCCGTCCTGTTGGACAGGCAACCCTTCGATCGGATGGTGCGGTGGCGCACGGTAGCGAAGGTGCTTTCAATGGGATTGGTCGTCCGCAGGTGCTTCCAGTGCTCGGCCGGGAAGTCGTAGAACGCCAGTAGCGTGTCCCGATCCTTGCTGAGGCAGTCGGCCGCCTTCTCGTATTTGGGCGTGTAGCTCTCGATGAAGGCGTCGAACGCCAGCTCGGCGGCGGCCTTGGTTTCCTGCTCAATTGCGAGACCAGAATGCTGCATGTCGGCGGCCTCCCGGACCGCGTGCATCGAAAGCTATTTAGAGAAAATGAGGCTAAGCGGCGGATCGCCTTCCACCATAATCCTTTTGTGTGATTCAGACGTTGAGGCAAAAAGACTTTCGCTTGGGGAAAAGCCGGACGGCGCGTACCGATCGGCCGCATTGGCCCATTCCGCTGTGGGCAATGACATAACCCCTGTTACCTGGGTAAATTGCCCCTGTTATGGATCGGATACTCCCCTGTTCTGAAGCTGCTAAATCGGCGGTAAGCGGGACGAAAAAGTTATATAATTCAGGTATTTGGCGGCCAATCGAAGCGTCGCAGATGATGATGATGATGATGATGATGACCCGAGTTGCGCCGGCTTGCGACCAGCTACCTGGAGGACCAAACGTTCCGGCGAGATCCGCGTCCAGCAGGTCCGAGTTGATCCCCGCTGATTGAGGGAGGGAATGCGCCACCGCACCGTTCGCGGCTCATTGGCATTACCGACGTTGTTGCTGTCACGCAGGCAAATCAACGCTGTTGCGCCCGCTGCCCACTTGGTTGGGTGGGAACTGCCGTGGAAGCAAATTACCCTTGATAAACCTAGCGAATTTGGCCGCGACCGATTTGCTTTTGTCGCACGCTTTTGTAGTGAATTCCTGGCATGCAAGACACTGGCGCTCGGTAAAGAGCCCGCCAGGATCATCCGTAAGCAGGGTTGCGCAGCGGGCCGCCACGACGGATCACGGCTGTCTGTTCCCAAGCGTTTACACGCGCCGTGTCTTGCTTGGCAGATGCGCGCTTTCGCCCAGACGCGGAACTAAAGTTCGAGTGGGCCCGAACTTGGATTAGACCGTGGCCGGAGCGGCGATCCTTTCCTTCAGTTCGGTGCAGGTCTTGCGGACCTCCGCCGTCATCAGCGAACAGTCCTCAATCTGAACGAAGATGCGCTTGGCCTCCTCGCGGTAGCGCATTGCGGTTTCCTTCATCTCCTGGGTCACGGCGAGCGCATCGCGGGTCATCGCCTCGCATTGCTTGACGCGCTCGATCAGCTCCGCGCCCATCGCCTCGATGTCTTTCGCCGCAGCTTCGTATTCGCGGACAATGGCTTCCGCTGTCAGCTTGCCGATCTCCGTGGCCCCCTCGCGGTGCTCGACATAGTCCGGCATCGACACGGTCGGCTCACGCACCCTTGGCGGCGCGAAAGTCACAGGCCGCGGCTCGTGGACTGGCGGCCTGTTTCGAAACTCTGCCTCGATTTCGCTCTCTAGATCAATGACGCTCGAGACTCGTCCTACTGTTGACTGAACCATCACTAATACTCCCTTGGTTAACAAAGTGAGTCCTCGTAATCGAGCTTAATCAGACTCCGCTTCTTCGGACGCTGCGCGCCGCGCTGTTGCGAAGAGAGAAGAGAATATCGCCAAAGTTCCCGTAGTTCTACTATGACCGATGACGATTGTTCACTAAACGTTCCTTCGCTGAATTAGCCGCTACGTTTTTCAACTTAGGACACGGGGGCACAAAGGCTCCTGTACTCTCCTCGGGCGCTCGCTAAGCGTGTGTCCCACAGGGCTCACCTGTCCACCCAGCCCAGGCTCAAGTCTTCACTGGGTGTTCCGGATGATTGCTTTGCTGAATAGCAGAGTCAGTGAACGGGTCGGGGTCTTATGGGCTTCCGAACAATGACGGCCGCAGCCTGCATGGCCACTCAGACAGGACAACGCTCATCATCAACCTCGCCACGGGTCTCGTTGCCACCGGAATAGTGGCGTTATCGTTAGATGATCCGCTCAGATCAAACTTCAAAATTCGCCAGTAAACCTCGGCGCTGCTGCTGAGCTGACGGCTAGGGTGTTCAAGCCAAAATCGGGACCCCCATTTTAAAACATTGAGGCAATCGGAACACATTGGAACCGTTGGGCGCGCTGCTTCGTCAAAGGGTCTTATGCTTGCTCAAGCGCGACCGAGCTTCAGGATGCGCTTCAAGTGTGCGAACCTCGGCATACGGCCGCTTGACGAGCCTTGGCCAGCATCTACCTTCTTGGCCCTGGGGCACGCAAAGGAACAGCCATGGACGAGACCCTCATTTACGACGTGGGTGCCCACAAGGGCGAGGATACTGAATTCTATCTAAAAAAGGGATTTCGCGTCGTCGCCATAGAGGCGATGCCAGAATTCTGCGAATCCATCAGCAACCGGTTTTCGGAATACGTGAAGTCGGGCGCTCTATCAGTCGTTAATCTTGCAGTGTCGAACTCGCCCGGGGACATCAGCTTTTATGTCGACGATCGTGTTTCGGAATGGGGAACAACGAATCAAGATTGGTCCGAAAGAAACAAGAATTTCGGCGCAGGTGCGGGACGGACGTTGACGATACGCGCTGCGAAGCTAGCGGACATTCTGAAGGAGCACGGTATCCCGAGATACTGCAAAATCGATATTGAGGGCAACGACCTCGAAGCGTTGGCGTCTCTGGAAAATCTCTCCGAGCTACCGCAATTCGTGTCCATTGAATCTGACAAATCAAGCTGGAAAAAACTTATCGAAGAATTCGAGACGTTCGAAAGACTAGGATACCGGAAATACAGAATAATAGATCAGTCGCTTGTCTCCATGCAGAAATGTCCAATGGCTCCGAAAGAAGGAAAGTTTGTTGATTGGCGGTTTAAGAACGGAAGCAGCGGCCTTTTCGGAAATGAATTGCCGGGAACATGGGTAAGTGCACTTGAAGCTATCGAAGTCTACAAGGGCATTTTTCGCGGATATGCAATCAATGGAGACCTTGGACTGTTCGGTGGCGGCCCAAAAAGCATGTTTAATATGGTCGGCAAGATTCAAGAGAAGGTGTTTCGCCTCAAGGGCTCTAGACATTACTTGAATCCCGCGATGCAGTTCCCGCCGCCCGGTTGGTACGACACCCACGCGGCGAGAGAGTGATCGGCCTAAAGACGGAGTCCGCTCTACGGCGCGACCCGCGCGGCTTTTAGCCGTGCGGGCGTTCGTCATGGCTGAAGAAACTGAATGCGGTGCGTGGTGCCTCGCGGACATCAGCGGGGATGCCCTTGCGCGCAACATACTCACCATTCTTGGATCGAACTAACGCGACCATCCTGACTGCCATCTGGAGCGCTCTTTGTATTTAGCGCGCTCAAATGCGTCAGGTCTATCAATACGATGCTGGAACCACAGGGGAATTTTGTGTGGTGGTACAGTTGGGTGGGAACCACCACGACTCCCCTATACTACTGATAAACCTAAGTTTTTTTGCCCGCCTATGGCGTGATTTGTAGTAGAGTTTTGTATTTATTTCAAGGCTACGCGCGGGAAGGTTCAACAGGCGGCACGGCATTGGGTTCGCACGAGGCAAGTTACCCAGCATAATCAATTATCTGCTCAAGGTAATCCCTACCGCTCATTGACAACTGTGCGTTGAACCCTCACCCTTTCGGCTCGATTCCCCATTCCCTATCATCAACGGGCCGCAATGATCCTGAAACGGATTAGCGTTAAGAACTTTCGCTCAATCCGCGACATCACCGTGGATGTTGGCCACCAAATGTCCATCGTGGGCGGCAACGGTGCCGGAAAGTCCACGGTACTTAGAGCCATCGATAGGTTCTACGGACAATCCGCGTCGGTTGAGGCCGATGATTTTTTCGGGAGGCAATTGAACGAACAGATAGAAATCGCTCTTACCTTCACAAATTTTAACGAGGTAGAGCGAGAGACTTTCGGTTCGAGAATACACAATGAAGAGATGACCGTAGTTCGGGTGTTCGACGCTGGAGGGGGCAAGAGCAACGGCCGATACTACGGCGCGACCCGTCAGCATCCAGGATTCTCCGAAATCCGCAACACTACTGGAGCAACTCCACAACGAGCAGCTTACAATGCTCTGCGTTCTAGTGGAGGAGAATACTCGTCCCTACCGTCGATCAACCGCGCAGATCAGATTGCGTCGGCACTCGCGGAATGGGAGGCTCTCCACCCTGACCAATGCGAACTAGCTCGCGATGATGGGCAGTTTTTCGGATTCACCAACGTGGCTAAGGGTGCGTTGCAAAAAGCAACAAGCTTCGTATTTATTCCGGCTGTCCGTGACGCTTCGGCTGACGCGCTTGATGCGAGGGGCGCGGTTATATCTCGATTGCTAGAGCTTGTAGTGCGCAGTGCAATTCAAAAGCGCACTGACATTTTATCTTTCCAATCTCGCATTTCCACTGAGTATCGAGAGCTTACCGACCCAGAAAAGCTCCATGAATTAAGCGGATTATCCGACGAGCTGTCGAATACTCTGCAACTTTACTACAAAGAGGCAGCGGTGGCGCTTCACTGGCAACCCACGCAGGACTTTGCTGTGCCCCTTCCAGCTGCGGATGTCTTGCTTAACGACGATGGATTTGAAGGGCCAGTCGACAGAAAAGGACATGGCCTGCAGCGCGCCTTCATCCTCACGCTGCTCCAACACTTAGCCAAAGCAACATCGGCGGAAGCCGCGCTTTCGAGCGGCAACAGTGACCTCGCTTCTCCTGAAGTCTCGGATTCTGCGCCAGAAGAAACAACGGGAATCGGGGTCGCGACCAATGAAGAAACCGTTCGCACCGAAGCTGCGGTTCCGCTTTATACCCTTCCCGGCTTAATCTTAGCGATAGAGGAGCCGGAGCTATATCAACACCCAACCAAACAGCGCCATTTCGCTAGGGTTCTTAGTCAACTCAGCGCCGGCCAGCTCCCCGGCGTGGCGCGCCAAACGCAGGTGTTGTTCGCAACACACTCAGCTTTGTTCGTATCAATGGATAGGTTTGAAGAGGTTTCGCTCGCCCGCAGGCACAAGGTGGCCGGAAGCGATTACAAAGAGTGCAAGTTAACCTTTTCTACCCTTGCGGACGTGGCTCGGCGATTAGAGCAAGCACACGAAAAGCCAGAGGGAACGTACAGTGCCGAGGGATTGCGCGGAAGATTACACGTTATCAGCGCCGAAATCGCGGAAGGATTTTTTGCGGATACCGTTGTCCTGGTTGAAGGGGTAAGCGACCGCGCGGCCATCGCAGCAGCGGCTGCGTATCTTGGGATCGATTTGGAAGGGCTTGGCATCGCCATTTTAGCAGTGGACAGTATCACTAAGCTGGATCGACCTACCGCAATCTTTGCAGCCCTAAACATCCCCACATTCGTACTCTGGGACTGTGACCGTGGGAACATTCAAAGTGCGCAGCATAGTCGCACCTTGAAATTATTAATGGGCGTTCCAGCCGGTTCAGCGTCGGAAACAACCTCAATCGTGGCTAAAACGTTCGCCTGTTTCGAAACAAAATTGGAGACAGTCCTTAAAGCCGAACTAGGTGGACCGCTTTACCAAACGCAATTAGACACCGTGAAGCAAAGGTATGGCATTGAGCGAAATTCCGATGCTGAAAAGGCTCCTTTCGTAATGAGCGAACTGTTGGCCGGTCTAGCGACTATTGGGCAACGGAGTACAACCTTGGAAAATATCGTCCACGCCATCGTCGCGCTTCGTAACCGGGATGCTCTAAACGAAAGCACCATTTCGGAGGCTGCATGAATCCTCAGCTTCTCTGTGATGCGATCAAGCGCCAAAGGATAATTACGTTTAGCTACAAGAACACGCTACGTAGCGCAGAGCCTCATTTGTTGGGATACGACAAGAAGAACAATCTCGCACTCAGCGCATGGCAACTCAGCGGAGGAAGCGGACAAAGTTGGCGTACTTTCCATTTGTCTCTTATGACCAACGTCTCGATTACAGATGAAGAATTTCCGCGGATTCGGCCAGACTACAATCCAAACGATCAGACCATGAACAGGATTGTGTGCCGCCTTTGATATAGTGGCTCAAGCCCGCCTCTCAGATCGGCCAGCCCTACGCCCTCGACCCCTCATCCCGCGCCTGAACAAGAAGTCGTGCAAACCTCCCGGCGCGTAGAGGTTTTTTCACGCGATTCAGGCGAAAAGCGGTATTTAGGTGGACCGAATCACCCCTCTTGACGGCGCTGGCGCCTTGCCGCAACGTAATGTTCACGTTTTGATCTTATTCTACAGGCAGAAATTTCCGGCGATCACCCAATGGCGAACACCGCGAACCCCTACGTTTTGAAGAGGCCACCAAAGGTGCCGGGGCAGCGGCGCCCGACGGCCGTTGATCTATTTTCAGGGGCCGGCGGCATCACGCTCGGACTCACTAACGCTGGCTTCGAAGTGGTGTTCTGTTCTGACCACGACGAATCGTGTGCGCTTTCCCACCGACGAAATTTCCCCACCATTCCATTTGCGAGAGAGAGCATAGAGAAACTTCGCGCTGCTGACATTCTCGGCACAGCGAACCTCAAGCGTGGTGAGTTGGATCTTCTGATTGGCGGTCCACCCTGCCAAGGCTTCAGCATCATCGGTCAGCGTGAAATTTGGGACACGCGAAATGGTCTCTTTCGAGAGTTTCTTCGCCTTGCCACGGAACTGCAGCCCAAGTGTGTGGTAATTGAAAACGTTCCCGGACTGGCAACGCTTGGCAAGGGTGCTGTCCTTCAAGAAATCGGAAAAGCCTTCGCTGAGGCCGGATATGCGGTAGAATGTGCCGAGCTTCTGGCAGCTCAGTACGGCGTCCCGCAGATGCGGTGGCGAATGTTTTTCATTGGTTGGCGAACCGATCAAAAGAGTCGGGGCGGCTTCCCGGCTCCAACTCACGGACAGTCTGGGATTGGAGACCTCGTTCCTAATAGAACGATCAGGCCGGAAGAGAGCGCTGGTTTCGTTACCATCAAGGAAGCCATAGGGGATTTATGCGTAATCGAAGGCGGCACACTCGGGACGGATTACCGAAAACCTCCGCAGGGCATTTATCAGGAAGCCATGCGTCGAGGCGCGCCGAAGCTGCTATCAAATCACTATGCCGCTCACCTTTCAAAACAGAATATAACGCGGATTAAGTTGCTAAAGCCCGGTCAGGATTGGCGAGACTTACCTCGCAAGCTGCTACCAGCAGGAATGCAAAGGGCGCTGCGCAAGGACCACACTCGCCGCTATCGACGCATGAAATGGGAAGGTATTGCGCGTTCGATCATCACCCGCTTTCGCGATCCCAAGTCCGGAGAGTACACCCATCCCGAACAACACCGGACAATCAGCATCCGGGAGGCCGCTCGCATCCAGAGTTTTCCCGACTGGTTCATTTTCGAGGGAAGTTATTCCGCACAGTACGATCAGGTAGGCAACGCCGTGCCACCGCTTCTCGCACGTGCTGTAGCTGCAGAGCTGTGCAAAGCCCTTCTCAGCTCTGACGGATCAAGGCAATCACCAGTCAAATCTCGCTACAGGATACCCTCTGAAGACTTCGCTGAAGCAGCTGAATAGGCATGGCAAAAAAGACTTCGCGAGGAACGCCGGGAAATTTCGTCAGTGAGTGGTTTGGCCACCGCATCCACCCGAATGTGGTTTCTAATACACAAGCTGTTGCCGACCAAACCAGTGAGCGTTGTCCCTTTCTTTCTGCAGCCACCGGGGAAAATCGCGCCTGCATCAAGAACCCCCAGTCAAAGGGTGTGTGTTCTGTAAGCTGCATCAGCAATGGACCGCGGCAAGACTGGCTTGTCTGCCCCTACAGGGCGTTGAGTCCTGAAATCGTCGCAGGAGCTGTACGTCGATTGTTCGGGCTAGGGACCGAGAGCAATCCATTTGTCACCCCCGCAGTTAATCTCGTGAAATCTGAAGTTCGCGACGACATCTTGTCTCGCCTTCAGACAGGCCAGTCGGTCTTCACATTTTTTGACGAGAAGATGGGCGGCGAGCTGTCCATCCCAGCCACCGATAGGTCTCCCGAGTTCGCTTTCGACGTGACGATTGTCGAAATGACGCTGGTCAACGATGCTCCGCACATCAGCCGATTTGGCATCCTCGAAATTCAAACCACCGACTTTCATGGCTCCTATCAACACGCCGTTCGGAATCTGAAGGACGGTCTGCGGCTGCATCCGGGGAGCTTCGCCGTAACCTTGCAGGCAAATCAGCATTGGTTGTCCGAGGGTGTAGAAGGCCCCAACATTGCGAACGTTTTCAAGCGAACGTTCTACCAGATGATGTTCAAGTTTCAGTTGGGTCATCACGACCGTTGCGCCGGATGCGTTCTCGCCATCCCGCAGTCGGTCTGGGATAGTTGGCAGCGTCACCTTGGAGCGCCCACGCTCGTCGCAGAGCCGGATGGAACGCATAGTCTCCTCGCTCCGGGAAAACCGAAGCCCAACCCTTGGCCAGCATGGATTTTCGTTTTTGATTCCGATGCTGCCGCTCCGACGACACCATCACCTATCCAGGTCCGGACGGTAATAGGAACTG
The DNA here is from genome assembly GCF_031202265.1 of Bradyrhizobium sp. Ash2021. NCBI lineage: Bacteria > Pseudomonadati > Pseudomonadota > Alphaproteobacteria > Hyphomicrobiales > Nitrobacteraceae > Bradyrhizobium > Bradyrhizobium sp. Ash2021. Next base: position 8,148,747 of record NZ_CP100604.1, on the reverse strand, counting down.
ATGCTCCAGCGTTCTCGTATTGGGCGCTTGAAGTGGCTCCAGAAGCCGCCTTGTCTAACATCGATGCTGAGGCAGGGTTTCTCGCTGGAATGTCGCGCCGGCTGAAGGCCATTTGGCCAGAGTTGGCTCGAACCGTGGTTGCGGAGATAGCAGCGGAGCGCCCGACCAAAACCCCGCAAAGCCGAGCGCGGCGCGTCCGGACGGTAGAAGTGGCGATTGAAGCCCTCGAAAAGCAGACTGGCTACGAAGGACCAAGCGAGGAAGCGGTAAGGGAAGACGAGCCAGATGGGGGCTAAACCTCTAGCGCTTTAGCTAGGCGGCTGAGTGTCGTTTCGTCCTCGACTTGGCACTCCCAGATGATAAACACCTTCCATCCAGCGGTTCTCAGCGTAGTTATTGCCGCTACGTCACGGGCTTGGTTGCGTTTAAGCTTCGCCAACCAGTAGCTGGCGTTCGATTTTACTTCGCGGCTACTGACGCGGCAGTGGGGGCATTGATGCCAGAAGCAACCGTGCACAAAGACAACGGCTCTCTTAGTACGAAAGGCCAAGTCTGGCTTACCCGGCAAGTCGGGGACGTGAAGCCGATAGCGTAGCCCGCGCTGATGCAGGAAGCGGCGAACTCTCAATTCGGGCTTCGTGTTCTTGCCCTTGATTGCCGCCATGTTCCGGCTGCGTTGTTCCCGGCTAACCGTGTCCAATGCTCGGGTCTCCGTTGCGATCGGTTCAGTCATAATTCAAGCCACTCAAGCTTGAAATCAGGGCACCATTCACAACCCTCCCTCGTTTCGAAGCCATGCAAATCGGAATCTCTATGATTCCAAAAAATGCCTACTGCCCGTTCCTGCGGATCGTTACACATTGATCTAACGTTCGTTGCGGTAATTTGTAACAGGGGCATCCGACATGGCAGAAGGCAAATTCGTATCCTATTTGCGCGTCTCCACCGACAAGCAAGGGCGCAGCGGACTCGGCTTGGAAGCTCAACGGGAGGCCGTGGCCCGGTATCTGAATGGCGGTCGATGGAAGCTCGTGGCTGAATACGTCGAGGTTGAGAGCGGCAAGAGGAACACCCGCCCGCAGCTTCAGGCCGCAATCAGTCACGCCAAAGCGACGGGGGCTAAGCTCGTCATTGCGCGGCTAGACCGGCTGGCCCGTAATCTTCACTTCGTTTCCAGCCTCCAGGAACGCGGGGTGGACTTCGTGGCTGCGGACATGCCGGATGCGAACCGGCTGACCATTCACATTATTGCAGCGGTCGCGGAGGCCGTGGGCCGGACCATTTCCGAGAACACCAAGAATGCCCTAGCCGCTGCCAAGGCGCGGGGGGTGAAGCTCGGCAACCCCAATGGCGCACGCGCACTCAAAGGGAAGCAAGTGGGCAACGCAGACGCTGTGGCGAAGATCAAAGCTGATGCGGCTCAGCGCGCATCGGACCTCAGGGGCATCGTGGACGACATCAGACGCTCAGGCATAACCACCGTGCGCGGCATCGCGGACGAATTGCACACGCGCGGCATCCGGGCACCCCGAGGAAACAAGTGGCACCCCACTGCGGTCGCAAGGCTGCTCAGTAGACTTGGCAACGCGGCGTAATTTCCAACGGCGCTACCCTGAAAAAATGGGTCCCCTACCGTGACATGGGACCCTTTTAATACGCACTGGAGGGCGCGACTTCAAAATATGGCCCTTAAGGCCACAGCCGCTGCCGAGGTATCTGCAGCAGTGTGAGTATCCACCACGAAACCAAGATTTGTTCACGAAAATAACTCCAGTTGCCTCACATCTGCCCGCACTTAATCCGTATTTAACTAGAACCCATCTTATTCCCGCCTTACTACATGCCATTCTGGGGTGTCGGAAGGACATCCCGTGACCGACAAATTCATTAAAAATCCGTTTCGTTTAAGTCGATTTTTACCCGGCGTGGTTACGATTGCCCCAACCAATGGGAGCGTGTCGTGAGAGACCGGTTCAACGTGACCTATTTGTGCGCTGTTTGCCTGACGGCCCTCTGCGGCCTCGTGATGGGAGCCGTCGCCATCTGGGGCCCGAACCCTCAGCCGCCACCCATCGCGTCGTTATTCGAAACGCTCAAGTACGGCTTCACGATGGGCATGTTTACGGTGTTCGGATTGCTTGGGGTAAAGAACACAAACCCTCCATCATAACCGTAATGCGCTTGTACACGCGGCCCGCGAAGGCAGATGGCTGGTGAACGGGTAACAGGCGTGACCCACCGGGAACCAAGGAAATCCCTTTTAGGGCGAGGGAGACGCTGCTGATGACTCTAGGAGACTCACTGGTGCGCGTTTTTCTGAGGGCCACCGGGGTAGCGGACGTCCGCACAAACGAATCCTGAGTCATCTCTGGGCGCTCTGGGAGTCATCCTCGCCAAGGCTCGCCGTGCGCTCGCTCCCACCCGGTTATTAACATATTAGGCCACACCGGGAACCCGCTGGCTCCCGTAGAAGCCCCACGGACCGCAAACATTCGGTCCACGTTATGGACTGGATGTGCGCCATCGTTCGGAAATTGGTCTAAAAGACCTTCTCCCAATCTGCGTTCAGGAACTGATGCACACCGGGTGCCTTGTGTCTGAAGAGCAAAGCGATTTGAGGCGAAAAGCGCCTAGTGCAGATTACTGGGCGTCGCCTCCAGGAGACCGGGGAGACCTTCTGCTTCCAAACCTCGCTGAAATTCTCGATAAGCATCTTGATCGGTTGGATAAGTCTCGTCCCAGACGGTCGACGTGCCCTCAGCATCAACGACCTCAAGAGACCATCCATCGCCGCCGCTACGCATTCTGTAAATTTCCACGCTCACGGTTATCCCATCGTGGGTGACGGGCCCTGAAAGCGGCGAATGCATTATTTCTGGATCGTTGTCATTGGTCATGGATAGCCTCTGCAGCAGCTTATGGGAGGCAACATATGCGCCCTGGGGAGCCAAGCCATTGAAAACTTTGGCGCTCCCTAGGGGAAGGACCGCGCGCTCACGAAACCCAGATAAAACGGGCACAACTCAGCTTCGCTGCTTCGTCAGTGCTACCACTTTGCGCTACCACCGACAAGCTTGCAGCTGCGTGCGAATACCACAGGGAGGCACTGAGGGGACGCTCGCCCCACGGTGAGCCCTAGGATGCGCGGCTCATGGGGCCAGCGCGCCGCCACTCACTCCCTTGATCCCGCGCGTAAAGTTGGGCTTAGTGAGACTGGGCTGGGGGAATTTGTGAATGCATTCGGTGGGCTTCGTTAACCGTGCAGCTATCGCACGGGTGTCGAGTTATGTTTTCGCGCCTGGCGAATGGCTGCTTTCCCAATTCTCCCGTTTGGATAAGGCCCAGTGGCCAATCCTTTGGGTAATCGGGCTCTTCATCATTCAGGCAATTCCCGCCACTATTGTGCGCGCCTCAAACCTAGAAGAAGGCCGGATAATCGCAATCGCACGCGGCGCGATGGAAGATGGCCATTGGCTTACACCCTTCCTCTATGGTGACCGCTTTGCCGAACGCCCGGTTCTGCTGTCCTGGATCAGCGCGCTGTTTGGTGAACTCACCGGTGGCGTGACACTTTGGTCCCTCCGTATTCCGCACCTTGGATTTTTCCTTGCGGGCGCATTTCTCATCTACGGCTTGTTGAGGTCGATTACCGGCAAAGCCGCTGCGGTATTTGGGGTGCTCTGTTGGCTTAGCACGCCGATGGTCGCCCCGAAGTTCATCAACGCTGAGCCGGACATTGTGATGTCAACGCTCTTGTTTGCAGCGTTCTGTAGCTGGTGGCAGGGGACGATCAGCAAGCGAATGACGCCGCTCAGGTGGGGCAGCATCGGTCTTTTGATCGCCCTCGCAGGTCTTACCAAAGGTCCACAACCCGTTGCTTACTTTACGCTCGGCGTTGGCGCTTATCTCCTGCTGCAACGGCAACGCAGTCAGATTCCCGCATTCATTGTCACTAATGTTCTTGCGGCGCTGGTCATCGGTGGCTGGTATCTGCTCGTGTACCAACCGCATGATCTTGAGTACTGGACGGTTCATTCTCGGCTGCTGACTACAACCGGTCTTCAGCTCGTCCGCGACCACCTTGATTTCGTCGTGAGCATGCTTGCAGAAGTTCTGCCAGCGACAATTTTGATAGGACCGGCGGTCTTTATCATGTCGCGCAGATGGAGAGTCGGCGAGCATGACCTGTTGCTTGCAGCGATACTCTACTCGGTGGTCTGCACGGTAGTTTTGGTCATCTGGCCCGGCGGTGTCGCTACGCGCTATGCAATGCCAGCGACTCTCACCCTCGCGGTAATTTGTGGGCTCGTGTTCGAAGATTGGCGCCGCACCAAGCCCCGGCTAATCGCGTCGACGCTGACCGTGAGCTATCTGATTTTCGGCGGGCTGCTCATTCGGGGCTGGGTCGCGATGCCTTTCTGGCCGCATCTGTTTCAAGAAAGCCAGATAGCCGGGGAAGCGATTGCTGCTGCTCTACAGGACAGGCCTGGCCCCCTCTACGTTCTCACCAACTCGACCGAATACAACATGCTGGTCTACGTCAGGAGGCCGATTCGCACGGTCACGATAGATGATCTAGCACGACTGAAAACACCTGCTGTTGCGGTCATGCTCCCGATGGAAGAAGCCGCTTTGGCTCAGCAAAACCCAAAAATGCGGCTAGTGGATCGCGGAACCATCATATCCCTGAGGAGGCCGTATAGCATTGTAGAGATTCAGCCTTCCGAATCAGGCTGATCATCCGCGCGCTTGTGTTCTCAGGAAGCAAAGTAGCCGCTGACGCTAATGGTAGGACACGCCTAGCAACGGAAGAGGTGCCCGGCGACACGACTCAAGATTTGGGTTCATTTCCAAAATGAGCTTTTGGAGCAGCGCTGGAAGTTCTTCGAGGTAGTAATGCAAGCCCTCCGTATTTCCCTCGTAGCTGTATCGGTATCGTATGAATGCATTGCTTCCCTTGGCGAGGGCCGATGGCAGGTCGCGAGGCATCTTCAGGCCAAATTTCTCTAAATTGTCCCATTCTTCGCGCTTGCGCGCCGCAACTTCGCGATCCCAGAAACGCTGAATTCGAGCACGCGTCCCCTCGCTAAGTTGATCGAACAATTCCTTAAGATTGTGCTCACGCGGCGTATCGCCTGTCTCGATGCAAATGAGACATTTCAAGAATAGCTCGCTCGTAAGTGAGGCAAGCACGATGAGCGGTTCCACCAGGGTGATGGCGCCGTGCATATTCTCACGAGGATCGGGGCTGAGGCTACGGAGCGCCGCGAAAGCTTGATAAAAGCATTCGGCGTGCTGAAAAACTGCTTCCGCGGCAACAGGCGTTTTCGCCATCATAAACTCCAAAGCCCGCCGGAACGCCGCCCTTCGACGTCCCGGAGCTACGCTCTCCTACTTATCCCCGGTCGTGCCTATCGGCGGTAGCGACCAGAGCGTCGAGAGCTAGTTTAGCCGCGTAGCCCGCTTGTCGAAGGGCTCGCTGCGCCTTCATCTCCCCAAAAAAGCCGCTTGCACTTCGCACTGCTTCTGCGGCGCGATGGACATTCTCTCTGGCTTCTTCAGCGGTTGCACGAGCGGCGACCACCGCAGAAACACTATTGAGATGCGGGTTCTCGTCGAGGATGCGGTACGTGCTTGCAAAGGCACCATCCATGATCGGAACGGCATAGAGGTTAAAGAGCGGCATAGTGCTGATACCACCGTGTACGCGTCGGGTCGCAGCCAATACGGCCATCATGGTCCTTGAGTGCTTCTTAATCGTTAAAGCCATGCAAAACGGAATCGCAGAGATTCCAAAACGCGCGTTGTATAAATCCTAATCGGTTGATAAGGTTCTTTACAGGCCGATGGAGAGCCCTCCGACCATGCGAACCGCACCGCTCGTCACTTACATCCGCGTGTCCACGTCAGGGCAGGGCCACTCTGGGCTCGGCATTGAGGCGCAGCGGCACACACTCGCGCAATTCGCGCAAACCGAGGGCTTCGAGGTGGCCCGTGAGTTCGTAGAGGTCGAAAAAGGGAAGGGGGCAGACGCCCTGGACCGCCGGCCTCAGCTCAAGGCGGCGCTGGCTGCCGCACGGAAACTCAGGTGCCAAGTCGCTGTCGCCAAGCTGGACCGCCTGAGCCGCGACGTGCACTTCATCTCCGGGCTCATGGCTCACAAGGTGCCGTTTCTCGTCGCAGAGCTGGGGCCTGACGTTGACCCGTTTGTCCTCCACCTATTCGCCGCTCTAGCCGAGAAGGAACGGGCGCTCATCTCCACGCGGACACGTCAGGCGCTTAAGGCCGCCAAGGCTCGCGGGGTATCCCTTGGTAACCCCAAGCTCCACACGGCCCGCAAGAGCGCGGTGCAAGCCGTGAAAGCCGAGGCTGACCGCTACGCGGCGAATGTTCTGCCGATCATCCGCGAGGCCCAAAAGGCCGGTGCGAGCACGCTGCGGCAGATTGCGGATGCGTTGAATGCGCGAGGCATCCCTACGGCGCGCGGCGGGATGTGGTACGCGCAGTCAATCGCAAACATTCTTGAGCGGGCTTGACAGGGAGGGGGCGACCCGCCGCCGCCCGCTAATGGACAGCTAAGGGACTCCGGCCGGGCATGGGGCCCCTTGGGCAGGATCGAGACGGGGCCCCTTTCAAAAATCGACGGCTAAAGCCTTTGGCCTCTGCTCGGCTGAACAGGGCGGTGTGCTTCGCTGAGAGTACCGGTAGGGCACCATGGCCGGGCGGGGTGGAACGACAGGCCCCTGCATGGGCACTCTGGTACCGACGCGCCAGAGGAGCCTCAGCGGAGGCCGCTGGTGGCCTCTATGGCTGACCGCTGCAGGACTAGACATGGCGCCCGACGCACCCACGGGCTTCCTACGGGCTTCTGCGGGCATTGGAGGGCTGCCCTGTTCTGCCCAAAGCTGGGAACAGATGGCTGTGCAGTTATATGGCCGTTTCGGCTAGTGGTAACAAAACCAATTACTTAGGCAGACAACGTCGATACGCACTACAGCAAGGGAAAAGGGAAAGAAGCAATTAGCAGCTACCCACAGAGCCCCACTATGGGGGAACAGAGGTTTGTAGCTAGTCGCTGGCAATCTGCAAATCTTCTGTCTCCTCCTCCACTGTCCCCTTCCTTATTAGCTGCCCCAAAGAATGGGGGTGAGACCTCTATAGGGTAATCTCTTTAGAGCTTGCCCCCCCATTAATTCCCAACTCTGGAACCTATCCCAACATGACAGACCTTATCGGCCTGCACGGGCAATACGCCCTCGTGCCGCCGCAGACCTTCGTCGCGCGTCTAACCAACGAATGGACTACCGCCTACCACAACGTGCCCAGTGCCCCTCTAAGGGCCCTGTGGACTACCATGGCCAGCACCTACCAAGCTGCAATTCTAGACACAGCCGCTGGTGTACCGCCACGCTGGCGTATCCTGTGGCCCCCAACGGGCTCAGGGAAAACCTTGGGAGCCAAGGTGTACGCAGCGCTCCAAGCTGAGCATAACGCTGCCACAGCCCAAAAGACGCCTGTAGGCATCCTCATCGTCACCCGCCTGATTGCCCAAGCCGATGAGATGGTGGCTGCTATCAATGCCCTCGCTGGCCGTCAGGTTGCTGTGGCCGATCACAGCGAACACCGAGCAACCCACGAGCAACTCCACGCAAGCGATGTGGTGGTCATCACCCATCAGGCATACGTGACCGCCACACAGACCCTCACCAGTACACGCGCTGGCCGGTGGCACCGCCTGACGAATTGGAAGGGTGGCAAGCGTCTCCTGACCATCATCGATGAGGCTCTCTGCAACGCCATCGAGGAGAGCCAAGTAAAGATGGACCGTCTAGGCCAAGCCATAGGTTTCATTCCTCATTGCCTGCGGTCTAACTACACCGCTGAGGTGGCGGCCCTTGAGCAACTCTATGTGGCCTTGGGACATCATGCCGGTGTCAGTGCAGGCTTCGGTGGTGGAGCATGTATGGCTTGGGGCACGGATGGGGCATCAAGCAGTCCTGTCAACCTAGCCGCCTTGCGCGCCGAGATGCTCAAGCTCCCCTATGACCAGTATCTGGGCAAGATTGACGTAAAGGAGCGCAACCGCATTGCGACGCAGATAGACAAGACGCTGGAGGCTGCTGCGGCGGTGTTGGATCAGTATGCGTATTTTGCGCTGAGAGGCACAGAGCCCACACTCAACTCATCGGCGCTACTGGTGCCTTTGGATGCTCCGGGGCCTGTGGTGCTAGACGCTACCGCCCGTGAGGATTTCATTTACAAGCTTATGGAAGACCGCGCGGTGATTATCCCGACGCCTCCCGGTGTACGTGATTACAGCAGCGTCAAGCTGCACGTTGCGAGGACGGGCTCAGGGATCGGCAAGGGAGCTATGGTAGAGCGTGCAAAGACGCGCTTCCCTCGCCTTATTGACGACCTTACCAAGCGCCTTACGCCGGATCGTTCCGTGTTCTTCTGTGTCCACAAAGCGGTCGAGCACGAGCTGCCCGAGGCTGAAGATATGCCCTTCGCAAAGGTGACCAAGGCGCATTGGGGCGCTGTTGACGGCAGCAACGCCTATGCTGACTGTGATGTGGCTGTCATCTTCGGCCTGCCGTTTCGTGATGCGGTGACGTGGCCCACCAACGTCTTCTTTGCGCTCAAAGGCGTCCAAGGGGATGATTGGCTCGACAATCCAACCTGGGAAGGCCACGGTAACCTGCGTGAGCACATGGTCCGCCGTCAGCTATCAGCCTCCATCATTCAGGCGATCAATCGCATCTGCTGCCGCCACGTCACCGATGACCACGGTGGGTGCCCCCCGGCGGATGTGTTCATCGTGCTTCCTTCTGGTGAGCGGGGTGAGGACATTCTAGCTGCTATTCGCCGGGAGATGCCGGGGATACAGGTTGCGGATTGGCCATTCGAGCCGGATGGCCCCAAGGTCCACCGGCGGGGCGCAGGAACACCCCATGAGCGCTTGTTGACCTTTATGGGTAACCGGGCTCCGGGGCGTACATCAGTGACGGCGGTGGCCCGTGAGCTTGGGCTCAAGCCGGATGCCAAGAAGGACCTACAGAAGAATCTTCGTAACGAGAACCACCGGACCACCATGGCCCTCAAGGCGATTGGGGTGACCTACGCCGTCACAGGCAAGGGCAGGGGTGGAAAGAGTGAGCTGGTTAAGGAAGCAGCGTAGCTAGAATAGACAAGACAATGGCCGCATCAGGTTATCCCAGCTAAGGGAGCCCGGTGCGGCCTTTTTCCCTTATTGGCAGGTCGTGTTAGTGCCGCCGATGCCGTTGGGCATGGTGGTGCAGTGAACCATAGGCGGGTTGGCGCTCTGCATCGCTGCACCGGCCTGCTGTAGCCTCTGCCCAAACTCGTGGAGGCGTGCTTGCCGGTTCGCTTCTTCTGCAACGGCTAGCTGTTGATCTTGCAGATACAGGCTTTCGAGACACTTGCTGTAATCTGGCGTTCCTAGCCTATAGCCAAAGGAGGCACATTGTTTCTCCCGGTTGGCTTGTGCCATCTGCCTTCGGGCGGCCATCTCTTCCTGAGAGACGCACGCCGAGAGTGCGAGACCGGCAAGGATCAGCGCCACAATTGCTTTCCGTTCCATGGCATTCCTTATTTTTCTTTGGTGTTGTCGCCTGTACGCTTCGCTGCCCCCAGTTGGAGACGCGACACGTCCGGCGAGTGGTTACAAGTTCAATCTAGCTTGTAGCGCGGGAATTTCTTGAGAGCTTCGGCCATGGCCACCGCAGTCGGCGGGCCATATTTCCGCCCCTCGGTCGCTTGCGTGTGCCCTGTGATGGCGTCGTTCATTTTCTCCGCCATCCCAATTTCATCACCGATCCTCTTGAAGAGGTGGCGCCAGGCATGATTAGGGCTGAGTTCGGGATCATCAACACCCAATCCACGAACCCATGTTCCCAAGTGAGCGCGAGCAGTGTCGGCGCGAGAACGCGACGGCTTCAAAGGGTCATTGCTTTTCTTCTGTGGCGTCTTGTCATTGTAGAACAGCGCCCCCTTCCCAACCTGCTGCACCATTGCAATGAAGCCCTGAGCAATCAGGTGTTCATGGATTGGCACAACGCGCGGCTTGCCTGTCTTGACCGTGCCCGCCTCGGGCGTCAGCTTCATCACATAGAAGCCATTGCGGTCTTCAATGTCGCCGCCCCGCAACTGGGTGATTTCACCTGACCGCGCTCCCGAGTACGCGCACAGCCATGGCACCCAGCGGCGCGTCCTCTCGGTTGGCGTGTCCGGCTTTTGATACGCAAGGCTGGATTTCAGAATGATGCTGGCCTCTGCGGCGGTGAAGCTGCGGCCGTCCTCGCGCATCTGCATCTTGCGGGGAACGTCAACCTTGACTTCCTTGAAGGGATTTTGGCGAACGCGCTTGTGCTCGCGCGCCCAACTAAACACTCGACGCGAGGCTGAAAGCCAAATCTCCCGGACAGTGATCGCCGCACGCTTCGCTGTTATTAGACCATGCACCCACTTGCGCGCAGCGTCCTCGGTGATCCCATCCGCCCCCACCTCGGCAAACTCACGTTGCATTTCGAGGAATACGGCTCGCCAGCGTGCCACCGTATTGGGTGCGGGCGTTGTTGCAGTAACGAAAGCCTCGAACAATTCCCAGCAGCTCACGCCTGAGCCGCGCACGGGTCCATCCGTGAACTGTGGAAAGCTTTCAGGGGTGTCATCGCGTGAGTAGTCGCCATTCGCGCGCCTCTCCAGCAACATTATGGCGAGCAGGAGATTGTCGCTAACAGCATCGACAAAGAGCGCATAGGCGGTGGCATTCAGCGCCATACCCTCGCTGGCAAGAAATGTTGCCACACGCGCCAACTCGGCAACCTGCGGCCTCACTGCTTCCCGAACCTCTGGCTCCTTTTGCCATTCCCAGTGAGGATCGGTCTTGGGGTTCTCGTGGTAGCTTTCGGGCGCTTCGGGGTAGATCACGTTCCACACGAGGTGGTCGCTCATCTGGTGCCAACGCTTGGCTGGTCCGGGCTCGTTCTCATGCTGCCCGACGAACCACGTGTACCACCGGCCAGCTAGTGCGATTGCGTTGAGCTTGGTGAGCGGTTGGCCTTCACCGTTACTCTGAGCACGCAACGTGGCGATGCGCGTTTCAACGTCGGCTATCCACTCCGCGCACCGCGTCTTTGCCTCGTGGTGCGGGGTGTCCCTTGGCAGTCTCAGATGGGCTTCCCTGCGAACGCCAAAGAGCCGAGCGTATGGGTCGCGCACGTCTTCCGGGATGCCCTTGCGGGCGAACCAACTGCCGTCTTTCGCTCGAACTAACGCGACCATCCGCAATGCCATTTGTATGCGCCTTTTGTATTTAGCGCGGGCAAATACGTCAGGTCTATCAGTACGTTGCTGAAACCACAGGGGATTTTCTTGTTGTGGTACAGTTGGGTGGGCTCGAACCACCGACCTCCTGTTCCACAGACAAATTTTTAAGCCGACATAGCCAGACAGATACAGACGGCCTTTCAACCGTTAACTATCTCTCCTATCGCTATTTTCTGGGAGTGTCTTGCCTTGTCCTGAGACACGGGGTAACAATCCAAGACAGGCTAGAACGCTACCCTGCCGTTACCCCAAGGATCTTCCTGTCATGGCCGCGACGAACGCAAAAGCCCGCTATATCTCGACTGTCACGCAAGTTGAGAACCTCAAGCCGCGGGAGGAACGGTACGAGGTCGCGGATGCGAACTTGCGTAGGAATCGCCTTGTCGTCTTCCCTTCGGGCGCCAAGTCATGGGTGCACCGATATCGTTTCGGTGGCCGGACCCGAAAGCTGACGCTTGATTGTGGTGCCACCGATCTGGCCCGCGCCCGGGAGCTAGGCGCAGCCGCCATGAAGGCCGTTTCAGCCAAGATCGATCCGGCGGCGGAGAAACAGGAAAAAAAACACGCTCCGGCTGACATCACAGTGGACGGCTTGGTGACGCTTTACCTGGACCGGCATGTCTACAAACGGAACCAGAAGGGAGTTGCTGCAGGGCGGGTCCGGAAAAAGGCGCCACTCCGCAGTGGTTCCGAGATCGAGCGAATCCTGCGCAAGGAACTCAAGCCTTTTCGCAACCGGTTGGCCGCTGAAGGCGTCTCCGCGTTTGAGGCGAAGAAGCTCATCGATGACGTGGCCGAACGGGGACACGTGATGCGAAACAGAACCCTGACCAACTGCAAGGCGCTGTACGCCTTCGGCATGAGCGAAAGGCTGGTTCGCTCGTCGCCCTTCGCCGGCCTCAAGCTGACCGACGAGGATACTCGAGAGCGCGTGCTATCTACCAAGGAACTGCGGGCGGTCTGGACCGCCGCAGGAAAGCTCGGGCACCCATACACAGGTATGATCCGCTTGCTGATCCTGACCGGCCAGCGCCTGAACGAAATCGCGGGCCTCCGCTGGGCGGAGATCGACCTTGCGAAGCGGCAAATCGAGCTGCCCGGCACGCGAACGAAGAACGGGCGGCCCCATATCGTGGCCCTCAGCGACGCTGCGGCCGAGATCCTGGAGAGCGCACCCAAGGTCGGGAGCGATGAAGGGCTAGTCCTTACCGTGACCGGTGCGCGCCTCAACGGGTGGTCAAAGATGCGCAAGCGCCTCGCCGAGGCCACCACCGCAGCTCTCGACGGTGTCGAGCCGGCGCATTGGACGCTCCACGACATCCGACGGACCTTCGCGACGCGCATGGCAGAGGATCTCAAGGTTTCACCTCATGTCGTCGACAAGATCCTCAACCATTCCAGCGGCGTCGTGAGGGGGGTGGCAGCGATCTATAACCGCGCTGAGCTTCTTAACGAGCGCAGCGCTGCACTGGGGGCTTGGGGCCGGTACGTTGACGAACTGGTCGATGGCTCACCCTCCAACGTCGTCGCCTTGCGGGGGTGACGATGAAGAAAACGGAACGAAAGCGATCGCCGGCTACCGACGTCCGGCTCGATCTGCAAGACTTCATTCGGTTTTTAAGAGAAACCGGCGAGAAATCGCTCGAAGTTAAATTCGATCTCCCCGAGCGAGAAGCGCTGCAGCACGCGGTGCAGGAGCTAGACCCGGCCACCAAATCTCTGATCGGCGTTATCGAAAGGTCCGGCATTCCCGATGAAGCACGCGAGGTCGCCATGCACAATCTGTGGAGCGCCTTGGCGAGTGCCTACATGATCGGATCTGAGGGAACGATCTCAGACAACACCGAAGTCGCCATAGCTAACAAGCGCACGGATAAGATGCGCGGGGCAAAGAGCAAGCGTCAGCAGGACAACCCAGAAAACAAGATCATTTGGGAAGCGGCACTTCGGAATCGCGCTGCTGGCGAGAGCCGCCTTTATAAGGCAGCGGATGTTGTCGTCAACGAAGCATTGCCTGTCCTTCGGGCGCGCGGGTGCGAGCTCACAGATAAGGCGGTGCGCGGAAGGGCCGTTCGAATGCTCAAAAAGCTCGCTCTTCAGGAGCGAGCATAGCGTTTTCGCTCGTTCTTCAAGAGCGAGCACTGCCTCCGATGACAAGAAGACCGCTTGGACATAGCGATAGCGCACTTCAACTCGAAGAGCGCTAACGACGGACATTAGCGCTCTTAGCCAGAAAGGAGCGCAATCAATGTCTCTTATTCCTGACGCCAAAGTTGCTCAGCGCTACGGAGTTGTGCTGCGCACATTGGCCCGCTGGGACGCAAACCCAAACTTGGGTTTCCCGACGGCAGTTTTCATTAACTCGCGCAAGTACCGCCGCTCCGAAGAGCTTGACGCCTTCGATCGTGCCCGCGCTGTCGCCTCGCAGCCGCCGAGTGCCGGCGCGACCACGGAGGCCACGTAATAGTCATGGCCTGCAAAAGCAAAGGGGAGCGGCGGCGGCAACCGACACTCCCCGTCAGCAAGTCTACGTGGTGGCAAGGGGTCAAGGATGGCCGCTTCCCAAGGCCGGTGAAGCTTGGTGCCAAGACCACCGCATGGCGAAGCTACCCGCGCCGGATGACGAGATGCGCGCAGCCGGTCTGGATGGGCGCTTTTTCATGAGTGTGGGCAATCACGAGGTGTGGGCCGACCCAAAGATTGAGGGCGTTCTTTCGGCTGTGCCGTATCTGAAAAAATTCGGCGTCACGCCGGAAAACCTCATCTACAAATTTGACTTCAAGGGCACCCGCTTCATCTATCTCTGGAGTGGCAAGTACGATTACCGTTCGCCGTCGCTGTGGGACGCTGATCGGCCAAAATATGCCGAGCAGATGACCCAGCTTCAAAAGTGGATGGACGAGGCGAAGGCCAATGGCATTCGGAAGGCGTTTATCGTCTTCCATTATCCCGTGTTTGCGCGGTCAGGCTTAGGCCCGATCCCGGCTCCCGATAACCCGCACAAGGTGATTGCGTCGTATGCCAAGGACATGGAGGTGGTCGTATTGAACGGGCACGTCCACACCACGGAAATCTACGACGTAGATGGGATAAAGTATCTGATGTTGGGCGGTGGGGGCGCAGAACAAGACCCAATCCTGCCGGGGCGAACCAGCATCAAGGTGCCCGCTGACTATCCGCAGGACCTTTACTGGAAGGGCCAGCCTCCGCAAGAGGAGTACAACTACGTGCTGGTGGACGTTGAACCCGGCCAGAAGACGAAATTCACCCTCAATCGCTTCCGGCCGTGGTCGGCAGAGCCATTCGGGACTGAGGAACTCTTCAGGTGAGCAGGATGCCGGTGTTTACGGGAGTGAGGTTCTGGCGACAGCTATTCTGATCATTCACGGTTTGGTCGCGGTCGCACTGCTTGGCGCGATAACACACCAGACTTTAGCGGCATGGGGATCGGCGGACGCGCGGCCCGGCTCGTTCTTTGGCCGCTTTCGTTCCATACCGTCGGCCTCGTTCGCCAACGCCGTGGTAGTCCTGTATGCCGTTTCCACGCTGCTGGGTGGGATCATTTACCTTTATTTCCGTGTGGATGTCAGGCCCGAATTAGAGCGTGCGGGTCACTGGCATGTCCTCGGCTTCTTCGACCTCAAGGAACATTTCGCAGCAATCGGGTTGGCGTTGCTGCCCGCCTACTGGGTTTGCTGGCGACGGCCGCTTGCCAACGAACCTGCTCAGACGCGCACGGCGCTCACCTCGATACTTGCCTTCATCGTTTGGTGGGGCTTTCTGTCCGGTCACGTCGCTAACAACATCATGGGTTTCGGCTCATGACGTCCTCAACCCCATTCAGACGCTTTGCATTCGCGTTCGGGACCGCGTTTGCTTTCCTCTACGTGGTCGCACTCGCCAAGGACCTTGCTCTCTTCACCGTTTTCCCGTCGCTCGGCATCGTGCTCGCGGGTACGCATCACTCACGAGACGTGGCCGACCCTGCGTTGGGGTTTCTTGCTCCAGCGATTTATTGGTACGGGTGGGCTGCGACGGCCGCACTCGGGGCATTGATGGTTGGCCTTGTTGCTGCGTCGTTCCGCGGAGGCTCGGCGCGATACGTTTGGTTGGGTTGGGTGTGGGTAATTCCTACGCTCTCGATGATCGCTTGCGTCTATCTCACCCTGCCTTGGTTTCGTCTTTAGCTGTCGATTGTTCGCGCTTCACTCGAATACAAAAGCCTGCTACAAAAGCAAATAACTAGCGGGCAAATAAGCTAGGTTTATCAGTGGCTTGTCTGATCGGCGGCGGTTCCCACCCAACTGTACCACGCCCCACATCGCTGATTCTGCGCGCGGCATAGCCCTGTGGCCCCAATGTCTACCGCTGTTTGGTCTAGCCCTGCTTGCCAAGCCCCCGGCATTCACCCACAATTCCCGAAATCGCGCTTCGGGGGGATTCGTGACGATGGTCCGGTTCGGGAGTTTCCAGTTCGCTTCGATGCTCGCTGTGGCGCTCGCGGTTGCGATGTGGCCGGCTGCGGGCCAGGCCTATACGCCCGAACAGCAGCAAGCCTGCTCTGGCGATGCGATGCAGCTGTGCGGCGAGTTTGTTCCCGACGTCGACCGCATCACCGCCTGCATGATCCGGAAAAAATCCCAGCTCTCGCCGGGCTGCCGGGTCTACTTCAGGCCCGACCCTGAGCCGGTTGCGGCCGCGCCGGCCGGCCGGCCGATGGCCATCAAACCGGTCATGGCGCGAAAGAAGCCTGCCAGCACCACGCCGCGCAAGCCCAAGAAGCCGGCAAAACCCGCGGCGACCTGAGCGCGGCGCACCGTTTCAAGTACCTGGTCGCGCGACAGACTGCCGCCTTGCGGCGGCCGCGCGCGTCGACATCTCTCCCGGACGTGGAGAGTGAGATGCGCGAAGATCATCAGGCAGAACTCGACCGGCATTTTGCCTGGTTCGAGGGCAGGTTGCCGCCGCGGCCGGCCAGACTAGTCGGCTGGTTGCGCAAGCCGTCGTCGCGCTACGCCCGGATTCCGCTCGCGATTCTGTTGATCGTCGGCGGCGTTTTCAGCTTTTTGCCGGTGCTCGGACTCTGGATGTTGCCGCTCGGACTCCTTTTGTTCGCGCAGGACGTCCCGGTGTTGCAGCAGCCGATGGCGCGAATGCTCGGATGGGTTGAACGCAAATGGATCGCGCGCCAGCGTGCGAAAAGCGCGCAGTGACTCAATCGCCGTTCAATTGCCGTTCAATCGCCCGGCCAACTCCATCTCCGGTTGTGTTGCGGCGCAAGGTGTGACTCAAAAAGCAGCCTTGGCGGCTAATCCGTGGCTTCTTCGCGATTGCCAGTAAATTTTTCTTTCACGAATCAGCGCGCTGATTCATTTTCGTCTCCTGGGGTCAATCTGGAGGCCAAGGTATGAACGTCATTGTTTTCGCTTCGCGTAAAGGGGGCTCGGGAAAAAGTACCCTGGCTGCTCATCTCGCTGCGCATGTCCACAAGGCGACGAAACCCTGTTTGATGATCGACGCCGATCCGCAGGGTTCGCTGACCCTGTGGCACAAATTGCGTGGCACCAACGAACCGCCGATCAAGGCTGCTGTGAATTCCGTCAGCGGAATCATCGCCGCCGCCAAGCGCGACGGTATTGAATGGGTGTTCATCGACACGCCGCCGAATCTGTCGGCTGTCGTCGACGACGCCATCAAGAACGCCACGATGGTGATCATTCCGGCGCGGCCGGGCGTGTTCGACGTCAACGCGGTGCAGGAAACCATTCAGATATGCCGCACGGTGCGCAAGCCCTATGCGGTCGTGATCAACGGCGCACCTGCGCAACGGGACGGCGTCGAAAGCCGGATCGTCACCATCGCGCGCGAAGCACTGACAAAATTCCGTGCGCCGGTGTGGAGCGGCCAGATCACCAACCGCGCCGATCTTTTGATGGCGCTCGGCAACGGCGAAGGCGCCCGCGAATATTACGCGGAAGGCCGGGCCGCCGCCGAGATCGGAAGGCTCTGGGCTGCGATCGAACGTTCGATCAAGGCGATCCGTGGTACCGCGTCGGCGTCCGGCGCCATGCACAAGCAGGCGGCGTAACAACGCCGTATCTTCTGGATAAACTAAAAGACGCGCGGGCTCCGCGCGTTTTTCTATTATGTTTTTGCGCAGAACTATCGCCTCGTCATTGCGAGGAGCCACCGGGTCCTACCTTCGGCGGGCCCGATGATAAACTCCGCGACGACTTGTCCGCCGTAGCTCGCGAGCGAAGGCGGAAGCAATCCATTCCACCGTTCGCGGTGCTATGGATTGCTTCGCTTGCGCTCGCAATGACGGCTGATGGCCTTCACGCCACCATCAGCACGTAGAACACGATGACCGGCGACAGGGTAAGGATCACCGACCAGATCCCGACCGCCCAAAGCACGTCCTCGGTAGTAAAGCCCCGTTGGTCAGGGATAGTATTGTTTTCGAAGTTCACGACGCCCCCGCGTTTTTTCGCTGTTGTGGCGACCTTGATACGCGACCGGTTTTAAAAACCCGGTCGCGATTTCGCTCGCATTTGACCACAGGTGCTACCGCGGATTAACCACGGCATCCTCCACATCAGGCGATCAGCAGGCGATAGGTCATGACCGGCACGAAGCCGATCAGCATCGCCCACAGCGCAAACGACGACACCAAAAGGACGTCGTGCATCCGCTGGGCGCGCTCGCAGGTCGGAAATTTCGGATTGTGTGTGATTTCGGTATTCATTGGCTTCCCCCCGTTTTTTATGAGGGGATATCAATAAGCCTAAAATTCTAAAGTCACGCTCGCAGCTTCCTGCGACTTTGAAGTGTTGCGGTCGGCGATTGTTAACCAGCTTCGCTGCGGCTGGCGTGTTCCTTTCGCCCCGCCTGCGGGGAGAGGTCGGATTTTACGCGCAGCGAAAAATCCGGGTGAGGGGGACTCTCCGCACATTCGGTATTCGCGGGGGCAGCCCCTCACCCCAACCCTCTCCCCGTGAAGAACGGGGAGAGGGAGTAATGACTAAGCGCGGCGCAACAGCTGCGGTGTGCGCCGCCCGATCTCCCGATCGAGCCGGGCCGCCAGTTCGGCGCCCACTTCCACCATCGGCAGGCGGACCTCGGCGCTGTCGATCAGCCCGGTCCGCGCCAGCCAGTATTTTGCGGGCGCCGGGCTCGGCTCGGCGAACAACAGGTTTGTGAGTTCGGAAATGCTTTGCCAACGCGCCAGCGCGGCATCGCGGTCACCCTGCTTCAGCAAGGTCCGCACCGATGCGAAAAGCTCCGTCTCGATATGCGCCGACAACAGGATCGCGCCGTCGGCGCCGTCGGTGAGCGCGTCGAAATATTGCGCGTCCTCGCCGGTCAGCACGCGGAAGCCGGATGGCCGGCGGCGCAGGAACTCGATCGATTGCCCGCGGTCGGCGCTGCAATCCTTGATGCCGATGATGTTTGGATGTTCCGCCAGTTGCAGCAGCGTCTCGTTGCTGAGATTGACCGCAGTCCGGTAGGGGATGTTGTAGAGCACGATCGGCCATGCGGCGTGGTCGGCGAGCGCATTGAAATGCTGCACCAGACCGCGCTGCGACGGCCGCGTGTAATAGGGGCTCGCGATCAGATAGCCGTCGATCGGCCACGCCGCCGTCTCGTCCAGCGCATCGCGCAGCTTCTGTGTGCTGGCGCCCGACAGGCCAAGACAGATCGGCAGGGTGGGCCTCGCCTCGGCGAGTTCGGACCGCACCGTCCCTACGAGCTGCTCGAGTTCGTCGATCCCGAGCGTCATGCCCTCGCCCGAGGTGGCCGCGAGGATCAACCCATCGACAGGGCCGTCGGCGTAATGCCGGACCAGCCGGCGCAATGACGGCTCATCGAGTTCGCCGTCGCGAAACGGCGTGACGAGGGGCAGCCACAGGCCCTGAAATCGGGTTTGAAGGCAAATCCTTGGTTGGTCGGTCATTGGTCGTCTCCTTGAGGAGTGAGCCGGAGACGGGACCAATAAAAACCCCGTCCAGACGGCGGGGTTTTCGGGATCGGGTTATGAGCGAAAAGTTTATCGCGCGCGTCGATCTCGGATCCCCAGGAGGGGACCTTTTTTCGACGACGTTGCGGTGCACGAATTCGTGATCATGTGACGATGATGCTGGTGCGGCGCACGCTTGTCAATCCGTGCACCGGCGATGACGAGCGAGCAAAAAAAAGCCGGGCCCAAAAGAGCCCGGCTTAAGGTATTGGCCACGTGAGGCCGACACAATCACCTTCCAAGAGGGATTACTGAGCTTCCGCGCCGCTGGAGGAGGGGGACATATGCGCGACGCGAACGCTCAGCGTGCAAGCACTATGATCCCCATCGGCGGCTTGCATCAACCGTCCGAGCCGCATGTCAGTCATGCGGAGTCCCGGGGGCGGTATAAGAACCGCTAATCCGGAA
Organism: Bradyrhizobium sp. Ash2021; assembly: GCF_031202265.1. Classification (NCBI taxonomy): domain Bacteria; kingdom Pseudomonadati; phylum Pseudomonadota; class Alphaproteobacteria; order Hyphomicrobiales; family Nitrobacteraceae; genus Bradyrhizobium; species Bradyrhizobium sp. Ash2021. The sequence goes on along the minus strand of NZ_CP100604.1, from coordinate 8,128,973 downwards.
GCGGGATGACGAAGTCACCCGCTCCTAGGAGGGCCAGCGCTGCGCCTTGCTCACCACGAAATCGCGGAACACCTGCACCCGCGCCACCGTCTTCAGCTCTTCCGGATAGACGAAATAGGTGTCGAGCTGGATCGAGTCGGACTCGCCGAACAGCTGCACCAGGCGGTTGTTTTCCTCAACCAGATAATCCGGCAGTGCTGCGATGCCGAGCCCCTGCTGGCAGGCGCGCACCAGGCCCAGGATGTTGTTGACCTTGAAATAGGCCTCGCGCGGACCCGAGCCGTTGCGGCCGGCTTCGATCAGCCAGTTGCGGTTCTGCAGATGAGGCTGCACCTGCGCATCGCCGAGCATGATGATGCGATGCGAGTCGAGGTCGTCGAGCGTGCGCGGCGTGCCGAAGCGCTTGATGTATTCCGGCGAGCAATAGGCATGGAAGCCGATCGAGAACAGTTTTCTCTGGATCAGGTCCGGCTGGGTCGGCTTGCGGGTGCGGATCGCGACGTCGGCCTCACGCATCGACAGGTCGAGATCCTCGTCGGTCACGATCAGCGAGATCCTTATATCCGGATAAAGCGCGGTGAATTCGTCGAGCCGCGGAATCAGCCAGTTGATGCCGAGCGCCGGCGGTGTGGTGATCTTGAGGTCGCCGCTCGGCCGTTCGCGGCTGTCGGTGAGCTTGGCGCGGGCCGCCTGCAGCTGCATGAAAACGTCATGCGCGGTGCGAAACAGCAAATCGCCCTGTTCGGTGAGGATCAGGCCGCGGGCGTGGCGGTGGAACAGCGAGACCGAGAGCTCCTGCTCCAGCGCGCTCACCTGCCGCGAGACCGCCGATTGGGAAAGCCCAAGCTGCTCGCCGGCATGGGTGAAGCTTCCCGCCTCCGCCGCCGCGTGAAAAACTTTCAGCTTGTCCCAATCCATGTCTGTAAATCCGTCCCGAGTGCGCGCCATGATTATTCCGCCGCCGCGCGATCGCTCGCGCGCAAAGCCAGGAAGCGTTCGGCCTCCAGCGCCGCCATGCAGCCAAGGCCGGCGGCCGTGACCGCCTGCCGGTAGGTTTCGTCCGCGACGTCGCCGGCCGCGAATACGCCGGGCACCGAAGTCGCGGTCGAGTTCGGTGCCACCTCGACATAGCCGGATGGTTTCAGCTTGATCTGGCCTTTGACGAGGTCGGTCGCGGGCGCGTGGCCGATCGCGATGAAGACGCCGTCGGCCGGCACTTGCGTCACCGCGCCGGTCTTGACGTTTTTCAGGCGGACATGGGTGACCTTGCCCGGATTTTCAGTGCCGCAGATTTCGTCGATCGCCGAGTCCCAGACCACCTTGATCTTCGGGTTTTTGAACAGGCGATCCTGCAGGATGCGCTCGGCGCGGAAATGATCGCGGCGATGCACGATGGTCACGTGCGAGGCGAAGTTGGTGAGGAACAGCGCTTCCTCGACCGCGGTGTTGCCGCCGCCGACCACGATCACTTCCTTGCCGCGGTAGAAGAAGCCGTCGCAGGTCGCGCAGGCCGAGACGCCAAAGCCCTTGAATTTCTCTTCCGACGGCGTGCCGAGCCAGCGCGCCTGCGCGCCGGTGGCCAGCACCACGGTCTCGGCGAGATACACATCGCCGCTGTCGCAGGTCAGGCGGAATGGCCGCTGCGACAGCTCAAGCTTGGTGACGAGATCGGTCACGAGCTTGGTGCCGACATGCGCCGCCTGCTTCTCCATCTGCTCCATCAGCCACGGACCCTGGATCACATCCGCAAAACCCGGATAGTTCTCGACGTCGGTGGTGATGGTGAGCTGGCCGCCGGGCTGGATGCCCTGAATCAGGATCGGCTCCAGCATCGCCCGCGCCGCGTAGATCGCTGCGGTGTAACCGGCCGGGCCGGAACCGATAATGACGACCTTGGCATGAACAGGCGCGGACATAGGCAGATCTCTTTCTTCGGGGACTTTGGTCAGGACTTGTGCGGGAAGCGCCCGGAAAGGCATCGCGGCGGCGCCAAAAGTGTCAAATCCAAGTCTATGACATCTGGGAAGCTATGCAAGAATTGCAATCCATATCGGCGAATTTTCCCCGGAACTGCGCAAAATTGCGCGCTGCACGCGCAATAAAATTGCGCAAGCCGCACCGCCTGCGCTAAGAGAGTTACCACAGCGAAACTCTCTGCGCCCAAGGAACCGGACCCGCGTGTCGAAGAATCTTGACGAAATCGACCTCAAAATCCTCGCCGAAATCCAGGCCGATGGCCGAATCACCAACGTCGAACTGGCCAAACGCGTCGGCATTTCGCCGCCGCCCTGCCTGCGCCGGGTGCGGACGCTGGAGGAGGAGGGCTATATCCTGGGTTACCGCGGGCTGCTCGACCCGCGCCGGCTCGGTTTCGACGTCACGGTGTTCGCCTCGGTGCACCTGTCCAGCCAGGCGGAAGCCGATCTCCGCGCCTTCGAGGAATTCGTGCGCGCCGAGCCCCTGGTGCGGGAATGCTGGATGCTGTCGGGGGAAGTGGATTTCATTCTGAAATGCGTGGCGCCGGACATGGCGACGTTCCAGGATTTCGTCACGCACCTGACCGCGGCGCCGCATGTGCGCAATGTCCGGACATCGCTGGTGCTGCACAATTCGAAATATGAAGCCGCGGTGCCGCTCGACCTGAAGGTGGCGGGCTGATGTGTCGGTCGTTCCGGAGCGATACGTAGCATCGAACCTCAGATGCGCAATTGCGCATCGGGGATCCTCGAGATTCCGGGTCTGGTGCTTACGCACCATCCCGAAATGACGGTAACTCTCTTCAGCTCTTCTTCCGCATCTCATCGACGCTGATCGGCCCGGGGCCCGACGTCGCCAGATAGAGACAGGCGAAGCAGAACAGGATCGCCGCGGTGCCGCCGTTGATGACCGGATAAAAGCTCTTCGGAAAATGACCGAGGAAATAGGCGAACGCCATTTCACCTGACAGAATGAACGCGACCGGACGCGTAAAGAGACCGAGCATCAGCAGGGCGCCCAAAATCAACTCGATGGCGCCGGCAGCTCCGATCAATGACATCAGTTCAACTTTTGCAAACGGCGAATCCGGCGGGAATTTCAGAAGCTTCGCGACGCCGTACTGAAACAGCAGCAGCCCGGCGATGAAACGGAACAGGCTGAGCGCCGTCGGTTGCCACTTCGAGAACATCTGGTCCATGTCATTTTCCCCCTTGTTTGACACGATAATCTAGCACTACCGCGTTACACGGTCTTCGTCACCGGCGTGTGATATCAACACCTGTGAAATCAAATCATTCCGAACACGCACGCCCCGCTGCCGTTCCGCGCGATTGCAACGCAACAAGATGCGCCTCTGCGGCGCTGTTTTTCATCCCCGGCGAAACCCAACACGCGCTCATGATGAGCCTCACGCAACACCTGCCGGCAACGCCCGCGCCGGCAAACGATCGCAGCTACGCAACCATCTCACTTAGTTATAAATCATAATCATTATGCGGCGTCACCTATTATGAATCCGGCCGCGCCTCCACTCACAATCCTGTCAGCGCTGTGTGATCGGCGGTGCTCCGTCAAGTGCAACAAAAAAAGCCGCGTGCAAGACGCGGCTTTTTCGAACAGGTAACCCGCAAGTAACTAGCGCCACTCGACCTTGGTGATCTCGTAGGCCTTGGCGCCGCCGGGGGCCACGACTTCCACGGTTGCGCCTTTCTTTTTGCCGATCAGGGCGCGGGCCAGCGGCGAGGTGATGGAGATGCGGCCTTTCTTGGCGTCGGCCTCGGGTTCGCCGACGATCTGCCACACCGCCTTCTTCTCGGTGTCCTCGTCGACCAGCGTGACGGTGGCGCCGAATTTCACGGTGTCGCCGGAGAGTTTCGAGATGTCGATGATGTCGGCGCGCGCGAGCTTGTCTTCCAGCTCGGCGATGCGGCCTTCATTGTGCGACTGCTCTTCCTTGGCGGCGTGATATTCCGCGTTCTCCGAGAGGTCGCCATGCGAGCGCGCCTCGGCGATATGCTCGATGATGCGCGGACGGTCCTCCGACTGGCGCTTCTTCAACTCGACCTCCAGGGCGGCATAGCCGCCAGCGGTCATCGGAACCTTTTCCATCATATCTTCTGTCCTTCGGTCGTGCGAACCGCGACGCGGCGCGCACGAGACGTTTCTTGATTCGTCAGATTCGGCCTTGATGGCCCGGAATGCGAGCCTGCCAGCCTATTAAATTTCGGCCCCGTTAAGGGCCGATACAACATTCATTCGCGCGGTGAGTTCCAGCCATACGGCTTTATTGCCAATCGTTTAGCGGGCATTTCCGCCGCTTACGATCAGTTTTCGGAAAAGTAACTCTGCAGGGTGCGGACCTCAAGGTCCCCGCCCAGATAGGCGCGGATGCCCTGGGCGGCCGCCACAGCACCCGAAAGAGTGGTGTAATATGGCACTTTATGCAAGAGGGCAGCGCGCCGCAATGAACGGCTGTCGGCCAGCGCCTGGGGGCCTTCGGTGGTGTTGAAGACGAGCTGGATGTCGCCATTGGTGATGGCATCGACGATATGCGGCCGTCCCTCCAGCACCTTGTTCACCTTCTCGGTCGGTACGCCAAAGTCGGTAAGGAAACGCTGGGTGCCTGAGGTGGCCATCACCTTGAAGCCGAGCGTGTGCAACAGTTTTACCGCGTCCGCAATGCGGGTCTTGTCGTCCTCGCGCACCGAGACGAACACCGTGCCCTTGCGCGGCACGCGGGTGCCGCCGCCGAGCTGGCTCTTGGCGAAAGCGACCTCGAACGAACGGTCGATGCCCATCACCTCGCCGGTCGAGCGCATTTCCGGCCCCAGCACGGTATCGACGCCGGGGAAGCGCGCGAACGGGAATACCGATTCCTTGACGCCGACATGGCCGAGCTTCTGTTTCTTCAAATTGAAGTCCGTGAGCTTCTCGCCGGCCATGATTCTCGCCGCGATCTTGGCGACCGGCGTGCCGACCACTTTGGCGACGAACGGCACGGTGCGCGACGCCCGCGGATTGACCTCGAGCACGTAGATGTCGCCGTCCTTGATGGCGTATTGCACGTTCATCAACCCGACCACGTCGAGGCCGAGCGCCATTTCGCGCGTTTGCCGCTCCAGTTCGGAGATCATCTGGGCGTCGATCGAATGCGGCGGCAGCGAGCAGGCGGAATCGCCGGAGTGGATGCCGGCTTCCTCGATATGCTCCATGATGCCGACGATGAAGGTGTCCTTGCCGTCGCAGAGGCAGTCGACGTCGATCTCTATAGCGTCGGACAGATAGCGGTCGAACAGCAACGGATTGGTACCCAGCACGGTGTTGATCTGACCGGTCTTGTCGTTCGGGTAGCGCGCCTTGACGTCACCCGGCACCAGTTCGGGCAGGGTGCCGAGCAGATAATCGTTGAGCTGGTTTTCCTCACGGATGATCTGCATCGCGCGGCCGCCCAGCACATAGGACGGGCGCACCACCAGCGGCAGGCCGAGATCGGATGCCACCAGCCGCGCCTGCTCGACCGAATAGGCGATGCCGTTCTTCGGCTGCTTCAGCCTGAGCTTGTCGAGCACGCGCTTGAAGCGGTCGCGGTCTTCGGCAAGGTCGATGGCGTCGGGCGAGGTGCCGAGGATCGGCACGTCGGCGGCTTCCAGCGCGCGGGCAAGCTTGAGCGGGGTCTGGCCGCCGAACTGCACGATGACGCCATGAAGCGTGCCGTTCTTGCGCTCGGTCGCGATGATCTCGAGCACATCTTCGGCGGTGAGCGGTTCGAAGTACAATCTATCCGCGGTGTCGTAGTCGGTTGACACGGTTTCCGGATTGCAATTGATCATGATGGTTTCGTAGCCGGCGTCATCCAGCGCGAAGCAGGCATGGCAGCAGCAATAATCGAATTCGATGCCCTGGCCGATCCGGTTGGGGCCGCCGCCGAGAATGATGACCTTCTTCTTGTCGGAGGGCGCGCTCTCGTCCGCGAGTGCGCCGGCGAATGGCGATTCATAGGTCGAATACATGTAGGCGGTGGGCGACGCGAACTCGGCCGCACAGGTATCGATGCGCTTGAACACCGGGCGGACGCCGAGCGCATGACGCTTGGCGGTCACGTCGGCCTCCGATGATTCGGACAGCACCGCGAGCCGCGCGTCGGAAAAGCCCATGCCCTTCAGAGTCCGCATCCCGAACGCATTCCCCGGCAATCCGTTGGCCTTGATCTTGGCTTCCATCGCGACGATGCCGCGCATCTCGCTGAGGAACCAGGGGTCGATCTTGCAGGAGGTGAAAATCTCGTCGTCGGTCCAGCCGAGCCGCATCGCCTGGGCCACCTGCAGAATCCGGTTCGGCGTCGGCGTGCCAAGTGCCGCGCGGATCGCATTCTTGTCGTCGCCGCGGCCGAGCCCCTCGATCTCGATTTCATCGAGGCCGGTGAGGCCGGTTTCGAGGCCGCGCAGCGCCTTCTGCAGGCTTTCCTGGAAGGTGCGGCCGATCGCCATGACTTCGCCGACCGACTTCATCGACGTCGTCAGCGTGTGCGAGGCGCCGGGAAACTTTTCGAACGCAAAGCGTGGAATCTTGGTGACGACGTAATCGATGGTCGGCTCGAACGAGGCCGGGGTCGCACCCCCGGTGATGTCGTTGGCGATCTCGTCCAGCGTATAGCCGACCGCGAGCTTGGCTGCGACCTTTGCAATCGGAAAGCCGGTGGCTTTGGACGCGAGCGCGGACGAGCGCGACACCCGCGGATTCATCTCGATCACGACCATGCGGCCGTCGGCGGGATTGACCCCGAACTGCACGTTGGAGCCGCCGGTCTCGACCCCGATCTCGCGCAGCACCGCCAGCGAGGCGTCGCGCATGATCTGATATTCCTTGTCGGTCAAGGTCAGGGCAGGCGCCACCGTGATGGAATCGCCGGTATGCACGCCCATCGGATCGAGGTTCTCGATCGAACAGATGATGATGCAATTGTCCTTCTTGTCGCGCACCACCTCCATCTCGAACTCTTTCCACCCCAACACGCTTTCCTCGATCAGGACTTCGTCGGTGGGAGAGGCGTCGATGCCGCGTTCGACGATCTCGATGAATTCGTGTTTGGTGTAGGCGATGCCGCCGCCGGTGCCGCCCATGGTGAAGGACGGGCGGATGATCGCGGGCAGGCCGATGTCGTCGAGCGCGCGCAGCGCGTCGGGCAAATTCTTGGTCTGGATCGAGCGCGGCGTTTCCAGCCCGATCCGGGTCATGGCCTCGCGGAAACGGCCGCGGTCTTCCGCCTTGTCGATGGCGTCAGCGGTGGCGCCGATCATCTCGACGTCGAATTTTGCCAGCGTGCCCTGCTTGCGCAGGCTCAGCGCGCAGTTCAGCGCGGTCTGTCCGCCCATGGTCGGCAGCAGCGCAAAGCCGCCGGGAAGGATGTAGCGTTCCTTCTCGATGATCTTGGCGACGATTTCCGGCGTGATCGGCTCGATATAGGTCGCGTCCGCCAGCTCCGGGTCGGTCATGATCGTCGCCGGATTGGAATTGACGAGGACGATGCGGTAGCCCTCTTCCTTCAGCGTCTTCACCGCCTGCGTGCCGGAATAATCGAATTCGCAGGCCTGGCCGATCACGATGGGACCGGCGCCGATGATCAGGATGGTGGAGATGTCGGTTCTTTTGGGCATCAGGTCTCGCGGCTGGAATTTGGGCACAAAAAAAGGGCGCGCCGTCGCGCGTCCCTTGAGCCAAAGCGGGAGGTTACCCTCGCGCGCGGGGTGGTCTTTAGACCAGATTCCGCACCCGCGAAAGGCCCAAAAAGGCCCCATCAACCGGCAAATTCAGGGATTTTGCGCTCGGTCCGCCGTCGCGCAGGGCGCTTCGGCGCGGCCCCAGTCCGTCTACGCTTCCGCTTCGCTCCAGTTACACCGGACACGCTTTGCCCCGCCGGTCTCGCGTGGCTGCGCCACGCGTAGCCCCTCAGGGCGAAGCGTGGAGGCCCGGCCTGGATTTGAACCAGGATATAGAGCGATGCACCGCTCTCGCGTGGGAAGCTTTCCGCCACCGGGCCGGCGCGATCATCGCCGATCGCGCCACGGTGAGCCATGCTTGCCCTTCATTAACCCTAACTGGCCGGATCCTGACCGGCCCGGTCCAGATCGGCCCGATCCAGACCGGCTTGATCCTAAGTGGCTTGATCCCAAGTGGACTGGGCCCGGTCGAAGGCGTGCCGCGCCACAAACGTCATCCGCCACGGATTGTGCCCGATATTGACGGGGGCGCGCGAGGCGGTGAAACCGGCGGCGGCGAGTTTTTGGATCATCTCGCTTTCGCCGTAGCGCTGCAGGCCGACCCGCGTTCGCAATTGCCGGTAGTCGGACAGGGCCGTGCTGGCCAGGCCGTAAAACGCATCTTTCAGGAAGCCGTGGGTGGCCGCGAATTTCAACAGCGCCAGCACGTCCCTGATCATGCCGACCTCGGGCCGCAGGATATCGCCGAGCACCAGCCGTCCGGAGGGCTTTAGCAGCCGCCGGATCACGGCAAGTGCGGAATCCAGCTCAGCCGAGGCCATGTATTGCGCGACCGAATTCATGATGACGAGATCGACCGACTTCTCGTCCATCTTCCGCAGATCATCCAGCGAGCGGACGCGGATCTTGGTGTTTGGCGCAAAGCGCGCGATCAGCCGGCCGCGGACACCGGGCGCGGGCTCGGCGAGATAAAGCTTGCCGCACGCCTCCGCCACCTTGGCCGCGGACAGGGCCTCGCCACAGGCATAGTCCAGTACCACCGCATCGGGCGAGGAGATGTAGCCGATGATATCCCTGGCGATGAGCTGGAAATGCAGGTCGCGATGCAGCTTGCTCGCATAAATCGTATGCGTGGAATCGTAATAGTCGATCCAATCATCCATGCGTGCAGCGTCCGGCGAATCTGGGGCTCCGGCGGCAGGAACCGGCGGGTCAGTGATGCGTTAGGTGGTTCGGCGGTCAATGTCCAATACCGCCGATGTCCGGTTTCCTAACAGGAAGGTCCAACGTGAGCAAAGCCAAGCCTGAGAACAAGTCCGGCAAAGTGTCCCCCGATCTCGATACGCCGAGCGACCTGCCGCCGGCAGCCGTCGACAAGATCTCGGCATCGCTCAACACGCTGCTGGCCGACGCCTTTGCGCTTTACCTCAAGACCAAGAATTTCCACTGGCATGTCAGCGGCCGGCATTTTCGCGACTATCATCTGATGCTGGACGAGCAGTCGGACGCAATTTTCGCCACCACCGACCAGCTCGCCGAACGCGTCCGCAAGCTCGGCGGCACCACGCTGCGCTCGATCGGGCAGATCGCCAAGCTGCAGACCATCCAGGACAATAACGAGGCCTACGTCCCGCCGCGCGATATGCTGCGCGAGCTGATGGAAGACAACAAGCACATCGCTGCCGCCATGCGAAAGGCCCACAAGCTCGCGGATGACCACGAGGATTCCGGCACCGCCGGTCTGCTAGAGACCTTCATCGACGAGACCGAGCGCCGCACCTGGTTCCTGTTCGAAGCCAGCCGTCAGGAAGGCAGCAACGCGGCGTAGGGCAGCTCTTTCTTGCCCTCTCCCCTTGTGGGAGAGCCATGTGACCAGTTTTGCCTGCACCGCCGCCTGACCGTCGGCTGCCTTCAACGCTGACTTCACAGCTTGCGCTGGATCGCCGATTGCGACAGCATACATTTCGTGGCCGATTTCATCGTCATCCTTGACGACAGAGACCGTCACCATCCATCCCGTCATTGAAATCTGCTCCTTAGGCTGCACGCGTCGCATCGGCGGGGCGAGCAGGCGATGTCCGCTCCACCCCCAATAATGCGGGCAGTCAAGTATGGGCGACTTTCACGTCAGAAAAGTGCGATTCGCGTTCGGATTAATTGCTTCCGCGACCGTTAGCGTGGTTCGTCTGGCTTGAGCCTGCTGCATCGGCGAGGCGTTTCGTATCGCGGAGAACCGGGTAAATCGCAACGCCCGTAATTGCGCTCCAGAAGACCGCGCCAAACATCCGGATGAAATCGGTACTAGACAAAACGAAGCCCGACAGCGCCATACCAAAACCTGAGGAAATCATACTGAAGAAAATACAAGACCACAGAAATTGAGTTGCGTGCTTCTTTGCAGTCTCGCTGACAGCCAAGCGCCGGACCTCGCGGCGCGTCCAGAGCAGGTCGGAAATGAGAGAAACGCCGAATAAGACCATGACTGTGAAGTAAGGAATATCGAAGGGCTTGATCGAACGGACAAGGCAGAAACCACAAACAAACGCCGAGAGTGCAGCGCAAAAGGCATGGGTCAGCAGCCTTCCCTTAATGGAGTTCATTGCGGTTACAGGAAAGCGCTCTCTCAAGGCAGCTACAAAGAGGCCGATGCCAAGGGCGCTCAGTAAACACCCGACCACGATGGAAAGCGCCTTCTCGATGTTGGCCAGGGGATCGTCACCCACAATTCTGTCGAAAAAGATCCTGTCGATTCCAACACACAGCAGGCCAAGAGCGGCAAGCAGCGTAAGCCACCGGGCTTTCGGTTGATCGTTCATCTCTTGGTTCAGGTCAGGCACGATCTTCCCCAAAAGGGTCGCAGAACCGACAAAGCCCAAGAATTCCGTGCATGAGATGGTTACACTGTCGAAGGAGGCCACGCAAATTGACCTCCATGAACAATTCCGGTCGCCACCAAGCGACAATCAAATCAGTAAATCTTGACTGGCGAAATGGGGTCGAGATCAAATATTCGCTGCGGAAATTCAGAGCCAAATTCGGCGCTATGGATCAAAAGCGGGTGAACCAAGCATTTCAGTGACGCTCGAGCGAATAGACAGAAGGCCGGCCTTCGCAACTTGGTCCCAAGCCTCACATCAGTTTTGCTTGGTCAGATATTTCAGCATGGTGTTGCAGGCTTCCTCGGCCTCGGCGAAAGTATTGAAGGGCGAGCCGCCGATCTTGATCGCGCCACTGCTGTGATGAATGGGGCGCCATGACGCCACATAGCCAGGCCGCCCGCGAAAGCCGGGGCCGACGGGGCTCTCGTAGGTGATCACGAACGAAAAGCCGTCGCTGCTCGTGCTCCAGATTTCCATGTCCTCGACGGCACGGTGGAATTGCAAGCCATCCGCAGTCATTCACCTGCCATTTTTCATCAAACTCTCCGCCCCGTGAAACCTCGGGACGGAAGCGCCCTGAGAGGTTCAGCACCGGGGTCGTCATCCGGCAGGATGAAATCGAAGCCCGCTGGACCGGGATCAGCTCCTGAGAGCGCGTGGCTTTCTTCTCGATGATGAACTTTCAGCGACAGCTTCAATTCATGCGCTCTCGCTGAATTGGGCTCAGCAGACTGGCGTCCTGAAAGGAACTGCGTCATTTGCTCCTCCCACAGATAACCTCTCTCGCCAATGTATTAGGGCTGCCACGTCGCCGATAACGCCCTCACCTCTCGCTGGGCGCGATATCGGAAGGTACTCTGTAGACCGTTAGCCGAACACCAAAGTGATCTAAGCGCAACATTCTCTCGGGGGTAGAGTATGCCCTTCACGGAGTACTCCGTTTGATCAGGCAAATCATCCCGAGTCAGTTGGAGCTCATTGTCTCGGGTACGACACGCATCAGACCGTCGTCCTCGATATCGTGCGACGGCCGAAAGCGACGCCGATCCACGAGCTGGAACGCTACCTGCGCGGCAAGGATTGCTCGGAGATCACCCAAGGTAAGATCGCTCCTATAATCCACCATCGTTGTGATGGCCTCCTCGGTTGCGATAAAGCCTCTACGCGCCGCACACGACCGGTCAAAACCCACACCGCGTCCAGTTACGAAATGACGGGCACTACCCGCACCAATCCTCCCGGCGGGATGTTTGAGCGGCGGCTTTTTCTTCAATTCATTAACAGGCTGCTGGTGCTTCTGACCACCGACGAGGAGCGCGATGCCTGGATGCGCGCGCCGTGGGATGAGGCGAAGGGGCTGTAGCGGCCGCTGCCGGATGACGGGCTCAAGATCGTGATGCGCGGCGCGGAGAAAGAAGATCGGGCGGCGGTATAGACGAGGAGCGTGGTGATGGATGCCGAGCGGGGAAACGGAAAAAGGATGCTTCCATCAATAGAGGAGAAGGCGTCCGGATCGGCGTTATGCGTGCGATAAACCGCCAAAGTGAACTGGAAGTGAAACATTCGAAGGCGCTGCGAGTTACTCGGGTCCGTATGATCCCGGTGTTTCAGACTGGAGCGTTGACTGCTGGCACATGTGTTGCGCACGATCAGGCTTGGCTGGGGATTTCAGGGCCCAGTGCAATAAACAACGCCGCCTAGCGAGCATATTCCGCTAGAGCGGCGTTGCGCTCTTGCATTCGATCCATCTGCTGATAAGCAGCGCCGCTGCGCTCGCGTTGTCATGAAACTTTTACCTCCGCCTGCTCGTATCTTAACGGCTGGCTATGGCCTCTGCCGTGGGGCAGAACAATTGATGTGGTCGGCAGGGGCCGCCTGAATTTCAGAGCAAGGCGGGCGGCCCCACCGTGCCGGTCACCGGTTTGTTTGGGACAGCAGATGGAACGCACGCTGTCAGGACTGGAAAAGCAAGCTGCCGACGCACTGCGCCGGGCAAGACAGCTACCCGTCGGCGCGGAGCGCAACGATTTGCGGCAGCTCGCCATGGGGCTTCTCTGGCTGCATCGGAACGGTATGGACGCCTTAATGAACGAGCGCTCTGCAGCGCGAGCGCTGCCGAAGGCTGTCATCGAGCCGACCTCCCCAAAGGTCATGCCGGTGATTTTCACGACCGACGAAGAGCTCGACGTTTGCATGCGCCCGCCTTGGAACGAGACGAGGGCATGACGCGGTCAAGATGGTGATGCGGGAGCGGGCTAGGAGCATATGGCAATGTCATTGGGATGCATGCTGCCATGCCGTTTGTTTGCGAGAGCGATACGGCGCGGTAAGTGGACGGGCAGCTATGTTGAGCCGTGGTTATATCGTGCTTGCATTAGGCAAGGCGGCAGGCCCACCGACTGTTCGGACGATGCTAGTGCTCATCCCTGGCCGGTCGGCACTTAGGATTTGACTCACGGTGCGGCGGGTTTCTTTATTCGGCCTTTGCCGAGGCATTCCGTGCATTTTGGGGGAAAGATTTTACGGCCCGGCTGCGTTGGCTGTTTGATCTTCTGAAACCCCGTGCCATCGCAGGCGGGGCAAACAACCTCACTCAAAACTTCAAGCGGTCTTTTCATCGCGATCAATCATTAAAACAAAAGTTGAAATCATTTGCGCGAGAATAACGGCTAGTGGCAACAGCGCAACGAAACTCGCCTCTTAACCTAACCAGTCAACGTTACCGCCTCTGGGGTTGTCTGCGGAGAGACGGACCTCCATCGCCTCACGCCGCTCCCGTTCAATCGACAGCAAGCCGAAATGGCTCAGTCCGTGAGCGCGCGCGTCTTCCTGCTAAACTCTAGTAATCGGTCATGAGACGAGCGGCGTTCTCGATAACTCTCACCGCTTCCGGCGCGCACGTCCGGCCGCTGACGCTTCACGAGCCGGGATGTCCGCGATCACCTCGTCGATTTCACTGCCGGTCAGCACGCGTTTGATCCGCAACACAAAGGCCGAAGGGGACCGGTTTTCATCTCTCGTGTTGATCGCGTCAGAGAGGCATTTGCCGGAAATTCCGCGCCTTGGCTTAATCGCGAACTTGGCGTAGCATTGGCATACTTTATGTCGCAGCGGACAAAACAAATGCGTCGCTTCCTGTTAATCTGCACGGCCATCACCTGTTTTGCGGGGGGATTGATTTTCCGTTCCTCTGAAGCGAATGCAGTCTCTTGGCGCGGCATCACCGCGCCGACGAACATCGACATTCACGGATGGCCGATCATCAAGGAGCCACCTCCCAGCCCATGCCAGTGGATACGGGTGAGCGGGGGCTGCTACGTCCGGCAGTGCATTTACTAGGCTGACATGGGCGGCATCGGCGTTAGCGACACCACGATCTGCGCGGCGGCTCGCCCCGCAAACAAAGGCACGCAACATGCCGCACTCCGGAGTCAAGTTCCTCGGCGAACAGTCGCTCAAGATGTTGGACTATCTCCTGCTTGACTAGGGCAGGCCACTCATTGAGCCGATCGACTGATGAAACGACGCCGACACAACAATGGCCCCGACGATATTGCACGTCGGGGCCATTCGAGATCATCAGGCCGGGTACATCCGCCGCGCCTTCCGATCAACGTGTCGCTGATTAATTGCGCCGATCTTGGGGACAATGTGGCAGCGACGTGGCCCCGGCGCGACCCTCATTCGGAGCAGCTCTTGTCACGATCCCTTCGCAGGTCGGCTTCAAGTTCTTCGACAATGACCCGAAGCAAACACGCGGCAGGCGGATCAGTAAGCTCCCGCGACAAAAGCTGATAATGCGCGATCTGAACTTCCTGCTCTCTGAGCTGGCGATTTGTCATGAGTAGTGCCCTCCGACAAACCGACGCAGAGACGGCCGAGTTGTTTCGCTAAAGTTTTCGGATCATTTTCTCTCTTACTGAGCCGACAAACCCACGGTTACTTGCGTCTTCACGACCGGCGGCGGATTCCATTTTCCGGTAAGCGCCTCCGACTTCGGGCTGTAGAGACGCATGGTCAGGTTGAAGGCTCCCTTCGGCGCCGGAAGCCAGTTGGCTTCGACGTCCTTGCCGGGACTTTCGTTCTGCAAGTACAGATCGAGCGAGCCGTCCGGATTGTATTTGAACGGCATCCAGCTGCTGACGGCGAAGCGGTTCAGGGCGTTGCCGACCTGGAATCCTTCCTGATCGTAGAGGGTGATCGACCAGAACGCATCGACCGGCGGGGTCGCGCCTTTCGCAAAGCTGATGGTGTATTTGTTGGTGCCATCGAGCGGCTTGCCTGAATCGTCGGCGAGATTGAGAGGATAGATGGCGTCCTCGACCAGGTTTGCGCCAAGTCCCTGCTGCGCGAGAATAGCTCGCTTCAGGTAATAGTTGCCATATACGCCCACCGTGTCGGTGTTCATCGACCAGCCATTAGTGACCCGCGCCAACGTCGGCAGCTTCCACGCCATCAGCTTCTGTCCGTCCTGCGGTGCGGTTTCGAGCGCGCGTTGCACGACCGGATCGAGCTTGCCGATATCAAAGCTCTTGCCGGGCTCGATTCCGATTTTCTTCATCCGCGCGATCATCGGCCGATCGGTGACATGCGGCGGGTGAAGCTTGAGCAACTCGGCCGCATAGGCGAAATACACGCCAGCCGTCATGGTATCGACCTGGACTTTTGGCGGCGTCTTCATGTCGACGCTCGGGTCGGGCTTGAATTCGACCGCCTTGGGCGCTTTGCCAAAATCGGAAAGCGGCGTGACCTTATAACCCGCCTGGATCTTGTGAACCGCGTCGTAGTCCGCCGGACCGTCCGTCTTGGTGCGGCCGATAAGCCAGACATAAGGCGTTGGCGCTTCGATGCGCTGCGTGTCCGCCGGAAGTTTGAACTCTTCGGCAAACCTGTCACGCAAATCCGGCCGCCAGCCGGCCGGCGCCAGCAGAATGGTCTGCGCCTTGGTACCAGTGGTTCGCCAGCCCGGCGACGCGAAAACATCGGTCCACATGTCGAGCATCGGCATCAGGTAATAGCGCCCGTTGGTATCGGGAACCGTGAGGACGATGGGCTCCTTGGTCATGTCGAGCCATGCGATGGAATACAGCGTGTCGAAGTTGGAGCGGACCACACCCTTGAAATCTGCCGGCGGGTATTCGGGCACGTTGATGAACATGTTCATCGGGCCCTTGCCGATTTCCTTGCCCGGTTCGATGTTGGTGAATTGCTTCCGCGTCACGTCCATCGACATGATGGAGTAGAAGTAAACATAGGCGTCCACCGCGATCGCGTGCGCCTCCTGCTCGGTGATGGCCGGGGCCGCTTGGGCCAGCGCCGCGGGCGCGGCCGCCGCGCCCAGGCAGAGAGACAATGTCAGCGTCAGAATTGCTCGAAACATGTCGAATCCTCCGTCTGATGTGTGCTGTCGTTATTTGCGATCCGTTTGTCTTCTGGAAAAAATCGGCTGATCGAGGTGGGGCATTCTCGCTCCGACGCGCGAGAGACGGCGTATGCAACAGAACGTGCGAAGCCCGCTGCACAACACGCCGATCGAACAGGATGGCTGTGAGCAGACGCTATAAAGCTAATCGCTGAAGGGCGTTTTCGGCTACCTCCACGAGTATTACTCTAGCACAAGCGAGAAATGAGGGCCAGTCGCGATCATCGTTTGATGCCGCCTCGTCGCGCCTGCCTGCCGGCAAGTTTATTCTTGCGACATTTCCGGCGCTTTTTAATTATTTCGCGCCATCGCGACGCGTTCAGAGCGCGTCACTGGGCATGTCCAGCGTGCGATCGCGCGCGACATGGAAGCTCCTCTACTCCTGTGATTGCGCCACAAGCGCCGGCTGCCGGTTCGCGAGCGTGCGCGCGATCGCCATGCCCGCGAACATCGCGATCACGAACAGGATCGATGCCGACGTGCCGTAGCCAAGCGCAACAAAAGCCGGGCCGGGACAGAGACCCGCCAGGCCCCAACCGATTCCGAAAATCGCAGGTCCCGAGACGACGCGGGAATCGATGTCGCTTCGGGCCGGCAGATGGAACGCTTCGGCAAAGACCGGCCGCGGCCGCTTCAGCACCAGCCGGAAGCCGATGAACGCGGTCGCCACCGCACCCATCATCACGAACGCCAGGCTCGGATCCCACGCGCCGTTGCGAATGGCCGCGAGGTCGAGAAAGTTCAGCACTTTTGCAGGATTGGACATGCCCGAAATCACGAGCCCAAGGCCGAAGATCAGGCCGATCGCAAACTGGATGACGACAGACATGGCGGACCTCACAGCAAATGCCTGATGATGAAGGTGGTCGCAAATCCCGTGGCCATGAAGACAGCTGTGGCGACGAGAGAACGGACCGACAGGCGGGAAATTCCGCAGACGCCATGCCCGGAGGTGCAGCCATTGCCCCACACCGAGCCGAAGCCAACCAGAAGACCCGCGAAGGCCAGTAGAACACCGCCGGTCTCGATCGATTGCGCCGGAAATTGTCCGGTTGCGAGCAGGAAGATGGACGGCACCGCAACCAGCCCGGCCAGGAACGCGATTCTTCCAGTCAGTTCGCGGTCGACGAACGGCGGCAGCAGGCGCGCGGCAATGCCGCTGACGCCGGCAATCCGCCCGCTGAAGGCCATCAGCATCACGGCGGCGAGCCCGATCAGGGCGCCGCCGGCCAGCGAAGCGATCGGTGTGAAGGTTGTTGTCATGTCTCACTCCAGTGGTGCCGCGACGAAGGTCTACCCGGGCTTCCATCGTTTCACCAGCGGTCCGTCTTCTCCTCGTACCGGATCGGTCTTCGGCAATTTCACCTGCGGAATTGTCTTCAACGCCTTGGCGTGATTTTCCGGCGTCGGCCGCGTGATCTGCATGGCGGGTCCGGGCGGGTAGGCGCCGACCACGCAAAAATCAGGGCTTGCGGAGATGCACTGATGCCCGGTGCCCGCGGGCAGGATGGCGACGTCGCCGGCTGATATGTCCAATTCTTTGCCGCGGTCGCCGCCGAAGCGCACGCGCGCACGGCCTCGCGCCACACCAAGCGCTTCATGCACGGTCGCATGATAGTGCAGATAGTCGTAGACGCCGTTGCGCCACATCGCGCCCCAGCCATTGGCGCCGAACAATCCCTCGATGGTTTTCTCGGGATGATCGTTGGCGACGTCGACCGCGCCCTTGTAGACCAGGAAGGGCATCGGATTGTTGGGAACGAGGCCGTCGTCGGCGAAGACGAAGCTGAGCGGTTCGATATCGGCGCTGACGACGGACATAAGTTTTCTCCGGTTTTCTCCGGCGTTCCGAGGGAGCGTGATCTCCGGACAAACCAAACCGTTTGTCCGACAGCCGTTCCTACTGGATTTTGAACTTGAGCACTTCGTCCTTGAACTTCAGCCCGTGTCCGGGCCGCTCCGGCGCGGTGATCATACCATTGGCAATCTCGGGCGGATCGACCCAGAGGTCGTCGATCAGCCCCATGTTCTCGCACCAGATGCCGTTCGGGATCGAGGCCAGCAGGTGCACGTTGAGTTCGGGAAACAGATGCGGCGCGATGGTGATGCCCCAGGTATCTGCAAGGGCTGCGATCTTGCGCAGATCCGTCATGCCGCCGCGCATCGGGTCGGGCTGCAGGATCGGCAGGCAGGGATTGATGAAGAACGGCCGCAGGTCGTAGCGCGTGAAATGGGTCTCGCCGCCGACGACGCGCAAATCGAGCGCCGCGGCGATGCGCTGGTAGCCGGCGAAATCGTCGGCCGGCACCGGCTCCTCCAGCCAGTAGATGTTGTATTGTTCGAACTTGCGTCCCATCTCGATCGCGACGTCGGCGCTCCAGCCCATATTGACGTCGATCATGATGTCGATGTCCGGCCCGAGCGCCTCGCGCATGCGGCGCACATTGTCGAGGTCCTGCGCGGGCGTATGGACATGCGCGACCTGCATCTTGATCGCTTTGTAGCCCTGCTTCACGAAATGCAGCGCCTTATCGATCATCCCGTCGCCGCCGGCGCCGCGGAAGCAGCCGGAGCCATAGATCGGGATTTGCGAGCGATAATGCCCCCACAGCCGGTGCAGCGGCAGCCCGGCGCGTTTTCCAACTGCATCCCACAGCGCGATGTCGATCGCCGACATCGCCATCGCGGCGATGCCGCCGCGGCCATAGGTCATCGTCGCCGTCCACAGATCGCGCCAGATCGCCTCGATCGCGGTGGCGTCCTTGCCCTTCACGCGCGGGATGATGCACTCGTCGAGACAGGCCGCGATCGACTTCATGCCGGGGCGGAACACGAACAGATAACCCATGCCGGTGATGCCACCTGCGGTCTCGACCTCGCAAATGAGAATGTCGCGCGTCGCGCCCAGCGCCTGGCCCTTGAGCCAGGGGTCGTCGGCCCAGGGCAGGCGCAACATCGTCACGCGCACGTCGCGAATCGTCATATCGGGGTTGGCGGAAGTCATCGGGCGTTTCCCTTTGTTGGCCAGGATCATGTTCGCCTGATCTCGGGCAGGGAAAGTCAACCACAGATGGCCGGCGCTGATCCAGCGCCGTCCGTCATGCCAGCAATGCGGGTCGCCCGGATTGTCTTATTGGCCTTTCGGAATCTCGAAAACCAGGCAGGTCGTGGTGGCGTGCGCCAGCAGGCGGCCCTTGGCGTCGGTGATGCGCACTTCCGCGGTGGCGGCGCGGCGGATTGCTTCGTCGCTTCGCTCCTCGCAAAGACGGTGGCGTGCGTTTTACGCCCGCTTGTTGGCACGCATCAGATCGGCGAACCGCTTGAACAGGTAATGCGAGTCGCGCGGGCCGGGCGAGGCCTCGGGGTGATACTGCACCGAGAACACCGGCTTGCCGTCGAGCTGGATGCCGCAATTGGAACCATCGAACAGCGAGATGTGGGTCTGCGTCGCGCCTTTCGGCAGCGTCGCCTGATCCACCGCAAAGCCGTGGTTCATCGAGGTGATCTCGACCTTGCCGGTGGTCTCGTCCTTGACCGGGTGATTGGCGCCGTGGTGGCCCTGATGCATCTTCTTGGTCTTGGCGCCGACGGCGAGGCCGAGCATCTGATGCCCTAGGCAAATGCCAAAGGTCGGCGTGCCCGACTCGATTACCTTCTGGATCACGGGCACCGCATATTTGCCGGTCTCGGCGGGATCGCCGGGGCCGTTACTCAAGAAAACGCCGTCCGGCTTCATCGCCAGAATGTCTTCGGCCGAAGTCGTCGCCGGCACCACGGTGATCTTGCAGCCTTCGCCTGCGAGCAGCCGCAGGATGTTGCGCTTGATGCCGTAGTCGATCGCAACCACGTTGAACTCGGGGGCGGTCTGGCGGCCAAAACCCTTTTCCCAGCCCCAGGGGGTCTCATCCCAGGTGAAGCGCTGGGCGGACGTCACCATCGGCACCAGGTCCATGCCCTCGAGGCCCGGCCATTCGCGCGCTTCTTCCTTCAGGCCATGCAGGTCGAACTGGCCGTCCTTGGCATGGGCGATCACGCCATTCGGCATGCCCTTTGAGCGGATCAGCGCGGTCAGCGCGCGGGTGTCGATGCCGGAAAGCCCGATGATGCCGCGCGCCCTCAGCCACGCATCGAGATGTTTGGTGGCGCGGTAGTTGGAGGGATCTGATATCGCGGAGCGCAGGATCACGCCGCGCGCGCCCGGCGTTGCCGCCATGTTCACCGTCTCGATGTCCTCGTCGTTGGTGCCGACGTTGCCGATATGCGGGAAGGTGAAGGTGATGAGCTGCCCGGCATAGGACGGATCGGTGAGGATCTCCTCATATCCGGTCATCGCGGTGTTGAAGCAGACCTCGCCGACGGCCTGGCCTTCCGCGCCGAGGCCGAAGCCTTCCAGCACGGTGCCGTCGGCAAGCACGAGCAGCGCGGTCGGTTTGTGGTCCGGCCAGGCCAAGGGGTTTTCAGGGATTGTCATGAGCGCATTACATAGTCGCCACATCCTGCCGCGTGAAGCCCAAAACGACGCGGATTCACACGCGTTTCCCGGCAAATTTGACAGGTGGTGCCGGGGTCTTAATCTGGGGTTCCATCTTGAGGGGCCGATTTCCGCCCAAAACCCGCCGATCCGGAGCCGCGCATGGACAATACGATGCCGATCCTGCTCGTTCCGGGCCTGGTGTCATCGCCGCGGATTTTCTCGCCCGTGGTCCCGGCCTTGTGGCGGTTCGGCCCGGTCACCATCGCCAACCACATCCGCGACGACAATATGGGGGCGATCGCCCGCCGGATCCTGGCCGAGGCGCCGCCGCGCTTTGCGCTGGCCGGGCATTCGATGGGCGGCTACATCGCCTTCGAGATCCTGCGGCAGGCGCCGGCGCGGGTCGCTAAACTGGCGCTGATCAACACCCAGGGCCGGCCGGACACGGCGGAAGCGACGACCCGCCGCCATGGCATGATCGCCCGCGCCAGGAGCGGCGAATACCGTGCCGTGCTCGACGAGCTTTTCCTTGGCTTCGTGCATCCATTGCGGCTGCAGGATGCCGTGTTGCGCCAGCTTGTCTACGACATGGGCGACGATGTCGGGCCGGAGGCGTTCATCCGCCAGCAGATCGCGGTCATCGGCCGGCCGGACTCGCGACCGTCGCTGGCGTGGATCAAATGTCCGACGCTGGTCTTGAGCGGCGACCAGGACAACACCATCCCGAACTCGCTCTCGATGGAGATGGCCAACGGCATCCCCGACGCGAAACTGAAAATCCTGCCGAATTGCGGGCATCTGCCGCAGGTGGAACAGCCGCAGGCGACCGCGGACGCGCTGGTCGAATGGCTGCGGAGCTAGTTGTTCTGGCGGCGCGAACAGCCTAGATCAGAGCCCTGAAAGCTTACGAGGACACCACGATGCTGCGCGACGACATCAATAACGCGGTCAAGGACGCGATGCGGGCCAAGGATGAGCGCAAGCTGTCCACGCTGCGCATGGTCAATTCGACCATCAAGAACGCCGATATCGCCGCGCGCGGAGAGGGCAAGCCGCCGCTCAGCGATGCTGATCTTCTGGGCGTGTTCCAGAAAATGATAAAACAGCGCCAGGAATCGGTCGAGCTCTACGACAAGGGCGGCCGCGCCGAACTCGCAGCCCAAGAGCGCGACGAGATCGCGATCATCTCGGCGTACCTGCCGAAGCAGATGTCGGACGACGACGTGAAGGCGGCGATATCAGCCGCGGTCGCGGAAACCGGCGCCGCCGGCGTGAAGGACATGGGCAAGGTGATCGCCGTGCTGAAGGCGAAGTACGCCGGGCAAATGGATTTCGGCAAAGCCAGCGGCATGGTGAAGGCGGCATTGGCGGGCTGAATTCTTTTTCACCTCTCCCCGCTTGCGGGGAGAGGTCGGATCGCCTCGGCGATGCGAAGCATCGTCAGGTGCGATCCGGGTGAGGGGGTACCGCTATTCAATCACGCAACGCCCGCGCGTGTCGAAAAAGCCCCTCACCCGCTCACTTCGTTCGCGACCTCTCCCCGTGAAGAACGGGGAGAGGTGAAAAAGAGAGTTAACATTTCAGGCATGCGTTCGCAGTCCGTTGCCCGTGGCGAGGCGTGCTGGACCTGTTGCCCAAAATAGGGAATTCTTCGCGTAGGTTTTGTACCCATTCGACAGGCAATTTCATGTCAGCCTCTGTCATCGACGGCGTTGACGCTGCACCTCCTCTGTTGTTTCAGCCGTTCACGGTTCGTGGCCTGACGCTGAAGAACCGTCTGGTGGTGCCGCCGATGGTGCATTATCGCGCCGGGCCCGGCGGCACCTGCGGCACCTTTCACAACGTGCATCTCGGCCGCTTTGCGCTCGGCGGCTTCGGGCTGGTTTTTGTCGAGGCCACGGCCGTCGAAGAGGTTGGCCTGATCAACGAGCATGACCTCGGCATCTGGAACGATGCGCAGGCGCAGAGCTTCAAGCCGCTGATCGCCTTCATGAAGGGCGAGAACACCGCGATCGGCATTCAGCTCGCGCATGGCGGACGCAAATCGTCCTCGCAGCGCGCGATGGACGGCATGGGCCCGCTCACGCCGGAACAGATCAAGGCCGGCGCCAGGCTGTGGCAACCGGTCGGCCCGACCAGCGAGCCGGTCGCGCCGGGATGGCTGACCCCGCACCAGCTCTCCACCGAAGAGTGCAGGGCGATGGTCGGCACCTGGGCGAACGCCGCCCGCAACGCGGTCGCCGCGGGCTTCGATACGATCGAGATCCACACCGCCCATGGCTATCTGCTGGCCTCGTTTCTCTCGCCGGTTTCCAATACGCGCAACGATGAATATGGCGGCGATCGCGCCGGGCGCATGCGCATGCCGCTCGAGATCGTCGAGGCGGTGCGCCGCGAAATGCCGGACACCATGCCGCTATTCGTTCGCGTCTCCGCGGTCGATGGCGCGCCGAACGGCTGGAACCTGGATGACACGGTGGCCTTTGCCCGGGAATTGAAGTCCAGGGGCGTCGACGTGATCGCTCCTCCGGCGGCATTTCAGGTTCGGCGACCGCAGCGCAAGTCCCGCGCGGGCTCGGTTTCCAGGTCCCCTACGCCGAGCGCGTCCGCAACGAAGTCGGCATTGCGTCGATGGCGGTCGGCATCATTCTCGAAGCGCGGCAGGCGGAAGCGATTTTGGAGAACGGGCAGGCCGACCTGATCGCGGTTGGCCGGCAATCCCAGTTCAATCCCAACATCGCCCATCACTGGGCCCATGATCTCGGCATCAACCGGAAGTTCGAGGATTGGGCCCCCGAATATGGTTGGTGGCTCGAGAAGCGCATCCGAACCATGGAAGGGTTCGCCACCCCGGTCGGGGTGGTCAAGCGAGCGCCGCGGGATGCCAATTCCGGGAAGTGACGCCGGCCTGCTTTCGGAACCGATGCGGTGAACGGCGGTTTCATCTGACATTAAACAACGGAGGAACGCGATGGCCGATCAGCAAGCCGCACCCGCCGGTCCCGACCTGTCGCAGGGGATAACGCTGTCCGAGTTCTCCGGCGCGACGCTGCTCGGCCATGTCGGCGATGAAGAAGTGCTGCTGGTGCGTTCGGGGGCGGAGATTTTTGCCATCGACGCCCATTGCAGCCATTATCACGGTCCGCTCGCGGAAGGCGTGGTGGATGGCGAAAGCATTCGCTGTCCCTGGCACCACGCCTGTTTCGATTTGCGCACCGGCGAAGCCACCCGCGCGCCGGCGTTGAATCCGCTGGCGGTCTGGAACGTCGAGCACGAAGGCGGCCGCATCTTCGTCCGGCAAAAGCGCGCGCAACCGAAGCCGCGCGTGATCGCCGCAGCCGATGCGCCCGGCAAAATCGTGATCGTCGGCGGCGGTGCCGCCGGCTTTGCCGCCGCCGAGATGCTGCTGCGCCAGGACTTTTCCGGCGGAATCGTGATGCTGAGCAGCGAAGCCGCAGCACCGGTGGACCGGCCGAACCTGTCAAAGGATTATCTCGCCGGCAGCGCGCCAGAGGACTGGCTGCCGCTGCGGCCGGACGATTTTTATAGAGGGGCCGCCATCGACCTGCGACTCAATACCGAGGTCGCATCGATCGACACGAGGGCGAAAGCCGTGGTCCTCGCCGGCGGCGAAACCATCGCCTACGACCGCTTGCTGCTGGCGACCGGCGCCGAGCCGGTGCGTCTGCCGATCCCGGGCGCCGACCAGCCCCATGTCCATGTATTGCGCTCGCTGGCCGATTGCCGGGCGATCATTGCCTCATCCGATGGCGCGCGCCGCGCGATCGTGATCGGTGCGAGTTTCATCGGGCTCGAGGCCGCCGCGTCGTTGCGCGCGCGGGATATCGAGGTCCACGTCGTCGGGCTCGAGCAGCGGCCGATGGAGCGTGTGCTCGGGCCCGCGATGGGTGATTTCGTCCGCGCCCTGCATGAAGAGCACGGCGTCATCTTCCACCTCGGCGATACCGTCACCGCGATCGACGGCAAGCGCGCAAGCTTGAAGAGCGGCGGCGTGATCGAGGCCGATGTCGTGGTGGTCGGGGTCGGCGTGCGGCCGCGGCTCGCGCTGGCGGAAAAGGCCGGGCTTGCGATCGACCGCGGCGTCGCCGTGAATGCCTATCTCGAAACCAGCGTCCCCGGCATCTATGCGGCCGGCGACATCGCGCGCTGGCCCGATCCGCATTCCGGCGAGAAAATCCGCGTCGAACATTGGGTGGTGGCCGAACGCCAGGGCCAGACCGCTGCGCGCAACATGCTGGGCGCGCGCGAAGCCTTCGACGCCGTGCCATTCTTCTGGAGCCAGCATTACGACGTGCCGATCAATTATGTCGGTCACGCCGAGAAGTGGGACGAGATCGCCGTCGACGGCGATATCGCCGGGAAAGATTGCCTGCTGCGCTACAGCAGCGGGGGCCGCGTGCTCGCCGTTGCGTCGATCTATCGCGACACTGCCAGCCTCGAGGCGGAACTGGCGATGGAGAAGGCAACGCGCTGAATTCCAGCCGTGAGCAGGCGCAGCCAGAATTTCAGTTCAACCGCAGGGGGTATTTTGCTGCTGCGACATTAAGTTTCAATATTTGACTGGAACAACCCTGGGGAAAGTAATACGATCGGCGCATCCCAGCGATGTGGCGGAGGGTGCGCTCCATGCCAAATGATTCCTTTCCCGGAACGGGAAACAAATACCTGGTCGATTTTGTAGAATTCAAAGTGGTCCTCTCCTTTACGTCGGCGACGTCGCTGACCTACGTCGTTCAAAATCCCGACGGATCGCCCGGGCAAACTGAAAACGTCGTCATCAAGACCGAAAATATCGGGCCCGATTTGTTTCTCGTCACCTGGCAGGAGGGCGACACGACCACGGTCGTGCATGTCGAGGATTACGGAAACAAGAAAATGATCACCAACATCACCAATCCGGGTAACCGCTTCGAGCAGCATCACGGCACCTTCGTGCAGTTGCCGGCGGACGGCGAGGGGCCCCCGACCTATGTCGACGACATCAGGCCGCTGTTCCGCAGCATGGATATCACCTGCATGGACTTGAAAGGGGTGAAACTGGAGGACCAGGCCTGGTTGAGCACGCCGGCCAACGCCCAGCGAGTCTTCACGGCCCTTTCAAGCGGCTTCATGCCGCCGGATGGGAGGTGGCCGCCGGAGAAGGTTGCGCTCTTCAAGAGCTGGATGGACGGCGGTTTTCATTGACCTCAACGATTGAGCCGGAGGCAGTCACATGCGCGGCGCTTTTTCAATTGCTTTGCTGTTGTCGATGTCGGGATTGGTTCAGCCGGGTTACGCCCAGGGCGCATTCCTGCCGTGGGGACAGCACTCCGACATGGTGGCCTGGGAAGGGTTCGCCCAGATAACGGCGCCAGCGGGCAATCCGAAAGCCAAGAAGGTCGAATTCGAAACCTGGGCGTCGGACGAGGATATCTATGTCAAGTCTCCGGCGCAGTGGCCGTCGGTCGATACCCCCAAGGTGCTACAACCCAGCGCGCTGGCGCGGGCCAGCATGAGAAGCGATGCCGTGGTTCGTCCGTTCGCCTTTACCACCGACTGTACCAAGCCGCAGGGATTGCCGCCGGGCACCGCCGCCGCCGGTTCGACATTTCCGCCGGGTGGCTGCATCGGCGAAGAGGTTCGGCGAAATTGGGCGTCATTTCAGTACATCGTGTTCAACGGACTGGATTCGCGCGCCGGACTTGGCAAGGCGTTCGCCAGCGGGCTCAAGGTCGATTTGCCGGCCGACGCCATCGAGTTCAAGGGCGATTGGGCCAGTGTTGCCGATGTCTCCAAATGGCTGGGCGTCGATGCCGGCGTGATCCGGGGACACTATTATACCTCGTCCACGATCATCACTGGCGTGGCGACCGAGATTGCGCTGCTGTCGTTCCACATCAGTTCGAAGCAGGTCAAGAATTGGGTCTGGTCGGATTTCGAAGGGGCGATGAATCCGGGGCGCTGCGACTTCATCGGATGCCGCGATTCGTTCGGCGCGGCCAATGCCAGCGTGACGCCGAATCCGGATCCCAATCGTCCCTACGGGGACTGCCCCAAGACACCGGCGTTGAAGTCGATGCTGGAGAGCGCCGGGACCGACGCGGTATGGCAGAATTACTGCCTGAAGGGGACGCAGGTGACGTTCCTGGACGAAAACGGCAAGCCGACCTTGCTGGGTAATTCCGTCATCGAGCCGCTGAATGCCAATGTGCCGATCTTGAAGTCGTCCTGCATCACCTGCCACGGCTACGCCTCGTTCGGCGAGAACGGCAAGATCAACTTCTTCGCGCTGCTCGATAACGCCAATAGCCCGACGGGGAATATCGATCCGTCGCACATGATCGATCCCGCCAACAAGAAGAATTTCACCTCGAACGATTTCATGTGGGGCATCAGTCTCTTCAATCTGAAGGCGCAATAGGCCTGAGAAATCGTCCCGCGCCCGGCCGCCGGCCACCGAACCTGTCGTTCGGGGCCGCGGGCCGGCAAGCGGGAGCCTTGTCACTTGCCCAAACTTGTCGCTAGGCTCGAACCCGCGACCCCTTCCGGCTGTTCGGTTGAGGTCCGGGAAAAAGCCGGCGCATGCTTACCGAAGCCTCTAGTTACGACGAACTCTACCGCAACTTCCGCTGGGACATCCCGGCGCGGTTCAACATGGCGACTGCATGCTGCGATTGCCATGCCGATGGCACCAATCGCCTCGCACTGATCTATGTCGGTGAAGACGGCGTCGCGACCCGCACCTCGTTTGACGAGGTCGCCGAGATGTCGCGCCGTTTTGCCAACGTGCTGAAGGCCGATGGCCTCGTGCGCGGCGACCGCGTCGCGGTATTTCTGTCGCAGTCGCTGGAATTACCGATCGCGCATCTGGCGGCATTTCGTTCCGGCATGATCTCGATCCCGCTGTTCGCCCTGTTCGGCGAGGATGCGCTGGAATTCCGGCTGTCGAATTCCGGCGCCCGGGCGATCATCACCGACGAGAGCGGCTGGGAGAAGCTTACGAAAATCCGCGACCGGCTGCCCTACCTGCAGGACATCTACATTACCAGCGGCGCCGTTCACGCCGGCGCCAAGCCGTTCTGGACGTCGATCGAAACCGCGTCCGAGGAATTTGCGACCGTCGAAACTTCAGCCGACGATCCCGCCCTGATCATTTACACCTCGGGCACCACGGGCAATCCCAAGGGCGCGCTGCACGCGCATCGGGTCGTGCTCGGCCATCTGCCGAATGTCGAGATGTGCCATAATTTCCTGCCCCGGCCCGGCGATCTGATGTGGACGCCGGCCGACTGGGCCTGGATCGGCGGCCTGATCAACGCCCTGTTTGCGTTCTGGTATCACGGCATCCCGCTGGTCGGCCATCGCGCGCGCAAATTCGAGCCGCAGGCGGCGATGGAGATGATGGCCGACCTTGGCATCCGCAACGTCTTCCTGCCGCCGACCGCGTTGAAGCTGATGCGGATCGCAAACGTCAAACATCCCGGCGTAAAACTGCGCAGCATTTTCACCGGCGGTGAATCGCTCGGCGGCGAATTGCTCGGCTGGGTGCGCGAAACCTTCGGCATCGACGCGCATGAAGTGTTCGGGCAGACCGAGTGCAATCTGGTGATCGGCAGCAATTCAAACCTGTTCCCGATCCGGCCGGGCTCGATGGGCCGGGCGACGCCGGGCTTCGACGTGCGCATCGTCAACGACAATGGTGAGGAGTTGCCGCGCGGAAGCCGCGGCATCATCGGCGTGCGTCAGCCCTGCCCGTGCACCATGATCGAATACTGGCGCAATCCGGAAGGCACCGCCAAGAAATACGCCGGCGAATTTCTGCTCACCGGCGATCTCGGCGTGCAGGATGTGGACGGTTACTTCTGGTATGTCAGCCGCGAGGACGACGTCATCACCACCGCCGGCTATCGCGTCGGTCCCTCGGAGATCGAGCACACGCTGATGAAACACCCGGCAGTAGCGATGTCGGCGGTGGTCGGCATTCCCGATGCTATCAGAACCGAATCGATCAAGGCCTGGATCGTGCTGCGCCCGGGCTTTGCGCCAAGCGACACGCTGGCGCGCGAGATTCAGGAATTCGTCAAGGTGCAACTCGCCGCCCACGAATATCCGCGCTTCGTGCAGTTCGTGGAGACGCTGCCGATGACCGCGACGGGCAAGGTGCTGCGGCGCGAGTTGCGGGCGTTGGGATAGCGCTTACCTCGCCCCGCTTGCGGGGAGAGGTCGGATTTTACGCGCAGCGAAAAATCCGGGTGAGGGGGACTCTCCGCGAGTCCGAATCCGTGGAGAGACCCCCTCACCCCAACCCTCCAAGAGCGAGCTTCGCTCGTCTCGACCCCGCAGGAGCGGGGGCGAGGGAGCGCACCCCGCGTGTCGCGCGAGTGGAGACCGAAACATTATTGACGCAGATCAATACGCTGTCATCGATGCCCTGCATCATCAAGAAAACAGATCTGGAGGGTGCGCCGATGACTTCGATGACTTCCTTGTCCGGCAAGATCGATCCGGTGGTGCGCCGCATCACGTCCGCTGACATCGCCGAGGCGCTGGGGCAGGGCTTGCGCGATTTTCAGGCCGTGCCGCTTTATGGGCTGGCCTTCGGCGCGCTCTATGCCGGAGGCGGCATTGTGATCCTGCTCAGCCTGACCGCATTGGACATGATTTATCTGGCCTATCCGCTCGCAGCCGGATTTGCGCTGCTCGGTCCGTTTGTCGCGATCGGCCTTTACGAAGTGAGCCGCCGGCGCGAGGCCGCGCAGCCAATCTCCATGCGCGACATCTGGTCCACGGTCAGGTCGCGCGGCGAGATCGGCTGGATGGCCTTGGTCACTGTGTTTTTCTTCGTGATCTGGATGTCTCAGGTGGGGTTCCTGATAGCATTGTCGATCGGGCTCAACGCCTCATTTTCCAATCTACGGGAATTTATTGCTATGGCGCTCACGACCAACGAGGGCCTGCTGTTGCTCGCCATCGGCAACGCCGTCGGCGCGGCGCTGTCGCTGATCCTGTTTTCGCTAACGGTCGTGTCATTCCCGCTGTTGCTCGACCGCGACGTCGATTTCGTCACCGCGATGGTCACCAGCGTGCGTGCGGTGGTGACGAGTCCTATGCCGATGATCGGATGGGCCGCCGTCATTGGCGTCTTGCTGATCGTCTCGGCGCTGCCGTACTTCCTCGGACTTCTGGTGACGCTGCCGGTGCTCGGCCACACGACCTGGCACTTGTATCGGCGCGTCGTCGCGCCGGTGGCGCTTTCCTGACCGTCATTTTTCCTAACCGTCAGTCCGGGACGCGGGCGAAGCCCGCAGACCCGGAATCTCGAGATTGTAGGAGAGAGATTCGGTTCGCGCTGGCGCGCACCAGGGTATGACGAGCTTATACCCTACGGCGTCTTGATCCCCATTTCCTTCAGCGCGGCCAGCATCCGTTCCGGCGGCGCCATCTTGATGACCAGCGGCGTGCCGGTCTCCAGCACGCTCTTGAGACTGGAGAGGATCGCGGGCCAGCCCGCACGTCCGCCGGACAGGATGTCGTCGCTGAGCGGCCGGTCGTGCGACTGGATCAGGGTCAGCTTCACCGCGTCGCCGGCGGGCTCGATCTCGTAGGTCACCAGCGTCGGGCCGAGCTTTTCGGTCAGCCCCGGCCAGTTGACGTTGAACGTAATCGTCAGCTTGTTCGGCGGATCGCACTCGATCACCTCGCCACTGATATGCAGCGCGCCGTCCGGCGTGCGCACGATATAGGCGCCGCCGACCCTGAGATCGACCTCGACCGCATTGCCGAAGAAATATCTCCGGCTGAACTCGGCCGTGGTCAGCGCCTCCCATACCTTCTCCGGTGTGGCGGCGATGTAGATCGCGTAGACGATCGCGGGCTTGAAATTTTGGATATTCATGACACGCCCTCGATGCCGAGCGCAGAAACCGGTATCGCCAGCGCGGTGCCGGATTCCAGCAGGCTCTTGAGGCTCGACAGGATGGCGGGCCATCCTTTGGAGATGCCGTCCAGGAGCTTGCTGCCCTCGGCAAAGCCTTCGTGGGTGAGCGTCAGCTTCACGAACTTTCCATGCGGCTCGATGCTGAAGACGACTTTGGTCGGCGGCTCGTTCCGCATTTCATCGTTGATCTCGTGCTTGAAGCTGTAGGAAAGCCGCCGTGGCCGATCGGCCTCGAGAATCTCGCCGGTGTCGGTGATACTGCCGTCCATGACCAGCGCCAACGGTGAGCCGACCTTGAAGTCGGATCGTAGTTCGGTGCCGAACCAGTAGCGCCTGGAGAATTCGCTCGACGTCAACGCTTCCCACAATTTCTCCGGCGTGGTCTCGATATAGGTGACGTAGATGAATTCCGGCTTACGCACAGCTCAGTTCCCGTGCGCCGCTCGCAAGATCGGCCGGCAACGGACGTCCGGTTTCCAGCACGCTCTTCAGGCTCGCGATCACCATCGGCCAGCCGCCGGAAATATCGCGCAAGGTCTTGCCGCCTTCGTCCAAATCGTCGTGCGTCACCGTCAGCTTGACGACGGTGCCGCGCGGTTCGATGTCGAAGGTGACGCGCGAGGTACGCTCGCGTTTCGCATCGGCCGAACAAGCGTCCCAGGTGTAGGCGAGCTTTTTGGGCGGCTCCGAGATCAGCACCTTGCCCTCGACGCTCGGCGAGCCCTGTTTGGCGAATTGGTACGGCGATTCCACTTTCCAGTCGGAGGTGACGCGGTGACCGAACCAGTAGCGCTCGGTGAAGTCGCCGTCAGTCAACGCATGCCAGAGTTTTTCTGCCGTGGTCTCGATATAGGTGGTGTAGACGAATTCGGGTTTATTCATCGTGCTTCTCCAAATGCCGTTTCAGTTCGCTGAGCGCGGCCAGTTTTCCGCGCTCGAATTTCTTGATCCAGCGTTCGCCGATCTGATGGATCGGCACCGGGTTGAGGTAGTGCAGCTTCTCGCGGCCGTGCTTGTACGTGGTGACGAGGTTGGCCTCCTCGAGGATCGCAAGGTGCTTTGTGACCGCCTGCCGCGTCATGGCGAGGCCTTCGCACAATTCGTTCAGCGTCTGTCCGTTCCTGGCGTGAAGCCGGTCCAGCAGCGACCGTCGCGAAACATCCGCCAGCGCTTTGAAGACCTCATCCATGGGTTTGATAATAGGCAACCAAATGGTTGCGTGTCAAGAGCGTGTTATTGGCAAGCTCCGCGGTCGTGCTATCGTGTTGTCAGCCAACAAAGATTGGCGTTGAACTTGGGGTGGAAAAGCATGGGCGGTCGCGTCAAACTTGCGGTGTGTGTCTCGATTTCGTTGTTTGCATGCGCCGGTGGCGCCAATGCGCAGAGCCAGGTGGTCGGCGCGCCGCCGGAAGCTTCGAATATGAAGCTGGTCGGCTATAATGATTTGCAGGCGCGCAGCGCCTATCAGCCGACCATCCATCATCAGGGCGACCGCTGGATCGCCTATATCGGCCATCACGGCGGCACCGACGATATTCCGGCGCCCGTCAATCCGCAGACCGGCAAGGCCGAGCCCAACGGCACCTCGATCGTCGACGTAACCGATCCCACGCAACCGAAATATCTGCGCCACATTCCCGGTCAGGAAGGCAAATACGAATCCGGCGGCGCGCAGATGGTGCGGGTCTGCGACGGCAAGGATCTGCCCAAGGGCGATCGCAACGCGGTCTATATGCTGCGCACCTTTGGCGGCGAGGCCCATGAGATCTGGAACGTCGCCGATCCCGCCAATCCGGTGCTGATCACGAGGATCGCCGGACTGAAGGACACCCACAAGAACTGGTGGGAATGCGACACCGGCATGGCGTTTCTGGTTTCCGGCGCGCCGGACTGGCGCACCCGCCGCATGACGCAGGTCTATGACCTCTCCGATCCCGCACACCCCGTGAAAATCCGGGACTTCGGTCTGCCCGGCCAGGAGCCGGGCGCGACCGGCGCGGTGCCGACCGAGGTGCACGGGCCGATCTCGACGGGACCATCGGGCAACCGCATCTATTTCGGCTACGGCACCAACAAGGGCGGCTTTCTGCAGATCGTCGACCGCGACAAGCTGATCAATGGACCGAAGGAGCCGACGCCCGAAAATCTCCGGTTGCCCGAGATTGCGCGGATGCCGATGTCGGCGCTGAACGGCGCCCACACCACATTCCCGATGCTGGGCATGCCGATCGCCGAGTTCGCCAGGGACAAGGACGGCAAGAACCGCGACATCGTGATGATCGTCGACGAGGCGATTTTGAACGAATGCAACGAGCCGCGGCAGATGGTGTGGTTCGCCGATGTCACGGTCGAGAGCCGCCCGATGATGATCTCGAGCTACACCGTGCCGGAGACGAGCGGCAATTTCTGCGATCGCGGCGGGCGGTTCGGCTCGCATTCCTCCAACGAGAGCATGGCGCCGGTCTATTACAAGAAGATGGCGTTCATCGCTTTCTTCAATGCCGGCGTCCGCGCGCTCGACATCCGCGATCCCTATCACCCCAGGGAAGTCGGCTATTTCATTCCCTCGATCACGGCCGCGACCGACAAGCGCTGCGTCACCATCGACGGCAAGGACCGCTGCAAGGTCGCAATCCAGACCAACAATGTCGAAACCGACGATCGCGGTTACGTCTATATCGTCGACCGCGCCAATACCGGCCTGCATGTTCTGGAACTGACCGGTCCGGCGCGGACCGTCGCCGGGTTGCAATGACGGGGTGAACATGCGGACCTGGCCGGCAATCACGGTTGTGGCTCTCGCGCTCGGCGCCTTGTCCGGCGGCGCGGCCTACGAGGCTGCGACGCCGCGCGGCGAAAACTGGCAGGAGATCGCCTGGCCGTTTCCACGCGACGGCTGGCCCGCGGGCCGCGCCTTCCGGTGCGGCGTGGTCGCCTGCGGCGACGCGGTCGAAATCTATGTCCGGCCGAAAATTGGCTTCTGCAATTGCGACAGCGGCGTCGCCGATGACGACGAAGTCGATCGCGTCGCCGATCTCGACCTGATGAGCGAGCGGTTTGCGCCGCGCGAGGCGGGGAGGGTGGTCCGTGTCGCCGACATGGCCGGACGCATCCGGGCCTATGATTTGCGCGTGGCGGATGGATCGCAGCGTGCCGCGGTCGGCATCGCCGTGTCGCGGCGCTGCGATCTTCTGGTCGCGGTCGCGCAGGGGAAAGGGAACGCGGCGGACGTGCGGCGTCTCGAGCTGGAGTTTTTGGGTTCAAGTAAGATGACAAGTTGGATGACCGCTGCGATGGAAGGGCGTTGAGGCGCGCTTTCTTCCTTCTCCCCTTGTGGGAGAAGGTGGCGCGCAAAGCGCGCCGGATGAGGGGTCTCTATCCGCGGAGACAGACCCCTCACCCGTCGCCTCACTTCGTGAGGCGCCACCCTCTCCCACAAGGGGAGAGGGGAAGAACGCGCCGCTTGCATCGGAGAATGCACAACAATTGCTTCAATTGCTTCCAAGATGCCCGTTGCATTCGGGCAACACTTTCTGGAAAAGCAAATGACCTGCAGTTTGCGCCATAGCGCGCCCACATTTGATCCGAAACATCAGCCCCGTCGCATTGGCTGTTCAGCACGGCTCAGGTGGAGCCTTTGGAGGCGACCGGATGATGAACCCGCGGCGGTTTGCGACAGTGGGGGCAGCGTTGTGCGGAACGGTCGTTCTCGCGAGCTGGGTCGTCGCCCGGACTGCTGGCCTCGGTTCGGCCAGCATCGAGAACGCCGGCGCAGTGCCGATCGAGGACCGCCGCGCTCCAGCTCTCACCGCCAACGCCGAACGCGCGGACGCACCGCAGGCAGCCGCAGTGAGCAACACCGCTGTCGCCAACGCTGACGTGGCGACAGTCGCTGAATCGGTGAAGAGCATGTCCACCGATACGACGGCGGCCTCGGACGAGCCGGAATCGATCATCTGGGCTGCGTTGCCGGAACCGTCGCAGATGCGGCCGCCCGAAACACCGCCCGTGCAGGTGGCGACAGCGAACACGCCCGATCCGGTGCCAAACGACGCCAGGGAGGCTGTGAGCACCATCGAAACCATCGACGAGTGCCTGGTAGCGGACATCTGCATCGACCGATACCTGTGGGAGCTCTACCAGCGGACGCCCAAGGAGGACACCATCAAGGTGCATGAACGCAGGAAAGTGGCCATCAAGAAGAGGCACAAAACGGTGACGGTCACCAGAAGCTTCGTCACCCTCGTCCCGGAGAACTTCGCGTGGAAGGATCCGAAGGCGGCGGAAAAAGCCGGCATGCCGATAATCGACTACGTGATCGGAGGCATGGATCGAAGCTTCAAGCTCAAGCTCTACTATACGCTTCGCGCGGCGGAGCAGGCCGGGCTGTCGCCTGGCATCACCAGCGCGTTCCGCGATGACTACCGTCAATCGATCGCAAGCGGCCTGAAGGCGGCGACTGACAGGTCATACCATGGCGGGAGCTCCCGCGGCGGCTATGGCCACGGGCTTGCCGCCGATGTCGTGAGCGTCAAAGGCGCGACCCAGGCGGAGCGATGGACTTCCACTGAAAGCCTCTGGAAATGGATTGATGCACACGGCAAGGAGTTTGGAATCGGGCGACCCTATCTCGATCGAGATCCGCCGCATCTGGCACCGATCGACGGCACGGAATATGCCGCGCACCACGGCGGGACGAAAACCCAACACGCGAAATCGGATGTCAGGAAGCGCACCCGGCTGGCTGCGCGGGACCGTCACAGCGTGATCCGGACCACGTCGGCTCATCCTCGCAAAGCGGACCTGCTCGTTGCAGCTCAGGTCCGGAAATGACCCGGATGTATGGTCCGGCCGTGCGGTGCAAGAGGCTTTGATCGACGCTAAGTCCGACCGAATGGCGTTACGTTATGAATCTACTTGATCACAACCTGGCCTAGAGCCGATCAGATGCGATGAGCATGACCTCTCGTTGTGTGAAGTGGAACGGCGAGAGGCGACTGCGGCCCGGGCATCTTGCCATTGTGGCTCTCGTCGTGCTTATCGCGGCCGGAGATCATGCCATCGCCAGAAGCGGTCAGAGCGAACGCTCGGTCGATTCGATCGAGTCGCGCACCGCCGGCGATCCGATCATGGCGATCGTTTCGCTGCGCGACCAGCGGATCACGGTCTACGACGCCAAGGGCTGGATCCTGCGGGCGCCGGTGTCGAGCGGCCAGAAGGGACGCGAAACGCCCGCCGGAATCTTCAGCGTCATCGAGAAAGAAGAGGATCATTACTCGAACCTGTATGACGATGCCTACATGCCGCACATGCAACGCATCACCTGGTCAGGCATCGCACTCCACGGCGGTGTCCTGCCCGGCCATCCGGCGTCCCATGGCTGTGTCCGGATGCCCTACGACTTCGCCGCACGCCTGTTCGACGCGACTGCGATTGGCATGCGGGTCATCGTGACGCCAGGCGACGTGGCGCCGGTTGAGCTTACCCATCCGGTTCTGTTCCAACCGAAGCCCGGTGTGGCCGCTTTAGCCGCCGCCCGTACCGCTGAAGCCCAGGAGGCGGCGAAGAAAGCCGTCCAGGCGAGGCTCGCCGCGGGGACGGCCGCCCGGGAGGCCGCGCGGGCCACGGCGCCCGCGCGCGCGGCAGAAAATCTGAAGCTCAAGGCCGAGGCGAAATTGGCCGCCGCCGAGACTGCACTTGGTTCTGCCAACTCGCCGGAGGCAAAGGAGCAGGCCGAGGGCGCCAAGGCGCAGGCCGTCGCAAGGGCCGCCGAGCTGCAGCTGCAGTGGGATGCCGCCAAGGCGGATCTGCAATCGAAGCTCGATGCAGTCGCCTCTGCGCGTGAAGCCGCCGTCGCTGCGGAGACTGCGCGGGCCGCGGCGGCCGAGGCGGCGCGCCAGGCCGCGCGCGAACGCGCGCCGGTATCGGTGTTGATCAGCCGCAAGACCCAGCGGCTTTATGTCCGCCGAGCGTTTGAGCCGATCTTTGAAAGCCCGGTCACGATCGCAGATCCCGATCGTCCAATCGGTACGCATGTCTTCACCGCCAGCGAGCACGCGAGCGACGATGACCACTTGCGATGGAGCGTCGTCTCATTGGGCGGCGAACGTCCGCCCAGCAGCACAGTTGAGCCACACGGCCGGGCGCGCGGGAGTAGTGGCCGCGACGTCGAGCCGATGCCGACGGACCCGGACAGCGCGAAGGCCGCGCTCGACCGCATCGTCATTCCGCAGGACGCATTGGATCGCATCGCCGTGGCGCCGCGATCTTCCCTGATCATAACGGACGAGGGGTTGAGCCCGGAAACCGGCAAGGGCACGGAATTCGTGGTGCTGTTGAACGGCGAGCCGCAAGGAGGCATCACCAGCCGGCGACGCAGTCCGAGGAGCGGTTTCCGCTACGCGCGCCCACGCCCAGCGCCGTTTTGGCACGCGCCCTTCGGGAGTGCTTTTTCCAGCTGGTGAGCCCTTCTTCTCGCGGCAACTCCGCTCAGTGAAATCGGACTTCGCGTCGAGCGGATCCCACAAGGGGAGAGAGCAGGAGGGCATGCCTTCCATCGCTGCGTCCTGCAGGCATAAATGGCGTCGTCGCTCTCCGGCCATGAGTCCTCCCCATGTCCCCTCAAGCTTAACTTGCTTTCGTCGTCGCCTGCATCGCACGGACGCGGTCGTCGGCTATTGCCCGTGGCTGACCAGCACGCCGCGGCACGCGGGAGAAAGCTTCGGACGATTTTCCTTGAGGCAGGCCAGAATGGTGAAGTCGCCCTGATCCATCAGCTTGCGGCAGAAACGCTGCACGTCGCGGGTGCATGCCTGTTGCTCCTGCTCCGAGCCGCTATGAGCCAGGGCGCCCGTCGGAACCGGAATGGACAGCAGGATGATTGCTAGGAAAACTTTGTACATTGTTTTGCTTCCTTCATGCTTCGGACAATTCCGAACGCTGTTCATTCCATCACCATCGCATGGTCGTTTTCGCTGGACGCAGGCGCGCTCCGCAGCAGAAGGACGAGGGGAATGGCGGCAAGCGCGAGGATCATCATCAGCTTGAAATCGTCGATGTAGCTGATGATGGAAGCCTGCGTCTGGATGGCCTGATCGAGCGCCGCGCGTCCGCTTGCGGTCCAGGGACTCAAGGTCTGCCGCACAATGCCGTTGTCGAAGGCGTGATTGAAGGCTGTGACATGGCTGGCAATGGTCGCGTGATTGACCTGATTGTTTCTGATCAGCAGATAGGAGACGACCGATATCCCGACGCTGGATCCGACGTTACGGGAGAGGTTGAACAGACCGGTGCCGTCCGCCCGCTGCTCGGGCGCAAGTGTAGCGAAGGTGACGGTGTTGAGCGGGACGAACAGGAATCCAAGTCCCGCTCCCTGGATGAATCCGGTTACTGCGATCGTCCACTGCGAGACGTTCGGATTCCATCCGGTCATGTCGTACATGGCCCAGGCGGTCAGCAGCAGGCCGATCAGGATCAGCAGCCTGGTATCGATCCGTCCGACGAGGCGCCCGACCAGGAACATGCACGCCATGGTGCCCAGGCCGCGCGGGCCCATGACGATACCTGCGGTCACCACGGGATAACCCATCAGGGTCTGCAAATAGGGCGTCAGCAACGCCAGCGATGCCAGATAGGTTATCCCGACGATGAAGATGAACAGCACCCCGACCGAGAAGTTTCGATCGAGAAACAGTCTGGGATTTACGAAGGAATTTTTCGCCGTAAAGGTGTGGACGAGGAAGATGTAAAGTGCCGATGCGCAGACGACCGCTTCAATCAGGATTTCGAAGGAGGAGAACCAGTCAAGTTGCGCGCCCCGGTCCAGAAACACCTGCATGGCGGCAATGGCGAGGCTCAAGCTGCCAAATCCGAGCCAGTCGAGCTTCGCTGCCGCGCTGGTCTTGGTCTCTCTCAGAAAGTACGATATGCCGGCGAAGGCGAGCACTCCCAGGGGCACGTTGATATAGAATACCCATCGCCAGCTGTAGTGGTCGGTCAGCCAGCCGCCGATCACCGGCCCCAGCACCGGCCCCACCATCACCGATACGCCGAACAGAGCCATCGCAGATCCGCGTTCTTCCACCGTATAAATATCGAGCAGAACGGACTGGCCGAGTGGAACCAGCGCCGCGCCGAAGAACCCTTGCAGCAACCGGAACGCCACGATCTGGACCAGCGATTGCGCAATGCCGCACAGCACGGACGCCAGCACGAAGCCGACGACGGCCGTCATCAGGACGCGCTTGCGGCCGAACCTGTTGGCAAGAAACCCCGATGGCGGGGTCATGATGGCCGCGGCCACGATATAGGAGGTCAGCACCCAGTTGATCTGATCCGCGCTCGCCGACACGCTGCCCTGCATATAGGGGAGCGCGACATTGGCGATTGTCGTATCCAGCGCCTGCATGATCACGGCGAGGATGACGCACAGCGTAACCGCGGGCCGGTTGATCGGTCGCGGAGCATTTGCGGCGGCATCCGCCATGTTCAGCTTCCTGACCCGAACAGACTGGTGACGAAACTGGGAAATCCGCGCGCATGGCCGGTGTCGACACTCACCTCCACGCTCATGCCGACGCGCAGCGGCGGCTTGCCGGGTGCATTCTTGACCAGGACGCGCATCGGAATACGCTGGACGACCTTGACCCAGTTACCGCTGGTATTCTCGGCCGGAAGCAGCGAGAAGCTCGAGGCGGATGCCGGACTTATGCTGTCGACGGTTCCGGCCCAGCGCTCGCCCGGATAGGTATCGACGTCGACCGTGACTTTCTGTTCGGGCTTGACGTAGGTCAGTTCGGTTTCCTTCGGGCTCGCCTGAACCCAGACGTGATCCGTCGAGACGATGTTGAATGCGACGGCTGCGGCGGCAAGATACTGGCCCGGCTGCAGCGACGGCACGTTGGTCACAATGCCGGCGAAGGGTGCCCGCACGATGGTGTGCGCAAGCTGGCGCGCAGCCTCGTCGCGCGCGGCCAATGCATCCTTGTATCGCGGATGATCCTCGATCGGCGCGTCGGGATGGCCGTTGAGGTTCGCGGCGATGCCGGCGAGCTGCGCATTCAGCGAAGCAAGCTTCTGCTGCGACCCTTGAAGCGTATTGCGGGCGGCATCGAAGGTGGCCCTTGGCGTGAAGTTGTTGGCAATCAGCTGCTCCTGGCGCTGGAAGTTGACCATGTTGAAGTCAACATCTTTCTGTGCCTGTTCAACCTGGGCCTGCAGGTTGCGGTAACTGGCCTGCAGCGCAACGAGATCATTTCGCGTATTTCCGATCTGGGCCTCGGCGCGATCCTGCGCGAGCCGAAACTGCAGATCGTCGAGCTTGAACAGGACGTCGCCCTTCGCGACCTTCTGATTGTCGTGAACCGAGACTTCACGGACGATTCCGGACACGTCGGTAGACAGTCCGACCATGTCGGCCTGCACATAGGCATTGTCCGTCGACATCACCGCCCCGCCGGTCACATAAAAATATCCGCCGACGACGAGCGCCGCGGGCAGCAATGCGAACATCAACGGCCGCCGCAGCGATCTTTTCGAGGTCGCGGAACCGGCCGCCGCAGCGGCGAGGGGTGGTTCCGCCGATGGCCTCGCCTCGAGCTTGCGATCGGCTGGCCGGGTTTTCAATTCCGGCTTTGCAGCCTCGCCTGCGCGTGACGCACCCTTGGCCTCCGGCAGAATGCGCGTCAGACGATAGATCTTATCCTCAGGACCGTGGAGGCCGCTTTGCTCGGCGCCGGCGCTGTGGAATTTCGGATCGATTTCGTTCGGATTAGCCATGACTTGCTCTTTCTCTTCCTGCCGTCCGCGCATCACATGCGTCAGTTAGGTTTCGCGTCAGGCTCGCGTTCTTTCCGTCGAGGAAGGCGAGAGCGCCTGCCGGTGCGATGGATGCGGAGCAGCGACGGCGTCTACCGCCCAGCCCCCGGTGGCCTGCGCGACTGCCGCCGCCGTCGTGATGGTGGCCTGCCGCGGAAAGACCTTCTCCAGCAGCACCCGATGCGC
Organism: Bradyrhizobium sp. Ash2021; assembly: GCF_031202265.1. Classification (NCBI taxonomy): domain Bacteria; kingdom Pseudomonadati; phylum Pseudomonadota; class Alphaproteobacteria; order Hyphomicrobiales; family Nitrobacteraceae; genus Bradyrhizobium; species Bradyrhizobium sp. Ash2021. The sequence continues at coordinate 8,088,565 of NZ_CP100604.1, read as the reverse complement.
TTCCTCGTCGCCGTCCGAGCAGCAATCGCCGACGACCAGCAGTGTGTAGTCCGCGTCGGCGGCATGGCGCAGGGTCGAGAGTACGACGCCGCTGGTGGCGATCCCCGTCAGGATCAGGGTGTCGATGCCGTTGGCACGCAGTATCAGGTCGAGATCGGTCCCGGCGAAGGCACTCACCCGATGCTTGGTGACGACGATTTCCTCGGCCAGCGGCGCGACGGCGGGATGGATCTTCGCATTTTCGGCACCCGGGGCGAATGCACCCGAGGCCTTGAGCCCGTTGAACGTCGCATTTCGTTCGCTGACTTCCGGATAGTCGGCGCGGAAGCCGACGACCACATAGATCACCCGCATCCCGGCTGTGCGCGCCGCGGCGATCAGCTTCGCCGTTCGATCGAGCAGCGCCTCCGCACCGGCGGCATAGTTGTCGACGATCAGCGTCTGGAAATCCATGACGAGCAGCGCGCTCGTCCGGCGATCGATCGAAAGATTGTCTGCCATTGCTGGTCCTGTTCCTGCTCGCGGCGTGATGGGTGCGGGGCGTTGCAAGCGCCCGAGCCTGGCAATGGCCGGTTCCGCGACCGGTGCGCGCAATCAGCCCTTTAAGACTAACTTTACAAGTCGCGTTCATAACGCTAACCATGCGGAAACCAAACCGTATCGTATTGTTTATATAATCCAGATCCGGGGAGCTGACAAGAGGCGGGAAATGGTCACGTGCTCCTTTCGCCAGTTGCTTGTCCGGCCATTCGCGCTGTTGGCTGCAATGTTGATTCTTGCCGGCTGCAGCTCCCTTCCGCGAACACCGTACACCGCATCCAATGCGGCAGCCTCGACGGTGTTGGACCTCAGCGAACTGCGGAGATATGCGGACGAACCGGCATCGAGGTTTCTCAGCACAGATGTGTATCCTCGATCTGGCCCGGTCAGCTATCTTGCATTGTCGGGAGGTGGCGCCGATGGCGCCTTCGGCGCGGGGGTGTTGAATGGCTGGTCCGCGGCGGGGACGCGCCCCACATTCTCAGCGGTTTCGGGGGTGAGCACCGGCGCCCTGATTGCACCATTTGCATTTCTCGGCCCGGCCTACGACGTGACGTTGCGCGAGATCTATACCAGCGGCATCGCTGAAAGCCTGCTCAACACCCCAAGCATCGTCCGCGCGGTTTTCGGATCCGGCCTGTTTGGCAACACCCATCTGCGCGAGCTCATTGCCCGCTATGTCGGCCGCGACACGCTTGCGGCAATCGCCGCCGAAAATGCCAAGGGCAGAAAGCTCCTCGTCGTAACGACCAATATCGATACGCAACGCACCGTCATCTGGGATATGGGCCGCATCGCCGCGATCGGGTCCACCCAGGCGCTGGATCTGTTCAGGGATGTCCTGGCCGCGTCCGCAAGCATCCCGGTGGTTTTCCCGCCGATGCTGATTGACGCGGAAGCGAACGGGCATCGCTTCCAGGAGATGCATGTGGATGGAGGCGTGACGGCACCGGTCCTGACGCTGCCGGAAGCATTCCTGTCGCGAAACGGAGCGCTCGCCAGAGGGCTGCGGATGAACATCTACGTCCTGGTAAATGATAAAGTGGAGCGGGACTTCCAGCTGGTGCCGAACAGCACGATCGACATTGCCGCGCGCGCTTCGGCTTCCGTCACAAAGACGCAAATCCGCTCGGTTCTCTATGGGACGTATGACTTCGCCCGCCGCAACAGCCTCGGATTCAATCTGACTTACATCGACAAGGATGTTCCCTCGCCAGGCTCGTTCGGTTTTGAAACAGGCTATATGCGTTCGCTTTATCAATACGGATATGACAAGGCGAAAGCCGGTGATTTCTGGGCGAAGGCGCCGCCGTCCGATGGTTCCTTGCTGGGCGGTTTTCGTTATCGAAGACCGGCTGTGTCGCAATGACAGGCGAGGCCGCCACGACCGCTGTGAAGCGTCATGCGTTGACGATCCTCCACGCCTTGGAGGAGGCGGACGCGCAGCTTGTCGGCAAGGCCGTGGTCCTCACCGACGGAACGGCGGGAACGGTGGAGGCCATCTGGCTTGACGATCTCCACGGCCTGCGAATCTCCATCACAGGACACCCTGGAAAGGGGCCTGTTTCAGCGCTCAAATTCGCGCAAGGCTAGGTGCAGGCCGGACCTCAGCGAGGCCTCACGCCGTTCAGGAACAGTTTGACGGCGGCCTCTCTCCGTTGTTCCTGAAACTTTGGGCGGGTGACGATGCCGTGGTGTTTGTCGTTCCCCAGCACCAGGCTCAGGAACAGGTCGGCCGCAATTGCGGGATCGTCAACCTTGATCTGGCCGCGGTCGGCGAACTGCTGAAGCAGGATTGCGACGGCCCGAACCCCGCGCAGCCAACCCTCTTCATGCGCGAGCTTTGCAAGTTCCGGAAACTGGACGGCCTGCGCTGCCAGGGTTCGGCGCAACATGACCACCTCGGGAATCCGGGAGTGGGCCAGCAGGTGCCGGCTAAGATCGTGCAACGTCGTCTCGACGCTCCTGGGGTTGACCTTGGCGGCCTCGGCCGCCGCCGACAGCGGAGCCAGCCAGCGCTGGATCGTGGCTCGCAGCACGGCCGTGAACAGATCGCGCTTGTCGTGATAACGCGCGTAGACGGTCGGCTTGCTGATGCCGGCGGTTTCCGCGACCGCATCGATCGAGGTGCAATCATAACCTCGCTCCATGAACAGCTTGGTTGCGACGTCGAGCAGGCGCGCGTCACGCCGCAGGGCCTCCTCCCGGGTGGGACGGCCGCCGCTCGCCCGCCGCGCCGGCGGCGGCGCCACCATCGTTGCTTCCTTTGCCATCCAAAGCCCCTTGTCAGCCGGCCGAAGTCGGATTATGTAAACGATACAGTTTAGTTTTATCAGAATCGAATATCAATGCTGTTCGTAACATGAGTCCAAAGCGCCGAATACCCGCGCACCTGGCGGAACCGGCGACAACGGGAGGATATCGTCAGACCATGTCGCTGAACCATGCCTGAAACGGCTTTCCACCCCTTAACCGTTAGCGTCGGCGAACAACCCCCGTCCCCAAGAGCGGTCGCCGCGCGAGAGCCGCCGAGCAGCCCCCTCGGCGGCTCTTCAAGGAGGGGCAGGACGGCCCTGTGCCGGAGCGCCAATCCGAGCGCTCATTCTCGCTACGCTTTCCCCGGCAGAGATGGAGCGATCTTTCCCTGGCGATGCGATCGTGCATAATCGAAGGATCGTTTGAACCCCGCGCGAGTCTCTCATGTCCCTTCAAGCCTATCTCGCCTTCGTTGCCGCCTGCATCGCGCTGGCGCTGATACCGGGGCCGGTCGTCACGCTGGTGATCGCCAACGGCCTGCGCCACGGCACCCGCGCCGCGCTGACCAACATTCTGGGCGTCCAGGCCGGATTGACCATCGTGATCGGCATCGTCGCGATCGGGCTGACCTCGCTGATGGCGACGATGGGCTACTGGTTCGACTGGGTGCGTTTTGCCGGCGCCGCCTATCTGGTCTGGCTCGGCTACAAGCTGATCCGCTTCCCGGTCGAAGGCGTCAGCGCCGACGAGCCACCGCCGCCGCCGCGCGGCGGGTTCTTCCTGCAGGGCTTTCTGGTGCTGCTCTCAAATCCCAAGGTGCTGGTGTTCTTCGGCGCCTTCATTCCGCAGTTCATGGACATGAGCCAGGATCACATCTCGCAGGTGGCGCTGCTCGGCTTCACCTTCATGATTACCGGGGCGATCACCGATTCGATCTACGCATTGCTGGCCGGCCGGGCCCGAAAATTCTTTTCGGCGCGGCGGACCCGGCTGGTGTCGCGGATCTCCGGCGGTTTTATGATCGGCGGCGGCGGCGTCTGGCTGGCGCTGACCCGGGCGCGATAATCCTTGCCCGGCAACCCCGCGCATTGAACCATTCGCCGCCTCGGTCCGTCTGAGCAGAGGGGGCGGATTTCGCCGTCCGCTCTGCTCCGGGGGAATCCGTGCCTGATCTGCCGTGGTATGTCTACGCGATGCTGCTCGCGCCGCTCGCGCTCGTGCTGTTTGCCGCAGCCTACAAGACGCTGCAGGTGCGCGCCGCGCGGGAATGGCCGCAGACGCCGGGCAAGGTGGTGATCTCCGATTCCGAGGTCCGGGAAATCCGGGTGCTCGACGATTCCCGGGAAGACAATTACCGGCTCGAGCAGCGCAACTTCGCCAACATCGTTTACCAATATGCCGTCGCCGGCAAGCAGCTGCGCAACAACCGCGTCAGCATCGGCGAAGACCGCGGCAATTTCGAAGTCGCCGAGACCATCGCCAAATACCCGGTCGGCACGGCTGTCACCGTGTTCTACAACCCGCTGCATCCCAACGAGGCCGTGCTGGAGCGCGACCTGCCGAAGGGCCTGTGGGGCTGCCTCGGGATCGGGACGGCGGTCGTGCTCGCCATCGTGTTCGGCGGCGTGTTTGGGCTCAATCGATTGACCGGGTTCGTCTCCACCCGGCTGGTAAATCCCAAATTTTCGCCGATGGTCGTCGTATTCGGCGCCTTCGGGCTCGTCATCGCGCTGTTTGCACTCGCGATGCGGCGGCAGTCGCAACTCGCAAAGCATTGGCCGGTCGTGCCGGGGACCATCAAGATGTCCGACGTCCAGCAATACCGCAACGCGCCGACGCAAAACGGCGTGCGTGGAGAAGTCATGTATCAGCGGCAGGCGTCCTTTGCCTACAGCTACAACAATGTTGCCTACACCTGCATCGAGGGCAGCCTTGCCACCGGCGCCAATTCGACCTCGGGTTGGCTGATGCGCAAATTCACCACGGCCTATCAGGACGGCGCCGGCGTCAACGTCTATGTCAATCCGGCCAACCCTTCCGAAGCGACGCTCAATCCGCGCGGCGGTGTGATCTTGATATGGATCCTGGGGCTCCTCGCGCTGGCATTCTGGGGACTGGCCTGGTTCGTCGCGACGCGAGGTTAGGGCGGTGGCCTCATGGTTCGAGACGCGCGGCCTTGCCGCGCTCCTCACCATGAGGGTTTAACACCTCATCATGAGGAGCACGCGTCAGCGTGCGTCTCGAAGGATGAAGCCACGGAACTTGATAATACGCTAAATCAGCCGCTCCGCGCGCAGCATCGGTTCGATCTCGGCAAAAATCCGCGCCAGCCGGTCGGCCCAGGATTTCTCGCCGGCCGCATCGGAAATCAGGTCCTGGCGAATTTCGATTCCGGTGTTCATCAGCCCGCGCATCTCACCGTGCACCGGGATCGTGTAATCGGTCTCGTCGCTGACGGCATAGGGCTCGTTGTCGCCGACCACGAGATCGGCCTCCGCGCGCAACAGTTTTAATAGTCGCGGTGGCAAACGAGTATCGCGATGATAGAGCGTGCCGATATGCCATGGCCGCGCGATCCCGGCATAGACGGGCGTAAAGCTGTGCAACGACACCAGCACCGTCGGCAGGCCCGCTTGCTCGCGCTGATCGATGATCTCCTCGATGCGCTGGTGATAGGGATCGAAAATTTGCATGCGCCGCGCCTCCGCTGCCGCGCGCGCGAGACCATCGTTGCCGGGAATCATGGTGGCTTCGCTGATCAGCGGGATCGAGCCTGCGGCATGCGGCGGGCGGTTGCAGTCGATCACCAGCCGCGAGTAGCGCTGCGCGATCAGATGGGCGCCGAGTTGCCGCGCCAGCGCCTCGGCGACGCCGGCGATGCCGATGTCCCAGGCGATATGGCGCGTCAGTTCGCGCTCGGTGAGGCCGAGATCGCCAAGTTGCTTCGGAATCAGCCGGCCGTAATGGTCACAAGTGAGCAGAAACGGCGAACGCCCCGCCGCATTATGTTCATGAATCGGGGGAACATCTTCGTGATCCAGAAGTAGTGTTGTGTCGCTGGCGTTGTCCAAGAGCCTTTTCCTCAACTTTGCCTATCGAATCGGCATACCGACCTTAAAAATGAGCAGGGCTCGGTATAGATTAGCCGGCCCAAATTCACGATGATTGTTTGACGATGCCGCTCCTGACGATTCATCACAAGACCGTATATCGCTACGCCCACCCGGTGGCGTTTGGCGAACACCGCATCATGCTGCGCCCGCGTGACGGCCATGATCTGCGCGTGCTGTCCGGCAGCCTCGAGATCGAGCCGCAGCCGATGTCGCTGCGCTGGATCCATGACGTGTTCGGCAACAGCGTGGCGATCGCGACCTTCGACGAGCGCGCCGAAACGCTGTCGTTCACCTCGATGGCGACGGTCGAGCACAATCCGGCGGAGGAATTCGCGCTGACCGCGGACGATCCCGCCTATTTCTATCCGTTCCTCTACGACGACGAGGAATTTCCCGACCTGCAGCAGTTCATCTCGCCGCAATATGGCGATCCGAACGGTGAGCTGTCGTTCTGGGCGCGCGGGTTTCTCGACGCCGACGGGCCGACGCCGACCTTCAATATCCTGAGCGGCATGACCCACGGCATCCGCGAGGCCTTCACCTATCGCAAGCGCCACGAGCAGGGCACCCAGCATCCGCTCGACACGCTGCAGACGGGATCGGGCACCTGCCGCGACTATGCGCTGTTCATGATCGAGGCGCTGCGGCGGCTCGGCATCGCCGCGCGCTTCGTGTCGGGATATCTGGCCATGCCGGGCGATCGCGCCCACGGCTATGTCGGCGGCGGTTCGACGCATGCGTGGGTGCAGGTCTATCTGCCGAGCGCCGGCTGGATCGAGTTCGATCCGACCAACGGCATCGTCGGCACCCGCGATCTGATCCGCGTCGCGGTGGCGCGCGATCCGCGGCAGGCGATCCCGCTGCACGGTGCCTATCTCGGCTCGGCCGACGCCTTCGTCGGCATGGAGGTCTCTATCAACGTCGTCTCGGTCGGCGAGGCGGAGAAGGTATAGCCATGGAGATCAAGGTCGGCTTCGAGATCGCTTACGCGGCCGCGCAGCCGACGCCGATGGTGATCATGCTCGGCATTCATCCATCGCGCTTTGCCGATATCGTCGGCACCGAGCGCATTGTCGCCGAGCCCGACGTGCCGATCGGATTCTACCGCGACAGCTTTGGCAATGTCTGCGGCCGTCTGGTGGCGCCGGCCGGCGGCGTCACCTTTCACGGCCACGCGGTGGTGCGCGATTCCGGTTTGCCCGATGCGGTGATGCCGACCGCGCAGCAGGTGCCGATCGATCAATTGCCGGACGAACTGCTGCTCTATCTGATGCCGAGCCGCTATTGCGAGACCGACAAGCTCACCGATATCGCCTGGTCGCTGTTCGCAGCCACGCCGCCTGGCTGGGCGCGGGTCCAGGCCATCGTCGACTTCGTCCACAACCACGTCACCTTCGGCTACGAGCACGCGCATTTCATGAAATCGGCGCATGATGTCTACGAGCAGCGCGCCGGCGTGTGCCGCGATTTCGCGCACTTGGCACTGACCTTCTGCCGCTGCATGAACATCCCGGCGCGCTATTGCACCGGCTATCTCGGCGATATCGGCGTGCCCAGGGATCCCGCGCCGATGGATTTTTCCGGCTGGTTCCAGGTCTATCTGTCCGGCCAGTGGTACACGTTCGACGCCCGCCACAATCAGCCGCGCATCGGCCGCATCCTGATGGCCACCGGCCGCGACGCCGCCGACGTCGCGCTGACCACGAGCTTTGGCCGGATGGACCTGGTGAAATTCGTCGTCGTCACCGACGAGGTCGTGCCGGCGTGATGGTTGACGCCGTCCGTCATTCCGGGATGGTGCGCAAGCACCAGACCCGGAATCTCGAGATTCTCAGATGCGCAATTGCGCATCGCAGTTCGATGCTTCGCATCGCCCCGGAATGACAGGAACTCCCATGATTTCAGATCGTCTGTTCGTGTACGGCACGCTGATGCGCGGCTTCGACCATCCGATGGCCAAGCTGTTGTCGCGCAGCGCCGATTTTCTCGGCGCCGCGCAGTGCCGCGGCCGGCTCTATCTCATCAAGCATTATCCGGGGCTGGTGTTGTCGGACGATCCCACCGAAATCGTGTTCGGCGAAGTGTACCGCCTGCGCGATCGCGACGCCTTGCTCGGCGAGTTCGACATGTATGAGGCCTGCGGCGCCGGTTTTCCGGAGCCGACCGAATATATCCGCGCGATGCTGCCGCTGACGCTGGACGACGGCAGCACGGGCGAGGCGTGGACCTACATCTACAACTGGCCGGTCAGCGGCCTGCCGCGCATCGCCTCGGGGAAATTTCTGGAGGGGTAGGTCTCACCCCTCCTGCACCACGCGCACATCGACCTCGCGCTCGACGTAGGTCCATTCCTCGGTGGCGCGCAGCATCCGGACCAGTTCCTCGAAGTCGGCGGCGTGCTCGGGCGCGTATTCGAACCAGGTGAGGAAATCGAAGGGCTCGCCGAGGTCGCGGCAGTGGAACAGCTGGCGCGCGATCGCGGGCAGATATTTCAGGCAGGCTGAGATGTGGTGCGACTTGTCCTCGAAGATGCGCCGCCGCTCGTCCTGGGTCAGCTCCCACCACGCAGCCGATTTCCGGATCGGGATCAGCGCCGCGTGCGTGGCCTCGGGGCGTCCGAGCCCGGCCTGGACGGCGGCAAGCTGTTCCTGCTCGGCGCGCTCGGTATAGCGCAGATGGCTGACTGTGCCGGCCAGCCGCCACGCGGTCGTCGAGGGGAGGATCGGCAGCGCAATGGCCTCGGATTGAACCACCGACAGCGCCGGCACGCGCGGCAGCGCCTCGCCCTTCACCCGCGAAATCGAGGTGATGCGCCAAGCCCCGCTCTGGCTGCCCCGGAAGGTCGTGAACATGGGTGCCATCGAAGCGTGGAACCGGGCGGGGATCAAGGGGGATGATCTCTCTTTACCTCGCCCCGCTTGCGGGGAGAGGTCGGCGCGTAGCGCCGGGTGAGGGGGATTCTCCGCGCACTCAGCCCGCTGAGGCAGCCCCTCACCCGTATTTCTCGCTCCGCTCGAAATCCGGCCTCTCCCCGCAAGCGGGGAGAGGCGAAGAAGGAGCCCTGTGAATAGCTGGGAGAAGGCCGATAATCTTCGTATTTCCCCCCGCCCGCCCTATATCCATCATCGGTTGGCACCGGCCCCGACTCAGGCACAGACCTACCCCATGCGCTTTACGCCCCAATTCCTCGATGAACTGCGCGCCCGGCTTCCGGTCTCCGAAGTCGTGGGCAAGCGCGTGAAGCTGAAGAAGGCGGGACGGGAGTGGAAGGGGCTGTCGCCGTTTCAACAGGAAAAGTCGCCTTCGTTCACCGTCAACGACCAGAAGGGGTTTTACCACGACTTCTCCTCCGGCAAGCACGGCGACATCATCTCGTTTTTGATGGAGACCGAGGGCGTCGGTTTTGCGGAGGCCGTCGAACGGCTGGCCGCGATGGCGGGCATGGCGCTGCCGGCCGCGACCCCGGACGCCGCGCGCCACGAGCAGCGCCGCAAGACGCTGTACGACGTGATGGATCTCGCCGCCAAATTCTTCGCCGATACGCTGGCCTCGCGCCATGGCGCCAAGGCGCGCGGCTATCTCGCCGACCGCGCGATCTCGCCGGCCACCCAGTTGCAGTTCCGCATCGGCTATGCGCCGCCCGACCGCTTTGCGCTGAAGGAGCATCTCGGCGCCCAGGGCATTCCCGTCGAGGATATGGTGGAGGCGGGCCTATTGGTTGCGGGCGACGACATCCCGGTGCCCTACGACAAGTTTCGCGACCGCGTGATGTTTCCGATCACGGACCTGCGCAATCGCGTCATCGCGTTCGGCGGCCGCGCGCTGGAAAAGGATGTCGCCGCCAAATACATGAATTCGCCGGAAACCCCGCTGTTTCACAAGGGCGACAATCTCTACAACCTCTCGGCCGCGCGGCAGGCCACGCATAATGGCGCAGCCCTGATCGTGGTCGAAGGCTATGTCGACGTCATCGCGATGGTGACGACGGGCTTTGCCGCCACTGTCGCGCCGCTCGGAACGGCCTTGACCGAAAACCAGCTCGCGCTTTTGTGGAAGATGGCGGACGAGCCGATCCTGTGTTTCGACGGCGACAAGGCCGGACAGAAAGCGGCCTGGCGCGCCGCCGATCTGGCGCTGCCGCATCTCAAGCCCGGAAAAAGTTTGCGCTTTGCGCTGCTGCCCGAAGGCCAGGACCCGGATGATCTTGCGCGCTCCGGCGGACGGGCGGCGATCGAGGAAGTGATTGGCGCGGCGCGCGGGCTCGCCGACATGATCTGGTCGCGCGAGATCGAGGGCGGCACGTTTGCGACGCCCGAACGCCGCGCGGCGCTGGAAGCGCGGATCGGCGAACTCTCTAACGGCATCCGCGACGAAGTGGTGCGGCGCTATTATCGCCAGGATCTGGCGCAGCGCCTGCAGCGCACCTTTGCGCCGGAAGGCGGCCGCGGCGGCTACGCCAGAGGCAATTTCGGCAAGCGCCCGGGCGGCGAATCAGGCGGCCGGTTTGGCTCCCGTGCCCCCTTCACGCCCGGCGCGGCGGGCCGATTCGGCGGCGGCCGCGGGCAGGCCAACGCCGGCAGCCAGACCATCAACCGCGGCCCCTATCAGGCGGCCAGCGCCCAGCTTGCGGCGAGCCCGATCATGCGCGGCCAGCGCAGTGCGCTGTCCCGCCGCGAAGCGCTGATTTTGCAGTCCCTGATCAACCACCCCTGGCTGCTGCACGACCATCTCGAAGAGGTGGCGGCGCTGGAACTGGCCCATCCGGAGGCCAACAAGCTCCGCGCCGCCATTATCGCGGCCTTCGCCAGCGAACACCACCATTCGCCCGAGCCCGAGGAGCAGGCCGAGAAAATGCGGGCCGATCTTGAGGCGCGGGGATTTTCTCAAATACTTCAAAGGGTTGGGGCTGCGATCACGACCTCGGCGGTGTGGGGCGTGCAGCCGGGGGCAGCAAGGGAAGATGTTCTTTCCACTTGGCAGCAGCTCGTTACCTTGCATCAGAAAACCCACGCCTTACTTAGGGAAAAGAAGGATGCCGAGCTGGCCTTGGGCGAGGAGCCCAGCGATGCCAATTTGGCGTGGCTGGTGGACGTGAGCGCCCGGCTGGTGTCTCTGGACGGCACCGAGGCCCTGATCGAGGGTTTTGGCGAGCTTTCGGGCCGGTTCCGGCGCAGCGTTTGATGAAAAAATGATGCGGACGGCTGCGGCCGGGGCCGTTAAAAGACTCGCCAAACCCATGGTTTGGCTGCAAAAACAGGGTTAAGCGAAACTTAATAGCCGCACCGTTATTGGTGCAGACACCGGCGAGACGGGGGTTCGGGGGTGGCGACAGTCTGCGCCGCCCTTTCCGCGTCGAAAGAGCGTGATCCGGAAAAGTGAAAACCGGTTTTCCGGAAGGATCACGCTCAAACAAAGAATAGAGCGAGATGACGTTTCGAAGAAACGTCGTCGCGCTCGGTGACATTAGTGATTCAATGCGAGATGCGGCCGCATCTCGCATGAGCGCGTTTCGGGAGCTTGATGAATGGCCACCAAGGCAAAGACGCTGCAGGTTAAAGACAAGGAAAAAGACGACAAGGCAGCGGACACGCCTGAGAAGGATTCTCCGGACGCGCCGTCGCCGTTGCTCGATCTGTCGGACGCCGCCGTCAAGAAGATGATCAAGCAGGCCAAGAAGCGCGGCTTCGTGACCTTCGATCAGCTCAACGAAGTGCTGCCCTCCGACACCACCTCGCCCGAACAGATCGAAGACATCATGTCGATGCTCTCCGACATGGGCATCAACGTGTCGGAAGCCGAAGAGGCCGACTCCGAGGACGAGAAGGAAGAGGCCGACGACGAGACCGACAACGAACTGGTCGAAGTCACGCAGAAGGCCGTCACCGAGGTCAAGAAATCCGAGCCCGGCGAGCGCACCGACGATCCCGTCCGCATGTATCTGCGCGAGATGGGCACCGTTGAATTGCTCTCTCGCGAAGGCGAAATCGCAATTGCCAAACGCATCGAGGCCGGCCGCGAGGCGATGATCGCGGGCCTCTGCGAAAGCCCGCTGACCTTCCAGGCCATCATCATCTGGCGCGACGAATTGAACGAAGGAAAGATCTTCCTTCGCGACATCATCGATCTCGAAGCCACTTACGCCGGCCCCGACGCCAAGAACAACATGAACCCGGCGCTGCTGGCAGCACCGCTCGGCCCCGACGGCCAGCCGCTGGCTGCCGCCAACGGCAATGGCGTGGCAGCGCCTTCGCATGTGGCGCCGCCCGCCGCCCCGCCGGCGCCCACTCCGTTCCGCGCCGCGCCCGCGGCTGCGCCCGGTGGCGATACGGAAGAAAAGGATCCGGCCGAGGCCGCCGCCGAAGGCGACATGGACGACGACGAGTTCGAAAACCAGATGTCGCTCGCCGCCATCGAGGCCGAGCTGAAGCCGAAGGTGGTCGAGACCTTCGACAAGATCGCCTCCGAGTACAAGAAGCTGCGGCGCCTGCAGGAACAGGACATCGCCAACCAGCTGCAGAGCGAGACGCTGTCGCCCTCGCAGGAGCGCAAATACAAGAAGCTGAAGGACGAAATCATCGTCGAGGTGAAGTCGCTGCGGCTGAACCAGGCCCGTATCGATTCGCTGGTCGAGCAGCTCTACGACATCAACAAGAAGCTGGTCTCGTTTGAGGGCCGCCTGCTGCGCCTCGGCGACAGCCACGGCGTCGCGCGCGAGGACTTTTTGCGCAACTATCAGGGCTCGGAGCTCGATCCGCGCTGGCTCAACCGGGTCTCGAAACTCTCGGCAAAAGGCTGGAAGAATTTCGTCCATCACGAAAAGGACCGCATCAAGGAGCTGCGCCACGAGATCCAGTCGCTGGCAGCCTTGACCGGGCTCGAGATCGGCGAATTCCGCAAGATCGTGCACGGCGTGCAGAAGGGCGAGCGCGAGGCGCGCCAGGCCAAGAAGGAAATGGTCGAGGCCAATCTGCGTCTCGTGATCTCGATCGCCAAGAAATACACCAACCGCGGCCTGCAGTTCCTCGACCTGATTCAGGAAGGCAACATCGGGTTGATGAAGGCGGTCGACAAATTCGAATACCGCCGCGGCTACAAGTTCTCGACCTATGCGACGTGGTGGATCCGGCAGGCGATCACCCGCTCGATCGCCGACCAGGCGCGCACCATCCGCATTCCCGTGCACATGATCGAGACCATCAACAAGATCGTGCGCACCTCGCGCCAGATGCTCAACGAGATCGGCCGCGAGCCGACCCCGGAAGAGCTCGCCGAAAAGCTCGGCATGCCCTTGGAGAAAGTTCGAAAAGTTCTCAAGATCGCCAAAGAGCCGCTGTCGCTGGAAACCCCGGTGGGCGACGAGGAAGACTCGCATCTCGGCGATTTCATCGAGGACAAGAACGCGATCCTCCCGATCGACGCCGCGATCCAGAGCAATCTCCGCGAAACCACGACGCGGGTGCTGGCCTCGCTGACCCCCCGCGAAGAACGCGTGCTCCGCATGCGCTTCGGCATCGGCATGAACACCGACCACACGCTGGAAGAGGTCGGGCAGCAGTTCTCGGTAACCAGAGAGCGTATTCGCCAGATCGAAGCGAAGGCGCTGAGGAAGCTGAAGCATCCGTCGAGGAGCAGGAAGCTCAGGTCGTTCCTGGACAACTGACCGGCGAGCGCCATGGCCAAATCGCGGCATCTCACAATCAACATGGCGGCCCTGGTGGCCGCCATTTTCATGTGTGCCGCGCTCAACCCCGCGACGGCGCAGCCCGACAAGCGGAGTGGGGTCGGTCCCTGTCGTCAGGGCGAGCTATCGCTCATCGCGAAGCTCGACAGCGGCGAGGACAACACGGCCGATTATCGCGAGGTCTATGAGGCCGTCGTGCAGACCTGTGAGCCGGTGGCGGCGGCGACGGCGCCCTCGCAGCCGCACGCTAGCCAGGCAGAATGCCGCAAACTCGCCGTTGCGGTGCTCGATACCATCGAGGGACGGCAAAATGAACACCAGGGGTTTTGTCCAGGCCCGCACGCACTTCGCGCAATCCTGCGCGCCCCGTTGAGGGCGTAGCATCATGACCGGGCATCGCCTTGTTGTCTGGTACAACACGCGCTGCCCTGTTTGCGACGCCGGGATCGACTGGCAACGCAACAAGCTGCTCGCCGCGGTCATTCCAATAAGCCTAGCGAAAATGAATTTCCCTAAGTCCAATCGCTCCCAAGTCTAATTATTCAAAGAACTCAAACCTACGGTTAGTCCAGACTGACGTATCAAACACCCGTAGAGGGCTTGAACGTAATGCCTCTAAAAATGCCTCACTTCCTACAGTGTAGTCTTCTCCCAAATCTCCCGCTATATGTCTAAGTTGCGTAGTGGCATAGGAGAAGGCCTCATCTGGCGGCGCGTCTGATGCGGTCAAAAATACCGTGCTAAATATCTGGAGACGAGCGACGGAATCTTGATTTTCTCTATCGGGCGATAGATCGCGTAAAAACGCTGCAATCGGAATATCACCTCGTAAAAATATTCTATATTGAGAAATTACGCCAGAGTACTCATCGATTCCGCTGAATGGTGTCTTTGGATAAGCGAGCCATAACTGTCGCGCGGTCTTATTAGAAGCGGGACTGCCAGTTCGTCGGTCTGCCAAGCCTCTTATATGGTGGTCCAGATAATCTGTGACCCTAACATCGCGCCGTTCGGAATTCGGTGCACGCCTCATGAGTTCCTGAACTCTTATCCAGTGTTCAGAGGTGCGTTCACCCCACCTAATGTCGACCCGTCGCAGACTCTCGTTCGCCTTGATTTCGTGTGGCTCAAATTCCAGTTCGACTGAATCGCGGAGCATCGAGCTGATGTCTAGGTTGTACAAGACAGTGTTGCTTGGTAGCTCCTGTGCCGAGTCGTTCAATGCCTTCACGAGATCCGATACAGTTGAGTTTGACTTGGTTTCCCTGACAAGTTGCTCAGCCGATCGAACTAGTTGGCAATCAACTGTCCAAAAAACCTCTTCCTTCGCTAATTCGTTGAAGTTGACATTCGTCCGCCTCCCGTTCTTCTCCACAATGTAGATTGGTAGACCTTTCATGCGATCCCGCAATTCATTCGGCAATACGGCGTCCCCGCCTGCGCCGGAACGAAAACCAAAAGGCACTAGCGTAATCGCGTTGTTGGCTGCCCACGTCAAAGAATAGTTTTCGACTTGAGTGAGACGCTTAATCTCATCTTTGACATGGTCAACGTAAAGCTCATAAAGCGTTGAGTACAAGGCATCACGCTCGGGCGTAGACTCTAGTTGAGCTGCACCCGGTTCCGAGGACACCGAGTTAGGTGTTTTATGGAGCAGGAGGTGTGTCATGGAGAGACGGCAGTTTACGCGAGAGTTCAAGCTTGAGGCTGTACGCCTGATCAAGGAGCGCGGCGTGTCGTATGCGCAGGCGTCAGCAGACCTTGGCGTTCATCCAACGCAGTTGCGCAATTGGGTGAAGCAGCTGGCGGACGATCCGCAGCATGCATTCCCCGGCCAGGGCCAGATGAAGCCGGAGCAGTTGGAGATCGCGCAGCTCAAGCGCGAGGTCGCCAAGCTGAGAGCCGAACGGGACATCCTAAAAAAAGCCGCGGCCTACTTCGCGAAGGAATCAACATGAAGTTCGCCTTCATCGCGAAGCACCGGGGGATCTGGCCGGCGGAATGGTTGTGCGGGGCGCTCGGTGTCTCGCGGGGTGGGTTCTATGCCTGGCTGACACGGCCGCGCAGCCAACGCAGCCGGAGCGATGAGGAGTTGGGCGCGAAGGTTCGCGCCAGTTTCCTCGCCAGCGATCGAACCTATGGCGCGAGGCGAGTGTGGCACGACATGTTGGCGGAAGGCGGGTTGTGTGGACTGCATCGGATCGAGCGTTTGATGCGGCTACAGGCTCTCAAAGCCCGTCCACGACGGCGGCGACTGCCGCCCGATCTGGGTGAGCGGCAGGTCGCCGCCGTCGCTCCCAACGTGCTCGACCGCAGCTTCGATGCGTCCGCTCCCAACCGCAAATGGATCGCTGACTTCACGTACGTGTGGACAGCGGAGGGTTGGCTCTATGTTGCCGCTGTCGTCGATCTCTTCTCCCGCCGTGTGGTTGGTTGGTCGATGAACGCAGCGATGACGGCCCAGCTCGTCACTGACGCCCTGGTGATGGCGATCTGGCGACGGGGCAAACCGGACGCGCTCTTGCATCATTCCGATCGCGGCAGCCAATACACCAGCGAACAGTTCCAGCGGCTGATGGCCGATCACGGCGTCGTCTGCTCGATGAGCCGGTCAGGCAACGTCTGGGATAACGCGGCGATGGAGAGCTTCTTCTCGTCATTGAAGACCGAGCGGACTACGCGCAGAGTGTACCGAACGAGGGATGACGCCAAGGCTGACGTCTTCGATTATATTGAGCGCTTCTACAATCCGAAACGCCGGCACTCGACGATCGGATATTTGAGCCCTATGGAGTTCGAGCAGCAGGCTGGATTAGCTTAAGCAGGTGTCAACAGAACCGGGTGCAGCTCAGTGCCCGCCTCTCAGCGTAAGATGCGAGGGTTAGATCTGTCATCGTTAACCTCTAAAGAGAAAACGCGTAGCGTAAATGATTAGTCCTACACGCGATTAGGTGGGCTCTAAATGAAGCCGTATCGCAATACGCGGGCAATGTAGAGTATATTCTCCTGTTATCCTCAATCATCGGGTGAGTGTCAAAATTCGAACTAGGGGAGTCGTGTCATGGTGCGGCGCGAAAGGAGGTGCTTTGATATGGGCGCAAGGCTCAATGTAGGCATCGTCAGTGCTTCCTTGCTGTTTTCTGCCCTCACCTTCGCCACGCTCTCCTTCGCCTCCCGCCGCCGCGGCGACTGCTGAGCGATGAACGAAGTCACAAAAATCAAATGGCTCGGCGACTATCGCTTGCACGCAACGTTCAGCGATGGGGTAATGGGCGAGCACGACTTTTCCGCGCTGGTTGCGCAGGCTGGACCCATGGTTCAGCCGCTGCGTGACCCTGCGTATTTCGCGCGCGTGTTTCTGGACGATCCATTGCCGGACGTCGGCAGGCGCGGTGCGGATCTGGTCCGTGGTCAGGGTAATTCCGATCATGAAGGCTCTCCTTTTGACCTGCCCTGCTAAGCAAAGCCGCCGCGGAGAATTTGATGCGGATCAATGGTCGGGCGCCGCCACCAGGAAGGCGCAAAAGCTGCGTTTTTGACGCGCCGCTTTCGGTCGTGGCATGGTGGATGCCGTGGGAAGAACTTTTAAGGATTTCAGTATGCTCGGACGTTGCCTGGCCGTCATTGTCGCTGTCTTGTTTGCCGCTACCCCCGCATTCGCCGCCCGCTGTGGCGGCGATTTCAACAGCTTCGTCCAAAACATCTCGGCGGAGGCGGGGTCCGCCGGCATCTCGCAAGGCGTGATCTCTCAGGCGCTCGGCGGCGTGCAGCAGGACATGGGCGTGCTCGCCTTCGACCGGCGCCAGCGCGGCACCTTCAACAAGACTTTTGAGCAATATGTCTCGACCCGCGTCGGCGCCGGGCGGATCAATGGCGGGCGGGCGATGCTGCAGCGGCATGCTGCGCTGCTGTCGAGCATCGAGCAAAAGTTCGGGGTGCCGCGGCAGATCCTGGTGGCGATCTGGGGGCTGGAGACCGATTTCGGCAAGGGCGACATGGGCAAGCTTCCGGTGTTTCGCGTGCTCGCGACCATGGCGCATGATTGCCGCCGCACCGAACTGTTCCAGACCGAGCTGCTCTCGGCGCTGAAGATCCTGCAGCGCGGCGATCTGCGTTTGAACGACATGATCGGCGCCTATGCCGGCGAGATCGGCCAGACGCAATTTCTGCCGTCGTCCTACATCAAATACGGCGTCGATTTCGACGGCGACGGCCGCGTCGACCTCCGCCACAGCGTGCCCGACGTGCTCGCCTCGACCGCGAACCTCCTGCACACCAGCGGCTTCAAACTGGGCGCGCCGTACGGCGAGGGGAGTGCGAATTTCGAAGCGATGCGCGAGTGGAACAGGGCCACGATCTATCGCAAGACGATCGCGTATTTTGCGGATCAGCTGGTGGGGCGGTGATTTAGACTCTGTCATTCCGGGGCGATGCGCAGCATCGAACCCGGAATCTCGAGATTCCGGGTCTGGTGCTAACGCACCATCCCGGAATGACGGAGCCTGAATTCCAGCACTTCCGTCATTGCGAGGAGCGCAGCGACGAAGCAATCCATTCTTTCTTTCTGCGGCTCGATGGATTGCTTCGCGGAGCCTGTCATCGGGCGCGCATTCGCGCGACCCGGTGGCTCGCGAAGACGAGCGCGCGGTTACTTCCCCGCCTGCGCCGTCATCTTCTCGATCCGCCGCTGCAGCACCGCCCAGTAAGTCCCCGGCCGGAACCGTTGCAGCAGATCCATGAATCGCGCGTCGTTGCCGATCAGAATCCGCGGCGCGTTCTTCTCGATGCCTTCGATGATGCGCAAGGCGGCGGCGGTCGGCGTGGTCCTGGCGATGGCATCGAAGCGGTCGATCGATTGCGCGCGGCGGGCGTTGTCGGTGACGCCAACGCCGGTGCGCGAGTTGCGGGCGATGTTGGTGCCGACGCCGCCGGGATGCACGACGGAGAGCCGCACCGGGCTGGTCGCCATCGCAAGCTCATGCCGCAGGCTTTCGGAAAATCCGCGCACCGCGAATTTTGCCGCGCAATAGGCCGACTGGCCGGGCGGGGCGATGATGCCGAAGATCGAGGACAAATTGACGATGTGCGCCGCGGGCTGTTGGGCCAGATGCGGCAGGAAGGCGCGGGTCGCATGCACCACGCCCCAGAAATTGATGTTGAACAGCCAGTCCATCTGGGCCTGGTCGATCTCGTTGAACTGGCCGAGCAGGGCGACGCCGGCATTGTTGATGACGATGTTCAGGCCTGCGTGGGCGGCGATGGCGGCGGCGGCAAAATCCTGGATCTGGCCGGGCTCGCCGACATCGACGCGATGCACGCTGACCTTGCACCTGGAGGTTTTGACGATCTCGGCCGCCACCGCCTGCAGCCCGGCTTCGTCGCGATCGGCGAGCGCCAGATCGGCGCCACGCGCGGCGAGTTCGAGCGCAAGCGCCCGGCCGATGCCGCTGGCGGCGCCGGTCACGGCGGCCGCACTTCCGGAAATCGCAGTCATGGAAATGGGCTCCAAAAGGGGAAGGTCTTAGTCCGCAACCCTTGTACGGCAGGCCGGCTTTGGCAACTGGGCCCGGCGGGACGCGCGTCGCTTCCGCGGCCAGGCCGGCCGTGATATGGCAGCCCGAAATTCACGGGGGATATCGCCGATGACGCTCTCGTTCCTGCTGACCTCGCTGATCGTGGTCGTGTCCCCCGGCACCGGCGTGCTGTACACGCTGGCGGTGGCGCTGACGTCGGGCGCGCGGGCCAGCGTCGCCGCCGCCTTCGGCTGCACGCTCGGGATCGTCCCGCATATGCTGGCGGCGATGCTGGGGCTGGCCGCGGTGCTGCACACCAGTGCGGTTGCTTTTGCGGCGCTGAAATGGTGCGGCGTGGTCTATCTGCTCTATATGGCCTGGCAGGCGCTGCGCGAAACCGGGGCGCTCGCGATCGAGGCGCGGCCTGAGGAGGCGCGTTCGAGCCGGCGCGTGGTGGTCACCGGCTTCCTGATCAACATCCTCAATCCAAAACTGTCGATCTTCTTTCTCGCCTTCCTGCCGCAATTCATCGCGGTCGATGAGGCCCACCCGCTGGGACGGATGCTGGAATTGAGCGCGGCCTTCATGGCGATGACGTTGGCGGTATTCGTGGTCCACGGCATGTTCGCAGCCGGCGTGCGCGACCGCGTCATCACGCGGCCCAGGGTAATGGCCTGGCTGCGCCGCAGTTTTGCATTGGGCTTTGCCGCGCTCGGGGCGAAGCTGGCGTTTGCGGAAAGGTAGGAGGGTGACTACTTCCGTCATTGCGAGGAGCGAAGCGACGAAGCAATCCATACTTCCTTTGCCGCCCCATGGACCCAGAATCAAAAAGGCGGGCCTTGAGCCCGCCGTTTTCGAAAGATCATGCCTGGCGTTGGATGCCCGGGCGGAGCTGAGCGCCCCACCCGGGCCTGAAGTCACTTCTTCGACTTCTTGGCCTTCTTCGCCTTCTTCGCCTTTTTCGCCTTCTTCGCTTTCTTAGCCATAGTATCCTCTCAAGGGTTTAATGGATTGAAACGCGACACCGAGGCATGCTTGGCGGAGGGCTAGCCTCGCAACATCCTCGATCACAATCCCAACAGATTCGCGGCGCGCTGCCGCGTGCTGTCACGCCGCGGTCACGATGTTATCCACAGTTGTTATGCATTTTGACGTGATTTTCTCCGAAAATGCAGCTGCGCGACGCCATCGGCGTCGCCGCGTCACGGTTAACGCGGCCCCAACGCGCTGCGCTCTTCATCAATTTAAAACCACGGTGGAGATTGCGAAGGCCACGGTCAGAGTCCGTTAAGCGGCATGGCTGCAACTTGTCGGCAAGACAACAGGGATTGTCGTGGGGGGAGACGCCTTGAGGCGCGAAAGCTCTGGGCGGGCGGATAACAGGGGAGACGCGGCCATGTGCGTTGCGGGTTTGCGATGCTGAGCGTTCCGACGCTGTGGACGGTGTTCGTCATCAATTTTCTGGCGCTGGGCCTGATCTGGGCCTACGTCATGCGCAGCTATCCGTCGTTCGATGCGGCCCGGTTCTGGACCGGGTCGGCGTTCGTCGCGGCGGTCGGCGCGGCGATGGCGATGCTGCGCGTCGTGATGACGGAGTCGCTGCTGCCGCTGCTCGCCGCCGGCACCGCTCTGGTCTTTGCCGCCTGCCTCGCCGCGATGGGCATCAAGAAGTTCTTCGGCCGGCCGGTGACGTGGCGCGCCACCTTGCTGATCACGGGACTGACCTTTGCGGGCCTCGCCTTCTTCATCTTCGGCAACGACAGCGTGAGGATGCGGGTTTCGATCTATTCGATCGCCCAGTCGCTGCCGCTCCTGCTGACCCTGAGGCTGCTGCTGACGCCGCATGAGGGCCGCATCAATCCGGGCGCCCGGCTGGCCGGTACCGTCTCCATTCTCATCATCTCGTTCTATGCCCTGCGGCTGATCGCTTGCGTCGTCAGTGGCGGCGGCGAATTCTCCTTCCTGCAGTTCGACCAGCTGCAGTCGGTCATGATCCTGGTGCTGGTGTTCCTGTCGATGGCGCTGAATTTCGGCTTCCTGCTGATGGCGATGGACCGGCTGCGCAACGAAGTCGCTGATCTTGCGCTGCTCGACGACCTCACCGGCGTCGCCAACCGGCGGCATCTGGTGCAGCGGCTGACCGAGGAATGCGCCCGATCGGAGCGCAGCGGCCAGCCGTTCGCGCTGCTGGTGATCGATCTCGACGGATTCAAGAGCATCAACGACACCCACGGCCATGCCGCCGGCGACTTTTGCCTGCAGCATTTCACCCTGATGGCGCAGACCCGCCTGCGGCCGGGCGACCTCCTGGCGCGCACCGGCGGCGACGAATTCTGCATCGTACTGCCCTCCTCGACGCTGCGCGAGGGCGCGATGATCGCGCGCCGCGTGCTGGAAGTCTGCCGCCTGGACGCCGAGCAATGCGTAGGCTCCGATATTCCGATCGCGGTCTCGATCGGCGTCGCGCAATGGAGCCGGGAGATCGGCCCATTCCCGGACCGCCTGATCGCCGCCGCCGACCACGCGCTTTACGACGCCAAGAAGAGCGGCCGGAATTGCTTTGCGGCCTACGACCCGGCGCCGCCGCTGGTGCCCGGGATCGAAATCCCGGCGCTGTCGGACGTGACGCTGCGCAGGCGTGCGTGAGCGTGCTATCCAGTAAATTCACTGGATGAGAGAGCGATGATCTTCCGTCTGATTGCAACGGCGCTGTTCGCCATCGCGCTGTTTACTTCGGCCTCCGCGCAGACGCCCGACCTCGCGACGATCGCGCGGTCGTCGGGTACGCCCGACATTCCCGGCCTGAAGATGGTTTGGCTGTCGCCCTGGGGCGACGTCGCAAAGGCCCACCCCTGGCGCAACATCATCGTGCACCAGACCGAGGGGCCGGTCGGTTCCGCGCGCGGGGGCGCCGAGGCGCAGTTCAGGATCCCGACCAGGCGCGGCGTCATGGTCTGGGTCGAAACCGACGGCACGGTCTATTGGGCGGTGGCGGATCATCTCGTCCCCACCCATACCGACGGCGCCGACCGCAACGACAACAAATATATCGACAACGGCAAGACCTATCACCAGGTGAACAAGGACACCTCGATCGGCGTGGAATTCGCGGGCAATTATCCCGATGTCACGCGCGGGCCGACCGACGCGCAGGTCGCGGCGTGGCGGATTTTGGTGAAGGTCCTGCGCGCGCGCTACGATATCCCGCTCGATCGCGTCTATGCCCATAACTGGATCGACTTCAAGGACGCCCGCTATTGCGAAGGCTGCGCGCTGGCAAAAATGGCGCGGGAGTGGGGAGAGTAGGGCCGCGCGCCGCTCAGATCGGGTGCGTCATCCAGCGAAAAATGCGGCTGATCAGTCCGGGCGGCCGCGGCACTTGCGGCTCCGGCCCGGCCTCGTCGGGCGCGACGCAGCGCGCGTAAAAATATTCCAGAAACCTCATGTCGTTCGGCTCGGTGACGGTGAATTTCTCGTCGCCGAAGAACACCGTGTACTCGTAGAAGAACGGCCCGATCAGCGGCACGGTGGCCGGTGTCGCGCGGTCCTTGGAGATCACGAATTCGGTCGGATCGAGCCCGTTCGCGGTCATGGCCTGCTCGAGCTGCGGCAGCCTGCGCATGAATTCGGCGGAAAAGCCGCCGATGGTTGATTGCAGGGTGATCGCCACGATGCGCCTCGTCTGCTGCCGCGCCGGCCGATGGACGGCGTTGGTCTCTCCCTGTCTTAGTCGATTGACCGGACCCGCGGGTTCAAGCAATCTCGGCGCGTGGCCGGGAGGGGCACAACTTGAAGGGTTTTGGATCATGGCCGAATTCACCGTCAATCCGCAGCGCTTCGATCCCTACAAGAATTTCAAATTCCGCGTGAAATGGGATGGCCAGTACGTCGCCGGCATCTCAAAAGTCAGCGCGCTCAGGCGGACCACCGAAGTGGTCGAGCATCGCGAGGGCGGCGATCCCTCGATGTGGCGCAAATCGCCCGGCATTACCCGGTTCGATCCGATCACGCTGGAGCGCGGCGTCACCCACGACCCGGCGTTCGAGCAATGGGCCAACAAGGTCTGGAGTTTTGGCGCAGCACCGGGGTCCGAAGTGTCGCTGAAGGACTTCCGCAAGGACATCACCATCGACATGTTCAACGAAGCCGGTCAGCTCGTGCTGTCCTACAAGGTGTTTCGCTGCTGGGTTTCCGAATATCAGGCGCTGCCCGATCTCGACGCCAACGCCAATGCGGTGGCGATCCAGCATATCAAGCTCGAGAACGAAGGCTGGGAGCGCGACACCGCGGTGGTGGAGCCGGCCGAGCCGAGCTTCGGGTAGTTGAATCTCGATCGTCGTCGCCCGGCAAAAGCGCGAAGCGCGTCTTCGCGATAGGTGTCCGGGCGATCCAGCGTTCCAGAGGCCGTAGCTGTTGCGCGTCGTCTCTCGACCGCCGCGGCGTACTGGGTCCCCCGCTTTCGCGGAGGACGACAGTCCTTGTGTCGAAGCCGAGCGCCCCCAAACAAAAAGCCGGCGTTGCCGCCGGCTTTCGTTACCTCTTGCCTTGACCGCGTGCTTAGAGCGCGGCTTCCAGTGCGGCCTGTTCCTGCCGGGCGATCGTGCCTTTGACGGCCGACTGCACCTTCTCGAAGGCGCGGACCTCGATCTGCCGCACGCGTTCGCGTGACACGCCGAATTCGGCGGCGAGATCTTCCAGCGTCATCGGCTCTTCCGCCAGACGGCGCGCTTCGAAGATGCGGCGTTCCCTGGGGTTGAGCACGCCGATGGCGCCGTTCAGCGCCTGACGGCGATGATCGAACTCTTCATGTTCGGCCATCATGGCTTCCTGGTTGGGCGAGTTATCGACCAGCCAGTCCTGCCATTCGCCGGCTTCGCCGTCGTCACGGATCGGCGCGTTGAGCGACGCATCGCCGCCGAGACGGCGGTTCATGTCGACCACGTCCTGAGCCGTCACGCCGAGGCGCTTGGCAATGATTGCCACCTGGTCGGGGCGAAGATCGCCTTCGTCCAGCGCGGAGATCTTGCTCTTCGCCTTGCGCAGGTTGAAGAACAGCTTCTTCTGGTTCGCGGTGGTGCCCATTTTCACGAGCGACCAGGAACGCAGGATGTACTCTTGTATCGACGCCTTGATCCACCACATGGCGTAGGTAGCGAGCCGAAAGCCCTTCTCGGGCTCGAACCGCTTGACCGCCTGCATCAGGCCGACATTGCCTTCCGAGACGACCTCGGAGATCGGCAAGCCGTAGCCGCGATAGCCCATGGCGATCTTGGCCACGAGCCGGAGATGGCTGGTGACAAGGTGATGTGCCGCGTCGCGATCGTCATGTTCGCGCCAGCGCTTGGCGAACATGTATTCCTGCTGGGGCTCCAGCATCGGAAATTTGCGGATCTCGGCGAGGTATCGGGAAAGTCCGGATTCTCCATTGAGAACCGGTAAGGTAGCTGTACGGGCCATTCTAGCGCCCTCCAGTGGTTCAGGCCCCCGATAGCGGCGGGCCCGGCAGACGGCCGCTTTGTCAAAGCCGGTCGGCCTGCGATGTTCCGCGTTGGATATTCAACGCAGGTGCAACATACACCAAAACGAGGCCGATAGGGAAGGATTGCTGACGTCACGTCCCCGTGTGGCTGCCATAACCTGTTGGCATAACAGCACTTTTCCAAAGGCCCTGCGTCATAGCGCCGCTTCGAGGGCGCTTTGCAGGAGAAGCAAATCCTCCGGCAAAGGCGCTTCCCAATGCAAAAGTTCCCCGGTCCGGGGATGTTCCAGGGCCAGGAGGTAAGCATGTAGGGCCTGCCGGCCGAGGGCGGTCAGGGCCGCCTGGGCCTTCTGCCCGAGGTGGCCGGCCTTGGTCTTGAAGTGCGAGCCGTAAACGGTGTCGCCCATCAGGGGATGGCCGAGATGGGACAGGTGCACGCGGATCTGATGGGTCCGTCCGGTCTCGAGCTGGCAGGCCAGCAGCGAGGCCACCGGCTTGCCGTCGCGCCCGGAAAACGCCTCGCGCAACTCCCAATGGGTGACCGCCTCGCGTCCGCTTTCGCGCACCGCCATCTTTTCGCGGGCATAGGGATGCCGGTCGATCGGCGCGTCCACGGTGCCGCGCTGGCGGGTCGGCACGCCCCAGACAAAGGCCATATAGCCGCGCTGCATCGGCCCGGTGCGGCCGTGATCGGCGAATTGCGCGGTCAGCGACGCATGCGCGCGGTCATTCTTGGCCACCACCATCAGTCCGGTGGTGTCCTTGTCGAGCCGGTGCACGATGCCCGGCCGCTTGACGCCGCCGATGCCGGAAAGGCTGGCGCCGCAATGGGCGATCAACGCATTCACCAGCGTGCCGGTCTCATGACCGGCGGCGGGATGCACCACCAGGCCTTTCGGCTTGTCGATGACGATGATGTCGTCGTCCTCGTAAGTAATGTCGAGCGGGATATCCTCGGCCCCCGGCTCGGGCGGGGTGGCTTCCGGAACGTCGATTGTGATCGTATCGCCTTTCGCGACATGATAAGCGGGGTCGCGGATGGGGGCACCCTTGGCGGCGACGGAACCGGCGAGGATCAGCGCCTTCAGCCGCGAGCGCGACAGTTCAGGGCGGAGCACCGCGAGCACGCGGTCGAGCCGGAGCGAGCCCTCGTCGCCACCGACCGTGACTTCCAGCCGTTGACCGCTATTCGACGAAAAGCCTTGTTCCAAAGCAGAGCCTTGTTCAAAAGAAGAATGTTGCATGACCGATACCGTTGCGCCCGAACCGACCCCCGAGCAGGCCGCGTTGTTCGCGCGGGTGCGGCGGATGATGCTGATCGCAGGCCTCACCTCGGCGCTGGCCGTGGCCGTCGTCCTGATCGCCGTTGGCTACCGCCTTTATCGCGGCGAGGGAAGCGCGACGGCCGCTTCCACCGACATGACCGCGGCCTTGCCGAAGGGCGCCCGCATCGTCTCCACCGGCGTCGCCGGCGACCGGCTGGCGGTGACGCTTGATATAGGCGGTGTGACCGAAATCCACACGTTTGACGCGAAGACGCTAAAACCCGCCGGAAAGCTCAAATTCGTCATCGAGCCCTGAGGTCTCCGTCACCTGACTCGCCGAAGTCCGCCTTCGGACGAAGGCGGTTGGCCGGGCATAGCCGTCCGAAGGACGGCGTCGCTTCCGCTCGCCTATGACCCGGCCATCCACGCCTTTCTTCATTTGGCAGCCAGGACGTGGATGCCCGGGTCGAGCCCGGGCATGACGAATAGAAGCTTCCGTCTTGCAGCCGGCGGAATTCGCAGCTATTCCCTGCCACACACGCTCCCTTCGTCTAGCGGTTAGGACGCGGCCCTCTCAAGGCTGAAACAGGGGTTCGATTCCCCTAGGGAGCGCCAGCGGCTCTAGAAGCGCTGAGATTTCAAAAACATCCCGCAAATCATGGCTTTGACTGCGCTCCGGTGGTAGCACTAGGTCGTAGCTTTGATGCGTGCGTTGATGGGACTGATCAAGGACAGACACGGGACGTACTACGCTCAGCGGAAGGTGCCTGAACGCCTCCAAGAAGTAGTCGCGCGCGTCCTCAATTCCGAGAAACCCAAGCAGGTCTTTCTCAAGAAATCCCTCGGCACCAAGGTGTTGAAGGAAGCGAACGTTGCTGCCACGCACGTCTTGGCAGACTTCAATCGGACACTGGCCACTGCCGAGGCCCTGCTCAAAGAACGTCCCGTAATATCGTCGCTCTCCGATGCGCAGATAAAGCGAATGGCCGAGTGGGTGTACGCCACGGCGCTGAAGGAAGATGAAGCGTTAAGGTTTTCGCGCAGGCTAGAGACAATCGGACCACACGGCGAGAATGTTAACGCGGATGTTCTGAGGGACATCTTACAAGATTGTAGACAGCAGTTTGCTGTCGGGGATGTTTCTTTCGCCGAGCAGCACGCCCAAAACGCCCTAGCAAGCTTTGGTATCACGCTAACCCGGGGTCTAGCATCTCAAGCGCTAGAGCGGTGACTTCGATATCCCTCGACAGGCGCAGCTTCGCCCGGATGATCCCGTCAGCTAAGTTCTGCGCTCGTTCCTCGAGCCAGCTATCTTTGTCAAACGCCTGCTTCTCCTTCCCCTCTAGCGTGTCTTGTGCCTGCCTCCAACTAAGGTCTCCAATCCCCTCGTATTGCCCGCTGTGCAACTTCGTCCACGCATCGCGCATCCGGTTCACTGTGCCTTTCCCGACTCCGCACAGTGCCATTGTCTCGCTGATACTGTCCGGCCAATCTCCCGGCTTGCCCTCCTTCACTAGCCTCCATGCCGCCTCTGTTTTGTCTTTAGTTGTCATGGGCAGCTTGTTTTTAGTGTTGCGCCCCAGTGCCTCCCGGACGGCTTCATCCAAGCTGCCGTTAAACACTATTGCCGGGATATCGCCTTTCCACCCTGCCGTGATGTAGGCGGCTAGACGGTGATGCCCGTCCATCACGTAGTGCTTATCAGCCACTGGAAAGACGAGAATCGGCTCTAGCGCGCCCGTGTTCTGTGCAGCCTTCGCCAATTCGAGAATATGGTCGTCGCTAGGAATCATGTTGTATTGAGGTATTCTCCACTGGAACACCTTCTCAGCCACGCGGATGTCCTTCCGCTTGAGCCCCACTACAGCGCCCGACGCCGCGTGCTTTCGTACCCCCCCGGCATTAGCAGCTAGCTTCGCCGCGAGGGTGTCTACGGTTTGTCCTGTGTCCCCGGGCCTCTTGATGCCTGCGCGTGTGATGGCGCGCCGCCTATCTGTCTCTTTTCGTTTAGTCGCCATCACTGCTCCGTTGGCTCTTCAATCTGATTGGCGTTCTTCCTGTTACTAACTTCCCATGCGCGCCTAACTTTCGAAAGCAAAGCCGCGCCCTTCTCACTGATAAAGGATCGATTAATTCGAAGGTCTTGTCTGTCGCGCCGCTGTTCAATGATGTTCATGCCTTCGCCGCCGCGCCTGTCGCGTTCTCCTAAGTCCAACAGGTGGCGTGTCATGACGGCTTTATACATCCCGGCTTCGTGGGCGTACTCGGAGACCGCGCGCCCTTCCTTTTCAGCGACCGCCAGAAAGCTAATAATGTAGCTGGCTGGGATTGTCGGATTGAGTGCTACGAAAGGCTCTAGTGCCAAGCGCAAGGCTTTAGCTGCCTGTCTAGTCTCGTCCGACAATAGCGACTTGTAGCCAACTGGCGTGTGTGCGTTAGTCATGTGTGCGTGATGCTTTCGCTGGTGTCCCGGCGTTATGCGCCCGGTGTCTCTTGGTTGCTTTGGTGGTGTCGCGTGTACGCGGTGGTACGCCCAGTGGCTTGACACGCGACAAGTCAAGGCCGGGATAGGTGATGCGATTGATGGCGTCAGATAGCGCCGCAGCGCCCCAGCGGGACAGCATGGCATTGGCACCGTAGCCGCCACTAACAGTGGACGCTTGTGCGTGGCCTATAAGGTCCTCACGTATCTCATGGTCAGCGCCGCCCCTACGCAGCGCGTCCTTCACTGTATGCCTGAAGCTATGAAAGACCTTGGCTTTGTCGGTCACGCCCCCTTCGTCACGCAGATACCGACCAAACCATTTCGACCACGCGGGCACACCGGCGCTCCCATTGTCTGGTGCTAGGGAAGGGAATAGCCAAGCATCCACACCATCCGCACTGCGGCGGGCCTCTACGTAGTCCAGAAAACCCAAGTGGATCACTTCCTGGTGGACGGGTACAACGCGCTCTGAGGCGTCTGTCTTAGTCCGCTTGCCCCGTGCTTTCTCGGTCACGAAGTAGAGCAGAGCCACACCAGTCTTGGCATCAACCTTCACGTTGTCAGCGGTGAGGTGGCCTAGCTCTGCCTGCCTCGCTCCGGCGTAGAGCGCAAGCACCGGCAGCCAAAACCCGGCCGCTCCGTGGGCACCAAGTGGAAAGCGGTGTTCGGTGAACAGCGGCGCGTTGAACAGGGATTGTAATTCTGCAACCTCAAACGACGTTCGCTCAGAGCGTTCCGTTGGCAATCTCAGTCTGCTGAAGGGGTCGGCCCACTGCACGTCATCGGGGATCAAGCCATTATCGCTGGCCCATACACAGATGGCTTGCACGCCGCCAAGTTGCTTGTTGATGGTGGCTGCGGTGATCCGTGGCGCTTCTGGGTGCTCGCGGCCCCAGGCGGCTTGCTCCGGCAACGTGGCCCCTAGCAGGCTGCCAGTGCGGTGGCGCGGGACCTCTTGAAGGGCCTTACGGTATTCCAGCGCGTGCCGCTTCTTGATTGCCGCCACAGCCATGTTTCCGTGGAGCTGGATGAACATGTCCACTGCACGGCTCGTCTCATTCACGGTGCCCTTGGGCCTAACGCGGTGCTTCTTCCAGCCTTCCAGCGCCTCTTGCAGTGTCCCGCCTTCGCCATGCCCAGCTAAGGGCTTGGAATCAGGTAGGCGCGGAGTTTCAATAACTGCACCCGCATAACGAAGCCCAATGTCATCAAGGGCCTTCAGAAACGCCTTGGCGCTTTCGATGCAAAGATTATGATAGGCCGTGCCGCTTTGGTTTACCGGAGGCGCTCATGGAGCACTGGGCCCCGCCGCGCCCCCCCTTTGATCCGACTAAGGTACCCGAGGATGAGCTGGACGAAGATGGCCAATCGTGAAAAGCTTTTTCATTTGTAATTGCCCCATGACGCTTCGCTTCTCATCATGTTCGTTAAAGATTGACAACCCGTAAGGCATTTCCGGACCGTCATTGCAAACCGATGCTACCCGCCAAAAATATCTCGCTCCTGCCCAAGGGCAGCGCATAACCCGCCCGCGATGGCGGGAAATGTTACCAAGCGGCTTTGGGAAATGTCTGATATTGTTGATGTGTTGCAAGCTTGGGAAATGTCGTCGTGACCAAAATTTTGGGAGAAATGACCACCGCTGCACTTAGGGATTTTGCAAACGTCGGCGCACTAGCAGGAACTGAGTGTGACCCAAGCAAGATTAGGGTCGAAGTTCTCAACAAGCCCCACAAGCCCAGCGGGCTTCCGACCGGAAAGATGGCGGTTTATTGTTTCTTTCTCAACGGACAAGCATTGAAGGTTGGCATCGCGGGACCAAACAGCGACGCCCGATATCGATCACAGCATTACAATCCAAATAGCGCCGGCAGCAATCTTGCCAAATCTATTTTGACGTATCCGAGCAAAATTGGCATTGCGCCGCTGCACACCAACTTCGTAGGTACTTGGATCAAGGAGCACACTGACCGCATTAATATCTTGCTTCCGGACTCCTTTGAGAGGCGAATTCTCTCTATGCTTGAGACCTTTCTGCACGCCAGATGGAAACCAATATATGAGGGCCGCGAATCTTGATCGCTGATGATGGTCGAAGGGCGCTCAATTGAAACCCCGCTGTGCCATTTCATCGAATGGGACAGTAGTGCTGGCTTGAAGCGCATCGCCGCCAGTCACATTTCATAAGGATCGGGGATCGTTGGCCCGACACCCTGGCAACGCACCCACCGGCCTCATTGAAGGTCGCGTGCGTCCAAATAAGAGCGAGCACGGGCTGCGTTCGAGCACCGCTCGACACAGTACCTCTACGCAAACGCAACGGCACGAGTCGTCGAGGGAGACCTTGGCGGCTTTTTGCGTGTGGCCAGATATGCGCCAAGAAACAGCCTCGGCGCGGACGTCGTGCCGAGGCAGCTATTACACCGGATGATGATAGTCCGGGTGATGATGCTAAAACGATTGATGATCTCGGTGAGCCGAGGTCACACGAAAGGTGTCACTCCCGATCCAGCGCACAGAGATTGGGACCAAACTCAATCCGGCCAGACGGTGATTTTTTCAGCCAATCCTTATACTCAGAACCATCTGGTCCATAGAGACCGAATGCCTCTGTGCACATTTTCGCAGGATTGCTGGTGAGACGTTTCACCATTCCTGACAAGGTTTCATTCAAGGAAGGTGAACCGAAACCATCTGCGCCACCAGCATGGCCTCGACGGAGTCCCTCGGCTTGATGCTCTTCACCATCGAAATCATGAAAGCGAGATTGACCTCGTCGGAATTCCCGCCGCTCACGCTGGCCTTTACCAGCTGTCGGAGGATGCCATGCATCGCATCGCGGTCGGCGACCCCCAGTGCGTCAGCCATGAGCTGTTCGCCGAGCTCCGGATCAGGATGGTCGATCGAGAAGCCGTGCGACAGAAGCGTTATCCGCGGGGCTGCGGCAGCTTTGGCCTGGTCGGTTGAAGCGATCGCCGTTGGCATAGTGAGGTTGGGAGCGATGTTCATGTCCATATTCCTCCATATTCTTTGGCACGCGCCGGCAAGCGCGCCGTTGGGCCACGCGCAGGCGATCGTTCGCCGCGGCGAGCCGGTGCAATTTCAATTGTGGGTGAGCATTTTTGAGCCGCAATCCAACCGAAACAGCCCGCCATTGGCGGAGCGACGGGCGCTTACAAGATTGCGGGATGATGAAGGAATGCCCGTGATTTGCCCGACGTGTCAACGTGCTTTCGAAGCATCCATGCCGGCCGCCTGTTACTTTGCATGGGGTTGTTTTCAATATTTTGGGATCGCGCACCTTCGAAGGGGAGTTATCCGACGTCACCCGCAGTGATGCCGGCAAAGGCGCGGTGCGATACGCATTGGCAGGACCTGCGTCTCAATATCCGCGGGGCGCCTAACAGCATTATACTGCAATCTCAATAACATATGAGTTCGCAGTTTTATTCTGAATGGCGCGCCACTTTACCGCCACTCCGGACAAAACTGCGAACACGGACGCCAGTTCCGTGGGCGGCATGCGGGGAAGCGTCATGCTCTTGCTGGACGGCTTCCTTGACGCGGGGCCAGGCTGACCAGGGCGGAAGCGATCGGCTGGTCCGGCCCTGACCCCAGGCGTTCAGATCAGCTTCGTTCCTCAGTTCCGGGCGAGGGAGTTTCGTGCACCCGCGTCCACCGCCCTGACGCACAATCCCGATCAACGATTCAGGCGGCAGGCGTCCCTCATTTCGGCTATGCTCAAGCCATGACGATCGGGATTACCGGACCCGAACGGAAGGTACCAAGACATAGCGCCTTGGTCGGGGTCATCATTGCGGCCATTGTCGGTGGGATTTGCCTGATCCTGCTTGGGCTCGCGAGCGACTTCCTGGTTGACTGGTTGTGGTTTTCGTCGATCGGTTATCTGCAGGTTTTCTGGACAACAATCGGCGCTAAAGTCGTCGTCCTTTTTGCGGTCTGGATCGGAACTGCTGTCGTCCTTTGGTTGAACGGATGGCTTGCGGGGCGTTTTGCCCGACGGCGGCCGACGCATTCCGTTGCCGCCTTCGTGTCCAGTCTTGCGGGCAATGTGCCGCCGCCCGACCTGTTCTCGGTCATGCGCGATCGGCTGCCATGGTCCTGGATTATCGCGGGCGGCGCAGGTTTGCTCGCTCTGCTGGTTGCCGCGGCAGAAGTCGGTAATTGGGGCGTCATCCTGCGGTTCTTCTATCACGTCCCCTACGGTGCAGACGACCCGCTCTTCAACAACGACATCAGTTTCTATCTCTTCGTACTGCCGGCCTATATCCTCATCAAGAACTGGATGCTGCTCACACTCGTTCTGAGCGCGCTGTTTGCCGCAACGATCTACTGGGTGCATGGCGACATTGAATATGACATTCATCGCCAATCGGTGTCGCCGACGGTAGTTGCGCACGGCTCGGCATTACTCGGCCTCCTTTTCCTCGTGAAAGCCTGGTCCTACGGTCTTGACCGTTATCTGCTGCTCTATGGCGACAACGGCGTTGTCGTCGGCGCAAGCTACACCGATATCCATGTCGGGCTGCCGGGCCTGTGGCTAATGATCGGGCTGTCGGTCATTGCGGCGCTGACTGCGTTGGCAAACCTTGGGATGAGGACCTACCGGCTTCCTGCCGCTGCGTTCATGCTCGTCGTGATCGGCTCGTTCGTGCTGACCGGCGTAGCTCCCGCGTTGTTCCGGCGGGTGTTTGTCAAACCAAGCGAGTTGCAGCTGGAGAAGCCCTACATCGAACGCAACATCGCCGCGACCCGGCAGGCATACAATCTCGATCGGATCGCGGCCAAGCCGTTTGCTGCCGAACAGAAGCTTACTTCCAAGATGCTCGACGCCAACAAGGCGACAATCGAGAATATCAGGCTGTGGGACTGGCTGCCCCTGTCGAATACCTACGCGCAGCTGCAGGAGATCCGCACCTACTACAAATTCCATGATCTTGACGTTGATCGCTACTGGCTCGACGGCTCCTACCAGAGCGTAATGCTCTCGGCTCGCGAATTGCGGCCCTCCTTGCTGCCGCCGAATGCCCAGACCTGGGTCAACCGCCACGTGCTGTTTACGCACGGCAACGGGGCGGTGATGAGCCCGGTTACTCGCAAGAGCACTGAAGGGCTGCCATTCTTCTATCTGCGCGACATTCCTCCGGTGGCGGACGGAGGCCCCCAGATCCATGAACCGCGCATCTACTTCGGCGAAGAGCCCGACAGCTACGTCATCGTCAAGGGAAGCACACCTGAGTTCGACTATCCGAAGGGGAAAGACAATGCCTACGCGGCTTATGACGGTACGGGTGGCATTCCGATAGGGGCGATGGTGTGGAGAGGCCTGTTTGCCTTTTACTTCAACGATCCAAACCTGATTCTCTCAAGCTATATCACCACCGACAGCCGGATCATGATCCGCCGTAATATCGAGGAGCGGGTACGAATGATCGCGCCGTTCCTCATGCTCGATCACGATCCTTATCTGGTCATCGGCAACGGGCGGATGTTCTGGATGCAGGACGCCTATACGGTGAGTTCCTATTTCCCTTCTGCGCAGCCGGCGCAAGACATGGATCTCAACTACATTCGCAATTCAGTGAAGGTGATCGTCGATGCCTATAACGGAACCGTTGACTTTTATCTGATGGACACCGGCGACCCCGTCGCCGGCACCTACCAGCGCATCTTTCCGAACTTGTTCAAGCCGTTTTCGGCCATGCCGGCCGAGCTGCAGAAGCACATTCGCTATCCGGAGGACCTGTTCCTGATTCAGGCGCGGCTCTATCAGAGCTACCACATGGAGGACGCCGACGTTTTCTATAACCGTGAGGATCTCTGGCAATTCCCGCGCCAGCCGGGCGGCGACGGCATCGCAACGATGGCCCCATATTACATCATCATGCGGCTGCCCGGCGAACCGCAGGCCGAGTTCTTCCTCATGCTCCCCATGGTGCCGAGCCGCCGCGACAATATGATCGCGTGGCTCGCTGCGCGTTGTGACGCGCCCGACTACGGCAAGCTGATTGTCTACGAGTTCCCCAAGGAGAGGCTCGTCTACGGGCCGTTCCAGATCGAGGCGCGGATCAATCAGAATACCGAGATATCGCAACAACTCACGCTGTGGAATCAGATGGGCTCGCGGGTGATCCGCGGCGCGAACTTGCTCGTGATCCCGATCGAGAACTCGATCCTTTATGTGACGCCGCTCTATATGCGCGCGGAGCAGGGACACCTGCCGGAGCTGAAACGCGTGATCGCAGCCGACGGTGAACATGTGGTGATGAGGGAGACCCTCGCCGAGGCCTTGTCAGCGCTGTTCGTGGAACCCGGCGCTGCGCCGGCAGTTTCAAACACCACGGAGGGGATGCCCGTGACAGGCGCAGAGGCAAGTCAAGCGCGGGAGGTGCTTGATCGCTACAATCAAGCGGTGGAGCGATTGAAGTCCGGAGATTGGAAAGGCTTCGGCGCGCAGTTCGATGCAATGCGCAAGCCCTTGGAGGAGATGAACCGTCAATCCACGGGCCACTAGCGCGATTGAGCTTCGCTTAAGGGACCGCGGCTGCGCGATCTTCCCCGGCGGATCGCCCACCGTTCGTGGCTTTGGCGCATGACGCGATCGAGCGCGGGACGCGAACCGAGTGTCTTCCCGGGAATGCAGGCGATGACGGCGTTACGGTCCTCGATGCCTTGCTCATCGACGATCCATGTCTGCAATTCCTCACCGGCAAGCCGCGCGGCGATCCGGTCAGGCGTCGGATCAATGTCGTTTGCGACCGTGACGTTCATCACGATCCGCCCGCCCGGTGCGAGGCGGGAACGGATCGCGTCGCAGGTCTCGGTATCGAACTCTTCCATGAAGCGAAATCCGGGGCCGCCGACGTCGATAGCAATGCCGTCATAGTAGGCGCGGTCGTCGAACACGAATTTCCGGAAGTCCGAGACGATGCAGGGCAATTCGTCCGGCAGCTCGAAATATCGTTGTGCGAGGATGAAGCTGATCGGGTTGTTGTCGACGATGGTCAGCCGCTTGCCAAGGCGCGACAGCCTGGTCGCAAGCGTTCCGCCGCCGCAGCCCAGCACGAGGATGTGTCGGGAGCGCAACAGAAGTTCGTCCATCAGCTTGACGTAGGTGAACACGCTTTCGCCGTCGGGCGTTGCCTGGCTTTGCCGCACGCCTTCCTCGAAATACACGCGCGTGCCGTCCCAGGAGCACTCGACGATATCGATCCAGCCGTTCCTGCCTTGATAGCGTCCCAGCAATTTCACGGCGGATAACCACGTAAAGAGTTGAGCATCAGAATAGATGCACAGAACATCTATTATCATGTGACGTGTAGTACGCCAACACTTTCAGGAAGGGCGCATAATGTTTCCGCATCTGGTGCGGGGTTCGCGACAAGCCTCGGACAGCTCGGGGCTGTTCCAAGGGGCCGAACCCCCGATGATATATTTTGCATCTGATTTGATGCTTGAAGCACCAATTCGTATGGTGTAGATATATTCGATGCCAATCTCAGCGGAGACCGCCTTTTCATGATTACGGCCAACCAGCTCAGGGCGGCCCGTGCGCTCCTGAACATTGATCAGCGGCAAACCGCCGACCTTGCAGATCTTTCGGTCCCTACCATCCAGCGCATGGAAGCGAGCGACGGCGTGATCCGCGGCAACGTCGATTCCCTGATGAAGCTGGTTTCGGCACTGGAGAATGCAGGGATCGAATTGATCAATCCGGGGATGACGAGTTCGACAGGTGGTCGCGGCGTTCGTCTCAGGGAACACGTGACGAAGCCAAAGATCAAGAACATCAAGCAGTCCAAACCTTCGCTGCCGCGGACATTGGAACGGACCCGCTGACGTTGCTCTCAAGCAATGGATGTGGCGTCTTTGGCCGTTCGATCGAGCAGGGCGAGCAGTCCCTGCAAAATCGTAACCGGCGGCGGCGGACAGCCGGGAATATGAAGATCGACGGGAACGACCTGCGAGACCCCTCCGACCACCGCGTAGCTGCCGGCAAAACACCCGCCATCCCGCGCGCAATCTCCCACCGCAACGACCCATTTCGGATCCGGGGTCGCATGATAGGTTCGCTCCAGCGCATCGCGCATGTTTTTGGTCACGGGCCCGGTGACCATGAGAACGTCGGCGTGGCGGGGCGAGGCGACGAACCGGATGCCGAAACGTTCGACGTCGTAATAGGCATTGTTCAGCGCGTGGATCTCCAGCTCGCACCCGTTGCATGATCCAGCGTCGATTTCGCGGATCGAGAGGCTTCGGCCGAGGCGCCGCCGCGCGGCGCGCTGCAGCGCCGCCGCGAGTTCCTCGACGGCGGTCGGGTCCAGCGCGGGTGCTGGCTCCGTGAACGGTCCCTGGAAAAAACTTTGAAAGAGAAGTTTGCGCATCGCCTTCTCCTACAGGTCCTGGCCGGAATAGGAACAGTTGAACGATTTGTTGCAGAGTGGAAAGTCGGCGACGATGTTGTCCTCGATGGCCGCCTCGAGCAGCGGCCACTGAAACCAGGACGGATCGCGAAGATGGCAGCGGTCGATGCGGCCGCCGTCGAGCCGGAGCCAGACCATGATGTCGCCCCTGAAACCTTCGACCAGCGCCATGCCCTCGCGCGGTCCCGCCGCGGCGCCGACCGGTACGCGCAGCGGGCCGCCGGGAAGCCGGTCCAGAATCTGATTTGCCAGCGAAAGGCTCTGCTCCACTTCACGAATCCGAATCCAGACCCGGGCGTTCACGTCACCCTCGTCGAGCACCGGTACCTCGAAGCGCAGATCGTCATACGGGGGATATCCGGGAGCGCGGCGGGTGTCGAAGGCGCGCCCGGACGCACGGCCGACATAGCCTCCCGCAGCATATTGCTTTGCCAGGGCCGCCGTGACGACGCCGGTGCCGACGGTGCGATCCTGAAGCGAGGCGGTGTTGTCGTAGAGTTCGACAAGTGCGGGAAAGCGAACGGGGATATTGTCGAGCGTCGCACGGATGGCCGCTTGCCCGTTCTCGTCGAGGTCGCGAACAAGCCCGCCGGGAACGATAACGTCCCGCATCAGGCGGTGACCGAAGGCTGTGTTCGCCGCGCGGAGAACGTCCTCGCGCAGCACGTTGCAATGGGCCTGCATCAAGCCGAAGGACGCGTCGTTGCAGATCGCGCCGATGTCGCCGAGATGATTGGCAAGCCTTTCAAGCTCAGCAAGCAGCGCCCGCAGCCAGACCGCGCGGTCCGGCACGGCAAGTTGCAGCGCCGCCTCGACGGCCTTCGAAAACGCGTAAGCATAGGCGACGGTGCTGTCGCCGGATACGCGTCCGGCCAGTTGCGCGCCGCGCTCGACGCTGGCGCCGCGCATCAGCCCCTCGATACCCTTGTGCGTATATCCCAGCCGCTGTTCCAGCCGGACCACGGTCTCACCGCTGGCGGTAAACCGGAAATGCCCGGGCTCGATGATGCCCGCATGCACCGGACCGACGGCGATCTGGTGCAGGCCATCGCCTTCCGCCGCGAGGAAGCGGTACGGCGCCGTTGTCGACAACGCGCTGATGCGATCCCCTAAGGGAAACCGCACGCTCCAACGGTTTTGATCGAGCCAGGGGCGGCTATCGGGCAAGTCTTGCGCGAACAATCCGAACAGGTCGTTGATCGTGCGCTCCAATCGCAGCGCCGGCGGATGGTATTTTCCGACCGAGGGATAAACGCGATCGGGGCAATCCAGGCTGACAACCGCGATATCCGCTGTGTCCCGATCGATGATCGCCATGTGTACCGTCGAGGGCTCACCCCAGAGGCCAAGCAGGCTCCAGCGTCCCTGCGCCAGTTCGCTTGCCGCAAAATTCCAGAGATGTGCATCGGCTACGGCGCGCGGCCATGGGCTGTGTTGCTGGATCGTGCGGCCTTCCTGCATCAGATCGATCAGCGATGGCATATCCCGTTCATCCCTCAACTATCCAAGCAGACGAGCGACGTGCTGGAACCAGACGACGAGCGGCGCGGGAAGATAGATTCCCGCGCAAAGAACCAGTGCAAGATGCGCGAACATCGGCACGTAGGAAGCGTCCGCCGACGCCGAGCTGCCGCGAGGCTGGCCGAACGCCACGCTGGTCAGGCGCAACGTCAATGCGCCGAAGGCCAGCAGCAGCCCGAACACCAGCGCGATGGCGAGCAGCGGCTGCCGCGCGAAGGTCGAACTCACGACCAGAAATTCACTCATGAAGATGCCGAGCGGCGGCAGTCCGGCGATTGCGATGACGCCCGCCACAAAACCCCAGCCAAGCACCGGATGGGTCACGGTCAGGCCCCGGATCCGGTTGATCCGCTGCGTGCCCTTGATCTGCGAGATATGACCGACGGCGTAGAAGATCGCCGACTTGGTCAGGCTGTGCATCACCATGTGCAGCAGCCCGGCGAAATTGGCCAGCGGGCCGCCCATTCCGAACGCAAACACGATGATGCCCATATGCTCGATCGAGGAGTAGGCGAACAGCCGTTTGATGTCGCGCCGGCGGTACAGCATGAACGCCGCGAAGATCAGCGAGACCAGGCCCATCGTCACCATCAGCGGGCCCGGCGCGATCGCGGAAGGATTGGCGACGAGCAATATCTTGAAGCGCAACAGCGCATAGAGCGCGACGTTCAGCAGCAGGCCCGACAGCACGGCCGATATCGGCGTCGGACCCTCGGCGTGCGCGTCGGGCAGCCAGGCGTGCAGCGGCGCGAGGCCGACCTTGGTCCCGTAGCCGAGAAACAGGAATATGAAGGCGACATTGAGCAGCTCCGGATCGAAGGCGGCGGCATGCCGGATCAACAGCGTCCAGACCATGCCGTCCTGGCCTTCGCCCACGATCGGCCGCGCCGCCATGTAGACGAGGATGGTGCCGAACAGCGCGAAGGCAATGCCGACGCTGCCAAGGATGAAATATTTCCACGCCGCTTCCAGCGCGGCGTGGGTGCGATAGATGCCGACCATCAGCACCGTGGTGAGCGTTGCGATTTCCACCGCGACCCACATCAGGCCGATATTGTTCGACACGAACGCCAGATTCATGCCGAACATCATGGTCTGGTACATGGCGTGGTAGAAACGCATGTACAGCGGCGTCAACTGGCCGGTTTCGAGTTCATGGGCGATGTAGCTAGCGCTGAAGATGCTGGTGGTGAAGCCGACGAAGGTGTTGAGCACGATGAAGACGATGTTGAGGTCGTCGACCAGCACATAGGGTCCCGGCTGCGGACGCTCGATCACGAACAGCGACAGCGCCGCCAGGAATGTCGCGAAACTGGCCACGACGTTCAGGCGCGCGGTGAGCCGGTAGCCGGGCAGCGCGGCCAGCAACGCCGCCGAGCCGATCGGGATCAGCAGCACTGCGGCCACGGGATCGAAGGAAGCCGCGCTCATCGGTGCTCGCCCCGGTAGTCGTCGAGCGCGGAGACATCGACGGAATCGAAGCGTTCGCGGATCCGGAACAGGAAGATGCCGATCACGATGAAGGCGATCAGGATCGAGAAGGCGACGCTGATCTCGACCACGAGCGGCATGCCTTTGGCGCCCGTAGCCGCCAGCACGAGGCCGTTCTCGAGCGACATGAATCCCACGACCTGGCTGACGGCATTGCGCCGCGTCACCATGACCAGAAGTCCGAGCAGCACGACCGAGAGGGCGAAGGCGAGATCCTCGCGCGCCAGCGGATCGGCCTCGGCGGTGACCCGCAGCATGAGCACCATCGAGAGCGCGACCAGGGCCATCCCGGCCAGCATGGTCGGGCCGATGCCGACGGCCGACTCGATGTCGCGATGAATGCCAAGCTGCTTGACGATGCGGTGCAGCGCCACCGGAATGACGATCGCCTTGAACACGAGCGCGATGGCCGCCGTGATGTAGAGATGCGGCGCTTGCTGGACAAAGGCCTGCCAGGCGACGGAAAGCGCGAGCACCACGGCGTGGAACGCAAAGACGTTGAGCAGCGAATAGAGCCGGTCCTGATACAGCATCATGAAGCTGATCAGGACCAGCCCGCCGGCCAGCGTATGCGAGACGTCGAAGGCGAGGCTGTGCATCTGCATCAGAAGCTCCTCGACACGAACAGAAGCAACGTACCGAGCAGGCCCAGCATCAGCGCGGCCCCGAGAAACTGTGGAATGCGGAAAACCCGCATCTTCGCCGTCGCCGTCTCGAACAGCGCCAGCAAAAAGCCGGCGACGGCGAGTTTGACGATGTAGGCGCCGGCGCCGATGGCGTAGGCCAGCGGGCCGGTGCCGAACAGCGCGATCTTCCAGGGCAGGAACACGCAGGCGATCAGCGAGATATAGAGCAGGAGCTTGAGAAAGGCGCCGAACTCGATCATCGCGAGGTGACGTCCCGAATATTCGAGAACCATCGCCTCATGCACCATGGTGAGTTCCAGATGCGTGGCCGGGTTGTCGACCGGAATGCGCGCGTTCTCGGCGAGCGCCACCATGATGAGCGCGATCAGCGCCATCCCCAGCGATACCCGTAAGCCGACGTAGGACGAGGCCAGGAAATTTGCGACCGTCGAAAGCTGGGTCGAGCCGGCAACCAGCGCCATGCAGAACACGATCAGCAGCATCGCAGGCTCCGCCAATGCCGCGATCATGACTTCGCGGCTGGATCCGATGCCGCCAAAACTGGTGCCGACATCCATTCCTGCGAGCGCCAGAAAGAACCGCGCGCTTCCGAGCAGCGCCACGATGGCGATCAGGTCGGCGGTCCAGTTGAACGGCAGGCCGGTCGCAAAGGTCGGCACCAAGGCGGCGGCAACCCAGATCGCGGCGAACGTCACATAGGGTGTCACGCGGAACAGCCACGAGGCGTTGTCGGCCAGCACCACCTCCTTGCGCAGCAAGCGCAGCAGATCGCGATAGGGCTGAAACATGGATGCGCCCTGGCGACGCACCAGCCGCGCCTTGATCTTGCGTACGAAGCCGGTCAGCAGCGGCGCCAGCAACAGCACCAGCAGCATCTGCACACCCTGGACGATGATGTCGGAGATCACGACCATATCGCGAGCACCAGCAGCAGCGTGACGAGGGTGGCGAAGACCAGACTGAGATATTGCCGGATGGTCAGGAATTGCAGGCGGTTGAGCCAATCGGCGGAATAGCCGACCGCGCCCGCGATTGGCGCGTACATTCCCTCCCAAACCAGATCGTGCAATTCGATTCGGAGCCGTGCCGGCCTGGTATCTCCGGGCGCCGGCATCTCGACATGGTCGCGGGCGTGGAACAGCAGCGTGCCGAACACGCGGCGGATCGGCTGCGCAAAACTTCCCGCCGAATACTGCGCCGCGGGCGTGGAATCGGAAAAGCCGCAGCCCCAGGCAGGCCCCCGCCGCAGCGCATGCGAGGCGAAGCGATGGATAAAGAAGACGGCAAGGGAAGCGGATATCGTGATGAACACCATCACCAGCAATCCGTTGTATGAACTGCGGCTCTCCGCGATCGGCACGATCGAAAGCCAGGGTTCATTGGCCTGGATCGGCATCCGGCCACTTAGAATCGCGGTTGTGATCGGTGAAAGCGCGTCGATCACCAGCCCCGGCAGGATTCCGGCCAGCAAGCAGAGCGCGGCAAGGATGAACATGGCGACAAGCGAGTAGCGGTCGACCTCATGGGCGGTTTCAGCCGCCGCTCCGCGCGGCCGTCCGAGAAACGTCACGCCGTAGGCCTTGACGAAGCACGCCGCGGCCAGCGCCGCCGCCAGGGCCAATAGCGCGCCGACCGCGGGCACCGTGATCTTCAGCGCCCATTGCGGCAGTTCCGGACTTTGCAGCACGGCCTGGAACATCAGCCATTCCGAAACGAAGCCGTTGAAGGGCGGAAGCGCCGAGATCGCGACGCAGCCGACGAGAACGGCGAAACTCGTCTGCGGCATGCGATGAATGAGGCCGCCCAATTTTTCCATGTCGCGCTCGCCCGTCGCGGTCAGGACGGCGCCGGCCCCGAAGAACAGCAGGCTTTTGAACAAGGAGTGGTTGAGCACGTGGAACAACGCCGCGGTGAAGGCCAGCGCCGCCGCGAGCTTGAGGCCGTTGGCCTGAAAGGCCAGTGCAAGGCCCAGGCTTGCGAAGATGACGCCGATATTCTCGATCGTGCTGTAGGCCAGCAGGCGCTTCAGGTCCTTTTCCATCATCGCATAGAGGATCCCCATGACGGCGGTGATGCCGCCGAGGATCAGCACGACCACGCTGGCCCACCAGGTAGGCTGTCCCAAGAGGTCGAAGATGACGCGAATGAAGCCGTAGATCGCGACCTTGGTCATGACGCCGCTCATCAGCGCCGAAACATGGCTTGGCGCCGCCGGATGCGCGAGCGGCAGCCACACGTGCAACGGCACCAGGCCGGCCTTTGAACCGGCGCCGAGCAACATCAGGATCAGCACCAACGTTGCTGCATAGGGGGTGTGTTGGGCGATGCGGATGGCGGCAAATCCGTAATCTCCCGCCGGTCCGGCCAGCAGGCCGAAGGCCAGCAGCAAGGCGAGCGTGCCGAAGCTCGCCATCACGAGATAGACATAACCCGCCTTGGCGTTGCCGGGTTCGCGATGATGCGCCATGACCAGCGCCCAGGAAGCCAGCGACATGAATTCCCAGCACAGCAGATAGGAAAACGCATCGTCCGCCAGCACCACCAGATTCATCCCGGCCAGAAAGGCGGGGAAGAACGGCAGCACGCGGTGCGGTGCTGGTTCGTGGTGGCCGTAGCCGAGGCCATAGAGGCTTGCCGACGCACCCCCCAGATTGACCACCACGAGAAAGAACGATGCGAGCGCATCCATGCGGAAATGGGCGCCAAGCCACGGTAGTCCGATCGGCAAGGTCAGGTCGGAGATATCAGGCACGCCGCCGAGCAGCGAGCGGATCGACCCGAACAAGGCGAGCAGGGAAACAGCCAGCGTGAGGCTGTAAACGATCGCCGTGGCGCTCTTGGCGCGGCTCAGGAAGATCGTAAGCCCGGCGATCCCCAATAATCCCGCGACACATGACATTTGCAAGACGACGGGAGCCATCAAACGCGCCCCCGCGTGCCGATCGACGTTTTGTGCTCTGCCTGATTGTCCAGATAGGCCTTATCGTCCAGATAAGCCTTGGCCGAACCCGAATTCATCTTCAGACGCACCCCGCGTCCCTGCGAATGGCTGACGGCTCCTTCTTCAATCATCTCGATCCCGGCGGCGTCGAATGCGGCGATCAACTTGACCAGCGAATCGACATTGCCTCGAACCATCGTTTCGCTCGCCTCCATTTGCTGGAGGGTCGGCACGGAGAGCCCGGAGAGTTTTGCGAGCCGGCGCTGATCGACGCCGAGAAGCAGCCTGGCAGCCCGCAATTGAGCTGCCGTGATCATCGGTCGGAACCCCAGCCAATATCAAACATCATTCCTGCATCCTAACTAATGATGTTAAAGTGTCAATAAATGATATCTGAAATATCTATTCTAAGGGATGCCTCTCGGGCGATGGAATGCGGATTTGGGGGGGCGCGGCATACCGGGCGCCGAACCGTTCAGCGCTGCGATCGTCATGGCAACGTCGCTTGCGCCCGCAGCTACGCCGGCAAGGGCGTTGTGCGGTATGCGTGGTGACGTGGGAAGTGTGGTCGCGATAATGATCCGTGCTGCACCTCATGTTCGACCCCAAGGGCATGCGCCGAATTGGCAGGATGCGGCAAGGTGGCTGTTCGAGCGCGGCTATCGGGAGTCGGTCGGGCGCGTCGTAGACGAAAAAACCAAGGAATTGCCCAGGGCATCGCTCGCCTATCCCGATGTGAACAGCGAGTGGAAGAATCCTGTCGTGTTGCGCTTCATGCCCGTCATTCCCCTGAGCCTCGTCAAAGGCGACCGGCTTTTGAATTATTTCTCAATCATGTCGACGGTTGGCACGCCGCAGGCCGTTGCCGCCCAGGAAATGTGCATCGAATGCCTGTTCCGGCGGACAAGGCGACCGAGTGTCATCACATTGCATTGATGAGCGCTGACTAGTCGTCGAAATCGGCTTGCTGGACATTGAAAGCGCTGCGGCCGCGACCTAACTCGGGTTCCGAGGTATGCATGACGGAACCCACGACAAACAGTTGCGGAGCGGCAGGTCGCGACGTTCAGTGCAGGACGCGCCCGCTTGCCGGCGTCATCGTCCTGCTGGTTTGTCTGACGATCCTGATCACCTTCTCTGTTGCCGGTGATTGGCTGGAAAACGGCATGACGTTGCCGCAAGAGGACATCGTGACGTTGGCGCAAGAGGATATCTCGCCTTTCTGCCCGATGCCTGCGGAGCTCGGGTTTTCTCTTGCTGGCCTGTCGCGAGAGGCGAGACAGCACCCCGCTCGCTCGAAAGCCCATTTTATCAGGACAAGAGATGAGTGACGCAGGCGTGCTCGTTTCTCTCAATGGAGGCTGAGCAATTTTCGGCTCGCTCGCATCGACCTGAGTGAGTTGTTATTCTATCGATGACTCCTGATGCCTGTTCCGGGTATAAAGTGATCCTTCAGAGCCGCTATCGCCCCTGAGAGGTCATGTGACTGCACCCAATCCCGCCGCAGGCAAACCGGTCGATCCCGCTTCTCTCGTCAATGTGCCGCGATTGGTGACGGCCTATTTCGCGAACAAGCCCGATCCGGGTGATCCCCTGCAACGCGTTGCCTTCGGCACG
Source organism: Bradyrhizobium sp. Ash2021 (assembly GCF_031202265.1). Lineage (NCBI taxonomy): Bacteria > Pseudomonadati > Pseudomonadota > Alphaproteobacteria > Hyphomicrobiales > Nitrobacteraceae > Bradyrhizobium > Bradyrhizobium sp. Ash2021. The sequence continues at coordinate 8,043,572 of NZ_CP100604.1, read as the reverse complement.
TCGGGACACCGGGGCTCATCGTTCAGGAATGCCTTCAACGAAGATCATATCCTGGCGACGACGCAGGCGATCTGCGATTACCGCCGCGCCAACGGCCTGACTGGCCCGCTGTTCATCGGCATCGACACTCACGCTCTCGCTGAGCCGGCGCTGGCCAGCGCCATCGAGGTATTTGCCGCCAACGGCGTCGACATCATGATCGACGATCGCGGCGGCTTCACGCCAACCCCGGTGATCTCGCACGCGATCCTGAGCTACAACAAGGGCAGGACGAGCGGCCTCGCCGACGGTGTCGTCATCACGCCCTCGCACAATCCCCCCGAGGACGGCGGCTACAAGTATAATCCGCCGCATGGCGGCCCGGCCGATACGGACGTCACGGCGATCGTCGAAAAGAATGCAAACGCCTATCTCACCGCCGGCCTCAAGGGCGTCGCGCGGATGCCTTACGAGCGGGCCCGCAAGGCGCAATCGACGCATCTCTACGACTATATCGGTCCCTACGTCGCCGATCTCGGCAACGTCGTGGACATGGCGCTGGTGAAATCGTCCGGTGTGAAAATCGGCATCGATCCGCTCGGCGGCGCGGCCGTTCACTATTGGCAGCCGATCATCGAACATTACGGGATCAACGCCACGATCGTGAACGACGCCGTCGACCCGACATTCCGCTTCATGACGGCGGACTGGGACGGCAAGATCCGGATGGATTGTTCTTCCCCATTTGCGATGGCCAGCCTGATCCGGATGCGCGGCAAATTCGACGTCGCCTTTGCCAACGATACCGATGCCGACCGGCACGGCATCGTGACGCGCTCGAACGGCCTGATGAACCCAAACCATTTTTTGGCGACCGCGATCGCCTATCTGTTCAAGCATCGGCCGGAATGGGGACAGCGGGCGGCGATCGGCAAGACCATCGTCAGCAGTTCGATCATCGACCGCGTCGCAGCCAAGCTGAAGCGCAAGCTGGTCGAAACCCCGGTCGGTTTCAAATGGTTCGTCGATGGACTTGGCTCCGGCGCATTCGGGTTTGCCGGCGAGGAAAGCGCCGGCGCGTCGTTCCTGAAGCGGGACGGCTCGGCCTGGACCACCGACAAGGATGGCATCGTGATGGGGCTTCTGGCCGCCGAAATCCTCGCCAAAACCGGCCGCGATCCCAGTCAGTTGTTTGCCGGACTGACCGAAGAGATCGGCGTTCCCTTCTACGAGCGAATCGACGTGCCGGCGACGCCGAAGCAAAAAAGCGCCTTGAAGGCGCTGGGGCCGGAGCAACTCAATATGAAGGAGCTCGCCGGCGAACCGGTCCGCGCTGTCAGGACCAAGGCGCCCGGCAACGATCAATCCTTCGGCGGCATCAAGGTCGAGGCTGAGACGGGCTGGTACGCCGCGAGACCATCAGGCACCGAGGACGTCTACAAGATCTATGCGGAGAGTTTTCGCGACAAGAGCCATTTGAGCCTGATCCAGCGCGAGGCCCAGTCCGCCCTCGCGCGGGTGTTCGACTGACCCGCACGGGAGCCCCCTTTTCTAAGCCGGCAGGGAAAAGCATGAAGCAGCCTCACGCCACAGCGGTCTTGCCGGCATTCCTGCTGCGGAGCGTTGCCGCCGCCATCGCGCTGCTGCTGTCGCTGTCCGGCGCTGCGTTGGCCGAGCCGGTTTTCTCCTTCGACAGCTCGCCCGGAAAGCTGCCGAAGACGGTTATTCCCGTCCACTACGCGATCGAGCTGACGCCGGATCTGGAAAGCCTCGCGCTTCCCGGTGTCGAGATTGTCGATATCGAGGTGCGCGAGCCCGTGACGCGGCTGACGCTGAATGCCGTCGACACGAGTTTCGCTTCCGCCGGCCTCGACGACGACGCACAGCGCGCCGATGTTACGCTCGATGCCGGTGCGCAGACCGCGACGCTCAGCTTTGCGCAGCCGATCACGCCCGGCGCGCACCGCTTACGGATCGCGTTCACGGCGCGGATCAACAAATTCGGCACCGGCCTCTTTTACGTCGACTATCCGACCGGCAACGGCACGAAGCGGCTGCTCTCGAGCAAACTCGAGCCGGCCGACGCGCGACGGATCTTTCCATGCTGGGATGAGCCCGCGTTCAAGGCGACGTTCGCGCTGACGGTGACGGTGCCAAGCTCGTTCCTGGCGGTCGGCAACATGCCGGTCGTGCGCGAGGAGCCGGCAGGATCAAACCTGAAAGAGGTCGCCTTCGCGCCGACGCCAAAAATGTCGAGCTATCTGTTCGTGCTCACCGTCGGCGAACTCGAACGCCTGACCGCGGACGCCGATGGCGTGACCGTCGGCGTGGTCACGACATCAGGCAAAAGCGGGCAGGGCCGCTTTGCGCTCGACAGCGCGGTGAAGCTGTTGGCGTATTACAACGATTATTTCGGCGTCAAATATCCGCTGCCGAAACTCGATCTGCTGGCGGTGCCGGGCGGCTTCAGCGGCGCCATGGAGAACTGGGGCGGCATTACCTTCTTCGAAAGCCGGCTGTTGTTCGACCCCGCGACCAACGCGGATAGCGCGCGGCGCGGCATCTTCAACATCCTGGCGCATGAGATGGCGCATCAATGGTTCGGCGATCTCGTCACCATGGGCTGGTGGGATAATCTCTGGCTCAATGAGGGCTTTGCGAGCTGGATGGCGACCAAGGCGTCGGAACAGTTTTATCCGCAATGGCAGAACTGGCTGAACGGCTACGGCCAGAAGCAATTCGCGCTGGCGCTCGACGCGCGGCGGACCTCGCATCCGATCCAGCAGCCGGTCGCCGACCACAGCGAGGCCACCGTCGCGTTCGACGCCATCACCTACAACAAAGGCCAGGCGCTGATCCGTATGCTGGAGAACTATCTCGGCGAGGGAGCGTTCCGCGACGGCATCCGCAAATACATGGTTGCGCACGCCTACGGCAACACCACCACCGCCGATCTCTGGCAGGCATTGGAAAGCGCGGCCGGCAAACCCGTGACCGGCATCGCCGCCTCCTTCACCGAGCAGGACGGCGTGCCGCTGATCACAGCCGAGACCGCGTGCACCGGCGATGCGCAGCGCATGACGCTGCGGCAGGACCGGTTCGTGATCGCGCCGAGGCAAACGACCGGCGCGGCGCCGCTGCCGCCGCGAAGCTGGCAAATCCCGGTCGCGCTCGGGCCGCTGCCCGTCACGCGGCCGGCGGACGTCGTGCTGCTTCAGGGCAGTGCCGACATTGCCGCGGGCAGCTGCGGCGAAGCCATCAAGGTCAATCTCGGCGATATCGGCTATTACCGCGTCGAATACGGTCCCAACAGCCGCGCCGCGCTGATGAAGTCGCTGGCGCAGATGCCGGTGGAGGATCGCGTCAATTTCGTCGCCGATAGCTGGGCGCTGGTGCAGGCCGGGCGAGCCGAGCCGCCGACCTATCTCGCCCTGATCAAGGCGCTCGGCCCCGACGACCGCCGCGCGGTGTGGGACCAGGTGATCGGCGCCCTGACCGGGCTCAATCGTCTGGCGCGCGATCGCGCCGAGCGCCCGGCGCTGCAGGCCTATGCCCGCGCCAGATTGCGCCCGGTGTTCGACCGGCTGGGCTGGGAGGGCAGCGGCTCGGGCGATGATGACACCACCTTGCTGCGCGCCAGCCTGATCGGGGCGCTCGGCGAGTTCGGAGACCAGGACATCCTCACTGAGGCCAAACGGCGGTTCGCGGGCTTCCTGCAGGATCCGAAATCGCTGCCCAACGCGCTGCGCGACGCCGTCACCCATCTCGTCGGCATCAGCGCCGACCGGCCGACCTACGACACGCTGCTGGCGCTGGCGCGCAAAAGCACCGTCACCAACGAGCGCGTGCGTTATTATTACGCGGCGGCCAGCGCGCGCGATGCGACGCTGGCAGGCGACACGCTGGCGCTGACCCTGACCGACGAACTGCCGAGCACGATCGTCTCGGGCCTGATCAGTACGGTCGCTTCCGCCGGCGAACAGCCCGATCTGGCGTGGGCTTTCGTGCAGAAGAATTTCGATACACTGCTCGCCAGACAAGGGCCGTCGTTCCGCGACCAGTTCGTTCCGAACTTCATGACCAATTTCACCGACGACGCCCATGCCGCCGAACTCAAAGCCTTTGCGCCGGCGCAGTCGACCAGCGGCGGCCGGGTGATGGTGGCGCGGGCGCTGGAGTCGATTGCGATCTCGGCCGATCTCAAGGCGCGCGCGCTGCCGCCGGTCGATGCCTGGATCAGGGAGCGCAAATAAAGGAGGCGGTTGCGCCTCGTCTCAATGCGCGGCGTCGAGGCAGGCATTGAGCCTGCCTTCGCTGCCCGGGACGGCCGCGCTCCAGCGCTTGAGTTGCACCTCGCCGACTTTCCGGATGTTGGCTTCGGAATAGTCGCCGCCTAAAAGCCTCCTGGTGCCTCCGAGCACCAGCACGGCCAGCGACGCGCCCTCGAGATGCTGCCGGCGGGGTTCGGCGAGGTCGATGTCGAGACTGTCGACATCCCCAGCGTCTTCTATTCGCCTGCGCTCGTCCAGCAGCGCCTTGTTGAAGGCGATCGATCCTTCGCCAAAATGGTCATAGGGGCCGGTGTCGCCGGCGATGCCGTAGGCGATATGCAATCCCGCCGGCGTCTTGAGGAAACCGATGGCGATGTCGCCGAGTCCGATTCCGCCGAACTTTTCCGTGGGAACGACGAGGAACGGGACCTTTTCCGAATCGAGATATTGCCCCGGCTTGCACCCGTCGGTGCGGGTCGGGCTGGCTTTCTTGAACGTCGTGGCGGAGATGAAATATCCGGAATATTCGGACTCCTGTCCGAACCGGCAGGGATAGCCCTTATGGGTGGCCGGAACGATTTTGGTGTTGAACGCAAAGGTCAGATTGCGTTCCTTCCAGTGGATCAGGTTGAAATCGCGCGGCCCCTCGGGCGCCGCGATCGACTTCAGCGGCAGCGGGACCAGCTTCTGATCGCGGATCAACGGCCACAGCTCGCGCCAGTTCGGCAGGAACGTGGGCGCGTCCGCGGTTTGCGACTTCGGATCGGCGCGCTTCAGCCGCGCGGCACCCAGAAACAGCCGCATGCCGGCATCGGAAAAATTGTCGAGCGCACAGATCCGTCGCGACGGCTGGTCCGCCGACGGGCTGCAATCGCCGAACGGGTCCTCGGCGTGATAGGCGCGGCCGGCGCCGTCGGCGTCGACCGAGATCCGGCCGAGCTTTGCGAACATCTGGCGGACGCCCGAGGGGCCGCCACGATTGTCGATCAGCACCGGAAACGATTTGGAGTCGGTGCCGCGCGAGACCTTCATGGCTGCGGCATTCATCCGGCAGGACGGCGACATCGCCGGATCGACATTGACGAATTCGACGCGGGAGCCTTCCCGGTGGTGGGCGCTCAATTGCTCGATGATGGACGCGAGGTCCGCATCACTGGGGCGTTCCTGCGCCTTCGCGCCGGTCGCAGGCGATCCCAGCAAAATCGCAACCGCGAGGATTGGCGGTAGCGTCAGGAAATACGAAAAAGGGCGGATTGAACGTCGGTGGATTCCTGAATCAATTCTTCCATCAATTTCTGGGTTCCGATGCAACATCGTCCATCACAAGCTGGTTGAGGCCACAGATCAGCGGATATGACACGTAGCCGTCGTGAAGCGCCACCACGTTGTCATAGGCCCTCAGATTCCACATCGGATCGTTCGCCGTGACGATCGATTGGGTCCCGCTTTTCAACAGATATTGCCGGAATTGAATTTCGAGATGGCCGCTGGCGGTCGGTCGCGGCCGGACAGGGGTGACGTTCGGCGTCTCCCGGTCCGGGACGACCTTGCTGTCGGCGTGGACTTGGTGGTCGCTACCCAGACGGATATGGGAATAGCCGCTGTCCCAGCCTTCGTACGGTTTCAGCAGAGGATTGTGCCGCACCTTCCATAGCCAGTGATCGGCCATCGCGCATTCCGAGAAATAGGCCGAGCCGGCGTTGTTGTAGAGGGTCTGATGGCCGATGGTGTTGTTGGCGACCAACTCGCCGGTGGTGCCGAACGGCAGCGGCGATTGCCAATTGGGCTCCTGGAACTTGCCGTAGGGCGGGCGCATCGGGTCCATGTGCCCGATCGTCAGGGTGTCGTCGGAATCCGCATTCGTGAACGGAATGTTGCGAACCACCCCCGCGGCGAATTTCAAGGTGCCGACAATGCTGCGCTCGCAGATATTGGCCAACGGCTGCCATTTTCCGCAGGCGTCCGGCTTGCCCTTCGGAAACCACGCCGCGAGGCGATCGAGGGTTTCCGACAGCGGTTGAAAATTGCCCTTGAACAAAGGAAACGCGTCGTGCGTGGCCCAGTCATAATGGGCCAGTGATTTCATCTCGTCGGTTTCCTCGTCGCGTCCCTTGAGCGTTTTCAACTCGAGCTGGGTCAGGGCTGCCGCGGGCCACGCGAACGCCGACGTGACCGATATGTAGACCGGCGGCTGGTTGGGCGGATAGAATCCGGTATCGGCCTGGGCGCGTGGATCCGTACCCATGGTGTATTCAGGGAAATGCACGCGCAGCCGCATTTCACGCTGGATCGACGTCCACTTCCACGCCTCGGCCGCCGGATTGAGCAACACCACAAGGTTTCCGAGCGGGGGCTGCAGGACTTCGCCGGGCTTGTGCTGTCTGATTTGCTCGATCATCGCGGAATTCAGTCCGGTCGCCAGGATGTTTCCGCCGAGGCTGTGCCCGAGAATGATGAGACGCTCGGACTTCGACATGTCGGCGTTGCGTTGTTTCAGCAGCAGATCGATCTGCCGCAGCGACGAAATGACGGAAGGGGCGATCCTTTCGCTGATCGGCTTGCGGTCGAACAAGGTGAGGAGAGCGGGAAAATCGCCGACCATGGCCTTGAACAGCCCGGCAACGCGGTGGCCCAGAAAGCCCAAATTGCGGTCGGCGAAGGCTTCGATCGCGCGCTCGTTCACCCGGGCGCCGCGCCAGCCGACGAACACGGCCGTGACGGTGTAGTCGCAATCCTTGCCCGTGGTCTTGCAGCGGTAATCCAGCGCGCTGGCCGCATGGGCGGCGTAGATCCTTGCGTTGGCGACGTTGTCGTCGCCGATGCGTGCATCGTGGCGCCAGCCGTGGATGAAGACCAGGACGTAGTTGTTCTTTTGCTTCCGCAGATGTCCCTCGAGGACCTCCAGCTGCGAATGGGCGAGGACGGCGCCGTGGACGCCCTTTTCGACCAGCCGGCCGGACTCCTGGAACTCTACGAAGGAAAGATAATAGGCGATCGGTCCGATCGGCCGGTCGCTGTTGTACCAGAGTGGTGTCGGCTGAGACGGCACGACATGGTACTGCAGCATGCATTCGAGACCGGTCTTGTCCCTGCCGAGCGCCCGTTGCGCGTCGTCCTCGCTGTTCTTGTAGGTCGCCAGCAGCAGGGGATTGTTCTGTTGCAGGTCGCAGGCGTTGGGATGGCTTGTCTCTTCCGGAGAGACGTAGCGGTAGGCGATGTTTCGCGGGGAAACCCACGTGGCTTCGATGAGGAAGACCAGCAGTGCGATCGTCAGCAACACGCCGAACAGGGCCAGCCATGCTCTCAGCAGCAGTCGCGGCAACCCCATGGCCCAGCCGAACGCAACGAGGAGACATACCCCCACAAAGCGGAGAACAACGAGCAATATGGCCATGGTTATCCCTCAACCGGAACACGCACAATCCAACGGGCGTACAACAAAAAATATCAGATAGATCACAGTTGCCGGTGACCGCAGACGACATTCAAGTGGAGCAGGGGTCCGCAGCCGTCCGGTAAACGGCATCATTCTAGTTCGCAATCCGGCAAATAGTAAACGGATGCGTCTTCTACTCCAGCGATAGACGGGCGGCTCCGCGGGCTTTTCGAGCGACGATCCTCGTCAAGGGGTTGCAAATGGTCCTGCAACCGTCTTGCATGACGCGCTTTCCGCAACGCTCTTAACGCTGCCCGACCGTTATATCGGCGCGTCTCAGGTTTGATTTCGCATGGCTGATTTTCACGGCGTCTTTCCCTACCTGGTCTCTCCGGTCGACGCATCCGGCCAAATCCGCACCGAGGTGCTGGGCCGGCTGTGCGACGATCTCATCAAGTCGGGTGTGCACGGGCTGACGCCGCTCGGCTCGACCGGCGAGTTCGCCTATCTCAACAATGCGCAGCGCGCGGCCGTGGTGCAGACCACGATCGAAGCCGCCAAGGGCCGCGTGCCGGTAGTGGCCGGTGTCGCCTCGACCTCGATCGCGGACGCGGTGGCGCAGGCCAAGGCCTGTCAAAAACTCGGCGCCGACGGCATCCTGGCGATCCTGGAGGCGTATTTTCCGCTCGCCGACGCGCAGGTGGAATCCTATTTTCGCAGCGTTGCCGATGCGGTCGATATTCCCGTGGTGATCTACACCAATCCGCAATTCCAGCGTTCGGATCTGACGCTCGACGTCATCGAGCGCCTCGCCGCCCATCCGCGCATCGGCTACATCAAGGATGCTTCCACCAATACCGGCCGGCTGCTGTCGATCATGAACCGGTGCGGCGACAATATTAAAGTGTTCTCGGCGTCGGCCCACATCCCGGCGGCGGTGATGCTGATCGGCGGCCTCGGGTGGATGGCGGGTCCGGCCTGCATCATCCCGCGGCAGAGCGTCGAGCTCTACAACCTCTGCCGGCGTGCGCGCTGGGACGAGGCGATGATGCTGCAGCGGAAACTCTGGCGCATCAACGAAGCCTTTGCCCGCTTCAATCTCGCCGCCTGCATCAAGGCCGGGCTTGCGATCCAGGGCTACGAAGTCGGCGATCCCGTCCCGCCGCAGGCGGCATTGACCGCGGATCAGCGCAAGGTGGTTGAGGCGGCGCTCCGGGACGTCGGGTGACTGGCTTGCGAGTTGCATGGCTTCGTCATTCCGGGGCGCGCGTTAGCGCGAGCCCGGAATGACGGCGGTGGTTGGTTGTTTCCCTCCAAAATTCCGCTAAAACCCGCCCGATCCAACAAGAGACTCGAAGGACAAACTGATGAACATTCTTCCCGGCAATCTACGTTTCGGTGCGGGCCAGCCGGTCAAGCGTTTGGAAGACCAGCGGCTGCTGACCGGGAAGGGACAGTTCATCGACGACAAGCCGGAGGAGGGCGCGCTGTGGCTGTATGTGCTGCGCTCGCCCCATGCCCACGCCAGGATCGTCTCGATCGATACCAAGGCCGCGGCCGGGATGCCGGGCGTGGAAGTCGTTTACACCGGCGCCGACCTGATCAAGGACGATATCGGTACCCTCCCGACATTGGCGATCTTCAAGCGGCCGGACGGCAAGCCGATGACGGTGCCTCCGCGCCGCCTGCTCGCCCATGAGATCGTGCGCTTCGCCGGCGAGGCAGTCGCCGCCGTCGTGGCGACATCGCGCGTGCTGGCGCAGACCGCGGCCGAGGCGATCGAAATCGATTATGAGGTGCTGCCCTCGGTGGTCGATCCGCTTCAAGCCACCAAGCCCGGCGCGCCCGTGGTGTGGCCGGAGGCATCAGACAATATCGTCGCCGCGATGAGCTATGGCGACGCCGCCAAGGTCGAAGCGGCCTTTGCCAACGCCACGCATACCGTCTCGCTCGATCTGGTCAGCCAGCGGCTGATCCCCTCCGCGATGGAGCCGCGCTCGACCATTGCCGAGATCGACAAGAAGACCGGCCGGCTGATCCTGCACGTGCAGTCGCAGACGCCAGGTTCGACCCGCGACCTTCTCGCCGAGTCGATCCTGAAGCGGCCGAAGGAAAGCGTCCGCGTGCTGGTCGGCGATATCGGCGGTGGCTTTGGGCAGAAGACCAGCCTCTATCCCGAAGACGGTGTCGTGGCCTATGCCGCGACAAAACTGGGAAAGAAGATCCGCTGGCGCGGCGATCGCACCGACGAATTCGTCGGCGGCACGCATGGCCGCGACCTGACCTCGACCGGCGAATTCGCGCTCGACGCCAAGGGCCGCGTGCTGGCCTATCGGGTGCGGTCGGTCGGCGGCACCGGCGCCTACAGTTCGGGCACGGCCAATATCATTCCGCTGGTGCTCGGGCCCTTCGTGCAGACCGGCGTCTACGATCTGCCGCTGGTGCATTTCGAGGTCAAATCGGTCATGACCAATACCGCACCGGTCGGCGCCTATCGCGGCGCAGGCCGGCCGGAGGCGGTGTTCATCGTCGAGCGGCTGATGGACGCTGCCGCGCGCCAGATCGGAATGGATCCCCGCACCATCCGCAAGGTGAACTACATCAAGCCGGCGCAACTGCCCTACACCAATGCGGTCGGCCAGGTGTACGATTCCGGCGCGTTCACGCATATGCTGGAGCGCGCCTCCGATCTCGCCGACTGGAACGGCTTTACCGCGCGCAAGAAGGCCGCGAAGAAGAAGGGCCTGCTCTACGGCCGCGGTCTCACCAGCTACATCGAATGGACCGGCGGACGCGCGCACACCGAGAAGGTCTCGCTGCATGCGACCGCCGAAGGGCGGATCATCCTGCATTCCGGCACCATGGCGATGGGGCAGGGGCTGCAGACCACCTACACCCAGATGGTTTCGGAATCGCTCGGCATTGCCATGGACAGGATCGACGTGGTGCAGGGCGACACCGATCTTGCCACCGGCTTCGGCAGCGTCGGTTCGCGCTCGCTGTTCGTCGGCGGCACGGCGGTCGCGGTGTCGACCAGCGACATGATCACCAAGGCGCGCGAGAAGGCGTCGAACGTGCTGGAGACCTCGGTCGAGGATATCGAATATCGCGACGGTTTTCTCACCGTGGTCGGCACCGACAGGCGGATCAGCCTGTTCGAGATCGCGAAAAATGAAGACGGCGCGCGGCTCAGCGTCGACAGTGAAGGCGAAGTCGACGGGCCGAGCTGGCCCAACGGCACGCATATCTGCGAAGTCGAGATCGATCCCGAAACCGGCGTCAGCAAGGTCGTGCGCTACACCACGGTCGACGACGTCGGTATCGCCGTCAATCCGATGCTGGTGGCCGGCCAGGTCCATGGCGGCGTCGCCCAGGGCATCGGGCAGGCGCTGTATGAAGGCGTGTCGTACGATTCCGAAGGGCAGCTGCTGACCGCGAGCTATCAGGACTACTGCGTGCCGCGCGCCGACGACATTCCGCCGATTGCGGTGACGCTCGATGAATCCGCACCCTGCAAGACCAATCCGCTCGGCGCTAAGGGCTGCGGCGAATCCGGCGCGATCGGCGGCCCGCCCTGCATCACCAATGGCGTGATGGATGCGCTCAGCGAGCTCGGCATCAAGCAGCTCAACACCCCGCTGACGCCAGCCAAGATCTGGCAGGCGATCAGGGATGCGAAGGCGGCAGGAGGATAGTTGCCGTCATTCCGGGGCGCGTCGAAGACGCGAACCCGGAATCTCGCGCCACAATTTCGAGGTTCCGGGTTCGATGCTGCGCATCGCCCCGGAACGACGGCGTGTGGCGCCTACAACCCCAGCACCATCTTCGCGACAATATCGCGCTGGATCTCCGATGAGCCGCCGAAGATGGTGTAGGCCCGGCTGTTGAGATATTCCGGCACCACCGGCAACATCTCCTCGGGTATCCCAGGCTGCTCGTTGAGCTTGTAGAACGGCCGCACCGGCTCGACATAGAGGCCGTCGTTGCCGATCACCTCGACGCCGAGCCGGGTCACGGCCTGGCGAATTTCACTGACGCGCAATTTCAGCAGCGACGAGACCGCGCCCGGATTCTGTCCGGTTTGCAGCGCCGACAGCACGCGCAGCTCGGTCATTTCCAGCGTGTCGATATCGACCTCGATCTCGGATATCCTTAACCCGATATCGGGATCGTCGATGGCGCGGCCGGTGGCGTCGGATTCGGCGAGATCGGAAACCGTCTTCAGCGCCTCGCGCAGCTTGGCCGAGGCGATGCCGGAGCCGCGTTCGAACTCGAGCAGATATTTGCCATAGGTCCAGCCCTTGCCCTCCTCGCCGACGCGGTTGGCGACGGGGACGCGGACGTCGTCGAAGAACACCTGGTTGACCTCGTGATCGCCGCCGATGGTCAGGATCGGCCTCGTCGTGATGCCCGGGCTGTTCATGTCGATCAGGATGAAACTGATGCCGTCCTGCTGGCGCTCGGTGTCGTTGGTGCGCACCAATGCGAACATGCGGTTGGCGTGATGCGCATGCGTGGTCCAGATTTTTGTGCCGTTGATGATGTAGTCGTTACCGTCGCGCACGGCCCTGGTTTTCAGCGAGGCGAGATCGGAGCCGGAGCCCGGTTCGGAATAGCCCTGGCACCAGTAATCCTCGCCGGAGAGAATTCGCGGCAGATAGAAATTCTTTTGCTCGGGCGAGCCGAAGCCGATGATGACGGGGCCGACCATCTTGACGCCCATCACGTTGACGTTCGGCGTGCCGGCGCGGGCGCATTCGGCCTCAAAAATCCAGCGCTGCGCCGCCGTCCAGGCGGGCCCGCCATATTCCACCGGCCATCCCGGCGCGCCCCAGCCCTTTTTGTGCAGGGCTCTCTGCCAGGCCATGCCGATGTCGGGATCGGAGAACACCGACGGTGTCAGCGCGGTGGCGCGCTTGATGTCCGGCGTCAGGTTGGCGGCGATGAAGTCGCGGACTTCCCGTTCGAAGGCGCGCTCCTCGGTACTGAAACTGAGATCCATGTCGCGCTCCGCTCAGGTTTGAATGGGACGCCCGCCCAATGCGGCGTGGCGGCGATAATGGTGGGCGCTGCCGCCGAACAGCGTGTCGAAGGCGAGCAACCGCTTGAAATAGGAGCCGATGTCGAGCTCTTCGGTGACGCCCATGGCGCCGTGCAGCTGGACCGATTGCTCGGCGACGAAGCGCGCGCATTTGCCGATTTTTGCTTTCGCGCCCGACGCGGCACGGCTGCGCGCGGTGGGTTCGGCGTCGACCATCAGCGCGGCACGCAACGCCATCGAGCGGGCCTCGTCGCATTGCATCGCCATGTCGGCGAGGCGGTGACGGATCACCTGATTGGCGGACAGCGGCCGGCCGAACTGTTTTCGCATTTTCGTGTATTCGAGCGTGGTGTCGAGCAGGGTCTGCATGATGCCGACCGCCTCGGCGCCAAGAGCGGCCATCGCGCGGTCGACCACGGCTTCGATCGCAGGCAGCGCGTCGCTGCCGTCGCCGAGCAACGCGTCGGCGGGCAGGCGAACATCCGACAAATCAAGATTGCAGGCGCGGCCGCCGCCTAATCTTGGAAAATCGTGCGACGCGAGCCCGGGCGTGCCTGCCGGCATCAGGAACAAGCACAATTTTCCGGGCGTACCGTTGTCGCCGGCGACCCGCGCCGAGACGATGATCTGGCCGGCCGCGTTGCCGTCTAGCACTGCGGTCTTGTGGCCATCGAGACACCAGCCATCGGAGGTCTTGCTTGCGGCGGTTGCGACCTTGGCCAGATCGAAGCGCGCCGCGCGTTCCGAATGCGCGAACGCCAGATAAAGCGAACCGTCGGCGATTTTGGGTAACAGCGCCTGCTTCTGCGCCTCGCTGCCGGATTCCGATATCAGCGCAGCGCCGATCACCACCGTCGAGAGATAGGGCTCCGAGACGAGGCCGCGCCCGAATGCTTCCATCAAAATTCCGGTCTCGATGGCGCCGCCGCCAAGCCCGCCATAATTTTCCGGAATCGGCAGCGCCAGCCAGCCAAGATCGGCGAACTGTTTCCAGATCGCCGCACTGAAGCCGAGCGGATCGCTGGCCTGGCGCCGCCGGTGATCGGCATCATAGGTCTCGCTGACAAAGCGGTCGGCACTTTCGCGCAGCAGCCGCTGCTCGTCGCTCAAGGTAAGGTCCATCTGATTTACTTCGCTACGGCCGGTTTCCTGACGGAGGGATGAAGACCCGCGGGATCCACCACCATTCCGAATTCCTGCAGATTATGCGCGTGACATAGCTGATGCAGCGCGAACGCCTGCTCGATCGCGGCCGGCTGCCCCATGACGTCAACCGAGCGATTGACGGCTTCCTTGGTCAGTTTCAGCGCAAAGGCGGGTTTGGCCGCGATCTTCTGCGCCAGCGCCATCACGAACGACGAAAGCTCCGCGCGTGGCACCACGTGATTGACCATGCCGAGCCGGTGCGCTTCGTCGGCGCTCCAGGCGTCGGCGGTGAACAGCAACTCCTTGGCCTTGCGCGGACCGAGTTCCCAGGGGTGGACGAACCACTCGACGCCGCAGACGCCCATGGTGACCACGGGATCGCAGAATTCCGCGTCCTGGCTGGCGACAATGAGGTCGCAGGCCCATGCCAGCATCAACCCGCCGGCGATGCACTTGCCGTGCACTTCCGCGATCATGGGCTTTGCCAGATTGCGCCAGCGCCGCGTGATCTGCAGGTAAATCTCCTGCTCGCGCGCGAAGCGGCCATGGGCGTTGGGCTCGGCAAAACCGCCCCAATTTCCGACCGGCGGAAAATCGACGCCGGCGGCGTTTTTACCTCCGGGGCGCAGATCGTGGCCGGCGGAGAAATGCGGGCCGTTGCCGGCAAGGATGATGACCTTGACCGAATCGTCCTGCACCGCCTGGTCGAAGGCGGTGTTGAGATCGTAGGTCATCTGCAGGTTTTGGGCGTTGCGCGCCTCGGGGCGGCTCATCACGATCCGCGCGATGGACGGTGCCGGCCGCTCGACGATGATGGTCTCGAACCTGTTTTCTGTTGTTTTCATGGATCCTCCCGGGATCGAGTTGAACCATGATGACTAGTTCGGAGACTGATAGGCAAGAACTATCATCCGCAAAAAATGAATCTGGACGCGGCCGCGCGCGGGATTACCTCGCGAGACTGTTCTGATACGTTGGCGGAAGGTTTCACCGGGAGAACTTCGATGCGTAAATTTTGGACCGTGCTGGCGGCGCTGGCGACGCTGAGTTTAACCAATTGCGGCTATAACACGATCCAGACCAATGACGAACAGGTCAAGTCGAACTGGTCGGAGGTGGTCAACCAGTATCAGCGCCGCGCCGACCTCGTGCCGAACCTGGTCAATTCGGTGAAGGGCTTTGCGCAGCAGGAAAAGGACGTGCTGCTGGGGGTCACCAACGCCCGCGCCAAGGTCGGCAGCATTCAGGCGACGCCCGAAGTGCTCAACGATCCCGCGGCGTTCCAGAAATTCACCGCAGCCCAGGGTGAACTCTCCAGCGCGCTATCGCGATTGCTGGTCGTGACCGAGAACTATCCGCAGCTGAAATCGGATGCCTTGTTTCGCGATCTGATGGCGCAGCTCGAGGGCACCGAGAACCGCATCACGGTGGCGCGCAACCGCTACATCAAATCGGTGCAGGACTATAATGTCGGCATCCGCACCTTTCCGAACAATTTGACCGCGATGATGTTCGGCTACAAGGAAAAGCCGAATTTTTCGGTCGAGAACGAGAAAGAAATCTCTGTCGCGCCGAAAGTTGACTTCAATCCCGCGCCGGCGGCCCCGTCGAAATAGCCAATCGTAATAGCCAACAGCAAGAATTTGACCGCGATGAACGCTGCAAGAGCCATTCTGCTTGCGCTGCTGCTGGGCTGGATTTTTCCAGGCTTGTCGCCAGCTTTGGCCGACGTCGCGGTGCCGCCGCTGGTGGGGCGCGTCGTCGACCAGACCGGAACACTGTCCAGTGGCGAACTTGACTCGCTTCAGCAAACCCTGAGGGCTTTCGAAGCGAGAAAAGGCAGCCAGATCGCGGTCCTGATCGTGCCGACCACCGCGCCCGAGACAATCGAGCAATATTCACTGCGGGTCGCCGAGGCCTGGAAGATCGGCCGCAAGAGGATCGACGACGGCGCTATTCTTGTGGTCGCCAAGAACGACTACAGGCTTCGCATCGAGGTCGGCTACGGCCTCGAAGGCGCGCTGACCGACATCACCTCAAAACGTATCATCGACGAAATCATCACTCCGAGATTCCGCAGCGGCGATTTTGCCGGCGGCATTTCCGCGGGCGTCGATCGGATTATCCGGGTCATCGACGGCGAAAAATTACCGGCGCCGGAGCAGCCGCATCGGCAAGGTTCGACGAGGTCGTTCGATCCGACCGACCTGTTCAATCCGTTCCTCATCATCCCGGTACTGCTGTTCGGCGGCATGATGCGCGGCGTGCTGGGACGGCTGGTCGGATCGGCCGTATCCGGCGGCCTGGTAGCGCTGATCGCCTGGTTCTTCTTCGGTTCGCTGCTCGCGGCGGCACTCTCGGGCGTGATCGCGTCGATCTTCGTGATGTTCAGCGATGCCATCACTGCGCCTGCGCCGGGCGGTCGTGGCAGGGGCGGCTGGTCGGGCGGCGGTTATAGCGGCGGCGGCTCCTGGTCCAGTGGCGGCAGCAGTAGCAGCAGTTCGAGCGACAGCGACAGCGGCGGCGGTGGCGGCAGCTTTGGCGGCGGCGGCGCGTCTGGAAGCTGGTAGAGAGAGCTGGGACATGGGCATCGGACGCATCGGCAAACATCTTCTCCATCACCACTGGTGGCTGCGGCGCTATTTTCCGCGAAGCGTGCTTGATGCGATCGAGCGGGCGATCAGGGCCGGCGAAGCCACGCATTCCGGCCAGGTCCGCTTTGTGGTGGAAGGCGCGCTCGACGGCGCGCCGCTGTTCCGGGATCAGCCGGCGCGGGAGCGGGCGCTGGATATTTTCTCGCAATTGCGGATCTGGGACACCGAGCATAATAACGGCGTGCTGATCTACCTGCTGCTCGCCGACCGTAATGTCGAGATCATCGCCGATCGCGGCATCGACGCCAAGGTCGGCGCGGCCGGTTGGGAGAAGATCTGCAGAGAGATGGAAACGGATTTTCGGGCGGCCAGGTTCGAAAGCGGCGTAATCAAGGGGATCGAGGCGGTGTCGCGGCAACTGGCGGCGCATTTTCCCGGCCGCGGCGGCGGACCGAACGAACTGCCGGATGCGCCGGTGGTGATGTAGCTCACCACACCGGGCCTAAACCAATGGATAGCCGGTTCCATCCGATTCCATGTGCGAGCCTACCTCGGTATCGTTTGGCCATACCCGCGTGCAATGGCGTCAGCCGGCGCTGGGTGCTACCGATCAAGGTAGAAGTAGCAAGCGGAATGCAAAGCAGCGGAACCGGACCCACGAGGCGGCAGCTGCAAGACAAGGTCGGCGGCGTAACGCCCGCCGGCCTTTTTCTTGATCCAGGGGCGAGCTGAACTTCTCGACATTTTGCGAATAGCGCGTCACCTCGCACGATCAAGTTGCGTCACACGATATCTACTATCCCGCAGGGTTATCGCTCTCATAACTTTCACGAACACCACGCCATCCAGCCACGATGCGAAGCCGGCAATGCTCTGAATTTACTTTCGCTTTCGGCGGCTGATGTCCGCTTTGCCGCCGAAAGCGACCAAATAGCAGACATCTCGATATGTCCGTTTCGTGCCGCCAGAAGCGGACGTCGCTGGCGGACCGGTTGCTTGCGCAGTCGCGTACAAATCACCTCAATCGCCTACAAGCTCGATCCTTCGACAGAGCGTATCCTGCATGAAAACTGGTGCGGACGAATTTGTGCTTGCCACGAATGCGAGGCGGACGCATGAGCTTGCGGTTCAACGAATTGGCGCAAAGGCGCCTCAGGACGGGCCCAGAAGATAAAGTTTATCAGGTCGTGAAGCTCGCGAGGGTTATCGACGCGCTGGCGGTGGAGGGAATCTCGGTGGAGAACGCACTTGCTGGCGTGCGTATATCCAGAAATGCAACGTCTTCGCCCGCCACGCGCGTCTCGCTCAATCAAATCATCGAATGTTACCGCAACGCCAATAAGCTTTGTCGTAATCCCCATTTTGCCTATAGCGCTGGCCTGCGATTCCACGTCACCGACTATGGGATGTATGGTTTCGCCATGCTCAGCAGCACGAACTATCGCCGAACTATGCAATTCGCAGTGAAGTACCATCAGCTCGCGACACCACTTGCCGAAATTGACTTTAAGGAGGCGGGCGGCTGCGGGATCTGGACATTTACTCCGATGGCGCATCCACGCATTGATGCCTCCCTTTACAGGTTTCTCGTTGAAATGCAGTTCGGCATTACCGTATCGCTTCACCGCGACTTCATAGGATCCTCGTTTGCCGGGCGGGAGCTCCATGTCACGTATGGTGCGCCGGACGACGCGCCAAAGTATTCGGAGATGTTTGGATGTCCGGTGTTGTTCAGGCAATCCGAGAATCAGCTTCGGTTTGACGCGGCCTGGCTCGATTGCACGCCGAAGCTCGGAAGCGAAATAACTTATTTGGCGGTGGTCGAGCTATGCGATCGCCTGATGGAGGATCTTCAGCTTCGCCTTGGGCTGGCTGGCAAAGTTCGGCAACTTCTTCTGACCAATTTGCTGCGACCGTTAAGTTTCAGCGACGTTGCAAGCAATCTAAACATGAGCGCCCGCACGCTTCGAAGAAAGCTGCGCGAAGAAAAAACATCTTTCCGCAACTTGGTCGATGAATTGCGCATGGAAATGGCAATTAGATATCTGCGTGAAACGGACCTGACGGTCGAACACATTTCCGGGTCACTGGGCTTTAGCGACGTTGCCAGTTTTAGGCAGGCATTCCGCCGCTGGACCAAGGTGGCGCCGCATAAGTTCAGGCAGATGTCCGGCGAGACTTCGGCATCCGCCTAATCACTTGAATATTGGCCGGTTTCACCAGCTCTTTGGCCGAAACCAATCTTTTCTCAGCTCAAACTGTCGCTAAACCCTCTTTTCGGTTTGGACAGCCATGGGAGCTATCGCGAACTGCGGCTGGAGCCGTTTTACTGCGCTCACCGTCTGAGCCGAGGAACTGCACCGCATGAACGAGAGTCCACGGAGAAAGGACCGCTTCCGAGCCGCAAGATCGGGTGACCGAACTCATCGAGCAACAGACGGCCATCTCGGAAGTGCTGCGCGCCATTGCGAGCTCGCCGCACGACTTGCAGCCCATCTTCGACGTCATCCTCGACAGCGCCACACGTCTCTGCCGAGCAGACGCAGGCAGCTTACGTCTCTCTGATGAAAGCGGCTTTCGTCTCGTGGCGGTGCGAGCGGACCCCCTTTGGGTTAGTCAGCTGTGGTCATCATTCTCGGTGCTCGAAATGGGGAGCTTTCGGAGTCGATTGGCCACAAGCAGGTTACCCACCCACATCCCTGACTTGACAGCACTTGAAGGCGATCGTCGGGATGATTTTTTGATCGCGGCGGTGAACGCAGGTCTTCGAACGGGCCTGGTTGTGCCGTTACTCAAAGACAATGAGATAGTCGGGATGATTATTCTGGGCCGCAAACAGGTGCAGCCGTTCACCGACAAACAGATTTCCTTATTCGGGGATTTCGCTGCGCAAGCCACCATTGCCTTGGAGAGCACCCGCCGCGAGCGGCAATATCGCGAGGCGCAGATGGCGCTGGCGCACGCGAACCGCATCACGACGATCGGCCAATTGACGGCCTCGATCACCCATGAAGTGAACCAGCCGATCACAGCAACGGTCACATACGCGTTAGCCGCTCGGCGCTGGCTAAGCGCGGAGCCACCGGATTTCGGCGAGGTGAGCGAGGCGCTCGCCGGTATCATAACGGAGGGTAATCGTGCGAGCCAGGTCATCGGGCGAACCCGCGCGCTCATAAAAAAAGCGCCTCCTCGGAAGGATGCGTTCTGCATCAACAACGCGATTCTCGAAGTCGTGGCGCTGACCCGCACCGAAGCAGCGAACAATGGCGTGTTGGTACGGACGCAGCTCGCAGAAGGGCTGCCGCCTGTCCAGGGCGATCGGGTCCAGCTGCAACAAGTGATGCTGAACTTGATCGTCAATGCCATTCAGGCCATGAGTGGTATTGGGGGAGGCGCGCGCGAATTACACGTCAGCACCGTGAGTATTGAGCCGGAGGGCGTGTGCGTCGCGGTGCGGGACACCGGGCCGGGGCTGAGCCCGGAGAGCCTGTCGCGTCTGTTCGAGCCATTCTACACGACCAAACCCGAGGGCATGGGCTTGGGCCTGTCTATCTGCCGCTCAATCATCGAAGCTCACGGCGGACGGCTGTGGGCGATCCCGTGCGAACCGCAGGGTGCTCTCTTTCAGTTTACGATCCCTGCCACCCGAGCGGACGGATCGTGATCGAGTCGATGTCGCTCTTTGGCACAAACCGGCGGTTTGAGGTCGGGCAGAGCATGTCCGCTCTGCCCGGGTATTTCAGACATCAACTTGGCGAGGTCGCGAGTACGGCCTTCGATCCGGAGTTTCGTCCGGATCGACCAGACGTGTTGAGGTCGCAGCGGTGGCTTTGCCCCGGTCAGCTTACCCTTGTTCCACGGCACTCGCTTGGGCGCGGGGGTCGCATTCACTTGATCCTGCATGGCCATACTCCTCGGCTCGGTTACAGAGGTCGAGAAGCATGTGCCACTATATAGGCGCAGGAATCAGGTCGGTTTTCGGTCCAAAGCGGACTTCGGGTCCGACGTCGCCTGCTTGTGTTGCCCATCTGGCACCCAGGTCCCGCCGAGTTTGCATTGTGGACCTGCCCACCGCTCATTATGGTCGGCGTGTTGCTGAATAGGTAAAGCGGGAGCGGCTTATGAAGCGCCTAATACAACTTATCACTCTGATCCTGCTGCTGCCCCCTGCCGCCGCCGGTGAAACCACCCAAAATACCTTCGCTCTCCAGCTCCGTGAAGAGATATGGGCAATTCCTTCAGCCGTCCCAATGTTGGCGTACATGATCCGTCCGATCGGCGAAGGACCATTTCCGCTTCTGGTCATGAACCACGGAGTTTCGCTTGATCCGAGGGAACGAAGCTACTTTCCCGTGATCGAGTTTCGCGACGCAGCGATTTGGTTCGCCAGGCAGGGGTACGTCGTCGTCGCGCCTGTGCGTCCAGGATATGGCGCCACAGCTATCGAAATCCCCGAGCGAGGCCTGTTCGGGCTCTTTTTCTCAGGCGTCGGCAATTGTTTGGACGCCAACTTTCGAGATGCCGGACTTGCTATTGCCTCGATTAACAAGTGGGTGATCGAATACATGTCGGTTCAGCCGTTCATCAAGCGGGATGAAGTCGTTGTCGTCGGTCAATCGGGAGGCGGCTGGGGCGCGATCGCACTTGCCAGCCAGAATCCAACATCAGTGCGTGCCATTGTTGGCTTTGCGGCCGGGCGCGGCGGCCACTTAAACGGTAAACCGAACAACAATTGCGCCCCGGACAATCTGGTTGAGGCGGCGGCCCAGTTCGGACGAACGGCCAGGATACCGATGTTATGGATTTACACTCATAACGACAGCTACTTCGGGCCCGAACTTACGAAGCGATTGGCGGCGGCTTTTCAAGCCGCCGGCGGCAACGTCGAATATCACCTCCTGCCGGATTTTGGGGGAGACGGTCATTTCATGATCGACTCAGCCGATGCCGTGCAACTATGGGCTCCGCTGGTATCCGAATTTCTGAAGAACCATCGATAGGAACGACCGTCCGTTTGTAAGAGGGGTCTGGCCATGAATCTTCAAACCGCCCGATCAATCAACAGCCCCGAAGCATGGCGATCGGTCCTGGTTGCCTTCATGGCGCTGGGCATTTCAATGGCTGGGACAGTGGCGAATAGCCAACAAGTCATCCCGTTTGGTGACGTACCCGCAACGGCCGATTTTTCCGAAGCCGAGATTGCTGCGCGAGGACAGCAGAAGCTTCCAAACCTTACCTATTCGACCTGGAAGAAACTGTGCTTCCGGGGTGCACAGGGTGCAGATGCGAAAATGGTCTGCCGCACATCCATCGAAGGCAAGTCCGACCTGGGCCAAATAATCCTCAAGGTTGATCTCATCGAACGCGAAGATGCCCCTTCCACACGATTGCAGATCTTCGTTCCGACTGGAAACCTTCTGCAGCCCGGCATCAGACTTACCGTAGATAAGGGTGCCTCAATTCTCGTTCCTTACACGATTTGCTTGGCAAACGGCTGCGTGGCGGCAACTGTTCCCGAACCGAAACTCCTAAGCGAACTCGAAACCGGCAGAATGCTTTCTCTTGAAGCAGTCAATTCCAATGTCGTTACCGTCATTGCTTCGCTGTCGCTCGACAACTTTGCAAGCGCCCGCCAAGGCGTCGCTGCCCAAGTTTTCGAGCAGAAGCTGGAAGGAAATTGGGAACGGCCCACGGACGAAGGCAACAGAAAATAGCTTTGCGAATTCGAGCGGGCGCGCCGTCTTGGCCCAAGCAAAACTAAAAGTTTGTGGATAGGAATTTCCGTTTTGAGAACGGTCGCACTCCCGAGAGCATGGTCTGGAATTGGCACCTTTGAGACATGCTGACGGAAGCCGAGAACGTCTGCTTATTGGGTTAGACCGGAGTGCGCCGGGAAGACCGGCAAGGAGTAGATGGTGCAAGTCCATCACGATGAAGGAGTAGCGAACCGCATCGACCCCGAGTCATGCGCAGATGCCGGCGAGGGCATCGGCGAAGCGTTGACAGGGGAGCGCATAGGCCAGCCATTGAGCCGCGAAAGTACCCTCATCCTGGGTGCCGACGTCGTTCCGGTGACGGAAGGCAACACGGATGGGCGCGACAACGCGAGCGCCCAGACGGCCCGGCGTGGTCTTAGACACTGGCATGTGCGGAAGCTCCTTGTGGGCGCGAGGTAACTCGCGTCCCTACCGCGAAAGTGGCCCTGCTTTTGACCCGTTTAGGACTTGGGCATAGCCGGACATCGGCCGACAATTCTGATATATACCATTCAATTTCCCCGAGCTTGGGGGGTCTTGAGCAGCGAGCACGTAGAGCGGCCGCTGGCAGCTACTCTGGCCGCGGGAGTTCACGGGCATCGCAGGTCCGCAGAAATACAGCGGCAAGGACATGGTGAACCCGCACGGGAGCCTGCCGGTTTTCGAACTACGAGGCTTTAGTATTACGGTTGTACGCGCTGCAATTAAGGCATGCAGCGATGTCCATCGGCCGACGCGTCTGGAGTGACGAGCATGATGTCGACGAAAATACCCCTTTGGCTTCGCTTTTTCCTGCTTGTCAGCGTAGCCGTCTTTGCGGCAGGCGCAGGTCTCCTTGCCTATCGGTACTATACTCATCCGGTAACGCTTAACGTGGCGGCCGGCTCGATCGACGGTGAGGCTGCCAAGGCCATGTCAGCCATAGCGAACGAGCTCGTTTCAACGAACGCGCCGGTACGGCTCAAAGTCATCGACAGCGGCACGGCGCTTGAGGCCGCTAACGCTTTTTCCGCGGGCAAAGTCGATCTCGCCGTGGTTCGCGGCGATGTCGGCGATTTGTCTCAGGCGCAAGCCGTCGTCGTCGTCAGCCATATGGTCGTGCTGATCATCGCGCCGCCCGGATCTTCCATCGACAGCATCGAAAGTCTGAAGGGACATACAGTCGGCGTGGTCGGCGGCGCAGCGAACGCCAAGATTGTCGATGTGCTCACCAAGGAATACGATCTGGCGAGCGCAAAAGTTGCGTTCAAGAACCTTGCTTTGACGGATGTGCGGCAAGCCATTCAGTCAAAACAGGTCAGTGCGCTGCTTGTCGTGATTCCCCTGGCCGAAAAATATCTCTCGCTCGTTCGCGGCTTTTTTCAGCTGGATCACAAGAAGGCGCCGGTGCTGATCCCAATCGAATCGGCGGCGGCAATTGCAGAGGGCGAACGTGCCTTTGAAAGTTTCGACGTCCCGAAGGGCACGCTGCGGGGAGCGCCGCCGGTTCCGGACGATGACCTGACGACGTTGAGGACCTCGTTATATCTGGTAGCGCAGAAGAAGCTCGGCACCGATCTCGTCACCAGCCTGACCCAGGCGATCATGAGGGTGCGCAGGGATCTTCTGCGCGAGCAGCCCATTTTCGCGCAGATCACCGCGCCCAGCACCGACCAGGATGCCTACCTTCCGCTGCACCCTGGAGCGGCAGCCGTTTACAACAGCACCACGCAGAGTTTTATGGATGAATACGGCAACTGGATCTATCTGACGCCGATGGTGCTGGGCGGCGTTGCCACCATGCTTGCCACGGCGTGGAATTTTCTCGGCATCGGCAAGTTCGCACCCGAAGGCCCGCTGGATTCCCTTTATGCCCTGGTGCGCCGGATTCGGAACGTCGACACTGAGGCCGAGCTGTCGGAGATCGAAGAGGAAATCGACAACATTCTAAGGGCGGAGCGCGCCAAATCGGCTGCCGGAGACGAGAGCGCGGTCGACGCTGTCACATTGAACGTGGCAGCCCATCGGCTGGAGAGCTTGATTCACGACCGACGCACATCGATCGCTAAGGGAGCCGCAGTTGCCTCCGCGGCGTAGGCGACACACCGCTAAGTCGCGACACGCCGCGGTACCGCGATTGCCGGAACCACAGAATAACAACCCAAGGAGAGCCGTCATGAAACATCTGATGATTCCCCCGTACTGCTGGCAGGAAGCCTCATCGCCCTTAGCGCGATGGAAGCCGGCGCCGTCGTTTGCGCTCGTGGGGTGGTTCGCGCAGGCTGCGTCGCCGCCGGAGGGGCTGCCGTCGTGATGACGGCGCCCGTGGTGACAGCGCCGGTCGTCCGTCCTGCCGGTGCGGTTGTCGCGCCGCGGGCGCCCGTTGTTCGGCGCAGGGTGTACTGACAGGCCACGACGCATCAGGATGCCCCATCAACGATACTCGGCAGAGACCGAGGCTGCGCTCAGGCGAACGAGCTTGAGGCTACGGCCTAAAACTGGATGACCAACAGAGAGACGGCCGCTGCCTCGCGACACACTGGTGAATCATGAATGCAATCGCGTTATCGTGCATCACGTTTGTATGCATCTCTGGAGGCGCCCTGCTCGGTATGTTCCTTCCTGGGCATCACCTGAGCACAGATGACAAGGATGTGGTCAGGTTGGGCACAGGCCTCATCGGGACGATAGCCGCGCTTGTTCTCGGCTTGCTGATCGCCTCGGCGAAGGGCTCCTACGACACGCAGAGCACTCAAGTCACGCAGATGACGAGTAATGTTGTCGTGCTCGACAATCTGCTGGCGCAGTACGGACCGGAGACGAACGACGTACGCAATCTGTTGCGGCGCGCCATCGTTGTTTTAGCCGATCGAATGTGGCGCGAGAAAAGTTCCGAGGTTGCCAAGGCGACCCCCTTCGAGGCGAGCGCCGCAAGCGACGCATTCTTTGCGAAGCTTCAGCAGCTTTCGCCGCAGAACGATTCCCAGCGCTCCCTGCAAGCCAGGGCCATACAGATCGCCACCGACATTGCGCAAACCCGCCTGCTGCTGTTCGCACAGACGAACAACTCAATCCCTATGCCGTTCCTGGTGGTGCTGATTTTCTGGCTCACCATCATCTTTGGAAGCTTCGGTCTGTTTGCCAAACCCAGCGCAACCGTTTTCGGCTCGCTGTTCGTTTTTGCACTGTCGGCCGCCGGGGCGATCTACCTGGTCCTGGAGCTGGGTCAGCCATTTGCGGGTTTGATGCAAATTTCCAGCGCGCCACTGCGCAACGCCCTCACGCCGCTCAGTCCCTAAGCCATTCGCATCATCGGGGTTGCCGGCCAGAGCAAGCCCCGACTGCTATCGCGGTCGTCGCGACCTGCTGCAGCGGCTTTTCGAATTGATCAAGATGCGCGTCGTGCTGATATGTCCAAATCTGGCACTTTTCACACGTGGCCTCGGTGCACCGGCATGTCCGTTAGCGAGGACAGAGCGGACAACAATATGAAGCGTTCTAATGTGTGCCGATGGTGTTTGCCCAAGCCCGACTGTCACCGCAGGCGCCGTCGAACATTTCGCAATTATAGGGAAAATTGCAGGGCTCGGGACCATAGACCGGGCCGTGATCGAACCCGGAGCAGTCGGTGGTCCTCAGGGGGAAGCGAGCAACCGGACGACGCCTGTGATGCCTGGCGTCATAATTGCTGGCCTGAGCTACCGGTTGTTCTCGGCAGGTTGAACTGCTGCGACTGCAGCGAAGGGCCGACGCATCATTCGAGCCCGCACCTAACACAACGATGATGATTACCGGAACCCACAGAGTTATCCGAAACAACATCGGCACACCTGTTCAAGCTGCTCAATCGCGGTGCGTCGATCAGTTCGAAATGTCATTTTCAATTCTCTATGTCGTCGCACGGAACCGTGGTAGCAGTCCCGGAGTTCGAAGCAAGTAAGCAACGCTGACGCTTGGATACCGTGATTGACAATCTCAATTTCGCCGATGGCGCCCGCATTTACGCATAGCGGACTCTCGCGGGCCCTCCGCCCGGCAGATTTGTGGGTTCACGGCCTGGAGTGCGATGGGCCAGCAGCGCCTTCCTGTATGTAAAAACTGCACGACCGCCACCTTCGAGCGAAGAAAGTCATGCGAGATCGAGGAAGGCGCACAAAAATGCTCTGAATTTACTTCCGCTTTCGGCGGTATAGCGAACATGACTGGACTTGCTACTGGCTCGCCCAGGTCGCGAATGATCCAGAGCGGACCTCCGGTCGTGGGCCATCCACGGATGCGCCAATCTCAAAGGAACGATTCTAGATTGCGCCGCTCGAGACGCGCGCGTCGCCAACAGATGAGTTCGCCGCGCATTCCGCTATCATCCAAATGCATGAAGACGTCGGCTCCGCATGGTGCTTGGCGTTCGGTAGATGACTCTCGGGACGTCCCCTCATGCTCAACGGAGACCCGCTCAGCGAGAGCTATCGCGCCACCAGTCCGCAGATATCGTTGCCGACTATGTCAGCTCTTTCGAAGTGGGCTATTGCGCGGCGTTGTGGCGGAAAGTCGAACAGCCTTTGCTCGAATGCATTCTGCGCCCACTCGGAGGGCCAGAGCGAACAAGCCTCGATTTCGCCTGCGGAGGAGTTTTGCATTGTCGCTCCGGTCGGACGTAGAGGTATCGATCAACCGCTTGGTACACGGGAAACGAGCGATCCTTGATCTTTATCAAGGAGATCATAAGGTCAGTCATGGTGGATGGTCCAGCTGCCTAGTCCGGGCGTCGACGATGTCGGATCCAGGATCACCAACGCCGGAGATAAATTTCCGCCCAGGCATTGGCTATGCCGGCGGCCTGGTCACAATTGGCGTGATTTATTTCGCCCTGGCAAAAGGCGGCCTTGCTCTCGCCTCCATTCATCCCAGTGCAACGCCAATTTGGCCACCGACGGGTGTCGCGCTGGCGGCGGTGTTGTTGTGGGGATATCGGACTTGGCCCGCAATCTTCACGGCGGCGGCGATCGCCAATGCGACGACCGCCGGCTCGGTTGCCACCGCAATTGCGATTGCGACCGGTAACTCTCTTGAAGCGGTTGTTGGCGCTTACCTGATCAATCGATGGTCGAGCGGATGTAATACGTTTTCGAAGCCAAATTCTGTCGCGAAGTTTGCTCTGATTTGCGTCGCGATCGCGACACCGATCAGCGCCAGCATTGGACTGACCAGCCTGGCAACCGCCGGGTACATCGAACGGACGAATTTCGCGAACGCCTGGGTCACATGGTGGCTGGGAGATGTGACCGGCGCGCTGGTCATCGCCCCCGTTATCGTGCTTTGGGCATCAAGGCCCCACCATGCTTTCAACCGCAAGGAATTTTTGGAGACGGTCGGCGTCCTCGCAACAGCGGCAGCTGTTGGACTCATTGCTTTCAGTCCCCTGATCGAGCAAACGCCGAGCCGAACTCCACTGGGTTTTCTTGCGATCCTGCCCATGTTGTGGGCGGCGCTGCGCCGCGGTCCACGTGACACCGCAACGGTTGCGCTGGTGCTTGCGGGCATCACGATTTGGGGGACGCTCACGGGCGGCGGCCCCTTCACGACCGCGGATCTCAACGTTTCATTCCTGCTGGTGTTGATGTTCTTGATCAGTATTACCGTTCCAAGCTTGTTACTGAGCGCCGACGTCGAGGTGCGCAAGAAAGCGGAGGGAAGTCTGCGCCGCGCGCAGATTGGACTCGAGCGGAAGGTCGCAGAGCGTACGCGAGAGCTGGAGCTCGCCAATGCGGCAAAATCGCGCTTTCTTGCCATGGCAAGCCATGATTTGCGGCAGCCATTACATGCATTGGGCCTGTTCGTTGCACAGCTGCGCACGCCGCTCAAACCGGGGGAAAGGACAAAGACGATCGAGCGGATCGATGCAACGCGCAAGGAAATGGATGAAATGTTCAATTCGCTCCTGGATATTTCCAGGCTCGATGCCGGGGTCCTTACACCCAAAATTACCGAATTCCCGATCGCGCGCCTGTTGCAAAAAATTGAGACGACGTTTGATCAGGCAACGCGAGAAAAAGGCTTGCGTCTACGCGTTAGGCGAAGTGACGCCTGGGTGCGGAGCGACGCCATGCTGCTCGAACGCATACTGCTCAATCTGGTATCCAATGCTGTGCGCTATTCATTGCGGGGTGGGATCATCGTCGGATGTCGTCGGCGCGGTGAAATGTTGCGTATTGAAGTATGGGATAGCGGTCCCGGCATTCCTGAGGATCAGAAGCAGAATATCTTTGGCGAGTTTTTTCAACTTCCTGCCCCAGAACGGAACCGGTACGGCGGCCTGGGGCTCGGCCTGGCTATTGTCGACAGACTTCGCGGACTTCTCAACCACCAAATCGAATTGGCTTCGACTGTGGGCCGAGGTTCGCGATTCGCAATCCTGGTTCCGATCGCCGATGAATGCGTCACATCCACCGAGCCCGTCGACTCCCCTCGCCCCGCGGCCTTTGCGGTCGAAGGCAAGGTAATTCTTGTTATTGCCGATGCTTCAATTGTGCTGGAGGGAACGGGCGGATTGCTGGGCAAATGGGGATACTCCGTCCTTACCACCGGATCCGACGAAGCTGCACTTATCAGACTTGCAGAGCGTCAACAACGCCCCGATCTTATAATCTCGGATTATCATCTTGCGAGCGGAAAGACCGGGATCCGGGCAATCGAACAAATTAATGCGGCGTTTGGTTCTTCAATTCCAGCTATTCTCATCACCGGCGATACTGCACCTGAACCATTACGTGACGCCAGGGATAGAGGATACATTTTGCTGCACAAGCCTGTCGACCCAATGCGGCTCCGCGCTGTCATGCACAAGTTCTTTAGGGATCATGACGATAGGAGAGATACCGGGGCGGCTTTATGACCCGGATTTCGGCGACAATTCCCAGCCCAGTTTTCCTACCTTTACTACTGCCTCGGTGCGGCTCGTTACGTTGAGCGCCTTGAGAACGACCGTGATGTGGTTCTTCACTGTCGGCACTGCCATATTGAGGGTCTTGGCAATGATCTTGTTGCTTTTTCCCTTCATCAGGAGCGCAAGCACTTCAATCTGCCGATCGGTCAACCCGAGACCCCTGGGAGAGTCCCGCGTCGCTAGCTTATTTGTAAGCCGCGGAGACGTTGTTTCCTCAAGAATCTCCGAGGGAATGTAAATACCGCCGGAGAACACCAGCTTAATGGCGTTGAGCATGACCTCACGTTCGGTGGTTTTCGGGATGAAACCCAGAGCGCCAAGTTTGAAAGCGCGCTTGACTGTGTCTTGATCATCCGAGGACGAGAGAATGATGATAGCAATGGTCGCATCGCGGTCACGCAGTTCGCGGAGGACAGAGAAGCCATCTCGATCGGGCAAATTGATATCAAGCAAAATCAGGCTGATGTCGGGATGTTGCTCGACCATGTGCATTGCCTGACAGCTGTTCGAGGCTTCGAATATGACGGCTTCTCGCTTCAGTTGTTTCAGGACCGCGTGTAACGCCTCGCGGATCAATGCATGATCGTCGACAATAAGAACTTTCATAAAAGCTCTCCGTCATCCCATTGCACGGAGATCCAATTAAAAAATCATACACCCACCTTCGGGTCTTTGGCGAGGAAGAAGCCGGCGAAAGACTGGCTCCCGAAACCGTCCATCCTCCATCCCTGGCCCAACCGGCGGTTCGCCGTCAGGTACTCAAGGTAGGAGCCGAATGCCGTTGTGTTGCTGTAATTGTAATTACCTCACAGCAGCACACCGAAAAAGGCGAGTACCGACCACGAGACTTTGCCTCTGCGCAATGGCGATTGATAACGAGATCGGTACGGTACCTTGATCATAGGACCTAGGAACCTCTCTCTGTGGACCTCCGGCTGATTTACGCGCTGTGCCGTTGAACGATGATCGTCAACGGAAACTCACGCGCCAGGAGGTTCTACCAAGCGCCGCCATAGATCGTTATCGCAATAGCTTTCGTGGCCGGGTTCGGCGTGAGGCAGCTCTGGACGGCGCCGTTGTCACGACCCGGCAGTGCGGCGGCGAATTTTTTGTCAAATTCGGTCCCTCTTGAAGCGCGCTCGCACGCCGGACGGGGCAACCAGATGCATGATCGAACTGCCAACCCGAAGCCATTGGTAGGCGCGCTGCCGGAGCTGGAAGGCCACGGCCGCGATCTGCGCATTGATGCCTGCCGCGGCATCGCGCTCTGGTGCATCTTTCTTGACCACGTCCCCTACAACATCGGCAGCTGGCTGACGCTGCGCAACTACGGCTTCAGCGATGCCGCGGAAGTGTTCATGTTCGTCTCGGGTGTGACCTGCGCACTGGCCTACGGCAAGGCACGGTGGTGCGGGGGCTGGACCGGCGTGATCGGCCGGACGCTGCGGCGAAGCTGGGATATTTATGTCGCATTTCTGCTGCTCACGCTGGCCTGCGCCATCATGGTTCACCTCGCAGGCAGCGGCCATCTTGCCGACGAGAGCAATACGCGCATTCTGTTGGAACAGCCGGGCGTGACGTTCGCGCACGCGGCGATCCTGCAATACCGCCCCGTCAACACCGACGTCTTGCCGCTCTTCGTGCTTTATCACCTTTTGTTCGCGCCGCTGCTGTGGCTGCTGCTGCGAGTGCCGAACGCAACGCTCGGCGCGTCGTTGTTGCTTTACGCACTGGTGCAGGTCTTCGGCTGGACCATCCCGGCATGGCCGAGCAACCACTGGTTCTTCAATCCGCTGGCCTGGCAGCTGCCATTTGTGCTTGGCGCGTGGTGGATCATCGAAGGCAAGAGAATCCGGCCGTGGGTGACCTCACACAGCGCGCTTGTGGCTGCCGTTCTCTATCTGGCGTTCAGCCTCATCATCGCATTGAGCCGGAGCATCAAACCGCTGGAAGCGCTGGTCCCGCAGGCGCTGCTGGAACTGCTCTACCCGATGGACAAATCGAATCTCGATCCATTGCGACTGCTGCATTTTTTGGCCCTTGCGGTTTTGGTGGTATGGTTCGTGCCTCGCAATTGGCGAGGCCTGACGACGGCGGTGATGCGCGGCGCCATTCTCTGTGGCCGGAACTCGCTGCCAATCTACTGCATCGGCGTTCTCCTTTCGCTCGCCAGCCACCTGGCGCT
This sequence comes from Bradyrhizobium sp. Ash2021, assembly GCF_031202265.1. Lineage (NCBI taxonomy): Bacteria > Pseudomonadati > Pseudomonadota > Alphaproteobacteria > Hyphomicrobiales > Nitrobacteraceae > Bradyrhizobium > Bradyrhizobium sp. Ash2021. Next base: position 8,012,302 of record NZ_CP100604.1, on the reverse strand, counting down.
GCTCGACATCTCGGACGGGCTGACGATGCAGATCGCGCTCAGTGTTGGTGGCGTCCTGGTGATGATCGTGGCGGCGATGCTGCTGAACCTGATCAAGACCAGGCAGCCGCCGCACGCGAAGCCCGTCGAGCAGCCAACCAGGTTTGAGCTGGTCGTCAACCTCAAGAACCTCAAGACGGCCAAGGCGCTCGGCGTTCACATTCCGCCCACGCGGTTCACCCGGACCGACGAAATGATCGAATAAAGAGGCTGCTTGCTCCGGTGCGCGACAGCGGATGTTTGAAGGACTGTGCCTGACGGGTGAGAGTTCTGGTCGGATCCCGTTGGGCCACCGGTAGTTCGCTTGAAATTGCCGCCGTTTGGATCGCCCGCCTCTATGTCGAAGATAGTGGCTGACTGTGAAGTATTTTACATCCCTGTGTTCTTGGCCCGGGCTAGGATAGCGAAAGGCTTCTTGCTCTTTGAAGGAAGCATCCGATGCTCGCGACAATCAAATGGAACTCCCGGTACAACGCTCGCGAATGGACGACGATGGCAGTAGCTCTCGTCGCCCAACTCAGCGTACTGAACACATTGCGACGGAAGAGTGAAAGCAAACCAAGGCGGCCACTCTGGAAACACTTCGACGACACCCATCATTGGGACTCGACCGCGGAGGAATGGGTCCCCAACGATGATCAGTGATCGTGCAACGTGTTGTGCATTGCGCAGGCCGAATTCCGTGGCTTCAATATTCTCTCGCTGACGGGCCCGTCGAGCGCAGCGATCGCCTACAAGTAGTCGGTGGCGATGTGAGTTCGTGCCGGCTTGATAGTGGTCAAGCGTTTTGCTCTTGGTCGTTTGCCGACCGCTTCGGGAAACCAGCCGGATGGCCGATTCCGGTACTGTTCGGACCCCATCGGTCGCGGAGATGGTGCCCGTTCGCGGCGCTAAAGCGGATGTGCCGGGCACATCGTCGGAACGACGCGACTGACCCTCACCGGCCAGGCGCGTTCAGTGCTCATCATGAGAGCCCCGACATTTCCTGCCGTTAGCGTGTTCCGTTGCTACAAGTGCAATTGCGTCGCGGGGGGGGGGTCGTTGCGGATCGAGTGACCCGCTTGCCAAGCAGCCCGAAGCTGAACGGGAATGGTGTTGAAGCCGTCGCCACTTGCATCCGATGGTTTGGCCTTCGGCTAGTAGCGAGGTGCAGAATCTGTTTGCGAAACTGTTAGAAAAACGATTTGACCGTCAGCCCTGCTGCTCGGGCATCCTGTATGAATGTATGCGCTTCCTCACTGGACATTGTAAGGTCAACGCCGCCGAGGAATTCCTCTCCTTTGGCTGTGTTCGCACGGAACATCGTCTCGTGTCTGCCTATATCGACCGTATAATCAATGTCGCTTGGTGCTTCGGGCATGGCATCCTCCTCGATCCCGAAGCGAGCATATTGTGTCGATTTCAACCGTTCCCACAAGGCGGCAATTGCCAGATAGCGCTGCGGCGCGGTCGATCGTGATTGGGGGGTGAAGCAGCGTGCTCAGTATCTGCGGCACATCGCGTCATTTCGTGGCGCTGTGGAATTTGGCGGCTATCGGGGCATAGCGGACTCTCGCGGGCCCTCCGCCCGGTAGATTTGTGGGTTCACGGCCTGGAGTCCGATGGGCCAGCAGCGCCTTCCTGTATGTAAAAACTGCACGACCGCTACCTTCGAGCGAAGAAAATCATGCGAGAGGAGGGAAGGCGCACAAAAATGCTCTGAGTTTACTTCCGCTTTCGGCGGTATAGCGAACATGACCGAACTTGCTACTGGCTCGCCCAGGTCGCGATTGACCCATGCCGATTATCGAGTGATGTCGTTGCGACAATGCGCCTCATCCATCCCCAATGGCCAATTCGCAACGAATACGCCTACTCATTAATACCCAATCATCCGCGTCCGGGTCTGCCAAGCTGGAGCTTGCGGGACTTGGAATCCGTTGTATTGTGAAGCGAAGCATGCGGAATTCGCATGGCTGCAGCCTGAAGGGCGCGGTCACCATAAACAGGCGCGAACCAACGTGCCGGTTTTTGGATGGAGACCGACATGGTCGTTGGCGGATCGTTTGACACGTTCCCCAAATTGCTTCTGCGAAATGCCGCGCAGTTTGGCAGCCGTCCGGCGTTTCGGCATAAGGATCTTGGCATCTGGCAGACGTGGACCTGGACCCAGGTCGCCGAGATCGTGCGTGCTTATGCCGCGGGCATGCAGCGACTTGGATTGCAGCCAGGAGACACCATCGCCATCGTCGGTTCCAACCGGCCGAAGCTCTACTGGACCGTGATGGCAGCGCAGACGCTGCGCGCGATTCCGGTTCCGGTCTATTCGGATGCGGTGGCTGACGAGCTTGCCTATGTCCTCGCTCACGCCGATGTAAAGTTTGTCGCCGCGCAAGATCAGGAACAGGTCGATAAGGTCTTGTCCGTATCGCACCGGGTGCCGCATCTCCACACGATCGTTTATGACGAGCCGCGCGGACTCCGTGACTACGATCACAGCCGATTGACCGCAATCCACGATGTGATCGAAGACGGCCGCGCCGCGCTTGCGGCCAACGCTGCGCTTGGCGGGCAGATCGATGAACTCATCCGGCACGGTGAAGGTTCTGACATCTCGGTCATCCTCTACACCTCGGGAACAACCGGCGCGTCGAAGGGCGTCATGCTGTCGGCGCGGGGCTGCATCGATGCAGCGACGGATACTGTCAGATTCGACCGATTGACCGACCACGACGTGGCGCTCGCCTACCTGCCGCTCGCCTGGGTGGGCGATCATTACCTCAATTATGCACAGGGCCTTGTCGCTGGATTCTGCATGGCGTGTCCCGAGAGCGGTGAGACGATCGAGCAGGATTTGCGCGAGATCGGACCAACTTTCTATTTCGCTCCGCCGCGCGTTTTCGAGGCCATGCTGACGCGGGTGATGATCCGCATGGAGGACGCTGCGGCAATCAAGCGGCGAATGTTCAACTACTTCCTTGGCATTGCACGGCGGCATGGCGAGTCGATTTTGACCGGAAAGCCGACGCCGCTGTCAGGCCGGTTGCTCTATGCGCTCGGGCGCTTGATGGTCTACGAGCCCCTTAAAAACGTTCTCGGCCTGTCTTGCGTGCGCGTTGCCTATACTGCAGGTGAGGCCATCGGTCCGGATCTTTTCGCGTTTTACCGCTCGATCGGACTGAACCTGAAGCAACTCTACGGTCAGACCGAAGCGTTCCTCTATGTCACTTGTCAGCCTGATGGAGAGATCTACTCCGATACGGTTGGTCCGGCTGCGCCGAACGTCGACATCCGCATTGCGGAATCAGGCGAAGTGCAGTTCCGCTCACCCGGCATGTTTGTCGGATATTTCAAGGATCAGGCGAAGACCGCGGAGGCCATGACGTCCGACGGTTACGTCAAGACTGGCGATGCCGGTTTCTTCGACGAGAAGACGGGGCATCTGAAGATCATCGATCGTGCGAAGGATGTCGGTCGGCTGGCTGACGGCACGATGTTTGCGCCGAAGTATCTTGAGAACAAATTGAAGTTCTTTCCCAACATCAAGGAAGCGGTCGCTTTCGGCGATTCCAGGGAGTTTGTTTGCGCCATTATCAACATCGACCCGGTCGCTGTGGCGAACTGGGCCGAACGTAACAACATCGCCTTCGGTTCCTATCAGGAGCTGGCGGGGCATCCGCTGGTCTACGACATGGTGGCGAAAGATGTTGTCGAGGTGAACCGCGCCCTCGCGGAGGGAAAGGTGCTGGCGGGCGCGCAGATCCGCCGCTTTTTCATTCTGCACAAGGAACTCGACGCGGACGATGGCGAATTGACCCGCACGCAGAAACTTCGTCGCGGGTTCATTGCCGAGCGTTATGCGCCGCTGGTCACGGCGCTCTATGACGGTTCGCATGAAGCCGACATCTCCACCGAGGTCACTTTTGAGGATGGCCGCAAGGGCGTGATTGCTGCACGGATCAAGATCCGCGACTTGCAAACAACCGGTGCGAGAGAACCTCTGGGGAAGGCCGCATGAGGATGCCGGACACGAGCGAATTCTTGCTTCAGGTCGAAGGGGTATCGCTGGCTTTTGGCGGGGTGAAAGCCCTGAGGGACGTTTCGTTTGACATCAGGAAGGGCGAAATTCGCGCCATCATCGGGCCGAACGGCGCTGGCAAAACCTCGATGCTCAACGTCATCAACGGCTTCTATCATCCCAATCGCGGCGCCATCACTTTCAAGGGCCGGACCCGCGCCCGGATGCAGTCGTTCGAGGCGTCCCGTGGCGGCATCGCGCGCACCTTTCAAAACGTCGCACTGTTCAAGGGAATGAGCGCGCTCGACAACATTATGGCTGGCCGCACATTGAAGATGCGCCGGGGCCTTCTGTGGCAGATGCTGCGTTACGGCCCTGCGCTGGCAGAGGAGATCGAGCATCGGAACCGGGTCGAGGAGATCATCGATTTTCTGGAGATTGAGGCGATCCGCAAGGTGCCGGTTGCGCGTTTGCCATATGGCCTGCAGAAACGCGTTGAACTCGGCCGTGCCCTTGCAATGGAGCCTGATCTTCTGCTCCTCGACGAGCCGATGGCAGGCATGAACCTCGAGGAGAAGGAGGACATGTCGCGGTTCATCATCGACGTGAGCAATCATTTCGGCACGACTATTGCGCTGATCGAGCACGACATGGCTGTAGTGATGGATCTCGCCCATCGCGTGGTCGTGCTCGATCATGGCGTGAAGATCGCCGACGGCACGCCGGATGAGGTCAAGAAGAATCAGGGCGTCATCGACGCCTATCTCGGCGTCGCGCACTAAGGAGCATTGCGTGATCGCGTTGGGTCAATTTCTCGAAGTGCTGATCGGCGGATTGATGTCCGGCGTGCTGTATTCGCTGGTTGCGCTCGGCTTCGTGTTGATCTTCAAAGCATCTGGTGTCTTTAATTTTGCCCAGGGCGCAATGGTATTGCTCGCAGGGCTGGCGCTGGTCCGCTCGCTTGACTTCCTGGTGGCCAAGGGTTTCCCGCTTTGGGCTGCGATCATCATCGGCATCGGCTTCGCCGTCGTGATCATGGCGATAACGGCTTGGCTGATCGAGCGGTTCGTGATTGGACCTCTTGTCAACCAGGACGGCCTCACGCTGTTCATGTCCACCATCGGCGCGACATTCATCCTCGAAGGCGCTGCGCAGATGATCTTCGGTTCCGATGCTTACCCTTTGCGGCTGTTTCCGACGGATGCCTGGTTCTTGTTTGAAAACCTCTTTCCGGGTGGAATTCTGGTCAACAAGCTGGATGTCTGGGGCGGTCTTATCGCCGGCATTCTGGTCGCGGGTCTGGCGATCTTCTTCCAGCGTACCAAGACCGGTCGCGCACTCCGGGCGGTTGCCGACGACCACCTGGCCGCGCAGTCGGTCGGGATTCCGATCAACTGGATCTGGTTCGTGGTCTGGCTTGTCGCCGGTCTCGTTGCGCTGGTTGCGGCGACCGTGTGGGGCACCAAGCTGGGCGTACAGTACTCCATCACTTTTCTCGCGCTGAAGGCCTTGCCGGTTCTGATCATTGGGGGTCTTACCTCGGTTCCGGGGGCCATTGTCGGCGGGCTCATTGTAGGTGCGGGTGAGAAGATCGCGGAGGTTTTCCTGGGGTCGTATATTGGTGGTGGTATCGAATATTGGTTCGCCTTTGTGCTGGCGTTGGCGGTGCTGCTTGTGCGGCCGCAGGGCCTGTTCGGCGAGCGAATCATCGAACGCATCTGAGGCGAGGAGTTAGTCGTGCTTTATCGCGAGGCTGGCCAATTCAAGACGACCTACGCGGAGGATATGGCGATCTTCCCGATCCGCCAGGACCGTATTGCGCTCGGTATCTTGCTCGGGATCGCCTTCATCGGGGTGCCGCTGCTGGCGACTTTCCACGTTTGGCCGTTCGCCGGCGACTATCTGCTGTGGGCCATTCTGTTGCCTTTCCTGATCCTCGCACTCGCCGCGATCGGCGTGAACATTCTCGTCGGCTATTGCGGGCAGATCTCGCTCGGCAGCGGCGCCTTCATGGCCGTCGGCGCCTATTCAGCTTACAAGTTGGGGACCGGCGTTCATATTCCGCTCGCCTGGCTTGGCTTCGCGATTTCGATTCCACCATTACCTGTGCTGGCATCTATTTTGCTCGGCGGGCTCATGGCGGCGGTCGTTGGAATCCTGTTCGGTGTTCCCAGTCTACGGATCAAAGGCCTCTATCTGGCGGTTGCCACGCTCGCAGCGCAATTCTTCTTCGACTGGGTGTTCCTGCGGGTGCCGTGGTTTACCAATTACGCGCCCTCGGGGTCGGTCAATGCACCGGCACTGAACTTCTTCGGTCTGGTCATAGGCACGCCGATCGAGCGCTATCTGCTGTGCCTGACCTTCGTAACGGTGTTCGCGGTTCTGGCGAAGAACCTTGTCCGCGGCAATCTCGGCAGACAATGGATGGCAATCCGCGACATGGACATTGCCGCCGAGCTGATCGGGATCCGGCCACTCTACGCAAAGCTCACGGCTTTCGCGGTCTCCTCATTTATCGTCGGCGTGGCGGGCGCACTCTGGGCGTTCGTCTATCTGGGCTCGTGGGAGCCGCTAGCGTTCTCGATCGACCGTTCGCTGCAACTCCTGTTCATGGTGATCATCGGCGGGTTGGGATCGATCATGGGGTCGTTCGTCGGTGCGGCCTTTATCCTCATTCTGCCGATCATGCTGAACCTGATTCCAACCGAACTCGGTGTGCCGCTGTCGACAGAAACGATCACGCACCTGGAGTTCATCATCTTCGGATCGCTGATCTGCTATCTTCTGATCAAAGAGCCACATGGGTTTGCCCGACTCATTTCGATTGGCAAGGAGAAGCTCAGACTTTGGCCGTTTCCCTACTGAAGGGGCGGTCGGTGCGAAGGGGGCCGGAGATCGCAACGCGGAGCGGCGGTCGTTGGCAGAAGGAGCAAGCAAGCCCGCAAAACAAAAACAAGACCCGTTACCGCAAAACCGGGCTGAAGGAGGAGGACGTCGATATGGTACGCAACAAACTGATACTGGCGGCAGCCATCCTATCGGGCGCGGCGCTTGCCGCTCCGGCTGCGGCGCAAAACGAGCAGTTCATCCCGATACTGTCCTACCGGACGGGCGCGTACGCCGTGAATGGCGTGCCGTACGCAAACGGCGTGGCCGACTACTACAACCTGATCAACGAGCGCGACGGCGGCATCAACGGCGTCAAGCTTTTGGTCGAGGAATGCGAGACCGGCTACGCCACCGACAAGGGCGTTGAGTGTTACGAGCGTCTCAAGGGCAAGGGGCCGACCGGCGCGGCCTTCTTCAATCCGCTGTCGACCGGCATTACCTTCGCCCTCACCGAAAAAACCACGACTGACAAGATCCCGATTATCACGATGGGCTATGGCCGCGCCGATTCCAAGAACGGAGCCGTGTTCGCGTACAATTTCCCGCTGCTTGGCACGTACTGGTCGGCGGCCGATATCGCGATCCAACACATCGCCAAGGAGGTCGGTGGCTTCGACAAGCTGAAAGGCAAGAAGATTTCGCTGGTCTATCACGACAGCCCTTACGGCAAGGAGCCGATACCGATGCTGCAGGTGTTGGCAAAGAAGCACGGCTTTGAGTTTACGCCGATCCCGGTCACGCACCCCGGTGTCGAACAGAAGTCGCAATGGCTGGCGATCCGCCAGAACCGGCCGGACTATGTTTTAGTCTGGGGCTGGGGCGTCATGAACGGCACGGCAGTCAAGGAAGCGGCGGCCGTTGCCTATCCGCGCGACAAGATGATCGGTGTTTGGTGGTCGGGCGCAGAGCCGGATGTAACACCCGCAGGCGATCAAGCCATCGGCTACAAGGCGCTGATGCTTCAGCATGGTGCCGGCAGGTTTGCCGTGCACGCCGACCTGGAGAAGTACGTCTATGCAAAAGGCAAGGGGGCGTCGGAGCCTGGCAAGGTCGGCGAGGTTCTGTATAACCGCGGCATGGTGAACGCCATGCTCGGGGTGGAGGCGATCCGCAAGGCGCAGGAAAAGTTCGGCAAGAAGCCGCTCACGGGCGAGCAGGTCCGCTGGGGTCTGGAGAACCTCAACCTCTCTGAAGCACGTCTCAGGGAACTCGGCTTCGAGGGCATGTTGAAGCCGATCAGGATTTCCTGCTCCGACCACGAGGGGGCGCGGGACGGGCGCGTACAGCAGTGGGACGGCAAGGGCTGGAAAATCATCTCCGACTGGTACACGGCCAACCAATCCGACACTGAACCGCTCGTCGACGAGGTTTCCGGGAAATATGCCGCGGACAAGAAGATTCAGCCGCGCGATTGCTCGAAAGAAAGCTGAACTCATCTGGGCGATCCGGGAGGAGCGTTCGCCTCCTCCCGGATGTTCCGAAAGTCGCAACCGTTTGGAGGGAGCAGCGTGTCAATCTCCAAGGCCGCCACGGCGACAGAAGCGGCAGCGCCGTTTCTGTCGGTCAACAATATCGAGGTTGTCTACGATCACGTCATCCTCGTGTTGAAGGGTGTATCGCTGGATGTGCCGCGGGGCGGAATCGTCGCGCTTCTCGGCGCCAATGGTGCGGGCAAGACAACGACGCTGAAGGCGGTCTCCAATCTGCTGCATGCGGAACGCGGCGAGGTCACCAAGGGCTCGATCCTGTTCGATGGCGTCGAAGTGCAGTCGCTTTCGCCAAACGATCTGGTGCGGCGCGGCTGCATTCAGGTGATGGAGGGGCGGCGCTGCTTCGCTCACCTTACTGTCGACGAGAATCTCCTGACCGGAGCCTTCACGCGCAGCGACGGCAGGTCCGCGATCGCGCAGGATCTGGAGCGAGTCTATGCCTATTTTCCTCGTCTCAGGGAGCGGCGTGATTCCACCGCCGGCTATACGTCGGGCGGCGAACAGCAGATGTGCGCGATCGGCCGTGCACTGATGTCGCGCCCGAAGATGATCCTGCTGGACGAGCCTTCAATGGGCCTCGCGCCGCAGATCGTGGAAGAGATCTTCGAGATCGTGAAGGATCTCAACGTCAAGGAAAATGTCTCGTTTCTTCTCGCCGAGCAGAACACCAATATGGCGCTCAAATATGCCAGCCACGGATACATCCTCGAAAATGGCCGCGTCGTGATGGACGGCGAGGCGCGGGCGCTCGCCGCAAATGAGGACGTCAAGGAATTCTATCTTGGCGTCGCCGGGGACAAGCGCAAATCATTTCGCGATGTGAAGCACTACAAGCGGCGCAAACGTTGGCTCGTTTAGGCGATGACGCTGAGTGATCGGCCTTCGTTGAGTGGTCCGGAGCAGATGTAATGGAGGGGCCGCCCCTCTTCTAGCCACTGGGTTCGAGTGCAATCCGGTTTGATGATGTTCCGGCTAAAGATAGTTGGTCGATGTCGCTCTTTGGCACATCGCGTCATTTCGCGGCGCTGCGGAATTTGGCGGCTATCGGGGCATAGCGGACTCTCGCGGGCGCTCCGCCCGGCAGATTTATGGGTTCACGGCCTGGAGTCCGATGGGCCAGCAGCGCCTTCCTGTATGTAAAAACTGCACGACCGCTACCTTCGAGCGAAGAAAGCCATGCGAGATCGAGGGAAGGCGCACAAAAATGCAGTTTTTGGTAGCGGGGAGGGCGATCTACCCGCGCGCAAAGGCTGACCTGCGACTATCGCTGAACAGGTCACCACTGTGCCCGACGGGCAAATCAGCAGCCGTGCCGTTCATCTTCGTGTCCAGCCTCTTTCGAAAAAATATTCTGCTTTGCGCATGACCCAAATCAGTGGCTATCTCGGCGCGTCCCGTTCCGACAAGAGGGGCGGATCGCGCGTCGTCACGAACGCGGAGCGGGATGCGGTGGACGCGAGAGCGTCAGGCGTGCAAGATGATCGCAGGGCGAGGCAACTCGTGAGCGGTAACAGTGCGCAGGACGAACGGCGCTGTTAGCGTACGGCAAAACCGTGTGGTCCCGACACCCGTTGCTGGTGTCAAGCTGTCGGTGGCGACGTCGATTCAACCGGATCGATCAGCCGTAGAGTCGACAACGACGGTGACAAGACGAATTCGTCGCCGGGGAGAGCACGGCATAAGCCGTAAAGCCATTGCGCGGGGAATGCCGGATTGCTCCGACTGTACCTGTATGCTCGTGTGCGTCTTCGATGCACATCTTTGCACACGAGACCGCGGGTGCAGCAAGCACCCGGCATTCCCTGCTCCCTCGTTTTCGAGGGTGACACCTTTCAAAACCCGGGCGCTTCGCGCAGCGGGACAGGCGCACCTATGTGTTTTCGGCTGTTCTGGAACTGGACTGCAGGGTTACGCCTTCACCGACGGCCGTTCCGCAACGCGGGCCATCCACGCCACGATGTTGCTGTTGGCTGTGTCCAGCGGCTGCCCGACCTGGCCACCGAAGTCGAGCCAGCAATAGAGCAGGATATCGGCCAGCGTAAAACGCTTGCCGCACAGATACTCCCTGCCGTCCGCCATCTGGCCGTTGAGCCATTGCAGGCGGTTGGCCGCGATCATCTTGAGGCCGGGAGAGGCCTCCGGCGCGCAGGGGATCCGGTTCTGGAAGAACTTCAGCGCCTCGCCGAAGCGATAGCCGTTGGCGAGCGGTTCGCAGATGTTGAGGTCGACCCGGCGCGTCCACATCCGGCACTCGGCGCGCTGCTCCGGCGTCTCACCGATCATCGCCGGCTTCGGATTCTTCTCCTCGAGATATTCGCAGATCGCGGTGACCTCCGAGAGATAATGGCCGTCGTCGAGTTCGAGCGCCGGCATCTGGCCGTGCGGATTGCGCTTCAGATGATCGGCCTCGCGATTCTCGCCCTTGCGCAGGTCGACGGCCTGCTTCGGCATGTCGATGCCCTTTTCCGCCATGAACATTCGGACAATGCGCGGGTTCGGTCCGATCGAATCGTAAAACTTCATTTTGTTCTCTCTCCCTTTTTCTTGCGAAGGCGTCGTTGTTGCTGCCGTTGAACAGGCCGCCGCGGCGTTTGTCAAATGGATGGATCACATTCGGCCGATGGTTCTGATCCGCAGCTTGCCGCTGCTCGTGCAGAATTCAGAGATGATAGGGGAATAAATCAGGACGTCCTGGACTCCGGCGACGCCTCGCGCGCTCTAATTATCGTCGAGCTTGTTGAGGTCGCGCACCGATTGCATGATCGGCTCGAAATTCGCCCGCGCGTCCAGCGCGTCGAACAATTGCGCGGTGTCCGACAACAGCGTGTGCGAGCGCTGGATGGCGATCCGTACGTCCTCCTGCGGCGTGTCGGACAAACGTCCATGGCCGGACAGCAGGATCTTGGAATTCAAGCCCTTCAGCCGCTCCAGCGACTGGATGTAGTCGGCGATGCTGCCGGAGCCGAACACGCCACCCATCACGCCGCCGGGCATCAAGGTGTCGGCGGCGAACAACAGCCCCTTGTCCTGGTCGAACAGCGAGATGCAGGCCGAGGTGTGGCCGGGCGTGTACATCACATTGAGACGGAAATTGCCGAGGTCGATCAAATTGCCTTCTTCGAGCCAGATGTCGACATTGATCGGCACGTTCGGCTCGTTGAACATCTTGCGCAGCATCGAAAAGTCGTCGCGCAGCATGATCTTGTTGGCGGCCAGCCGGTGCGCGGCGATGAAGGTGCGGCCGGAAAAATGCCAGGCCGCGCCGATGTGGTCGAGATGCTCGTGGCTCAGCACCACCATGTCGATCTTGTCGGGCGGGCAGCCGACGTGATTGAGGCATTGCACGAGATGCGGATAGTTCGACGACAGGCCGACGTCGATCATGATGGTGCGCGAACTGCCGCGCACCAGATAGGTGTTGGCCGCGCGGTTCTTAAAGCGGACCTGGTAGACATCCTCGGCCGCCCGGATCAGCGTGCAGGCGTCGGTATCGAGCAGGATCTTGAACGGACTGGGTTTGCGCTCGCTCATGAATTCGCTGCGGCTTTGAAGGTGACGGCGTTCGACGCCCGCAGGCGTTTGCTGAGCGCGTCCATGATCATCAGCGCGAACGCCGGCTGCTGGCTGACCAGATAGACGAAGCGGGCATGGTTGATCCGCATCACGCGGGTATGTGGTGCGGCCGCGATCGCGGTCGCCGAACGGGACGAGCCGTCGATCACGGCCATCTCGCCGAAGAACTCACCCTTGCCGAGCGTCACGATGACGGTCTTGCCGGCGCCCGAGACCTTGGCGATCTCGACTTTGCCCTCGAGCACCACGAACAGCTCGCGCCCGGTCGAGCCTTCCTCAAAAATGACGTCATCGACATCAAATTCGTTGATGCATTTCTCGATGGCCATGGTGCGCGCCCTGCCTTTCTGGCTGGTTGGTCGGCCCATGTTAGTCGGGAAACAGGCCAGCGCAAACGGAGCTGTCGGGATTGCCGCAGGGCAACATTGGGACAAGGGACGAAATCTCAGGCCACCCCGCCGCCTTGTTATGGGCCAGAACCGGCCCGGATCAGTTCCTAAAATTTCGGTAAGGCCTTCAGCAGTAACGATTTCGCAAGCAATAAAAGTTACCAAATGGTCAACCTGATCAGGAGATTTGAACGTGAGTGAGCACCAGTCCGAGCCCATCAGCGGTGAATCCGGTCTCGTTGGCGCCGGGCCGGCCGCTCCTGACGTGTCCCCGGCAAGCGCGCCGGTAGCGGCGCAGGCCAATGTCGAGTCCCCGCTGCTCGCGCCGGAACAGGAAGAGACCGGTCCCAAGCCGGACGCTCCCAAGGTCGAGGCTCCCAAGATCGAGGCTCCCAAGGTCGAGGCTCCCAAGGTCGAGGCTCCCAAGGTCGAGGCTTCGAAGCCTGAGGAAGCCAGGCCGGAGGCGCCGCGCTTCCCCGGCAAGCTCATGATCATGTCCCCAGGCGATCGCACCTGGAACGGCGACCGCACAGGTTCAAAGCCGGAAGCCGAGAAGAGCGCCGAGCCATCGGGCAAGCCCCGGATGGCTGCGATGGCGGCCGTAGTGGCGCTGGCGACGGTAGCGGGTGGGCTCGGCGGCGCTCTGGCAACCGCGGGCCTCGGGCATTTTCTCGGCGGCGAGCAGGCGGTAGCGAAAGACAGCGCGCTGGAAGCCTCGGTGACGCGGATCGATGCCGATATCGTCGCGTTGAAGGCCAGCGTCGAACATACGTCCAAGATTGGGATGAGCCAGTTCAACAAGACCAGCGATCGCCTCGACAAGGTCGAGAAGGCGCAGGCCGAGCCGGCCGCCAAACTCGCAAAACTCAGCGAGGCCGTGGACAAGCTCCGCGCCACGCCGCCGGCCGCCGTTGCGGCGGCGAACTCTGTCGCGGCAAAGGAAGTCACGGGATCGGTAACGCCGCCGGCAACGGCCGCAGCGGCTCTGGCCAAGACTGAAGTCGGCAGGTTGCCGACCGTTGAGGGCTGGACACTGCGCGACGTCGCCAATGGCGGCGCGCTGATCGAAAGCCGGCGCGGCATCTATGAAGTCTATGCCGGCGATCCCATCCCGGGCGTCGGCCGGGTCGACGCGATCCGCAAGCAGGACGGCCGCTGGGTGGTCGTGACCAGCAAGGGCCTGATCGTCGCGCGCTGATTTAAGCGAAATCCAAAGACCAGGGCGCTTCACCGTGATGTGAAGCGCCTTTTTACTTGAATAGGTCTGTTGGCGCGGTGTTAGTGAGGCATGAGCCGCGCGTTGCGATTTCCTGTTATCCTGTTCGCCCTGCTGTGCAGCGCTTTGCCGGCGCGCACGGCGCCCGCCGCGGCGCTGGAGCGCGGGGTGGCAATCATCGATCCCGCAGCGCTGCGCGAACTCGACCGCGAACGATTTGGCCTCAGCGGCATGCTGCTGCCGATGCGATCATCCAATATCCCGCTCACCAACAGCCAGTTGTTCGCGTGGCCGTCGATGGTTCCGGTCCGCCAGGCGATCGACGGCGAATTCGATCGATACATCGCCAGGCACAAGGCTGACATGCCGAACGAAACCATCGGCGTCGGCGACGGCTTTGATTTCCAATTACTCGACCGCACTCAACTTTACTCCCCCGACACGCGTTTCGTGCTGTCGGGCATCGTCAACCGGATGGACCGTGCTTACGTGTCCGAAGCGAGTTGCGGCGAGATCCGGCTGATCTATCGTTTGACCCGCACGGATGTGCCTTTGATCGGCGAAAACGCGGTATCGCAGCGCCTGCCGATGACGCTGAATCTCGTGCTGAAGGCCAAAGGCGGTCTCGGAATCGACCACAGCGGTGCAGCGATCACGTGCTCCGAGATCGCGCGCCGCTGGCTCGCCGCCGGCGAGTTGTCGCTGACGGGCCCGGCGCTTGCGGAAAAGCTCCTGGCGAAGGACGGACCGCTCGATCTGATCGCTCCCGAAAATATTGACCGCATCGAAACCAATCTTCAGATCGCGCACGCGCCGAAATCGGCTCTGCGCGATTTCCGCACCGACTATTTGTTGAAGGTGTTCAACTACAATGCGCAGGCGCAGCGCTTCGAGGAAGCGCCGATGGAGAACCAGATCGACCGCAACCGGATTCTGGCCGATGACAGCCTCAGGCGCGATTTCAAGAATTGGCTGCTCGACCCCAGGCATTTTGGCGAGCTCGACCGCGGTACGATCCTGATCCCGGAAAAGTTCCTGGCCACCGGCGCGATCGCGCCGACGCCGGTTGGATTTGATACTTCCGCGCTGCAGCCGGAGTTTGGTCTGTTGCAAGGCGAGGGGGCTGAGGCCAAGCCCGTCTTTGCGGAGAGCGACGTCGTGGCCGCGCTGAGGAAGGCGGCGGCTGATGGGGTGAAGCTGCAAAACATCCGCTCGGTCGGCGGTTTCGAGCGGAGGCTGAACGACATCACCTGTTCGGGCTGCCATCAGACCCGCGGCATCGGCGGCTTCCATTTCCCTGGTGTCGACTGGATGGCAGCAAAGCCTTCCAATTCAACGGTCGTGCCGGCCTCGCCGCATTTCTTCGGCGACCAGATCCGCCGCCGCGATATTCTTGCCGCATTGCGGGATGGCAGACCGCCGGATTACTCCCGCGGCTTCTCCAGCCGCCCGCAATCGCGCGGTAGCGCGGAATTGGCCGGAACCGAATACGGCGATGGCTGGGGCGCGCATTGCTATCAGCCATCCGCGAAGGGAGCCGATAACGACAAGAGTTTCAGCGCTTGGGGCTGTGCGGAGGGACTGGCCTGTCAGGCGGCCGGCAAGGCCTCGCGCATGGGGATGTGTTTCGTCAAGACCTCCCGGTAAATTGGCCTTTTGTAGCCGTTCGTCAGATTGACAGTAGACTTACTAATCGTGTTCTATCGCGGCGAATTGTTTCAGGGACGGAAATATGGACGAAGTCACTATCGTCGGCGCCGGCATCGGCGGCCTGACGCTCGCCCTTGCGCTGCACGAGGCCAATATTCCCTGCCGCATTTTCGAGTCGGCCGCCGAAATCAGGGCGGTCGGCGTCGGCATCAATCTGCTGCCGCATGCGACCAGGGAACTCGCGACACTCGGTCTTGAACAGGCGCTGGCAAAGGTCGCGATCGCGACCACGGACGCGACCTTCTTCAATCGCTTTGGTCAGTTGATCTATCAGGAGCCGCTCGGTCGTGCGGCGGGCTACGATCATCCCCAATTCTCCATTCACCGTGGCGACCTGCAGCAGGTGTTGCTCGATGCTTTCGTGGCGCGCGCGGGTGCCGACCGGCTGCTCACCAACCATCATTGCGTCGGCGTCGAACAGGATGACGCCGGCGTCACCGTGACGTTCTCTGATGGGCCGGGAGGCGCCAACCGCTCGACCGTGCGCGGCAGCGTTGCGATCGCCTGCGACGGCATCAATTCCGCGCTTCGCAAGCAGTTTTTCCCGAACGAGGGCGAGCCGCGCTATTCCGGCGTCAACATGTGGCGCGGCGTGACGCGCTGGAAGCCGATACTGTCGGGCGCCAGCATGGTACGCGCCGGCTGGCTGGCGCATGGCAAGATGGTGGTCTATCCGATCCGCGCCGCAGGCGCGGATGGACTGCAACTCGTCAACTGGGTCGCCGAAATCGAAACCCCGACCTATCGCAAGCGCGACTGGAACCGGGCCGGTTCGCTCGATGATTTCACCGGCGCTTTCGCCGACTGGCATTTCGAGTGGCTCGATGTGCCCGCCCTGATCCGCGCCGCTGACAGCGTGCTGGAATTCCCGATGGTCGATCAGGACCCGCTGCCGCGCTGGAGTTTTGGCCGGGTGACGCTGCTCGGCGACGCCGCGCATCCGATGGTGCCGCGCGGCTCCAACGGCGCGGGCCAGGCGATCCTCGATGCACGCGCGCTGACCTCTGCACTGAAGGAGCATGCCGATCCGGTTGCGGCGCTGGCGGCCTATGAAAAGCAACGGCTGGAGGCGACCACGCGCGTCGTTCTCACCAACCGCACCAATCCGCCGGATGCGATCCTGCGCGAGGTGTTTCAGCGCACCGGCGATCGGCCGTTTGGCGCGATCGAGGACGTCATCAGCCGCGACGAGCTTGTCGGTCTTTCCGAAGGCTACAAGCAGATCGCCGGCTATTCGAAGGAAGCACTGCGCGGGTAAGGGCCGGAAAGTCCTGCCGTAAGAGTTGAATTCGCGCTAGGCTCGGCAAGACGGTCGACAAGAACCGCGGCCCGGGATTTTTGGGGGAGAGACGATCATGGCGGATTCTCAGTCTCAGGGCGCATCGCTTGATGTCGCCGGCGCATCACTTGATGTCGCCGGCTACATCGATCGGCAGCCGGTCGGGGTTTTTCAGATCAAGCTGCTGCTGACCTGCGCGGCAGTCTTGCTTCTTGACGGCTTCGATACCACCGCCATCGGCTTTGTGGCGCCCTCGCTGGCCAAGGAGTGGGGGCTGACCAAGGCCGCGCTCGGGCCGGTGTTCAGCGCGGGGCTGTTTGGGCTGATGATCGGTGCGCTGACGCTCGGACCGCTGGCGGACCGTATCGGGCGCAAGAAGATCATCGTCTTTTCGACGCTGGCGTTCGGCATCGGCACGCTGGTCACCGCGTTCGTCCCGGACGTCAACGCGCTCCTGGCGATCCGGTTTCTGACCGGGCTCGGTCTCGGCGGCGCGATGCCGAATACCATTGCCATGACCTCCGAGTTCAACCCGCAACGCCGCCGCGCCACCATGGTGATGATCATGTTTTGCGGCTTTTCGCTCGGCGCCGCCCTCGGTGGCCTGCTGGCGGCGGCGCTGATTCCGCAATTCGGCTGGCGCTCGGTGTTCGTCGTTGGCGGCGCTGCGCCATTGTTGCTGGTGCCGATCCTGGCACTGCGGCTGCCGGAATCCGTGCGCTTCCTGGCGCTGACCGGGCACGCCAATGCGCGCGTTGCCGAACTGCTTGCTCTCATCAATCCGAAGGCCGCATTTGCGGCGGCGACGCAGTTCGTCGTGCATGAACCGGTTCTGGCCGGAATGCCGGTGCAGCATCTCTTCAGGGAGAAGCGAACGCTTCCCACGCTGTTGCTGTGGGTGGTGTTCTTCATGAGCCTGCTCGACCTCTATTTCCTGACGAACTGGCTGCCCACGGTGCTCAACGATCTCGGCGCCTCGGTATCCACCTCGGCGGTGATCGGATCAATGCTGCAGGTCGGAGGCGTGGTCGGCGCCTTTGCGCTTGGCAGCGTCATCGACCGCTTCTCGTTTCGCGCGCTGGCGCTGGTGTATTTCATCGCGGTTTTCGCGGTCGGCGCGATCGGCCAGCTCGGGCATTCGACGGTCTTCGTCACCATGGCGATCTTCGTCGCCGGGTTTTGCATGGTGGGCGGCCAGATCGCCGCCAACGCGCTCGCGGCTGCGTTCTATCCGACCTCGGTCAGGGCCACCGGGGTCGGCTGGGCGCTCGGCATCGGCCGGGCCGGCTCGATCATCGGGCCTTTGGTGGGCGGGGCGCTGATGACCGCGAAATGGAGCACGGGATCGGTCTTCATGGCGGCGGCGATCGCGGCTTTGTGCGCGGCGCTGGCGGCATTCTCGCTGAGCCGGCTTGCGGGCATGAGCGGCGGCAAGGGCGCGGCCGACCAGCCGTCATCGTTTGATGCTACACTGCAGCCGGCGACGACAACCGGGTCTTGACCAGGACTTGAGCGGAGACCGGCCGATGAGCTCTTCCGACCAGGACAACAAGCAGCGCAATCGCGAGATCGCGGAAAACGAGGCGGAACGGCAGGCGGTGGGCGACGTCCGCGTCAGCGTCTGGGCAATCGCGCTCACGGTCATCGCCGGCGTGATCGTGTTTGGCATCGTCTGGGCGTGGCTCAATCGATGAGCGGGATAGTCGTCATCCTGAGAGGCTGTGAAGCGATCTCGGACCTCATCCTGAGGAGCGGCGTCTTCGCCGCGTCTCGAAGGATGGCCGCGAGTCCGTGTGTTGCGTCCATCCTTCGAGACGCTTGCTTCGCCACGGGCCGTACTCATCCTTCGAGGCGCGCAAAAGCGCGCACCTCCAGCGGCAACGGCTTCGCCGTTGCGCAGGGATGACGGAGCATGTGCGAGAGGGCCGCTCCGATCTAGAGTCATCATGCCTCAGGCGTAGTGCTTGAGCCGCTTGCCGGGCAATTGAGCGACCGCCACTTGCTCGGTGCCACCTCTCCCATCGACGGCGGATATATCCGACTTCGACAAATTGAGATGCCCAACTCGGGTAAACCCGAGTTGGGGTGGGAGAGGTGACGAAACCGCCGTTGATGCGAGCAAGAAAGTTTAAGCGACAGTGTGGATCAAGCCACCGCGCCGGAGGCCCGCAACTTGCCAATCGCGGCCTCGTCATAACCGGCATTGCGGAGGATCTCGTCGGAGTGCTCGCCGAGGCCGGGCGGCTTGCGGGGCTGGACCTTTTTGGATCCGTCGACCCAGATCGGGCTGCTGATGGTCAGCATGGTGTCGTTCTCGAACGGCACCAGCACTTCGTTATCGATCATCTGCTGGTCGTTCGGAATATCGTCGAGGATGCCGACCACGCCGAACACCAACCCGTTGCCGTCGAGAATCTTGCGCCATTCGGCCAGCGGTTTGGTGGCAAAGGTCTCGTCGAAAATCTTGATCAGTTCCAGCGACCGCGCGTGGCGGTCGGGCTTGGTGGCAAATCGGGGATCGGTGACGAGATCCTCCCGCTCGAGGCAGCGCGCCAGCGTCGGCCACTGCCGGTCTTCATTGAGCAGCGACAGGATCAGCCAGCGCCCGTCCTTGCACTGGTAGTGGTTGGTCACCGCGTTCAGCGCGCGCTCGCGCGGGCGCCGTTCGCCGAATTTGGCGCCGACCAGCTTGGCCTGCGCCAGCACCGACGCCGCCCAGACGCCGTTGGCCATCAGGTTGGAACTGACATGCGACCCCTTGCCGGTGCGTTCGCGCTTGTAGAGCGCGGTCACGATCGCGCCGTAAAATGCCATCGCGCAGGGGTGATCGCCCATGCCGGCGATCGATCGGGCCGGCGTGGTATTTTGATCGGCGCGGACCAGATCCATCAGCCCCGAGCGCGCCCAATAGGCGTTGGAGTCGAAGCCGGGCTTGTTGGCTTCCTCGCCCTTTTCGCCGTAACCTGTGAACGACGCATAGATCAGGCGGTCGTTGAGATGCGCCAGATGGTCGTGGGTGATGCCCAACTTGGCGCGGACCTGCGGCGGCATGTTGGTGATGAAGACGTCGGCCTCGGCGACGAGGCGATACAGCACCGCCTGCGCCTCCGGTTTTGTGAGGTCGAGCGCCAGGCTCTTCTTGTTGCGGGCTTCCAATAGCCACGCGAAATTGTGCTCGCTATGGGGATAGCCCGGCAGATTCGGCAGATTGCGGTAGGGATCGCCCGATCCCGGCGGCTCGATCTTGATCACGTCGGCGCCGAAATCCGACAGCACGGTGGCGGCCGCGGGGGCTGCGATGAAACTCGCGCAATCCAGAACCTTGAGGCCGTCAAAAATGCCTTTTTCCATAGTGGCGTCGCTCCGGTGAGGTTTTGTTGGTTTTATTTCGGGGGCTGGAATTATCCCGCGTGATGATCCCGATGAAGGGCCATTTGACCCATGTTGGGGGCGCGATGCAACGGGGCTCGGCGTCATTCCGCGGCGGTGCGAAGCATCGAACTAGGTGCGCAATTGCGCACCTGAGGTCTGGTGCTAACGCACCATCCCGGAAGGACGAAGACCGGATTGCTTCGCGCTCCTCGCAACGACGGGAACTACTCCTCGCCCGCCATCAGTGCCGCGTTACCGCCCGCCGCCGCGGTGTTGACCGTCACCGTCTGTTCGGTCGCAAAGCGCGCCAGATAATGCGGGCCGCCGGCCTTCGGGCCGGTGCCTGACAGGCCATGGCCGCCGAACGGCTGCACGCCGACCACGGCGCCGATCATGTTGCGGTTGACGTAGATATTGCCGGCCTGAAGGCCATCGATCACGTCGTCGACGGTATCGTCGATCCGCGAGTGGATGCCGAGCGTCAGCCCATAGCCCGAGCGCTCGATCGATTGCAGGACCTGGTCAAGCCGGTTGGCGCGGTAACGCACCACGTGCAGCACCGGCCCGAACACTTCCTCGGTGAGTTGGCCGGCGTCGGACAATTCGAAAATATGCGGCGCGACGAAATTGCCAGCTGGCGCTGCGCCCGCGAAATGTACGCGCGCCTCCTGCTTCATCCGCGCGATATGCGCGTCCAGCCGCGCTTTTGCATCCATGTCGATCACCGGGCCGATATGGGTGGCCGGATCGGACGGGTCGCCGATTCGCAGTTCGCGCGCTGCGCCTGCGATCATCTCGATCACGCGGTCGGCGACGTCGTCCTGCACGAACAGCAGCCGCAGCGCCGAGCAGCGCTGTCCGGCGGAGCGGAACGCCGACGTCACGACGTCGTCGGCGACCTGTTCGGGCAAGGCCGTGGCGTCGACGATCATCGCATTGATGCCGCCGGTTTCCGCAATCAGCGGCACGATCGGGCCGTCCTTGGCGGCAAGCTGGCGATTGATCGCGCGCGCGACCTCGGTCGAGCCGGTGAACACGACACCCGCGGCGTCACGATGCGCCACCAGGTCAGCGCCGATCCGGCCGTCGCCCTGCACCAGATGCAGCGCGGAAGCGGGCACGCCGGCTTGGTGCAGCAAGCTGACCGCTTCCGCGGCGATCAACGGCGTCTGCTCGGCCGGCTTTGCGACCACGGCGTTGCCGGCCATCAGCGCCGCCGTGACCTGGCCGAGAAAGATCGCCAGCGGGAAATTCCACGGCGAGATCGCGATGAAGACGCCGCGGCCGCGTAGAACGAGCACATTGCTCTCGCCGGTCGGCCCGGGCATCGCCTCGCTCTCGCCAAACAGCTTTTTGCCCTGCGCGGCATAGTAGCGGCAGAAGTCGGCGGCCTCGCGCACTTCGGACAGCGCATCGTCCAGCGTCTTGCCGCCCTCGCGTTGCAACAACGCGATGAAATGCGGGCTTCGCTGTTCGAGCAAGTCGGCAGCTCTCTCAAGGATTTTCGCGCGTGTGTCCGCCGGTGTACGGCTCCAGGCCCTGAACCCCGCGCGGGCGGCGGCGATGGCTGCATTGGCATCCGCTGGCGTCGCCGCGACAATGCTTGCCGTCGCGGGCGCGGCTTCCACGGCGACGGCCGAGATCAGTTGGCCCAACGCCGCCTGCTCGCCGAATTCGATGCCGCGGGAATTTTCTCGCTGCGGCGAAAACAGATCGCGCGGCAGCGGGATGTTCGGATGCCGCGCATTCCCGGCCGTGCCGATGACATCGGCCGGACGCCGCAGCAGCGCCGCTACCGGTACCGTCTCGTCGGCGGCCAGTGCGACAAAGGACGAGTTGGCACCATTCTCGAGCAACCGCCGCACCAGATAGGCCAGCAGGTCGCGGTGGCTGCCGACCGGCGCATAGGTGCGAAAGGCGATGTCGGGGCGGTCTTCGCCAAGCTGCGCATACAGCGCTTCGCCCATGCCATGCAGGCGCTGGAACTCGAAATCGCTTCCACCATCGGCGAGTTCGAGAATGGTCGCGACCGTCAGCGCATTATGCGTTGCGAATTGCGGAAAGAGCCGCGGCCGCAAGCCTAACAATTGTTGCGCGCAGTCGATGTAGTTCAGATCCGTCATCGCCTTGCGGGTGAACACCGGATAGCCGTCGAGCCCGCGCTCCTGCGCGCGCTTGATCTCGGTGTCCCAATAGGCACCCTTGACCAGCCGCACCATCATCCGCCGGTTCAGACTGCGCGCCAGATCGTCAACATACGCGATCACATCGCGCGCGCGCTTCTGGTAGGTCTGGATCGCCAGCCCGAAGCCGTCCCAGCCCGCGAGCGATGTGTCCGCGAAGGCCGCGGCGATCACGTCGAGCGACAGTTCCAGCCGGTCGGCTTCCTCCGCATCGACGGTGAAATTCAGATCATGGGCCTTGGCTTGCCGTGCCAGCTCGATCAGCCGCGGCACCAGTTCCGTCATCACGCGCGAAGCGCTCACCGCTTCGAAGCGCGGATGCAGGGCGGAAAGTTTGACGGATATGCCGGGCCGGTCGGGCAGGGGACGGTCATCGGCGGCGCGGCCGATGGCTTCGATCGCGCGCGCATAGGAGTTGAAATAGCGCTCGGCATCATCAGCGGTGCGCGCGCCTTCGCCGAGCATGTCGAAGGAGTAGCGCGGAGGATGCGCAGAATGCGGTTGCGCCCGCGCCAGCGCGGCCTCGATGGTTTCGCCGAGCACGAAATGGCTGCCCATCAGCCGCATCGCTTGCCGCGTGGCAGCGCGCACCGCGGGGGCACCCAGCCGTTTGGTCAATCGCCCGATCGTGCCCTGCGGGGTCTCGCCCGGCTGGATCACGCGGGATGACAGGCCGAGCGCCCATGCCGACGCATTGACCAGGAACGCGCTGGACCTGGTCTCGTGGCGCACAAAATCGCCCTGGCCGAGCTTGTCCTCGATGAACTGGTCGGCGGTGCGGGCGTCCGGCACGCGCAGCAGCGCTTCGGCGAGCACCATCAGCGCCAGGCCCTCTTTGGTCGACAGCGCGAACTCGCGCAGCATGTCTTCGACGCCGCCCAGGGGATCGTCATTGGCGCGGATGGCCGCGATCAGATGCGCCGCCGTGCGGTCGATTCTTTGCTCCTGCTCGGCGCCCAGTTTGGCGGTGGCGAGCAGCCGGGCCGCGATCGCGACGTCATCGGGTGCGTACGGCGCGCTGAACGGTGGAAGCTGTGATGTCTCAGCCGGCATGACATTTCCTGAGCCTTGCCGAAATCTACTGCGGTCCCGACCGCAGTTCGATAGACAAATTGGTCATTTTGCCATAGAAAATTAGGATAAATCAGATACTAGCCGGATAAATGAACGATATTGACAAAATAGACCGCAAAATCCTCTCTATCCTTCAAGGGGATGGACGGATTGCCAATGTTGAATTGGCCGAGCGGATCGGGCTGTCGCCAACCTCGATCGGCGAGCGGCTGAAGCGGCTGCAACGCGACGGGTTTATCGAGGGCTATGGCGCCCGGCTCAATCCGCACCGGCTGGGTCTTGGGCTGCTGGTATTCGTCGAGGTGATGCTCGACAAGACCACGCCGGATATCTTCGAGCGGTTCGCGAAGGCCGTGCAGACCGCGCCGGAAGTGCTGGAGTGCCACATGGTCGCTGGCGGCTTCGACTATCTGGTGAAAGCCCGCGTCGCCGACATGACCGCCTATCGCCGGTTCCTCGGCGAGAGCCTGCTGGCGCTGCCGGGCGTGCGCGAGACGCGGACCTACGCCGTGATGGAAGAGGTCAAGCGCGATGCGCCGCTGCCGGTCGGCTAAGGGATGCTTGAGGAGGCGTGATCCACAGGCGGCGGCAAGCACATTGGCAGCGGGAAACGGTTACGTTAATTCTACGACGGCTTCTTCCAGATGGCAGGGATCATGAGAAACGCCGGAACGCGAATAAGGCTTGCAGGCGCGATCGCGCTATTCGTGATGGCGCTGGCCGGCATCCAGCCGGCGAAGGCGCTCGAGATGAGCCCGGCGATCGCGGCGCTCTACACCACGGTGTCGATCTATCCGCCGTCCGCGAAATCCATGACGGTTTGCTATGGCTTTGTTTGCCGCCGCCGCGAGATCCTCGATTTCACCGCCGGCGATCGCAGCGCGCTGACGCAGATCATGGCGGCTGGCCACGCCTCGGCCGCGGCCGAGCGCGCGGCGGTGCAGAAGGCGGTGATCTGGTTCGACCGGCGCATGGGCCCGGTCATCGGCACCAACAAACGCGTCGCGAAAGCGGATTTCCGCTACTTCGACGACAAGCATAATTTCGATTGCTGGGATACGACCCGCAACACCACCAGCCTGTTGCTGGTGCTGCAGGAATGGCACCTGTTCAAATATCACGTGGTGGGCGATCCGCATTATCGCGGCAACACGCTGGTGCTGCAGACGCCGCACAACACCGCGGTGCTGGTCGAGCGCGCGACCAGGATGCAATGGGTCGTGGATCTCTGGCCGCGCGGCTATCTGCAGCCGCCGGATGTCATGACGGTCGAGCGATGGGTTACCGAAGACTGAGCGCGCGCCGCCGCCCAGTCGACCAATGCCCGGGCCGGCGCGATGTTTTCATGCCAAATTCTGCAACGGTCCGAAGAACGGGACAGGGCCCTTGTTCGGAAAATTCAGGAGTTGTCGAAGAAGGTGCCCTGCGGGGACAGCGGACAACAGCGTGGCACCTGCCCGTGACGCGATCGCGCGGCGCATCGATCGTACAGGTCTAGAGAAAGCCGAGCGAAGGCGGTGCTCGCTCCGCCGAACGCTCACAGTTTTTTGAGAGTTTTTTCAAGCCCCACTCCCGGATCAGGTCCGAGAGTGCGCCGTTGCCGATCGCGCTTTTGCGCTAAACCTTGAGGTTCTCGGCCGAGGTCTTGCCGCGATTGGCAATCTCTTCGTACTCGACGGTCTGTCCTTCGTTAAGCGTCGAAAGACCGGCTTTCTCAACCGCCGAAATGTGAACGAAAACGTCCTTGCCACCATTGCTGGGCTGGATGAAACCATAACCCTTGGTCGGATTGAACCACTTCACCGTACCTTTAGCCATTCACGTCGTCTCCGCGGAATCAAAAAACAAAAACGGACCGCCGGTCCCCGCACACACCGGCCTGCCCGAGGTCAGGATACGCGGGTTGGGGCAAACTGGGTAGCGCAAACGATAGCGGGG
Organism: Bradyrhizobium sp. Ash2021; assembly: GCF_031202265.1. Lineage (NCBI taxonomy): Bacteria > Pseudomonadati > Pseudomonadota > Alphaproteobacteria > Hyphomicrobiales > Nitrobacteraceae > Bradyrhizobium > Bradyrhizobium sp. Ash2021. Next base: position 7,987,153 of record NZ_CP100604.1, on the reverse strand, counting down.
ATTTGGCAAAAATGAGGTTTATGACACCGCATTTCCGCCTTTTTGCCTGTTTCGCGATCATTTGAGGCGGCCAAAATGCGGCCGGGTGACGCTCCCCATAGCCCGGAAACCGGCCCGGCCGGCCCGCGCAGGCGGGCGCATGAGGTGGCGATAATCCGGCGTCATCGGCGGTGCGCTCCCTTTCCCGCGCTTGCGGGGGAGGGTTGGGTGGGGGTGTTTCCGCGTGCTCGTCGGGTCGATAGCCGTTTCCCCCACCCGCCGCGCTTCGCGCCATAGCCGAGGCTTTGCTTCGGCGTTCCTATCTAAGAACGGCCGCCGAAGGCGGCCTATGCTCCCCCCGCAAGCGGGAGAGGTGACGAGGAGCGAAGACCGGCCGCCGGATTTTAGTACGTCGCGGCGAGATACTCGACGATCTTGCCGACGTCCGCCTCGTCGATCGGCGCGCCATAGACCTTGATCATCTTGGTCACTTCCGCAGCCCAAAAATCCTTTTTGAATTTTTCGCCCTGCGGCTGCGTCTTGATGTAGTCGGCGGAGTGACAGGCGGTGCAATTGTTCTGCACCACTTCGAGATTGGGTCCCGGCTTGAAGGCGGCGGTTTCTTCCGGAAGCGTGTAGTTCACGGGCGCCGCGGCGGCCGCAACGACACCGAGGCCTGCGACGGCGGCGAGCGCGAGGAGAAGCTGATGTTTCATGACCATTGTCCTCACGCCGCGGTGACGCGAACGGTTTCGACGACGTTGCGCAGATAACCGGCGGGATTCCACAACGGATCCATCGGCTGCGTGTCGCCGGCATTGTTGGTGGCGCGCACCTTGATTTCGCTGGCGCCCGCCGCGAGCGCGACCTTCAGCTTCCATTCGCGGAACGAATATTTGCCGAGGTCCTTGCCGAGTTTTGCCGGCGTCCAGGTCTTGCCGCCGTCGATCGAAACCGCGACCTCCTTGATGCCCTTGCCGCCGTCGAACGCGATGCCCTTCAGCGTCGTGCCGCCCGGCTTGAGCCTGGCGCCGTCGGTGACGTTGGTGATGAACGAGCGCACGGTGAAACGGTTGATCGGGATCGTCGCCTTCGGCGCGGTGCCGGGCTCGACGCTGTTGTTGGGCGTGTCCGGAATCCGGTAGGCGGATTTCATCCAGAAGCCGTCGAACACGCTGTCGATCACGGTGATCTCGTTCAGGTGTTTGACCCAATAGGTGCCGTAATAGCCGGGCACGATCAGCCGAAGCGGAAAGCCGTTGAGGAACGGCAGGTCGTCGCCATTCATGCCATAGGCCAGCATCACCTCGCCGTCGCTGGCGTGATCGATATCGAGCGCCTTGACGAAATCGGGCGTCCTGTCGCTGACCGGCCCGTCCATCCCGCCGAAGGTGACCTGCTTGGCGCCCGGCTGCACGCCGGCCATATCGAGCACGGCTTTCAGCGGCACGCCGCGCCAGCGCGCATTGCCCATCGCGCCGTTGGCGAGCTGGCCGCCGGCGACGCGCGGACTGAAGAACCCGCGGCTGTTGCCCGAACATTGATTGACGGCGACGAGCTCGACCGGTTTGAGCTTCTTGATCTCTTTCAGCGAAAGTTTTTGGGGCTTGTCGACCTTGCCCTTGATCTCCAGCGTGAACTTGTCGGGATCGAGATCGTAGGGAATGTCGGCCAGATGATAGCGGACGAAAAACGCGTTGTTCGGCGTGATCGGGCCGTCGTTGAAGATCGGAAACGGCGTTTCCAGCTGCGGCGGCCGGCTGGTCAGGCCGATCATCGGGCGCTTCTGCGGGTATCTCACCAGCGGCCGTTCGCCATTGTCGAACGGCAGCGTCACCGTATCGAGTGCGAGTGCCCTCGACGAACCCAGGCCCGTCACCAGCGCCGCCACGCCGGCGCGTTTCATCAATTCCCGTCTATCGAGCATCGCGCTTCCTCCGAAGCTTTTTCTGTTTGAGTCGGTCATCACCGAACTCATCCAGCAGATGTCGCATCGCAGGGTGCCAAGTCAATTCATGCTTTCGCAGTGTGCGTATGACATTGCGTTGCACAACCGAAAACCCCGGCCGCATCAGGCGACCGGGGCTTCCCGGACTTGACGAACTGCGGTTGGATCAGTAGCCGCAGACGTTGACGGTGCGATACCGGTAGCCGTACGGCGTCATGACCGGGCGGGTCACGTAGCAGCCGCCGTCGACGTCGCCGCCGATAAAGCCGATGCCGAAGCCGTGGCCCCAGTGGTGATGATAGCCACCCCATCCACCACCCCACCCGCCGCCCCAGGGCTTGGCGGAAGCGGCGGTCGGAGCCAGCGCCATGGCGCTGAGGGAAGCTGCGGCAACAAGAGCGAGAGTTACTTTGCGAAGCATGGTCGTTCTCCTTCAATGATGCGCCTCGAACGTTTCGTCTTGGCGCGGGTTTCAGTTTCAGTTCCAGTCTTACCCATCGCCCATCAGTCGCACCCCCAACAAAGGGGGTTCGAGAAAATTGCATTCCGTTCGGGGACAATTTTCTGAATGCTTGTTCAGGTGTGAGAAAGATCACGTAGCGGCAGCGGAGGCGATTCAAGCCGTCGCGATGTGTTTGCCGTTCCCTCAGCGTCATTGCGAGGAGCAAAGCGACGAAGCAATCCATTCTTTCTTCGCGCGGCGAGATGGATTGCTTCGCTTCGCTCGCAATGACGGACCCGTTGATGGGACCGGTGCTGGTGCCCTTATGCCGCCTCGACCTGCTCGCCAGCGACCAGCGCCGACAATGCCCGCGCCTCCGCGACGGTGCGCACGATCATCGGCTCGTTGCGGCCGCGGATCGCGACTTCCTGCTGCGGCAGGGCGTCGGCCGGCAACCCCGCCGTGGCGCGTACCTCGTCGGAGATGACTGCCTCGCATGCGAGACTCTTGGTCATGTCCTGCAGCCGTGCCGCGACATTGACGGCGTCGCCGAGTGCGGTGAACACCATGTGGTCGCGGTAGCCGATGTCTCCGACGATCACCTCGCCGCCGTGAATGCCGATGCCGAAGCGGATCGGCTCGCGCAAATCATGGCTGAGGAATTGATTCAACTCATCGACATTGGCGGCGATCATCGCCGCGGCCTTCAGCGACTGACGGCAGGCATCCTGCCGGCCGGTGGTGAGCCCGAACAGCGCCAGCATGCCGTCGCCAACGAACTGGTTCGGCCTGCCGCCGCTTTCGATCACCGCCTGCGACACCGCGCCGAGGAAGCGGTTGACGATGAACACGGTGTCGAACGGCAGCCGCTTTTCCGCAAGTTTTGTGGAGCCGCGCATGTCGACGAACATGCTGACGAGATAGCGCTCCTGGCCGACCCGGGTCGGATTCGACGCGTGCGAGCCCGCCGACGTCGCGTGCGGCAGAAAAAGCTGGAAGAACGAAAGATCGGTTGTCGGCCGCAACTGGCAGGCCAGGCGAATGGAGGGGTCAGTCGTCCCGACCCGGCTGAGCACAAAAGCCTCGCGCTGCGAAGGCTCCGGGAGCGCGCTGCAGTCGCCGATGATGCGGATGCGGCAGGTGGAGCAGCGGGCACGGCCGCCGCACACGCTGGCATGGGGTACGTTGTTGCGCAGGCTTGCCTCGAGCACGCTCAGCCCCTTCGGCACCCGAACGGTCCGTCCGTTGCCGTAGGACAGATTGACCATGCCGCCGCGGCGCTCGTGGATCGTGCGTGCGCCCTTTGCCAGCAGCACGACGACGATGAGGCCCAGATAGCCGATCAGGAAATAATCCTCGATGTCGCTCAATACGGCCTGTTCGGCCCAGGTGCCGACCTTGTCCGGCACGAGATTCTCCGCCCGCCATTCGGGACTGTCGTTGTCGACGACGTTTCGTCCGCCTTGATAGAGGCCGAGCATCGCCAGCGTCGGAATCAGCACCGCCACGGCGAGCAGAAACGGCGCGGCGGTCTTGAAAAATGCTTTCATCCGCAGCCAGAAATAGAGGCCGATGCAGCCATGGACCCAGGCGATGGTAATGACCGCGAACATCAGCCACGCCTTGAGCGGCCACACGATCCAGTACGCAAAAAACACCTGCGGATAGAGTTTTTGGTGTCCGTATAGCGCCTGGCCGATCCGCACCCCGACAATGTGGGTGATGATCAGCGCCGGAATGCTCAGCCCCAGCACCAGCTGCAGCGGCTCGATCGCTTTCCAGTGGAACTGGCGGCGTTGATACAGCGCCCAGATGCCGAGCGCGGTGTGAACGAGGCAGCAGGCATAGAACACGATCCCGACCGGCGGGAATTGCCAGAACAGGATGTGCCAATGGACGCCGATGGCCAGGGCCTCCATCGAGATATTGCCAAGCGCATGATTGAGGAAATGGCTGACGAGATAGGCGAACAGCACCATGCCGCTGGCAAGACGGATTTGCCGCAGACTGATGCCGCGGACCAACGTCGCCAGTTGCTCTCTAGAAAATTCGGCCATGCGAACCATGTAATACAGTATCGGCGATAGTATTGTTTAATTCCCGTGGTGAATACCCTCCAGGGTCCTCCCGGCGATCAACCATTTTCCTCCGCGGCACGTTGACACCCCCCGAGGCTTCGAGGAGAAAGCGCCGTGACGATGGCCCCGCCCGATAACGGACGCGTGAAACCGGACAGCCCTGCTTTCCGGCAGCTGCTGGCCGTGGTGTCGCTGGTCGCGGTGCTGACATTGATGCGGCTGATCTACGCCCATGTGCTCGATCTGCGCACCGACGAGGCCTATTACTGGACCTGGTCGAAGGAGAGCGCGCTGTCCTTCCTCGATCATCCGCCGATGATCGCCTGGTTCATCCGCTTCGGCACCGCGATCTTCGGCGATACCAGTCTCGGCGTGCGGTTTGCCGGCATATTGGCGATGCTGGTCACGCAGCTGCTGCTCGCCGATATCGTCCGCCGTGTCACCCATGATGTTCGCGCGGTGGTGTTCGCGGTGCTGATGCCGGAGGCGGCGCTGTATTACGGGCTGTTGATGGCGAAAGTGTCGCCCGACACCGCGATGATCCCGTTTGCGGTCGCGATGCTGTGGGCGCTGGTCCGGCTCACCGAGAGTGGCAATCCGCGCTGGTGGCTCGCGGCCGGCCTGTTCGCGGGGCTGGCGCTGCTCTCGAAATTCACCGCGGTCATGCTGGTGCCGGCGGTGCTGGCGTTCGCGCTGGTGCCGGACTGGCGCCGGCGCTGGCTGCTCAGCCCTTATCCCTGGGTGGCGGCATTGATCGCAGTAGTCGTATTTTCGCCGGTGCTGATCTGGAATGAGCAGCACGACTGGGCGTCGTTCCGGTTCCAGTTCGTGCGCGCGGTGGCGACCCATGATGTGTCGCTGCGCACGGTGGGCGAATTTATCGGCCTGCAGTTCGGCCTCGTCGGGTTCGTGATGCTCCCGGTGGTATTGTCGGGCGTGACGCTGACAGCGTGGCGTGGTTATCGCAGGCGCGAGCCGGTCGCGATCCTGCTGTCGACATCGGTGCTGGTCCCCTTCCTGTATTTCTGCTGGAAATCGCTGACGCTGCGGGTCGGCGACACCTGGCCGATGTTCCTCTGGCTCGCCGGCTTTGCCGCCGCCGCCATCAATCTGGCGGTGCTGCCGCGCGAAAAATGGTCGGAATGGATCATCCAGTCGACGTTGTGGTGGGCGAGGGTGGCCGTGATTTCCGGCATCGCCTTTGTCGTCGGCGTGTTCTTCTACTACGTCGCCGCACCCTGGAATCTGATCGGCCGGACCGATCCGGTCGGCGGCGAGGCGGGATACGAGCAGGTCGCGGCGCGCGCACGGGATCAGTTGAAGAGAACCGGCGCGACCTGGATCGCAACCACGGATTATCGCACTTATGCGATGCTGCGTTGGCACTTCAACGGCCGTGTTCCCGTCGTCCAGATCAACGAGCGCGGTCGCTTCCAGGGCTTTGCCGATCCCGGCATGGACCGGATCAAGGATCATCCTGGCCTTTACGTTGCGCGCGAGCCCGACAACCGCCTGCCGCTGTGGAACGAGATCAAGGCGGAGCGGCTACCGCTGGAGCGGGTCGAGCGAAGCTGGCGCGGGGTCGTGATGGATACCTACGCGCTGGAAAAACTGACCGGCTGGACGCCGGAGCTTTCGCCGCCGCCGGAGTCACCGCTGTTTCGCTGGCGCGTGCTGGCCTTCTCCTTCTCCCGGCAGGCGGTGGGGCGTGTCGTGCGCAGCTTGGGAGACGATGACTACTCTCGCGCCTACGTCGTGATGCCTACGCACAGAATTCTTGAAGAATGGGCACGCAGAGTTGAACGCGAGATGAGCCCGACTGCGAGGGCGGAAGGCCGGCCTCCTACAAAGAAGACATGTCCGACCTGCGAGGCCCAAAATCCCCGCGATGCAATTGCATGCGCGGAGTGCGGTCACGAATTTCCGCCTCGACCTCATCAGGCGTTCAAGTCCTGCGATAAGTGTGGTGCATTGAACTTGATGGGAGCCGCGGTGTGCCAGTCATGTGGTCAGTCCTTCCGTTTGGATTTCGAGATTACTCTCAATGAATCGCTACGGGTTGGTGCCATTGTTCGTGGCATGGACTTAGACGAAGATGAGGTGCGCGACGGTGAGGAACACAAGACCGAGATTTTAGCAAACGTACTTGGGAGCGGAGATGACGCCCTAATAAAAGTCATCAAGCAACTACCAGAGGAGAGCTGGGGGCGTTTGCGAAAAATCCTTAATCGCGAATGAACCTCAACCAGTGAGGTTGGAGGTGGTCACAATGGGTGGTCCCTGGGGAGCACCGCCCGAACGTGGATCACCACTAAGGACTGAACAACGATTTGCGAAGACTGGAGCTGTGGAGCGCGCCACATGGCGCAGCGATTGTTGTGGCGTGCGCCAGAACGAGCGGGCCGCTTCTCATCCATTGTGAAATTCTCACCAGGCGCTTCTTCCGGTATCCTTTCTGGAGGTGTATGGTTCGGTGCTACTTTCTGGGAGCTGCCACAGCGGACGTGCCGAGGTCCCCATTTTAGCGGCAGCGTCAGAGCCACCGGCGGGCACTAAGCCTCAATAGGCCACTACTTTTTTGGCTGTTCTGCGGCACTCGATGCATCGAGTGCGCTCGCGCACGCGTTTAGAGGAGACTTCAATGAACAAGCATTTCGTGGTTACGGTTGTGTGTTCCAGTCTCGGCTTGATCGGCGCAACCGGATTTGCGCTGGCGGAAACGGTCGGGCGACTTGAATGCGGCGTTGTTGGCGCGGTAAGCTCGGACCCCATCGGTGACAAGGATGGGCACCTGCTCCGCAGTGTCCAATATTCTTGCCTTGGTGCGGACGGACTGCTGAAAGGCGCACTGTACTCAGGGTCTTCGACCAGTCAGTGGGATGGCCCTCAAGGAACGTATCTGTCTGGCGGCGGAATTATCCGGGTGGCCGGGGGGCTCGCGGTTACCCAACTCACCGAGGGTACAGGGTCCACTATCATGAAGGATGGCAAACCCGCCGGTATCGAAGCCTCTGGAAAAGGGCTGATCAAGTTCGCTTCCGGCACCCTTGCCGCACTATCAGGAAAGGCCGACAGATGGGAAGCCAAACCGGCAGGTTTTGGTCGATTTACCCTCGAAATTACGGCTGACGGCGAACCGGGGACTGTCGGCGCGCGCCAGCAATAGCATCTACGGCGCAACGATGGCTTTCGTCAGCCACGGGACGCTCCTGTCTTGAGTGAAGGTTGCGAAGCCTTCATCTCAGGACAGGACGCCATATAAACCGCTATGGAGTAAACCTTCTCGCCTTGTGGGAGAAGGTGCATTAGGCGGCCTTTGGCCGCCGTCAAAATTAACGCCGATGCTTTGCATCGGCTAAGCGAAGGCTGCCGGATGCGGGGTCTCTCTCCGCGAAGAAAGTGCCTGTTGAGCGAACCCCTCACCCAAGCGAGTTGGTTGTCGGCGCCGCAGTTGCCCTCTCCCACAAGGGGAGAGGGCGTTGCGATTGGCATCGTCTGAACCTCACTCCTCTTCCTCGCGCTTGCGCAGCAAATCCCTGGCGAGGTCGGCGAGCGCCGGGCGCGGCAGGGCGGTGAACGGCAGCGGGCGGGTGACGTCGATGGCGGCGAGGCCCAGCCGCGCCGTCAGCAATCCGTTCAGCATGCCCTCGCCGAGCCGCTGCGAGAGTTTTGCGGCGATGCCGTGGCCGAGCATCTGCTGGATCAGGCTGTCGCTGGCCGCCATGCCGCCGGTGATGGCAAGATGGCCGATGACGTGGCGCATCAGGCGGATCATGCCGAGCGTGCCCGGCCGCCCGCCATAGAGCCGCGCCAGTTGCCGGATCATGCGCAGCGACGCCACGAACACGAACAGGACGTCGAACAGCGCGCGTGGGCTCACGGCGGTCACGATGGAAACCCGCTGCGCCGCTGATGACACCAGCCGCCGCGCCTCCTGATCGAGCGGTGACATCAATTCGCGTTCCGCCAGCTTAATCATGTCGGCGCCGTCGATGATGTCGTCGGTATGGCCCTGCAGCGATGCGCGGGCGCGCGCCAGTTGCGGGTTCTGGTGCGCCAGCTTGAGCAGATCGCCGACGATGGCCCGGCTGGCGGCGCGGTCGTCGCTGAGCAGCACCTCTGCGGCGCGCAGATGCAGTTTTTCGATGGTGGCAAGCCGCGCCAGTCCGAAGGCCTCGCGCGCGATCACGACGGTCAGCGCCAGTGCGGCAACCGACGAAAACGCCAGCCCGAGGAAGCCGAGGCTTTCGCTGCGCGCAAACAGATCCTCGATCAGGTTGACGACGCCGAGTCCGGAGCCGAGCAGCACCAGCCCTGCGACTGCGGCCCAGAACACCGCACCCCAGCGAAGGCCGCGCCGCACCGGGAGCAGCGGCGCGTCGATCGGCACCGGCAGCAGCGCGGGGTCGGGTTCCTTGGTGATCTGGACCGTGCCGCGGGCGGGGCGGCCGGTGTCATCGGGGTCCACCACGATCACGCCGGGATCGTCGAGCTTGAAGGTCGCCGGCCGCCGATGAGACGTTTTCTCGCTCATTGCAGTCTGTCTCCGATCAGGAACTGGAGGGCGCGGTCAAGGCGGATGTGAGGCAAGGCCGGCTCGTCCTCGCTGTCGCGTTCGAGCTGCGGCGGCCGGAACCGCAGGAAGCGGAAATCGGCCTTTTCGGAAGGCGTGCTGGAGAGGCCGCGAAACTCGCCCTTGAACAGCGCTTCGGGGTCGCTGGGCAGATCGCCAGGAAAGGTCGCGACCTCGGTGTTGCCGTCGAACGTCTCGCCATCGGCGATTTCGCCGGGCGCGGGCATCCCGAGGATCGAGGGCAATTTGTCCCGGCCGCGTGCGACGGTTGCCTCGCGGGTGGCGCGCACGGCGGCCAGCGCCACGACGTCGATCGCGGCTCCCGTATGTTCGGCGCGATCGGCGGCCTTGGCGACCGCGCGCCGCAGCACCGCTTCGAGGCGGTCGTGGCTCGAATGGTGCAGATGGTCGGCCTTGGTGGCCGCGAACAAGATGCGGTCGATCCGCGGCCGGAACAGGTTGCTGAACAGCGTGCTGCGACCGATCCGGAAACAATCGAGAATGCCGGTCAGCGCCGCCTCCAGATCGTGCAGCGCTTCGGGCCCGGCGTTGAAGGCGGCGAGCGCATCGACCAGCACGATCTGGCGATCGAGCCGCGCGAAATGATCGCGAAAGAACGGACGAACCACGACGTCCTTGTAGGCCTCGTAGCGCCGCCGCATCATCGCCCACAGCGAACCGTCCGGTGCGGTGCCGTCGGCTGACACGTCCAGCGGCGCAAAGGTCAGCGCCGGGGTATTGGCCAGATTGCCCGGCATCAGGAAGCGGCCGGGCGGCAGCAGGCTCATCGCAAAGCGCTCGTCGCGGCAGGCGCGTAAGTAATCCGTGAACAGTTTTGCGGCCGCGCGCGTCGCCTGTTCGTCCTCGCGGCCCTCGGCGCTCAGCGTCTTCAGATGGTCATGCCACGGCACCGCCAGTTTTGCGCGCGGCCCCTCGCGCGACAGCGCAAGGCTCTCGGCGGACCATTGTTCATAGCTCTTGTGGAGCAGGGGCAGATCGAGCAGCCATTCGCCGGGATAGTCGACGATATCGAGGGTCAGCGTGCGGTCGGCGCCGTTTTGCCGCTGGTAGTCGATCACCAGCCGTAACTCGGAGATATCGACGGTCGAGTTCGGCCAGTGCCGCTCCTCGATCAGGGTGCGGACGTGGTTCTCATAGTCGAACCGCGGCACCGCGTCGTCGGGCTGCGGCTCCAGCCGGGCGCGGGCGATCCGCCCGGTCGCGTAGGGCTCGAACACCGGAAAACGGCCGCCGCGGGTCAGGCCGTGGATCAGCGCCGTGATGAACACGGTCTTGCCGGCGCGCGACAGCCCGGTGACGCCGAGCCGCACCGTCGGATTGAACAGACTGTCGCCGTAGTCCAGCAGGGCCCGCGCCGACAGGCGCGCTTCCTCGATAATATCCTGAATACGGGGGGGCATGCGGGGGCGGCACTCGCGAGAAAAAAGCGGGCAATTGGCGGGATATCACCCCGAAAGTGGCGATTGGCGGGCCAAAATCAAGCTTCACATTTCGGACGCGATGACCGGTCAAGGGTTTGAACGGTTCGTTGACCTCCTGAGACCTATGTTTTATCGCTGACGAAAGTGGCCAGGCCGACATGACTGTCTTTAGACTGAAGCAACTCGCCTCGACGTCGATCCAGGCCGCGGCCGGGGCCATGCATTGGAACTACGACCGGGCCGAGCTGATCGCCGACGGGGTCGTGCATGTCGTTGGCGTCTGTTTTGGCGTCGTGGCCGCCACCGTCCTGATCGTGCTGACGGTGGTTTACGCCACCGCGCTCGACGTCGCCGCAGTGTCGGTCTATGTCGCGGGCCTGCTGGCGATGCTGGTGATGTCGGCGACCTATAATCTCTGGCCGGTGTCGCGCGCCAAATGGGTGCTGCGCCGCTTCGACCATTCGGCGATCTATGTGCTGATCGCGGCGACCTATACGCCGTTCATCATGGAACTGAAGGGCAGCTATTTCGCCATCGCACTCCTGATCGGGGTGTGGTGCGTCGCAATCGTCGGTGTCGCGCTCAAGCTGGCGTTGCCCGGGCGTTACGACCGCCTCGCGGTGGGGCTTTATCTGGCGATGGGCTGGAGCGGCATGATGCTGTATGACAAAGTGGTGAAGGCGCTGCCGGCCATGGCGCTGGGCTTCATCTTCGCGGGCGGTGTACTGTACAGCCTCGGGGTGATCTTTCACGCCTGGCAGCGGCTGCGTTTCCAGAACGCGATCTGGCATTGCTTTGTGCTGATGGGCGCAGCCTGCCACTACACGGCAATCCTCAACGTGGTTCTGACCTGAAAACAAAAACATAAAGGGGAGAACGACCATGCAGGTGGCTGGCAAAGTCGTGGTTGTGACCGGTGGCGGCAACGGCATCGGAAAGGCGCTGTGCGAGGCGTTTCATCGCGCGGGCGCGGCCAGGGTGGTGGTCGCCGATATCGATCCCGACAGCGCACGCGCCGTCGCCACGCCGATCGGCGGGGCGGCCTTCAAATGCGATGTCGGCAAGGAAAAGGACATCCTCCACGTCATCGAGGAGACCGAGCATCAATTCGGCCCGATTGCGCTGTTCTGCTCCAACGCCGGCATCGGCGGCGGCTTCGATCCGCTGTCGGTCAACGCCGGCGGCACCTCCGACGAACCCTGGTCGCGAAGCTGGGCTGTTCACGTCATGGCGCATGTCTATGCCGCGCGGCACCTGATTCCGCGCATGAAGGCGCGCGGCGGCGGCTATTTCCTCAACACGATTTCGGCGGCGGGCCTGCTGTCCCAGGTCGGCAGTCCGGCCTATTCCGCCACCAAGCACGCCGCGGTGGGCTTTGCGGAAAATCTCGCGATCTCGCACAAGGCGGACGGCATCAAGGTTTCGATCCTGTGTCCGCAGGGCGTCGATACCAACATGCTGCGGTCGATCCCGAAGGGCCCGCAATCCGGCGACGGCGACCTGACGCCGGAGCAGGTGGCGCAGGATGCATTGGCGGGGCTCGAGCAGGAGACCTTCGTGATCCTGCCGCACCCGCAGGTGCTCGGCTACATGCGCAAGAAGACCGAGAATTACGACCGCTGGATATCAGGCATGGCGAAGATCCAGGCCAGGATGCGGCAAGCCTACGGGAAGTGAGGGCCGTTCGTCATTCCGGGGCGATGCGCCCTCAACGTCATTGCGAGCGAAGCGAAGCAATCCATAGCGCGGCGCAACGGATGGATGGATTGCTTCGTCGCTATCGCTCCTCGCAATGACGTTGATAGAGCTTAGCTCTCAGCCCTTCTGCGCGTAGAGCAGCGGCACCGCGGAATCCACCGTCACCTCGATCAGGCTGGTGCCGTGACGCCCGAGTCCGCGCTTGAGCGCGGCGGCGAGGTCGGATGATTTGCTGACGCGAACGGCGTCGCAGCCCATGCCTTCGGCGAGCTTGACGAAGTCGATGTCGGGCAGTTCGAGGCCGGGCACGTTGCGCACCTGCATCACCTGGCTGAACGAGCGCATCGCGCCGTAGCCGGAATTGTTGAGCACCACCACCGTCAGCGGCAGCTTGCGTTGCGCTGCGGTCCACAGCGCCTGGATCGAATACATCGCCGAGCCGTCGCCGATCAGGCAGACGGTCCGGCTGCCGGGACGGCCCAGCGCCATGCCGACCGCGGCCGGCAGGCTGTAGCCGAGGCCGCCGCTGGCCATGGTGTAAAAACTGTCCTGCCCGCGCATCGGCATGAACTTTTGCATCGCCGGGCGATGCGACGGGGCTTCTTCCACCAGCACGTCCTGCGGCCCCATGGCGGCGGAGAGCGAATGCAACAGAAACTCGACCGGGATCGGATCGGCTGCAGCCGGCGCCGGTGGCAACATCCGGCCGGTTGGTACCGCACGTTTGGTCTCGGGCAGCATTTCCAGCAGCATCGCCAGTGCCGGCTTCATGGTCGCGATGATGCTGGTGCCCGACGGCGTGACCGCCGCTGCGGTCGGATCGTCGGTGATCTGGAAAATCGTGGTGGCGCCGTCGAAGATCGAAGCGTGGCCTTCGACATGGAAGGTGAAGACCGGCGCGCCGATCACGACCACCAGATCATGCTCGCGCAGCGCATCCGAGAGCTGGCCGGGTGAAGCGTGCAAAAAACCCGCGAATTGCGAATGCCGTTCCGGAAACGAGCAGCGCGCCGAGAACGGACTGGCCCAGACCGCGGCCTTGGCCTTTTCGGCGACCTTCACCATCAGATCGACGGCCTCGGCGCGATCGACGCCGGGGCCGACCACGAGGGCAGGGCGCCTGGCTTCCGAAAGCGCTGCGGCCAGCGCCTTCATCGTTTCAGCATCGGGGCCGAGTTCGCGGCTGACCTTGCGGGCCTCGACCGGTTGCGTCGCGCGCGCCCAGTCGTCGATTGGCACCGAGACGAAGGTCGGCCCGCAGGGCGGCTGCATCGCGACGTAATAGGCGCGCGCGATCGCCGCCGGCACATCTTCAGGTCGCGCCGGCTCGACGCTGAATTTGACGTAAGGCCGCGGGAATTCCGTCGCGCGCTCGGCATAGAGAAACGGAGACAACGGCATGATCGAGCGCGCCTGCTGGCCCGCGGTAATGACGAGCGGCGTCTGGTTACGGTAGGCGTTGAAGATATTACCCATCGCATTGCCGACGCCGGCCGCGGAATGCAGATTGACGAAGCCGGCGTTGCGGCTCGCCTGCGCATAGCCATCGGCCATGCCGACGACGGAGGCTTCCTGCAGGCCCAGCACATAGTCGATGTCGTCGGGCCAGTCGCTGAGGAACGGCAATTCGGTCGACCCGGGATTGCCGAAGACTTTCTTGATGCCGAACGCGCGCAGCAGGCCGAAGGTGGCGTCCTTGACCGTGGTCGAGGCGTTCGTGATTTTGACTGGTTTGCGGGACGACACTTGTGACCCTCAAGATCTGGTTGCGTACTCTGTCATTCCGGGATGGTGCGTTAGCACCAGACCCGGAATCTCGAGATTCCGGGTTCGATGCTTCGCATCGCCCCGGAATGACGTCAACGTTCTACCACGTCGCCGTGCCCTTCATCGTGGGCTGGCCCTGTGAATTCGCGGTCCACAATTCCATGCCGGCGGCGGTGTCGTTGGCATTGACCGAAAACTCGCTGCCTTCGAACAGCGGCTGCACGCCGCGATAGCCAAGTTTCTTCGGCGGCGTGCCGCCATGCAGCTTGGCGGCGAATTCGACAATGAAAGCCGCCTGCAGCGGGCCGTGGAACACGAGACCCGGATAGCCCTCGACCTTGGTGACGTAGTCGCGGTCGTAATGGATGCGGTGGCCGTTGAAGGTCAGCGCCGAATAGCGAAACAGCAGCACGGGATCGGCCATATGGCTTTCGCGATGTTTTGCGACCGGAGCCGGCGGCGGCGCCTTGGCCGGTGCGGCCGGTGCTGCGCCCGACATGTCGCGATAGACGATGTCCTGCCGCTCACGGATCGCGGTGCCGCGCGGCGTCGTGATCGTGTGTTCGACCGAGACGAAGCACAACACGCCGGTAGAGCCGGTCTTCATCGTCACGTCGGAAATGCGGGAAGTGCGTTTCGCCTCATCGCCGACGCGCAAGGCGTCGACAAACTCGAGTTCGCCGCCGGCCCACATCCGGCGCGGCAGCGGCACCGGCGGCAGGAAACCGCCGCGGGTCGGATGGCCGTCCTGGCTCAGCTGCGACATCGCAAACACCGGCTGCGCCAGGCACCAATGCGTGGTGAAGGGGACTGCGTCGCCCGCTTTGGGTTCGCCGATCTCCTGGAACAGCGTCGCGCGCAAACCCTTCACCAGTTGCGCGGTGACGATGTCGGATGCCTCGGTGCTGCGGCCGATCCATTGCCGCAAATGGTCGAGATCGAGTTTTTCGGCGACGGCTTCGGTCATGATGATTTCGCCCGGACACGAGGGGTTTTCGGCAGTTCGCTGTGCTGGCCGATGCCGGGCACCGCGCCGTAGTGGCGGGGTTGGCCGACGAAGATCGCGGCCGGCGCGGCATAGGTCACCTTGCCGTTCGGCGTATCGACCTCGATGCGGCGCAGATGCGGATGCACGGCGAGATCGGCCATGGTGTTGACCTCGGCGAACGCGATGTCGGCGTCGGCGAGCTTCTTCAAAAGCACGTCGCGCGTCATGGCCGCAAAGCTGTCGCCGACGGTCTTGTCGGTAGCCACGCGGTTGCGGACGCGCTCGACCATGTTGGCGAAGCGGGGATCGCCTGGCAGTTCGGGCTGATCAAGCACCTCGGCACAAAGCTTCTTCCATTCGCGCTCGCTCTGGATCGAGATCAGGATGCCCTTGCCGTCCCTGGAGCTGAACACGCCGTAGGGCGCGATCGAGGGATGCGCCAGCGCCATCCGCTTCGGCGGATTGCCGGCTTCCGAATTGATCAGCGGAACCGCCATCCAGTCGGCCATCACGTCGAACATCGAGATCCTGATGTCGGCGCCCACGCCCGTGCGTCCCCGCGCGATCAGCGCCTCGAGGATCGACGCATGCGCGGTGGCGCCGGTGGCGATATCGACCACGGAAATGCCGACGCGCGAAGGCCCCTCCGGACCGCCGGTGATCGAGGCCAAGCCGCTCTCGGCCTGGATCAGCAGATCATAGGCCTTGCGGTCGGCGTAGGGGCCGTCGTCGCCATAGCCCGAGATGGTGCAGCAGATCAGCGCCGGATAATCCTTGCGCAGGCGCTCAAGCGAGAAGCCGAGCTTGTCCATCGATCCCGGCTTTAGATTTTGCAGCAGCACATCCGCGCCCGCGATCAGCGCTTCCAGCGCCGCGCGCCCTTCCCTGGTGGCGAGATCGACGACCATCGAATCCTTGCCGCGGTTGAGCCAGACAAAGTAGCTGCTCTGTCCCTTGGCTGCGGCGTCGTAGCCGCGGGCAAAGTCGCCCTCCGGCCGCTCCACCTTGATGACATGGGCGCCGGCATCGGCCAGCCGCGAGCTGCAGAACGGTGCGGCGACCGCCTGTTCGACGGCGACGACGATCAATCCTTCAAGCGGCAGCATCGGCGTTCTCAGTAGGAGCGGGGCATGCCGAGCACATGCTCGGCGACGAACGACAGGATGAGATTGGTCGAGATCGGCGCGACCTGGTAGAGCCGCGTCTCGCGGAACTTGCGCTCGACGTCGTATTCCTCCGCAAAGCCGAAGCCGCCATGGGTCTGCACGCAGGCATTGGCGGCGTCCCAGGACGCGTCGGCCGCCAGCATCTTGGCCATATTGGCCTCGGCGCCGCAATCGAGCCCGGCCTCGTATTTTCGGGTGGCTTCTTTGACCATCAGCTCGGCGGCGCGCATCGCCGCGTAGGCTTTTGCGATCGGGAACTGAACGCCCTGGTTCTGGCCGATCGGACGGCCGAACACCTTGCGCTCGTTGGCATAGGCGGTGGCCTTGGCGATGAACCATTTGGCGTCGCCGATGCATTCGGCCGATATCAGGATGCGCTCGGCATTCATGCCGGACAGGATGTAGCGAAAGCCCTTGCCTTCCTCGCCGATCAGGTTTTCCGCCGGCACCCGCATGTCCGTGAAGAACACTTCCGTGGTGGCGTGGTTCATCATGGTCCGGATCGGGCGAATCTCCAAGCCGTGGCCCTTGGCCTCGCGCATGTCGACGATGAACACCGACAGACCATCGGTGCGCTTCTTGGCCTGTTCCTTCGGCGTGGTCCGCGCCAGCAGGATCATCAGGTCGGAATATTCGGCGCGGCTGGTCCAGATCTTCTGGCCGTTGACGACATAGCCGTTGTTGCCATCGCGTTTCGCAAACGTCTTCAGCGACGAAGTATCGGTGCCGCTGGTCGGCTCGGTGACGCCAAAGGCCTGCAGCCGCAATTCGCCGCTGGCGATCTTCGGCAGCCATTTTGCCTTTTGCTCGTCGCTGCCGTGCCGCAGCAGCGTGCCCATGGTGTACATCTGGGCGTGGCAGCCGCCGCCATTGCATCCGGCGCGCTGGATCTCCTCGAGGATCGCGGCCGCCGCCGACAGCTTCAGTCCGGCGCCGTCATATTCCTCGGGGATCAGCACCGAGAGGTAGCCGGCCGCAGTCAGCGCATCGACGAACTCGCTGGGATATTTCATCTCGCGATCGAGCTTGCGCCAGTATTCACCGGGGAACTGGGCGCAGAGTTTGGCAACCGCGTTGCGGATGTCAGCAAATTCGTCGTTGTGGTGTTCTGTGGCGGTCATCGGAACTCGGTTGGAGGATCGAGGGTACGCATATTGGCGGTGCCAAATGCGCAGAGGCCGAAGAACTGCACCAGATCGCCGCGCTGCGCCAGTGCAAGTTCGGCATAGCCGGTTTTCACTTCGGCAAAGCCACCCGCGCCGGCAAAACCCTTCGCCGTGATCGATACGGCAAGGTCCGGCGGATCGGGGGCGGCGGCCAAGAAAGGGCTATGCCGGAATACGGACCGGCAACGACTCGATGCCGCGCACAAAACTGGAATAGACCCGCTTCGGCTCGCCGACCACCTCGATGCGGTCGAAGCGTTTCAGCATCTCCTGCCACACGATCTTGAGCTGCAACTCGGCGAGCCGCATGCCGACGCAGCGGTGAATGCCGAAGCCGAACGACAGATGGGTGCGGGGCCGGGCGCGGTCGATGATGAATTCGTCGGGCTTCTCGATGCCCTCCTCGTCGCGGTTGCCCGAGACGTACCACATCACGACGCGCTCGCCTTTTTTGATCTTCTTATCCCCGATTTCGGTATCGACCAAAGCGGTACGCCGCATGTGCGCCAGCGGGGTCTGCCAGCGGATCACTTCCGGCACCATGGAGTCGATCAGCGCGGGATTGTCGCGCAGCTTCTGATACTGGTCGGGATACTCGTTCAGTGCCAGCACCGAGCCGCTCATGGTGTTGCGGGTGGTGTCGTTGCCGCCGACGATCAAGAGGATGAGGTTACCCATCAGATTGTCGGAATCCATGTGACGCGTCGCGTCGCTGTGCGCCATCATCGACAGCAGGTCATTGCGCGGCGGGGCATTGACGCGCTCGTTCCAGAGTTTGCCGAAATAGGCCGCGCATTCGTCCATTTCGGCGCGGCGCTGCTCCGCCGATTCCACGATGCCGCTCTTGGGCAGCGCGGTCGAGACGTCGGACCAGCGTGTCAGCTTGCGCCGCTCTTCCCAGGGGAAGTCGAACAGCGTCGCCAGCATCTGCGTGGTCAGCTCAATCGAGACGCGGTCGACGAAATTGAAGGTCTCGTTGCGCGGCAGATTGTCGAGCACCTTGATCGAGCGTTCACGGATCAGTTTTGCGAGTTCGTCCAGATGCGTCGGCGTGAACATCGGCGACACGGTCTTGCGCTGGGCCGAGTGCCGCGGCTGGTCCATCGCGATGAAACTCGGCCAGTCGTAGCCCACCGGCACGTCGCGGATCGAGATACCGCCGAGTGAGACGTCGGAGGAGAAGATGCCGTGGTTGGTATCGACATGCATGATGTCGTTATATTTGGTGACCGACCAATAGGGCTCGATCGGCGCGTTGGTGCAGTAATGCACCGGCTCTTCCTTGCGCAGCCGTTCGAACCAGGGCCACAGCGTATCGTCCTGGAACAGCTTTGGCGCGCCGGGGTGAAAATCCTTCAGGGGCGTGGCATAGGCTTCTTCGCGCGCGAGGCGCAAAAGTTCGGCCCTATCGGCCCGGATGGCGGTCTGGACGTTCATCGGATCGATCCTTGAGCGCGCGTGAAGGAGTTGATTATCCGGCGATGCGGACCGGCAACGTCTCGTAGCCTTTGACAAAGCTGGAATACACCCGCTTGGGCTCGTCCACCACCTCAATCGTGTCGAAGCGCTTGAGGATTTCTTCCCAGATGATCTTCAACTGCAGCTCCGCCAGGCGCAGCCCAACGCAGCGATGGATGCCGAAGCCGAACGAGATGTGGGTGCGCGGCCGCGCGCGGTCGATGATGAACTCGTAGGGGCGGTCGATGGCCTCCTCGTCGCGGTTGCCCGAGACGTACCACATCACGACCTTGTCGCCCTTCCTGAATTTCTTGCCGCGGAATTCGATGTCCTCGAGCGCGGTCCGGCGCATATGCGCCAACGGCGTCTGCCAGCGGATCACTTCCGGCACGAAACTGTCGATCAATGCGGGGTTTTCGCGCAGCTTCCTGTACTGGTCGGGATGCTTGCTTAAGGCATAGATGCTGCCCGACAGCGTGTTGCGGGTGGTGTCGTTGCCGCCGACGATCAGCAGGATCAAATTGCCGAGGAAGTTCCTTGGGTCCATGTCGCGCGTGGCGTCGCTGTGCGCCATCATCGACAACAGATCGCTCTTCGGCGGCTGATTGATCCGCTCCTTCCAGAGCTTTGCGAAATAGCTCGCGCATTCCAGCAGCTCAGCCTGACGTTCGTCCTCTGTTGCGACCAGCCCGCCTACGCCGGGCAACGTCGTTGCGATGTCGGACCAGCGCGTCAGCTTGCGGCGGTCCTCCCAGGGGAAGTCGAACAGCACGGCCAGCATCTGCGTGGTCAGTTCGATCGAGACCCGATCGACCCAGTCGAACACCTCGTTTCTGGGCAAATTGTCGAGGCACTCGGTGGAGCGCTTGCGGATATTGATGGCGAGCTGGTCGAGATGGGTCGGCGTGAACATCGGGGCTACGGTTTTGCGCTGCGCCCCGTGCCGCGGCTGGTCCATGGCGATGAAGCTTTCGCGCCGCAAATCGGCGGGCGCGTCACGGATGGTAATGCCGCCGAGCGACGCCGCCGACGAGAACACCGAATGGTTGGTCTCGATGTCCATGATGTCGTTGTACTTGGTCACCGACCAATAGGGACCGAACATGCTGTCCTTGCAGTAATGCACCGGCTCTTCCTTGCGCAGCCGGTCGAAATACGGCCAGAAGGAATCGGTCTTGAACAGTTCGGGATCGCCCGGATCGAAGTCGGCCAGCGGCATGGCATAAGCGCGCTCGCGGGCGGCTTCCTGCTGGGCGTCTTTAGCAAGATCGATGGTCCCGTGCATGGGTGTCTCCCTGACTGGTATCCCACCGGAGCGTGGCCGGAGGGGCAATGTTTTACCCAATTACATCCCGAGCCGGGCGTCAGCGCAAGGGCTGCTTGCGCGCATTTGGCCGCATCGGCGACGCGGTCCGGCGAGGGGGCGATTCCGGCCCGTTTCGACCCGTGACAAGGGCATTGGCAGGGACTAAGGCTGTTTGAAACAACGTTTAATTCGCCGGAGGCCGCCCGACCATGATTCCCAACGCGTACCGGATCTTCAATTTCGATCTCGGCGAGACCGCGGATGCGATTCGCGAGACCGTCCATGCCTTCTCCTCGAACGAGATCGCGCCGCGCGCCGCCGAAATCGACCGGAGCAATCAGTTCCCGCGGGATCTCTGGCCCAAGATCGGCGCGCTCGGCCTGCACGGGATTACCGTCGAGGAGGAATATGGCGGCTCGGGCCTCGGCTATCTCGAGCATTGCATCGCGGTCGAGGAGATGTCGCGGGCGTCGGCCGCGGTCGGCCTGTCCTACGGCGCCCATTCCAACCTCTGCGTCAACCAGATCCGCCGCAACGGCAGCGACGCGCAGAAGCGGAAATATTTGCCGAAACTGATCTCGGGCGAACACGTCGGCTCGCTGGCGATGTCGGAACCGAACGCCGGCTCCGACGTGGTGTCGATGAAGACCCGCGCCGACAAGAAGGGCGACCGCTTCGTGCTCAACGGCAGCAAGATGTGGATCACCAACGGGCCGGTCGCCGATACGCTGGTGGTCTATGCCAAGACCGACCTTGACGCCGGTCCACGCGGCATGACCGCCTTCATCATCGAAAAAGGCATGAAGGGATTTTCCACCGCGCAAAAGCTCGACAAGCTCGGCATGCGCGGCTCCGACACCTGCGAACTGGTGTTCGAGGATTGCGAAGTGCCGGAAGAAAACGTGCTCAGCGAAGTCGGCCGCGGCGTCAACGTGCTGATGAGTGGCCTCGATTACGAACGCGCGGTGCTGGCCGCGGGCCCGCTCGGCATCATGCAGGCGTGCATGGACGTGGTGCTGCCCTACGTGCACGAGCGCAAGCAGTTCGGTGAGCCGATCGGCACCTTCCAGCTGGTGCAGGGCAAGATCGCCGACATGTACACCACCATGAATGCGTCGCGGGCTTATGTGTATGCGGTGGCGAAAGCCTGCGACCGCGGCGAGACCACGCGCGAGGATGCCGCCGGCGCCATTCTCTACGCGGCGGAAAAGGCCACCCAATGCGCGCTCGACGCGATCCAGCTGCTCGGCGGCAACGGCTACATCAACGACTATCCGACCGGCCGCCTGCTGCGCGACGCCAAGCTCTACGAGATCGGCGCCGGCACCAGCGAGATCCGGCGCATGCTGATCGGCCGGGAGCTGTTCGACAAATCGGCGTAGAGCTTTTCCGGTTCAGACGACCATGGCCGCGCACCCAGGCGTGCCGCCATGAGTTGGCCCAACCGGAGAGCGCGCAGCCAAATTCGGATTGAAGCGAGTTTGATGAAGGCCAGATAGTTGGCCGCGAGTTTGTCGTATCGGGTCGCGACACGTTTGCTTGATCTTTGTTGAATAACCGTTCGATTAAATTGCGCGCGCGGGCGCGCTATTGGTGTTGCAGTACCGGATAGAACCTCCACGGAGGAAATTCCGATATGCTGAACCGGCCTTAATCTTCCGGCGTACTCCGACATTTGTTATTTTGTCCGCTGGAATGCCAATCAAGAAGCCGGGGCTCACCTGGACTGACAGAAATCAACTCCGTGGACCGCTCATTCGACCGAGCGGTCAAGGCTTACAACGAGGCCGAGCAGGCTCTCGGCCACCATAGCATTAGGAGGTTGATCATGACGCGCATCTCGACATTCCGTTTGGTGAGCGCGTTAGCCGCGCTTGCGTTCGTAGTAGTGCTCGTCGTCCTGGGCGGCAAGGCCATTTCCGCGCAGGACAAATACACTGTGCAAGTGCCGAATGGGCTCGCGTTCTCTGAGTTCAGGGGATACGAGGACTGGCCAGTGATCGCGATCAGTGAGAACGGAGGCAAGATCGCTGTGATCGTAGGGAATCCGGCAATGATCGACGCCTATAAGGAAGGCGTGCCCGGCAATGGCAAGCCTTTCCCGGACGGCGCCAAGATGTCGAAAATTCATTGGAACCCGAAAAAACAAGAGACGTACCCCGGTCAGCCAACGGTGCCAGGTACCCAGCATGACGTTGATTTCATGGTGAAGGACAGCAAGAGGTTCGCGGACAGCGGCGGATGGGGATGGGGCGCGTTCGACTATGACGCGGCGTCCGATACGTTTAAGCCCGCCACTGTAGCGGACGATCCGCCGCAGGAAAACGATGCGAAGTGCGGGTTCGCGTGCCACACGGTGGTGCAGAACCGCGACTACGTATTCACGGAGTATGGAAAGAGGTGAGTATCGGACAGCGGGAGCCAACGAGGTTGATCAGTCCGAACCGGTGCTCGTTCTGGATTGATGTCGAAGCTTAAGGCAGGGCTATGCGCCGCAGTCGGTAGACTCGGTCCAAAATCACCTCCGAAGAACGAAGATGCGTTAGTTGGCCAAACCCCGTCGCAAGCCTTACGGCCGCTCGGCCTTGTCGTCGATCAAATAGCTGAAGCAGAGGCTGATAGCGAGCCAATGCCGGGGTGTTGACGGACGGACTTCAAGGGGCCCACCAAGCTGAATCAGTTTGATCAAGGTCATGACAACTGCGCCGAACAGGTGATGGCTGATGTCCACACATGGCACGTTTGAGACATTCGGCGATGTCTGTTCTTCGGTCGCTAACATGGGAAAAGCGGACGTAACGCGGACATCCCATTTCGGTAGCTATTGACCCATAGCGGAAGTCGCTCGCGCTTCATTCAAAATTGAGCATTCTGCGGGCAAAAGGTTGACGAAACTAGCTTTCACAACCTAGTGACGCTTGGGCGGCTCAACATGGAAGCCGCGTTTGGGAAAACTCCGAAAATGAAGGACATCTCGATAAAAGGGTGTCTCGTCGTGCTCGGAACACCGGTGGTCCTGGTGATCCTTGTGATCGGTTTCTTCTGGCTCAGTTTTCACGATGTTCATGTGCGCTATCGGCTGACCGTCGAAGTACAGGACGGCGATCAGATCAAGACCGGATCGAGCGTCATCGACGCGTCCTACAGCGTACAACCCGATTGGTCATGGAGCGGCCCTGGCGCTGGCCTTAGCAGTTTGACCGGATATGCGCCAACCGTCGACCTGGGTGAAAAGGGGATGCTCTTCCTGACGTTCGAGAGCGTAACGCGAACCCCTGACAATATTCGGGCGCGAAATAAGCAGTTTTTCTGCGCAAATGATGATATCTGGTGCTTGCCCTTCGCGGCCTATGGCAAACCCGGCACGGGCGTAGCCACTGGCACTCAGTTCAGTGAACAGAAGGCCGCGCTTGACGAGTTGCTTCGCCAAAGCGGGCCGCGCGACGTGCCTTTTGCCATGTTGCCCGAGCTAGCTCGGTTCCGAGATATCAACGAATCGCTTTCGCTTACGCCGATCTCACTTAACAATCTTTCTGCGAGCTTTGGACCCGGTGTCGCACTCAAACGCGTCATCCTTCAATTGACAGATGATCGAGTAACGCCGCCGCCGGAAAACTGGCCGAAATGGCTGAAGGAAAAGGGCCAGATGTCTGGCAAACTTAGGGGGTATCCCAATGACTGACGGGACTGCCGCCGCTTTCCATGCCGCAGCGTATGAGTCCGCAGTTGGCACTTTTCGGAAGTGACCGCTCTGACGCGTGATGTCCGTTGTTCGGGGTAGACCGGAAGTCGCGCGGCGGGGCCGTCAGCACGGTTTTTGACCCGAACCGGTCATTGCGGGCGAGAGAAAATCAGCTCTATACTCTCAAGACGCCGACAGCTGTGGAGGCGGTCATGCCCAAAGGAATCCGTCATCCTTCAGGGGATGCTGTAGCTGGAAACGGTCTGATCGACCGGCGTGCACTGCTCGGGCAGGGCGTTGCTATAGCAGGCGCGCTCAGCACGGGCGTCGGGGCCTCGCTGACAAGCGCCGCGGCCGAGCCACTCAAGGATGATCCATGGAGCCTTGAGCCCGGTTCAAGCATCAAATCGTATGAGCTGCCGTCTCGGTTTGAGAAGAACGTCGCGCGGACGCTGAACAACCCCGACGGCCTGCCATTCGTTCAAACTGCGCGTACCCCGCATCACATGCTAAACGGAATGATCACGCCGAATGGCCTGCACTTCGTGGTCGCCTATGGCGGCCCGCCCGACATCGATCCGGATAAACACCGCCTCGTGATCCACGGCCTCGTCAAACGCCCCTTGATGTTCACGCTTGAGGCACTTGCGCGCTATCCGATGGTGTCGCGTATCAGCTTCCTGGAATGCGGCGGCAACAGCGCACCGCTGTTTTCCCCCCAGCCGCTGCAGGGCAACGTTCAGGCACTGCACGGCCTCGCGTCTTGTGCTGAATGGACGGGTGTGAAGCTCTCCACCCTGCTCGAAGAAACCGGCATTGATCCAAAGGCGAAATGGTTCATCGCCGAAGGCGCGGACGCGCCTCACCTGACACGCAGCGTGCCCATGGCGAAGGCCTTGGACGACGCCATGATCGCCCTCTATCAAAATGGCGAGCGCCTCACGCCGAGTAACGGATATCCGGTGCGCCTGCTGTTGCCCGGCTACGAGGGCAACATGAACGTCAAGTATCTGCGGCGCATCAAGCTCGTGGCGGAACCAGCCATGGGCTTCTGGGAGACCAAGACCTACACGCAGCTTCTCCCGAACGGCGAGGCATACCAGTTTTATTTCCTGCAAGAAGTCAAATCGTTCATCACGCAGCCGTCTCCCGGAATGACCCTAAAGCAGCCCGGCCTTTACCAGATTTCCGGTGTCGCATATTCCGGCACCGGCCGTATCGCCAGGGTTATGGTTTCGGCCGATGGCGGGCAGAGTTGGGCCGAAGCGGCGCTGCAGGAGCCGGTATTGGCGAAGGCTTTCACCCGTTTCCGCATGGCTTGGCATTGGAACGGTGGCCCCGCAATACTTCAAAGCCGGGCCTGGGATGAAGCCGGGAACTTCCAACCCACACGCGCCGAGTTCGTAGCTCAGCGCGGCGAGTTGAAGAATGTCCCACCGATCGGGGCGTTTCCCAACCAGCACTTCAACGCGGTCACTAGTTGGGCGGTCGACGCCAAAGGGCAGATCAGCCATGCCTATACATAGAATTTTCGTCTACAGCGCTTCGTTGGTGTTCGCTCTGAGCATCAGCGTAGCGTTCGCCGACGGGCCCAACCTTGGCACGCCTATCGACCCCGCCGACGTCGCGGCTTGGGATATCGGCGTTATGCCTGACGGCTCCGGCCTGCCGGCAGGAAGCGGTACCCCGGCGCAAGGCGAGCGGATATACGCGGAAAAATGCGTCGCCTGCCACGACAAGGACGGCAAGAACAAATTCGGTTTTTCACCACTGTTCGGAGGCGGCAAGATCACGGACATATCGGCCGGGATGAAGACTATCGCGAACTTTTGGCCTTATTCCACGACGCTCTTCGACTTCATCCGGAGAGGGATGCCGTGGCAGCAGCCGAAGTCACTCACCGACGACGAGGTCTACGCTCTGACCGCGTTCATCCTGGCGAAAAACAAACTCATAGGTGAGACCGACACGATGAACCCCGAGACGCTGCCCAAGGTGCGGATGCCGAACCGTGGTGGCTTCATCATCCGTTTCCCCGATAGAATTTAAGTTGAAATGTCGGCTCATGGCCCATCGCGTCATTTCGCTGCGCGGCAGAATTTGGTCGCTATCGGGGGCGTAGCGGACATCGATCAAGCTACACCAATCAAGCTCGATTTATGAGTACGCAACCCTAGTCTGTTGCTTTGACACGTTTTCTTCACCGCATTCCCCCGAAAACGCCGTGAATTCGAACCGGATCACATTCCCCGCGACAAATCTGTGGTCTAATCCTGAATTGCCGCTGCCCTGGAGTTGATCCGTGAACCAGATGAGTTGGACCCCGTCGGGACCGCCGGCGCCGCCCCCCGGTCCGCCGCCGATGCCGGTGGCGTTTGCCGGCGATCGTGCGGATTTCTTTCGCCTGGTGCAGCGCGGCGCCGGGCTGGAATTCGTCACCCTCGGCTTTTACCGGTTCTGGCTCGCGACCGATATTCGCCGTCATCGGTGGTCGCATACGGAGATCGACGGCGACGCGGCGGAATATACCGGCCGGGGCAAGGAGTTGCTGATCGGCTTCCTGATCGCAATGGCGATCCTCGTACCGGTGTATCTCGCCTACTTCCTCGCGGGTCTCGAAGCCGAGCGCGTCAAGGCGTTCGCCAGCTTTCCGCTGTTCGTCTTCTTCTATGTGTTCGGCCAGTTCGCGATCTACCGGGCGCGGCGCTATCGCCTGACGCGAACGGTGTGGCGCGGGGTGCGGTTCTGGATGAGCGGTTCGGGCTGGGCGTACGCCGCGCGCGCGACGCTATGGGGCCTGTTGGTGATGGTGACCCTCGGACTGGCGCTGCCGTGGCGCGAGGCCGCGCTCGAGCGCTACAAGATGCGCCATTCATTCTATGGCGACCTGCAGGGAAGTTTTGAGGGGCGCGGCTGGGAGTTCTTCAAGCGCGGCTGGTGGCTGTGGCTGCTGGCGCCGATCGCCTATTTGGTGTGGCCGATGGCGCCCTTCGTCTATGGCGCGTTCAGGGCGGTGGAATGGCGCTGGTGGCTGTCGGGCATCCGGTTCGGCGGCGTGCGGCTGGAATCGACGTTGCGAAAAAGCGCGCTGATCGGCCTGTACTGGAAGGTGATCGGCTGGATCGCCTTCCTTGCGG
The DNA here is from genome assembly GCF_031202265.1 of Bradyrhizobium sp. Ash2021. Lineage (NCBI taxonomy): Bacteria > Pseudomonadati > Pseudomonadota > Alphaproteobacteria > Hyphomicrobiales > Nitrobacteraceae > Bradyrhizobium > Bradyrhizobium sp. Ash2021. Next base: position 7,960,323 of record NZ_CP100604.1, on the reverse strand, counting down.
CGGTATTCGCCGCCTATCTGGTGATATGCTCGGCGCTGGTCGCAAGCATGAGCGGAACGCCGTTCGAACAGTTCTTCAAATCGCAGGAGTTCCTCAAGAGCATTCCGTTGCTGGTGCTGGCAGGTCTGGGCTATCTGATGGTTGTGCTGGCGATCAACGTGGTGATGCGGGTCTATCTGATGCGCGATCTCTGGGTCAGAATTGTGGGATCGACGATCGTCCTTGACATTGGGGCGGCGGCGAACGTCTCCGCCCGAGGCGAACTGGCGAATGCGCTCGGCGAAGGTTTTGCCGACGGGCTCGATGTCGCCGGCTTCTAGCCCATGACCAGTATGCCCACCGAGAGTGGCGCAACCAGCGTTCCGTCGCCGCCGTTGGGCGGCTCGGCCATTTTTTTCGACGGGACGTCGAGCCAGCGGCGCGCGGTCACGCTCCGCTTCGCCAACCGGCTTGAAATCAGCGAGGGCGAACGGACGCTTGGCGTGTGGGCCTATGCCGACATCCGCCGCGCCGACAGTCCGCCCGGTACGCTGCGCCTGAGCTGCGTGACGGCGCCCACGCTGGCGCGGCTCGAGGTTCGCGACACCACGGTCGCGGCCGAGCTAGTCGCCCGCTGCAACAGAATGGACGAGAATGTTCCCGGCCGCGGCGTTGCGGCCATTGTCGGCTGGTCTCTCGCGGCCACCGCCTCGATCATTGCCGTCGTACTGTTCGGGGTCCCGCTCGCCGCCGATCGCCTGACGCCGCTGGTGCCGGATGTGTTCGAACGGCGGCTCGGCGACGTCGCGGATGGGCAGGTCAAGGCGCTGTTCGGCGGCAAGGTTTGCGACGATGCGGTCGGACAGCAGGCCTTTGCCAAGCTGGTCACAGCGCTTCGTGAACCCGCCGGGCTCGATCCGTCGGTGCAATCCGGCGTGCTGGCGACGCCGGTTCCCAACGCCTTCGCGCTGCCCGGCGGCAAGGTCTATCTGTTCAACGGATTGCTGGCGAAGGCGGAGAATGCCGACGAGATCGCAGGCGTCCTTGCCCACGAACTCGGTCATCTCAAGCATCGCGACAACATGCGGGGCCTCATCCACAACGGCGGCACGTCGTTTCTGATCGGACTGTTGTTCGGCGATATCACCGGTTCCGGCGCGCTGATCTTCGCGTCCCGCACGCTGGTGACGGCGTCCCATTCGCGCGAAGCCGAACAGAATGCCGATGATTTCGCCATCGACATCATGCACAGGCTCGGCCGGCCGACGAAACCGATGGGGGAGTTGCTGTTTCGCGTCACCGGAAAGGAAGGCAAGGGCTTGTCCATCATCTCCAGCCATCCCCTGACCGAGGATCGTCTGGCGCGGATGAGCCGGGAAGACCGGCCAGCCTCAGGGCCGCCGCTGCTGACACCGGAGGAGTGGAAATCGCTGAAATCGATCTGCGGTCCTGATCCGAAATTGTGATCGACCGGTCCGGCCGGATATTCGTTACCGTCCGGCGGTTTTTCGCGACCGCGCCGCGGCGACCGGCGCGGAAGCCGCATTGGCCGGCTTGGCGTCCCAGACCGCCTGCATGATCGAGAAGGCGTGTGAAATCGCCGGCTCATGCCGTCGCGATGTCAGGCAGGCCAGGCTGAGATCGCAGGTCAGCGTCACCCTGTCGGCGATCACGTAGTTCTGCTTGCGCGGCAGGCGTTGTTCGAGCACGACGTCGCGGGCGAGACAGAGGCAGACACCGGATTCGACGAAATCGATCATGGCTTCTTCCTGATCGGTATAGGCGACGCGCTTCGGCAAGGGGCCCAGCGGCCGGAAGATATCGTCGAGCAGCCGCCGGTGCGCCGAAGCGGGCGGCGTGGCCAGCCACGGCAGGCCGGCAAGGTCCGCCCAATCCCTTCCCATCACCTGGTCGCTCCATTCGATGGGGGCGATGACGCGGTAGTCATAGCTCAGCAGCGGAATGAGCTGGAATTTGCCGCCTTCGATCTTGCGCTCGGAAAAGGCCGGCAGCGAAAGCTGCTCGGCGGGCGTCGCATCGACGTAATAGCCGACGTCGAGTTCGCCCTTGCCGATCTGGGTCAGCACGTCGTCGCTCATGCCGTAGCGCAGGAAGACCTCGGTCCGCTGCGATTTGGCCAAGCTTCGCACGAACGGCCCGAGCCGGGTGAACTCGGGATCGAGGATGGTGCCGACCCGAAGCGTTCCGCGCTGGGACTCCTTCAGCGATTCCGCCATCGTGCGGAAATCCGAGGTCGCCGATACCGCCTTGTGTGCCAGCGGGAGCAGGGCGGCCCCGGCTTCGGTCAGCGTGAAACCGCCCGGGGTGCGGTTGAAAAGCTGCAGGCCGGTGCTCTCCTCGAGCCCCTTCAGCTGCAGGCTGACGGCGGGCTGGGTCAGGTTGAGAGACGAGGCTGCCCGCGAGACGGTGCCTTCGCGGGCCACGGTGATGAAGCAACGCAGGGCTTGGGTGCGCGGGAGGTCGTTCATTTGAAAATCTTATATAACATTTCCAAGAACTCATTAGACATGAATCACCCTTGTAAGTCACAACTTTTGGACAACGAAACTCTGCGTTGTCGTGTGCGGAACCCGTCACTCCGTTTCGTGAAAGCGCTGTTGAAGATCGACGATCCGGAAGTCGAGCAGGCGCTGGCCGTCATCCTTGGACCGGCTGGCGGCAGCCCGTCAGGCGGAGAGCGGCATGCCGCCGCCGTCGCCCGAGAGCCCGCACGCCGAGCCGCCGCAGGATTGATTTGATCCACCGTCATTGCCGGGCATAGCAGTCCGAAGGACGGCGTCGCTTCCGCTCGCCTATGCCCGGCAATCCATCATTCTTGAGCGAGAAATCTTTTTGGATGGATGCGCGGGTCAAGCCCGCGCATGACGAATTGGAGATACGGCCATCAGCATCAGCCCGCGCTAGGACTGTTCACTCCGCCAGATTATTGACCTTCTTGACCCAGGCGCGCACGTCCGCGAGCACGTCCGGCAGCACTGCCTTGACCTCCTCGACCGTCATGCCGGCCTTGATCCGGGGGTCGTAGAGCACATTGAGGATGTACTGGTCGTAGACGTCGAAAAAGCCCATCGAGACATTGTCGTTGAACATGGTCCAGGGCACGCTGGAGGTATCGTTGATCGGCCCCAGCGACTGCAGCAATTCCTCATAGGCGCAATCGAGGAAGACGAAGTCGCCATTATCGACGGTGAGGATCACGTCGGAATGTTCGATCTCGAACCGTTCGTTCTTGCGGAAGCCTGACAGGCACTGCGGATCCAGCGACGAGCGGATCTCTTTCGCCCGTTCGCTGCCGTAGAACGTGGTGATGGTGCGATAGAGGTCGCGGTCGCGCACCAGTTTCACCAGCACATTGGCATCGTCGCCGTTATTGGCCATGGCGATGTCGAGATGCTGCACCCGCGCTGCGATGTCGGCCACGACTTTCGCAAGCTGGGCCTTGCGGTCCGCGCGGGTGCCGTCGGCGAACACCCGCACCGGCGTGTCGTATTTGCGGATGCGGTCGACCTTGCCGGCGAGATGATATTCGGCGCCGAACGCGGTCTTCAGAAAGCCGTCGACGATCTCACTGTCGGTGAAGCTCTTCTTCTCGGCGCGCTGGCGTTGCGCTATGGCGGGAATTTCGGCGCCGGCGGCGGGCGGCGCGACAGCCCCGCCGAGTACGGCGGCAACCAAGGCGGCTGCGAGCATTCGCGGAAATAGGGACCGGCCATTGGCGCTCATTGAAATGACGCTGCAGCAATCGGCAGAATCGCGCAAGGATTGTTTCGGGCGCGCCCAACCGCCGGAAAGATGCCGGGTTCCCTGACCGGCACGCGGCCCTAATTCTTCACGACCACCGTAGTGCCGATGGAGACGCGGCCATAGAGGTCGGTGACGTCGTCATTGGTCATGCGGAAGCAGCCCGATGATACCGCCTGTCCGATCGTCTCGGGTTCGTTCGAGCCGTGGATGCGATACAGCGTCGAGCCCAGATAGATCGCGCGGGCGCCGAGCGGGTTGTCGATGCCGCCGGCCATATGGCGCGGCAGATCGGGACGCCGCGCCAGCATCTGCGACGGCGGCGTCCAGCTCGGCCATTCCTTTTTCGCCGTGATGCGGTGGGTTCCGCTCCAGCGAAAACCGTCGCGGCCGACGCCGATGCCGTAGCGCAGCGCCTGGCCCTTTCCGAGCACCAGATAGAGCCGGCGTTCGGCGGTGTTGATGACGATGGTGCCGGGCGCATAATTGCTCGCAAAGCTGACGGTGGTGCGCGGGATCGGGCTCGCGCCGCCGCCGCCGAAGAAGTTCGGACCGCCGCCCATGATGTCGCGCGAGTCGGTGCCGAAGAAGCCAGAACCTCCGAAGTTTTGCGCCTGTACGTGGCCGGCGCCGGCCAGCATGATCAGTGCGGCAAACAGCAAAGCAACGAAGCGGGTCATTTTCTTCCTCGCTAAAAAATCAAATACGCGCAAGACAGGCCATAATCGCCGCGATTTCGCAAGCAACCAGTCCGTGAAGCCGCCTATTTCAAACGGTGCGGTTAAAAAAGGCAACACGCCGCAGGCGATGGCTGCAATGATCAGCTAAACCTTTGACGAAACGTGTGAACAATGATTGATCTTGATCGGCCTTCGAGAAAAATCGCGGACGGGAGCGAGACATGAACGGTGCGGAAAGTCTGGTGCGGACATTGGTCGCGGGCGGCGTCGACGTCTGCTTCTCCAATCCAGGCACCTCGGAGATGCATTTCGTCGCTGCCCTTGACCGGGTCGAGGGCATGCGCTGCGTGCTCGGCCTGTTCGAGGGCGTGGTGACGGGTGCCGCCGACGGCTACTTCCGCATGAAGGGCACGCCGGCCTCGACGCTGCTGCATCTCGGACCCGGCCTCGCCAACGGCCTTGCCAACCTGCACAACGCCAAGAAGGCGAATTCCGGCATCGTCAACATCGTCGGCCAGCACGCCACCTACCACATCGGCTACAACGCGCCGCTGACCTCCGACATCGAGGGGCTGGCGCGGCCGATGTCGGCCTGGGTGCGGACTTCGCCGGATGCCAAATCCGTTGCCGCCGACGGCGCGGCCGCGATTGCTGCCGCCAAAAGCGCGCCGCCGCAGATCGCGACCCTCATTCTTCCCGCCGACACCGCCTGGAACGAGGCCGACGGCATTGCCGAGGCGCCGGCAGAAGGCCAGCGTGCCAATTACTCCGCGCAGGCGGTGGACCATGCGGCCAAGGTGTTGCGCAATGGCGGGGCAGAGACGCTGCTGCTGATGACCGGCAGCGCGCTGACCGAAAAGGGCCTGGCGCTGGCGGCGCAGATCGCGGGCAAGACCGGCTGCAAGGTGATGGGCCAGACCTATAATCCCAGGATGGCGCGCGGCAGGGGCCGGTTCGCGATCGACCGGATTCCCTATGTGATCGAGCTGGCTTTGCCGATCCTGAAGGATTTCAAGAACATCGTGCTGGTCGAGGCCAACGACCCGGTGGCGTTCTTCGCCTATCCGAACAAGCCGAGCATGCTCAAGCCGCAGGGCTGCGAGGTGCATCGCATGACCACGGGCGCCGAAAACTCGGTCGCCGCGCTGGAAGCGCTGGCCTCCGCGCTCGGCGCCAAGCCGGAGAACCGGCAGCCGCAAAAAATGGTCGAGATCGCCAGGCCGACCGGGGCTTTGACCTACGCCTCGATCGCGCAGGCGCTCGCCATGGCGATCCCGGAAAACGCCATCGTGGTCGACGAATCCATCACCACCGGGCGCGGCTTCTTTCCGCCGACGGCGGCCGCCGCCCCGCACGACTGGCTGCAGAACATGGGCGGCTCGATCGGTTTCTCGACGCCGGTGGCGACCGGCGCTGCGGTGGCCTGCCCGGACCGCAAGGTGATCTGCATGGTCGGCGACGGCAGCGCGATGTACACGCTGCAATCGCTGTGGACGCAGGCCCGCGAAGGCCTCAACGTGGTCACGATTGTATTCGCTAATCGCATCTACCAGATTCTGCGCGGCGAGTTCGACGGCGTCGGCGCCGGCGAGCCGGGCCAGCGCGCGCTCGACATGCTGAAGATCGACCGGCCGACCATCGACTTCGTCTCGCTCGCCAAGGGCATGGGCGTGCCGGGCCGCGCAGTCGACAATGCCGACGATCTTAACAAGGCGTTGGCGGAAGCCATCGCCGAGCCGGGACCGCGTTTGATCGAAGTGCTGATGTAAGGGCGGCCGTCGCCGCCCGTCTGTCGGAGGCGACATGCAGGCGGAGTTGCACAAGCTTGTCGGCGCGATCCGGGAGTTTTATGCCCGCGAGGTGCATTTGTTCGAAAAGGATCTGGGCGAGCGCACGCTCACCCACCGCCTGGCGGCACAGATCGAAAAGCACTTTCCGGGCTGGGAAGTCGACTGCGACTATGATCGGCTGGGCGAGCGGACGCTGCGGCTGCCCCATGGGACGGTCGTCTCGACCGACGATCATTTCGGAAAGTCGATCTATCCCGACATTGTCGTGCACCAGCGGGAAATTCCCAACAATCTGCTCACGATCGAAGTGCGCAAGGCGAACAACCATCAGCCGCTCGCACACGACCAGCACAAGCTGCAGGCGCTGACCGATCCGCATCTGTGGTTCGCCTACCGGATCGGCGTGCTGGTAACGCTCGGCAAGCAGCAGGTGACGTCGTCGGAGGTCTATGTCGGCGGCGCGCTGGACATGAGCCTGTCCGGCTTCTTCGCCCAGCAGCTGAAGGATGTGGGGTTGGAAGCAAGGTAGAGCGTGATGGATTTGGACGGGGCGGCCACTTCTCCTTCTCCCCGCATGCGGGGGGAAGGTCGGGATGAGGGGGACTCTCCGCGCATTCGGTGTCGCGGAGAGCCCCCCTCACCCGAAGCCTTCGGCTTCGACCTCTCCCCGCAAGCGGGGCGAGGTGAACCGCACGCCGATCAACGAAAACCCATCAGCCGCTACGCCGCGATGCTCGGGAAGCTCAGTTCGCAGACCAGGCCTTCGGGCTTCCAGTGCCGGCTGATGCTGCCGCTCAGCGTGCGGATCACGCCGTCGACGGCGCCGACGCCAAATCCCTTGCGCACGGGTTCGGCGGTTCGCGGGCCGCCGGATTCCGTCCAGTGCAGCAGGAGATTGTCGGCCGCGTCGGTTTGCCAGCTGATGTCGATCGTGCCGCTCGGTTTCGACAGCGAGCCGTATTTGGCGGCGTTGGTCGCGAGCTCATGCACGGACACTGCGATCGCCTGCGCCAGCGTTGCCGGCAGCCTGATATCGCAGCCCGTGATGCTGACCCGCCTGGCATCGTTGGCGGCATAGGGCCGGAGTTCTTCCTCGATGATGGTCTTGAGGCTGGCGCCGGTCCAGCGCGACACCGAGAACAGCCGCTGCACATTGGCCAGCGCGCTCAAGCGGCCCTGAAACGCCGCCTGAAACTCTTCCGCGGTATCGGCCTTGGTCAATCGCAGCATCGCCTGGATTACGGCGAGCAGATTGTTGGACCTGTGGTCGACTTCCTGGGTCAACAGCATCATCCGCTCTTCGGCCTGCTTGCGGGTGGTGATGTCCACCAGCATGTTGACGGCGCCGATCAGCCGGCCAGACTCGTCGCGAAGCGGCGTCGGATAGGGCATGAAGCAGATGCGCGAGCCGTCCGGCCGTTCGGCGATCGCTTCCATGTCCCGGACCGGGCGATTTTCCTTGAGCGCAATCGCCATCGGACAATCTTCATGGGCCAGCGGCGTGCCGTCCGGCAGGAACAGCTTCCAGGTCACGCACCACATGTCGCCGATTTTCGGCGTCCGTCCGGCGAATTCTACGCAGCCGCGGTTGAAGAACGTGATCCGTCCCTGGGCGTCGGTCGTGTAGATGGCGGCGGGCAGCGCCTGCAGCAGGTCGCGGAATTGCTTTTCGTGGGATTGGGTTTCGTCCGGGGCGCCGGATGCGATGGCGGCGTGTTCGGCCAGGATCCTTTCGAGATCGGCCTCATCCGAATGCCTGAACAAATTCAACATTATCCGCCCTGTCACCAAACGCCACACCGATGGCAATGGTCGCTAATTCGTCACAAAGGCAAAGGTTCCTGCGGGTTGGTTGCACTGGCTAAAAATAGCGGAAATCCGACCCGGGCCGCGATGACGTGCGCAGGCCGGTGCCGGCGAATGAGCCAAGGCCAAGCGACAAGGCCAAGCGACAAGGTCAAGTGACGGGTCAAATGAAAGGGCCGCCCGAAGGCGGCCCTTCTGTGCTGCTCGCTCCGTTACTTCGCGTCGTCGCTCGACTTCTTGGCCGGCTTTTTTGACTTCTTTTTGGATGCCATCTTGGTCTTCGGTGCGTCGCCCTTGCTCATCGTGTCGCCGCTCTGGGCTGCGGGCGCCGTGGTGCTTCCGGCCTTGTCCGGTGTTTGTGCCGAGACGGTCGAGGACACAAAGGCGAGGGCGGTGGCGGCGAGGATAAGTCTGCGCATCAGTTAGATCTCCAAGTGTTTTTTAGTGAAGTGTTTTTCAGTGAAGTGTTTTTTTCCTGGTGCTCGTCCCAGGGGGGTTCTCCGGCATGCGTCAACCGAACCGGTACGCCCTCGGTTCCACAGCCTGGATCAGTTATCCGTGAGCAGCGCGTGTACGGCAGGAGCGGGCAATCCTGCGCATTTCGATCGCAATCGCCGTTCAGACGCTTGCGATTGCGGTCGCCGGGTTCCCGTCGCATGATCGATGCGTGCGCGACGGCTGCAGTGCCGGCAACATGAACAGGGAGCGGAACGATGGCCAAGGGCTGCGACCTATTGGTGGCGGCGCTGGAGAACGAAGGTGTCGACCGCATCTTCGCGCTGCCCGGCGAGGAAAACCTCGACGTTCTGGAATCGCTGCGCCATTCGAAGATCAAACTCGTGCTGACCCGGCACGAGCAGGCCGCGGCCTTCATGGCGGCGACCCACGGCCGGCTGACCGGGCATCCCGGCGTCTGCCTGTCGACGCTCGGGCCCGGCGCGCTGAATTTCACCACCGCCGCGGCCTATGCCCATCTCGGCGCCATGCCGATGCTGATGCTCACCGGCCAGAAGGCGATCAAGAGCGCGCGGCAGGCCCGGTTCCAGATCGTGGACATCGTGGGCGCGATGCGGCCGCTGACCAAGATGACGCGGCAGATCGTTTCCGCAGCCTCGATCCCGGCGATGGTGCGCGACGCTTTCCGCGTCGCCGTCGAGGAACGGCCGGGCCCCGTGCATCTCGAATTGCCCGAGGACATCGCCGCAGAGCCGGCCGACGCGCCCCTGATGTTGCCGCATCCGGTCGACCGGCCGGTGGCGTCCGCCGCAGCGATCGATCGAACGGTCGCGATGATCCTGGAGGCAAAACGTCCGCTGATCATGATCGGCGCCGCCGGCAACCGGCCGCGCCTCGTCGACGCGCTGTCCGATTTCGTGCGCCGCACCCGCATTCCCTTCTTCAACACCCAGATGGGCAAGGGTGCCGTCACCGGCGGCTCGAATCTCTATCTCGGCACGGCCGCGCTCTCGGAACGCGATTATGTCCATGACGCGATCGACCGCGCCGATTTGATCATCGCCATCGGCCACGACACGGTGGAGAAGCCGCCTTTCCTGATGGGCAAGGCCACAGGCGGTCCCAAGGTGATCCATGTCGGCTTCGTCTCCGCCAATGTGGAGGAGGTGTTCTATCCCGACGCCGAGCTGATCGGCGACATCGGCGCATCCGTCGCAGCACTTGCCGGACGGCTGGAGGGCAAGCTTACGCCGGATCAGGGTATGCCGGAGCTTCGCAAAAACATTCTTGCCCACATCAACGAGCGCGCCGAGGACGAGCGCTTCCCGATCATTCCGCAGCGTCTCGTGCACGACGTCCGCGCGGTGATGCCGGAGGATGGCATCGTTTGCCTCGACAACGGCATGTACAAGATCTGGTTCGCGCGCAATTACCGCACCCATGTCGCCAACACCCTGCTGCTCGACAACGCGCTCGCCACCATGGGCGCGGGATTGCCCTCGGCGATCTCGGCCAAACTTCTCAACCCTCATCGCCCTGTGATGGCGCTGTGTGGCGACGGCGGTTTCATGATGAACAGCCAGGAGCTGGAAACCGCGGTGCGGCTGAAGCTTGATCTGGTGGTCGTGATCGTCGAGGATTTTGCCTATGGCATGATCCGCTGGAAGCAGGCGGTCGATCACTTCACCGACTTCGGCATGACTTTTGGTAATCCGGATTTCGTCACTTATGCCGAGTCCTATGGCGGCCACGGTCATCGCGTCGCCTCCGCCGCCGACCTGGTTCCGACGCTGGAAGCCGCGTTCGCGGCCGGCGGCGTCCACATCGTCGCGGTGCCGATCGACTACAGCGAGAACACGCGCGTGCTGGTGGATGAGCTGGGCGGGCGGGTTGGCAATGTGGACGCTGGGTGAGAACCTGACCGAAAGACGATCGGTGTTTTCAGGTCCCGCTAACAACTTGAAAATGATTTGTGCGCCGTTTGAAATCCATAGCGCTGGCGTGCAAGTAAAAGGCAGAGGTCGCCAGCTGAGGCGGCCCGAGGAACGATGGCCATGTGGCTCATCTTGACCGACGCTTGATCCGGTTCTTCGCCGGAGCGGGTCTCTTTGCGTTGACCTTTTCGAGCCAACAGATAGCTGTGGAGCTATCTGTTGGCGTTCATTAGGTGCCGGAGTAGTAGTTGTATCCAGCAAAACGAGAATGGACTTCATTCAGGTGAGAGTTGATCTATCCTACCGTCACTGCCGGTGCGGAGACCCGACTTGGGGACGATAATTTCTAGCCTCGATGCGCACAAGCACTTGCGCGCCACAATGACGGCCTGCAGCTGGCGAGCCGGTTGGCGCTCGCTGCTGATCCGGGCCTATGAGGATCCGGCAGAGGCCGAGGAATTCGTAACTCCCGCTACTCGCGATCATTTGATCGTTCTCGTTACCGGTGGCTCCTGCGACCTGGAGGTCCGCTATCGCAACGGCTGGCAGCACTCTCATTCCGAGCCGGGTCACATTGGTATGACGGCTCCGGGACAAGCCGCTACACTGCGATGGCGGGGCAACACGACACACAGCAACCTGCAGCTCCATCTTCCGGCCGCGACCATCGAACGCGTTGCACGAGAACTCAGGCGTAAAGGTCCCGCGGCCCCGATCTTGCCGAGCGGTATCGGAAGCAGCGATCCCCTGGTGAGCCAGCTGATGCTGAGTCTGAGCGCTGCGTTTCAAGAATCCGCGCCAGATCTTTATGCTCAGACTGCGGGAGAGATGTTGGCCGCCCATCTCTTGGTCAGGTACGGCCGCTACGGGGAGCCGCACTACCGCAATCCGAGCGACGGCCGGCTGCGCAAGGTCGAAGACTTCATGCGCGAGAATCTCGCGTCCGCAGTGAGTCTGGAGGATCTGGCGCGCGAGGCAGGAGTCAGTCGGTTCCACCTGCTGAGATTGTACAAGAAGCTGTATGGGCAGACTCCCCTGCAGCGTCTGACCTTCCTTCGCATGGAAGAGGCAAAGAGCCTCTTGCAGGGCCGGAACGAAACGATTCCGACCATTGCCGCCAGATGTGGATATGAGAATCCATCGCATTTTGCGACCGCCTTTCGGCGGGTGGTGGGGGTGACGCCGAGGTCCTATCGCCGATAGATCCATAGCAGGATCGACGAAACTGGCGGCAATAACGCGGGCATCAAAGCAATCCCGCGAGCGACGGTCCGTTCGGGCTGCAATATAGATCTCGTTCCTCAACACTCTATTGGTGCGGGATTGGTGCGGGATGACATACGTTCTCAAGATAAATGGGAAGTCGCATAAGGTGGACGTGGACGGCGAGACGCCCCTGCTATGGGTGCTGCGCGACGTTCTCAAGATGACAGGAACGAAGTTTGGATGCGGTATGGCGCTTTGCGGCGCTTGTACGGTTCACATAGACGGCGCGGCGACACGATCTTGCATCACCACGGTCGACAGTGTCGGGGAGGCCGCAGTGACTACTATCGAAGCCATCGGCGAGACTCCTGCTGGCCGGAAGGTGCAGCGGGCTTGGCTCGATCAAGACGTCGTTCAGTGCGGATATTGTCAGTCGGGGCAGATCATGGCGGCAGCTGCGCTGCTGGCGAGCAATCCACGCCCGACGGACTCGGAGATAAACGACGCGATGTCCGGCAATGTATGCCGATGCGGCACCTACAATCGCATTCGAGCTGCCATAAAATACGCGAGCGAGGGAGGGCGTTAACAATGCGGCAAACCACCGACACGCTCACGCGGCCAGTATCGGGCGCAGACGAAGCAAGAGTCTCTCGCAGAGCGCTCCTGAAGGTCGGTGCGACCGCGGCAGGGGGACTCGCCCTGGCGGTTGCCCTGCCGTCCTGGTCCATGGCTGATGGAAGCGATAGCGGCGCGATCTTGAATGCGTTCGTGAGAATTGAGCCCGACGGCCGCGTACGCTTGACCATACCGTCAGTCGAGATGGGGCAGGGGGTCTATACCTCGCTCTCGATGCTCTTGGCGGAGGAGCTCGAAGTCAAGCTCGACCAGATCGAGGTCGAACACGCGCCTCCGAATGACGCCCTCTACGCCAATCCGTTCCTGCATTTACAGGCGACAGGATTGTCAGCCTCGATCCGGGGTTTCTGGTTACCCCTTCGGCAAGCTGGCGCCGCGGCGCGCCTCATGTTGGTCGCGGCGGCGGCCCGGCGTTGGAAAGTCGACCCGGCGGCCTGCACCGTCAAGGATGGAGTGGTTTTGCATCCGTCGGGCGCCAGGTCGCTGCCCTATCGGGACTTGCTGCGATCCGCGGCCGAATCGGGACCTCCCGCTCTCGATCGCATCAAGCTGAAGGAGCAAGGACAGTTCAGTCTCATTGGAACATCCCCGAAGAGACTTGAGGCTCCCGACAAGATCAGTGGACGAACGCAGTTCGGAATCGACGTGGTGCTGCCGGGCCTGAAGGTCGCGGCGATAGCAATATCTCCGGTGCTTGGAGGAAGACCCAAGGCCGTGAACCAGAGCGCGGCACTCGCGATCAAGGGTGTGCATCAGGTGGTCGCGGTCGATAAGGCGGTAGCCGTCGTTGCCGACCATATGGGCGCTGCCAAGAAGGGTTTGGAAGCCGCCGCGATACAGTGGGACGACGGTCCTAACGCCTCGATAGATAGTAAGAAGCTCGTCGAGCAGCTCAAGAAGGCATCCGAAAGCCCGGGGGTCGTGGCGAGAAACGAGGGCCAGTTCGAGCAGGCGTTCTCCGGCGCGGCTCGGCGTTTGGACGCGGTCTATGAGTTGCCGTTTCTGGCTCACGCAGCCATGGAGCCGATGAATTGCACGGTGCACTATCGGAAGGACATCTGCGAAATCTGGGTCGGCACGCAGCAGCCCACCGTTACGCAGGCGCGGTCGCGACGCTCACTGGAATGCCGAAGGAAGCCATTGTGATCCACAATCAGTATTTGGGTGGAGGCTTCGGCCGTCGGCTTGAGCCAGATGGTACCCTTCTCGCGGTCAAAATTGCCAAGCAGATCGACGGTCCCGTCAAGGTGATCTGGAGCCGCGAGGAGGACATCCAGCACGATCTATACCGACCCTACTACTACGATCGGATATCGGCGGGTCTCGACGAGGCGGGAAGACCTGTCGCGTGGCACCATCGGGTATGCGGCTCTTCGGTCGTGGCCCGGTTTTCTCCGCCCCTGTTCAAAAACGGTTTGGATTTCGATGCGATCGAAGGGGCTGCCGAGCCGCCCTACGCAATTCCCAACATTCTCGTCGAATACGTTCGGGCCGAGCCGCCCGGCATTACGACCGGGTTTTGGCGTGGTGTAGGACCGGTACACAACGTCTTCATCGTCGAGAGCTTCATGGATGAGCTGGCCTCAGCGGCCAGGCAGGATCCCGTCGAATTCCGCAGGAATCTTCTAGCTCACAATCCCCGAGCTTTGGCGGTCCTGGATCTTGCCGTGCAGAAGGCCGGCTGGGGTCAGCCGATGCCTCGCGGAAAGGGCAGGGGCGTCTCACTTCAGTTCGCCTTTGGAAGCTATCTTTCGCAAGTGGCGGAGGTGGCCGTCGACGAGAAAGGAAATGTGAGGGTGGAACGTATCGTCTGCGCGGTGGATTGTGGATTGCCGGTCAATCCGAAGATGATCGACGCACAAATACAGAGCGGAACGATCTTCGGACTCACGGCTGCGCTGCGCGGCGCGATAACGATCAAGGACGGCCGAGTCGAGCAAGGCAACTTTGACTCTTATCCGCCGCTGCGCATCGATGAAACGCCACCAATCGAGACCCATATAGTGGCGAGCACGGCTGATCCTGGCGGCTTGGGCGAAGCGGCTACAGCCGCTGTGGCCCCCGCGGTCACGAATGCCATTTTCGCGGCGACGGGGCGCCGCATCAGAAGGCTGCCGATACAGCCGGCCTAAAATTGGACGCCGATGGGGGCGCATTGCCTCATCAATAATGTTACCGGAGAACTGACCGTCAGGATTAGGGCGGCGATACCGAATCGGATCGGTGTCGCCGATGGCAGGACGGATCAGCATGGGTGCGCGGCGCGAGATCACGGCGGCGGTGGTAGACCGCTATCGATCTGCGGGGCGGGCAGATAAGGGGCGCATTCTCGACGAGCTTTGCGCGGTGACGGGCTGGCATCGCAAGCACGCGGTTCGGGCGCTTGCCATCCATGTCGCAATTTCGCCGGAGGCCCGGCGGCAGCGAAGGCCGACCTATGGCGCCCCTATCAGGGATGCGCTGGTGGCGCTGTGGGAGGCCTCGGATCGGATCTGCGGCAAGCGGCTCAGGGTAATGATTCCGACGTTGCTGCCTTCGCTGGAGCGGCATGGCCGGCTCAAGCTCGACCATGCCGATCGAGCGCTGGTGCTCGGCGTCAGCGCAGCCACGATTGATCGCCTGCTGGTCGAGACCAAAATTGCCGCAGCCGGCGGTAAGCGCCGGCGGGTCGGCTTTTATTCGGCGGTACGGCGTGAAGTTCCGATCCGGACGTTCAACGACTGGCACGATCCGCCGCCGGGGTTCTGCGAGGTCGACATGGTGGCTCATGGCGGCACATCTGTAGCTGGCTCGTTCATTCAGACGTTGACGATGGTCGACGTCGCGACCGGTTGGACCGAATGCATGCCGTTGGTGACGCGCGAGAGCGGCCTCGTCGTGCGAGCCATGGAGTGCGCACAGAACCTGTTTCCCTGGCTCATTCGTGGCGCCGACTTCGACAACGACAGCGCGTTTATGAACGATGTCGTCGTGCCCTGGTGTCGCATGCAAAAGATCGAGGTGACACGCTCGCGCGCCTACAAGAAGAATGATCAGGCGTTCGTCGAGCAGAAGAATGGCGCGGTCGTCCGGCGACTGGTGGGATACGGTCGCTTCGATGGCGTCGAGACGACACGCGTGCTGGAACGCTTGTATGCCGCATCGCGGCTGCACACCAACTTCTTCCAGCCGTCCTTCAAACTGAAGGACAAGCGACGCGAGGGCGCGAAAGTGATCAAGCGCTATCATGTTCCGGCCACGCCCTATGCGCGCGCACTGGCGCATCCGAAGTTGAGCAAAGGCGTCAAACGGCGTCTTCGAGAGCTTTATCGCACGCTCGATCCCGTGGCCCTGCTGGCCGAGATGAGGGACGCCCAGACGGAGCTCGGCACGCGCGTCGGCGCCCGAGCGGGCAAGCTCGCGGCAGCAGCCAGCCCACCGGCTCCGGCAACGAACGCGGCAGCGTTCGCGAAGGGGCTCGGCAATGATGTGCATCTGGGGGAGCAGCGCATCATCCATCGGCGCATGCACAAGCCATACAAAAAGCGCATGAAAATGCCATCGATGCTCGATCCGCACCTCGCCGACATCGAGCGCTGGCTGGCGGCCGAACCTCGTCTGACCGCGCTGGCCATCCTCGGTCGTCTCGCCGAACACTCCCCCGAACAATTCGGGCCGCCGCAGCACACCATCGTGCAGCGCTTGTTGCGATCACTCAGACGCAACGCAGCCGAGGTGATCATCCCGCGCATGGCCGGGGGTACGGCACCGGCCACCATTGGTGATCCCGGGACTGGGGCCGGCGCTGCGTGTGATGGGCACTCCGCGACGTCCCCAGTCCCTCCGATCCTGCGAGCAACGACGCAACCTCGGCCCGGCCGACAGTCGGAGCTACATCCGTCAAGCGAAAGTAACATCCTCAGATGAGGCAATACGGGGGGCAAAGTTGAACGCCGATCGACACTTCGGTCCCGGTCCGCCGAAGCTTTAGCGAAGGAGGGCACAAGGCCGGGCATGATGAGAGTCTGAGGTGGAACCGGCGACCGTTGCCGGCGTTGTCGTTGCGGGCGGGTCTCGAGGAGAAGCGCCATGCACCGGCGATCAGCAACGGGACCGACCGACGCGATGCTCGGCCCCGGCGACGATGAAGCCCCTTATGCCGTCGGTTGGACCCTCAGCGGCCTGGTAACGCTGGGCACGATCGTCACGGTCTGGGTGTTCGGGATGTGAGGCGTCGTATCGATGATCGACACAGGGGATCGAACCGCGGTGATACCCAACCCACGAGAAACCAGGTGGATGCCATGACCTTCGGATATCTCCAGCCGTTTTCCTTCCAGATCTGTCCTCGCACCGGCCCGACTGTTTCCCACATCCGCCATGGCGTGACGGAAATAACCCTGAGCGACGGCCGATCGGTTCGCGCCACGTTGCACGTGCGGTCCGTCACAGCCGACCCGAAAAAGCCGGGTAAGATCGACGTGTCTTACAATGTGGTCGCAGAAGTCATCAACACGCCGGACGTCCCAATTCTTGATGTGCACGAAACGATTCAGTGATGGCCGGACAATTTTCGATGTGAGAATGTTGCGTTCTCGAAGTCCTGCTGGCGCTACCTCTGCAGCGCCCGCTTGCCGCCGGTCAGGAGCAGCCCCAGCCGACGTCCGATCAATAATCCCGCTACCAGCAGCACGCACCACACCGGAAAGAAAAACAGCGTCAGGATTCCGGCGTCCTCGGGCTCTTTCTGCAGCAGCCATTTGACGACGCCGACCGGTGCGAACAAGCCGATCGCGCCGCCGGTCAGGCTGGTGATGAGGATGACGAGTTTTTGCAGGCTCATCGGCGGCTAGTTCGGCAAGCGTCTGGTGAGGTCCGACTCGCCAGGGAATTTCATCCGGATCGCCAGCGCTTCCCGGTACAGATGTGAAAAGCAGATCAGCAATGAGCTGCACAACACGAAGATCGCAAGACTGTCGTAGTCTTCACGGGTGAGGGGATTGAATTCGAAGATCGGCGGCATGAACGCCCACCACACGATCGGGATCGCGAGAACGGCCGCAAAAATGCCGGCCGGAACGCCGCCCAAAAGGCTCGCCATCAGGATCGCAGGAAAGAACGCGGCGAAGTACAGCGTGGCGCCGAAAGAGGCCAACACCTCCTGCATGGTCGCTGCAAAAACGACGGCCAAAAATGCAGCCATGAAGGTGGAGAGCGACCACGGTTTTAGCTTGAGGATGTAATCGGCACCATTACCCATCGAACGCCCCTGAAATCCAACGCTTAAAACTCAAGGGTATCGGAGGCGGAACACAAATAAAAGCCCGGTAAAAGCCCGGATCGGCGTGACGGCCGGGGCCGGTTTCCGGGAATTGGCCGGCGCTAGAGCCTGCGCGCGCAGGGCGATTTCGTAAGCCGATTCAACGTGATTTGCCCTGTCCAGACCTTCCCGCGAAAATATTCCTCTTCCCACCTCCCCCAAATCACCGGTAGAAACCCCGCCGTCTCATCCCTCAGAGGGGCGTTGGCCATCGTCACGAACGTTGGGATGGGATGCGGTGGACGCGGCAGCGTCGTCGCGCGAGGCGATCGCAGGGCGGGCTTCGGCTTGTGAACGATCGGCCAGCGCGTAGACGAACAGCGCTGAAGCGTACGGCAAAACCGTGTGGTCCTGGCACCCGTTGCTGGTGCTAAATCGGCGGAGGTCTTTCGAGCCCAACCGGGCATTCGAAATACCTTAATCCGCCGATGACGGTGACAAGACGAATTCGTCGCCGGGGAGAGCGCGGCATAAGCCGTAAAACCATTGTGCGGGGAATGCCGGAATGCTCCGACTGTACCTGTATGCTCGTGTGCGCTTTCTTTTGTGCATTTTGCGCACGAGACCGCGGGTGCAGCAAGCACCCGGCATTCCCTGCGCCCTCTTTCGGGCGGAAGATTTTTCAACAGCTCGGGCGTATCACGCCGCGAGACGCGAAGGCATGTCATGGGAGCGTCATTGCGAGCGCAGCGAAGCAATCCATTTGGCCGCGCAAAAGAAAGAATGGATTGCTTCGCTGCGCTCGCAATGACGTGGATAAGTCAGTGCCACACCCCTGGTCGTCATCACCCGCGCATGCGGGGGATCCAGTATTCCAGAGACGCGAGCGATTGAACCGAGAGGCCGCGGCGTACTGGATCCCCCGCATGCGCGGGGGATGACGGCTCTGTCGTCATTGCGAGGAGCGACGCGACGAATTGGTCGCGGGGCGAGATGAGGCATGCGGTCGCTCGGCATACGGAACCTGCTGCGGTCAATTCCTCGCCGCAATTATTGAGGTAAATGAACCGTGGCAGGGCAACACAGGACGACGACATGGAGTTTCTCATCCTTGCTGTCATCATCGGCGCGAGCTTTGGCTTGGGGTATGGCGCACGCGAACTCGTTTCCCGCCAACGCCGTCACAGGCGCAGACACAGGCTCCGGGACTGGCCCGGCGAGGCGGTCCCTCGTCCGAACCCAGAGCTGCAAAATCCAGAACCGGATCGGCGGCCTGTCGAACCGGCAGGGGATTTTACCATCGATCTCGATCGCCTGCAGATCGCAGCGAACGACGATCGTGCCGGCCGCGACCGGCGATCGCGGGACGGACGGCGTGTCGATCCGGGAATCCGGCGAAACGAGCTTGATGTCGCCGTGCAGGATTTACTGGTCGAACTCAACCGGCTCTCATCTCACGAAGACGCGTCGCCTGGTCCGGCCAATTTCCAGCGGTCGGGTTAAAGCCGGGATCGCGCTTTGCGCTCTGTCTGTGAATGTCTCTGCCGGGCCTGGCGGCAAAATCAAATATGGTGGACGCACAAGGGATCGAACCTTGGACCTCTCCCGTGTGAAGGGAACGCTCTCCCGCTGAGCTATGCGTCCGGGATTTTTGGCGCACGACCAGAGGCCCTAAAGCGGCGCCGGATCGCAAAGATGCCTCGTCAGAGCCCGCGATTTACGAAGTGCAGGCCCATAGTGTCAAGCGATCAGTCAGGTCAAGGGCGAAGAGATTTACGCCCCCTGCTGGCGAGCGCGGGAGGCATGCGACTGCAGCGCCCGGATCCGTTCGGCCAGCGTGCCGCCGCCTTCGGGGATGGCGGCTGGCGCCGCGGCGCCATTGGCCGGTTTGGGCGGGGTTTTGGGCGCCGCCGGTTCCGCGGCCAGCATGGCCTCGATCGCCGAATTCGGACCCTCGAGCTGCATCGCGAGTTTTGCGACTTCGGCGGCGATGTCGTTGATGCGCTCGCGCAGCAGCGCGTTTTCCATCCGCTCGGTCGCCCAGGAACTCTCGGCCTGCTGCTGGATCGCGTTGATGTCGCGCTGCAATTTGGCGCGTTCGTCGCGCGCGACGCGGAGTTGATCCTCGACCGCGGCCTTCTCGGTGCGCAGCTTTTCGATCGCGGGCGAATTGCCGCCGCCGCTCAGGGCGGCGATCTCGACGTGCAATTCCTTGGCCATGCGGTCGGCGGCCTCGTTGGCCTGCTTGAGCTGGTTGTTTTCATATTCGCGTTCGGCGAGCAGCTTGCCTTGCGTCGCCAGCCGGCCTTCGAGATCGTTGACGCGGTTGCCGAGCATCTCGGCTTCCTTGACCTGGACGATCAATTGGCGGTCCAGATCGGTGACGCGCTGGCTCAAATTCTCAACCTGGCTGCGCGCCTCGTTGAGTTCACGCGTCGCGTTTTCGGATTCGGTCCGCTCCTGTGCGAGACGGGCCTGGGTTGCCGCGAATTCCTTTTCGGCGTCGCCGACGCGGCCCTTCAATTCCTCGATCTGCGTGCGCACCGCGATCAGTTCGACCTGGCGGCTGTCCGCCATCAACGATCGGTTGGACAATTCGTGATTGATCTTGGCAAGCTCGCCTTGCTTGTCGGTCAGCGCGTGTTCGGCATTGCGCAGCATCTCGGTCTTGGCGGCGAATTCCTCTTCGGTCGCGCGCAACTGCTCCTTGACCGCCTTCTCGCGGGCTTCGAGCGAAAAGATCGTGGCGTTCTTTTCGCCAAGCTCGATCTTCATGCGGTTGATCGCATCGGATTTCTTGCCGAGTTCGGCGAGCTGGCTGGTGGTCTTGTTCTTGAGCTGGTCGACGCTCATCTCGAGCCGCCGCGCCGACATCGCGAATTCCGCGCGCAACTGGTCCTTGTCGGCCTGGATTTCGGCCATCGACAGCGGGGTGGCGGCCTCGAGACGCCGGGTCGTCAGCCGGACCGCGCGGTTATGCACCAGCGGCACGATCATCAGACCGAACAGCATCGAGACCAGAAAACCGATCGCCAGATACATGATCGGTTCGATCATGGATGGTTACTCCCCGCGGCAATAAACAAATCGTTAATCACAATGCCATGGCGGACCGGCAAAAGGCCAGCCCAATGCCGCGTTAACGTGAATCGTCAACCGGAGGCGTTGCTGTCCCGGACGTTGCCCCGAAAGAGGACGTCAGAACGGGTTCCAGGTCGCGCGCGGGGTGTATTTGAGGTAGCCGATATTGGCGCCGAGCCTCAAGCCGATGCCGGAGCGGATCGGCACCAGCACGATGTTGTTGGCGGTCAGCGCGGTCATGCCGAAGCCGCCGACGATATAGGCCGAGCCGTCGATGCCGACGAAGCGCTGGTAGATCGCGTTGGTGGCCGGCAGATTGTAGACCAGCGTCATGGTGCGAGCGCCGTCGCCGCCCCAGTCGAAGCCGACCGAGGGACCCTGCCAGTAGACCCGCAAGTCGCCGGCATTCTTGGTGTAGAGCGTGCCTTCGCCATAGCGCAGGCCGGCCACGAAGGCGCCCGAGCCTTCTTCGCCCAGCACGTAGCCATTGGGCAGGCCCCATTGGCTGACCGCGCGCTCGATGATGGAGGCGAGCCCGCGCGAGACGTTGCCGAAGAATTTGTGCCCGGCGCCGACCAGTTCGTCCGGCCCGTAGGTGTTGGGCTGGCGCTGTGGCGGAGGTGCCTGCGGCGGCAGCTGTTCCGGTGGCGGTGCCTGCTGCGCCGAGACGGGCACGGTCCAGCACATCAGCGCGGCGAGCGCTACCGCGGCTAGGCGTGATGCGAAAATCATAAAGAACCCCTGGTATCGAATTCTGGCCGCCACCTTAACCTGTCACCAACAAGCACGGCTCTAGGTTGCGTCCAGTGTCCCCTCGACTCGAATGTTATCGGTACCAACTATGACGGCACAACGGCAGGAAAGATACGGTTGGCCCCTCGGCAAGGCCTTTTTGGCCCTATTGGCGGGCTTTTTCGCGTCTATTTGCCTTGATTTGCCCGGCTGTGATTTATCGGCCCTGGCCGCGACCACCGAACGGGTGGTGGTGAACCACTATTCGGGCCTCGCCATCGAAGGTTTCGACCCCGTCGCCTATTTCACCGATTCCATCGCGGTCCAGGGCGTGGTGGACTTCGAGGCCTCGGAATCGGGCGCGGTCTGGCGGTTCCGCAACGAGGGCAACCGCGCCTCGTTCGTGGCCCATCCCGAGGTCTACAGCCCGCAATTCGGCGGCTACGATCCGGTCGATCTGGGGCGCGGCGTGACCTATGCCGGTAACCCGCGGTTTTGGCTGGTGACGGGCGCGCGGCTTTATCTGTTCGGCCGCGAGCAAAGCCGCGACGCCTTCGCCGCCGATCCGGCCCGTTTCCTGAAAGGCGCCACCGCGCGCTGGCCGGAGCTGGAACAGACCCTGGCGCAGTAAATCAGGACGCTGCCGAAGGATCGCCCCAGGCGATGAACTCCGGCACGATGAAATCCGCAGCACCCGAGCCGAAATGCAAGGCGGCGCCCTTCGAATCCGTGATCTTGCCGCCGGCGGCCGTGACCACCGCATGGCCCGCCGCGACATCCCATTCGCAGGTCGGCGACAGGCGGGGATAGATATCGACGCCGCCCTCGGCCACCCGGCCGAATTTGACCGCCGAGCCGAGCACGGCCCGAACCGCGCCCGATCTCGCCGCGATAAACGCTTCGGTCCGCTCATCGCCATGCGAGCGGCTGACCGCCACGGTCCAGGGCGCGCCACGCGGCGGGCAGGGACGCGTATGGATCGGCTCGACGCGTGGGGCCGCCCCGTCGCGCATCGTCAGCCGCTCCGCGCCGCGGCCGACGATGCCGCGCCAGATCACACCGAGCGCCGGCGCGCCGACGATGCCGAGCAGCGGCGTCCCGTCGGTTATCAGCGCCAGATTGACGGTGAATTCGTTGCGGCCGGCGACGAATTCCTTGGTGCCGTCGAGCGGGTCGATCAGGAAGAAGCTGCCCTTATATGGTAGCCGCGCCAGCTGGACGCGCTCCTCGGACAGCGAAGGCAGGTGGGGGGCCAGCCGCGCGAGGCCGTCGGCGATGATACGGTCGGCTGCGAGATCGGCTTCGGTCACCGGCGATCCGTCGGACTTGCCGTCGACCTGCATGGCCGAACGGTTGACGGCAAGGATAGCGGCGCCGGCCCGGATCACCAGATCGGTCAGCGGTTCGATCAGGCTGGCGGCGGCGTCGCGATCGATCACGGGGGGAAGTGCCTCATTCATATGCGGGGCTCATAGGCTGTTCGTGTTCCCCTGTCATGGCCGCAAGCTGGCCGCACGCGCGTCCACAGTGTATCAAGCCAGCGCGCATGCGTGATTCGTAACTGCCCGCTTCTCGCGCGGCCCTCCAGGAACATCTGATGTCTGCCACTCCGTCTCCCGGTCCCGCTCCCGATGCCCTCGAACTGGCGGCGTTGTTGTGTTCGCGAGTCTGCCATGATCTCATCAGTCCGGTTGGCGCGATCGTCAATGGGCTTGAGGTTCTCGACGATAATCCGAAGCCCGAAGACCGCGAATTCGCCCTCGATCTGATTCGCAAGAGCGCCAAGACCGCCTCGGCACGATTGCAGTTCTGCCGGCTGGCGTTCGGCGCCGCCGGATCGGCCGGCGCGCAGATCGATCTCGGCGACGCCCAGAACATGGCGCGGGGCCACATCGAGGACGGCAAGATCACCATCACCTGGAATTTGCCGCGCCTGCTGTTGCCGAAGAACCGGGTCAAGCTGCTGTTGAATATGCTGGTCATTGCGCAGCAGACGATCCCGCGCGGCGGCACGCTGACGATCGATCCGGTCGGCGACGGTGAGACGATGAGCTTTCGCGTTACCGCCGCCGGTCTGAACGCCCGCCTGCCGCAAAATATCGCCGACCTCCTGAGCGCGAGTTCGACCGCTTCGGTCGATGCGCATGCGGTGCAGCCCTATTACACCCGGCTGCTCGCACAGGCCTGCGGGCTCAGCGTGACGCTTGCGCCCGACGGGGAAAAAGTGGTCGTCGCCGCCTCCTGAAGCGCGGCCCGGCGCGAACATGGTTAACCAAAGGTTGATCGCCGGTAATCGGATTCGATGAAGCCGTCTTATCTCTTTGTTGATCCCGTTCTTTTCCAATTGCTCAACCAATATTAAACGGTTTGCATAGAAGCTGGCCAAATTCCGTAAGGCGCGTCGATGTCGCGTGCCCGTACGTGCGAAGGCCAGTTTCATGGATGATTTGTTGCGTGAATTTCTGACCGAGACCAGCGAGAGCCTGGATACGGTCGACAATCAGTTGGTGAAGTTCGAGCAGGACCCGAGCGACGCCAAGATTCTGGATAACATCTTCCGTCTGGTTCACACCATCAAGGGCACTTGCGGCTTTCTCGGCCTGCCGCGGCTGGAAGCGCTGGCGCATGCCGGCGAGACGCTGATGGGCAAATTCCGCGACGGCATGCCGGTGACCGCGGGCGCCGTGACGCTGATCCTGTCGTCGATCGACCGCATCAAGGAAATCCTCGCCGGGCTGGAAGCGACCGAGAACGAACCCGAAGGCACTGACGAAGACCTGATCGAGAAGCTGCATGAGATGGCCGAAGGCGGCGCCCATGCCGCAGCGGCCGAGGTTGCAGCGGCAGCCGTACCGGTTGTTGCGTCGCCGCCGGTTCAGCCCGCGGCGCAGGGCACGCTGGTGAATCAGGTGCTGGAACGGCCGTTGCGACCCGGCGAAGTCTCGCTCGACGATCTCGAACGCGCCTTCCGCGAGACCGCCATCGAAGTCGCGCCCGCGCCGCAGGCTGTGGCTCCCGCCGCCAAGCCGGCTGCACCGGCGCCGAAGCAGGAGGCGGCCCCGGCCGCTGCGGCCGAGCCCGCCGCCGCATCGAAGGAGAAAAAGCCGTCCGTGAGGAAGGCCCCTGCCGCCGCCGACGGCGATGTCCAGGAAGCCGACAAGATCGCCAACCAGTCGATCCGAGTCAACGTGGATACGCTGGAACATCTGATGACCATGGTTTCCGAACTGGTCTTGACCCGCAACCAGCTGCTGGAGATCAGCAGGCGCAACGAGGACACCGAGTTCAAGGTGCCGCTGCAGCGATTGTCGAACGTCACCGCCGAGTTGCAGGAAGGCGTGATGAAGACGCGGATGCAGCCGATCGGCAATGCCTGGCAGAAATTGCCCCGCATCGTGCGCGATCTTTCCGGCGAACTCGGCAAGCAGATCGAACTGGAGATGCACGGCGCCGACACCGAGCTCGACCGCCAGGTGCTCGACCTGATCAAGGATCCCCTGACCCATATGGTGCGCAACTCCGCCGACCACGGCCTGGAGACCCCGGCCGAGCGCGCCGCGGCCGGCAAGGGCGAGCAGGGCACGATCCGGTTATCCGCCTATCACGAGGGCGGCCACATCATCATCTGCATCGCCGACAATGGCCGCGGCCTCAACACCGAGCGGATCAAGGCCAAGGCAGTCCAGAACGGTCTCGTCAGCGAGGCCGAGCTGGAGAAGATGACCGAAGCCCAGATCCACAAGTTCATCTTCGCGCCGGGCTTCTCGACCGCCGCCGCCATCACCTCGGTGTCCGGCCGCGGCGTCGGCATGGACGTGGTGCGCACCAATATCGACCAGATCGGCGGCACCATCGACGTCAAGTCGGTGGCCGGCGAGGGTTCAAGCGTCACCATCAAGATCCCGCTGACGCTCGCCATCGTCTCCGCCCTGATCGTGGAAGCCGCCGGCGACCGCTTTGCGATCCCGCAATTGTCGGTGGTCGAGCTGGTGCGCGCCCGCGCCAACTCCGAACACCGCATCGAGCGCATCAAGGACACCGCGGTCTTGCGGCTGCGCAACAAGCTGTTGCCGCTGATGCATCTGAAGAAGCTCTTGAAGATCGATGACGGCACCTCCTCCGATCCCGAGAACGGTTTTATCGTGGTGACGCAGGTCGGCAGCCAGACCTTTGGCATCGTGGTCGACGGCGTGTTCCACACCGAAGAGATCGTGGTCAAGCCGATGTCGACCAAGCTGCGCCACATCGACATGTTCTCCGGCAATACCATTCTGGGCGATGGCGCCGTGATCATGATCATCGACCCCAACGGGATCGCAAAAGCGCTCGGCGCCGCCGGCTCGACCGCCCAGGGGATGGCGGATGAGAACGCCGCGTCCCATGCCAATTCCGGCGAACAGCTGACCTCGCTGCTGGTGTTCCGCGCCGGCAATGCCCAGCCCAAGGCGGTGCCGCTCGGCCTCGTCACCCGTCTGGAAGAGATCTCGACCGACAAGATCGAACTCAGTAACGGCCGCTACATGGTGCAATACCGCGAGCAGCTGATGCCGCTTGTGCAGATGCACGGAGTCAATGTCCAGACCGCGGGCTCGCAGCCGATCCTGGTGTTCGCTGATGACGGCCGCTCGATGGGCCTTGTGGTCGACGAGATCATCGACATCGTCGAGGAACGCCTGCACATCGAGGTCGCCGGTTCCGGTGAGGGCATTCTGGGGTCGGCCGTGATCAAGGGTCAGGCCACCGAAGTGATCGACGTCGGCCACTTCCTGCCGATGGCGTTTGCCGACTGGTTCTCGCGCAAGGAGATGCGCCCGGCCGCGACCGCGCAATCGGTGCTGCTGGTCGACGATTCCGCCTTCTTCCGCAACATGCTGGCGCCGGTGCTCAAGGCCGCCGGCTACCGGGTGCGGGTCGCCCCCAATGCGCAGGAAGGCCTGACCGCCCTGCGTTCGGGACAAGTCTTCGACGTGGTGCTGACCGACATCGAGATGCCCGACATGAACGGGTTCGAGTTCGCGGAAGTTATCCGCGCCGACCAGCATCTGAGCACGATGCCGATCATCGCGCTGTCCTCGATGGTGTCGCCGGCGGCGATCGAGCGCGGGCGGCAGGCCGGCTTCCACGATTACGTCGCCAAGTTCGACCGTCCCGGCCTGATCGCGGCGCTGAAGGAACAGACCGCCGAGACCAGGCGCGCGGCTTAAGGGAATGAGATGATGACAAGCAAGACCGATACCATCGAGGGCACGGTTGCCGAATACGTCACCGCCGTGATCGGCGGGCAGCTGTTCGGCCTGCCGATCTCGCGGGTGCAGGACGTGTTCATGCCGGAGCGGCTGACGCGGGTGCCGCTGTCGTCGGCCGAGATCGCCGGCGTGCTCAATCTGCGCGGCCGCATCGTCACCGTGGTCGACATGCGCGCGCGGCTGGGCCTGCCCAAAAACGACGACGGCAAGCCGCCGATGGCGGTCGGCGTCGATTTGCGCGGCGAATCCTACGGGCTCCTGATCGACCAGATCGGCGAGGTTCTCAGGCTGCCCGACGACAGCCGCGAGGAAAACCCCGTCAACCTCGATCCCCGCATGGCCAAACTCGCCGGCGGTGTCCACAGACTGGACGGACAGCTCATGGTCGTCCTCGATGTCGATCGCGTCCTCGAAATCGTGCCCGCCCTGGTGGCGGCGTAACAGCAACGCAAGCGTACTAAAAACTGAAAATGGAAACGTCCCTTCGCGGGATTGGGAAGTAGAGGCCGAAAATGAGAACATGTCTGGTCGTCGATGACTCCAGCGTCATTCGAAAGGTCGCACGTCGTATCCTGGAAGGTCTGGATTTCCAGATCGTCGAAGCCGAGGACGGCGAGAAAGCGCTTGAAGTCTGCAAGCGCGCCATGCCCGAGGCGGTTCTGCTCGACTGGAACATGCCCGTGATGGACGGCTATGAGTTCCTCGGCAATCTGCGCCGCATGCCCGGTGGCGACGCGCCCAAGGTGGTGTTCTGCACCACCGAAAACGATGTCGCGCATATCGCGCGTGCGCTGCATGCCGGCGCCAACGAATACATCATGAAGCCGTTCGATAAGGACATCGTGACCGCGAAGTTCCAGGAAGTCGGCCTCATCTGATCTCGCGTATCCGGTCCGGCGGCAGAGCGGCCTTCGGCGTTAGTGTTGTAACCGTGCCGTTTGAGCCGTTGGTGAAGTAATGAGCGTTGCGTTGACAAGTTCCCCGGCTCCGACTTCGACACGGCAAGAGCCGCTGCGGGTGATGGTGGTCGACGACTCCGTCGTGATCCGCGGCATGATCGCGCGCTGGATCGGCGCCGAACCGGATATGGTGGTCGCGGCCTCGCTGCGCACCGGCCTGGATGCGGTCAACCAGCTCGAGCGCATCAACCCCGACGTCGCCGTGCTCGATATCGAAATGCCGGAACTCGACGGCATTTCCGCGCTGCCGCAACTGCTGGCGAAGAAGCGCAACCTCATCGTCATCATGGCGTCGACCCTGACTCGCCGTAACGCGGAGATCAGCTTCAAGGCGCTGTCGCTGGGCGCATCCGATTATATCCCAAAGCCCGAAAGCACCCGCGAAGCCGCCGCCGCCGAGACCTTTCGCCACCATCTGATCCAGAAGATCCGTCACCTCGGCGCCAAGGCGCGCCGCGGCGCGTCCACGCCGGCGAGCCCGCCTCTGGCGCCCGTGCTCGATCGGTCGCGCGACCCATCGGCCCGTCATACACCGGCGCCGGCGGCGCAGCCGCAGCTGATGCGCCGTCCGTTCAGCATGCTGGCGCCGCGCGTGCTCCTGATCGGTTCGTCGACTGGGGGACCGCAGGCCCTGATGTCGCTGGTCGCCGAGATCGGACCGGTGATCGATCGTTTTCCGGTGCTGATCACCCAGCACATGCCGCCGACCTTCACCACGATTCTTGCCGAGCATCTGGCGCGCACCAGTCGCCGTCCGGCGCACGAGGCCATTGACGGCGAGATCGTCAAGGCCGGCCAGATC
Organism: Bradyrhizobium sp. Ash2021; assembly: GCF_031202265.1. Lineage (NCBI taxonomy): Bacteria > Pseudomonadati > Pseudomonadota > Alphaproteobacteria > Hyphomicrobiales > Nitrobacteraceae > Bradyrhizobium > Bradyrhizobium sp. Ash2021. Next base: position 7,932,012 of record NZ_CP100604.1, on the reverse strand, counting down.
TATCTGGCGCCCGGTGGCCGCCATATGCGCGTCGTGCGCCATGGCGCGGATGCCGCGATCGCGCTCGACGACGGACCGCCGGTGAATTTCTGCAAGCCCGCCGTCGATCCGTTGTTCAGCTCCGCGATCGATGTCTGGCAGGGCGGCATCATGTCGGTGATCCTGACCGGTATGGGCTCCGACGGCATGCGCGGCGGCAAGGACATCGTCGCCGCCGGCGGCAGCGTGATGGCCCAGGACGAGGCGACGAGCGTGGTCTGGGGCATGCCCGGTGCGGCCGCCAATGCAGGCATCTGTGCTGCCATCCTGCCGCTCAATCAGATCGGGCCGAAACTGGTTCGGGTGTTTTCGGGAGATCGTTCGTGACGCCTTCCGACTATGAGTATCTGCGCAGGCTTCTGAAAGAGCGTTCTGGCCTCGATCTGTCTGCCGACAAGCAATATCTGGTCGAAAGCCGCCTGGTGCCGCTGGCGCGCAAGTCGGGCCTTCCCGGTATTCCCGAACTCGTCCAGAAGATGAAGAGCGGGGCCGACGCCTTGACCGCCGAAGTGGTCGAGGCGATGACCACCAATGAGACGTTTTTCTTTCGCGACAAAATTCCGTTCGATCATATGAAGGAGACGGTGATTCCGGCGCTGGTTCAGGCGCGGGCTGCCCGCCGCAGCCTGCGGATCTGGTGCGCGGCTTCCTCCACCGGGCAGGAGCCGTATTCGATCGCGATGTGCCTGAAGGAGTTTGGTTCGGCGCTTGCGGGCTGGCGGACCGAGATTGTCGCGACCGACCTGTCGCAGGCCGTGCTGGAAAAATCCAAAGCCGGCATCTTCAGCCAGTTTGAAGTGCAGCGCGGTTTGCCGATCCAGATGCTGGTCAAGTATTTCACCCAAACCGGGGAGCTTTGGCAGCTCAACGCCGAGATCCGCGCCATGGTGCAGCACCGCCAGCTCAATTTGCTGCAGGATTTCTCCCACCTCGGCACCTTCGACGTGATCTTCTGCCGCAACGTCCTGATCTATTTCGACCAGGACACCAAGGCCAATATCTTCGATCGCCTCTCGCGCATGCTCGAACCCGACGGCGTGCTGGCGCTGGGTGCCGCCGAATCCGTGGTCGGCATCACCAACACCTTCAAGCCGTATCCGGAGCGGCGCGGGCTTTATCGTCCGAACGCCGCGCCGGCGGCGCGCGCCGGCGTCACGATCATGGCGCCGCCCGCGTTGAGAGTGGTGGCTTCGGCGCGTTGAGCGCGACGGCTGAGAGGCCGTCGTCTTCGCTTGATGATGCTCTACAGGATCGCGTGCGGCAGGAACCGCGACGTATTGCCGGTGATCGGATTCTCGTCCTCGCGGATCGACAGGCCGCACGGCGCATGGTCGACCAGCCAGCTTCCAAGCACCGGATACTGACCGGAAAAATTCGGTAGCTGCGCCAGCGCCTGCCGGACGAAACCCTCGGCGCCATACGGTCCTTCCTGCTCGACGAGCGTGGTGCCGGCGCTGACCAGCGCGATGTTGGCGCCCTCGCGCGAGTATAGCGGCTTGCGCACGAACGACGTGCCGAGCTTCGCTGCGTTCGGATCGTCCTCGAAATAGGCCGGCAGCAAATTGGGGTGGTTCGGAAACATCTCCCATAGCAGCGGAAGAATGCCCTTGTTGGAAAGGATCGCCTTCCATGGCGGCTCGATCCAGCGCGTCGGCGCCTTCGCAAGTTTTGCGCCGAACGCGTCGCGAAACATCCATTCCCAGGGATAGAGCTTGAACGCGAGCTCGATTTCGCGATCGTCGAGATCGACGAAGCTGCCGTCGTCGCGCAATCCGATGTCCTCGATGTCGATCAGCGTGGTCCCAAGTCCGGCCTGGCTTGCGGTATCCTCCAGATAAGCCAGCGTGCCGGCATCCTCGGTATTGTCGGTCATGCCGGCGAGATGAAGGTGATGCGCGCCGCCGAGTTTGTTCCAGGCCTCGATCAGGCGTTCATGGATCGAATTGAATTGATCGGCGCGCCTGGGGATGATGTTTCGTTCGATCGCCTGTTCGAGCCAGGTCCACTGGAACACCGCCGCTTCGAAAATCGAGGTCGGAGTGTCCGCGTTGTATTCCAGCAATTTTGCCGGGTTGCGGGCGTCGAAACTTAGATCGAGCCGGCCATAGAGGCTGCCATCGTCGCGGTGCCAGCTCTCCGAAATCAGCGGCCAGAAGGCTTCCGGTATCTTCAACCGGCCGAGATAATCCTCATCGTCGACGGCATGGCCGACGAGTTCGAGGCACATCGCGTCGATCTCGCCGGTCGGCTGCTCGATCTGGCGTTCGATCTCATCGAGCGTGAAGGCGTAGTAGGCCCGCTCGTCCCAATAGCGCTCGCCGTCGATGGTGTGAAAATCGAACCCGGCGCTTTCGGCGGTCGCACGCCAGTCGTCGCGTTCGGGACAGATGATGCGCTGCATTGGCGTTATTGGCGCACGGTCTTGTCGAAAAGCCGATTCCCGCTTTTTTGGATCATGCGTCAGCCGCCGCCATGGCCGTGACCACCGCCGTGACCATGGGCGTGGCCGTGGAAGCGAACACCGCCGAAGCCGCCATAGGCCGCGCGGCAGTAAGGCTTGCCGCCCGGACCGGGCACGGCCGTATTGCCGGGACCACAGTCCCTTCGCGGCACCAGGCCCATCGATACGGCCCCGATCGCCGCACTTCCCATCAATGTCAGCACCACACGACGCGAGCGTTTCATGGTTGCGATCCTGCTTTCTGAGGGTCCGGAGCGGGTGCGAGTTTCCATCACCTCGTGGCGTCGGGGCAAGCAAAAGCGCTCCGTTTCACGGCAACGTGCGGGAAAAAGCTGGTGTGATCAACCGCCGCCGGAAAAATGCGCGGCAAAGCTGTGCGCAAACGAGCCGAAGCCGCCGCGCGTCACCCCGCCCGAGCCGGAATCGGAGCCGCCCGATGACGCATGGCTCGAGGTGGAATCGCCCGAGAAGAAACTGCTGCGGGAGGAGTAGCCTCCGCCACCCGAGCCACCGGATGAGGATCCCCGCGGGGGACATTCGGCGTTCATTTGCGGGATCGCCGGACCCGCCATTCCCGGAGAAGATGGCCGGCAATTCTCGTTTGGCATCAGCGCGTAGGCGCCGCCGCCGATCGCGAGCGTGCCCATCATGAGCAGCCCGACGTGTCCGGAACGCTTCAACGGTGGCTGCGGGCCCGGCCGCGCCACAACCGGCCGGCGTTTCCCGAATTCCTTGTTCGGAGACTTATCCATGGTCAGTAGATCATGCAGGCGGCGTTGAGCGCGCCCGCGGCCAGCGAGGAAAGTCCGAGCCAGATCGCGGCCGCAAGTTCGCCCGCAGCGATCCGCGCCGACAGGTTCGGCACCGGTATCTTGACGATGTAATAGACGATGATCTGGACCATCAGCGCGATCGTGCTCCAGATCAGGCAATCCCAGACATTGGCGGCGTGGGCGATGGCGCTGACCACCGGCAGCACGAAGCCGAGCAGGCTGAGCCCCAGGGCGATCGCCGCCGCCGGGTCATTCTCCCGGATCAGCTTGAATTCATCGTGCGGCGTGACGCGGGTGTAGACGAAGAGATAGGCGACGACGGCGACAAGCGCCGTGCAGAAATAGACCAGGAACGCCGGCAGCCCGGCGAGCGATTGTAGGATCATTGAGGGCGCCCCGACTCGTCCCGCTTCGCAGCAGCATAGCGCATTGGTCGATGGACGCGAAGCGCTGGTTCAATTTCGAAAGATCGATGGCCTTTCGATCCTCACGCCGCCGCAACGAACGGCCCGTGTCTGTGATCGGCTTCACAGAGAATCCCGGAATGGTCGTCTATAACGCATGCAACCTGCAGTGTTATTCGAATTGGATGACCGACGGATTCCAGCCCTGACATTTTGGAGGAGAGCGACGATGAGACGATCGATCAATACCGCACTCGTTTGTGGTTTATTTCTTCTCCCCCATCTCCCGGCTGCGGCGCAGTCGACGCCGAATCCGGCGATGACGGCGCCGGATCAGGTGGCCTGGCAGCTCTTCATCCAGGCCAATACCCGGGCCGGCGGCAGCAACTCGACATTCGAGACCTGGGCGAGCGACAGCGACACGTTCAAGCCCACCCCGCAATTCCCGACCGGCGCGACGCCGCCGGCATTGCGGCGGCCGATCCTGCCGGCGCTCGCGCGCGAGGGCGTGCAGCAAAGCGGCGGACTGCTTCCCGCGTTGCCGCCCGGCATCGCGCAGGGCGCCACCGAAGAAACCCGCCACAACAAGGCGACGTTCGACTTCATCGTGCAAAACAACCTCTACAAGGTCTCCGGCCTCAAGGCCGCGTTCGGCAAGAATTTGCAGTTCCCGATCGACTCCACGGAGGTCAAGGCGAACTGGATGGCGGTCAGCGATATTCCAGCCTTCACCAATAACCGGGTCACGCTCGCGCAGGTGCCGCAACTCTACCACGTCAACAGCTCCGGCGGCGTCCAGTATGCGATGGTGGCGATGCACGTCATCAGCAAGCTGGTGCCGAACTGGACCTGGGCGACCTTCGAGCACAAGCTCAACCCGGCCAGGTGCGATATCCTCGGCTGCAAGGATGCGTTCGGGGCGCAGACGGCGTTCGTGGCCTCGAACCCCGTCGCTGGCCAGGGTTATCCCGATTGCACCAAGACGCAGGCACTGACCGCCATGCTGGCCAACGCGGACATCGATCCCGTCTATTCGAATTATTGCCTCAAGGGCTCGCAGACCGACTTTGTCGATAATGTCGGTCTCGATATTCGCGTGGGCAATTCCGTGACCGAGGACACCTTCGTGGCCACCGCATCATGCATGACCTGCCACGGCCGGGCCGTGTTCGACAAAACCGGCAAACCGACATCGGTCGCCGGATTCCTCTCGTTCACCGCCAACGGTCCGATCGGTCCGATCGGCCCGTTGCTGCCCGCATGGTACTGGACCTTCAACAGCCAGCCGCCGATTTTCGAAGGCAAGCCCGGCCTCAGCCAACTCACCACCTCGGCCGATTTCGTCTGGTCGATTCCATTATGCGCGATCGACGATACGCAGAATCCGATACCCGCCAGCAATTGCGCCGGAAAATAAAACGGGCTGAAACGTGGGCAGGACCGGGCAAAAGGTAGCGCTCGCCGGCGGTTATCGCGCCGAACCGGAAGGCGCGACTTACGTCGGCGACGTCGACCCGGATCAGCGGATCGTCATTACTGTGCACCTGAAGCGGCGCTCGCCCGACCAATTTCAGCCGGGCAGCGCCGGCGACCTTGCTCGGCTTTCGAAGCCGATCACGCGCCGCGCGCTTTCCGCGCAGCGCCGCCGCACCCACGCCCGGGCGGCGGCGCGGATCAGGAAGCTCGCGAAGGCAAACCACGTCACCGTGCGCAGCTTCGATCTGGCCCAGCGGATCGTGGTGCTGGAAGCAACCGCGCGCACCTTGGCCGAGGTGCTGGGCGCGACGCTGCGGATCTATGATGACGGTCAAAATCGCTTTCGCGCGCGCGTCGGCCAGTTGATGATCCCAAAAGAGATCGCGCCGTGGACCCGTGCCATTCTCGGCTTCGACACGCGGCCGTTTGCGGTGAGGCCGGTGAATGTCGTGCGGCCGCTGGCCGGCGCGGGAGGCGGACCCGGATTGTGGCCGACCGAAGTCGCAGCCCTTTACGGCATCCCGCTGGACCACGACGTGTCGTCGGTCTGCGTCGGCATCATCGCGCTTGGCGGCGGCTATCTTGGCTCCGATCTCGCCAAGGCGCTGGATGGGATGGGGCGGACGGCCCCTCGCATCATCGACAAATCCGTCGTCGTCGACACCCCGGCCGCGGAAGAGGGGTCGGTACCGGCGGCGAACGGCAACAATTTCGGCGGCGGCACGGTATCCGACCAGGAGATCGCGCTCGATCTCCAGATCCTGGCCGGTCTGCTGCCGAAGGCCAGGATCGTGGTCTATTTCGCCGGCAATACCACCCAGAGCCTGGTTGGCGCGATCAATGCGGCGATCTTCGATGACGTCAATCGGCCGCAGGTGCTTTCGGTCAGCTGGGGCAGCGCCGAGAAATTCTGGTCGGATTCGGCGCGCGACGCCATGCAGGCGGTGCTGGCCGATGCGAAACGGCTGCAAGTCACCGTGCTGTTCGCCGCCGGCGATGAACTGGCGACGGGCGGATTGACCGACGGCAGGGCTCACGTCTGGTTCCCCGCTTCCAGCCCCTATGCGCTGAGCTGCGGCGGAACGTCGCCGACGCTGGGTGCCGGCGGGACCGGCATCGGCGCGGAAGCGGTCTGGAACGACGGATCGAGCGGGACCGGCGGCGGAATCAGCGATGCCTTTCCGGTGCCGGCCTACCAATCCGGTCTGGCGCTGCCGCCCTCGGTCAACGACGGCGCCAGGCGGCGGGGCGTCCCCGATGTCGCCGGTGCCGCCGCCGGCACGCCCGGTTATCGCATCGTCCTCAATGGCGCCGAGGTGATCAAGGACGGCACCAGCGCGGTCGCCCCCTTATGGGCAGGCTTGATCGCGATCGCCAACGCCAGGCGCGGCGCGCCGCTCGGCTTCGTCAATTCCACGCTCTATGCCAACCCGTCCTCGTTTCGCCAGATCGACCAGGGCAACAACCGCGTCGGCGGCAAAGGCTATGACGCGGGGCCGGGCTGGAATGCGTGTACGGGATTGGGCGTGCCGAACGGCGCCGACGTCATCGCCGCACTCGCCGCGGCGCCGGTGGCATGACGGCGTTGGACGCGATGACGGCCGAACTACCATGGGCTTTTGTGCTAGTTAATGTTCCTTAAAGTTGCATCGAGAAACTGGTTTTGCTAGGCTAACGACGTTGTGGGAGCAAGCGATGGTTTGGGCTCTCGACAAGCAGGACTCGCCGGCAGCTGGGTCGCCGCGCGAGCAGGTTGCTACGGAAGCTGCCGGGATCGGCACGACCGTCCGCCCGGGCAAGGTGGGCAGCTACGCCCTTCCGCTGAATGACCCTATCGCGCGCAACGACTGGGCCTGGTTCGGCGGGGCGATATTCAACCCGATGCACCGGTTGTGCGGGCAGGTCGAAGTCGAAGACCGATTTTTATGCTGTGACTGAATTTTGGCTCCCGCGCGTTTGCGGCGCGGGCGCAACGGAGTTGCCGCTGAAGTAAGAGATTTTGGCCGAGTGAGGCTGCAATGAGCGTCATTGAATATCAAGATTTCGAGCTAGAGATCAGTTCCGATCCGGCCGGCAGTGGGCCGCAACAATACTATGGCAAGGTGCTGCGGTCGCCGGCCGGGGAAACGCCGCGATGCAAGGTGAAGTTCTGGTTCTCGGAGCCGGGCGCGCTCGCCAAGCTGCGCGGCGATCTGGAAAATGCCGTTCTGGAAATCGACGACAAGAATCGCCATGGCCTCGCCTCGCGCGGGGAAAAAGTCCTGCGCGAGTTTGGACAGGAGGTTTTTCGCAGCATCTTCGTGAATACGCCGTCGATCCAGGATCTTTACGCGCGGAGCAAGAGCAAGGACCTGAGAATCAAGCTACGCATCGAGTCCGCTGAACTGGCCGGACTGCCTTGGGAATATCTCTACGAAGAAAACGAGATGCCAAGCTTTGTCAGCCTTCGGCTGCCGATCGTGCGCTATCTCGAGACGGCGGGACAGGCCGCGCAAATGGGCGTCAAGGGCCCGCTTCGGATTCTCGGCATGATTGCCGATCCGGCGACCGCGGGCTGGCCGAAACTGGACGTCATCAAGGAAAGGGAACGCATCAACAGGGGAACGGACAGGCTGCAGCGTGAAGGGCGTGTCGACTTCCAATGGGTTCCGGGCGGGACCGGAAAAGACCTGATGACCAAGCTGCAGGAAGGCGAGTGGCACATTTTTCATTTCATCGGGCATGGCGGCGTCGAGGAACTGGATGAAGACGGCGGTGCGAGCAGTTTCGACGAGACCGGTTTCATCGTCATGGTCGACGAGGACGGCAAGCCGGTAAAGAAGTTCGCTTCCGATCTCGCGGTGATGCTGACCGGTGCACGCAAATCCCTGCGTCTTATCGTTCTTAACTGCTGCGAGAGCGCCAAGATCAATGTCGGCGACCGGTTCGGAAATCCGGCAATAGGTCTGATGCGGACCGGATGGTTGCCGGCAGTCGTCGCCATGCAGTTTCCGATCACCGATACTGCGGCGATTTCGATGTCGGAGGGATTTTATACCGCCTTGGCGAGTAACAGCCCGGTCGACAATGCGATTACGACGGCACGTCAATTCATCCAGAACGGATCGCGGGTCGAATGGGGAATTCCGGTTCTGTACATGCGTTCGGCCGACGGGAAGATTTTCGACGTCGAACACAACCCGCCCCTTGAAGCGACGGCTGCAGCGGTCAAGCCTTCCAGGGAAGTGCTGCTGCTGCAGCGCGCGGAATTCATGCTCGTCGCCGACGCGGCTTCCGGCTCTTCGGAAGAACTCGAGCAACTGTGCCAACGCGGCCAGGCACTGCTTGCCGGCCTTGAGGGCGACACGGAACTTGCCGCGCGTCTTGCAAAAATCTATCTCGATCTGGGAACCCTGCAACAGCGTCAAAAGCTGATCCCGAAAGCCGCTGCCAGCTTCGCCATGATGCTGAAGCTGGATCCTGCCAGGGCCGAGTATCGCGTACGCCGCGCCAATTTCAACGCGATGGTGGGACTCTACGAAAACGCGTTGGCCGATATTACCGAGGCGATCAAGCTCCAGCCGGACAACCCCGAGTTCTACTGGATCAAGGGCATCATTTGCGGCATGTCTTCGGGTCCCGACAACAGGCGCGGCTTCCTGGATGAGGCGATCAAGGCGTATGGCGTTGCGATCTCGCGGAACGCGCAAGAACCGAAATACCTCGTCTCGCGCGCGAACGCCTATGCGCAGATCAAGAATCCCGAGAACGCGCTGAAGGACATGGACGCGGCGATCGCGCTGGCGCCGGATAACGCGGATTTCATGTCGCAAAGAACGAGAATCGAGCGCCAGGCGAACGCTAGTCAGACAGCGTAAGAGAGGTCAGATGCCCGCCGTGGCTGGCCTGCATTATCGAGCGTAGCCGCGCATAGGAGGCCACTGTGTCGCTTGAAACGCTTCTCGAGGGATTGAACGATCTTGGTACGCATCTGGGCGGACCGCTGATCGTCGTCCTGTTTTATTGGTTCAGGTTCCGTACGCTGAAGGGTACCCGGTCCTACACCACGCGTGCATTGTTCTATTTCGGCGTCACCACCTTCATCATTCCGTTCGTCGTGATCTACGCGTTGCTTCCGGCCAAGCTGTCGCCCCTGGCGGCAATGTGGCTGGCGATCTTCGTTTGGCTGGTACCTGTTATTCCCCTTGCGTGGCGCAACTTTTGTCAGGGCATTGCCGGGATTCCGACCTGTGCGTTCGACCTCCGCGACGAGTTGGCAGGATCCCCCTTCGAACTCAGGCCTGAAGACTGCGACGTCATCCGGCGAAAGTTCGGGCGGATCGGCTACCAGATTGACGATTTTGTCGCCGTGCAATCAACCGCCATCCAGTCTCGCCTGCTGAAGGTCGCCGCCATCATGCACCATCTGGAGCAGTGGTGCGCGAACGGCGAAACGTTCATCGAGCGCAACTCCGAACATTATGCCGAGCTGCTGCGCGTCTTTGACCTGGTTTCGTTCAAGGCGGTTCGCACGCTCAAGAGCAGCGCGGCAGTCTACGGGGCGATCATGCATGAGGGCAAAGTTGAGCCCGACGACTGGCACGCACTCGACACGCTTGCCGCGCAAGACAGTCCGAGCAATCAACTTCAGCTGGCGGCCCAGAACGCGGCGGGAGGCATGCTGGAGGATTTGCGCAAGGACCTGGATTTTATGCTCGACAATCTGTTGCTGTTCATTGCGCGTGCCGCATTGGCGGGGGAGGGGGATTTTGCCGGCCGCAAACGCCGGCTGGAAGCAATCGGATTCACGATGAAGGCGCCGCCACCCGGCATCATGTGGACCGTGGCGACCGCGGTGGCGGTGACGGTGGCGTGGTCGTTGCTCTGGCTGATCGTCCTGCGCGGTAAGATTGATATCCCGGGCGCCTTCGGCATCGCCCGCACATTAACGGTCACGCCGGTGGAATTCATCGTCACTTTCTGGCTGGTCCATCATCTCAAGCGTCAATACGCGTTCGCAAACGAGGGTATCTTCGGTCGAGCTCCGATCGGGTTTATCCTGTCGGCCGGTCTTTTGGTCGTGCTGCCGATTCTGCCGCTTCAGGTCTATTTCGACTACAATCAGTTTTACGACCGAAACTTCTGGCAGGTGGTTTTGGGCGATCTGCCTGTGTTGCTGTTTCCCTGGAGCATCGGAACGATGACCGCCCTGCTGGTGCAGGATTCGATGTGGAGCAGCTACAAATCCCGGCGGATGAAGCGCGTGCTGGACGGCCTGGTGTTCGGAGCCGGCATGGTGGTGGCGGTGCTGTTGATCTCGGCCATTCACAGGGTGTCGGATATTCCGGTCATGGAGCTGCTGGACCGTACCTCCGCGGTCGTGATGGTCCTGGGCGTGTTCGTTTGCACCTTCGCCTTTGGATTTGTCATCGGATATCTGGTGATCGCCCGGATCCGGGAGAGCTCGTCGTCATCATACGTGGCCGACAAGGCTTTGATGCCAGACCAGGCGCTGGTGCGCGCGTAGCCGCGGCAGCGGTGAGGGGCTGGGACAGCCTCTCCGCAAACGAAAACCCCGCCATTTGCGGCGGGGTCCAGTCGGGAGGAGCGAGCCTCGCGGCGCGCGGAAAACCCTGAGAGATCAGGCGGGGATGCGTTCTTCGACTTCGTGCGGCTCGCGCAGCACATAGCCGCGGCCCCACACGGTCTCGATGAAGTTCCGGCCTTCGGAAGCGTTCGCCAGCTTCTTGCGCAGCTTGCAGATGAAGACGTCGATGATCTTCAGCTCCGGCTCGTCCATGCCGCCATAGAGATGGTTGAGGAACATTTCCTTGGTGAGGGTGGTGCCCTTGCGGAGCGAGAGCAGCTCCAGCATCTGGTATTCCTTGCCCGTCAGATGCACGCGCTGGCCGCCGACCTCGACCGTCTTGGTGTCGAGATTGACCACGAGGTCGCCGGTCTGGATCACCGACTGGGCGTGGCCCTTGGAGCGGCGCACGATCGCATGGATGCGCGCAACCAGTTCGTCCTTGTGGAAGGGCTTGGTCATGTAGTCGTCGGCGCCGACGCCGAGACCTTTGACCTTGTCCTCGATCCCGGCGAGGCCGGAGAGGATCAGAATGGGGGTCTTGATCTTCGACACCCGAAGCTGCTTCAGCACGTCATAGCCGGACATGTCGGGCAAATTGAGGTCGAGAAGGATAATGTCGTAGTCGTAAAGCTTACCGAGATCGACGCCTTCTTCCCCGAGGTCCGTCGTATAGACGTTGAAACTCTCGGATTTAAGCATCAATTCGATCGACTGCGCGACGGCGCTGTCATCTTCTATCAGCAAAACGCGCATGCCAGTCCCCTATAGTCGCCGCTCCGGGCGTCAGGTCGGCCGCACTTGCGGCACTCAAAACGCCTTTGAACAACTGATTCGGATCCTGACCGGATATGGTTAACAAAAACTGATTCCTGTTCGCAAGCTCTAACCGTGCAATTTTTGTCGAATCGCCATAAGATATTGCGTCGAAGCAGCTTTTCTTATCCGTTCTCGTTCAGGTTCCACTTTAAGAGGCGGGCCTAACCGACTCCCCCGACTCATCCTTCTTCTGATGGACGAGCGTTCTCAGTCACCAAAGACAGTGACGTAATGATTAACGATGCGGGTAAACACGAGGTTAAGCGCCCCGTTCAAAAAAGCGGAAACTTAAGGTTTTCGCAATGAAGGCGCTCGCGGAGCAGATCGGCGACATCGACGGCGTCAATATATATGGCCGCGTGGTCGGCGTGCGCGGGCTGATGGTCGAGATCGCCGGACCCATCCATGCGATGTCGGTCGGCGCGCGCATCGTGATCGACACCGGCGGCAACCGCTTCATCCCCGCCGAGGTGATCGGCTTTAGTGGCAACAATGCTGTCGTGATGCCGTTCGCGGGCCTCGAAGGTGTCCGGCGCGGCTGCCGCGCGGTGATCGCCAATGCCGCCAGTCAAGTGCGGCCGTCGCCGTACTGGCTCGGCCGCGTCATCAACGCCATGGGTGAACCGATCGACGGCAAGGGGCCATTGGCGCAGGGCCCGTCGCCGATGCCCTATCGCAACTCGCCGCCGCCGGCGCATTCGCGCCAGCGCGTCGGCGCGCCGCTCGATCTTGGCGTGCGGGCGCTGAATACCTTCCTGACTTGCTGCCGCGGTCAGCGGCTCGGCATCTTCGCCGGTTCCGGTGTCGGCAAATCGGTGCTGCTGTCGATGCTGGCGCGCAACGTCGATGCGGACATTACGGTCATTGGCCTGATCGGCGAACGCGGCCGCGAGGTGCAGGAATTTTTGCAGGACGACCTCGGCGATGAAGGCCTGGCGCGCTCGGTGGTGGTGGTCGCGACATCAGACGAGCCGGCCTTGATGCGGCGGCAGGCGGCTTATCTGACCCTGGCAATCGCGGAATATTTTCGCGACGAAGGCAAGGACGTGCTGTGCCTGATGGACTCGGTGACGCGGTTTGCGATGGCGCAGCGCGAGATCGGGTTGTCGGCCGGCGAGCCGCCGACCGCCAAGGGCTACACGCCGACCGTGTTCACCGAATTGCCGAAGCTTCTGGAGCGGGCCGGACCGGGCACCAGCGCCGGCACTATCACCGGTATCTTTACCGTGCTGGTCGATGGCGACGACCACAATGAGCCGATTGCGGATGCGGTGCGCGGCATCTTGGATGGCCACGTCATGATGCAGCGATCGATCGCCGAGCGCGGACGGTTTCCGGCAATCAACGTCCTCAAATCGGTCTCCCGGACCATGCCGAAATCGGCCGACCCGGCCTATCTGCCCGTCATCACCAAGGCGCGGCAGGTGATGGCGACCTATGCCGATATGGAGGAACTGATCCGGCTCGGGGCCTATCGGGCAGGTTCCAGCGTCGAGGTCGACGAGGCGATCCGGCTGCACGAGCCGCTGGAGGGGTTCCTTCGCCAGGCCAAGGAGGAAAACGCCAGCCTGGGCACCGGTTACCAGCAACTAGCGCAGATCCTCGCGAATTTGGAAACGGAACGCTAACTTTGTCAGGCCATCATCCCCGGCGCACCATTAGCTATGCCGGCGGGGCCCTCGGGGGGAGCCGGCTTTGTCCCGCGTTCAAAATGGGACTTCTGGGGAGTATGAGTCGATGAAGTCACGTGAAACGCTGATCCGCCTGAAGAAATTTCAGGTCGATGAAAAGCGCCGAAGGGTCACCCAGATCGAAGGCATGATTGCCGACTTTCAGCGGATGTCGGTCGACCTCGAGCGCGAAATCCAGACCGAACAGGACCGGGCCGGGATCAACGATCCCACCCATTTCGCCTACCCGACCTATGCCAAGGCGGCGATCCAGCGGCGGGAGAATCTGACCCGCTCCGCCGACGAACTGCGCATCCAGCTCGAAGACGCCAAGAGCCTGCTGAGCGAAGCCTTCGAGGAGCTCAAGAAGGTCGAACTGCTGGACGAGCGTGATCAGGCGCGCGAGCGCGCCGAAGAAAACGCCCGGGAGCAGGCCGACATGGACAGTATCGGCCTGATGCGCGCCCGCATCGGCGCCATCGCCTGACGCCTCCGCGCCAATCCGAATATTCAATCGAAAGCCCGGGCCCCAAGGCCCGGGTTTTTAGTTTGATAATGCCCCTCCGTCCGGCGAGTTGGTGGCCGATTTGGAGCAGGGTATGCTACCAAGGATTCTCGACACCTCCCGGCGTAACAAGCGATGGGGGATCGCGATTGGGGGACGCTGAATGCTGACGCCAGCTGAGCTGGTCTGGCTGATTGCCGCTGTTGCCAAGGGGGATGAAGCCGCTTTTGAGCGGCTTTACGCCGCCACGCGCGCGAAACTCTTCGGCGTGGTGCTTCGTATCTTGCGGCGACAGGATCTAGCGGAGGAGGTCATTCAGGAGACTTACGTCAAGATCTGGAACAGTGCCGGACAGTTCAATCCGGCGCTTGCTTCGCCGATTACATGGATGGCGTCGATCGCGCGCAACCGCGCCATCGACGTGGTGCGCAAGCGCAGTGAAACCTCGATCGAGGAGGAGCCGACGGCGATGGAAGTGGCCGCCGATTCGCCGGATCCGTTGGCGCGCCGCGAGATGACGGAAGAGTTGAAGCGGTTGCTGGAGTGCGTCGGCCGCCTGGAGCCGGATCGGCAGAAGCTGGTGCTGCTGGCCTATTACAACGGCTGGAGCCGCGAGCAGCTGGCCGCGAAGTTCGAGACGCCCGTGAATACGGTGAAGACCTGGCTGCGCCGCAGCATGATGGATATCCGGGAGTGTCTCGGGCTTTGAAGGTTCTTGGACTCTGAATGATGGCCTATAGCGAAGATCATATCGCGCTCGCCGCGGAATACGCCCTCGGCACCCTCGATGCCGACGAACGCGCGCAGGTCGAGACCATGATGGCCGTCGACACCGAATTCACCGCCATCGTCCGCGCGTGGGAGCACCGGCTCGGCGCGCTCAACCAGATGGTCGGATCGGTCGAGCCGCGGCCGATCGTCTGGGAGAACATTCGCGCCACCGTTGGACACGCCGAGCCGCAGACGCCGATGGTGCTGCCGGAAGCGCCGCCGCCGCCGGCAGCACCCGTCGTCGCCGAACAGCCTGCCGCCGCCGTCGAGTCCGCTCCCGTCGCGGACAATTCGAACGTGATCCAGTTGGCAAGCCGGGAGCGGCGGTGGCGCAATATCGCGTCCTTTGCCAGCGCAATCGCGGCGGCGCTGATCGCGATGCTCGCGGTGCAGGTCTTCCAGCCGGACCTGCTGCCCGAGGGCCTTCGCCCGAAAGCGCGCACGCAGGTGGTCGAGGTAAAGACCCAGGTTCCGCCGGCACCGCCGTCGGCGCAATATGTCGCGCTGCTGCAGCCAAACGGCGGGGCGCCCGCGTTCATTCTGACGCTCGACGCCGCCACCATGAATTTCACCGTGCGCAAGGTCGGCGCCGCCGCCGAGCCCGGCAAGAGCTTTGAGCTCTGGCTGATCTCCGACAAGCTGCCGCAACCGCGTTCGCTCGGCGTGATCGGGGCTGCCGATTTTACCGCGCGGCCGGTGCTGGCGTCCTACGATGCCAATACCGTCAACACCGCGACCTATGCGGTGACGGTCGAGCAGGAGGGCGGATCGCCCGATGGCAGGCCGCACTCGGCGCCGGTGTATACCGGCAAGCTGATCGAGACCGTGCCGGCGCGCTGAGTTCCTGACCCCCCAAAGAGAAAACGCCCGTGGGGAGCGGGCGTTTTCGGTAGTCAACTTGGGGTAGTTGGGGTCTTATATATCCACGTTGGCGACTTTGGGGGGCTATTAAAGAGCCAGCGTGAATTGGTGAATTCCGTAGGTCCTCTTAGCGTACGAGTGAATTGTTCGAACTGGTGACCGCGACCGGCTTGCCGGCCTTCATCACCCGCGCCGTCTGGGTATAGCCTTCGTCCGAACCGGTGTAGCGCGCCGAGATGCTGACGCCAGCGACCAGGATACCCGCGAAGAGGGCAACGACCACGATCTTGAGATGGGTCATGCGGTCCGCGCTGTAGAACGAATGGTTCATGGAAGTCTCCTGCCGCCTTCCTGCGTTGAGTCTTCGTCGATCTCGTTCGCAGGCAGGTTCAACACCTCACGTCAAGGAACGTAGGGATTCCTCTTTTAGTTCCACAGAGGCGATCACAAGGCGGTGAAAAGACTTGAACGGGCGCGATTGAGGAAATCACGCACAACGCGAATATCAAGTTTTATATAATCATTTCAATTAGTTAAATGCGTCGAAGGCGAGTGGTCGAAACCACCCGCCCCACTGGCTCCCCCGACAAACCATTTGCCTGTGGCGAATAAGTCTCGCCGCCGGCGCTTGATTTGCCGCCAGCCCTAGACACTGCCGACCGTTTTCAGCCGCGCCCGCGGGTGGATTTCCGCCTGCGACAGCACGGTCGTCTGCGAGCGGAAGCGCTCGACCAGCGACCGCACGAACGGGCGGATCGAAGCCGAGGTCACCAGCACCGGCGCCTCGCCCTCGCGGGCGGCCTGCTCAAAGGCGTTCCGCACCGCGGTCATGAACTCCGACAGCTTTGACGGCTGCATCGCGAGGCTGCGATCGTCGCCGGTGCCGACCAGCGACTCGGCAAAGGCCTGCTCCCATTTGGCCGACAGCGCGATCAGCGGCAGATAGCCGTTGTGGGAGGTGTTTTGCGCGCAGATCTGCCGCGCCAGCCGGGCGCGGACGTGCTCGACCATGGTGGCGGGACTGCGCGAGAACGCCAGCGCATCGGCAATGCCTTCGAGGATGGTGGAGAGGTCGCGGATCGAGATGCGTTCGGCCAGCAGCAATTGCAGCACGCGCTGGATGCCCGATATCGTGACCTGGCTCGGCACGATATCCTTGACCAGTTCGCCCTGTTCCTTCGGCAGGTCCTTCAACAGCTTCTGCACCTCGCCGTAGGACAGCAAGTCGCTCATGTTGTTCTTGAGCAACTCGGTCAGATGGGTCGACAGCACGGTGGCGGCGTCGACCACCGTATACCCCTTCAGCGAGGCTTCCTCCTTCAGGCTGGCATCGACCCAGGTGGCGGGCAGACCAAAGGTCGGCTCGATGGTGTGGATGCCGGGCATGCCGACCTGGTTGCCGGCGGGATCCATGACCATGAACTGGTTCGGCCAGATCTTGCCGGAGCCTGCGTCCACTTCCTTGATCTTGATGATGTAGGTATTGGCCTCGAGCTGCACATTGTCGAGGATGCGCACCGCCGGCATCACAAACCCCATTTCGACCGCGAGCGAACGGCGCAGCGCCTTGATCTGCTCGGTCAGCCGATCGGTGCCGTCGGGGCCGTTGACCAGCGGCAGCAGCGCATAGCCGAGTTCGATCTTGAGATCGTCGATCTTGAGCGAGTTCGAGATCGGCTCTTCCGCCGCGGCACTGGCCGCTGCCGCCGCTGCCGCCGGCGCATTCGCCTCGGCCGCCGCCGCAGCCCGGGTGGAGCGGTTGTGGTTGCGCGCCTTCCAGGCCAGCGCAGCCGCGCCGCCGCCGAGCGCCAGGAAGGGGAGCATCGGAATGCCCGGCAGCAGCGCCAGCACCAGCATCACGCCGGCCGACATGCCGAGCGCCTGCGGATAGCCCGAGAGCTGCCGGATCAGCGCCTTGTCGGCGGCGCCGCTGATGCCGGCCTTGGAGACCAGCAAGCCCGCCGCGGTGGAGACGATCAGCGCCGGCACCTGCGTGACCAGGCCGTCGCCGACGGTCAGCACGGTGTAGGTCTTGGCGGCTTCGCCGAACGAGAGGCCCTGCTGGGCGACGCCGATGATGATGCCGCCGATCACGTTGATGAAAACGATCAGGAGGCCGGCGACCGCGTCGCCGCGGACGAATTTCGAGGCGCCGTCCATGGCGCCGAAGAAGCCGCTTTCGTCCTCCAGCGCCTTGCGGCGCTCTTTTGCGACCTTCTCGTCGATCAGGCCGGCGGACAGGTCGGCGTCGATCGCCATCTGCTTGCCGGGCATCGAGTCCAGTTGAAAGCGCGCTGCTACTTCGGCGATGCGGCCCGAACCCTTGGTGATGACGACGAAGTTCACGATCACCAGGATCGCAAACACGATAATTCCGATCACGAAATTACCGCTCATTACGAAATTGCCGAACGCCTCGATGACGTGGCCGGCCGCCGCCGTCCCTTCATGGCCGTGCGCCAGGATCAGCCGCGTCGAGGCCATGTTGAGCGACAGCCGCAGCATGGTCGAGATCAGCAGGATGGTCGGGAACGAGGAGAATTCCAGCGGCGCCTGGATGAACAGCGACGTCATCAGGATCAGGATCGACACCGTGATCGAGATCGCCAGAAACAGGTCGAGCACGATCGAGGGCAGCGGCAGGATCAGCACCACCAGGATGGTGAGAACGCCGAACGCCAGCGCCAGATCGCCGCGCCGCAGGATGTCGCCGATTTCACTTAAACTGGGAAACTTGTTGCTGGCGGCTGCGCCCTGACCAGCGGTGACATCGACCATGGTAGCTGCTTCCCCCCGCGAATGCCGGCTGCGGGCGCCAAACGTCTGCGCGGCGGCCGATAGACCACCGTTTCGAAAGTGAGGCACCGCATTGGCGTCCACGGGGGTACTCCCGTCTCTCGCGCGACCGACGACACTCGACTTCACTCGGCAATTTTTGCCGTGTGTATGGTTAGCAAAGGGTTAATTTCCAGCGTCATTCCGGGATGGTCCGAAGGACCAGACCTCAGATGCGCAATTGCGCATCGGGGAATCTCGAAATTGTGGCGCGAGATTCCGGGTTCGATGCTGTCGCATCGCCCCGGAATGACGCTGGATGGCTTCGCCCCACACCCACCGCTGTCATCGCCCGGCTTGACCGGGCGACCCAGTACGCCGCGCCTTCTCGGCTCAAACATCAACCGCCAGCCCCGTCATTGCGAGCGAAGCGAAGCAATCCATTCTTTCTTTGCGTGGCCAAATGGATTGCTTCGCTTCGCTCGCAATGACGACAAAACACACCTCCGCATTCCCGCGGCGCGTTTCGCCCGGGCCTTGCAAATCGTTTCGCCCACAGAGAAGAGGGCGCAGGGAACGCCGGGTGCTTGCTGCACCCGCGGTCTCGCGTGCAAAAAAACAATAGCAAGCGCACACGAGCATACAGGCACAGTCGGAGCATTCCGGCGTCCCTGCGCAATGGTTTTACGGCTTATGCCGTGCTCTCCTCGGCGACGAATTCGTCTTGTCACCGTCATCGGCGGATTGAAGGAATTGCCGCGCCCGGTTGGGCTCGAAAAACCTCCGCCGACTTGACACCAGCAACGGGTGCCAGGACCACACGGTTTTGCCGTACGCTTCAGCGCCGTTCGTCTGTCGCGCCGGCCATTCGCTCACAGGCGTGAAGCCTGCCCTGCGAACCGTAGCCAGGTGAACGACCCGTGGTATCGCGGTCCGAAGTTGGGCGCACCGCAAGGCTCAATCGCCCAGGGCGATACGCTCGACAACACGCTGACCTTCGACCAGCTGCCGTGACCGAGGAGGCCGCCTCGGTTGGCGGCCTCTTTCATTTCCGATGTTTGCGCCGGGATAATTAGAGTTACGGTGACTAAGCGGCGTTGCGGACCGCGAGGCCGCTGGCTGAGTACCCACCTTCTGCATTGACTCATTGTTCATGTTTTGTTCTTAATATGCCTCTCCCGACCTGGAGGCTCCCATGGACAACAGACTTAACGAATTACGACGCAAAATCAAAACTTTACGCCTGGAAATGCTGGACCTGGAAGCGACCACCCGCGGCCAAATCCGGCAAGACCAGGATTGCACGGCCTCAGCCAGTCAGACGATGGCGATGAGGAAGGAATTGGCCGGTCTCGTCCGGCAATGGGGCATTCTCGGCGGCGGCGATCGGCTTCCGACGATCACGGAACGGCTGCGGGAAACCTACCGTCCGGTCGTCAGGCCGAAGCCCGTACCGGAGAAAATGCAAAAGCGCCGGCTCGTCGCCCGAGGCCGCTGATCGGTTACGGTGACAGTGCACTCAATTGACAATCGACAACTAAATGCACTGTCACCGCAGTAACCGGCGACGCTCGCTCTCGCCGGGTCACTCACCTTGTTATTGCCGCGTCAAGCGAACCAGGTCCTGCCTCAGGAGATAGAACGAGACGGCGAGCAGAACGACGTCCTTCATCAAGAAGGGGACGTTGCCGGTCATCGCAGGGAAGCCGCCGGCGGCGAGGTCCCAGCCCTCCGGCATGAACGGAATGATGGTGACGGTCGCGATGAAGGTGCCGGTCGAGCCGAGGGCGCCAAGAACGCCGAGCCGCTTGTCCCAGAAGCCTGCGAGCAGCAGGGACCCGAAGGTCCACTCCGAGACGCCCAGGAAATAGCTGGCGCCGGCGTGGCCGAACACCGGATACAGCCACCAGATCAGCGGCCCGTTGTCGATGAACGGCACCAGTCTTTCGAACTCGTACGGAAACCACTTCTGGTAACCGAAGAAGAAGAACATGATCACCATCGCGGTCCGGACGACGTGGTAGTCGAGATCCTCCGCAAGCAGGCCGGATCTGTGCAGTGCGCGCACAAGCGGATTTTGAGTGGTGGTGGAAAGCGTAGTCATGGTCGTGATCCTTTCATTCGAGATTTGACGGGAGATCGGCTTCACGCGACTGCGGGGAAGTCGATCTCGGTGTCGTTGATGCGGTTGAAGACGTTGGTGAAGACGGTGGTCGCGAAGGCCAGGCTGATCTCCACCAGTTGGGCGTCGCTGTAGCCCGCCAGCTTGATCGCGGCGAAATCCCCGTCGCTGACGGTGCCGCTGGACTGCGCGAGCTTGCGGACGAAGCCGACCAGCGCATCGCGCCTGGCGTCGCCGGTGGGCTGACCCTCGCGGATCTGCTTGAGTTCCTCCGGCTTCACGCCGGCGAGCCTGGCCAGATGGTTGTGGGCGGCGACGCAGTAGTCGCAGCCTCCGGCGGCGCTGATGACGAGCTTGATGACCTCCTGATCGCGCTTGGTCAGGGTGCCGGTAGCGAGCGTGGAGTCGGCGAACAGGATCGACTTGAGGGCGCCGGGGCCATGGGCGGCGATGGCCGCGAAGGTGTTCGGGACGCTGCCGATCGCCTTCTTGATCTGGGCATAAACCTGGCCCGACGGACCGGTGTCAGATTCGAGGTTGGGAACTGAAAGACGGGACATGGTGGCACTCCTTGTTTGGGGTTGGTGAATGATTGCGGAGTCACAGTATGGTCGGGTCTTGATACTTTGAATGCCGCGTTGTCTTGACTATATGCTCCATCGTCTCACGATGGGTACTTTCAGGAGGTCGCGATGGATTGGCTAAGCCGGCTGTTCGAAATGATGCCGGTGCGCGGGCGGCTCGACCTGCGCTGCAACTACGGCACCCCCTGGCGCATCGACCAGGGTCCGGGCGAGGCGAACGAAATCCCGTATCACGCCGTGCTCGCCGGCTCCGCGACGCTGGAGGATCCGGCGGGAGGCCGATCGCTGCAGTTGAGTGCCGGCGACATTCTTCTGCTTCCCGGCAACCCACGGCACGTCATGCACGATGGCAGCGGGGCCGCGTCCCTGCCGGCCCGCAACCGTGCGTCCCTCAACTTCACGATCAGCGAAAACCTGGGCTCGGACGAACGGCTCGATCTGTTGTGCGGACACTTTGCGATCGCGCCTCCGCACGACCGGCTGCTGCGCAGCTATCTGCCGCCGCGCCTCGTCGTGCATGCCGACACTCACACTGG
This sequence comes from Bradyrhizobium sp. Ash2021, assembly GCF_031202265.1. Lineage (NCBI taxonomy): Bacteria > Pseudomonadati > Pseudomonadota > Alphaproteobacteria > Hyphomicrobiales > Nitrobacteraceae > Bradyrhizobium > Bradyrhizobium sp. Ash2021. Next base: position 7,910,650 of record NZ_CP100604.1, on the reverse strand, counting down.
ACAGAAGGAAACCGTCGCGCAGCTCGCAGGCCTTGTCGCGCTGATGCGAAGCGAGTCCGCGGACGATCATCTCGGCGGCCGCGCGATGCTGAACGCGCTGTCGACGGCGATGTTCGCGCTTGTGCTGCGGCTCGCCAGCGAGACCGAAGATGCGCCACGCGGCATTCTTGCCTTGGCTGGTCATCCACGCCTCGCACCGGCGGTGGCCGCTCTGTTCAACGAACCCGCGCGCGCATGGTCGCTGCCCGACCTTGCCCGCCTGTGCAACATGTCGCGGGCAACGCTTGCGCGGCAATTCCAGGAGAAGCTCGGGCGCTCGGCCAGCGATCTCCTGACCGACATCCGGATGGCGCTCGCCGCGAACGAACTGAAAAAATCTTCTCTTTCCACCGGCGCCGTGGCGGAGGCCGTAGGCTATCAATCGGAAGCGGCGTTCCAACGCGCCTTCAAGGGCTACATGGGCATCACGCCGGCGCAGTGGCGCAAGATGCAGGAGCCACCCGGCCAGGATATCTTTGCAAGGCTGGCGGTCCCGGGCGACGCGAATCTGATAGAGGCCGAGGGTGGCGGAGCGGCTACGGTGCCAGTGCACTCAATTGATAATTAAACTGTCGCCGCAGTTCCCCGAACGGCTCTCGCCGGGTCATGTGCGGCGGCGTTGGGGCGGCCTACGGCGGCGGGGCACATCCAACCGTTGCCAGAGTTCCGCCCGGCATTGGTTTCAATCGGGCCGTCCAAATTCTCAGCCCCAAATTTTATTGAACCTTGGCATGGCCTTTGCTGACCTAATATCGTCGGGGGGATTTCAGGGGCCCCGGGACTGAACCAACGCCGCCAAGCGATCATATTCCGCTTGGGCGGCGTTGTGCTTTTCTCAGGTGTCCTGATCTGGAATGCGGAGTGTCCTAATTTGGACAAGCACCCGCCCTCCCGGGTACCGGCCAGTTTCGACCCCTGGTGGCCCAATTTATTTTGGCCGTGGCCTGATTTGAAGCTGTCACGAGCGTGCGACAGTTTTCGCCCGTAGTTTTCCGGTCATGAACAAAGTTCCGCCACCGAACCTTAGGTAAATCGGGTTCGGGACAAGATAGAGGCGGGGGCGAATGAAAAAGGGCGATGTGACTTGCTCTGCGTGCGGAGCCGGTTTTCGGCGGCTTGAGCTGGCATCTGGGCCCGCGACCCAGGGCGAATACCGTTGTCCCACCTGTGGCGAGATTTTGGAAAAGTTCGACGGCAACGCGTTCGTCGCCTATCGCCTCACAATCCAGCCTTCGATAAGGGGCGTGCGCGATTAAGGCCGCCCTCAGCTGATGAACTTCTTTAACTATCTGTTAAATTTCGGGCAGCATGATGCTCCCATGAGAGTAATGACGGCCACTATGGTTGCTCTCCTCATACTCAATTTTGTGGATGAGCATTTCAACGGCGCCCAATATTCCCGCGGGGCGATGGCCGTCATTGCGCACATTGCGAGATCGTTCGGCTAGGCCGCCTCAGTTGGCGGTCTTTTTCATGACAGACCCTTGCCGTCCCCTTGCCGCCGAAAATGCCGGGATTTTCGACACGGGCTTTGATGCTGCTCAATGCTGCGTTCGCCGACAATCGTAAGAACCCTCCAACGTCACCACGAACTGCCTGGGGAGGGAGCCTCGGCGATCCCGTCCGACCGACCGACCGCGGGTTAGCACCTCCGGGAACCTGCGCTCGCTAGATCCGATGTGGTGCCGACGAGTGGTCGGAGGCGCGGGCGCGCAGGTCGTCTGCAGTGTTGCTGCGCCTTCCAATCTTGCAGGAGGCTAAGATGTCAATTGCCACCGATCTTGACGATCTCGAGTCCGCGGTGCGCGGCGCACTATCGACGACACGGGCGACCGCTGCCTGCCCCTTCCATCCCGACGTAACGATCCGGGTCGGCGATGACGCGGCCGAGACCCATGCCTTCTATCGCGCGAGGAACCTGGTCAAGAGCGACGGCCGCGGCTGGAATCATGAGTTGCTGATCGAAGAGATCGCTCGCCAGCTCGCCGACGCTGCCGACCGCGTGTGTCCTCGATGTTCGGATGAGTCTTGTGCTTAAGGCCGCTGCGTGCGAATCTGCGACCGATGGAATTCGGATCCCAAGTTGCTGAAAGGATTCTCGACCAGGTCGCGGATGCCGTGATCTATGCAAACCGTTCCGGCGAGATCATCCTGTGGAACCGCGCGTCCGCCGCGCTGTTTGGCTACCCGGCGAAGGAGGCGCTCGGCCAAAGTCTCGACCTGATCATTCCCGAGCATCTGCGAGCCTCGCACTGGCGTGGCTTCAACGCTGCGATCGGGAACGGCCATACGAAGCTCGAAGGCCGGCCTACGTTGACCCGCGCGGTGCATAAGAGCGGACGCAGGATCTACGTCGAGATGACCTTCGCGGTCGTCACAGGCGACAAAGATGAGGTGATCGGCTCGGTCGCGGTGGCACGAGACGTAACCGACCGCATCGAAAGAGAGCGCTCTGCGAATCGCGCCTCCTGAGCCTTAACCCCCGATTTTGGCGGGAGCCCTTTGGCAAAGGGCGAGCACGCACCAGGAAGTGACGGAAGCCGCGCGCCAACTGAGTGTGCCAAAGCGATATTCGGCCCCTCGCGATGTCCCATTCTCCACAGCGCCATCCTGTATGACGTTTTTATGTATTGACATCCTCGAAAATTTTTTGATCGAGAGTCGCAAAGCGAACGGACAGCTCGCCTTTCGTCGAGACATAGTTGCATCCGGGCTGGATGGAAGCTCAAACAAAACTGATCGAACCCGGGAGCGGACAGTCTCCGCCTCCACGCACTTTCGTGACGCAAACCAGCGTCGCGGGAAATGATGTCGCTTGAACAGGAGATGGTGCCGTGAGTGAAGCTGAAGTGAAAGCCGGACTGAACGGAACGAACGGTTTTGCGATGCCGTTGTTCGGACTCCCGAAGATCGCGTTGCCCAGCATGTTCAGCGAGCTTTCCGAGCAGGGCGTCGCCCGCGCAAAGGAAGGCTGCGAGAAGATCAAGGCCGCGTCGGAGGAGATGGCGGAGGCGTTGCGCGAGACCTATTCGAGCAATGCCCGGAGCACGACCGACTACGGGCTCAAGGTCATCGAGATCTCGAACGCCAATACCGCCGCCGCGATCGATTTCTTCGCCCATCTGCTGGGCAGCAAGTCGCCGACGGATGTCTTCAGCCTGTCGGCTGCGCAAGCGCAAAAGGCTTTCGACACCGCATCGGCCCAAAGCAAGGACTTGTGGGAGCTTACCCAGAGGCTCGCGGCGGAAACCGGCGAGCCGATCAGGAAGCGCGTCGCCAAGGTGCTCCACCAGAGCAACTAAAAAACGGGCGCTCAATATCCAGCGTTCGTTCAGGAGGGTGACCCGGCCGGTTGGAATAAGCCCCGCCACGAGCAAGCTTCCCCAAGCTACCCGATGCTCGAGCAGACAACGGGCAGGTGCGCGATGCCCCCCAAGTAGGCGCACCGACAAGAGGCGCAAATCCAACCGGCCGGCTTTTTTGCTTCAAAACCAAATCCAGGGGAGGTTCACATGGGTATGGTCATGGTCAAATGCCCGCAAACCGGACAGGCGATCCCTACCGGCATCAAGACCGATCGCGAGAGCTTTCGGCAGAGCCCGGTGTTTTTCGCGCGCACCCGTTGCCTGATCTGCCACACCGATCACAGCTGGTTCGCACGCGAAGCCTGGGTCGATGAACCGAGTGCGCGGGCGCTGCACCGGGGCGCGGGCTCTCTCGCGTAATCACCGCGCGAAAACGGGCTCACATCGCATCATCAGTTTCACGCACTGCAGCAGCCGGCATCGCCAAAACGCGAGATTGGGCCGTCGAGAAGATCTGCTCGACTTCGAGATGCATGGCGCCGTGGCATTCGCAGGCCGCCGCCGCGAGCCGCGATCGGTCGACCTCGATCTGGCCTCGACGATCGGATCTGATCGCTCCCGACGCGCGCAGTTTGCGCATCAGGAGCGTTACCGTCGTTCGTCGCACACCAAGGATTTGCGACAGCGTCTCCTGGGTGAGCGGGAATACGTCGTGGTCGATGCGGTCGCGAAGATGGAGCAGCCAGCGTGCCATGCGGGCTTCGACCGGATGCAGCGCATTACAGGCCACGCCAAGCTGAAACTGTACCAGCATCGCCCTGAAGTGAATCAGGACCGCGTGCCGGATCGCGGGGCTGCGGTTGAACGCGGCGTGGAATCGCGACGCGGGAATCCGCGAGGCGGTGCCTGCCGCACGAACGATGGCGGTAATGGCCGAAGGTGACGGCCCCAGCACGGAAAGAATACCGATCGCCCCCTCGTGCCCGATTGCTGCGGTCGCAACCGTCTGCCCGTTCGCCATATCGATCATCAGCGAGATGGCGCCGCTGTCAGGGAAGAAGACATGCTCGATCGGGTCACCCGCTTGCGAGAGAACCGAGTCCTGATGGAGTGCGACCGTCTCCAGCTCGGGCGCCAGCAGATCGAAGTCCGCCGGCGGTAGGGCTGCGAGAAGGCGGTTACCAATTCCGCCGGGGCGCGTCACACCGGGTGACCCGCAATCAGGCGTCCTTCTTCATTTCGAGCGGCGCGGAACGGCGGCCCTGGCTTTTGTTCAGATCGGTTTTCTCTATCCGCACCGGGATCCGACTCACTTGCAGACGCCTTGGCTCTCAACAAACAAAACTCCAACCACTCGCGACCGCGAGACAGAAAATTCTCAACATTCTTAAACGACTAGATGCACTCAACATTCTTAAACGACTAGATGCAAGCGCGCGGCCGGAGACAACTGCAAAATGCGTATGGGTCAAAGTGCCGCTCCGCATGAGTTCCAATTTCCGGCACGCGGCAAATGCTGCTGTCAGCAGAAAAGGCGAATGAAAGGCATGTCTCCGTGACACGCTGATGTGGCTGCCCACGATCAGTGGTCTGCCTGGCAAACGGCGGATTACGCTTCGCCAATCAACCTCACGCGCTGTTCCGCCGTTTTTGTCCGGCGCCAGAGCGGGATGTATCGTCGAATGGACGATGATGGCTGCCGAGAGGATTCGATTGCGAGCAGCAGGATCGTCACCAGAGTTCCCTGTAGTCCGGAAACAGTTTGAGTGTCGCGTCGTAGCGCACCGGCACGATCCAGGGTAGCGCCAGCCTGAATATCACGTTCGCAAGGGCGGACGTATGGCGTGCATAGAGATCGATGGGATCGAGCCGGTGTCTCATATGCAGCTTCGGATCATAGTTTAGACCGCTGCTGCGAAACCATTTGTACCCGTTGCTGATCCCCCAACTGATCATGTCGCGAACGATGTAGTGATAAAGATGCAGGTCGAGTGCAACGGTGTAGTCGAAACCCACGTACTCCGCGTACAGCGAATCTCCTTGCACCATGCAAAGGCTGAAGGCCACCAGCGTGTTTCCGCGACGCCAGGCGAAGAACCGAACCTTATCGCTCATTCGCTGGCCGATCTGGCGGAAAAAGTCCCTGGTCAGCTTCTCGAATTGCATTTTCGAGCGCTCGAACACCTGAAGATAGAGGGGGTAAATCTCATCGACGAAACTTGCGGCATCGTCGGTGACGCTCATGCGAATGTCCGATACGCCGGCCGTCGCCGCGAGCTTCTTGCGCAATTTCCTTCGCGATGAGCTTCTCAGCGCCTTTTCCGTGTAGGCGTCGAAGCTGTCATATCCGATGTCGAGCATCGTCATGGGCATGCTCGGCGCCCGCGTGAAGCCGCGTTGCACGAAGCAGTGAAGTACTTCGCGATAGCGAGAAGGAAATTCCTTCAATACGATGAGTTGCGCGTTCAGCGATCTCGCTTGCCTGACGATGCCGTTCGACAAGGTCTCCGCGACGATGTCTGCAGGCAGAGTTTCAGTGGTTGCGAGATGAGCCTCCCCGGCGGAACAGCCGACCATCAAAGCGCGCAGTTTAAGGAAGCGCGGATAGAAGCGCCGGACGAGCGAAATCCAGTGGATTCGTTCAGCGCCAAGCCCTTCGAGAATATCCTGATCGACGAGGAAGAACGGCTGGATCGCCCGTACCTGGCCGTTGTTATCGACAATCGCAAAATACCGGTACTCGAAGTTATCCCGGAGAGTGTCGTCAAGGATCTCGTAGTACCGATGATCTTTTCGCTGGTCGGCGAAAGTAGATGTCCAGGGCGCGCATCCGGACAATTCGGCGCGCGACACTACGGAAATCGAGAACGATTCACGCGGCGTGCGGGAAATGCCCGGAATAATAGCGCCCATCTCACAACTCCGCGGGGCTCCACTAAGATTCATGACCCCGCGCGAAGCTAATTATTTCCCGCGTCTTCAGTTGCGGCCGCGCCGGCGCGCAAGAAGCGTAAGAGAGAGTTTCTGACTTGGAATTCTGACTTGGAATTTAGAAACCAACATGCGCGCCTCTGGAGGCCGCGCTGGTTTGTCGCAACGGTGAAATGAACCTGACTGCAAAAAAGAAAACTCGGTATTTACGCTCAGTGAGCGCGCTGCGCGTGCACCTCGCGGGGCGAGTACGGCTGCGTCAAAAAGTCGGAACTGACACATCGAACAGGCGTTGAAGCTTTTGGGGGCAGGTTTCCAGGTTCAGACAAGCCAGGGAGGAGAGTTCATGTCAGTCAAGGCAGTCTTTCGATCGGTCCTTTGTTCTCTCGTGATGGTCGGCGTGTTCTCGCCCGCCCAAGCCCTGACCCAGCAGGAGCTTGTCGCCAAACTTGAATCCGCGGGCTATTCGCAAGTCCGGGATATCAAATCCACCGCTGAAGGCATAGCCGTCAAGGCGACCAAGAACGGCAAGGAGGTTTCCCTCGTCGTCGATAGCAGCGGCCAAATCAAAGAGCGACAGTAAGCGGGGTGGCCGAACGGGTGCGCGTGAGGCGCGCAGCCAGCGCGTGGGGGCGGGTTCATCGAAGGCGTAACCGGCCAGTTCGCGTTGGCAACCGGTGGGTTCGGAACAAGTCTTTCGTCCACGCCCGCCGGTTTCACGCCCGGCGGGCTCGGTGGCCGCATCCAAACTCTCATGAGGCGGAAGGGCTTCAAGCAGTCTTGTTTCAAGCTGTCTTGTTTCAAGCTGTCTTGTTTCAAGCTGTCTTGGCAAACATCGTCAGGACACCGTCGACGATGTTGATAGCCACGACTTGTGACGAGTTCAGGCCCTTGGCCTTAAGCACAGCCGCCGCCTCCGGCGTCGCGTCAATAGACTTCCGGAGCGACCGAATATCTTCCTCGCGTGTGTTGGCCACGAGTTCATCGACTTTCGAGCGCACCGCCGGTTGCAGATCCTTGACGTCGACGACCTGTATGCTCCGTATGACCGTGCTGGACTGAGGAGTCTGTGCCTCGGATTGCGAGGGCGCTCCTTGTGCCTGCGCGAAAGCCGGCGTCCCCAGGGAGAGGGCTGCAATGATGACGGATGCTGTAACGATGCGCATGCTCACTCCTTTTCAGTTTGCCTGGAGCGTGATGACTTCTCTTCGAATCGTCATCTCGCTCCAGCTTTTTGCTTGAGCATGATCTCCGCGCAAACGCTTCGCGTTTGTCACGAAGGAAAACCGGTATCCATTTTTCCGGATCATGCTCTGGAAAAACTTCTATCCACGAAATTTGGTTGGCGTCTGATTCCCATGTGGCCATTCAGTGAAACCAATGCGGCTGCAATGCGCGCGAAAGCCCGCCGGTTTACGCCGGCGGGCTTTCGCGGACGGAACCTTTGCGCGGCTCGGCAGTTTTATGATGACAGCGGCGGAACCGGGAAACCGGCAGTCGCGTATAGAGCCGCACGGAGTAACGCCCGGGGCGGCTTTATGCGTTAGACCACCCTGCGCTCCGGAGAGATATCGTGCGAATAATGAGTACACTCCACGATCGCCGAGAGTGCGGCCCGTCTCAGCGCTACCGGATCTCGCTCGCCTTTCGCGGCGCATGCAAGTATGTGAGACGCCATTTCGGCCTTCGTCGTCGACGTGCGCTTTGCCTCGGGGAGCATGACCGCGGCATCGTCAAGGACTGCCCTCATCAGTTCGATTAGCTCGGGCTGAAAAACCGCTCCAGTTGCACCCATCGCCGTCCTCCCACTCGCTACCCGTTTTCTTCTTTATCCGATGCGGTGATTTGAGCGCGTCTGTTGAACGGACGCAAAGCTTATTTTTCATTGCGGCTGATCGTCGCTGGGCGTGCGGCGCAACAAGTCGACATCAAGTCTGCACCGTGGTTTTCCGGATAGACGCCGCGTCGTCGTTCCCCTGAGAATAGGGGCATTCATCTCCTAATCGTTCATGCAGTAATACTGGCGCGGTTGCCCGGCGGTTTATCAAAATCGCCGGGCTTTAAATTTGCGGGATCTTGCTTGACCGTCGCAACTGGCATCCGGCGCGGGGGCGATTGAATGAGGCTCCAACTGCGGCGGCCTTACTTTGGCGGCTGTAGTTCGCTCTTGAGCCAGCCCGTGGCCTTTTCAGTCTTCAGGGGATCGGGTTCGAACGTCGCTATCTTGCGGTCCAATTGCCAGAGCTCGATGGCGTGACCCGTTACCAGCGACGCGGCCTGTTCCCTGGCCGCGTCATCGTCGGCGCAGGTGAGATCGATGCGCTGCTTGATATGGCCATCCTCGCCTAGGACGTAAGCTTGATACTCAAGCATCTGGCGGCCTCCGTAGCCGCAACCGATGGAACTTACTTGGTGTCCCACCTGGTTCCTTGGCAAGGAACCTTCTTCATCACCGGAGACCCTTTGGGGGTACCCCATAATTTCCATGGAGAACGCACGGCCGCAACCTCATGACGCTTGTTAAGCGTCAGATCAGGCCACGGCTAAATTCAACCTGAACCACGCGTCGGAACAGGCCAATGCGCGTTCCGCTGGAAGAAGCACGGTTTGAAGCGCATATTCGGCGAATGACGACGATTGTCCGATGTACCAATTGCGGCGCCGAGTACAGACGCACTGAAGAAAAGTTCTTGGTGCCACACACCGGTCACGCAAACTGTAAGGTCTGCGGCGACACGCTGGAGTCCTGGCTGGAAAACACCCATGTTCCCATCTTCGAGTTGATCAAACGTGCGGACGGAACGCCTGAATGAGGCCGCGACCTGTCGGCGCCAGGATGGCTTAACCTGGGCAAAATGAATCGCGGCCAGGAAATTGGCGCGGTCCGACGAGAGGTGCAGTGGCACTGTAATTCTGTCAGCGTAGTTCTTCAGCCTTCGCTATTCGCGCTTCCGCCGGACAAGCCGCTCATCCACGTCGGCACCGGAAAAATGATCGCTCGCGCCGGGAACGTTATGGTGTCGTGATCATTCCAAATCCAAGGCGTGCGAAGCAAAACGCCAGGCAGGGGTCTCCCTATCAGGGATTTCCATTTCGTCAGCAAGAGATGGAGTTCCGCCAGGCAGGCAGAGCAACCTGATGCTTGCCGCCGCGACAAGCCTCGGATGGGCATTTCCTGCCGGGGCGTAACCATCAGCGAAAACAGGTCTGGCAAGGCTGCGCGCAGACCGTCAGCAATCGGGGCAGGGCGCAATCCAAACGGCTGAAGGAAAGACAGGCCATGAAACTGAATTCGACACAGCTGGAACGAACCCTGAGCCAGTTTGCGGCGGAAGTGCTGCCAGACGATCATCCGGCCCTCAAGCAATTGAGCAACATTTACGGGGATCACACGTTCTTTCTGGACGGGAGCGGCCTCAACGTGCTGGAGCCCGCAGACACTGCGGAAACGGACGCTCAGACCGGCGAAATTGTGAGCCTTGCCGACTGGAGCGATGCGACGCTCACAAGCCTGCGGCCGCACGAGCCGGAACCGACCGGTGTGCTCGTCGTGCTCGCAGCAAAGCACTGATCGGTTGCGACCCTGTCATTCCGGGTTCGATGCTTCGCATCGACCCGGAATGACGGTTACTGCGAAAACCGCTGCCGATTCCGCTTCATCAAGAACCCGCCACTCGCGCCTACCCCGCCGCTCGCCGCGGCATCGCATCCGCGGCAACATCGGCCGGCGCGGGCACCTGCATCAGGATCGTCTGGTTCGCCGTTGCGATCTCGATCCCGCATTCCTGGAATCGCCGCTTCATGCGGCGGTTGAATTCGCGCTGCACCGGCCAGCGGCCGGCGTCGGTACAGCGGATCTGACCGACGATCGAGGCCATCGCGCCGTCCACCCGGTCGACGCCCCACAATTCGAGTTGGCCGCGGATCATCGAGCGGTATTCGGCCTCGTGGCGCATTTCGTCGACGATGTCCTTCAGGATCTGGCCGGCGCGGTCGGTGTCTTCCTTGTAGGCCACGTTGACGCTGACGGCGGCATTGCCGGCACCGCGGCTGGCATTGGTGAGCGTCGTCACCGCGCTGAAGGGAACGATGTGCACCGCGCCGTCGGCGGCGCGCAGGCGGATGGTGCGGATCGAGACGTTCTCGACCGTGCCCGATAGCCCCGACACCGTGACGTTGTCGCCGACCTGGACGGTGTTCTCCAGCAGCAGAAACAAGCCGGTGATGAGATCCTGCACCAGCTTCTGCGAGCCGAAGCCGATGGCAATGCCGACGATGCCGGCGCCGGCCAATAAGGGTGCTACGTTGACGCCGATTTCGCTCAGCGCGGTCAAACCGACCACTGTCACGATCAGGCATAATAGCGCCGTCCGCAGCATCGGCTGAAAGGTGCGCAGCCGGGCCGCGCGGGCGTAATGGCCGTCGCGCGACAGCGCATTCACCTGGCGGTCCATCAGCGCGTTTGCGATCTCCCAGATCGCCGCCGCCGCAAGCGCTGCGATGCCGATTGTCACCACCGCCGACAACAGCCGGCCGCCGATCTGCCCGCCATAGAACCAGACCATGGCGTCGACACCCCAGACCTCCAGCATGGCCACGAAGCCGATGAAGGCAATGACGGAAGCGACGATCCTGCGCAGCAGCGGGAGATAGCGGTTGGCGCGGATTTCCAGCCCGGGGAAGCGCTGCAGGAGTTCCGGGCTGATGCGGAAGCCGCGATCGATCAGGCTCAGCACCACGATGGTGGCGAGACGGCTGATCAGCGCGACCGCGACGGTGCCGACGAAATATTGCAGCAGCAGCGTGTAGCCGTTGTGGATATTGAGCGCCCACACCGCCCACAGCGCGAGGTCGAGCGCGATTGCCAGATAGTGCCACAGCCCGGCGAGACGATTGCGCACACGGGCCGCGGCGCCGTCACGGCCGGCCGGCGCGCGAATGGCCTCGGCGACGGGCCGGCGGCACTGCAGGATGATGACGACGACAAAGAGATGCACGACCAGCATCACCAGGTGCAGCAGCGCCGCATAGCCGACGCGGTGCAGGCCGAGCAGCAGCGCCACGTTCGCAAAGGCGATGCCCGACACGGCGACGGTGACAATGCGCCGCGCCCAGATCTCGATATAGACCGCGGTTTCGGCGCTGGCACGGAACAGACCGAACGGCCCCGCCAGAGCCCGCACGACGCAGATCAGCCCGCGCGACAGCGCGTAGGCATTCACCACCGCGAGGATCACGAGGCGGGTGGTGGCGAGATCGCCGATCCCGGTCCCCAGCAACATTGTGGCGACGCCGACGAAGACCAATACCGGAAGCAGCTCGAGCGCGAGACGTCCCAGCACGAATGGCAGCCGGACCAGCGATTGCCAGGCGCGCGCCAGGCTGAGGTGCCGTCGATTCCGTTCGCCCGCCGCGGTCACATCCGCGGCCGAGGAGGGCGGATCGGCCATCGCCTGCGTCTGCGCCGGCGCACGCGCGGCTTGCGGAATGCGCGCTTCCAGCAGCGCCACCGGCCGCCTGATCAGGCGGAAGATCAGCCATTCGGCAGCCAAGGCGCAACCGAACACCAGCGCCAGTTTCCAGGCGATATTGAGCAACTGGTCATAGGCCGCGGGATCGTTAGCGGTCCGCACGATCCAGTAATAGAACGCCGGAAAGTGCGTCAGCGACCGCGCCATATAAGCGAACTCGTGCGAGATATCGCCGACCTGCTCGGACACCGTCAGCAGGAGCTGGGCGCCAAGGCTGTCCGCGGTGAGCGGAATCGCGTGGTGCGGTTCGGGCGCTGGCGGTGCGGCTTGCGACTGCGGCGCGGGTTGGGCCTGCGGCGCGGCCTTGGCGATTGCGCGCAAGATATCGATCATCTGCGCGCGCTTGGTGTCGTCCAGCAGCGTGTCGAGGGCGCGGTTGGCCTGTTCGGGCGTCAGCGTATCGCTGCCATGGGCGGCTGAGGCGGCTTTGTGGGGAGCGGCGCCGGTCTGTGCCAGAGCAGGCCCGGCGAGCAGCGCGAAGGTGAGCAGGATCGCGGACAGGAGTTGGCACAGACGTTGGTGCGACACGAAAGCCCCTTTTTGAAAATTGTGCACGACGGCAAGGCCGGAGCCGGTATTGCCTTCGCGCAAGCGTCATGTCGGATCGCCCCTTTTCGCCGTTATCCTGTGTCGGAAGTTGGCCAGTGAGACGGCTTTGTCTTGGTATTTATTGTTGTATTTTCAATTGCAGTGCTGGGCTGCACTGTCATGGTATTACGTATACGCGGAAGTGCTGACCACCGTGAGAGATCAGTCTACCTGGCGCAGGGAACTTTCGGTTCCTCTCGGCGTCATCTAAAGGTGACGCGATGAGGCCTGGCGCGGGAGGGTGCCATGTCGAGGTTCCGGATTGGAATTGCCGTTGTCGTTCTGGCAACCCTGCTGTCGAGTGCGGCCCCGGCCGGAGTGCGTCTTGGCATCAGCCCCCTTGGGGTCGCGAGATTCGCGGTAGGGCGCGTATTGTCGCTGGGTGGGTTACATCACCGTCGTGCCTTTGCCCGTCACGGCCAGATCCGCACGGCCTCCCTCAGGCCGCAAGACGTCCGCATTGCCATGGATTCCGGGCTTGGCAGCCCGGCGGCGCGCCGGCAGATCGTCGCGGCTGCAGCGCTGGCCGGCTGGCATGGCGGCCGCGACGCGAACGGGTGGTGGCGACACGGCGACGGCGGATATGGCTGGGTCGGGCCGCTGTTTTGGCCATTCGCCATCTACGATATCTACGACTACGCCGTCTGGGGCGACGGCACCGGCTTCTGGGACTACGGTTATCCGGACATCTATGCCGCGATCTTTGCGCCTTACGGCCATGATGATCTCGCCGCCTATGCGGGACGGAGCCCGCACGGCCCAGGACAGCTCAACTCAAGACATCTCAGCTCGAGATATCGCAGGGTCCCCTTGCTGCAGCAGCTCTGCGGCGATGACAGAAACGACGTTGCCGGCCTCGCCATCGATCAGATGCAGCAGGCGATCCAGCCGAACGAGGTGCTGCGCGCCGCCCTGGACGGTCTTGCCAACGCATTGATCCCGGCCGCCCAGATGATTCAGGCGTCGTGTCCGACCCAGACGGCGTTGACGGCGCCGGGCCGATTGGCCGTCATGCAGCAGCGCATCGGGGCGATGATCATGGCGGCGTCAGCCGTGCAGCAGCCGCTGGGGAAATTCTATGACCTGCTGGAAGACGAGCAGGAAGCACGGCTCAATGCCCTCGCCGAAGACCGGCGCAAGATCTCCGCCGCGAACGGGGCCACGGAAGCGCCTGCCCAGGCTTGCGGCGTGGCGCAGCCGGCCGCGTTGCAATGGCCGGCGGACGAGATCGAGGCCAGGCTGCACCCGAACGATACGCAACGCGCCGCGCTCAAAGCGCTGCAGGACGCCAACGCCAGGGCGGTCGACATCCTGAACGCCGGCTGCCAGCCGGACGACGCCACCACACCGCCCGCGCGTCTCGACGCAATGCAGGGGCGGCTCGAGGCTCTGCAGCGAGCGGTCTATCTGGTGAGCGTCGCGCTCGAAAATTTCTATGCGACGCTGAGCGACGAGCAGAAGGCGCAGTTCGAGGCGATCGGACAAAAACGAACGGCGTGATTTCCGTTTCCATTGCCGTCACTGAGCCACTGAGTTACGGCCACAGAGTTAGGGGGACCGTGCACTTAACACTGCGCCCATTCTTCAACATGCTTCGCGGCCGCCATGTTCATGTTCCCATCGTCCCAGGCCAGAGCAATCGGTTGCGATTGATGAGCTTCCCCGAGGGATATCGCCACCTTGCCTACCTGCAGATAGCGATCGGTTATTCGGTCAGCCCCGACATGCCGGGCGTGACGGGACCGGAGGTCGAATCGCTCCATGTTAAAGGCGCTCAATGGCTAAAGGGCGCATCCATCGAAGTGATCGACCGCAAGGCGCAGCGTCTTGCGGCTTGGCCGCTATCGCTACTGCCGGTCTCCTGGGCTAGAACAGCAAGATACAGTTTGAGCTGGTGCAGCCCACGCTGCCGAGCCAGGATCATGAAGAGACGACAATGACCACACCTTGCATCATTACGGTCGCCATCACCGGTTCACTTCCGCAGAAGTCCGACAACCCGGCCGTGCCCATAACCGTCAGCGAGCAGATCGAGTCGACCCAGGCGGCTTTCGAGGCCGGCGCCACCCTGGTCCACGCGCATGTGCGCAAGGACGATGGTTCACCCACATCCGACCCAGAGCGCTTTGGGAAGCTGGTAGAGGGCCTGCGCAAGCATTGCCCCGGCATGGTTATCCAGCTTTCGACGGGCGGCCGCTCCGGCGCCGGGCGCGAGCGTGGTGGCATGATCCCGCTCAAGCCTGACATGTGCTCGCTTTCCACCGGCTCGTGCAACTTCCCGACACGCGTCTACGAGAATAGCCCGGACCTGGTGGAATGGCTCGCATCCGAGATGCGCACATATGGCGTGAAGCCCGAGATCGAGGCCTTCGATCTGTCGATGATCTTCAAAGCCGTCGAGATGCAAAAAGCCGGCAAAATAACAGGTCCGTTGCACGTTCAGTTTGTGATGGGCGTGAAGAATGCCATGCCGGTCGACCGCGAAGTATTCGAATTCTACACTGCGACGCTAAAGCGCCTCGCCCCGGACGCGACCTGGACAGGCGCCGGTATTGGTCGCGACCAGATCACGCTCAATCGCTGGTCGCTTGAGCTTGGTGGCCACTGTCGCACTGGTCTTGAAGACAATGTGCGCCTCGACCGCGACACCCTTGCGCCGTCCAACGCGGCACTTGTTGAGCGCATCGTCGAAATGGCCGGTTCGTACGGGCGCCGACCCGCTACCGTAGCAGAGACAAGGCAGTTGCTGCGGCTAAACGCCTAACGTAGCGTCCGCCGTAGCTCGGAGCGCGAAGGCGGAAGGCGTAATCCGACATTTTGTCTTCGATCGAACGGCGGATTACGCTGATCCGCCGTACGGGCCGCATGAGCACAGCGATATGCGGGTGCCTGAGGAAATCCCGGATCTCCGCCGCCGAAAAGCCGCGCCGTTAACCAGCCGTTAACCAAGGACGCCGATCTTTAACCATTCACTAAGAATGGCGAGTCGAGCACGATGGACGCGATTGCGAAGGCCACACGTCAGCCAATCCGGATGAGGGGCCGCTCATTCGTTGCGTTTACATTCTGTCCGGTGGTTCCGATCGCCGGCTGGCTGGAGGAAATAGACGTCACGCTCGGCCGCTCGCCCGGCTTTTTCGTCGGCAAGCCGGTGGTGCTCGACCTGTCCGCCGTGGACCTCAGCCAATCGGCCATCGCTCACCTCGTCACCAGCCTCGAGCAACGCAATATCCGCGTCCTCGGCATCGAGGGCGTGGATGAAGCCCGCCTCACCACCAGCATGCCGCCGCTGCTGACCGGAGGGCGCAACTGCATGATCGCCTCGAACGAACCGAAAAAGCGCGAAGCCAAGCCGAAGCCGGCGTCGCTCCTGCTCGAAAGCCCGGTGCGCTCCGGCCAGTCGATCTTTTGCGAAGGCGATGTGACCGTGCTGGGTTCGGTCGGTTCGGGCGCGGAGATCGTCGCCGGAGGATCCATTCACGTTTACGGCGCGCTTCGCGGCCGCGCGATGGCTGGTTTCAGCGGCAATTCGTCCGCGCGGATATTCTGCCAGAAGATCGAAGCCGAACTGCTGGCCATCGACGGCTACTACCGGACCGCTGAACAAATCGACTCCGCCTTGCGCAACCGACCGGCTCAGGCCTGGCTCGAGGGCGACATCATGAAGATCACACCGCTGAATTAATTCGACTGAAGGAGATAGCGATGGCCAAAGTCTTGGTCGTGACGTCTGGCAAGGGCGGGGTCGGTAAGACGACTACCACCGCGGCGCTCGGTGCGGCGCTCGCGCAAATGGGAGAAAAGGTCGTCGTCGTCGATTTCGACGTCGGCCTGCGGAATCTCGATCTCATTATGGGGGCGGAGCGACGGGTCGTATTCGACTTCATCAATGTCGCGCAGGGCGTGGCCAAGCTTTCGCAGGCGCTTATCCGCGATAAGCGCCTCGAGAATCTGTGGTTGCTTCCGGCATCGCAGACCCGGGACAAGGATGCCCTGACCGATGAAGGCGTCAGGAGTATCATTGACGATTTGCGAACCAGATTTGACTGGGTTCTCTGCGACAGTCCGGCGGGCATCGAGCGTGGGGCCATGCTGGCGATGCGCTATGCCGACGAGGCTGTTATCGTCACCAACCCCGAAGTCTCCTCCGTGCGCGACTCCGACCGCATCATCGGAATGCTCGATTCAAAGACGGTGAAGGCGGAGCGGGGCGAGCGGGTGGAGAAGCATGTGCTGATCACCCGCTATGACCCGGCGCGCGCGGCGCGGGGAGAAATGCTCAGCATCGACGATATCCTCGAGATACTGGCGACGCCGCTGCTCGGAATCATTCCCGAGAGCCAGGACGTCCTGCGCGCGTCGAACGTCGGATCGCCGGTCACCCTGAATAATGCCGCCTGCGCGCCGGCGTGCGCCTATACCGACGCCGCGCGCCGTTTGATGGGCGAAACCGTCGCGATGATGGTTCCGACCGAGCGAAAAGGCCTGATCAACCGGTTACTGGGACGGAGGGCGGCATGATGGATCTGCGGCGGCTCTTCGGCGGCCGTACTGCTTCCGCGCCTGTTGCACGGGAACGGTTGCAGATTTTGCTCGCGCACGAGCGCGGGTTGCGCGGCCAGCCCGACCTGCTGGGACTGCTGCGGTCGGAGATCCTGGCCGTGGTATCCCGGCATGTCGTGCTCGATCCGGACAAGGTCATCGTCAGGATGGAGAGGGGCAAGACGGTCTCGACGCTTGAAGTCGATATCGAGGTGCCCAACAATTTCGAACGATCAAGAGCCGTGGCTGCGACATGATCGCCGACAGCAACAGCAACATCGCCTGGCACAGGGTCCAGCTGAAGAAGAACCGCGACGCCGTGCGGGCGCTGGAAATTGCCCGGTTCAGGACCGGCGAAATCGGCGGTGCGAGCGGCCAGACGCAAAGCACGATCGCCAAACTGAAGCAGAGGATCGCCGAATCCGAGCGATGCATCGCTGCCCATGAGCGGCGAACCAAGCGGCCGGTCGCGACCGACCTGCAAAGCCTCGCCCGCGTGAGCTGGAGCAGCTGGAACGGGCTCGGCGCCAGCCGGCGCTGAGGAAACGGCTGAACGGCCTGAAATTGGTGGCAGCGCTGTCGGCTGCCACCAATCTACTTACTTGAAGGGCGGGTCGTAGGAAGCGCGAAGCTGAGCCGCTTTTTGCCGAATCGGTATGATCTCGTCCTGTGTCAGCAGGCGGGTGAGCTTCACG
Source organism: Bradyrhizobium sp. Ash2021 (assembly GCF_031202265.1). NCBI lineage: Bacteria > Pseudomonadati > Pseudomonadota > Alphaproteobacteria > Hyphomicrobiales > Nitrobacteraceae > Bradyrhizobium > Bradyrhizobium sp. Ash2021. Next base: position 7,893,019 of record NZ_CP100604.1, on the reverse strand, counting down.
TTCTGAAGGGTGCCGGCTGCGACAACGATGCCAGCGATCGCCGGCGCTGCACCAGGATCAGGCACGTCGAAGATTGTCAGCACTCCAGGGCCGTCGACCGGGGTGCTGTACATCGAGATCAATTTGCCGCCGGCAGCCTCGATCAGTTTCTTGGCCGCTTCGGCGCGACTTTGGGTCGGGTTCTCCAAAATGCCGTTGAGAGCGCGTGGCGTGTATTGTCCGGTGAGGCAGAAATGCATGGCGATCTCCTCTGGTGTTTGGTTCAAACAACTAGGTCCCCATTGGGGCACCGCCGCCCGATCTTCCCTGCACAGACCGCATGCGATGATTCTCGGCGCTTCGTTCCGCCGGATTTTTCAGGTTCACCGCAACGAAAGGGAGGCCTCAGCTACTTGGGGAAACTGAGGCCTCTTCGCGGCTCCTTGCGGGAGCGCCGGACGTTTCAGGGGGCGATGTCCGGCTCCGGAAATGATGCGGAGGTTTCGGAATTCCGGCAATGAACTTTATGAAGCTGTGCAGTTTCTTCGGAAGTAATCCGAATTAGTTTCGGCCCGGTCACCCGCCGCCGGCGATCTGCTCCCACCCCTTCAGCGGCGGCTGCGCAAGCGTTTTCCTGGCTTCTTCCAGTTCGGCGGCACGCTGTGCGGCTGACGTCATGGCGTTGGCGGCGACATTGTAACGGTCCGCCATATACTGAATTGGAAATATGAACTGTCCGTTCGTCACCTTGTAGATGCCGAATTCCGCCAGCAGCGCTGCGACGCATTTATCGTACGCGCGATAATATTCGGCCCGGGCCGCCAGCATTTTGGAGATCACAGCGGCGATTTCCGCGTGCCGCCTGTCGATGTCCTGCATAAACCTGTTGGCGACATTCTTTTCCATACTCAGTGAGAGCGCGTAATTTTCGAGCCTGTCGCGCTCGGCCTTGAGGAGGGCGAGGTAGCGCGGCATGAATGTCGTCGCGTTGGTTTCCGCGACCTTCAAATCGCGGCGAAGGGCCTCGAGATCGGCGCGGCTCGCTGCCGCCAGGGTGATACCCCTCGAAAGCGCCGGTGGTTCAATTTCACGGGACAGCTTTTCACTGGCAGCGCTGGTCTCCAGGGCGGCCGTGGTCGCCATCGCCATCAGCTTCAGGAATCTGTTTGCCGGATATCGTGCCAGCGCCTCGTCGATCGAGGCCGCATTGTTGATGGCTTCGAGCGCCATCCGGCTTTCCTGAGAGGCGATATTTTCCTGAAGCTTGCCCAGGTAATAGACCCCGACCGAGAGCGCCGCCGCAACGACGAACAGGAGCACGAAGGCGATCGCAATGCGCGCCTTCGCCCTCTGATCCGAAAGTGCTGCCACGGTGTCCCTTCCTGCTCGAGCAGCGTTGTTTTACGCTTTTTCTCCCTGCTTGGCGATTGTCGGGCCCGGATGGGCAGTGGATTACGCTTCGTTTACTCAAGGCGCGCGCGCCAGAACGATCAAGCCTGATGCAATCAGGCCCACGCCGGCGGCGCGGCTGAGCCGGTGGCCGAGCGGCAGCAACTTCTCGCACGCGACATAGAGGGCGATGCCGGCGATCCAGAACAGGTTCATGATACCGCTGACGAACAGCAGCGCCATCAGGAACCAGCAACAGCCGAGGCAGTAGCTGCCGTGCCGGAGCCCCATACGCAATGCACCCGCTGCGCCCGGCCGCCAGTGCCGGCTCAGGAACAGCACCGGGCTCTGGCAGTAGCGCAGGCAAACGCTCTTGACGGGCGTGAACTGGTAAAACCCCGCCAACAGCAAAATGACGCCGCCAAGCACGGCGCTGGTGCTCGCCATCGCCATCGACAGCAGGCCAGCGCGTTCGAGTGCCCACTGGGCCAGGGTCGCAACAAGGCTGAAGCCCGCCCATATCAGGAGATAGCCACCGAGAAAGATCCAGGCATCGACGAAGGGGGACACCGATGCCGCTTGCCTGCGCTTGATGGCCGCGAATAGCAGGACCATGGGCGCTGCACTCGACACCATCATGGCGATCATCATGATCGACCACATGATGAACATCAGCGCGGCATAGGACGGCGACCATGGCATCGGGTCCATCGGCATGTCGGCCATGCTCATGTCGATGCCTGCGCCGGCAAACAGATAGGTCCAGGCCAGCGCCGTCACCCCGGCAATGCCGCCTGCAACGATCAGGCGGTCATGCCGCAAGATTTGTTCGAGCGCTGACGTGTCGCTCATGCCGTCACCTCGCTAGAGCGTTTTCGAGCGAAGGCTCCGGCGCAGCGTCAAGCTGCAACGCCATCGGGGGTCTGGACGACGTTGGCAAGCGAGCTATGCGTGCCCTTCGTTTCAAACTTGATCGCCCCGGTCGAGCGGATGTTGGCCGAGGCGACTTCGGCGGCCCTGTGCTCAAAGCCTTCCGGCATCACGACCTGAATGCGATGCGCAGCGCCCGTCACCGGGTTCTTGATCGGCTCGACCTCGGTCTCCAGCACACCCTTGGCGACGACACGCGCGACGCGCCCGTTCTTGTCGAATGAAAACTCGAAGGGCGCAAACACCGGATCGTGGATCTTGGTTACGATCACGCTGAGGATCTGGAACAGCGTGCCCTCGGCGGAATGCTTGCCCGACATGATTTCGAACAGCGCCTGGCGCTGTTCCGGGGTAGCGCGCTCGTCGATAATCGGCTGCAGTTGCCCATTGCCCTCATGCAGCGCTCCGGGAAAATGTACGGTTCCGGCGAACACGAGACCATCAAGCCCAGTGCCCTCGAAGTGTCCCTTGGTAATCCTCATGCCGACCATGCCCTTGCAAAAGCCGTGGGTCGGCAGGGCATTGAAATCGCAGGGACAGCCGAACGCGCAATTGCAATTCTTGATCCATTCGCCTTCGAGGCGCCAGTCGGATGCAGCCATAGTTACACCTCCCGCAATACTTTTGGTTGGATGATGCAGCCGCTTGAGAATCCCCTTCGGGTTGGAAATGTCCGGGTCAATGTGAACGGAATCAGGACCTGTGTTGCTCCAGCAAGCCACACTGGATTAGCGGACTGCCATTGCGTCCTGATCGCGGCTAAGCATATCAGCGAGCATCCGCGCCGTACAGGACACCACTCCTGTCTTAATTTCGATCGTCGCCCTCGCTCAAGCAAGGCGTGGATGCCCGGCTCAAGCCAGCTCAAGGCCGGGCATGACGGCGCTTAGGTAGCGGATCATTTGCCGGTCTTTTGTCGGGGCAGCTGCACGGTTTCGCCCGGGCCGGTCGTCCTTCGTCTCGAATCCGGGCTCGAATTTGGCGGGGTTGAACCAGCGATGATGCTGAAAAGACCGGGGCCTTGTTGGTGGTCCCTGACGACGCTGCCGGGAATGGAGGCGACGGCCCCGGTTCCGCCGGAGGTGCCTTGGGCCAGGGAAGGTTGCGTTAACGCCAGCACGGCAGCAGCGGCGAGCACGAAACAGGCTATGTGCGATTTCATTTGGGTTTCCTTTTGAAATCGTGTCGAAGCGCGTGTGTAGTCGTCATTAGGCTCGAACTCCCCGACGGACTTCGTTTCAAAGAATATACATTCGCTTGGCTGCGGTAAGCGCGCCGCTGCATCCCGTGCGATCGCCCCTGGCATCCAACCGCTTGGCGCGGGCCATCGTCGTCGAGAATTTCGATTGCAGGCGCTTTTGGGCCTGCTTCAAGGAAGCGGGTGTTGGCTGCCGATTAAGTTGGGCGCCAACCGACTGTGGCGCCGTCAATCCCGCGTTCGGATTTCCCGCCGACTGGCGTATGGCGGCTTCGAATTGAGCAATGTCTTCGCTGCAAGGACCGGCCTTCGCGACCGGAATACTGAAGCAGAGCACCGCGCAAACGATCAGTCCCGTCGTTCCCAAAAGTTTTGGCATCGGACCTCGCCTCCCTCATTGCTCAACTTGGGATCGTCATTGATCCCCGCTGTTATAGCCCAAATCCGGATTGCCCATAATGATCCTGTGATGCCGCGCGCCTATGCCCGGACGGCGCCGGCCGATCCGCCCTGCGTGCCCGCCTTGTGGAGTCGCGCGGCTGGATGCACTCTGGTTCGGCATTTGATCGCTTCGGGGAGCGAACGGTTGACCGATGCACCGCACGAGATATTCGATCAGTTGACGGTCGGCAGGCTGCCCGACAAATTGCCCCATGAACTCGAGCTCTCGCTCAAGCCATCCGGCAGGGCTTGCCGCAGCTTAGGATTTGATCGGGCCGCATCCCGTGCGGCAAGCGGTCGGCTAACAGGGAGGAGCGAGCATGACTTCGCTGTATTTTCCGCTCTGGCTTCGCTTCGTCGTGCTGGTCGGCGCGGTCGGTCTTGCGGCCGGCGCCGGCCTGTTTGCCTATCGGTACTATACCCGCCCGGTGACTTTGAGCGTGGCGGTCGGCTCGATTGACGGCGAAGCTGCCAAGGCCATGTCGGCCATTGCAAGCCGGCTCGCGACTACCAACGCGGCGGTGCGGCTCAAGGTGGTCGACAGCGGCACCGCGCTTGAAGCGGCTAATGCGTTTGCAGCCGGCAAGGTGGACTTGGCCGTGGTTCGCGGCGATGTCGGCGACCTGTCGCAAGCGCGCGCCGTGGTCGTTGTCAGCCACATGGTCGTCCTCATCGTCGCGCCGCCGGGTTCAAGCGTCGACAGCATGGACAAACTGAAGGGACGCCGTGTCGGGGTGATTAGCGCGAGCACCAATGCCAAAGTCGTCGAGGCGCTGAGCAAGGAATACGGGTTGGATCGGCAGAAAGTGTTCAAGGATATCGCCTTGACGGATGCCCGGCGCGCCCTTCAATCCAAAGAGGTTGCAGCACTGCTCGTCGTGATTCCCCTGGCGCAAAAATATTTGTCGCTGGTGCGAAGCTTGTCCCAGCAGGGGTCGAAAGCGCTGCCGGTGCTGATCCCGGTCGATTCCGCGGCGGCGATCGCCGAAACCGAGCGTGCCTTCGAGAGTTTCGACGTCCCGAAAGGCACCTTGCGCGGCGCGCCGCCGGTGCCGGATGACGATCTGACCACCCTGAGAACATCACTCTATCTGGTTGCGAACAAGAAGCTCGGTTCGGATCTGGTCGCCACTCTCACGCAGACCATCATGAACGTCCGCAGGGATCTGTTGGCCGAGGATCCGATCTTCGGGCAGATCACCGCACCCAGCACCGATCAGGATGCCTACCTTGCGCTGCACCCCGGGGCGGCCGCCGTCTACAACGGCACCCAGCAGAGTTTTATGGATGAATACGGCAACTGGATCTATCTGACGCCGATGGCGCTCGGCGCCGCGGCCACCGTGCTTGCCGCGGCCTGGAAGTTCCTGGGACTTGGGGCGCCTTTCACCGGACAGGGCCCGCTGGATTCGCTCTATGCCCTCGGGCGCCGGATTCGCAAAGCCGGCACCGAGGCCGAGCTTTTGGAAATCGAGGAGGAGATCGACGCCATTCTCGGCGCGCAACGCGCCAGGACGGCGCGCGGGGACGAGAGCGCAGTGGATGACGCGACGCTGAATGTCGCCGCCCATCGGCTGGAGGGCTTGATTCACGATCGGCGATCCATGCTTGCGAAGAAGCCTGCTGTGGCCTCTGCCGCCTGATCCGGGCGCCTAGAGCCTTTTCCGTTCCGATTGAATCGGAACGGGGCTCTATTTCTTTTTTTTGACGCGTTTTCTTGGCGCGAACCGGTATCCACTTCGCTGGAAAACGCTCTAAACCTACAGCTTCAGCACATCCGCATACACCAGCCGCTGCTGCGATTGGCCCGCGGTGCCGGTCTGGTAGATCTCGAACTCCTCCAGCCGCAGCCGGAACGCGCGTGTGCCGCGCTGCGCCGGCAAAATGATGGGCGAAGTCCACAGCGTTGTCGCTCCCGGCCCCTTGATCGGCGTCAGCGTTTGCGTCGACAGCGGCACCCACGCGGCATCGCCGGTGGCGTTCTTGGCCTGGGCTTCGACCGTTACCTGCAGCAATGATTGGGCGGTGTTCGCGAACAGCACGCCGGTCACCGCCAATTGCAACAGCGTCGGGTCGAAGCCGTCGAAGGCGATGCTCGCCGCCCGATCCGGCACCAACTGCACGTAATCGGCGAGCACGACGCGCGAGAGGTGGGCGTCGGGCAGCGATTTCGGCTGGTAGCGCGCCAGCGCCAGGCGGATGAAGGGGAAATAGGCGACGCCGGAATCGAGCTCGATATCGCAATACCACAATTGCCGGTCGACGTCGTAACCGACGGAATGTCCCGCCACCGAGATCGGTATGTTGCCGAAGCCCGGCGGCCATTCTAGCGTGAGCCCGCTGGCAATGTCGACTGCGTTGCGGAAATGCTGCGGCAGCGGCACCGCTTGCGACGGTGGCGGCGGCGCGTCCCAAATCGGGTCCATGCCCCACTGCGTCACGACGGCCGACAAATAGTCGGGGACGGTGAACGCAGTGAAGGTGCCTTGCTGCGGCGGCACGCAACCCCACAGCACGACGCCGAGCAGTTCGCCCGCGCCGGAGGAGAACCACGGCCGATCGAGATAGACCCTGAGCCCGCCGCCGCCGCGCGCGCTGACGTTCCACGTGCCTTCGGTCTTGTCGGACCAGCCGAAGGTCGGCAGCACATACAACACCTTGGGCGCCGCCGGGCGCGCGGTGTTGAGGATGTCGAGCGTCAGGGGCACGGAGTCGCGGGTGAAGTCGCTTGCCGGCCGCGTCAGGCTGTCGGCAAAATACTCGCGGAAGCGCGAGGTCGCCGTGGCGACGTACGTTACGCTGCGATATTTGGTGTCGTGAAATTCATGGGCGCCGTCGATCTTCTGCGAGATCGCGTTGCGCTCGACCGGAGTCTCGAAGGCGCGGGTTTGCGCCGGCGGCGTCTTCGGCTGCGGGCCGGGGCCGCCGTCGTCGATGGTCTCGACCCAGATCGCATTGATGTCGAGCCTGATCGTGCTCTTGCCGCTCAGCGGAATGTCGTCGGTCAGCCGCGCCTTGGTGCCGCCGAGCGTGCGCGCGGCGGCCAGATCCTGGAATTGCGGCTCGATCAGCGGCTGCTGCACCGCGTGCACCAAGGTCAGGACCCGCGGCGGCGTCAGCATCCAGTGCCCGCCATTGTCGGCCAGTTGCTGCAGCACCGCGAGATTGGGCGGGCCAGCTTCCAGGATCCAGCCCCAGATCGCCAGCTTCGCCAGCGCGTCGGCGGTGGGATAGCAGCTCAGCACCACCGCGATCTCGTCCGCCTTGGCGATCCGCACGGTCAGGAAGCGCTCTTGCGCCGTCTCGGTCAGCACCGGCGCGCCGGCGCCTTCCGCCAGCACGATGCGGAACGGCCGCTCGTTCGGCCATGTCCCGGTGAAGGGAACGGTGAAGACCGTGCCCGCAGCTACGCCGGGAAGGTTGACGAAAGCGGCGCCGGCCGCGAGCGGATCCGGCAGATAAGGCAGCACGAGCTGCGCCTCGGGATGCGGCACCGGCTGGTCGGGATGCGCGGGGTCGACGCCGAGATCGCCGTCCTTCTGCGTCAGCATGGTGTAGACGGTCTTGTCGAGCCCCGTCGGCGTGTCGAACATGCCGTGCACCTCGGCCGTCTCCTGCGACACTTTTGCGGGCGCGAGGTGGCGTTCGGAGGGCGCTGCGGCCGGCGTGTTGAAGTTGCTGCGGATCACGATGCGGTCGACGGATTCGCCGGGCGTCGTGGTCGGGCTCAGCGCCGCACGCAGCACCACTACGGGCGCCGCGATCGGCTCATAGCGCAGATAGGGCACCGGCTGCGGCGGAATGCTGAAAGAGGCGTGGATCGACGCGTCGGGCGGCAGGCTGTTGCCGGCAAGGTCGACGGCACGCGCGCGGAATTGGTAGCTGGCGCCGAACCGCAGCCGCGGCAGCCTGTTGTCGTTGGGCGTCAGGACCGGCTTGAATGTCACCACCAGCTTGAACTCGGTCTGCGCCGGGTTCTCTGGCGTCGCCGCGGTGTCGCTCGGGCCCACCGTCTTGCCGATCCGCGGCACCGCGAGGCTCCAGCCGGCCCAGCGGAACAACGATTCCGGCAGATAGAGATCCGGCGATGTGCCGTCGGCCGATTGGCTGGTGGCGAGCGCGGTAAAACCTTCGTCCGGATCGAGGTGGCGGACGAGGTTGACGTTCTGGAAATCGTAGGTGCCGTCGCGCCGGCACAGCGAATGCCATTTGCCGCTCAGGCTGTCCCAGACATCGATGCGATAGCCGCGCGTGAGGTCGTCGGCGGCAAGCACCGGTCCATTTTGCGGGTTGGCGACGATGGCGCCATTTTGCGCGCTCGCGGCGCCGAAGCGGTCATGCAGCTGCACCGCACGTCCCTGGCGGGTGGCGGCGAAGCCGGCGGAGCGCAACGAGGGAAAGCCAAAGCGCTTGGCGCTGCCAGGGGTTCGCGTGACATGGTCGAGGCGGCCGAGGTTGAAGGCGAAGTCGAGCATCTTGTGCGCGGCGCCATCCACGTCGACCTCGACCGCGTCGTAGTTGCCGCCGCCAAGCTGCAGCATGCCGTCGGCGACCTCGGTGCCTGCCGCCGGCTGGAAACGCCGGCGCGTGGTGTCGACCTGGTAGGCGGTCCACGGAGACATCGGCGCCGGTCCCGCGAGCTGCGGAATGACCTGGATGTTTCCGGCCGCCGGAACGGTTGTCGGCAGCTCCAGGTCGACCACCAGGCCGAGCCGCCGCAGCAGTTCCGGATATTGCGAGAGCCGGCTCACCACGTCGTGGAAATCGAGTTTTGGCAAGGTCTGCTTTTGCAGCGGCGCGGGCGTGCCGTCGGGGTTACGCCGCGACAGGAACTGATGGAAGGTGCGGACCTGGTAGAAATCGGTGGCGGGTGTGCCGAAGGCGGGCGGGATGGCGTGGCCGTCCAACAGCCGGACTTCGATCGCGGCAGCGGTGCGCTGTTCGAGCTCGGGCAGCACCAGGGAGATCGTAACGAGGTCGGTGATGGTGCGCGGCGAATCCTCGAAATTGAGATCGCCGCGCGTCGGCGGCTGGTCCGGCGTCTGGATCGCCACCGCCTGGTAGGCGTTCTTCAGGAACGCCAGCACCTTGCGCACGGGATAGGAGCGGATGTTCTGCGTCGTGCGCTGCTCGAATTGGTAGGAGCGCACATAGGTGTCCTTGTTGAACAGCGCCGCCCACAGCGGCGATTCCAGCGGAATCGTAGCGGCGCGCGTCACCGTGAACGCCGGTCCGCCCTGAACCTGTACCTTGAACTGCAGCGGCCCGATGGTCGCCGGCCAGTCCTGCAGCTGCGGGAAGAACTGCTGCAGCGTGCCGTCGACGCCATTGTCGGTCACGAGCCGCGGCGAGAGATAGACCGACAGCACGAGCTTGTCGCCGACGGTCGTGAAGCCGTTGGGCAGCGCGGTCCACATCATGTTGCGAATACTCATGGCCTTCGCTCCTTACGCGGCGAACGCGTCGCAATACTCGTTCCAGTCTCCGGGCGCGATCAGATCGGCAAACGAAACGGTCGGGTCGCCGAACTCGCGCCGCAGCGACAGCGACACCGAGGCGCTGAACATCAGCACGTCCACTTCCACGGTAACGGAGGCCTCGCCGGCGATCTTGCAGGCGGCGCCGCCGCCGGCGGGATAGAAGGTGAAGCCGAGGTAGAACTCCACCGAGAGCGTGATCAGCCCGAGTACGTTGGCGGAGCCGCCCGCGCGCAGATAGCCGGTGAGCTGCGAGTGCTGGGTGGCGAAGTCGAGCTTCAGATAGACGCCCGCCATGATGTGGACGTTGGCGCTGGCCACCACCAGATCGATCGAGACGTTGGCGCCGAACTCGATCGATGCCTCCAGCATCTCGATGCCGTCGGGGCCAAGCTCCAGCCCGAAGAACCCGCCGCCGCCGAGCAGCGACACGCTGACCAGGAACGGATGCTGGCGTTCGCTGAAGGCGAAGCGGAAGCGGATCGGAGCGCCGACGAACGACAGCTCCAGCGCGGCGCCGAGCCGAATGTTCTCGATGCTGAAGACGCCGACGCCGATGCTGGGGATCGCCAGCGAGTATCCGACCGTCACCCCCTGCGAGGTCACCTCGATCGCCGGCGGGTCGGAGAAGCCGCTGGAGGGAATGAGTTGCTGCAGCTGGTTCAGGAACGCCAGATCGCCCTCGAAACTGATGTCGCCCATATTGGCGCTGAGGTCGAGCTTCTTGCCGGGCGAAGCGGTGAAGTCGACGGAGTTGAAATGCAGCTTGATGACGCTGAGCAGATCGAGGTCGAAGCTGCGCATATGGCCGGTGACCGTCGCATCCGGCGTTCCGCCGCCGATCGGCGTGGTGATGACGACGTCGAGCTCCAGATTCTTGGGCGCGTCGGGCGCGGTGAAATGCAAATTGGCCACGCCGCCCGCCCAGTCCTGCACGTCGGGCTTCCACGCCAGCGTCGTCACGATCTGGGTGGGCGATCGGGTGGTCACGAGCTGCGGCGCCTTTTCCGGGGCGCCGGTGATGTCCAGGATCACCTGGATGACGTCGGAGAGCGGAACGACGCCGAGCAGCTTGGCGTCGGCGATGGCGCCAAAATATTGTTTCGGATCGAATTTGCCCTGGGAGAAGGTGTCGAGCGCGCCGCCGGTGCCGGAGACCGTGCCGAAATCGCGCGACAGGCCGCCGACGTTCAAATTCGGCGTGGCGACGCCGCCGGTCTTGTCGCCGCCGAAGGCGACGCCGAGCGCGTTGACCAGTTGGATGAAAACGCCGCCCTTGTCGAAATTGCTTTGGACATAATGCGGATAGAACACGATCTGCACCGGGCTGGACGAGCCGGTGATCTGTTGCAGCGCCGGGATGGTCACTTGTGCCGCCGAAATCGTATCGAGGATGGGATAGAAGATCGGCTGACCCGGCGGCGGCGGGATAAAGACGTTGAAGAGCGCGGCGTTGAAGGTCATGGTCGACGTGTTGAACGTCGTGCCGCCGGGCTTGGTGCTGGCCGCGAAGGCGATCGACTGGCCACCCATGTCGCGCTGGCGGATCGAAAGATCGGAGCCGGTGTAGAGCGCGTACCCGCCGGTCTGCGACTGCATGTCGCTCAGCGCGATCACCAGCGGCATCGAGAAGTCCGAATTATTGCCGTCCCAGTCCGTCGCGACGATGTGGAACAGGAACGGCTGTCCGCTGACCGTCGGTATGAAATAATTCCAGTTGCCGCCGGGCGGCGTGTCGAGATTCGGCGTCACCAGCGTCGTGATGCGAATCTTTTTGAACGGAAAGTTGCGGCCGCCGCTCGCCGTCGTAGTCGCGAGAAAACTGTAGTCCTTCTCCGGCTCGGTGATCACGACGTAGTGGCGCTGCATCTGATAGGCGGTGGTCGGGCCAGTGGGGTTATCGAGAAATTTGCGCTCGGTCACCTTGACCCGCACCGCGCGGTTGCCGACGGGACAGGCAAACGCCGCGTCGATCACCTTGACGTAATTGTCCCGGCCTGTGGCCGCGCGGTGGCGCCATCCCACGATCGTGAAGGCGCCGCCGGGGGGCCAGCGTCCGTCGAGGTCGAGCCAGGCGCCGAGCGACGACAGCATCAGGCGGTCGACCTGGACGGCCTTGGGCGGCAATTGCGGATTCGAGAAGTCCGATGAACGCACCACGATCTGGTCGCGGTCCATCGTGCTCAGCGACATCAGGAAGGGTGAAGAGTCCGTCGTGGGCGGCGGCCCTGGTCGGTAGTCGGGAGACCACAGCGCGCGCACCGTCCGTGTTGCCGCGGACTGCTCGTCGACGATGGGCACGCCACCCTGAATTTTCTTGACCCCGAGCCGGGTGTGCCAGAGTTCGGTCTGGGTGCCGTGCGTGACCGCGTCGGTTTGATTGGCCCAGCCGGCGGTGGCATTGGGCGAGAGAAACAGCGACCACGGCGCTTCGATCGCGGTCTCCGTCGGCTGCGGCGGCGTCGGCGCCGGACCGTTCGCCGGCTGGGGCGGCGGATCCGGCAACGCCGCGGCGCGCGACACGTTGAGATCGTAGGCCGCCCATTGCAGCAGGCCCGCAAGATCGTACGGCACCTGGCTCACGCCGGTGCCGAGCTTGAAGACGAGGCGACTCGGCCCCGCCGCCAGCGCCTGTACCGGAGGGCTCGCCGGCAGCGGCGGCGGCACCTCGGGAAAGGCCTGGTCGACGATATTCTGCGGCCCGTTGAAGCGCGCGGTCAGCAATCCGTCGGCGGTGGCGTCGATGCGCGCAAGGCGCGGCGCCAGCCCGCCGCCGCCTTCGAGCGCGAGATTGCCGAACAGAAAATCGAGCGCCAGCAAATCGTCGCGCCGGAGCAGCGCCACGGCGAATTCCGGCAGCGACAGCGTTGGCTGCGTGGCAATGGCGGCGGCGGCCAGCACACCCCAGCCCGGTGTCGTGCCCGGCTTGGCGACGAAGTTCAGCGGCGACGTTCCGCTGAGCGGCAACGGCGTTGCCGCGGCGGCGCCGGCGAGCGGTGCGGCCGCCTGCAGCAAAGCCGGCGCGCAGCGGCGCGTGGTCACCGAGCCGCCGGTCGCATCGAGTTCGAAGGCGGAAGCGCCGGCGGGGTTGCCGACCTGGAGCGCAAAGCCGTCCCGTTGCAGCCATAGCGGGGTTGCCGGAAACTGAGCGGAAAGAAACGTCTGGTTGGTCTCGAAATCGATGGCAAAGCGCGCCGCGGAGAGCGGGACGACCAGCGCATGGCCGTCGAGATTGGTGATACTGCCGCCGGGCGCGAAGGCGAGCTTGTCGGTGCTGGTCGATTGCGCCAGCAGCGTGTGATCCGCGTCCGTCGCCGAGTTCTCGCCGGCCTCGATGTCGATTTCGTCGAACAGGTTCGGTTGCGGCGTCAGCGTGCCGATATCGAGCGCCAGCGGCGACGGCTTCAGGTCCCAGTTGAGGCTGCGGCGGTGCAACGTCATCAGCGTGCGCTTCTGCTTGGGCGCGCTGCGCAGGCTCGGTTGCCCCGGCGTCAGCACGCGGAGCAGGAAGCTGTTGGCGGATTGCGATGTGGCGCCGAGCCCTGTGACGGCCGCGATGCCGTTGCCGGCATAGGTCGTCTGCCATTCTGGCGCAAACATCGCGGAGGCGGCGTTCTGAAGCGCGAGCTTGCCGGCGGCACCGAGCGTGCAGGCGGTCGCGGCGAGGGTGACCGGCGAAGCCAGCCGCTGACTGCCGGCGAGCCAGCGCTCCAGCACGGCTTGACCATGAAAGCCGCCCAGCGACATGGCCATGTCCATCGGTGTGCCGGTTGCGGTCTTCGCTGCGAGCGTCATGACGAAATCCGCCGTCAGGCTCGTCCCGGCGTAGAGCGCGCCCTTCAACTCGATGCGATACCCTGTGAGCAGTGGACCGTAGGTCAGGACCGGAGTGCCGCCGAACCACTTCTCATCGACAAGCCAGCGGAGCACACCATTGAGCTTGAAGCCGACGAGGCCGGGGCCGGTGACGATTTGCACGGTTCCGGGCAACGGAAGCGGAATCGGCGGCGGCTCGGGGATCAGCGTGGCAAGATCGCCGCGCAGGAGCGTCAGGTTCAGTGGCATCGTCCACCTCCTGTTGCGGTCCGAACGTTGCCAAAAGCGCATCTTTCCTGGGTGACGCGTTACGGCAACCCGGAGACGAGAAGTTATACTATCACACGCTCGTGGCGATTGCATGATAGGCGACGTTTTTTCTTTTTCGGCTCGCCGCGAAACGGCAGCAAAGCTCCCCCATTCGAGAGTTCTCGCGGTTATCGATGCATCCGGATTGGCGTGACGGGTTATCGCTGTTCGCGCGCGGCGACAGTCCGCTGCCGCCACGCCATGGCCGCAACGCTTCGGCCGGCTATGACGATCCTGTGATCTGGTTTCGCGGCGAAGCGGGCGAAGAAACATTACACCCGGTCGACGAAACCATTTTTGCGGAGCCTCGAAAACGGCCGGAAATCTTGGTCGGGCACGATGATGCGATTGAACCGCCAAATAATGGGAGCGCTGCCATGCTCGCCGAAAAGTTTCTTTTAATTGTCGAATCCCTGATCCGGGCCCAGGGCCAAAGCTACCCGGATGGCAGCACACGGGTCGTCAGCACGTCGCCGCACGTCCCTGTCCAGCTGCCGGCCCGGAGCGGCAAGTAAATTTGATGAGCCTGCGCGCCGGCGTTGAGGGGGCGATGCCGGTGAATGGCCGGACAACGGTTCTAGGCGCGTGAAGAACTTGTGCGAAACGCCGGTTCAGCGCCGCACGAAGAGTATCGCGCCGTAGGTCAATCCGGCGCCAGCCAGCACCGGTGCGGCCTGATCTGTCCCGCAGGTGAGGCGGTTGGTGCCGCCTAATCCCCACGCATCTGCATGCCCAATATCGCGCCATGGCGGTTGACCTCTGGGCAATTGCCGTCGAAGTTGCGCGCGCCGTGGATATTTCTTCTGATCTTGCCCCAAATTCCGAGCTGTTCGTTCCCGACTCGCGCCGGGCATGGGCGCGGCTTGCCGTCGCCGTCCTGATCGGCTCGCTCGGCAGCGTCGGCATGTGGTCGGTCGTGGTCGCGCTCCCGGTGGTGCAGACGGAGTTCGGCGCGGGCCGGGGCACGGCCTCGCTGGCCTTTACGATGGTGATGCTCGGCTTCGGCTCCGGCGGAGTGCTGACCGGCAAGATCACCGACCGCTACGGCATCGTCACCGCGATCGGGGTTGGCATCGGCATCCTCGCTCTCGGCTATATCGGCGCCGGCATGTCGTCGTCGATCTGGCAATTCATCCTGGTGCATTTCGCCATCGGGCTGTCTTCGTCGGCGACCTTCGGTCCGCTGATGGCGGAAGCCTCGCACTGGTTCTACCGCTACCGCGGGCTCGCGGTCGCGATTGCCGCCAGCGGCAACTACATCGGCGGCACGATCTGGCCGCCGCTGGTGAACTTTGGCATGCAGTCGATCGGCTGGCGCAGCACCCATATCGCGGTCGGCCTCTTCGCCGCGGTGGCGATGGCGCTGGCGCTGGTGGCGCTGCGGCTCTTGATGGGCGCCGGCACCCGCCGCAATCATCAGAACGCGCCGCCGCCGCGGGTCGATTTGCGGCTCTCCACCAATGCGCTGACCGCGATCCTGGCGCTGGCCTCGATCGCCTGCTGCGTGGCGATGTCGATGCCGCAGGTTCACATCGTCGCCTATTGCGGCGATCTCGGCTATGGCGTCGCGCGCGGCGCCGAGATGCTGTCGCTGATGCTGGGCTTTGGCATCATCAGCCGCATCGGCTCTGGCTTTCTGGCCGACCGGATCGGCGGCATCGCCACGCTCCTGATCGGCTCGATCGCGCAAGGCACCGCGCTGTTGTTCTACCTGTTCTTCGACAGCCTGACCTCGCTCTACATCATCTCCGCGATGTTCGGCCTGTTCCAGGGCGGCATCGTGCCGAGCTACGCCATCATCGTGCGCGAGGCGATGCCGGCCTCGGAAGCCGCCACGCGCGTCGGCATCGTGATCTTCGCCTCCGTGTTCGGCATGTCGTTCGGCGGCTTCATCTCCGGCGTGATTTTTGACGCCACCGGCTCCTACGGCGCCGCCTTCCTCAACGGCATCGCCTGGAACGCGGTCAACGTCACCATCATGCTGTCCTTGCTGTGGCGCGCGCGGCAGCGGCTGGCGATGGCGTAGTCTCTTACCTCGCCCCGCTTGCGGGGCGAGGGAGAAGAGCGCCTCACACCGCCTGTCCCGCCTTCAACAGACTGCACCCCGTGATCTTCAAACTGCCGTCGGGCTGCTCCTCCAGCGTATAGAGCGCTTCCCAGGCCTCGCCGTCGGCGTCGATGATATGGACGCGCTGGGCGATCTGGCCGTCGGCGGCGCGCGCCTCGCCAAATTCGAAGCTCTTGTGGCGGTAGACCGGCGCGTAATTGTTCTGCACCATGTACATGAAGATGTCGGGCTGCCGGAACATCTGCTGGATCTCGGGCGCCGCATAGGAATAGGCGGCTGCAGCGTCGTCGTGGCTGAAGGCCTGCTCCTGCGAGCGGATCACGCTTTGCGCGGCGGCGATGTCGTCCGCCGCGCGGGCGGGCAGGGCGATCGAAACCAGGAATGCGAGAAGCAGGACGATGGCGCGCATGGGGCTGCTCCGTTGCCGATGCACCTGTTACGTTTTACATCGAATGCCGGCTTCCCGCCTGCGCAATTAAATTGCACCGTAGATGACGAGGCCGATGCCTGCGGCGATGAAGATCAGGCCGAGGACACGCATGTATCTTGTGTAGTTCTCTTCCGAGAACATGCGGATCGCGGTGCTGGTCTTCATCCACAGGCCGCGACGAAACATCGTCGGCTTCCAGAGATAGATCAGGCCGATCAGGATCAGCGCGATGCCATAAATCGTCCCGGTCATGGTGGCTCCCGCGGTTCTTTGGCGGTGCAGTCGCCGCAAAAGCTATATCGGCGGGAATGCGGGCGGAAGGGGTTATTGGCCCAGCGTCAGGCGCCGCGTGCCGGAGGCGGTCAGGCCGAGTTCGCCGAGCCGCCGGACCGCGTAGCCGAGGCCAACCAGGCGCTCCCAGTGCAATTGCGGGATTTCAAGCTGCGCGTCGCCCTTGCTGACTTCGCGCAAGGAGGCGAACTCTTCCATACTCAGGGCAGGGTGCTGATCTGTCATTCGGCGACCTCGTCGGTCCAGACCTTGAAACTGACCAGCGTGTTCGGTCCGAACGTCTGGGTGATCGGAACGTCGGAAGCATCGCGTCCCTGCGCGATCAGGATGCGGCCGATCCGCGGCACGAAGCTGCGGGGATCGAAAGTGTGCCAGCGGCCGCCGAGATAGGCCTCGAACCAGCCGGCGAAATCGCCGGCGGCCCAGGGTTTTGGTGTCCCCATGTCGCCGAGATATCCGGTGCAGTAGCGCGCCGGAATGTTCATGCAGCGGCAGAACGTGATGGCGAGATGGGCATAGTCGCGGCAGACGCCCTGGCCCTCGCTGTAAGCTTCGAAGGCGGTCTTGGTGGCGCGGGCGTGCTCGTATCCGAACGCGATGTGGCGATGGACGAACTCGCAGATCGCCTGCACCCGGGCCCAGCCCGGCGGCGTGTTCTCGAACAATTTCCACGCGATGTCCGAAAGCCGGTCGGTCTCGCAATAGCGGCTGCCGAGCAGATAAACCAATGTGTCGGTGGGCAGGTCCTCGACGGCATGCTGAGTCGCGGAAGCAAACACCGGATCCGGCAGGCCGCTGTCGCGGACGACGCCATCGGCGGCCAGACGCATCCGGCCGGCGGGTGCGACAATACGGCTGCACCAATTACCGAACAGGTCGCGGTAAGGCGTGATCGGCACCGAAGGGTTGGTGGTCAGGAAATCGGGCACGATGACGTCAGAGGCGCGCGTGAAATGCGTGCCCAGCACCATGATCATCGGGGTTGGCTGAGGGAAATCGTACAGCATTTCGAATCCGACGCGAATCTTCATTCGAAATGCTTTCCTGACTGGTATCTTGTCGAAATGGCTACGAAGCCGTCGAATACAAGGCGTTGGCTGCCTTATTCGATCAAATGCGGTCGAAAGCCGAGAAAACGATAGCTAATTGCCGCAAAAGCGCGCACGCTGCGCCGATGTCCGAACATTCAGATGTTTCGTCGCGCAGGTACGCTGGGCTGTGGGCATGACCATGCGCTCGCGGCGGGAAACGGTTCATTTCAGGCATTCGTTCCGCATCAAGGGGATCGATCGCCAGCTCGCGCCCGGCGACTACGAGGTCATCACCGACGAGGAAATGATCGAAGGTCTTTCATTTCCGTGCTATCGGCGCGTCGCCACCATGATCATGGTTCCCGGTGCGCCGCCGCAGCGTTCGGCTATGGAAATGATCTCGATCAGCTCGGTCGATCTGTCCGACGCGCAGCGCATCGACGCGAGCGCACCCCGTGACTGAAATCCCGATCGATCTCGACAAGCATCGCGGCATGGCGGCGCAAAAGGCCACCGATATCCGCCGGGTGCTCGCCGACGTCGAGGCCAACGCAAAACTGCTGCGCGAAACACAAGGCGTCGTCGAAATCCAGCTCCTTGCCGTGCCAGCCACTTCATGGCCCGAGGCGGTGGCAAAGGCGCGTTACGTGCTGAACCTGTATTCCGCCAGCCTCGCGCCATCCGACACCCATCACCGCGATCTCGTGACAGCGGTGCTTGCGGACCTTACCCGGCTCTCCGGTGAGAACTGAACGAAACGATTGTTCGACCGAACAACTGAAAACTTCATCCATCCCGCTCGATGCAAGATCGAACGGCCCAACCGAAAGCAACTGATGCAAAATCTCTCGCCCCGTCACGTCAAGACCGAAGAATCGCTGCGCCTGGGTGTCGTCTCCGGCTGGTACTCCACCAAGGTGAGCGGAACTTTCGTCTCGGGCCCGCATGATTCCGAGGCCGCCTGCCTCAGCCGGATCGCCGAGATCGATCCGCCGCCGGCCAAGAAAAAAAGATGAGCGGAGAAACAAGCAGGGTCGTTGCTCCGCTCAAGGAGGAAAGTCCGATGACGCTCGCACGCGGCAGTATCAGAGGTTACGAATACGATCGCATGGTGCTCTCGTTTTCCATGATGGACGGCGCGAGGGAAGTATCCTGCGCCGTCAGTGCCTCGGCGATGGATGATCTGGAACACGTCTCGCGCACCGCGCCGGAGCAACGCGAAGCGCAATTCCTGCGATTGCGCGACCAGATCGAGCAACGCGCGTCGCGCAAGTTCGTTGCGAGAGAGTTCGAGGGCAATCCAGCCGGCATCATCCTGCGCAGCATCGATTTTCGCGGCTGATCCGGCGACGGTTTCCGGCGTCAAAACCGACCGCCGGCGAACTGCTCACGCGTCACCTTCGCATCTCCCGCAAATTCTGCTTCGCTTCGGGATCACCCAGCGCCCCCGCCTTTTCGAACCATTGGCGGCCGACCTTGAGATCGCGTCGCACGCCGTCGCCCTCGTTGTAGATCGCGTCGGCGTCGTTCCTTGCCTCAATTGAAGCGCCCTTGTGCAAAATACAGCAATACCTGCGGAACCCTGCGTCTCCAGCGCCGTTGCCACCTGATCCCCAAGTGTAGCGGGATTGGCGACCAGCCGCAGTCAGCAGTCTGAAAAATGATTAACTCTCTCACGGCCGTGATACCACAGTGCGCGAGGCCCGTCTGGTGACGGCGCGACGCTGAGGCCCCCTTCATGATGGCTCTCGATCATTCCCGCATCCCGCCAATTGTGCTCGTCGTTGAAGACGAGATGCTGCTGCGTATGCGGGTGGTCGGTATGGTGGAAGACGCCGGCTACATTTCGGTCGAGGCCGTGGATGCGGACGAGGCCTTTGCCATCCTGCAGTCCAGGTCCGATATCGCGCTGCTGTTCACCGATATCCAGATGCCGGGCAGCATGAACGGGCTCGAGTTGGCGCACGCCGTCCACATGCGCTGGCCGCCGATCAAGATCATCCTGGCGTCCGGGCAGTTGCACCTATCTCGGAGCGATATCCCGCCTGACAGCCGCTTTTTCGGAAAACCGCTCAAGTCCGGCGAAATGATCGCCGAGATGCAGGATATGCTGGGCCATGCCTGAGGTCGGCGAGGGCAAAAAATCGCGAATATCGCTGCATTTCCTGGCCAGGCTGCTGGAATCATTACCCTAAAGAAATGTCCGGAACCGGACAGATGGTGGTATTTGTTGACGATGTTCAAAATCGACCATGATGAGGACGCCTCCGGCCTGGAGTCCGATCCGACGTCTCCCCAAGAGCTTTTGGTGGCAGAGAACGTCAGCCTCCGGTTGCTGCTGACGCAGGCGAAGCTCAGCGCCGAGACCCTGCTGGCCCAGGCCGGCATCGACGCCAAGGAACGCGAGGCGTCGGACAAGCTGCAAAAGCTGATCCTGGAAGAGCTTCACCATCGCATCAAGAACACGCTCGCAACGGTGAGCGCCATTGCATCGCAAAGCCTGCGCAATGCGCCGAGCACGCAGCATGCGCAAGCCGCGATCGAAGGCCGTCTGCTAGCGCTCGGCCGCGCCCACGATCTTCTGTTGCAGGCGCGCTGGACCGGCGCGGACTTGCGAACGATCGTTCGGGGCGCGACCGAACCTTTCGATAATCCGGATACGCCCAGATTTTCGATCGATGGGCCCGACGTCCAGATCGCTTCAGGCGCCGTCATTGCGATCGCAATGACCCTCAACGAGCTCTGCACCAACACCACGAAATTCGGCGCCCTGTCGGTGCCCGCAGGACATGTCGACATTAGCTGGGCAAAGGACGCCACGGCGTCGCGGCTGCACTTCGTCTGGAAGGAACAGGATGGTCCGGTGGTCGAGGCCCCGACCAGGCAGAGTTTTGGTACGCGTCTGATCGAGACGCTCGGCAGGCAACTGAAGGGCGACGTCAAGTTGACCTACGAATCGAGCGGATTTGTTTACTCACTCAATGTTCCTCTGGACTCTCTCGCATTGTGAGCGGGCTCGCGCATAATGACTTTGAGTCGAATCGGTGCCGGCGTTCGGGCCACCTCTCCCCGCTTGCGGACCGCAAGCGGGGAGAGGGAGAGTTGGTCAAGTTCTCTCAAAACGTCGGCGGCGTGCAGGCGCTGATCACTTCGCAGGGCTTTGCGCCGACGCAGCGGAAACGGTGTGGCCGGCGGCTTTCGAAATAATAGGCATCGCCGGGATCGAGGATGTGGCGCTCGTCGTCGACCGTCACCTCCAGCCGGCCGGAAACGACGACGCCGCCTTCCTCGCCCTCGTGAACCAGCGGCACCCGGCCGGTGTCGCTGCCGGGCTCGTAGCGCTCCTTCAG
The DNA here is from genome assembly GCF_031202265.1 of Bradyrhizobium sp. Ash2021. NCBI lineage: Bacteria > Pseudomonadati > Pseudomonadota > Alphaproteobacteria > Hyphomicrobiales > Nitrobacteraceae > Bradyrhizobium > Bradyrhizobium sp. Ash2021. The sequence goes on along the minus strand of NZ_CP100604.1, from coordinate 7,872,310 downwards.
GATCTGCAAGGCGCGGCCGAACAGATTGTCGCCGACCTGGCGATACGAAATCGGCTTCTTGCCGATTTCGGTCAATTCGTCGGAGCGGTAAAACGCTTTCTGCTTCCGCTCCGGCTCGAGGGCGAAGAATTCGGCCAGTCCCATCGGAATGCCGTCGAGGATGCGCTTGAGCGCGCCGACGGAGGGATTCATCTGGTTGGATTCGATCAGCGAGATCGTCGAATTGGTCACGCCGGAGCGCTTTGCGAGTTCGCGCTGCGAGACCTTGTGACGCGCCCGAATGAATCGCAGCCGTCCACCGATATCGACGCTCATCGAGAAATCCCTGTTGCAGGTGTTGCGGATCGCGCAAATATGCACCTCACCCCTCAACAAGATCAATGGGTTGCGGCAGCGCAGAAAAGGGCTTGTTGCGGTCCCATTAGCGTGGTTCGGCTGCTTCAGTCAGCAATGGAGCGACGCCGTGACCCTTCATCAGATTCCGAACACCCTGCAAACCGATTCGTTCTGGATGCCGTTCACGGCCAACCGGCAGTTCAAGAAAGCGCCGCGTCTGTTCGCCTCGGCCGAGGGCATGCATTACACGACCGTCGACGGCCGGAAGGTGATCGATGGCTCGGCCGGCCTCTGGTGCGTCAATGCCGGCCACGGCCGCCGCCAGATCGCCGCCGCCGTCGAGCGGCAGCTGACGAACCTCGACTTCGCGCCCTCGTTCAACATGGGCCATCCGCTCGCCTTCGATTTCGCCGAGCGGCTCGCCGAGATCGCGCCAAAGGGCCTCGACCGCATCTTCTTCACCAATTCAGGCTCCGAGTCGGTCGATACTGCGCTGAAGATCGCGCTCGCCTATCACCGCGCCGCCGGGCAGCCGACCCGCACCCGCCTGATCGGCCGCGAGCGCGGCTATCACGGCGTCGGCTTCGGCGGCATGTCGGTCGGCGGCATGGTCGCCAACCGCCGCGCCTTCGCAACCCATTTGCCAGGCGTCGATCACATCCGCCACACCCATGACCTTAAGCGCAACGCCTTCGCCAAGGATCAGCCGGAGCATGGCGCCGAACTCGCCGACGACATCGAGCGGCTGGTGGCGCTGCATGGCGCCGAGACCATCGCTGCCGTGATCGTCGAGCCGGTGCCGGGCTCGACCGCCGTGCTGCCGCCGCCGAAAGGCTATCTGCAGCGCTTACGCGAACTGTGCGACAAGCACGGCATCCTCCTGATCTTCGACGAGGTCATCACCGGATTCGGCCGGCTCGGCGCGCCGTTCGCCGCCGATTTCTTCGGCGTCACGCCGGACCTGATGACGACTGCGAAGGGCATCACCAACGGCACCGTGCCTTGCGGCGCGGTGTTCGCGAGCCGCAAGATCCACGACGAGCTGATGAACGGTCCGGAAGGCGCGATCGAACTGTTCCACGGCTACACCTATTCGGCGCATCCGGTGGCTTGCGCCGCGGGTATTGCGACGCTCGATATCTACAAGGACGAGGGCCTGCTAACCCGCGGCGCCTCGCTGGCCGAATACTGGCGCGATGCCCTGCATTCGCTCAAGGGCCTTCCGAACGTCGTCGACATCCGCAATGTCGGCCTGATGGGAGCCGTCGAGGTCGCGCCGCGCAAGGACGGTGTGGGCGCGCGCGGCTATGACGTGATGGTCGACTGCTTCAATCGCGGCCTTTACCTGCGCATGAGCGGCGATTCCTTTGCGATGTCGCCGCCGCTGATCGTCGAGCGCAGCCATATCGACGAGATGGTCTCGATTCTCGGCGACGCCATCAAACGCGTGGCCTGATCCTTGCTCCAGCTGCGGTATCGAACATCGAGCGGCCGCGAGGCGATGCCGCAGCAGGAGCTTGAAGGATCGTGAAAGTTATCGTTCTCGGCAGCGGCGTCATCGGCGTCACCTCGGCCTATTATCTCGCCAGGGCGGGCCATGAGGTGACGGTGATCGACCGTCAGCCAAAACCTGCGCTCGAGACCAGCTTTGCCAATGCCGGCGAGGTATCGCCGGGCTATTCCTCGCCCTGGGCCGGTCCCGGCGTCCCGGTCAAGGCGGTCAAATGGCTGTTGATGAAGCACGGCCCGCTGGTGATCCGGCCGAAGCTCGATCCTGTGATGTGGATCTGGCTCTTGAAGATGCTGCGCAACTGCACCTCCGCGCGTTACGCCGTCAACAAGAGCCGGATGATTCCGATCGCCGAATACAGCCGCGACTGCCTGCGCGCGTTGCGCAGCGAGACCGGCATTCACTACGACGAGCGCGAGCGCGGCACGTTGCAATTGTTTCGCTATTCTGCGCAGCTCGACCACACCGCCGACGACGTCGCGGTGCTCAAGCAAAATGGCGTTCCGTTTGAGGTGCTGGATCGCGACGGCTGCGTCGCCGCGGAGCCGGCGCTCGCTGCGGTGAAGGACAAGATCGCCGGGGGCTTGCGGCTGCCGCAGGACGAGACCGGCGACTGCCACATGTTTACCCAGGCGCTCGCGGCTGAGGCTGAAAAGCTCGGTGTGCGCTTTATGTTCAATGTCGGGATCGAAGGGTTGAACGCCGACGCCATGCGCATCACCGGCGTTGTCACCTCGACTGGCGTGATGCAGGCCGATGCATATGTGCTGGCGCTCGGCAGCTGGTCGCCGCGGCTGGTCAGGCCGCTCGGCATTTCACTGCCGGTGCATCCCGTGAAGGGCTATTCGATCACGGTGCCGATCACGGATCCCGATGGCGCGCCGGTGTCGACGGTGATGGACGAAAGCTACAAGGTCGCGATCACGCGGCTCGGTGACCGCATCCGCGTCGGCGGTACCGCCGAAATCTCCGGCTATTCCGACAAGCTTTATGCGGCACGCCGCGCCACGCTCGACCATTCCCTGACCGATCTGTTCCCGCGCGGCGGCGATCTCAAGAAGGCGACGTTCTGGTGCGGCCTGCGCCCGATGACGCCCGACGGCCCGCCGGTGATCGGCGCGACGCGTTACAGCAATCTGCATCTCAACACCGGCCATGGCACGCTCGGCTGGACCATGGCCTGCGGGTCGGGGCGGGTGCTCGCTGATTTGCTGTCGGGGCGGAAGCCCGACATCGATACCAGCGAGCTTGCGATCAGCCGGTATGATCACAGGTTTGGGTGACGGGTCGGGACCGCATCGTCGTCATTACTGGCACCAGACCAAGGCGCGATTGGCGCACGGTCCAGGACGCGCCGGGCTACACGCGATTCAGTGCCTGCTCGTGAGCGTTCAGAGCCTTCTTCAATAGCGCCGGCAACGTCTTGGCATACACTTCAATGAACGTGGCGTCGCCGTTCGACTGAGGCTCGTACGCGGCTTGCGCGGCGACGCGTACGGCCTTGGCTTCGCACTTCGCGAAGAGATGCCAGAACCAATCCGGCTTCTCGTCCATCGCCTCTTTGTGCATCTTGATAACGGCGCCGCCTACGGCACCCATGGCGCTTACGACACCCGGGCTCATGGCGCTGATGGCGGCCGGGCTCATGATATCTTCGCGGGCGTCGGTCGCGGCTGCTCGTGCTTTGCCATGCTTCGCTTGGTTCGGCATGCTCGGCTCCCTTGATTTACCCTGCATAAAAGGAGCCTAGACCGCGAAGGTTGACGGCCTCTGAAGCGACAATCCTAAATTCATATTTTCGATTTCGTTCGAGTATATCTAAATTTTTTCATCTCGGCCTTCGCCTCGGCCGTAAGGCTGCGTTGCGTCCGCCTTCGCTCGCGAGCTTCGGCGGACAAGTCGTCGCTGGCGCGCATCGCGATGACGATGAAGCTTTCTATCGATTCCGCTTCACGCCCGGCTTGGCGCGGCCGGGTTGCGACGGTGATGTCGCCTTGCGACCGGCATCGGGCTGCACGCGAAGCCCATCGATGAACACATCCATCAGCCGCAGCACGGTCGACTGCCAGCCGGGCTGTTCGTGCATGTAGCACATGCCGATCAGGGCGCGCAGTACGTCTTCGGGGCTGATATCGGCACGGATCTCGCCGGCGGCGACGGCGCGATCGAGCAGGGTGCCGACCGCCTTGGTCAGGCGATCGAACGAATAGGCGTACAATTCCGAAGAACCCTGCACGACCAGCGCCAGCGCCGTGATCATCCCCTTCTTGGTGGCGACGAGTTCGACGTTGGATTTGAGCCAGCGACGCAAGGCGTCAACCGGTGAGGCGGCGCTCTTCAACTGTTCGGCCAGCTCACTGAGTTGCTCCACCTCGCGGCGATAGACCGCTTCGAACAGCGCCTCGCGTGTCGGAAAATGCCGGTAGAGCGTCCCGATGCCGACGCCGGCGCGCTTGGCCACCGCCTCGAGGCTGGCGTCCGGGCCGCCGGCGCTGAACACCGCCTTGGCGGCCTCCAGCACGCGTTCGCGATTACGCGTCGCGTCCGCGCGGGGCTTGCGAAGGGAATCTGCGGACGGACCGGCCATCAAAAAATAATCTCGATCACGATTTGGTTAGGCTCTGTCGGATCATGCGCCCATCGCGTTGTTTGAGCACGATCTTTTCGGAAAACCAATTGCCGTTTTCGCCGTTATCCCGGCGGCGTGCGTCTTGCTAAACGGAGGATGCCTCCGTATATGGCGATGAGCGCCAACTCCCGGCGCCAGACCTGAACAGGCTCGCCGGCCAATGCCGACGGGCAACGTTGCAGATTTGTCTCCAGCATCGTCGGAGCATTGCATGAATTTCCCCATCAGCCTTACCGTCAACGGCGTGCGGCGGGACATCGAACTTTCAGACCCGCGCGTTACGCTGCTCGACCTCTTGCGCGAGCGCCTTCAGCTCACCGGAACCAAGAAGGGCTGCGATCGCGGCCAATGCGGCGCGTGCACGGTGCTGGTCAACGGGCAGCGGATCAATTCGTGCATGGCGCTCGCGGTCAGCCACGATGGCGCCGAGGTGATGACGATCGAGGGCGTCGCGCGCGGTGATCAACTGCATCCGGTGCAGGCCGCGTTCATCGCCCATGACGGAATGCAATGCGGGTTCTGCACCCCCGGCCAGATCATGAGCGCGATCGGCCTGATCGAGGAAGGACAGGCCGGTGACGACCCCGAGCGCGTGCGCGAGGGCATGAGCGGAAATCTGTGCCGCTGCGGCGCCTATGCCGGGATCACCGACGCCGTGCTCGAGGCCCAGAAGGTTCTTGCAAATTCCGACCAGAGGCGCTCCGCATGAAAACCTTCGATTATTTCAGGCCCGCGACCGTCTCCGACGCCATCGCGGCCGCTGCCGAACCGGGCGCGGCCTATCTCGCCGCCGGCACCAATCTGCTCGACCTGATGAAGGGCGGCGTCAGCCGTCCGGATCGCCTTGTCGACGTTACCCGCCTGCCGGGGCTCGACCGCATCGAGCGGATGCCCGATGGCGGCGTTCGCATCGGCGCCATGGTCCGCAATGCCGACCTCGCGCATGATGTGGACTTTGCGCGGGCCTTTCCCGCGGTCGCCGAGGCGCTGTTGTCGGGCGCTTCCGCCCAGCTTCGCAACGCCGCGACCGTCGGCGGCAATCTGCTCCAGCGGACGCGATGCGGCTATTTCTACGACACGGCCAGCGCCTGCAACAAACGCGAACCCGGGGAAGGCTGCGCTGCCCGCGACGGCGAGAACAAACTGCACGCGGTGCTCGGCTGGAGCGCCTGCATTGCCACCCACCCGTCGGATTTCTGTGTGCCGCTGGTCGCGCTCGATGCCGTCGTGGAGATCGAGGGCAGGAGCGGAAGGCGCGAGATTGCGCTCGAGGCGTTTCATCGCCTGCCTGGCGACACGCCCGAGCGCGAAAGCGTGCTTGAGCCCGGCGATCTGATCGTCGCGCTGCGGCTGCCGTCCGAAGCTCGCGGGTTTTCGGCGCATGCGCGCTATCTGAAAGTCCGCGAACGCACGTCCTACGCCTTTGCCGTTGTATCAGCCGCCGCCTGCGTCAGGATCGAACATGGTACGATCCGCGAGGCCCGGCTCGCGCTTGGCGGTGTCGCTGCCAAACCATGGCGCGCCCGTGCGGCGGAGGAAATTCTGGCGGGCGTCCGTCCCGATCCCGCAATCTACCGCAAGGCGGCGAAGGCCGCGCTCGCGGATGCAAAGCCCTCCGGCGACAACGCGTTCAAGATCGAGCTCGCCGAGCGGATCATCGTGCGCGCCTTGATGCTCGCGGCGGCCGGAACGCCGCAGCGTCTTCCCGCCCTTCCGGCATCCCCTTTCTCGTCCGTTCCCGGAGTCCTTCATGACGCCTGAGATCATCAACCTTTCCCGTGATCCCGCCCACGTCAGGCACGGCTCGAATGTCGGTCAGCCGCTGACCCGTCGCGACGGCATCCTGAAGGTGAAAGGCGAGGCGCGCTACGCCGCCGATAATCATCCGCCTGGAATGCTCTACGCCGTCCTGGCGGTCAGCAGCATCGCCCGCGGCCGCGTCAGCTTTCTTGACGTGCCCGCGGCCAAGCGCCATCCCGGCGTGGTCGAGGTCATGACGCCGGCGAACCGGCCGCCGCTTGCGGAGAATCCGGACGCCAAGACCAATCCCTTCATGTTCCGGCTCGATCTCTTGCAGAACGACAAGGTGCGCTATGCCAACCAGTCGATCGCGGTGGTGATCGCGGAAACGCTGGAGGCCGCAACGGAAGGCGCCGCGCTGCTGGCGCCGCAATATGACGTGCTGCCGGCCCGCATTGGTCTCGATTCGAACGAAAGCTTTGTGCCGCCTGTCGTCGGCATCGGCAATCCGTCCGAGGTTCGCCGCGGCGATGTGGAAGCTGGCCTTGCGGCCGCATCGAAGCGCATCGAGGCGACCTATGAGACGCCGGCGCAGTATCATAATGCGATGGAGCCGCACGCGATCGTCGTGGCCTGGGACGGCGACAAGCTGTCGATCGAAACGCCAAGCCAGGGGCTGGCGATGGCGCAGGGACGGATCGCCGGGCTGTTCGGCATTTCGCCTGCGAATATCCATATCCGCAGCCCGTTTCTCGGCGGCGGCTTCGGCTCCAAGGGCTTTATCTCGGGACCGCAGCTTCTGGGCATCCTGGCGGCACGGTTGGTCGGCAGGCCGGTCAAGCTCGTGCTGCGCCGTGAGCAGATGTACGGTCCAGTCGGCTATCGCGCGCCGACGCGCCAGACCATGCGCATCGGCGTCGACGGCGACGGCATGCTCACCGCGATGGATCACCACGCCAAAACGGTGTCGAGCACGTTCGACGATTTCTTCGAGCCGGCGGCCGACGCTTCGCACACGCTGTATGCGAGCCCTGCGATTGCGACTTCGCATGAAGCGGTCCGCGTCGACACCGGGACGCCGCTGTTCATGCGGGCGCCGGGCGAGGCGACGGGATCGATCGTGCTGGAGAGCGCGATCGATGAAATGGCCTTTGCCTGCGGTATGGATCCGCTGGCGTTTCGCCTCAAGAACTACGCCGATGTCGAACCGATCTCGGGCAAGCCGTTTTCCTCGAAGGCGTTACGCCAGTGCTACGCGCAAGGCGCCGAACGCTTCGGCTGGGCAAAGCGACCGCTCGCCCCGCGCGCGATGCGGGACGAGGCGGGTCTGCTGGTCGGCTGGGGCATGGGTACTGCGACGTTTCCGGCGCTGATGTTCCAGGCCGAAGCGCGGGCCGTGGTGCGCAGCGACGGATCCGGCGTGATGGAGACGGGTGCCCACGACATGGGGCAGGGCGCCTGGACCGCGTTCGCCCAGATCGCGGCGGATGGGCTCGGCCTCGATCTCGAACAGGTCGAGTTCAAATCCGGCACGTCTGATCTGCCGGACGCAGGGATCGCCGGCGGCTCGGCCCATACCGCGACCGCCGGCACGGCGATCCACAATGCCGGCGCTGCCGTTATCGCCAAGCTCGCCGATCTCGCGATGGGCGACAAGCGCTCGCCGCTGTTCGGGGCCGGCAATGCCGGCGTGATCGCGCGTGGCGGCCGCTTGCACCGTCGCGACGACGAGACGCGGAGCGAGAGTTATGGCGATATCCTCGGGCGAGCCGGCCTCGCAGAGATCGAAGCCCGCGACAATAGCGCCGCCGACCCTGCGGCGCAGTCGAACTACGCCATGCACGCGCATGGCGCTGTGTTCGCCGAGGTCAAGGTCGATCCTGATTTGGGCCAGATCCGCGTCACCCGCATGGTCGGCGCTTTCGCCGCGGGCCGCGTCATCAATCCGCGCATGGTCCGCAGCCAGCTGTTCGGCGGCATGATCTGGGGCATGTCGTTTGCGCTGCACGAGCAGGCCGTGATGGACCCCCGCTCCGGCCGGATACTGAATGCGAACCTTGGCGAGTACCACATCCCCGTCAACGCCGACGTGCCGTCGCTCGACGTGCTCACGGTCGACGAGCACGATCCCCACGTCAACGCGCTCGGCATCAAGGGCGTCGGCGAGATCGGCATTACCGGCTCAGCCGGCGCCGTCGCCAACGCGGTCTGGCACGCGACGGGTGTGCGCGTCCGGCGTTTTCCGATCGGCATCGACGACCTCGTGATGGGGCTTACAGGCTGATCGTACATCCGTCATTGCGAGCGAAGCGAAGCAATCCATCTCGCCACCAGAAGAAAGAATGGATTGCTTCGTCGCTTCGCTCCTCGCAATGACGGTGTTTGAAACGCCTAGCCCGTGGGCGAAACGCAATTCACCCACAGCACCACGGCCTTGGCGTCATCGGCGGGATTTGAGAAACGGTGCGGGCGGCGGCTCGCGAAGCGAAAGCTGTCGCCGGTTTTCAGCGACCATGTCTCGGCGTCGACGGTCAGCGTCATCTCGCCTTCCAGCACGAGGCCGGCCTCCTCGCCGTCATGCGTATAGAGCTCATCGCCGGTGCTGCCGCCGGGCTCCATATGCACCAGAAACAGATTGAGGCGGTTCTCCGCGCCGGCCGGGCTCAGCAATTGTTTCGAGATGCCGGTGCGCCAGAGTTTCAGCTCGGCGCGCTGCGCCTCGCGCGTCACCACGCCGCCGGAAGCGCCGTCGTCGTCCGGTTTGGCGCCGAACAATGCGGCAATGCCGACGCCAAGCACATCGGCCAGCGTCGCCAATACACGCAGCGAAGGCGACGACAGGCCACGTTCGATCTGACTGACAAAGCCGATCGACAGATCGGTTCGCGCCACCACCGTCTCCAGCGATAATTGGCGCGCGCGGCGCAATTCGCGGATCCGGCGCCCGACCGCGAGATCCATCGCCGGCTCGGCTGCCTTGACGGATGCCTTCAGCTTTCTTGCCGGCTTGCCCGCGGCCTTCGCATGGGCCTTCCTTTGGGCCTTCCTTCGGGCCTTGCCAATTGCTTTGGGCGCCGGTTTGCGCATTCTCTTGCGGCCGCTCACGTCAATCCGCTTCCTTCATGTGCATGAAAATCGCTTGCAATGACTTTGGAAATGTGACCACAATTTCATATTAGTGAAAATAGGCCTGAACGGCCTTGTCCGCAACCTTCTCGTCGAGAAGCCTTCTCGTCGAGAATCGTGTGGGCGACCGCTCGGCCTTCCCTGGTACAGGAGGTAATGCGATGCCCCTCAAGCGACTCGTTCAGGCCGCTATCGCGGTTGTTGCCATTGCCGCCGGCGTGCCGGCCTCCGCGCAGCAGGTGTTAAAGGTGGGCTCGACGCCAACCGGCATTCCCTTCACCTTCCTCGATACCAAGACTAACAGCATCCAGGGCGTGATGGTCGATCTCATCACCGAGATCGGAAAGGACGCCGGCTTCACGGTGCAGATCGAGCCGATGCAGTTCTCGGCGCTGGTGCCGTCGCTGACGTCGAACAAGATCGACATCATCTCGGCCGCGATGTTCGCGACCGCCGCACGGAAAGAGGTGATCGATTTCTCCGAGCCGGTCTACACCTATGGCGAAGGTCTCGTGGTGCCGAAGACCGACGCCAAGAATTACGCCTCGCAGGAAGATCTGAAGGGCGAGACGGTCGGCGCCCAGGTCGGAACCGCCTTTGTCGATGCGCTGAAGAAGACGGGATTGTTCAGCGAAGTGAAGGTCTACGACACCATTCCCGACATCCTTCGCGACGTGAATGCGGGCCGCCTTAAGGCCGGCTTCGCGGATTATCCGATCCTGGCCTACAACCTCAAGCAGGGCGCTTTCGGCGAGGTGCGGCTGGTCGATTCCTACAAACCGGCCACGGTCGGCACGGTCGCGATCGGAATCCGCAAGAGCGATTCAGAATTGCTCGGCAAGATCAACGCCTCGCTCGCCAAGCTGAAGGCGAACGGCGCCCTCGACAAGATTCTCGACAAATGGGGCCTGAAGCCAAAGGCCGCCTGACGCAGGGTGCAGCCGTGATCTGAACCGATGCAAAAGTTCCTGAACGACGCCGCCGAGTTCCTGCCGATCCTGCTGCAGGGCGTCTGGCTGACGATCGTCGTCACCATCGGTTCGCTGCTGTTGTCGACATTTCTCGGATTGCTGTGGGCCTTGATGCGGGTTTCCGGCGTCCGTGCGCTCACGCTGCTGAGCGGCGGCCTGATCAATGTGATCCGCGGCATTCCGATCATCGTGCTGTTGTTCTACCTCTATTTCGTGATGCCCGATTTCGGTGTGGCGATGACCGCGCTGCAGGCATCGATCCTCGGACTCGGCATTGCCTATTCGGCCTACCAGGCCGAAAATTTCCGCGCCGGCATCGAGGCGATCGACAAGGGACAGATCGAGGCCGCGCAGACCATCGGCATGGGCTGGTGGCTGACCATGCGGCGTGTGGTGCTGCCGCAGGCGGTCAAAATCGTGCTGCCGCCCTACGGCAACATCATGATCATGCTCTTGAAGGACTCTTCGCAGGCCTCGACCATCACGGTCGCTGAACTCGCACTGCAGGGAAAATTGATTGCGTCCTCGACCTTCAAGAACACCTCTGTGTTCACGCTGGTCGCGCTGATGTATCTCACCATGAGCATTCCACTCATCCTGCTGGTTCGCCATTTCGAGAACAAGGCCAACCGCAAATGATCGAGCTTCGCGACGTCCACAAGCGATTTGGTGCGAACGAGGTGTTGAAGGGCATCACCGCCGCGGTCGAGAAAAGCGAAGTGGTCTGCATCATCGGCCCATCGGGCTCGGGCAAATCGACCATCCTGCGCTGTATCAATGGTCTGGAGAGTTACGAGGCCGGCGACATCCTGGTCGAGGGCGCGCGGGTCGACGCCCACTCGCCGTCGATCGTTGATATCAGGACCCAGGTATCGATGGTGTTCCAGCGCTTCAATCTGTTCCCGCACCGGACCGCGCTCGAAAACATCGTCGAAGGCCCGATCTATGTGAAGAAGGAGCCGCGTGCGGAAGCGCTGGAGCGTGGCCGCGATCTCCTGGCGCAGGTGGGCCTTGCCGGAAAGGCCGATGCCTATCCGCCGCAGCTTTCCGGCGGCCAGCAGCAGCGCGTCGCGATCGCGCGGGCGCTGGCGATGCAGCCGAAGGCGATTTTGTTCGACGAGCCGACCTCGGCGCTCGATCCGGAACTGGTCGGCGAAGTCTTGGGCGTGATGCGAAAGCTGGCCGATGACGGCATGACCATGGTCGTCGTCACCCACGAGATGGCCTTTGCCAAGGACGTCGCCGACCGCGTGCTCTTTATCGACGGTGGCGTCATCGTCGAGCAGGGCGCCGCCAAAACCGTGCTCAACCAACCCCAGCATGCGCGCACCCTGGACTTCTTGCGCCGCGTGCTGCATCCGCTCTAGATATCCGGTTGTCATCCATGAATGCGTCCGCCCGATTACCGCTGCCGCCAAGCCTTTACGCCGATACGGCGGTCGCGCCGATACCAACGCCGCCGCTTGATGCGGACAGGAACGTTTCGGTCGCGATCATCGGCGGTGGCTTTACCGGGCTCTCCACCGCGCTGCATCTGGCCGAGCAGGGCGTGCCGGCGACCGTGCTGGAAGCCCAGGAGCCGGGCTGGGGCGCGTCCGGCAACAATGGCGGTCAGGTCAATCCCGGCCTCAAGCATGATCCCGATCAGATCGAAGCCGATTTCGGCGCCGAACTCGGCCGCCGCATGATCGATTTCTCCTACGGCGCCACCAATTTCACGCTCGATTTGATCCGGCGCTACCAGATTCCGTGCGAGGCGCGGCAGAACGGCACGCTGCGCGCCGCCTATAATGCCGCAAGCGCCGCCGCGATCGAAGCCACCGCGAAACAATGCATCCGGCGCGGCATGCCGGTGACGCTGCTGGATGCTACGAAGATGCGCGAGATCACCGGCACCGACCGCTATCTCTGCGCCATGCTCGATGCTCGCGGCGGTGACCTGCATCCACTGAGTTATGCGCGCGGCCTGGCGCGCGCCGCGATCGCGGCGGGCGCTGCCGTCCATGGCGAAACGCCGGCGCTGTCCTTGTGCCGTGACGGCGCGCGCTGGCGGATCGAAACCCCGCGCGCGGTCGTGCATGCCGAAAAGGTGCTGCTGGCGACCAACGGCTTCACCGACAACCTTTGGCCGGCGCTCCGCCGCACCATCGTGCCGGTGTTTTCGTCGATCGCCGCGACCGCGCCGCTGTCAGATGACGTCGCGCGCGCGATCATGCCGACGCGCTCGGTTTTGTATGAAAGTGGTCACATCACGGTCTATTACCGCATCGATCAGCACAATCGCCTGCTGATGGGCGGCCGCGGGCCGATGCGCTGGATCCGTAAGCCTTCCGACGTTTCCTATTTCATCCGCTACGCAGAGCGGCTGTGGCCGCAACTGAAGGGCGTCACCTGGACGCATGGCTGGAACAGCCGGCTCGCGATCACCGCAGATCATTATCCGCACGTGCACGAGCCCGCGGAAAACCTCCTGATTTCGCTCGGCTGCAACGGCCGCGGCGTCGCGCTCTCGACCGCGATGGGCGCGCAGCTCGCGCGCCGCCTGATCGGCGGCGCGAATGCGGAGATCGACATGCCCGTGACCGGCATCAAGCCGATCGCGATGCATGCGTTCTGGCCGCTCGGCGTCACGGCCGCGGTGCTGGCGGGGCGGGTGAGGGACCGGCTGGGGATGTGAACCCTGTTCGGTTCCGATTGAATCAGAACCGAGGCTCCAGTCTGGTAACCGACGCTCAGATTTCCGGAAATCCGAGCAATCCATTGGTAGTTCCTGTCTGACCGCACGATCCTGGCAGGACAAAGGATTTGCAGACCGCGTTACTGACGGTGTAATCTGCTCGTCGCGTAGAAGTGACTCGATTGATAGACCATGACCCTCTCCGAGTTCGAAATTAAGCGCTGCGAGAAGCTGGTTTCTGAATTCATTTCAAAGCGGCGTCCGCCGCTGCATATTCGGGCCAAGCTCGACCTCGCATTCCGTATCCGCGCACAGAACATCGAGATATTCGAAGTTCGTCCTCACTGGAAAGAAAAGGATAAAACGGTCGAACAGTCCGTTGCCAAGGCGACCTACAATAGGACCAAAGGCAATTGGAAGATATTGTGGCAGCGTGCCGATCTAAAATGGCGCAGCTATCAGCCGAGTCCAAACGTTGCATCGGTCGAGGAATTTCTGAATATCGTTGATCGCGACGAACACGGCTGCTTTTTCGGCTAGCTGCAGATTATGTGTTCGTTCCGCCGCTCTTGGTCACGCATGGGATGATGTTTTGCGTTCTGTTGCGCGCAACAAGCGCCGGGGATGCAGCCCGTTGACGTGCCCCATGAACGGCGGATGGATCGAATAGCCGATCAGTTCGCGGGCGCGTTCCGGCAATTGCGCCGCGACGTCGGCGGGAACGGCGAGCGCCATGTTTTCCAGCTGCCGCACCCAGCCCGCGCAATATTGCGGCGTGATGATGAGGCGCGGCCGGTCCGAGCGATTTGCGCCGCCGCGGTGCCACAGCGTTCCCTTGGTGATCGCGAGCGAGCCTGATGGCATCACCATTTTGATCGCGTCGGGCCGCTCGCCTTTATCGCGATCGGCGCCCTTGCGGGCGAAATCCGACGGCTGCACCGCGCCCTCGACGATCTGTCCGTCCCACAAATGGCTCCCCGGAATGATCTCGGTGGCGCCGTTCACCTCGGTTGTGTCGTCGATCGCCCAGAACGTGCTGATCCCAAGCGCCGGCCGCGGCCGTGGCACCTTGGCGCCGTTGTCGTCGAAGTGCCAGGGCTGCACGGTCTCGCCCGGATGCAGATTGATCGCGAGCAGGGCGGACAAAAGGCAGCTCGGTCCCAGTTCCGCCTCGGCAAAGGCCAGCGCCAGCGGATGGATCGCGAGCTCCGCGAACACCGGAGACTTGGCCAACAGCGCATAGACCCGATTGGTCTTCTCGCCCTCGAAATCGTTGCGGCCCTTGAGATCGCGCGCCAGGAACGGCGCCAGTGCACAACGAATATCGGCGACCTTGGCCGGCGACAGCACGCGCTCGAAAATCAGATAGCCGCGACGATCGAATTCCTCGCGCCAGGATTCGAAGGTCCGGCCCTTGAGCCACGGGGATGCTTGCTCTGCTGCGCTCGTCATGGGCCTGCGCTCCCGGTCAATCAGATTTTGTTTATCGGCGTTTCCTCCACCATCTTACCGCCGCCGGTCGGCCCGACAAGCCGGGATCGGCGGCGGCAAATAAGACCGGACGGCGTCGTCAGTGAGCACATTCGCGGGAGAATGCCGCATGTCCGGAGCTATGGCCCAAAGTTGGTGACGGCGTGAATCGGGAAGGCGGCATATCGTGGGGGTGTTCAACGCCTCCACTTCTCCACCAAAGGAGCGATATGCCGTGTCTAAGGATACCGTCGTAAAACTGATTCAGCCAGGAACTTTCAGCGACCAACTCACCGACATTTTGCGCGATGGGGCGCGTGCCCTTCTCGCCCAGGCGGTGGAGGCCGAGGTCGCCGGGTTTCTTTCCAAGCATGCCGATTTGAAGACCGAGGATGGCCACCAACGCGTGGTGCGCCACGGTCATCTGCCCGAGCGCGAGGTGATGACGGGCATCGGCGCGGTCCCGGTGCGCCAGCCCCGCGTGCGCGATCGCGAGGCCGCAGCCGGCGATCCCCGCCGCATCCGCTTCTCGCCATCGATCTTGCCGCCCTATATGCGCCGCTCGAAGTCGATCGAGACGCTGCTACCGATCCTCTACCTGAAGGGCATCTCGACCGGCGATTTCTCGGACGCTCTGGCGGCCTTGCTCGGCAAGGATGCGCCCGGCCTCTCGGCCAGCGCCATCGGCCGCCTGAAGGACGGCTGGCAGGATGATCATGCCCAGTGGCGCAAGCGTGATTTGTCGGGCAAGCGCTACGTGTACGTCTGGGCGGACGGCATCCACCTCGAGGCGCGGCTGGAAGATGAAAAGCAGTGCATCCTGGTGCTGATCGGCGCGACGCCCGAGGGCAAGAAAGAGCTCGTCGGGTTCACCGATGGCGCTCGGGAAAGTGCGCAGGATTGGCGCGATCTGCTGCTGGATCTGAAGCGATGCGGGCTCGATGCCCGGCCCGAGCTGATGATCGCCGACGGCGCGCTCGGCTTCTGGAAAGCGGCCGGCGAGGTCTGGCCGAAAGCACGCGAGCAGCGCTGTTGGGTGCACAAGACGGCGAACGTGCTGGGCAAATTACCCAAGAGTGTGCAACCAAAGGCCAAGCGGGCGCTGCAGGAAATCTGGATGGCCGAGACCAAGGCCAATGCCGAAGTCGCCTTCGACGCCTTCATCGAAAGCTACACGCCGAAATACCAGAAGGCCGTCGATTGTCTGACGAAGGATCGCGACCTGCTGCTCGCCTTCTACGACTTCCCGGCCGAGCATTGGAAGCACCTGCGCACCACCAACCCGATTGAAAGCACTTTCGCGACCGTCCGCCACCGCACGATCCGATCGAAAGGCTGCCTCTCAAACAAGACCGCTCTCGCCATGGTATTCAAGCTGGTCGAAGGGGCGCAACGATCCTGGCGACGGCTCGACGGACATGCACACTTGCCAAAGATCATTCTCGGTGTGAAATTCACCGACGGGATCGAGGTCACCGCCAAGCTGGCCGCCCCTCAGCCCGCAACCGCCGCCGCCTGACTGATCAGGCCGTCACCAAAAATTGGCGATAGCTCCGCATGTCCGCAGCCGCAGGCTGTGCCTTTAGCGGGCTGTGTCCTTAGAAGGATTATAAATCTCCGACGCCTGCATGCGCGCGATGTACTTCTCGTAGAACCATTCTAATTTTTTCGACGATTTAGTTTCGTTCTAAACTTCGATGTTAGACAGATTCCAATTTCGAAAACCTCTTCGGTTTTCGGAAACGCTCCCGAGCGGTGCTAGCTACCTATCGTCGCGGGGTATCGACCCCGGCAGTCTGGGGGCCTCATGTCTTTGCGTCATTTCACGCCGCGATCCAATCCGTCAAAGGTTGCTCGAACGGGCTATCGAAACAGAGTGAGTCTGTTTGTGGCCGCGGGCGCGCTGTCGACCTTCACCGGCGGAGCGGCGCTTGCCGTCGATGGCGATGCCAACGACATTCTCCTGAAGAAAATGGAGAAGATGGAGCAGCGCATTCAGTCGCTCGAGGCGGAGCTGAAACAGAAGCAGGTCGTCAAGCACGAAGAGCCCGCCAAGCCTGCCCGAACATCGGCGCTGCAGGCAAATGCCAAGGATCCGAATAAGGATCCCAATAAGGATCCAATTAAGGATGCCGATAAGGACACCAGCAAGGGTGGCAATAAGGACGCCGGCAAGGGTGGCAATAAGGACGCCGGCAAGGATCCCAAGGCGACGGCCAGCCCCGCCGATGCAACCGATCTCCGCACCAAATCGACCGGCAAGGCGCTTCCTACGCCGGCTTCCTCCCCGGATCTTCCCATTCTCGGATTGGCGGCCTCGCCGGTAAACGGCCTCAGTATCGGTGCCTATGGCGAGATAAAATACGGCGCGATGCAAAATCCCGCCGCCAACGGCCAGTGGCAGAACGGCTTCGATGCCGCCCGGTTCGTGCTGCTGCCGACCTATGCGATCACCGACAACATCATCTTCAACGCCGAGATCGAATTCGAGCACGCCGGGTCAGGTTTCGACGCCGATGACAAGCTGCACGGAACGGCGGAAATCGAGCAGATCTGGATCGACTTCAAGATCATCGATCAGTTCAACTGGCGATCGCCGGGCATCGATCTGGTCCCGATCGGCTACATCAACCAGCATCATGAGCCGACCCAGTTTTACAGCGTCAATCGGCCGGAGCTTTACAACGGGCTGATTCCGTCGACGTTCAAGGCCGGCGCGAGCAGCGTTTACGGCACCATCGCGGACGGCTTGAGCTATCAGGTCCAGGTCAGCACCAGCCTGGAGGACTTTGGCGGCGACTTCGGGCTGCGGACCGATGCCAACACGGTGCCGCCGTTTCCGATCGGTTACGCGCCTGGCATTAGCGGTCTCGATGCACTTGCTTTCGCGGCTCCGGTCCGGGGTGGTTTTGCACAGCTCAGCGACGCGCTTGCCGTTGCCGGAAAACTTGATTTTGCGCCGGCGTTCGTTCCGGGGTTTGCCGGCAGCGTCAGCGGCTATTACAGCCCCAATGTCACGCCGCGCGGTGCCTATGCGGACACCGGGGCTTTGCTCGGCCGCAACAGTCTTGGCATCTTCGATGCCGAATTCCGTTACCGTGTCCCCACCAGCGGCCTCGAGCTGCGCGGCGAATATGTGCGGGTGAATTTCGGCCACCCCGAAAACCTTCGCGCCAACAACGACACCGATCCGATCAACAATGTCGGCAAGACGATGTATGGCTACTCCGGCGAAATCGCCTACCACGTTCCCTTGGGAACGATCCTGAACAGCGAGTGGGAGGCGGTGCCGTTCTATCGCTACACCTATGAGAACCTGCAGACCGCCGGGTTTGCCGGAACGGACGCGAATATGCCGACAGGTGCCGGGCAGCGGACCTTCCATACCGCGGGCGTTGCGGTGTTCCCATCACCCAAAGTGGTGCTCAAGGCGACGTATCAGAGGGTCGTCGACAAGAGTGTCGTCGGGGCGCTGTCGGATTCGTTTCTTGGCGGCATCGGCTTCTTTTTCTGATCCGGTCAGGTTCGATCAAGCCTGACGCCACAATGGAGGCAATTGAAAATATGACGAAATGGGCTCGGTATACCTTGCCGGCTGCGGCGATCGCGTCGATCGCATCTCCGGCCTATTCGATGCAGTACCTTTCGATCGCGGAAGCGCAAAAGCAGGCGTTTCCATCGGCGACCAATTTTTCGGAGGTCCAGGCGGGTCGGGTCTGGAAGGCGGAAGCCGGCGGACGCGCGGTCGGATTCTTCATTTTCGACCGCGTCGTCGGCAAGCATCTGCTGATCGATTATGCCGTCGCGCTGACGCCGGCGGGGGCCGTGCACAGCGTCGAGATCCTGCAGTATCGGGAATCCTACGGCGGCGAGATCCGGAGCGCCAGCTGGTTGGCGCAATTTGTCGGCAAAACCAGCGGCAGTCCGCTCAAGATCAACGGCGACATTCGCAACATTGCCGGCGCGACGCTGTCGTCCACCCATGTCACCGAAGGCGTCAAACGGGTATTGTCGGCCTATGGCAATCGATTGCGGTAACATTCGTCGCGCCAAGCCGCTGCTCGGCACGTTTGTGGAAATCCAGGCGTCGGGTGCGAGCAGGGCCGATGTGAATGCGGGCATCGAGGCCGCCTTCGAGGCGGTCGCGAAGGTGCATCGCTTGATGAGCTTTCACGAGCCGGACAGCGATGTCAGCCGGCTCAACCAATTTGCCTCCAGTCATCCCGTGAGTGTCGACCCCTGGACCTACGAGGTTTTGCGGATTGCGATCGATCTGCATTTCCGGTCGCGCGGCGCGTTCGACATTACAATTGCCCCGGTTCTCCAGGCGCTTGGGTTGCTTCCCGGACCGGACGAAGGATCGCGGGACGTCCCGCAAGCGCGAACCGCGCACCAGGTCGAGCTGCTGGGCGATAAAATGGTGCGCTTTTCCGGTCCCGGGATCGGAATCGATCTCGGCGGTATCGCCAAGGGTTTTGCGGTCGATCGCGCACTGGACGCCTTGCGCGGCTTCGGCATTGCCAACGGCCTGGTCAACGCCGGTGGCGACCTCGCGGCATTCGGCCCGGATCCGCAGGCGGTTTCGATTCGCAATCCGGTCGATCCGCAAAACTTCATGTGCGGCATTCGCATCAGGAATGAAGCGCTGGCGTCATCGGCGCGCCGGTTTGATCCCTTTCGATCGGATGAAACGACGAATTCGGCGATCATCGACCCGATCACGTCCGAGCCGGCCTGCGCGATTCAGGGAACGACGGTGCGCGCGCCAACCTGCGTCATCGCGGATGCGCTGACCAAAATCGTGATGATTGCCGGCACTTCCGCGGCCGATTTGCTTGAGCACTATCGCGCAGGCGCGCTATTGGTTCTGGCAGACGGCGACATCCAGATTTCCTCCGACCTGAAAGACCAGGTTTCCCTTGCGGCTTAATCCTCAATTTCGCTACGGCGTTTACGCCGCGGTCGCGGTACTTTTTTTGTCAGGGGGTGGCTGGTTTGCGGCCGATTGGCAAAAGGAGGGCGTGAACGGCGAAGCCTGGCAGCAGGTCGCGGTCTATCTGCTGATGCTGCACGGCGGCGCCGCCATGGTGACCCTGCTGCTGCTGGGCGCGCTCGTCCCCGTTCACGTGCTGCGCGCTTGGCGGCGCGGCCACAATCTCGTGATGGGGTCGGTGATGGTCGCGCTGAACGCGATCCTGATCGTGACGGCGTTCGGTCTTTACTATCTGGGATCCGAAGCCGTGCGGCCCTGGATGAGCTGGGTGCATCTGGCCTTCGGGGTTTTATTGCCGGCATTGCTGGCGCTGCACATTTTTCTGGGACGGCGCCAGCGGGCATGAGCGCCTCGCGCGAACGTTAGTGCTCCGCCACCGCGTCGCCCCAGGGCTGGACCGGCTCGGTGGCGCCGCTGTTGGTGGTGCCGTCGCGCAGCACCACGCTGGGACAGGCGAACTTCATCGGCATGGTCTGGGCGCGGGCTTCCTCGTAATCGAAGCGTGCGCGCAAGGCCTCGCGCATCAGTGTCGGCAGCCGCACATCGCCGATCACGATCGCGCCTTCGCTGGCATCGATGCGCGGCTGATGGATCGCGGCGTCGAGGTCCATGCCGTAATCCATCACAAAGGACAGGATCTGCGCCACCGCCGGCAGGATGCGCCGCCCGCCGGACGCGCCGACGGCGAGACGCCTGCCATCTGCGGCCTGCGCCAGCACCGGCGTGTAGTTGGTCAGGCAGCGTTTGCCGGGCGCCAGCGAATTCGGCGTACCCCGGGGTCGGATCGAACCACATGATGCCGTTGTTCATGGGCACGGCGGATTGCGGCAGCACGTATTTGGAGCCGAACAGCGACAGCAGGGTTTGCGTCACCGCCGCCATGTTGCCGTCGCGGTCGACCACCGAAAAATGCGTGGTGCAGGCTGGCGCCAGCGCCTCGGCGCCCAACGCGCGGCGGCCGTCGGCGTCGCCCATGTCTTTCAGGCGTTCGCGATAGGCCGTCTGCAGCGCCAGCGCGTAAGCGCTGTAGGCCGCGGCGTCCGGTCCGCTTCGTGCCGGCTGCAGGCTTTGCTGCAGCAGGCGCAGCGTATGCGAAAGCGTCGGTCCGCAGGTCAATTCCGGCGTCGCGTAGACCTTGCCGCCGCGGTAGGGAATGACCAGCGGTTCGCGCCCATGGGCGCGGAAGGACGCGAGGTCTTCGACCGACAGCGCGCCACCGCCGGCTCTCACGTCGGCCGAGATGCTGCGCGCCAGATCGCCTTCATAGAAGTCGCGCGGGCCCTGGGCTGCGAGATGCGCCATCGTTGCTTTCAATTTTTCTTGCGGCAGGCGCACTTCGGATTTGATGCCCCATTTCGCATCCGGCGGCAGCCCGTCGTGAAGATAGGCAGCGGCGCTGGCGGGATAACGCCGCAAGTCGGCGGCCGAACCGGCAATCATCAGCGTGGTCCACCAATCCACCAGCAGGCCTTCATCGGCGAGACCGACGCTCGGGCTCACCAATTCCTTCCAGGACAGTTTTGCGTGACGGCGATGCGCTTCTTCCATGCCAGCAACCACGCCGGGCACCGCGATCGAACCGGGACCATGAAGATTGCGGTCGTCCTTGACGCGCGGCCAGGGGAAGAGATCGGAGGCCGCACCGTCGCCGGTGAGCGGATAATCCGCGGTGCGAAGACTGTTCGGCGCGCGCATACCGTAATCGATCACCTCAAAGCGGTTTTCACGCGCGCGGTAGAGCACCATCGCCCCGCCGCCGCCGACGCCGCTCATCCAGGGCTCCAGCACGCCAAGCGCGAATGTGGTCGCGATCACGGCATCGACGCAATCGCCGCCGGCCGCCAGCACCGCGGCGCCGACTTCAGCGGCTTTCCGCGACTGCGCGGCGACGATGCCGCCTTTGGAGGTCACCGCAGGTTTGCGGATCTGCTGGGCGTTGGAGAAAAGGTCGTGCATGGTACGGGCTTTCGCTGGCTTGAAGATGGCGCGCGAAAACTAGGGAATCGACGCGGCCTCGTAAAGGCATTCGATGGGGCCGTGACGCAAGGGATTGCAGGTATGCAAGCTTTGCCAACCAAATCGTTACCGCGTTGCCCGAAACGTCCGGATATAAGCGCAGAAGCGATGTTTTCGGGAGCCTTGCTTGACCCAGGACGCCTTCATCCATCTGCCGCACCTTCGCGACCGGGTGACGCCGCCGGAGAAATCATTGCTGCGCCTTACGCCGGAGATGTTCGCGATGTGGGAAAAGCGCGCCCGCGCCGCGGGATTCCCGGCGAACTGGCGATTGTCGGATGAAATCATCGAAGAGTCGCGGCTTGCGCTGCTCGGCAACCACGGCAGCACCGACGATCTCTGGATCTACTCCTACGGATCGCTGATGTGGGACCCCGGTTTCCACTTCGCCGAAGTCCGGCTGGCCGACGTCGATGGCTATCAGCGCCGCTTCACCCTGAAGATCGATCTCGGCCGCGGTTCGCGGGAATACCCGGCACTGATGCTGTCGCTGGAAGCGCGAGCCGGGTGCTGCCGCGGATTGGCGTTCCGGATCGCGGCCGGTTCGGTGGCTGCGGAGTCGGCGATCCTGTGGCGGCGCGAGATGCTGCGGGGCGGCTATGCGCCGGCGATGGTGCCGATGGCGACGCCGCAGGGGCCGATCACGGCGCTCGCCTTTGTCGCGAACCCTTCGCATCCGAGCTATGTCGGCGAACTGCCGCTCGGCGAGACCGCGGCGATCATTGCCAGCGGCAAGGGCATTTTGGGCACCAATCGCGAATACCTCGCGCAACTGGCGACACAGTTGCAGGCGCTCGAGATCGAAGACCGCTATGTCGAGCAATTATATGGGCAGGTCAATGAGGGCGTGGGCGCCTGACGCCTCCCGAGCCCTGGTGGTGAAGGTGCCGTTATCGCGGTGCGAACCGGTAGCGGAAGGTGCAACTCGGGGCGCCCTGCATGATCGTCTGCTCGCGCGTAAGGCTGACCTCGCTGCCGCCCGTTGCCGCAATATCGAAGTCGGCTTCGCATATCAAGAGCGCGCCGAGTTCGGGTTCGCCCAATGCGCGGAAGAATTCGGCGAAACGGCAGCGCGTCACGTCGATATCCAGCGCCTCGTTGTCGTGGCGCAGAATCTCGACCTCGACATCCCGGCCGGAGATCTCGCCGAATACGGCCTGGATGGCCGCCCATTTCTTCCGCGGGCTGCCCGCGATGCCGTCGCCGATGGCGGCGAACAGCTGCTTCGACCAGTCGCGCAAGGCTTGCTTGACGATGGCGTCAGCCTTGTCCTTTCCCAGTTCCGAACGCAACGCCCGCAACACCGGCACCAGGACCTGGGCCTGGATCCGCGTCTTGTCGAGCAGCGACAGATTGGGATCGACGAGATAGTCGTCGAGTACGCTCATCGCCATTGCCTCCCGGAGCCGGTTATTCCCGCATTTCGGTCATGAAAACCTTTTGCGCGATTTGCCAGCTTCCATCGATCTTCAGCAGCGACAATTGATCGGTGAAGAAGCGCGGCGGGATCGCGCATTTGAGCTTCACATAGGCCATGGTCGGACTGACGAGGTCGATGGTCAGCACCTGATCGTGGCGGGGTAGGCCCTGCTGCTTCGGCGACGGCCTCGCGCGAACCTTGTCCAGCCAGATGTCACGGGGGGTGATCACCAGTTCGCCGTCGTCGGTGACGCTGGTCAGGGCGCTGGTCGGATGAAATACGCTGGCGATCTTGCCGGCGTCGCTCTCGTAAAGTCCATCGAGATAGGACTGGATCACGCCTTCGATGATCTTGACGTCGTCGGTGCCGGTCATGGAGCGGTCCTCCAAGGTTGATCGCTTGCGACGCAGACCATCGCGTTCGAAATGCGCAATGCGGCGTCGCAAGCACCGATATCGTGGGCTTCGAGCAAGGCGCAAACGATTTAAATTGAACGATTGACCCAGAAAATCTGATGCATGACACTCCGCCGATCAGGGCCGAGAAAATTCCGGGAGCGACATGAGCCATCGACTGCCACCCCTCAATGGTTTGCGTTCGTTCGAGGCGGCGGCTCGCCATCTCAGCTTCACCCGCGCCGCCGACGAGCTCTGTGTAACGCCGGGGGCCGTGAGCCAGCAGGTGAAATCGCTCGAGGGCGCGCTCGGGATCGCGCTGTTTCGACGTCTGCCGCGCAGCCTGGTCCTGACCGACGCGGGCGAGGCCTATCTGCCCGCCATCATTTCCGCGTTCGACATTATTTCAAAGGCGACGGAATCGGCCGCGCCGGCATTACGGGGGCGAACGCTGCGTTTGGGCATCGCGCCGCACATCGCGCGAACGGCCGTCTCGACGGTGCGCAAGCTTCGTCAGGCCGCAACGGTCAAGGAAGCGGTGAAGTTGAGACTAACCGACGATCTGGCCGAGCTGCTGAATGGCAAACTGGATGCCATGCTTCGCGTGTCCGGCGGCTCCCACCCCGGTCTTCATATCGATCGCCTTGTTTTGGCCGGTGTCGGTGGGTCGGAAACGCCCGTCGTGCTGTTGACGCATCCCGGCCTTGCCGGGTGTAGCGAACATCGCAGGCTCTTGAGGCGGTTGAAGGAAATGGCGTAACCGTCACCGGCGACCGATGACGGCGCTTTGGGTCAGGGTTGGTTGCAGTGCAGCGGAACGTAATCCATGCCGCGCCGTCAGATCCCGAAGGCCCAGACCGCGATGATGGTCCCGAGCACCGCGAGGCCGGAAATCGTCCAGCCGGTCGCGTAAACCGCATCATCCGTTTCGGGCCTGTCCACCATACTATCGTGCCAGTGGGTCATCACAGCCTCCTGGAGTTCCCCTCTTAGCTAGGTCTCCGCCATCGGCAAAAGGTTCAAATGCTCTCTTTGCGATAATCCCCGCGGGGCCCGGCGGGTTCCAGGTCGCGCGGGTTATTTCGTCTGTTAGAGGAAAACGAAGGCGGCAGGGGCTGCGCTCAGGCTCTGTCCGGGAGGGCGAATATGGCGGCGCAGCAACGGCATTGCTCCGCGCTCACACCACCCCGCCGAGATAGAGCCGCTTGACGATGTCGTTGCCCTTCAATTCGTCGACCGAAGCGGCCGCGACGACGATCTCGCCGTGGACGATGATGTAACCGCGGTCGGCGATGCGGATCGCCTGATTGAAGTTTTGCTCCGCCATCAGCACCGTCAGGCCGACGCGCCGGTTGAGCTCGCCGATCTTGGCGATGGTCTGCGAGACCAGCAGCGGCGAAAGACCGACCGACGGCTCATCGATCAGCAGCAGCCGTGGCGACGACATCAGCGCGCGCGCAATCGCGAGCATCTGTTGCTGGCCGCCTGACATGGTGCCGGCTAGCTGGCTCTGCCGCTCCTTCAGCGCCGGAAACGTGTCGAAGGCGAGCGCAAGGTTGCGATCGATGTCGCGGCGGGCGGCCTTGCGGAAGGCGCCGAGCATGAGATTTTCCAGCACGGTCAGTTTTGGAAACAACCGCCGGCCCTCAGGGACCATCGCCACGCCGAGATCGACGATGGCCTCGGGCGACAGCTTTGTCAGATCGTGCGGCTTGCCGTCGATGGTCAGCGAGATGCTTCCGCGTCCCGGCCGGACCAGGCCCGCGATGCACTTCATCAGCGTGCTCTTGCCGTTGCCGTTGGTGCCGAGCAACGCGACGGTCTCGCCGGCCTCGACATGGAGACTGACGCCGCGCAGCGCCTTCACGGCGCCGTAACCCGCATCGAGGTCGTTGATGGCGAGGCTAAGTGCCAAGATAGGCCTCCTGCACCCGCTGATTGGCCATCACCTCGTCCGGCGCCCCGAGCGCAATGATCCGGCCGGCGTCGAGGCACATCACGCGCTGCGAAAAGCGCATCACGGCCTGCATGATGTGCTCGATCATGATGATGGTGATGCCTTCGCCGGCAAGTTTGATCAGGAGATCGAGCACCTCGTCGACTTCCGAAGAGGAGAGGCCCGCCATGGCCTCGTCGGAAATCAGCAGCTTCGGGTGCGTCGCCATCGCGCGGGCGAGTTCCATCTTGCGCAATTCCACCTGGCTGAGCCCGGTGGTCGGCAGGTCGGCCTTGGACGTGAGGCCGGTCTGCGCCAAAATCGCCATCACGGTGTCGCGCCGATGCGCGGCGGGGACGAAGCCGCCGGCAACGGTCGCAAAATCGAGCGCCACCATCAGGTTTTCGACGACCGTCATGCTTTTGAACGGCCGCGGGATCTGGAAGCTGCGCGCAATGCCGCGGCGGGTGCGCATATGCGCCGGCAGCGGCGTGATGTCCTCGCCGCGGAACAGCACGGTGCCGGGCTCGGTGCGGAACGCACCGGAGATGCAGTTGATCAGCGTCGTCTTGCCCGAACCGTTCGGGCCGATCAGGCCGAAGCGCTCGCCGGCGCGAATATCGACGCTGACATTGTCCAGCGCAGTGAAGCCGCCGAAGCGCTTGGTCAGCCCGCCGATCCGCAGCAAAGGCAGTTCGGGTTCAGTGGATGTCATGCTTCGCGCTCCGCGCGCTTGCGGCTGGCCTTGCGGATCAGGCCGATCAGGCCTTCGGGTGCTGCGACCACGAACACCACCAGCATGATGCCGAGCACCAGCAGGTTCACTTCCGACGAGATGGTGACGGTCAGGAGCTGCTGCGTCGTGCCGAGCAGGATGGCGCCGATCACCGGGCCGGCCCAATGCGCGGTGCCGCCGATCAGCGACATCGCGAGCACCGAGACGGAGTAATTGAGATTGAAGGCGGACGACGGGTCGGCGTATTGCAGGTACATTGCCGCGGGCGCTCCGGCCGCGCACATCAGCGCGCCGGAGATCACGCAGGCCAGCACCTTGAGCCGCAGGGTCGGCACGCCCGTACATTCAGCGGCGAGCTCATCGTCCTTGAGCGCCTGCAGGCCGCGGCCGATCCAGGAGCTTTGCATGTAACGCGCGATCGCGATTGCCAGCACCACCAGCAGCGCCTGAACGAAAACCAGCATCTGCACATAGCTGTCGAATGGCGCCATCACCGCGGGCCGCTGCATCTGGATGCCGGCCGCACCGCCGACGAAGCGCCAGTTCGTCACCGAGGTCTCGATCACGATGGTCAGCGCAATGGTCGCGATCGAAAAGAAGATGCCCTGCATGCGCAAGGTCAAAAGGCCCACTGCGAATCCGAGCAATGCGCCGACGGCGGCGGCGGCGGCGATCTGCACCGCGAGCGGCGCCCCCGTCGCCTTGAACAGGAATACGGCGGTGTAGACGCCGACGCCGAAAAACGCGCTGGTGCCGAAATTCACGTAACCGGCATAGCCGCCGAGGATGCTCCATGCCACGGAGAGCACGATGAACTGGAGGATCACATAGGCGGCAAAGAAGGGATATTCGTTGCGGATGAGTTGCGGCAACAGCGCGACGACGACGAGAAAAAGCGCCGCCCCGATCCAGAAAGCGATGCTGTTGCGATTCATGACCGCCTGCCGAACAGGCCCTGCGGCCGGATGGCGAGAACGCCGAGCAGCATGGCGAACGAAATCGCCGGCGCCCAGGAGGCGCCGAACAAGGTCAGCACGATGGTTTCGACGACGCCGAGGATGATGGCGGCGATCAGCGTGCCGGTCATGCTGCCGAGCCCGGCCATGACCACCACGCAGAATGTCCGCCCGATATAGGCGCGGTCGAGGATCGGATCGACGGGAGCGACGATAATCAAGAGGGCGCCGGCGATCCCGAGCACGGCGGTGGCAATGCCGAACGCCCATTGCTTGATCTTGACCGGGTTGGCGCCCATCAGCCGCAGCGCCTCCTGGTCCTGCGCGACCGCGCGAATCGCGCGGCCCATGAATGTTTTGGACAGGTACAGCGACAGCAGGATCGTCAGCCCGGCGGCGACCGCGAACGCCACGAGCAACCGGAGTGGAATCCGCATATCGCCGATCCGCCAGGCCTTGCCGATATAGGTCGCGGTGACCGAGCGCTGGTCGACGCCGAATTGCAGGATGATCAGCACTTCGATGATGAAGGCGACGCCGAAGAAGAACGCGATCCCGCGCACCCCGGCGTCGCTGCCGCGCTTTTCGAATGTCTCGTAATACAGCCGGTAGGCGACAAGACCGAACAGGAACAGCAGCGGCGTGATCATCAGCCCCGCCAGCAGCGGGTCGATGTCAAAGCGATCGTTGAGGAAGAACACGGCGTAGGACGCCATGACCAGAAAGGCCGGATGCGCGACGTGCGGCACGTCGAGCAGGCCGAACGAGACCGACAGCCCGAGGCTGACGGCTGCGTAAAAGCAGCCGAGCAGCACGCCGATAACCACCGCATCGAGCAGCAGGGCCATTGAAAACAAGTAAGATCCCCCTTGAACCGGTCGCCGCTTCCCGCAGGTCGCGCCGTCCGGTTATTCCATCGCCCTGACCGGGGCGCATTTGCCCCGATCATGGCCGGCAGTGTGATCCACAGAGAAAGTCGCGAGGTTACGTCCGGGCGGCCTCAAATGGCGTGACGAGCTCGCCGGACTTCAATCTCTCCGGGAACAGGATCACCTGCTTGCCCGGGCTGCGGAACTGCTCAACGTTCTTGTCCTTGACGCCGCGGAACTGCGCCATCAGCGTCGCGGTTTCCTTGCGCTCGCCGTCCGCCGAAAACGCGATCGGACCGACGATGGTCTTGACCTCGTTGGCGTGCAGATATTTTGCGATCGCCTTCTGGTCGAGCGACCCTACGGCCTTGATGGCCTGCTCGACGAGTTGACCCGAGGCGTAGCCAAACGGCGCCAGATAGTAGCCAAGCGGATCGACCTTCGCTTCCTTGGCGCGTGGCGTATAGGCATCGAAGAATGCCTTGGTGCCGTCGAAGTACATGTTCGGTTCCGGCAGCCACGTGTTGTAATTGACGACGCCGTTGAGCAGCGAACCCAGATTCTCCATCACGGCCGCGAATTGCAGGCCGACCATACCCCCGCCGAAGATCTTGACGTTGTCCCCGACCCCGATCTCGTTCACGGCGCGCAAAATGCCGGCCGAGTCCGGCGGATAGGACGCGACATAGACGATGTCAGGCTTCGCGGCGTTGAGCGCACGGAGAATGCCGGAGAATTCCACGGTGTTTGGCGGATAGGACTGGTCGAAGACGACAGACATGTTGAGCTTCTTTGCGACCGCCTTCGCGGTCACCGCCAGATTCTGGGCGAATTCCTGGTCCGCGGCGAGAAGCGCCATGGTCTTGCCGCCGGCCTTCTGGCCGAGATCAAGGAACGCCGCCGCCCAGCTGTCGGCCGGTCCCCAGGGCGCATTGTTGAACCACATGTCGTGGCCGACCTTGCTGTTCACCTGAAACGAGAAGTTGCCCATCAGCAACAGGCCGCGCTGCTTGACGAGCGGCATGAGCGGCGCCGTCGGCACCGTCGCGTAGGGCGCGAACAGCAGATCGACCTTGTCGACATCCAGAAGCTTCGAGTAGATCGCCGGGGTCTCGGAAGCGCTCGACTTGTCGTCATAGACGATCAGTTCGACCTTGCGGCCGAGCAGGCCACCCTTGGCGTTCACGTCGTCACGCCAGATATCGATGCCAAGCTGCGAAGCCTTGCCGCCGCCCGCAAGGCCGCCGGTTTGCGCCATGCTCATGCCGATCTTGACCGGCGGCTGCTCGGCGACAACGCCCGAGGTCCGTCCGACCACCGCGGCGGCGATCGTTCCGCCGAGAAATGTCCTGCGTTTCATCGATCCTCCCCAAGTGTTTTTGTTGCCTGCCCGCGTTCGGATTCTGTGCTCCGATTGTCGCGGACGGAAAGTTAGGACGAAAGCGCGCCCGGCCACAAGCCACAATAAGTCTCGGGTGCGGTCGTCGGCGCTTAACGTTTGTGCGAATCGCTTGCGGCGAAGCTGATGCGAACGTCAAGTCCGCAGCCCTAGCTCGCCGCTGGCGCCGACGCGGGCGAATGCCCGTTCCCGGTCCCGGCCGCCGGTTTCAGGATCGCGGACGGGTCGGCGCCGACGCGTCCGCTGATCTTGTCGACCGCGCTCTCGCGTGACAGCCGCATGTCGAAGCGGATGCTCGGCAGCCCCTTGATCGGGCAAGCGGGATCGTTCGGCTGGATGTCGACGGCGAGGTCGCCCGACGAGCCGAACACGACGTCGTCCTCGAGATGCGGATCGTCGCGCAAATAGAGCGCGGTCACCAGTTCGCGATAGCCGGTAGCCTACCGCCGTCGGGAGACGACCGCTAGTTGAGGATTGCCGGCGGGGCCGTTCCTGATCCGTCTTCGCTCTCGCTGCGCCGGACATGCTCCGCGCTGGCAATCTCAGGGTGGCTGCGCCACGCGTAGCCCGTGGGGGACGGCTCCAGTCCGTCTTCGCTTTCGCTGCGCTCAAGCTTCGCCGGACACGCTTCGCCCTGGCAGTCTCAGCGTGGCTGCGCCACGCGTAGCCCGCCAGGGCGAAGCGTGGCCCGGATCCTGCTTTGACAGGGGGGTGCTAACCTGATCCATTTCCGGTCGCTCTGGGCCTCTGCGACGGCAGAGGCATCGAAGGGTGGGAATTCAGCACCAGCGAGGAGCCGAACCGATGCAAGAGCGGGAACTTCGAGATCTGATTGCAGACGTCAAGACCGGCCAGCTGCCGCGGCGGGCCTTTGTCCAAAAAATGATCGCCGTCGGCCTGACGGCGCCAATGGCCAGCATGATGCTGAGCCATTCCGGGGTGGCGATGGCCGCGACTGCGGTCCCGTACAAGCCAACCAAGGCCGGCGGCGGCGGCCTTCTTAGACTTTTGTATTGGCAGGCCGTGACCCTGCTCAACCCGCATTTCGCCGTCGGCACCAAGGACCAGGAAGGCTCCCGGATCTTCTACGAGCCGCTGGCCGGATGGGACAATGATGGCAATCTGGTTCCGTTCCTGGCCGCCGAAATTCCGAGCAAGGAAAATGACGGATTGGCCGAAGACGGCCTCTCGGTGGTCTGGAAACTGAAACGCGGCGTCAAATGGCATGACGGCATGCCGTTCACCGCGGATGACGTCGTATTCAACTGGGAATATGCGCGTAACCCTGAGACCGCGGCGGTCTCGATCGCCAGCTACAAGGATATCACGGTCGATAAGGTCGACGATTTCACCGTTCGCGTGAAGTTTGCAAAGCCGATGCCGTTCTGGGCCGATGCCTTTGTCGGCACGGCCGGCATGATCATCCCGAAACATTTGTTCGCGGATTACATCGGCGGCAAATCGCGCGACGCGCCGGCCAATTTGAAGCCGGTGGGCACCGGCGCCTACATGTTCGTCGATTTCAAGCCGGGCGACATGCTCCGCGCCAAGCTCAATCCCAATTACCACGTTCCGAACCGGCCGCATTTCGATACGGTGGAAGTCAAGGGCGGCGGCGACGCGGTGTCGGCGGCACGCGCGGTGCTGCAGACCGGCGAATATGATTATGCCTGGAACATGCTGGTGGAAGACGAAATCCTGACCAAGCTGGAAAGTGCCGGCAAAGGCAAGGTGAGAATCGATGAGACAGGCGCGGTCGAGTTCATCATGCTCAACGCGACCGATCCGGCGGTCGAGGTCGACGGCGAGCGTGCGAGTCTGAAGACCAAACATCCGCTGTTCAGCGACCCGGCGGTGCGTCAGGCCATCAATCTCCTGATCGATCGCGCCTCGATCGAAAAATACATCTACGGCCGCACCGCATCCGCCACCGCAAATTTCCTGAACGCTCCCGAACGCGTCCGGTCGAAAAACACCAAACTCGAATTCAACATCGAGAAAGCCAACGCGATTCTCGAGGCCGCCGGCTGGAAGAAGGGTACGGATGGCGTTCGCGCCAAGGACGGCAAATCGCTGAAGTTCGCGTACCAGACGTCAATCAATGCGCCGCGGCAGAAGACCCAGGCCATCGTCAAGCAGGCGTGTCAGAAGGCGGGTATCGAGATCGAGTTGAAGTCGGTCGTGGCATCGGTGTTTTTCTCCTCCGACACCGCCAACCCCGATACCTACCCGCATTTCTATTGCGACGCGCAGATGTACAATACCACCATGACGCAACCGGACCCGCAGCTTTTCATGAACCAGTACACGTCGTGGCAGGCGGCGACCAAGGAGAACAAGTGGCAGGGACGCAATGTCTCCCGCTGGCAAAGCAAGGAATATGACGAGGTCTACAAACAGGCCGAACAGGAACTCGATCCGGTGAAGCGGGCGGCGATGTTCATCAAGCTTAATGATCTCGTCGTCGGCGACAATTACATTCTGCCCTTGCTGCGCCGACCGAAGGTCTCGGCCCTGAGCGGCAAGTTGATCGCGTATTTGACCGGCTGGGACAACGATCTGTATCAGCTCGCGAGCTGGTACCGGGAAACGTGAGGCCTGATGTGAGATTTACGATGCTAACGATCTGAACAGGCGACAAGCGGGACGACGATGGGAAAATACATTCTCCGGCGCCTGATCATCGCTCTTCCCAGTCTGCTCGGCATCAGTCTCGTTCTGTTCGTGCTGCTGGCGCTGGCACCTGGCGATCCGTTCGGCGAGCTCGCCACCAACAGCAATATCCCGCCCGAAGTGCGGGAGGCGTTGCGGGTGAAATTCGGGATCGACGATCCTATTTTCGTTCGCTATCTGCGCTGGCTGGTCGCCATGCTGCACGGCGACTGGGGTTTTTCGTTCTCGAGCCGCATCGATGTCGACAAATTGATCCTGCAGCGCGTCCCGACCACGTTGTTCGTGGTCGGCTCCTCGCAGATCCTGGCGTTGGCGATTGCGCTGCCGGTCGGCGTCTATGCCGCCATGCGGCCCTATTCGATCTTCGACCAGATCGCCAACACCTTCGCCTTTGTCGGCTTTTCGCTGCCGACTTTCTTCACCGGCCTGTTGCTGATCCTGATCTTCAGCGTCAATCTCGGCTGGCTGCCGTTCGTCTATCGCGTCGATATCCCCGCCACCGGCTGGCACTGGTATTGGGAATATTTCAAGCAGGGCATCATGCCGGTCACGGTGCTCGGCCTGTTTCAGGCCGCATCCTATACGAGGTATGTGCGCTCCGCGGTACTGGATGTCATCCGCCTCGACTATGTCACGACCGCGCGCGCGAAGGGCATTGGCGAAGGCAAGGTCGTGATCAAGCACGTGGTCCGTAACGCGCTGATTCCCGTGGTGACGCTGGTCGCGCTGCAGATGCCCGCGGTGTTCGGCGGCGCCATCGTCACCGAACAGATTTTTCGCATCCCGGGCATCGGCTCATTGCTGATCACATCGATCCTCGCCAACGACACGCCTGTCATCATGGCGGTGACGTTCGTGTTCGCCTGTCTCGTCGTCATCTTCAACCTCCTGGCTGATATCATCTATGGCTGGCTTGACCCACGCATCTCCTATCGCTGACGTCGCCGTCCCGCTTGAGGGGCGCCGGCGGCACATTTCGCCCGGCTTCGAGGCGTGGCGAAAGTTTCGCCGCCATCGCATGGCCGTTGCGAGCGTGGTGATCCTGGCGCTGCTGGCGGCGGCGGTTTTGCTCGGGCCGTTGGTCTGGCGCCTGCCGATCAACGAAATCGATTTCACCGCGCGGCTCAGTTCGCCGTCCTGGCAGCACCCGTTCGGCACCGACGATCTCGGCCAGGACCTGCTGGCGCGCATGCTGTATGGCGGACGCATTTCGCTTACGGTCGGCTTCGCGGCGATGACGGTCGCCATCATCGCCGGCACCCTGATCGGCGCGATATCGGGCATCTCCCGTGGCAGCGTCGACGCCGTGCTGATGTGGATCACCGACCTGTTCCTGGCGCTGCCGCAGTTGCCGCTGCTGTTGCTGGTGATCTATCTGTTCCGGGATTTCCTTAAAGCCTTGGTCGGCCCGGAAGGCGGCGTCTTCATCCTGATCGTCCTGGTGATCGGAGCCTTTCGCTGGATGCCGGTGGCGCGGCTGGTGCGGGCGCAATTCCTGTCGCTGCGCGAGAAGGAATTCGTCGAGGCGGCGAGGGCGCTCGGCGCGACGACCCCGCGGCTGGTGCTCAGGCATATCCTGCCGAACTCGCTCGGGCCGGTGATCGTGGCCGGCACCATTGATGTTGCGGCGGCGATCATCGCGGAATCGACGCTGTCGTTTCTGGGTCTTGGTTTCCCACCGGATATTCCGACCTGGGGCCGGCTTCTGTTCGACGCCAAGGATTACCTCGACATTGCACCGCATTGGGCGCTGTTCGCGGGGGCTGCGATCTTCCTGACCGTGCTCGCGATCAATTTCATCGGCGACGGGTTGCGCGACGCGCTTGATCCCAGGAAAGTCATGTAGATGTCGAGCGACGCGCCCGTGATAGAGCTCGACCAAAAACCTGCCGGCGAAACCGCGCTGCTGGATATCAGGGGCCTCAGGACTCACTTCGCCACCGACGACGGCATCGTGCATGCGGTGGATGGCGTCGATCTCACCGTCGGGCCCGGCGAAACCGTCTGCGTCGTCGGGGAGTCCGGCTGCGGCAAGACCGTCACCGCGCTGTCCGTGCTGAAACTCATCGCGATGCCGCCCGGCCGCATCGCCGGCGGGCAGATCCTGTGGCAGGGCCGCGACCTTGTTCCGCTGCCGGCCAACGAGATGAACAAAATTCGCGCCCGGGAAATCGCCATCGTGTTCCAGGAGCCGATGACCTCGCTCAATCCGGTCTACACCATCGGCGATCAGATCGGCGAGGTGATCGCGCTGCACGAAGGATTGAGCCGCCGCGCCGTGCTGGAGCGAACCATCGAGATGCTGGCGCTGGTCCAGATCCCGAATCCGAAAGCCCGCGTCAACGACTATCCGCATCAGTTTTCCGGCGGCATGCGTCAGCGCGTGATGATCGCGATGGCGCTGTCGTGCCGCCCCAAACTGCTGATCGCCGACGAGCCGACCACGGCGCTCGATGTCACGATCCAGGCGCAGATCCTGGATCTGCTGCAGGACATGAAATCCCGCTTCGGCATGTCGATCTTGCTGATCACTCACGCCATGGGCGTCGTCGCCGAGGTCGCGCAGCGGGTCGTGGTGATGTATGCGGGCAAGGTGGTGGAGGAAGCCTCCTGCGAGAGGCTGTTCGCAAATCCCCGGCATCCCTATACCCGGGGCCTGATCCGCTCGATCCCGCGTCTCGATCTGGCAGCGGTCCGCAAGACCCGCCTGCAGACGATCGCGGGCAGCGTGCCGAAGCTGATCGATCCGCCGGCCGGCTGCCGCTTCGCGCCGCGCTGCAGTTTTGCGACGGATGAATGCAGGCACACGCAACCCGCCTTGCGCGAGCTCGAACCGGGCCACAAGGTTGCGTGTATCCATGCCGAACAGACGGTCGTCCAATGAGTGAGCCGTTGCTCAGGGTCTGGAACCTGACCAAGCAGTTTCCGATCAAAGGCGGCCTGTTCGGCCGTCAGGCCGGCAGCGTCCATGCCGTCGACGGTGTCGATTTCAACGTCGACCGCGGCGAAACCCTCGGGCTGGTCGGCGAATCCGGTTGCGGAAAGTCGACCACCGGGCGTTGCGTGCTTCGGCTGATCGAACCGAGTTCCGGCGAGATCCATTTTGAAGGCAAGAATGTCAGGCGGCTGCAGGCCAGCGAGCTACGGGCGCTGCGCCGCGACATCCAGATCATCTTTCAGGACCCCTATGCGTCGCTCAATCCGCGCATGAATGTCGGCGCGATCGTCGGCGAAGCCCTGATCATTCACCGCTTGACGAAAACCAGACGGCAGTTCGAAGAGCGTGTCGTGAATTTGCTCGAGACCGTCGGTCTGCGAGCGGATCATATGGGGCGCTATCCGAACGAGTTCTCCGGGGGCCAGCGCCAGCGCATCGGCATCGCGCGCGCGCTCGCCGTCGAGCCCAAGTTGATCATCTGCGACGAGCCGGTGTCGGCGCTGGATGTGTCGATCCAGGCCCAGATCATCAATCTCCTGGAGGACCTGCAGCAGAAATTCGGGCTGGCCTATCTCTTCATTGCCCATGACCTGTCGGTGGTCGAGCATATCAGCCGGCGCGTCGCCGTGATGTATCTCGGCCGTATCGTCGAGACCGCGCCGGCCCGCGAGTTGTATACCTCGCCCAAGCATCCCTATACCGAAGCGCTGTTGTCGGCGGTCCCGATTCCGGATCCGAAAGTAAAGCGCCAGCGCATCCGGTTGCAGGGCGAGGTGCCAAGCCCAATTCATCCGCCGTCCGGCTGCCATTTTCACACCCGATGCCCGATCGCGCAGTTTCCGTTATGCAGCAGCCAGGTGCCGGCGCTCAAGCAAAGCGCCGACGGGCATTGGGTCGCCTGTCATTTGCGGTGAGAGCCGGTGCCTCGTCCTGACGGTCCCCGCGTGGCTGCGCCAGGCATAGACTGCGTGCAACGGGGCCCGCCTTCGTCTTCAGTCCGTACGGGTATTCCAGGCCTCAAACCGATTTGACCTCGCCGCCATCCATCCGCAGCGTCGAGCCGGTCATCCAGCGGGCGCCCGGCGATACCAGAAAGGCCATCAGTTC
This sequence comes from Bradyrhizobium sp. Ash2021, assembly GCF_031202265.1. Classification (NCBI taxonomy): domain Bacteria; kingdom Pseudomonadati; phylum Pseudomonadota; class Alphaproteobacteria; order Hyphomicrobiales; family Nitrobacteraceae; genus Bradyrhizobium; species Bradyrhizobium sp. Ash2021. The sequence goes on along the minus strand of NZ_CP100604.1, from coordinate 7,836,413 downwards.
GGCGATCTCCTCCGGCTCGCCATAGCGTGCGATGCCGGCTTCCTGCGGGAATTTCGCGGTCGCCTCCTCCACGGTCATGTTGTGCAGCGGCGCCCAATGCGCGAGGTAGGAACGCCGCCGGCCGGTCATGACAGGGCCGGGCAGAACACTGTTGACCTGGACCCCGTCGGCGATGCCGCGATCCGAAAAAGCCTTGGCGAGCGCCACGATCGCCGCGTTGATCGTGCCCACGGCCGCGTACGGCGCCTTGGGGAACAGCGCCGAATTCCCCGACATCAGCACGACCGAACCCTTGGCTTGCCTCAACGCCGGCCATGCCGCGATCGTCAGCCGGCGGGCGCCGTGCAGCTTGAGCGCAAGGCCGCCATCCCATTGCGCGTCGGTCATCTCGAAGAGATCGATCTGCGGCACCGCGCCGGCGATGTTGAGCAGCGCATCGATCCGGCCGAATGCGGAGAGCGTCTGATCGACGATGCTTTTCGCGGCCGCTATCTCGGAAAGATCGATATCGGTGACGAGCGGTTCGGCGCCGGCCGCCTTCACCGCCTCGGCCGTCTTGTCGAGATTGGGACGGTCGCGCGCGGCGAGCACGATCGACGAAAAGTCACGTGCGAGTCGGATGGCGGTGGAACGGCCGATGCCCTGGCTCGCGCCCGTGACGATCGCTACGGATGTCGACATGTGATGTCTCCCGGTCTTTAGATGTGGACGGCGAGGAATTCGCGAATCGCTGCGGCGATCTCTGCGGCATGCGTCTCCAGCGCGAAATGGCCGGTGTCGAAGAAGCGGACGACCGCACCGGGAATGTCGCGCCTGAAGGCCTCGGCGCCGGGCGGCAGAAAGAACGGATCGTTCTTGCCCCACACCGCCAGGAATGGCGGCTTGTGCGTGCGGAAGTAGTCTTGGAAAGCCGGATAGAGCGCGATGTTGCTCTTGTAGTCGCCGAACAGGTCCAGCTGGATCTCATCGGCGCCGGGGCGCGCCAGATAGAAATTGTCCAGCGACAATCCGTCAGGAGAAACCGTGACCTCGTCAGCCACGCCGTGGGTGTATTGCCAGCGCGTCGTTTCGGGCGCGAGGAAGGCGCGGAGCGCTTGGCGATTGGCCTGCGACGGCTCCTTCCAATACGCGCGAATCGGATTCCAGCCCTCGCTCAGCCCCTCCTCATAGGCGTTGCCATTCTGCGAGATGATCGCGGTGATGCGGTCGGGATGTTTTGCGGCGATCCGAAAACCTGTCGGCGCGCCATAGTCGAAGACATAGATCGCAAAGCGCTTCAGCCCGATCACTTCGGTAAAGCGGTCGATGATTCCGGCGATGTGGTCGAATGTGTAGGTGAAGTTGCTCCGCGCCGGCATGTCAGATTGGCCGAAGCCCGGCAGGTCGGGTGCGATGATGTGGAAGCGATCGGCGAGAAGTGGGATGAGATCACGGAACATGTGGCTCGCGCTCGGAAAGCCGTGAAGCAACAGCAGCGCCGGTGCATCGGCGGCCCCGGCCTCGCGATAAAAGATCTTCAGGCCGTCCACATCCGCGGACCGGTATTTGATCGCAGTCATTGGGGTTCTCCTGGGTTTGTAACCATATTGAAGGGCAAGGAAGGTTATTGGCCGTCTTGTGTAGCTGCCGTTGGCGCGGGATCGCGGTGCCTTTTGCAGTTCCTTGAGATGGGGGGTGGCTATCTCACCGGCCTGGCGTACGGACCGCCGTTGCGGCGCGCATCGCCTCGCGGATGATGTCCACGACGACGCCGGGCGCGGTCACGATCGGCGTATGATCGACCGGATGTGAACGCACCTTCGCCTGCATGCGTTCCGCCATGAAACGCTGGGTGTCTGCGATGATCATGCGATCCTGCTCGGCCACGAGGAACCAGCTCGGACGATCCTTCCAAAGCGGCCGGCCCACCTTGACGCCGATACAGGCAGCAGCGATCGGCCGCTGAACGGCAGCCAGCAATGCCCGCTCTTCGGTGGAAGCATGCTGAGCGAACGCCTCGGCAAAGGCGTGTTCGGGAAGCCAGATCGCGCCATGCTTGTCAGGGGCCAGCAAGGGCGCCTGCGGATGCGGCGCGGCGCGATAAAACACATCCGCGACCGTCTCCCCTTCGTCGGGGGCGAGTGCCGCGACATAGACCAGCGATCCGACTTTCTCGTCGCGGGTCGCCGCAATCACGGCGCCGGCATAGGCATGGCCGACCAGCGCGACCGGGCCTTCGATCCGCTCCAGGGTCCGGTCAAGCGCGGCCACGTCGTCGGCCAGAGAGGTTAGCGGCAGCGGTGCGGCAACGACCCGGGTGCCTTCAGCCCTGAGCGGGCCGATCACCTTGCTCCAGCTCGATCCGTCGGCCCAGGCGCCATGGACGAGCACCACGCTCACATCGTTGACAGACATTTCTCACCTCCTTGCTGGTTCTCTTTGTAGTAACCTGTCTAAATGCTATAGAGGGGTTACTTCCAACAAGAATAACTTGTCAAGAGGGCTCAGAGGGGTTATTTTGTGACTGAAAGATGACCAAGGCGCAGAGATGACCAAAACCCCGCACGCTCAAACGGTGCCTCAACGCCCGCCCGCGATATTCGTCGCCGACGCGCTCGGTCTGGATTTCCTGAATTCGGTTGCGACTCCGGTGGACACGGAAATCGACTGGATCGACGACGGCGATGGTCTGCTGGCCTGGCTGGCGCAGGCGCAACTCGTACCGGCCGAAACGCTTGAAGCTTTGCGGGCACAGGCGATGCCCGGAGAGTTCGACAACGTCGCGGCTCAGGCGCGAAGCCTGCGTGAATGGTTCAGAGGATTCGTCCGGCAGCGCAAAGGGCGGCCGCTTGCTTCAGCAGACCTGCGCGAGTTGGCGCCGCTGAACCGGCTGCTCGAACGCGATGAAGGGTTCGGGCGAATCGTAGCTCACGACCGCGGCCATGGCGCGGGTCTGGCGTTTCGAACGATGCGCCGATGGAGGTCGCCGGAAGCGCTGCTGCTGCCGATCGGTGAAGCGCTGGCGAAATTCGTTTGCGAAGAAGACTTCTCAAACGTGAAGGCGTGCGAGGGGCCGGCCTGCACGCTGATGTTCGCCGACCATACGCGAGGCCGTGCGCGCCGATGGTGCATCATGGCGATCTGCGGCAACCGCGCGAAACAGGCTGCTCACCGACACCGGCTCAAGATGCAACAATAAAGCCGGCAGACGGCGGTCCGCTTCTGCTCCGTCGATCTGATGAACCCCTGAGGTGCCTAGGCCGAGCTAGCCAGATCCTTGGCCAGTTCCAAACCTTGCTTGCGACCCTCCGCGATGCCCTGCGCGATCGCCCTCGCAATGATCTCAGCTTCATCGCAGGAGAGCCCCTTAAGGGGCGGCGTCCACGAGCGCTCGATTTGACGGGCGCGCATCAGGTCCCTGTCCGTAACAGCGAGCGGTTTAATGGGCATGTGATTCCCCCACCATAGACCAGAGGATCAAGCAGGCAGTCGTCTGCAGATCAAACTGACCCGCTCGGTGCATCTAATCTGAAACCTTTCAGAAGAGACCGCAAGGGATCAGCCATGCTATCGGAACCCAGGTTTCGCCGGACGTTGGTGCTGGCAAGGCATAGCTCCGGCATCATTTTTCGATCCAGCGGGCTGAGCCGAGTCGAGTGCCGTGCTCGGTGTTGGCGGGGTCGTTGCTCTCCGTGCGTCGAGGTGTCCGCGGCCAGAACCGACAAGCGCCGGAATACCCTGCTCAAAGGGCCAAGCCAGAGCGACGTGCCTCGATCAAAGCGGACGTCCGCAGACACCTTTGATTCATGAGTTCACGCTCATGACGCGAGCGTGGAATTGGATCAACCTCGCATGATGCGCTGCATCATGGGCCGGTCCGCATGACGGGATCGCGCGATCGCAACGCCGGGTTGAGCTCTAAGGGTATCGCTATGCGAACCGTCAAGCCACGGCTATAGTCCGTCGCGGACGTCGAAGAAATCCGACCTCAAAGAAACCTCACCAAGTTTGGGAGTGAATCAAGAACACGTAGGGAGGAAATCAAAATGTCGCTGACCCGTCGTCAAGCGCTGGCGTCCGCCGCCGCCGCGATTGCAAGCACCGTCGCCAAGCCCGCGATCGCCGCCAAGGAGCCGATCCTGATCGGTTATCTACCGGCACTCACCGGTCCCTCATCCTCCACCGGGATCGGGATCAATCGCGGAGTCCAGCTCGCTGTGCAGGAGATCAACGCGGCCGGTGGCATCGACGGGCGGCAGATCGAGCTGATCGTCCGCGACACCCAAAGCGAGCCGACCAAGGCCGTGAACGGAGCCGCCGAGCTCATCCACGCCCACAAGGTGAGCGTCGTCCTGGGTCCAGTCAATTCCGGCGAGTCGCTCGCGGTCGTGCCGCTGCTCGCCCGTGCGAACACGCCGCAGATCCATCCGTGCTGGGTCGACAGCCTGACTGATCCGAAAAAATATCCGATGTGTTTCCGCAACGCCTCCACCAACCAGCAGATCGGCGCCGCCGCCAACCGTTATGTTGTGGACGTGCTCAAGTGCAAGAAGGTGGCGGTGATCAGCGATACCACCGGCTACGGCACCGCCTCGGTCAACGCCTATGTGCCGATGCTCAAGGCCAGGAACGCGGAAATCGTCTACCAGGGCAACATCGACGCCGCCAATCCGGATCTCACAGCCGAAATCCTGCGCATGCGCTCCGCCGGAGCGGAGGCGATCATGCCCTGGAGCGTGAATCCCGGATTCCTCTCGCGTATCATCAATACACGTGGGCAGACGCAATGGGACGTGCCGATCGTGGGCCAGACCACGCTCGGCTCCGGCCAGACCCGGGCCTTGCTGGAAAAGCCCGAATACTGGGCCAGGGTCTATCCCAACAATTTCCGTCCCGTCTGCTATGACGCCGACGACAAGCTCACCGATCGCACCGCCGCCTTCCTCGACCGACTGAAGAGCGCCAGGATCGAGCTCAGCGATACGCTTCTGTGGTGGGTCGCGGTCGGCTATGACTCGCCGAACATGATCGCGCAGGCGGTGAAGAACGCCGGCGCCGAACCGGAACAGATCGTCGGCTATCTCAACAAGCTGAACGGCTATCCCAGTGTCTTCGGCGACATCTCATTCACGCCCGAACGCCACGACGGCTATCCGGACGAGGGTATCGTCATGGTCGAGGCCAATTCGCTCAAGAATGGCGCGTTCAAGCTGGCGCCGGGTTACGGGGCTTAGGACAAACGCCTCCACCAAGATTCGTCATGCCCGGCCGTAGCAGTCAAGCGTGCGCAGACTGCGTAAACTTGTCTGCGATTCCGGGCATCCACGTCTTAGTTTCCGCATGAAAAAGACGTGGATGGCCGGGTCATAGGCGACCGGAAGCGACGCCGTCCTTCGGACGGCTATGCCTGGCCATGACGATGCGGAAATACCTTACTGCATCATGGCTTCGGCGATCTTCTCGGCAGCCATCAGGGTTGGGAAGTTGGTGTTTGCGCATGGCACCACCGGGAAGATCGAGGCGTCGACGACGCGCAAACCCTGGACGCCCTTGACGCGGCCCTGCGTATCGACGACCGCTATCGGATCGTCGGCCCGGCCCATGCGACATGAGCACGAGGCGTGCCATACGCCGATTGCCGCCTTGCGCACGAAGGCTTCCAGCGCGTCGTCGTCGTTCATCACGTCGTCGAACGTAAATCCTTCGACGACGAACGTATCGATCATGTAGTGGCGTAGCGCCGCCGGCCCGTCCATCAAGGCGGCGGCAATCGAGGTGAGGATTTTGTTCTTGGCATTGACCACGCCGATCTTGCGCACACGGTCGGTGTAGGAAGCCGGGAACGGCTTGTCGGTCACGGCTCTGACAGGCGCGGTCATCTGTAGTGCCGCCATCTTGCGAAAACCGCTCATGAGGCGGTCAAGGTCGCGCCGGTCCGACAGGAGGTTGAACTCGACGACCGGCTCCGCCTCCGGATTGCGCGAGGCGAGCTTCACCTGTCCGGTCTCAGAGTAGGTCTTGTTGACGAAGGTGAGCAGCGAGGCGATCTGCGCGCCGACCGCATGCCAGGCCGACTTGCTGAGGACGGCAACGAACATGTCGCCTCTTGGCACACCGGGCAACCCGGAGGAGTAACGCAGCCCAAGCTGGATGTGGCGTCTTGTGTGCTCATTCATGCGTGCGCTGCGGCGGACGAATGACGACAATGAGATCGAGGGATGATCCATCAAGCGCTGGCCGACACCTTCAAGGCCCATCAGGACGGGAATGCCCATGTCCTTCAGGTGACCGACCGGGCCGATGCCGGAGCGCAGGAGATGCGCCGGCGAGTGGATCGCGCCGCAGGAGAGCGCGACTTCGCGGCCGCGGAACTCCTGCTCTCTGCCGTCGACCACCGCCTTCACGCCGACACAGCGCGTGCCCTCGAACAAGAGCTCCTTCACCTGCGTATTGGTCGAGATGGTCAGGTTGGCGCGCCTGCGCGTCTCGCGATCGAGATAGCCCATCGCGGCCGAGACGCGCTGCTCGGCCTGATTGGAATGCGTGACCGGGAAATAGCCTTCAACGAACTCGCCGTTCTGGTCGGGCAGGAAATCATAGCCGGCGAGTTCGCAGGCCTCGGCCACGGCTTGCGAATGTCCTGTCCAGTGCTCCCGCGGGATGCGGCGGACGGGGATACGGCCGTCTTTGCCGTGGAACGCCCCGTCGAAGTCGAGGTCGCGCTCGACCTTCCTGAAATAGGGCAGCACGTCGTTCCAGCTCCAGCCGGCAGCGCCGCGCGCTTCCCATTCATCGTAGTCGGTCGGCGCGCCACGATTGGCCAATTGGCCATTGATGGAGGAGCCGCCGCCCAGCACGCGCGCTTGCTCATATTTGCGCAAGGGCGGGCGTTCCTCGGGGTTGTTGTGGCTGACGACCTGGGTCGTGACTTTGAGCCCGGTCCAGTGGAAGCGCGGATCGAAATAGGCCAGGCCCGAATAGCTATCCAGAATCTCGGACGGCTCGTTGCCGGGCGGTGTGTCCTGTCCCGCCTCGCAGAGGAGGACCTTGTTGGCGCTGCTGGTGGACAGCCTGTGGGCCAGTACGGATCCCGCCGACCCGCCACCAACGATGATGAAGTCGTACACGTTTTGCGCTTCCCCTCGTTTTTATCTTGGCAAGGTAGCGCAGTTCCGTCTTTGGGTCACGCAGGTCGATTGCTTGCGCGGCTTGCCGAGCCGTAGCTCGCGGGCCGAGCAGCCCGCCTTCGCCAAGAGGCTCCGGCGCGGCAGCCTTCACTCGCTTCGCGAGCGAAGGCTGGCGGGCACGGCAGTGCTGACGGCTTGCAGAGAAATCAAGCACTTATCATTTCTTGAGACAATCGGAACTCCCGATGTTTCCTGATGTTTGTCTCAGTTCATTGTCTCGCTTGCCCCTGACGGCGCGGCAAGCGGCAGTCTCATGCGAAACGCCGCGCCGCGTCCCGCCAGGTTCTCTGCCGACAGCCGTCCGCCGTGGGCTTCGACGATGGTTCGCGCAATCGACAAGCCCATGCCCATGCCTTGGGGTTTTGTCGTGAAAAACGGCTCGAACACCTCCTTGAGTTTCTCAACGGGAATGCCCGGACCGACATCCGAAACAGAGAGCTCGGCAGAATTGCCGTCACGTGCAGTCGTGACGGTAATCCTGCGTTCAGCGCTCGGCATGCCTGACATCGCATCCATAGCGTTGACGATCAGATTCAGGATGACCTGCTGAAGTTGAATTAGATCACCTTTGACGGGAAGTGGCGTCGGTGCAATGAAATTGGTCAAGCCAACTTCCCGCGCAATCGCCAGCGCCGAAAGAAACTGCATGGTCTCGCGCACAACATCGTTGAGATCAATATGTTTGGGCTCAAATGGTGCCTTCTTCAGCAGGCTCCGCAATCGGCCAATGACTTCGCTGGCGCGCGCGTCGTCCCGGCGTATGTCGGCGAGGATTTCCCCGATCTCCTGCAGATCGGGGGTCGGAGATTTGATCATGATTTCAGCTGTTTCGATGTTGGTCAGAATAGCGCCCAGCGGCTGGTTGATCTCGTGCGCGATCGTGGCGGTAAGTTCACCAGCCGTGGAAAAGCGGTTCATGTGGGCCAGCTCCGCCGAGCGTTGCCGCGATTGAACTTCGGCATAGAGGCGCCGCCGCCGCTGATACAACAGGCCGGAGATCAGCACGCCCTGCAGCAGGAACACCGCGCACATCAAGGCGATCTGCCAGCGATATTGCTGCCACACCGTCGGCTCGCGAAAACGAACCATACTGCCGGCGGGAAGCCGATCCTCGCTGATGTTCCAATGCTGAAGTTCCCGCCAGTCGTACTGCGGTACCCCAAGGGTCACCGGTTGCATTTTGAGGTCGCCTGGGGATTCGCCGCTCAGGATGCGAACAGCGGCTTGTGCCATCCGTCGTCCAACTTCCTCGCTGGAGAGCATCGGCCCGCCAACGATGCCCGACCCGAGGTAGCTGTCAATATAGCTGAAGATGGGCGCGTTGGTAGCCTCTCTAAGTTTCGGTAGAACCAGATCCCAGTCCAGCGGAACGCCGGCTGCGTCGACACGAAGGTCCACGTAGAATGCGGCAGAGTGCGGCGGCAGTTGCGATATGCGTTTCAACATATCTTCAAATCGCAGGTCATTGAACCATTCGAATGATATTCTGTCCGTGAACGGCTGCGATGTACGGCGGAACTCCTCCGTCCAGAACCTCTCAAGGGGAGATGCACCAACAACCCATGCGATGTGGGTCGTGTTCGGGAGAACTTCCAGAATATTTTCGATCCACTTCCTGAAGTCCAGCGTCACCGGGACCGGTGCATCAAGCGAAGTGAGCGTGCCGTAGTTGATGGCTCGCTGCTCCGGCCCACCGATGACGAGCGGGATGGAGGGGAAGAACTGCGCCCGGTATTTCTGAACAAAAAAAGCAGCCGGCGCGCCAATCGTCACAATCAGGTCGAGCTTTCGCGTGCCGAAAAGAGCCGCCAGATAATCGACGATCGGGCCTTGCTCGTCCGGTTGTTGAAATCGTGCCCCTTCGAGCGAGGCTTCATAGAGATCGATCTTGTCTGGCGATTGCTTGAAGAGTTCCTCTCGGAAATGTCCTGCAAAGAAGGCCCAGGGTACAAATTGCGGACCGAACGAGTGCAACAGCAGCACGCGCTTCGGCTCTGCCGCAGCAGGGCCGATCGTGGAAAAAATCAGCATTATTAGAATAAGCCAACCCCGCGTCGAGCATGCCATGGCTCACGGTCCGCAATCACGCCTGTGCCAGAGTGACGGTAATGTGCCACGGTGCGATGCTGACAGCAACTCAGCATCGGAGCATGTGGCGAGCTGGTCAGGAGCCGCAGAAGTATCAAAGTCTGACAACGACTGAGCGTCGCCGAAGCTGAGGGGCATCGCGGCGACCGTCATCGTTATGATCGCGCCGCAGGTGCATTCAGGGCGACGAGCGCCGACGGACTTCTTGTGTTACGACAGGGGAAAATAACAAAGAGGCAGCTCGAACAGCTGCCTCTTTCACTTCTACTGGCAGGGGTGCTGCAAGCCGTCGTCGAGGCGTACCAGGGTGCCGGGCCGGCAGACAAAGCCATTGCGCGTCGCGTAGTCCTGCACGGGGTAGCCGTAAGCCGCGTAAGGACCACCGGAATAATAGCCCGCTCCACCATAGTAGGGTGCGGCAGCGATCGCGCCGGCCGTGCCGATCACGGCGGCACCTGCGATCCCAGCGCCGTACACCGCCCGCCGCGTCTGGCGGCGCGCGACACCCGCAACGCTCACGGGTGTCAGCGGGCGGCCGACCCGTGCCTGGGCGCTCTCGACTGACAGTGAGATGCCGCCTTGTTCAGACCAAGCGAAGGACAACAATGCCGCACACGCGAAGGAAGAAGCTGCGAGGGCGGCCTTTGTGACATATCTCATCGGCTTTCTCCATTTGCAAAGAACACCATGTGCATCCTACTTGCATCACAACGGAGAGTTTGGGTGTTTCAGCCATGGTAAATCCTCATGTCCAAGCGACAGGCGTTCAGACAATCGGGGGAGCAGCCAGGGGGACATCGTCACCCGCACGGCTTGAGATTTCCTCGAATCAACGCAGGCACCCGTTGATCTAGATCAACGTGAGTTGCGCAGCGGAGACTTGTCCTACGTTCAATGTCCGCTGAGCGCTCAATGTCTTCTCAACGAGGACCCGACGGCCGAGTGATTGCCAGGAAGCTGCCATGCGTCGTGTTGCACGTTTTGTCCACACTATTCCCGATGAACGCCCGTTAGGTGCAAAACCGTGACCGGCGGTTCATTCCTCGTCCAGTCCGCGTGGGTGACCTCAAGCGTGAACTCGCTCATCTCTGACGACGGTCAAGAAGGAGGCGCCCATTATCATGAACCCTCTGCTAAGGGAAATCCGACACACCCCGTTGCTCTGGACGCTGATATTTGTACCAGTCGTGCTGGCCGCAGCAAGGATCGTGCCCGAGGCTCACACGCTCCTGTTTGTGCTCGCGGTCCTCGCAATCGTTCCGCTTGCCGCCCTTCTCAGTCATGCAACCGAAGCCGTCTCCGAAAAGACGGGTGACGCGGTAGGCGGGTTGCTGAATGCGACGCTTGGGAATCTGACGGAGTTGATCATTGCGGTGACGGCGCTCCGTGCCGGAGAGTACATGCTGGTGAAGGCGTCGATTGCCGGCGCGATCGTTACCAATACGCTCTTCATGCTGGGAGCGGCATTTCTGTTGGGTGGCCTCCGGTACCACGTTCAGGAATACAATCGCGCCGGGGGAAGGATGTATTCGGCGTTGCTGTTGATGGCGACGATTGCGCTCCTCGCGCCGGCGGCGGTCTCCGAACTGGATGTGACGCGAGGCGAGGCGATGGCCCAGAAACTCAGCGCCGGCCTCGCAATATTGCTGATCGTGGCCTACGGATTGAGCCTGCTGTTCTCGCTAAAGACGCACAAGGAACTCTTTGCGAACGAAGCGCATGGCGAGACCGAGGAGGCCAAGTGGCCGATCGGCCTCGCGGTCGGCACGCTCCTCGTCGTCACGGTGTTGGTGGCACTGGTGAGCGAAATTTTCGTTGAGTCCGTGCAAAAGGCGGCCGAGACGTTGGGGATGAGCCCGGCTTTCGTCGGCTTCATCATCGTCGCGCTCGTCGGCGCCGCGGCCGAGATGGCGGTGGCATTTTCTGCTGCGCGCAAGAACCGCCTGGACATGAGCGTCAGCATCGCACTCGGAAGCGCTTCCCAGATCGCGCTGTTCGTCGCACCGGTACTTGTGCTTCTCAGCTACGTCATCGGGCCCAAACCGATGGATCTGCAGTTCTGGCCGGGCGCAGTGACGATGGTGATGATCGCCACCGTCACGGCCACTTTCGTCACGAACAGCGGTCGTTCGGCATGGTTCATTGGCGCTTTACTGGTGTTCATCTACGTAATATTCGCCATGACACTTTATATGGTTCCACCGGGATCGCACGGACCGGTGTGATAGAGGAGGACTGCAAATGAGTGATCTCGTCGTGATCGCGTTTCCTACGGAGGCGAAGGCGGAGGAGGTTCGTCAGAAATTGCTGGCAATGCAGAAGGAGTATCTCATCGAGTTGGGCGATGCGGCGATTGCGGTGAAGGACATCCAGGGACGCATCAAGCTAAATCAATTGATCAACACCACGGCTGCTGGTGCGGTCTCGGGCACCTTTTGGGGAACCCTTATTGGCCTGATCTTTTTAATGCCGTTGGCCGGGGCGGTCCTCGGGGCAGCGTCTGGCACGCTTGGCGGATATTTGACAGATGTCGGTATCGACGACAAATGGATGAAAGAAACCGCTGCTGCCATCCAGCCCGGAACGGCAGCGCTCTTCGTGCTGGTGCGGAAGGTCACCGCAGACAAAGTGCTTGAGGGCCTCAAGGGAGAGGGTGGTACGGTACTAAAAACGTCTCTCGACCATACCAAGGAAGCGGCGTTGCAGGCGGCCCTGGCAGGGGTCCAGGCGGCCGTTCCTTCACCGCCGTCATGAGTGCATCATTCAGTACGAGGCACCTGCGGACGCCCCGGCTGTTTAGAGGTTATTCCTGCCCAACGCTTACACGCGTCGGTAAACGGCGTTGAAGGCTCAAGATTGGGATAAGGGGCGTCACTGTGTACCAGTTTGAGGCCAACGAAAACAGGCGCGACATGCGACTGTACTTCTACAGCTGTTCCGTTACGTTTTTTGCCCTTATCTTATGTACGCCACAGAGCACGATGGCGCAAACTCTTGCGCCGTTCCGCTATGAAGCCCAGGCGCAACGCCATTGTCCCGTGGACACTGTCGTCTGGCTCGATTTCAGAAGCGGACGCTATTACCTGAAAGGTCAGAGGCGCTACGCGTCGGGACATACCGGCAGCTTCGTCTGCAGGAATGAAGCGCGCGATAGCGGTTACCGTCGCTCGCTGCTGGGCCTGAGGTAGGCTTATGCAAGCATTCCGGAGCGGTCCTACGTGAGCTCCAGCACCAGATGCACTGTCTGGGGGTCTCGGCGCGTCGCGGGCTTGAAGCCGAACTTTCCAAATACCTTTAACATCGGTGCGTTTTCGGGCAGCACTTCTGCCGTCAATTCCTGCAGTCGGGCATCGCTCGCGATCTTGACGAGATGACGCATCAGGATCGAGCCGATGCCGCGTCCCTGCCAGGTATCGACGACGACAAATGCCATCTCGGCCCGTCCGGGCTCGAAAACAATGTACCGGCCGCCCCCGACGATGACCTTGCGGCCGGCTTCCTCCGCGACCGCGACAATAGCGACATGATTCTTGAAATCGATATCCATGAAGAAGGCGCGCTCCTTGTCCGAGAAGTGGCGCTTCATGACGAAGAAGCGGCGCTGCAGCGACTGCGCGCTGGCCTTTCCGACGGCAGCGAGCATGTCAGCCTCATCCTCCGGCCGAAGAGCGCGGATATCGATTTGGCTGCCGTCGCTGAGAAGCTCGCGCGCGGTGTAGTTGGTGGCCTCGGACATGGGGCCTCATATGCGGACAACGAGGCGTCGGCCTCGATCGGCGCCTGCCGATGAAGCCTGGGCCGGCTTGCGGTCGCTTGATCTGGATCAAGACTACTGCGCGAGAGCGGCAGGTAGCCTGACGGACAGCATGCCCGCTCTCAGATGAAGGCGCGCCCTTGAAAACCCTTCGCCAGTACTTGCCCGGAGACGACGTTATCCAGCTCATGATCCGGCTTGGATTGCTCGCTTTCCTGATCTACTGGACGTTCGTTCTGATCCGTCCCTTTATGCCGATCCTGGCCTGGAGCATCGTCCTCGCCGTCGCGCTCAATCCTGTCTTCGGTCTTCTTGCGAGGCTGCTCGGCGGTCGCCCGAGGCTCGCGGCGGTAATCCTCACCGCCGTCAATCTCGGGATAGTCATCGGGCCGGCCACCTGGCTCGGGTTGAGCGCGGTAGACGGGGTAAGGGACCTCGCCGAAAAACTCAGTGCTGGCGATCTGATAGTTCCTTCACCGCCAGGCCAAGTCAAGAATTGGCCGCTTGTCGGTCCGCAGCTTTACGAGATCTGGAATCAAGCATCCAACAACATTCGAGCAGTCTTGCGCGAGGTTGCTCCTCATCTGAAGCCCTTGGCGGGCATCATGCTCACCCTTGCGGGCAATGCCGGCCTGGGAACACTCAAGTTCCTTTTGTCTGTGGCGTTGGCCGGCTTTCTCTTTTCCCGCGGGCCGCAACTCGTGGCGGCGGGCAGGGGTTTCCTGTCCCGGGTAGTGCCCGAGCAGAGCGAACATTTTCTGGAACTGGCAGGAGCGACCATCCGCGCGGTATCCCAGGGCGTCATCGGCGTCGCAATTATCCAGTCCTTGCTGGCCGGTATCGGGTTCAAGCTGGCAGATGTTCCCGGCGCCGGCCTGTTGGCTTTCGCGGTCATGATCCTGACGATCGTGCAGATCGGCGCGGCAATCGTCCTGCTTCCCGTGATCATCTGGATCTGGGTGGACAAGGATTTCACCACGGCGCTCCTGCTGACATTGTATCTGGGCATCGTCGGCATACTCGACAACATCCTGAAACCGCTCGTCATGGGGCGCGGCCTGACGACGCCCACACTCGTGATCTTCATCGGGGTGATCGGAGGAACGCTCGCGCACGGAATCATTGGTCTTTTTATCGGACCGATCATTCTCTCCCTGGCCTGGGAACTGACGGTGGCCTGGATACGCACCGATCGCGCCGGCGCGACGCCATTGCCGGACTGACTGTCGAACGTTGACCTAAGTCAACGTTCGACTCCGCGGAGGCACCTTGAATGAATTACACGACAGTGAGGGTCGAGACATGTCGATGGACAATGCAACGTTGCCGGGCGGACCGATGTCAGGGCTTGTCGCTTCGGCCGTAGAGTACATGATGGATGCGGGCCAGCGGAGTGTCCTGTTCCTGGATGTCATGCGTCGGCGCGGCGACCAGTATCGGGAACATATTGCCCAAACCGCGCCGCATGTCCTGCAGTATGCCGCCGAGCTGATCGTCGACGGCCGCAAGCTGGATGAGCCGGTAAATTATGCGCTCGTGCGCATCATTCCTCCCAAAGATGTCGAAATTGATCTCAACCGACGACCCTTCATCGTGGTCGATCCGCGCGCCGGGCATGGTCCGGGAATCGGCGGTTTCAAGGCGGACAGCGAAATCGGCGTCGCGATGAAAGCAGGCCATCCCTGCTATTTCATCGGCTTCCTGCCGGAACCGATGCCTGGACAAACGATCGAACGCATCGCGCGCGCCGAAGCGGTGTTCATCGAGAAAGTCATCAGCCGCCATCCGCAAGCCGACGGCAAGCCTTGCGTGATCGGAAACTGCCAGGCCGGCTGGGCCGTCATGATCCTTGCGTCGCTGAGGCCGGAACTGTTCGGACCGATCATCGTCGCCGGCGCACCGCTTGCCTATTGGGCGGGTGTGCATGGCAAATACCCGATGCGCTATTCCGGCGGCCTGTTGGGAGGAAGCTGGCTGACTGCGCTGACCAGTGATCTTGGGGGAGGCAAGTTCGACGGCGCATGGCTGGTACAAAACTTCGAGAACCAGAATCCGTCGAACACGCTGTGGACCAAGCAGTACAACGTCTACTCAAAGGTCGATACCGAGGCCGAACGATACCTCGAATTCGAACGCTGGTGGGGCGGACATGTCAACCTGAATGCCGAGGAGATTCAGTTCATCGTCGACGAACTCTTCGTCGGCAACAACCTCGCCGCCGGCCGGATCAAGATGTCTGACGGTCAGACGGTCGATCTGCGCAATATCAGATCGCCGATCCTGGTATTCTGCTCCAAGGGCGACAACATCACGCCACCGCAGCAGGCGCTGGACTGGATCCTCGATCTCTACGCCGACGTTGATGAAATCAGGGCCTACGGGCAGACGATTGTCTACACGGTTCATGAAAGCGTCGGCCATCTCGGCATCTTCGTTTCCGGCGGCATCGCCAAAAAGGAACATGCGGAATTCTCCAGCAACATCGACCTGATCGACGTATTGCCGCCCGGCCTCTACGAAGCAACGTTCGAGGCCAAGGGTGACGATACCGCGAATGCCGATCTCGCCGTCGGGCAATGGGTGATGCGCTGCGAGGCCCGGACGCTGGATGACATCCGCGCCATGGGCGGCAATTCGCCGGAGGATGAACGGCGGTTTGCCGCCGCCAAGCGCGTGTCCGAGATCAATCTCGCCAACTACCAGAAGTTCGTCCAGCCCTGGATCAAGGGCCTGGTGACGCCGCAGATGGCGGAGTCGATGCGCAATCTGCATCCGCTACGGCTTCAATACGAGCTTTTCAGCAGCCGCAATCCCTTCATGCCCGCGGTTGAGTCGCTGGCGGACAAGGTGAGCGAGGATCGCAAACCTGTCTCGAAGGACAATCCGTTCATGGCGTTTCAGGAGCAGGTCTCCAAGCAGATCGTTCATGCGCTCGACGGCTGGCGCGATTCGCAGGAGGCGCTCAGCGAAGCGATCTTCCTTGCCGTCTACGGCTCGCCGGCGGTTCAGGCGGCCGTCGGAATCGATCCGCAGTCGGTACCGTCGCGCCGGCGGGAAATGTCGGCCAAGCACCGCGAGATGCTGCAGGCGCGGATCGCCGAGTTGAGATCCAGGGTCGGCGAGGGAGGTCTTCGGGAAGCGGCCGTTCGCGGCCTGCTGTATGTCGGGTCCGCCCGGGGGATGGTGGACGAGCGCAGCCTTGAAGCGCTGCGTAACCTTCGTCGCAGCGACACCGGCGCGCGGCTGACGCTGTCCGAGTTCAAGATGCTGGTCCGCGAGCAGTTCTTCATGTTGCTGCTGGATCGGGAAACTGCATTGGCCGCCATTCCGAAACTGTTGCCCGACGATGCCGATAATCGCCGTACTGCCTTTGCTGCGATCCGCGAAGTGTTGTCCGCCAGCGCCGCGATATCGGGCGAGGTCGCAAACCGTCTGCAACGCGTCGCGGAGCTGTTTGGCGTGGATGCTGAGGGATCCTCGGAGAGGGCTTCGAACGTTGCCCCTTTCGATCCCAAGGCGAAGGCGTCGTAACGCCGGTTGGAAGGATTGGGAGTGAAACGATGTCAGCCGAGACACGCCAAGCGGGAACGCCCAGCAAATATGACCGCTTGATCGCGGCGGCCAAGGCTGTTCCGCCGGTGCCGACGATTGTCGTGCACCCCTGCGACGAAACCTCGCTGCGTGGTGTCGTGGACAGCGCCGCGGTCGGTATCATCCGGCCGGTGCTGGTCGGACCCGAAGCAAAGATCAGGAGTACGGCAAGCCGGTTTGGGCTCGATATCTCAGGCTTCGAGATCGTCGATGCAGCGCATAGCGAGGAGGCGGCCGCAAAGGGCGTAGAGCTCATTCACGCTGCCAAGGGCGAAATGCTCATGAAGGGCAGCCTGCACACCGACGAATTGATGCGGAGCGTTACCGCAAAGGTGGGCGGCTTGCGGACCGCCCGGCGGATCAGCCATGTGTTCGTGATGGACGTGCCGGCCTATGCCGAGACCCTGTTTGTCACGGACGCGGCCATCAACATCTTTCCCGATCTCGATGCCAAGCGGGACATTATCCAGAACGCTATCGATCTCTATACGCAAGCCGGCTTCGGCAAGTTGCCGCGTGTGGCGATCCTGTCGGCGGTCGAAACCGTCACCTCCAAGATCCCATCCACGATCGAGGCGGCGGCGCTCTGCAAGATGGCCGATCGCGGGCAGATTACAGGCGGCATGCTTGACGGACCGCTGGCCTTCGACAATGCGATCGATGTGGAGGCCGCACGGATCAAGGGAATCAAGTCTGAGGTTGCCGGCCGGGCGCAGATCCTGCTCGTTCCCGACCTCGAGGCCGGCAATATGCTGGCGAAGAATCTCGCCTACTTCGCCAAGGCGGATGGTGCCGGCATCGTGCTCGGCGCCCGGGTACCCGTCGTTCTGACGTCGCGCGCTGACTCGGCGCGCGCACGGATGGCGTCCTGCGCGGTGGCGGGGCTCTATGCCCATGCAAGGCGTCAGCATGCTCCAACAGTTGCCGCGTGATCGCCATGGATACGATCCTTGTCGTCAATGCAGGCTCCTCAAGCGTCAAGTTCCAGGTCTTTTCGATTGAGGGAGAGGGGAAGCTACGCCGGCTGATCAAGGGCCAGATGGATGGCATTGGCAGCCGTCCTCGTCTGCGCGCGAGTGGTGCGGACAGCGATCCGCTGGCCGACCGCGCCTATCCGATCGAATCGGTCCCGGACATTCCGGCCGCGATGGGTATCGCCGGCGCATGGCTGCGGGACGAGCTTCGCATCAACCCGATGGCTGTCGGACATCGCGTCGTTCATGGCGGTCCAGATTATGACCGGCCGGTGCTGATCGACCATGGCGTCGTCGCCAGGCTGGAGCGGTTCGTCGCGCTGGCCCCGCTTCATCAGCCGCATAACCTGGCCCCGATCCGCTCGCTTTTGGCCAATTTTCCGACTCTTCCGCAGGTGGCCTGCTTCGACACCGCGTTTCACCGTACGCATGACGCGGTCGCGGATTACTATGCGATCCCGCATCAGCTTCATGCCGAAGGCGTGCGGCGTTACGGATTTCACGGTCTCTCGTACGAATATATCGCGAAGACCTTGCCTCAGATCGCACCCGAAGCCGCAAAGGGGCGGGTGATCGTCGCGCATCTCGGTAGCGGCGCTTCCATGTGCGCGCTGAAGCAAGGACGCAGCGCCGAGAGCACCATGGGCTTCACCGCCCTCGACGGACTTCCCATGGGAACGCGCCCGGGGCAAATCGACCCCGGCGTCGTGCTCTATCTCATCTCCGAAAAGGGAATGTCGGCATCCAACGTGCAGAATTTCCTCTATCGCGACTGCGGATTGAAAGGCCTCTCCGGTGTCAGTAACGATATGCGCGAGTTGGAGGCGAGCAAGGATCCCAAGGCGAAACTGGCGATCGATTATTTCGTCTACCGGATCGGGCTCAACGCCGGCATGCTGGCGGCTGCGTTGCAGGGCCTTGACTCCTTCGTCTTTACAGCCGGTATCGGGGAAAACTCGGTGGGCATCCGGGCTCGCATCGCCGATCAGCTGGCATGGCTCGGCGTTGCGCTCGATCCAGCCGAAAATTCTCGCCACGCGCGCCTGATATCGCGTTCCGACAGCCGTATTCCGGTCTACGTCATACCGACCGACGAGGAACTGATGATCGCGCAGCATACATTGGCGCTGCTGTTGAACAGGCCATCGTCCAGTGCCAGACATGAGAGGGTTTCATGATCCCCGTATTCCCCGATACCAAGGTCGCGCTGAAGGGCAAGAAGGGCCTGATCGTCGGCATCGCCAACGATCAATCGATTGCCTGGGGATGTGCCAAGGCCTTTCGTGCGCTTGGCGCCGATCTCGCCGTCACCTATCTGAACGATCGCGCTAAAAAGCATGTCGAGCCGCTCGCAAAGGCATTGGAGGCGCCGATCTTCATGCCGATGGATGTCATGGTCGAGGGCGAGACGGAGCAGGTGTTCGAACGGATCGGGAAGGAATGGGGGCAGCTCGATTTCCTGCTGCACTCGATCGCGTTCTCTCCGAAGGAGGCACTGCATGGACGCGTGGTGGACGTAGGCCGTGACGGCTTTCTCAAGACCATGGATGTCTCATGCTGGTCGTTCATGCGGATGGCCCATCTGGCCGAACCGTTGATGAAAAATGGCGGAACCATATTCACCATGACCTACTATGGCAGCCAGATGGTGGTGGAGAACTACAACGTGATGGGCGTGGCGAAAGCTGCGCTTGAAGCTGCCGTACGGTACGTGGCTGCAGAACTGGGCCCGAAGGGCATCCGCGTTCACGCGATCTCGCCCGGGCCGCTCGCCACGCGCGCGGCGTCGGGGATCCCCGAATTCGACGAGCTGATGGACAAGGCGCAATCGAAGGCGCCGGCGCGCAGTCTCGTCAGCATCGACGACGTCGGTAAAGCAACCGCGTTTCTGGCGCTCGACGGCGCCAAGCTCATCACCGGCAGCGTCCTCTACATCGACGGCGGCTATCACATCATCGATTGAGCGCGCTTGGCGCGCTCCGGCGCACCGCTTTAGCGATAGTGCAGGGCGATCAGTTCGGCGACGCAAGCCGGGCGCTTGCCGCCCTCGATCTCGATCACGAGATGATAGTTTACGCGCAAGCCATCTGGCGGCACGTCCTCCGCTTCTGATATCGTGACGCGGCCGCGCAGCCTTGAGCCCGCCGGAACCGGCGCCAGATACCGTATCCTGTCCGCACCGTAGTTCAGGGTATTGCGCAAGCCCTTCAAACCGATCACCGATCGAATGAAGAGCGGCGCGAGCGCCAGCGACAACAGCCCGTGGGCGATGGTGGTGCCGCCGGGCAACTCCCGCTTCGCGCGCTCCTGGTCGACATGGATCCACTGCTCGTCACAGGTCGCTTCGGCGAAGAGGTTGATCCGCTCCTGCGAGACCTCGATCCAGTCGCTCGCGCCAATCTCTGTGCCGACGGCGGATTTGATCTCTTTGAAGTCGCTGAATATCCGCATGTGCGTTACCCGGTCAGATCTTCATTTCGGGGACGGCGTCGGGAATGACGAGCTCCGCTTCCGTTACGGCCATAACCTCGGCGATGCTGACGCTCGGCGCGGTTTCCAGCAGGGTCGCCTTACCGTCGAGGAACGCGATGACCGCCATGTCCGTCACGACCAGGCTCACCGGCCTTGTCGATGTGAGCGGCAGGGTGCATTTGGCGACGATCTTTGATTTGCCCTTCGCGGCGTGCTGCATGGCGACGATAACCCGCTTGGCGCCGCTGACGAGGTCCATCGCTCCGCCCATTCCAGGGACCATCTTGCCGGGGATCATCCAATTGGCGAGATGTCCATGCCCGTCGACCTGCAGGCCGCCCAGGACGGTCACATCGACATGGCCGCCGCGGATCAATCCGAAGGACATCGCGCTGTCGAAGGTGCTGGCACCCGGCAGGGCGCTGATCGGTCGGCCGCCCGCATCGGTCAGAAGCGGATGAGCCAACCCTTGTTCCGGTATCGGTCCGGTGCCGATCAATCCGTTTTCCGACTGGAAGAACACCTTGAGCTCAGGCGGAACATAGTTGGCGACCAGCGTCGGAATGCCGATCCCCAGGTTTACAAGGTCGCCGGTATGGAGCTCCTGTGCGACACGCCGGGCGATGATTGTCTGTGCATCCATGGTTCACCCGTTCGTAATGAGGTAGTCGACGAGCGGCGCCGGGGTCATGACGTGGTCGGGTGCAATGACGCCCACAGGCACGATGTGTTCCGCCGTCACGATCACGGTGTCGGCGGCCATCGCCATGATGGGATTGAAGTTGCGTGCGGTCAGCGCGTAGGTGAGGTTGCCGAGGTAATCTGCCAGAAAGGCGTGAACCAGGGCGAACTTCGCCCGCAGCGCGGTTTCGAGCAGAAATGTCGTTCCGGCTACCTCGATCTGGCGCTTGCCTTCGGCAACCAGGGTGCCGACGCCGGTCGGCGTGAGCACCCCTCCGAGACCGCAACCACCGGCACGAATGCGTTCGACAAAGGTCCCCTGGGGTACGAGATCGACGGCGACCTGGTTGGCCAGCATCTGCTGCTGCGCCTTAGGATTGAGGCCGATGTGGGTTGCGGTCAGGCGCGATACGAGAGTCGCATCGAACAGCTTGCCAACGCCTTTCCCGGGTACTGCAGCGTCGTTGCTGATCACCGAAAGGTCGGTCTTTCTCTGTCTGACGACTTCGTCGAGCAGGCGTTCCGGTGTTCCGACACCCATGAATCCGCCAACCATGATGCTCGAACCGGGCGGGATCATCGCAACGGCTTCTTCAACGGAAACGGCCCTCATGACTGAAACTCCAGCCAGTAAGCGATCAATGAAAGGGCGGACGTGACTGACATGTTGATGAAGCCCTGCAGCGCTCCTTTGATCTGCATCAAGGCTTTCCGCTATTCCGCGCGAGGGATAGTAATGCCGACGCCTTCGAGCGCTTCGGCCCATAGCTTGCCAATCCCGGCGTGACGCCTTTCAAGGGCTGCGCTCAAGGTGTTACGAAACGGCGCGAGTTCCGAGCCCTTCAGGAAGAGGATTTGCGCCTGCAGCAGGCGGCCGCTCTCGAACTCGATGCGGCGCAGCGCCATCACAAAGGGATCGTCGGCGTTGGCTTCCACCGGGAGCAACGCGGCCGGCCGGATGCCGGCATGCACGGCATGCGCAAGCGTTGCCAGGCCGGCTGCCACCGCGAAGCTCCGATCCGGGATGCCTTCCATCGGCGCTGGAAACCATGCCGTCTCCCAGGACGCAGCCATATAGCCCAGGGTGAGGTCCGGCACCCACGAGGTTGCGCGCTGCAGCAGGGAAATGATTTCGCTCTCGCGATAGAGCTGCGCATTCAATTCGGTTTGCCAGGCGGAATCGAGCTTCATCGGCAGGGCGAACGCGAACTGCCTCGCCAATGCGCCGTGGGCCGAGATCAGGAACGCAGCGACGCGCGTTTGCTGTCGCGGCGGCACGCGGCATTGGGAATCCAGTGGTCCGAAAAATTCGCTCATGGATTCATTCCCTGCGTGGGAATGGCGCGTAGATGATCGTAGCCGGCTGGAAACGGAGCAAGCGCGCCGCCGGCTTCTTCCGGGGCGATCCAGACGGCCTTGTTGCCCTGCCAGCGTCCGGCCAGCACGTCTTCGGCGAATCGCGCCAGCAGATCTGCGGTCAGAGCCGGCTTCTCCAGGGTGAAGGCGTGATAGACACGTGGAATGATCACGAGCGAACTGTTGGGAATGTGGACGCGCAGGGTTTCGTGCAGGGCGCGTGGCGTCAGAAAGTCGAACTCGCCGTTCAGGATCATGGTCGGCACGCCGATTGAAGCGAGCTGCGGCGTCAGCGGCTCGAAATCAAGGAAGGATTCCATCAGGTTTTGCAGGGCGTAGACGTCGTTGACCAGCCAACCCTGGCGCTTCACGCTGTCGAGCTTGTCCAGCAACGGCTTCAGCCACTGATCCGATAAATTCATCGGCAGCAGGAGATCCTGCAGATAGCTGGTGCCGCCGAGGATCAGCCCGGTGCGCATGGCGTTGCCGAGCAGAAGGAGTTGCGGCGAGAGCTCCGCAAAGCAACTCATCGGCACCAGTCCGGAAAGCCGTTTGCCATGCGTAATGGCATAGCGAAGCGCGATCAGGCCACCGAAGCTGATCCCGCTGAGAAAGACAGGGCCGTCGCCGAGCTCGCCGATTAAGAGATCAAGCGCTGCAACCTGGTCGTCCTGATTGATGAACAGCGCCGGCTTGTCGGAAGTGCCCTGGCCAAGCAGATCGAATGTTGCGACGCGAAATTGCCTGGCGACCAGCGCGTCGCGATAGGCCGCCCACAGCTCGGCATATTGCGTGAGCCCGTTCACCAGGACATACGCGGGGCCGATGGCGGGACCGTCGAGCTCGTAGCGGATTCGGTACGATCCGTGGCTGAGGAAAGGCATCCCGGCGGTCCAGCGATATTGGTTCGCAGATCGTTGCTCGCGCCGTCCGGATTCTCTTGAGTTAGATCAAGGGTCGGGCCGGCACCGTACCTAGCCTCCGGCCAAAGGATTGCCAGGAGGAATTCGCCATGGTCGGAAGACACGCTATGCGGCGTTGCTTCATCACCCTGCTGTTGCTTTTGGTCGGTACCTCGCTCGCTGTCGCACAGCCGTTCACGCGGCGCTCATCGCAAGTGCAGCACGACGGGTTGAAGAAAACCTACGAGATCGCGGACTTCCGCCTCGGCGGCAGGTACGACCTCGCAGATCCCTCGAAGTGGGAAAATGGCGGTGAGGGTGGAACGACCCTGGAATCGCTCGGTGCCGGCAAGCTGCGGACGGCCTACATCGCAATCGGCACGCCGCGCCGCAACGCGGCAGGCGAAGTCACCAACGCCGTGATCATCAACTCGTACTATTCCGGCGATTCCACTGACATGTACGAGCAATGGGTCAAGGGTACCGCGCTGTCGGGCGGCGTGCCCGTGATCGGTTCGGGCAGGCCGATCGATACCGACCGCTACTACGTCATCATGGTCGATCCGCTCGGGACCTGGGGCGCCAGCAAGCCATCCGACGGGCTTGGCATCAAGTTTCCGCAGTACAGCTATTACGACATGGTGCAGGCGAACTATCGCATGCTGCGCGATCATCTGAAGGTCGCGCGGGCAGCGCTGATCACCGGTGTCTCGATGGGCGGCACGCAGACCTATGTCTGGGGCGTGATGCATCCGGAATTCATGGGCGCGCTGATGCCGATCGGCGGTACGACGCAATCGGACGCCGAGGATCCGGTCGGCAACTGGACCTTCCAGATGAAGACCGCCGCAATCGAGTCCGATCCGGTATGGCAGGCCACCAAGGGGGACTACTACAAACTACCCAAGGAAAAACATCCCGTGCCGGGCGTTGCCTTCGGCTGGTCGGTGCTCGGCCTGACCGGCTATGATTTTGCGTTTCGCACCACCCAGAGCTTCGCTTCGGTGCAGCCGGAAGTCTTCTACTGGGATCCGCCGAACGAGAAGGCCGGTCTCAACGTGACCAATCGCGCCAAGATTTACGACGCGGTCGATCTCGTGTGGCGCAACCGGGTCGGCGAGACCCATAACGTCAATCCCTATCTCGGCCGCATCCAGGCCCGCACCTTGGTGATGCACATCACCAATGACCTGTGGCTGAACTTCAAGCTGGCCGAGCGCGCGGTCGACCGCGTGCCGGGAGCGCAGTTGATTGCCGAGGAAAGCCCGGTCGCCCACTACGGCGTGTTCTCGATCGTCAACCACCGGAAGAACGATCCGAAGTTCGTCGCGTTCATGGACGACGTTGCGAGCCTCGACCGCGCGCAGCAGTTCGTGGACAAGAACTATCGCGTGCCCGGCGTGGCCGCGAACATCGATCCGAAGAAGTCGTTCTGGAAGGATTTCGTCACCTATCCCTATCCGGTCAAATACGCGACCGCGAAGGACAGTCGCGGCACGTCCTGGCAGATCGGCTACATGGATGAATATGCCGGCACCGACAGCAATCCGAAGGTTCTGGTCATCATCCATGGCAAGGGGGCGTTCGGCGGGCACTACGGCAACATCATGCAGTACGCCCTGCGCAGCGGCCTGCGCGTGATCGTGCCCGACCTGCCGCATTACGGTATGTCCGGGCCCGGCAATCTCGACAAGAGCCCGGCTCGCACCATGCAGGACATGCGCGAGGTCGTGTATGACCTCGTGGTCAACCAGCTCGGCGTCAAGAAGGCAGTCTATCTGGGCCACTCGCTCGGCGGCCAGCTGGTCCTCGGTTACGCCTTGACCTGGCCTGATGCAGTGCAAGCGCTGGCGCTCGAGGCGCCCGCCGGTCTCGAGGAATATCCGCGCGAGATCGCCATTTCCAAGGACAAGAAGCTGCCCCTGTTCGATGCTTCCTTCGCTCGCGACTTCGACAAATGGAAGCAGACCTGGGATCAGACCGGCATCCTTGCCTCGGAAATCGCCCGTTCCGAGCAGAACATCCGCGACTTCTACTATTTCAAGAAGCGAGATCCAGTGACCGGTGTCGTAGCTGCTTCCAAGAGCGGCTATTTCATGAACGACAGCGAGTATGCCAATTTTCATACCGACCAGCGCGTCGGGCTGACCATGGGTAATCCGAAGGAGCTCGAACAGTGGTCCAACGTCTTCATTTTCGACATCTACACCATGGTGGCGGAGCTTCAGCAGGACGATCCGAAGAACCTTTACGAACGACTCACCCAGATCAAGGTCCCGATCTTCGTCGCCTTCGGTGACAAGGAGCCGTTCATTCCGGGTACCGCCTTCAATGGTCTGACCGACCTCGGACGCGATATCATTGCGCCGTTCATGACCCGCATGACGAATGCAGGTAACCGGCCGATCCTGAAGATCTATCCGGACACCGGGCATTTCATCCACACCGACAACCCGGTGGAGTATCCCGTCGACGTCGTGGACTTCGTGACCAAGGGAACGATCGACACCAGCTCACCGCTGGCGATTGATCGAATGATCCGCGGGGCTGTCGTATCGGCACTTCCGGTGGCGCCGACGCCGCCCGGCGCGTCGCCCACGGCCGGCCTGAACAAATAGGACCGCCATGGCACGGTTGCAGGCGGGCGAGGTTCGTCTAGGCTGGCGGGAATGGGGAAGAGGCGACGTCACCGTCGTCTTCATCCACGGCAATCTCGCCAGCAAGGACTGGATCGAGCTTGCCGCACCGCTGTTTCCGAGCGGCCTGCGCGTGATCGGAATCGATTGGCGTGGCTGTGGCGAAAGCGATCGCCCAAAGCCGAATGCCGACTATTCCAATTACTCGATGCAGCAGCATGCTCAGGACATGCTGGCGGCGCTCGACGCGCTGGATGTCAGGTTCTGCCATCTCGCCACCCATTCGACCGGTGGCATCATCGCCGCGCGGATGCTCCTGATGCAGCCGCCGCGGTTCGGGCGGGTGTTCGCGCTCGATCCGGTCACGCCGCTTGGCATGTCGTTCAATGCCGAACAGATCGGTCTTTTCCGTTCGATGATGGCGAGCAAGGAATTGACGCGGGCGGTGATGGCGACTGCGGCATCCTCGTTGTTCGTGCCGGAAAGTCTCGCGCCGAGCGTCACCCCAAGGTTCCGCGACGGGCTCGGAGAGATCCAGGCGCTCTTCGAACGAATTCTGGAGCAAACGTTTGGTGTCTCCGAAGGCATCTGGATCGGCACGCCGGTCAATCTAACCCGCGAGCGGGAGAGTGGCGAACTTGAGCACCGGATGCCCGATATCCACCATCCACACCTGGTGCTGTGGGGCGAGTGGGATGGCTGGATTCCTCCGGCGGATCTCCGGGCGATGGCTGCGGCAATGCCGGACTGCCGGCTCGTTCTTGTGCCCAGCATCGGGCATTCGATGAACCTGGAACTGCCGGCACTCTACGCCGGTTATTTCGGTGCATGGTTCGGGGGGCTTTCAAAGTAGTCGATCGGGTGCGTTCTTCAAAAGGAGTTAGTCATGTCAGATGCCAACCTTTCCGCCGACAAGATCCGTGCGATGCTGGCCGAGGCCAACGGGCGCCTTCGAAAGGCCAGCGCGGAGTATTTTGACCTGCTCGAGAAGGGCCTGAGTTCCTCGCCACTGCCGGTCGCCGACCAGGCCAAGCAGTTCTGCGGCTACATGCAGCGCAACGTCACCGCGACCTTCGATCTCGGCGATAAGCTGATCACAGCCAAGGACATGCAGGACGCGGTCAAGATTCAGTCCGAGTTTTTCCAGGACCAGATGCGCTCGCTGACCGACCATGCAAGGACCATGGGCGAGTCTGCCATGAAGGCCGCGACAGGCGTCTTCACCCCAAAGAGCTGAAGGTAGTTGCAGGGCCGGCCGAGGCGCTCGAAGATACCTCTGCCGGCCTGATCAAGCGTGGGACGGCTATGGCGCTTCAATTCCTGGTCGGCGGCGTCATCGGTGTGGTCAACATCATGATCCATGCGCTGGTGACCGTCGGCGCGGTCGGCATTGCCCGCTCCGCGGGGTTGCGGCACACCCTGTGGCCGAGATCGCACTTGATGGCGGTGATGGTCGCGACCGCCGCGGTCCTGATGCTGGCGCACACGCTGGAGGTCTTCGTTTGGGCGCTGGCCTATGCGATCGTCAGTGCGGCGCCGGCCGGCAGCGATCTGCTTTATTTCGCTTTCGTCAATTACACCACGCTCGGTTATGGAGATATTACGCCTGTGCAAGCATGGCGACTGACGGGTCCGATGACCGCGATGAACGGCATCCTGATGTTCGGTTGGTCAACGGCCGTTCTGTTCGAGGTGCTGCGCAAGACGCTTGAGCACCTCGCGTCGGTCGGCGCCCCCGCGCTCAGTTCTGAAGATCGAGGCTAGCGAGCTGCGGGCGATCCAGGAGCACGATCTGGCGCTGATTAGTGCTGATGAATCCGATGATGCCGAGTTCATGCAGTCGCGATAGCGCGCGGGATACCGTCTCCAGTGTCAGGCCTAGATAGTCGGCGATGTCGCGTCGGGACATCGGCAGAGGCATGACGCCGGCCGCCGTCAGTCGTCGGTCCATCTCGATCAGGAAAGCGGCGACCCGCTCCAGCGAAGTCTTGCGGCCGAGCAGCAGCATGTGGTCTTCCGCATGCTGCAGGTTGCACGTGGTCATACTGAGCAGGTTTCGCGAGACCATGGCGTCGCTCTCAGCCACCATCTCGAGGCTGCGCCGCTTGATCAGGCGAACCGTAGTGTTCACGATCGCCTCCGCCGTAAACCGATGTTCGCTTCCGTTTTCCAGCCCGAAGATGTCGCCGGCCAAATGAAATGCGCCGATCTGTCGACGGCCGTCGGACAGCAGCTTATAGCTTCGCACCGCACCGATCTTGACCTGATAGACGTAGTCCGCCGGCTCCTTTTCGCCGTAAATTTCGGCTCCCTTATTGTAGGTAAATTCGTTTAAACTGACTTTTGGGTTTGAATCACTCGTTATTCCGAGTTCGCCGAGAGAGGTGGGACGGGGTGCCGGATCGGTCGTGATGCGGACAAACATGGCCAACTCCTGAACTGGTCGTTGAGATGGTTCCTCAGCCTTTATGGATATTTCGCCGCAAGGAATGCGCCGCCGCTTTACCACTCCCGTTCAAGTTGATGTACGACGAAGGCGACATTTCGAACCATTGTCTCAAGGTTCATTGTACCAAAGGACAGGACTGCGATACGATGCCTGAAATGAGATGACCGGTCCTGACACGGATATCATACCGGCACCACGGTGATCACGCTTTGACCTTGGTCAACCGGAAGGGCGTTAAGATCGCGGCCACGGCGTGCCGCCAAATGGTTGAACTGTTTGTCGAATTGAGAATGCAGCTTTACCTGCGCACTTGAGGGCGACGGAGACCCTCGGTGATCGAGGCGATGCGGGAGCAAGATTTTGGCGGTCTTGAATGTCGGCCAGGAGGCGAAAAATTGAGTGGCCTGGTTCACGTGGTGGACGACGATGCTTCGTTTCGGACGGCGATCGGGCGTCGGCTGAAACTCGCAGGCTATGAGGTCGAAACCTATTCGTCGGCACAACAATTGCTGGACGTCTTGCCGGGCGTTGAAAAGCCGGGATGCATCCTGCTCGACGTGCAGATACCGGGATTGAGCGGCCCCGAACTGCAAGGTCGCCTCATCGAGCTCGGTTCGATCCTGCCGATCATCTTCGTCACCGGACATGCCGACACGCCTACGACCGTGCGAGCCATCAAGGCGGGCGCCGAGGATTTTTTGACCAAGCCGGTATCGTCAGAACAACTGATCGAGGCGATCGAGCGCGCCATGACGCACTACGAGTCGGCACGCCATCAACGGAACGAGCTCGATTCCATTCGCAGGCTGGTGGCGAGCCTGACGCCACGCGAGCGGCAGGTTTTCAATCTGATCGTCCGCGGAAAGATCAACAAGCAGATCGCCTACGAGCTGGGAACAACCGAGCGCACGGTGAAGGCACATCGCCACCAGGTGATGGAGAAGATGCAGGTGCATTCGCTTGCCGAACTGGTTTCGAACGCGGAGCGGCTTGGCATGCTTGAACCCAACCGTGATTCAAGCACCTAGTCGATATCCTGACTCTGCGCTCTGCGTTCCCCCCAAACGATCCTGTACATAAGGACAGTATGAAGCTTTCGTGACGATGTGTTAAAAGGGGGTGAAATGGCCAAACCTAGAAAATTTGCAGGTAGAGCGACATCTTGCCAACACGCAGGTCCATTTTTGTTGTGGACGACGACCCGTCAATGCGCACGGGCATCAAGCGGCTGCTGAGAGTTCACGGCTTCCATTCAAAATTGTTCGAGTCGGCCAGTGCGCTGCTCTGCCACGAAGATTTCGGCGAGGCGCTTTGCTTCATCCTCGACATCAACTTGAATGGAGAATCGGGCATCGCGCTGTGCCGGTCTCTCTCGGAGAAAGGGGTGAGGCTGCCGGTCATCTATATCACCGGCAACGACAGCGAGGCCAACCGCGCGGCCGCGATCGCGTCGGGTTGCATAGCCTACCTGACCAAGCCGTTTGCTGCACCCTCGCTCATCGAATCCATCGAAAAAGCGCGCGCCGCCGCCGCTTAGGCGATCCTTGGCTCATTCATCAATGTCCTGTTCAAACGTCTGCGCGGGCGCTCCCTTGTGTGCCGAGGCGAACTGACCAAGCGGCAGCGACGTCGTGAGCGTTAAGAGGCTCGAATCGACGAATTCCAGCCGCAGCGTCTGCCCGGAATCCATTTCCTCGACCATATTCGGGTCTGCGACAGCGCCTGCGATGCAGGCATTGGTGAGGCACCAGGTATAAGGCACACTATGGGGGTTGCCCTGGTCGATCGTAAGCTTGGCCGGCTTCGGCAGATACATGCCGACGGGGGAGAACACCTGCAGCCGCGCATTGGCGTCGCCTTCACGCTCCACGATATCGACGCGGACCGCCACCTGGCCGGTCGCGAACGTGCCGGTGATCGAAGTCCGGCAGATCATTTTTGCGCCGCCCGGCTTGAAGCACAGCTTCTTCCAGTCTCCATAAGCAATGTCCTTTACCTCTCGCTGGCCGCGGGGCGCGATTTCTGTCGCCGCGGGTTTCTGTGCGGCGGTCGAACTCTGTTGCGACACGGCCGGCTGGCTGACTGCAATGCTTGCGGCTCCCGCCAACAACAACGCTGCGACGGCAGGGATCGCATGAATGCGTCCTGGCCGCGGGTCGGTGCGATGTGATCCCGTCATATTTGCGCCTCCGGTGGTGGCCCTTTGCTATCCCTGCTCATCGAGAAATTTCGTCACGACCGGCGACCAGATCGGGATGGCGTCGGGGGAGCCGATGAAGAAATGCCCATCGTTGCCGAACGGGGGCATCAATCTGTATTCGGCTTTGCCACCTGCCGCGGTAAACGCCTCATGCATGCGTTTGGACAGGGCAGGGCCGAAGAAGGTATCGTTCTCGATATAGATCCACAGCATCGGTACGCGCGACGTGCGGCCGAATTCGCCGGTCGCCTCCACCAGTTTGTCGGGAGCGCAATTGTTGTTTGGCTTGTCGTCGACACGCCCGCCACGGCCGGCGGCGAAGGTGATGATCGCCTTGACCTGGGGTGGGTTCAGGCTGGAAAGCGCGATCGAGGCCCACCCGCCGGCGGATTGCCCGACGACGATGACGTCCTTCGGCACGATGCGCTTTTCGGCGGTCATGTAGTCGATGATCCAGAGGTCAACTTGCGCAACCGCCAGGCCGGGAGCACGGAAATTGGGATTGCTGCACTTCCCGACCTTCGAGAAAAACGGGCCGTAGAGACCATGCTCGGGTATGTCGATGGCCGCTGCGCCATATCCGGTGCCGACGGGGGCCACCACGAGGTAGCCGCGTTTGGCAAACCACTTGGCTGCGTCGCGGAATTCCACAAGCGGGAAAAAGCTGCGGCCGGTCGGACTCATTGAAACGCCATGATTCATGATCGCGAGCGGGAACGGCCCGTCGCCGACCGGCCGCACCAGATAGGCGAACATCGGGAGCGGCAGCGGCAGCGCCCAGATCTCTTCCTGGATGGGGCGGGATTTGGCCTGATCGTCCGCGCGCGACGGCGTGATCAGGGTGGCGAACAGCAGCAGTAGCGCAGCGACCGGGCTTCGTAAGTTCTGCTGACACATTTTACGACTCCCTTGATGTAGCAACCTGACCAAATGCTCAGCCAACAAAGGTGCAGGCAACGATGATCGGCCCGAGCACGGTCAGGACAACGTTGCCGACGGCGTAAGGCACGGCGACGCCGAGCACCGGGGTCTGGCTTTCGGCAATCTCGCAGCATCCGGTCACGGCGGCGTCGACCGTCATGGCGCCGGCGAGCGCGCCACAGGTGACGACCGGGTTCATGCGAAGCACGTGATGCGCAAACAGCGTCGCGACGATCAGAGGAACCAGCGTGACAACAAGGCCCATGCCGACCAGCAGCAAGCCATGCGCCTGGATCGCAATCCACGCGGCGTGGCCGTTGGCAAGCCCGACGGCCGCGATGAATCCGCCAAGTCCGAGGTCGCTGAGCGTCTGCTGCGCGGCGGGTGGCATTGCGCCCATGGTCGGCCGGCGCGAACGTATCCAGCCGCAGACGAGGCCAGCGATCAGCGCCCCTCCGCCGCCACCGAGCGTCAGCGCAACGGAGCCGACCTTCACGCTCAAGAGACCTGCGAGCAGGCCGGCCGCGATGCCGGCGGCGAGGAAGGCGATGTCGGTGCGGTCGCCCGAGCGCAGCATCTGCCCTACCTGCGCAGCGGCGCGTTCGATGTTCCGGGTGCTGCCGACCAGCGTCATGACGTCGCCGACATAGATTCTGGTGTCAGGGCTCAGTGGAACTTCCCGGCCCATCCGCGTGAGTGCGCGCAGGAACACGCCACGCGCGTTGTCGCCAACGCGTTCGACGACCTCCTTGAGGGACCGCCCGTGGAGCTTGCGATTGTCGACCAGCACCTCAACCACATTGCCGGGGATCGCACGCAGGATCTCGTCCGCATCGATCTCGGTACCAATGACGGGTTTGGCAGCGACAATGGCGGCGGTCGGGCCGGCAATGACAATGTCATCGCCTTCCTCGATAACCGTGTCCAGATGCGGCTGGATATCGGCGCCTTTCCGGACAATTCGCTCGATGACGGTTCGTCTGCCGACCTCGTCTTCGATTGCCTCAACGGTTCGGCCCGCGCCGGCCGACACGCGATAGGCCCGCGCCTGGAATTTGCGATAGGCGAGATTCTCGGTCTTTGGCGGCGCACCACCCGAGAGCTCCGCCTCGAGCTTGGCCGCCTCCTTCTTCAAGTCGATCCGCATCAGCTTCGGTGCGACGAACGGGACGAACAGCAGCGTGAGGATATAACCGGGCACATAGGTGACGGCATAGCCGGCGGCGATGTTCGCCTCCTGCTGGTCCAATACATTCTTCGGAAGCCCAAGCTGTGCCAGCGCACCCGATGCGGTGCCTATGACAGAGGATTGCGTCAGGGCGCCGGCGGCGAGACCGGATGCGGTGCCGGGATCAAGCGCAAAGATGTAAGCGAAACTGAGAACGATGACGAGACCGGTGCCGCCGAGCACGAGTGCCATGGCCACCTGCGCCAGCGTCCGCACGCTTAGGGAGGCAAAGAACTCAGGCCCCGATCGGTAGCCAATGGTGAACACGAACAGGCTGAAGAGCACGACCCTTAGCATCGGGGGAAACGTAAAGGTGCCGAGCTGCCCTATGAGGACGGCGACGATCAGTGTGCACGCCGTCGTGCCGATCGAAAATCCGCGAATCTTGACACGGCCGAGAACCGTGCCGATGGCTACCGCCAACAGCAGATAGATTTCCGGCGCGGTGGAGATGGTCCACCTGACAATGTCCATGATCACATTCCCCCGGGGCGCGGCGGTTTGATCGTGCATCAATTTGATTCCCGGGAACTCACGGAAAGCTTGATCCAGATCAAGCCGCGCCAAGCCCGAGGGCGTCGCTTATCGAGCCGTACCGGATCCGCGACAGCCTGCGTCTTGACATGAGTTCTCTGGATATTGCCGCCAGTCCGCAACTTGGTCTTGCTCTGGGTTTACGGCACGGTTGGCGTGCTGATCGTCTTGCTTCGTTGCGAGATACTCCCCACTGAGGAGCGTACATGAGATTCCGCGCGCTTCAGGGAACCGGCTGGACACGGTTTTTTCCGCCCTCGAAGTGGCTTGCTGAATACAGACGATCCTGGTTGCGCCATGATGCAATCGCCGGAGTGACGCTCGCCGCCTATGCGATCCCGGTGTCACTAGCCTATGCGGGCCTTGCCGGGTTGCCGCCGCAGGTCGGCATTTACGGCTACATGCTTGGGGGCCTCGGCTATGCCCTGTTCGGGTCGTCGCGCCAGCTTTCGGTTGGCCCGACATCCGCGATCTCGCTCATGATTGCCGGTACCGTCGGGTCGCTCGCCGGGGCAGACGCGGCGCGATATGCACAGATCGCAAGCCTTGCTGCATGTGCCGTAGCGCTGCTTTGCGCGATCTCCTGGCTGTTCCGGTTGAGCATTCTCGTCCGTTTGGTCAGCGACAGCATTCTCGTCGGCTTCAAGGCGGGGGCCGGGCTCACAATCATCATGAGCCAGTTGCCAAGCCTGTTCGGCGTAGCCGGTGGCGGCCACAATTTCTTCGACCGGGTAATTCGGCTCGCCGGTCAGCTTGCCGACATCAACCCGCTCGTATTGGCAATAGGGGGCGTTGCGATCCTGCTCTTGCTCCTCGGCGAACGGCTTCTGCCGGGGAGGCCGGTCGGCCTCACCGTGGTGGCATTGTCGATCCTCACGGCAACCTTGTTGGGGCTTCCGGCACTGGGCGTACCCGTTACCGGGATCATCCCGGAAGGACTGCCGGCCTTCGAGGTGCCCACATTCGGCATGCTCGAATTCGAAGAGCTATTTCCCATCGCAGCCGGATGTTTACTGCTGGCCTATATAGAAGGTGTTTCGGCGGCCCGGAGTTTTGCAGCGAAGCATGGATACAGCCTTGATGTCCGGCAGGAGTTTCTGGGGCTGGGGGCCGCCAACCTCGCAGTTGCGTTTGGCCATGGCTATCCCGTCGCCGGTGGCTTGTCGCAATCCGCCGTCAATGATTCGGCGGGAGCGCGCACGCCCCTGGCATTGGTGTTTTGCTCGTTTGCCCTTGCGCTCTGCCTGCTTTTCTTTACGGGGTTGCTGACCAACCTTCCCAAGGCAGTATTGTCTTTGTTGCCGTTTACAAGCTGGTCGACATCCGCGCGCTGCTTCGGATGTGGAGAGTTAGCCGGATCGACTTCTATGCCGCGGCTATCGCGCTTGTGTCCGTTCTGCTGCTTGGAATCCTGCAAGGCGTCCTGCTTGCTGCCCTCGCATCCATCTTCCTGCTGCTTGGCCGGGCGTCGAATCCCAACATCGCGTTTCTCGGACGGCTTCCCGGAACGGGTCGCTATTCCGACAGCGCCCGTCACCAGGGTGTAGAGCCGCTGGTTGGCGTCATCGCTTTCCGCCCGGAAGCCTCGCTGCTCTATATCAATGCCGAGACGATCTTGGCGACGGTTTTGCAGGCGCTTCGCAACGCGTCCGACATCAAGCTGGTTGCCTGCGATCTCTCGGCATCTCCCTACATCGATCTGGCGGGGGCGCGCATGTTGCACGATCTCCATGATGAGCTGGCGTCCCGTCATGTGGCGTTCTGCATCGTCGGCGCCCATGCGCAGTTGCGTGATCTGCTGCTGGCGGAAGGACTGGCGGAGAAAACGGACAGCAGTGAGTGGCTTCGGACACTCGACAGCGTGCTGGGCGACGGCAACGCCGAGGAACGATCCGATCTCCGCGAGCAAAAGCGGCCTGGAGCGTGAATGCGCCCGGGGCTTAATGCCGATCAATCCCGAGCCTCCACGGAAAAATGGGCGACGGCCAGATATTCCTGACGCCCTATTGCATTGCAAAGTGCGGCATTCGCCGTGGGTTGGCGCGAATTCGTAGCGAGAGAGTGCGACCATTGACTTGGATCAAGGGAGCAAGGGAGCAGGGGGGCACGGTTCGACAAGCCATCAACCTCGCAAAGACGGGAGAGGGAGACATGTCCAAGGACGACAGGCCCGCACAGAAGCGCATCGATCAGTTCTTTTCCGGCCCCGGAGGGCGGGCAGACGACTGGCGTGAACTCGTGGAAGGCGCAAAGGCGTGGGCCCAAAGCGGGGACCGCGCGAAATGCGACGCGGCGCTGTCGAACCTCTCGGTGATGGAAGAGTTTCATGGCTATCCGGGTGTCCATTTGATGGCGGCCCTAAAAGAGGCTGCAGCGTCGGGAGACGCTGCGACCTGCTTCGCGCTCGCCACGAAGATTGCGCAGGCCCTGACGACGAAGTCCTTCCGCCAGCATGCCGGCGACTGGAATTTGCACGATGAGGGCGACGGAGACGTTCCCGAACTGCTGCCGCCGTCGTTCGGGCGAAAAGAGGCGCATCGCCCCTATTTTGAAACCCTGATCGTCACCGGCGTCGCTCCCAACAATTGGCCGGCGCTCTGCACGGAATGGCGCAAGCTGAGGCGTCCGATCGATTCGTTTGTCTATGAGCCTGTCATCGTCGGCAGTCTCGAAGACGCATTCTGCGCGGCACTGCTTAACCCTGACCTCGGCGCCGTCGTGATCAACGAGGGCTTTGCGCTTCGCTCGCGCCATGACGCACCCGTGCTTCGAACGCTGACGAACTCGATCGGCCCGCACGAAGAATCCAGCGTTTCAGCGCTTCGGCTCGCCCGCATCCTGAAGCGGGTACGCCCTGAACTCGATCTCTACCTGATATCCAATCGCAACGTGGAGGAGATGGCCGGAAACCCGGAAGCCAACGTGCTCCGCCGGATCTTCTATTCTGTCGAGGAGCTTCTCGAGTTGCACCTTTGCATTCTGGAGGGCGTGCAGGATCGCTTCGACACGCCATTCTTCGACAATCTCAAAAAGTATGCGCAACGCCCGATCGGGACCTTCCATGCGCTGCCGATCGCGCGCGGCAAATCCATCTTCAAGTCGGACTGGATTCGCGACATGGGCGAATTCTATGGCCCGAACCTGTTCCTTGCCGAGAGCAGCGCGACCACCGGCGGCCTTGACAGCCTGCTCGAGCCGACCGGCAATATCAAGAAGGCGCAGGACAAGGCGGCCCGTGCGTTCGGGGCAGACCACGTCTTCTTCGTGACCAACGGCACCTCGACTTCGAACAAGATGGCGGTTCAGGCGCTGCTCGCGCCAGGCGACATCGCGATCGTCGACCGCAATTGCCACAAGTCGCACCATTATGGAATGGTGCTCGCAGGCGCACAGCCGCTCTATGTCGAAGCGTTCCCGATGACGGAATATTCGATGTACGGCGCCGTTCCGCTGCGCACGATCAAGCAGGCACTGCTTAACGCGAAGGCGGAAGGCCGGCTCGGCCGGGTCAAGATGGTCGATCTGACCAACTGCACATTCGACGGCCACATCTACAATACCCGCCGGGTGATGGAGGAGTGCCTCGCGATCAAGCCGGACCTGATCTTCCTGTGGGACGAGGCCTGGTTCGGCTTTGCGCGATTCTCGCCGTTCCTGCGTCCGCGCACCGCGATGGGTGCCGCCAATGACATTGAGGCATGGATGCACGATCCGAAGTCGACGGCGGCCTACGAAAAGCAGCAGGCCGAACTCGGCAAGAATCCGTCCGACGAGCTGCTGCTCAAGACCAGGCTGATCCCCGACCCGCGCCAGGTACGGCTGCGGGTCTACCAGACCAACTCGACCCACAAGTCGATGTCCGCGCTGCGTCAGGGCTCCATGCTCTTCGTCAAGGACGTCGAATTTCACACCGTCGAAGCCCAGTTCCACGAGGCGGTCTTCACCCATGCCTCGACCAGTCCCAATCAGCAGCTGATCGCGAGCCTCGATGTCGCGCGGCGCCAGATGGAACTCGAGGGCTATGGCCTCGTGGCCAATGCGATGGAAATCGCGCTCGCGATCCGTCAGGCGGTCAATGGCAATCCGCTGATCTCCAAATATTTCCGTATCCTCGGCGCGGACGCCATGGTGCCGGCGCAGTATCGGCAGACCGGTTTTGTCGACTACCTCGCTTCGGGCACGAATTGGGCGGCTGCGCTGCTGAGCTTGCAGGATGATGAATTCTGCCTCGACCCGACCCGCATGACTCTGGTGTGCGGCACCGCCGGCTTCGACGGCACGCAGTTCAAGGGCATCCTGGCCAACCAGTACGGCATCCAGGTCAACAAGACCTCGCGCAACTCGGTTCTGTTCCAGTCGAACATCAACAACACCCGCAGCGATGTTGCGCATCTGATCCGGGTGCTGGCCGAGATTGCCGGCGAGGTCGATCGCGGCCTGAGCCAGGGCGGTGCCAATGCGCGAAAGACCTTCGAGGCGCGGGTGAAGAGCCTGATGACGGATGTGCCGGACCTGCCCAACTTCTCGCACTTCCACCAGAGTTACCGCGGTGATGCGGGAGCCAAGACCAACGAGGGCGACATCCGCAGCGGCTTCTATGCGGCCTATGACGCCGCAGGCTGCGAATATATCCGGCTCGCCGATCCCGAGATCAATCGCCGCTTGAAGAGCGGCCCCGAGCTCGTCTCCGCCAATTTCGTGATCCCGTATCCGCCGGGCTTCCCGATCATGGTGCCGGGACAGGTCATCACCCAGGAAACCATCGACTTCATGCGCAAGCTCGATGTGAAGGAGATCCATGGCTACGACGCCGCCGAAGGCCTGAAGCTTGTGCGCTCCGAAGCCCTGGCGAAGATGGGCAAGCGCCAACCGCCCGCCGTGCCGAAGCTGAAAGCCGCATCATAACGGGGGGCCAACATGCACGGCGTCTTTAAGTTGCCGCAGCAGATCTGCCGCGTTGGGAAGCGCCGGTGAGGCGCTCCGACACTTTGACGCAACGTATCGCTTGAACGCCGTTTGGAACCAAACGGAAAGCTATCACATGAACAGGTGATGCCATGATCGACTGGTTCGTCAGCACGCTTCGAAGCTATCCTGAAATTGCAATCTTCCTTTCCTTGGCCCTTGGGTATTACTTCGGCTCCTTTACCTACAAAGGTCTTGGCCTTGGGGCGGTGACCGCGACCCTGATTGCGGCGGTGATCATCGGACAGCTTGAGATCAAGATAGGTAGTCCTCTCAAGCCGACCTTCTTCCTGATGTTTCTTTTCGCTATTGGTTACGGGGTTGGACCACAATTCGTGCGTGGCATCGCACAGGACGGAATTCCGCAGGCGTTGTTTGCCGTTGTGGTGTGCTTCTTCTGTCTGGGGGCAGCCTATCTGGGCGCGAAGCTGGCGGGGTATGACGTAGGCTCGGCCGCAGGACTCTACGCCGGATCGCAGACGATCTCGGCATCGATGGGCTTGGCGACCGATGCAATCAGCCGCCTGGGTCTGTCGCCCGAAGACAGCAAGAAATTGCTGGATGCAATGCCGGTCGCCTACGCCGTCACGTACATTTTCGGAACGATCGGATCGGCGGTTGTCTTGGCGCTGATAGGTCCGGCGCTCCTCCGCATCGACCTTGAGGCAGCGTGTAAGCTGTACGAGGAAAAGCACGGAGGCAAGAAGGAAGCCGGCGGCCCTGGCACGGCGTGGCACCAGTTCGAGTTGCGCGCCTTCCGCGTTAACGAACGCGGGCCTGCCGTCGGAAAGACAGTGCAGCAAGCGGAAGCGTTGATTCCGGATCAGCGTGTGTTTGTGCAACGCATTCGGCGGGACGGCCAGGTCCTGGATGCCACGACAGACGCCGTGATCCATGCAGGCGACATCGTCGCGCTGGCTGGCCGGCGCGAAGTGCTGGTGAACCTGGTCGGCTCCGCTGCGGATGAGGTCAACGATCGCGAACTGCTCGCGGTACCGATAGAGGGTGTCGATGTCTATGTGACAAGCAAGGAAGTCGACGGAAAGACGTTAGCCGAGTTGGCGACCCGGCCGGCAGCGCGCGGCGTGTTCCTGCGAAGAATTGTCCGTGGTGCGACTGCGACCGAGATTCCGATTCTGGCTGGCACAGAGCTGCAACGGGGCGACATCGTTACGCTCGTCGGACGCACCCCGGACGTGGCTGCTTCAACCAAGATGCTGGGTTATCCGGACCGGGCAACAGACGTGGCGGACGTGGCATTTATTGGAGCCGCGATCACGATCGGCGCCTTGCTCGGTGCTCTGGTCTATAAAGTCGGCAGCGTACCACTTACCCTCTCCACCTCCGGCGGCGTATTGATTGCCGG
This sequence comes from Bradyrhizobium sp. Ash2021, assembly GCF_031202265.1. Classification (NCBI taxonomy): domain Bacteria; kingdom Pseudomonadati; phylum Pseudomonadota; class Alphaproteobacteria; order Hyphomicrobiales; family Nitrobacteraceae; genus Bradyrhizobium; species Bradyrhizobium sp. Ash2021. Next base: position 7,797,130 of record NZ_CP100604.1, on the reverse strand, counting down.
CCTTTTCTTCGGCTGGTTGCGCTCCGTGCACCCGACCTTCGGTCGAATTCCGTCATCGACGGTCTGGTTCATGAACTCGGTCGGCCTGAACGTGTTCATTGCCGTGGTCGGCATCTCGTCCGGGCCGGGCTTTGTCGCCGGACTACAACAGCTCGGGTTCAGCCTGTTTCTGTGGGGCGTGGCCGTCACGACCGTGCCGCTGATCCTGGCGATGTACATCGGAAAATACCTGTTCCGGTTCGACGACGCCATTGTGCTCGGATGCTGCTCCGGTGCACGCACCACAACAGCCTCACTCGGCATGATCAATGATCGGGCCAAGAGTCAGATCCCTGGCCTCGGGTATACCGTCACCTACGCCGTTGGAAACACGCTGCTGACCGTGTGGGGCATGGTGCTCGTGATGCTGCTGACTTAGCCGCGAAAGGCGATGGATCGGCTTTATCTGCGTTTTAATGTTCCATAACAGGAGCTAGTCATGGCTGACGAACTTACCTTGCGCAAATTCGAGGCTCTGAGTCCGTTCGAGATCAAGGATGAGTTGATCAACCTGGCCAAGAAGACCTCCAAGACCACCCAATCCACATTTCTGAATGCCGGCCGCGGCAATCCCAACTGGGTCGCCACCACGCCGCGCGAGGGCTTCTTCCTGCTTGGCCAGTTCGCTGTCACCGAGAGCAAACGTGTATTCGAACATGCTGCCGGGATCGGCGGAATGCCGCAGGCAAAAGGTATCGCAGCGCGATTCGAGGCGTGGCTCGCAAAGCAGGCGGACATGCCCGGCGCCGGCTTCCTTTCCTCGGCGATGCAGTTTGCGACCAAGACGTTCGGGTTTGATCCAGACGCATTCGTCCACGAACTCGTCGATTCAATCATCGGCGACAACTATCCAGTGCCGGATCGAATGCTGGTCCATAACGAGCGGATAGTGCACGAATATCTGATGTGGGCGATGTGTGGCAAGCCGCGGCCGCCCGGCAAGTTCGATCTTTACGCGGTCGAGGGTGGTACCGCGGCAATGTGCTACATTTTCAAATCGCTCAAGGCCAATCGGCTGCTGCATCCCGGCGACACCATTGCGCTCGGAACTCCTATTTTCACACCCTATCTCGAGATGACGCATCTGGAGGACTATGACCTCAAGGTTGTTCACGTGAGAGCTCCGCAGGAGAACCAGTTCCAGTTCACCGACGACGAGATCAAGAAGCTCGAAGATCCGAAGATCAAAGCATTCTTCATTGTCAATCCCGGCAATCCGACCGGCATGGCACTGAGCAAGGAAACCATCGGCAAGCTTACGAAACTGGTGAAGAACAAGCGTCCGGATCTGATGCTGTTAACGGACGACGTGTATGGCACATTCGTCGATGATTTCCGGTCCTTGCTCGGCGAACTCCCCCAGAACACGATCGGTGTTTACTCCTATTCGAAATATTTCGGCTGCACCGGGTGGCGGCTCGGTGTCATCGCCACCCATGAGGACAACATTTTCGACAAGATGATCGCCAAGCTGCCGGACGCCGAGTTAAAGGCATTGGACAAGCGTTACGGCGCGCTGACACTGGAGCCGCGCAAGATCAAATTCATCGACCGTATTGTCGCCGACAGCCGCGATGTGGCGCTCAACCACACGGCGGGGCTCTCGCTGCCACAGCAGGTGATGATGAGCCTGTTCTCCCTCAGCGAGATGATGGATGGACAAAAGCGTTACCAGGCCGCTTGCAAGGAGATCGTCAATCGCCGCGTCTGGACCATGATAGACAGCCTGGGCCTAAAGCTTTCTCCAAACCCGAACTACGACGCCTATTACGGCTTGGTCGATTTCGAGTTCTGGGCTCGAAAGAATATCGGCGACGAGGCGGTCGAATACCTGAAGAAGCACGTCCACCCGCTCGATCTTGCTTTCCGGCTGGCCGAGGCACACGGAATCGTGCTGCTCAACGGCGGCGGCTTTGAGGCGCCTGACTGGTCGCTGCGCGTTTCCTTGGCGAACCTGCCCGACGAAGCGTACGAAGACATCGGGCGCGGCGTGCGGACAATTGCCCGGGGCTATCGAGATGCGTTCGAGGCATCGAAAGCCGGACACAAGAAATGAAAGCAAGAGGGATGACCGGGGTTCGGTACATCGTCACGAGCGCGCCTGAAGCTGCGGCGGAGATCCAGAGTGTGGTACCCCGGATCGGAGTCTTCGTCGGTTACGCAATGTCCGGCATCGTGCCTACCGTGTTTGGGTATTTCGCGATGCTCCTTGCGCCATAAGTTGCCATCACACGCTGCATCATCTTTGGAGGAAAAGTCATGGGAAGAATTGGAATGCGCGTCGCTCTGCTTGCCCTGCTCGTTGGGTTGACCGGCGCCAGTACGCCATCGCGGGCTGAAACCGGCCAGGTCGCAGTCGTCTTCACCAAGGGCGGCTTCATCGTCGGAGTCGGTGGCGGTGAGGGCGTGCTGGTCTTGCGCGGCCACCGCTATCCGTTCACCGTATCCGGCATGAGCGTCGGCTTCACGATCGGAGCCTCGACCACCAAGTTCGTTGGGCGGGCGCTCAATTTGAGGGGGCCAGCTTCGATCGAAGGCACCTACAGCACGGTCGGAGCCGGCGGTGCCGTCGCGGCCGGCGCCGGAGGCGTTCAACTGCAGAACGCCAATGGCGTGATCTTGCAGCTCAGCGGCCCGAAGGTCGGCGCGGAAGTGTCGGCTGCGGTTGGCGGGGTGACGATACGTTTGAAGTAAATCTTGAACCGGATCAGGCCGCGATTGCGCGGCCCGATCCTTTCAGTAGCGCTGCGCGACGAACTTTACCCTTCGCAAGCCCGCCTGGTCATTATAGCGTCCCTTGTCGGAACGCTTCGGCAGCTTGACCTTGTCCTTCCGCATGCGCTTGTACGGGATCAATTCCAGCAGATGCGCAATGCAGTTCAGTCGCGCCCGGCGTTTGTCGTCGGAGCGAATGACATACCATGGTGCGTGCTTCGTGCTGGTCGCCCTGAGCATCAGGTCGCGCGCGCGCGAGTAGTCGTACCATCGTCGGTACGATTCCAGATCCATCGGGCTCAGCTTCCATTGTCGGAGCGGATCCGCGATCCGCGCCTCAAAACGGCGCTCCTGCTCGTCCATCCCGACCTCCAGCCAGAGCTTGATCAGGATGATGCCGCCTTCGATGATGTATTGCTCCATCTGGGGGCAGAGCGAAAGGAACCGCTTGTGCTCGGCCGGCGTACAGAAACCCATCACATATTCCACGCCGGCGCGGTTGTACCAACTCCGGTCGAAGATCACGATCTCGCCTGCAGCCGGAAAATTCTGCATATACCGCTGAAGGAACAGTTGCGACTTTTCGCGATCCGACGGCGCGGGAAGGGCGATCACACGAAACACGCGCGGGCTGACCTTTTCCGTGATCGCTTTGATCGTGCCGCCCTTGCCGGCGGCATCCCGGCCTTCGAACAGGACGATGACCCGAAGCTTGTTCGCCTTCACCCATTCCTGGAGATGGCAAAGCTCGACCTGGAGCTTTGCCAGCTCCTTCTCGTAGACCTTGCGCTTCATCCGTGTTGCAGGCGCTTTGGCTGACATGCTCACCATTCCGTTGCTTGAGGTTGAATTCGGCCGAACTGCCCTCAGTCTCCCCATGCAATGGTGACGGCGATGTCACCCGGCACGCCTCCGGGGTAATCGATGATCTGGTAGCTGATGCGATAGCCCCGCGGTTTCAGGTAGTCGGCCCAGAGCTGAAATATTTCCTTTGGAATTCCGGTCAGCGTGTTTTCCCAGCCCGCCTCCTGCTGATTGATGGCGCGGCCCTTGTCGGTGCACAGCGAGTTGGGGAACCGATATACTTGCACTTCCGTCAATCCGTTTCGCACCGCCCGCTGGATGATGGTCGAGGCGAGCTGGATTTTTTCTTCCTCGGATTTGCCTGACGGGCGGTTTAGCCGCTCGATCAGGGCCCGCTTCTCGGCTTCGGCGGCAGCGGCAAGACGCGCGTATTCGTCTGCCTTTTCGGCCTCCTTGAGGGCCGCTTCCTTACGAATCTGTGTCGCGCTGGGGATGAGATCATCGATGCTGTCGGGCATGGCTGATGGCTCCTGAATGGTTGTTCCGTTCGAGGGTTCGCGCTAGGCTAGTTTCGGTCGATGTTGTTCCCTTGATCCAAATCAAGAAATCCCGCGCGCGGCGTACCCAACCTGTATCTACCCACTCAGGTCTTCTTGGGGAGAAAGCATTGAGCGAGCAGCTTCATCCGATGGCCCCGCACCATCTGCCCTTCTACCTCGCGCCGGGAAGCGGGGTCGATACGCTGATGGTGGTGATGGGAATCTTCCTCGTCGGCGTCGTGCTTTGGGTGGGCACGTTGTACTGGCGCCTGCATAGCCTTCCCGAACGGATGGCGCACAAGTCACAGAAGCTGCAGTTCGAGATCGTGGCCGTCCTAGGCCTGATCTCGCTCTTCACGCATATCCATGCGTTCTGGGTCGCGGGCCTGCTGCTCGCGCTGATCGATATCCCCGATTTCGGTACGCCGCTGCGCAGCATTGCCGATTCCGTCGAGAAGATCGCCGATGCGGCGCCGGGAGAGGCGAGCGAGGCCGGTCAACCCGGTCCGCCGTCGACGGAACAACCCCGTCCCGCCAAGGAGAAGGAGCGCGGCCATGTTTGAGCTCATGTTCTGCTCGCTCCTGACGATATTGCCTGATTACCTCTTCCGCCGCTATGTCCAGGGCAAGCGGTTCGGCAAGGAAATCACGTTCTTTTCGATCTGGTACGAGTTGCGATGGGGCATCACGGGTTGCCTGATGCTCACGGTGTCGCTGATCACCATGATCTTCTACTTTCATCCTTCAACGACCAGCGCCGCGCTGTATTTTCGCACGGTCCCGATACTCCCCGAGGGATCTGGACGAGTCGCGGAAGTCAATGTCGGATTCAGCGAGCCGGTGAAGAAAGGGGAGGTCTTGTTCCGGCTGGACAGTTCGAAGCAGGAGGCTGCTCTCGAAACAGCCAAACGGAAAGTCGCCGAGGTTGATGCCTCGTTCACGACGGCACAAGCCGACGTGACCAAGTCCGAAGCCCAGATCCAGGAGGCGAGGGCCGCGCATCAGCAGGCCAAGGACGAATTGGACGTCAAATCCGACTTACAGCGTCGCAATCCCGGTATCGTGCCGCAACGCGATATCGAAAAGTTGCAGGTGTTGGTCGATCAACGACAAGCCGGGATCGATGCCGCCACGGCCGCGAAGCAATCGTCGGTTCTGCGGGTCTCAACCCTGTTACCGGCGGAGAAAGCAAGTGCCGAGGCCGCGTTGGCTCAGGCCCAGGTGGATCTCGACAAGACCTTCATTCGCGCCGGTGTCGATGGGCGTGTGGAGCAGTTCCTTGTTCGTGTCGGTGACGTGGTCAATCAGCTGATGCGGCCCGCGGGGGTGCTCATCCCGGAGGGCGCCGGCCAGCAGTCTCTGCAGGCAGGCTTTGGCCAGATCGAGGCCCAGGTCATGAAGGAAGGGATGGTCGCGGAAGCGACCTGCATATCGAAACCCTGGGTGATCATTCCGATGGTCGTCACGACCGTGCAGGATTACATCGCCGCCGGACAGTTCCGAACCGGGGAGCAGCTGATCGATCCGCAGAATATCGCCAGACCGGGCACCATCCTTGTATTTCTGGAGCCGCTCTATAAGGGCGGTCTCGAAGGTGTGACTGCGGGCAGCAGCTGCATCGTCAACGCCTATACCGGCAACCACGAGGAAATCGTTGCGAAGGAGACCAGCACGGGCCGGAAAATCGTCCTGCTTGTCATCGACGGCGTCGGACTGGTGCATGCGTTGCTGCTGCGCATCCAGGCACTGCTCTTGCCGATCAAGACACTGGTACTCAGCGGTCATTGACAGAGGCTCAAGGGGAAAGCCGATGATTGCGCTTCGAAAGCTGGTTCTTGCTGCAGCAATCGCGGCAGGCTCCGGCCTGTCAATACCGCAGCAGGTGAACGCGTTCGAGCTCACCGGCGCATGGGCCACGAGTGCTGACCAATGCAGCAAGGTATTCGCCCGCAAAGGGCGCGCGAACCAGGTCAATTTCACCAATTTCTCCGGCGTGTACGGCGGCGGCTTCATCGCCGAAGCCAATCGCCTGAGAGGGAAGTTCGAGAGCTGCCTGGTCAAGTCGAGGAAGGAAAGCGATCAGATCATCAATCTGGTCGTCGCCTGTGCTTCAGGCATCATGGTTTCAAACGTCCAGTTCTTCCTGAAGGTGGTCGATGACAACACCATCACCCGCGAGTTTCCGGGCATGGAGGGAATGGACGTGACGTATCACCGTTGTCAGATCTAGCGGGCGAACGACCGCACCATTGTCGAAGCATAGCACAAGCAGATTTCTGCGGAGAGCCGCGTGTCGGGTAGTGCGCTTTTCACGATCAGGCTTCCGATTGCCGCGGTAGATCAACTTCAGCCTGATCCAGGCGGCCGCGCTGCTCTTGCGCTGCAGCGAGCGGTAACGGGGTTTCCTTGATCTTTATCAAGGAACGAGCTTGCCTCGGATCGATGCTTGCCGCGAGGAACCCCAAAGGAGGGTGTGATGTTCCGCTGTGGCAAGACCCTGATCGCGCTTGCGCTGGTGATGGCAATCCCTGTCGCCGCCTTGGCGCAGACGGTCGACAAGCCATCCGCTCCCAGCAGCCAGGCACAACCGGCGAGCCAACCTCCTCCGCCGAGTGCCGAACTGTTGAAGCCCGAGCAACTCGAAGCACTGGTTGCGCCGATCGCGCTCTATCCTGACGAGCTGCTGGCAAACGTACTGGCGGCCTCGACCTATCCACTGGAGGTGGTGCAGTCCGATCGCTGGCTGAAGGAGCGCAAGAACCTGAAGGGTGATGCCTTGAAGAAGGAGGTCGACAAGCAATCCTGGGACGACAGCGTCAAGGCGCTTGCCAGCACGCCGGACGTCATTTCGATGATGAGCGACAAGGTCGACTGGACCAAGAATCTCGGCGACGCGGTTCTGGCGCAGCAGCCGGACGTGATGGACGCGATCCAGCGCCTTCGCTCCAAGGCCTATGACAACAAGAAGCTGGTCACCACCAAGCAGCAGAAGGTCAGCGTTCAGACCCAGGAAAGCAGGCAGGCGATCGTCATCGAGTCGGCCGATCCAGATACGATGTACGTGCCGTACTATGATCCGGCGACGGTTTATGGAAGCTGGCCCTACACGGATTATCCACCCTACTACTTCGGCTACCCGTCCTATATCGGCGCGGGCGTGATCGCGACGGGCCTCGCCTTCGGCGCCGGCTGGGCGATCGGGCGCTGGGGCAATTACTGGGGCGGCGGATGCAACTGGGGCAACCGCAACCTCTACGTCAATCACTACAACAAGATAAACAACATCGGGAACAACTGGCAGCACAATCCGGTGCATCGCCAGGGGGTGCGATACAACAACGCCAACGTTCAGCAGCGCTTCGGCAACAACAATCTGAAGGCCGGCGCCTCGAATCGGATGGATTTCCGCGGCCGCGACGGGCAACAGGTGCTTCGTCCGGGGCAGGATCGGCCGGGCGGAGGAGATCGCGTTGGAGATCGCGCCGGCGATCGCACTGGCGACCGCGTCGGGGATCGTGCCGGTGGTGCTGGTGACCGCGGCAATCGCCCGAGCACAGCGGATCGCGCCAAGGGCGGCGGCGATCGTGCCAAGGCCGCCAAGGGTGGCGGGGATCGTGCCAAGGCCGCCAAGGGTGGTGGCGATCGTGCCAAGGCCGCGAACCGCGGCGGCAATGCCGCGCGTGGTGGCGGTAGTCGCAGTTCCGCCCTGAACGTGTCGTCGGGTAGGGCGGCCGCTGCGCAATCGGCCCGCGGTCGCGCCAGCATGGCTAGCATGGGTCCGCGGGGCGGTGGTGCTCCCAGCTTTGCCGGCCGTGGCGGCGGCGGCGGTGGTGGCTTCCGAGGCGGCGGTGGCGGAGGAGGCGGTTTCCGCGGTGGCGGCGGTGGTGGACGGCGCTCCGACATTGCATTGAAGCACGATGTTGTATTGCTCGGTCATCTCGCCAATGGCCTCGGCTACTACCGCTTCAGCTATCTCGGCAGCAGCAAGGCCTATGTTGGCGTCATCGCGCAGGAAGTGCAGAGCCTGATGCCGGCAGCCGTGACCCGCGGCCAGGACGGGTATCTGCGGGTCTATTACGAAAAGTTGGGGCTGCAGTTCCGCTCCTACCGCGACTGGCTTGCCGGCGGCGCGAGGATCCCGACGCCATCGGAGGTCTTGCCATGATCATGTTTCAACCGCTCCGATTTCATCGCGCATCGGCGACCGTCGCTGCCATTCTGATGTTGGCGCTGTCGATCTCCATGGCCCGGGCTCAGCAGGCCTATTCCTCGCCGGAGGACGCCGCGGCGGCGCTGGCCGCCGCTGTCAAGACCGGCACGAAGGGCACCATTATGAATGTGCTTGGTCGCGGCGCCGAAGACATTGTCGAATCCGGCGACGATGTCGCCGATGCCGAGATGCGCCAACGATTCCTCTCCGCGTACGACGCGAAGCATTCTGTCAAGGCGGAAGGAAACAAGAAGGCCACGCTCATCCTGGGCGCGGATGACTTCCCGTTCCCGATCCCCCTGGTCAACAACAAGAGCGGCTGGGAATTCGACTCGGATGCGGGGCGTATCGAAATTCTGTATCGTCGCATCGGGCGCAATGAACTGGACGCCATCCAAACCTGTCTGGCCTTCGTGGATGCCCAGAATGAATATGCCGAAAAGGATCGTACCGGCGAAGGGGCGGGAGTCTACGCCCAGCGCATCGTCAGTAGCCCCGGCAAGAAGGACGGGCTGTTCTGGCGCGACGATCGCGATCCGAGTCCGCTCGGCGAACTGGCGGCGCAGGCGTCGGCCGAAGGGTACAAGGTCGGAGAGCAGGCGGCGCCCTATCATGGATACTATTTTCGAATCTTGAAGGGGCAGGGTTCCGACGCGCCGGGCGGAGCTTTGAACTACGTCGTCAGGGGAAAGATGATCGGCGGCTTCGCGCTGATCGCATATCCCGCCGAGTACGGAAATTCCGGCGTCATGACCTTCATGGTCAATCATGCCGGTACCGTTTACGAGAAAGATCTCGGAAACCGGACCGAGGGCATCGCAAGGCGTACGTACCTGTTCGATCCCGATCAGACCTGGAAGAAGATCGATGTGGCGGTTCCTTGAACGCGGCAAAGCTGCAACGATGTTGTCTGCATTTCGCGTCGCCGTAATCGCGCTCTTCGCAGTAGTTGTTCCGGCAACATCATCGCTCGGACAGGCGGCGGGCTACGTCCGGGTCAAGTTCGTGAAGGCGGGTCTGATGATGGGCGCCGGTGGCGGCAGCGGCGTTCTGTCGTATCTCGGTCGCGACTATCCATTCAGAATTTCCGGTCTCAGCCTCGGTGTTACAGCTGGAGCATCTGTCATTCGGCTGGAAGGATGGGCTTCAGGCATAAGGGAGGTGAACGACTTTGCCGGCACCTACAGCTCCGCCGGTGCTGGCGGCGCCTTCGTTGGCGGCCTCGGAGGCATTCACCTGCGGAATGCGAAAGGCGTCGTCATCGAACTGCAAGGACCGAGAGCGGGAATGGAGTTCGCCGCTAACATCAGCAGGATCGCGATATCGCTGAAGTGATGGCCTATGATTTCACTTCTCCCGCTCCGTCCCTGAAGCGCCGTGACAGGCAAGCGAGGCGGTCTTACCGCATGAACAGCACAATAAACGCTAGTGCGACCGGCACCAGTCCCAGGCCAATGACGCAAATTTGGAACACAAGGTCATCTTTCATAACGCCAGTAAGACTAGGTCCAAATCGGCGGGCAGCCCAGTGCAGTTTGTGCCACGGACCGAATTAGGACCGTGCTGACCCTCAAACCAGCATTGGAGAAGGCTGTGCGCCGCAGACGATACAGTTGTACCGCGAGTGGGGATGGACAGAGCGTCCGCGCCGCGCAGCCACGCCGCTTTGGCAATCGGGGCTCCGGATGCTTAGTCGGACCATGCGGTTTGTGCCACCTTGCGGGGTAGCCTCACAATTCCCCACTCAATTGATCCAAATCAAGCCGAGAACCAGCTGCGTCCTAAAACTGACCGCACTGTTTTAACCCGCCAAGGGAGGTCGCCATGAAGACGTTTAACGTGAAACGGATGCTGCTTGCCGTTGCCGTCCTGGGTTTTGGAATATTTGCCTCGATCGACTTGCCGCAAAGCGGCGGCCTTGGGCTGTCCATCCAAAGCGCCGAAGCCAGGGTGGGACGACCAGCTACCCCCGCTAGCGTTGCCGGCGTTGCGCGTCGAACAACGCGCCGGGCGGTCGTGGGAGGAGCGGCTGTCGGTGCCGCAGCTGCGGGCACGGCTTGCGTCCGCGTTCTCGTAAATGGCGCATACGTGTGTCGCTGATGCACTTCTTGCCAGTGACCTCAAAGTCACTCGTAAGGAATGTTGACGATATTTACCGCGAAGGCACTTCCAGCCTGGTTGGAGCGCCGCTGACGGGAGAATTGCTGTTGCCTGACGATGGCTTCGTCAGGCTTGAAGCAACCAGACATCATGATGGTTTCAGGAGCGACGAGAATTCTCGTCTTAGATACGAATACGTCGCTCGTCTGTATTCCGAAACCGCAAGCAAGACCAACCTCCAAAAGCCAAACACGTTCGTCGTAATCGTTTCAATCTGCATCGTTTGGAATGCTACGGATGGCGTTGATCATGGGTCACTGAGGGCCAATTCTGGGTCCTGCCATTGGCTTACAGAATACATGCACGACGGTACTCGACGTCTCGCTTGAATCGCGACGGTCGCGCGCCAGGTCCGGCGAAACCAGATAACCATTGACCTATATCAATAAGTAGAAGGCTTTGTGGCAAACCATAGCAACCTCGAAGGCGGATTATTCGAGGCATGAAGATGAAGTTGGCGGGCCGTCTGCTCCTTGTTCTCGCAGTAGCGCTGGTGTCGGCTAGTGCGATGTCTCCGCAATCCTCAACCGAAACGGAGATCCGTATCGGCAATCTCATGCCTTATACCGGACCGTTGGCTGAGTTTGCAGCTATCGGAAAGGCCGAGTCCGCGTATTTTGACATGATCAACGATCGCGGTGGCATCAACGGCCGCAAGGTCCGTTTCATTTCCCTCGATGACAAATCCGATCCAACCGTTGCGCTCGACCTGACCCGTGGATTGGTCGAGAGAGACAACGTCCTGCTGATGTTCGGGTCGTTTGGATCGGCCGCGAATCTGGCGGTGCGAGGCTTTTTGAATGAAAGGAAGGTTCCCCAACTGTTCGTTGACTCGGGCGCCGAGCAGTTGATCGCGCCGGATGCGTTTCCCTGGACCATGGGCTGGCAACCGTCGTTCCGTGCCGAGGGTCGCATCTACGCTAACTACATCGAGGCCTCCTATCCGCAGCGCAAGATCGTAGTGCTTTGGCAGAATGACCAGTTCGGGCGGGACATCTTCAAGGGAATTGAGGAAGGACTTGGCGATTTGGCCCACCTGATCATTGTCGACGTCGCCTTCGATATCGCGGACCAGTTTATCGATGGACATGTCTCGATCCTGAAGCGCTCGGGTGCCGAGATTTTGGTTTTTGCGGGCGTACCGTCCACCGCCTCTCATGTCATTCGATTGGCGGCGGATATGCATTGGCACCCAGTCGTCCTTCTGAACGATGCGGCCGCCTCGATAGGTAACGCCTTGAACCCGGCGGGTATTGAAAACTCCGCGGGCGTGATCTCGGCATCCTTCCTGAAAGATCCAAGTGACCCGGCATGGAAGGATGATGCGGGGATCAAGAACTGGCTGTCCTTCATGGAGAAGTATTATCCGAACGGAGACAAGGGCAGCAACGCCGCGCTTTACGGCTACGCAGCCGCTGAAACGCTCGCGCAGGTATTGAAACAATGCGGCGACGATCTCTCGCGCGAAAACGTGATGAGACAAGCAACCTCACTGCGGGAAGATGAGCCCTCCGCGTTGCTGCCGGGCGTCAAGATCAACACGGATCCTGAGAACTTTCGTCCGATAAGACAGCTGCGATTGGTTCAGTTCGACGGTCGGACTTGGCAGCCAATCGGCGACGTGATTGAAACCGCGTTTTCTGACGCGCGGAAAAGATAGCTGTCGTCGGCGCGACATAGACGAAGTCCCGCGCAACCAATGGCGTTCATGCCCGATGTCATAGGCTTCGGTAGATAGATCGTGATCCCTGCTTCCCCTAGCACTATTCCGCGGGCGAATCGGGAGCTTGACCGATCTTATGGACGGCGACGTTGACCGTCATGCCCAAGTAGCTTTCGCTTCACCCAACCACGAGTCTGCCAGGGGAATTGCCTGACCTGGATGTCGGGCGACCGCCACCGGGATCAAACCAAAGCCGGCACCGATTTGGTTGGTTGGGTCGTAATCCAGCCAGCCGGCACCTGACCGGCACCTGGGAGAAATACCTGTAGCCACGCGTGGGTTGCTCCAGACCCGCTCATGCCGACCGCGCCGCTATCCAGCGCCCCATCGTACATCCGGATCCTCGGCGTGAGGACGCAGATAGCTGGCAAGATCGGTCCACTCGTCGGGTGTGTAAAAGAACTTTGTTAGCAAGCACCGTCAGTGAGTCCCTGACTCCATTTCTGCGAAAACCTGCTCACCGGTGTTGATCGGCGTATCTCAATGATTTCAATGGTCTGGCCCAGCCTCGAAAGCCGCGTTCGGCGAACGGCCGCCTGTGGCACACAGTAGCCACGTAAGGAACACACGCCGAGGTGCTCCTTGCGCTTTGAGCCTCGATAGGTTTTAAGCCCGGTGACTTCATGACCACAGGCATGAACGAGAAGCGAACTGCGTGGGTTTGCCGCGCTTTAAACAGAGTGACGCACTCCCCCCTAGCTCAAGCGCTTTAAAGCTGTTCTGAGCCTCCACAAAGGAATCCATCATGGCCAAGATGACCAAGAATCAGTTGATTGATGCAATTGCAGAGGGAACGCAGGTTTCCAAAGGAGACGTAAAGGCCGTCATCGAGCAGATGGCGACTGTAGGCTATAGGGAACTGAATGAATCCGGCGAGTTCGTCATTCCCGGCTTCGTCAAAATGTCGGTCGTGAACAAGCCTGCTACTGAAGCCCGCAGCGGTGTAAATCCCTTCACGAAAGAGCCTATGGAGTTTGCGGCCAAGCCAGCCAGCAAGTCGGTCAAGGCGTCACCCCTGAAGGTTGCCAAAGATGCTGTTTGAAGCGGACGGGTTGGTTGAGGCGTGTTCGTTCGCCTGAACTGTGGGTAATTCCATCACACCCTGGACAGGCACTTCCACCCGCACACTATGCGCCCCGAGACGGAATCTCTGGAGGGCCTAGGGGAACAGTCTCGCAAAGGCCATGCGGTGTAATGCCCGCGTGGCCTTTCGTCTTTTATTGTCTGACCGTAAAAATAGGGACCCTGGGTGAACGGCCGCGCAAAGCGGACGAAGCCGCCTCGTTTCAATCCGGCTCACCGGCGGGGGCGAGTGTTCGCGCGACCTCGTAGGGGGCAAATTTGGCGATCGTGAGCGCCTCCTGAAGAAACGGAAGTGGACCAGGGTCCTGACGCATCGACTGGTAATGATCGATGTTCTGCCATTGCGCATACATCGTGACCTTTGTGCGGTCCTTACCGCGGTGGAGGCTGGCTGAAGCAAAGCTCCGCGCCCGGCGCACCGAAACCTCCGTGGCTTCGGTTAGAAGTTCAACGAGCCGTTGCTGGTAAGGGGGTGAAACCAAAGCTCACCAGCGCCGATGGTTTATGAATTCGGGTCTCTCAAGCTGAAGTTGACCGCTTCAATGCGTCAACCACTCTTTTATGGTTCAACCGCTCTGCGTCTTCGAGCGGTGTTGCGAAATCGTCAATTCGCGTCCTCGCGTCGACGTCAGCTCCATGCGCCAATAGGAGCTCTATTGCAGGGACGTCGTCTCGGCTCACTGCGTAGTGCAACGGGGTCCAGTCATTTAATCCACGCTGCGTGATGTCGGCACCGCGGGACAGCAGCAGATGCAAAAGCTCGAGCCGGTCAGGCCGGTCGGTCGAAAGCGCCGCAATCAGTGAAGGGAATCCGGCTCGATCCGGGTAGTTGGGATTTTCCCCATGGTCGAGGAGCGTTTCAATGAACGCAAGCGGGCTCCAATAAATCGCGTACTCAAGCGGACAGTCGCCCAGCCCTAAATCCCAGGGATGCAGGCTATTCGGGAAATCGGCGGGATCCCCCAGAGCCACAACAGAGCGTCGATGTCACCCTTCCGGTAGGCATCGTCGATCGCCTTGAAAACCCTATACTTCCTACACCGCTCCTCTTCTTTGGCTTTGATATTTGCCGCCATTCTAGCCTTCGATACGGCGGACGGATTTCCAGGACGTGGCATGGGCGCCGCTCCAGCGAACGAGCCGAAGATACTAAATTCTCAGCGCGGCTGGTAGTGGTCCAAGCCTCTGCCCTGCCAGCAGCTGGCAATCTGGCCAGCGGCCGACCGGGCTCAAAATAACTCCGGATTAAAACTCAGCTCAGCCCCGGTGCAATCTAGCCTGTGTCCCGCTTACGCTGTCGCATAGAACTAGATGTTGTTCTGCTGAAGGAATGGGACGTTGCGTTGCAAGGCCGCTACAAAATTTTCCGCGATCCGGGCTGTTGATCAAGCTTTTGCCGCTGCATCGGCTGTTCCCAGGACACCGGGTGCGACGGTAAAAAACCATGCCCAACGCAATGCGCGTTAAGGCGTCAGCGATGGCCTGCGGTCACGCCTTAAGGCGGGAGTGAAGTGACAACTCTGGACCGGGCGGTGTTGCTCATTTAGCACGCGGCGTCGAAAAATCGTCTGATCGCAGAAGGTGTGCCCGGTAGTCGACAGACGATCGGTGAATCGCGAACTAGCCTCATGCCCGCAGTATTTGAACGCCTTGCGGGTCAGGGGCGGGTAGTGAGTTTTCAGATTACAGTTCTCAAGGTGTTGGCCGGATATCCAGAAGGACGCGCTTCGCTGGAAGAGCTGAGGCGCGCGGTGGCCATTCTAATTTCCAGTGGCCCAGACTGGACTGACCGGACAAAACGTTTGGCGGCGCGTGTGCCTGGCCTCGATATCTTTACCCAAGCATTGGTCTTGCGTGACACGTCCGGCTGGCAGATCACTGAAGCTGGCCGAGCTTTGCTCGCCTCGATCGAGGCGTCGCTACAGAAGATAATACCAGAAGAGCCGAGCGGCGCCGTTGTTTTACTTGTCCGACCTCCCGCTGCACCACCTCCACTCCAGCGCGCGGGCACGGAGCGTCGCCGGGTGCGTCACCGCCGGACGGCCGGCGCCAGCGCCTAGGTCAGTGACATTGGCCGAGCGGCCTCATTCTGGACCAATTTGATCACGAGGCTTGGAGCCTCTCTGCTTAGGGGGCTCCCACGTGATTAGAGCCGTCGCGCTTGGAGTGGCTTGCCTGGCTGGACTAGGTGTTATTGCTGCAGCTGCGAAGAAATCCGCGCCGCCCGCGCCAGAAGTTGTCATGCCTGTAGTGGCCGGTAACAAGGCTGATCGCCTGCCGCTTGTAATCAATCAGGACACGCCGACTGCCGCTGAGAGGGTGGATGTTGTGTATGTTCAGCCTAACGAACAAGGCCAAGCCGATTTGCCACCACCAGCACCAAAGCAAGCCGCTATTCCACCGCATCGCGACATTATTCCTCGTCATTGGCACGATCCGCATGATCTCAAGGCCAAGGCCGCAAACAATAGAGCCAACATCATAAAGCAATCAAAGATGGACGCTGCTGATAAGCCTCCAAAGCAGGTTAGTGACGTTAAGCGGTGTCGTTCAGACGGGCTGGATCCACTCCTAAGAAAGCTGAACTTATCACCCCCGTGTGATTCCTGACGTCACTTCAGCGATCCGGCTCCATTGCGATTAATGATCGCCCTCCGCCCAATTTATTCCAGCCCAAGCCTTGCGGCTGATTCGCCGTTAATAGTTGGTTTAGTTCCAAGCATGATCATTGGGGACCACAAGGAGTCCGATCATGCAATTGCACCAGGCGAATACCTTGGAAAGGATCGAGTCGGCTGGAGATGAAGGCAGTAGCGAAGTCATAACGCAGCCTGCGACCGGGGAGCCATGGGATTTCTCAAGTCCCAATGGAGATGAAATCCTGGCGTTGTTGAAGCCAGACGGCGATCGAAAGCGCACTATTTGGCTGGTCGCAAGCGCACTGGTTGCGGGCTTTGCATTGGGATGGGCTGGCGGCTTTAGTTGGCACAGTCCTGCAAATATCTTGGCCCTCAATCCAATCACTCAGACAGAAGCGCCTTCACATCGAGTTGCCGAAACAAGGTTGGGTGGGAGGATCGAAGGTGCCCGAAAGACGACGTCCACGTTAGGTTTGCGAACACCATCAGGCGCAACTCAGATCTCCGCAGTTGGAGCGAGCGTTTCCGCCAAGTCTCTAGCCGCGGCTTCGGATGGGGCTCAATTATCTGTGGAACAAGCAGATATGACGCCGACCGGCTCGATAGCGCCCAAGGGACCTATGACGCCGGCGCCAGAGACAGGACCGACGACCATTGAGGGTTGGACAGTTCTTGACGTTCGAGGCGGAACCGCGGTCCTCGGAGGGCCCGATGGGGTTCGGATGGCAAAGCGCGGCGACACGGTGCCCGGCATTGGGCGTATCGACTCTATCGTGCGTTGGGGCAACCGCTGGATAGTTGCAACAGCTAGCGGATTAATCGCGACGCCGTAAGCCCTGCAAACGCAAAGCGGCTCAAGATCGATCGCCCCAACGAACTATAACGCTCAATTGCCGTAAGTCAGAATTGCCCGGCAGTCATCGTCGGTCGGTGTCGCTTGAGCACCGGCATCAGCGCTTGGGTCAGTACGTCACGGCACTAGCGCGCTGACCATGGCCATGCCGATGACGGTTGCGGCTTTTTAGCTTGCGGCCGCGCCGGGGTTGGCGCCGGCTTGTGCGTCTGGGCGACATTGGTCGACGGCCGCGGACGCGGCACTGGTATTTCGGGCATCACCTTTGGCTCTTCGGGGCTCACCTTTGGCTCTTCAGGCGTTACCTTTGGCTCTGAAGCGTTGGCGATGACGCGGGCCAGTTGTTCCTGGCTTGCGTTGAGCCGCTCGGTAACCGCCGCGCTTTCGCGCGCCATCTGTATTTGGGTCGCCTTGATCTGGTCGATGATATTGTTGTTGCGTGCCATTTCTGCGTTGCTCGCCTTGAGTTGGCTCGCGACATTTTCATTGTCGCGGACCAATTGTTCTTGCCTCATCTCGAGTTGTTCGACCGCTTGCCTCAAGGCAGCGAGATCGCGCGCTATCGGTTGGAGCTGCTGCGCGAAGTCGGACGACAGGGCGACCGCATTCGGCGCGACATTAGTCGACGCGGCGTCCTTCGGCGCGGCCAGTGTCGGAGGTGCTGGGTCTGAGGGGGCCATCGTCTCCGTATGAACGGAGGACGACCACCACCAGGCAGCGACACCAATGGATGCTGCCAACAGAGAACCGACGAAAGCCAGGTAGCGCCAATCCGCCAATCCATGAATTGTTGCCGGCGGAGCGCGAAACGTCTTCATGCTGGTCGGCGGGTCCGAAGGATTGACTCCCGCTTCGCGCGCCAGGTTCGAAAGCTGCTCCTCGAAGCTCGCGAACTGCCCTTCCGCGAGTTTGTCGTCCAGCGTGGAATCCATGTGGGTGCTCCGTATCAAACGCAATGTCTCCCGCCTGAGAGCGATCCGCGCATCTGCGCTACGGCGAGCTGACATTCAACGGAACGCAGATGGCTTTTGCAGCCTGCGTAGCTTCCTAGGGATGAGCATGCAGCCTGCACGTCACATCGCCTCTTTTACAAGCTCACACCTGAACTGTCCCTGCGTTTTTAACGCAGCCGACGAGGCGGAACTATGTTCACGGCCGGAGAACTACGGAAGGAACCCTTACTCTTCCATCTGGTCCCAGCGCATCCAAGTTGAGCCCCGTCTCGCTGCGGCATCTCGGTCGACTGCATTGGTTGGGGTGACGGCACCGATATTGACGACCCATTAGTGCTTGACGGCCCGGCTCGGCAGGTCGTTTCCAGAGGCGAGGTCCTTTACTGATGTTTGGCATTTTTTCGCTTCATGTTGGTAGACGAGTAATAAATTGCTTGGATTGCTAGAACTTACTCTACTCCTGTACCCGGCTTTGTTTCAGACGCGCCCGCGGAGCGTCCTGCGGCGAAACAACAGCCTCCAACCTTGATGATACGGACGGACTAGTCGGCGGAATTTGGGTGCTTTGCTCCCTTGCAGGGACGCGGCAGAGCTCCCTCATTCGTTTGATCTCTGCGAGTGTCACGAAATCCCGCTGGGGGAAGACCGGACTGGGTTCGCGAGATCCGTTACTATCGGGTTTGCCTCATCGCGTTGGGTGCATAGAATTGGCCGGCGTGCTTTGCCTTGTGCGAGTGACTAAGCGTAACGCTGGATAAATTGTCACCTTGATCAACAAAGTCAGAGCCAACGAGGAGTATAAACTCCTTCAATTTGGCTTCCGGGAAAGCGCACGCAAATGGTGCGCGCGTAAGGTTGCAGCGGCCATTGCCGGCGGCGGATAGCAGTGTCGCCCCTAGTTTCGATTTTCCACGTTAGAGGTGGCCGAATTCTTGCCGGCTGAATTCTGCGCCTCTACGAACAGGAAGCAGCGTCACGCGAGTTGGAAGAAATCGGTTTCGGCAACAGCGCGATCAATGTTTGGGTGCGGGATGCCGATTGCGAGCGTTTTCACTGCTTGCCAGGAGCTGATCGTACAATCGGTCGATCTCGCGCGCCTGATGGGGCGTGACATCCTCCTGATGCAAGGCTCTAAGCTCATGCTCGGTTGGCTGGTAATCGCGACCATTGCGAATCGGCCATGGTCCCTTGTGAAGTGACGAGGCGCCCTCTGCAGATCCGATGTTTGCCAGCGATAACGACGCCAGAGCCAATGCGACCCCAAAGACAATCTTGCTTGACATGGCTCCCTCTCAATCAGCTATCGAGCTCAGACGTGAACCCGGCTTACCCGGACCGGTACACCATCGTCGGGATAGTCCAAATGCAATGAATGCCGATCTTGCGGGAATCAGAATTCCCGACAGCAAACTCGCTCGCGAAATAATGGAGCTGGTGCGGGACACGGAATCACCGCTGCTGTACAAGATCAATATTCATTGCACGACTCCTGGCGATTGATCATGAGAGAAGATCGCCAATGCGAAAGCGACTTTTACCGAGGTGTTGGACATGAGGAAGTTCCACTATGTTCACGAGAACGCCGAATGCGTGAAGCTGAGGTAGGTTCGCAGTCCGCCGGCGCCATTAACTTTTGATTTAGAAAGCACTTCGGTGCGGGCGTTCGGTCATGGAAGCCCACGGTGGCCGGCTGTGGGCCACGGCAAACCTACCCCACGGTGCCACGTTTCAGTTCACCCTGCCGGTGAACGCAGACACTGCGTCGTGAGGTTGCGCCCGTAAGTCGTCCAAAGAACAGGCGGTCCGGCCACGAGTTCAGCTCTGGGTCAAAAGCCACATTTGAGGAAGGTCCGGTTTTGCAAAGCGGACATCCTGACTACAGACGCTGGCGCCATCGAATGGTCCACTCAGTACTGATTGGCGCCGCTGTTTGATCCCATCATGCGGGTTTTGTTTCGCGGGCTGGCACATCCGGGACGACGGTGACGGTACCGTCAGAAAAATCCGGCACCGATATCAAGACCGAAAGATGCCATGCAAAGAGAGGCGGCCAAACCAATACCGCAAAACAGTGCGACGGTCTTGAGGGGTTGAACGCTGGTCTGCGTTTCGGGAATGACGCGCATGTAAACGTTTGAAATGACGTTCATAGCAATCTCCAAAATGTCCGCCCTAGAAATGCATCGGGCGCGGAGTTTGTAGGCTCAAAAAATTTAAGAAAGCCCCTTCTTTCAATTTGAATGAAATGCATCAATCGGCGAGACACCAGCGACGTTCATGGAGCCAGCGGCGCGGCGTGGCAGTGGAGCGCCGGTTCAGCGCCCAAGTCTCACCGCATCTTGCGGCAACGCGCTCGTTGCGATTGGATAAGCCCTTAAACGGGGGAATTTCATAAATGACAGGTCCACGCCCAGCCGGGCGCCCTTGGACACCCGCGGAGGAGGCTCAATTACGTGAGCTTATTATATCCCGGGTCAAGGTCGGTCTGATTGCCAAGAAACTGAAACGCTCTCCGGGTGCCGTTTATGCCAGGATAAACTCGCTCAAAAAGCCGCCCCGCGACTTAGCGTTCGGTAGGACCCAACTGAGACATTGGCGCGGGGCTTCTGTCCCGCGTTTTGCATTTAGGACCACGGCGGCTCTTCGCTCGCCCCGGCTGCCTCGTGGTGGATCGTGACACCTGCCGAACGCAACCCGGTCAGCAATACAGTTCTTACAGAGGCAGGATCGAATCCAATATCCTTGGCGTTTGGTGGATGTGCTTCGCTGCCCTTCAATCGGAGCGCCAAGTGCAATTGCTCGCAAAGGTGCTGAACGACGAGATTGACCTGATCGTCAGTCATGATCTGCTTTTCCTGTCACCATTTTGCTACCCAACTAGGTAGCACACATGAAAATAGGGCGGTACGTGATTGGACCCCCCAAGGATCAACGTCTGGGATGGAACCGTCTGGCATGTGTCATATCTGTCTCACGCAGACGTATTTCCCCAAGGGGGGCTGTTCTGCCGCACTCTGGACGTATTCGCAGGTCGATGCTCACTCCTTGCTTTGGAGGGACTGTCAGCAGGTTGCTGTCTGTTCTTCTAACCAAAAGGAGACGTACCGTGATGAAAATTGTGACTGTTGCGTTTGCAACGCTTGGCATGATGGCTGCCGCGAGCGCTGCCGACCTCCCGCACCGACAGCCGGTGCCCGTCTATCCGCAAGCTCCTGTTGGCAAGATGCCGATTGGCAAGACCCCGATCGGGAAGACACCGATCGGCAAGACGCCCGTCGCGGCACGATACTGACAGGCCTCGCTGAATCAGTGAACGGACGAAGCGTGGCCAATAGAGCGAGGAGACTATGCCGGCTTGGGGGATTCGCGCTGGCTGTTTTGTTGCCGTGCAATTTCCAATCGGCTTCCGCACGCGAGATCGACACTCGCGTCGGATCGGAACGCTTTACGTCCCAGGAACTCCTCAAGCGCACCGCTAACGCGAATGCGCTTGAGTCCCGTGAGGCCAGTCAATCCAAACCGGCAGCACAGTCGACGGCAAGGCTGGGATCAGCAAAGGGCCCGTACTACGTCGATTTCCGAGCCAGAACGGCGGCAAGCTGGGGCCACGCCTTCGTCTGGTATGGGAAGACGAGCGAGCGACAAGTTGAAGTCGCAGGCCTCACCCCTGCGGGAGACACCTTGGCTTATGTACTTGGGCACGTGACGTGGGTGCCGTCCGAGACCGGCGCAAGTTACGGCGATCTTGATCCGCAATACCTGACTGCGAGTTACCGAGTCTACTTGAGTGAGTCAGACGCAAAAAGAGTTTTCGCCTATATCAAGAAGTTGCAGGCGACTTCGCCGGTGTGGAACGCTGAAACGTTCAATTGCACAGGATTTATCGGCGACATCGCAAGTTTTATGGGATTGAAAGTTCCTAATCGCTGGCAGCGCCCTGAGAATTACGTCAACAGCCTCAAGGCGATGAATGGTGGGCGCCAGATGGTCCACCTGTCGTCAGAACAATAGCTCGCGCTTGGCAAGATATAAGCCCGCCCTATCGGTTGCCATCGAGCGCATGAGTCCGCTGTTGGCACAAAGCAGACGTGCTGAAGGCCAGCCCAAATGTCCGCTTCTGAGCGTGATGCAGACATCCGCAAGCCCTTCGCGCTCATCGCGTCATCACGACCGACGACGACAACAGCGACATGTGACCAGGGTCACAGTAGCGGCGGAAGTGTTGGGCCAGTGTGCCCGCACAGCGAAGGATGATCCGCGCTGGCTTGAATGGAGAAGACCGTGAGCAAGACCAACGACACTTCGAACATGAACACGGAACGTGAACTGAGCAACGACGAACTGGATGCGAAAGCGTCGCCGAGTATCTGCTGCAACACCCAGAATTGAGTTGGGACGCAGCGGTCGCCGCGATTGCTGATGAGGTTGATTTGGATGAAGGGGTCGGCGACTGAGCGAACCTATGCGGCGTGTGGGTGGGCGGCCAAAACGACGCGAGTGACCCCAACTCGGACATCGCACCGTCGCGTCAGATGTCGGTCGGCACCATTTCTTCCTCGCTGTCCGATCGCAATTTTGCTGAGTTTCCTCATTTGCTTTGCTTGAGCATCGCTTCGAGTTCTTCTTCGAGCGATCGCGGCGAAATGCCGAGCATACGAAACCCCGGCAAGTTGTCCGAGGCTGTGGTGTCGATCTGCATAAGCTCGACCTGATTGCGGGTGAGGGGCGGGTGCGGCAAGATTTCAGCGACGCCGGCAAGTGCCTCCCATAAGGCAAACGGCATTCGCATCAGCACCGGCCGCAAACCTGCGGTACGGGCAATGGTCCGCAACAACTCCTCGTATGAATAGACGCGTGGGCCGGCCAGTTCGTAGACAGGATACGGCTTTTTGCTCTGCCGCAGAACTTGTGTAATCGCCGCAGCAACATCATCCGCGTACGCCGGCTGGAGCCTCGTCCTGCCGTCGCCGAATATCGGATAAGCCGGCAGGACCCGAAGCAGCCTGAGAATTGTCGTGAGAAAGCCGTCGTCCGACGCAAACATCACCGCTGGGCGTATGATAACCGCGCCAGGGAATGCGGCCTGCACGGCCGCCTCGCCTTCGCCGCGACTGCGAATATAAGGCGAAGGCGAGGCCGCGTCGGCGCCGATTCCTGATAGGTGAACTAGCCGTTTGGCCCCGACCCGCCGCGCTACGCTCGCGATCCTGGCGGCCGTTTCGACGTGCGCCGAATGAAATGTATCGCTTCCGTGCTCGACGTACAGGCTAATGGCGTTGACCACGCCATCGGCGCCCGCAACGGCGGCCTCTACGGAGCGCTCGTCGTGTGCGTCGGTGGCGATCTGTTTGACGTCGTCGCCCTCAACCCCCCTGGGATGCCGCGAGGCGACGCGCACCTTGGCGCCGGACTCGCACAAATAGCGCACGACGCGACGGCCAACAAAGCCAGTTCCCCCAAACACGGTTACGCAGCTCATTCGCTGATCGATCCAATGATCCTGGGCGACGCTCTTGATTGAGCCGTCAAGCGCAGTGCGGACTGCCTCAGCGGCCTCTGCCGGCGAACTACCTTTGTTGACATGATGCCCGATAACATCGATCAAAATTTGCGCCGCGGGGCCGACAGTCTGCCACTCTTTCTTTGCTTCATCGATCAGCGGCTCAGCTTCTGCGTACAGCTTGTGCGCCTGTTCGATGATCGGCTGTGCCCTATTGAGAAGATCGATCAGCGCCTTGCTCGCCGGCAACGATTTCTCAATTTGCCTAAGTTGTGCATCGCTGAGACCGGAAACGTGACCAATGAGGTCAATGAGCCAGTGCTTCAACATAGTCCACCTTGCTGTTGGCTTTACCGCTGGCCAATTACCCGTTCTAAACGGGCAGACGACCTGCGTCCTTTGGGTATCCGTTTACACCAAATGGCCCGCGAAGGCTGCTGTTGGCACCCTTGAGACATGCCCGCCTATCCTGAGAATGTCCGTTCACCGGGGTAGACCGGAGTGCGCCGGTGTCCGGTCAAACTGACGCGGATGACCCCACACCGGACGTTGCGCGCCCCAAGGCGGAAACTGTGGTATCCTCCGTCAAACGCGATCGGACGGTTCAATGAAGCGGCGGACCCTCAAATGGCACTTGCTGCTCGTGCTGGGCGTCCTCCTGTCCTGCGATTGCACAGGAATCTAAAGATAGCTCTCCCGGGTATCGAGGAGGACCAACGTCGTGAAGCGAGACTTCGACCTCATCGTCTATGGCGCGACGGGTTACACCGGCCGTCTCATTGCCGAATATCTGGCGACGTCCTATCGCGGCGACGATGCTCCGTCCTGGGCGATCGCAGGACGCTCGACCGACAGGCTCCAGAGGGTGCGTGCCGACATCGGCGCACCAGACGATTTGCCTTTGGTTAAGGCGGATGCCGCCGAGCCGGCCAGCCTGCGTTCGATGTGCGAGCGTGCGGCCGTGATCATCACGTCGGTCGGGCCTTATCAACTCCACGGTCCCGAGCTTGTGGCGGCCTGCGCGGCCACGGGCACGGCCTATGTTGATCTGTGCGGCGAACCGGCTTGGATGCGGCGCATGATCGACGCCCATCACGAAGAGGCGAAACGGACCGGCGCGCGCATCGTCTTCTCCTGCGGCTTCGATTCCATCCCGTTCGATCTTGGCGTGCTCACGTTGCAGGAGAAGGCGCGCGAGAAATTCGGACGCCCGGCGCGGCGGGTCAAAGCTCGCCTGCGTAACGTGAAAGGCGGCATGTCTGGCGGCACCGCGGCGAGCGCTCAGGCGACGTTGGCCGCCGCCGCGCGCGACCCGGCGCTGATCCGGCTGCTGACCGATCCCTTCGCGTTGACGCCGGGGTTCACCGGGCCGTCTCAGCCGTCGGGCCTCATCCCCCATTACGACCCGAGCATGAACGCGTGGCTCGTGCCGTTCCCAATGGCGCCGATCAACACCAAGAACGTGCACCGCACGAATTTCCTGTTGGGTCATCCCTACGGCACGGACTTCGTTTACGACGAGATGATGGTCGCGCCGGGATTTGGGGAAATCGCTCGCGTGTCGACGGAGACGTTCGCCACGATGGTTTCCTTGTTCAGGACCGGCGGCCTCAAACCCGGCGCAGGCCCGACTCGGGAAGAGCGCGAGAAGGGCTTCTACGACATCCTCTTCCTGGGCGAGCTGCCGGATGGCCGACGGGTCGAAGCGGTAGTTACGGGCGACCGCGATCCGGGCTACGGCTCGACCAGCAAGATGATCGCCGAGAGCGCTCTCTGCCTCGTGCGCGACGTGCAGGGCGAGGGCGGCACCTGGACGCCCGGCGCGCTGATGGGGCCGGCGTTGCGCAAGCGTCTGAAGGAGCGCGCCGGCCTCACCTTCAGCGCGCGTTGAGCTAACGCTCGGAACCGCAGCGGCGTGCTGGATTACGGATCGTAACCCCAACGAAAGCGCGGCCTGGCGAGCGTGAGCCTCAAATACGGGTTCAAGGGCCGCTTCTGGCCCTGATTGGAAGAACGCGGCGACCATTGGATACGTCGGCTTCCGCGCGTAGCCCGGACGCGGCTGGCGCCGGCCCGGACTTCCGCGTCGGACCCAGCCGACATCGTAGCGCGGCTGCCGTTCGTCCGCTTCTCGGCGACTTCGTGGCTGGGATCTAACAAGTCGACGATCTCGGAGTCCGTGGATAGCACTATATTTCGACTTCGAGGCCAACCTCCACGACCTGGGCGGGCGGAACCCCGAAATACGCCGCCGGGAGGTTGGCGTTGAGGTGCATTGTGGCGAACAGGGATTTTCTCCAGACCGCCATGCCCGCTACTTTATCGGTCGCGATCACCATCACGCGCCTGAAATAGTAGGTAATGTTATCAGGATCGATGCCGGCAAGCTCGGGCTTGCGGCAGGCAAGCCTCAGTCCCTCCATCACATCAGGTGTTTCCATGAAACCGAAATGGAAGAGGACGCGCGTACTGCCCGCGCCGACCGGGACAAGCTTGACCCGCTCACTGGCTTCGACCCGCGGCTCGTCGACAATGATAGACGCGATAAACAGCACGCGCTCATGCAGCACGCGATTATGCCTGAGGTGATGGGTCAGGCAGAGCGGGATCCCGGTGGTCGCCGCGGTGAAGATCGCCGCCGCCCCGGGTAGCCGTATGGGCGGCGTGTTGATGACCCACTCGATGAATGCGTCCTCCGGCTGGCGCAGCTTGGAGCGCTCCTGCTCAAGCAACTGCCATCCGGTGCGCCAGGTCAGCATCAGGAATGCAATGACGCTTGCCAGCAGGAGCGGGAACCAGCCGCCTTCGACCAGCTTCGCCATGTTCGCGGCAACGAAAACCAGCTCGATGACGAGGAAGAACCCGTTCACCCCCACGACCAGAAGCGGGTTGTAGCCCCATCTCAGGGCGACGAGAGCGGCCAGCACCGTGGTGATCGCCATCAGCATCGCGACGGCGATGCCATACGCCCCGCCGAGGGCGTCGGACGAGCCGAACTGGAGCACGGCGGTGAGCGTGCCGGCCGCCAGCAGCCAATTCACCACGGGGATGTAGATCTGCCCCTTCTCATGGCTTGCCGTGTGGTGCACCCGCATGCGAGGCAAGAAGCCGAGCTGCATTGCCTGTTGGGTGAGCGAATATGCGCCCGAGATGATAGCTTGTGAGGCGATCACGGTGGCGATGGTCGCGAACGCCACCATCGGGTAATGCGCCCATCGCGGCACGAGCAGGTAGAATGGATTCTCGGCCGCATGGGGATCGGCCAGAAGCAGCCCTCCCTGGCCGAGATAATTGAGCATTAAGGCGGGTGACACGATCGCAAACCATCCGAGCTGGATGGGCAGCCGGCCAAAATGCCCCATGTCGGCATACATGGCCTCCGCGCCCGTGAGCGTCAGAAAGGCGGCGCCGAGCACGGCGAAGGCGATGCCGGGTCCCGCGTGACTGAGGTAGAGAACGGCATGATGGGGGCTGATCGCGGCGAGGATGGCTGGGCTTTGCATGATGCCCTTGAGGCCGAGCAAGGCAATTGCGACGAACCATATGAACATCACCGGCCCGAAAATGTTGCCGACGAACTCCGTTCCCTTGCGCTGCACCAGGAACAGGCCGACGAGGATCGCGATGGTGATGGGAACGACCATTGGTGCCAGGGCGGGAGCGTCGATCTTCAGACCTTCGACGGCGCTGAGCACCGAGATCGCCGGCGTGATCACGCCATCGCCATAGAGCAACGCGGCCCCGATCAGGCCGACGACGAGCAGGGAGGCGCGCGCGCTTCCGCGCGGTGCGTGCCTTGCATCCAACAGCGCGAGCAGAGCCACGATGCCGCCCTCACCATGATTGTCGGCGCGCAGGATCAGAATGGCGTATTTGAGTCCGACGATGAGAAGAAGCGCCCAGAAGATAAGCGACACGGTGCCAGTGACCGTTTCTGGCGTGGGCGCCCCGCCGGCCTCGACGGCCTGTTTCAGCCCGTACAGCGTGCTGGTGCCGATATCGCCGTAGACAACTCCAAGTGCCGTCAGCACCGCGGCGGCGGGCAGCTTCTGGGGATCTTGCCGCGGCCTCCCCTCAGCCTGAAGGACCTGGGCCATGCGCACGTCCCTTCCGACGGTTGCGCAAAGTATGCATGAAAATGCTGCGCTGGGAAGCGGGCCGTGCGGTCAACTACGGTATTGAGCTAACAGGCGCATCGGCCAAGTGGTATCTCGCAAACGCGAGATGTTCGGTCGCAGAAGGCTTGCCGTCACGCGCTGCGGGTCCGCGGAATGGCGAAACGCTCGCGTCCGCTTTCAGCTTCCCCCCATCTGGGACGTGATGCTGAGGCCCGTGAGGCCGCGGCGCGTCTGCTTGAGGTCGATCCCGCCTTCACAATATCTGCGTGGATCGGTCGGGGCGGGACAGCAAACATAAAGCTGTCGATTGAGGGTCTTCGGAAAGCGGGGTTGCCCGAATGAACCGTGCTCACTGGCGTCGACGAGGTGATCGAACAGAACGCCCTTTTTGCTTCGGTCATGAGTCTGGATTTGGTCCGTACACGATGAGCCCGATCCATGGCCCAGCGTCGGCTTTCAGGGACAGACCGGGCATGATCGAGATTGGGCCAAATCGACGCGAATGACCCACACCAGAAGTCACCCACTGACTCACCCTGACGGTATCGACAGCTTTATTGCTGACGCTGCAGTCTATGTTTTGGCGGGTCTGTCCCCGTAATTGCCCGATACCACGCGGCGTCTGATTGAACGCGCGCTCTGGCAGCGGCAAGGTCCGATTGTCCCCGATAGAACTGACTTAGGGCGAGATAGCAATCGGTGCGCGCCGGTCCGTGAGGTATCGCGTCGCATCTCACCTGCGCGCTCGCGACGCCGGAAAAGCTTGCCAGCAAAATTACGACGACACTTTCGGTCCAATGTGTCATGCCACCTCCAGATCGGATTTCAGCTTGGGCCCAAGCCGACATGCGAAGTGATCGCCACAAGGTATGCTGTCAGGGGTCGAGCGGGCAAGGCCGGATGGAGCGACGGCGGTTGACCCATCGCCGCACTCAAGGCTTGCTTCCCTCCGCTTTAGATGCGCTCAATCGGAGCGAAAGTCGCAGGGCTGGATGCAACTCTCACGTCCTCATAAGTCGATCGGACGGCATTGAGTACCGCTTCGTCCGACGACGTGACCTCATAGAAGGTGCTGTCTATCGCGCGTATGACGACCCATGCGTCGCTCTGTTCTGGAAGTGTCGCGGCGAATTGCCCCCAAATGACCTGCCATGCTTCATGAGCGGCCTCCGAAAGCGCTGCACCGCTAACCGATGAACCACTGGCCGCAAGTATCTCCAGCTTGTCTTGTCCCGGCTGACCTGGTCCCGTGATCATGAATTCATCAAAGGAACGGCCAAGTGCCTGATGATATGCTTGAGAATGCGCCCGACTTCGCGGGCAGCCTTGATGGGAGCCGGAAGTTTCTGGTCAAACTGGGTGGTGTTCCAGTTGACCTTGGTCAGAGCAAGAACCTCTTCGGCGCTAGACGCGCGAATTTTGTTGTTTTCCCCCGCACGCTACGCAGGCGAACGAGATGGCCCGCAACCTTGCACAGCCGTCGCCCACTGGTTGGCGGTTCGGCCGCGCGAAACCCATCCGGCATAGCGATTGCCAGACACTAGGCACAGACCATAACCTGTCAATTTTGGCCACAATATCAACTATTTACACAATATCGTATGCAACATACAAAAAATGATTGCTGATACGCGCCAAATAAACCAGACTTCGATTGCCGGTAATTGGAGAGAATAATGAGCAATACAATCTCAGCCGTCGCGGCGACCGACGTAGCCAAACCAACCGGTGTTCGTTGGAAGATTTTTCTTCTGATGCTGTTTCTGATCTCGATCAACTATATCGACCGCGCGTCGCTCTCGGTCGCGATGCCGCTGATCTCCAAGGAATTCGATCTCGATCCTGCGATGCAGGGCTTGATTCTCAGCTCGTTCTTCTGGACCTACGCGTTCATGCAGGTTCCAGGCGGCATGCTTGCGGATCGTTTCAAGCCGCGAATCGTCATCGCATCGGCGACGATTTTCTGGGGAGCGTTCCAGGCTATTGCGGCGGTGGCCACGAACTGGCCGGTGTTGCTGTTGACCCGGCTTGGACTGGGTGCGTCGGAAGCGCCGATTTATCCCGCGGGCGGCAAGCTCAATGCCATCTGGATGACGCAGACCGAGCGGGGGCGCGGTGCGACGCTCCTCGACGGTGGCGCACCGCTGGGCGCGGCACTGGGCTCGATCGTGATCGCGTGGCTGATTGCAGCCTTCAATTCCTGGCGCATCGCTTTCGTCATCGCCGGTGTCGGAACCATGCTGTGCGGACTGCTGGCCTGGTACTACATTCGCAACGCGCCGCGGGAGCATCCGTCAGTCAACGAAGCGGAGGCGCGTTACATCGAACAGTCGCACGCGCTGGAAGACGCAGCCACCCCGGCGTCGCGCGGCGGAAGCTGGATGTCCTACTTCCGGTATCGCTCGGTCTGGTGCATGTGCCTCGGCTGGATGTTCTTCAACACCACCTTTTATGGCTTGCTGACCTGGATGCCGACCTATCTGTTCAAGGTTCACCACTTTGACATCAAGACGCTCGGAGGTGCTTCCTTCATCATATTCTTCTCCGGCTTTGTTGGCGAACTGGTCGGCGGCTGGATTGGTGACTTCTGGCGCAGCCGCGGAGGTTCGCCAAACCTGGTATTCCGGACCTTGTTCGGCATTGCCGCCATATCAACCACGATATCGATCTTCTTCGTGGCCTATGTGACAGATCCGGTCGCCGTCGTGGTGTTGCTGTCCGCCACCCTGTTTTTCCTGCGCTGGTGCGGGATGTATTGGGCCATTCCCTCCGCGCTCGCGGGTCGCGAAAAATCCGGATTCCTCGGCGGGTGCATGAATCTCGGCGGCAACATTGCCGGCATCCTGACGCCGCTGATCGTCGGCTTCATCGTTCAGGCTACCGGATCCTACTTCCTGGCGTTGATGTACTTTGCCGCCGCCGGCGTTGCGCTGCTGATCTGTTCGACCTTGATCGATTACAGTCGCAAATTGCCGGTCTGAACACGGTATCGGTGGGGTGGAGATGACCGCCCCACCGGGTTCATAGTCATGAGGCTTTGTATGATCACGCGGCCGGTCCGTCTCGGTATGCTGACCCCATCGTCCAACACCGCGCTTGAGCCGATCACCAACGCGATGCTGGCCGGCAGTACGGATATCTCGGTGCATTTCTCGCGCTTCAAGGTCACTGAAATCGCCTTGTCGGAAACCGCGCTGCGCCAATTCGACGACAGTGAAATCCTGCGTGCGGCAGAGCTTCTGGCGCATGCCAAAGTCGACATCATTGCCTGGAACGGAACATCGGCAAGCTGGCTGGGGTTCGAGCGGGACGAGCGCTTGTGCGAACGTATAACCGAGGCGACCGGCATCCGCGCGTGCACCACCGTGCTCGCCTATCGCGATCTGTTCCGGCGCCTCGGGATCACGCGCATCGGACTGGTGACGCCCTATCGCAGGGAAGTCCAGGACAAGATCATTGCCAACTGGGGCTCCGAAGGACTGCAGTGTGTCGCGGAGCGGCACCTTTCGCTGCAGGATAATTTTTCGTTCGCGGAAGTGCCGGAAGCCGAGGTGGCCGGCTTGATCGAAGACGTCGTGCGCGAGGGCTGCGACGCCGTAGCCGTGGTCTGCACCAACATGCGCGGCGCCGGAGTGGCGCATCGTCTGGAACAGCAGCTCGGAGTCCCGGTATTCGATTCGATTGCGGTAACGCTGTGGGCGTGCTTGATCGCGGCCGGAATAGATCCGCGGCGTATCCAGGGCTGGGGTAGCTTGTTCACGAGGCCTGGTCTCGCGGGTCCCGCGAGCCCGCTCGTGGATCGTCCCCGGGATGCTCAAAGGCACCAATCCTCATGAACCGTACGAAATCGACCGCGATCGGGACCAAGGCCAAGACCCGGCCCAAGCGGCCACGGGATGTGGCGGCGCTTCCGCGACGGCTGCTCCGTGTGCCGCGAACCGGCCTCCATGAGCGGGCCGCGACACGGCTTCGTCTGTTGATCGTCCGCGGCGATTTCGCGCCCGGACAACAATTGCTTGAAGCCGATCTGTCCGATGCGCTCGGGGTCTCGCGGACGCCGTTGCGCGAAGCCTTGAAGCAATTGGCATCCGAAGGTCTGGTCGAGCTTCGCCTCAACCGAACTGCCATCGTCGCGCCGCTGCGGCGTGACGAATTGACCGAACTGTTCGAGGCGCTGAGCGGCATCGAAAGGTGCGCGGCGGAACTCGCCGCAACACGGATGGAGCCGCGCGATCTGGAGCAGCTCGAGGCGCTGCAGGCCAGCATCGAATGGCATCACGGCCGCGGCGAAATGCGTCACTATTTTGAGATCAACCAGCAAATTCACCGCGCCATCGTCGGTTTTGCCCGCAACGGCGTGCTGAAGGCCACCCATGACGTGTTGCTGCCGCGCGCGGAGCGCGCGCGCTTCTTTGGCCTGTCGGTTCTCGGACGATGGGATGAATCGGTACGCGATCATCAGGAGATTCTGGAAGCCCTCAAGGCTGGCGACGCCAGCCGTGCAGGACAATTGCTTGGGCACCATGTCCGCCGCACCGGTGAGGTCGTGGCCAGTGCGCTGCCGATGCAGGCGGACGATGCGGATGCCGCGAAACCGCCGCGCAATGTCCGGGCCGCGATGACGAGAAAGGCCGGTCCGTGAAGATCCTGCTGCTCAATCCCAACACCACCCGCGCCGTGACCGATCTGCTCTATAGCGCCGGCACAAAGGTCATTTCGCCGGGGACCGAACTGGTTGCAGCGACCGCCGAGCGCGGCGTGCCCTATATCGCCACCCGGGCCGAAGCACAGATCGGCGGCGCGATTGCGCTCGAAATGCTGGCTGCGGCCGATTCCAGCGTCGACGCCGCGATCATCGCAGCGTTTGGAGATCCCGGCCTGTTCGGGGCGCGAGAGTTGTTCGACATTCCGGTCGTCGGCCTTGCCGAAGCGGCGATGCTGACAGCCTGTATGCTGGGTCGCCGGTTTTCCATCGTGACGTTCGCTCGCGCGCTGGCGCCCTGGTATCAGGAATGCGTCACCATGCACGGGCTCGATGCCCGCTGCGCCGGCATACGCACGCTCGACGGCACGTTCGAGTCCATTTCCAATGTCCAGGCCGAGAAAGAGGACATGCTGGTTTCACTGGCGAACCGCGCGGTCGAACAGGACGATGCCGATGTCGTCATTTTGTCCGGCGCACCGCTGGCTGGCCTGGCAGACAAGGTCCGTGATCGAATTCCGGTCCCGGTGGTCGATCCGACCGCGGCCGCCGTGCGCCAGGCTGAGACGCTGGTCACGCTCAAGCCGCGCAAGGCCATCACCGGGACGTTTCGTCGCCCGGATCCGAAGCCGACGATCGGATTGGCGAAGGCACTGGCCGCGGTGATCGAGCACAGGCGGTCTTCCGACGCGAAAGGAGGGTCGCTCTGATGCCGTTCGACACCATCATTCGCGGCGGCACGATTGCAACCGCCGCAGACACGTTTGCCTGCGACCTCGCCATCCGTGACGGTCGAATCGTGGCGCTGGGCCACGATCTCGGGGCGGCGGAAACGATCATCGACGCGACGGATCGGCTGGTCTTGCCGGGCGGCATCGACAGCCATGTTCACTTCGCCCAGCCCTCGGGCGACGGCATCGTCATGGCCGACGGCTTTGCCACAGGCACGCGTTCGGCGGCATTCGGCGGCAACACCACAGTGCTGCCGTTTTGTCTTCAGCAGAAAGGCCAAACGCTCCGCGAGGCGTTGCGGAATTACCACGCGCAGGCGGACGGAGAATGTCATGTCGACGTTGCCTTTCATCTCATCGTCACCGATCCGACGGATCAGGTGCTCGGGCAGGAACTGCCGGCGCTGGTGCAGGATGGCTACACCTCGCTCAAGGTGTTCATGACTTATGAAGGCATGGCGCTTTCGGACCGCGAGCTTCTCGAAACGATGGCGGTCGCGCGCGAGACCGGCGCGGTGCTGATGGTGCATGCGGAAAATTTCGATGCCATCCGCTTCCTCACCGACCGCCTCGAACGTGCCGGCAACACCGCGCCGCGCTTTCATGCGACCTCGCGGCCGATCCCGGTCGAGCGTGAGGCCACGCATCGCGCCATTTCGCTTTCCGAACTCGTCGACGTGCCGATCATGATCGTGCACGTATCGAACCGCGGGGCGATGGAAGAAATCCGCCGCGCCCAGCAACGCGGACTCAATGTGATGGGCGAGACTTGCCCGCAATACCTGGTTCTGACGGAGAAAGACCTCGACCAGCTGAACATGGAAGGCAGCAAATACGTATGCTCGCCGCCGCCACGCGACGTTGACAGTCAGAAGGCGTGTTGGGAGGGCCTGCAGCAGAACGTTTTCTCGGTGTTCTCTTCGGACCATTGTCCGTTCCGCTACGACGATCCGCACGGCAAGCTCGCGCCCAAGGGGCGTACCAGTTTCCGCTGGGTGCCGAACGGAATTCCAGGCGTAGCGACGCGTCTTCCGATCCTGTTCTCGGAAGGCGTCGTCAAGGGCCGAATTGACCTCAATGCTTTCGTCGCGCTGACCGCAACCAATCACGCCAAGATTTATGGTCTCTATCCGCGCAAGGGAACGATCGCGGTGGGATCGGACGCCGACATCGCATTGTGGGATCCGAAACGAAAGGTCACGATCCGCCACGACCTCGTCCACGACGGTTCGGACTATACACCGTATGAAGGGCTCGAAGTGACGGGCTGGCCGGTCCTGACCATGGTCCGCGGGCGCGTGGTCGTCGATGACGGCGTCCTGGTCGGCGCCAAAGGCCACGGCACCTATTTGCAGCGAACCAGGCCGCCGGCTCGACCCGACTCGGCGCAACGATAAACCAATAGCTGGACGGAGACCGACATGCCCTATGCCACCACGGACGACGGAGTGCGCTTGTATTTCGAGGAAACCGGATCGGGCCGTCCGCTGATCCTGGTTCACGAATTCGCCGGCGATTTGCGCAGCTACGAGCCGCAGATGCGCCATTTTGGAAAACGCTATCGTACCATCGCCTTCAACGCACGTGGTTTCCCGCCGTCCGACGTGCCGGAGCACGTCTCCTCCTATTCGCAGGCTCGCGCCGCCGATGACATCCTCGCTGTGCTCGATCATCTCGGCGAGCCGCAGGCGCATGTTATCGGACTGTCGATGGGTGGATTCGCGACGCTCCATTTCGGTCTGCGACATCCGCATCGAGCGCTGTCGCTGTGTATCGGTGGCTGCGGTTACGGCGCAGAACTCGACAAGCGCGACACATTCCGGGCCGAAGCCGACGTGATCGCCGGCATGATACGGACCGACGGCATGCCGGCATTCGCCGAACGATACGCTTATGGGCCGACCCGCGTTCAGTATGAAAACAAGGATCCCCGCGGCCACGCCGAGTTCAAAGCGATGCTGGCCGAGCATTCCGCGGTCGGATCAGCTAACACTCAGCAGGGTGTTCAGAAGGAGCGCCCGTCGCTTTATATGCTAGTCGAAGAAATGCGGCGCATCATCGTGCCGACGCTTATTATCACCGGCGATGAGGACTGGCCGTGCCTTTTGCCGGGCATCCTCATGAAGCAAAGCATTCCATCGGCAGCCCTCGTGGTGATGCCGAACGCGGGTCATGCAATCAATATTGAAGAGCCGGGTGAATACAATCGGATCGTCGGCGATTTCCTTTCCCAGGTCGAAAGCGAGCGCTGGCCGAGTCGCGATCCTCGCGCCGTCAGCGCTTCCATTACCGGAATGCAAAAGGGATAGCGTCGCCTGTACGCGACGGAGATCGTTGCCGTCCTTTCTCGAATCAGAACCTGCCCTGCATGTGGACCAGCGCGATGGCCGTCTGCTCGGACCTGTGAGTAGGGGAAGCGTTCGCCCTTGTATTTTTGACGATTGCAAACCTTTCGTTCGATTTTGCAATCCGTGAGGGTGAGTGACGTGACCCCAATTGTTATAATCTGCGCGAGCGCCAACGTCTTCCGCTCTTGTAGTCGATAGCAGCGTCGAAGTGTGCCTCGTCGCGGCGCCCGTTAACAATCTGTTAACCAACGCAGCCTAGCTTGCGGTCATCGCCCGGTCATCATCAGCCGATTACCGTCCGGTTCGTTCTAGGAGAACAGCCGATGTCCGTTGAGGCGCTGACATATACCGCTCTAGGTGCCCGCCTGACAGTCTCGCCAGAGGCCGCTCGTTCGCTTGCCAAGCGACGCCGGTTGCCGCGCTCACTTTCGGATGATGGCAAAGCCCTGGTGAGCGTTGATCTCGCTGAAATACGGCATACGCCCCGGCCGCCACGTGGTCGCCAGGCAGCCAAGGTCGCCCCATTTGCAGCAAAGATCGAGGCCTTGAAGGCGGAGATCGTGCGGCTCGAAGCAAGGGCAGCGGATGACAGAGCAGATTTCGAGCGCGAGTGCGAGCGCTCAGCTCGCCTGACGGTTGAGCTGCTGCAGGCGACTGCCGAGACTATGGCAGCTAAGGAAGTGACCGCACGGCTTGAAGATGAAGTGGCGGCTCTGCGAGCTGGCGGCTCGGTCGACAGCCACGGACAAGCTGCGCGCCGACTGGGACATCTAGCCGCGACCATCGTGGAAGCCGACCGCAAGGCTTGTAGGTAGCAAGCCGTGTCCTCTCATTTCCCAACGGCCAGAGCAAATTGAGGCAAAAATGACCGACATCACCGATATTCGCGAGATGAAGGCGCGTATTATCGTGTTTGGGGTCGGCGGCGCCGGCGGCAACGCCGTCAACAACATGATCGCGGCCGGGCTGCAAGGCGTCGACTTCATCGTCGCCAATACCGACGCACAGGCGCTCACCATGTCGATGGCCAAGCGCGTCATCCAGATGGGTACCCGGGTGACCGAAGGCCTTGGCGCCGGCTCGCAGCCCGAAGTGGGGCGCGCCGCAGCCGAAGAGGCAATCGATGTGATCCGCGATCATTTGACCGGTGCACACATGGTGTTCGTTACTGCCGGCATGGGCGGCGGTACCGGCACCGGTGCAGCCCCCATTATCGCCAAGACCGCACGTGAGCTTGGCATTCTCACCATCGGTGTAGTCACCAAACCATTCCACTTCGAGGGCCAGCGCCGCATGCGTTTTGCCGAAGCCGGCATCGCCGAATTGCTGAAGGTGGTGGACACCCTGCTGATCATCCCAAACCAAAACCTGTTCCGGGTGGCCAACGAAAAGACCACGTTCGCCCATGCCTTCGCCCTGGCCGATCAGGTGCTTTATTCGGGGGTGGCCTGCATCAGCGACCTTATCGTCAAGGAAGGTCTCATCAATCTGGATTTTGCCGACGTTCTCGCCGTGATGCGCGAGAAGGGCAAGGCCATGATGGGCAGGGGCGAGGCTTCTGGCGAGAAGCGCGTGCTCAACGCCGCTGTGGCTGCGATCTCCAATCCATTGATCGAGAATCCCTCGATCAAGCGCGCCAGTGGCCTCATAATCTCCATCACCGGCGGCAAGGACCTGTCGTTATTCGAGGTCGACGAAGCTGCCACCCGCATTCGCGAAGAGGCAGACCCGGACGCCAACATCATCGTCGGCGCGTCTTTCGATGAAAGTCTGGAAGGTATCGTCCGCGTCTCGGTGGTGGCGACAGG
Source organism: Bradyrhizobium sp. Ash2021 (assembly GCF_031202265.1). Lineage (NCBI taxonomy): Bacteria > Pseudomonadati > Pseudomonadota > Alphaproteobacteria > Hyphomicrobiales > Nitrobacteraceae > Bradyrhizobium > Bradyrhizobium sp. Ash2021. The sequence goes on along the minus strand of NZ_CP100604.1, from coordinate 7,760,205 downwards.
CATCGATAATCTCGATCCGGCGCACCAGACGCAAGCAGCGGAAAGCTCACTCACGGAACTCGCCGGCAGGCTGCGCAACGACAGCCGTCGCATCGCCGGCCGCATCGAGCGTAGTCAACTGCTGCCGCAATTAGAGAGTCCGCCGGTCCTCCCAGCGGCCCAACACCCCGAAGGGTGGGCGGCAAACCCGAATGCGGAACATGCGCGCCCCGCGGCTCCGCAGGGCCTCGATCCGTACGGTCGCTCCTTTCCTGCGCGTAATTTGATCGAGGAAAACGTTCTCGATATCCCGGCCTTCCTGCGCCGCAAGGCCAACTGAGCCGTCGCAAGAACGGGCGCAACTCTTCTCATGCGGTTTTGCACGCGAGCGAAGTACGGATCGCGCGGATCGCTGGAAAATGCTCGACTGGGAACAGAGGAGGGCCAACATTGGCAGGGGGCAGCTCGCTCTTTTGCAGCTGCAATTGGGGATGGCTTGTTATCGCGAGCTTTCCCCATAGAGGCCTATCATAGCCGATTTCGGCCCGCCGAACCTGCGAATGAGCATCGAGGCTCTGTGAGGTCCGCAGCGCACCGATAATTCACGCGGCTGTGCTGTGCGGGTTCTCCGCAGTTTCTCTTTTTTCCACCTCCTTGGACCGAGACAGCCATATTGGAAGGCGGATTAAGCGAAGTAAGCGATCATTATTATCTTTTGGCAGTTCGGTCGGCGCCTCATTGGCTAAACACGGGAGATCCAGTGCAGCGTGGCCGACTCGCACCGCATCCGCGCGTCGGTCCAGTTCGCGCAATAAGGGATCGACTACGGTTTCAACTTCGGCCGCGACGGACGACAGAAAGTTATTAAGCTCGCGAGCTTCGGGCACGACTGCCGCCGCCATCTCGGTCGCCTCGCAGAGCTCACTGACGACAGGCGCAAACGCGCTGGCAGTTTGTATGATTCGTTTTTTTATCGCTTCGATTTCGCCTAAGACGTGATTGCGTTCCCGCCGTTTTTTTTCCTCAGAAAGGCGGGCTTCGATTTCGGCGATCTGAGCCGTCAGTGCCGTGACATCAGATGCAAGTGCGTCGCGCTTTCCGCGCGCGCGATCGAGATCGCGGCTGAGATTGTCCACTAAGTCGTTCTCTCCGAACATTTTTTGCTCCGCGTAGGACAGCCGGAACGTGAACTGCCAGCCTGGCTAACGAACGAAAAGGCAAGATCGGCCGACAAAGGCATAGACTTCGTTCGCGTCGCAGGGGGCCGACATGGTGAGTCAAATTCCCTCCAAATCATTTGCATTAGGCGACCGTAGGGTTAACAAATGGTTAATTTCAACATCTGATGCAGCAGTGGTTCCCCACAGCGGACTCTAGCGATCTACAAAACGGAAAAAGTCCCTGCTACCCGCGTGCAGTGGAATCTCACCACGCACTGAGCAGGGCATTTTTAAGTTAGCACTAGCAGCCGGGTTAAAATTCGAGCACCGACAGAGCCGATCAGCTGGCAAACGAGCTGTCGCCGGTGCAGCCCGAACCGAATGCAAAAGGCTGTGCCGTCCGGGTCACCGACGCCGACAACAAGGATCTGCTGTATCGCGCGCCGCTCGATCCTGTCCCCAAATGGCTTTCAGCGCACAGGACGGAATAGCGCAACGTCATCCGCCAATCGCTCGCGACAGGTCAAGCCCTGCTCCGCCAGGCCGCCGGAGTGGGGCGCAAGATGCCCGCTGGAGTTCATTCTTCAAAATGTAGACACACGACCGTCACGCGAGGAACAAGGCACAACCGCGAATCCAGCACAAACAGGACGAAGGCTTGTGGCTTGATTCATACTTGAAATCTGGAGCGATCCCAATGTTGAATGCAGGTGGGAATAAAGCAATCGGGAAGTCCAGCCCGCGCAAGGGGAAGACAGAGCGGCAGGGCAGGAAGGTCGAGCCGCGGAAGCAAGCCGGCGAACAACAAGGCCCCGAGGCGGAGCCCAGGCCGGATCATTTGCAGGACGCCCAAGTACAGTTCAACGAGCAGATCAACGAGCAGATCAGCGCACCGGTCGCGTCGATCGACATCTCTACACGTGAAACTTCCGCAACTGATATCATCCCGACCGTCCCTGCCGTATCGGCCGAGCCCGTGGCGGTCAGCATTGCAACGATCGCCAATGCCTATGGCGCCTACACCGGGAAATCGGTCGAACTCACCTGGTCCTTCCTGGAGAAGCTCGCGGCCGCACGGTCGCTCGATAAGGCGTTTGAGGTTCAGACGGAATTCGCGAAGCAGGCTTTCGAGACCGTTTTTGCCGAGTCGCGGAAGATTCACGAACTCCACAGCGAATTGGCCAGACAGAGAGTTGTGCATCTCGAAGGCTTCGTGGCCAGGATGACCCAAACCACGTTCGTGCTGCGCGCTACACGTCACTAGCGCGCAGGGCGAATCGGCGCGGCGCCAGTCGCGCCGCGGCGCGCTGCTACCACGGTGCGACCGTCAAAACTCTGCGAGTGCATGCACGACGCTGTCGTACCCAAAGGCCGTGCTGTCCGCGTCACCGACGCCGACAACAAGGAGCTGTGTCGCAGTCGATCCTGTACCCAGATGGCGTTCAATGCGCAGGGCAGAGCGCGCAGAGCGCTACGTCGTTCTTCCTGATGGCGGCCATGCATAGATCGGGCGGCGGTTCACAACCTCGATCGTCCCGAGCGCCAGCACGACGATCACGACGAACACCAGCACCACACCGTACGGCCTGACCGACCGCTCCGCTTTGCGTTCGATGATGGGCGGCCGCTCCACCGCTGCGATATCAACCCAGCGCGCGGCAAGAGGGGATGGCTCCGCGTCCACCCAACGATCTATCCATGGCTTGCCGGTGACAGCATCGTCGTCCCCATCACGACGGGCATCCGCGGTCACCCCGAGCGGCTGCACAGGTCCGTTGTCAACCAGCACTTCCGACCTGGAATCGCGCCACTTGGGCTGGTCAGTCGATTGTTCAACTTCACGAGCGGGAGTTTTTTGACGGGCGGGAGTTTTTTGCTGAACCTTTTGGAGGCTGAGGCGTCGTGTCGGAGTCGCATCCCAGCAACGATCTGGGCCGTGCCAGTAGATGTGAACAGAACCGAACTGCTGACGCGCTTCAGCCTTGGTCATGCAGGACTTCGAGGCTTCTGATGGCGTGGTCACCACCAACACCGCCACAATGTACATCGCGACACGCATGGGTCGCTCCGTGTTAGCTCAAAGCATACTGAAATTGTCTTCGCGAACTATCACTCCAATTGAATGTTTTGAGGCGCAGGCCGCGTGTTCTTCCAAACTGCGCTGCCATTTCCGAGATCTAGGGCGCGGTCAATAGGATCAACTGGCGCATCCTTGCTTTGATGGACGAACAGCCACTTCTCTACGGCTTTGATGCGGAACAGGTCTGATCCATCGCTTCGTGAACTATCGATGTTTTGCTGACGGATGAACCCATTGAGCTTCCGCATTACAGCAACCGCGGCTTGGTATTGGGCGGAAGCGTGATCACTACCACCATCATACAGCACATCAAGCTGACGAATCGACATATCCGGCGTCGCTTACTTGAATCTCTCGTACGAATTCCCGCTGGCGAAGAAACCGGGAGGATAGGTTGCTCCCGTGACCTTCGGCGTGGCAGTACGGAGTGTCTTTATGAAACGCCTCGCACCAGCGACCAGTCGCAAAGTAGCCGGTTGGACACCCGCTACCGTCTTCGGAATGCGGTTGGTGCCGTCGGGTTTCGGCGTGCGGTACGGAGTCTCGGCAAGCGAGGGAGAAGCGCGGAGGAGCAAAGTTGAAACGGCCCGCGAAGCGGTCCGCAAGAAAATCTGCTCCTTCACTAAGTAATTGTCGGTTTGCTAGGTCATAGACTCTGACCGCCCCTGAATAGTCTAGGGATTTTCAATGCAGTAGACTCCTCAATATGCAGCGCTTCGGACTCCCGAACGGAGTTTTTCGCGATTCACTGACTCTTGCCGCTTAACTGGCTGACGGAGATGGCTTTTCTAAACTCGAGGTAGGAGAGGGGTCCTTATAGAGAGGCGAGGGCGACTAGGAGACGAGTCCGCATCACGCGAATGGGGGCGCGCAGAGCGGACGGGAACGCTGCGCTTGCGGGGGGACCCGCGACGCCAGCTATGCGTCATTTTGTTGTGGCTGCGAGGTTTTTAGAGCCCGACAATGCCGCTTCCACCAGCTGTCTGGACCATACGAAATTGCCGTCAGCTGGGGCTCTCAAGATTGGCTCAATTCCGAGACTAGCCATATAACGTGGTACTTGCCCGTATGTGATGCCAAGTCGTTTCGATAGCTCCGATGTCAGCATCTTCTCTTTGATAAAACGAATGACATCAGACCTCTCAAGTTTTAATCGAGACTGGTCGGTAGCAGCGAGCTGATTGGCACGGACGAGATGAGCAATGGCCACCTCGCAAGTCCCAATAATGTCAGCAGCTTCCCGGTAGGTCACGAAGCCTTGTTGTTCCGAATGAAGGTGGAGGCGAGCGGGCGCAACGAGCTCGTACACTTGGTCGATGTGTTCAACAGCGTTACGTTTCGTGGCTGCCGTGATGCGTTCTTCTATACGCCAAATTTGCAGCTTTCGATCGAGGATAGCTTGGAACACGTCGCCCCACGGCTTCGGTCCCGGAAAACCAATACGGTTTACCGCTTTCGTGATTGTCACGTGCGTCTCAGGAGGCGTACCACAATTTGCCGCAGCTTCGATCGAAGCGATTAAATCATCAATGCTCTTCGTCTTGTAACAATCATTCGAGCCCAGCAATCGTATCTCCGGCCCCTTCACCTCGGTAATCATTCCCCGCCTTGCAAGATCGGGCATAGCACCAATTGGAATGCCGAGCCTCGTTGCCGCCTTAATGCTCCTTTCAGCTTCGGAAGCCCTCTCAACCAGGTCGGCAATCTCGGCATCGTACAGAAGCAGAGGAGCCAGTCTGCAGCCGTCGGCCCTGATTGATTTTAGGATTCCTTCTCTCGCGAGACGTCCAAGGAGCGCGCGCTCGCAATGATACTTTTGGCTCGCTTTGCGGCAGGTTATCAGTTCTCGAGTCCTATAATCCGCACGCCTCGGCGTTGGTGAAGACGCCGCTGTTTCTAGCATGTCTCTATCGATCGCATCTTGCACCAGATTCCCGATGCCTAGCGGTAGGGTGTTCAGTCGCCTTACTGCTGCCAGAGGGCCCAACTCCTTCCCAATTCCGTAAAAGGCCTTCCGTTGTTCTGCTTTAGCTCGGATACTGTCAGTGATCGAATGCAGACCGCTTGGCCAATCCAAAATAGCTCGCCCGGCGTGTGCCAGGATCTCTGGCGTGAACCGTGCATAGTCTTCGAGACACTTGGGTCGCTCAAGCGTCTTCTGCGTCCGAGTTGGCTTCATCGTCTCCGCGCAACATAGCGCAATTCCAAATTCAAAAATGTCGTCGTTCGAATATTCAACTAGCGGAGCGCTGATTGACCTTCGAGCCTTTTCCCTTCGCTCAGACAGGGGGTGGATCAAGTCGCACATGATTGAAAGCCCAGCTTCATCCTGAGTTGCAACGATTGGTTGAGGAAAGTCGCGAAGGTCAGTTGCTCTTTCGCCTTGTTCATCCTTGCAGCTGTCGCAATACTCGATGCCATGGGTTCGGCGCCATCCCAGCTTTTTCCGGCATACCGGGCATGTTTCGAGCAACACTTCTTTCGTGTCCGCGCAAAATCCGAATATCCGGATATCCCAGATCGCCCGATGATGTGCAGAGGCTACTAGTGCCCGGGGTGCAACTCTCCTGATCTTACTTTGTCGATACGTCTTTCTAATCTTCGAACCGAAGAATTCGATCTGACGATTTCGCCCGCTAGTCTGGTGCACGGCCCCGTAGATCCGAGCTTCGACTTCTGCTCTCGGAGCTTTGAGCAAGAATGAAATCTGATCGCATATCTGATGGCCCAAAAGGGGAAGAGTTTCTGGGCTGCACTTAAGAACGCCAACCTTCTCCAGTGCGCGACTGATAGAACGAAAAGCATGGTCTTCAGCGGCACGCGCCACCCAGCCCACGAGACTTTCATCCGGTGCTGGTGCCGGCGGATCGAGAAATGAAGTGACCTCCATTCCATCGATCGTTGTCCGGTAAATGCCGACCTCACCGGTCACCGCAAGTCCCCGCTATCGCGCTCGTCTAAAGCCGTGTTGACCGCCAAGGTTAAAAGCTTGACGAGCGCGGCGAGAGCGATCGACTCTCTCCCGGACGCTGGTGGGAGTCGGCGCTGGATGTCATCAACGATGATCGTACAATCTAGCTTCTCAGCGTACCGGCATAATCGCACCTGATCGAGGTAAACAACTTTGTTTTCGCTCATTTTGCTCTCCCAATCGCACCGACACTAAAGCCTATCTCCTCTTTGACAATTCGCACGGACCGAGCGCCGTCGCTGAACGGATTTGAGCGCGCGATGCCTAGTTCCAAGGCCCAGTTGTCCGTCGCTTCGGCTAGGAACTCCTTTGGAACGACCGAAATGCCGAGCGAGTAAGCGTACTCCCAAGCGACACGGACTAGGCGAGATACGATGCCGACCACGCCGCCAGAGACCTCCCAAAAGGAAGCGATCAAGGCTGCGTCATCGAAGTGGGACAGTTCAGTTGTAATTCCGTGTTCGACGAGCTTAGCATCAAGCATCACGACGTACCCGGCGAAGAGTTCGGCTTCGTGTGGACGCTCGAAATCAAGCGGGTTTAGAAATATCGGCGGCCGCGATCGGAGTGGTAGCTGCTTGTTGTTAGCCTGGAAGATCGCCCACGTTTCGGGGACGCCCAGAACGATGAACGACGCCGCGCCTTCGATTGCCATTAGCTTGATTGACTCTGCCACTGCAATGGCCGTCTTCCCGGCGTTCCGGGTGATTAAATGTTGGGCTTCGTCGAGCGCGATTACTTCGCAGGAACGCTTCTTCGCGTATCGTCTGACTTTGGCTCGGAACTGTACCTGTGTTTTTACATCAAGAAGTTCGCGCTCGACCACCTCTCCGTTTTCATCCACGACAAGGGGACCGAGGATATCAGCCTGCAATTGCTTCAAAGACGAGCCGTTCGAGATTCGAACTTGCAGCAAAGGGATTTCTCCCTTCGGATGCCCTTCGTTTTCGATCACGGTCTCGCAGTAATGGTCCAAGGCGATCGACTTTCCACTTTGCGAGGGTCCGATGATCGGCAATACGTATTGCTCTTCCCGTGGCTCGAAATCCGGTGCTCCCGCTGCAAGACGCCGAGCGACGTCGATCTCGCCGGCATGAAGCACCCGCCGACCACCTTCGTGCACGACCTGGTGAGCAGGCTGCGGTGCCAGAAGTGCCCGAAGGTGGGGCGGCGTCCGGCGGCGACTCTTCTGCAGCTTGCGTGGCAACCGCGCCACGCCCGACCGGAACCCTGAAATGTTGCGGCGCTGACAAGAATCATCGACCGTCAGTTTTCTCGGACCATGAACGGAATCGCACGGTGCAGACTGCCACGGGCTACCTCGAAACGCTCAATTCAGAGCAACAGCGTGCTGTCGAGCACGGTGAAGAGGAAGGGCTGCCTGCGTGCCCGCTATTGGTCATCGCTGGCGCCGGATCCGGAAAGACGAACACTCTCGCGCACAGGGTCGCCCATCTGATCGTCGAGGGAGCCGATCCCCGTCGGATTCTGCTGATGACGTTCTCCCGTCGCGCAGCTTCCGAGATGACCAAGCGCGTCGAACGGATCGCGCGCAAGGTCATGGGCGACAACGGTGGCATCATGACCGACGCGCTGACCTGGGCCGGCACCTACCACGGCATCGGCGCCAGGCTGCTGCGCGAGTACGCCGAACAGATCGGGCTGGATCCCGCCTTCACGATCCACGACCGCGAAGACTCAGCCGACCTCATGAACCTGGTCAGACACGAGAAGGGATACTCCAAGACGGAGAGCCGCTTCCCGACCAAGGGAACCTGTCTCTCCATCTACTCGCGCTGCGTCAATGCCGAGATGCCGATCGAGCAGGTCATCGGCGCCTTCTATCCGTGGTGCTCCGGCTGGGCGGCGGAGCTCAAGGAGCTGTTCGCCGCCTACGTCGAGGCCAAGCAGAAGCAGAACGTGCTCGATTACGACGACCTACTGCTCTACTGGGCGCAGATGGTCGGCGACGCCGGGCTCGCCGACGACGTCGGCGGGCGCTTCGACCACGTTCTGGTCGACGAGTATCAGGACACGAACCGACTGCAGTCCTCGATCCTGCTGGCGCTTAAGCCCGGCGGCCGCGGCCTGACGGTGGTCGGGGACGACGCCCAATCGATCTACTCGTTCCGCGCCGCGACCGTACGCAACATCCTCGACTTCCCCGAACAGTTCTCGCCGCCGGCGAACATCATCACTCTCGACCGCAACTACCGCTCGACCCACACGGTCCTCGCCGCGGCCAATGGCGTCATCGGTCTGGCCAAGGAGCGCTTCACCAAGAATCTCTGGACCGAGCGCGCCTCCGCGCAGAAGCCGCAACTTGTCTCGGTCCGCGACGAGGCCGACCAAGCGCGCTTCATCGTCGAGCGCGTTCTCGAGAACCGGGAATCCGGCACCCTTCTGAAGGAGCAGGCCGTGCTGTTCCGGACGTCCAGCCACAGCGGGCCGCTCGAAATCGAACTGACGCGCCGGAACATCCCGTTCGTGAAATTCGGCGGCCTGAAATTCCTCGACGCCGCCCACATCAAGGACATGCTGGCGCTGCTGCGGTTCGTGGAAAATCCGCGCGACAGGGTAGCCGGATTCCGCCTTCTGCATCTTCTGCCCGGCATCGGATCGGCGACAGCGCAGCGCGTGCTCGACCGCATGGCCGAGTCCGCCGACCCCATCGCGGCACTCGCGGACGTTCCAGCACCTGCCCGCGCCGGCGCCGACTGGACAGCCTTCGTCGAGGTGGTGGGAAACCTCCGCTATTCCGAATGGCCCGTCGATCTGGAACGGGCCCGCCTCTGGTACGAACCGCATCTCGACCGCATCCACGAAGATGCCGAGACGCGGCGAGCCGACCTGTTGCAACTCGAGCAGATCACATCCGGATATCCTTCGCGCGAACGCTTCCTGACCGAACTCACGCTCGACCCGCCGGACGCGACGAGCGACCAGGCCGGGGTACCCCTGCTCGACGAGGACTACCTGATCCTGTCGACCATCCATTCCGCCAAGGGCCAAGAGTGGAAGTCGGTCTATCTGCTCAACGTCGTCGACGGCTGCATGCCTTCCGACCTCGGCGTCGGCACCTCCGCGGAGATCGAGGAGGAGCGGCGGCTGCTGTACGTCGCGATGACCCGCGCCAAGGACGACCTGCATCTGATCGTCCCGCAGCGGTTCTTCGTCCACGGGCAGCACGCCCAGGGCGACCGTCACCTTTACGCCTCACGGACTCGTTTCATTCCGGAAAAGCTGCTCGGCCTGTTCGAACGGGCCGCGTGGCCCGTCGTTCCTGCCGGCGCCGGCGCGCGTGCCGCCAGCCAGGGACCGAAGGTAGACATCGGCGCCCGGATGCGCGGAATGTGGCGATAACCGTCCCGGGGTTCGAACGTGTGCAATCTGTACTCGATAACGACGAACCAAGAGGCCATCGGCCGGCTGTTCCGCGTGGTCAATCGTTACGTCGGCAACCTGGCTCCGATGCCGGGCGTGTTTCCTGACTACCAAGCGCCGATCGTGCTCACCGGCGCCGACGGCCGCGAACTCGCGACGGCGCGGTGGGGTATGCCGTCGTCGGCGCATGCTCTCATGGAAGCGACCAAGAAGCGCGCAGCCAAGCTGGAGGCGAAGGGCAAGCCGGTCGACTTCAAGGAATTGCTCCGAATGGAGCCGGATGGCGGCACGACCAACATCCGGAACGTGAAGAGCAAACATTGGACGAGATGGCTGGGTCCGGAGAACCGCTGCCTGGTACCGTTCAACAGTTTCAGCGTATTCAACAAGGAGGAGGGCGGCGACATCTGGTTTGCGTTCGACGAGAGCCGCCCGCTCGCCTGCTTCGCCGGCATCTGGACCAACTGGACCTCGGTGCGGAAGCTGAAGGAGGGCGAGACCACCAACGACATCTTCGCGTTCCTGACGACGGAGCCGAACGCAGAAGTTGGCGCCATTCATCCGAAGGCCATGCCCGTGATCCTGACGACGCCGGACGAGGTCGAGACCTGGATGAGCGCGCCTCCGAACGAAGCGCTTAGGCTGCAGCGGCCGCTTCCGGACGGTTCACTCCAGATCGTCGCCCGCAGCGCAAAGGAAGATCCAATGCGGTCGACGGTCTGATGAGTGCAGAAACGACACCCTCTTGCGAGCGGCGGCACAATCTGGGAGTGTATTCGGCAATCACGGACCGGAGTACGGCGAAAAGAACTGAACCTGGGCCTGCCTTAAGAATTCCAGACGTGCGACGTCGATCCGACGTTCGTGGTGCACTACGGCTGAACTCATCCGGCTATCGACGGCATCAAGCCACTCGTGTTCGGCATCAGACTCGCCAACGCGATGGTGTCCGCCAGCCTGCTGGCGGTCATCTCCGGAGAAGCGTTGGGACGCCTAACCTACCCGGAGGTTTTCGGCGGATTCCTTGCCGCGGTTCGCTACCACTTCGTAGCTCACCTTGGCACCTTCATTCAAATTGCTCAGCCCCGCCTTTTCGACGGCTGAGATATGTACGAACACATCCTTGCCACCACCATCAGGCTGGATAAAGCCATAGCCCTTGGTCGAGTTGAACCACTTTACGGTACCTGTCGCCACGCCGTCTCTCCAATTTGTTCCTCGGTCGCATTCTGGGCGGCGCGACGCCGCCGCGTGAACTCGTGTTCACTAAGATGAATGACATTCGTATGTGGACCCACTGCGACCGGCGCAGCGGACGCATCAAAGACAGGTTCGAGCCTGGCCTCCATGACCGGCGTTTCGATTGAGGCAAGAAACCTTCGGCCAACATCGGTGATCAACCAGCCGCTGTCTTCGCGTAGAACGTAGCCGCTAGAAAAAATATCCAAGCCAGGGGCTCGCGCCGCTAAGCGTTTCATCCGCTCGGACCAATCAGCCCCACTGCACGACAAAACCGCAACATATCGCGTCAGGTCAGCGACAGACGCCCGCCCCTCGGGATGTCCAGCCAGCACTTTCAGGACCGTGATCTGAAAACTCACGCGTGCGCTCGCAACTAAAACTAAATATGACGTCCAAAATATCGCCAAACTGATCGGGAAGTCCAGCTGCCCAAGGCTCCACGCAGGGATGGCTCGTTGACTTCCGCCCAGTGCGCCAAATTGGCAACATCCAAATGCCATTCTCGCGGGGCGGCGGTTGAGCGGCGCGCAACCGTACACGCAGCCATCGGATCATTTGGCGCCCCGATTGGTCCACTTAACTTAAGGCTTACGTCGCTCAGGCCGCCCGCTCGGCGCGATCGGGCGCGCAACTTTCACGCTTGACGTTCATGAGGCTCAATAGATGGCCGGTCGCCCTCGCATCGCATAGCGCACGGTGAACCGCTCGACCCACTTAACTCGTTCGAATCGAGTCGGCTCATCGGGGCTTCCTTTATCAGCCCCTTATGCGGCCGCCCGTCAGCTGAACACGAAAAGCGTCGAGCGCGACCAAGTAGGTCGCCGATTGAAAAGCAGGTTTGTTCCAAAACAGCGTTTCTGTCCACGAACAATAGCCCCTGCCCGCGTAGCTTACTCTGATTAGGTGCGACAGAAGCGAATGACCGCATTGCCGCCCGCCTCTCGATCCGCCGGCACGGTTGTCGGCGCACGGTTCCTCTAAGAAAGAGCAAGCTCCATGACGAACTCCTTCGCCGACCTTCTGCAACTTCAGAAACGCTATTTCGCCACAGGCGTCACGCGCAGCTACGAGTGGAGGATCGAGCAACTCGATCGCATGGCGCGGATGATCAGCGAGAACGAGGCCATCTTACAGTCGGCGATCGCTTCGGACTTCAAAACTGCCAGTCAAGAAAAGATCTTTGAAACCCAGGCATGTCTCGCCGAGATTGATTTCCAAAAGAGCCAGCTTCGTGACTGGATGAAACCAACCGAAGGTCTAATACCGAAGCCGTTGGCGGCAACAGGCCATCGTGGCGTAATCTACCGAGATCCTTATGGAGTCGCGTTGATCGTCGGTCCTGCGAACGGTCCGCTACTTCTACTGTTACGTCCCGCCATTACGGCACTCGCCGCCGGCAATTGCTGCACCCTGAAGTTAAGTGACCGCGTAAACGCTTCCACTGAGATTCTGTCCAGACTCATTCCGGTCTATTTCGAGCCCGGGGCGGTTCTGGCGGTGGAGGGCGGCCCCAAAGAGATGGTTGCGATACTTAGTCTGCCCTTCGACTTCATCTTCTTCACGGGCAGTACCAAGGTTGGCAAGATCGTGGCTCGCGCGGCAGCCGAGAATCTGATCCCTGTCTTACTGGAACTTGGAGGACAGAATCCAGCCTTAGTCGATGAGACAGCAAATATCAAAGACGCCGCTAAAAAGATTGTCTGGGGCGCTACTGCCTGGGGTGGTCAGTGGTGTACCTCTCCCGGTTATGCCTATGTACACGAGTCGGTAGCCGAGGCCTTCGTCGCCGAAGCAAAGGCGGCACTGGTGGAGCTTTACGGTAAAGAACCGAAGGCCAATCCCGACTATTCGCGCATGATCGGCGAAAAAGATGTCGCTCGTCTCGCCGCTTTGATTGACCCGACAAAACTCGTTGCTGGAGGGCAATCCGACGCGGCCGCCCGATATTTGGACCCGACCATCCTTTACCCGGTGCAGTGGGAGGATCCGATCATGGAAGACGAGATATTCGGACCTATCCTACCGGTTCTCACCTACCGGACACTGGACGAGGCTATGGCGCGGATCGCCCGAGGGGCGGCTCCGCTTGCCGCCTTCATCTTCAGCAAAGACCAGGCCGCTATCGACCGTTTCATTGGCCAACTCTCTTTTGGAGGCGGTGCGGTCAATCAGGTCAACATCCACCTCTTCTTGGTCACGATGCCCTTCGGTGGCGTTGGAGCGTCGGGCATAGGCCACTCCTATGGCAAGTACGGATTCGACGAACTAACGCACGCCAAGTCGGTGCTGGTATCACCCCCAGATGTGTCCATCGACCATCTTTTCCCTCCCTATTCCGACGCCAAGAACAAAGACCTCAAAATTTGGTTCGACTACTGATTCTTGTTCATCGCAAGCCCAAATGACGGCCTTCGGCAAGTGAGAAAAGCGCGAGGGCGGAGGACAATCGACAACAGGCGCGACGGCCCGACAATATCACTGCTGCATCGCGTCGCTCTGTGAAGGAGCATGAAATGAACTTTGATCCTGTTTTGCTATCACGGTTGCAATTCGCCTGGGTCATCGGTTGGCACATCCTGCTGCCGGCGTTCACCGTCGGCATGGCGGCATTCGTCGCCGTGCTGGAGGGCTTCCATTTCTTTACCGGGCGCAACGTCTATCTCCGCGTTTCGATGTTCTGGATCAGGATCTTTTCGATCGCATTCGGGATGGGCGTCGTCACCGGCATCGTTATGCCGTTTCAACTCGGCACCAATTGGAGCCGCTATTCGGACGCCACAGCCAACGTGTTGTCGCCGCTGTTCGCCTATGAAGGCCTTACCGCGTTTTTTCTCGAGGCCGCTTTCCTCGGCGTGCTGCTGTTCGGACGCAAACTGGTGCCGGCCTGGACACATTTTGTCGCAGCCTTGATGGTGTCGCTTGGCACACTGTTCTCATCGTTCTGGATCCTGGCGGCCAATAGCTGGATGCAGACCCCGGCGGGCTTTGAGCTGATCGACGGCCGGTTCTTTCCGAAGGACTGGCTGCAGGTCATCTTCAGTCCATCGTTTCCATTTAGGCTCGGGCACACCGTGGTCGGGTTTTTTATCACTACCGGCTTCGTCGTGCTGGGCGTCGGCGCCTATTTCCTCCGGCGAGGCAAGTTCACTGCAGAAGGCCGGACCATGGTGTCGATGACGCTGTGGCTGCTCACCGCACTGGTCCCGCTGCAAATCTTCCTGGGCGACGCACATGGACTCAACACGCGTGAACACCAGCCCGCCAAACTCGCGGCGATCGAGTCGCGCTGGGAAACCGGGCGCGATATCCCGATCACGCTGTTCGCCATCCCCGACGAGAATGCCGAGACCAATCGTTTCTCGATCGACGTGCCACATCTTGGCAGCCTGATCCTGACCCACGAGTTGAATGGCGAGGTCAAAGGTCTCAAGGAGTTCCCAGCTGACCAGCGGCCGCCGGTGCTGATTCCCTTCTTCGCCTTCCGCGTCATGGTTGGCTGCGGCATGTTGATGCTCGGTGTTATGCTATTAGGCGGATGGCTGCGTTGGCGCGGCCGGTTGACCGACACGCCATTGTTTCTGCTGCTCTGCCAGATACTGACCCCGATCGGCTTCCTTGCCGTCATCGCCGGATGGCTTGTGACCGAAGTCGGACGCCAGCCCTGGACTGTCTACGGCCTATTGCGTACCGCGCAGTCGGTGTCGCCATCCCTGACCGGCATCGACGTGCTCATTTCGCTGCTCTCCTACATGGCGGTCTACCTCTTCATGTACCCGACCGGCGTATTTCTGATGTGGCGCATCGTGCGCAAGGGGCCGGCCCCGACGGACGAGGCGCAGCCCGCCATCGAGGCGGGACGGCCCAAGGCGCCGGTACTCGCCGGAGCGATCGTCAGCGGAGGAGACGGACAATGACCCAAGTCCTCGACTTCGTTCCGATCTGGACGCTGATCCTCGGGATGGCGGTGTTTTTCTATGTGCTGCTCGACGGTTTCGATCTCGGCGTTGGCATTCTCTACGGCCTTGCGAAGGATACCGCCTCCCGCAACACCATCATGAATACGATTGCGCCGATATGGGACGGCAACGAGACCTGGCTGGTGCTGGGCGGGCTCGGCCTGCTGGCGGCATTCCCGCTGGCATTCGCCGTCATCATTCCGGCGGTCTATTTCCCTATCCTGGTGATGCTGCTGGCGCTGGTGTTTCGCGGCGTCGCCTTCGAGTTCCGCTTTCGCGATGCCGAGCACAAGACATTTTGGGATCACGCCTTCAACTACGGTTCGGCGATCGCAACCTTTGCGCAGGGAATCGTGCTTGGTAGTTTCATTCAGGGATTTGAGGTCACCGGTCGGCAATTCTCCGGCAGTTCGCTGGCGTTCCTGACACCATTCTCACTGATGACGGCGGTGGCGCTGCTGTTCGGTTACGGGCTGCTCGGCGCCGGCTGGCTGATTCTCAAGACCGAAGGCGACATTCAGGCCGCCGCGCGCCGCCATGGCCGGATCTGTCTGATTGGCGTGCTGGCGGCCATCGCCGTCGTCAGCATCTGGACCCCGGTCGCGAGCCCGGTCGTGGCCGCGCGCTGGTTCAGTTGGCGGAATATCCTGATCCTAGCGCCGGTTCCAATCGCAACCGCCGGCGCCGCATTCGCGACATGGCGGGCGCTGGGCAACCGCGCCGAAGTCCTGCCGTTCGCGGGCGCGATCCTGCTATTCGTCATGTCATATGTTGGCATCGCGATCAGCCTTTACCCGATGATCGTGCCTTACCACTTCACTCTGTGGGAGGCAGCCTCCTCCGAGCGCACCCAGGCTTTCCTGCTGGTCGGCACGCTGGTTCTGTTGCCGGTGATCATGATGTACACTGGATGGTCTTACTGGGTGTTTCGCGGGAAAGTCCGGGCCGACACTAGCTACCACTGACGTCCTTCTGGAGAGCAAACGCGTCCGAACGAACACCTGCTTTCCAAGCCACGCTCCGCTAATGGCTCACGTGTGGACGGGCGCCGTGGGAAGACCTTTCTGACGGCTTGCAGCACTGGTCGAGCGCAGTCACAGGTCCGGCCTTTTGATGCGGCGGATTTGACCGCTATTCCCAATGCTCGGCGCAGAGCGGGCCCCAATGAAAGCCCACTCTTGGAAATACGATGATCCAAGCGAATTCTCCCGGCCCCCGAAACGACCGAATCTGTGTCGTGGTGCCCTCGTCAAGTCAGCTCTGCCGATCAAATCCGCTGCCTTACGCCGCCGGCAGCAGCTCTGGCTCCTTGTATCCCTCGCTCATGATGGTCCAGGCGATCCGCAGCTTCTTGTTGAAAGGCGATAGCGGTCACTGTTGTTGGTCGGCGCTTCGTCGATCGCCCGAGCCACGGTCGCTTCGTGCCCTGAATGGAGCTGCCCCCGTTGGCCCAAGGCCATGTGTGGGCGCGAGCGCGCCGAAAAGAAGAAGCATGTGTGGGTCGCCACGCGATGGAAGCCTGAGCCGGCAGAACATAGCTCGATGTGTGGCCTTCGTAGGCGCCTCTGTGGTAGCGGTGAGGCTTGTTGACTGGGTTAGGGGGAATCCACCATTCGCTCTCTCCAGATCGCGAACGGTGACCGGCACAACCACGCGACCTACGCCTCGAACACCGATCGCATGTTCGTGCGTAATCTTCGTCGCCCATGCGGGTTCTAGCATCAATCAAGCCCTCGGCGTCATTGCCGACCACGTAGCGTAACGTGTCTTGTCCATCCGTCGCGGCAACGTAAATCGTTTCGGCGACCCGTTCAGCGGTTGCCAGATTTTCGTACATAGCCGCGAAACGGTTGTTGAATGCAGCGACGTAGGTATCGTAATCAGCGAGCGCAGAACTGGTGGCGTATTTCTCGGTAGATACCTCGTGAAACGGAGTTGCGATACCGCCTGACTCGACTAATTTGAGCACGATGTTTTGGGTCGCCAACTCGTAAGCGACAGCTTCCGAAAAGCCCTCCAGTGCGAACTTCGATGCAACGTACATGGAGATCAGCGGAAAGCCGACACGGCCGCCGCGGAGCTAACGTTGATGATCATGCCGCCCTTGTGGACGCGGAAATACGGCAGCTCGGCGCGCATGACGTTCATGGTGCCGAAAACGTTGACGTCAAATTGCTTCTGAAATCTGCTCGGGCGTCAGCGCTTCGAACAAACCGTACTGGCCGAAACCGGCGTTGTTGATCAGCACGTCCATTCTGCCGACGTTCTCCATAGCTTCCAGCACCGCGCTATCGATGGAAGCCGCATCCTCGACGTCCAGCCTAACGATAAGAACGTTTTCGTGGCACGTCAGCTCCGTCTCCTTTTCGGTCGAACGCATCGAAGCGATGACATTCCAGCCCTTGGTAGCGAAGAACAAAGCCGTTGCCCTGCCCAAACCCTTCGACGCACCGGTGATCAAAACGGTCGTGCTCATGAAAATGCGCTGGAAAGCGCGGCTGCTTTCTACTCCGCTGCCCATTGCCCGGCGGATCGGTGTGCCGGCGCCTTACCAGGCCGGGCGGCGGCCAGCTGCGAGAGAGCATCTGCGACGCCCTTGCCGTAAGCCGGATCCGCCTTGGCGCAATTGGCGATGTGGCGTTCCTGAATGTGTGTCGCCGCGCCGCCTAGCTGGCGCGCCGTATTGTCGAAAAGCGTCTGGCGCTGATCCGGGCGCATCTTCCGGAACAAATTGCCCGGCTGCTGCCAGTGATCGTCGTCCACCCGGTGATCCCAGTGGCCTCCGGCGCCGATGATCTCGAGCGGCGGCTCGTTGAGGTGCGGCTGGTCGGTCCACTCGCCCCGGCTATTAGGGAAGTAGGTCGGAGTTCCACCTAGGTTGCCGTCGGTGCGCATGGCGCCATCACGATGATAGCTGTGGAATGGGCATTTCGGCGCATTGACGGGGATGTGGTGATGATTGACCCCCAGCCGGTACCGCTGCGCATCGCCGTAGGAGAACAGCCGCGCCTGCAGCATCTTGTCAGGCGAATAGCCGATGCCTGGGACGATGTTGGCGGGCGAGAACGCTGCTTGTTCGACCTCCGCGAACACGTTTTCCGGATTTCGGTTAAGCTCGAAATATCCGACCTCAAGCAGAGGGAAATCGCCTTTTGGCCAGACCTTGGTCAGGTCGAAGGGATTGAAGGCGAAAATCTTCGCCTGGGCGTCCGTCATCACTTGGATGAAGAGCGTCCAACGCGGAAAATTGCCGGCCTCGATATTTTCGAATAAGTCGCGCTGATGCGTTTCACGATCCTTGCCGACGAGCGCCTCGGCTTCCGCGTCCGTCAGGTTCTGGATCCCTTGTTGGGTACGGAAGTGGAATTTGACCCAAGTGCGCTCGTTCGCGGCGTTGAGGAAACTGTAGGTGTGGCTGCCGAAACCATGCATGTGGCGGAAACTCGTTGGAATGCCGCGCTCGCTCATGGTGATCGTAACCTGGTGCAGGGCTTCGGGGAGTAGCGTCCAGAAGTCCCAGTTGTTGTCGGCGCTGCGCATACCAGTTCGCGGATCACGCTTGATAGCGTGATTGAGATCGGGAAAACGCAAAGGGTCGCGGAAGAAGAACACCGGCGTGTTATTGCCGACGACGTCCCAGTTGCCCTCCTCAGTATAGAACTTCATTGCAAAGCCTCGAATGTCGCGCTCGGCATCCGCTGCTCCGCGCTCGCCTGCCACGATTGAGAACCGGGCGAACATCGGCGTCTGTTTGCCGATCTGCGAAAAGATCTTGGCCTTGGTATAGCGAGTGATGCCATGGGTCACGGTGAAGGTACCGTGCGCGCCGGAACCCTTGGCATGCATACGCCGCTCAGGAATCACCTCTCGGGCGAAATGGGCCAGCTTTTCGATCAGCCAGACATCTTGCAACAGGGCGGGACCGCGTGGCCCGGCGGTCTGAATGTTGAGATTGTCGGCGACCGGCGTGCCTGAAGCATGGGACAGCGATGGTCGTCTGCTCTCATTGCTCATTGGATTTCTCCTTGCTTATTTTTCTGAGTAGGGCCGGATTGGACTAGCATTGGTCTCGATCAGCGCTGAGCACATCGCATTGAAGGCGCTGCCAATTACTTTTTTGTCTGCACTCCGCTGAACTCAGTGCGTCTCTCAGCGACATCGTGGCAAGATCCGACTATTCCGTGATCTTTATGAATCCCTGTTGAACCAACTGTATGGTCCTCGCCATTGCGTCGGTGTTGACCCGGACCTGGGGAAGCAGGTCCGCGTTGTCCCACCCATGGACCTTCGCCGTGGCTCCGCATAGTTCGATTTGCACGCCGCGCTTCATCAGGTCAGAGACGAGACCCTTGTAAGGGTTGCCCGTGGCAATGCCGCGGTCGGTGTTGTAGGCACTGTCGTGCAGCGTGACGTGGCCGGCATTTGTGTGAAATACGGCGACGACCTCCGATATGGCCTTCCAATCGGCAACATCGTTCTCGATGAGCTGAAGGTGGAATATGGAAGCGGGCAGATCGCCTTCGAACGCCAAGGCGCCGATGCTGAACACGACCTTCGCTTCTGTAAGCTTAACCGGAATGTCGATGTGAAGAGATTTTTTCGAGACTGTCACTTTCTAGCTCCTTTGTTGAGGCCGACGCTCGCGTCGGTGCAGATTGCCCGATGGCCAGCGTCAGACGCCTTGGTAGACTAAGCGAGTGAAGAGGGCCGGTGTGATGAGGAATTGACCCCACTTCGCGTCGAACGCCGCCGTGGGCTTGGCGGTTATAATCTCGTCGAGAGAACTGCCATGGCGCTTGAGCCTGGCAACATTCTCGCGGATCGCGACGAGCATATCGCGATAGGCCGCGAGCTCAGTCTTGTTGCTTACCGGGCTGTCGTGACCGGGCAGGTTGTGTCCGGGGATGACGATCGTCTTGTCGCTGACGGCGGCGATGTTCGCCTCCGTCGCCTTGATTATCCCGTCGATGCTCCCGCCGGTCGAATAATCGATGAAGGGATAGATGCCGTTCCAGTACGTGTCGCCGCAATGGAGGATGTCGGCCTCAGTGAATGTGACCGATATGTCGCTGTCCGTATGCGCGGGATCGTAATGTTTCAGGTGCAGGGTGGAGCGATTCAGGGTCAGGGTCTTCTCTGAGGAGAAGACTTCCGTCGGAACGGCCGCCAGCGGTGACGAGGGGAAGTTGAAATCCCAGTCTTCGACCCTCTGGGCAGCCAGGAGATGTTTGTGCGTGTTCTCGTGCGCGAGAATAGCCACCCCCTCCGCGTTCAACCACTGGTTACCGTCCGTGTGATCGAAGTGCCAATGGGTATTGATTAAGTGCTTAATCGGGTCACGGCTAAGGCTGTTGGCGGCTTCCAGGATTCGTGAGCGGGACGCGGTTATTCCAGCGTCGATGAACACCTTGCCATCACCGCCGGTCAACACAGCGATATTGCCGCCCGAGCCCTCGAGGATGCTGACGTTCCGGCGCAGCTTGTGGACCTTGATGGGCGCCTTTGCCGCGTCGTCACGGATAAGATCCACGATGTCGCGTGCCTCGGCGAAAGCTTGCGAGGGGTTCAGCCACGCGCCCGTGACGGCGAAGCTGGCAGCGGCCACGCAGCAGGTGCAGAAGCCCCGACGTGACAGAGTGGTATTGCTGATCAAAGACATGATAGTTCCTTTCGCTGATGACAATAGGACCGGGCCACGCTCGAATTTCATTTTGCAACCGACATCGAGGCTTCCATTGTCGTCCCGCCTAGAACGGCAGGCCGGGCCGATGACTTACGCAGATAAACGCGGGTGAATTCGCGTGGATATCGATCTCATTCTTGGTGGATATCGTTCAATGGATCAGGCACTCCCGGTGCCGAATAACGTTCACTACCTCTCATGAAGAAAGCCACGTTTTTCGATACCCTGGCGGCGTGCTTCATGATCGCGCCGCGGTAGCTTTCTCTAAACGGCACGGCGGCGACCGTTGCAGGGTTCGCGACGCAAAAGGCTGCGCGGCCGGACGCGGAGGCCCGGCACTGCTCAAGGGTCGCATAGCCGCACCACGGCTCAGTTTCCTCGACCAGGCAGAAGGGGTACGCTTTTGCAGACGTCGTGATAGCGAAGCCTGCTATCGCAATAGAAGCTGCCGCAAGGCCGATGAAAAGCGGTCGCATATCGTCTCTCCATTTTCTCGGTGTGTGCAATCTGTGCGCCAATGGTGCGCAATGGGTTCAGCTCGTCGGGATTTCGCGATAGACGGCTGAACCCATCGGGCAATGCTGTCGCTACTTCGCGCCCGATCCGAGTTCGAGCGGGCTTGCGGCCTTTTCGATGGCGGCTACAAGACCGTCGGGATCAGTGAGAAACGCGGTGTGGCCGGTGTCGAGCGTCAGCTCGAGGCGAACCGGAGTGGCTGTTACCATGGACGCCTGAAGGCTGGGGCTGACCACCACATCCCGGGCGGTGTGAACGTACACCTTGTCGACTTTGCCGAACCGGTCGGCGGTCAGGTGCACGGGTGTCACGAGCGGCGCCAGCGGCTCATCGACGATGAGATTCGGAATTGCGGCGCGCAGTTGGGGTGAACAAAGGTTGCAGAACAGATCTGCTCGACCGGATCGATCGATCACCGCAATGCCCTGGTCCTTCATGATCTTCAGGAATGGGCCAATCTTGCTGTCCTTATCCGAATTGCCGAGATCAAGGAGAGACTGGCCGTCCTTCGGCAGATAGGCCGCCAGATAAACGAGCGTCTTGATCTTAGAGGGAGCGGTCTCAGCAACTGCGGAGATGGTCATGCCGGCGAAGCTGTGCCCAACGAGCACGACCGGATGCCGTTCCTTGTCGATGGAATTCAGAATCGTGTCGCGATAGAGGTCAAGGCTGACCTTGTTGAGGGGGAACGGATCGCTCGGACGGCCCGGCATCGTGATCACGACGACTCGGTAGCCATCGGCCCTGAGTTTTGGCGCCACGTTGCCCCACACGTTAGATTCTTCCCACGCTCCGTGAACGAGGGCGACAGTGGGCTTTTGCGCGGCCCGGGCACCGTCACAAACGAGTGCTGTCGACAAGGTGGCTGCCGCGACGGCAACCTGAATGAGACGTTTCATCGTAAGTCCTTTCCATGATCGAGAAGTGCTGAGCGGCTCCGTGACGGGACCACCGGCTTGTGATGATCGGTCTAGGGAAAGAACGACGTTAGAGATTGGATTTCTGTGAACCTTTTTTAAGAAGGCTGCGGTGACGGTAACGGCAAGTCGGCGGCTTCGTGCACTAAGCCTGCGCAGATCATGAAACGACAACTTGGCTCATTGCGGGTCAATCAAGACGGTGATTTGTGTGAGAGCTTTGCGCTATCTGAATCATGGGAGATGAACATGCGCGAAGTTGCTGATTATGTCGTTGTCGGTGGAGGTTCGGGGGGATGCACGGTTGCAGGTCGTCTCTCGGAAGATCCGCATGTGAGCGTGGCGCTGCTGGAAGCCGGCGGACGGAACGACGATTGGATTACGAAGACTCCGTTCCTGCTCTTCATCATGGTGGCCACCGGAATTCACAACTGGGCATTCAAGACGACCCCACAAAGGGGACTGGGTGGCCGGCGAGGATACCAACCTCGCGGCAAAGGGCTGGGTGGCTCATCCGCCATCAACGCCATGGTTTATATTCGCGGGCATCGAACGGACTATGATCGATGGGCTGCAATGGGTAACACGGGTTGGTCGTACGAGGATGTGCTGCCGTATTTCAAACGGTCCGAAGACAATCAAGAATTCTCCGGGAAATATCATGGCAAGGGCGGACCTCTTAAGGTCTCCAGTCTTCAGACCGACAATCCCACCGAACAGGTCTATCTCAAGGCTGGGCGTGAAGCCGGCTTTCAGATCAACGACGATTTCAACGGGAAGCACCAGGAGGGTATCGGCATCTATCAAGTCACCCAGCTCAACGGTGAGCGCTGGAGCGCCGCCCGAGGGTACATACATCCGTACATGGGAAAGCGCCAAAATCTTCGCGTCGAGACTGCGGCCTACGCGAGCAAAATTTTGTTCGAAGGCAAGCGCGCCGTCGGCGTCGAGTACGTGCAGCGCGGTCAGGTCCGGCGCATCTATGCGAACCGGGAAGTCATTCTCAGTGCCGGGGCTTTTCAGACGCCGCAGTTACTCATGCTGTCGGGTGTCGGAGCTGCCGCCGACCTACAGAAGCTTGGAATACCGGTCATATGCGACCTGCCCGGCGTTGGACAGAACCTGCATGATCATCCCGATTTCGTCTTCGGGTACACCTCAGACGAGCCTCACCTGATAGGTATTTCCGTCGGAAGCGTGGTTCGCCTTGTCCGAGCCGTGAAACAATATCTATCTACGCGGCGGGGGCCGATTTCGTCGAACTTTGCCGAGGGAGGCGGCTTTTTGAAGACCCGGCCAGAACTCGAAGCTCCAGACCTCCAACTCCATTTCGGGATCACCGCTATCGACGATCATGGTCGAAAACTGCATTTGGGTGGCGGCTATTCGTGCCACGCATCTTTGCTGAGTCCAAAAAGCCGTGGTTCTGTCCGTCTTGCCGATACGAACCCGATGAGCCCGCCGATCATTGACCCCAATTTTCTTGGCGAGCCTGAGGACATGGAGAATATGGTCGCCTGCTTCAAGCTGACCCGCAGGCTGATGGACGCACCTTCGCTGCGCAACATGAGAACTGGCGACATGTTCACGGCCAACGTTAGCACTGACGATGATATCCGCAAGATCCTGACGGAGCGTGTGGATACGGTCTATCACCCCGTGGGAACTTGCAAGATGGGCGTGAATGACGAATTGGCGGTGGTCGATCCGCGTCTCAGGATTTACGGCCTGGAAGGGATGCGCATCGTCGATGCATCGATCATGCCCGTGGCTCCCGGAGGCAATACCAACGCTCCCACGATCATGATCGCGGAGAAAGCGACGGACATGATTCGTGAGGATTGGAACCGCAGTCGTGCCACAACAATCGCACGAGACCGAGTTATGAATCGGCAAGCTGACGGCGCCGTGTCAGCCATTCGGGTAGCCGAATCCATTGAGACGAGCGGCGCAATGGCCTCTATGCCAAATTCCTGGTTTGGGTTTTATCGACCGATAACTGCTCGGTTGCTTACGCCCGGTGCCTGGGCGACCTGGGCTGCGCTTCTGGGCTTGCTAGGCCTGGCTCTTGTTATTGCCATTCTTGGATGGAAGTCGGCCGCCCAAACGGACGTGCCAACTTCTGGATATGTGGCTCTCGCGCTCGGCGTCACATTCTCGTTGGCTGTGGGGATCGGGCTGATGGCGCTCGTCTTTTACAGCAGCCGCGCTGGATTTGACGAGCCGGCGAAGTTGGTCGAAGCCGACAAGCACGAGCCAAGTTGAGCAGCGAATGCCAACTTCGAAAAGGCCAACATTTGTCGCCAAATCTCAGCCAGTTTGGTCAATCGCGAGACTGCATTTTGCGTCAGCATCTGTCTACAACTTGTTCAGACAGGAGACCTGAAATGTACTTCCATAGCTTGCTGCAACTGCTGTCCTCGCCGCTCTCTAATCGCCTCGGGATGTGGACCACTCGTCTCGCGATCGCCGTCGTCTTCATTTGGATCGGCGCCTTGAAGTTCGTGCCGTACGAAGCCGACAGCATCACTCCGTTCGTCGCTAACAGTCCTGTGATGTCGTTCTTTTACAATCATCCGAAGGAATACAAAGCGCACCTGACCAGGGAGGGTGAGCTGAAAGCTCCGGACCGCGAATGGCAGACCGCGAACAATACTTATGGCTTCTCTGAGGGTCTTGGGACGCTAGAATTGACGATCGGCTTCCTCACCCTGGCCGGATTCATATCCACGCGAGGTGGCCTGATCGGCGCCAGCCTTGCATTCTGTACTCCGATCGTAACGCTGTCATTTCTTGTCACGACACCTGAAGCTTGGGTACCCGCGCTGGGCGACGGCGCACATGGCTTTCCCTTTCTATCCGGAGCCGGCCGGCTCGTCCTCAAGGATACAGTGATTCTGGGCGGATCTTGGCTGCTGATGGTCGATGCAGCACGACTTCTACTCGACCGCGGCCTGGGTCCACGAACGACAGGACTGGATTCGGTCAAACCTACCCTGGTGCCGTCGAGAGCGATGGGCAACCGGCGCTCCATCACCCGAACCTGAATCATTACAGGCGACGCGTCCGGCCCTCAGCTTCTAATGCTGGGGGCCATTTCCTTTTTAAACTTCGACTCGCGCGATGTGTGTTATCTCATGTCGCGGTAATGGCCAGAGTCCATCGCGCGGAGTACGCGCAATAACTCGGCGCCCGGTGTGACTTGCAAACCGTCAACGTTGGGGCAACCCAAACGTTAGTGCGTTCGCGATTAAGTTTCGGACACGACAATCCCTTACGCCTTTCATCACTTAATCGACCTGCGTGAAGTGCTGTAGACGGACTTGTGCCCCTCTTTATTCAGGCGACGCCAACTATTCGGATTTTGACCAACAGTTTTTCGGAACAAGCGCGAAAGGTGCGACTGATCTGCCAGTCCGCAAGCCGCGGCAATCTGGCTCAACGGGTCGGTCGTCGTCAGCATCATTTGCTGCGCGCGTTTGACACGCTCTTCGCTGATATATGCATGAGGAGGTACGCCAAAAGTCCGCTTGAAAGCGTGGCAGAAATATCCAGTGCTTAGTTTCACGGTACGCGCCAACTGAGCCGTGGTTAGCGTGCTATCCAGATCCTTCTGAATTTGCTCTTGAAGACGACGGATTTGCCAGGGCAACAAGCCGCCACTCACAAGAGCTTCCGTCGCGTTTGATTTTGGCGGCAAGCTTCGTTTTTCGACGAAGACAATAGCTTCCAGGATTTGATGTTTGGCCAGGCGCGCGTCCAACGACAATAGCCGCTCAGCATCCTTCAACATTACCAGCAGATCCTGTGCAGGTTGTCCGCAGTCCGCGGAATTCAGATCAGGACTGCGACGTGAGACGGGTCCAGCACCGATAAAATCTGTAATATTCTCGTTCACGGCGGCGAGTCCCTGCTAATCTTCCTTGTCCAAAAATCGAGATAGGCCAGTCGTTGGCCGAGCATCCCTACTGCTTCGTTGCGCTCCGCGTAAATTCGTCGATATGGCGTTTCACGAACTCGCGCATGTTGATCGGCATTTCACCGGTGAGTTCGAACACGTCGCTGGTCAGTCGGTCGTAGCGGCCCTGCTTGTTTAGCTCTGTCATTACTCCGAGATGCTTGACGATATGGGTCGGTATCCCTGCCGCCAAAAGCTTTTCGCTCCATCCGGCAAGCGGTACATCCCGATAACGGATGGGCCGGCCGAGCGCCTCGGAGAAAGCCCGCGCGTAGTGCGCGAGGTCGACCGACTCAGGTCCGGTCAGATTGTAGATCTGGCCGATATGCGGCGCTGGGTCGGCGAGAATGGCCGCCACTGCGCGGGCCACATCCACCGCCGAGATCGGCGAGGTCTTGCCGTCGCCCATCGGCAACGCCAGCTCGTCTGTTTCCCGCACGCCGGGAGCAGCGAATAGTCGAAAAACGCCCTCGAGAAAGACCGTCGGCCGCACCGTAACGACGGGCAGACCGGACCATGACAACGCCTGCTCCGCCAGCCAGTGCAGCTTGTGCTGCGGACTGTTGGTGCTCTCGGTGATGCTCATCTGCGTCACGGTCATCTGCGACATGTTCACGAAAGCCTCGACGCCGTGATTGCGCGCCACCGCGGCCGTGTTGACAGTCGCGGCCAGATAGTCAGCGGAGACCGACATTCCGAAATAGATGCGCGCGCACCCTTCAACAGCGCGATGCATCGAGGCGAGATCGGTCAGGTCGCCCTGCACCACCTCGGCGCCGAGCCGGCGCAAACCTTCTGCACGCTCGTCCTCTTTCCGGACCATGGTGCGGACCTTGTGGCCCTTCGCGAGCAGCATTTCACTGACGTTGCGTCCGATGGCGCCGACAGCTCCGGCTGCTCCGGTAACCAGGATCGGGGTGTTTTGGGTGTGTTTCACGAGAATCTCCATAATGGGCTCAGCCAGCAGATGGATCGCACCTAGGTCATTTTGACGTCGTGGACGTCGATGGAGAGAACGACACGCTCTGGCAGCGGCCGGTTATCAGGTCTGGTCACGTAGATCTGACGCTGCGTCCGCCGAACCACCTTGGACCGAGGGCGTATTTCGCCGACTTGGCCGCTGACCGAGACGCGCGCCGCGAGCCGCCTGAGCTCCTGCCAAACCGCCCAGCCGCGATGTGCTGCAACTGACATTTCCAATAAATCGCTCATTGCTTATCAACTTTGAAGACATGGCCGGATGTCGAAAGCGCCGGCCACGTGGATCGAGGATATCTGGGGTGCTCTCGTCGCTATCTCCGCCGACTTGAACGTGATCTTCGGATTACAGGATGTCGAGAGCCCTGTTCTCGTGGAGAGTAAGAGGCATGGCCTCACAGTTAGGCTGCGCAGAGCGCTCATGAACATGCGATGCCGGGGTCCGGTCGATCAGCAGGCTGAGCAACTCGGGACGGGCATAGTGGCCGCGCGAGTCCATCTGCTGCTTGCGCCGGTAAATCCGCGTGAAATCGAGATCGGCAATGACTTCACCTTCGCCGGACCGGAGCGGTTCGCCCAGCAACGTCGCGTCGGGCGCCACGATCGCGGTGAAGCAGCCGCCCGAGATCGGACCGATTTCACAACCGGTATCCTTCATGATCTGAGCCTGCTGATCGGCGTCGAGCCAGGCGGTTGCGTTCACGACGAAAGCACCGGACTCCAGAGCGTGTTGACGGATATTGATTTCCATCCTCATGGCAAACCCGTCGCCGAAAGCTGAACCCGGATACATGGCCGAATGGATGTGCTCGCCGTCCGCCATCAGCGCATAGCGAGCCAGGGGATTGTTGTGCTCGAAGCAAGCCAATTGGCCGATGCGGCCGACCTTGCTGTCGACGGCGCGAAGGCCCGACCCATCGCCCTGGCCCCAGATCATGCGCTCAAAATGAGTTGGCGTGATCTTTCGGCGCCGCTGGATCAGGGTGCCATCGGCGTCGAAGAGCAATTGCGTGTTGTAGATGGAGCCGCCGTCGCGCTCATTGACACCGATCGATACCACCATGCCGGCCTTCCGGGCAGCCTCGCCGATCGCGTCGGTGGCTGCGGACGGCACCGTCACGGATTGATCAAGAAGCCTCAGATACTCGTCGCCGAACAGTTGCGCCATTGGCGTCTGGACGGCAGAAAAGTACGGATAGTATGGCACCACTGCTTCGGGGAAGGTCGCGAACTGGACGCCCTTTTCGCCCAGCTCGCGGATCTTCTTCACCACCTTCTCGACGGTGCCTTCGCGGCTATACAATACCGGGCTGATCTGGACGGCGGCTGCTTTGACGATGGTGTTCATCGGATACTCCTTGGAGGATTGCGTGGACTTTCTGTTGGCAACGGGCGACGCGCAGCGGGCGCGGCGGTCTTTCAAGTCGACTGGCGCAGCGATCGGAGACCCGCGCGGAGCTCGGCGCTGAAAAGCGCCGGCTGCTCCCAGGCGGCGTAATGCCCACCTTTCTCGACGTTGTTGAAATAGATCAGCTTGGGATACGCCCGCTCCGTCCAGCTCCGGGGGGCCGGATAATTCTCTCCGGGAAATACGCTTACGGCGGTCGGGACCGAGATGTTGGCGGCGTTGTAGAGGTTGAGCTTGTTTTCCCAATAGAAGCGGGCCGACGAGACCGCCGTCTTGGTCAACCAGTACAGAGTGATGTCATCGAGGACATCATCCCGGGTAAGGCCATCGGCGGGATGTCCGTTGACGGTACGCCCGAGCGCCGCCGACATGATTGCTGCCGCGGGCTGGCCGTAGCCGTCGCCGTGGTCAAGCATCCAGGTCGCCAGACCGACCGGGGAGTCCGCCAGGCCGTACAGCGTTTGTGGTCGCGACCCCATCAGCGCGGCGTAAGCGCGTTTCTTCGCGAAGAGGACCGCGAGCTGCTGATAGGCAAGCTTTTCGTCGGCCGAGAGATCGGGAGCCGGCGGGTGGCCGGCCTCCAGCGCCTTCGCGATGTCCGGCGGAACGACGGCGGGAAAGTTCGTGTGAATCCCTAGCAACTCCCGCGGGGCCAGCTTGCCCATCGCGGTGACCACGCCTCCGCCGAGATCGCCGCCCTGTGCCGCGAACCGGGCGTAACCGAGACGCTTCATCAGCACGATCCAGGCGCGTGCGGTACGGCCCGTCTCCCAACCGCCGGTCGTCGGCCTGGCCGAAAATCCGTAGCCGGGAATCGACGGGATCACCAGGTGGAACGCGTCCGCGGCCGTGCCGCCATGCTCGGTCGGATTGGTCAGCGGGTCGATGATCCGGAGCTGTTCGATGATCGAACCGGGCCAACCATGGGTGACGATCAACGGCAAGGCCTTTTCGTGTTTCGAGCGAACGTGGATGAAGTGGATGTCCAGCCCGTCGATCTCGGTGATGAACTGCGGCAGCGCGTTGAGCCGCGCCTCGATCTTGCGCCAATCGTATTGTGTCGCCCAGTAACGCGCGATCTGCTGGATCGCTGCGAGCTGGACGCCTTGCGATTCATCCGCGACCGTCTCCCGGTCGGGCCACCTTGCGTCCTTGATACGCCGGCGCATATCGACCAACGCTTTTTCCGCAACCTGAACCCGGAACGGGCGGATGGCCTCGGTTGCCACCACCGGAAGGGAGGAAGCAACGCTCACGACACCAGCGGCCGCGATTGCCGCGGCGGTCGTGCCGAGACTTTGCCGCTGATCGAGGTCGGCGATTTTCGAACTTGATGACACAGCCATGGTTGATCTCCTGCCTGTTTGAAATATTTCTGTCAGCTCGCCTGTCGCAACGTCTTGAACGCGGCGCGAAGCTCCGCGCTGAATAGCTCAGGCTGTTCCCAGGCGGCGAAATGGCCGCCCCGATCCGCTTCATTGAAATAAATCAGCTTGTGATAGGCCCGCTCGGTCCAGCTCTTCGGCGCCTGATAGATTTCGCCGGGAAACACGGTCACGGCCGCAGGGATCGAGACGTTGACCGCGCTCAACAGCCGGCGCTTGTTTTCCCAGTACAGCCGCGCCGAAGAGACCGCCGTATTCGTCAGCCAATAGAGCGTGATGTTGTCCAGGACGTCGTCCCTGGTGACGGCTCCGGCCGAGTGGCCGTTGACCGTGCGCCCGAGGACGGCCGACATGATCGCCGCCGCCGGCTGAGCGTAGTTGTCGCCGTGGTCGAGCAGCCAGGCGGCGAGACCGACGGGAGAATCCGCCATGGCATAGAGCGTTTGCGGGCGCGTCCCCATCTCGAGCGTGTAGGCCAGGTGCTTGGTGCGCTGTGCGACCAGCTGCTCGAACGCGCGCTTTTCGTCGGGTGCGAGACCGGATGGCGGCGGACCGCCGGCCTGCAGCGCCATGCCGATTTCGGGAGGGATCGTCTCCGGAAAGTTGACGTGAATGCCGAGCAATTCCGGCGGCGCTTGTTGAGCCATCACGTTGGCAACCACGCCGCCCCAGTCGCCTCCCTGCGCGACAAACCGCGCGTATCCCAGGCGCTTCATCAGCGCCACCCAGGCTCGCGCGATCCGGTCTGGATCCCAGCCGGTCGTGGTCGGCTTGGCTGAAAAGCCGTAACCCGGCATTGACGGAATCACGACATGGAAGGCATCCGATGCGCTGCCGCCATGGCCGGTGGGATTGGTCAAGGGATCGATGATCTTGAGCTGCTCGATGATCGAGCCGGGCCACCCGTGTGTGACGACAAGCGGCAATGCATTTTCATGTTTCGAGCGAACATGGATGAAGTGAATGTCCAGCCCGTCGATCTCGGTGATGAATTGCGGCAGAGCGTTGAGCCGCGCCTCGATCTTCCGCCAGTCGTAGTCCTTCTGCCAGTAGTGCGCGAGCTCCTGCAACGTCGCGAGCGGCACGCCCTGGGAATCATCGGCGACGGTTTCCTTGTCGGGCCACAAGGTCGCAGCCAGACGCCTGCGAAGGTCCATCAGGTCCGCCTCGGGAACGTGGATGCGGAAGGGACGGACCGCATCGGCGGCATCGGCCAGTACCGGACAATTGACCAACAGACCCGCCGCACCCGCAGCAAGCGCCCCCCCTGCGACAGCGCGCAACAAC
The DNA here is from genome assembly GCF_031202265.1 of Bradyrhizobium sp. Ash2021. Lineage (NCBI taxonomy): Bacteria > Pseudomonadati > Pseudomonadota > Alphaproteobacteria > Hyphomicrobiales > Nitrobacteraceae > Bradyrhizobium > Bradyrhizobium sp. Ash2021. The sequence continues at coordinate 7,729,301 of NZ_CP100604.1, read as the reverse complement.
TGACGGCGTTCTCGATTGAATACCTCAGGTTTCACATGCGCTCTCATTCTGAAGCTCCTTTGGCCTTGCTCGAACTGCTTGAATCAGACACGACGGCGGGTGTGTTTTGGAGAGGCTCATTCGGGCTTCTGCGTTAGTTGCTATGGGTCTTGGCGGTGTTAGCTCAGCGCCAGCCGCCCGAAGCCGAAATGCGTTCGCCGGTCAGCCACGACGCTTGGTCGGACGCCAGGAAGACGGCAACTTTTGCGATGTCCGCGGGTTGACCCATGCGGCCGAGGGGTGTCATTCGGACGACCGCCTTTTCCATCTCGCCGCCGACGATACCGGCCGCTGCTGAGCCCTCGGTTTCGACACCGCCTGGGGCGATGGCATTGACGCGGATATTGCGGGCACCCAGTTCTCGAGAAAGCGCGACAGTCATGTTGTCGACAGCCGCCTTGGTCGACGCGTAGACGACCGAGTGAGGCGTTGGGTTCTTGCTCACAACCGAGCTGATGTTGATGATGCTGCCGCCGCCAGGACCGAAGGCCTTGAGCGCCTCTTGCGTGGTCAGGAGTGGCCCGAGCACGTTGGTATTGAACTGGCGATGGAATTCAGCCTCCGAGATCGCTTCGACAGGCTCAAATGCGAATACGCCGGCGTTGTTGACGACGACGTCGGGTGCGCCAAACGCGGCAGTTGTCTCAGCGAACAGGCGCTTCACGTCGTCGGGCTTGCCAACATCGGCCTGCACGGCAATTGCGCGACCGCCAGCGTTGATGATCACTGCGACAACACGATCGGCTCCTTCTTTCGAGCCGTTGTAGCCGACGGCGACCGCCGCCCCGGCCGCGCCGAAGCTCCTGGCGATGCCTGCGCCGATCCCCTTGGAAGCGCCGGTCACGATCGCAACTTTGCCGTTGAGGGTATTCATTTGCTTGCTCCTGTTTCGATACAGGGCTTAAATATCCTTTGATCAGAAGGCTGATTAGCCTTTCGTAAGGCAAAGGATTTGTGCCTAATTGTCTTGAGTGTTTTCTTGCTGGAAGGCTCAGGCGGGAGCGTAGGGGCAGTATGACGACCATCCTCGAGAAGACCGCAGGCTTGGTCGCGTTCGTCCGGACGGCCGACTCCGGGTCTTTTAGTGCTGCGGCGCGCTCGATCGGCACGAGCCCTTCGGCGGTTTCGAAAAGCGTTGCGCGCCTGGAAAAGCGCCTAGGTGCGCGGCTGGTACAGCGCAGCACCAGAGCCTTGAAACTCACCGCGGAGGGCTCGGCATACTACGAGCGCGTGGCTCCGCTACTTCGCGCAATCGAGGACGCGGAGGATGTCTTACAGTTGTCCGGCGAAGCCAGCGGGCTTCTACGGGTCACGGCACCGATCGAATTCGGCCGAACCGTTATTGCCCGCTGGCTAGAACCGTTCGCGGCGCGGCATCCCCTGCTCAAGATCGAGCTGCGCCTTACGGACAGACAGGTAGATTTGGTCCGCGAAGGCTTCGACGTCGCTGTCCGGATGGGCCACTTGCCCGATGGCGATCTCGTGGGACGAAAGCTCGCGCATTTCGAGACAGTCCTCATCGCGTCACCGATCTACCTCGCAAACCGCGGCCATCCGAGGGATGTCAATGATTTGAAAGATCACGCGATACTCCGCTATCTGCTCGGCCAGGAACCCCAACCGATCCCCTTTGCAGATGGATCGACTCTTCTTGGCGACGGTCCTTTCGACGCAAACGACGGGGCCACTCTAAAGCAGGCTGCGGTCTCGGGCGCCGGCATCGCTTACATGATGCGTCTGGCTGTCGAAGACGAGATTGCTTCAGGCCGGTTGGTCCAGGTGCTGCCGGACGTCGCGCTACCAAAGGTGCCGGTCTACGTACTTCACGCTTACGGCAGGATGCTCCCAGGGCGCATTCGGCTGTTCACTGACTTCATGGTCGAGCAGGCCAAGGCAATGTTGAAACCCTGATCTCAGCCTGCTGCCTGTGTTCGACGTCCTGATGGAGTGACCTGACGGATTTTTTGGGCCAGCGGAATAGAGAATACTGCATTGCTGCGCTCTGATCCAGATGAAGGATGTCAGATGCTGTCGTTTGCGCCGCCGATGGTTGGTAGTTCAGCGATTAGTGCGGTCGGATCATGTCCTAATGCCTGCGCCATTGCTCGACCACGACGAGGGCTTCCTTCAGGCTGTGGAACAGTTTCCCGTTGAAGCATTCGTCGCGTAGCTTGCCGTTGAAGGACACGCAGTAACCGTTCTCCCAGAGGACTGTAGGGTTCGATGTAGAGCATCTTCGCTCCGAGCTTGGCGAACCGGCGCACGATCTTGGCGGTCATCTCCGCGCCGTTGTCGGACCGGATGTACTCTGGCACCCCCGCGTTCAGCATCACGTCGGCCATCTTTTCGATAACGCCTAGGCTGTTGAATCGACGAGCCACCCTGATCGGCTGGCCTGCCGGGGTGAACGCATCGATCAAAGTCAGAAATCTGAGCCGTCGACCGTCATGGGTCTGCGCCTCAACAAAGTCGTAGCTCCAGACAGGTTGCGATGCTCCGGTCTCAGCCGGATGCGGGGTCCGTCATTGAGCCAGAGCCGGCCCCGTGGCCGTTGTTTTCCTGGGTACTTTCAGCCCCTCACAGCGCCAGTTCCGCTGACCCGATCCATCCGAACCTACCCGGCGTCGGCAGGCAGGGATGCGATCCGGCGATAGCGGTAGTGTCCATATTGGGAGGCCAAGGAGATTATCGCCCTTGTCAGCGAAGGCGCGCGAGCTTGGGAGTTGCGAGCCGCAACCGATCTTGCGTGGGACTGGATATGTTAGCTCCGAAGGGTGCCGAACGACTGTCGAGGACTGGGCTAGTTCGATCTCGGCGCGCGCCAACGATTCTCGGAAATTCCTGCTTACTCTCATTTCGTCAAATATCAGCCAGTTTGATCAATCGTGAAACTGCATCTTGCTTCAGCTTCTGTCTGCGATTTTCTCAGCCAGGAGACCCAAAAGTGTACATTCGTATATTTTGCACCAGCTGTGGCCTTCGTCGCTTTTTAAACGTCTCGGGATGTTAGGCATGCGTGCCGCGATACCGTGGTGACGCCGTCGAGCGCATTTTGTGATGCGCGTTCCGTGACCAATGGGGCCTGAGCCGAGCTTTGGTGGATCGAGTTCGCTCCTTCAACATTTCGGATAGTGGCTCGACAGACGTCGAGCCACTATCGCTGCAATCTCGCAAGAGGACTAGAATGCCATATTCAAACCAAAGTTACATAATCAGTCGGTCGTGCAACGAACCGGCCGAAGAGAACCTATTGCTGCGGGAGCTTACTCATCGCATCAATAACGAGATGGCGTCAACGATCGGCTTCATAGGGTGCGCTTCGGCCCGGTACCGCAGCGAAGAAGTCAAGGCGGCATTGGACAGCGTGATCCGGCATATAAGCGATTCGGCCCTCGTTTACCGCTCTCTTCAGATGCCTATTGCTGACGAACCGATCGATGCCGCGAATTATCTGCACGAGCTTTGTCGAGCCATTAGTCGCGCGAAACTGCAGCACAGGGGGATCGAACTCCTATTCTTGCAAAGTCCGCTCAAGCTAAGCGCCGCTCGCTGTTGGCGATTGGGAATGATCGTATCCGAATTGATCAACAACGCTTCGCGTCACGCATTTGGCGGCGACGCCGGAAAGATTGAGGTCAAATTGGATCACCGCGGTACGTTCGTGAATTGCACCGTCAGCGACAACGGTCCTGGGTCTGACAGAATCACGCCCGGTCAAGGCTTGAAGATCATTCACGCGCTCGCGCGCGGACTTGATGGAACGGTCGAGCATCGATCCGGCCCATCGGGTACCATCGCGATACTCTCGTTTCCAGTGCGAAGTTTGGCGGGAGATTTGACACTTTGCTCAAGAGACTTGGCAGACGGATTCGCCAATCGCCAAACTGGCGGCGTTGCTCGGGAGGAGGAACTGTGACTCTCCAGATCAGCTCATCCGAGATCGGGCATCCCGTCACTGCAGCCGATGCAGCCAGGGAGATGTCGCCCGGTACCGCCGAGAAAGATCGAGTAGGTTCGCGGATGTTTCCTTCCGTAAATCAATTCAATGTTCGCAAGGCGCTGGCTGGCTGCGCCGCATTGGCGGCTCTTGGAGCAACCATATGGTACGGCTGGGACTACTGGATGGTTGGTCAGTATCTGGTGACGACTGACGATGCCTATGTGAAGGCTGACAACACCACGATCGCGCCGAAAGTATCGGGCCACCTGACCAACGTGCTGATCGGCGATAATGAACTCGTGATGGCAGGGCAGGTGCTGGCGCAAATCGACGACCGCGATTTCAAGGTGGCGCTCGACCAAGCTAAGGCCGATGTCGCCGCAGCGCAGGCTACCGCCGAAAGCAAGCAGGCGCAGATCGACGTGCAGCAGGCTGTGATCGCAGCGGCGAAGGCGACCATCGAGGTCGACACTGCAACCCGGACATTCGCGGGCCAGGAGAACAAGCGCTACACCGATCTCGCCGCCACCGGATACGGCAGCGTGCAGAATGCTCAGGCCGCGCAATCGCGCAACGCAGGCGCGGAAGCCGCCATTCGGCGCGACCTCGCCAATCTCGCCTCGGCGCAAAAGCAGGTCGAACTGCTGAAGGCCGAGCTTGGACAGGCCGTCGCGGCCGCTGCGCGTGCTGACGCCCTGAAGCACCAGGCTCAGCTCAATCTTGGTTACACCACGATCACGGCGCCAATCGACGGCGTCGTCGGCAACCGCACGCTCCGGACCGGGCAATTCGTGCAGGCCGGCACGCAACTGATGTCACTGGTGCCCGCTACCGGCGCCTACATCGTCGCTAACTACAAGGAAACCCAACTCACCAACGTGCAAAAGGGACAACTGGTCACGATCGCCGTCGATATGTTCCCCGGCCGGATCGTTCATGGCCATGTCGACAGCCTTGCGCCGGCAAGCGGCCAGGAGTTCGCGCTGCTGCCGCCAGACAACGCCACTGGCAACTTCACCAAGGTGGTTCAGCGCATCCCGGTCAGGATCGCGCTCGACGGTGCGGCATCGATCGAGTTGCGCCCGGGCATGTCGGTGATCCCGACCATTGGGACGCGCGCAGAACGGTCCGGCAGCGCCGAGACTATCCCCGTCGCTTCCCAGCGGTGATGCCATGTCCGCCCTCCCCGCGTCCGCTTCCACAGCTGTCCTTCGGACCGCGCCGCACGCGGCCCCGCAAGATCCCGATCGCGCCCGGCCGGTGGTATGGATCTCATTGGTCGCAGCGATGATCGGCGCCTTTATGGCGATCCTGAATATCCAGATCACGAATGCTTCGCTGCTCAACATCGAAGGCGGCATCGGCACCGGCGTTGACAACGGATCCTGGATCTCGACCTCCTATCTGATCGGCGAAATCGTCGTTATCCCGCTCACCGACTACCTCAGCCGGGTGTTCTCTTTTCGCAGGATCATTCTCGCTCACGCCACGCTTTTTGGGATGTTTTCGGTTGCCTGCGCCTTCGCCCATGACTTGCCAACGATGATCGCGATGCGCGCTCTACAAGGCTATTTCGGCGGCGTCCTGATCCCGATGGCATTCACACTGGTCTTCACCAAACTGCCGAAGGGCCAGCAGCCCATCGGGCTTGCGATGTTCTCGCTCGCAGTGACCTTTGCACCCGCGATCGGTCCCACCATCGGCGGCTATCTCACCGAGAACTACGGCTGGCAGACCATTTTCTTCGTCAACGTCATACCTACTGCGGTGATGGTGACGACGCTGTACTTCACGCTTGAGCGCCAGCCCATGCAACTCGGCCTGCTCCGGGAAGGCGATTGGTTCGGTATCGTCACGATGACAATCGGGCTCTCGGCGCTGCAGACCGTGCTGGAGGAAGGCAACAAGGACGACTGGTTCGGCTCTCCCCTTATCGTGAGGCTCGCCGTCATCTCCGGGATCAGCCTGTCTCTTTTCATCACCAACGAGTTGATCGTGGAAAAGCCGCTGCTGCGCCTGCGGCTGCTGACCAGCCGAAACTTTGGCTTAGGAACGATCGCCGCGGTCTTTCTTGGCTTCGGGCTATTCGGCTCAATCTACCTTCTGCCGGCCTATCTTGGCCAAGTACAGCGCTATAATGCCGAGCAGATCGGCGAAGTCCTAGCGTGGACTGGCCTCCCTCAACTTATATTAATCCCGCTGGTACCAATGCTGATGCAACGGATCGATGCGCGCTATCTTGCCGCATTCGGGCTGCTGCTGTTCGCCTACAGCTCCTTCATGAACACGGAAATGTCGCTAGACTATTCCGGCGACCAGTTCTGGATCCCCAATATCGTTCGCGCCATCGGCCAGGCATTGACGCTGGTACCGCTCAGCAACGTCTCGCTCGGCGGCATCGCACCGCAGGACGCTGCAGCCGCGTCCGGCATCTCCAATATGATGCGCAACCTTGGCGGTGCGGTCGGCACCGCCGTGCTCGCGACTATCGTCACCAAGCGCGAGCAGTTCCATTCGAATATTATCGGCCAATCAGTCGATCTCGGCCGCGAAGAGGTGCGCAACCGTATCACGGATCTGACTAACTACTTTCTTAGCCACGGCTTGACTGACCATGCTGCCGCCCAACATCAAGCGATCGTCGCGCTTGGCAATACCGTCAAGCGCCAGGCGCTCGTGCTAGGATATGGCGACACTTTCATGGTGCTCGGCGTGGTGTTGTTGCTTTCCGCCCTGGCCATACTTTTGACCAAGAAGCCGAACGCCGGCGCTGCGGCGGCCGGCGCCCACTAGAGCGAGGAGCCTAGCAATGGGTCTTGCCCCGCTCACAACACCTAACAACCTCTAGCGGGCTATTGCGTCGACGAGAGAGTAGCGTTGCCGACAGCGAGGATCACGGATCCGTCGATTTCTCGCTGACATTCAACCGCACTGAAATGCGGCGCTTCGACCACCTAATGCATCAAGGAAAATCCAAATGCCGACGACCGAAACTGACGGCTCTGTCCACGACCGTGTCACCCCTGCCATCGCTCGAAAACTCCTCGCTACTGGCAAGACCCACAATACCAACGGGCGTTCCGGCGGTGCGCGTAGCAGCGACGGCCATCTCGATATCAGATTGCCGGAGCCCCACCCGGCCGCCGAGCAGCTCTTTGGCGCGGCTTGGTCGGCTTGTTACATGGGCGCGATCCAACTCGCCGCCGCACAGCGAAAGGTCAAGCTTCCGGCGGATATGGCGGTCGACGCCGAAATCGATTTGAATCAGGCAGATGGCGCGTTTTTCCTCCGCGCGCGCCTCAACGTGAGCGTCCCGGGCGTCGAGCGCGAGCAGGCGCAGGCATTGATCGAGGCTGCGCATACGATCTGCCCATACTCCAAGGCAGTCCACGGCAACATCGACCTGACGACGACCCTCGTCTGAACGGAGGCTCGCGGGCGAGCGCTCGCGAGCGTCGACATCTCTCCGCGTCGATCCATACGCGCCGCAGAGCGACACTCGGAGGGGAGGCATCATGAAATTCGCTTCCGCCGCCGCATTGGCACTTATCGGCTGCCTTGCATGGAGTCGCTATGAGAACGACGCCGACCACAAAAATTCTCGCCATCCGGTTTGAACAATCGCAGGCGTTCGGTGTCCTACCGAACGAAGTCGGGAAACCGTCGACCTCTACTTCGATGGCAAGATCGAGCAGTGGTACTCACTGCAGATAAAGCGGGGCGCAGCGTTCATCAACGCCACCGATCCCGGCCGTCACTCACGAAATGGTCGAAAAACTGCCGTTGCGCATATGATGAGCTTCGAACTGATCCCCATCCGTCCGCTGAACCCACTTCGCTTTTTTCAAGGTGTGCAGCCGAAACCTTCAGTTCGACGACAAGGTGATGCGCATCAGCGAGATCCAGCCGACCGAGAACCTCTAGATCACGTCCTGGTGGACAACGGACCAACTGTTAACTGGGTAGTTTAACGGGGCACTCCCGCGCGTCACGGAACAGCGTTATCGCGCTGAAGTTGGGCGGCCTCCTCAGTGCGGAGCTTGCGCAAGCCAACGCTGCCTCCGCGCGCGCTACTGACATGCTGCGGCAAGGCTGCTCTCCATTTCAGCGGCATGACAATCACTTGCTCCAAACGAAGGTGAGAGTGAGGCTGATTAGAACTGCTCCTTTTGCAGCCGCTCGGCCAAATATTCGACAAATAGCTGAGTCCTGGCCGGCAACACTTTGGTCGCGGGCCAAACGGCGTGTATCGGCACGGGCGGCGGCTCGAAGCGCGTAAGCAACAACTCGACATCGCCACGCTCGACTAACGACCTGACTTGCCATAAAGGCCCGACGGCAATGCCGAGACCCTGCACGGCGGCCGCGTTCGCGGTGGCAGCTCCGCTGGTTCGCACTCGACCAGTAACCTTGATGGTCTTTGTCCGTCCCTTCGCTGGAAACGGCCAATCATTGCCGAAGCGGGTTGTGGTACGGACGATGCATTGGTGATGCTTGAGATCGTCAGGACTTCGCGGCCGGCCGAACTTGGCAAGGTAACTTGGGGCGGCAAATACAACGCGACGCGAACTTGCCAGCCGCCTTGCCTTCAGGCCCGAGTCCGGCAGGTCGCCAATTCTGATCGCGAGGTCAAGTCCCTCGCCGACGAGATCGACAAAGCCATCCGACAATTCGAGCTCGATTTCAACTCCCGGATATCTTGCAAGGAATTCCGGCAACGCCGGAACGATGTGATGCGGCGCAAAGGTTGACGAGGCGGAAATGCGCAAGAGCCCGGTAGCTTCGGCGCGTCGGTTGGCGGTCTCGAGCTTGGCGGCTTCTATCTCGGAAAGCGCCGCGCTCAGCCTACGATAGAATGCAAGCCCGGCGTCGGTCGGATTCGAACGGCGCGTCGTGCGGCGGATGAGTTCAACGCCGACCTCCTGCTCCAACGCGGCCAGGGAGCGGCTCACGGATTGCAACGAGCGTCCGAGGTGACGAGCGGCGGCAGTGAGGCTCCGCTTTTCAACGATCGCCGCGAGCGCTTGGTAGTCTTCGATCCGGTTCATCGGAATTCTCCCGTTCAGTGGAAGACTATATCGCTTTTGGCAGGCATTCTCACGGCGCAATCTATCTCCTATCTACGGCGTCCCAGCTGTCCCTCCACCCCAGCCCACAACAGCTAACGTCGCCCCGAGCGCCGTGCGCGACCGGTCTTGGCTCGGTCAGTACCGTCACGTTTATTTGCAATTCGACGCCTTCGGAGCGTCCCGCTGAGAGGAAGATGCCATGACTATTGTCAAAGCTGCCGCCGTGCAGATCAGCCCTGTGCTGTACAGCCGCGAGGGGACCGTCGAGACAGTCGTGAAGAAGATCCGGGAGTTGGGCGAGAAGGGCGTGCAGTTTGCCACGTTTCCCGAGACCGTGGTTCCACACTACCCGTACTTTTCCGCCGTCCAGACCCCAATCGCGCAACTTTCCGGCGATGAGTATCTGAGGCTGCTTGATCAGTCCGTGACGGTGCCATCCGCAGCTACCGACGCGATCGGCGAGGCTGCCCGCACAGCAGGCATGGTGGTTTCGATCGGCGTCAACGAGCGCGATGGCGGCACCATCTACAACACGCAGCTCCTGTTCGACGCCGACGGCACCTTGATCCAGCGCCGCCGCAAAATCACGCCTACCCATTTCGAGCGCATGATCTGGGGCCAGGGCGACGGGTCTGGTCTCCGCGCCGTCGACAGCAAGTTCGGCCGCATCGGCCAGCTCGCATGCTTTGAGCACAACAATCCGCTGGCACGCTATGCGCTGATGGCGGACGGTGAGCAGATCCATTCGGCGATGTACCCGGGCTCCGCCTTCGGCGAGGGCTTTGCGATGAGGATGGAAATCAACGTCCGTCAACACGCCATGGAGTCGGGCGCCTTCGTCGTGAACGCAACCGCTTGGTTGGATGCCGATCAGCAGGCGCAGATCATGAAGGATACCGGTTGCGAAATCGGCCCGATCTCGGGCGGCTGCTTCACCGCGATCGTAGCGCCCGACGGCACGCTGCTGGGCGAACCGCTCCGGTCCGGCGAAGGTGAAGTCATTGCCGATCTCGATTTCAAGCTAATTGACAAGCGCAAGCAGCTCATGGACTCGCGCGGCCATTATGCCCGTCCCGAACTGCTTAGCCTGTTGATCGACCGCGCCCCGACGGCGCATGTCCATGATCGTACAGCACATCCGCTCAGCGATGCCCGGCGCGGCACCGAAATTCTGTAATCGGCCGTGCCGAAGCTCCCGCGTTACCGGGTCATCCCTTCTGCGCCGGAGGGCCAATATACCGACGAGGCACACGAGACTGGTCAGGGAGATTACGGAGGCGGTCGCGCGGGTCGGGAATGCTCCCTACAAAGACATCGCGCCGCGCGTGTGGGTCTTGGCGTCATTGCCGACCACGTAGCGCAACGTGTCCTGTTCCCGCAGCGATATCGCCGGAAGACCCGACTACTCCGTAATCTTTATGAATCCCTGTTGAACCGCCACTCGACCCCGCGTCCGTGTTCTCCGTGCTGAGATTTGGCGGTCAATTAGCCCTTTTTTGTAGGCTTCTGTAGCTGGCGCTCCGTACCTGCGTAGTCGCGGCTCGAAGCATTTGTTCTCCAAAGGCCGGCTATTCTCCAAGCCTCTGTACCTCGGCGCATTGGTACGGATTACATTTTTGTGTCCCGCTGCCGCTTCATCCTGCGACGTTTCCAACGCGGTTCGAAATCGTCTCGGGGAAGCGTTCGGACCAATGTTCGAACTCAACGCATAAATTCCGAAGGTGGAGGTTCGATCCCTGTGAGCCCAGCGAGGCAGTGCCGAGGTCGGCGAAGCTCCCCAGGACGCGCGCGAATAGGCCGGAAATCGCGGGTCTCCGGAGCTTCGATGTGCCGAACTCAAGGAGGAAATCGGGAAAAGTCTCCAGCCTGTCCGCGAATATTCCCGTTTTGCGGAGACTAACGGCGGAGGCGGGTTCGATCAGGACTGCCGCCCGACCTTGGCACTCGGTTTCGGCCCGATCTCAGGTCTCGACTGCAGGGAATCGGGAATCTTTCAACTGGACTGCCGCCCGAACCCCGCAGTGTCGCCAACCGGGCTCAGTTCTGTAGCGTTTAGATCGGACTCGCCTGTCTCCGAACCTCATCTGCAACCGGCCTCAAGGATTCCGGAGCGGCGCGACCGACCAGACTATAGCCGACGCCGTCGTCAGCCCAGGCGAAGCTTCCGACATCGCCCTGCGAATGGGACGTCATTGGCGCAGTCTGGTCCGCGCTACTCATCGGTCGAGTCAGCACGACAATCCGACTGCCGCGGTCATCATCATACATGAACATTGCAGCGGGGCCATGCGAGGTGGCGACAAGGCGCCCTCCCATCAGCCGATAGCCCGACTTGGTCAGATCCGGGACCTTGACCGGCCGATGCAGCCGGTCGGAGACCCATTGCACGAGTTGGGCAGAGTCGGACGCGCGAACCTCGACGGGTCGGACGCGGTCGGGTGCGTAGACGGCATACGAAACAGCCGCCTCCTGAGCGAGCGCAACCAATCCGTCCGGCGACGCCTGCAGCGCGCCGCGCACGGCCCAGCCGCCCAGACCGCCGATGCTCAACAGCAGCATTGCCGCCATCGCCCACCGTACCACGGAAGGCCGTCGCGCGCGTTTCTCAATGATTCGCGACAGATTGAGCTCCGGCGGCAGCGGTTCTTCGGCGATCGGCGCGAGTGCCGCGCGCAGCAGGTCCCGTTGACCGGTGAACGCGGCGAAGCGTTTGGCGACGTCCGGATGTTCGCTAAGATAGTCGGCGACTTCTGCCTGCCGCTCCGGCTCGAGGACACGATCCACATAGGCGTGGAGATCATCTTCCGTGATCGGTCGATGGCTCATTTCTCACTCCGAAGTGACACGACGTTAGTCGATGCATTGTCCGCAATCCCCTCGATCTCCTGCCGTAGTCTTTCGCGCGCCCGGGAAAGTCGCGACATCACCGTACCCAAGGGAATGTTAAGCACCTTCGCGGCATCCGCATAAGAGAGGTCCTCGACCGCGACAAGCAACAGCACGGCACGCTGGTCTTCGGGGAGTCTTGCGAGCTTGTCCAGGACATCTTGATACATCAGTTTTTGTTCCTGCGCGGCTGCCTCGCCGAAATCGTCCTGATTGGCTTCGTCGATCGGGACATGCCAGCCGCGCGTCGCCGATTTTCGAAACTGATTGATCGCCAGGTTGTGGAGGATGGTGAAGAGCCAGGCGCGAACATCGCCGTCGCGCCGCTGGTACCAGCGGCTGACGGCGCGCTCCAGGCAATCCTGCACAAGGTCGTCGGCATTCGCGCGATTGCGAACGAGGGCGCGGGCATAGCGGCGGAGCGCGGGTATCAGTGGTTCGACCTGCAGCAGCATGTCTTTCATTGCGCGCTCCGCCTGCGGCTTGCTTCAATCTAGCATTATCTGGTTTGCACCTGTACTGCCTTTCCGAACGTCGTCGCATCTCCGGGGGCAACGACCAGATAGCGCCGCTCCGAGCTTGCGGGATCCTGGACGATTTGCCGGATCTGGCCGGTCGCATTGACGATCGCCGATCCTGCCGGATTGGTCATGAAGGCCGCCAGCGGTTGCAAGGAGCCGCCTCCGTCCACGCGATCTGCCAGCGCGAGCACATATTTTTGTTTCGGCTCGAGCCCGGTGACCGACGCCTGCAACACCTGGATCAATCCCTGGTCGAACAGCGAAACGCTGGTTTGCGCCTGTCCGTCCTTGGCGTCTGTTGCCGCCAGCGCCAAGTGCGAGACCTGGCCAGCGACACCGAGAGGCTGCAGGTTCTGGCGATCGTCGGGATTCGGGGCGGCATTGGGAACATAGGCGATCGCCTGGGGCGCCTGTCCGATCGGAATGTTTGCGATCACGGTGTTAGTTGCAGTGTCGATTGCCGCAAGTGCATCGGCGTTCTCGAGTCCGACATAGATGCGCGAGCCGTCGCCTGACGGCCACACGCCGTGCGGAAGATTCCCGATCGGGATGCTTGCAACTTGCGAAAAATCGTCGGTGCGGAAGACCTTGACTTCGTTCAGGCCGCCGATTGTGACATAGGCAAACGTTCCCTTTGCCGTATGAGCAAAATTCACGTGGTTGGTAATCGGGCCCGTGTCGATGGTCTTGATCAGGTTGAAGGGCGGCTTGGCGTTGAACACCTGGGTCCTGCCGACATCCTTGAGTGTGAACCAGACCTGGCTCCCGTCCGGTGTTGCCGCGATGTTCGGACAGAACGGGCTCTCCTGCTTGACCTTTGCGATGATCTTGTGATCCGCAACGGAGACGACGTCAGTCTCCGGGTTGAAGGACGAGCAGATATAGCCGTATTTGCCATCAGGCGAGAAAATCTGCATGCCGGGACCGTTGGGCGTGATGATGCGGGTCTTCTCCATGAACGTCTTGGCGTCGAGCACGGAGATGTAATTCTCACCGCGCACGGTGACCCATACCTCGCGACCATCCGGCGTGAAGAAGGCCTCATGCGGTGAGCGGCCGACATAGGTCGTGTTCTTCACGCCATTCGTGGCGGTGTCGATGAAGGTCACGGAATTCGATCCGATCGAAACCACCGCCAGCGTCCGATGATCGGGCGAATAGCCCATCCCATGGACGAGAACCTGACCCTTGTAGAGCGGGCTGAAACTAGCCGGCTGCGGATCCCCCAACCTGATCACGCCGAGGAGCTTGTTATCGATCGGGTCGGTCACCGAAACCGTGTTCGAGAACTGCTCCGCTGCGTAAACGCGGTCGTGATGGCTGATCGGGACATCGGGTGCGGATAGCGCGCCGGGCGCCTGACCTGCCCACGTACTGCTAGAGGTCGCAAGAATCGTGCCTGCAAGGAGAAGGGTTTTCCAGATCGTCATGTTTGGCTCCTAGTTTTTCATTCCGGCGGACATGCCCATCTGCATGCCCGAATGCTGGTGATCGTGAGCAGCCGGGGCAACCTGCGGCTGGGTCGGCGCCGGGGTGGTATCGGTCGCCGGTTCACCAATCGCGAGCTTCATGGCGGCTATCTCCTGCATCTGGTCGACGATGATCTCTTGCGCGATCCGCCGGAGCTGCTCGTTCTTGCCGTAGCGCAATTCGATCACGGCCATATCGATGGCGCCCTGATGATGCGGATTCATCATCGCGACAAAGTCACGGTCGATGTCGCCGGTCGGCTTCGCCGCCATGGCGGCCATCATCTTGTCCATCGCGACTTCGTTCTCCTTGTAGAACGGTGCTTCGGCTGCAGCCGCCGGTGGCGCAGTAGGGTGGGCTTCGTGCGCAAGCACATGCGATGGAAGGGCAAACGCGACAAGAAGGCGTGCGCCAAGGATCGCCGGGCCGAGACCGCATCTAGGCAGCATGCCCGAGAGCGCCGCTACGACGGGGCGAATTGACAGCGGATACATTGTGGACTCCGTGGTAATTGCATTGAGGATGCGACGTGCTGGTGCGCTAAGTGGTGAGAGCAATCAATGCCAATCCCGGGGCCGCGCGGCTGGCGCGATACGCGCACACTCGCCAAGGCCTCCCGCTGCAGTCGCTTCACACTGATTCCGATCGATGAAAGAACAATCGTTGACACCCGTGCTGTCGTTTTGGAGACACCACGAATAGTCGTTGGTCCGCATGGCGGCGACGGCAACTGCGGTCGGCCGAAGCGCGGCCGCGTGGGCTTCATGCCCGAGGACAAATGGCAAATACGCAAGAGACAGCGCCGTCACGACGCCGCGAAATGATGGCCGATACATTGTGTGCTCCATAGTTGGTTGTGTTGGGGGATGACGTGCCGGGGTGCGTCCTATTCCGTCGGGCCGCGACTAAATTCTGGAGCAGCGGCTCGCGATCGTGAAAAATGCAATCTTTGCAAAGGCAAAGCGCCGCCTGGATGCCTGATCACAAAAGCGTTAGAATTGTCGGCGCCGGAGATAATTCCGCTTCCGATAGCTGCGCGGAACGAGCCGAGCTAAGGAGACTTCTGGTTTGGGCCCTTCGCGGACACGCCCCGTGCCGTGCTTCCAGCCCGGCGAATCGCAGAACTAACGGCCGACTGAGTCAAATTAAGTGCCTCCGCCGCCCCCGTGACACGTTGGCGTTCGGCGACCGCGACGAAGACACGAAGCTGTTCAAGTGTCATTAAAACACTACCGGGCTCAGCGCCTTAGGCTACACGAACTCTGTGTCAAGCCCGTCGCGCGTCCTATACAGAAACGCGAAACCGTACGCGAGTATCATGAAGAAAATGGAATGCGCGGCCGCGAACCAGGCGATGCCGGCAAGCGTTAGGTTTGCGCTTCCGGCAAACCCTTCGCCGGTCGCTGGCAAGACAATGAGAGCATTCATGAGCCAAACAACGGTTAGATACACCAATCCCTTGACCGTCGTGCTCCACGGCAACGCGGGCTCGAGCACAAACGCATAGAACAGGGCCATCATCAGCCCGATCAGGATATGAAAGCCAATCTGGAAAGTTTGAGTAGCAGGGGCAGGTGCACCGAAGGCCCCCCAGATGAACGCAATTCCCGATTGTTGAAGCGGCTTCGACAAACCGAGAGACAACAGACGTAGCAGGCCACCATGCGCGGTAGGAAGGTGGATGAGATCCGCGGCCTTGAGGACGATGGTGTTCAACGAGATGGCCAGTAATCCGGCCACGACTGCCGGTGTTAGCCTTTGCCAAATTGGGAGAAGTCGTCGCATCTCGTCTCACCAGTTGTCTGTTTCGAGCGCGGAGTCTTAACCAAGGGCAGCCTGCGGACTCCTGTAGCAATCCGCAGGCCCTTGATGCCGATCAGCCTTCGGCGACGTCGATGACAGCTCCGGCGAAGGCCTGCGGGGCTTCCTGAGGCAGATTGTGTCCAATGCCGCCCTTGATGGTCCGATGTTCGTACTTGCCCGAGAATTTCTTCACGTAAGCGCTGGGGTCTGGATGTGGCGCGCCGTTGGCGTCACCTTCGAGGGTGATGGTCGGCACCGTGATGACGGGAGATTCCGCAAGCCGCTTGTCCAGACCGTCGTATTGGGGCTCGCCCCGGGCAAGGCCGAGTCGCCAGCGATAATTGTGGATCGCGATCGCGACCTGATCCGGATTATCCAGGGACGCTGCGCTGCGATCGAATGTGGCGTCGTCGAAGTCCCATTTCGGCGAAGCGAGCTGCCAGATGAGCTTCGCAAAATCGTGCCGGTATTTGTCGTAGCCGGCCCGGCCGTTTTCCGTGGCAAAGTAATATTGGTACCACCATGCGAGTTCAGCCTTTGGCGGCAACGGCACCATGTTGGGGCTGCCGATCAGATAACCACTCACGGAGACCATGGCCTTGCAGCGCTCCGGCCATAGCGCCCCGATGATGTTGGCCGTCCGCGCTCCCCAATCAAATCCGGCGAGGGTCGCCTTCTCGATCTTGAGCGCGTCCATGAGAGCGACGATATCCATCGCGACCGCCGCTTGCTGGCCGTTCCGGAATGTTTCACTTGAAAGAAAGCGCGTCGTGCCATAGCCGCGCAGATAGGGTACGATTACCCGGTAGCCCGCCGATGCCAGCAAAGGTGCAACCTCGACAAAGCTGTGAATGTCGTAGGGCCAACCATGCAGAAGAATGACGGCAGGACCACCGGCAGGACCAGCTTCTGCATATCCAACATTCAGAAGGCCGGCGTCGATCTGCTTCAGTGAGCTGAACGACATGTTGGTCCCCGGTTTGATCGTGCGCACACCTGCCAGCTTTGCTTTGCTTGGTTGCGCCTCGGCAAAGCTGCTCAAGGCCAATTGGGCAGCAGCGATCGTCAGCGCTGCCGTGCCAAAAAATCGCCGGCGCGGCTGGTTGATTTCTTCGGACTTCTTGATTGTAACCATGGGTTAATCTCCTTGGTTGGTCAGACGTGGACCAGGGTTGATCGCGACATTGCCGCGTGTGCGTGGGAATACGGCCGCACGATCAATCGTTGGGGAAGCGCCCGCGCGCCGCTCAAATCGCCGATGCGCGCGGACCTTGTTGCAGCTGATATCAGGGCTTTGCGAGATGCCAGGTGCCGTTCAGAAATCCGTCGCCGGTGATGTCGCCGGCCTTCTGATCCTTGGCAAAGGTGTAGAGCGGCTTGCCCTTGTAGGCCCACTGCCTGGAACCGTCGTCGCGCGAGATGATCGTGTAGTTGTCGCCCGGCTTGTCGCCTGCTTCGGCCTTCAGCACCGGCCAGTTGGTCGCACAGGGGCCGTTGCAGGCAGACTTGCCCTCGGTGTCCTTGTCGAAGGTGTAGAGCGACATTCCCCTGGCGTCCGTCAGGATGGGCCCCTTGTCGCTGGTACCGGTCTTGGTTAGCGGGGCCGCATTCGCGGCCGAAATTGTGGCGAATGATGCCGCGACGATGAGAAGGCTGCGGATTGTAAGCTTGGTCATTTTAGCTCCATGATGCAAAGGATTGCATCGGTGGTGACGTTTGACGAAGCGTTCTATTCCGCCGGCCAAGGATATTTTGCGACCCGTTTGCTCCTAGGAGTCCGTCCAGATAGGTGCTGCGACGGGCATTTATTGGCATGTTAGCCGGCTCAGGCAGCCTTTGCGAGGGTGAACAGCTTCAGGAGGTTGTGGGCGGTGCAGATCATGGCCCACTCGGCACGCACTTTTTCGACACCCCGCAACAGGAACTGGCGGAAGCCGCGCGCCTGTTTGATCTGTCCGAAGACCGGTTCGACCACTTGCTTTCTCAATCGGTAGGGCGTTTCGAAGCCGCCATCGTCGATCTTCTTTCGCATCCGTTGGGTCAGCGGTCCGCCGATTTTTCCGTTCGCGGCTGTCGGGTGCTTGGCGCGTCCAGGCGCGACATAGCCGTCAACGCGATGTGCTTCGAGCGCTTCGAGATTGGATTCGCTGCAGTAGCCGGAGTCCGCTGAGGCCTGCTCCGGCGTGCGGCCGAGATTGTTCTCGATGGCCTCGATCAGGGGCACCAGCTGGCCCTGATCGTTGCCGCACTGCGTCAGTTCGTGCGCGACAATGATCTGGGCGCCTGCGTCGACGGCGGCCTGTGCATTATAGGCCTGAACGAAGCCATCCTTCGACTTCATGATGCGGCTTTCCGGATCGGTGAAGTTGCGTTGCGACTTGGGATCAGGCTGGTCCGATGCCGGCGCCGCCGGTTTGCCCGGCTTCTTGCGGCCTTCGGCTTGGCGCTGCTGTTCCTTTTCGGCCTCGATGCGACGCTCTTCCTCCGCGGCCAGCCTGGCGTCGGCCTCCAGCGCCGCCATCGCCTGCTGGATCTTCGCCAGCCGCTTCTCCTTGTCGCCAGCCCAATCCGGCAGCTCGTCGCCGCGTTTGTCTTTGCCGAAAGTCTCGTCCTCCTGAGCATCCGCCGCCTCAGCGGCCGCCAGCATGCGAGCGACCTCGGCTTTCAATTCCGCCTCGCGTTTCTTCATGCGCTCATAACTCATCGCTTTATGTTTCGACGCGTTCGCTTTGATCTTCGTGCCATCAAGCGCGACATGGCCGAGTTTGACCAGCCCTGCCGTCTCGCACAACTTCAGAACCTGCAGGAACAGTGCGCCGAGCGCCTTCAAATGCCGCTTGCGGAAGTCGCTGATCGTGCGAAAATCCGGCGGATCGAGCGCGACAATCATTACAAAATCATTCCGTTCGCGGCAGGCCTTCGCGATCCGCCGCGATGAATACAGCCCACTCGCATAGCCGTGCAGCACAAGCGCCACCATCATGCGCGGGTCGAACGGCGGCTGCCCGAGCCCGCTCACATAGCTGCCCGTGATCTCCTTGAGATCGAGGCTCTCCCGCACCAGTTCAACGATAAACCGCGAGACATGGCCTTTCGGCACGAAGTCCTGCACATTCGGCGGCAGAAGCAGCGTCTGATCGATATTCCAGGGGCGAAAATACTTGCTCATCGCCCAAGGTTGAATCAGACTCGCTCAGAATTGAACAGCCACTATTCGGACAGGCTCCTAGCTGCGCGCAACGGCCTACACGCCGTCGCCGTCTCTTTTGCTCACACAAACGTGAAAAACGGATCGCGCTCCCAACTGTTCGCTTTTACGAAGGAAGTGCCGGGCCCCACCGCGAGAGGGCTGGTCCATGTCGGTTGGAAATCAAGTTGGCGGGCAGATCGCCACAGCACGTATCAAGCCATTCGCTGACTACACGCGCGACGTCATGATACCGACCGAGCATTGGCAGCAAGGCCTAGAAATCTTGCCAAATAAGCAAACAGGTAATGACCGAGTGTCTTACTCGGCCTGCACCTGAACCGGCTTGCCAAGCTGCGCCGCTGACCACGGTGCGATAACCAGATAGCGGCGGGGTGCATCGGCTTCGCCTTGCACGATCTGCCGGATCGGGCCGATCGCGTTCATAATCGCCGAGCCAGCCGGATTCGTCATGAATCTGCTTAGTGACTGGAGAGCGCCGGAACCATCCGCGCGGTTCGCCAGCGCGATCACATAGGGTTGCATCGGCTGGAGCCCGGTGACGGAGGCCTCTAGTACCTGGATCAGCCCTTGATCGAACAGCGTCACGCTGGTTGGCGCTTTGGTACCGATGGCACCCGCGTTGCGTTCCGGCGGCACCATCGTGAAGTGAACCGTCTGACCGGCGATCCCCAGCGGCTGCAGGTTCGACGTTCGGGCACCTTCGGGGGCGAAGTCTGCAATGCCAGCCATATTGGTCATCGCCGCATTGCCGGTGTTGCCCGCGGGTAGGGCGTCAGGCACATAGGTCACGGCCTGCGCGGCCTGACCGATCGCCACGGTGGCAATTACTGTATTCGTCAGCGTATCGATCGCGGCCAGCCTATCGTCGTTCTCGAGCCCGACATAAACGCGGGTGCCGTCGCCCGACGGCCAAATACCATGCGGAAGGCTCCCGACTTGAATCGTCGCGACTTTGTTGAAATCGTCGGTGCGGAACACCTGAACCTCGTTGAGACCGCCAACGGTGACGTAGGCGAACTGACCACGGGCATTGCGCACGAAATTAACGTGATTGGTGATCGGACCGGTGTCGAGCGTCTTCAGTATGGAAAACGGTGGCTGCGCGTCGAAGACCTGCGTTTTGCCGGTATCCTTCAACGTGAACCAAACCTGCGCGCCATCGGGCGTTGCGGCAATGTTTGGGCAGAACGGGCTCGCTTGTGGCACCCTCCCAACGATCTTATGGTCAACGACCGTGATCACGTCAGTCTCAGGGGTAAATGACGAACACACATAGCCGTATTTCCCGTCGGGCGAGAAGATCGTCATGCTTGGGCCATTTGGAACGATGATCCGCGTCTTTTCCTCGTAGGTCATTCCGTCCAACACGCTAACGTAATTCTCGCCACGGACGGTGACCCACACTTCCTTGGCATCAGGCGTAAAGAAGGCCTCGTGCGGCGCGCGGCCGACATAGGTGGTGTGCTTGACTGCATTGGTTGCGGTATCGATGAAAGTGACGGAGTTGGAGCCAATCGATACGACGGCGATGGTGCGATGGTCAGGTGAGAAACCCATGCCGTGCACCAGCAACTGTCCTCTGTACAGTGGGCTGAAGTTCATCGGAGATGGATCGCCTAGCCTGATTAGTCCGAGCAGCTTGTTGTCGACGGGATCGGTGACAGAGACCGTGTTCGAGAACTGCTCGGCCGCGTAGACCCGGTCATGGTGGCTTACCGGAATATCGGGCGCGGAAGCTGCGCCGGGAGCCTGCCCCGCCTGAACATCTTGCATAGTTACCAGAACTGTTGCGATCAGCAACGCGGTGGTAGCTGATGTGCTTTTCATGTCACGGCTCCTCGCCTAGATGCGTCGGAAGCTGATTGAATCTCGAGTCAATCGGTGCCACCGAAGAGATCTGGTTCGACGGGGAAACCGATTTGCCGAGCGCCAGCCGCATCACAACGATCTCTTGTTGCTGGGTGACGATGATCTCTTGCGCCATGCGTTTGAGCTGCTCATTGCGACCATAGCGCAGCTCCGCCTGCGCCATCTCGATCGCTCCTTGATGGTGCGGTGTCATCAGCGCAACGAAGTCAATGTCTACGTCCCGGACGGCTGAATGCCCATGTCGATCATCATCTTCGTCATCGCGCTGACATTTTCGGCCAAGAAGGGCGCTTCATCCTTGGGGGATGAACGAAACTGCTTCGAGCAGATGGCGGCAATATAGTCGGCGAGCGATGCTGGTTGCTCAGAGCATGAACACAGCGCGGACGCGGTAGCGAGAAGAGCGGCGCCAAGCAATGCTGGCTTAGGGCGCCTCAGCGATCGCCAGAGGTGAAGCATCCGGTTTCCAGTCGGGATGGCACGCCGGAAATTCATGGCTCGACCTCCAGAAGATCACCAGTGTCCAACCTATCCCAATCTGACGGCAGTCGCCTATGAAATTGGGTCAGAGGGGCTCACATAAGCGACTGACCCGACGCTATGTTACCGTGATCGGTCATTGTGGAGAGTTAAGCCGCTTCGCCACTAGCATTACATTCGGTCTGAAGTTTCGATACTAGAGTCTTTCCGATTTAGACAGAAGCATATCCTGAGTTGCGGAGGTAGTTTGCGCATTCTTGCGGTGTGAATTGTGGGAGAAGGCTGCCAATGCGACGCCACACGCCGTCGACGGTGCGTTCTTCAGCCTTTCGGAGCAGGATTTTGAGCTTTGCGAAGACCTGCTCGATCGGATTGAGGTCGGGGCTATAGGGCGGCAAGAAGACGAGCCGTGCGCCCGCGGCGCGGATGGCGCTTCGGATAGCGAGGCCCTTGTGGGAGCCGAGATTGTCCATGACGACGATGTCGCCGGGTTGAAGTGTTGGCACCAGCAACTGCTCGACATAGGCACGGAAGCTCTCGCCGTTGATCGGCCCGTCGATGACGCATGGCGCCGCGATCCGGTCGTGCCGGAGTGCCGCGAGGAAGGTCATCGTGCGCCAATGGCCGTGCGGAACCTGAGCCCTGAGAGGGGCGCCCCGTCGCCACCAGCCATGGGTCCGGGCCATGTTGGTCTTTGCCCAGGTCTCATCGATGAAGACGAGACGGGCGGGATCGATTTTCGATTGGTGTCGTCTCCACCAGGCATGGCGGCGCGCGATGTCAGGACGATCCTGCTCGGTCGCGAACACGGTTTTTTTTGAAGCTGATGCCTTGGCGCTTGAGGAACCGCCAGAGTGTGTCGCAGGACACCACGACGTCACGGTCGCCAAGCTCAAGCGCCTTCACTAGATCGACGACAGATTGAACTGGTTCGGTTTTTTGCGACTCGCAGATCATGCCGCGAAATTTGGCATATCCGGAGCACAAGCAAAAATAGATATAAAGACCTATCGCCACCTGTCGGCAACTCCTCCACCGGAAAGAAAGCCTGGCCCTGCCGCCGCCGGCTTTCCAGGGCGGGGACCTATCTCCGCCCCGGAAAATTCGTCCCGGTGTTCGACGTGCCTAGCTCGCTGGACGACCTGTGGCTCACGAAATTTCCGGACGCGCGGCCGGACGAACCGCTGTCGGTTGAATTGCTCGCCCCGCCGGAGCACCGGATCGAACCTGACAACGTCAGGGCTCTCCTCGCCGCTACTGAACTGCGCGGAAGTTGCCGGTTGAAGTATCAGTCGATGACGAGCACCGAAGCCAGCGAGCGCGTGGTCTGCCCGCACACCGTCGTGAAGGCGTCCGGTCGCTACCATGTCCGCGCCTTCGACTTCTCCCGGAAGCGCTTCATCGACTTCTCCCTCTCACGCGTGCTGGTTTCTGATTCCCTTCCCGACCATGCGCCCCTCCCTGCCACGTTGGACGACGACTGGCACAAGACCGTCGAGGTCGAGTTCGTGCCGCATCCGAGACTGTCGCCGACCCAGCGCTCGACGATCGCTCGAGAGTACGGAATGAAGCAGGGTCTTTCGGTCATCGCGGTCCGACGGGCGATGTTGTTCTATCTGCTGGACGAAATGCGCCTGTTGAAGGCCATCAGGGGGCAGGATGCGGACTTGGCCGACGTGCCCGTCTGGGTGAAGAACTCGAAGCACATCCGCGACGCATTGGCCTCGATGGAGGGTGACAACTGACCGAATCCGCGAGGTCATGCGTCCAGACGGATGCTCCTGCCGCATGCGAGGCACGTGAACTTGGCCGCTTCCTGATGCCTTCGCCGAGGGGGTATGCGGCCCATCGGCCAACCGGAATAGGTTTCGCAGCGCCCTTCCATTTGGGTTTGATTTGGGTAAAAAGGGGGCCACCCGAGGGGCTACACCCTGGGGCTACACCGGGAATCCCGGTCGTGCAAGAAGTCCTTATTTTACGGGGCTTTCTCGAAGCCTTTTTAACGTGGCGGAGAGGGAGGGATTCCCCACCGGTCAGAACCAAGTTGCCGAAAACCCAGAAAAATGAGGCTCACGGAACTACCGGCTTTATTTCTGCGTACCACTCTTGAGCCGATCCGAGACCCCCGATATCGTCCAACGCCGCGACAGGCTCGATCTGATAACGGCCGAATGACGTGGCGTTCCGCGTTTGCGGCGCGTCGTGAAACGCCTCGAAATCGCTCGAAAAACGAGTCCTTCGGACCCTCAGGCGGTGGTACACGGCGGTGGTCACAAATCGCGACGGGACTTTTCGCGAACGCCTTGTTTTACGGGGTTTCCTGAGAAAAATGCGATGGGGGAAGGGAATCCCACTCTCTCCACCACGTTATAATGGCCTCGAGAAAGCCCCGTAAAATAAGGGTTTCTTGCACGCCCAGAGCTTCTGGTGTGGCCCCTGGGTGTAGCCCCAAGAGAACCTTCCATTCTGGCAAAACGTTAGGATTCATGCCGGTCCCGGGTCGCCTGGGTTCCGATAGCGGCGTAGGGCGCGCGCTGACGCGCAACAACACAGGGAGGAATTATATGAAGTGCATCTCTCTAATGCGGGCAGCCATCAACGCCGCGCCTCCGCGGATGAGCCCTCGGGCGTGATCGCGTAGCGATCGGCGTCCCGTTTCAGCCATCCCTCGCGCGCCATCGCTTCCGCGGTCGCGACGCGGCACAGGGCCTTGTTGCCGCCCGGATGAAACAGCCTGCCGTCGCGCGCCTCTAGGTATCCGTAGAGGCGGGCCTGGCGCAGGACCCGGCGCATTTCCGGAGATGGGACGTCCATGCGCCCCAAGCCTTCAGCGGCATCGGGTGTTCCACCGGGTGCCGGATCATTCTTCGCGGAACAGGGTTTGTTGCGGAGACTTGATCCACAGGACCACTCGTCAGTTCGGAGACCGATCATGAAGACTATTCTGGCCGCGGCGTGCGTTCTCGCACTCGCCTCGATCTCGCCGGCGGAAGCCAAGGGATGCATCAAGGGCGCCATCGTCGGCGGCATCGCCGGCCACATGGCTGGACACGGCAAGGTCGGCGCCGCGGCCGGCTGCGCGATCGGCCATCACGAAGCCAACAAGCGGAACCCGAACAACTCGAACGCCCAGGCGCCGGCGCCACAGAAGTAGGCTTGCGCGTCTTCGTGCGTTCCGCGCCAGAGCCGCGCTCCATAGGCTAGGAACCCGGACCGATGGACCGCAGTTGTCTTGCATGGCCGATGACCTCGAAACCCATGTCGCTCCCGCTGCCGTCGAGAAGGTGGTGGAAGTCTTCGAGGCCTTGAAGGACCGGGATCACGCCTCGGTGGTCCAGGCCCGCAAGGCGGCGACCGAGCACATCTTCGGCCAGGTCGCGTCCGGCCAGACCGACGAGCAGCGGCTGGTCGTCTCCGGACTATCCCATCTGAAATCGCGCGAGAGACCGCGGAAAGCGCCGAAACGATGAAGATCCGGTCCCATTCCGAGAGCCACCTCGTCGAACTGGACGACGGCTCGCGATGGCAGATCTTCCCCGGCGACCTCGACATCACCCTTAACTGGAAACCTGAGACCGAGCTCTCGGTCGTTACCGTCGACGACGAGGTGAGTTCGCATGCGCTCGTCGGCGGGGGCGGAAAGGTCCGCGTCATCCGCGAGGACGAAACCTGGCCGGTGCGGGAGGTCAAGTCCGCCCTCAAGGAGGGTTAGGTTTTCGCTATCCTCCCCTTGCCGCCGCACTTCCTGCAGGGCGCAGGATAGATTCTGCGACCGGGAGCGGGTTGCTTCACGGGAGGGAAACCGGTGCCGTTGCAGGCGTCGCATCTGATCTCGCCGGGGGCCGGCCTCTTCATGCTTCTCCCGACTGCCCATGACGCACCGGGCCCACGCGTGAAATCGGCAACGGCCCTCCGATGATCCGGGAGGCCCGGCGGTCGCGATCGGCACCCGGACCAGCTTTATAATCCTGATTATTATAATTCAGATTATAAAGCGCTCAGATCTTCGGGCACGTCGCCGAACTTCCGGATCACCGTCGCCTCGCCGAAGTCGCCGGTGGCGGGGTCGCCGGTCCGGCTGAAGGCGAGGGCGCCGATGTGCCCCGGTTTGCGCGACAGCGCCTCCGCCTTCATGACCGCGGCGGTCGGGTTGAAGCATTCGATGGCCTCGCCGGCGGCGACGCCGTCGTCCGCGGCGACGAAGGGGAGCGCGACGTAGTAGGTGACCTCGCTCATGTCAGGCCTCCATGTTGGCGCCGCGGCCATCAGCCATGCTCACAGCTTCGGCTCCGGCTGGAAATCGACCTCGTCCGTCTCGGCAACTGCCCGAAGGAGCCTGTCCTGTTGCTCCAGGTCGGCTTTGAGCTTCGCCACGTCTTCGCGCTTGGCGAGGCGCCGAGCGCCTTCCTTGCGAAACGGGAGCCGCCCATCGTCCATCCGGCGCAACACCAAGGGCGCTGCGATGCCGAGCATCTCGACTGCCTCTCCGACATCGACCTCAGCGCCCGCGGCAAATTCTTTTGGACTATTCCCGTCGCTCATCTCGATCACTCCTGCCGATCCTGCCGAGCGCCGTGACGCCCGCGCGCATAGCCACTCGACACCGCGCCCCGGAGCTCGTCGACCTGGGCCTCGAGAAAATCGTTGGCGACCAAGGGCGCCTTGACGGTCTCCCGGGCGTCGCCGCCGCAGGCCGCTGCGGCACCGGGCATAGTTCGTCCCCTATGGCCCTTACAAACCGTTGAAATCGTTAGTCCGAGATTTGACCTTCTGGCACGCCAACATGGTTAGCCGGGCAAAGTAAGCCCCCTAATCGCTGCATCCGCCGGCACCCTTAAAAATTCAGCATCTTCTATTGAAGTTATCATTTTTGATAACTACAATATGAGTTATGAAAAGGTCCGATCTATCGAAAATGCTGCTTGAGGCGGACCGCAAGTCGGTCTGGGCCTTCACGCCTGCCACGTTCGGCGCGCTTCTGGGCCGGGTAGAACCCAACTACCTCAAGCTGATGATGAAGCGGCTCACCGATCAGGGCGTCCTGATCAGAGCCGCTCGGGGCGTATACGTCAATCCCCAGGCCCGCTCCCTTCCGTCCGACATCCGCCGCGCGCTCATCCGCTTCCTGCGGCCGCGGGAGATCAGCTACGTCAGCCTGGAAAGCAAGTTGTCGGAAGCGAGCGCGATTTCGCAAATCACCACCGCGCTCACCTGCATGACCACGGGATCCCCCGGCACCTTCGAAACGCCATGGGGCATTATCGAGTTCACCCATACCGATCGCGACATCGATCTCGAAAAAGACGTCTACCGGCGGGACGACGGCACGCTTGAGGCGACCGTCTCCCGGGCCGTGCGCGATCTGCGCCGCGTCGGCAGAAACGTCGATCTCATCGATCCCGAAACGCTTGCCGACGCAATTGCCGAGGAAGAAACCCATGAGCAACAAAGCTTCCAGCCTTAAGAGTCAAATCGAGGAGTTCAGTCGGCGGCAAGGCATCGCCGGCGAGATGGATCAGAACCTCGTCAAAGAGGCGATCCACCTCCATCTCCTATCTGCCATGTCGGACGCAGGCATCCTGCGACATGCTGTCTTCCAGGGCGGTACTGCGTTGCGTCTCTGCTACGGCGGCGATCGCTACAGCGAAGACCTCGACTTCGTCTGCGGAAAGGCCGGCTCCTATTTCACCGACGTCGAATTCAAGGAGCTCATCGAAGCGGCGCTGGAAACGACCAAGAAGACGCTCAATCGCGACTTCGGCATCGCTCCCGACCGGATCTCGCTAAAGAAGCCGCCGCATCCGGATCTCGTCAAGCAGGAGCCAATCACCGTGGCCGCCTGGCAAATCATCGTCCCGATCGAAGCGACGCCGCGCGCACCGAAATCGCTTATCAAGATCGAATTCGCGAACGTTCCCGCCTATGAAACCAAGCCGATGCCGGTGCGCGCGACACCCGGCCTCGTCCAAGTCCAGGACGTGATCCTCACGGTCGAAACGCCGAACGAGATCCTCGCCGACAAGGCCGTCGCCCTTACCGCCCGGGAGGTGCTCAAATTCCGCGACGTCTGGGACGTCTGGTTTTTACAGAACAAGCTCGATGCGAAGGTTGATCGCGAGGTCGTCCAGAAGAAGTTCGCCGATTACGGTACCTCGGACATGGAGGCGAAGGCCGAGAAGCGTTTGGCGGAGCTCTCCAGCGAGGCGACCCCGAACGCCTTCCTGAGCGAGATGAAGCGGTTTCTGCCGGCAAAGCGAGTGGCTCAACTCTCGGAAACAGGCCTACAACATTCCATCCTGACGGAAAGCGGAGACCTGCTTCGACGCGCCGTGTTGCCGGTGTCTTCGTACGAATTCAGGTAGCACCTCGTCAGGGCGGGCTGAAACCGCGCGGTACAAAAACCCCCGCCGTTTCCAGCGGGGGTTTTTCGTTTTCTGACATGGGGACCTACTTTGCCCGGTAAAGGGGACAAACTTGTAGGGGACGAGCTATGCCTGTAGCTGCAGCCGCGATGGCCTGGTCGGCCACGAGGTCGAGGGCCTCGATCGGACGACTTGATGTTTCCGGAGCGGCAGACATGCCATAATGTTCCTTGTTTGTTCACGGAGAGTCAAGCGTCCGCCCGTGAGTCCGCTGGCGCAGCGCGCCCCGTTAGGGAGGAAATGCGGTCCGGACGGGGGCGCGCTGTCGGAACCGGGCCGCCTTGTTCGTCTTGAATCCGAGCCGCCCCGAACCGGAGTTTTGCGTATGGCCCCGCGTGCCAATTGGAAAGGCTTCTTGCGTCTGTCCCTCGTCACCTGTCCGGTTGCGCTCTATCCGGCCACCTCGGAGAGCGAGAAGATCTCGTTCAACCAGCTCAACCGCAAAACAGGGCACCGCATCAAGTACGCCAAGGTCGACGCCGACACCGGCGAGGAGGTGGACAACGAGGACATCGTCAAGGGGTACATGTTGGACAAGGAGACCTTCGTCGAGGTGACCAAGGAAGAGCTCGAGGAGGTCGCGCTCGAGTCCACGCGCACCATCGAGATCGACGAGTTCGTCGAAAAATCCGAGATCGACCCGCGGTATCTCATCCGCCCGTACTACCTGCGGCCGGACGGCAAGGTCGGCCACGACGCCTTCGCGGTCATCCGCGAGACCATCCGCGAGATGGACAAGGTCGCGATCGGGCGGGTGGTGCTGACTATCCAGCCACTTCCAAAGAGTCATAATCACTGTGACGGGGTACTAGTTGACCATGTTCCGGGAGATCGGCGTGGCGGCGTCTTCGAAGGCGTTGCCCAGCAGCACCGTCCGCAGATCCGCAGCCGCAAGGGGCCTGCCGGCATGACGCGCGATACGGCGGGCATCGCGGACCAGCATCATGATCTCGGCGCCGGTCGAGCCCTCAGCCAGCGCGGCGATGTCGGCGAGGGCCGCATCGTCGAGGGCTCCGTCCACATGAAAACGGAGGATGTTGAGCGCGCCGGCGAAGTCCGGCCTGACGATCTCGATGATCTTCTCCAGCCGCCCGGGACGGAGCGGCGCAGGATCCAGTGCGCCGACGTTGTTGGTAGCAGCGATGGTTATCAGCTCGCGGGATTGCGCGATTCGCAAAAGCAGGTCTGCGACGAGCCAGCACCGCGCGCGTCGGGTCGCGCTCGGAGCGGACGCTGGCGAGCAGGCGTCCGAGTTGCATCGGCCCGTCGTCGAGCAGGACCTGCAGGATGCGCATGCGGACTTCGATCGGAACGAAGACGCCGTTGTACGACCAGACCAGGCGCGCGTTGGCGTAGCGGGGCTCGCGGCGGAGGTCTTCGGCGGTGACGGTCAGCGTCTTCAGCCCGAGGTCCGCCAGCGCGATCAGCGCCAGCCCTTCGTCCTCCAGGTCCCTGATTGGCCTGGCCGGCACCACGTCGAGCACGTAGGTGCCGTCGTCGCGGTGCAGGACGACCGCGCCGAGATCTACCGGCTCGGACGCAACATGCGCCGTCGCGACATAGCGGATCGTGCGTACCTGCGGGTCCAGCGATGCCTGGATAAGCGCTTCGCGAAGCGCAGGCTGTCGCGCGGGAATCGCAGCGCCGGTCTTGGCGGAAACGAACAGGTTGGGGCGGCCGCGGGCCGCGTTTCTGTTGAGCATGAAGTATCACTCGAAACCGGAGGAAGGGCAGGGCGGCTGGCTTCGAAGTGCTGCTGATTGTCGGTATCGGTCATGACGGCCCCCTCGGTTAGATTTCGATGACGTAGTTCGGATTGAAGTTCGCGTTGTCCCAGGTCTCGCCGGCGTTCCACGGGCCGTACCCTTTGGCGTTGCTGACCAGGCGCGTGGCACCGACGGTCGTATCCACGGACTCATGGGTATGGCCGAAGATCCAAAGATCGGCGGGCCGCAGCGCGCCGCGGCCGTCGTCGGGCGCGGGCACCATCAGCCTCCTCAGATCGCTCCGGAAGGCCGGGTCGAGGGTGGGGTCGTTGCCCGATCCGCCGGGTTCGTCCGACATTTCGGGCACGGGCGCGTGATGGCTGATAATCACCAGCTTGCCCTCGCGGGCCTTGTGCATCTCGGTTTTCAGAAACGCCACGGATTTGAAATGCCGGGTGAGCGCGTGATGCGGCAGGAAGCGCTGCCGGTAGGCGGCGGTCCTGATCTTCTTGAAGTCATTCATCCGGTCGCCGGCCACCACCATCGCGCGATGCGCGTCGCCGTTGAGGGCGAAGTCAGTCCAGAGCGTGCAGCCCGAGAAGGTCACGTCGCCGATCTGGACGGACTTGTTCTCCAGCACGTGCACGTTCGTGCCGGCGGCCGCGGCCATGGCCTTCTCGAGCGTCCGCTGGATGTCGGTACCGTACGCCTCGTGATTGCCCCCGACGTAGATGACGGGCCGATCCGGCACGCGCTCCAGCAACCACTTCACGCCGCGCTCCGCCCTGGGGATCAGGTCGCCGGCGACGATCAGGACGTCGAAATTCGGACGCGCATCGCCGGACGGCAGGTCCCAGCCGCGGGTCAATTCCAGATGCACGTCGGACATGATCCAGAGGCGCACGTCAGTCCTCGCTCGTCTCGTCGGTTTCGTCGTCGAGCCGTTCGGCTCGCAGCAGCATCTCGACGAATTCATCGGGCAACTCCTCGATGCCCAGCGCGAACTGGACGTCGGTCGAGCCGCAGCGTGGACATTCGTGACGTCCCGCCTGGTAGACAAAGTCGCCTTTCTGGCCGCAGGCGGGGCAGCGAAAACGCGCCATAGCTATCCCTCCGAATTCGCGGACGGCGGCGACACCTCGGTCAAGGTGTCGGCCGTGCGGTCGTAGTGCGCGTAGTACATGTCGGCTTGGCCGTGCCACCGGCGCAGCCGGCGGACGTTCTCGAAGCCCGGCCTGTTCGGAACCCTATCGCCCGCGGCGTGCTGGTCGCAGCGCGTGGCGAACCATCCGCGATCGATGTAGCGGCCGCCTTCTGCGCCGCAGATTTCGCAGGTACAGGAGGAGCGGGCGGTCGCCAGATTGACGGCTTCGAGGATCTTGGCGGCGGTCCCGTCGGACACATCTCCAGCCCAGTCGACGCGCAGAATGCCCATCTTCTGCTTGATGCGGACGAATTCGAACGTCTCGCGGTCGCGCAGCGCGTTCTCGATCCGGCTGCAGAGCCGCTCCAGGATGTCCTGCCACCCGCGCTTGCAATGCGGGTACCCGCCGCTGCGGGGTACGGCGATGCGCCTCGACGATGCCCAAACCATTCTCTACACGCGCGGCAGCGTCGACTTCTTCCGGACCTACCCCGGTCTCTACGTTCCGAATCCGCTGCTGCTGCACGCGCAACGCCGCGATACGCCGGACTGGAATCTCCTGCTGAAGGAGACGCTGGCGCTGACGAAGATGAACTGGAACGGGACGCAGTTCGACGGCGCCCTGCCGATCACGCTGAAGGCGGCTCGGCAGGTCGGCGACATCCTCAAATACGTTCCGGACGGCACGACGCCCGATCCGCGGTATCGGTTCTACATGTGAGACGGAGCAGCCTCCATGGCACGCATCGTGACCATCCCGACTGCTGGCGTCAGCAACGCCATGGCGGCCTACACGATCGGCTTCGCCAGGCTCGAGGTCCACGACCGCGTCGAAGACGCGGTCGGCGCTGGATCCGGAACGCTGGTCTCGATCGGCAAGGTGCGCGGAATCCTGACGGCCGCGCACGTCCTCACCCACCTCCCGGACAGCGGCGCGGTCGGTATCGTCGAATACCGCGGCGAAGGCATCCACTACCGGAAGCGCACCATCGAGATGGCGAACACCACCAAAATCGTGCTTAGTGGCGATGCCTTCGGACCGGACGGTCCGGATCTCGGCCTCCTGCGGCTCGCCACCGATACCATCGGCTGGTTCGATGCCATCGGTTCGTTCTACAACCTGCTGAAGCATCGCTCCGACGCGTCGCAGTCGGCGCCATCCGACCATTCGACCGACGCGGTTGTCGGCATGATCGACGAGCGCACGAAGGACCTGCCGGCGGAGCGGAGGGGCGAGCGGAGGAAGGGATTCGAGGCACTGTTCTCGAACGGCACGGTTTCGGCCGAGCGCGAGGTAGGGGGCTACGATCTCTTCGATTTCGCGCCGACCGACTATCCGGACTTCAAGCTACCCGGCGACTATTCAGGAACCAGCGGCGGCGCGGTCTGGAGGATTTATCTCAAAATCGACGGCGAGAAGCCGGAGGTCGCGGGATCCAGGCTCTGGGGCGTACCGTACTACCAGACGAGGAAGGAGGGCGGTGGCCACGTTCTGGCCTGTCACGGCATGGCCGGCGTCTACGGCGTGCTACTCGATGCCGTCATTGCAAAATGGCCCGAAGAGACAAGCGAAAAGTGAGGACGGACTATCCGAGCGCCAGACTCGGCCTTGGAGGCGGAACGTAAATGCGCCTGAAGGATTCGTTCCGGCAAAGGAGCAATCCGATGCCGATGGGCAGTGAACTACGGAAGGCTATCCGGACGCCACGGGGGTGGGCGATATCCGTGCTGCAGCAAGCCGGCGCCATCCGCGAATGCGAAGAACACGGATGGATGCGGGACCGCACGGATCCCCACGCCAAGGAGCAAGCCCTCGAGATCGCCAGGCAGGAGCCGCCGCCGGGCCTCTCTGCCGACGCCGCCGCGGCGGAGGTTCGAGAGATTCTGGATTCCATCGGGGACACATGCCCCGAGTGCCCGCCGCAATGACGGCGGGCCAAACCCTACTTCTTGCGGGTTAGACGCTTTTCCACGCTCTTGCGGACATTCCCGACCTTCTTGACCGCCTTCTTAACCGCCGTCGCGGACTTTTCGGTCTTCTTGGATTCGTAGCGGACTTCGTAGTCCTGGTTGCCCGCCACCTTGGCCCGATCCTGCTTGCGTCCGCGCGCCGTCTTCGCCTTTTTAGCTGCCGCCATTGGCTCCTCCCGTTCACTGTGTGCCGAAGCAACGCAGCAAGGATTCTCGGGTTCCGGAACAAACCGATCCTTGCCAGTTTGAGTCGCTTATTGCGTCGTGGCGTTTCAGCGTAGGAAATCTGCCGAAATCGGCGTCAAGGCGAGGCGGTGCAGATATTCACCCGGCGCGGTCACGACTGGACGCATCGTTTCACCATGAGGCCGCGTCGGACGTCGGAGACCGCCTAGCCCGTATACATCTTCAGCAGAATTCCGGCGATCGTGCCTGAGATGACCTTGAGCCCGACATCTTCCGTGATTTTGACCAGGCGGTCTCCCCAGCGCTTCAGCTTGCCGGTGTCGGGTTCGGCCTTCTTGGCCTCTTCCTTCACAACATCGGCAATGTCGAGAACGCTGACCTTGTCTTCGGACTTCAGTGCGTTGAATTCCGGCGATGCCACCGCCTTCTCAATCTCCTGCACGAGCGACTGGTGGTTCTGATTGTAGGCCGACTGGTTGAAATTGCCTGACCCGACCTGAAGAACAGCCCCAGGACTGTTGTTCTGGACCACGCTTATGACGCCATCCTGTTTCATTTTCTCACTTCCCATCATTCCGTGTTTGAAGTCATCGAGCAGCCGGTCGCGCGTTTCGTTCATACCCGTCAGCATCCGGTCAACAATCTCGGTATAACTTCCGCCACCGAAGGTCTGGTCGTTTTGTCCAGCCCGCTGCCTGACACCCTGCATGATCCTTTCGAGCATCTGCTTGGAACAGAACGCCACTTGGTCGTAGACCTCGCCGGAATGCTCCCCAGTGACGTTATAAGCGAACTGAATAGCGTCCTTTACCTCGCGCTCCAGCACAGCCACGCCGGCTTCCCACAACTGGATAAATGTCCTGGATCCCGTCAGGGATCCGTTAGCCGCGGCGGTGCGGGTTATCCGGGCTTCTTCAGCCATGTAGTCCTGAAAGGCCTTTTGGGTGCGACCATTCAGATTTCGACCCAGATATTGCAGATCATAAGCCATGCCGCACCCCGTGAATCTGCACTGTAATAGCCCACACTCGCCGTGGTAGGAACGCCGATATTCATTCTAAGAAGTGACAGGCCATGCTCGATTTGAAGACCAAGGCCGACCTCAAGCAGCTCGTTGACGAGGGATTGGAGGAAAGCCTCACTCTTGATTATAAGGATTCACGCGCCCTGACCCGTGACGGCAAGGGTCCGGACGAGATGTGCAAGGACGTCACCGCCCTGGCCAATTCGGCCGGCGGGCAGCTCGTCTACGGCATCGAGGAGGACAAGGCTACCAAGAAGCCCAGCCGGGTTGATGACGGTGTTGCCGATCCCAAAATCACCAGGGAATGGATTGAGCAGATTCTGAATTCCCGCGTCCAACCCCGCCTGAGCGGCGTCACCACAACCCGCATCGATATGGAGAATGGGCAGTTCGGCTACGTGCTTACCGTACCGCCGACGCGAACGGGCCCTCATCAGGCGCCTGACCAGAAGTATTACCGCAGGTTCGACCTCCAGTCGGTGCCGATGCACGACTATGAGATCAAAGACATTATGCGGCGCGCGTCGACCCCTCACCTTGAAGTTCTGGCTTCATTTTGGGGTACAGGCTCGCCTACCGAAGCCCTGATGACGCGCAGTAGCGAAGAGTCTCGCTCCGAGCCCATCCGCATAGAGTTTATCGTTTCAAACAGGGCCAACCAGCCGGCTGAGTATGCCGTGATGCTAGTACGCCTCGACATAAACCTGAAATTCACAGGACCCGAACACTTCGAAGTTGGCTCGGTCGATATCATCGATCAACATGTCTACCAGACATTTGCAAGAAATCTCGGCTTTCCAGTCCACCCTCCGCTATTCAAAGAAAATCCCGAAAGCGGTGGCTGGTTAGAAATCATCGTTCAAGAGCCGAAGAACCGCATCGCCAAGTTCGCGATCATTATAGATATTTTGACGCCGGGATATTCGCGGCGGACGCGCTGGTTCATCCAACAGGTTGATATGCGGCTCTCGCTCTACGAAGATACTAGTTACAGCCCACCTGGCCATATCCGACCGGACGAAGAAACGACTGGGTGAAGAAGACCTGCGCGCAGCGGGAGACCCTGACCATCGCCGGCTTCGCGCTCGACGGCCGCAAGTGGGACGGGTCTTCGTCGGCCGGCGCAAGGGCGGCGATCTCGTCTACGCGGGCAAGGTCGACCACGGCTTCGACAAGGTCTCGGCCGCCGACCTGCGGAAGCGCTTGGAGCCGTTGGTTCGGAAGACGCAGGCTTTCAAAAAGCGGGTCGCACACAAGGGCATCTGGGTCGAACCGAAGCTGCTCGCCGAAATCGAGTACCGCGCGAAATTGGCTGAGGGAAAGGTCCGGCATCCGTTCTTCCGGGGCATACGCTAGGATCTGTAGATCGCCCGCGCGGCAATTACTTAGCTTCGTGCCCTCTTCAGCGCCGTCGCCAGTCGCTCCTTTTCCTTGCTCCAACGGTCCTCTTCGGCCTGCGATTTCTTCTCCAGCGCCTCGGTCGCGGCTCGGACGGCCGCCGCCCTTTCGGAGTGCTCCGCTTCCGCCCGGTCCAGTGCGGCCTGCGCCTTGTCGATGGCCTGCTGGCGGCGCTCTCGCTCCTTCTGCCGAGCGGCCTCTTCCTTCGCCTGTTCGCGCTCGCGGCTCTTCCGTTCCCGTGCGTAGGCGAGGGCGGCCTTGCGCTCCGCCGCCTCGTCGACGGGCCGGGCGGCATCGTTCTTCGGTTTCCTGCCTTCCGGCTTGCGTGGAGCCTTCATCGGTTTTCCGGCGACGCCCAGCTTGGCGGGCAGTTCGGCGTGCTCGCGGAAGGGACCGGTGGATCCGACGGGGCGCTTGAGAACGACGCCGGGCTTCGCCATCGTGGCCGCGACGACGTCCGGATCGTCGCTCTCCCTCGCCGCACCCTGGTGGAATAGATTGCTGTCGGCGCCCCACGCTTCCAGCGCCGCCTTCATCGATGGAGCGGCGATCGCCTGGTCGAAGAAGCCCAGCGACGTCTGGTAGGTCTTCAGCTTTTGCGCCATGGGGTCCATTTTGCGAGGAGCGAATCTCCGAAGCAAGCAAGTAGGGCGGCCGGCCCCGGATACACCTCGACGCATCCGGCCTGCCGCAGCGAGTCCTCCGTGAACCCGCCGTCGCGGACCACGAAGTAAAGGCCGTCCGGCGCGACGGGATGCTTCACGATACCCTAGGCCGACTTCCGCTGCGATTTGGCAGCCGGCTTCTTCGCCGCGGCCTCCTTCGGCGGCTTCTTTCCGGCGATGGGCATCAACATCTCCTTCTGGCCCGGCGCGGCCTTCTTGGACTTCTTGGCCGGCTTTTTCGCGGCCTCGGGCCGGGCGGCTCCACCGCCGATGCTTTTGCGCAGAGCATCCATCAGATCGACGACGTTTTCGCCTCGCGGACGCTCCTTCGCGGTGACGGGCTTACCGGCTCGCTTCTGGTTGATGAGATCGAGCAAGGCACTCTCATACTGGTCCTCGAACTTTTCCGGCTCGAAGTGGCCCGCCTTCTGGTTCACGATGTGCCTGGCAAGGTCGAGCATGTCCTTCGTGACTTTGACGTCTTGTATGTCGTCGAAATACTCGTCGGCGGACCGGACTTCGTAGGGATAGCGCAGCAGCGTTCCCATCAGGCCCTTGTCGAAGGGTTCGAGCGCGATGATGTGCTCGCGGTTGGTCAGCACCACGCGCCCGATGGCGAGCTTGTTCATTTCGCGGAGGGTTTCGCGGATGACTGCGAAAGCGTCGTGGCCGACCTTGCCATCGGGAGTCAGGTAGTAGGGACGGATCAGGTAGCGCGGGTCGATCTCGCTGCGATCAACGAACTCGTCGATCTCAATGGTTCGCGTCGATTCCAGCGCGACGTTTTCGAGCTCGTCCTTCGTGACCTCGATGAAGGTGTCGGTGTCGACCTTGTAGCCCTTGACGATGTCTTCGTTGGCCACCTCCTCGCCGGTGTCGGCGTCCACCTTCGCGTACTTGATGCGGTGGCCGGTCTTCCGGTTGAGCTGGTTAAAAGAGACCTTCTCGGATTCCGAGGTGGCCGGGAATAGCGCGACGGGACAGGTGACGAGCGAAAGGCGGAGAAAGCCTTTCCAGTTCGCGCGAGGAGCCATGGCGGGGGAAACTCCAATACTGATGCCGGATTCAAGACGAACCAAGGGCGTTGGTTCCGACATCCCCGGCTTCCTAACAGGGTGTTTCTTTTACGGAGCCGCCCTCTGGCGCTGGACTCGATCGTTCTTGGTATGTTCTAATTGCGTGGATGACCGACCGACCCGCGAGCTGGCGCATGCCGACACCGAAGCAGATGGAGAAGCTGGCCGCTGCGGTCGGCAGGGAAGCCCGTACGGCGCGGTCGCCTGGCCCGGCCGACGCGATGCCTCCCGAATACTGGGAATCGATCCTGAAAGACCCGCGCGCTGACGCCAGACCGGACCGGCCCGGAACGTCCATCCGGGCGCTGCGGCTGGCGGAAATTCCTCAACATATTCTGAGGTTGTCGTGCTCCCGCTGCGGTCGGATCGTCGAGATCCAGAAGGCTGATGCCGTTCGGCTTTACGGACAGGCGGCGGTCTGGAAGGACGTCGGTCAGCGCCTGTTGGACAACACCTGCCCGGTCCGGACCGGCCGTCACGAAGAAGACGGCTGCTGGCCGAACTTCGGAAACACCTGATCTGCCGTCTCCGGAGGCTGTCGGATGGCTCCAAAATATCATCCAACGCCGCTATCGGGCGGCGACCGTAAGGCGCTTGGCAAGGAACTCGGCAATGCGCGCGCGATGACGAGAATCTTGGCCACGCAGTCGGCCGAGATGCGAGCCAAGGGCGAAGCGATCATCCGGCAAGCGGATAAACTCCTTTGCGAAAGCTGGAACGAACGCATGTGGTCAGACGGCGAACCGCTCGACCCGTCTCCTACCATCGACCAGGCGATAAACGGCGGCTATCCTTGGCTCGAAATCCAGTGTGCGCGATGCAAGACTCCAAGCGATGTCGACCTTGCGGCGATGAAGCATCCGCCGACCACGGCGGTACATGACCTAGCCAGCCGGCTTCGATGCCGGAAATGCGCCAAGACCGGGCGGCGTCCGTCAGCGACCTTGCTCCAGCTTGGTTGGCAGCCGCGCCACCCTCGGGCGGAACCTTGAGATGTTGCGGGCGCAGCAGGAATCATCGACCGTGAGCCTTCTCGAACGTGAACGGACTCCCGACGTGCAGACCGCAACGGCCTACCTTGAATCCCTCAATCCGGAACAGCGACGGGCCGTCGAGCACGGCGCGGCAGGTGGATTGGCCGCGGCGCCCCTGCTCGTCATTGCTGGCGCTGGTTCCGGAAAGACCAACACCCTGGCCCACCGGGTCGCCCATCTGATCGTTCAAGGCGCCGATCCCCGGCGAATCTTGCTGATGACGTTTTCCCGTCGTGCGGCTTCCGAGATGACCAAGCGCGTCGAGCGCATCGCCCGCAAGGTCATGGGCGACAACGCCGGCATCTTTACAGACGCGCTCAGTTGGGCCGGAACCTACCACGGCATAGGTGCGCGGCTCCTGCGCGAATACGCCGAACAGATCGGCGTGGATCCCGCTTTTACGATCCACGACCGCGAAGACTCTGCCGACCTCATGAATCTTATCAGGCATGAGAAGGGTTTCTCGAAGACCGAAAGCCGCTTTCCTACCAAAGGGACCTGCATCTCGATCTACGCGCGCTGCGTCAACGCCGAGATGCCGATCGAGAAGGTCATTGGCACTTTCTATCCGTGGTGCTCGGGCTGGGCGGCGGAGCTCAAGGAACTTTTCGCAGCCTTTGTCGAGGCCAAGCAGAAGCAGAACGTGCTCGATTACGACGATCTGCTGCTCTACTGGGCGCAGATGGTAAGCGACGCCAGCCTCGCCGACCACATTGGTGGCCGCTTCGACCACGTCCTTGTCGACGAATACCAGGATACGAACCGTCTTCAATCCTCGATCCTGCTGGCGCTCAAACCTGGGGGGCGCGGTTTGACGGTGGTCGGCGACGACGCCCAGTCGATCTACTCATTCCGCGCCGCGACCGTGCGCAACATCCTCGATTTTCCGGACCAGTTCTCCCCTCCGGCGCACATCATCACGCTCGACCGCAACTATCGCTCGACGCAAACGGTTCTGGCTGCGGCCAACGGCGTCATCGGTCTCGCCAAGGAACGCTTCACCAAGAACCTTTGGACCGAACGTACCTCCGCAGCAAAGCCGCAACTCGTCTCTGTTCGGGATGAGGCCGACCAAGCGCGCTACATCGTCGAACGTATCATGGAAAACCGAGAATCCGGCACGCTTCTCAAGGAACAAGCCGTGCTGTTCCGGACGTCGAGCCACAGCGGCCCGCTCGAAATCGAACTGACACGTCGAAATATTCCCTTCGTCAAATTCGGCGGCCTGAAGTTTCTAGATGCCGCCCACATCAAGGACATGCTGGCGCTGCTGCGGTTTGTAGAGAACCCACGCGATCGGGTCGCCGGATTCCGCCTGCTGCACCTCCTGCCCGGCATCGGATCGGCAACCGCTCAGCGTGTGCTCGATCGCATGGCCGAGGCAACAGACCCTATCACCGCGCTGGCGGGTCTTCCGACGCCACCGCGCGCCGGCGACGACTGGAAAGGCTTCGTCGAGACACTAGGCAACCTCCGATATTCGGAGTGGCCCGTCGATCTGGAGCGGGCCCGTCTTTGGTACGAACCGCATCTCGACCGCATCCACGAAGACGCCGAGACTCGAAGGGCGGACCTGCTCCAGCTTGAGCAGATCGCGTCCGGGTATCCCTCGCGCGAACGCTTCCTGACCGAGCTCACATTGGACCCACCGGGTGCCACCAGCGACCAGGCGGGCGTGCCGCTGCTCGACGAGGACTATCTGATCCTGTCGACGATCCATTCCGCCAAGGGCCAGGAATGGAAATCAGTTTATCTACTCAATGTCGTCGACGGCTGCATGCCTTCTGATCTCGGCGCAGGCACCTCCGCGGAGATCGAGGAGGAGCGTCGTCTGCTATACGTGGCCATGACCCGCGCCAAGGACGACCTGCATCTAATCGTACCGCAGCGCTTCTTCGTGCACGGCCAGCTTGCGCAGGGCGATCGACACCTCTACGCCTCAAGGACCCGTTTCATTCCCGAGAAGCTCCTTGGTCTGTTCGAACAGACCGCGTGGCCCATTGTGCCGGCCAGCGCCAGCGCACGTGCCGCCAGTCAAGGGCCCAAGGTGGATATCGGCGCCCGGATGCGCGGAATGTGGCGATAACCTTACCGAGGTTCGAACGTGTGCAATCTCTATTCGATCACCACCAACCAAGCGGCGATCATCGCGCTGTTCCGCGTCGTGAACCGGTACGTTGGCAACCTCGCACCAATGCCGGGCGTGTTCCCCGACTATCAGGCGCCGATCGTGCGCGCCGGCGAGGGTCGCGAACTCGCCACCGCGCGGTGGGGAATGCCGTCGTCGCAGCATGCACTGATGGAAGCGACCAAGAAGCGCGCCGCGAAGCTAGAAGCGAAGGGCAAGCCGGTCGACTTCAAGCAACTGCTCCGGATGGAGCCGGATTCCGGAACCACCAACATCCGCAACGTGAAGTCCAAGCACTGGACGCGATGGCTAGGTCCGGAGCACCGCTGCGTGGTGCCGTTCAACTCGTTCAGTGAGTTCAACAAGGCCGAGGGCGGCGACATCTGGTTCGCGCTCGACGAGACGCGCCCTCTCGCCTGCTTCGCCGGCATCTGGACCAACTGGACGTCGGTGCGGAAGGTCAAGGAAGGCGAGACCACCAACGATCTCTACGCGTTCCTGACGACGGAGCCGAACGCCGAGGTCGGCGCCATCCATCCGAAAGCGATGCCGGTGATCCTGACGACATTCGACGAGGTCGAAACCTGGATGACGGCACCTCCGGACGAGGCGCTGAAGCTGCAGCGGCCGCTTTCGGACGGTTCGCTCCGGATCGTCGCCCGCGGCGTAAAGGAAGATCCGGCCGGACAGGCAGCGTGAGCGGCGACGGCAACGACCAGGCGGCCGACCCGCCCCGCCAGCGGAAGATCATCCACGTCGACATGGATGCCTTCTACGCCTCTGTCGAGCAGCGCGACAATCCGGAGCTCCGCGGCAAGCCTGTCGCGGTCGGCGGATCCCGCGAACGCGGCGTCGTGGCAGCCGCCAGCTACGAAGCCCGCAAGTTCGGCGTCCGATCGGCGATGCCGTCGGTGACGGCGAAGCGGCAGTGTCCGGACCTGATCTTCGTGAAGCCCCGCTTCGAGGTCTACAAGGCGGTCTCGCAGCAGATCCGCGAGATCTTTGCGGAGCACACCCCGATCATCGAACCGCTGTCGCTTGACGAGGCCTACCTCGACGTCACGGAAAACCTGCAGAACATCCCGTTCGCGCGCGATGTTGCGCTCGCGATCCGTGCGAAAATCAAGGAGGTGACCGGCCTCAACGCATCGGCCGGCATCTCTTACAACAAGTTTCTGGCGAAGCTCGCCTCCGACCACCGCAAGCCGAACGGCCAGTACGTCATCACGCCCGAGATGGGACCGGCGTTCGTCGAAGCGTTTCCCGTCGGAAAATTTCACGGCATCGGTCCGGCGACCAGCGCGAAGATGAACTCGCTCGGACTCCATACCGGCCTCGACATGCGCAACCAGTCGCTTGAGTTCATGCAGGCGAACTTCGGCAAGGCCGGCGCTTACTATTACTGGATCTCGAGAGGCGTCGACGACCGCGAGGTTCGTGCCAATCGCCTCCGGAAATCCGTCGGCGCCGAGAACACTTTCTCGACCGACCTCACCGAATCCGAACTCATGCTGGCCGAACTCCAGCCTTTAATC
The DNA here is from genome assembly GCF_031202265.1 of Bradyrhizobium sp. Ash2021. Lineage (NCBI taxonomy): Bacteria > Pseudomonadati > Pseudomonadota > Alphaproteobacteria > Hyphomicrobiales > Nitrobacteraceae > Bradyrhizobium > Bradyrhizobium sp. Ash2021. The sequence goes on along the minus strand of NZ_CP100604.1, from coordinate 7,687,724 downwards.
GACAAGGTCTGGCGTCACTGCGAGGAGAAGGGATCGCGGGGTCGTACAGTGACGCTAAAGGTGAAGTTCGCGGATTTCGAACTGATCTCGCGCAGTCGAACGGTTGCTGGCGCTGTTAGCAGCTACGGCGAATTGGAATCGCTATCGGCCGAGTTGCTGAAAGCGCTTTTCCCCATGGAAAAGGCGGTTAGGCTATTGGGTGTGTCCATCTCAGGTTTTGTGAGCCAGCGTACGGAAGGCCAGGAACAAGCGTCTCTTGGATTTTAATGGTGGCCCGTATTCTCGTCGCCAGTCCAAAGAAAGCGTATTCTCGGCCGACATCGACGCACTCATAGTCTTAGCCAGCAAAGTTGGACTTGATGTTTCGCAGAAATTCGGAATAAGGCATGCCGCTGGCACGCACGGCGAGTTGCTGCGCCAGCAACAGCGATCCAAACATGTAAAGGAACGACAACGCCCACTTGCCCCGGGTCATCAAGCTATTTCGGACCGCATAGCTGATGCCGTAGAGCGACAGCGGCAGAAGCACGAACAACGCAGTCACAAGTCCCGGAGAATAGAGCTTGTCCAGCTTGAACATCCAGATTGCCGCGGTGTGAGCAATGGCCTCGAGAATTCCGAGAAGCAACGAGGCCATCACCAAGAACGGAACCCGAGGAAGAAACAGCGGCACAAAAGTCAGCGCAAGAACGCCTGCCGCTAGGACCATTTCGCCGAAATGCGGATTGGTTGCGGTGAAGCCGACCTTGTCCGTCATCAGCTGCGTGAAGCCTCCGGGAAACCGCTCCTCCTCCCATAAGTGAGCGACGATCCCAATGAAGAAGAGGGCGGCGAGGCGTTGCAGTACCGGCATCGTCGACCAGCGCACGGCGATGAAGACCGCAACCAGCATGGCGAGCCCGGTTAGGAGGTCAAGCGTGTGGCGGGTGACGAAGTCCATCATTGTCGTATTCCGTCATCTGCAGGCAGGGTGTTCATCGATCGCCATTAGCTGCATGCTTGCCGCTGACGCAACCCGTCGCTAGTCGAGGGTACGGCGGAAGCGGGACACCGCGATCACCATGACGACGATCATCAGCCCGGTTAGCGCCAGCGCATCGTATTTCAGTTCGAGCAGCGTCGAGCCCTTCAGCATGATTGCACGCACAATCCGCAGATAGTGCGTCAGCGGCAAGCATTCGCCGACCCACTGCGCCCAGGCCGGCATGCCCGCAAACGGAAACATGAAGCCCGACAGCAGCATGCTCGGCATCAGAAACGTCATCGCCATCTGCATGGCCTGCAGTTGCGTCTGCGCGATCGTCGAGAAGGTGTAGCCGACCGCAAGATTGGTCGCGATGAACAACGTGCTCAGCAACGCCAGCAGCCACAGGCTGCCTAAAATAGGCACGCCAAACAGAAGTGTACCGGTGCCGATGACGAGCGTCGCCTGGATGAAGCCAACCATGACATAGGGTGCGATCTTGCCCAGCATGACCTCGATCGGGGTGATCGGCATGGACAGCAGGTTTTCCATGGTGCCGCGCTCGATCTCCTTGGTGACGGACAGTGCCGTGAAGATCAGCATGGTCATGGTGAGGATGATGCCGACCAGCCCCGGCACGATATTGAGCGCGGTGTTCGCCGCCGGATTGTAGCGCGCGTGGGTGCGGAATTCGAACAGCGGCGTGCCGCTCTCGGGCAAGCCTCTCTCGTGCACCAGCGCGTTTTGTACCAGCCCGCCGAGTGCGCCGAGGGCCGCGCCTGAAGCAACGGGGTCGGTGGCGTCGGCTGCGACCAGGATCGCAGGCCTATCTCCCCTGCGCAGCGCGCGCTCGAAATCGCGCGGAATTTCGATGGCGAACAGCACCTGTCCCGAAGCCAGCACCCGGTCGAATTCGTCGTCATCATGCAGGATGCGCGTAACCTTGAAATACCGGGTGTTCTCCAGCGCCTTGAGGATCCGTCGCCCGATGTCGCTGTTCTCCTGGAGAAGCACGGCCGTCGGCAAATCGCGCGGCGTGGTGTTTATGGCGTACCCGAACAGCAGGAGCTGCATCAGCGGCATCAGCACGATCATGCCAAACGTGCCGCGGTCTCTCGTGAGCTGAATGAATTCCTTGATGACCATCGCCCAGATGCGATGCCAACTGATGCCCAGCACCGGCCGCGCGCTCATTGAAAATTATCCTTCGCACGCCCCACCAGATCGATGAACACGTCCTCGAGCGACGGCTTCGAGGGCGACCATTGATATGGCGACGTCCGGTAGGGCGCGATCTCCGCCTCCAGCGCCGCAGCATCACGGCCCGAAACATGGAGACTTTCACCGAATGGTGCGAGTGAATCGACGCCCGGCTTGCCCGACAACGCAGTAGATAGAGCCAGCAGATCTCCGCCCCTCACGGTGAAGGTCGTCAACCCCGAATGGCTGACCACCTCGTCCACCGTGCCATGGGTCAGCAGCGTGCCGTAGGCGATGTAGGCGATCTCATGGCAGCGCTCGGCTTCGTCCATGTAATGGGTCGAGACCAGCACCGTGAGCCCTTCCGCCGCGAGCGCGTGGATCTCGTTCCAGAAGTCGCGCCGTGCCTTCGGATCGACGCCCGCGGTCGGCTCATCCAGCAGCAGCAGGTCCGGACCGGGCAGCGTGCAGGCGCCGAGCGCCAGGCGCTGCTTCCAGCCGCCGGAAAGTTCGCCGGCCAGCTGTTCCTCGCGGCCGGTGAGGCCGAGCCGCGCAATCATCTCGCGGGCTGCACGGCGCGGGTCGGCAACCTCATAGAGCCGGGCGACGAACTCCAGGTTCTCCCGGACCGACAGGTCCTGATACAGCGAGAAGCGCTGGGTCATGTAGCCGACCCGGCGTTTGATCTTGTCGGCTTCGGTGCGGATGTCGTAGCCGAGGCAGGTCCCGGTGCCGCCGTCCGGCGTCAACAGCCCGCACAGCATGCGGATGGTCGTCGTCTTGCCGCTGCCATTGGGGCCGAGAAAGCCGTAAATGGCGCCGCGCTTGACATGCATCGACAGGTCACGGACGACGGTGCGTTGGCCGAATTTCTTGGTCAGGCCCTCTACGTCGATGACGATTTCGGAGGCACCTGTCATCGCAGCCGCTCCGGAAAACGCACGTCGACGGGCTGGCCAACGCGTAACTCGCTCGGTTCGCCGGTGCGCGCCTCGACCAGGTAGACCAGCTTTGAGCGCTCCTCGAGGCTGTAGATCACCGGCGGCGTGAATTCCGACGTTCGCGAGATGAAGGTCACGCGAGCCGGCACATTCGCCTTGCAGCCGTCGCAGTGGATCTCGACTGGCTGACCCAGCGACACCTTCGGCAGCAAGGTCTCCGGCACGAAGAAGCGGATCTTGATGTTGTTCGGCGGCAGCAGGGAGAGCACCGGGCGGCCCGCGGAGACGTATTCGCCAGGCCTGAAATAGATTTCCTGGACCGATCCGTTGACGGTGCTAACGAGCTTCCGGCGGTTCAAGCGCGTTTCGGCGGCACTGACGCGGGCCATTTCGGTGCGGATGACCGCTTCAGCGTCGTCGACGGCCTTCTGGGTGCCGGACGAACTCTTCAGCAAAGACGTGGCCCGATCGAACGTGACCTTGGCGTTCGTCAAAGAGGCCTGAGCCATGTCGACATCGGCCTGCTGCATCTCCGGGTCGACCGCGAATAGAGGCGTCCCGGTCTCGACCTGATCGCCCTCGCGCACCTTGAGCCATTCGAGGCGCCCGGCCTCATCCGGACCAACGAAAATCAGATCGGCTTCAACCCATCCCTGAAAACCAGCGTCACCTTTTTTGGCGCATGCTCCAAGAACCAACCCTGCAGTCAGAACAACAATGCAAGTCAATCTCATGCATTCCCCCGCGCAGAAACTCGATCATAAAAGGCTCACCTGCGTTCGTCGCTTTTGATTTAGATCAAGAGGCGCGGGCTCGACCGGTTCGACAGATCACGGCCAAGCGAGCATCCATTCGGCGGCCTAGACCGATGAGCGTTCGACAAAATCTCGATCCTCATCGCTCAACATGCTCTCCATGACCTTCAGAAACCCTTTGACGGCTGTAGCACCCGCTAGATCGAATGCTTCTTCGAGGCGGCCATGCTGGCGGCTGGACAGTCGAGCGACGAGCGCCTCCCCTTTCGGCGTGATGAACAGACGCCGTTTCCGCCGATCCACACTCGAATATCGTTGTTCGACATAACCCTTGTCATTCAATTGTCTCATGGGTGACTGCACGGCCTGGGGTGTCAGGCGGAGGGTGCCGATGAGGTCACCCACGCTTGCGCCAGGGTGTCCTGCCACAAGATACAAAATCCTGTGATGGGTTCGATGAAACCCAAGGGACGACAGCTCCGCTTCGGCGTCGGCCGCGAGATTGAGGTGGGCAAAAAGAAACAGTTCCAGCGCCCTTTGGACATCCTGGGTGGTGTCGCCGGCCTTCAATGTCGTTTTCTTGAGACGCTTTGGCTCGACGGTGCCTTTCCGCACGTTGACCAGGCGGAGTTTGCGATCGGCGACTTCAGATCCCATTGTAATTCCTAACCTACGCCGCTCGTTACATCTGTGCTCAGAATTCATCCAGCGCGCGGTGTTGTCGACGTTGCGACATCGGGTATGATCTCGACTTGAAGTTTGCCCAGACCCTCAATCTCGGCCTCGATCCTGTCTCCTGTACTCAGGTACGTGTCAGAAGCCAGGCCAACGCCTGCGGGCGTGCCCGTGAGCAGGATATCTCCCGGCTCCAGCGTGACGTGTTCGGAGAGAAGAGAAACCAACTCCGTTACCGACCAGATCATATCCCCAGTATTGCAATGCTGCTTTATCACGCCGTTGACCGATAGTTGAAGTTCAAGGTTAGTAGGATCGACGAATCGCGCCGGTACGAGCTTAGGTCCCAACGGACAGCTATCGTCAAACCCTTTCCCGGTGAAGAGATCGAACTTCCAGGGATGTTTGGGGTTCATCTGCCAGTCGCGCGCGGAAAGGTCGATACCGACCGCATAACCCGCGATCGCTTCGGATGCCTGTTGTTGCGACGCCCGTCTAAGCGTCGTTCCAATGACCACAGCCAGTTCGATTTCCCAGTCGAGCTTGCTCGACTGAACCGGATAGCGAACGGCTTTTCCGCAGCCGACCAAACTTGTCGTCGGCGGTTTGAGAAAGAACACTGGCGTGCCGTCTTCCTTGCTGAAGTTCGGTATCTTGGCTTCCTTGATCATATGCTCGTAGTAATTTGCGCCTCCGAGGATCAGCTTGGAAGGAAACTGCAGCGGAGTCATAAAATCGTCTGTACCTGGCTGCGGCGACAACAGCCCTACATCGGATTTGGCGATCTGATCGGACAGTTCAGCGAGACGCCCCTCAGCACGTTTCCAGTCGTCGAACAGTCCCATCAGCCCGGGTCGGCTGGCATGTTCGAGCAGATCAGGCGCGACCTGCTTCAGGGCGTAGTACCTGTTCGCGATTTCGATGACAGGCGTAGGCACGCCGTTGTGTCGGATAGTAGCCAGAGAATATTGCATGTGAACGTTTCCGAATTGGTAATGATCGGTTCGGCTTGACCAGCGCTCGGAGCTAACGCCTCAGCGATTTCAGCATCATGCTGTCGTAGCCATATTCCGCAACCTGCCACCACTGATAGGCATTTGCGGTAAAGTCCCGATAGTGCGTGTAGATTTTCTTGAAGTCCTCGCTCTTGGCTGAAAGTTCATCATACAACGCCAGTGCTTCTACTCTCGCCGCGTCCGTTATGTCGCTCGGCACCTGCCTGAGCTGGGTGCCGTTCGCGAGCAGCCGGCGGAGCGGCTCGGTTTGCTCGCCGTCATATCCGGCAAGCGCTTCGTCGGCTGCGAAGCTGCAGGCCGCCCTTATGGCGCTCTGATATTGCTTTGGCAGACCGTTCCACTTGCTCAGCGAAATGAAGAAGCCGAGTTCGACATTTCCCTCGCTGAAGCTCGGATAGTAGTAGAACGGTGCCACCTTCTGAAATCCGAAGCGCTCGTCGTCGAACGGACCGGTGACTTCCACGGCGTCGATCGTTCCCCGTTCCAGCGCCGCGTAGGTGTCGCCGGTGGGGAGTTGCTGCGGGACGACGCCCAGGCGAGAAAGAATCGTGCCTCCCAGGCCTCCGACGCGCATCTTCAGTCCCTGCAGGCTTTCCTTGCTTTTCAGTTCTTTGCGAAACCAACCGAACATCTGGGCGCCGGTATTACCGCCCGGAAACATGATCGTGTCCTGCTTCTTGTAGAACTCGTTCAGGAGATCGAGGCCGCCGGCCCTGAACCAGGCGTGCTGCAGGCGCGCGTTCGGACCGAAGGGAAGCGAACTGCCCAGAGCGAACGTCGGCTCTCTGCCGATCGAGAAATACGAAGCCGTGTACCCCATCTCGATAGTCTGGTTCTGGACCGCGTCGAAGATTGCGAGCGCAGGGACGATTTCGCCCGGCCCGAAGACTTGAATCTTGAATTTTCCATCGGTGAGGTCTGCGACCATTTTCGAGAAGGTCACGCAGGCATTATAAAAAAGAGCCTGCGTTTTCGGCGCCACGGATACGATGCGCCAGTTGAGTTCCGGCTGCTGCTGCGCAATGGCCGGCGCACTGAGGATCCCGGCCGCAGCGGCCGTTCCGATCCCCGTGATGAGTTCGCGACGCTTCATGTGGCTCCTCCCTGCTTCGGACTTTTTTTTGAGTTCGCTCAAGAATATACCAAGCGGCTTGCTATAATCAATCAGATTGGCATATCATGGCCCCGCCCCGAACAAGAGCCAAGCAAAGAATGATGGGGCTTAGCGGGAGGAAATTATGTTGTGGCAGCGCATCATTTCAGTCGCGGTCCTGGCTGCGTCGATCGTCATTCCGGGTGCGGTCAAGGCAGACCCAGCCGGCAAGCCGGTGAAAATCGGTGTTTTGAACGATCAGTCAGGCCCGTACGCTGACATCACCGGACAGGGATCGGTTGTTGCAGCGCAAATGGCGATCGACGACTTCGGTGGCAAAGTCCTCGGTCAACCGATCCAGCTCGTGTTCGCTGACCATCAGAACAAGCCCGATGTCGGCGTGGCGATCGCCGGCCGCTGGCTCGACAATGAAGGTGTCGACGCCATTGTTGATCTGCCGAATTCCGGCGTCATGCTGGCGGTTCAGGAACTGGTCAAGAACAAGTCCGGCATCGTGCTGGCCGCAGGCGGAGCGGCGGCAAAATTCAATCAGTCTTCCTGCACACCCTACAGCTTTCAATGGGTGTACGACACCTATGCGCTCGCCAATGGGACCGCGACGGCGCTAACGAAGTCTGGCGGCAAGACCTGGTACTTCGTGCAGGTCGACAATGCCTTCGGTACGGCCATGGCTGCCGACATGAAGAGCTTCATCGAGAGCGCGGGTGGAAGCGTCGTGGGGTCGGTGAAGCATCCGCTCAATACGTCGGACTTCAGCAGCTTCATTCTGCAGGGGCAGGCATCCAAGTCGGACGTACTTCTCATGATCAACGCCGGTGCCGACACGATCAATTCCCTGAAGCAGGGTGCCGACTTCAATGTCGTCGGCGGCGGACAGAAGCTCGCGACGTCGCTGTTCTATCTGATGGATGCGAAATCGCTTGGATTGGCGGCAGGTCAAGGTCTTACCATCACGGACGGCTATTACTGGGCGCTGAACGATGCCACCCGTGCGTTCGGAGACCGCTTTGCGAAACTGCATCAGGGACGCAAGCCGACGTCGGTCCAGATCGGCGTCTATTCCGCGGTCACGCACTACCTGAAGGCGGTCGCAGCCGCCGGCAGCCACGATCGGGCTGCGATCGCGGACAAGATGCGGGAACTGCCGGTCAACGATGTCTTCGTGAAGGACGGCAAGGCCCGGAAGGATGGTGTGATGCAGCACGACATCTACCTGCTGCAACTGAAGAAGCCGAGCGAGGCGACCGGAGATCCTTGGGATATGTTCAACGTGCTGCGCACGATCCCGGCCGAAACCGCTTTTCGTCCCATCGAAAAAAGCGAATGCCCTTTGCTGAAGCAATAGAGGGGAAGCGTCGTGAGGTTGATCGACTATTTCGACAACAGTGCTACGAGCCATCCGTCGAAGGTTGCCTTCGTTCAGCCAGACGGGTCTTCCCTGACCTATGCGCAGGCGCAGCAGCAGTCGCTTCGCATCGCGTCCGCGATCGAGGGGGCCGGCATTTCCAGGGACGGAAAGATCGCCGTTTACAGCCCGAACGACGCCCGGGCGTTCATTGCGATGCTCGGCATCTTCCGCTGTGGACGCGTCTGGGTTCCTCTGAACGCCCGCAACACGGTCGAGGATAACTCGGCCTTCATGAATTACACCGATGTGGAGTGCATCTTCTACCACAGCACTTTCGAAGCCGAAATCCGGCAGCTCAAGGCCAGCGCGCCGCAATTGAAGCTGATGATCTGCCTGGACGACCGCAGCGGGCCAGGACCGTCATTGTCCGAGTTCTGCGACGGCGCGACGGCGGCCATTCCCGATCTCCCTGACGATCCTCTACGACCCTGCAATATTCTCGCGACGGGCGGTACCACCGGACGCTCCAAGGGCGCCGTGTGGACCAACCAGACCTGGGAGACGCTGATCGCGAACTTCTGGACGTGCAACGACGCGACCGGGCCTGCTCCCGTGCATCTGTGCGTCGCGCCGATGACACACGGCGCCGGCGTGCTGGCGCTGATGCTGATGCCCATGGCACCCACCAATGTCATCCTCGACAAGGTCGACCCGGCGGTGATCCTCGACGCGATCGAAAAGCATGGCGTCACGCATCTCTATCTGCCGCCGACCGTTCTCTACGCTCTGCTGTCGAGTCCGGAGCTGCGGACGAAGAAACTGTCGTCGCTGCGGTTCTTCCTGATCTCGGCCGCGCCGGTGGCGCCCGAAAGGCTACGCACCGCGGTAGAAGTCTTTGGTCCAGTGATGGCTCAAGCCTTCGGTCAGGCGGAAGCGCCATTCTTCCTGACGTTCCTGTCGCCCGATGACCACAAGCGGGGCCTCGCCGCCGGTTCCGACCTGCTGCGAAGTTGCGGGCGTCCGACCATGTTCAGCCGCGTCGAGATCATGGACGAACATGGAAGTCTTCTCGCACCACGCTCCGTCGGTGAGATCGTCGCCCGGGGCTGCTTGGTGATGAAGGAATACTACAAGGATCCCGAGGCGACGCGCGCGGTTTCCGGCTTCGGCTGGCACCACACCGGCGACATTGGATTCAAGGATGAGGACGGCTACGTCTACATCGTCGACCGCAAGCGCGACATGATCATCTCCGGCGGTTTCAACGTGTTTTCGACCGAGGTCGAAGCGCGACTGCTGGCGCACCAGTCCGTGCAGGATTGCGCGGTCATCGGCATACCTGACGAGAAATGGGGCGAGGCGGTCACCGCGGTCGTCGAACTCAAGGCCGGCGCAAGCGCCACAGCGGATGAACTGATCGCGTTCTGCCGCGCGACGCTGGGTGGCGTGAAGACGCCGAAGGCGATCGAGATCTGGCCGACCTTGCCCCGCAGCCCGGTCGGCAAGGTTCTAAAGCGCGCAATCCGCGATCGCTACTGGGAAGGCCGCTCGCGCGCCGTCTAGAATTGACCGAGGTAAGTCATGGGTGACGTATTCATCATCGGTTCTTTTTCTACCGATTTCGGCCGGTGGATCAGCAAGGATCATCGCGCGCTGGCCCGGGAAGCCGTACACGGCGCCCTCGGTGACGCCGGTCTTGGCGATGGGCTGGCCGTAGGTCAGGCCTATTTCGGCAATTGCCTGCTGCACGTCTCCGGCCAGACCATGATCCGCGGTCAGGTCTGCCTGTCGCCGCTCATGGATGAAGGCGTCCTGCCGGAGCGGCTGCCGATCGCCAACGTCGAGGGCGCGTGCGCCACCGGTTCGATGGCGCTGCATCTCGCATGGAAGGACGTTTTGTCCGGCCAGACCGACATTGCGCTCGCGGTCGGTGTCGAGAAGCTCTACGACCCATCCGCCCCCGGGCAGATGCTCAAGGAGATCGGCGGCGGCTTCGACCGGTTCGATCAGGAGCGTTGGCTGAACGAGTACCGCGATCTCGCGGAGCGTTCGGGTGCGGTCTGGGCGCCTTCGCCCGACCGGTCGATCGCGATGGATACCTATGGTGTCCAGGCCAGCTATCACATGCATCGCTATGGCACGACCCGCGAGCAGATCGCGATCGCCGCCGCGAAGAATCATGTCCACGGCTCGCTCAATCCCAAGGCCCAGTATCGCTTCCGGATGACCACGGACGAGGTTTTGGCCGACCGGCCGGTCAGCGGCCCCCTGACGCGAGCGATGTGCGCTCCGATCGGCGACGGAGCCGCGGCAGCTATCGTCTGTTCGGAGGAGCGGCTCAGGAAATTGCCCCCGCAGGTCGCTGCCCGCGCCATCCGGATCAGGGCGAGCGCCATCTCCGGTGGAAAGCATCGCGCGCCGGACGAGCCAAGTCTGAGCCGAGTTGCCGGCGATCGCGCATACGACATGGCAGGGGTTGGTCCCGAAGACATCGACCTTGCCGAGGTGCACGACGCAACGTCATTTTGCGAGGTCTACCAGATGGAAATGCTGCGCTTCTGCGCCGAAGGCGAAGGCGGGCGTTTCGTCGAATCCGGCGCGACGGCGCTGGGCGGCAGGCTTCCGGTCAACACGTCCGGCGGTCTGGTCTCGAAGGGGCATCCGATCGCCGCCACGGGGCTGTCGATGGTGTCGGAAATCGTTGGCCAGCTTCGCCGCGAGGCGGGAGCGCGCCAGGTTGAAGGTGCGAACATCGGCCTGATCGAAAACGGCGGCGGCGTGATTGGCCTGGAAGAAGCGGTTTGTGCCGTGACAATTCTCGAAGGTTCGGCATCCAAGAACTAAAGAAGCTCTGTCGGGACTATGGAGGTTACATGAAAAAATCACTGCCACTGACTGTCGCGGGTATACTTTTGCTTTCAGTTGGAGCTTGGGCTGAACCGGCGGTCGTAAGCACGTTTCCGTTGGTGGACAGCGACACCACCGATCCGGTCACCAAGCCGATGTTCGATGCGATGAAAGCGAAGAACGCCGGACCGCTCAACATTCACCGAACGATTGCCAACGCGCCCGAAGTGTACCGGGGCTTCGCAGCTTTTGCGACAGCGCTTCGGCAGAATGGAGAGACGTCCCGGGCCGACCGCGAACTGGTGATTATCCGGACGACCCAGCTGAAGGGCGGCGACTACGAATTCGCCCAGCACCGTAGAATAGGGCTCAGTTGCGGATTGACTGAGCAGCAGGTCGATGGTCTTCCGGATTGGAAGAGCAAGGCAATTTATAGCGATCGACAGCGACTGATCCTGCAATACGTCGACAGCATGCTTGCCAATGGGACGGTCGACGATCCGACGATGTTGCAGGTCAGGCAGGTGTTTTCACCGAAAGCGATCGTGGAATTGACGATGACCTCGGCATTCTACACGGCCGTGGTCCAGTTCTCGCGAGCTGTCCGAGTAGAACCAGAGAAAGTTGAGACGAGTTACGCTGGCTGCTGAGCCCCTAACGAGAAGAACAAGTGCGCGAGCCCGGCTGCTCGAACGAGCTGCCGCCGAGTCTTCCTCGAGTAATTGCCTAGCCCCTTCCGCGGACACGACAGCGGTGCCAAGTCCCCCGCGGTGCCCGCAACGCCGCCAAATCCGCCCAATTTCCGCGAAAAGCCTGCAGATCGCCTACTTTTTCGATACCTAGCGGTCGCCGTGCCGTTTAGGGTGCGCCTTCGCCGGATCTACCGGTCCACCCGCAATCTACATTCGGAATGAGATGTTTCAGGACACCATCAGCCTGGCCGCGATGGCCGACACGTTAAGCCGATCTCCGGATTATCGCGTCCTGCGACGGCTGGTCCCAAGGATTTCCTCTGTGCCCACCGGTCACGACACGCGGACCGCCGTGCTGCTCGACACCGAAACCACGGGCCTCGACACTCAGAAAAACGAGATCATCGAGCTCGGGATGGTCAAGTTCGACTACTTTCCGGACGGTCGCATCGCCGGCCTCATAGACACGTTCTCCGCCTTTAACGAGCCGTCGATCCCGATTCCATCCGAGATCACCGCGCTAACCGGAATCACCGACGAGATGGTTGCCGGGCACCGGATAGAGGAGGCAGCGGTGGCGGCGTTCGTCGACGACGCCGTGATCGCGATCGCACACAATAGTGGGTTTGATCGGAAATTCGCCGAACGTTATTGGCCGGTGTTCGAACAGAAGCCTTGGGCCTGTAGCGCCACCGAGATCGAGTGGAGAAAGCACGGTTTCGCGGGCGCGCAACTCGGCTATCTGCTGAACGGCGCGGGCTATTTCCATGCCGCCCACCGCGCCGTCGACGATTGCCACGCGCTGCTGGAGGTCCTCGCGTTCGAACTGCCGGCGACCGGCGCGCCGGCGCTCGCGCTGCTGTTGGAGACCGCCCGCAGGCCGACGGTGCGCGTCTGGGCCGAGCAATCGCCGTTCGAACTGAAGGACTCGTTGAAGCGCCGCGGTTACAAGTGGTCCGATGGCAGCGACGGCAGACCGAAGAGTTGGTACGTCGACGTCTGCGAGACCGTGCTGCAGGACGAGATATCTTTCCTGCGGACTGAGATCTACCTTCGTGACGTGGAGCCCCGCCAGCAGTCCTTGACGGCGTTCACGCGGTTCTCGGCGAGAATTTAGCGCGCCACCATTTTTCAATTCGATGTTCCGAGCCATGCCGAGCGTGTACCGCCGCTGGTTGCGATTTCGCGAATGAAGCGCGCACAGGCAAGAACTCTTAAACGAGACGTCTTTCTGCAGGTCAATAAGGCTTCGGAGTATCCGGCGGACAGTAGAGTTCGATAAGCCTATCTGTACCTGCACGCAAACTTAGGAGTTGATCGTCGTCGGGACCCTTCCGAGCATCGCGAAAATCGATCTGGTTCGGATATCCATTCACGCCTCTAACAAGGAAGGTAATATCCGGATATCCGAGGTCGCGCTCCTCCTTCGCGATCTCGTTAAAATGGGTCTGGTAGGGAAAATTGCCCATCTGCCTTCCGGGGTGGATCCGATTGAAAAACTCCGTGTAGGTCGGGAAGGTCCCGGCAACCGCACAACGGAACAGTTCGGCACGAATCTTCGCCTTCAATGCAGTATCCATCTGTACCCCTCCCGGATCCGCTCCTTTTACGGCAGCATAGACAATGCCCGTATGCCGACCATTAGCACAACGGAAGAATTTCGAAGGGTGGACAGCGAACTTGAAGTTGTATCTAAATTGGAGACATATTGGGGAGGAGCATAGGTGATTTCCGCCAACCAACACGCCGTGGCCGACGTCCTGGGCGATACCTTCGTCCACGAAATACCGCCCTACCAACGTCCCTACGCCTGGCTTCCAGAACATGCCTTGCAGCTGTTCGAAGACCTCCGTGAGGCAATGCAGTCGGGCGATGGCGAGCCGTACTTTCTAGGTAGCATCGTTCTCATCAAGCCGCACGGCCAAGTAATCGGCCAGGTCGTGGATGGCCAGCAGCGCCTCACCACGTTGACGATTCTCGCCGCGGTTCTCCGAGACGCAGCCACGGAACAGCAGGAACGTGATGCGCTTGGGGCCACCGTCTACATCGAGCCAAACCCGTTCATGGATCAAGTCGAGGCTGTGCGAGTCATCGCACACGTGGAAGATCGTGTCTTCTTTCGAGAAGCAATCCAAGTCCCCGGCGCCACAGCCAAGACCGAGCCACCTCACAAGCCGAAGAACGAGTCTCAGCGTTTGATGTGGGAGAACGCGGTCAAGTTGCGTGCGAGCGTCTCGTCGTTGAACGACGTCGATCGTCAGTTGATCGTCAAGTTCCTGTTGAGACGGTGCGTCCTCGTTGTCGTTTCGACGGAATCGCGAGCCGCCGCCCTGAGGATATTCAGGGTGTTGAACGACCGCGGTCTGGACCTGTCGAACGCCGACGTGATCAAGGCCGACCTACTCAGCAAGGTCGCGCCGGCGGAGATCGCGCATCAAGCCGCACGGTGGAGAGAATTCGAGGCCGACCTGGGACGCGAGGAGTTCGAGGGGCTTCTGGAGAACCTCCGTTTCATCCGTGAGGAAACCAAAAACCGGCGCTCCCTGAGCGAGGCATATGAAGAGCGGTTCAAGGGAGCCTCTTCCGCGGAAGTCAAAAAATTCTTGGACGACGAGCTTGCACCGGCGAAGCGTTGGATAGCTGAGATCTTGGACGGCGACGGGGAGGACTTCCCCGAAAGTTTGAGGCGCGACGGCATGGAAGCGCTCTCCGGACTTCGTCTTCTGCCCAACAGGGACTGGATGCCACTTGCGCTCGCGGCAGCGACGAAATTTGGATCGTCGGAAAGGCTGATCTTCGTCTTGACAAAGCTAGAGGGGCTCGCGTGGATGATGCAGCTTGCTCGGCGATACGACACACAACGGCTGAACCGGTATGCCGAGATAATTCGGGCTTTGCGCGGACTGGACGCGAAGTTGGACGCCTGCCTGACGCCGACCGCAGAGGAAAACGAGGATGCGTGGCTGGCGTTGAGCGGTCCGATCTATAGCCGATTCCCCGTCAGAGTCGTGCGCGCCATACTAGAGCGGCTGGACCGGCTCCTCGCGGAGCAGCCCGTCGTTTGGGAAGGTCAAAAGACAGTGGAGCACATTCTTCCTCAGAACCCGGAGAAGGGTGAATGGATCGAATTCGATCAAGCGCGCCGGAGCGCGGTGACGGACACTATCGGCAATCTCGTTCTGTTGACCTCCCGCAAGAATTCCAGCGCTTCGAACGCACCCTTCGCCGAAAAGAAGAAGATCTACTCTGGTCAAGGAAATACAGCAGCCGGGAAAAAGAGAGCCACTTACGCGAGTGCGCAGGAACTGGTTGGTCTGCCCCGATGGGACCTCGATGCCTGCGAACAACGGCAGAAGCGGCATCTTTCATTGTTGGCCGAACAGTGGGGGATCAAGGAAGTTTCGATGAGTCCCGCCCGGGCTGCGGCGCGCGATGTCGTCGCCGAACTCATCGCGAGTCGACCACTATAGCGCGGCGTCAGATCAAAACCCTTCGTCTCATGCATAAGGTTGTTTGCAAAGCGCTGCCGTCCCGCTGCAAGTTCGCGAAATTTTTGCCACCTACCCCAGTAAGGACTTCGTAGGTCGGAACATCGCTGTGTGGTAAACTCGGCAAGATGATAGTCGTTCTATTTATAGAGAGGGAGGGTCGTTTTATGAGGAAATCGAAGCAAAGAGGATCCTCAAATGACCTTTGAAATCACACGCTCTAAAAATCTGGTATCTCGTTCGCTGCAGCCTAGAACTGCCTCCATCCTTTGTGGGGCTCTCTTGTGGGCTCCGTTCGCCAATGTCGCCTTCGCAGTCGAAGCGAAGGTCGTTTTAGACCAGATCCTGGGCGAAGCAATCCCTCAGCTCCAAAATGTAATGGCGTCGGTGAGCCAGGGTTGCTCTGGCGGGTCGAGCGGATTGCCCCCAGTTGGCTGGAGTGAAAAGCAGAAATCCGGCAACTTGGCTGTCAATGCATTCAGCGCCGCAAGAACGGCTTTGGCAACAGGCCAGACATCGGATGCTGTGCAACAGATCAACACTGGTGTGAGTCAGTTGGACGCATTAATCGTCGGTTTGCATAACAGTTGTTCTGGGGGTGCGAGCGGCGTGGATCCCGTCTCCTATAGCAACTACGTGCGGTTTCGGGATGTGCTGAAGGAGCGACTGGAGACTGCGAAGCGCTTTTTATAGAGATCGTTTTTCCGCCGCGACAGCCGCGCTGGAGCGGCGTCGCGGGTGGCTGAGTGTAATTGCACCATCGTGCGCTGTACGAATAATGGCATCCGGCCAACCGCATGAGAAATCGAAGCGTAAGTCGGCATAGGTACAAAATCGGCTTTCGCGTTTGAGAGTATTGGGTTGGATGATGTGATGATTCTTGGCAGGGGAGGAGGCCCGGCGTGAAACGTCCGTCCAAGCTCGATTCGTTTCTCGATGCAGAGAGAACTTCGGACCGATTGGGAGCTGTTGCGATTACCGGCAACGCAAAGTCTCACGTGACTGCGAAAGCAATGCAGGGTCGGCGCGACCATTTCGAACTCTCGCACCCGATCCGATGTCTACTAATGCGTAGCGGCGTCCTTCTTATCGGCGTGATCTTGTCCGTGCCAGCGCTGGCGCAGTTCGACGCCCAGCGTCGACCACCGGATTGGATGGAGCGGGGGTTTGAGGCAGCTATCAACGATTTGGCCTCGACTCGGGGCGGGATCGCGCTCGACGCCGATTTGTACCTGTCCAAGTTTGTGCCCTCCGGGCGTGCGGGGCCCGTCATCGACAAGCTGCTGCCGCTCCTCAGTGACCGCGACCCCGCCATAAGCGCCGCTGCGGCACAAGCCCTCGGTCGGATTGCGATCGGCGAGCGCGCGGGCCCCGTCATCGACAAGTTGACGCCGCTCCTTGGCGATCAGAACAACGTCGTTAAAGGCGCAGCGGCCCAAGCCCTCGGTCAGATTGCGACCGGCGGGCGTGCGGGGCCCGTCATCGACAAGTTGCTGCCCCTCCTCGGTGACCAGGACACGTCCATTGTATACGCAGCGGCCCAAGCCCTCGGTCAGATTGCGACCGGTGAGCGCGGGGGGCCGGCCATCGACAAGCTGCTGCCCCTCCTCGGCGATCCGAATAGCTCCATCAGGGGCGCGGCGATACAAGCCCTCGGTCAGATTGCGACCGGCGGGCGCGCGGACCCCGTCATCGACAAGCTGCTGCCCCTGCTCAGGGACCAGGACGCCTCCAGCAGCGCCGCAGCGGCACAAGCCCTCGGTCAGATTGCGACTGCCGAGCACGTGGGCGCGGTCATCGACAGGCTACTGCCGCTCCTTGGCGACCGGGACTCCTCCGTCAGCGCTGCAGCGGCACAAGCTCTCGGTCAGATTGCGACCGGCGATCGCGCGGGCCCCGTCATTAACAAGCTGCAGCCGCTCCTCGGCGGTCAGGACAAGATCGTCAAGGGCGCAGCGGCACAGGTCCTCGGTCGGATTGCGACCGGCGGGCGCGCGGACTCCGTCATCGACAAGCTGCTGCCCCTCCTCAGCGACCAGGACCCGTCCATCGTGTATGCAGCGACACAAGCCCTTGGTCAGATTGCGACCGGCGCGCGTGCGCGCGCCGTCACCAACAGTCTGCTGCCACTCCTCGACAACCCGAATAGCTCCATTAGGGGCGCAGCGATAGAAGCCCTCAGTCAGATTGCGACCGGCGAGCGCGCGGGCCCAGTCATCGACAAGCTGCTGCCCCTCCTCAGCGGCCAGGACCCCTCCATTGTGTACGCAGCGGCCCGAGCGCTTGGTCAGATTGCGACCGGCGAGCGCGCGGGCCCCGTCACCGACAGTCTGCTGCCACTCCTCGACAACCCGAATAGCTCCGTAAAGGGCGCAGCGGCACGAGCTCTTGGTCAGATCGCGACCGGCGAGCGCGCGCGTCCCGCCATCGACAAGCTGGTGCCGCTCCTCGGCGACCGGGATCCCGACATCAGCGCCGCAGCGGCCCGAGCGCTCGGTCAGATTGCGATCGGCGAGCGCGCGGGCCCCGTCATCGACAAGCTGCTGCCCCTCCTCAGCGACCAGGACACCTCCATCGTGCGCGCAGCGGCACAAGCCCTCGGTCAAATTGCACAGGGCGAGCGTGCGGGCCCCGCCATCGACAAGCTTGTGCCGCTCCTCCACAACACAAACAGCACTGTTAGGGGCGCGGCGGCCCTAGCCCTTGGTCAGATTGCGACCGGCGATCGCGCAGGCCCCGTCATCGACGAGCTGCTGCCGCTCCTGGGCAACCCGAATAGCACCGTCAGAGGCGCAGTGGCAGAGGCCCTCGGGCGGATTGGACCGGGCGGCCTAAGTGCTGCGTTAACCGCCGTTCGCCTTATCAACTCTCGTGAGGACGAAGTGGCAGGGGTGCTTCGGGCCGCGGCGCATGTCGCGACCGGAGCGGACAGCAAAAAGGACGGTAGCGAGCTGCTCTTTGCGTGGCTGGGACGCCCCGATGCGTTGCCGCTGGATTCGGTTGGGAACAATCCCGCCGAAGCCCACAGAGTCCTTCAGCTGCTGACAGATAATTGGGCGGCGCTGTCGAGTTCACAGCGTACCCGTGTAGAAGCCGAAAACGCCGCGATGGCTGCAATCGAAGCAGCCTGCCAGGTACCCACCGAAACGAGCAGCCTCGCCGAGTTCGTCCGCTCCTCCATCGCATGGCTGCGCGACCTGCCAATTGAGGGCCCCTTTCACCGCTGCTGGACTTCTGACGAAAGGCGGACGGTGGAGGCGCTCCTCGCCCAGCTTAAGAAGTCCCATTCGACCCATGCGCAGGCGCTCGCTGCGCATCTCAGGGGCGAGAACATTGCTCCAATCAGCCTCTGGCTGACGTGGTCACTCGTCCTCTGGACGTTGTTCTGGACCGCCTTCCTCGTCGCCTTTCCCTGGTCGCGCACCATCCAGGCAATCTTCTTTTGGAATCCGCGGGCCCGGCAGTTTTTCAGCGCTGGCTTCGTGCCGCTCGTGCTGCTGATCCTACCGCCGCTGCGACGACGTCTCCTTGCGCCGTTCCGGGACGACCTCGTTGCGCAGGCCAGGCTCGAGGATTTTGCTGAGCTTGCCTATTTCGCAGACAGTCGCGCGCGTGTGGATGACGGGGAGGTCATTCGTCTCTCCCAATTGCAGTCCGACCTCACGGGGGTCGTCGTGCTTCAGGCTGATTCCGGGCTAGGCAAGACCAGCTTCCTGCGTGAGATCGCAGGCAAGGCGACGCGGCCGGTCGCCTTCCTACACGCGCGCGACTGCGCCGATGGCGTCGACGTTGCCATCTCCCGCATCATTCACGACGTGCAGGAAGCGGGCTTCGTGCGAAGTCTCGTCCATACGCGCACACTCCAGGTAATCGTGGACGGCCTCAATGAGGTGGAAGCCGACACACGCGAAAAGATCCGGGCCTTCGCCCGCGACATGTCGAAGGGTGACGTGATCGTCGCGTCTCAGCCGATCGAGTGGCGCCCGCCAGCGAATTCCCGAAAGGTCGAAATCCTACCGCTGGACCGCAGCGAAGCGACCGAGTTCCTCATGTCACGGCCGGTCGGTGCAGACGAGACGCAGCCGTGCCGAGGGGAGGCCTACAAGGAAGCCGTGCAAAAGTTTGTCTCGACCGCATTCCACCAACCGCAGCAGATCGAACGTGAGACGGCGGAGCTGATGCTGTCGAACCCGTTCGACCTGACTTTCGCAGCCGAGCTTATGGCGCGCGGGCACATGCCTTCGCCGACTGCGCTCGTAGACGAGGCTTTTCGGCTGGCAGCCGAGCGCTATCAGATGATCAACGTGGTTGCGTTTCCCCTGGAGAAATTCGGCCAACATGCCGTCACAATGCGGCTCGAGGATCGCAACAAACTGAACCCCGACGAATTCCCAGCCGAGGCTTCATCCTTGCAGGAGCAACGGCTTCTTGTGCCACGGGCGATCAGAGACGCCCAGGGCAAGGAGAAGAATTGGCTCTTGTTCCGGCACGAACGCGTGTGGGATTTCTTCATAGCAGCGGCTTTCAAAGATCCGGACCTTTGGTCGGAGCACATAAGCGACGCGCGCTTCCGCGGCGTTTACCTACGGATCGCCGAGACCTGGGACTCCGAGAGCGCCGAGAGGGTCAGAGATTATTTGTACGTTTCGGCAGCGAATTCGGGCGACCATTCGACGAGTGACGAGTTCATCAAGCGGCTCGACAAGCGATTCCCCCGAATAAAAAAGCCGCGGAAACTTCAAGTGGTCCCTCGAAGTTGACCGATCGGAAAGGATGTTCCTGTGAGGCGCCGGGGGCGTGTGCGCGCCGATTGGTCTGCGTCAACTGATTTGTATGAGCGGTTTGGTCGCTTTCACTCCAGTGATGGAGGGGGCTACGCTAGACTATCCGGCACGATCGAGCGCACGCTGCTTCGAAGACGCGCCAACTGCCACGAGAGCGCATGAGGTTCACGGCCGAACCGGCCAATCCAGTGGTACACAGCGGTGGTCACAAATCGCGACCGGGCTTTTCAGGAATCCTTGTTTCGCAGCGGTTTTCGCGCATTCGCGGCATCGGGGGAGAGAGTCCCTCCCTCTCCGCCACCCCTATGGGACAGCGCAGAAGTCCTTCAGAAACAGGCATTTCCCGAACCGCCGGTTTTTGGCGGTGGAGCATCACGGTGGAGCACCGTGTTCAGCAAAACTTTGCCACCGTCAGGGCAAGCGTGCCAGCAAAAAATGGAGATTGGCGGCGAGAATCCCTCCCTCTCCGCCAATTAGCTCGCACCCCAATTAGCAGTCCGAAGGGCCCTTAAGGCCCGTGTTTCGCGCAGTTCGACGCCCAACCAGAGGCGATGCGCGTGACTGTACCGGGGTCTGTACCAGCAAAAGTACCAGCGAAAAAACGCCGCGACCGGCAGCCCGCCGGGCGGCGGCCGCCGCGTTATTTGACCGGCGACCCCTCCGGCTGGCGCTTTCAGCTGCGGCTTTCCCCGACATTCTTCGGAAACGGTATTTTGGCCGGATCCCAACTTGCAGGGCCCGCCCGTATCGTCCGGGCTCAGTTGGGCCCGCGTAGCCGCGGCGAGGCCAAACGCCTGGCGGTGCTGCTTGCAAGCCTCTGCCAGACCATCTGCAGCTTCGCGGCCGACACCTGGAAGGGGACACCGATGACCACGTTGCACTTCGACGACAAGCAGAACGACCTGATCAGGCACACGATTGATGCGTGCCAGAATGCCATCACTCGTGCGCTCGAGAACCCGTCTCAAGCCATTGGGCTGGCGCGCGGGCTGGACGCGGCGCTGGCCTCGCTTCAGCTCGTCCAGCGGGAGGTCGCCAAGGGCGATGCAGGTGCGGTCGCCGTGACTACCAATGCCGACGCCCTGGCCCGGCAGGCGCTGACCGATGTGCTGAAACTCGCGGCCAAGCCAGAGCAGGCGCTTGCCGCCTTGGCTGCGGTTGAGGATGTCGGTCCCCCAGCGCCGACGGTGCGCAACACGCCGGCGCCGGCTGCCGAGCCGAGGGCGGCAACACACGACTTGCCGCTCTTCAGCGAGATCTCGCAGGCCTATATCGACATGAGGAACGACAGGGATCGTAACCATCCCGACATTCCGATCCTGACCCTGCGTCGCCAGATGTTCCTCGATGTCATCGGCGATCGCACGCCGAACCAATACTATCCGAGCGATTTGCAGATCTTCGTCAACAAGATGCAGTACTGGCCCGCCAACGTGACCAAGCGTTCGGACATGCAGGACCGGTCGACGCTGGAGATTCTGGAGGCGAACAAGAATTTCGCGATGAAGCCCATGGCCGAGAACACCATGATGAACGGCTACATCGCGAATATCCGGACGATGATGCGCCATCGCATTCAGGACCTCAACTATCGTGATCCGTTTGCCGGCGCAAAGGTCTCGTTGCCGCAGGCCTACAAAGCTCCGCGGCCCCGCGAAGGCATCTCGATCGAGGTCACCAACCGCGTGTTCGGCAACGGCGTCAAATCCGGAGTTCTGGACGAGGCGATGTTCCCGCTGTTGGCCAAGCTCACCTCGCGGCGGCTCGGTCTGCTTGCCTATCTGCAAGGCTGTGACATCCGTCAAAAGTATGGTGTCTGGGTGGCGCAGACCAACGGCATCGTCGAGGTGGTGAACGAGAAGACGGGAAAGAAAGAGTGGCGGCGCGTTCCGATCAAAACGTCGGAATCGATGTCATTCTACGTGCTGCACAACTACCTGGATGAGATCGGCTTCATCTCGTGGATGCGGGCGCGCAGCGGCTTCATCTTCGAGGCAGCGCACGAGCATCCCAATCCGTCGAAGTACATGTCGAAGACGATGCAGAACATCATGAAGCGCTGTGGGGCCAAAGGCGGCGAGGTATTCCACTCGTTGCGCGGCGATGCGATCGACGAAATGCGCGATGCGGACGTGGAGGGCCGTGCCCGGCGGCTGCAGTCCGGACACGAGCTCGGCGACGTGCACGACCAATACGGCTTCCGCGCGCTCACGGCCAAGCAGTGCCAGTACCTCGCCAACCTGCCGCTGCAGGAGGATATCAACTGGACCGTGTTCAAGGGGCTCGATTTCGATGCGATGGCCAAACGCCGTCGCACGCGCGGCCGTCGCCCCAAACAGATGGAGGACTAGCTTGTTAGCAGATGAGCTTCAGCCGACAACACCGCCGTTCATTGCTCCGCAAAGTGCGGGCTCGGCCGAGACGTTGCTGGTCAAGCCTTTGGCCGGCGACGCGGCTGCGAGCAGGAAAGCCTCACTGCTTGCGACCGTCGCGTGCGTTGGCAAGGGCGGCAGCGGCAAGTCGACCACGAGCACCAACCTCGCCGTGATCGCGCGCATGGCAGGCCTCAGGGTAGCGATCATCGATGCCGACCCGCAGCAGTCGAGCTTCGTGTGGAAGTGCGTGCGCGGCCGGAACGACATTCCCGTCTGCCGCTGCGGTCCCGAAGGCCTCAACGATGCGATCGAGGCGGCACGGCGCGCCGGCATCGAGATTCTCTTCGTCGACATGCCGCCCGACCTTCGTCATGTGCCTTCCGCCGCGCGCCATGCCGATCTGGTGCTCATCCCGATGCGCCCCACTCTCTTCGACCTGAAGGTCACACGCGGCCTCATCCCATTGTTGGCATCGGCGGGCGTGAGCTACGCGGTGGTGCTTAATGCAGCTCCCCCGATCCGTGATCTAGGCGAGTCGCCGATGGTGCGACAGGCGCGAGAGGCCTTGGCCGATATCGGTCCGCGGCTGTGGCGGCGCCAGATCACCCACCGCGTGACGGTCCCCTACGCCGCCGTCCGGGGTGCCGGCGTGGTCGAGACCGAGCCTGCGGGGCACGCAGCCTGCGAATTCCGCTCGCTCTGGAATGCCGTGCGCAACACGCTGAAGCTGGAAGGACCCGTCCATGAGATCGCCTAAAGAGACACTGACCGCAGCGCTTGCTGCCACTGCGATGCCCGCCGCTGACGACACGTTCGGAGCTGACGCCTGCGACGCCCAGACCGATGCCGGCCGTTGCGGCGTTCTGGTCCGCGTCAGCCCCGAGCTCCGCCGCGAGCTCAAGCTCGCTGCGATCGCGCGCAACACGACCGTGCAGGACCTGATGCTGGAGGCGATCGCGATCGTCCTGAAGGCGCCCGTTCAAGCACCGAAACCCTGAAGATCGCTAATCGAAGGCCGACAATACGGGCCGACAAGACAGGACAGGAATAGGCCGACAATAACGAGGGGTAGCAGCGATGATTGATATCGAGAACCTGATCCGGAAGGCGAACAGACTTTTGGATCTCATACCGCCACGCGACGTCAGCGATGGAACGGCTGAAGCATACAGAGAGACATTCCTCCGGATGTGGAATTCAGGGCACCTCGATCCGCTTCAGGACGGGATCGCTCTCGACACCTATTATCATCGGCGCGCCGCATTGCACTGTGGTGCGCGGCTATTCTTGACCGCCGCCCGCTCTGGAGGCCGCATGGTCGTCAGCACCAAATCCAAGAACGCAGTCCGTAAGGCGTTGGCGAAACTTGGAAGCAAAGCACTGCCCGAGCTCGGCGACGACGTGCTGATCACGCCCTATGTGCTGAGGCATCAGATCATCGCGGATATCAAGACCACGTTCGGAGGGGGTGAAGAGGTAGCCGCGGCTGCCGGTCAGGGCACCGATCGCACCCAGGCACATTACGCTGACATCAAGCATGGACGGAAGCGGAAGGGCTATCTCAGCATCAAGGCGGCGCACCGGCCGCGCTGCGGAAATGTCGAACGCGGGCGACATCTCTCGCGTACTAAAGCGCCCCGCAAGAAGCGGTGAATGGCTTCAGCGAATAGCTGTGTCAATCGGCTTGCAAATTTGGCTCTGACGCAGTTTTGGTGCAGCTGCGTTTATTCTGCGCCGATTAGCCTGGCTTGAAGCAGATCGATTTTGCCACGGCCGTACATTTGGCGTCTGACGAGCTTGAGGCGCGTGATCTGACCCTCAGTCTGTCCGTTGGACCAGAGCGAGGTGATCGCCGCCCGAACCGCGGCTTCATCGTTCGTTACGCCGCGGGCGAACGATGCGACAAGACTGGCGCGAGCGCGCTCGATCCAGGGTGACAATTCGGCGGCGGCTCGGCGCCGGATCATCATGTGGAATTCGGCGATGATCTCGCGTGCCTCGACCAGGGGTGGCACGCCAGCTTCTACCGCCGCGACGGTCACCGTCTCTGCCTTCGATAGCGTATCCCGTCCGACGGTCATGAGACGAGCGATCGTTCTGGCCGATGGAATCCGATGAAGAGTTTCGACATCAGTCTTTTCGGCCCGCCGTCTACGGGTCGTCCATTCGCCGACAACGCGAAGGGAGCCTCGGAAACCGCGCGCCCGTAAGCGGCGCCAAAGTTCAGCGCCGTTTCGGCAACCGGCTGCCCATTGATCGTCGAGCCATGGCAGGTGCTGATCGAGAGAACTCTCCCGGGTCCGGAAGACATCATGGCGTTCGCCGCGGATCACCTGTCGCACCAGCCCCCTGCTGTGGCCCGTCTGGCGCACGATCTGCTTGATCGGCATTCCACCTTTC
The DNA here is from genome assembly GCF_031202265.1 of Bradyrhizobium sp. Ash2021. NCBI lineage: Bacteria > Pseudomonadati > Pseudomonadota > Alphaproteobacteria > Hyphomicrobiales > Nitrobacteraceae > Bradyrhizobium > Bradyrhizobium sp. Ash2021. Next base: position 7,663,125 of record NZ_CP100604.1, on the reverse strand, counting down.
GACAGGCCCAAGATGGTCGCGTTGGCCTCCTCGCGCCGGAGATAGCCCTCATATTGGAGCCGCTCCGCAGCTGTAAGCAGCTCGGGATCGATCGTCGTTGCTCCGATTGCGCTGCGGATCTGACGCATCGATTTTCGGACGGCATCGAGGAAGGCCCGACTGGCGTTCTCCATCAGATGCCAACGATCTGCGACCTGTACCGCGTGCGGCAGGGCTCTAGCTGCGGCTTCGCCATATCCTCCACCGCGGTCACGGGCGACGATCGCGATCGTGGGATGAGCAGCGAGCCAGGCCTGGGCGGTCGCGGGCTCACGGTCTGGCAGCAGGGTGACCACCCGGCGCCTTTCCAGGTTGCAGATGATGCTGGCGTATCGGTGATTGCGCCGCCAGGCCCAATCATCGATGCCGATAACCCTGAGCGGGTCAGCTGGTGGACGGCTACGGCGTCGAACCACGCGAAGGAGCGTATCCTTGCTTACCGGCAGCATCAGCCGTTTTGCGAAGCCTGCGGCCGGTCGTCCGCCAAGCGCCAGACCGAGGTGATGGACAATGGAGTCCAGCCTCGCCGTGCGTCGCGCCGATGGAGCCAGCACCCCTTCGGCGAAGCGCTCAGTAAAGATTTGGCGCCCGCACAGAACGGCGTCGCAGCGGAAGCGGCGGGCGACCACCAGGAGCTGTACGATACGCCCCGAAAGCGGGAGGTCAGTTACGCGTCGCCGATACCGGCTATGGACACGCCGGGAAACTGTTCCGCACAAGGGACACAGACCGACGCTTCCGGACGCCCGGATCTCAATAACGGCCTTATCACCTTCGTAGTACGCACTCTCTACAACAAACCCACGCGGCACCAGACTGGAGCGGTGGAGTGCTTGCTGCATGGCGTTGATTCTCCTCCAATCAAAGCGCCACGCATCCCCCAAACTGCATCAAAAGTGAGTCAGAGCCCAATTTTGACCCCTTTGCGCGGCGGGCTTTGCTGGTAGCGCTCGTCTCGTCGGAGCTGGCCGGGATAGCGGAGGCGAGACGAACGCGGGTGGCGTGATCGTCGTCTCGGCTCTTGAACCGCCAGCTATCGTTGCCGGTCTCGACGATGTCGCAGTGATGGGTCAATCGGTCGAGCAGCGCGGTGGTCATCTTGGCGTCGCCGAACACGCTCGGCCGCGCGCAAGATTACCTGACTCGCCGTTCGCAGCGGCTGAATTTCCCGCCTCGACAACTTCTTGTTCAAACAGGAAGAGCTTCTGTCGAGCCCGACCTCATTTGTAGCGATTGGAGACAAATTCATTGGATCATGTCGCGATCGAATAACTGATTTGCTGTCGATCCGTCGGCATGGTTTTCGATGATACGAAGTTGCGCCCCGGCACCGACAACCTCAAAGAAGACCTTGTCATCCTTGGGGTCGTCTCGCCAACGCCCTGGTTCGTTCGCCCATACGATTCGATTGCCCTCTATCCTGCATCTATATGTCCAAATGAAATTGTCGATTGGACGCACATAGATCAATAGCAGAACGCCGTCGGTCGTTCGGGTCGTTTGAATTGCCTTTGGATCGCGATCCATAATCGATGCTATCGCCGTTCGGCAAATTGCCACGGGTTCAAACGGCGGTTCAGCCGATGCCGGCGACAAGCTCGCAAGGAACATCGTGATTGCGAGTGATTTAGAAGCAAATAGCATCACCAATCCGCATTTGTCGTGGCTATGATCTCGTTTCGCTTGCCCTGAAAATTGCAGCCACTATTCGGTGCAAAGCGGGCCATCTTTCGTTTTCGACGACCAGCCGAAAGCCGAGGTTGGCGGGAGGTGCGCCGGCGGCGCAGCCGCCGGTGCGGGGGTCGCGGATGAAGTCGGTCATATAGGTCCGGTGTGCCCCCTGCACGACGCGAACGCCGCAATTGGTGTTCGTAACGCGCGAACCGCCCTTCGGCTCAAGGTTCATGCGAACGAAGCAGGTGTTGGTCCATTCCCAGACATTGCCGCCGATGTCCTGCAGGCCGTTCGCGTTGCGCCCGAAGGTGCCGACCGGCTGGGGGTCGACCGCGAACGGCCGCGCGCGGTTGGCTTCAGCCTCGTAGCGCGCGATCCAGGCCTGTGCCGGATCGACCGGATCGACCAGAGCGAAAGCGTCGTCGCGGACTTTCTCACCTGCTGCAAATACCCACTCCTCGTCAGAAGGAAGACGATGCAGCACTCCGGTCTTCTTCGTTATCCATTCGGCGTAGGCCGTCGCGTCGCGCCAACTGACGCCCACCACCGGACGGTCCGCCATCCCGGACGGGATCCGAGGGCAGCCGCCGTCGTCGACGCAGGCCGCGTATTCACCCGCGGTCACCTGGCGATTCATGATTTTGAGCTTGCTTGTCAGGCGTTCGTTACGGAGCGGCGCTTCCGCAGGCTTGCCATCGTGGGAAAAGTCGCCGGCGGCTCGATACTGGAAACTTGTCGCGACGATGTCGGCCAGCTCGGAATTGATGGCATCATCCGCCGACCGGACCGGAGCTATTGTCAGCGCGAGCGGGCTTGCCAATGCCGCGACGGTCATCGCGACCTTGATCTTCATTGCGAGCAGCATGATCGGTCCTCCGCAATTCGCGGCCTGCGGCTTTCACCGCAGGCCACGTCGTCCTCACCGCAACAGAGTCTGGTTCGCAGGCTCCGCCCCTCCAAGCTTGGCGGGAGGAATTGGTCCGGGAGGTTGCACTTGCTTCATCAGGTCGTTGTTCCATTCGCCTTCGACCTTGAAGTGGGCGGTGGCGCCGAGCTCGGCGGCCTCGATCAGATTGTGGCTGACATAGGCGTAGATGCCCGGCTGACGGAAGGTGTAGAGCGCGGCGCCCGCCGATCCGCCACGAATGAACCAGGTTTCGAGGTCCTTCTGCGGCGGGTTGGCGAATTTGCCGGTATCCCAGACATAGTCGCCGTGGCCTCCGATCAGATGCGGACGGGTGTCACGGTTGGCTTCCGAGTGCACGATCATGACGGTCTCGCCGACCTTGGCGGTCATGGCGTTCTTGCCGGTGAGGGCGCCGACCTTGCCGTTGAAGACGACGTGGGTCGGGGTCAGCTTGCGCATCACTTCGATCGTGTCGGCGAAAGCTTCGCCAGGAGAGTCGTAGGTTTTGTATTTTCCGTTCTCGTCCTTCGGGATGTAGAGGTCGTTCTCGCCGACGTAATAGATGCGGTCATAGTGCAGCGGCTTACCTTCGCGATCCTTCAAGCCGGCGCGCGGCAGCACCATCACCGTACCGTGCATGCCGGATACGACGTGCCAGGGAATCATGCCCTCCGGGGCGCAGTGATAGATAAATACGCCAGTCCGCGTCGCCTTCCAGCGCAGCACGACTTGCTCGCCGGGGCTGACGTGGGTCAGGGCACCGCCGCCGAGGCCTCCGGTGGCCGCATGGAAGTCGATATTGTGGGGCATCGTATTGGTCTCGGGATTGACCAGCGTCAGCTCGACATAGTCGCCTTCGTGCACGACCATCATCGGGCCGGGCATCGAGCCGTTGAACGTCATCGCTTGCAGCTTGGTGCCGGCGTCGTCAATGACGACTTCCTTCTCCTTGATGGTTAGCCTGAATTCCATGATCTTCGGGCCTTCCTTGGTCGCTTGTTCGTGCAGATGCACGAAGGGCGGTGCCACCAGATCCACGGCCTGGCGTGGCAGCTTGAGATCGTCAGCCGCCAGTGCGGGAGCCGCAACGAGAAGGGCGGCTATCGCTGCGCCCAGCAACGCGGTTCTTCGGGTGATCATGACCTCTCCTGTTTCGGTGCCTGTGGTTCGTGAAATCAATATGTCCGGAAGCACGAAGCGCTCTTTGCGCCAACGCAAGCTTTCGAGGAGAATCCGGAAAGTTGTTTGTTGCCGCACAAAGAAGTGTGCGGATGGCCGCCTAGACTGGCATGATGAAAAAAATTACAGTTACAGCGGACACGATGGTCGACCAGGTAATGAACCGCTGGCCTGCCTCCATACGCGTCTTCATGGACTTCAAGATGAGCTGTGTCGGCTGTCCGATCGCGGCCTTTCACTCAGTCGACGATGCCATCCGGGAGCACAAGGTCGATCCGGCCGCGTTTATGGCCGCGCTGCAGGCGGTCTCGAGTTGAGTTCGCTTGAGCTCATCGCCAAATTCGCCAATGTGTCGGATAAATCAGAACTGGTTCGTTTGCCCAAACATTGAACCACAGGGCCTGGCGCCTCCGGCACGGAAACCCCAGGGACGAATGCCATCCTTGCCGATCGCTCTGAGTTGAAGGTCGCAATCTTCGGGCGCGATGGAAATGGGAAGCCACTGATGGGGCGAAGGACGTGTCTCAGACATTCTGGCCGTATGAAAAAGCAACGGCCGATACGCATTGATCCTCGTCAATGTTCATACAAAGGAAGTTTTGGTCGACAAGCCATCAGTCGATAGCCGGGCATGCCTAGCCGCGTTCACCGTCTGGCTTACCGTGCCCTTCTGCGAGCCCGAACAGCTTGTGCGGATCGCGGAGCACGATGCGCTGCCGTCCACCCTCGACCAGACCCTGTTGCTCCCAGGCGCTGAGAATACGGCTCACGGTATGCAATGTGGTGCCCGTCATCTCGGCAACGTCCTGCCGGCTGATCGGAAAATCGATTTCGACGCCATGTTCGACCTTTCGGCCGGCTTGCTTGGCCAGCCGCAGAAGCGCGTGCGCGACGCGCCGCTCGACCTGTTCGCTGGACATTTCGAGGACACGGGCCTGCGTGTCCTGTAACCGGTCTCCGACCGTCTGCAATGCGCCTGCCGCGATCGTGGGAAATCTTGCGGTGAGCCGGGTCCACGCCGTCGATGGCCATGACAGCGCCACGCTGTCGACGACCGCAATTGCGGTCGCTGGGTAGTTCCGGAGGGCGATCGCCTGCGCGACACCGAACAATTCGCCCGCCGAGACGTATCGAACCACGATCTGCTGACCTTGGGGCGTCGTCTTTTCAACGCGCAAATGGCCATGCAGCAGCACGAAGAACGCATGAGCCTCGGCGCCCTGGTCGAACACGCTGCTGTCCTTCGGGTATCTCACCGATCGGGCGTCGCGCAGGATTTCGTCGAGATCGCCGGCGCTCAACCCCGCGAAGATGGGGATATTTGCGACGATTGAACGGTTGATAGGGGCCATTGGAGTTTTCCGGATGTCGCTCTGAAACGGCGGAACAGTAAGGCCAAGGGTTGCAACCGCCGCCGCCATTCGGCGGGATCGCGACCCAGCCTCACTATACATCGCCGAAATCGGCCGTGAGCTTGCGCTAGAACAAGTTCTGTCCGGCGCCGGCGGGCTAGAAGGCGCGCATGGGGTCTGGGTCGAGACCAAAGGATTAGCAGGAGATCGAGATGCGCAAGTATTTAGTGATGGCGGTGGTTGCCGCGGCGATAGCGGCGGCCGGTGGCGCAACCGCGGCCGAAGTCGAAGTCAAGATGCTGAACAAGGGGACCGAGGGAATGATGGTCTTCGAGCCGGCATTGGTGAAGATAGCGCCGGGCGATACCGTGAAATTCGTGGCGGCCGATAAGGGGCATAATGCGGAGAGCATCAAGGGCATGCTGCCGGACGGTGCGGAGCCCTTTGCCGGAAAGAGCGGCGAAGAGATCGCCGTCAAGTTCGATCAGGCCGGGATTTACGGCGTCAAATGCATGCCACACTACGGCATGGGCATGGTGGCGATGATCGTGGTGGGAACGCCGGCCAACGAGGAACAGGCCAAGGCCGTGCTCCAGGTCGGCAAGGCCAAGCAGGTCTTTGCCGCGCTGTTCGAGAAGCTTGCCGCCACAAAGACGGCCGCAAAATAGCTCCATCACGAGCGAGAAAAGGAAGCGGTTTTGCTGGCCGCTTTCTTTGTTTTCGCGACCTGTTTGTGCTCTGACAAAGAGGCGCCGCGTTGTCCGCTTACAATCCCGGCGAGACCGGTCGAGACAAGGTCAAACTCATGCCGATACCTCGTCTGAGAGACTATCGAGGCCCTGCTTTGTTTTCGTACGGTTTCCGGCCGTTCTTCTTCTTCGGGTCTGTTTACGCCGGCGCCAGCATCCTCGTGTGGTTGCCGGCCTTTTACGGTCACCTGAAGCTCGGCACGGCGTTTGCGCCTCGGGACTGGCATGTCCATGAGATGCTGTTCGGATACATTGCCGCCGTCGTTGCCGGTTTCCTGCTGACGGCCGTGCCGAACTGGACCGGACGGCTGCCGCTGCAGGGCAGGCCGCTCATCTTGCTGTTCTCGGTCTGGGTCGCTGGCCGAGTTGCCGTCAGCACGTCGTCCTGGATTGGCTGGGCTCCCGCCGCGGTCATCGATGTCGCCTTTCTCATCCTGCTCGCGGCTGCCGCTGCGCGGGAGATCATTGCGGGCAAGAAGTGGGACAATCTCAAGATCGTTGCTGTCATCAGCCTGCTCGCCGTCGGAAATCTTGCGTTTCACGTGGAGGCGCATCTGGCGGGGCTGGCGGAATACGCCACCCGTAGCGGCATTGCTGTCGTGATCGTCCTGATCGCTCTGATCGGCGGCAGAATTATCCCGAGCTTTACCCGCAACTGGCTCGCGAAACGGGCGCCAGGTCGGATGCCAACGCCGTTCGGCCGGTTCGATGTCGCGACCCTCGGATTGAGCGTGCTCGTTCTCTCGTTCTGGATCGCTTTGCCGCTGGAGCGGACGACCGGCGGGTTGCTGCTGGCTTGCGGCTGTATGCACTTCGTCCGCCTCGTCCGCTGGACCGGATATCGGACCTTCGCCGATCGCATGGTGCTGATCCTGCACGTCGCCTATGCGTTCGTCCCGGTGGGCTTCGTTCTCACGGCGCTCGCCGCTTTCGAGCTTGTTGCTCCGAGCGCCGGAATCCACGCTTGGACCGGCGGGGCGATCGGAACCATGACGCTCGCGGTCATGAGCCGGGCGACGCTCGGTCATACCGGAAGGCAACTGGAAGCATCGCCGGCGACGCACATCGTTTACGCGTCGGTCATCGTCGCAGCCGTGGCGCGGGTCTGCGCCGTGCTGGAACCCGATCATATGGGTCCGCTGCTGGCGATCGCCGGCATTGCATGGGCTGTAGCGTTTCTCGGATTTGCGGCGGCTTATTCGGTGGCCTTCTGGTCACCACGCCGGTTCTGATCCGATTTCCCAGCCCGCTATCTCGCCCTGCCAGACGTTGACCAAGCTCCTGAGCATTCACTTCGTTCAGTGCAGACTCATTCAATCATATCGCGATCGAACATCTGCTGCGTGGTCGATCCGTCGACATGATTTTCGATGATGCGAAGCTGCATGCCGGCGCCGACGACTTCAAAGGAGACCTTGTCGTCCTTGGGATCTTCCCGCCAACGTCCCGGTTCCATCGCCCATACGATTCGATCGCCCTCGAGTCGGCATCTATAAGCCCAAACGAAGTTGTCTATGGGACGTAGATAGGTCAACAACACGACGCCATCAGAGCTGGCGGTCGTTTGGATGAGCTTTGGATCGCGGCCCATGATCGATGCGATCGCTGTCCGGCAGATTGCCCGGGTTTCGAACGCAGGTTCGGCAGATGCGGGCGACGCAGCTGCAAGCAACATCGCGACTGCGAGCGGGACCGAACGCATCTCCACTCCTCACTGTCCAGAGGCATGTCTGTTTTAACTTTGTCTGCGATTCAAAAGGCCTCGGCTACCAGCCGCAACGAGGCGCGTTTCCTTCCACATACGCACAACGATGCTTTGGCGCTGGCTTAAACTGAAGGCTTGAGCTGCCGCTTAAGCGTCCATGTCTGCCAGGCGCTGGCGGTTGCGGAGAACGATTTGACGAGCACCGGAAAACAACAGGATGCCCTGATCGTTGAGCTGTGAAAGCGCGCGCGACACGGTTTCCAAGGTAAGACCCAGGTAGTCTCCGATATCACGCCGACACATCGGCAAGGCCATCATGCCGGCCTTCGCCAGCCGACGATCCATTTCCAAAAGAAAGGTGGCGACACGCTCCATTGCGGTCTTTCGGCCAAGGAGAAGCATATGATCTTCCGCCCGTCGAAGGTCAGATGCGGTCATGGTCCAAAGGTTGTGGGCGACCTGAACGTTCGAGCCCGCTGCCGCTTCGAGGCTCCGCCGTTTGACCAGGCGAACGGTGGTGTCGGTGATCGCCTCAGCGGTCAGGCGATGGGCCGAACCGGCATCGAGCCCGAAGACGTCTCCGGGCAAATGGAACGCACCGATTTGACGTCGTCCGTCGCTCAACAGCTTGTAGGTGCGGACGGCGCCGCGGATCACCTGGTAAACGTATTCGCAAGGCTCACCCTCTCCATAGATTTCCTCTTCCTTCCGGTAAGTGAACTCGGTCGCAATCACGCCCGAACAGCTGGCGATGACACCGAACTGGTCGGTTGACGGAGGAATTTGCGGGAGGCGGCCGTTGAGAACCGTGGCTGCCGGGGCGCTGATCGTCTGGGTGAGCATTTCGCCATCTCCTCGATGCGGTGATGGCTTGGTTTACTGAGGATATTCGCTCCTGAATATTTCGGTCGATATCCTAGGGAGGTTTCCCTACGGGGTTTTACGGAGGCGGTTTTGCAGGCCTAGCCGGCGGGCGAGCTGGGATCCATGACGTTGCGGACGGACGCCAGCAGGCTGTCCCCGAGATCGGGCTTTCTTAGCACCTGACGCACTCCCGCGGAGCTGGCTTTCGCGGGAAGGCTCTCGTCGGCATAGCCGGTGATCAAAACGATCGGCGTCGTGATATCGAGATCGCGCAACCTCTGCGCCAATTCCAGGCCGTCGATTCCCGCCATCTTGTAGTCGACAATCAGACAATCGGCCTCATGCCGGACCCGAGAGCCGAGCAAAGCCGTTGCGCTGCGGTATGTCCGTACATCGAACCCCTCGGTTTCCAACAGAAATCGCAACGATTTGAGCACGTCGAAATCGTCATCAATGACGTAAATCATCGATTTCCTGGGCGGAGGGCCGATTTCCGCACGACCAGATGGAATGTGTCGGGCATCTATCATCGGAGCAGAATAACGCGTCTCCCTCGGCTCGACTTGATTTGGCTCAATCCTTTAGGATACCGGCCCGGATCGCAAACCTCACGAGTTCAGAGAGACTGCCCGCCTGCATTTTGGTCATGACGTTGGCGCGATAGACCTCGACGGTGCGCGGGCTGATTTCGTATTCCCTCGCGATTACTTTGTTCGACTGACCAGTCACCAGGCCCTGCATCACCTGGCGTTCCCGCGGGGTGAGGGAAGCCACCCGCGCGGTCATTTCATCCGTGATTGCCTCGCTCTTCGAGCCAACGTCATTCTGCGAAAGGGCGGTTTGGATCATGCTGACGAGCCGCTCGTCCTCGAATGGCTTCTCCAGGAAGTCGAGCGCTCCCAGCTTCATGGCTTCGACGGCGAGGGGAACGTCGCCATGCCCCGTCATGATAATGACCGGGAGCTTGCGAACGGCCGAGTTCGAGTTCAAGTGACGCAGCAGCTCGATGCCATCGATCCCCGGCATGCGGATGTCCGTGACCACGCACCCAACTTCTACGTGAGGGAGCTCGTTCAGAAAGACTTGTGCCGAATCGAAAAGCCGCACCTTGAAGCCCGCGGCACCCAGCAAGAAATCCAGCGAGTCGCGCATCGCCGGATCGTCATCGATGACATAAACTTTATCGTTCTGCGACATGTGTCAGGTCCCTGGCAGACGCGGCCGGCAACGTGAAACGAAACGTCGCGCCGCCCGCTCCATTTGTCTCGGCCCACATCCGGCCGCCGTGGGTTTCGATGATCGTTCGGCTGATCGAGAGGCCCACGCCCATGCCGGTGTCTTTCGTCGTAAAGAACGGTTGAAACAGATTCATCTTGGTATCCTCGCCGAATCCGTGTCCGGTATCAGATACCACGATTTCGATCATATCATCGGCAGCTTTGGCGTTCGAAGCGATCAGTTCCCGGTGGGTCGAAGTGGCCATCGCTTCAAGCGCATTGCGGAAGAGATTGACCAGGACCTGCTGGATCTGGACCCGGTCGGCAAACACCAGATCGCACGCCGGATCGAGGTTGAAGCGTAGCATCACGCCTTGTTCACGGGCGCCAGTGAGGCCGAGGGCGCCGGCCTCTTCGACCAATTTCGAAAGACTCTCGACGCGCTTCTCGGTTTCATCTCGTGCAACGAAGCTGCGCAATCGCCTGATGATCTCGCCGGCACGTATAGCCTGCTCCGCGGCGCGATCGAGCGCGCCTTCGATCTTGGACGCGTTGGGGTCGGTGCTATCAGCCAGCAGCCGGCGCGATCCCTTCATGTAGTTGCTGATGGCCGAAAGCGGCTGATTGAGCTCGTGGGCAAGTGCGGATGCCATCTCCCCCATCGCGCTTAGGCGCGAGACGTGAACCAGCTCGGACTGCAATTCCTGCAATCTCGCCTGGGTCTGTTGCAGCTCCGTGAGATCGCGGACGAAGCCGGTAAAATAAGGCTGCCCGCCCGATTGCATCTCGCCGATGGTGAGGTGCATGGGAAATGTGGTTCCGTCCTTGCGCATGCCGGTCACAATGCGGCCGATGCCGATGATGCGCCGCTCGCCGGTCCGCAAGTAGCGGGCGAGATAGCCGTCGTGACGACTTCGATCCGGCTCCGGCATCAGCGCGCTGATATTTTTCCCGATCGCTTCAGCCTCGGTATAGCCGAACTGCCGTTCGGCGGCGCTGCTGAAAAATTGCATGATGCCGTGCTCGTCAATGACGATCATCGCGTCCGGTACCGTGTCGAGGATCGAGCGAAAGTGCCGCTCACGCGTCCTCAAGGCATCCTCGACGCGCTTCTCATTGTCGATGTCGAGCACGATGCCGCTGAGCCTTGCGGGTTCGCCATCCGCACCGTTGACGATCGCTCCCAAGGTACGCACCCAGTGCCCAGCGTCCGAGTGCCTGTGTATCCTGTACCGGACGTCGAAATTACGCCCGGTCTCGATCGATTTCTGCACCGCCTGCGCCGTGCGATCGCGATCTTGCGAATCCAGCAGGGAAAGGAAGAGTCCGTAATTGACGGGCTGCTCCGGCGGGACGCCAAACAGCTTCCTGGTGGTGTTCGACCAGGTCAATTCCTGGGTCGAAAATTCGAGGCTCCAGGTGCCGACACCGGATCCTTCGAGCCCGCTGCGCACGTTGTCGTCGAGCGGATCCTGACTGCGAAATGGCCGGTCGATGTCAATCATGCTCCGCCTTCGGCTCTGCGAACTCGCTACGTATCATACCTGATCGATCAGCGGGAAATTGGAATACCGACGAAGCTGTTAGAAGTGCTTATCTCTTTGAAGTAAAAGGCATTATCGATCGGGCGACCGCGAATTTGACGCTCGCGATTGCAGCCCGACACAACCTCCGAAGCGTATCGTCTTGATCTAGGTCAGATTCGATCTGGAGTCGCTCCCCTAAGGTCTTGATCGCCGTCAGCGGTATTCCATCGAGCCAGGGCGTGGAGCAGGACATGAACTACAAAACCGTAATGGTCAGCCTGGCGCTGGACAAGCCGAATGATGCCTGCCTCGCGGTGGCCGGAGATATCGCGGAGCGCTTTGAAGCAAAGGTTATCGGTATCGCAGCGTCCGAGCTCAGGCCGCCGTTGTATTTCGCCGAAGGCCAGTTTGCGCAAAAGCTGATCGATGAGGAAGGACAAGCGGTTCGGAAGCGGTTGTCCGAGCTCGAAGCGGAATTTCGAGCGTCGGTTCAGAAGCGTGCGAAATCCGTGGAGTGGCGTTCGACCCTGGCCCAGCCGGTAGCTTACGTCGCACAGCAGGCCAGGACCGCGGACGTTCTGGTGGTCGGGGCGCGCGCTGAATCCATCGTGGATCCGTGCGCCGCCCCGGATCCGAATGGCCTGGTGATGCAAGCCGGTCGTCCGCTCATCGTCGTGCCGCCGATGATCCAATGGCTCGATCTGAGAAGCGTGCTGGTAGCTTGGAAGGACGTGAGGGAAGCGCGAAGGGCAGTCTTTGACGCGCTGCCGCTCCTTTCCGCCGCCAAAGACGTCACGATTGCGGAAATCGCGGAGGAGGGCACCCATCCGTCGGACGCGCTCCGGCATGTCGAGGACGTGGCGGCGTGGCTGGTCGGCCACGGGATCGTGGCGAGCACGGTCGTTCCGGAAGCCAAGGCTAAAGCTGCCGATCAGCTTGACGAGATTGCCGGTGACATCGGCGCCGGCGTAGTTATCGCGGGCGCCTACGGTCATTCGCGCTTCCAGGAATGGGTGCTTGGTGGAGTCACGCGCCACTTGGCGACGGAGCCGCGCCGATGTTCTTTCCTGTCCCGCTAGGACGCAAACGATGAAATGGACCAGCCGTGTATAGATTTCTCGAGGCGACCGCTGGAGAGTACATGACGCGTGCGGTGAAGACCGTGACGCGGGACGTGACGATGCGCGAGCTCCAGAAGATGTTCGAAGACGTGGATTTCAACGCGTTTCCTGTGTGCGAGAATGGTGACACCGTCGGCCTGGTGACCAAATTCGACTTTTTGAAGTGCTTTGCATTTACCCCGGCACGGATGGTCCCGGGCTACGACGAGCTGATGGCACGGTCCGTAGCAGACGTGATGACCCCTGAGTTCATCTATGTCGATGCCACGACAAAGCTGACGCGGGTATTACAGCTGATGGTGGTTCATCGGATGAAGAGTATCCCTGTGCTGAATGCCGAACAGCGGCTGGTGGGGATCATCGCGCGTGAGGATATCATGCAAGCGCTGGCGCGCAGCGAGTGAACAAGCTGCATAATTTATGATCGGCGCATAAGTCGATACCGACGGCTTGTACTTAATTTGGCAAGTCATCAGGTACGTTGCCAAATTTTCTAAGCACCGTAGTGGCAGTTACCGGATAACCAGTGCGGATGAACGCGACGGCTCCGGCATGACCGAATATCTTCCATAACCCTTGGGCGCGCGATATCGCCGCGGCAGGGCTGGCGCACTTAAAGGACTCACCCGGAATGAGGCCGTCGTTGGTGACGTCGAATGGCAAAGCCACGAATTGAGTGATGTCGCCCATCGGCTATCCTCTCATCGAAAGCACTGCTCCGCACCCGTCACGATTCGTCAATGGCTGGATCAGCTTGCCTTTGCCATCCCGGCGTCTTCCGTGGACTCCAGATACATCCCCGACATGGCATCAACCCAGCACAGATGGTCATGAACCTTCTTCACGCCAGCAACGTTTTCCGCGCCGACAATCGCTGCCTGCCGTGAGCGCTCATCGGTGATGACGCCGCTCAGGTGCACGATGCCGTCGCGCACGACGACGTTGAGGCCGAACGGGCACCAGTCGTTCTGTTGCAGGGTATCTATGATACGGCGGCGAATGTGGTCGTCGTCGGCGGTCGGATCGGGGATTTCGCGAACCAGGCTCGCGACCCCCTGAAGCAGGTTGGCGCGCGACACGATGCCGACGAGCGCCTCTCCGCGCATCACCGGCAGGCGCTTGACGTGATTGTTTTCCATCGTCCTCACGATCTCTTCGAGCGCCGTATCCTCGGTGATCGTGATTGGTTCCCTGGTCATGATCTCGGATACCTTGCGGCCGTGTTCGTGAACGAAGGCGGTTGCCTCTTCCCCCGTGCCAAGGATGAATTTGAGCCACCGGCCGCGTTTGCGCTGAGTCCCGATTTCACTGCGGCGCAAGAAGTCGCCTTCCGAGACGATGCCGACGAGTTTGCCGTTCGCATCCACCACCGGAAGTCCGCTGACATGCTGTTGCAGCATCTTGTTCGCGGCTTCGAGGATGATGGTTTCCGGCGTGACGGTAACGAGGGACCGGGTCATGATCTGATGGGCGCGCATTGCTGATCTCCTTGTTCGTCTTCAGAAATGGCGGAGCGCCGCTGAAAAGCCGACGCCCCGCACGCCCCTTGTTAGGCGGCTGTCTTGGCGGAGGCATGTTAGAGGGGCACGGTCGGCCCACTTTGACGGGGATCAAAGTGTGGCCGTGGAGTTATAGATACGCTGCGAAGGCTAGTTGTGAGGGCAGCGAACGAGATGCACGCCATGGTCCTGACCGCGCCCGGCGCGCCGCTCCAGTTCCAGCAACGGGAGGATCCAACGCCCGGCCCGGGCACCGTGCGCATCAAGATCAGCGCGTGCGGCGTTTGCCGGACCGACCTGCACGTCGTGGATGGCGAGTTGCCGGGCATCAAATATCCCATCGTTCCCGGCCATGAGGTGGTTGGTCGGGTGGATGCGCTCGGCCCCGGTGTAATCCCGCTCAAAATCGGCGAACGCGTCGGGGTTCCCTGGCTCGGTTACACCTGCGGCGAATGTTCCTACTGCAAAAGCGGAAGTGAGAATCTTTGCGATCGGCCGCTGTTCACCGGCTACACGCGCGACGGCGGCTTTGCCACTCACCTTGTTGCGGATGCCCGTTATTGCTTTTCTCTCGGCGAGGTCGGTGACGACGTCGCTATCGCACCCTTGCTCTGCGCGGGCCTGATCGGCTGGCGCTCGCTGGTCATGGCGGGAGACGGCAAGACTCTTGGTATCTTCGGCTTTGGCGCCGCCGGACACATCGTCGCCCAGGTGGCTCGCTGGCAGGGACGCTCGATCTATGCGTTCACGCGCGCGGGAGATACCGAGGCGCAAGCTTTGGCGAAATCCCTTGGCGCGGATTGGGCCGGAGGATCGGAAGAACGGCCCCCAATTCCACTGGACGCGGCCATCATTTACGCGCCTGTCGGCTCGCTCGTGCCGATGGCGTTGCGGGCCGTGCGAAAAGGCGGCCGCGTGGTTTGCGCCGGCATTCATATGTCGGATATTCCCTCCTTCCCCTACAATATCCTCTGGGAGGAACGGCAGCTTCTTTCCGTTGCCAACCTCACGCGTAACGACGGCGTGGAGTTCTTCAAGGTCGCCACACAGGCGGGCATCAAGACGCATACGACCGTCTTCCCGTTACAGGAAGCGAACGAGGTCCTGTCGAAATTGCGATCGGGGCAGATCACCGGCGCCGCGGTGCTGCGGCCATGACACCGGAACCGCCCGCCGATGCGGCTGCAGCCCTCGAAGCTGATCGCCAGCGACGAGTGCTCGATTTTCTCGATGGCTCCCGGTTTGGTACTGCGAAAGGCGGCAAACGGATCGACACTCATGCCTCGGTGGTTTTTCTCGACCATGACAGCGTATTGAAGATCAAACGCGCCGTACGGCTGTCATTTCTCGATTATTCGACCCTCAAGAAGCGCAGGCGAGCCTGTGAAGAAGAATTGCGAGTCAATGCCGCCAATGCGCCAGAACTCTACCGGCGGGTCGTCGCCATCACGCGCGGTAACGATGGTGCCCTTGAAATCGACGGAGCTGGTACTCCGGTTGAATGGGCAGTCGAAATGGCGCGTTTCGATGAGGAACAGACTCTTGATCGCATCGGCGAGTCGAATCCGATCGACCCGTCGCTCGCGGTTGCCCTTGCAGAGGCGATCTTGCAATCCCACGACAAGGCACCGCGCGCCAATGGCGAAAGCTGGCTCGCGTCCATCCCTTCCATCATCGACCGCAACACTGCGAAGTTTCGCGTCGTGCGTGGACTTGAAGCTGCCGTCATAGACCAGCTCGATGCCCGCAGCCACGATCATGCAAGCGCACTTCGCACATTACTCAGCCGGCGCGCCGCGCAAGGTTTTGTCCGGCGCTGCCATGGCGATCTCCATCTGGCCAACATTGCGCTCATCGATGGCAAGCCGTTGCTGTTTGACGCCATCGAATTCGATCCGGTCATTGCCACGACGGATATCCTCTACGATCTTGCCTTTACGCTGATGGATCTGATCCATTTCAATAACGGTTCGGCAGCCAACACACTATTCAACTGGTACCTAGCCGGAGCGTCGGCTGAAAATCTTGATGGTCTCGGTGCGCTACCCCTGTTGCTTTCAATGCGCGCGGCAATCCGCGCGCACGTGCTATTCATGAAGAGCGAGCGGTCCGCGAATGAAGAGGCAGCCTGGGGTGAAGCGAAGCGCTATTTCGATCTGGCGCTGCGCCTTATCACGCCAAATCCGCCGGTACTGGTCGCGATCGGCGGCTTGTCGGGGACGGGGAAGTCGGTCCTTGCGCGCTCGCTTGCGGGCATGATCGAGCCGCCGCCCGGGGCCGTCATCGTTCGCTCGGATGTGGTTCGCAAGCTTCTGTTCGGTGTCAGTGAAACCACCGCCCTGCCAGCCGAAGCCTACCGGGCTGATGCGTCGTGCCGGACATACGAGGCTCTTTCAAACACCGCGCAACGGGTTCTTGCCCAGGGAGCCTCTGTCATCCTCGACGCCTCGTTCATGCAGGAAGCCCAGCGGACCGCGCTTTTCCATCTGGCGCGTGAGCGCAGTGTGCGCTTCGTCGGCTTGTTTCTCACGGCGGATCTTGCGACCCGGCTGGCGCGGATCGCGCATCGGGAACACGATGCGTCGGACGCGACGCGGGACGTCGCCCTGAAACAGGAAACCTCCGCAATTGGTGCCATGGACTGGCATGTGGTCGATGCGTCTGGCGCGCCAGAAGATACGCTGCGCCGAAGCGCCGCCTGTGTCCCCGAAGCCAACTGCGCATCGGCCAATGGCGGGAGGCTCGCGTACCAGGCTTGATGTGCATCAACTGTGATGCAGCGTCCATCGGCTACTCATCGAAAATGAGGTTGATGGGCCCTCGGGCCACATCTGCTGGTGGCTACCCATGACGCGGGCTACGCGTCTTCGCGAATGCTTGGGAGAGCAACGATGTTCAAGAATATCCTGGTTCACATTCCGACCGAGCGGCCGGCAAGACCGGTGATTGACGTCGCAGTCTCGCTGACGGCAGCGCGCGGATCGCATCTTGATGCGATCGCGATCGGCTATGAATCCACGAGTGCCGCCGGGTTCGCGGTCGAAGGCGGCACTGCTGTTGCCGCCTTGATGGAAATGGAACACGAGCGGGCGTCGGAAAGGGCCGATTCCGCGATCTCTGTGTTTGCGACCGAAGCCAGGCTCGCCGAGATCTCGTATGGCGTCAGGACTGTCGCTGCGATCCCCGCAGAGGCCGAAGAGACCATCGGAACGCTTGCGCGGCTCTACGATTTGACAGTCGTGCTCCAGCCGGAGCGCTCGTTTTCAAGCTATGACAACATTATTCCTCAGGGGATCCTTTTCAATTCAGGCGGGCCCATGCTGATGGTCCCCTACATCCATAAGGGACCCTTTGACGGCCGTCATGTCGGAATCGCCTGGGACGGAAGCCGGTTAGCTGCGCGCGCGTTGCGCGACGCGATGCCATACCTGACAGCCGCCGAAACCGTGACGGCGATTGCCGTGAACGAGGATCGGGAAAATGCGGGTGAGGTATCTTTAGATCGACTCGTCAGTCATCTCGATGGGCGCGGCATCAAAGCCCGCACTGAACGGCTGACCGCAGACCAAGGCAACGTTCACGGCACCATTCTGTCGATCGCGGCCGACAGCAGTATCAGCTTGCTGGTGATGGGCGGATACGGTCATTCACGATTTCAGGAGAGAATTCTCGGTGGCGTCACCCGCGGCATGTTCGATTCGATGACGGTCCCGGTACTGATGTCGCATTGACTTCCTCGCGCGGCATGCGCTGCGAAAGGCCCGGGGTTCAAACCTCGTTTCAACCATAGAGAAAGCCATGACTGTTCATAACCACGCCGTCGTCTGGATCGACCATCTCGTCGCCAAAGTCTTCTTTCTGGGCCTGGATGCGGCTGATGAGTTGACGATTCATGCGCACCCGCCGACCGAGCATCTGCATCACAAGGCCAATACCATCGGCTCCGGTAAAGCGTCGGATGACCCGGCCTTCTTCCAGCAGATCGAAGAGGCGCTCCAACACAGCGAAGCAATCCTCATTCTGGGTCCGGGAAACGAGAAAACGTTGCTGCTGAAATATCTCCGGGAAAGCCAGCGCTCCCCCAAGGCGCGTAACCTCCGGGTCGAAGCCTGCGATCACCCGTCCGATCGCGAAGTCATCGCGCTCGGACGCCGGCACTTCCATCTCGGCGAGCCTGCGCGCTGAGGCCTGCCTTGGAGGGGTCGTGTGGTGGATTCCAACTCTATCGTGCTGCGCATGAATGCCCTGGCGAAGCCAATCATGAGCAGCGATCACGCAAGAGCGGAATCCGTGGATCGCGACGGTCTGCTCGCGGCCATCAGCCGACTTCAGCCTGATGCGCTCTTCGCTGAGCTCGCCTCAAATCCAGTTGGACTTTCTGAAGCCGAGGCTGAAGCACGGTTGAAGAAAATCGGGCTCAATCTCATCGCCCGGGAACGCAAAGCGACGATCCTTGAGGAACTCTGGGGCCGAGCACGCAACCCGTTGAACGCCTTGCTGCTGACCTTGGCGGGCACGTCGTATGTTTTGGGAGACGTCCGCGCTGCGATAGTGATCGCGGTCATGGTCATCCTAGCAATCACAACGGCCTTCGTCCAGGAGCACCGGTCAAACGAAGCAGCGGCGCGGCTGCGGGCCATGGTCCACACCACCGCAAGTGTCAGGCGTACCCCCGGCCGAGCGGAGGAGGATCCGTTTCATGAAATCCCCCTCGAGCAACTGGTTCCGGGCGATGTCGTGCGCCTTTCCGCGGGAGACATGATACCGGCCGACCTGCGCCTGCTCGAAGCCAAGGACCTGTTCATCAACCAATCCGCGCTTACGGGCGAGTCCATGCCCACGGAACGGCACGGTCACGCGTGCGACGGCCAATCCGAGAATGTCTTCGGCCTGCCAAATCTCTGCTTCATGGGCGCCAACGTGGTCTCGGGCTACGGCACCGGGGTGATCGTACAGACCGGGTCGAAGACATTCTTCGGCCAGCTTGCGCACGAGATTGCCGGGCGACGCGTGCCGACGGCCTTCGACAAGGGTATCAACAAGTTCACCTGGCTGATGATCCGCTTCATCCTGGTTATGGTGCCCGCGGTTTTTTTCATCAACGGTTTCACGAAACACGATTGGCTGGAAGCGCTGCTGTTCGCCGTGGCCGTGGCAGTTGGTCTCACGCCCGAGATGTTGCCGATGATCGTTACGGTGAACCTGGCCAAGGGTGCGATAGCCATGTCGCGCCAGAAGGTTATCGTAAAGCGCCTGAACGCCATTCAGAATTTCGGAGCGATGGACGTCTTGTGCACGGACAAGACCGGCACCCTCACACAGGATCGTATTATCCTGAAGCGGCATCTCGATATCTGTGGACGTGATTCCGAACGCGTCCTTCAGTACGCGTTCCTGAACAGCCATTTCCAGTCAGGGCTCAAGAACCTGCTGGACAAGGCAGTTCTGGCTCATGCCGAACTCCACGAACAACTGAGCATTGCCGGCGGGTACGCCAAACTCGATGAAATTCCCTTCGACTTTTCGCGGCGCCGTCTATCGGTCGTCGTTTCGCGCGAGGATGGCAAGCACATTCTGATTTGCAAAGGCGCCGTCGAAGAGATCTTTGCCGTCTGCTCCAAATACTGCCTGCAAACGGAATCGGGCCCGCTCGACGAAAATCATTTTACCGCCGCCAAGCAGCAAACGATTGCGCTCAACTCGGACGGCTTTCGGGTGGTTGCGGTTGCCTACAAGGAGATGGATCCGGAAAAGACGACCTATTCGGTTGGAGACGAGGCCGATCTGACGCTGCTCGGATACATCGCTTTCCTCGATCCACCGAAGGAAAGCGTGCGCGCGGCCATCGCGGCGCTGGCGGCCAAAGGCGTTCAAGTCAAGGTCCTTACCGGCGACAATGAGATCATAACGCGCAAGATTTGCCGCGAGGTAGGACTTGACCCTGGAGAAATCCTGCTCGGCTATAGGATAGCTTCGATGAACGACGCTGATCTTGCCGATATTGCCGATAGCACCACCGTCTTTGCAAAATTGACGCCGGAGCAGAAGGAGCGCGTTGTGCGCGCCCTTCACGCCAAGGGGCACGTCGTCGGGTTCCTTGGTGACGGCATCAACGACAGCCCAGCGCTGAAGGTAGCTGACGTGGGAATCTCGGTCGACACGGCGGTCGACATTGCCAAGGAATCGGCTGACATCATCCTGCTCGACAAGAGCCTGATGGTCCTCCAGGAGGGTGTCACGGAGGGCCGCAAGGTATTCGCTAATATCACCAAATACATCAAGATGGGGGCAAGCTCCAATTTCGGAAATATGTTCAGCGTGCTCGGAGCGAGCCTGTTTCTGCCGTTCCTGCCGATGGCGCCGATCCAGGTTCTGACCAACAATCTGCTCTACGATTTTTCCCAGACCACGATTCCGACCGACAACGTCGATGAAGAGTATCTGGCATCGCCGCGAAAATGGGATATCGGCAACATCTTCAAATTCATGGTCTTCATCGGACCGATCAGTTCGTTGTTCGACTACGCCACCTACGGCATGATGTTGTATGTGTTCGATGCTTGGAGCAATCCGTCGTTGTTCCAGACCGGATGGTTCGTCGAATCCCTTCTGACGCAAACTCTCATCATCCATATCATCAGAACGGCGAGAATTCCGTTCATCGAGAGCCATGCCAGCCCGGCCTTGATTGCGACGACTGTGATCATCTGCGCTGTGGGAATGACGTTGCCCTTCACATGGGCAGGTTCCGCGCTCGGTTTTGTGCCGCTTCCCTGGCTCTACTGGCCATTGGTCGCGGCCATGATGGTGACCTATGCCGCACTCACTCATCTGGTGAAAGTCTGGTTCATGCGGAAGTGGGGACTCTAGGCGGCACGAACCTAGTCGACCGGGTCGGTAGAGGTTGCCTGATCATTGACCTGCCGCAAATCCCATCAGCCGGCCATCGCCTAGAATGGACCCGTGGTCGCGATCGTCGCGCAATACTCAAGAGTTCCGAAAGCAAAGCGAGGAAGACGCCATGATGCGTGTTGCGTTGGTGACGGGAGGTACGAGAGGTATTGGCGCCGCGATCAGCAGGGCGTTGAAGGCCGCAGATTACAAGGTCGCGGCGAGCTATGCGGGCAATGACGCGGCGGCGGAAAAATTCAAGGCCGAAACCGGCATTCCCGTCTACAAGTGGGATGTCAGTTCGTTCGACGCCTGCGCCGCCGGTGTCAAGCAGGTCGAGGCTGACCTCGGTCCGGTCGAGATCCTCGTCAACAATGCTGGCATCACCAGGGATACCGCGTTCCACAAGATGACGCTCAAGCAGTGGAACGCCGTGATCAACACTAATCTCGGCTCGCTGTTCAACATGACGCGTCAGGTGATCGAGGGCATGCGCGCCCGCAAATTCGGCCGCATCATCTCGATCTCGTCGATCAACGGCCAGAAGGGTCAGTTCGGCCAGGTCAATTATTCCGCCGCCAAGGCCGGAGACATTGGCTTCACCAAGGCGCTCGCGCTGGAGAATGCCAGGGCCGGTATCACGGTGAATGCGATCTGTCCGGGCTATATCAACACCGAGATGGTGCAGGCGGTGCCGAAGGAGGTGCTGGACAAGAGCATCCTGCCGCTCATCCCGGTCAATCGCCTCGGCGAGCCCGGTGAAATCGCCCGCGCGGTTGTTTTCCTCGCAGCCGCCGAGGCCGGTTTCATCACGGGGTCGACTATTTCGATCAACGGCGGGCAATTCATGGTCTGAGGATGCAACGGTGGTGGCCCGATTTGAGTTTGATGCAGCTCAAAGTGTACGCCGGCGCAGAGTCGTATTGTCTTGCATGAAACTCTCACCGGAGGTCGTCATGTCCATGCCAGAATTTTCCGAAGCAGTTGGAGCGACAGCTGAGCAATCGGCGGCCGAGGCCGCGACCAGCACCGACAAGGCCAGCAATCGCGCCACCAACTTCATTTTCGGCGCCGAAAAATTGATGCTTGAGGAGCTGGTGTTCGCCGGCAACGAGATGTTTGAACGGGCGCAAACCGAGACGCACCTGTTGTCGGAATTCGTGTCGAAGATGGCCGGCGCGCACTCCATGAAAGACATCGGGACGATGTACGAGGAATGCGCCAGGCATCAGATCGAGTTTGTTCGCCGCGACTGCAATCGGCTTTTGAGGAATGGCGAACATCTTATCGAAGCCGCTTCGAAGCTGTTCAAGAGCCATCCGTTGAACTGAGCAGTATCCATGCGACCGATATCGACCTCGCCGAAGGTGGAAGCACCAGCGTTGCCTTGTCCGGCGCATGACGCGGTTGACGTGCCGACAGCGCCCAGCAGCGAACAAGCACCCCAGGCCGGCCAGCAGCGGGAAGGCGAGGCACGTCAGGCCGACCGCGCGTTTCATGCGATGCTGGCGCGCTTGACCGGGGGCATTTCACCGGCAGCCCTGTTGCTTGCCTATACGGACTGGCTCTCGCATCTGGCGGCGTCGCCGCAGCGGCAGATCGAGATATCGCAGGATGCATTGGTGGGCGCGAAGCGGTTGTTCGAGTCCGCGCAGCATTATTTCTCGCCCGGGCAGGGGCCCTGGTCCTTGATCAGGCCGCAGCCGCAGGACCGGCGGTTTGAGCGGCCAGAATGGGAGAGCCCACCGTTCAACCTGTTCGCACAGGCATTTTTGCTGGGAGAGCAATGGTGGCACAACGCAACCACCGGCGTGCGGGGCGTTTCCAGGCAGAACGAGGCGATCGTCGAGTTTTCGATCCGGCAGTTGCTGGATGTGCTGGCCCCGTCCAATTTCGCGGCTACTAATCCCGAAGTGTTGCAGAAGGCGTTCCAGAGTGGCGGCCAGAATTTCGTGTTCGGCTGGCAAAACTTTTGCAGCGACTGGATGGGCCTTGTGTCGGTGGGCAGGCGATCAGCTGACGGCGACGATTTCGGCGTCGGTGAGACCGTTGCGACGTCGCCAGGCAAAGTCGTGTTTCGCAACGAGCTGATCGAACTGATCGAGTATTATCCGACCACCAGCAAGGTGCGTCCGGAACCGATCCTGATCGTGCCGGCCTGGATCATGAAATACTATATTTTGGACTTGTCGCCGCACAATTCGCTGGTGAAGTATCTCACCGGTGAAGGGTTTACCGTGTTCATGATCTCGTGGCGTAACCCGGACGCTGGAGACCGCAATATCGCCTTCGACGACTACCGCAAGCTCGGCGTGGAAGCCGCGCTCGCCACGATAGAAGACATCGTGCCCGACCGCCAGGTTCATGCACTGGGCTATTGTCTGGGCGGAACATTGTTGTCGATCGCCGCCGCGACCATGGCGCGGGATGGCGACAAGAGATTGAAGTCGATCACCTTGCTTGCCGCGCAAACGGACTTCACCGAGGCCGGCGAATTGACCTTGTTCATCAACGAAAGCCAGGTCGCATTTCTCGAAGACATAATGTGGGAGCGCGGCGTACTCGACACCACGCAGATGGCCGGCGCGTTCCAGCTGCTGCGCTCCAATGATCTGATCTGGTCACGGATCACCCGCGACTATCTCATGGGAGAGCGGGCGCCGCCCAGCGACCTGATGGCCTGGAACGC
Organism: Bradyrhizobium sp. Ash2021; assembly: GCF_031202265.1. Classification (NCBI taxonomy): domain Bacteria; kingdom Pseudomonadati; phylum Pseudomonadota; class Alphaproteobacteria; order Hyphomicrobiales; family Nitrobacteraceae; genus Bradyrhizobium; species Bradyrhizobium sp. Ash2021. The sequence goes on along the minus strand of NZ_CP100604.1, from coordinate 7,639,713 downwards.
CGACGCCACCCGCCTCCCATACCGGATGCATTCGGAATACCTGCGCAGGCTGTTTCTCAACAACGACCTGGCCGAAGGCCGCTACCTCGTTGAGGGGAAGCCGATCTCGCTGTGTGATATTCATACGCCACTATTCGTGGTCGGGACGGTTCGCGATCATGTCGCTCCCTGGAAATCTGTCTACAAGCTCCACTATCAGGTAGATGCGGACGTTACGTTCCTTCTGACCAGCGGGGGCCACAATGCAGGGATCGTGGCGCCGCCGAGCGAGCAGGCGCATAGCTATCAGGTCAAGACGAAGGCGGCAGATGCTCCATATACCGGGCCTGACGAATGGTTGAGGACGGTACCGCAGGTCAAAGGATCGTGGTGGCCGGAATGGACCAGGTGGTTGGCCGCACGATCCGGTGAGCCATCGGAGCCGCCACCCATGGGCGTTACGCCTGCTGACGGCGGCAGGTTGCCGGATGCTCCCGGCGACTATGTCCGTGAATGAGGGAGCGCGCCGCTCGGTACCGGCGCGCGATGACGGCGGATCCTTGGCAACACCGCGTGAGCTGATTGCTTCTGCGCGCCGTTCGCAGGTGGCGCGGTTTATTTTCCGATTGATTTCGCTCAAAAGCCGCGCCGGCGATCTCGGCCAATCTTGCTGATCTCGGCACTCGCAAGGATATGGTCAATGTCGTTTGAACGCGTCCTGCGATGGACACTCGTCTCGATCGCGGTTGTGGGGCTGGCCGCGGGCGGCGTCGGCTATGCCAAGCACCGAAGCGACATCGCCGATCTCAGCTTTACGCTGGCGACGGTCCCTGTCATCGCGGGTTTGGCAATTTCGATGATACGGGACTTGCTGGCCGGCCGCTTGGGCGTCGATGCGATCGCGCTGATATCGATGAGCGCCGCTCTGGCGCTTGGACAGCCGCTTGCCGGCGCCGTGGTCGCGCTGATGTATTCCGGCGGAAACGTGCTCGAGGACATTGCGGTCGCACGGGCCGAACATGATCTGCGCTCGCTCGTCGACCGTGCCCCGCGCGAGGCCCATCGGCGGGATGGCGATCGGATCGACGAGGTACCGATCGCAGAGATCGCTGTGGGTAACCAGCTTCTGGTCAGGGCGGGCGAAATCGTTCCGGTTGACGGCGTCCTTGCTTCGGGTGCTGCAACGATCGACGAGTCAGCGCTGACCGGCGAACCGATTCCGGTCGCGAAAACACTTGGCACCGCCATCCTCTCCGGTTCCCTCAATGCCGGCGAAGCCTTTGAGCTGACCACGACCGCTCCCGCCGGCGAAAGCACCTATGCTGGCATCGTGCGGCTGGTGACGGCGGCGCAGACCGCAAAAGCGCCCTTCGTGCGGCTGGCCGACCGCTATGCGCTTGTTTTCCTGCCCGTCACGCTCGCCATCGCCGTACTGGCTTGGCTGATCTCCGGTGACCTCATCCGCAGTCTCGCCGTGCTGGTCGCGGCGACGCCGTGCCCGCTGATACTGGCGGCGCCGGTCGCTTTCATCGCCGGTGTTGCGCAAGCGGCCCGGCGCGGCATCCTGGTGAAGGGCGGGGGACCTTTGGAAGCGCTGGCGCGCGCGCATACCGTGCTGTTCGACAAGACCGGGACGCTGACGGTCGGCGGCGCGCGGCTGCTGTCGGTCGAGGCCGCGCCGGGCGAGGATGCTGAGAAGGTGCTGATGCTGGGCGCTTCGCTCGAGCAGGCCTCGCATCATGTGCTGGCCAAGGCCGTGGTTGCGGCGAGCGTCGAGCGCGGCCTCAAGCTCAGCATCCCCGCGCAGGTCAAGGAATCCGTGGGTGCCGGGCTGCATGGCGTGATCGACGGTCGCCATGTGAGCGCAGGTTCGCGCGACCTGGTGCTCGTCGGCGGCGAACTCACGCCTTGGGAGTTGCGGGCGATCCGGCGCGCCTCGTGGCGGTCGGCGCTGGTTGTCTTCGTCGCGGTTGAGGGGCGGCCGGTCGGTGCCTTGCTGCTTGCCGACGAACTTCGATCCGATACGCCGCGGGCGATCCGTCTTTTGCGCGACGCCGGTGTTGCGCGCATGGTCATGGTCACCGGCGACCGCGCCGCGGCGGCGCAGGCCATCGGCGCGGCGCTCGATCTCGATGCGGTGCTGTCCGATCGCGTTCCCTCCGACAAGGTCGACGCGGTGCGCTCGGAGCAGCGGCTTCATCCGACCATCATGGTCGGTGACGGCATCAACGACGCTCCAGCGCTTGCCGCGGCGGATGTCGGGATCGCGCTTGGCGCCCGCGGCGCCAGCGCTTCATCGGAGGCGGCCGACGTAGTGATCCTCACCGACCGGCTCGATCGCGTTGGCGAGGCGATCGCGATCGCGCAGCGGGCGCGACGCATCGCGGTCGAAAGCATCGTCGCGGGCATGGGCCTGTCGCTGCTGGCGATGCTGGCCGCAACCGTCGGCTGGCTGCAGCCCGTGCCGGCGGCGATCGTCCAGGAGGTGATCGACGTTGCCGTGATCCTGAATGCGCTGCGCGCGCTGACCCCGGCCCATCGCAATGGCGGCCGGCGCATCACGGCGGAACGCGGACGCGAGTTGCATCGCGACCATCTGGCGCTCCTCAAGAATCTCGACCGCCTGCGCACGATCGTCGATACGCTCGACGATGCTGCCCCCGAAGCCGCTGGCGCGCTGATCATGGAAGCCAACGCACTGGTGCAGGAACGCGTGGTGACGCATGAGCGTGACGACGAGGGCAGCGTCTATCCGCGGCTCGCCAATGTGCTCCGGGAACGCCACAGTCTCTCCGCCATGAGCCGTGCGCACCGCGAAATATTGCATCTCGCCCGGCTGCTGGGCCGCGTGGCGGCAGATCTCGCTTCGGAAAAGATCGACCGCTATCTGATCCGCGACGCCCAGCGGGTGATTGAGGCGATTGAAACCCTGGTGCGCATGCACACGGCCCAGGAGGAGGATATCTACGAGGCGGTGGAGGGGCACGGGCCGGCCTGAGCGGCGGACATTCAAAGCCAGCGCAATCCGCAATCTCTCAAGTCTAGGGCAAATGGTAACGCGTAGACGAAATTCCGCAGCGCCATCACTCTAATTGGCTGACATAGGCCGCAACGGCCTTGATCTGCGCTTCAGTAAGATCGTGGGCGATCGGCTGCATAATCGCCGACGTGTCGGGCTGATCCTTGTTCTGCCCTCTTTCCTTTTCCCAATTCGTAAGCTTCCTGAAGATGTAGTCATGAAGTTGACCTGCCAGCCGCGGAAATGCATCGGCCCCCTTCGCATCCGGCCCGTGACAGGAGGCGCAGGGAGGAACGTTGGCGCTCGGAACACCTTCCTCGTAAATCTTCTTGCCCTCAGGCACGAGCTCCTTTGTGGCACCTCCCAACGGCTTCGGATTGAGGTCTTTGAAATATGTGGTCAAGGCCGCGACCATCGACGGCTTCAGAACATGCGCGACATTGAACATGACAGGGTTCGTGCGCCGGCCCTCGATAAACGCCTGCAATTGATTCTGGAGATACTCCGGCTGCTGTCCCGCAAGCCGCGGCATCGGAAAAGACCCGCGAAAACCTTGCGCCACCAAGCCATGGCAGGTCTTGCAATAATCTGTCTTGGCCTTGAGTTCTTGCCCAGAGACGGCGGACGCCGCCTTGTCCTCCGCATGCGCCAGCGCGGCGAAAATGGAGAGGACGACGGCAAAGGCTGCTGTCGGCGATACCGATCGTACCCTCATGGAACCCCGCCTTTGATCGGCTCAAGCTACGCTGCGCCGGGGACTTTGGTCCAGCCTGATTTTTCCGGTGGCGGTTGATCCAGATCAAAGCCAGCCGGACGAATTTCGCGTTTTTGCTGATACACGACGAGGGATTCTCGTTGTATCAGTGGTGTTGCCCCGCGACGAAACGCAGCGTTTCGCCGAACGTTCTAGTGTTGGCTGCAACCTATAGTTGCTAAAATGTCTCGCCGCCATTGAAATCGGATTCGACCCAGCGAATGTCGCTTGGCCAAGCTCTCCACTCTTGGCCTATTGTTCGCGAGCGCGCCTGGCAATTCGATTCCTGTTTGCCGTGAGCGCACCGCGATGGGACAGCGCGCGATGCGGGGGTACCGTTCTAGTCGACTCTCCGGGAATGGCAGGCTATTCGCTGCGCTCGTGCTTGCTGCAGTGCTGGCGGGCTGCATGACAATTGGCTCTACTTCGCCAGCACAAGCGCTGCCGAGCTTCGCACGTCAGACTGGACAGCCCTGCGGTACCTGCCACACCGATTTCCCCGCGCTTACCCCTTACGGAAGACGGTTCAAGCTGCTCGGATACACCCCTGGCGGCGGCGAGTTTCGCACGACGCCGTTCTCATCCAACGCCGGACGCGACGCACGCGCCGAACTCGACAAATTGCGCGGCTATGCCAAGGCGATTGAACCTCCGGCGAGTGATGGTAACAAGGAATACGTGCCGCCGCTCTCGATGATGGCGATTGTCGGCTTCACCCACACCCAAGCGCCACTGCCCCCGCCGACGGACCCCTACAGCCCAAACGACAACACCGTGCTCTCGCCATTCAGCGCGTTCTGGGGCGGAGCCATCACCAACGATATCGGCGCGTTCGCGCAGGTCACCTATAACGCGCCGCCTGCCGGCGGATTCGGGGATCCGTTCGGACACACCTGGACCTGGGACAATACCGATGTTCGTTTTGCCAGGACGGCGAGCATCGGCCCGCTCGACCTTGTCTACGGCATCACGGCCAACAACAATCCGACCGTCCAGGATTTGTGGAACACTACGCCGGCCTGGTCATTCCCCTATGCGGTATCGACGCTTGCACCGACCCCCTCAAGCAAGACGATGATCGAGGGCGCTTTCGCCGCGCATGTCGGTGGCGTCGGCGCCTACACCTTGATCAACGATCTGCTCTATCTCGAAGTCACGGGTTACAAGACGCTCGGGTTCAGCCAGCAGAACGCGCTGGGCACTGACCCGTTCGGCGCGCCCGGTCTGTTTGGCAGCGTGGCGCCGTATTGGCGCGTCGCCCTCGAGCCGCATTGGGGCAGGCACTCGCTGATGGTCGGCACCTTCGGAATGTACTTCGATGTGCATCCTTGGCTCGATACAAGCTTCGCGAGTTTTTCGACCGGAACGTTTCCGCTATCGGATAAGTTCACGGACATCGGCTTTGATACGCAATACCAGTATCAAGGCGACAATTACTGGCTGACGTTGCGCGGCAGTTATATTCGCGAGTTTCAGCGGCTCGATTCGAGCTTCGCCAACTTTGCTTCGTCCAATCCGACCAACCTCCTGAACAGCCTGAAGCTGCAAGCCTCGTTCGCTTATGGCGGCGACAACCGGATCGTTTTCACCGGACAATATTTCAATATCTGGGGCACCGCCGATGCGACCCTGTTCGGGACCGATCCCGTCACCGGGTTGGCCATGACCCCGAACAGCGACGGCTTCCAGGCTGAAATCGCCTACATCCCGTTCGGGCTCAGCAAGTCGTTCGGCTGGCCATGGTTCAATGCCCGCATTGGCCTGCAATACACCTATTACAACAAGTTCAACGGCACCACGGTCGGGGCCCACGACAACAACACGCTCTTCCTCCACGCCTGGTTTGCCATGTAGGCGGGCGCGCCCGCAGACGGAGATCGTCAGATGAGAAAACTGCTTTTGGCAAATGCCGCAGCGCTTGCAATGGCCGTCGCGGGACCCGTGCTCGCCGCCGACATGCCGCTCAAGGCGGAGACGCCGTTCGCAGCGCGCTTCAGCTGGACGGGTTGCTACGTTGGCGGCCACGTCGGCGGCGGTTTTGGACGCAAGGACATTACCGATCCGGTGCAGCTGGTGCAGGATTCGTTTCTGGGCGCTGGCTCTACTGTGGACGTCACAACGGTCAGTCCATCGCCGACCGGTGTGGTGATTGGCGGGCAGATCGGCTGCGACTACCAGTTCGCTCCCTCCTGGGTCGTCGGCATCGAGGGTGCCGCGTCCGGTTCGACCATGAGGAACACGAGAACCGTCGGGCTGCCGCTCAGCCCCCCCGACACGGCCCTGGTGAAGGCCAATACCGACTTTCTGCCGAGCCTGACTGTTCGCCTGGGCTACGCCATCGACAATGTGTTGCTGTACGCCAAGGGGGGCGTCGCGCTCGCCGGAGATAAATACGATGTCACCGGTTCATTCGGCGGTACCCCGTTTGCCTTTGAGGGGTTGGACAATCGCGTGGGGTGGACCGTCGGTGGCGGCGTGGACTGGGCTTTCACGCATCATTGGTCCGCCTTCGTCGAATACGACTACTATCAATTCGGACATGGCAACGTCTTGATGTCCGATCCGGTCAACGTTTTCTCGGGCCTGGTCGACGTCAAGCAAAACATCCAGGTCGTGAAAGTCGGGCTCAACTTTCACGTCTGGGCAGCCGGCTGGTGACGGTCGAACTATGCTAGGGGAGGAGGACAGCGCGGATGTCACCTGACAGGCGCAAGCGCCGTATCTTAGGGGTCACCGGCTTGCGGTTCGTGTGGCCCGCAGTGCTGCTGGCTGTCGGTTTTTCAGTCGTGGGTCGCGCGGAGGACAGAGTGATCGTCGCGAGGCAGGGCGGCCTGGAGGCGAAACTGGAATATTGCAAAACCTGCCACGGGTTGTCAGCGCAGGGGTATCGTGGATATTTTCCAATGCCGCGACTGGCAGGACAGCAACCGCAATATATGGAGAATCAGTTGCGGGCTTTCATCGAGCGCCGGCGCACGAACCCCATCATGGCCAACGTCGCCCACGTGCTGAGCCCCTCAATGGTCTCGGCCTTGGCGACACATTTCAGGAATCTCGATCCCAAGCCGATCGGAGGCGCGCCAAGGGGTTCATTGGCGTTGGGCAAGAGGATCTTCGAGGACGGGCTTCCCGATGCCAATGTGCCGGCCTGCGCGGCCTGTCATGGCTCCGAAGGCAGGGGCCAGAACGAAATTCCGCGGCTGGCGGGCCAGCTCTATGAGTACTCCGTTGGACAGCTCACTGGTTGGACGAAGGTGCGAGGCCAAGGATCGGCAGTCGACACCTCCGCGATCATGGCGCCGACAGCACATAATCTGACGCGATCACAAATTGAAGCCGTCGCGGCCTATGTCAGCTATCTGCAATGAGCGTTTGGATCCCGCATATGCTGCGTCGGCCAATTGAATTGAGCTTTGAGGTCATGAAGCGCACCGGATTGAAAGCCGCGGTCCTGGCGATGGTCGCCTCAATCGCTCCCGCGATGGCCTGGGATGGCGACAGCAGCGTCCGCAACTGCACCTGGTGCCACGGAACATCGGCACAGGGTTACATGGTCGCCCCGAGGTTGGCCGGTCAGCGTCCGGCCTATACCGAAAGCCAGATCAGAAGCTTCCGCGAGCACACGCGTGACAATCCTTTTTCGAAGCAATACATGTGGGGCGCGGTGGCCGCGCTTGATGCTCGCGCCGCCCGCGAGCTCGCGGCCTACTTTGCGACGATCGCGCCCAAACCCGCCAATGACGGCGACAAGAATCTCGTGGCCACGGGCAGAACGATTTATATGGAGGGAATTCCGGAGGCCAACATTGCATCCTGCTATGCCTGTCATGGCCCGAACGCCGAAGGCGTGCGGGAAATTCCTCGCCTTGGGGGGCTTGCTTATTTCTACCTGAAGGCGCGGCTCGAGCAGTGGGGCCAAGGATACCATTCAGGTCCGGCCTCTCCGATGCCGCTGGTTGCGCGACAATTGGGCCCGAACGAAATTGAGGCGCTGGCTTCTTACCTCAGCTTTGTCAAGTAAGCCGTCGCCGTAACACCTCGCTCCAAAGTTCTGGTGATCTCGCCCGCTCGTGCCCGCCGTCAAGATCGCGCGGCACGCCCGGTTCATTGCGCTCGAAAGCGTCATCATTGGGATAGACTCTCGATCCTCGGCATGGCCGCTGCCGCGGATCAGAAGCGCTGGACAGATTCCATGATGCGGTTCTCGGCCGGTCTTGATCAGCTCGTGATCTTCAGCTCTTGAACCTCACCATGTCGATTGTATCCGCGTTCCCGCAATACTCCACATAGTTTGTCGCAGCAGTCCCGGCCGCGAGCTCCTGATGGCACCGACGCTTGTGCGTGCAGAACGAACAGACGCGCTCCATGTCGCGCAATAAGGCCGGCTCCGCCCGCCATACGGCCGCTTCGTCGATGCCCAGCGCCGTGAGCGTGTACGGCAACTCGTTCGCGCCGTCCGACCCCTGCCGCACCAGCATCTCGAGATCGGCGGGCGTTACATTGAGATCGCGCGCCACCCGCTCCAGCTCACCCGGATCGGCTGCGTACCCCATCAGCTCGTTCAACTCCCGACGCTGCTTGAGCCAGTCGCCAAACAGGTCGATCACTTTCGTGACAAAAGGATAAGGTTCACGCTGGGTTGTCGTCATCGCACCCTCCATCGTCTGAAATACAAATTCTGGCCAGCTGCGCCGCCGCTGCGTCAGCAATACGCCGATCGTTCCGCCTCAGCCTCCTGCTCCAGCTGCAAGATATGCCTTCGCACGACCTCGAACCTCTCTTCGACGACCTCACTGAAAAGCGGGTTCCTCTGATCAGTCAGTCTCGAAGCGATCTCCGCCCAGTCCCGAGCTTGCAGAGCCTTGACCGCGGCCGGAAAGAAATCACGCTCTTCCATGGCGATATGGCGCCGTTCCTGCTCGATGAAGTCGCGAATGATGTCGTTGATGTTTTGCCGCAGGAGTTCCTGGTCAGCTAGTACGCTCTCGACCGCCCGCGCGACCCGGCGCAAACCTTCGGCGCCCCTCCGGTGATCGGCCGCGAGATCGCCGACCTTCGCGGCCGCGGCGGGATCGCGTACCTTCAGCTTCTCGAATACCATGTCCTCCGTCGGATGGTGGTAGGCATCGGGATAGACTTGGAAATAAGCGATAACCGCATGGACTACCTCGTAGTCAGGGCGGTCTCCGCGAGCGAAGACGCTCAGCTCGCGCTCGAGAACGAGGAGCAACTTTTCAATGTTGCGATGTTCCTGGCACAAGATTTCAATGACCATTGTGCCCTCCTCAAAGATGATATTTTCTATGATAATTGCCGATGTCGCGCTGTAGGACATTGCGATAGATCAACAAAGTGGGAAAGCGCAGTTTGGCGGACCATCGCGGCTAATGAACCCGAAGCCAACACGCGCCTCGCAACGTCTGCTCATGGCCCATTTGAGACGTCCGGCGATGTCCGCTGCCCGGTCGCTATCGGGGGAAAAGCGGTCGTAACGCGGACAGAACAAAAACGACGGGATTGACCCTTGGCGGACATGGGCCGATCAACAATCCGCGGATGGATGAAGGTGAACGAGCTAATTTAATCCGAGAACGCCAAGACAGCGATTGACCGGGGCTCCCCTTCCTGAAACGATAGTTTCATTGAGGGAACTACCTGTACTCGCATTGAGCTTTTCTTTGAGATCAACCGGCAGATATGCCGCTCCACGGACAGTGAGGGCTCGACGTGATCGGTTTGGATGGAGTCTCCGCCCAGGCGTTATCTGACACGATCGGCGCGATTTATGATTGCGCGCTCGATCCGCATCAGTGGCCGGACACTTGCCGGAAGATTGCCGATCTGTGTGAAAGCACAGCGGGCGGCATCTGCGTTCACGATATGCGACACGTGCAAAATGACCAGTTGTTCGTGTTCGGATACCAGCCGGAATTCCTGGAAAAGCTGGGAAAGAACTATGCACAAACACCAATGGCAGCAGCGGACATCGTCTCCAATATTGGCCACGTCAGCGCCCTCTCCATGGAACCCCACGAATTGCTTGAAAGCCGGTTCTATAGAGAAGTGCTAAAGCCGTTCGGACTACTGGATATAATCTGGTTTCCTGCGTTGCGGACCGGCGGCCGCATGGCTTCCATGCACGCCTCCCGGAGCGAGAAGGCCCCGCATTACCAACAGCTAGATATCGGCCTGTTCAAGCTCCTGTCCCCGCACGTCTGCCGCGCACTCACCATCTCGGATGCGCTCGATATCAGGGCGCTGAGGTCGGAGATGCTGGAAAAGACGCTTGATGTACTTGTCGCGGGTGTTTTCCTCACGGCACGCGATGGCCGCGTTGTCTATATGAACGACGCTGCTGAGCGCCAGACCAGGACCGGCAATTCCATTCGCATCGTAAACAACCGGATTTCTCCCACCGATCCCACCGCGCGCGCGGCCCTATCGAAAGCCATTGACGAGGCGTCGCGCGACGACATCGACATGGATATGAGCGAACATTCCCTGGCAATCCCGGATGTCGACGGCGCCGGCTACATTGCAACCCTGCTTCCGGTGGATCGTGGTCAGCGCAGCGGCATTATCGCGCCGTTTGCAGCATCGGTCGCTGTGTTCACGAAGGATCCTGCTCAGGCGCCCCTCATGCCGGGCGAGGCCTTTGCTAGGCTTTACAGGCTGACCGGCGGCGAACTTCGCGTGCTCCTAGCGCTTGCCCAGGGGCTCGGCGCCAAGGAGGCGGCCGACATGCTCGGCATCAGCGAGCCGACCGTGCGCACTCATCTGCAGCACATGTTCTCCAAGACCGACACGCCCCGGCAGTCCGACCTCCTGCGCCTGTTGCAGAACTCGACGCCCCAAATCCGGGCCCCACAGCAGCCTGTTCATTAATTCCTGAGGCGACCTGTCTCTATCGCTAACGCGCCCTATGGGCGACGGGACCGGTGCAGCTACGTTCTGACCTAGCCCGGATATCTCACACAGTTGAGCGCAACGGAGCGCCGAATCAGCGAAAGTTGTTGTGCCGCAACCACTTTCCGATGATTCGAGGAGCGCCCCGATGCCGACAGAGTGTAGCGCAGAACTGTTCGAGTTTGCACCCGTAGCAAGCCGTCCGGTGATAGCGGGTTTTGATGGTGGAGCGATCACGTCGGACGCCGGGGCGCTGCTGTTGGGCGCAACCGATCGGGCGATCGGGCTGGTTGGTCGGTTTGCCGAATGCTTCATCGATCGGCGGCACCCCCGGCTCGTCGAACATCTTGTACCGACGCTGGTCGGGCAGCGGGTCTTCGGGATTGCGCTCGGTTACGAGGACATCAACGACCACGACGAGCTGCGGCACGATCCGGTGATGGCGGTGCTGGCGGGCAAGCTGGCGGCCCGGCGGGGGGACTGCGCACCGGTGGCCGGCAAATCGACGCTGAACCGACTGGAGCTGAGCCGGGATGTGGCGACGCGTTACCACAAGATCGCGCACGATCCGTCGGCGATTGAAGCCTTGTTTGTCACGCTGTTCCTGGAGGCGCACAAGACGGCGCCCCAGGAGATCGTCCTCGATCTCGACGCGACCGACGATCCGCTGCATGGGCACCAGGAGGGGCGGTTCTTCCACGGCTACTACGACTGCTACTGCTATCTGCCGCTGTACATCTTCTGCGGCCGTCACTTGCTGGCGGCGAAGCTGCGGCCCGCCAACATCGATGCCGCGGCCGGTTCGGTCGAGGAGATCGCCCGGATCGTGGCGCAGATCCGCGCGCGCTGGCCGCACACGCGCATCATTCTGCGCGCCGACTCGGGCTTTGCGCGCGACACGCTGATGAGCTGGTGTGAGGCCAATGGGGTCGACTTCATCTTCGGGCTTGCCAGGAACGTCCGTCTTGCGCGCACGATCGAGGCCGAATTGGCCGAGGCCCGCGACGAGAGCCAGGCGAGCGGGGAGCCGGCGCGCCGCTTCAAGGAGCTGATCTGGTCGACCCGCAAGAGCTGGAGCCGCAAGCGGCGGGTCATCGTCAAGGCGGAGTGGACGAAAGGCGAGGCCAATCCGCGCTTCATCGTCACCTCGCTGACCGGCGCCGATGGCGAGGGCCGGCATCTCTACGAAGCAGTCTACTGCGCCCGCGGCGAGATGGAGAACCGCATCAAAGAATGCCAGATGGACCTGTTCGCCGATCGCACCTCCACCGCCACCATGAAGGCCAACCAGTTGCGGCTTTACTGCGCCTCGATGGCCTACGTGCTGATCGAGGGCCTACGTCGCATCGCTCTGCAGGCGACCGACCTGGCCGATGCCAGCTGCGGCACCATTCGCCGCAAGCTGTTCAAGATCGGCGCGCTCGTCACCATCAGCGTTCGCCGCATCAAGTTCGCCATGGCGTCCGGCTGTCCCTACAAGGCCGTCTTTGCCACTGCACGTCAGGCTCTCATCGCTGCCGCCAACACGAGCTGAGCCGCGGGCCTCGCCGAGATCGCCGAGGTTGGCCCACAACGGGACCGGCGCGCCCAGATTTACCCGCATGCCGCGCACGACCAAACCCAGACTCGCTTGCCGCGAGCCGCTTGGCCATAACCGCCCCTCCACCTATCCAGAGGCCGCGACAAGGCACCGCTTGACGCCGTACCCGTGCCTTATCAATGGTGGTGTGAGATATCCGGGCTAGGTCCGTTTCGCCCGCCAGACTACCCCGCCATCATTCGCAATGTCGGCCGCGCGGCCAGCAAAACGGCTTTTTCTGGATGCTTTCCTCGCGTTTGAAATTCTCGCGCGAAACCACCGGGGCGCTGATGCTGGTCGGCGGGCTCGCGAATACATCTTTTGTCGGACTGCCGATGATCGAGGCCTTTTTCGGCGCTTCCAATATGGCGACCGGCATCCTGATAGATCAGCTGGGTAGCTACCTGGTCCTCAGCACATTGGGGATCACGGTCGCCGCCATTTATTCGGCGGGCACGGAATCCAAAACCGTTGTCTTCAAGCGGGTCCTCACATTCCCACCTTTGCTTGCCCTAATCGCGGCATTCATTCTGTTGCCCTTCGAGTTTCCCGATTGGGTTTCCGACGCGCTCAAGCGCCTGGGTGACACGCTTGCCCCGCTTGCTCTCGTTTCAGTCGGCTTCCAATTGAGGTTTGACCAAACCAGCGGACTTAAGACCGCGCTTGCCACAGGCCTGGGGTTCAAGCTGTTCCTTGCACCTGTTGTGATCGCGTCCATTTACTTCACCTTGTTGGGCACCGGCGAAGAAATCACCCGAGTGACCCTGTTTGAAGCTGGGATGGGCCCGATGATTGGCGGTGCAATCGTCGCGGCCCAGCACGGCCTGAACCCGCCACTGGTCTCGTTGATGGTCGGAGTTGGCATATCACTTTCGTTTCTCACACTGCCGCTGTGGTCCTACGCCTTGCACCACCTTTGACGGATGAAATCGATGACGGCTCGCAAAAATGAAAGGGAAACGAATGAAAATCCTTGAAGCGCTACAGTCATACGAAGTTCGCTCCAGTGGAAGAGATCTGCACTTCATTTTCGGCTATTTCGGATTGGCAATGTGTATGTTGGGTGCGATCTATACCGCCGCATTATCTCCCGGAAACACGCTGGGCGACTTGGCATTGATGTCCGTATTTCCCTGACAATTGCAATAATCCCTTTTGTACTTTGAGGCTACTTTGATCCTCGCAGTCGAACGGCGTCGGCGTGATTTCGCGTTTATTTCGCATTCACTTTTTCAATCAATACCGGCGGAACTGTCACTTCCGAAAAAGCCTGGTCGTTAGGGGAGACTGATCTTCTGTGCACGGAACGCAGCAGCTTCGCTAACTGCGCTGATCATTTAAGCCAAATCATTTTGGTCGATACATTTGGAGACTTACGATGCTTCCAAAAACTGGAACGCTACTCTCACCCCATGCTCCTTCAGCCAATGCTTACCCTTCAGCAAACGCGCATTCCAAACTTTTCTATCCTTGGAGTTTAAAAAATAGGGATCGTCCCGAAAACTGTGATGACCGGATGGTCCTCAAACAATGGCGACTGGGATTTTTCGCCCTTTATGCCGCAGTTGCCTTGCTACTTGTCGGACTTGCGATTGCGGATCAGCCAGGAACGGTCACCATCGCGTCAGCGCGGCTTGGCCAGGCCAATGCCACGATTCGATATCAGCAGACATCCAAATCGAGTGACCCAAGCGGGACAACGGCATGTCGTCGATTGACTTGTTAGGCTTCTCGGCCGCTCTTTGCGTTCTTGCCAGTTTCTGCTTGACGACGATTGTGGCGCTTCGAACTCTCGCGCTTTTAAGCAACGTGCTCTTCATTCTCTATGGATCGTTGGCTCACATCAAGCCGGTACTTTTCCTCCACGTTGTTTTGCTTCCGGTAAATCTGGTCTAGCTTTCCCGAATTGAGGTCGATCCGGTTTTGCGATTCAAAAAGGCCTGGCGACGGAGCGTACGGAAACGACTCGAGCGACATCTCAGGCTGACCGTCAACCAGCATCATTTTGGAACCGACTTGGGCGCCGGTTGGGTGCTTCACGCTTGGCATCATCACTTCCGATGATGCGGCGATTCAGGAAGTACTGACCTAATACTGACGTCGAAATTTGGAGGCCGCAATGGCTACTGTCGCAAGAGCTTTCTCCCGTGCGTTTCCGCCCATATCGCTGAAGTTCGCCGGTCTCAAGCAGCTCGCCCTTATGTGCGGGGCCGGTCTATTCGTGCTGCTCCTTTTGGCGACCTAGGGCCTGGATTTGAGTCCGGGATTTTTCTGAACTTCGCGCGAGGAGTAGCGCCGGATCCCTACGCCTGATTTCAGCGAGCGGAACTGTAAGCAGGGGAATGGTGTCGCTGGTCAACGATGTTGGTGTGATAGGTGCGAAGCCCTGACAGCGATATTGGACTAGTTGAACGCTCGGTTACAGGGCACCGTCACGCGGTTGGCACGTTGCGTGAATAGTATAATCGCCCTTCTGATGGAGGAAGCTATTGGATCTGTTTGCCGTCCGTTGGGCAGTAGCTGCCCTTTTGTTGAGCGTTGCCATTTGGGGATCGCTCGGTTCTCCGAAGCCGGCGGTTACGCACACCCATCGACTCGTCGCGCCTTAACTCGAGCTGGCCGCGGTAATAAAAAATCGACGGGCCGATCGTGCCTGCGACCATCTGTTCTGGGTTCGCCAATGCTTGTCGCTCCCGCCTCAAAGCGTGACCCGTCCCACATATTCCCTGTTTAGTCGGGTGCATTGCGGGCTCGGCTGAAGGGAAAAGTACCATGACGTATTCGATGGTCCATCTCGGAACCATCGCAGTTGGATCCATCAACGATGGCATTCGTCTTTTGCCTCGGCGCGTGCTTCATCCGGACAATTTGGGAGATCGAGCAGGCGCGCGCCTATCGGCGGCAACAACGAATTATCGAGCGACCGAAGAAATCTCAGCCAGGATAGGCAGTAACCGTCCCGTTGGATCGGGTCAGGGGTTCAATCGATCAGGGGCTCGCTTCGACTTATGCTGTTGGCACGAACCGGACCTTCAGCGATGTCCGCTATTCGGTCGCTATCGGGGGAAGACCGGACATGGCGCAGACAGCCTAATTCGGTCGAGAATGACCCAAAAGCGACATCGCCTGATTAGCAGGCCGGCCCCAGAGCGGAGTACGCCGCGATCTCTGGCAAGACGGGTCTTTCTTCGTGCACTGGAGGGGCGCGCTTGAGGCGGCCCGGATTACGATGCCGCGCGCCGATCCGCGGGCAGCCAAAGTGCGGGGCCGAACGGCCCCGCACGCAGCCTATATTATTGCCAACTTGCCGATAACGCCTATGCCGCGTCGGCACCCCAGATTTTCATATGGCGCGTCTCCGGCATCAAGAACAGGGAGAGCACCAAGCATACCACAGGAACAGCGATCGGGTAGATCAGAGCATAGGCGAGACTGCCCGTTGCCGTGAAGGCCGCCGTGGTGATGAACGGCACCAAGCCACCGCCCCAGCCGTTGCCGATCATGTACGGCATGGACACCGCCGTGTAGCGGATCCTGCCGGGGAAGAATTCGGCCAGGAACGCGCCGATCGGCCCGTACACCATGCCAACGTAGCAGACGAGGATCGCGATGATCAAGATCGCGATCGGATAGTTGATATGGCCTGGCTGCGTGGCCGCCCCGAGCCAGGTGAACAGCGGAAAGTAGGTGAGCGCCGCCAGGAAGAAGCCGCCCAGGATCACCGGCTTTCGGCCGATCTTGTCGGACAGCCAGCCGAAGAAGATGAGTGACGGGGTGCCGATGACTAGGCCGATGCCCACGATGAAGGAGCTGGACAGCGTGTCCACTTTGGAAACCGTCTGCAGGTAGAACAGGGGCCAGAACTGGCTGCTGTACCAGACCACGCCCTCGCCCAAAACGACAATGGTCGCGATCACCACGTACTTCAAGTTGGCGGGGTTGAGGAAGGCCTCGCGCCACGGATTCTTGCTCGTCTTCCCCTTGGCCTTGATCTCCTCGTAGACTGGCGACTCCTCGAAGTTTGCACGCATGTAGAGGGTGATGAACACCAGCAGGAAGGAGAACAAGAACGGGATGCGCCAGGCCCAGTCATTGAATACGGTCTCGCCGAAATAGCTGCGTACAGCGATGATCACGACGAGCGACAGTACGATGCCGAGGGTCGGCGAGGTCTGCAGCCATGAGGTATAGTAACCGCGGCGTTCTTCCGGCACGTGCTCGGCGACATAGGTGATGGCGCCGCCGTATGAACCGCCCAGGCAAAGTCCCTGGAGCATTCGCAAACAGAACAGAATGATCGCGGCGCTCAAGCCGATCTGTTCGAAGGTCGGAATCAACCCGATCGCACCCGTACCTAGCGCCATGCCGACAAGCGTCAAGATGAACGTATATTTGCGGCCGACGCGGTCTCCCATCCAGCCGAACAGAAGCGCCCCCAATGGACGGACCAGGAACCCGGCGGTGAACAACGCGATCGTGCTGAGCAGGGCCGCGACGGGATGGCTCTTTTCGAAGAATTTGACCGACAAGATCGTGGCCAAGCTCCCGAAAATATAAAAGTCATACCACTCGATGACGTTTCCCCCGGCCGCGGCCGTGATCACGGTCCGAAAGTTCTTCGGAACTCGAGCGGTTTGAGCCGTTTGTTCTATTGCCATTTGAGCCATGTCATTCTCCTCCTGTTTCAGGGATTCATGACTTCGCGGCGGAAGTCGCACCGGACCGCCGCCTAGCGAAACGCATCCTCGCCATTGAGCTTTGCAAGCTTTTGTTGAACTGAAGTTGGCCGTACTGGCTCACAGTTTTGGTCGGCTTAGTCGATGTTGGGTGGGCCATAGGCGCAACCCCCCTGCGAAATACAGCGAATGCCGCCGCTGGGTCTGGTCAGCGGCGGCTTATCCTGAGTTTCGTGACTTCGAGAGCGTTATTTTTATCTTTAGCAAGGTGTGTTTACCGCCCAGCCCGATAACCTGTTTTGATATTGATCAAAACGCGCCTCATACCTTAGTTGACCTACCTCAAAGCGGGAACCCGCGAGCGGCCTTACTAATATTACACACCGAGCGCCCCTCGGAATGCAGTTACGGTTGGGCCCCGGACTCCCAGACACTCCGGGACTCTGTCGGTTGGGGCACCTCTTTCAGATCAATTTGGTGCCCAGCAAAATAGCCAAGGGTGGTCGCTCCAGGACAGGAGGACGATCATGAACACGCTTCTTTTCTGTCTAGACGTGCTCGCTCTCTCGCTTTGCGCCATCTACGGATTTTGGCTTGCTGAAAGACGGCGAGAAGCACCTCCTCGCCATGTCCGAAGTACGGCACGAGATTCTTAAGCAGATCGGTCAGTTCCGGATTCGGATAGACGCCCTGCGAGAAAAGCCCGGGCTGGCTAATCGACAGGCGATGTCTGCTTCTGGCAGATTTTGTTGAAAAACTCTCCTGTTGAAGCGCAAGGAGTTCGCTGATTCATTCGGTCTCGTAGGCGGGAGGCCGGAAGCGATGATGGGTCCGCGACAGATTGATCAAGCGGCGCTGTTCTACGAGTTCTCACTTGAGCGACACGTTCCGGCCGGCCACTTGCTGAGGTCGATCGACCGGTTCGTCGATTTGTCCGATGTTCGGAGCCACCTGGCGCCATTTTACAGCTCTACTGGCCGGCCTTCGATTGATTCCCAGGCGGCAGCGTAACTTGGTTTCCCAAAATGGCTAGGACGGATATGCCGGGGAGAATGGCTGATGTCTGCGTTTGACCCAACTCAGACGTCAGCGATGTTGCCACGAAACAAAAACTCGGTTCTGAAAGCAGAGTTTTTGATCGGAAATAATTCAGCCATTTGAGCTAGATCAAAGGCCGTCAGGGCCGGGAGGAGCAACATATTCGATATATTCTCTAAGCTATGGAGAGAACAGATGAGCGTTCCGAGATTGTGGACGACGAATAGCCAAGAGCTGGACCCATTCCGACCGCGCCATATTACCGACGCCATGAAATTCGTCCAGGATCGCCCGTTCGCGAATCCAGAAGCCGCCGCGCGGAAACTCCTCGCACTCGTGCTGCAGCAGGATATCGACGTCGGCCAGTTCACCAATATCGGCACGATGAACCGCGCCTTTCTCGACACCGGCGGAAGCGAGTTGGAATACGTCGCCGGCTGCGCCTGCGCGATTGAAAGCCAATGGTTTAAAATTGACCCGTCCGGATTTCGGATCATCCTACTCGATGCCGGCGCCGAGCAGGCCTAACGGGAACCAATCGGCCGCGTCGCGGGCTACGCTAAGCTGCCGCGCGACAGGCGCCGGCCGCGCGGCCCGCGAGATCTATCCCGGCGCCGACTTCATCGCCGCAGACTTGAGCGAGAAAACGTCATTCGCGTCATCTCCGAGGGTTTGCAACTGTTGGGGTCGACGGAACGGCCATCGTTGGTCGAAAGAAGCTACAAAGTCGGCTATCAAAGCGAAGCTACGAAGTAAGGTTTACGTCGCGCGGTAATCGGCGCAGCGCGGCCCGCTGAGCGCCCTACTTTCGTTCCGTTTCAGCCTCTTGCTCCAGCCGCAAAATATGTGCGCGTAGCGCATCGAACCGCTCTTCGGTGAAGGAGCCTGCGGCGAAGCCCCGACGTCGTGAATAAGCGTTGCTACTCCAAACCTAACGAATTCCGAGTTTGGCACGAAACGGACCTGCCGACTGCGGTGCACGATGTCCGCTCTCAGGGTGCCGGCTCAACCGGTCGACGCAACACAGGCGTTAAATCTCTCTGCTGGTGTTTCAAATTGCAAGGTCTCACGTGGTCGTTCATTTAGCTGACGAGCCACTTTGTTCAGATGGGCTTGCGAATGCATCGACAAGTCGGTGCCCTTAGGAAAGTACTGTCTCAGCAGGCCATTGGTATTCTCATTCGACCCGCGTTGCCACGGGCTTTGCGGATCGCAAAAATAGACGTCGATTTTGGTCGCCAACGTAAAGCGACGATGATCCGTAAGTTCCTTGCCCCGGTCCCAGGTCAGGGATTTATATAGCTCCTTTGGTAGCTTCTTCGCCTGCTTGATGAGCGCGGTGACAACCGTCCGGGTGTCCTTGCCTGCCACCTTGGCCAACATCACGTAACGGGTATGACGCTCGACCAAGGTCGCGATGTAGGTGTTGTTCGGCCCGGACAGGAGATCGCCCTCCCAATGACCAGGCACCGCCCGATCTTCAACCGCCGCCGGTCGCTGACGGATTGAGACGATATCCTTGATATGCCCCCGTTTGTCGCCATTCGGGTCAACCGGCCTGGAGCGACGCATCGAGCGCTTCGATCGAAGATGGCCAAGCAAGGCGGCCGAACTGGTGCGCGAGCTGCAGGACTTCCGCGTCAAATATACCGAGGGCGGTCATCTGACGTTCAATGCCAGAGAAGGTCGGCACGACGATTTGGTCCTTGCGCTGGCAATCGCTGTGTGGCGCGCGCGGAAGCATATCACAAAGACCCAAAGCTTTTACATGAACTGGATAGAGCGATGAAACACGGGCGCGTGGTCATGCGCCCTTTCCCGGGGGCCTCCGCGCGCGATGAGGAGATCATCAGGTGGCTTGAGCGGCGTGAGAAGCGCAGGCGGAAAGCCATGTCTGCTCGTCCCCCGATACTGTTGCAAAACTCTTTTTGGACGCCTGGATACAAATTTTCAGAGCCGTACGCGCGGCGATCAAGAAATCATATGGGGGACTACATCATCCCACGATGAACTCACAGGCTACTTCGTTAGCGCGTTTGGGACGAGGTCGATACGCATTTGCTGCTTGTTTCGTCGTTTGGCGGGAAATTGATCGGGCTCCATTTTGGGACTTTTGCAACACTAAAATCTTGAACGTGCCGGCGATGAAGTAGACCTCGACCGTATCGACGTCGAAACCCATCTCCGCCGACATCGCGATCCAGCGCATTCGGATGTCATCTGGATTCTCGCCGGCGAAATAGAGAACCTTTCCCCTCTCGACATTGCGGCTGCCGAGCGGCCTGCCGAGCGCGACATGCGCGGCAATACGCAGCATGATTGCCGTCTTGCCGGTACCGGTTCTTGCTGTGAAGCTGTAGCAGAACCGGCGCTGCAGGATGCCATCTAGAAGGTAATCGGGCGGGATAAACCCCCGCACAAAGGATGCGCTCGATCCGATCAGCGGCTTGCTTGGCGGCGCCTCGTCTTCGATGTCTTCCGGGATGTCGGAATCGACTATCGGCGGGCTCTCGAGGTAGCTGGGCGGCTTGTCGTGATGATCCGCAACATCACGTTCGTAGGCCTCGACCGCGGCATTATCCCAGGGAATGTCGTCGTCGGGATCGACATCAGCGTCTTGATGTGAAGAGGACGGATTACTAGCTTGATCTGCCCCGCCAAGCCCGTAGGAAGGCCCGTGGTGAGTCCTGGTTTTGCAGGCAGTGGAGCGGGGCGATCAGCTGGAGCGCACCAGCGCCCCGCGGCTGCGCAGCCGTGTCGGCAATTGCGCTGCCGGAATGGGGAACTGCTGGCCGCCCGGGGAGTTCGTTTTCCAGGGGAGTGCGATGGTCGCAAGTCCCGAACGCAAGCGTGTAATCCGAACCGCTTGGAAAGAGCGCGGCGTCGCTCAATAGGATCGGGAGTTTCACGGCCGCGGGTTGGCTTCCTTAAACATCCCGGCATCAACGAAAAAGCGGAAGCTGACGCCCGGGCAAGCGCCGCTTCCTCGTCGTGACAATCTCGAATTTCGACTGGAGCGCAAAACGATCGGCCGCAGGCCGGTGACCGCGATCGTGTGCGAAGGGGTGGCCGTCGAATGGTGGCCGGTTAAATCAGGGTGAGACGCGGGGCCTCTCGACCCCGCGCTGGTTCTTGTCACCGCCTCAGCCGCCCTCGCGCACTTCCCGCTCAATCGCTTTCAGCCGTTTTCGGAGAGCGCGATCTATGGCGCTGACTTCTCTAGGCGCGATTCTTCCTGTGGTGATCTCGGTCAGTATCCTGCGCTGAAACTCTGCGATCTGGTCTAACGTCATCTGCTCGATTTGAGCTATCCGCGCCTCAACATCGGCATCTACTCCCGCCGCTTTCCTGTTGCGCATGACTTGCTCTCCTGGTGAGTCGCAGTGTGATCCTGGACCCCGGCGGCACCGAAACAAGACGCCAGCACCGCCGGGATTGTGGAAAACTACCGCCTGAGCCGCCGCCGGTTTCGCTTCCTATGCGATCGGCGCCGCCGGCATCTCATCTCTGTCCTTGAGCCGCGCTGGTGAGCTGCTCTTTGATCTCCCGGCTGGTTCTGGCAAAGCTCGCTATCAGGCGATTAGCGCGTCAGATAGACGTTACGCGGGTCGCAGGGGTGTATGTTGGTCGATTGATCCGTCTCGGCCGCAAAGCCACACTCGGGAAGCGCCGCGTTGCTTGTGGTTGCTGTTTGGTCCCATGGAATTACTCTGTTTATGGGGTTGCGCGGGCGTAGGCTGCTAGGGACACCCTGCGCGGCAGCTGCGGCGACCTGGACTGCCGGTGCGCTTCCCCTCACGACATTCGCATTCACATGGCCAAACGCATACGCGTGGCGCTGATGCGCTGCGGCCGGATTCGCTGCGCCGAGAGCAAGTATCAGAATCAGTATAGAGCGCATATTCATCTCTCCTCATGGCTGGTGTCTCGGGATGAGCAACACCGCTTCTGGGGTCACCTTACTCAGAGCACCGGAACGCTGAATGCCAGGTAGGATCGAAGAGATGCTCGTTCGTCTCGCCGATTCGCGAGATGCACTCATCTCGATCTATCCCCAGTGATGAGAAGCTATTGCCCTCTAGAGATCATTAATCCAACCGATTGTTCAGGTTATTCTAATCGATTTCATGTGTTGGTCGCCAAAATAAGCGTCAAAAAAGCGCGGGACCGAAGCCCGCGCGCGGTTTTGGAAAGAACGACCACGATTGTGAACCAGTTCACATCTGCTCGGCGTGGGGCCTGCTAAATTGACGGTGCTGGGGATTTCAGGGGCCCAGTAACATGCGCCGCCGGGACACGACATTTCGAGCCCGACGGCGTAAATTTTTTGAGGGCAGGTTACCGCCTCAGCCACCTGGCATGAGCCGTCAGCCGCTGCCGGTTGCGCTTCCGATGGTTGCGATTGCGTCGCTTCACGAGCCACGCTCCTCCAGGATTTCGCAAACCATGGTCCTGATCTCCTGTTGATCAGCCATCGACAGGGTTGAGACCGCCGCGGCGAATTCCCTCCCGGTCATGTCCGGGCCCAGCGTGAGAGGGTCGTTTTTGAAGATGCGGCCTTTACCTTCCAGCAACCATTCGAGGTTAACGCCGTGCTGCTCGCTGAAGCGCGCGTGACGCCGTGTGGCGCTCGACTACTCGACCCCGGCATGGTGAGACAATCACAGCATGCCTTGGTCCGCGCCGTTTGATGACCCGATACCGCTGCCGGACGGCCGCCAGATCGTCACGCTCAGAGATGCCGCCACCTACATTACCAAGCTGCCGAAAGCCGAGCACGACGCGCCGGAATGGCGGGCCGCCATCGAGGCGCTGATGCTGGTGGTGGGCCTTGGAGGCCCGACCATGTTCGCCCGCATCGGCGTTGTGCGTGCGCTCAACCGGGGCAGCGCGGCGGGGATACCAAGCCCTCGAAAGAAGGCAGCAAAAAAGTATCGGATCATTCGATGGTTTTGCGAAACGTGATAGCCGCGCTGTTGCTGCTCGCGTCGACCAGCATGGCCATGTCCGGCGACATGACCGGACAAGCCAGCGTCATCGACGGAGACACGCTCGAAATTCACGGTAGGCGCATTCGCCTTTGGGGCATAGACGCGCCGGAAAGCAGCCAGCTTTGCCGGAGTGATGATAGCTTGCAGTATCGCTGCGGCGCGAAGGCCGCGAATGATCTGGATGCCTTCATCGCCCGACGGCCGGTGAGCTGCGTTCCCGTGTCGCTCGATCAATATGGGCGGACCGTGGCGACGTGCTCGGTGGACGGCGCCGACCTCGCGGAATGGCTTGTCCGCAACGGCCTCGCGCTCGATTGGCCGCGATATTCGAGGGGAAGGTACGACCCCGCTCAACGCGGCGCCGAGCACACCGGGCGCGGGATATGGGTCGGGAGCTACGTTGCGCCGTGGCTCTATCGCGCCTGCATGCGCGAGGGCGGAACGCCGGGCGGCTGTTCGGATGACACGAATGCCCATCCGTGATCCCAGCCGGGTTAGAACATCCGTTTCCCAAAACGGTCGCCCGCTAAAGCCGTGGCCGCTGGCAGATAGCCGCCCCCGGGGCGTGGGCTAAGGGCGTCGGAATGGCTGCCGGGTAGCGAGGAGCGACAAGGCGGTTGGCGCACCCAAAGCCACGCTGCGGCCCGGCGCGTGGCTGGCTGGTTGGGTGCGCCGACTAATGTCCGCGAACTTGTTGATGCCGATGCTCAACGATCTGCGAATGTGCAAAGTCCGACTTCGACGGATCTACACATTCAGGGTTGGGCGCTCGTGAACAACAATACGACCCCTGAGGCTGTGCTGAAAGCGGCAGAGTACTACGAGCGCGCTTTGGTTCTCGACCCCAACAACATCGAAGCGCTAGTCGGAAGAGCAACCGTACATACTATCTTCGGCGCCGCGCTAATGGGGAATGACAGCATCCCCCACTTTGTGACAGCTGAAGCAGCTTTGATTGACGCGCTGTCCAAGAACCCTCAGCATGCCACCGCGCATTTGGTCCTTGGATCAGTCTACATTTTTACGAGCCGAGCGATGCAAGGTATTGCGGAATGCGAGCGCGCATTGGCGCTTGATCGGAATTTGGCCAGTGCGCACGCTTTTATCGGCCAAGCTAAGCAACTTCTTGGACGCGGTGAGGAAACTGAAGCCCACGTCAATGAAGCACTTCGGATTTCCCCTCGTGACAACTTTGCATTCTGGTGGATGAACTGGGTCGGTTTCTCCAAACTACGGCTCGACAGATTTGCTGACGCGGCCATGTGGTTTCGGCGAGCCATCGAAAACAACCGAAACTATTCTTGGCCCCATTTTGGGCTCGCCGGCGCGCTGATGCAGCTGGGTGATCTGGAAGCAGCAAGGGCTGCCGTGCAGCATGCGGTTGCGCTTGATCCGAATATCAAGGCCGTCTACGGACCAAGATGCTGTCCATAAATTCAGCCTTAGACGATAAGCATGAGCGATTTCTCAATAGTTTGCTCCGCGCTGGAATGCCGGAGGCGTGATGACGTTGGAGCAAGGTCAACGAGCTGGAGATCCGCTTGTAGCAGTAAAGCGGACTTCGGGCCGGTGTCAGCCGATGTCGCAGTTTGACCCGAATGTATGTTCCGGCCGCGCGTTGCAAGAGGTTTCGTCGACCTGGCAGATGCGGTCTTGCATCAATGTATCCGGCCTCTGATTGGAGCGTGTGGTGCTCCGGGCCATCATGGATATCAGCGCGCATTCGAGCTAATTAGCGGACAGGCCTCGAACGGGCCATTCGGGTCACCAGTGTTCGCATGCGCCGGGAAGACCGATCCTCCATCGTCGTCTCATCCTCTCGAAGACCTCGGCGGGTAAGGGATGTTGGTTACGTCATCGATAGCTCCTCACTTCGCGCTGTTCCTTTGTTCGTGCCTGGCGGTCGTTCCTTCGTCCCGGCCTGCGCGCGCAGACGCGCCGCGCGCAAGGGCCGTCAAGGCCGGCCGTCGTGCTGTCCTGACGTCTTGCTCTACCGCTGCCAGGCTGCGCCTTGACGGCCCCGAGCACGGCGCGAGGATCAAGCGAGTCGGACGCCTGCATCGTCGGTCCTCGTCAGCTCGAAGGCGCGTCCTTTGGCCAGCACCGCCCAGGCGATGCGGGCAAGTTTGTTGGCGAGCGCGGTCGCGAGCACGTTGTGATGCAGCCGCTTCTTGGCCGCCTCGATCCATCGCTTGAGCCCATAGCCCCACCTGGTGGGCTTCACCTTCACAAGCACAACCCATGCCGCCTGCACGAACAGAACGCGCAGGTAGCGATTGCCGCGCCTGGAGATTTTGCCGAGGATCGTGCGGTCTCCCGTCGAGATCTGCTTGGGCACCAGTCCGAGCCAGGCGCCGAAGTCGCGGCCTTTGGAGAATACGTCTCCAGTGCCGATCGCGGCCACCATGGCGCTCGAAATGATCGGCCCGATGCCGGGCACCGTCATCAGGCGCGAACATGCCTGATCTTGACGGGCCAGGGCTTCGATCTCGCCGGAGAGGCCATCGATACGCTGATTCAGTCGGCGCCAGTCGCCTGCCAACTCCTCGATGACACGCAACATGCGTGGCGACAGGGCATCGGTGCGCGTCGCAAGGATGGTGGGCAGTTCCGTGCGCAGGAAGCCGATACCTTGGCGCACGGCGATCCCGCGTTCCAACATGAAGGCGCGAATCTGGTTGATGATGCCGGTGCGTTGCGACACCAGTCGCTCGCGCACCCGATGCAGCGCCTGCAGATCCAGTTGCTCCGCGGTCTTGGTCGCCACGAACTTCATCGTCGGGCGCTGCACGGCTTCGGCAATCGCTTCGGCATCATTGAAGTCGTTCTTCTGTCCCTTGCTATAGGGGCGGACATATTTGGCCGGCATAACCTGGCATCGTGACCAAGCGATGCGAGTTTGCGGCTCAGGTGATGCGCGCCGACGCAGGCTTCCATGCCGACCAGGCAGGGCGGCATATTGGCGAGCCGCGCTTCCACTTGGCCACGCGACCACTTTTGCCGCAGTGCGATGGCGCCGCGCGCATCGTGGCCCACGACGTGGAACGAGTTCTTGCCGATATCGATGCCGATCACGGCGATCGCGGTATTGGGTATCTGAGACATGGCGTGCTCCTTGTCTTTGGCGCCCCTTGCGAGCTTCGCTTGCTGGCGGGGCAGGAGCACGGCCGGACCATCCCATTAACGGACTCCGCCCACCGGCAATTTTGCTTGACGTAGCGGCAAGTTGGTAGAACTGTATCCAAGTTAAGACGCCCGACCCTGCGGAATGAAATACGTCCGAGCGGACCCGCGCCTTCTGTTTATGGCCACGTTTGTTGGCAGGAATGGGAGGTAGCAATGGCAGTCGAATACATTTCACCTTCAATTGCGCGATCTCATGGAAGCCCTTCTCGACGGCAGTTTTTCTGCGATGAGATTGGGCGCCGGGAATTTGTCTGCGGCGGAGGCGCCGGCATCCTGAGTGTGATACTTGCCACGCTCCTTGCTGGCTCGAAACCGGCTAGAGCCGAGGCCGTCACCGGATCGGTTCCTGAGCTTGACCACATAGCGGTTCGGATCGTGATCGATAGCTATCAGTTCGCTGTCGCTCCGAGCAGGAAGCTGCCTAATGTTGATATCCAGCATTTTGGCTGGGGTCTCAGCGACAAGCCGCCGGGCAGAACGTTGGTCAGTGAATTCGGCCTTGCGATGCAGGTCGAGTCACGACGCGGCAACGAGACGCGCAATATCCTGGTCGATTTCGGGTTCACGCCGGAAGCACTTCTCAACAATACCGGCCTGCTTGGCATTGATCCCGCAGCAATCGACGCCCTTGTGCTCAGCCACGGGCACCAGGATCACTTTGGCGGTCTCGTCGGTTTCCTGCAGGCGCACAGCGGCAAGCTCAAGCGCAAACTGCCGTTATTTGTCGGCGGCGAAGGATGCTTTTGCGCGCGACAATGGACTGCACCTCCGGTGCGCGGCAACTTCGGCGTCATCGATCGCAAAGCGCTCGAGCAGGCCGAGGTCGCCGTAACCTCCACCGAGAGACCCGCCCTGGTTGCCGATCACGCCGTGACCACGGGGCAGATCGGCCAGAAGAGCTTCGAGAAGGTGCTATCGCCGAGCGCGATGACCATTGGTTTCGACCGAGGCGTCGGCTGTTATCCCGAGCGCCTCAGCGAGGCGGAACGCAGTGCGCCCGTCGTGCCGGATCAATTTCAGCACGAAATCGCCACCGCATTCAATCTGAAAGGACGCGGGCTTGTCGTTCTGACGTCGTGCAGCCATCGCGGCGTGGTCAATGCGATCAGGCAAGCTCAAGCCGCCTCCGGCGTGGAAAAAATTCATGCTGTGATCGGGGGCTTTCATCTCGCGCCTTATCCGGAGGACTACGTTCGGGACACGGTCAAGGCGCTCCAGGAGATCGATCCGACTTACGTGGTTCCGCTGCATTGTACGGGCGAACCCTTCTACGAAATCGCGCGTGCTGCGATGTCCGCGAAAGTCCTTCGCGCGTACACCGGCACTCGCTTGGTTTTTGAGGCGTGACCGGAGCCTCGCGATTACGTAAATGTCCGTTAGTGGCACTTTTCGGACATGCCGGTTGTCGTGGCGGATGTCCGTTGTCGAGGGTGAACCGGAAGCAATTTGCGCCAGCTACGACTTCCGTTTTTGACCCAAAGCCGTCATCGCAGAACCTCTACGTCAGGCAGTCCATAAAGGTCATTGCATCACAATGTCCGCGCGCTCCATCAATTCCTCGGGCATCGGCACGCCGAGGGCTACTGGATAGTTTGATCGGACCGCTTGAGTACCTCGGGCGGGATGGTGACGCCGACCTCCCGAGCGGTCTTAACGTTCACGACGAGCTCGTAAAGCGTCATCCTTTCCACCGGGAGGTCACCCGGTTTGGCTCCCTTCAGAATTTTGTCGACGTACGCAGTCATGCGGCGGATGGCTGCCACTTGGCTCGTTCCATAGTTGAGGAGCCCCCCCGCGCTCACACGGGACGGCGCAAATAGGGTGGGGAGCCGCTCCTTGGCCGCGAGTTTCGCGATTTGGTCCGCGTAGACCCCGAGCACCGGTTCTTCCAGTATCAGCACCGCCTCCGCATGCTGCTGCCTAATTGCTGCGAATGCTGCATCGAGGTCAGGTACTGGACCTGCGAGTCTGATCCGTTGAGGCTCCAGGCCCATGGCTCGCGCCTGCTCCTCGCCCGCCTTCATCAATGCTTCGGAGACGCCCTGATCGCCAAGGATCGCCACTCGTTTCAGGGAAGGAACCACCTCCTTGAGAAGCTCAAGCTGCTTCTTGGATTGCAGCGGATCAAAGCTCGTCACGCCTGTGAGATTTCCAAGGGGCCGCTCCAAATTTGGGACAACACCATCTGGCACCGGATCGACGACAATGGAGAAGACAATCGGGATGTCTGTGACCGCCTTCTTGGCCGCCCGTGCCGTCACAGCTCCCGTGACTGCAAGGACATCCACCTTCATCCGGCTGAACTCAGCAAGAATTTCGGGAAATCGTTCGTAGTGTCCTTCTGCAAATCGCGCTTCGATTACGATATTGCGGCCATCAATGTAGCCGAGGTCGGAAAGCCCTTTCTTGAATGCATCCAAAAGGGGCAGGGTACGACCCTGGGGTGCAAGAAATCCTACATGGGGGATTTTGTCGGCTTGCTGGGCCTCGGATGAGTTGGATGCCAGAAACACTGACAACGACGTCACGACTACAAGCCCAATATTCCTGAAGTACATGGCCTTCTCCAATCAGCGCTCAAGCACCTTCGTAAGGCACCTTCGCATCGATGACTTCTCTCGCTTTGGCACATCGCGTCGATCCCTGGGATGGTTCGGCATGGCAGCAGTCAAAGGATAACCGGACGCTCTCGCGACATCGGAAGACGGCCGCCCACGAGGCGTAGCACGAAATCGCACGCGGTCGCAGTCTTGACGATTGAAGCGAGGAACGGGCCACGGCATCATAGCGCCACGGCGAACGAATAGTGCCCATCTTCATCGACCGTGGCGCACCACTGTACGATTTTGTGCGAAGTGGTTTCCTGTGGTTCGCAATTGGCGCCTCAAGCCGCCGATAGCCGCAGGTGGAACTTGCTGCCGGTCGCCTCGGCGTAGTGCAAAAGTGTCTTGGCGCTCGGCAACGTCTGGCCGCTCCCCAGTCGGGCGGTTGCGGACTGGCTGGTGCTCATGCGAGCAGGGACAGCCCGGCCCGCAAGCGAGCTCTAAGCAACATTTGTCGCGAGACTCGATAAGGCGTATCCTGATGCGCGACTTAGGTCGTCTGGAATGATCGATGCAGAATCGGAGGCCGCAAAATGCAACGCAGAGCATTTTTGGTGGTCGGTGGCCGCACGGTGGTGGCGGCGCTCGCGGCCGCGACCGGCAGTCCGAACTTGCTGTTTGCAAAAGATCGGACGCCCTCGTCGGTCGCGCTGGAGCAGCGGATCGCAGACGTACTCGCGGCTTACGATGCCCAAGGAAACCACCGCACGGGGACGCCGACCGACAAAGCGTCAGCAGAATGGCTGGCGAAAAAGGTACAGGAATTAGGCGCCGAGCCTGAGCTCGAACCCTTCGCGCTCAGCCGGGTTGATCCGCAATCGTGTCACTTGCGAATCGCGGATCGGCGCATCGACGGAGTGCCGCTCTTCGACGCCAACTTCACCGACGGGGAAGGAGTACGCGGCAGGCTCGGACCCCTCGGTAGCGACGCCGAGATCGGGTTGGCAGAAACCGAGCCGCTTGGGGTCACGGAGGGGTTCAGAGCGCAAGCGGGGCCCGTCGCGGAAGCGCGGCAGAGCCGCCACAAGGCGGTGGTCCTGCTCACGCGCGGCAGCCACCCCGGACTCTTCCTGCTCAACGCCGGATCCTTCACCAAGCCGATCGGCCCGCCGACGCTGCAAGTCTCAAGCGTCGAAAGCGGGTGGCTGCAGGAGCAGGCCCGGCAGCGCCCCGAGGCGACGCTCGTTGCCCACGCGAGCCGGACGGCCGCGGAAGCCTTAAACGTCACCCTCAAGGTCGCGGGCAGCAACCCGGCACTGGCGCCGCTCGTCTTCATGGCACCGCGTAGTGGCTGGTGGCAATGCGTAAGCGAGCAGGGGAGCCGCCTTGCGTGTTGGCTGGAAACGATCAGGGTCCTGGCCGCCGGCAAGCCTGCGCGGGATTCCTTCTTCGTCGCGTTGAGTGGTCACGAACTCGGACTTCTAGGTATTTATGACTATCAAAAACGCCGAGGAGACCTTGTGCGGCGCGCACACGCGTGGATTTTTATCGGCTCTGACATTGGTGCGCCGCGACAGCCGAATCTCATCCACGCCTCCGACGAAGTGCTTGAACAGTGGATGGTCCGGTCACTGGAAAAGGAAGGGCTGACCGTAAACGCGAAAACGCCTTACGCTTCCGCAGCTCGCGGAGAAGCCCGTCCCGTCCAGCAGGGCGGCGGGCGGTTCGTGACGCTGGTGTGTAGCAGCGAGGTCTATCATAACGTGGCCGACCGCTGGCCGGAGGCGGTCGATGTGGCGACACTCGCTCGCTACGCCAGCGCGTTTGCGAACGGCGCCTTGGAGCTTGCACAGCAACAGAGCTGACGCCGCCCGCGATGAGGGCGCTCCATCCCACAGAGACTCCATGCCACCGTTGTAGACGCCAGTTCAGTGCTGAGCTGCTACCAACCTTGAATACGGTTCTGGCCCTTCGCGTCGATCCGGCCCCAGATCAGCGCGTCAGCTATCCACGGGTTACCCGAATCGTTTTGCAGAGCTGTCGGAAAGACTGACCTTCAGGAAACGTAGCACGACACCGCAGGCCGCCGCGCATTTGAGAAGTCCCATGATGTCCGCCATTCCGCCGCTATCGGGGGTGAACCAGACATAAGAGCAGCGCCGGGCTACTTCGCAGTTTGACCCAGACTGTGTGAAAACACCCTCAATGAAAACACCCTCAATGATATGATTCTCCAGCGATTCGGTTGGAGGATTCGATGACGCGCTTTGTCGTTGGCGATGACCGCAGCCAGAGCACGTTGTTTCCCGAGCGGCTGGAAGACTATTTAGCCGAGGATAATCCGGTCCGAGCGATCGATGTCTTTGTCGATGAGCTTGATCTGGCCAAGCTGGGCTTTGGCGGTGTTGAGCCGGAGGCGACAGGAAGGCCGGCCTACCACCCGGCGACATTGTTGAAGATTTACGTCTACGGATACCTCAATCGAGTGCAATCGAGCCGGCGCCTGGAACGGGAATGCCAACGCAACATTGAGTTGGTTTGGCTGACCGGACGCTTAATGCCAGACTTCAAGACGATAGCCGACTTCCGGAAGGATAACGGCGAGGCCATCCGCAAGGTTTGCCGTGAGTTCGTGGTGCTGTGCCGACGCCTTGAGCTGTTCAGCGAAGCGAGCGTTGCGATCGACGGCAGCAAGTTCAAGGCCGTCAACACTCGGGACCGGAACTTCACCCAGGCCAAGATGCAGCGGCGGCTGGCGCAGATTGACGAGAGCATCGCCCGGTATCTCTCGCAGCTCGACAGCGCCGACCGCCAGGGGGAAGCAGTACCGGAGGCCAAGATCACCCGGCTCAACGAGAAGATTGCGACGCTGCGCCAGGAGATACAACGCCTAAACGGTCTGAACACTCTGATGATGCAGACCGAGGACAAACAGATATCGCTGACCGACCCCGATGCTCGCTCGATGGCCACGAGTGGCCGAGGCAGCGGGATGGTCGGGTACAATGTTCAAAGTGCTGTCGACACCAAGCATCATCTCATTGTTACCCATGAGGTGACCAACGTTGGGTCTGACCGGAGCCAGCTATCCCGCATGTCCGAGCAGGCACGCGCAGCGATTGGTTCCGAGACGGCTGTAGCCGATCGCGGGTACTATAGCGGCGAGGAAATTGTTGCCTGTGAGCAAGCCGGCGTCACTGTCTATCTGCCGAAGCCGATAACGTCGGGCCTCAACGTCAAAGGGCGCTTCGGCAAGCAGGACTTCGTCTACGTCGCGGCGGACGACGTTTATCTTTGTCCCGCCGGTGAGCAGCTAGTCTATCACTACACCAACGAAGAGGATGGCAAGACACTGCGCCGCTATTGGACCAACGCGTGCCAGGGCTGCGCGCTGAAGGGTCAGTGCACGACAGGCAAAGAACGACGGATCTCACGTTGGGAGCACGAAGCCGTCCTTGAGGCCGTGCAAGCGAGGCTCGATCGAAACCCGGCGAAAATGCGCCTTCGCCGCCAGACCGTCGAGCATCCATTCGGTACGATAAAGTCGTGGATGGGATCGACGCACTTCCAGATGAAAACGCTCAAGCACGTCGGTACCGAAATGGCGCTACACGTCCTGGCCTACAACATGAAACGGGTCATGAGCATTCTCGGCGTTGGCGGACTAATAGAAGCGATCCGAGCATAGGCTCGGCTCATGAGCCAGCCGGCTGCGCCTCAAACCTCAACATCCGCGTTTTTACACAGTCTGGACCCATATGCGACATCGGCCGAGAGCCCAAACATAGCGATGAGCCGTTTTCAAAGGTGGCTGCGGTAGACCGTTTGTCTTTACGCTCGACTATGCCGACGCGATGGGTTCCTCACTCCAATTGGCTGACATACGCGGCGACGGCTTTGATTTGCGCTTCAGTAAGATCGTGGGCGATCGGCTGCATAATCGCCGACGTATCGGGCTGATCCCTGTTCTGCCCTCTTTCTTTTTCCCAGTTCGTCAGCTTCCTGAAGATGTAGTCATGAAGCTGCCCTGCCAGGCGAGGAAATGCATCGGCCCCCTTCGCATCCGGCCCGTGACAGGAGGCGCAGGGAGGAACGTTGGCGCTCGGAACGCCTTCTTCGTAAATCTTCTTGCCCTCCGGCACGAGCTCCTTTGTGGCGCCTCCCAACGGCTTGGGATTGAGGTCCTTGAAGTATGTGGCCAAGGCCGAGACCATGGATGGCTTCAGAACATGCGCGACATTGAACATGACCGGGTTTGTGCGCCGGTGCTCGATAAACGCTTGCAATTGATTCTGGAGATACTCCGGCTGCTGTCCCGCCAGCCGCGGCATCGGAAAAGACCCGCGAAAGCCTTGCGCCGCCAAGCCGTGGCAGGTCTTGCAATAGTCGGTCTTGGCCTTGAGTTCTTGCCCAGAGACGGCGGACGCCGCCTTGTCTTCCGCATCCGCCAGCGCGGAGACAATGCAGAGGACGGCGGCAAGGGCTGCTGTCGGCGATACCGATCGTAACCTCATGGAACCCTGCCTTTGATCAACTCAAGCTACGCCGCGCCGGGGACTTTGGTCCAGCCTGATTTTTTCGGCGGCGGTTGATCCAGCTCAAAGACTGCCGGACGAATCCCGTATTTTTGCCGATACGCGACGAGGGATTCTCGTTGTATTAGTGGTGTTGCCCCGTGACGAAACGCACCGTTTCGCCGCACGCTTTAGTGTTGTGACTGCAACCTATAGTTGCTAAAATGTCTCGCTGTCGTTGAAATCGGATTCGACCCAGCGAATGTCGCTTGGCCAAGCTCTCCACTCTTGGCCTATTGTTCGCGAGCGCGCCTGGCAATTCGATTCCTGTTTGCCGTGAGCGCACCGCGATGGGACAGCGCGCGATGCGGGGGTACCGTTCTAGTCGACTCTCCGGGAATGGCAGGCTATTCGCTGCGCTCGTGCTTGCTGCAGTGCTGGCGGGCTGCATGACAATTGGCTCTACTTCGCCAGCACAAGCGCTGCCGAGCTTCGCACGTCAGACTGGACAGCCCTGCGGTACCTGCCACACCGATTTCCCCGCGCTTACCCCTTACGGAAGACGGTTCAAGCTGCTCGGATACACCCCTGGCGGCGGCGAGTTTCGCACGACGCCGTTCTCATCCAACGCCGGACGCGACGCACGCGCCGAACTCGACAAATTGCGCGGCTATGCCAAGGCGATTGAACCTCCGGCGAGTGATGGTAACAAGGAATACGTGCCGCCGCTCTCGATGATGGCGATTGTCGGCTTCACCCACACCCAAGCGCCACTGCCCCCGCCGACGGACCCCTACAGCCCAAACGACAACACCGTGCTCTCGCCATTCAGCGCGTTCTGGGGCGGAGCCATCACCAACGATATCGGCGCGTTCGCGCAGGTCACCTATAACGCGCCGCCTGCCGGCGGATTCGGGGATCCGTTCGGACACACCTGGACCTGGGACAATACCGATGTTCGTTTTGCCAGGACGGCGAGCATCGGCCCGCTCGACCTTGTCTACGGCATCACGGCCAACAACAATCCGACCGTCCAGGATTTGTGGAACACTACGCCGGCCTGGTCATTCCCCTATGCGGTATCGACGCTTGCACCGACCCCCTCAAGCAAGACGATGATCGAGGGCGCTTTCGCCGCGCATGTCGGTGGCGTCGGCGCCTACACCTTGATCAACGATCTGCTCTATCTCGAAGTCACGGGTTACAAGACGCTCGGGTTCAGCCAGCAGAACGCGCTGGGCACTGACCCGTTCGGCGCGCCCGGTCTGTTTGGCAGCGTGGCGCCGTATTGGCGCGTCGCCCTCGAGCCGCATTGGGGCAGGCACTCGCTGATGGTCGGCACCTTCGGAATGTACTTCGATGTGCATCCTTGGCTCGATACAAGCTTCGCGAGTTTTTCGACCGGAACGTTTCCGCTATCGGATAAGTTCACGGACATCGGCTTTGATACGCAATACCAGTATCAAGGCGACAATTACTGGCTGACGTTGCGCGGCAGTTATATTCGCGAGTTTCAGCGGCTCGATTCGAGCTTCGCCAACTTTGCTTCGTCCAATCCGACCAACCTCCTGAACAGCCTGAAGCTGCAAGCCTCGTTCGCTTATGGCGGCGACAACCGGATCGTTTTCACCGGACAATATTTCAATATCTGGGGCACCGCCGATGCGACCCTGTTCGGGACCGATCCCGTCACCGGGTTGGCCATGACCCCGAACAGCGACGGCTTCCAGGCTGAAATCGCCTACATCCCGTTCGGGCTCAGCAAGTCGTTCGGCTGGCCATGGTTCAATGCCCGCATTGGCCTGCAATACACCTATTACAACAAGTTCAACGGCACCACGGTCGGGGCCCACGACAACAACACGCTCTTCCTCCACGCCTGGTTTGCCA
This sequence comes from Bradyrhizobium sp. Ash2021, assembly GCF_031202265.1. Lineage (NCBI taxonomy): Bacteria > Pseudomonadati > Pseudomonadota > Alphaproteobacteria > Hyphomicrobiales > Nitrobacteraceae > Bradyrhizobium > Bradyrhizobium sp. Ash2021. The sequence goes on along the minus strand of NZ_CP100604.1, from coordinate 7,604,638 downwards.
TGTAGGCGGGCGCGCCCGCAGACGGAGATCGTCAGATGAGAAAACTGCTTTTGGCAAATGCCGCAGCGCTTGCAATGGCCGTCGCGGGACCCGTGCTCGCCGCCGACATGCCGCTCAAGGCGGAGACGCCGTTCGCAGCGCGCTTCAGCTGGACGGGTTGCTACGTTGGCGGCCACGTCGGCGGCGGTTTTGGACGCAAGGACATTACCGATCCGGTGCAGCTGGTGCAGGATTCGTTTCTGGGCGCTGGCTCTACTGTGGACGTCACAACGGTCAGTCCATCGCCGACCGGTGTGGTGATTGGCGGGCAGATCGGCTGCGACTACCAGTTCGCTCCCTCCTGGGTCGTCGGCATCGAGGGTGCCGCGTCCGGTTCGACCATGAGGAACACGAGAACCGTCGGGCTGCCGCTCAGCCCCCCCGACACGGCCCTGGTGAAGGCCAATACCGACTTTCTGCCGAGCCTGACTGTTCGCCTGGGCTACGCCATCGACAATGTGTTGCTGTACGCCAAGGGGGGCGTCGCGCTCGCCGGAGATAAATACGATGTCACCGGTTCATTCGGCGGTACCCCGTTTGCCTTTGAGGGGTTGGACAATCGCGTGGGGTGGACCGTCGGTGGCGGCGTGGACTGGGCTTTCACGCATCATTGGTCCGCCTTCGTCGAATACGACTACTATCAATTCGGACATGGCAACGTCTTGATGTCCGATCCGGTCAACGTTTTCTCGGGCCTGGTCGACGTCAAGCAAAACATCCAGGTCGTGAAAGTCGGGCTCAACTTTCACGTCTGGGCAGCCGGCTGGTGACGGTCGAACTATGCTAGGGGAGGAGGACAGCGCGGATGTCACCTGACAGGCGCAAGCGCCGTATCTTAGGGGTCACCGGCTTGCGGTTCGTGTGGCCCGCAGTGCTGCTGGCTGTCGGTTTTTCAGTCGTGGGTCGCGCGGAGGACAGAGTGATCGTCGCGAGGCAGGGCGGCCTGGAGGCGAAACTGGAATATTGCAAAACCTGCCACGGGTTGTCAGCGCAGGGGTATCGTGGATATTTTCCAATGCCGCGACTGGCAGGACAGCAACCGCAATATATGGAGAATCAGTTGCGGGCTTTCATCGAGCGCCGGCGCACGAACCCCATCATGGCCAACGTCGCCCACGTGCTGAGCCCCTCTATGGTCTCGGCCTTGGCGACACATTTCAGAAATCTCGATCCCAAGCCGATCGGAGGCGCGCCAAGGGGTTCATTGGCGTTGGGCAAGAGGATCTTCGAGGACGGGCTTCCCGATGCCAATGTGCCGGCCTGCGCGGCCTGTCATGGGTCCGAAGGCAAGGGTCAGAACGAAATTCCGCGGCTGGCGGGCCAGCTCTATGAGTACTCCGTCGGACAGCTCACGGGTTGGACGAAGGTACGAGGCCAAGGATCGGCAGTCGACACCTCCGCGATCATGGCGCCGACAGCGCATAATCTGACGCGATCACAAATTGAAGCCGTCGCGGCCTATGTCAGCTACCTTCAATGAGAGTTTGGATCCCGCATATGCCGGGTCGGTCAATCGAATTGAGCTTGAGGTCATGAAGCGCACCGGATTGAAAGCAGCGGTCTTGGCAATTGTCGCGTCAATCGCTCCCGCGATGGCGTGGGATGGAGACGCCAGCATCCGCAACTGCACCTGGTGCCACGGAACATCGGGACAGGGTTACATGGTCGCGCCGAGGCTGGCCGGTCAGCGTCCGGCCTATACCGAAAGCCAGATCAGAAGCTTCCGCGAGCACGCGCGCGACAACCCTTTTTCGAAGCAATACATGTGGGGCGCCGTGGCCGCGCTTGATGCTCGCACCGCCCGCGAACTCGCGGCCTACTTTGCAACGATTTCGCCTAAACCCGCCAATGACGGCGACAGGAATCTCGCGGCCGCGGGCAGAACGATTTATATGGAGGGAATTCCGGAAGCCAACGTTGCATCCTGCTATGCCTGTCATGGCCCGAACGCCGAGGGCGTGCGCGAAATTCCTCGCCTTGGGGGGCTTGCTTATTTCTACCTGAAGGCGCGGCTCCAGCAGTGGGGCCAAGGATACCATTCGGATCCGGCCTCTCCGATGCCCCTGGTCGCGCGGCAATTGGGCCCGAACGAAATTGAGGCGCTGGCTTCCTACCTCAGCTTTGTCAGGTAAGCGCGTTGCGCAACATTTCGCTTCGAAGTCCTGGCGGTCTTATCCGAACGAAAACACGAGCCCGGGCGATGGCGTCAATGACGCTCCGGCGCTGACCGCGGCCGATATTGGCGGAGCCTGCCGACGTTGTCCTGATCTTCAGCTCTTGAACCTCACCATGTCGATTGTATCCGCGTTCCCGCAATACTCCACATAGTTTGTCGCAGCAGTCCCGGCCGCGAGCTCCTGATGGCACCGGCGCTTGTGCGTGCAGAACGAACAGACGCGCTCCATGTCGCGCAATAAGGCCGGCTCCGCCCGCCATACGGCCGCTTCGTCGATGCCCAGCGCCGTGAGCGCGTACGGTAACTCGTTCGCGCCGTCCGACCCCTGCCGCACCAGCATCTCTAGATCGGCGGGCGTCACATTGAGATCGCGCGCCACCCGCCCGAGCTCGCCCGGATCAGCTGCGCACCCCATCAGTTCGCTCAACTCCCGCCGCTGCTTGAGCCAGTCGCCAAACAGATCGATCACTTTCGTCACGAAAGGATAAGGTTCACGCTGGGTTGTCGTCATCGTACCCTCCATCGTCTGAGATATAACTCTGGGTACCCGCCCTCGCGGGTCGCCTGCGCGACGCCAACTAGGACTGCGGTCGCGCGACCGCACTGGTCTCTGTTAAAAGGCAGCGTCAGCAATGCGCCGATCGTTCCGCCTCAGCCTCCTGCTCCAGCTGCAAGATATGCCTTCGCACGACCTCGAACCTCTCTTCGACAACCTCACTGAAAAGCGGGTTCCTCTGATCAGTCAATCTCGAGGCGATCTCCGCCCAATCCTGAGGTTGTAGCGCCTTGACTGCGGCCGGAAAGAAATCTCGCTCTTCCATGGCGATATGGCGCCGTTCCTGCTCGATGAAGTCGCGAATGATGTCGTTGATGTTCTGTCGCAGGAGTTCCTGATCAGCTAGTACACTCTCGACCGCCCGCGCGACCCGGCGCAAGCCTTCGGCGCCCCTCCGGTGCTCGGCCGCGAGATCGCCGATATTCGCGGTCGCGGCGGGATCACGCACCTTCAGCTTCTCGAATACCATATCCTCCGTCGGATGATGGTAGGCGTCGGGATAGACCTGGAAATAAGCGATAACCGCGTGGACTACCTCGTAGTCAGGGCGGTCCCCACGAGCGAAGACGCTCAGCTCGCGCTCGAGAACGAGGAGCAACTTCTCAATGTTGCGATGTTCCTGGCGCAGGATTTCAATGACCATTGCGCCCTCCCTGAAGATAGATTTCTTGTAACAGTCGCAGATGTCGCGTCGTAAGACATTGCGATAGATCAATAAGCTGGGAACGGGCGCTTACTGCCGAACCGTGCGGCTCGAGATGCCCAGGGCGCTGTATAGCGGACAGCTCTTGAAGAACGCCGTCACCAGCAGCACCAATCCGATCAATCCGGCCCAGTGCCATCCCTCGATTGACAGGCCGTCCTGGAAAGCGAATGCAACCAGGGCCAATCCCAGAACTATCCGCACATACTGATCAATGGTTCCTACATTTACCGGCATGATGCTTCTCCTCGGTTGAACCTAAAGCTGAGTAAAGCTCGCACGAGATGCCGGACCGGGCTTTGATCTGCCTCAACAATGAATTGACGGCTCAATGTACGGAAAGCACGTCCAGATTTGTCATCAGACCGAGACTGTGCCGGGTTACAATGTCGCTGCAGGAGTCCACTTCGTGGAACTCGCGTCTGGTTTCGCAACGGGCCAGCACCGGCCGGGTATTTTGACCGATGTCGACCTATCGTCTGAAAAATCTGCTCTCGCCCCATTCGGTCGCGCTGGTCGGCGCAAGTCCGCGGCAGGGGTCCGTCGGCCGGGCCATTCTCCACAATATTCAGAAAGCGAAATTCAAGGGTGATTTCGGATTGGTGAATCCGCGCTACGCCGAGATCGACGGCGTCGCCACGGTCGCCAGCCTTGGCAAACTGCCATTCGTGCCGGAATTGGTTGTCGTCACCGCGCCGGCAAGCGCGGTCGCTGCCCTCATCGATGAAGCTGGGCAGCAGGGCGCGGCGGGTGCGGTGATCGTCAGTGCCGGTCTCGGCCATGGCGCCGGGTCGCTGGCGGATGCGGCCGAACGGGCGGCGCAAAAATACGGGATGCGGCTGATCGGACCCAATTGTCTGGGCATCGTGATGCCCGGCGTCAATCTCAACGCAAGTTTTTCAGCGCACATGCCGTGTGCGGGAAATCTGGCGCTGATCTCACAGTCGGGTGCCATTGCCGCCGGCATGGTGGACTGGGCGGCGCAGCGCTCGGTCGGCTTTTCCGGAATCGTCTCCATCGGTGATCAACTCGACCTCGATCTCGCAGATCTGCTTGATTACTTCGCGCTGGACGAAAAGACGCGCGCCATTCTACTTTACGTCGAGTCGATCAAGGACGCCCGCAAATTCATGTCGGCGGCGCGCGCTGCAGCAAGGATCAAACCGGTCGTTGTCGTCAAGTCCGGTCGCATGGCGCAAGGCGCGAAGGCCGCCGCAACCCACACCGGCGCGCTGGCCGGATCAGACGCCGTTTACGATGCGGCGTTCCAACGCGCGGGCATCTTGCGGGTGTCGGATCTTCGCGAGTTGTTTGACTGTGCCGAGACGCTGGGACGCGTCAAACCACCTCCGGGGAAACGGCTGGCAATCCTGACCAATGGCGGCGGCATCGGGGTTCTTGCCATCGATCGCCTTGTCGAGCTCGGAGGAATCCCGGCGGAGATCGGGCCTGATGTTCGTGAGAAGTTGAATACGGTGTTGCCGCGGACCTGGTCCGGATCAAATCCCGTCGATATTGTCGGCGATGCCTACCCCGCGCGCTATGCCGCTGCGCTTGAGCTCCTGCTCGCCGACGCGGGTAACGATGCGATCCTTGTGATGAATGTTCAGACCGCGATCGCCGCGGCCGATGACATCGCTGCTACCGTGACTGGTGTGGTCGAAAAGTATCGCCGCGAGCATCCGGGGACTGCCAAACCCGTCCTAGCGGTCTGGGTCGGAGCGGATCCAAAAATCATCGATCTGCTGAGCAGTGCAGGGATTCCCAACTACCCGACCGAAGACGATGCAGTACGAGGCTTTATGCACCTGGTTCGGCATCGCGAGGTCGTGGAGGCGCTGGCGCAGGTGCCGCCGGCCATGCCTAGCACATTTGAACCCGATATCGACGCCGCCCGAAAAGTCGTCGCCATTGCGCTTGCCGACGGCCGCCACTGGCTCGACCCGGTCGAGATCAAGCGGCTGTTTGACGCCTACGACATCGCAATGGTGCCGACGTTTGCGGCCGCCGACGCTGAGCAAGCGGTCGTCCGTGCCGAAGCGTTGCTCGCACAAGGCTCGACTGTGGTGCTCAAGATCATGTCGCGCGACATCGTTCACAAATCCGATGTCGGTGGCGTCGTTCTCAATCTCACCAGTGCCCACGCCGTCCGGAAGGCGACCGCTGAAATTCTCGCGCGGGCGAGAGCGCTTCGACCGGAAGCGCGGATAGCGGGTGTGATGGTGCAGGCCATGGTCGTGCGGCCGAAGGCGCGCGAACTCATCCTCGGCCTCGCCGACGATCCGACCTTCGGCACAGTCGTTGTGTTCGGTCGGGGCGGAACGGCGGTCGAGATCATCAACGACAAGGCATTGGGGCTGCCGCCGCTCGACCTGCAGTTGGCGCGGAATCTGATCGAACGCACCCGGGTCTCGCGAATCCTGCGCGCCTATCGGGACGTGCCGGCGGTCAAGCCGGATGCCGTCGCCATGGTTCTGGTCAAGCTGGCGCAGGTGGCTGCCGACATTCCTGAAATCCGCGAGCTCGACATCAATCCGTTGCTGGCGGATGAGGCCGGCGTGCTGGCGGTCGATGCGCGTGTCGCCGTCGGCGCGGTGGCGCGGAAGTTTGCGGGCTCGGGCCCCGCCAATTTCGCGGTACGGCCTTATCCATCGCAATGGCAGCGTCACATCCAGGTAAAGGACGGCTGGCGGGTGTTTGTTCGCCCGATCCGGCCCGAGGATGAACCGCTGATTCATGAGCTTTTGCGCCACGTGACCCCCAACGATCTGCGGCTGCGATTCTTCGCGCCGATGAAGCAATTCACTCACGAATTCATCGCCCGCTTGACCCAGCTCGACTATGCCCGCGCGATGGCCTTTGTCGCGTTCGACGAAGCCACCAACGAAATGGTCGGCGTGGTGCGAATTCACTCGGATTCGATCTATGAGAGCGGGGAATATGCGATCCTGCTCAGATCGGACCTCAAGGGCAGGGGGCTGGGCTGGGCCTTGATGCAGCTGATCATCGAATACGCGAGGTCCGAAGGACTCAAGGCGATCTCGGGCGAAGTGCTTGCCGAGAACACGGCCATGCTGGCGATGTGTCGGGAGCTCGGCTTTGAGGTGAAGGCAGACCCCGTTGAGCACAGCATATGCAACGTCAAGCTTGTGCTGGATGGACACTGAAGCCGGGCGATCGGTGCGCGGCGGTAGTGGCTTATCGAACCGTTGTCGTTTCAGACTGCTTCCCAAGCCAGAGCTGCAGCGCAGATATGAGGACCAGGACGGCTCCACCGAGACCGGTCAATTCGATGGCTTTGAGAACAAATGCGAGTTGGAGATATGGCTGCGGCTGATCGGTGTCGGCGATAGGGACGACATCGGGAACGAGAACGGAGCTTGCCACGAACGCGACGCCTGAAACGAGCGCAAGGAGCAGGATAGCTTTCAGATAGGGCAGCATGGAATTGTCTCCATCATTTTGCTCGACGGGAGGAAGCGCGTTCTGCTTTAGAGGTGCGATACCGAAGTCACGCGGTAGGTGTGCATCGTGCCGCGTTCGTTGATCGAGACATATTCGCCGACATTGAAGCGTTCGTCCGCGAAATGAAATCCGGCTTCGTCGGGCAAATCGACTTCGCCGTCGTAGTGGAACCCCCATGAGCCACCGGGGCGATGGACGAGATGTCCAAGGCTGTCTTCTTCGTTCGGGCGCATGCGCGCGACCCGGCATGCGTCGCGGTGCGATTGCCACAGCTTCGGATTGATGGAGCCATCCGCATCGATTGGCGCGACGAAGACATATGCCACTTCGGCGTCGCCGTCGGGATGGGCGGGTTCGCGTGCGAGTGCGATACGGAGTTGCCGAAACTGCGCCGGCAGGGAGGCATTCAGGATCGGCTTTCGTTGGGTCTTGGACATGTTTGTAACGCTCCCTGGTTGATGGGCATGAGGCCCATGCATTCGCCGGGATCAGTGTTGTTCCGTTGCGGCCGGCGCCGCGGCTGCTGCCCCAGCCGTGGATTTCTTCAGACTTTTGACGATGATTGTGATGAGCGGCACCAGCAGCATCGGCAGCACGCCGTTCAGCGGATGCTGGATCATGCCGGAGACCTGGGACTGCATCGCTCGGGCCTCAATTTGCAGCGCTTCGACGGCCGTTCCGTGAATTTCGTTCGCGAGTTCAAGTTCGCGACCTGAGGGCGCCCTGTCCGCAATCACGAACAGGACAGCCGCAATCACGAAATTGACCACGCCAAGGATGGCGGCGGCGGAAATCGCGCTCCAGATTTGCACCAGGACGAAATAGGCCGATAGCTCCAGCATCAAGAGGCCGAAGGCAGCGATCAGCGCCGCAAACGCCCTCAAGCCGAGGCCGACCAGCAGATGCCGCATCCGGATATCGGCGATGATCCGGTCGGTCCGCCAGAGCGCCCGCAGGTTTTTAACGACGTTCTCGCTGTTCACGTCAGTGCCTCCTCAGCATCAAGCCGACGACGACGCCAAGCGCGAAAGCAGAGGCCAGCGTCGTGATCGGACGATCGGCTATCAGTTTCTCGATCTGGTCTTGATCCCCGCTCAGGGTCTCGCCGAGATCCCTCAGGGCAGCCTTGACCTGGTCGGCGAGGGCGTCGGCGCGGCTCTTGGATGCGTCGAAAACGCCTTCGGCTGTGGTATTCAGCAGTGCCGCCACGTCGCCTTTGAGCGCCTGCAACTCATCTTTTACCTCGCTTGAGTCGAACATGGCATTCGTCGTTCCGTCGTTTAGCCCAGCCCGAACTCTATGCGAGAACGCGGCGCTGCGTTTGATTTGCGTCAATCGTCCGGCACAACAGGATTTCCTGTTTGAGGCAAGTCAACACGGCTGTCGTCTCGCCGTTTAAGAAAGGCACTACGCGGAAGAGGATAGCGATTGTGGTGACTTCGCCTCAGTTAACAATCATGCCATCGGGTGATGTGCTTGAGTTACGCCCGGCTGGATCCTGGATCGCGGCCAATGTGACGACACTGGAATCCCTTTCCAACGGCGTTGCGGCCGAGCTCGGCCGTTCGAAATCCGTGAAGCTCGACATGGCTGGTGTGAGCGAGCTCGACACATTTGGGGGCTTGGCTGCTCGAGAAAATCTCGCGGCGAGCGACGTCGGCTGGCCACAGCGCCGATGTGGTCGGCGTGCCCGGCAACTATGCCGGACTGATCGAGGAGGTCCGTCAGGTCAATCGCCACAATCCCGCGCCGCTGCCCGCACTAAATCCTGTCGTGGCCAGGGTGAACGACATCGGCCGCTCCGTGGTCGGTGCGATGGAAGACATCACCGTATTCCTGCAGATGCTGGGTTCGCTGTTTCTGGCCCTCATCGGTGTGCTCCGGAGGCCGAGATCGCTGCGCCTGACGTCGCTGGTTTATCAGTTGTACAGGATCGGCTGGCAGGCGATCCCGATTGTCGCGCTGATCACTTTCCTGATAGGCGCGATCATCGCGCAGCAAGGTATCTTCCATTTCCGCAAGTTCGGCGCCGACTCCTACGTCGTCGACATGGTCGGCATTCTGGTGCTGCGTGAATTGGGTGTGCTGATCGTCGCGATCATGGTCGCCGGACGGTCGGGAAGCGCCTACACCGCCGAGCTTGGCTCGATGAAGATGCGCGAGGAGATCGACGCGCTGTCGACCATGGGTCTCGATCCCGTCGAAGTCCTGATCCTGCCCCGCATCGTCGCGCTGATCTTCGCGCTGCCGATCCTGAGTTTCATCGGATCGATAGCCGCGCTCTACGGCGGCGGTTTGGTGGCACAGTTCTATGGCGGCATGGGGCCGGCGATCTTCATCGCCCGGCTGCATGAGGCGGTCTCCGTGACCAGCTTCGAGGTCGGAATTATCAAGGCGCCGTTCATGGCGCTGGCTATCGGCATCGTCGCTTGCAGCGAGGGCCTGCGGGTAAAGGGAAGCGCGGAGTCGCTCGGCAAGCAGACGACAACGTCAGTGGTAAAATCGATCTTCCTGGTGATCGTGCTCGACGGACTTTTCGCCGTGTTCTTTGCGTCGATTGGAATGTAGCGATGCAGGACCACAATTCGCAGTTCGCCATCCGCGTTCACGATCTAGTAGTCGGTTTCGGCCGGCAGGTGGTGATCGACCATTTGTCGCTGGATGTCCGAAAAGGCGAGATCCTCGGCCTGGTCGGCGCTTCCGGCGGCGGCAAGTCGGTGTTGATGCGGACCATCATCGGGTTGATCCCGCGACGAAGCGGCGAGATCGAGGTTTTGGGTGCCGCGATCGGGCGGAGCCAGGAACGCAGTACCCGCGGTGCGGCGGGCCGATGGGGCATCCTGTTCCAGCAGGGCGCGCTGTTTTCATCCCTCACCGTGCGACAAAACATCCAGTTTCCGCTGCGCGAAAACCTCGTGCTGTCGGATGCGCTGATGGACGAGATCGCGACCGCCAAACTCGAGATGGTCGGGTTGAGGGCGGAGGACGGCGACAAATTCCCTTCCGAGTTATCCGGCGGCATGACCAAGCGCGTCGCGTTGGCTCGCGCACTCGCGCTCGATCCCGCGATCGTATTCCTCGACGAGCCGACCTCGGGCCTGGACCCGATCGCGGCCGGCGACTTCGACGCCTTGATCAAGACGCTGCAAAAGACGCTGGGGCTGACGGTGTTCATGGTCACCCATGACCTCGCCAGCCTCAATACCGTCTGCGACCGCGTCGCGGCGCTGGCGGACGGCAAGATCGTCGCCATCGGGTCGATGCGCGAACTGCTTCAATCCGGGCATCCCTGGGTGCGGGCCTATTTTCATGGCAAGCGCTCCCAGATGCTGCAACCACAAGCGAGTTGAAAATGGAAACCCGCGCTCCCTTCGTTGTTGTAGGCACCTTCGTGCTCGCGGCTATCGTCGCCGTGTTTGGCTTCGTGTACTGGCTGCATAACACCGGCGGGCTTGGTCCGCGCGCGACCTATCATGTCCAGTTCGACGGCTCGGTGCCGGGCCTCCTGGTCGGCGCCGCCGTGCTGTTCAACGGCATCCGGGTCGGCGAAGTGACCGGGCTTGCCCTAGCGGCAGACAACCCGCGCGGCGTCCATGCCACGATCTCGGTCGCTTCGACAACGCCGGTGCGCGCCGACACCAAGGTCGGCCTCGAATTCCAGGGACTGACCGGCGTTCCCGTCATCGCGCTCGAAGGCGGCAAGCTGCAGGCGAATTCCGGTCCGGTGACTACTCTTGTCGCAGAGCCGGGCGCCGGGCAGGGGATGACGCAGGCCGCCCGCGACGCCTTGCGCAGGGTCGATTCCCTGCTGAGCGAAAATTCGGATTCGCTGAAGGACACCATTGCCAATTTCAAGGTTTTCTCGGAAGGCCTGGCGCGCAACACCGGCAAGCTCGACGGTATCGTCGCGGGACTCGAACGCATGACCGGTGCAACCGCGCCGCCGCAAAAGATCACCTACGATTTGAACGCGCCGAACGATCTCGGCCCTGCCAGCAAAACGCTGAAGGGATCGTTGGCAATCCCGGAGCCCACGGCAGTTGTGATGCTCGAGACGCAGCGCTTCCTGTTCTCCCCGGCCGGTGACTATCCGGCATTTGCCGAGGCGATGTGGGCCGACGCTATTCCAAAACTGTTGCAGGCGCGCCTGATTGAAGGTTTCGAGAATTACGATCTGGCGCATGCGCCGCTGCGCACGGCGGACATTGGCCAGGCGGATTACCAGATGCTGGTCGATGTCAGGCGCTTCCGGATTGCCGCCGTTGACACAGAACCGATGGCCGAGATCGGGTTGTCGGTCAAATTGGTCGACAAGAACGGAGCCGTCGTCGCCTCGCGCTTGTTTCAGGAAACGGAAAAACTTGCCAAGCTCGAGCCGCCAGCAGCGGTCGCCGCCTTCAACGCCGCGTTCGGCCGAATGGCGAAGGATATGATCGCCTGGACGGTGCAGGCGTTGTAGCGGCTAACGCGACTCCGCGCCGAGCTTGCGCATGATCTTGAGCCAGCCGGATATCCTAGTGTCGGACGCGTTTTCGACGGCGCCGAACATCGTGACCCGCACTGGCGAGAAGCCGACGAATCTGAATACGTTTCGGCGTAATCCGCGGATGCCGTGGCTGCAATAGAAGGTCCGGTAAAGCCAGGCCGGCATTCCCAAGGTGACGACAAGATGCGCCGAGCGGCCGGTCAATAGCTTTTTGGCGCCATATTTTTCGTAAATGAATGCCACACCGGGACGGATGACCTGTTCCAGGAACGCCTTGGCCAGCGCCGGTGTCGTACCGAGCCACAGGGGAAATATCAGCACAATGTGATCGGAGGCGGCGATGGCGCCGGCTGCCGGTTTCAGGGAGGGCGGCACCTCGCCAGAATTAAATTGTTCCGCGCTTCCCAGAAGCGGAAAATCGAGCCCAGCGATCTCGACGCGGGTGACAGCGTGACCGGCTTGCGTGGCTGCGTCGGCATAAGCGTCAGCCAGCGCGTGACAAAGATGACGGCGCGATAAATCCGGATGACCCTGGATGACGACAATCTTGTTTGGCATGTCCTCAGCTCACCGCTTGAGTATGGCCTAGCCGCTGCGCCTCCGGATTATTCCAGCGTCTTCAGGTACGACAGCAGATCGTGGATCTGGTCGGGATCGAGCTGGAACTCCGGCATTGTCGGATGGCCGGTTGAGATGCCTTCGGCCAGCGCTTCGCCGAGGGTTTCGATCGGATAGCGCAAATGCAACGTCCGGAACGGCGGCGCGATCTTGAACGGGCTTGGCGAAAACTTGTCGATGGAATGGCACCGCGCGCAGTTGTTCAGCACGAAAGTCTTGCCGCGCTGTTCGGCGGGTGAGGCGGCAATTGCCGACGTCAGCATGACGAGCGCAAACGCCAACGGCGTCAGAATTCGTCCAATCATTGCAACCTCAACTCCGGGAGAATGCAGATTTCCAGACATGGCCCGCATCATGAGGCTTAAGTCGTCGCTTGGTTTGATCTGGATCAATCGGCCGGCTGGCAAACGGCTAAGATGGATCGCGTCTCAACGCGATGCTTGCGCCGCCAGCCATGACGGGGAGATGCATCGGCCGATTATCGGATGAACAGGCAGGCTATGATACGAACCGTATCGCCCAATCTGAATCGTGCCAGTTTTGGCCGCTGCTCCGCCTGCGTCGTCCGATCGCTCAGCATCTGCGGCGCACTCGACCAGGCCGACCTGCTGGAATTCGAACGGATCGCCCGTCACGTTGAACTGAAGCACAATGAGGCTCTGTTCACGGCGGGACAGGTAGCCGATTCCGTCCACAATCTGACGGCCGGCGTTGCGCTGCTGTACAAGCTGCTGCCGGACGGACGGCGGCAGGTCATCGGCTTTGCGCTGCCGGGAGATTTTCTCGGCACGGCGACGACCGATCGCTACAGTTTCTCCGCCGATGCCATCGACGCCGTGTCGGTGTGCCGCTTCTCGGCGGAGGCATTCACTCATTTTATTGAACAGCGGCCGCATTTCCTGCTTCGGATCAACAAATTTGTGGCGCGCGAACTCATGCTCGCGCAGGAGCAGATGCTCCTGCTTGGGCGGCGCACGGCGGAAGAGAAGGTCGCCTCCTTTCTCGTCGGCTGGCGGGAACGCCTGAGGAAAGTCGGCGACGACCGGCAAACGATATCGCTGCCGATGAGCCGCCAGGACATCGCGGATTACCTCGGGCTGACGATCGAAACGGTGAGCCGGACATTGACCCGGTTTGAGCGCGAGAAGATGCTCGTCATTGTGACGGGCGGCGTCCGGCTGCTGGACTCTAGCCGCGCCGAGGCATTGGCTGCGGCGTGACCAGATTGCAAGCAGCATATCTCGCTCTCGCAAAGGTTCGGTCCTCCTCGTACGACCTCCTGGAGGGCCCTCCAAAGAGTTCCTACTTCGGCCTGACAGTCAATCGCGTCATCGGCTTGCTGATTGTCGTCAGTGTCAGCGCGACCATCTTCGAATCCGTGCCGCGGTTGCGGGCGGAATACGGCGGTCTGTTCAAGAGCGTCGAGATTCTGAGCCTTGCGGCGTTCAGCATCGAATACATCCTTCGCATCTGGATCGCGTCGGAGCATATTCCCAATCGTCATCTGCGTGCCGCTGCTGCGCAGGGTGCTTATATTTGCAGCCCGCAGGGCATTGTCGATTTTCTGGCTGTAGCTCCGCTATGGGTTGCGTTGCTTGGATTAGGCGATCTTCGGATCTTGATCATTCTGCGTATTCTGCGCGTGTTGAAGTTTGCGCGCTACTCGTCCGGCATGCGCTCGCTCCTCGAGGTGCTGTCGAGCGAGCGGCGTGCGCTCGGCGGTTGTCTGGTCATTCTGCTATGTGCGACGCTGGTGTCGGCGACCGTCATGCACATTGTCGAGGGTCCGGTGCAACCCGAAAAGTTCGGAACAATTCCCGATGCCATGTGGTGGGCGATCGTCACCTTGAGTACGATCGGCTATGGCGACGTTGTTCCTGTGACCGCACTGGGTCGGGTGGTTGCTTCAGGAACGATCGTCGCTGGCCTGATCATGATCGCGCTGCCGGTTGGCATCGTCGCAACGGCGTTTTCGGAAATCGTCCATCGCCGGGATTTCATCGTGACCTGGAGCATGGTGGCGCGGGTTCCGCTGTTTTCTCATCTCAACGCCGGCGATATCGCTCACATTACCCAATTGCTGCGCGCGCAGCAGATGGACCGCGGCGAGATCATTGTCCGCCGCGGCGAGCCCGCGCATTCGATGTACTTCGTGACCGAAGGTGAGGTTGAAATCGAACCTGGGCCTGGCCGCAAGAAACGCGCGATTCGGCTCGGGGCGGGGCATTTCTTCGGCGAACGGGCAATCCTCAAGGAGGAGATTCGCTCCGCAACGGTGACGTCGATCACGCGCACCAAATTGCTTGTTCTGGATGCCGCCGATTTCAAGGCGCTGATCGCTCAGGAAGCTGCGATTGCGCAGCACGTCCACAAGGTCGCCCGCGAACGAAGGCGGTTCAATATTGAGCCGGAGGATGGAGATTTGACATCGGAAGAACTTGCGAGCGGCGGCGTCGGCTGACCGAGGCGCAAGGCGACCAACAATTTGATTTAGCTCAAAGACCGATTGCCGCGGGGCGGGCAACATTCCTCCATTACAGGAGTTTAGCCATGCCAGTCGATTCGATGCTCGTTGCCGCAAGCGTAGTCACGATTTTCGTCATCTTTGCCGCGGTGCTCATGTGGGGGGACTTGCAGACCCGTCCGAAGCAATTGGCTCGGCTGCCCGACATCAGACGCAGGGCCTTCTGAACCGCTGCATTGTCTCGCCCAGGACCGTTTGCCCGTGCAAAAAGACACTGCCGTGAACGATATCGTGCGCCGTTACGCCACACTGCAGGTGCCGCGGTATACGTCCTATCCGACGGCGGCCGAGTTCACGCCCGACGTTGCGTCCGCCGACCAGCGACGGTGGCTGCGGGATCTGGACACGGCCGAAGGGGTTTCAGTCTATTTGCATGTGCCGTATTGTCGCGAAATCTGCCTCTATTGCGGTTGCAACACCAAGAAGGCGCTGCGCGGCGACGTGATAGCTGCTTACCGGGATGCCCTTGAGACCGAGGTCGCTCTCGTCAGCGATATCGTGTCGGGGCCGGTTCGCATCGCCCGTTTGCACTGGGGCGGTGGAACACCGAGCATCCTGGGCGCGGATGGGCTTGCATCCGTCATCAAGGTCCTGCGCGACCGGTTCCTTTTCGAAGCCGATTTTGAACACGCCATCGAGCTTGATCCGAGATACGTGACGGAATCGCTGGTGGCCGGCTTGAAGGAGCTCGGTGTCAACCGCGCCAGTCTTGGCGTGCAGGACGTCAACCCGCTTGTCCAGGCGGCGATCGGCCGATGGCAGCCGATGCAGGATGTCGAGGCGGCTGTCACCCATCTGCGGGCAGCGGGTACGCGCAATCTGAATTTCGATCTCATCTACGGACTGCCCTTACAGACCGTCGCCTCGCTCCGGAAGACCTGCGAGATCGTGGCTGGGCTCTTGCCGGACCGCATCGCCTGCTACGGCTATGCCCATATGCCGCAGCTCAAGGCCAACCAGCGGCGCATCGACGAGAGCAAGCTCCCGGGAATGGAGGAACGTATCGATCAGGCCGATGCAATCGCCGAGGAATTTCTGCGCCATGGCTTCCTGAAAATAGGCATCGATCACTTTGCCAGGCCGGAAGACTCTCTGGCCCGCGCCGCGCTATCGGGTCGGCTTCATCGCAATTTCCAGGGGTATACCGACGACGGGAGGGAAACCCTCATCGGCTTCGGCGCGTCTGCGATTTCCCGATTCAGGGATGGATACGTTCAGAATATCTCCGACGTACCGGGCTATGTTCGCGCGATTTCCAGTGGTCGTCTTGCACCGTCGCGTGGCTGTCGTCTGGATGCCGCCGAAAAGCAGCGTGCCCGCACCATCGAAAGCCTGATGTGCCAGTTTCAGGCCGATCTCGATATCACCGCGCCGGATATGGTGTTTGACGAAGAACTTTCGCTGCTGCAGCCGCTGGTCGGTGACGGCTTGGTCTGCATCCATGGCCGCGTGGTGACCGCTACCGAGGCGGGACGCTCGGTCGTGCGGGTCATCGCGGAGGTGTTCGATGCGCACACGCGCGCCGATGCCGCCCGCTTCAGCAAGGCCGTGTGAGAAACGCGGCCTGCTTGATCCAGCTCAAGGCACCGGCCGCCGGGACGCGCTCTTCTGGCCTCTCACCTAGCGAGGAGAGCCATTCATGATTGCTTCCAACGTTACGGGAAAATTGCCGCGCGCCGGCGGCTTGATCGGCCGGTTAAAGGCCGCTGTCTCCAGGTTCGCCTATGCCAACGAGCTGCGCGGCATCAACCGCGCGGAGTTCGAAGAGATTGCGCGGGATCTTAACCTGTCGCCCCCGGAACTTTATTTGCTTTCGAGCAGAGGCTACCTCTCGGGCGAACTTTTGGAAAAGCGCCTAAAGGAATTTGGGCTTTCTCCGGAGCTGGTGAAAAGGCAGCACCCCGAGGTGCTCCGCGATTTGCAGCGGGTTTGCGGATTGTGTTCCGAGACCAAGCGATGCGCCCGCGAGTTCGAGCATCCAGCGGCGCATTCGGATCGGTTGGACTATTGTCCGAACGCACAGACCTTGAAGGCGCTTGACCGGGAGCATTTGGCTGAGGAAACGCAGGCGTCGCTCCTGATCGGCCCCTCATGTTGCTGAATGCCGCGCATCAGGCGGAGCCGATCCAGCATCGGCTTCCGGCCTGAAGCCGTCCTGATCGATGTTCTCCCCAAAATTCCGCAAAACCTCCCGAGTTTGACTTCGATCAATTTGCCAGGAGCGGAAGTGTGATCATTCGGAGCGGAATTCGCAAAATGAGAACGGGGCCATGAACGAATCTCAAACTGCAAAATCGATGACCCACGGCGAAGCCGGTCTGGCGCTGGTCTTTGCCGTGGGCGCTTTTGTTTGCCTCTTCGCCGCAGCTAAGGCACTGGACACCGCGTTTGCCTTTCACGCATCGCTGGCATGTGCCGCCAGCCTGTGGGCCGTCTTTGCGATTGTAAACCGCTACTTCGATCGCCCTGCATCCTTGCCGCCACAGGAAATCAATGGCCGCCCGAACTACACTATGGGCCCCGTCAAATTTTCGGCGGTCATGGGGATGTTCTGGGGCATCGCCGGATTTACCGTCGGCCTGTTGATCGCCTCGCAACTTGCATGGCCGGCGCTCAATTTCGACCTGCCATGGACGAGCTTTGGACGGCTGCGGCCGCTGCACACGTCGGCCGTGATCTTCGCATTCGGCGGCAACGTGCTGATCGCAACGTCGTTCTATGTGGTGCAGAAAACCTGCCGGGTTCGCCTCGCGGGCGATCTCGCGCCGTGGTTCGTGGTCATCGGCTATAACTTCTTCATCCTGATCGCGGGCACGGGCTATCTGCTCGGTGTCACCCAATCCAAGGAATACGCCGAGCCGGAATGGTATGCCGATCTGTGGCTGACGATCGTGTGGGTGACCTATCTGCTGGTCTTCCTGATGACCATCGTCAAACGCAAAGAACCGCACATCTTCGTCGCGAACTGGTTCTATCTGGCCTTCATCGTCACCATCGCCGTGCTTCATCTGGGTAATAATCCCGCCCTGCCGGTATCGGTGTTCGGCTCGAAGTCATACATCGCCTGGGGCGGTGTTCAGGATGCGATGTTCCAGTGGTGGTACGGGCACAATGCCGTCGGGTTCTTCCTGACCGCCGGTTTCCTCGCCATCATGTATTACTTCATTCCAAAGCGCGCGGAGCGGCCGGTCTATTCCTACCGGCTGTCGATCATCCATTTCTGGGCGATCATCTTTCTCTATATCTGGGCCGGACCGCACCATCTGCATTACACGGCGCTGCCTGACTGGGCGCAGACGCTCGGCATGACCTTCTCGATCATGCTTTGGATGCCGTCCTGGGGTGGCATGATCAACGGCCTCATGACGCTGTCGGGCGCCTGGGACAAGCTTCGTACCGATCCGGTGCTCCGCATGCTCGTCGTCTCGGTCGCGTTTTACGGTATGGCCACGTTCGAAGGCCCGCTGATGTCGATCAAGGTGGTGAACTCGCTCAGCCACTACACGGACTGGACCATCGGTCACGTGCATTCGGGTGCGCTGGGCTGGGTCGGATTCGTCTCGTTCGGCGCGCTGTATTGCCTGTTTCCCTGGCTATGGGATCGCAAGGGGCTTTACAGCCTCAAGCTCGTCAACTGGCATTTCTGGATCGCCACCATCGGCATCGTGCTCTACATCTCCGCGATGTGGGTCTCGGGTATCCTGCAAGGCCTGATGTGGCGCGCCTATACCTCGCTCGGCTTCCTCGAATATTCCTTCATCGAAACCGTGGAAGCGATGCACCCGTTCTACATCATTCGCGCAGCCGGTGGAGCTTTGTTCCTGATCGGCGCGTTGATCATGGCCTTTAATCTCTGGATGACGGTGCGCGTCGGCGGCGAGGCGGAAGTGCAGTCGCCCGTCGCCCTGCAGCCGGCGGAATGAGGAACCATTAAATGTCTTTCTGGAGCAGGCATCAGATCTTCGAGAAGAATTCGATCGTCCTGGTTGGGGGAATCTTCGCGGTCATTGCGATCGGCGGTCTCGTCGAGATCACCCCGCTGTTTTACCTCAAGAGCACGATCGAGGTGGTCGACGGCATCAGGCCGTACACTCCGCTCGAACTCACCGGTCGCAACATCTATGTCCGCGAAGGGTGCTATCTCTGCCACTCGCAGATGATCCGGCCGTTGCGGGACGAAGTCGAACGCTATGGCCACTACTCGCTCGCAGCCGAGAGCATGTATGACCATCCGTTCCAGTGGGGGTCGAAGCGTACCGGTCCCGACCTTGCGCGCGTCGGCGCAAAATATTCCGATGAATGGCATGTGACGCATCTGACCAATCCACGCGCGATCGTGCCGCAGTCGGTGATGCCCGGATATGCTTTCCTGGCTCAGACGGAGGTCGATACCGCAACCATCGCAGACCATCTGCGCACCAGCCGCGCCGTCGGCGTCCCCTATTCGGACGACCAGATTGCCAATGCCGTCGCCGACCTCAAGGCACAGGCCGATCCCGACAACGCCGGCACGGATGCGTTTGCCAAGCGGTATCCGAAGGCGGTTGTGCGGAATTTCGACGGCAAGCCGGGCGCTCCCACCGAAATGGACGCGCTGATCGCCTACTTGCAGATGCTCGGCACGCTGGTCGACTTCAAGCTTTACAACGAAAAAGCAAATCTCCGCTGAGAAGGCAGAACGATGAAAGCAATCCTCACCGTCCAAAATTTTTCATCGGACTTCGTCACGACGTTTTGGACGCCGACCTTTGTTGGAATTTTTATCGCCATCGTGACGTACGCGCTGTGGCCGCGTAACCGGTTAGCCTTCGACGAAGCTGCAAAAATGCCGCTGCGGGAGGATTGAGGGGATCATGACCGAGCACAACGACATCGATCACGTCTCCGGTAAGGCGACCACGGGACATCAGTGGGACGGCATCAAGGAACTAAACACGCCGCTGCCGCGCTGGTGGGTCATCACTTTTTACATCACCATCGTCTGGGCGATCGGCTACTGGATCGTTTATCCGGCGTGGCCGATGCTACGGAGCCACACGACAGGCATATTGCACTATTCCTCCCGTGCGGAGGTGGCCGTGGAGCTTGCCAATCTGGAAAAGATCCGCGGCGACAAGATGGTCGCGCTCGGTGCGGCGCCACTGGCGGAGATCGAGAAGGACCCGGCCCTGCTTGCGCTTGCCCGCGCCCGCGGCAAGACGGTGTTTGGCGACAATTGCGCGCCTTGCCACGGCAGTGGCGCGGCCGGCGCCAAGGGTTATCCCAATTTGAATGATGACGACTGGTTGTGGGGGGGCACGCTCGACCAGATCTTGCAGACGATCCAGTACGGCGCCCGTTCGGGGCATGCCAAGACCCACGAGAGCGCCATGCTTGCCTTCGGCAAGGAAGGAGTTCTCAAAAGGGATCAGATCGTCACGGTAGCCAACTACGTCCGGTCGTTGTCGGGTCTGCCGACAAGTCCGGGCTATGACGCGAGCGCTGGAGCCAAAATCTTCGCGGATAATTGCACGGCGTGCCATGGCGACGCCGGCAAGGGAAATCAGGAGTTGGGGGCGCCCAATCTCACCGACAAGATCTGGCTCTATGGTTCGGACGAGGCGACGCTTGTCGAGACGATCACCAACGGCCGCGCCGGGGTGATGCCGGCCTGGGTCGGCCGTCTCGATCCTTCCACCATCAAGGCGCTGGCGGTCTACGTCCACTCGCTCGGCGGGGGCAAGTAACAGGGCGGCGGCGCGACCGTGAGCGTAGTTTGAGGTGGATCAAATGCGGTTGCGGGTGTGAGCCTACACTCAACGCCAGGCCCGAGATGAACCCCAGCGATGAACAAGCCCGTGAACCCTATCGAACTGCAGTTTGAAGACGACGGGCCGCTTTATGCGGCTCGGAAGAAAGTCTATCCGCAGAGCGTTTCCGGAACCTTCCGCCGAATCAAATGGGGCCTGATGGCGTTCTGCCTCGGCGTCTATTACCTGTTGCCGTTCGTGCGGTGGAATCGCGGACTCGGGGCGCCAGATCAGGCGGTGCTGGTCGATTTACCCAACAGTCGTTTCTATTTCTTCTTCATCGAACTGTGGCCGCAGGAGGTCTACTATTTCACCGGGCTGCTGATCCTTGCCGCCATCGCTCTCTTTCTGATGAATTCTGTGGGAGGCCGTATCTGGTGCGGATACCTCTGCCCGCAAACCGTGTGGACGGATCTGTTCTACGCCGTCGAGCGGTTCGTCGAAGGTGACCGGCGCGAGCGCATGAGAAAAGATGTTGCGGGCGGTTCGTTTACGCCGCGGCGTGTCGCGGAACTCGCGCTCAAACATTCGATCTGGCTGTTGATCGCATGGTGGACCGGCGGCGCATGGGTGCTCTATTTCAACGACGCGCCGACGCTGGTGAAACAGCTTGCGACATTCCAGGCGCCGATGCTGGCCTATATCTGGATCGCTATACTGACGGCGACGACTTACGTGCTCGCCGGCTTCATGCGCGAGCAGGTCTGTGTCTATATGTGTCCGTGGCCGCGTATCCAGGCGGCGCTCACCGACGAATGGGCACTGAACGTCACCTACAAATACGATCGTGGCGAAAAGCGCACGTCGCTGAAGAAAGCGAACGAATTGCGGGCCCTCGGGGAGCAGGTCGGGGACTGCATCGACTGCTATCAATGCGTCGCCGTCTGTCCGACCGGAATCGACATCCGCGATGGCGCACAACTCGACTGCATCCAGTGCGGCCTGTGCATCGATGCCTGCGATACCGTAATGACAAAGATCGGACGGGAAACCCGTCTGATCGGATACGACAACGATATCAACATCCATCGGCGTCAGGCCGGCAAACCGCCGATCTATCGCATCGTACGGCCGCGCACCATCACCTATGTATGCATGATCGTGGGCGTCGGCGCGATCATGCTGTACGCGCTGCTGACCCGCACGTTGCTCGACGTCAACGTATTGCACGACCGCAATCCCGTGGCGGTGAAACTCAGCGATGGATCAATCCGAAACGCCTACACGGTTCGCCTCCTGAACAAGCGTGGCTTCGACCGCGTCATCGCGATCGACATCGACGGCCCGCATAACGCGACGATCCATGTTGTCGGCGTTGATTCCGTAACCCCGGACCGACCAGCGATCATTCTCGGCCGGGATCAGACCACCGAACTAAGGGTTCTCGTCACGGCGCCCGCCGAGAACAACTCCGAGAAATCGGTACCAATAAGATTTCGGGTCACGGACATCGGGCTGGGTGAGGTTGCCTCCACAACCGATAACTTCGTGACGCCATGAGAGTTGATGGGAGGGGCACATGAGCAGACCGCAGGCTCCGAAGCCTTTGACCGGACGCAAGGTGCTTTTGATGCTGGTCGCGTTCTTTGGTGTCGTGATCGGGGTCAACATGATCATGATGAGGCTCGCCATCCAGACACTGCCCGGCACCGAGGTCGATAGCGCCTATAGTGCGAGCCTGACCTATGAGAAGGAAATCGCAGCCGCCCATGACCAGAACGCGCGCGACTGGAAGGTCGACGCACACATTCAGCGCAGCGGGCAGGGCGGCGCAACGCTGGAGGTCGAGGCGCGCGACAGCAATGGCCGACCAATGTCTGGCCTTAAGTTTCAGGGCCGGTTCGAACGGCCGACCGATCGGCGGGCCGATCTCCCGGTTGTCCTCGCCGAAACAGGGATCGGCATCTATCGCGGAAGTGCACCCGCGATCGCGCCGGGGCAGTGGGATCTGGTGCTAGAAGGCGCCGCAGCAGGACAACGGATGTTCCTATCGAAGAACCGCGTCTTGTTGAACTAGGAAGGCCGTATCATGCAGGCGACGCGAGACTTTTCACATTACGTAAGGGACATCGGCTCGGGATTGTCGCATATCGATCTCGCCGTTGAGGGGGTCAATTGCGCCGGCTGCATGTCGAAGATCGAGCGCGGCCTGTCCGCCATCCCGGACGTAACGTTGGCGCGCGTGAATTTGACCGACCGTCGTATCGCGCTGGAATGGAAGGACGGGGCGCTGAACCCCACGCGTTTCGTCGATCGGCTCGCGGAGCTCGGGTACAAGGCCTATCCGTTCGAGCCGGTTCGCGCCGAAGCGCTGGAGACGGAACGAGCGAGCTTTCTCCTGCGCTGCCTCGGGGTCGCCGCCTTTGCCGCGATGAACGTGATGATGCTGTCTGTTCCCGTGTGGTCCGGCAATGTGACGGACATGATCCCTGAGCAGCGCGATTTCTTCCACTGGCTGTCGGCGCTGATTTCCTTGCCGGCCGCGGCCTATTCCGGCCAACCGTTCTTCAGATCCGCGTTCCGGGCGCTTTCCGCGCGAAGCACCAATATGGACGTTCCAATCAGCATCGGCATTGTGCTGGCGCTGGCCATGTCGGTGGTCGAAACCATCAACCACGCCGAGCACGCGTATTTCGATGCGGCGCTGATGCTCATCACCTTACTCGTCGCAGGCCGCTATCTCGATCAGAGCATGCGAAGGCGGACGCGCGCGGTGGCCGGAAACCTGGCCGCCTTGAAGGCCGAAACGGCGACAAAATTCGTCGGCGCCGATGAAATCTGCGAGGTGCCGATCGCTGCGGTGCAGGCCGGCGACATCGTGTTGCTGCGCCCGGGTGAACGGTCGGCCGTCGATGGCTCCGTGATCGAGGGGCAGTCCAAGATCGATCAGAGCCTGATCACCGGCGAAACCTTGCCGGCAAAGGCGGGGCCGGGCACCGCCGTCTATGCCGGCACGCTCAATCTCTCCGGTGCGCTGCGGGTACGGGTGGCGGCGGCGTCCGAAGGCACCCTGCTGGCGGAGATCGGGCGGCTGCTTGAGAATGCCGTTCAGGCGCGCTCTCGGTACGTGCAATTGGCCGACAGGGCGTCGCGGCTCTATGCGCCGGTCGTGCATGTCACCGCGTTCCTGACGATGATCGGCTGGGTGGCGTTCGGGGCATCCTGGCATGACGCGATCATCACGGCGATATCGGTTCTGATCATCACCTGCCCATGCGCGCTTGGCCTGGCGATTCCGGCGGTGCAAACCGTGGTCTCCGGGGCGTTGTTCCGGGGCGGCGTGCTGCTTAATTCCGGCGATGCGATCGAACGGCTTGCCGAAGTCGACAGGGTCGTCTTCGACAAGACGGGCACGCTGACCTTGCCCGAGCTCGATGTCGCCAATGCCGTTGAAATCCCGGATGATGTGTTCGATTTGGCCGGGCAACTTGCTCTTGCCAGCCATCATCCTGTCGCAGCCGCTGTGGCCAGGGCTAGTGACGCCAAGACGCCGTTGGCTGGGGTGGAAGAGGTGCCGGGGCAAGGCGTGCGCGGCTTCGTGAATGGCGTTGAGGTCAGACTGGGCAGACCATCGTTCTGCGGAGCGGATCATCTCGCAAACAGCATCCTTTGTCAGGATCCCGAAGCTTCGGTTGTCGCCTTCCGACGCGGCGATGCACGTCATGTCTTCGCCGTCCGGCAGCGTCTGCGCCCGGATGCCGCCTCTGCCGTTGCTGCCCTTCCGCAATGCGGTATTACGGTTGAGATCCTTTCAGGCGACCGCGAACCCGCCGTGCGGCACGCGGCCCAATCATTGGGAATTCACGAATGGCGGGCCGGCGTAACGCCTGCCGACAAGATTGCCCGTATTGAAGAGCTGAAGCGGCAGGGCTTCAAGGTCATGATGGTCGGGGATGGCATGAACGATGCGCCGGCGCTGGCCGCGGCGCATGTCTCGATGTCGCCGGTCACTGCAACGCACTTGAGTCAGGCTACCGCCGATCTGGTCTTTCTCGGCGACCGCCTGGCTCCCGTCGTCAAGGCGATCGACTATTCCCGAAAAGCGCTGCGGTTGATGCGACAGAATTTGTGGCTGGCAGTAGGGTACAACGTCCTTGCGGTGCCGCTCGCGATTGCCGGCTTGGCAACTCCACTGGTCGCCGCCGCGGCCATGTCGGGCTCGTCCCTGCTGGTGTTATTGAACGCCCTTAGGGCGCACCGCGGCACCCGGAAGCAATCCTGATGGAAGTTCTGGTATTCCTCGTTCCCCTGGCCCTGATGCTTGGGCTGATCGGCCTGATGGGATTTCTCTGGTCGCTCAAGAACGGCCAGTATGATGACCTTGAAGGGGCTGGCTGGCGCGCGATTGCGGATGATGAGCCTGTTTCGCGTGAGCCGTAGCTAGTATCCGCCGGGAGCCCAAAGACAATCACGATAAGCGCGATGAGTGTCGTAACGACCTGCACCCCTTCGACGCGCTTCGACCGCCCCTTAAGAACCAGACTTGTGAGCACTAGTTTGAGCGCGAATTTTTGCATCGTGCGCGACTTTGTGGCGGCGGACCAAGGGCCAAGGCACGGCCCTTGTTCCAAAGTCATTATTTGTCCCGAAGCTTCTCTGCCTTTGACTTGGATCAAACAAAAGTCGTGCCGGAGACGCATTTTTCCGATGGCTCTACCACTGCACATAACGTGTGCACTATGTGTGCACGGAGAGGCCGACTTGGCTTCCAATCCGAGCGAGAAGTTGAGGAGCATTTGCGACGCTCTTGCCGAGGCATCTCGCCTCGGAATCCATTCCGCGTACAAGGACTGGCCGATTTTAGCTGAAGCGTCTGTTTAACCTCACGCCTTCACCCGATATCGGCAATAACCTGCTTGAGCAGATCCCTTACTTGGCTGGCAACCTTTCCGAGGCCGGGGTTATCGACCGCACTCATCGATGCCACCGGGTCGACAGCTGAGATCTCCACCTTGTCGCCGTCGCGTTGCTGCACGACAACGTTGCAGGGGAGCATCGTCCCGATCGTGTCCTCCAGCGTCAGTGCTTCATACGCCATCTTTGGATTGCACGCTCCCAGGATGAGATAGGGCCGAAAATCGACGCCAATCTTCTTGTGCAAGGTATCTTTGACGTCGATTTGGGTGAGGACACCGAAGCCATGTCGCTTCAGTGCGTCAGTTGTTGCCGTGACTGCGGCGTCGAATGAAAGATTGACGGTCTTGGAGAAGTGATAGGTCATCGGAGGATACTTCTCTCAACGACCAAGCTCAAAACAGCCCGAGCGGCTTGGTGGAATAGCTGACCAGCAGGTTCTTGGTTTCCTGGTAGTGGTCGAGCATCATCCTGTGAGTCTCGCGGCCGAAGCCGGAGGCCTTGTAGCCGCCGAAGGCAGCATGGGCCGGATAGACGTGGTAGCAATTGGTCCAGACCCGGCCGGCCTGGATCGCCCGCCCGATGCGATAGGCGTTATTGCCATTGCGCGACCAAACGCCGGCGCCTAGGCCATAAACGGTGTCGTTGCCGATCCGAATGGCGTCGTCGACCGTCTTGAACGGCGCGACCGACAGCACCGGTCCGAAGATCTCCTCCTGGAAAATCCGCATTTTGTTATCCCCGGTGAAAACGGTCGGCCTGAGGAAATAGCCCTTCTCCAGATCCCCGCCGGGATAAGCCGGTCCGCCGCCGGTCACGCATTTGGCGCCTTCCTGCTTGCCGATCTCGATATAGCCAAGGATCTTGCTCAACTGTTCCTCGGACGCCTGCGCGCCCATCTGTGTGGTGGGATCCAGCGGATCGCCGACCTTGATCTTTGCGACGCGAGCAACCGCGCGTTCCATGAACTTGTCAAAGATCGATTCCTGGACAAGCGCGCGCGATGGGCAGGTGCAGACCTCGCCCTTGTTGAACGCGAAGAGGGTGAAGCCTTCCAACGCCTTGTCGAAGAACTCGTCATCGGCGTCCATCACGTCGGCAAGAAAAATGTTCGGCGACTTGCCGCCGAGTTCCATGGTCTGTGGGATCAGGTGTTCGGCCGCATATTGCATGATCTGCCGGCCGGTGGTCGTCTCGCCGGTGAAGGATACCTTGGAGATGCGTGGACTAACGGCGATCGCCTTGCCGACCGAACCGCCAGGACCGGTGACGACGTTCAAGACACCGGCGGGAAGGATGTCAGCCGTCAGGCCTGCGAGGATTAGCAGCGTCAGCGGTGTGTTCGAGGCGGGCTTGATCACCGTGCAGTTTCCGGCGGCAAGCGCAGGGGCAATTTTCCACGCAGCCATCAGCAGGGGGAAGTTCCACGGGATGATCTGGCCGACGACACCCAAGGGTTCCTTGAAATGGTAGGCGATGGTGTCTTCATCGATCGTAGAGATGGAGCCTTCCTCGGCGCGGATGCAGCCGGCGAAATAGCGGAAATGATCGATGGCGAGCGGCACGTCGGCGCCGCGCGTCTCGCGGATCGGCTTGCCGTTGTCGAGCGTCTCTGCAAGCGCAAGCAGTTCGAGGTTCTCCTCCATCCGATCGGCGATCTTGTTGAGCATCCTTGCCCGCTCGGCCGGCGAGACACGCGCCCACGCATCCTTGGCTCTGTGTGCGGCATCCAGTGCCAACTCCACGTCTTGCGCTGTTGATTTGGCCACGTCGACCAGACGTTCACCATTGATCGGGCTGTAATCGGTGAAATATTGCCCGTCGACGGGTGCCGCCCATTTGCCGCCGATGAAGTTGCCGTAGCGGGCCGGAACTTTGCCCTTAGAGCGAACGAGTTCAAATGCGTGATGAGACATGGCTTAGGTCCTTTGCTGAACGGGCGGCGCGCCTTTGATGGTGGGCATGACAACTTTATGTCGGGGTTCGATCTCAGACTTGATCTGGCTCAATCGCCAGGATCTTCGCGCAAGCCGACGCCACAAAGTCAGATCCGACCGCGTTCGGTTGATCTCGGTCAAATGCACATGCCGTCGACGTCTCTAGTTTGCCGCATCGACAAACAGGAGATTGGACGATGGCGAATATGATGAAGGCCGCGGTAGTGCACGCATTCGGCAAGCCGCTGGTGATCGAGGATGTAGCTGTCCCGGTTCCGGGTCCCGGTGAAGTACTGGTGAAGGTGATCGCATGCGGCGTCTGCCACACCGATCTGCATGCGGCGGAGGGCGATTGGCCGCTGAAGCCGAATCCGCCCTTTATTCCGGGGCATGAGGTAGCCGGCGTGATCGCCGCCCTCGGTCCGGGTGTGGCCGATTTGAAGGAAGGCGACCCGGTCGGTGTTGCGTGGCTGCACGACGCATGTACGCACTGCGAATATTGCGAGACCGGCTGGGAGACGCTCTGCGAGCGCCAGCACAACACCGGCTACAGCTGCGATGGCGGTTTTGCCGAATATGTCATCGCCGCAGCGCCATTCGTTGCCCGGCTGCCAGCGGGGGTGGATCTTGCTCAGATCGCGCCCATCCTTTGCGCTGGTGTCACCACCTACAAGGGACTGAAGGAAACGGAAGCTCGCCCCGGCGAATGGGTTGCGATCTCGGGCGTCGGTGGCTTGGGCCACGTGGCGATTCAATACGCCAAGGCGATGGGTCTCTATGTCGCGGCGCTTGACGTTGCTCCCGAAAAGCTGGCCCTGGCACGAGCGTCTGGCGCCGATCTCGCTGTCGACGCACGCTCACCGCATGCCGTGGCCGATGTTCTCAAGGCGACAAATGGAGGTGCCCATGGCGTGCTCGTGACGGCAGTTTCGCCTCCAGCCTTCAGTCAAGCGCTGCACCTTGTCCGCCGCAAGGGCACTGTGGCCCTGGTCGGTCTGCCGCCGGGCGATTTCCCGACCCCGATCTTCGATGTGGTGCTGAAGCGCATCACCGTCCGCGGCTCCATCGTCGGCACTCGCCGTGACCTAGGAGCCTGTCCGATAGTGGCTGTTCAATTCTGAGCGAGTCTGATTCAACCTTGGGCGATGAGCAAGTATTTTCGCCCCTGGAATATCGATCAGACGCTGCTTCTGCCGCCGAATGTGCAGGACTTCGTGCCGAAAGGCCATGTCTCGCGGTTTATCGTTGAACTGGTGCGGGAGAGCCTCGATCTCAAGGAGATCACGGGCAGCTATGTGAGCGGGCTCGGGCAGCCGCCGTTCGACCCGCGCATGATGGTGGCGCTTGTGCTGCACGGCTATGCGAGTGGGCTGTATTCATCGCGGCGGATCGCGAAGGCCTGCCGCGAACGGAATGATTTTGTAATGATTGTCGCGCTCGATCCGCCGGATTTTCGCACGATCAGCGACTTCCGCAAGCGGCATTTGAAGGCGCTCGGCGCACTGTTCCTGCAGGTTCTGAAGTTGTGCGAGACGGCAGGGCTGGTCAAACTCGGCCATGTCGCGCTTGATGGCACGAAGATCAAAGCGAACGCGTCGAAACATAAAGCGATGAGTTATGAGCGCATGAAGAAACGCGAGGCGGAATTGAAAGCCGAGGTCGCTCGCATGCTGGCGGCCGCTGAGGCGGCGGATGCTCAGGAGGACGAGACTTTCGGCAAAGACAAACGCGGCGACGAGCTGCCGGATTGGGCTGGCGACAAGGAGAAGCGGCTGGCGAAGATCCAGCAGGCGATGGCGGCGCTGGAGGCCGACGCCAGGCTGGCCGCGGAGGAAGAGCGTCGCATCGAGGCCGAAAAGGAACAGCAGCGCCAAGCCGAAGGCCGCAAGAAGCCGGGCAAACCGGCGGCGCCGGCATCGGACCAGCCTGATCCCAAGTCGCAACGCAACTTCACCGATCCGGAAAGCCGCATCATGAAGTCGAAGGATGGCTTCGTTCAGGCCTATAATGCACAGGCCGCCGTCGACGCAGGCGCCCAGATCATTGTCGCGCACGAACTGACGCAGTGCGGCAACGATCAGGGCCAGCTGGTGCCCTGATCGAGGCCATCGAGAACAATCTCGGCCGCACGCCGGAGCAGGCCTCAGCGGACTCCGGCTACTGCAGCGAATCCAATCTCGAAGCGCTCGAAGCACATCGCGTTGACGGCTATGTCGCGCCTGGACGCGCCAAGCACCCGACAGCCGCGAACGGAAAAATCGGCGGACCGCTGACCCAACGGATGCGAAAGAAGATCGACGATGGCGGCTTCGAAACGCCCTACCGATTGAGAAAGCAAGTGGTCGAACCGGTCTTCGGACAGATCAAACAGGCGCGCGGCTTCCGCCAGTTCCTGTTGCGGGGTGTCGAAAAAGTGCGTGCCGAGTGGGCCATGATCTGCACCGCCCACAACCTCCTGAAGCTGTTCACCCTCGCAAAGGCTGCCTGAGCCGGCTAACATGCCAATAAATGCCCGTCGCAGCACCTATCTGGACGGACTCCTAGATGAGGCGATTGCTTTCGCGGCCGCGGGGAAGGTGCATGCCGACGTCAGGAAGGCGCCGCTTGACGAGATCAACACGATCTTCGCCAATCTGAAGGCCGGCAAGATTGAGGGACGAATGGTACTGGATCTCACACAGGGCGTGGGGAGCCGGCCTTCCAAATCCGCGCTCGAAACCGCCTAGCCAGCCTCGACACGAGCGGCGTCAGATGGATGTCGCTCGTGTCGCCCGCTCTTCGCGTAGCAGGCTCAAGATCAAAGCTGGGCGAGACCTCGTTGTGGTATGAAGCCGGTATGTCTCACGTTCATCAAGACCGTCGCGGCCTCCTGATGGCGCTGACCGCCGGAGCAGGATCCGTCGCGATCGGCGGCGCAACCGCGCTTGTGATGAATGCCCAACGGCGCTCTGGTTACGAGGATGCCATCAACTCCACCTGGCGGCACAGCGACCGCACAGACCTGCCATTGTCGTGGGCCCGGCGCGAGCTTGTCCGTTACGCAAGCCTGGCCGCAAACAGCCATAACACGCAGCCCTGGCAATTTCGGCTCTCGGATCGCTCCATCCTCGTGCTGTCAGATCTCAGCCGTCGCTTGCCCTCCGTCGACCCCGACGATCATCACCTGTTCGCCAGTCTCGGCTGCGCCGTCGAGAATATGATTCAAGCGGCTCGCGCGTTTGGGCTTCGCGCTGTTCCAAGCTATGACCCTGTTGCGCGCGGGATACGGGTCGAACTGGACACCGCGCCGCCTGAACGGACGGACCTGTTCGACGCTATCCCGCGTCGTCAATCGACGCGCGCCGTCTATGACGGGCGGGCGGTCCCGCCCGAGCATCTCCGGCTGCTGGAAGCCGCAGGGAATGGCGAGGGTGTGCGGATGCTGCTTTTCACGGAGCGACAGCAACGTGAAGATATCCTTTCCTATCTCGTCGCCGGCAATAGTGCCCAAATGGATGATGTCGCATTCGTGCACGAATTGAGAACGTGGATTCGATTCAGCTACGGCGAGGCCATCTCGACGCGAGACGGCCTGTTTTCGAAATCCACCGGCAGTCCTGCCCTGCCGGGCTGGATCGGCCGTTTGATTTTCAGTGCGGTGTTCACGAAGACCGCGGAGAACAGCAAGTATGAGAGCCAACTCCGGAGTTCGGCCGGTGTCGCCGTGTTCGTGTCGGACAGGAATGAACCGGCCGGCTGGGTCGAAGTCGGTCGTTGCTGCCAGCGGCTTGCCCTTCAGGCGACAGCCCTGCGACTTCGGCATGCCTTCATCAATCAACCGGTCGAGGTCGCCGCCGTGCGGGGGCAATTCGCCACATATCTCGGCATCGACGGACGTCGCCCGGATCTCGTGATGAGGTTTGGCTATGGTCCCGAGTTACCCAAATCGCTCCGTCGTCCGGTCGAGCAGGTCATTCTCGAGGCCTGAGCTCATCATGCATATTGCGACTTGTCTGGCGTCGCGAGAGGAGACGCATCGGGCGATGCCGGCCGATTGGCTCGTGCCAGCCCCGATGGGGACTGTCACTCATGCGGTAACGATCAACGCTCCGCCGGAGCGCGTCTGGCCTTGGCTGGCGCAGATGGGCGCCGGCCGCGCCGGCTGGTATAGCTACGACTGGATCGACAACGGTGGCCATCCGAGCGCCAACTTCATCCGGCCGGAGTACCAGCATGTCGCGCAAGGTGACGTCATGCCGGCAACCCCGGGCATGACGGACGCATTCTGCGTGACCACGGTCCGACCGCCGCACGATCTGGTCCTGACGGTGCCGAAGGCGACCGGTGGCCACCAGGTGAGCTGGGAGTTTCTGCTGGAGCCGCTGGATCACCAACGCACCCGCCTCATCGTACGCGGACGGATCTCGCGGCGCTGGCCAGGTTCGATTCGGGAGCGCTCCCGCCCACCGGGCCGCCTTATTCTCATCGAGCGGATCTACGCAATATTGGCGCACACCCCGCGGCCACTTATGCTGGCTGCTGCCGGCTTCGGCCATTACATCATGCAAGCTCGGATGCTGAGAGGCATCAAGCGTCGTGCGGAAAGCGTGACAGCAGGCATCGGATCGTGCCGTAGGTTTTGGTGGCCTGGACGATGAGGGCA
This sequence comes from Bradyrhizobium sp. Ash2021, assembly GCF_031202265.1. Classification (NCBI taxonomy): domain Bacteria; kingdom Pseudomonadati; phylum Pseudomonadota; class Alphaproteobacteria; order Hyphomicrobiales; family Nitrobacteraceae; genus Bradyrhizobium; species Bradyrhizobium sp. Ash2021. Next base: position 7,572,849 of record NZ_CP100604.1, on the reverse strand, counting down.
GGGAGGGGCGCGGGTGCAAGGGCCTCGATGGCGTCACGCTCCGGCACCTCTTCACCATGTACCGTGCTATTTGCCCACGACCAACAAGGTTAGCGCTGAAGGACGATCATCACTTTGAGAATGCAGGCGCTTTCATCGCGGATCGATTTGCCAGGCTGGTCTCGAATTGCGTGAATGCCTCCAACGCGTGGCTTGCGTACATGACCGACGGGCCGGCGCCCATATAGATCGCCATTCCTAGTGTCTCACCAACCTCATCTCTCGTGGCGCCTTGTTCCACCGCGGCTTTGACGTGAAAGGCGATGCAGTCGTCACATCGCACGGCCACGGCTATGCCGAGCGCAATCAGTTCCTTGGTCTTCATATCCAGCGCCTTCGAAGCGGTCGCCGCTTGAGCAATGCCCGCGAATGCCTTCATGACATCAGGGGCTCCGCCGCGCAAATTACGAAGAAGGGCGCTCAATTCTGTGGTCAATTGCGGCCAATTGTTCATCGGTCTGCCTTGTCGTCTGCGGGATCGCCGCTATCAATAACTTTGACAGCAAAGCACGCAGGCGACATTGCGATGGATCAACGCTTCGGCTGTGATGTATGTCCGGTCTAAACGGGCGGTCTCAACCGATCGACGCAACACTTTATCTTAGAGGGAAAAGATGGAGTGTAGGATGGAACGGAGATTTCATAGAGGTTTTACCGCGGCAGAAAAGACGGAGTTATGGGACCGTTGGAAGCGCGGGGAGTCATTGAAGGCGATCGGGCGAGCTTTTGGTAAGCAGTCATCGTCGATCTATTTTCTGGTTGCCCCGCATGGAGGGTTTCGTCCTGCGGAGCGGCGTCGCTCCAGGTTGGCATTGACGCTTGCGGAACGCGAGGTGATTTCCAGAGGCGTTACCGCACGTCGATCGGCCCGGTCGATCGCCAAACTGCTTGGCCGCTCGCCCTCGACGGTGAGCCGTGAAATGAGCCGCAATGGCGGCTGTGATCGCTACCGGGCGACAGTTGCGGACGAGAATGCCTGGGCACGATCACGTCGTCCAAAATGTTGTAAATTGGCGATCAATTCGCGGCTTCGGCAGGCCGTGGCAGGGAAACTCAGATTGGATTGGTCACCCGAGCAGATAGCCGGTTGGCTGAAGAGAACGCATCCTGAAGATGAGTATAATCAGGTGTCACACGAGACCATCTATCGCAGCCTGTTTGTCCAAGCGCGCGGCGTGCTCAAGAAAGAGCTGCTTCGCCATCTTCGATCGAAGCGCTCGATGCGTCGCTCCAGACCGGTTGATCCGAATGGCGATAGACGGGGACATATGAAGGATGCCGTCTCAATCCGTCAGCGACCGGCTGCGGTTGAAGATAGGGCGGTGCCTGGCCATTGGGAGGGCGATCTGCTGTCCGGGCCGAACAACACCTACATCGCGACCTTGGTCGAGCGTCAAACGCGTTACGTGATGTTGGCCAAGGTGGCAGGCAAGGACACCCGGACGGTTGTCACCGCGCTGATCAAGCAGGCGAAGAAGCTACCAAAAGAGCTGTATAAGTCCCTGACCTGGGACCGGGGCAAGGAACTGACGGATCATCGGCGCTTTACGTTGGCGACCAACATCGATGTCTATTTTTGCGACCCGCAAAGCCCGTGGCAGCGCGGGTCGAACGAGAATACCAATGGCCTGCTGAGACAGTACTTTCCAAAGGGCACCGACTTGTCGGTGCATTCGCAAGCCCATCTGAACAAAGTGGCTCGTCAGCTAAACGAACGACCACGTGAGACCTTGCAATTTGAAACACCAGCAGAGAGATTTAACGCCTGTGTTGCGTCGACCGGTTGAGCCGGCAACCATTGAAGAGCGAGTCCTAGGACGGTTCCCGTCGCGGGAAGAGCAATAAGAAACGGTTGAAGCGGAAGTGCAGGCCGGGCAAGCCGACGTCTATTGAGACATCAGTACCAGACATGACCGGTGTCCAATCGACGGATAAGGCGAGGCAAAAATCCCATCCGTGCCACCGCCAGAATCGACCGCGTCCTTCGCCGGAATCGAACTTCGCTTTTTGGTCGTCGCTTCGCGACGTACAGAATGCCTCGAGTGCCGGCAGGATCGTCTTGACCGCCGACGACATTGCATCGAGACGTGTGTCCATCGCCTGGATTTGGCCGATCAAGGTAGAAGGAAGCCGAGGCCCGTGTGGGGCGCGGATTTCCATCGGACAGACCGTCGAGGAAATTGCTTCCGCCGGTAGTGTCCAAGCTGACGCTACACATTGTTGCGGCGGCCGAAAGAACGGCCTATTCTTAAGAAAACGACCTTGGCGCACACCGAGGCCTTTGACAGCGGGAGAAAGCCACGTGAGCCGAACCGATGATCGGTTCAGCAATTCGTCTAGCGTTGTTGTCGCTCAGTCGAAAGCGATCACGGCGACCTCTGCCGTGGCGGAGATCGTCGCGCAATTGCCGTCCGACAGCCTCGCGTTGGTTCTACTTTTTGTGTCGCCCTGGTACGACCCGCATGAATTTATCGCCGAATTTGCCAGGTTTTCCGAACACAGCAACGTATTTGGCTGCACGACAGCCGGCGAACTCGCGCCCGACGGCTGGGGAGACAACAGCGTCGTCGCGCTAGGATTCGAAGCGCGGGACTTTGTCGTCGTTGCGCGGCCGTTTTCCGATCTCGCTAACTTCCGGGTTGAGGAGGGCCGCAGCCTCGGCACCGAATTGCGTCAGGAGCTGGCTCGATGCGCGCCAGAGATCCCGGATCAAAATTCCTTTGGTCTGTTGCTGATCGATGGCTTATGCCAGCGCGAAGAAGCGGTGATGTCCTCGATCTATGCCTCGCTCGATGACATCCCGGTGGTCGGCGGATCTGCCGGCGATGGACTTCGATTTGAAAAAACCTGGGTATTTTACGACGGCCAGGCGCATACCGACGCAGCCGTTCTGATCCTGCTTAAGACCTCATTGCCGTTCCGGCTTTTCAAGTGCGACAATTTTGAGCCGACTTCAATGAAGATGGTGGTGACGGAGGCCGATATCGAGTGCCGGGTCGTGAAGGAGATCAACGCCGAGCCCGCTGCCGAAGAATATTCCCGCGCTGTCGGCCTCATTGATACCAAGCTCGATGCGTTTTCGTTCGCCTCGCATCCTGTCCTCGTGCGAGTTGGCGGCGCCTACTACGCACGTTCGATTCAGCGGATGAACCCGGACGGGTCACTTAGTTTTTTCTGCGCCATCGACGAGGGAATGGTTCTTACCGCGGCCAAGCCGCGCAACCCTATCGGCGCCGCACTGGATCTATTTGCTGAAACGCGTGACGAAATTGGTGAAGTTTCGCTTTACCTCGGCTTCGAATGCGTACTTCGGCGTCTGGATGCCGAACAGCATCAGTTTGCGCGTGACATGTCGGAGCTTTATCGCGAGAATCGGGTCGTCGGATTTCATGGCTACGGTGAGCAATACCGGTCGATGCATGTAAACCAGACATTGACCGGCGTCGCGATCGGCAAGAGGGCGCAATCAGCATGAATGCACAGACTTACAGCTCGATGGAGGCGCTGCAGCTAGAGACGACAAAGCTCAAAAAGATCAATGCTGCTTTGATGTCGCGGGTCGAGCGGTCGGTCGACCAGCAGTTCAACGCATTTTCCCTGTTTGAGACGGCTATTGCGCTCGACCGGCAAGTTCTCGAACGAACGCGACAGCTTCAGGAAGCCCTGCGCTCGATTGAACGCTCTAATCAGGAGTTATTTCGGGCCAAACAGCAAGCAGAAGCGGCAAGCTCCCTGAAATCCTCCGTATTGATTTCCGTAACGCACGATCTGTTGCAGCCGTTGAATGCCGCGAGATTGACGCTTTCGAGTTTGGCAGAAATGAGCGGTTCGCAGCAGGGGATCGCGCTTATTGAGCAGGTCGACAGGTCACTGCTCACTCTTGAGGGTCTGCTCAGGACATTGCTTGATATATCGAAGCTGGACGCCGGCATGCTTAAGCCCGAGGTGCGGCCCGTTCTGGTCTCGTCGATATTCGAACCGCTCAAGCAGGAATTTGTCACCCTTGCGGCAAAGCGAGGTTTGTTGCTCCGAATACTGCCGACATCGGAGGCGGTAGTGTCTGATCCACTCATGTTGCGCCGGATTCTGCAGAATCTTCTGGCGAACGCACTAAGGTACACGCCGAAAGGGGGAGTGCTGATGGGGTGCAGACGGCAGGGCGAGAATGTCTGCATTCAGGTTCATGATACCGGACCTGGAATTCCTGAAGCCCAACGCCATGCCATTTTTCTGGAGTTCCAGCGTGGAGAGGCGGGGGTCGGCGATCAGGCCGGGTTCGGGCTTGGCCTCTCGATCGTGCGGCGCTTCGCGTCGGAACTCGGTCATGAAATCCAGCTCACCTCGCGACTGGGACATGGCTCGATATTTTCCGTCGCACTACCTCGCGCCGGTTCCGCAGAGCTCTCGGAAATTGAACATGAGACTCAATATGCGAATGTTCATCACAGCGGGCTCGAAGGAGCAAAGATTCTTCTGGTTGAAAATGACCCCTTCAGCGCCGAGGCGATGGCGCTCCTGCTGGAAAGGTGGGGATGTGATGTAGCAACGACAACATCCGCAGCAGACGGGCTCGAACGAATTAGGGCATTGGGGAACGTTCCGGACGCCATCATTGCCGATCTCCATCTCGACAATGGTGAGAACGGATTGGCTGCCGTCGAGGCGATACGCCAACAAATCAAGTTCGAAATACCGGCTTTGATCGTGACTGCGGACTATTCGGCGGCCGCAGCAAAAGAGGCTGCAATCTACGGTCTCGAGCTTCTAAAGAAGCCGGTTCGGCCGGCCGAATTGCGCTCGCTTTTGTCGTTCTTATTGCCGACAGAATAACGTCCGATTGGCGGATCGCCTGCAGGCAAGGCTGTCCTTGTGCCGGTCACATTCATCTGGCCGCTTTCCTGATTCTTGACCGCAGGCCCGCCGGTTAGGTTGATGAAGTCGATCTTCGAGACCTCGATGATCGCCTTGGAGCGGCTTGGCACCTTGAGCTTTCGCAGTACCTCCGACACATGCACCTTTACGGTTGTCTCGCAGATTCCCAGCTGGTAGGCGATTTGCTTGTTCTGCAGTCCGCCCCTCAACATATCCAGAACACGTAGTTGCTGCGGGGTGAGGTCGCGAATGCGTTGTAAAAGCTCACGAATATCCGATTTCGTCTGTCTGCCTTTGGTTGCTTTCTGAATACACTTGGGCAGATAAATCGACCCTCGCAGGACCTCGTTGATGGAGTGCGCCAGCTCCCGCTTCGATATTGATTTCGGAATGTAGGCGGATACGCCGAGCGACAAGACACTGTTGACGATCTGCGGATGTTCGTGGACCGAAATGACGACAATGGGAGTTTTGGGGAAGGAGTTACGGATCTGAATCAACCCCGAAAGTCCGCTCGTACCGGGCATCGATAGATCCAGCAGAATGAGATCTACTTGGTCAGCGGAAGAAAGTACGTCGAGCGCCCCGTCGACCGATGTCGCCTGAAGGATTTCAGCTTCGGCGCTCGCGAGGCAAACGGCGCCCTCCAGCGCCTCGCGAAATAGCGGATGATCCTCGACGATCAGAAAACGGGTCGGGCCCCGATCATCCCTCCGCCGTGGTTCCGAATGCGGTAGACGTTGTCCCAGCATCGCTGTTCATCTCTCCCTAGGATGAATTCCTGGCAACGTTACATTGCCGAGTCTCGCGGTCCGCAACGGAACTTCAAGCATTTTTCTGCCATCGTGCCAGATGGAGCCGCAAAGCGCCGGCTATTGGGGGCTGGCAATTTTTCTGTAGGGTAGTCCTCTTCGGGGGGACCTTTTTGATCAAGGTCAAGCCCGGGAACAGGGAGAATCTGCCGTTGCCGGGACAATACTCCGCGAGAAGGACTGCTGCGCAGTACGATCATTGCTGGGGAACTTCCCGGAAAACCCGGCTAAAGAGCGCCCTGAAGCAACGTTTGAGTGGATTTTGCCAGCCGGTGGGAGATCCCGGGACGGTCTCCGGCTGGATCCTCTGGGGCAGGACAGGCTATCTTCACGCCGCGCCATCCAAGACCAAAATATGGCTCGTCGATGTTCTGACGAGCAACGGGAGCCTGGCCGCGTGATGCTGCCGGCAGAAACTTAGGCCTTGAGCTTCGAACGATTCTTCGCGACCGGCAAATTGAGTCTGCCAAGTTCAATGATGGCTTTGTTTCGGCTAAACAGCTTGAGCTTGCGCAGGATCTCCGTGACGTGCGCCTTGACAGTTGATTCAGCGAGCTTGAGCTCGGTTGCGATTTGTTTGTTCTGAAGGCCACCCCGGATCAGCCCCAGGACGCGAAGCTGCTGCGGCGTCAGCTCTTGCAGCCGCATGCGCAGTGCTTCGGTGGCATTGGTATCGGTTACGCCACTCGATGGTGCGAACCCCTTGGGCACTGCGACGGACCCGCTTAAGACAAGCTCGATCGCGAGGGCAAGCTCGCTCTTCGATGTTGATTTGGGCAGATAACCGGCGGCGCCGAGCGTAAGGGCTTCGCGGATCACCTGCCTGTCTTCATCATTCGAAACGATCGCGACCGGCAATCTGGGATAGTTTTCGCGCAGTCGCAGAAAGCCGGAAAAACCAGTCGCGTCGGGCAACGACAAGTCGAGCAGGGCGAGGTCTATTCCCGCATTCACCGAAAGAACCTGAAGCGCGCGTTCGATCGACATTGCCTCGAAAATCTGGGCATCCGGATGAGTCATGCGGACAGCATTGCCAAGCGCCTCGCGAAACAGCGGATGATCGTCGATAATCAAGAAGCTGACCATTTGCTGCTCCGACGCAAACGACCGGATCGGCCGATGGCATATCCCGCCGGAATGTGCCCCGAAAATCCTTAAGAGTCGATCTCAAGGGATGCCTGGCCGAGATCAGTTCGACGGCGTTTGCAGGGTCAGCAGGTACGCATACACATTGTCAAGCTGCTCATCGGTGAACACCTCGTTCCAGGCAGGCATTCCCTTTGAAGGACGTCCTTCGTGAACTGTTTTCCAGTAGGTCTCGCGCATGTCGTCACCGTAGCGTCGGTTTAGCAAGCGGAGGTCGATACGGCGTTCGCTCTGGACGGCATCCGGCCCGTGGCAGTGCGCGCAGGTGCCATTGAAAACCTCGCGGCCGGCGCTTACGGCCTCGGGCGTAGCGGCTGCAACCGTAGTCAGTTGAGCCAAGACGATCGGCAGTGCCTGGGAAGCCGGCAGGAACGCATGTTTCGTTGCTGTAGGTGCCGCGTTGAATTTGACGGGCCGGTCAGTCGGAAATCCGTACTTGGCGATCAGACCGGCGATGGTCGTTTCGAGGCTTGGCAGAGCGGCATCAACCTGATCGCGTAGTTCAATTGATGTTTTTGCGAACCCTACCGCGCTGATCCACGACAGACCGAGTCCTTCCGTGCTCTGGATAGCGTAGCGATCGCCGTATTCTGTCTTGTTGAGCCAGCCGGCGACCGGTCCCCAGATAAAGGCGACGTCAGCCTTACCCTGGTCGAGAACCTTCATTCCCTCTTCGGGGCTAAGCACCGTCACTTTTTCGATCTCGTCCAACTGCGCAAGCAGGTTCTGCGGCGTCGACAGGAACTGGACAGCCACGCGTTTTCCCTTGAGGTCGTCAATGCTGCTGACCTTGCCGTCCTTTGCGCTCACCAGAACATAGGCTTCGGTAATCAACGGCTTCGAGAAAATGACGGCTGGTCCCATAAAGTCTTCACTCAATGGTAGACCGATCATGGCGTCGCATTGCTTGCCAAGCAGGGTAACGCGCACGGTACGTTTACCGAAATAGGATTTGTACCAATTATAGGCGACGGGGCGGCCGAGCGCCTTACCCAGCGCCTGCCCAAGCTCAAGATAGAAGCCCGGCATCGACGCATTGTCGCTGGAAAATGGAAGATTGGTGGGGTCGGCGCAAAGCCGAAGGGGTTTGATTTCGTCGGCACCGGCCCGAAAGGCCGGTGCCGCAAGTGACAGAATGACGGCGAGAGTCGGGATGCTCGCGTGGGTCCAAGTAGTGCGAGACGTTGTGCGTTTGTCCAAATGGGTTGCAGGCATCCCGAACTCCCTCTTCTTGGCCTCTTTATTGAACTGCGAACACGAACAATGCGCCGCCTTCAGGTGCCGCGGCGGTCATTTGCTTTCCGATCTCTCCCAGGAATGCCGGAATGGACGCAGTACGCCCCACCACAACGGCGACATACTGCTTGCCATTGACCGAGTAAGTGATCGGGCCAGCACCAATGCCAGAGCCCAGATTCTTCTTCCAGAGAACCGTGCCGTCCTTGGCGTTGACCGCATGGAAGTCGCCGTGCAGATCGCCGTAGAACACGAGGTTGCCTGCCGTCGTCAGCGTTCCGCCGTTGAACGGCAGGTCTTGCTTGATCGACCAGACTTTCTTGCTGTTCACCGGGTCCCAAGCGACGAGTTCCCCGAGGAAGCCGCCCGGGCCTGGCTTGGTCGGGAACTCGGCGCCGAGATAGAAGGTGCCGCGCTTGTAGGCGACATCGCCGACCGACCAATCCATGCAGACGTTGTTGGTCGGAATGTAGACCAGCCCCGTCTGCGGATTAAACGACATCGGCTGCCAGTTCTTGCCGCCGATCAGGTTCGGACAAATGTCCTTTGCCGGATGACCCGGTCCCGGACGCTTGTCGGGATCCTCTTCGGCGCGCATCGTGTTGATGTCCCACTTCTTGGCCCAATTGGAAAAGATATATTTCTCGGCCGAAATCACCTTTCCGCTCTCCCGGTTAGCCACGTAGAAGAAGCCGTTGCGGTCTGCCTTCAACAGTGCGGGTACGTCATTTCCGCCGATTTTCAGGTTGGCGAGAACGAGTTCGTTCACGCCATCGTAGTCCCATGCGTCGGCGGGGGTTTGCTGAATGTGCCACTTGATCTTGCCGGTGTTGGGGTCGAGCGCGAGCGTGGAAGCCGTGTACAGATTGGTCAGCTTGCCGAAATTGCCGTCGCCGCTGGAGCGAACGCCGGTGTTCCACGGTCCCGGATTGCTCGTGCCCCAGTAGACCGTGTCGGATTTGGGATCATACGAACCCACGAGCCACGCCACACCGCCGCCCTTGAGGCCGGTGTCGCCCTTCCAGGTATCGCTGCCGGGTTCGCCGGGTGCGGGTACCGTGAAGGTCTGCCAAACCTGTTTTCCGGTGGCGATGTCATAGGCCTGTAGCGAGCCCCTCGCGCCGTATTCGCCGCCACCGAATCCGGTAATGACCTTGTCTCGCACAACGAGTGGAGGTGACGTGATGACGGAGCCCTGCTTGTAGTCGACAACCTTGGTTGTCCAGAGTTCTTTGCCCGTATTGGCGTCGACCGCTGACAGCTTTCCGTCAAGGCGACCGACGAAGAGTTTTCCGTCAGCGTAGGTAACTCCGCGACTGTTCACGTCGCAGCAGGCGTATTGCAGTACATCGTCCGGAATCTCCGGCTCATAGGTCCATTTGCGGGCGCCAGTCGCGGCATCGAGCGCATAGACGTATTTCGGTCCCCACGATGTCGACACGTACAGCGTGTCGCCGATGACCAGTGGCGAAGATTCGTTCGATCGCAGGGAAGCGAGCGAGAACGAATAGGCCAGCGACAGCTTACCGGCGTTTTCAGTGTTGATCTGCTTGAGAGGACTGAAACGCGTATTGCCGTAATCGTGTCCGGCGACAGCCCATTGATTGGCGTCGGACGCGGCCTTGATGATCGAGTCATTGGCGTGCGCACCGACTGTTGCGCCAACGAGACCGGCGACCATAGAAACGCCGGCCAAGAATCCTCTGCTCCTTGACGTCATCTGTATCCTCCGAATCATGTTTCGCCGCGCTCGGCCCGTGAGCCCGATTCGCGGGGGTGCTTCTAATGAGCACCGAGAGCACACGCCCTGTGCGATCTCAGTACAGAATTACATCATTGGAAATTCGTGCGTAGTATAGGCGGAAGGTAGTAGTCCACGTCGGGACCGGGAACCATTCTCGCCAGCGATCAAACGCATCGCCTGATTTCAGTTTCCGAACAGTTCATCCATTCGCTTCACTAGGCGGGTGCGATAACAGTCGCCAGATTTTCGAAAAAAGCAGCAGCCAGCTTCCTGGATGTCGCGTCGATGAGGCGGGAGCCAAGCTGTGCGAGCTTGCCGCCAATCTGGGCGTCTACTTGATAATGCAGGATTGTTACCTCCGGTGCTTCTTGTTCCAGCCGCACGCTGGCGCCACCCTTCGCAAAGCCTGCGACCCCTCCGGAACCTTCTCCGGAGATGCGGTAGCTATTCGGTGGATCCAGATCCGATAGAGTGACCTTGCCGCCGAACGTTGCTCGGACCGGGCCGATCTTGATCACAATGGTGGCGGTCAATTCCGTTGGCGTCGTCTTCTCCAGCGATTGACAACCGGGAATGCAGCGTTGAAGCACCAAGGGATCATTGAGCGCGGTCCAAACAGCTTCGCGGGATGCCGGAATGCGCTGACTGTCGATCATCTGCATGGCGTGAACTCCCGGGTCTGTTGTTAAGCGCGTTGTCGGCAAACGTTAGGTCGTTCTCCCCATTGATCAATCCTCATGAAGTACTAGGCGCGGAGGAGTGGTCGGCAACGAAATAGCCCAGATGAATCGTGCCGTTAGGAGGAAATGCGCCTACTACCAAGATCGCGGTTACAAAATCGCCCCGTCATGTTCTTATTTGCTTTTAGATCAATAAGGACTTGGGGAGGTTTTGGAATGTCAGCAATCAAACTGACAGTGAATGGCAAAGCCGTTTCGGCCGAGATCGAAGACCGCACACTCTTGGTCCATCTCCTGCGTGACCATCTGAACCTGACCGGGACGCACGTCGGCTGCGATACCAGCCAGTGCGGCGCCTGTGTCGTGCATATCGATGGGAGGGCAGTCAAGTCCTGCACCGTGCTGGCCGGCCAGGCCGCCGGTTCCAGCGTCACCACCATCGAGGGTATCGCCAAGGGCGACGAACTGCATCCGATGCAGGCGGCTTTCCGCGACAATCACGGCCTGCAGTGCGGCTTCTGTACTCCGGGCATGATCATGTCGGCGATCGATATCGTGCATCGCCACGGCGGCAAGCTCGACGAGGAAACCGTCCGGCACGAGCTGGAAGGCAACATCTGCCGCTGCACCGGCTACCACAACATCGTCAAATCGGTGCTTGACGCGGCCGGCCGCATGAAGATGTCGCGGGCCGCGGAATAGCCCGCGGCCCGCAGGAAAGAGCTTCAGAATTCATGATGACCGGCCGCGAAAGCGCCTTCAAGATTGCGCTGATGATGCGGCCCGACAAGGAGAAATCCGATGGGTGTTGAAGGTATTGGCGCCAGGGTAGTGCGCAAGGAAGATCGCCGTTTCACGACCGGCAGGGGCCGCTACGTCGACGACATCAAGATTTTGGGCATGACCTATGCCCACTTCATCCGCACCCCGCACGCCCATGCCAAGGTCAAGAGCATCGATTCATCCGCGGCGATGCAGATGCCGGGCGTCGTTGCGGTCCTGACAGGAAAGCAGATCGTCGATGACAAGGTCGGCAACCTGATTTGCGTTTGGGCCATTACGTCCAAGGACGGCACGCCGATGAAGATGGGCGCGTGGCCTGCGATGGCGCCGGAGACTGTGCGATTTGTCGGCCAGGCGGTCGCGGTCGTGATCGGCGAGACCAAGAACCAAGCGCGCGATGCGGCGGAAGCCGTCGTCGTCGACTATGAGGAACTCCCTGTCGTGGCCGACGTCAAGGCGGCGATCGCGCCAGGCGCGCCGCAGCTTCACCCCGAGGCACCAGGCAATATCATCTACGACTGGCATATCGGCGACCAGGCGGCGGCCGATGGTGCCTTCAAATCTGCCGCCAATATCGTCAGCATGGATGTGATCAACAACCGGCTGGTTCCCAACGCGATGGAACCGCGCGCGGCGGTAGCCGACTATGACACGGCGGAAGATCACTACACGCTTTACACGACATCTCAGAACCCGCATGTCGCGCGGCTGGTGCTGTCGGCGTTCTACAACATCGCGCCCGAGCACAAGCTGCGGGTGATCGCTCCCGACGTCGGCGGCGGCTTCGGCTCCAAGATCTACATCTATCCGGAGGAGATGGTTTCGCTGTGGGCCTCCAAGAAGGTCGGCCGTCCCGTGAAGTGGACCGGCGACCGTTCGGAGGCCTTCCTCACCGACGCCCATGGCCGCGACCATCTCACGCATGCGGACATGGCCTTTGACAAGGACAACAGGATCATCGGTCTTCGGGTGAAGACCCACGCTAATCTCGGCGCCTATATGTCGCTGTTCTCGTCATCAGTGCCGACCTATCTCTACGCGACGCTGCTGCCGGGCCAGTACAACATCCCGGCGATCTATGCCGAGGTGATCGCGGTTTATACCAACACAACCCCCGTGGACGCCTATCGCGGCGCGGGGCGGCCGGAAGCGAGCTATCTGCTCGAGCGGATGATGGAAACCGCGGCGCGGCAGTTGAAGGTCGATCCGGCCGAATTGCGCCGCAAGAACTTCATCACGCAATTCCCGCATCAGACGCCTGTGATCATGGCCTATGACATCGGCGATTTCGGCGCTTCGCTCGATTCAGCGATGAAGGCGATCGACTACGCCGGCTTCCCCACGCGCAAGGCGAAGGCAAAGAGCGAAGGCAAACTGCGCGGCATTGGCGTCTCCTGCTACATCGAGGCCTGTGGCATCGCGCCGTCGAAAGCGGTCGGCAGTCTCGGAGCCGGCGTGGGCTTATGGGAATCCGCCGAAGTTCGCGTCAATCCTGTCGGCACGATCGAAATCCTCACGGGATCGCACAGCCATGGCCAGGGCCATGAGACGACGTTCTGCCAGCTCGTCGCAGAGCGCCTCGGCGTTCCCATCAGTCAGGTGCAGATCGTCCATGGCGACGCGGATAAGGTGCAGTTCGGCATGGGCACTTACGGTTCGCGCTCGGCTGCCGTCGGCCTGACCGCGATCCTGAAGGCGATGGAGAAGGTCGAAACCAAGGCCAAGAAGATCGCCGCGCATCAACTCGAAGCGTCGGAGAGCGACATCGTCATCGAGAACGGCGAGTTCAAGGCCACCGGCACCGACAAGTCGATCGCGCTGCCGATGGTCGCGCTCGCCGCCTATACTGCGCATAATCTGCCCGACGGCATGGAGCCGGGCCTGAAGGAGGGGGCGTTCTACGACCCGACCAACTTCACCTTCCCGGCCGGCACCTATATCTGCGAGCTCGAGGTCGATCCCTCGACCGGCAAGACCTCGTTCGTCAACTTTGTCGCCGCCGACGATTTCGGGCGGCTGATCAACCCGATGATCGTCGAGGGCCAGGTCCATGGCGGGCTTGCCCAGGGCATCGGGCAGGCGCTGCTCGAACACGCGGTGTTTGACGCCAACGGCCAACCGGTGACGGCCTCGTTCATGGACTATGCCATGCCGCGGGCCGACGACCTGCCGTCATTCAAGCTGTCGCACACCACGACGCTGTGTCCGGGCAATCCGCTCGGCGTCAAGGGTTGCGGCGAAGCCGGCGCGATCGGTTCGTCGGCTGCGGTGATCAACGCCATCACCGACGCCATCGGCAACAACAAACTGGAAATGCCGGCGACACCCGATCGGGTGTGGCATGCGATCCACGGTTAGCGCGCAGCCCGCAAAAGTGGGCACCGGTTTTGCGACCGGGCTTCGCGCAACAAACAGATTGGAGCACAATCATGTACGAAACTACTTATCATCGCGCCACTAGCGTCGACGAAGCCACGGCGCTGTTCGCCAAGGGATCGGAGTCGAAATATCTTGCCGGCGGCCACACGCTGCTTGCCGTCATGAAGCAGCGGCTTGCTTCGCCATCCGACGTGATCGATCTGGCCCGGATTCCTGGGCTGATCGGCATCGAGGCGAGCGCCGATACGGTGACCATCAAAGCGGCGACGACCCATTATGACGTCGCCCAAAGCGCGGCCGTGCAGAAGGCGATCCCCGCGCTCGCCCATCTCGCTTCGCTGATCGGCGATCCCGCCGTGCGCCACCGCGGCACCATCGGCGGCTCGATCGCCAACAACGATCCCGCGGCCGACTATCCGGCGGCCGTGCTGGCGCTTGGCGCGACGGTGAAGACCAACAAGCGCTCGATATCGGCGGATGATTTCTTCCAGGGTTTGTTTGCGACCGCGCTCGAAGAGGGCGAGATCATCACCACCGTGTCGTTCCCGGTTGCGGCCAAGGCGGGATATTCCAAATTCCCGCATCCGGCCTCGCGCTTCGCCTTGACCGGGGTGTTCGTGGCCAGGACCAGGGCGGGCGACGTCAGGGCGACCGCGACCGGCGCCTCGCAAACCGGCGTGATGCGGGTGGCGGCGATCGAGGCGGCGCTCAAGGCGAACTGGTCCGCCAGCGCGCTCGACGGCATCAAGATTGTCGCCGATGGCCTGATGAGCGACATCCACGGCTCTGCAGACTATCGCGCCAACCTGATCAAGGTCATGGCGCAACGCGCGGTGGTCGAGTCGAAATGACGCGGCCAGGCGCTGGATATGGAGAATTCCGGCCTCTCCCGCCGGATAGTGAGATGCCCTGCATGCGGCGTCTCTCAACTCAAGCCCGGCGCTCAAGCGCCGGGCTCCTTGATCGCAAAGAAAACGCGTTTTGGTGTGGATATGCTGCAATCTTCAAACGGCAATGGTGCCGCAAACCCCGAGGAGAATGAAATGTCCTGGAAGACTCCAAAGATTGTCGAAGTGCCGGTCGGCATGGAAATCAACATGTACGCATGCGCGGCCCGCAAATAGCTGCGAAACGAGCGGTCGTGACCAAAGCGCTGCCGCCCCCTGAGCTCAGCTTGAAAGCTCAGGGGGTGGTTCCGAGCCTTCGGATGAAGGGGCGCAATCGGTGCGCGTCAACGCTTGATCCAGAGCAAATGCCACGTGGGATTTTGCGGGCCACCAATACGATTGGTCGGGCTGTCGATTTGCCGGTTGTAGCTGCACGAAAGGCTGCTGCAGTTGATAGACGATAACGGAAAGGATGTTTCACATGATCAATATCAATCGCGTGGTGCTTGTAGCGGCGTTGGCGGTCTCCGCTTCGAACGCGTGGGCGGTCGATGCGGGTGATGCGGTTGCGGGCAAGGCCGTATTTTCGCATACCTGTCAGAATTGCCATTCTGTCGAAATCGGCGTGAACAAAGTGGGGCCCAGTCTCTGGAACGTCGTGGGGCGTCAGGCGGCCTCGATCCCGGATTTTTCCTATTCGGACGCTATGAAAGCTAACAAGAGTGCTTGGACTGCATCTTCACTCGATGCTTATCTCGCCGATCCCCGAGGTGACCTTCACGGTGTGAAGATGTATTTCAAGGGGTTGCCGGCCGCCAAAGATCGCGCCGACGTCGTCGCATATCTGCAGACTTTGAAATAGCGGTATTCGCTGGTTTTTAGCCGTCGAGTTGCGGGTCAGAGGACATGACGAACTCCTTAGGCGAGTGAATTGGATCATCCTGAAACACTGTATGCCGAGGCGATCGACGGCGCTATCGCTCACCGCGTTGGTCGCGATACTGCGAAAGGTGCGGGCCAACCACTCGCCGACCTGTTCTTCCTTATCGCCGCTCAGTCGGGTGTGCTCGCGACGGCAATTAGCTATGAACCGGATGAGGAAATCTACGGAGAAGCCGAGCCTTCCGACTACATTTATCAGGTTGTTAACGGCGCTGTACGCTCCTACAAACTTCTGGATGACGGACGGCGGCAGATTGAGGCGTTTCATCTAAAGGGCGACGTCTTCGGACTGGAATTCGGCCCTGCCTTCCACACGACCGCAGAAGCAATCGTCAAAACGACGGTACGCCGAGTGAAGCGTCGAAGCCTGGAAATCGTGGCAGCCACGAACGCCCAGGTTGCCTTCACCCTTTGGAAAATGGCTGCGCGAAATCTTCAAGTTGCGGGAAACCATATACTGCGGCTCGGGAGCAACAAGGCGATAGAGCGCGTGGCCAATTTTCTCCTCGAAATTGGCAGCCGTTTTTCCAGCAATCTCGTTTGTGCTCTGCCAATGTACCGCAGAGACATTGGAGATTATCTCGGTCTCACTATCGAAACAATCTCGAGAACGCTTTCTCAATTGCGCGACGAGGGTGCTATTCAGTTTTGTGGGCCGCGCCAAATTATACTTAGAAATCGTCAACATTTATCCAGTCTGATTGCGTGAGCAGCGACCAAAGGGTCCTGCTCAAACGCATGGCTATGCCGTCAGCCATCGGCGGCCTCATGGGCGATCCAAATCGGTCGATGCCCATCGATTCTGCGAGGTGCCGGAAAGGAGGGACCGAGCCTCGCCCGGGGGTTACTGGCGCTCTGGAACGTCGAGGCTGGCCTTTGACTTGGATCAAACTGACATCCCGAGAAAGGCATATGGAAAATACGGGAGAGAGGGAGGAAGGCATGGACAGGATTGAGCCTGCTCACCACGCGTTCCGTGTGCAGAGCGCCATTGCGTCTGGTGAGGCAGTAAAATCGCCCGTCGTGGCGTCTTGGCGGCGTTCCTCCTTGCTACATCGACTGGATCCGGCAGAGGGGACACTACCCCAGCGGCTGACTGGATCCGAGTTACGGCGCGCGCGGGAAAGGGCTGCGCCGCTCGTTCGCGCGTCGCAGGCGGCCATGGACCGCCTGTCGCAGGCGGTTGGCATGGTCGGTTGCTGCGTGCTCCTCGCTGATAGCGACGGTGTGCCGGTCGACCGTCGAGGCGCGATGGCTGATGATGCTGCGTTCCAGTCATGGGGTCTGTGGACCGGCGCGATCTGGAGTGAGGCATCCGAGGGGACCAACGGCATTGGGACCTGCCTGGTCGAGCAGCGCGCTCTCACAATTGACCGCGATCAGCACTTTCTCGGTCGCAACACTGAAATGAGCTGCACGGCGGCGCCGATCTATGACCACAATGCGCAGCTTGCGGGCGTACTCGATGTTTCCTCCTGCCGCGCAGATAGCACTTACCCTTTCACCAAACTGATCGCGATCGCGGTTAACGAGGCTGTGCGCCGTATTGAGGCCGAGATGTTCCGTTCAGCCTTCACCGGGACGGGGATACGGATCCAGTTGACACCTCCGGTCGAGGGAGGCTTTGGCGGGTTGGTGGCGATCGACGCTGACGATCTCATCATCGGCGCGACAAAATGTGCGCGGACGTGGCTCGGGATCGTCTCCGAGGGCTCAGTGCAGCCAGTTCCAGCAACTGACCTATTCTTTGGTCCATATGCGGAATGCGAGCATTTGGGTGATGCCGAACGTAGAACGTTGCAGCGGACACTTCTGCGATCTCATGGAAATGTCTCTGCCGCAGCCAAGGCTCTCGGCGTCAGCCGGGCTACCCTTCACCGCAAGCTGAAACGGCTTCGCGTGAAGCCGCATTGAATTAACGGCCGACAACTGGTCTAGCCCGGGTCGGCTCCGCCAGCCGTCCCCAATGGATGGGAATTCCAGCGTAAACTGTCGCAAATCTGCGACAGATTGACGAACTAACTGGCGTCCTCAAGATGACGGACGCAGGCCATTGTTACATGCTTCCCTCAATGGTCCCGCGCAGCTCAGACGCGCGATCAAAAAATTCATAAACGAAGGAGGGAGTGTGCCATGAACAAGGTCGAGTTCCTGAATGCAGGCAAGGTTCCGTTTGCAGAACGATACGATAATTTCATCGGCGGCAAGTGGGCAGCTCCGCTGTCGGGAAAATATTTCGACAACACCTCGCCAATAACGGGCCAGGCGATTTGCAAGATCGCACGCTCCGAGGCCGCTGACGTTGAAGCTGCACTCGATGCGGCCCACGCCGCAAAGGACGCGTGGGGGAGGACAAGCGTTGCCGAGCGTGCCCTGATCCTCAACCGGATCGCTGATCGCATGGAAGAGAATCTCGAACTGCTCGCTGTCGCCGAAACCTGGGATAACGGTAAACCGATCCGCGAAACGCGTGCCGCCGATGTGCCGCTCGCAATCGACCATTTTCGCTATTTCGCAGGTGTCATACGCGGGCAGGAGGGCAGCATCGGCGAGATCGACCATGATACGGTGGCCTACCATTTCCATGAACCCCTTGGAGTCGTCGGACAGATCATTCCGTGGAACTTCCCTCTGCTGATGGCCTGCTGGAAGCTCGCGCCGGCGCTCGCTGGAGGTAACTGCATCGTGCTCAAGCCGGCCGAACAGACTCCCGCGTCGATCATGGTCTGGATCGAGTTGGTCGGCGACCTCTTGCCGCCGGGCGTCCTTAACATCGTCAACGGTTTTGGTCTTGAGGCCGGCAAGCCGCTCGCCTCAAGTCCGCGCATTGCCAAGATTGCCTTTACCGGCGAGACGACGACGGGGCGGTTGATCATGCAGTATGCAAGTCAGAACCTGATCCCCGTCACGCTTGAGCTCGGAGGCAAGTCTCCGAACATCTTTTTCAAGGATGTGGCGGCGGAGGACGATGACTTCTTCGACAAGGCGATCGAAGGCTTCGTAATGTTCGCTTTGAACCAGGGTGAAGTCTGCACCTGCCCCAGTCGCGCGCTCGTCCACGCCTCGATCTACGATCGGTTCATGGAGCGTGCGCTTGCTCGCGTTGCAGCGATCAAGCAGGGCGATCCGCGTGATGCCGCAACTATGATCGGCGCACAGGCTTCGGGCGAGCAGCTCGAAAAGATACTTTCCTATATCGACATCGGCAAGCAGGAGGGCGCCCTGGTGCTTGCTGGTGGCGCACGTTCCAACCTCCCGGGTGATCTGGCAGGCGGCTACTATGTCCAGCCGACTGTGTTCCAGGGCCACAACAAGATGCGGATCTTCCAGGAAGAGATATTCGGCCCGGTGGTGTCGGTCACCACGTTTTCGAGCGACGAAGAAGCGCTGTCGATAGCCAACGACACGCTTTACGGGCTCGGTGCCGGGATCTGGAGCCGCGACGCCAACCGATGCTTCCGCTTCGGTCGCGCCATCCAGGCGGGCCGGGTTTGGACCAACTGCTATCATGCCTATCCAGCTCACGCCGCGTTCGGCGGCTACAAGCAATCGGGCATCGGTCGCGAGACGCACAAAATGATGCTCGACCACTACCAGCAGACCAAAAATCTTCTGGTGAGCTATAGCCCGAAGAAGCTCGGCTTCTTCTGAGCAGCATCCGTGAGCGGCGCGCCGGTTCGCGGCGCGTCGCCGCAAAGATGCTCTCGTGGAGGGGGCAGGCGATGCATGATAAGGTTACGGCGACGCCGGCAGCGATGGCTCTGCTCACTGAAATCGTCGAGGAGCATGGTCCGGTACTCTTCCATCAGTCCGGCGGTTGTTGCGATGGATCGTCGCCGATGTGCTATCGACGGGACGAATTTGTCATCGGAGACCGCGACGTATTGCTTGGCAAAATCGGTGAAACGCCAGTCTATATCGGTGCGATGCAGTTCGAAGCCTGGAAGCATACGGATCTGATCATCGACGTCGTTCAGGGACGTGGGGGCATGTTTTCGCTCGATAACGGACGGGAGTTGCGCTTCTTAACGCGTTCGCGTCTGTGTCCGTTGGAGGAGGGCTCACTCTCCGCGTCAGAGTGACATCTGGATTGTTGAAGTGATGGGTCCTGACTGGTGTTCGATGGCTGGCGGGGGACAAGTATGGTGGATCGCGGTTGGCATTTTTCAAGGATCGGCTGGTCCCTCATAACGGATATGTTGTTTCTGCCTTCGCGCTTCTGGCTTGGGGTGATCTTCGATCAGCCAGCAGATCAAAAAACGTCGGAAGGCGGGCGAGCGTGGTTCGAGATCCTTGAAGTCCAGGCGAGCGCATCGAGCGAACAGATAAAAAAAGCATATCGTGAGCAGATGAAGAAATATCATCCCGACCGTGTTTCCGACCTCGGGCTCGAGTTGCAGCATCTGGCGCTCGTCACAGCGAAGGAAATCAATCGCGCCTATCAAGAGGCCAAGCAGCGATTTTGAAGCGTCGCCTTGAAGTTAGACTTACGGGGCGTTGAGTCGGTAAGAAAGCGCGGACTTTGACTGTACCGATTACCTGTAAGCAAGAGTAATCGTGGGAGGTTCTCCAATGGATGCGAATGGTGCGGGCCCTGCCAAGCAGGATAACGTCTATCCGGTTTCGGCTGAATGGGCGAAACGTGCCTATGTTGACGCCTCCGGCTATCGCGATATGTATGCGCGATCGATCAAGGATCCGGACGGCTTTTGGGGCGAGCATGGCAAGCGGGTCGACTGGATCAAGCCCTTCAGCAGGGTGCAGAACGCCTCGTTTGCGCCCGGCAAAGTTTCGATCAAGTGGTTCGAGGACGGCTCGCTCAACGTTGCCTGGAACTGCATCGATCGTCATCTCGCCAAGCGCGGCGATCAGACCGCCATTATCTGGGAGGGGGACGATCCGAGCAGTGACCGGAAGATTACTTACCGGCAACTGCATGCCGAAGTGTGCAAGTTCGCCAATGTGCTGAAGGCCCGCGGCGTCAAGAAGGGCGACCGAGTCACGATCTATCTGCCGATGATCCCCGAAGCGGCCTTCGCGATGCTGGCCTGCGCGCGGATCGGTGCGATCCATTCGGTGGTGTTCGGCGGCTTCTCGCCAGACGCTCTCGCTGGCCGCGTCGAGGGCGCGAACTCCGCCGTCGTTGTTACGTCCGACGAGGGTCTGCGCGGAGGCAAAAGGGTGCCGCTGAAAGCCAACGCCGATATTGCAGCGAACAAGGCCGGCTGCGTCGAGAGTATCATCGTGGTGCGTCACACCGGTGGCGATGTCGCGATGAAGGCCGGGCGCGACGCTTACTACGACGAAGCCGCGAAATCGGTATCCGCCGATTGCCCCTGCGAAGAGATGAATGCGGAGGATCCGCTGTTCATCCTCTACACTTCGGGCTCAACGGGTGCCCCGAAAGGCGTCGTTCACACCACCGGCGGTTATCTGGTGTATGCGTCGATGACGCATCAATACGTGTTCGACTATCACGATGGCGACGTCTACTGGTGCACCGCTGATGTCGGCTGGGTTACCGGCCACAGCTACATCCTCTACGGACCGCTGGTGAACGGCGCCACCACGCTGATGTTCGAAGGCGTGCCAAACTATCCAGACAATTCGCGGTTCTGGAATGTGATCGACAAGCACAAGGTCAACATCTTCTACACTGCGCCGACCGCGATCCGCGCGCTGATGCAGGGTGGCGACGAGCCGGTGAAGAAGACCTCGCGCAAGTCGCTTCGATTGCTTGGTTCGGTCGGCGAGCCGATCAATCCGGAAGCCTGGGAATGGTATCATCGCGTGGTCGGCGACGAACGTTGTCCGATCGTGGATACTTGGTGGCAGACCGAGACCGGCGGCATTCTGATTACGCCCCTACCCGGCGCCACCAAACTGAAGCCGGGCTCGGCGACACAGCCGTTCTTCGGCGTGGTGCCTGAAATCGTCGATGCTGACGGCAAGGTGCTGGAGGGTGAAACCTCGGGCAATCTCTGCATCGCCAAATCCTGGCCGGGCCAGATGCGCACGGTCTACGGCGACCATGCCCGCTTCGAGCAAACCTATTTCTCGACCTACAAGGGCAAATATTTCACCGGCGACGGCTGCCGCCGGGATGCCGACGGCTATTACTGGATCACCGGCCGCGTCGACGACGTCATCAACGTTTCCGGCCATCGCATGGGCACCGCCGAGGTCGAAAGTTCGCTGGTGGCGCATGCCAAGGTTTCGGAAGCCGCGGTGGTCGGCTATCCCCACGAGATCAAGGGCCAGGGGATCTACGCCTATGTCACGCTGATGGCCGGCACCGAACCGACCGAGGCGTTGCGCAAGGAACTGGTGGCCTGGGTGCGCAAGGACATCGGTCCGATCGCCTCGCCTGACCAGATCCAGTTCGCGCCGGGCCTCCCGAAGACCCGCTCCGGCAAGATCATGCGACGTATCCTGCGCAAGATTGCGGAAGACGAGCCTGGCGCGCTGGGCGATACCTCGACGCTCGCCGATCCAACCGTGGTCGACGAATTGGTCGAACATCGCCAGAACAAGCGGTAGGCAACATGATGCACGAATTCAAACCACGCAGTGCTCGCCGCCATGAATCTTGATTCGATTGCGATCGGTTACGAACCACCCAAGGACGTAAATGTCGTCATTGAGGTGCCACTCGGCGGCGAGCCGATCAAATATGAACTGGACAAGGCTGCGGGTGTACTCGTCGTGGATCGCTTTCTCTATACGCCGATGCGCTATCCCGGCAATTACGGGTTCGTCCCGCGTACTTTGTCCAACGATGGGGATCCGATCGATGTTCTCGTTGCCAACACGCGTCCCATCATCCCTGGAGCCGTTATCAATGTGAGGCCGATTGGAGTTCTCAAAATGGAGGATGACGGCGGCGGCGATGAGAAGATCATTGCCGTTCCATCGTCCAGGCTGACTCAGCGCTACTCGCACGTGCAGACCTATACGGATTTGCCGGAAATCACGTGGAGGCAGATGGAGCACTTCTTCCTTCACTACAAGGATTTGGAGCCGGGGAAATGGGTAAAGCTGTCGGGCTGGGGTGATGCAGACGAGGCACGCGATCTCATCAATGTTGCGATAGCGCGGGCCAAATCGATCGTTTCAGATGAAAGAGAAACGGTTTTAGCGGAGAGCATTCGATGAGGATTGTACTATTGGGTCCGCCCGGGGCCGGAAAGGGAACTCAGGCGGTGCGATTGGCTCAACGCCTAGCTATTCCGCAGCTGTCCACCGGCGATCTGTTGCGTGCCGCCGCGGCAGCGGGGACCGAAATCGGAAGGAAGGCCAAGGAAATCATGCAGCGCGGCGATCTTGTTCCGGATGAACTGATGGTTGCGACCGTCGTCGAGCGCATTTCTCGGCCGGACGCCAGCAACGGCTTCATCCTGGATGGATTCCCCCGCACCATTGCGCAGGCCGTAGCGCTTGATGACTTTCTGGCGACCGAAGCGCTCGAACTCGACTGCGTGCTTGAATTGAAGGTTGATGAGGAAGTTCTGGCTGATCGTATTTTGAATCGAGCGAGAGAAGCAAAGGCCAACGGTCACGCCATACGAGGGGATGACAACCAGGAGGCCTTGAAAGTCCGGATGGATCTCTACCGCAGGCAGACCGAGCCGCTCACGGAGTATTATCGCTCAAAGGGGGTTCTCAAGAGCGTTGATGGCCTACGACCGATAAATATCGTGGCAGCCTCACTCCTCGAAGCCATCGACGCGTGAGGTATGCTCGAATTTCATCCCCGATGGAGCTCATTCCCTATGCTCCAATATGGAACTAGCGCCGACGATGGTGACATGATGACATCAATGGTCCGGCCCGGGCAACGAATCTGGGGGGCAGGAGTCAGGGCCGCGTTGAGATGGTTGGTGACCGGTGTCGGCTGTGCCGGCGCCCATTCCCATCGCTGTTT
Source organism: Bradyrhizobium sp. Ash2021 (assembly GCF_031202265.1). Classification (NCBI taxonomy): domain Bacteria; kingdom Pseudomonadati; phylum Pseudomonadota; class Alphaproteobacteria; order Hyphomicrobiales; family Nitrobacteraceae; genus Bradyrhizobium; species Bradyrhizobium sp. Ash2021. Next base: position 7,549,405 of record NZ_CP100604.1, on the reverse strand, counting down.
CCGCGATGAGGTCGCCGCATGGCTCAACTCATGCCGGGCGCGGATCTCGTTGCTACGGAGAGCGCCATGAAAAGCATGCTACCGTCCGCTGACCCGTCGGAATATCTGAGTAGGTTGATGCATGCGGGGCAGGATGCAGTGAGGCAATTCGACGACGCTCTCGCGTCGGCTATCGGCGTAAAAGCCCTGGAAACGCCCGCGTCGGGGCGCCTGTTCTTCCCGTTTAGCCTGATGGCCGATCTACAGCGCGAGTATCTCGTGCAGGTCTGGAAGTTTTGGAATTCGGCTTTTTTGCAGTCCATTGGGGCCCGGGCGCATTTGAACGCGGCTTTGACCAAAGGTGACAAGCGTTTCAAGGACGCTGCCTGGCACGACGAGCCGTACTATGAACTTCTCAAGCAATCCTACCTATTGGGTTCCAAGCAGTTGCACGATTTCGTCGATCAAGCACAGGTCGATGACAGAACAAAGATGCAGCTCCGCTTTTATGCCCGCCAGTATATCGATGCGATGAGTCCGGCGAATTTTCCCGCGACCAATCCCGAAGTCATCCGCAAGGCCATCGAAACCCGCTCGGCGAGCCTTACGGACGGTATGAAGAATCTGATCGACGACCTTCAGAAGGGACGCATCACAAGGGTTGATGAGACAGCCTTCGAGGTCGGCCGCAATCTTGCGATCACTCCTGGCTCGGTGGTGTTCGAGAATGAGCTGATCCAATTAATACAATACACCCCGCAAACGAGAGAAGTCGAGAAGACGCCGCTCCTGATGGTCCCGCCTTGCATCAATAAGTATTATCTGCTCGATCTCGGCGCGGGCAATTCACTGGTGGAGTACGCGGTCGCTCAAGGGCACCAGGTTTTTCTGATTTCGTGGCGCAGCGCGGTCGCCGAAATCGGCCACCTGACGTGGGACAATTATCTTGAGATGGGACCACTCAAGGCGATTGACGTGGTCCTGGACGTCACTGGTGCCGAGCGGACGCATGCGCTCGGGTTTTGCGTTGGCGGTGTCATCCTGAGTTGTGCGGCGGCAGTACTGGCCGCGAAACAACAGGACAAGCTTGCTACCATATCGCTATTGACCACGATGCTCGACTTTTCCGATACCGGCGAAATGGGCCTCCTGATCGACGCCGCCTCCGTCGCCTTTCGGGAGGCGACGATCGGGAAGGGCGGCATCCTTCCCGGCAAGGAACTGGCGTTCACCTTCGGCACGCTGCGCGCCAACGACCTGATCTGGCGCTATGTCGTCGATAGCTATCTCAAGGGCGCCACGCCCGACGCATTCGACCTGCTGTACTGGGATTCCGACAGTGTCAGCCTGCCTGGACCGATGTACTGCTGGTACACCCGCAGCACCTATCTGGAAAACAACATCAAGGACCCCGGCAAAACCACACAATGCGGCGAGCCGGTCGATCTGTCGAAGATTATTGTACCGGTCTACCTTCTCGCATCGCGCGAGGACCACATTGTCCCCTGGAAGTCGGCGTTTCGCTCGAAGGACCTTATCGGCGGAGAAGCGCGGTTTGTCCTTGCGGCCAGCGGGCATGTCGCCGGCGTCATCAATCCGCCGGCGCGCAACAAGCGCAGCTATTGGCTCAACGACGACCACGAGTCAGATCCGCAGGGCTGGTTTGATGCCGCAGAAGAGCAAGCCGGAAGTTGGTGGCCCGACTGGGATGCCTGGATGAAGCGTCATTCGAGCGGGATCGTTCCGGCACCAACACGAGCTGGCAACGAGCAATATCCGGTAATCGAGGCTGCGCCCGGGCGGTATGTGAAACAGAAGTCGAATTGATGGTGCGCGGCGACAGATTCGACGATCGTCACTGAGGAACGGATTGAGGAGCGATCAGAGCCGTGACTTGCAAACTTTCACCGCATCACCAGTCGCTCTACGACGCAGGGGATGAACAGCGGAAGCTGTGCCATGACTGGCTGGTTTCGGTTATGAGCGAATCGTCCGAGAAAACACGGACGAAGGGCGAGCTATGTGCGGAAGCGATTGAACGTTTCAGAACGTCGAAGAGCGCCTTCGAGCGTGCCTGGATCACGGCGATCGAGGAGACTGGAAATCATCACTGGTTCAAACCAGTCTGGCGTCCCAGGAAGCACGCCGGCGTCCGCGAGTTCCCTAGAAATCGTAGTAACGGCATTGAACACAAGGAGGCTGAGAGATGAAGGCAGATGTAAGCGGCTGCAGGTTAGCTCCAGGGTTCTGTCGAATCCGGCGACGCCCAATGGATTCATCATTGCTACACGAGATATCTCTCATCGCAGGACGTATGTCATGACAGAATCGCAAGGAATTTCCCGTCGACGGATTTTGACGATTGCCGCCGGCGTCGCCGGGGCATCGGCCACAGGCGCCGCCGCGGTGCTGGGAACAGCGACGCCTGCGCAGGCGGCCAAAGTACCGCAGAAAGCCGTAAAGTATCAGGACACACCAAAGGGCGAAGCAAGCTGCGAAAATTGCGAGCTGTTCGAAGCCCCCTCAAGCTGCAAAACCGTGGACGGAACGGTCTCCCCGCAGGGCTGGTGCATGGTATATGTCAAGAAGCCGTCGTAACAATCCAACGCCCAGCGGCGCGTCTTTAGGGCCACCGAATTGGTTGACGCGCTAACAGCGCGGAGCGCCACCAGCGCCCCGCCAAGCGCGTTGCAACGCTCAATAATGTACGACGATAACGACGCGCTTTGTCGCCGCTTCTCCGGATGGCGGCGGAACCGATCCGTCGGCGGTTTCGACGCCCTGAACGCCAATCTCCTGCTCGGCTACGCCGATGCGGATGAGTTCATGCTGGGTCGTTTTCACGCGCGCATCCGACATGCGTCGCTGGCTCACCGGGCTCGAGGCGAGATCCGCCATCCCGTTGATGTTGATCTGCGTAATTGTGCCGTCGACCGCATCCTTGACGGCGTCGCCGATGAGAAGGCGGCCGCTGTCGGTAAGTTTTGCGCCATTCCATTCGCCTTGCGAGAGAAAGACTCGTGGCAGCGGGCGCGGTGCGGATTGCGCATGAGCACAGGACATCAATCCAACCAATGCAGCCGTTGCAATGATGCGTAGCATGTTGCTCTCCTTCATCAATCCAGTCACATTGTCGTCCGGATCATGCTTCAGACGGCGGGCCAAAAGAGCCCGGTGAGGACAAGGGGAATCACCCAGAGGCCGATCTCGATCGTTTCGGTGATCGGTTGCGTGCCCTCGAACGCGCATCTTCATCGGCCGTGGCGCGCCATTCAACACCTTACGCCGTCCCGCTCATTGCGCGGCGGAGGCAATATTTCGCAGACCGGCGAGCCGCATGATCGATTGAGCGGCGAGTTTTTGCGCAAGCTCCATGCTGTCCTGGTCGTGGGCGCTATCCGCATCGTCCAGATACATGTTCGACAGTTGCTCGGCGCGGCGCAGTGCGCGCTGCTTGACCTGTTCGATGTCTCCCGAGGCGGGTTCGACGTCGGTCCCCTCGGGCGCCGCCAGGAAATACGGCGGCAGCCGGGAACGATCCATGGCCAGCACCCGGTCGCGCTGGGCGGGGGTCAATCCCAGCGACCACGCGATGATGTCCCTGAGGAGAAGACTTTCCAGCAGCGCTGCCGATGCGGGCTCGTCGGCTCCGTCAGCCGCCGCATTCTCGTCGGCCGCAACCTTCCGCTCGGCCCTCCATGCCAGCCGCCGCTCACGGCGCAGCAGATTGCCGTCGGATAGCGCATCGCGCGCGAAGCCTTCAGCGGTATTTCTGACCACGGGGTCTTCGGCACGGGCGATGACGTAAGTCCAGAACACGAAGGCGCGCTGGCGGTGGCGGGCGGCGAGCGCCCACGCGGTGTAGGGCGTCGACAATCCGGAGTTCCCAACTTCGGAAATCTCTGCCGCGGGAACGAGATCGATCGGTGTCCAGCGCAGATCGGCGGCATCCGGACGCTTGCCGCAGGCGCCGAGACAGGCCGCCGTCAAACTGTCGGCACGATCGCGTTCGCGTGTGACCAGGACCTCAAAGACGCGACGCACCGAACCAAAGCTTTCGTCGATTCGTTCCGCGAGGGTGCCATAGCGCTGAGCCGCCTTTTGCGCAAAATCGAATGCAATCGCGTAGAGTTCGGCAAGGCGCCGCACGGGAGCGGGAGGTACCGTGGTCAAAAGCGGTTCGCTGCGCATGTCAGGCTCCATCCAGCAACAAATTTGAACTGAACAGAGAGCTGCGAGTTTGATCCAGCGCAAGTAACAACCTTGCTGGGTGCCCTAGATCAATCCTAAGCTGTTTTGAAGCTCGCAATCCAGAACAACGGCGTTCTGCGCAATTCTGGAACATGGGCCTTGCGAAAACCCGTCAACTTCATTGTCCTTGTTGGAGTCCTGGCCCTTCTCGGCTGGATTGCCGTCGTCGGCGAGGCGCGCGCCGCGGGACGGCTGAACGAATACCTCGGCAAGGCCGAGCCGGCCGAGCTGGTTCCCGGCGCGAACCGCTTTGGGCCGCCGCAAGGCGATCCCGCGATTGTCGGTGCCTACAAGGATGATCAACTTCTCGGCTTCGTCTACCTGAATTCCGACTTTGCCAATGCGACCGGCTATTCCGGCAAGCCGATTCAGCTCCTGATCGGCATCACCCCGAAGGGCGTGCTGACCGGTCTCAAGCTCGTCGAGCACAAAGAGCCCATCGTGCTGGTGGGCATTCCGGTCGCTCGCATTCTGGAGGCGGTCAACAAGCTGATCGGCACGGACATGGACCCCGTCGCGCGCGGCGCCGCGCCCGCACCGCAGGTCGACATCGTCAGCGGTGCAACGGTCACCGTGCTGGTGATGGGCGACAGCATCGTCCGCTCCGCGACCAAGCTCATCAAGAGCGGACGGCTCGGCGCAGGGGGCAACGCGGTCACCGCCGCGGCGCCGCAGGCGGCGAAGGCCATCGATCCCGGAAAAAGTGAGATCCGCGATTGGCAAAGCCTCGTCGGGGATGGCTCCGTCAGCCGGCTGAACCTCAGCGTTGCCGACGTGAACAAGGCTTTCGAGAAATCCGAAAATGCGGCGGCCGCCGCGCGGCCGGAGGAGGGCGATCCAGACGATACATTCATCGACCTCTATGTCGCCGACGTCGCGGTGCCGACCATCGGCCGCAGCCTGCTCGGCGATGACGGCTACAAGCGGCTGTCCGGCCGGCTGAAGCCGGGACAACAGGCGTTGATCGTCGCGGGATCGGGCCGGTATTCGTTCAAGGGAGCTGCTTACGTTCGCGGCGGGATATTCGACCGCATCGAACTGATCCAGGAGACGAACAGTGTCCGTTTCCGCGATCGCGACCACACGCGGCTGGGGAGTCTTGAAGCCGAAGGCGCGCCTGACTTTCCCGAGATTGCCCTGTTCACGGTGCCGCCAGATTTCACATTCGACCCGACGGAGCCATGGACACTTCAATTGCTGGTCCAACGCGTGGTCGGCACGAGGGAAAAAGCCTGGCTTACTTTCGATCTCGGCTACAAGCTTCCGGACGCCTACGTAAAGCGTGCGCCGGTGCCGGACGGGGCAATTGCGTCACCAGTAAAGGGATCTTCTCCGAAGACGATCGCCAATACGATTACGAAGACTTCGGTGCCATCAGCGCTCGCCGGCAGCGGCAACTGGACGTGGCCTGCTGCCGAAGATGAACCTCTGTGGATGAAGATCTGGCGCGGCGACGTCGTCAAGATCAGCACGACGATCGTCGCGCTCGGTGCGCTGACTTTGATCTTCTTCTTTCAGAATGCTTTGGTCCGCCGTCCCAGGGTCTATGCGTGGATCCGCCGCGGCTATTTGCTGTTTATCCTGGTCTGGCTCGGCTGGTATGCGAATGCCCAGCTCTCGGTGGTCAACGTTCTGACCTTCGCCAATTCGCTGCTGACCGGCTTCAGCTGGGAATACTTCCTGTCGGCCCCGTTGATCTTCCTGCTATGGGCCTCGATTGCCGCAGGGCTATTGTTCTGGGGGCGTGGGCCGTTCTGCGGCTGGTTATGCCCGTTCGGGGCGCTGCAGGAATTGCTCAACAACATCGCCCAGGCGGTGAAGATCCCGCAATACAGATTGCCGTGGGGCCTCCACGAGCGATTGTGGCCGATCAAGTACATCATCTTCCTCGGCCTGTTCGGCATGTCGCTGTACTCGACCGCGTTCGCGGAACAACTGGCCGAGGTCGAGCCGTTCAAGACTGCGATTATCCTGAAATTCGCGCGCGAATGGCCGTTCGTGGTCTACGCCCTGACCACGTTGTCCGCCGGTTTGTTCGTCGAGCGCTTCTTCTGCCGCTACATGTGCCCGCTTGGCGCCGCGCTCGCGATTCCGGGCCGCATCCGGATGTTCGAATGGCTGCGCCGCTGGCCGGAATGCGGCACGCCCTGCCAGCGCTGCGCCAAGGAATGCCCGGTGCAGGCGATTCATCCGGAAGGTCACATCAACGTCAATGAGTGCATCTACTGCATGCACTGCCAGGAACTGTATTTCGACGACCACCGCTGCCCGCACATGATCCAGGTGCGGCTGAAGCGCGAGAAGCGCGATGCGCTGTCGTCGCCCTCGATGCGCAGCGGCGGCAAAGGGCCGAACACCATCATCACCGCGGGCGGCAAGCCCATCGGTCTGCCGCCGGTCGCCCCCGTCACCCCATCACTACCTGCAACCTGAAAGCCTAGGAGGCTATCATGAGCGACAATGAAAACGGAAAAGGCGTCAGCCGGCGTACCTTGCTCGGAACCACTGCAGCGGCAGCGGGCGTGGGCCTCGCGGGCGGAGTTGCGCTCGACACGGACGGGATCATCACGACTGCCGACGCGCAGACCAAGACAGCGGCGCCGAAGGCTCCCGCCGCGCGACCCGCTGTTCAGAAAGCCGAAGTGGCTCCGGGCGAGCTGGACGAATATTACACGTTCTTCTCCAGCGGCCAGTCCGGCGAAATGCGCATCGTTGGGCTTCCGTCGATGCGCGAATTGATGCGTGTTCCCGTGTTCAACCGATGCAGCGCTACCGGCTGGGGACTGACCAACGAAAGCCTCAAGGTCCTCACCGAGGGGCTGCTTCCCGAGACACGCGAATTCCTCAAGAATCGCGGCGGCACCTACATGAACGGGGACCTGCATCATCCGCATGTCTCGTTCACCGACGGCACCTATGACGGGCGCTATGCCTTCATGAACGACAAGGCCAATACCCGGGTTGCGCGGGTGCGGCTCGACGTCATGAAGTGCGACAAGATCATCGAGCTGCCGAACCAGCATACGGTACACGGCCTGCGCCTGCAGAAATACCCGCGCACCGGCTATGTGTACGCAAACGGCGAGGATAGCGTGCCGCTGCCAAACGACGGCAAGATCCTCAACGATCCGAAGCAATATCACGCGATCTTCAGCGCGATCGATGGCGACACCATGAAAGTCGCCTGGCAGGTGATTGTCGACGGCAATCTCGACAACGTCGACTCTGATTATCAGGGCAAGTATGTCTTCTCGACCTGCTACAACTCGGAAGAGGGCGTCACCCTGGCCGAGATGACCGCCAACGAACAGGATTGGGTCGTCATCTTCAATCTCAAGCGCATCGAAGAGGCGGTGAAGAAGGGCGACTTCAAGGAAATGAACGGCGTCCCCGTGATCGATGGCCGTCATGGATCGCCCTATACGCGCTATGTTCCGGTCTCCAACAATCCGCACGGCATCAATACCGCGCCCGATGGAATCCATGTCGTCGCGGCCGGAAAACTCTCGCCGACCGTCACTGTGATGGACGTGCGGCTGTTCGACCAGCTGTTCGACGACAAGATCAAGCCGCGTGACGTCGTGGTCGCGGAGCCCGAACTTGGCCTTGGGCCGTTGCACACCGCCTATGACGGCAAGGGCAACGCCTATACGACCCTGTTCCTCGACAGCCAGGTCTGCAAGTGGAACATCGATCTGGCGAAGCGCGCGTTCAAGGGTGAGAAGGTCGACCCGATCATCCAGAAGATCGACGTCCACTATCAGCCCGGCCACAACCACTCCTCGATGGGCCAGACCAAGGAGGCGGACGGAAAATGGCTGATCTCCCTCAACAAGTTTTCCAAGGATCGGTTCCTCAACGTCGGCCCGTTGAAACCCGAGAACGATCAGCTGATCGATATCTCCGGCGACAAAATGGTCCTCATCCACGACGGTCCGAGTTTTGCAGAGCCGCATGACGCCACCATCGTTCATCGCTCCAAGATCAACCCGATTTCGATCTGGGATCGTGCCGATCCGATGTTTGCAGACGCGGTCAAGCAGGCCAAGGCCGATGGGGTCGACCTCGTAGCCGACTCCAAGGTTGTCCGGGACGGAAACAAGGTGCGTGTCTACATGACCTCCACCGCGCCCGCGTTCGGTCTCGAGCAATTCCAGGTCAAGCAGGGTGACCAGGTCACGGTCTACATCACCAACATCGATGCGGTGGAGGATCTGACGCACGGGTTCTGCATCATAAACTACGGCGTCCAGATGGAAGTCGCGCCGATGGCGACGGCGTCGGTGTCGTTCACGGCTGATAAGGCGGGCGTCTACTGGTACTATTGTTCGTGGTTCTGTCACGCCATGCACATGGAAATGAAGGGCCGCATGCTGGTCGAGCCCAAAACCTCTTGAGACAACACAGCTTGAGACGGGAACGATACCTGCTCTGTTACCTGCGCATTATTCCGGCGGCGATGTTCGCCGCCGGAGCCTCGGGCTTCGCCAGTGCGGAGACGCTCAAGGCTGTGCCGGAACAGCCGTTACAGACTGTGCTGGACCGGGCGCAGGATGGCGACGTCATCGAGCTTGCTCCAGGCGAATACAAGGGCGCGATCCGGATCGATCGGCGTGTGGTACTGGCTGGACGGCCCGGCGCGGTGCTCAACGGCGGCGGCGAAGGCAACGTCGTCACCGTGACCGCGCCGGACGTCACGATCCGCGGCGTGACCGTCAGGGGATCGGGCCACGATCTGCAAACGATGGATTCCGGTGTGTACCTGGAGAAGACCGCGGAGCGGGCGCTGATCGAGAACAACCGCTTCGAAGGCAATTTGTTCGGCATCTATGTTCATGGCGCCACGGGTTCGCGGGTCGAGCGCAACATCGTCGAAGGCGTGCGCGGCGGGCGTCTCAACGAGGCCGGCAACGGCGTGTCGCTCTGGAATGCGCCCGATGTCACCATCGCCGAGAATATTTTCCGCTACGGGCGCGACGGCATCTTCACGATTTCCAGCCGCAAGGACCGGTTCATCAACAACCGCTTCGAGCAGGTGCGGTTCGCGGTGCATTACATGTACACCAATGACAGCGAAGTGAGCGGCAACATCTCCGTCGGCAATCACGTCGGCTACGCCATCATGTATTCGAACCGGCTCGTCATCCGCAGCAATATCTCCGATCGCGATCGCGATTACGGGGTGCTGTTCAACTACGCCAATTATTCGGAGATCGACGGCAATCTGGTTGCGGGCGGCTCGCTCGACAATATCACAAGCAGCCGGGATGAGGGTCCGGACGAGGAGAAGGGCATGGTCCCGGAAGCAAAGCCTGCGCAAGGCCTTCGGTCCGGACCGGAGAAATGCGTGTTCATCTACAACACTAACCACAACCGCATTCGCAACAACTGGTTTGAGCATTGCGGGATCGGGGTCCATTTCACGGCCGGCTCCGAAGGCAATGAGATCACCGGCAACGCCTTTGTCGGCAATCGCAATCAGGTGAAATATGTCGGCACCCGCGACCTTGACTGGTCGAAGGGCGGCCGCGGCAATTACTGGAGCGACAATCCGGCGTTCGATCTCAATGGCGACGGTATCGCCGACACGGCCTACCGGCCCAACGATCTGGTTGACCGGGTGTTGTGGACGGCGCCGTCGGCGAAGGTCCTGATCAACAGCCCCGCGGTGCAGGTGCTGCGCTGGGCCCAGGCCCAGTTTCCGGCGCTCTATCCCGGCGGGGTCGTCGATACCCATCCTCTTATCGCGCCACCGCCGCGACCATCAGTCAGCCGGAGCCTGCGATGACCGTTACCGTGTCCGTGAATGGCGTGGAGAAAAGCTATGGCGCGGTAAAAGCGCTGCGCGGCGTCTCGTTCGATCTTGGTCCGGGACGGCTCAGTGCGCTGGTTGGCCACAACGGCGCCGGCAAGACCACGCTGATCAAACTAATGCTGGGACTAATTCACGCCGACCGCGGCGCGGTCCGCGTGCTGAACGAGGACCCTGCGGCGGGCGAATTTTCGGCACGCCGGCTGCTTGGATATCTGCCGGAAAACGTTGCCTTCAATGCCGCACTCACGGGGCGCGAAACGCTCTCGTTCTACGCGCGCCTAAAGCGGATCAAGCCCGCGACGGGATGGGCGCTGCTCGATCGCGTCGGCTTGACGGGCGCGGCCGATCGCAGGGTCGGAACCTACTCCAAAGGCATGCGGCAACGCCTGGGGCTGGCACAGGCGCTCCTCGGGCGACCGCGCGTGCTGCTGCTCGACGAGCCGACCACAGGACTCGACCCTGCGCTACGCCAGACATTCTACGAAATCCTGGACGAGTTGCGCGACGACGGTGCAACCATCTTGATCTCGTCGCACGCGCTCAATGAACTCGAGGGTCGCGCCGAACACGTCCTGATCATGAACCGTGGCGTGTTGGTGGCGCAGGGCACGCTGGCGGAATTGCGCACGATCTCGCGATTGCCGATCAGGATTTCGCTCGATCTCGCGCCTGACGCGAGCGGTACTCCCACATGGATGAACGGGTCATCGGCGCCGACCCCGCACGGTCGCATCATTCTGGTGCCGGATGAGGCCCGCAAGATGGAGTTGCTACGGGAAGCCGCCAACGATCCACGCATCACGAATATCGAAATCGCTGCGCCGACGCTCGACGACCTCTATGCTCATTTCCTTCATACGCAGGAGAATGCCGCGTGAGGACGATTATCATCATCGCTGGCAAGGAAATCCAGGAAGGGTTGCGAAACCGCTGGGTTCTCGCAACGACGCTGTTGCTGGCCGCGCTCGCGCTGTCCCTGACATTTCTCGGCAGTGCGCCGACGGGCAACGTCGGCGCCGACAAGCTTGACGTGGTTGTCGTCAGCCTGTCGAGCCTCACCATCTTTCTGCTGCCGCTGATCGCGCTCCTGATTTCGCACGACGCGGTGGTCGGCGAGATGGAGCGCGGCACGATGATCCTGCTGCTCAGCTATCCGGTCGGTCGCCATCAAGTCATCTTCGGAAAATTCTGCGGGCATGTGCTGATCCTCGCCTTCGCCACTGTGATCGGTTATGGCGCGGCGGCGGCCGCGCTTGCCATCACCGGCGCCTCGGTACCGGCGGCGAGCTGGTATGCTTTTGCCTCCATGCTCGGGACCTCGATCCTGCTCGGCGCGGTCTTTGTCGCGATCGGATACCTGATCAGCAGCCTGGTTCGCGATCGCGGCACCGCTGCGGGCCTTTCGGTGGGTATATGGCTGTTGATGGTGCTGGTATTTGACATGGCGCTGCTCGGCATCCTGGTGATTGATCAAGGGAGCATCATCTCGGCGCCCGTCCTCGAGGCGCTGCTGTTTCTCAACCCCACCGATCTTTACCGGCTAACCAATCTGACCGGCTTCAACGTCAGCCAGTTCTCGGGCATGGCCGGGCTTGCCGGGACGACGAGTACGGGGATTGGCGCGCTCTTAATGGGCTTGCTGGTCTGGACCGCCGCGCCGCTGGGGCTTGCGACGGTGTTCTTTGCACGGAGGGAATTATGACCTCGCGGATCGTCTGTGCGTTTGCCGCCATCATCCTGTTGACCGGCTGCAATCAGGACGCGGCCAACTCGGTGATTCCGCCGCCTGTCGCCCTCACCAGCGACGCGATGGGCGTGTTCTGCGGCATGAGCCTGCAGGAACATCCAGGACCGAAGGGGCAGATTATCACCGCGGGCCGGATCGACCCGTTCTGGTTCACGTCGGTGCGCGACACCGTGGCGTTTACGTTGATGCCCGACCAGCCCCGCGACATCCGCGTGATCTACGTATCGGATATGGCGCGTGCGACAAGCTGGGAAGACCCCGGTGCGACGAACTGGATCGACGCGCGCAAGGCGCTCTTCGTGATCGAAAGCCGCAAGCAGGGTGGAATGGGCGCGGCCGAGGCCGTGCCATTCGGAAATCGCGAGGCCGCCGATGCCTTTGCCGCCGACAATGGCGGCCGGGTCGTGACGTTCACGCAAATTCCGGGAGCCTATGTGCTCGGCAGCGACGCGCCCGGCGACCAGAGCCAACGCGATCGTTCGAACGTGCGGCTCAACTGACGAGGACCAGCCGATGCACAACACCAATCTCACCCGGCGGCGTATGATTGCCATTGCTGCGAGCGCAGCCGGGGCAACGTTTCTGATCGGCGGCCGAGCCGCCCAGGCGGTCGAGCCGGTGCGGTGGCACGGATCGGCGCTCGGCGCGCAGGTGTCGATAGAGATCCATCATCCGGACCGGGTCGAGGCCGAGCGCCTCGTTGAGCGGTGTCTATCAGAGGTGCGCCGGCTCGAACAGCAATTCAGCCTGTACCGAACCGATTCGGCAATTTGCGCGCTCAACCGCACCGGCATTATCGTTTCTCCCGAGGCCGATATGGTCGCGCTGCTAAAGGCCTCGCTGTTCTTTGCCGGGCTCACCGGGGGCGCGTTCGATCCGACGGTGCAGCCGCTGTGGCAGCTCTATGCAGATCATTTCACCTCGGATTGGCCTGATCCGAACGGGCCTTCGCCGCAGCGGCTGGCAGAAGTTCTGGCGAAAGTCGGGCACCGGGGCCTTCTGGCAGGCGACGACCGGATCGCACTGACCAGGCGCGGCGCGGCAATCACGCTGAACGGCATCGCGCAGGGCTACACCACCGATCGTGTGGTGGAGACGCTGCGACGGGCAGGGTTATCGACGACGCTGGTCAATATGGGAGAGATACGCGCGATCGGAGCGCGACCCGACGGCACACCATGGCGCGTCGGTCTTGCCGATCCTGACAGGCCGGGTGCGCTTACCGAAACGGTTGACCTCGTCGATCGCGCGGTCGCGACGACTGCGGGCGCAGGATTTCGATTCGACCAGGCTGGCCGCTTTACGCACCTGTTCGATCCGGCCACCGGGCGCAGCCCGACGCTGTACCGCACCTTGAGCGTTATCGCGCCAACTGCCACCGAAGCGGATGCGCTTTCGACCGCATTCAGCTTGATGCCATTATCGCGGATCCGCGATATCGTGGCTATCCGGCCGAATCTGCAGGCTCGCATCGTCGAAGCAGATGGAACCTTGATTGTCTGCGGTGCTTGAACGATGCTGGTCTCGTCGGCCGTCCGAGCCGTCAGATCGACCGAATTCTACCAGCAAGACAACGATGTCTGCTCCCCAAGAAGCCAACAAAACAGGAGAACAGGATGCGAGGAATTGTTTTCGTTGCACTATTGGCGGTCGCAGGCGCTGGTGAAGTGAGGGCCCAGGATGCCGCAGCCGGGGAGAAGGTCTTTGGCGTGTGCAAGACCTGCCATCAGATCGGCGATACCGCAAAGAATGCCGTCGGACCGGTGCTCAATGGCCTCATTGGCCGCAAGGCGGGCAGCGTTGCCGGCTTTGCATATTCCGCCGCCAACAAGGACTCCGGAATCACCTGGGATGAGGCCACCTTCCGCGAGTACATTAAGGACCCGAAAGCGAAAGTCCCCGGTACCAAGATGATTTATGCTGGTCTCAAGGATGAGCAGAAAACCAACGATCTGGTCGCCTTCCTCAAGCAGTTCGACGCCGACGGGAAGAAGAAGTAATCGAAACCGGTATTCGACAAGATTGGATGCCTCAGCCCCCGCGCTCTCGTTCGGAAAAATCTGACCCTCAAGCGTGTCCCAATGGACTATCTCAAATGTTCGATGAGATGCTTCGTACGCATCCGGCGCTGGGAGCGCGCTACGCCATCGACGCTGTGATGCGCGCCACCATGTGACGGGTTGACTCGAGTCTTCACGACGCCTTATCCGAAGACATCCTGGCAACTGCTCTGGCTGCATTCGCTGTTCGGCAGCGCGGCCGCGGCTGCGGTCGCGACCAGCGTAGCGGTCGCCATGCGACACATGGGCGATCTGCGCGCAGAAATATGCAACATTGATCTGTATCAAGACACCCCTCCGCATTGACGATGTAGTTGATGGTCGTTGCAAGCGACGGACCTTAGTGTGAGATGGCGTGTTTGATGCTTGCGCTCGATTGAGAGTGCGCGAATTGGATGCGTTCCACGGTCGGGGTGGCGGCTCAGTCCGCGAAACCTGAAAGGGCAAGGATGTGAACAGCTACGAAAAGATCGAGCAGGATCCGAATTATCAGGAACTGGTTCGCCGGCGTTCATCGCTCGGCTGGACGTTGTCGGCGGTCATGCTGGTCATCTATTTCGGCTTCATCCTGCTCGTCGCTTACGCACCCAAGCTTCTGGGTACGCCGCTGGGGACGACGGGTGTGACGACGGTCGGCATTCCGATCGGCTTGCTAGTTATCGTTGCGGCGTTCCTGCTCACCGGCATCTACGTCAGCAAGGCCAATTCCAAGTACGACCCCCTCATCCGTAAAATTGTTGGAGCGAACCGCTCATGAGAAAGAGTTCCTGGCTGCTGGTGACGTTGCTCGTATGCCTGCCCACGCTTGCGCTTGCGGCCGGAACCATCGACGGCGGAGCCAAGCAGGCGATCAACTGGTCCGCCATCGGCATGTTCGTCGGCTTTGTCTCCCTGACCCTCGTCATCACCTATTGGGCATCAAAGCGCACGGTATCGGCTGCGGATTTCTACTCCGCAGGCGGTGGAATCACCGCAGGCCAGAACGGTCTCGCGATCGCAGGTGACTACATGTCAGCCGCGTCGTTCCTGGGCATTTCGGGCCTTGTCTACACCTCAGGCTATGATGGTCTGATCTACTCGGTAGGCTGGCTCGTCGGATGGCCGGTCGTTACGTTCCTGATTGCGGAACAACTGCGAAATCTTGGCAAGTTCACATTTGCCGATGTTGCTTCATTTCGGCTCGGGCAGACGCGGATCCGCATCCTGGCGGCTTGCGGTTCGCTGGTGACTGTCGCTTTCTATCTGATCGCGCAGATGGTAGGCGCAGGCAAGCTGATCCAACTGCTGTTTGGCCTCGATTATTGGATCGCGGTGGTCCTGGTCGGCGGCCTGATGATGATCTACGTGACCTTTGGCGGCATGAAGGCGACGACCTGGGTGCAGATCATCAAGGCTGTGCTGCTGCTCTTTGGCGCCACGTTCATGGCCGGTGCGGTGCTCTACAAGTTCGGATTTAGCCCGGAAGCACTGTTTGCCAAGGCAACGGAAGTGCATCCCAAGAAGATCGCGATCATGGAGCCCGGTAGCCTGATCTCCAACCCGTTGTCGGCGATCTCGCTTGGTTTGGCTCTGATGTTCGGCACAGCCGGCTTGCCGCATATCCTGATGCGCTTCTTTACGGTGAAGGACGCCCAGGCCGCACGCAAGTCCGTGTTTTATGCAACCGGCTTCATCGGCTACTTCTACATCCTGACCTTCATTATCGGCTTTGGCGCCATCACGCTTGTCTCGACCGATGCGGCATTTCTCGATGCCGGAATTCTGGAAAAGACCAAGAGCGGGATCGCCGCGATCAAGGGCGGCTCCAACATGGCCGCGATTCATCTGGCCAACGCGGTCGGCGGCAACCTGTTCCTCGGCTTCATTTCAGCGGTCGCCTTTGCCACCATCCTTGCAGTGGTGTCTGGCCTGGCGCTCGCCGGAGCCTCAGCGATCAGCCATGATATCTACGCCATGGTGATCAAGGATGGGAGGGTCAACGAACAAGACGAGATTCGCGTCTCCAAGATTGCGACGCTGTTCCTGGGCGTGCTGGCGATCATTCTGGGCATCGTATTCGAGAACCAGAACGTCGCCTTCATGGTCGGTCTCGCCTTCGCCATCGCCGCGTCGTGCAACTTCCCGGTGCTGGTGATGTCGATTTTCTGGAAGGGTCTGACCACGCGGGGCGCATTAGTCGGGGGCTTCCTCGGCCTGATCAGTGCCGTGGTCGGCGTTATACTGTCGCCAACCGTATGGGAAGCGACGCTTGGATTCGCCAAAGGGTCAGCGCCGGTTAAACTGGACAACCCAGCGCTCTTCTCAATGGCAATTGCGTTCGTCGGCATCTGGCTGTTTTCGATGCTGGACCGCAGCGCGCGGGCTGCGGTCGACCGGGATGGCTTCGACGCACAATTCGTGCGCAGCCAGACCGGAATCGGCGCAGCAGGAGCCACCGCGCATTGAGACCCGGGCTTTGAGAGGCTGGCCTACGCAGTATTCATAGGCGGGGAATCCGAGAGTCAAATGCCCAAGGCTTTCGATGCTGCAAACCCGCCCTTCGATCGATTGACGCCACAACAGATCGAAACGTTGCGCGCTGCGCTGGATATTGCCTACTTCCGTCCGGGCGAAGTGATTGTTCAGCAAGACACGCCTGCCGATGCCCTCTACGTCGTCATCAAGGGCATGATCGAGGAGCGGGACGGAAGCGATCTGCTGGCGCTGCTCGGCCCCAAGGACAGCTTCGACAGTCGTGCCCTCGTCCACGGCAAGAGCGGGCACGCATTTCGCGCACAAGAGGAGACGCTGTGTTACGTCGCTCCGAAAGCCGCGATACTGGACCTGATCCAGAGTAATCCGCGGTTCGCCTCGTTCTTCTATCGCGATATTTCGCATAAGCTGGATGAACTCGTCCGTGACGAGGAGGAGCGACGCTACGGCTCGCTGATGCGTGCGCGGATCTCCGAACTATTCCTGCACCCTGCTACCTTTATCGAAGCCGGCGACACCATCGAAGCCGCCGGTCACATGATGCGTGAGATCGATAGCAACGCCCTGTTCGTTCGGGACGGCGAGCGGATCGGGGTCATCACCGGCATGAATTTGTCCAAAGCGGTGGTGTTGCGAGGCCTGTCAATCCAGACGCCCGTGCGCGAACTTGCACATTTCGACGTAGTCTCGGTGCGGCCGGATGATTTCGTGTCCTCGGCGCTTGTGCTCATGACCAAGCTCAACAAGCGGCGCGTTGCGGTTCATGACGGCGAGCGCTTTGTCGGCATCCTGGAGGATATCGACGTGCTGGGCTTCCTTGCCAGCAGTGCCCAGATCGTCGCAGGTCGTATCGATCGCGCTTCGAGTCAGGATGATCTGGTGGTTGCGGCGCGCGAAACAGCCGCGCAGGTCCGCGCCCTGCGCCGCCAGGGTGTTAGCGTGGAAGTGATTGGCGAGATCGTCTCCGATCTCAATCAGCGGCTTTTCGCCAGATTGTTCGAGATGGTTGCGCCGGCCGAGTTTCGCACCAGTGGCTGTCTTATCGTCATGGGAAGCGAAGGCCGTGGCGAGCAAACCGTACGCACGGACCAGGACAACGGCCTTATCATGCCCGAACCCGTCGAACAGGTGAAGCTGGACGCGTTTCGGGCCGATTTCTCCGGTGCGCTGTCGAGCTTCGGCTTTGCCCCTTGCCCGGGAAACGTGATGGTCAGTAATCCGGTCTGGTCCAGGCCGCTCTCCGACTATCTCGCGGATTTCCGTAGTTGGGTGGCGTTGCCCGACAACGCCTCCCATTTGAACGTTGCGATCTTCTATGACGCCCGCGCCGTCGCCGGTGACCAGCTGCTGCTGACCAAGGCCAAGACCGCTCTGATCGATATGATCCGCGGCGAGCGGGTGTATCTCGCGCATTTTGCCCGCGCAATCGACGCCTTCGCCACACCGATCGGTCTGTTCAAGAACCTGATCACATCTGAAGGCAATGGTGATGCATTGGACCTCAAGAAGGGGGGCATTTTTCCCATTGTGCACGGCGTCCGCAGCCTTGCCCTGGAGCATGGCCTGATGGAGACGGCGACCGAAAAACGTATTTCACGTCTGCGGGATAATGGGGTGCTGCAGGCCGACTTCGCGCGAGAGTTGATCCAGGCGTTCCAGTTCATGTTGATGTTGCGGCTAGACGGGCAATTGACGGCGTCTGCTGGCACCTCCGGCACTCTGGTGCGGCCATCATGGCTTTCGAGCATGGAGCGCGATCTCCTGCGCGACGCCTTTCATGTGGTCAAGCAGTTTCGCGAGTTCATTCATCGTCACTTCAATCTCGGCATCTTCTGACGTGATCCCTCGCGCCATCAAACGCCTGTTCCATCAAGCCTCGATCGGGGATCAGTCCTATCGGTTCATGTTCAAGCGTGGGCCCGCGGACGAAGCCGTTGCGATCGATTGCGAAACAACAGGACTAAGTGTGCGTGCCGACGACATCATAACCATTGCGGCGATCAAGATTCGAGGCAATCGAATCCTGACCAGCGAGCGTTTCGAGGCAGCCGTGCGCCCTGATGCCGGAATGCAGGCCGAGGCGATCAAGGTACATCGTCTGCGTCAAATCGATGTTGCACAGGGCCCCCTGATTTGGAAGGCGTTGCCGAGCTTCCTGCATTTCGTCGGCGGACGGCCGCTGGTAGGCTATTACGTCGATTTCGATATTGCTATGCTGGACAAGTACATTCTTCCTTACATCGGGATCGAGCTGCCGAATCCTCGCATCGAGGTCTCAAAGCTGTACTACGAACGTAAGTACGGCGATGCGCCGCCCAATACGGAGATCGATCTCTCGTTCGCAGCGATCCTGAGGGATCTCAACATTCCACTTCTTGCTCAACATGACGCCTTCAACGATGCACTGATGACAGCGATGATGTACCTCGCTTTGCGCGACATGAAGGAGAGGGGAGTACGCATCCCGCGCCTGCGCACACATACTGTTTTCAATCCAACCGGTGCATAAGGTTTTTACCGCGGTAGTCCGAACGCAATGACGAAATTGCCCCATGCGACCGCGCTCGATGCCGAAAGCACCAGATGGTCGATCGCGCTGATCCGTCCGACGAAGCCTGCAACATGGGTGGCAGAAGTCGACCTCCTCGGCACGAGCGCCCCGACGGCAGGCGGCCCAGCGCGGCGTCAAGGCGTGCGCGAGCGTCCGGCGATGACGGGAGTCGCGCCGGGTTCAGCCGCAAGCTGCGCGGTGGCAAACCCTATGCCGGAGCCTCCGCCGACGATCAGAATGGGTTTTCGCCGAATTCGTGAATGTGAAGTGGCGCAAGCCCGTTGCGATGCTCATCAACGGTGGTACTGCTGCGATCATTACTTCGATAGTTGCCCTTGTCTTGCCCAGAATACAGCGTCGCCCTATTGCTCGTTCGATGCAACGCATTTGCAGCATCAAGCCGCTAAGCTATTGATTGCGTTACGCTGAAAAGGTTTCCTAGACCGTAGGTCGGAAAGCCAGATCGAAATTGCTTTCCCTGTGGAGTTTGCGTTCAAGCGGGAAACTCCGGTAGCGCTTCTGTTTGCAATCCCAAAACAACGTTTCTCCCGTCTAACCGCGATCCAGCGCTTGCATCGCGACCTGGCGCAGGAAGTAAATGCGCCGCAGGTTCATTCGATTTGCGAATGCCAACCTATGGCTAACGAATTTATTCTACTCAGCCGCTTCGCCCTTTGCCTCAATCATCAGAACATCAAGACTTTCGATCTCCTGCAAGGCGCGGCCGGCGATTCCCTGCAGATCTCCGTAAAGGCCGGCGGTCGAATCAAGCACGCTCTTGAGCTGTTCTTCGCGTTTGGCCCAAAGCCGCATCATGGTCCGGCGCTCGCGGTCTAGGTCGGCCTGCATGTCGGTGAACCGCTCGACAATGGCGTCGATGCGGTGCCGGAAGCGCGGGCCTGTCAGGTATTGGTAGACCATCTCCATTTTGGTCTGCTGACCTTCCTGGGCCTGGCGGCTGCCGGCGATATAATCAACGACTGGCGGAGCGCAATCGCGAGCGGCACGGCGAAGCGCGGCTCTGCTACCCAGACATTGTCAATAAGGTCGAAGGTTTCGACCCCCTTTCGGCAGAGCACTCGAGATGATCAGCGCGATCTCTGCTTTTGCGGCGCGCTGGTCATCGCGCAATTTCGCGAGCCAACCGTCGCTCCAGTTTTTCGTGCGTTTCGTTTCCCAAAGGATGGTGCCGCAGATCTGGCCGGCGGGACCGAGCACTCGGTGCAGGACATCGCCGCCGAACTCGCCGTTGGGCACCGGCTCGATCAGGTCGCGCGGGAAACGACTTCTGAGCAGGGATTCCAGCTCGATCTCAAGGGCTTCGCCCTGCAGTTTCTGCGAGCCTTGGTCTGCTTTGCGGCGCAGCTCCTCGATCTGGCGCTGCATCCCCGCGATCTGCGTTTCCTTCTCAGTGACTTTGGCCTTGAGAGCGTCCTCAGCCTCGAGCTTGGCCTTGTCCCGAACAGCGGCGAGATTCTCCTGTACTTGCTTCTCAATGGTGAGCTCGAGTTCCCGCTGGGCATCCTCGAGTGCGCGCTCCTTGCGCACCGTGTCGGCCTGAGCTTTCCGAGCCTCGGCGAGCTTCTGGTTGTTGGTCGCGAGGATCTGCTGCAGGTCGGCCAGTTGCTGGTCGCGCTGGCTGATGTCGTCGGCCACTGCAAGGCGCGCCCGCTTGGCTTCCGCTTCGGCGATCGCCGCTCGTTCAGCCCTTAATTTGGCGGCCACCTGCTCGTCGATGCCGTCCCGGGCCTTGGCGAGCTCGTCCTGCATTTGCTTGAGCTGCGCCTCGCGGCGGCCGAACTCGGCTTGGCGCTGGACGAGCTGTGCCTCGAACTGTTTGCGGGTCTCAGCGATCAGGGGTGCCGCGAGCGATTCGGTCAGCTTGATCTCGGTCCGGCAGTTCGGGCAGGCGATCTGAGGGTCGGTCACGGTATTCGTCCTGTGGCTATTTGCTGGGATAGTATCGGGGTTCTGAGAGCCGCTTAAGCCACCCTTGGGGCTTGTCCCCGGTAAAGGCAGGCGTCGCGGGAATGGCGATGGCTTGCGCGGCGGAGTGGGTTTCGGCATCTCGTCAGTTCGATAGGGCATGATCAGTTCCTCGTGGCGCGCACGTCGCGCTCGCGCAGGATTGCCTCGACGATGCGGCGCAGCCGGCGCACCGAGCCGCCGCGCCAATGCCGAGCGACAGCCGTATGCTCGGAGCCATCGAGCGGCGGCACCCAGCTTTGATCGAGGCTGCGCTCTCTGGCGAGGTCGGCAATCACGGCTGGCAAGAGCGCAGCGAGATCGCCTGCGGTCGGCTTCGCAAAAGTCACCACGCGAAAACGGTCTCTAATCGGGCTCGGCAGCGAATCGAGCGTGTTTGCAGTGGCGACATAGGAGACGTGAGACAGATCCAGATTTTTCTGAAGCGCCGGATCCGGATAGCGAGTGTTGGTTTCGGGTTCGAGCATGCCCAATAGACAATCCCAAAGCCTTCCGTAGTCGCTGCGCGTAGGTGCCTTCTCAATTTCGTCAAGCAAAATCAATGGGTTCGCGATCTTGCCTTGGGCCACGGCGAGAAAGGGATGGCAGGGTTCTGCCGAGTACCAGCGCCGGTCGGTGCCCGCGAACGCAGCACCATCGGAACGACTTGCATCTGTTCGCCAAACACTGAGGCCCAGCACCTCGCCAAGACGCCGAGCAAACCGGCTCTTGCCGCCGCCAGGATCGCCTACCAAAAGCAAAGGGCGTAGCCGAATTGTGGTGCGCCCAACGAGATCGGCGAGCGCAAAGTCGATGACCTCAGCGGCATAGGGGAATTCGAACAGCAACGTGTTGCGCACGTCATGCAGCGGCGGCACCTCGACCAGCGGCAAGGCGACGTTGATGACGCTCTTCAGCGGGCCGAGAATATCCCTCAGCTTGGTGTTCTTCATCTCCTCGTTGCTCAGACGGGCGACGACCAGGTGGTGGCTGGGGATGGCGTCTGTTGCAGGAGAGGCGATTTGCGGCGAGGCCTCGGCCGCCTTGTTTTCGGCCTCCTGTTCTTTTTTGCGCTTTTCCTCCCTCTTCAGCCGTTGCGTGGTCGCCGCCGTCGCGGCATCGATGCGGTGCTCCGCCATGCGCATGCCGAGAATGGCCGCGTTTACGGCAGCCGGCTGGCGCGTCGATACCAGGTCGGTGCATGCCGGCAACGCTGCCCAGCCGAAGGTGAACCGCTCGAGATCGGAGCAAAGCTCTTCGTCCCCGTCACGGGCGGCCTTGTAGAATGCCTGCTGCAGTGCCTTTGCCACACGGCGGTGCTCCTTGAAGTAGGTGGCATCTCGCGGTGTCGGCAGGCACAGTAGCCGGACGCAATCGGCCAGACTGCGTAGGTTCGGTTCGTCCTCGGCGACGGCGCGGCGGTCGAGCTCTGCGGCGAGTGCAAGCCCCGCGTCCACGGTCTGCGCTACGGCCCAGGCCGCATTAAGTGAGAGCTGTGGACACACCTCGTCTATCTCGGCAATTAGCCGCTGTTCGACGTGGCTGGCACTATTGGTCACGAGCATCGCGTAGCGCAGAAGTCGCGATACGCGTTTCAAGCGCTCATCCCAATCGGACGAATCAGCCGCGGCCCCTGTCGAAACGATATTGTCATCCACCGCCGGCAGATCGAAGTCGTCGTCGTTGTCGGTCGTGCTCTTCCCGCTCATGCCTCATCCTCCGATCCGCTGTCGTCCCCATCGCCGGAGGAGGTCGCGAACGGGGTCAGGATGCGGCGGGCGTCGTCGGGGGCGGCGGGACGTCCGAGCCGATAGAAGCGCGACAGCGTGCGGACCCAAGTGCCATCAGGGTCCGCCCACCACAGCGCCGTGGTCATCACCATGCGATCGCCGTGAATCGGATGGCCGCTGGCATGCCCGACCAGCTGGACGCCTTCCGGCGTCATCGCCGGCACCCAGCCTTCCAGGAGAGGAGAGGCCTGCAGCAGGAGCGGCGAGACGGGACGTCCGAATTCGAGACGATCGCAATCGTCTGCGAGCGCGCGTAGCCGGCGGGCCAGATCGGGCGTGATGTGGGCCGGGTCGAGGAACGGGAACAGTTGCGTCAGCATGGAGAGAGATCCGATCGCCTGAGAATTCAGGAAGAGGGGTGAGTGAGGGCGGGAAGGGAAAGTCGCGTCATGCGCCGACCTCCACCACCAGGGCGCCGTTGAAGTCCGGGTTCTCAGCTCCGTAGCCATGCGGATTGCACAGGATCCGGGTCTCTCCAATGCGGTAGTCGGAGGAGTTGTGGACATGTCCGTGCACCCACAGGGTCGGCTGGTGCGTCTCGATCAACGCCGAGAGGTCCGAGACGAAGGCGCCGGTCACGGGATCGCTACGGAACCTCGGATGCACCGAGTCCCAATGCCCATGGTGGCTGACCACCACGGTGGGTCCGGCAAACGGCACCGCGAGGATCTCGGCGATGTAGGCCTTGGACCGGTGATGCAGGAGCGCTGCCTCCTGGGGCCTGAACCGCAACCACGGCTGCTTCTGCCATCCGATCAAGCGATGATCGTTCATGCCGGTCGCGCAGGCGTTCATCACCGCCGCCTGGTTGGCCTCACCAAAGGCCTGATAGTCGGTCCAGAGCGTGGCGCCGACGAAGCGGACGATGCCGCCGCCGAGCACGATCGAATCGTCGTTCAAAACGCGTATGTTGAATGAGGGGGCATGCGCGCGTGCCAGTGCCAGTTCCTCGGGGAGGAAGCGGCGGTAGTATTCGTGGTTACCCATCACCATGACGATCGGGATGTGCATCGGCACGATCCTGCGCAGGTGCTCGAAGGCGCGCAACGCACCCTCGCAGGCATCGCCGGCGACGATCACGACGTCGACGCCATCCATGATCGTGATCGGCTTGATGGGGTGCACGTCGATATGGAGATCGGAGAAGATCTGGACCTTCATGCCAGATCTCCTGTGCGTGCACGCCGCTCGTCACACTTGCGCAACGCCGACCACACTGCCTTTTCATCCGGGGTGAACTTGCGCCGATCCGGAGAGTGACGCAGATGGTGCGTGTACCAAGACCCGGAAAGTTCGGTCGCAAAGGGATGGTCGAGTTCGGCACGACCAACAACTTTCGCCAGGACGAGTGCGGCCGCGGCATTGCCGGCGAGCGTACACCGCAGCACTGCCGTCATGGCGATATCGACTTCGAGCGTCACCTCGTCGACGGGCATCAACGAAAGCGCTACCGCAATCGCCGCTGCCGGATCGCCCTGCAGCGCGGCGGTAATGTCATGGCCGCCGCGCATCACGGTGATCCCGTCCAGGGTGGCGCACACCAGCAGGTGCTCGGCGTCGCGCATGAGATCGGAAGGCAGCATCCGCCACCAGACGAGCGGAGAGACGTCCTGCGGCCTGAACGGCCACAAGCGCTCATTCCCGGGAGTCGCCGGCCGCGGATTGTCATCTGCCACGCTGTGGATTCTGGTTGCGGAAGCCGGCAATACGGCTTTGATCGTGTCTTTCGCGGTCTTGCGCATAGCAAAGTTCTCCTGTTCGCGCGGATGAGCCGCACGTCGCTCCCCTCGGGGATGCTGAGTTGAGATGAAGGTAGAGAGGAGCGGCCCCAGTTACGGGGCTCTCGCCTTGCCAAGCCGGGCCGTGCCATGCCTCACCGGGCCACGCCCCGCCACGCCACGCCGCGCCGGAACTTATTCGAGCTGGGCCACGGAGAACTTGCCGAACTTGGGACGCCAGTCTCCGAGTCCTTCGCGCAGGCCGGCGATCTCGAGAATCTCAATCACCTCGTTCGGATTGAGCAGGCTCGGCAGGAACTCGACGTCGACCACGACGTGCCAGTCGCTGAAGCGCGGCCGCGTGCGCATCACCTTCGAATCGTTGACGTTCACGGGAAACCGGAACCGGAAGGTCTTGTCCTCCCACAACGAGGGCAGATCGCTCGGTCCATCATATTGAAGCAGCGGCGACGCCGCGCAGGAGAAACCCGCCTTTGCCTGCTTGCCCTTGCGCCGAGTCTTGGCGGCCTCGGTGAACGCAGATTCCACAGCCTCGCAGGGAATGCACGGCTTGTCGTCCTGCAACCAGAGACCGCCATACCATTCCATCTTGGCGATCTGCTCGTGATCGGCGATCGTCTTGTCGCGCTTCTTCGTCAGACGGTCGATATCGATCTTGATCGGTTCGAGCGGATCCGCCAGGCGCGAGCTGTGCATCAGGAGCGGTCGTTCGCCGGTCAGGCGGATGCGGAGTTGCTGGACCGACATCAGATAGTCTCCTTGAAAGTGGGGTCAAAAAGCGGCGAGGGGCCTTCCAGCGCCGAGCGAACGTCGGCATGGGCGGGCACGCGGTGCGCATAACGCAGCCGGCGCAGGTGATCCGTCACCACCCGGTGACAGTCGCGGCAGAGCGCCGTCAGGTCGCTGGGCCGTTCGCAACCGAGGTTCTCATAGGTGCGGTGATGCACCTCGATCGCGCTCAGCCCGCCGTCGTTGTTGCAAACCCGGCAGCGGAAGCCGGCGGCTTTGAGTTCGGCAAGCCGAGCCGGATTTTGACGCCAGCTGCGACTCGCGATGTAGTCGTGGTATTTCATGACTCGCCTTCCAACGTTTCGCTGGAATAATGTCGGCGAAGTCGGGATGAATGTCAACGGATCGATGGAAAAATTCCAGCGAAGTCAAATGCATGGTTAATAAAGCGTTATCTGCTCAAAACATCTGGCCCCCACCTCGCCTAATCCGCGCGGGTCGAGTGTTAGCGGGAGTTGATCAGGCAACACTCGCTTCACAGGCAGGCGTAACCCGCCAGGCGGTGAGCGTTGTTGAGACCGACGAGAGCGAGAAAATGGACCCGCGTCGTCGAAAAGTTCTCGAAGCGATGCAGCGTATCCTCGAAGACGAATACGGCATTGAATTCTTCGCCGCCTCGGAGAATTCCGGCGAAGGCGTACGTTTCCGAAAGTGAGGGCGACTGAGTCTCAGACTATGTTTGGTGAGCTGGCATGGGCTGCACCGGCCGCTACAACGAAATTGTACTGTCGTCGGCGCGCTGTCTTTGTGAAATCTCAACTGCGCAAGCGCGCTTCCGCACAAGACGATCTGCTAAGCCGAGCAACACGGCACAATTTTCAGGAGGCCAACCATCCGGAGTAGGTTGAGAACGGCAAATAGCGGAAACATGTGCTGTATTGGCTGATAGCTCTCGGCGGGGGACACAATTTATGGTAGTTGGGGCTGGGCAACAATAGAAGCCAAGCGTGATAGGAACCGATACCCTGTGAACTCTCTTAGTTCGACACCGAGCGAGCCGCCTGCCAAGCCAACTACACCTGCACGCAAATACTCCGCAAAAACCTTGAAAATATTGTTCGCCCTATCGGGCAATCGATGCGCCCATCCCGAGTGCAACGAACCGGTTATTGCGAATGCGACTCTTGATTCCACTGACTTAGTGGTTGGACAGATTTCACATATCTATGCGCATAGCGACAAGGGGCCGCGCGGCAAGCCTGGGATGACCGAAAAAGAGCGCAACCAGGCAGACAACCTGATGCTGTTTTGTCCAACCCATCACGTAATCATGGATGGCCAGCACGAAACCTATACCGCAACGCTCCTTCTCGGCTGGAAACAGCGTCACGAACGGCGCTATCGCGACAATCTCTCGGCAAGACTTACGGACATTGGCTATGCAGAGCTCGAGGTTGCCGCACGTGCGCTCCTTGCACCAGCTGTGGCTGGCAACGGAGATTATAGAAATATCCCTCCAGCGGAGAAAATTGAGAAGAATAAACTTGGCGCAACATCGACTGCACTTCTGACGTTGGGCGCGGCAAAGTCAAAAGAAGTGGAGCGCGTGCTGCTTGATGCCGCACAGCTAGATGCCGGATTCCCCGAACGTCTGCGCAACGGGTTTGTTGGGAGGTACGATGCTTCGCGCGGCGGTCGAACTCGGCGGACCGAAGTACGTTAACAACGCTGTCAATTTGTTTGCTTCGAAGCGAAGCCGATCCCGTGTCATTCGAAGTGACGGATCGATAGATGACTCCGCTGCGGACTTTGCCGCTGCAGCGGCCATGTTAGATGCGGGGTGGCATGTTGATGCCATCACGAATGCCATCGTCCTCGCGTCTCCGCGATTGGCTGAGCGCCACAAAGACATGTATGCCTATGCATCGCGAACGGTGTCCGCAGCGGCGGCATCGATGAGAACTCCTCGTCCGGTGCCATCGTTTAGGCCAAAGCGGTAGGCGAGGCATCAGAAGCGAGAAGAAGGGACGATGCCCGAGAAAGTGTCTCCGGCCCGCCGCGGGCCGCCGCGTGCGTATCAACCGATAGATGTCGGATTACAATTGAGCATTCCTGTTAACCATCCGAAGTGAACTCGCGTTCGCGATGTTGATTGACGCCAGCGCGGGTCGCCATATCGAGCCGGGCGCTTGCGCGGCCGCTGGGCTGGGAGATCGAGCTGGCGATGGGGAGACGTGAAATGTACCGCATCTGGCTGAAGACCAAACAGGACTACGAACGGGATCTCGACGGGGGGTGATGACGTTCGCGACCGAGCAGGAAGCGCTCGACCTCATCCCGCACAGCGCAGCCCGCCATGGCACCTCAAAGTTCAATATGGAGGTCGTTGAAGATGGCGAGGTGCGGGTGTGTACGACGGAGCGAAAATTGTGCGACCTCAAGACCGGCGACTACATCTACGACGCCTCGGCGATCTTCCGGCTTGGCGAGCGCACGGCCACGTTCGATCCAGAGGTTGGCGAAGAAATCACTAGGTTCAAGACCGAGCACATCTGTGGAGATTACTTCTACGTGGACCACCTGCGCGACACGTTCGAAGTGTTCGGAGGCCCAGGCTCGCGGCACGACTACGTTGCGCCGGAGCACGTGGCGGCGTTGACGACAGAAGGCAGCTAAACAGATGACCGAGACGCGCCGCACCGCAAATGAGCTTGGCCCGTACGGCGCCAAATAGGTCTGCTAAAGACTCGGCAAGCCCAGCGTTCAATCCCGCGACAGCCTGATTTGCTTGCCGACGTGTTCCCGCCAGAGGCCGAGCCGTTTAATTCGGTAATCGACCAGCTCAGACGAAGTTCCGAACACCCGCGCGATTTGCTCCGACGAGCAGTTCTTGCTCACAGCATCGATCATCGCGGCCCTCGGCAGGAGGGTCGCCGAGGCGAGATAGTACGCGTCGTGCTCTTCTGCCTCGTCGTAGGTTCTGCCGTAAGCCTCGGCTATCCGGGCGATCTTCGTGAGCTTGTGGCCGAGCAGGATGTGCCACAACTCCTCTAGGACGGTGACCCGTTGGCGTTCGATGGTGTGGCTGTCGTTCAAAAGAACGGCCCAAGTTTCGTCCTCAACATCCAGCGGCACGCTCATCGCGGACCATTCGCCGCCGACGTCTCTCCGAAGGTGACTTACGGTTTGGGCGTCCAGGCAGTTCGTCTTCCCGACCGGAATCATCTGTATGCCTTCAACCTCGATCCGAAGACTGTCCAGAGGCTCGTCGTACGCCAGACCTAGATCCGCTCTGAACCTCTCTGCAGTCTTTTCGAGTTCTTCCTTCGATAGCGAAACGGCGGCAGCGGCCGCCTTGTCATCCATATCGCGCTGACCCTTCCGGCGGCCTTGGGCTCCCATCGATTGCCGTATGCAGTCGGCCGCCTTCAATAGCGTGCGAACGGTCGAGGACTGGACGTTTTTCCCCGCCCTGAAATGCACTAGCGCGAGGTTCTCGAAGCTGAGCCCGGCATCCTCGGCATCGGTACCAAGCCACTGCAGCAGCCGGATCTTTGAATTGTTATCCGGTTGTCCTTCACCGCGTTCAATACGCGCCAGCGTCGAGAAACTTACGCCTACCGCTTCCGACAGGGCGCGGATGCTGAGGCCCTCGGCCTCGCGTTTCTTTTTGACGGCTCTGATTAGCTTTTCTTCGAATGTGGGCATCTTCGTCCGTGCGAATGACACGCCTTGACACACCGGCCTCTCCGGCGCAGAGTGTGCGGGTGACACAGACTCGCACATTTCTGATTCCAGGGGAAGCCACCTTGGCGGCGGAGACCCGGGCCGTGTTGCAGCAGGTCGGCGCGGCCTTGGACGAGCACCGGCCACTTGTAGTGCGCAACCAGGGCCTGGTGGCCCTAGGTCAAGAGTCCCCGAGAGCAAAACCAGCTAAGGAGAACGGCAATGAAGGAAAAGGAAAAAGAGGATCAGCATCGCGATCACGGGAAAGGGCCGCCCGACGACAAGGGGCACGGAGATCATGGTCGGCCGGTGCCGCATCACGGATCGGCGGCGATATGCTTCGTGATGCCTACGAAGGCCAGGTAGCACGCCTTGCTGAGGCGTACCCCACGTCCCAGGCCTTCCCGGACGATGACGGAATTTGGCTTCTCGCACGAAGCTCGATCATCTCGGGCTTAGTGCGGGAGGCCACGTTTCTCGTAGCCCTTCCGTACCAGTCAGGCCTAGGGCCCCGTGCTTGGGGTTTCTGGACTGCCGGCGCCGAAACTGCGTGGATAGGGCCACGCCACACCAACTTCCGAGACGGTTCGATCTGCGCCTTCTCACCGGATGATGGGGCATGGTCCGAGGGCGGGGATCTCAGGACACTGCTGGACCTCTACAGCGTCTGGACGCTGCGCCATCTTCACCTGGAGGCTTTCGGCCGATGGCCGGGAAAGCAATACAGCTTCTTCGGCGCAGACCCGCGGGTGCAAGCGTATTACCGGCAGAGCGAGTGTCAAGATAATGAGCTTTGCGGTTGCGGCTCGGAAACTCGGCGGTATTCCGAGTGCTGCAAGCAATCAGACCTGCGATTGAACTTCGTTGAAATCGCCGGACTTTTCCTGACCCACACTCAGGGTGGTTTCAATACCCGACGGCCGCCGACCTCAGTGGTGGGGTTCATTGAAGGTCGATCTGCTCTTCCAAGGATCGCAGAGGTCCATTTACTTATGGCTTCCCGCTGATTCCCATGCTCGCTCCGACGTCCGGCCATCGCACATTGCGACATTTCGCTGGGCTGCGGAATTTGTTCGCTATCGGAGCATAGCGGAAATGGCTGGGCTTGCTGTCGGCTCGACCCGGTCGCGAATGACCCTGACCGGAAGTCGGTCCTAGTCCAACAGCGGCCCGATATGCTTAGATATGGCTGGCACAAATTCGGATTTTGGAGCGTTCCTTGACCGGTGAGCGCACGGAGCGGCGACTTGCAGCGGTTCTGGCGGCTGACGTCGCCGGTTATAGCCGCTTAATGGGCTCCGACGAGGTCGGAACGCTGGAGGCGTTGAAGGCGCATCGGCGGGAGGTGATCGACCCAGCAATTTCTTCTCACAGAGGTCGGATCGTCAAGACAACGGGCGACGGCATGCTGGTTGAGTTCGCAAGCGCCGTCGACGCCGTAGCATGTGCGATGGACGTGCAGGAGAAGATGGCCGAACGAAGCGAAAGTTTCACGCCAGTGATCAGCTTCCGCATCGGCATCAATGTCGGCGACATTATCATCGATGGTGACGACATTTTTGGTGATGGCGTCAACGTCGCTGCCCGTGTCGAAAGCGAGTCCGAGCCGGGCGGCGTTTGCCTATCGGACGATGCCTATAGGCAAGTCCGGGGCAAAACCAACTTTACTTTCGATGACCTTGGCGAGAGGTCACTGAAGAACATTGACCGGCGGGTCCGGCTGTATGCGGTCCGCACCGCATCGTCGCCAATCGGTGATGCCAAATCACCTGCCGAAGCCTCCAGACCCCTCGCGCTCCCTGACAAGCCCTCGATCGCGGTGCTGCCGTTCCAGAACATGAGTGGCGATCCGGAACAGGAATATTTCGCTGACGGTATGGTGGAAGACATCATCACGGGGTTATCGCGATTAACTATGCTGTTCGTGATCGCACGGAATTCAAGTTTCGCCTACAAGGGAAAGGCAGTCGATATCAAGGTAGTGGGGCGTGAACTTGGCGTCCGCTATGTGCTCGAAGGCAGCGTCCGCAAGTCTGGTAATCGGCTCCGGATCACTGGCCAGTTGATCGACACGATCACCGGCGTTCACATCTGGGCAGATCGATTTGACGGCGGCGTTGAAGACCTGTTCGAACTACAAGATCAGGTGACGGCCAGGGTCGTAGGCGCGATTTGGCCGAAGTTGGAGCACGCCGAAATAGAGCGATCCCGCCGGAAGCCGACTGAAAACCTCCGCGCCTATGATTATTACCTTCGAGCGATTTCATACCTTTATAAATTTGAGAAGGAAGCGAACGAACAGGCTCTGGAGCAACTTCATCTAGCGATCGATCTCGATCCTGGATTTGCCTTGGCATATGCGCAAGCCGCCAATTCCTACTCGCAACGAAAAGCTATGCGCTGGACCGCAGATCAAGCATCGGAAGCCGGCGAGGCCGTGCAACTGGCTTGGAAAGCATTGAACCTTGTCAAGGACGATCATGCAGTTCTCGCGCATTGCGGGATGACGCTGGCATTCGTCGGTGGTCATTTGGAGCAGGGTGCGGCCTATCTGGCGAAGGGCACGGATATTAATCCAAACTTCGCACCCGGTTGGTATTGGCGAGGATGGGTACAGCTCTATTTGGGTGAAGCTGGCGCTGTTGATTTTTTTAATCGAGCAATTCGCCTCAGTCCGCTAGACTCTCGAATTGTCATTGCTCACGCCGGACTGGCATATTGCCATTTTTTTGCCGGGCAATATGTGGAGGCACTCTCTTGGGCAAAGACGGCCCTCAGGGAAAGCCCGAAATACGTATCGGCCCTTCGAGTTGCCATGGCGTCCCATGCCTTGTTAGGGAATTTAGTAGAGGCAAAGGCAGCATTTGCACAGGCAATGGAACTCGACCCGAGGCAACGAATAGCAAATATCCGAGATTCGCCCTTTCGAAGAGATGAAGACGTAAGCAAATTAGCGGAGGGCTTTCGTCTCGTTGGAATGCCCGAATGACCGCTTTGGCCCGAAGCGGCTGACATTAATCGGGCAGAGTATTTCCGCTCTGCCCGGGTATTTCAGACCTCAACTTGTTCCGCTATCGAGAGCGCGTCGTCTACCTCAATACCGAGATACCTGACAGTGCTTTCGATTTTGGTGTGAGCTGGACGGCGCGAAGGTTTCCCGTGCGCCGATAGATCAGGGTGGCCTTCGTCCGTCTCAGTGAATGCGTACCGAACGACCTCGGATTGAGCCCGATGCTGCCAATCCATTCGGCCACCAGGCGGGCGTACTGGCGCGTCGTCATGCAATGGCCGCCATGCGGGCGGCCCGAGAATAGAAACTCACCGGGCTTCTTGCCCGACGCCCGTAAGTAGTCTTCGACAGCTTGCCGCGTCTGCTCGGTCAGCTCGAACTTGACTGGCCGGCCAGTCTTTCTCTGCCGGACCGTTGCTCGCTCGACCGTGTAGCCGTTCGGCGCAACGTCTTCGACCTTGAGGGCCACCACATCGCAGCCGCGGAGCTTGCTATCGATGGCCAGATTGAACATGGCGAGGTCACGGGCGCGGCCCTCGACTATCAGTCGGGTTCTGATCGACCAAACGTGCTTTGGCCGGAGTGGGGGCTTGGGTCCGATCAGCTTGCCCTTGTTCCAGGGCGTGCGGGGAAGGCCGTTCAACAGCAGTGATTGATTGTCAGGCATGGTCGTACTCCTCGGTTACTGAGAACCGGGAGCATGCGCGGCAGCACGAGCCGCGGCAGCGAAATCACGTCAGCTTTCAGAGGTTTGTGGTCATACGCGAACTGATCGCGCGAATGGTCTCGGCCGCTCACGACCCAGAACGGAAGAAGGAGGCCGCAGAAGCCAACGATCATAATCCCGGTCCGGAACAGGGGACGACGGCCAAACGCGGTGTGGCTCATCGCTTCGCTCCTGCGCTATAAGAGGCATCTGGGGATGAGGAGCGTATGGCAGAGGTTCAAAGGCGACTCGCGGCAATATTGGCGGCCGATGTGGTCGGCTTCTCCGCAATGATGGAACGCGCCGAGGAGGCGACCTACGCTGAGATCAACCGGCTCCGGCGGGAGGTGATCGACCCCAACCTTGCGCGTCATCAAGGCAGGCTCATCAAGTCGACCGGCGACGGCGTTCTCGCTGAATTTGCGAGTCCGCTTGCGGCCGCGAAATGCGCGATCGACATCCAGCGGATACTGTCCGCCTCTCCCGACGGCATCCGGATGCGGATCGGGCTCAACCTCGGCGACGTCATCGTGCAGGAGGACGGCGACGTCTACGGCGAAGGCATCAACGTTGCAGCGCGTCTCGAAGGGCTCGCCGATCCCGGCGGGATCCTCGTCTCCGCCAAGGTGCACAACGAGATCGAGGGCAAGATCGAGGCGGAATTCGAGGATCGAGGCGAACGGCAGCTTAAGAACATCGCTAAACCGATCAGGACCTATGCCGTAACTCCGAGCGGTTCTGGCCGGCCGAATTCGGCGTCGAGCAAAGTCACGCAAGCCCCGGCCAAGCCGGCGCTACCCGATAAGCCGTCGATCGCGGTCCTGCCGTTCCAGAACATGAGCGGCGATGTCGAGCAAGAATATTTCGCCGACGGCATGGTCGAGGAAATCATCACCGCGCTCTCGCGATCCAAATCGCTGTTCGTGATCGCGCGCAATTCGAGCTTCACCTATAAGGGCAAGGCGATCGATATCAAGCAGGTCGGACGCGAGCTCGGGGTTCGATATGTGCTGGAAGGCAGCGTACGCAAGGTTGGGAACCGGGTTCGCATCACAGGGCAGTTGATCGATGCAGCGACAGGAGCGCATCTCTGGGCGGATCGATTTGACAGCCAACTCGAGGATATTTTCGATCTGCAAGATCGCGTATCGGTGAGCGTGCTGGGTGCAATCGCGCCGCGCCTTGAACGAGCAGAGATGGAGCGCGCTCAGCGGAAGCCGACCGAGAGTCTTCAGGCATACGATTATTATCTTCGCGCCCTCTCAAGTACTCATCGCTATACCCGAGAAGCAAATCTTGAAGCCCTAAATCTCGCTCACACCGCTGCCAAGCTTGATCCTGAATTTGCCTTGGCCTATGCGCTTGGCGCTCTTTGCATCAATCAAAAGAAGGCATTTGCCTGGATTGCTGACGCTGATCGAGAAGTGCAAGAGGCTCGACGACTAGCGAGACGGGCTGTTGAACTCGATAAAGACGATCCCATGGTGCTTGCCATGGCTGGGCAAACCGTCTCCTTCGTCGTAGGGGAAGTCGAGGTTGGAGCGGCTTTGCTGGCGCGCGCTATCAGCCTCGATCCAAATCTGGCTCCCGCTCGATATTGGTACGGCTTCACGCTGACGTCTCTTGGCGAAGTAGACCTCGCTATCGACCAGTTTAATGCAGCTTTGCGCCTGAGCCCGCTTGAACCACGGATCTTTTTGGCTCACTCGGGCATGGCATATGCCCATTTCATGGCCGGTCGTTATGAGGAGGGCTCTTTATGCGCAAATATCGCAGTGCAGCAGCAACCAAATTATATACTTGCGCATCGCGCCGCAATGGCATGCCATGCAATGGCCGGGCGAGTTGAAGAAGCGCGACAAGTCTGCGCGGCGGCGCTGCGACTGGACCCCACCCAGCGCATCTCTGATATCAAAAGACGGAATCCTTTTCAGAAGACAGATATCGAAAAGCTGGCCATGGCTTTCCGTATCGCAGGCATGCCCGAATGACTCAGCGCCGGCTTGCAGCGATCCTCGCCGCCGATGTCGTCGGCTATTCCCGCCTCGTCAGCGCAGATGAGGCCGACGCGCTGACACGGTTGAGCATGCTACGGCGCGAGATCATCGAGCCGGGTATCACAAAGCATTCGGGGCGCTTGTTCAAGATCATGGGCGACGGATTTCTGGCGGAGTTTGCCAGTGCCGTTCAGGCCGTGAATTGTGCGATCGCCATTCAGGCCGAAGTCGAGCAGGCGGCGTCCGCGTTTGACGACGCTCGGAAAATGCGGCTGCGTATCGGCATTCACGTCGGCGACGTGATGGTCGAGGGCGACGATTTGATGGGCGACGGCGTCAATATCGCGGCCCGGCTGGAAAGCATCGCTGCGCCGGGCGGCCTCTCGATCTCGCGCGCGGTGCACGATCAGGTCCGCGACCGAATCGATGTTGCATTCGACGACAAGGACGAAATCGCACTGAAGAACATCGCGCGACCGGTTCAGGTGTTCGCATTGGCCGGTTCGAAAAGTATGACAGCGAAGCAAGCTTCTGTTCCGGCGCCCGCGCTCGCGCTCCCGGACAAGCCCTCGATCGCGGTTCTGCCGTTCCAGAACATGTCGGGAGATCCGGAGCAGGAATATTTCGCCGACGGCATGGTGGAGGACATCATCACCGCACTGTCGCGATTCAAGTCCCTGTTCGTGATCGCGCGCAATTCCTCCTTCACTTACAAGGGCAAGGCGGTCGATATCAAGCAGGTCGGGCGTGAACTCGGGGTGCGCTACGTGCTTGAGGGCAGCGTGAGAAAGGCGGGTAGCCGCGTTCGCATCACCGGACAGCTTATCGAGGCCGCGACCGGCAGTCATATCTGGGCTGACAAATTCGACGGCGGGCTCGAAGATGTGTTCGGCTTGCAGGATCAAGTCACCACCAGTGTCGTGGGTTTGATCGCTCCGAAACTCGTGCAAGCCGAGATTGAGCGCGCGCTTCAAAAGCCAACGGACAGGCTGGACGGCTACGATTTCTATTTGCGCGGCATGGCGTCGCTGTATCGAGGGGCCGTGCCCGAAGCATATGAGCTCTTCAAGAAAGCTATCGGGCAAGATCCGGAATATGCCGCCGCTTATGCCGTGGCTGCCTCGGCACTGATGCGGCAGCAGGCGGATAGTGGCGTCACACTTACTGATGAAATGAGGACTGAAGCGCTCCGGTTTGCAGAGCTAGGCTCCAGGCTGGCAAATGAAGACGCTCTGGCACTGGCAAGATGCGGTCACGTCGTAACCTACCTGGGCCACGAATATGACCGCGGGGCGTCGTTGGTCGAGCAGGCGGTCGCTCTCAACCCAAACCTGGCGATGGCGTGGCACTCTCGAGGATGGGTCTCGCTCATGTGTGCCCAGCCGGAGCGCGCCATCGAAAGTTTTGACAGAATGATCAGGCTCAGTCCCCTCGATCCCCTGAGAATGGGCGCCTGGACCGGGACGTCGTTCGCGCTTTTTCACTTGGGGCGGTACGACGATGGTGCGGCCGTGGCGGTGA
This sequence comes from Bradyrhizobium sp. Ash2021, assembly GCF_031202265.1. Classification (NCBI taxonomy): domain Bacteria; kingdom Pseudomonadati; phylum Pseudomonadota; class Alphaproteobacteria; order Hyphomicrobiales; family Nitrobacteraceae; genus Bradyrhizobium; species Bradyrhizobium sp. Ash2021. The sequence goes on along the minus strand of NZ_CP100604.1, from coordinate 7,513,347 downwards.
AATCAATTCAGTACCGCACCGATGCTCAGACGCTGGGAGCATACATCATGAATTCAGTACGCGCCGGGCGAGTTGCGGAAGCGCGAGAGGCGGCTGCACGCCTGCTGAAGTTGCAGCCTGATTTTCGGGTTTCTCATGTCAAGGAAGCCTTTCCCATCCGCTCGCTGGATGAGCGCGAGCGAATTGCAGCCGCGCTTCGTGACGCGGGCTTACCGCACTAGTTAAACATCCCGTTGTCCGGATCATGGAGGCGAGCCTGCTAAACCGCTTCCATCCGCTGGTCTCGACTAGGCTTGCCTGCCTCACGCACCCGATCGGCGCGGCCGTGATGGGTATTTTCGGGGGCGCGCTTGTGCAATTCGGCAAACTGCGCCGTCGACATGGCAAGATCGACGCCAATGGACCCAACGCTGACATCAAGCTATGAAGTGGCCAGAGATGGCGCTGACGAGGGATCGAATGAAACGGCGCGAGTTCATCACGCTGATTGGAGCCTTGGCGATGACGCCGCCGTCTGCCGCCTTTGCGGAGCAGGGCCAGGGCCGCGTGCCTCGAATTGCTTATCTCGGTGCATCCAGTCCTCGCGTTATCGACCCCCGCCAACTCGAGGGGTTCAAGCAAGGGATGCGCGAGAACGGATTGATCGAGGGCGAGAACGTCGTCGTCGACTATATTTGGACCGAGGGCGATGCTGTTCGCCTATCGCGGCTCGCCGGAGACGTCAGCAAGGGCGGATACGATGCGGTCGTGACCGCCGGTCCTCAGGCGGTGCACGCGTTGACCCGCGCCGGAACCACGGCACCAATCGTCTTTGCTATCGTCGGTGACGCCATTGCCAACGGTGTTGTCACATCGCTGGCGCGGCCGAGCGGCAACGTCACCGGTCTGTCAATGTCCAACTCCGATCTCGAAAGCAAACGAATTGAAATCCTCAAGGAGGCGGCGCCGTCAGTCACGCACGTGATGGCGTTGCGCTACCCTAGCATGGGTGAATCGGGGCTAAAGGAAGCTGCGGCAACGGCCAAGGCGCTTGGCGTCGAATTCGATGCCGTCGAAGCGGGAGTGGACCAATTCGACGCTGCGTTCGCGGACGCCGTCCGCAGGGGTGTCAACGGGCTGGCGACGTTCGCCTCGCCTTTCTTCAATTTTCAGCGCGTGCGACTGATCGAACTGGCCACACGTCATCGTCTGCCGTCAATCTGGGAGTCCGATGGCTATGTCAGGGATGGCGGCCTTTTGTCCTATGGCCCAAATTTCCCCGACATGTATCGCCGCTCGGCTGGCTATGTCGCCAAGATCCTCAAGGGTGCAAAGCCGTCGGGCTTGCCGGTGGAGCAACCCGTACGATTTGAGTTGACCGTCAACCTCAAAACGGCGCGGGAGCTCGGCATAATTCTTCCACCGACGTTGCTCGCCCGTGCCGACGAGGTCATCGAATAGGGCTTGCCTCGATGCGCCGCACGACTCCGGTTCTGGGCCCTCTCGGAGCGACTGCCTGGGCCTACGCCGAAAAGCTGCTTAGGCCAAGATTGGGATTGGAAGTGGGAATGAGACGACGAGAATTCATCGCAATTGTCGGCGGCGCGGCCGCGATATGGCCCATCGCCGCCCTCGCGCAGCAGATGCGCCGGATTGGCGTACTTCTGGTTACCTCGGAGGATGATCCGGAGTCTCGCGTCCGGATCGCGGCTTTCGAGAAGGGGCTCAGCAAGCTTGGCTGGAGCGTCGGCCGCAATGTCAGGATCGATTATCGCTGGTATCGGGGCCAGACCGAACGCGCCCGGACCGCAGCAGCGGAGTTGCTCGAATTGTCGCCGGACGTGATGTTCGCGAATGCGAACCCGGCTACCCGAGCTTTGCAGGAACTGACCCGTGACGTCCCTGTTGTGTTTACGACCGTCACGGACCCTGTGGGATCGGGTTTCATCGGAAGTCTTGCGCACCCCGGCGGAAATATCACCGGCTTTACAAATCAGCCGGTGGAAGGGGCGAAGTTCGTGGATCTGCTCAAGCAAATTGCGCCCGGCGTCAAGCGGGTGTCGGTGATGGTCGGAAATTCGACGTCTAGCGATGACATTGCTCTTTCGGCGGAGAAGGCGGCACCGACATTTTCCGTCGAAATCACCAAAGTCGTGGTGCGTGATCCCTCGGTCATCGAGCCGGTTCTGACGGCCTTAGGGAGCGACCCGAATAGCGGCCTGATCATTCCCGGAGACACTGTAACATCGTCCAACAGGCAACGTATCGTCGAGTTGGCAACCGCCCACCGGATACCTTCCATCTACGGCTTCAAATTCTTCGCTACGGCGGGCGGCCTGCTCTCGTATGGCATCGACGTGACCGGCCAGTTCCTGGACGCGACAAGCTACATTGATCGCATTCTCAGAGGCGAAAAGCCTGCCGATCTTCCGGTCCAGCAACCGACGAAATTTTCACTTGTCATCAACCTCAAAACCGCCAAGATGCTCGGCCTCACAGTGCCGCCAACGCTGCTCGCAGCCGCCGACGAGGTCATCGAATAGCGAGGCTGATTTTTTGCAGCGCACGAGGCCGTTGTTATGGCCCATCGCGCCGTTGGGTGTCCGAAGCTTGGACTTGTGCCGAACTTTGCCTAAGCTCACGGAGACCCGGGGGCGATTAGCAATGAAGCGGCGCGACTTCATCAGGTTTGTCGGAGGTGCTGCGGCCTGGCCGTACGCGGTTGGTGCACAGCCGCGACACGTTTGGAGGATTGGCTTCTTATCGGGAAAATCAGAGCCGAGTTCTCTTGCGGGCACCGTCTATGGAGAGTTCCTGAAAGGCATGAACGGCTTCGGGTACATTGAAGGAAGAGATTTCGTGATGGACTGGCGCTTCGCGGCCGGCGATTTTTCGCGTCTTCCGGGAATGGCTGCCGAACTCGCAGCCAGGCAGGTAGACGTGATCATCGCAGGCTTCACTGGCGCCGCGCTGGCGGCGAAGAAGGCTACGGCGTCCATACCAATCGTGCTTGGCTATACGGCAGATCCGGTTGGTACCCGACTTGTTGAGAGTCTGGCCCACCCCGGCGGTAACATCACTGGCCTTGCCACCTATTTACCTGAAATCGCCGCGAAGCAATTTGAACTATTGACCGCGGTCGCACCCAGATTGACGCGCGTGGGAATTCTTCTGAATCCCGACAATCTCGCGTATGTGGGAATGCTCAAAACCGCTCGCGGCGCAGCTACTGCAACCAGCATCCAATTGACCGTATTGGAGGCGCGCAGCACTGACGAGACAAGACATGCGTTCGAGACACTCGATCAACAGGTCCAGGCCGTAATGGTCGTTCCGGATCCGGTGTACGACCCGCCCCGTTCGGTGGTGGCGGATCTAGCGCTGATGTATCGACTGCCATCGATACATCCTTATGCGGAATACGCGGCGCTCGGCGGACTTATGAGTTACGGTGATAGCCTTGGCAAGTTTTATCGGCGGGCAGCGTACTTCGTGGACAAGATCTTCAAGGGAGTTCTGCCGCGAGAGCTCCCCGTTGAGCAACCCTCGACATTCGAATTTGTGGTCAACTTGAGGACGGCGAAAGCGCTTGGCCTTGATGTGCCAGCAACATTGCTTGCGCACGCCGATCAAGTGCTCGAATGATTCGGCCGAATTTCGCTGTTGGCACATCACGTCGATCCCGGGATCGACCGAGAGGGCCGCTTGGAAGATCCCCGGACCAGCCGCGAAATCGAAGGCGGCCCCGCGGAGCATGGCGGGCCGCTGCATCACACCGCCACGGCGAAGCAGTAGTGCCCATCTTCATCGGCCGTGGGCGGCAGTTCGGTACACGCTATCGCCGCCAAGATCGGCCGGCTCTTCGATTGACCCCTCAGGGCGCCAATTGAGTGCAGTCCAGCCCTGTCACCGCAATAGGCAGAACGGAAGAAGCTGGCGGCAAGAATAGTGGACGACGACCAAACGCATGGGTGGCACATCCCTTGGTGCGTGTTCTAATATGGCGACCTGGGGGTGAGGAGCGTATGACCGAAGTGCAAAGGCGGTTGGCGGCGATTCTGGCGGCCGATGTGGTCGGCTTCTCCGCAATGATGGAACGCGCCGAGGAGGCGACCTACGCTGAGATCAACCGGCTCCGGCGGGAGGTGATCGACCCCAACCTTGCGCGTCATCAAGGCAGGCTCATCAAGTCGACCGGCGACGGCGTTCTCGCTGAATTTGCGAGTCCGCTTGCGGCCGCGAAATGCGCGATCGACATCCAGCGGATACTGTCCGCCTCTCCCGACGGCATCCGGATGCGGATCGGGCTCAACCTCGGCGACGTCATCGTGCAGGAGGACGGCGACGTCTACGGCGAAGGCATCAACGTTGCAGCGCGTCTCGAAGGGCTCGCCGATCCCGGCGGGATCCTCGTCTCCGCCAAGGTGCACAACGAGATCGAGGGCAAGATCGAGGCGGAATTCGAGGATCGAGGCGAACGGCAGCTTAAGAACATCGCTAAACCGATCAGGACCTATGCCGTAACTCCGAGCGGTTCTGGCCGCCCGAATTCGGCGTCGAGCAAAGTCACGCAAGCCCCGGCCCAGCCGGCGCTACCCGATAAGCCGTCGATCGCGGTCCTGCCGTTCCAGAACATGAGCGGCGATGTCGAGCAAGAATATTTCGCCGACGGCATGGTCGAGGACATCATCACCGCGCTTTCGCGCTTCAACTCGCTGTTCGTGATCGCTCGCAATTCGAGCTTCACCTACAAGGGAAAGGCGGTCGACATCAAACGGGTGGGCCGCGAGCTCGGCGTGCGTTACGTGCTCGAAGGAAGCGTCAGAAAGGCCGGCGGGCGGGTGCGCATCACCGGTCAGCTGATCGATGCATCGAACGGGGCCCATCTATGGGCGGACAGGATCGACGGCGAGCTGACGGACGTCTTCGAGCTTCAGGACCGGATCACCGCGAACGTGGTCTCCTCGATCGCGCCGAAGATCGAACAAGCCGAGATCGAGCGAGCCAGGAAAAATCCCACGAACGTCCCGGACAGCTACGATTCGTATCTGCAGGGGATCGCGCTGGCCAGCCGCGGGCAAGGCGCCGAGGCCAGGCTCCTGTTCAAGCGCGCGATCGAGCAGGATTCGGGATACGCCGCCGCCCACGCGATGGCGGCTTACACCTACCTCATCGACCAATCGCAGCACGGTGCGATAGCGGACCCGGCGATGCGCGCCGATGCCGTCGCGCTTGCCAATGCCGCCCTGAAACTTACTGACCAGGACGCCTTCGTGCTGGCCCGCTCCGCCCAAGCCCTCACCTACCTCGGACTCGAATACGACCGGGGGGCGTCGCTGGTGGAGCAGGCGATCGCGCTTAACCCGAACCTGTCAGTTGCGTGGCTCGCAAGGTGCTGGGTTTCGGTTATGCGGGTCGACGCGGAGCGGGGGATCGAGAGCTTCGAGAGGATGATGCGGCTAAGCCCTCTCGATCCGTTCAAGCCTTTCTTCGTGGCCGGCATCGCGCATTGCCGTTGGTTCCAGGGCCGTTTCGAGGAAGGGCGTGAACTCGCCAGGGAGGCCATTCAGACTCGGCCGCATCTTCAGCCCTTCGCATCCTACATCGTAAACAGCGTAGCGCTCGGAGATCTGCCCGAGGCGAGGGAAGCCGCCCGGCGTCTACTGGAGTTCGATCCCTCCTTCCGCATGTCAGGCGCGGCTGCGATTTTCCTGATCCGGTCTCCGGAATATCGCGAAAAATTCCTCGGCGCGCTCCGAGCCGCCGGTCTGCCCGAATAGCGAAGGGGACATCGATGCCGCGTACTGAACAAGGCCGAGATTCGTCTGGGTCCGCTTGAGAGTACTTGGTAACACGCGCGTTGGTGAATGTCCGTTCATGGCCCGAATGCGAAGTCCGGACGGGGCCCTGAATTGTCCGCTCGTCGGGGTAGGCCGGAAACGGCTGGCCGACCTTCCAGACGGCGCTTTTGACCCGGAACGGACTCAGGGCACTCTAACCCCGTTCAGCGCAGACTCGGTGATTGCCTTCTGCACAGTGGCATCTGCTCGAATTTGGCTCACGAACACGTCAATATCGGGCAGCGCCACAGCGGCGCGCTTGCGAACTCCAATCGCCATCTGCACCACATTGAAATGTCCGGGCAGCACATGTGCACCGGGCACGGCATCAGCAATCCGATAGGCAAGGTGCACGTTCTCGCCGTAAACATCGGCATTTCCCTTCGCCAGCGCATCGCACGCTGCCTCGAACCCGCCCGGCACCGCGACGATTTCCGCCTGTTTGATCATACGGCGTAGCACCGCGTGCGGCGCGCTTCCTTGCGCTACGGCAATCCTGACGCCCGGCTGGTCGACCTCATCTGCATTCGTAGGTGCCGCACCAGCGCGGGCCACAAAGCCATTATCCACCTCCATGAAGGTGGTGCTGAAAACCAGGTAGTCGGCGCGGGAAGGGTCGCGCGCGGCAAGGCCGACATCCCAGTCATCCGTTGCGAGGCTCTCGTTGTAGCGCGCCGGATTGTCATAGGGCCTGAGCTCCAACGGAACGTCCAGATGCGTAGCGAGCGCGTTGGCGATAGTGACCGACACGCCTCCGAGTGTTCCATCAGAGCGGCGAGTCACCAGAACAGGGTTGGAGATGATCAGAGCAGCCCGCAGCTTGCCGGTCGGGCACAGCGCAGCCACCACCGAAGCGCGCGCGGCGTCTGCGCACGCGAAGCCCGCGTCGTGCTTGTCATTGAGATGGCAATCGCGGTTGCGCATACGTCTCCCCTTGTCCACGTCATCGTCTCCTCCGGTCAATGGCCGGGGAACAATAGCGTTTTGGGACAGCGGACGGGAGGATTTCCGGTCAGGCCCGAATGCGATGTCCGGACGGTGTCCTGAATTGTCGGCTTGCAGGGGTAGACTTGAAGTGACCGTCCGTGTCTCGAAACGGCGCTTTTTGACCCGCAGCCGACAAGCCAGGCGTCTCGATGTACCTTGGAGGTCACTTTCCAAAGAGGTGTTTCTCGGCGATAAGGGCGTCTTAGCTGGAAGCGTCAGGCATGAAGCGGCGTAAATTCATCGGTCTTCTGGGCGGGGTGGTGGCCAGTTGGCCATTGACGGCCCGAGCCCAACAGACGCGAATGCCCGCAATTGGTTTTCTGCGCAGCTCATCCTCCGCGCCCTCACAGTTCCTTGCCACGGCTTTTCGGGAGGGATTGAAGGAGCAGGGCTTCGTGGAGGGCCAGAACGTCCAAATCGAATACCGCTACGCCGACGATGAGAAAGAGCGCCTTCAGCACATGGCGACTGACCTGCTTGCCCGGCCGTTAGCTGTCATCGTAGCGGATACGATTGCAGCCATACAGATCAAGGCTGCGGCAACCACCGTGCCGCTCATTTTCGCCAGCGGAGGCGATCCGGTCGCGGCCGGCCTGGTAACCAGCCTCAATCGACCGGGCGGCAACGTCACAGGGGTAGTATTTTTCTCGACCTTATTGGGGGCAAAACGATTGGAACTGCTGCGGTGGGTAGTGCCCAACGCGGCAATGATTGGGATGTTGACAAGTCGCACCAGTCCGAATGTGGAGGCAGAGCGAGGTGACGTTGAGGCCGCGGCGCTGGCGGTCGGGCAACAACTCACTGTCATCGACGCCAACCGCGAAGACGAATTGGATACGGCATTTGCGGCCTTCATTCGAAGCGGGACGCGCGCGCTGCTGATCGGGTCTGGCACCTTGTTGACAACCAACCGGGCACGTATCATCGCGTTAGCAAGTCGTCACGCATTACCCGCAATATATCCGCTTCGGGAGGAAGCTCTGGAGGGTGGCATGATGAGCTATGGAGCCAGCGTTGCCGACGCGTATCGGCAGGCCGGGATCTACGCGGGGCGCATTCTTAAGGGCGAGAGAGCCGCTGATCTGCCGGTGATGCGATCCAGCAAGTTCGAGTTTGTGCTCAATCTCGGAACTACAAAGGCGCTGGGAATTGATATCCCGCCCGCGCTGCTCGCCCTCGTTGACGAAGTGATCGAATGAGACTTCCGCTTCTGGCCCGAAGCGGCTGACATTAATCGGGCAGAGTATTTCCGCTCTGCCCGGGTATTTCAGACCTCAACTTGTTCCGCTATCGAGAGCGCGTCGTCTACCTCAATACCGAGATACCTGACAGTGCTTTCGATTTTGGTGTGCCCGAGCAGAAGCTGTACAGCCCTTAGATTGCCGGTGCGCCGATAGATCAGCGTCGCCTTCGTCCGACGCAACGAGTGCGTGCCGAACAATTTCGGATCAAGTCCGATGCTTGCCACCCATTCAGAGAGAAGCCGAGCATACTGGCGCGTTGTCATGCATTGGCCGTTAGCCCGTCGGCCAGTGAACAGGAACTCGCCTAGCGACTTGCTTGCGGCATTCAAATAGTCATCAACGGCTTGGCGGGTCTGATCTGTCAGCTCGAATTTGACCGGCCGTCCTGTCTTCTTTTGCCGAACCGTTGCACGATCAACCGCATAGCCATTCGGAGCAACATCCTCGACCTTTAAGGCCACGACATCGCAGCCGCGAAGCTTGCTGTCGATGGCCAGATTGAACAAGGCAAGGTCGCGCGTTCGTCCATCGACCAGCAGTCGGGTTCGTATCGACCAAACGTGTTTGGGCCGCAGTGGAGGCTTGGCCCCAACCAGTTTGCCCTTATTCCAGGGCGTCCGGCGGGGAGTGGCGGATAGGCAATTTTGGTCAGGCATTGTCGTTCTCCTCAGTAACTGAGGAAAACGATCATGCGCCTCGCCCCAGGGGGCGGAATCGTGTCGGCTTTCAGAGGGTTGCCGTCATGGCAGCGGCGCCGGGCGATAGCAAATCTGTAGCGTTTGACCCGACGGGCCCTCGGCTGCGTCATCAATCTCGATCGTCAGAGGAGACCAAAGGCCCTCTTCCAACGCCGATTTGAATCGATACGATGTCCTGCTTCCTTTACCGTTGTGAGGTCATTTGATGCCCAAGATTGAGCCTGCTGATAAGGTCGATATCCGAATCCTGGTAGACAACGCGACAGATATGCTCTCGTCAAATCCGCCCTTCGTTGAAAGCGAGGGCGCATCCCTTGTTCGACGCGGCTTCAAGCTCAACGCATACAAATGTCTATGCTGCGCGGTGCACGGGTTGTCATGCCTTTTGACCGTGCATCGCGGCAGCGAGAGCCATACGGTGCTGTTCGACACTGGCCCTGAGGATTACGCATTCGAGCGCAATGTTACGCGGCTTGGCGTCGATCTCGGCGCGGTCGAAAGCATCGTCCTCTCGCACGGCCATGCCGATCACGCCGGCGCAATGTTGCTCGCGCTTGGGATGATCCGCGGCCGTAATGGCGGTCGCGATGTGCCGTTCTACGCTCATCCCGGCATGTTCATGACGCGCGGCGTTCGTCAACCGAGCGGCAAAGTACGCCAGATGGAAGACGTGCCCAGTCTCACCGATCTCACGGATTTCGGTGCGGCGATGGTCGTGACGACAGAGCCGCAAGTCTTTCACGAAGGTTTGTGCTACGTGAGTGGCGAAATCCCTCGTGTCACCGATTTCGAGCGTGGCTTTCCCGGGCAGATGCGGCGAACCGCCGCCGGGTGGGAGCCGGACGAGTTGCTGGTGGACGAACGCTGGCTCGCCGTGAACGTCGCGGGGAAGGGTCTCGTGGTGCTGTCTGCCTGCTCTCATGCCGGCATCGTCAATGTGTGCAAGAATGCGCGGGCGGTATTCCCGGAAACTCCAATTCATGCGGTGCTGGGCGGTTTGCATCTCTCCGGCCCCAACGAGGCTGTCATCGCGCAGACCGTCGAGGGGCTGAAGGAGTTCAACCTGAAAACCATTGCAGCCGGTCACTGCACCGGCTGGCGCGCCATGGCGGCACTAGCGAACGCGTTTCCGGACGCGCTCTCGCCCACCGCCGTCGGCAAGCAGTTTACATTTTGAGCGCGACGACACTGCCGATGCTGCAGGACAAGCATGAATGTGTTCACTTCCGAGTTTGGCCCATCGCGACATTTTCGGTGCGCTGCGGAATTTGGTCGCTATCAGGGCATAGCGGACATCAATCAAGCTCGGATCAATCAAGCTCGATTTATGAGTGCGTCCCTAACTAATCTACCGAAATCTCATTGTTCGGATTAGGCAGGCGCCATTGCTCCACCGCGAATGGCCGCGTCATAACCAAACGCATCTGGATAAGAGCGCGATCGAGCGATGAGGTGGAATACGATTGTGAGGTCTTCACAAATCGCTGTGTCGAGGTTCCAGAGGCTGGTCAGATCAAATCCGCCGTCTCGATCGGCATTCCACCAAGCCAGGAGGAAGTCTGCTACCCGCTTGGACTGATGAGTGTCGCTACGGGCAATCCTAAACAGTCGGTTAAGGGCGGCTACTTCACTTTGTGCCCGTACATTTTCGCCCTCGCGGAAGGCCTCACCATCGCCGTGCTTGTCGATGATGGACGGGTTCGGCGTCACGACGTAGCCCTGCGCTGCAAGGACAGGCCGCAGCGCCTCGACCAACTCGCGCCCGTCACCTTTAGCAAGCACCCTTATTTCATTGGGCCTTTTTGCACTCGGAAGGTTGCTGGCTGAGAGTCCCTCCCTCTCCGCCACCGTTTTCCGACGGCACGAAGTCCTTCAAAAACAGGCGTTTCCCGAACCGCCGGAAATTGACGGTGTAGCACGACGGTGTAGCACCAGGCTTGGCGCCGCGGCGGCCCACGTTGCCATCATTTTGGTCGTCGGAGGAAGTCGAATCTTGAAATCGTTACGACGATCGCGCACGCTTCGCGCCATGAGCCGCCCACAGACACTCGCCGAAGCAGCCGCCGTCTCGCTTGCCGGCAACAAGCCGTTCGGCCACGCCGTCGACGAACTGCTTCACGAATTCTATCTGCACCCCGACGTACGGCAGGCCGCATTGACGACGCGCCGGTGTCGACGGGCGACGCGCTGCACGACGCCTGGCTCGGCGCCCTCGGCGAACATCTCGCGCGTCGTTGGGGATTGCAGGTGCCGGCGTGGGCGGAGCGGCCGCAGCACTTCCGGATGACGGCACCGCAGTTCTTCTCGCCGTCTGCGGCGCTGCGCGGCTATCTCTACTTCGAGAGCCCGCTCGCGTTTCGGAGACGGCATGATCTTCACGACGCCCGAGCCGCTGCAGCGGGCGCGATTTCCTCGGACTGGCGTACGTAATTTTGCACCGGAGGCCGTCCTAACAAGCAATTTTGCACCTGGATAAGGAATTTTACACCTCGCGCCTCGGAGCGCCCAGTGCGAATCCGCGATTTTCTGCGCCAGTAATGCTTTCCGCCTACACCTTCGACCTCGGCACCCGCGAAGGAACGCATTGCTCGCCTTCGCATAGGCGTCGGACAACTCCTGCTCGAGGATCGAATTTGCGAGGATGAGCGCGAATGACGGTCAGATCGTCACGCGGCGACCTGCTCGCGAACGTAGCTCGATGTATAGCCGATCAATTGAATGGATTGTTTGCATCAACCTTTGCGGGATCATTGGAAGGTTAGCTTCCCATCCGTGGGTTTTCCACGTGCTTCTTCGCCGTTGGCTCATTGGAGGCTTCCATCGAGCCGTGACTCGTGGCCACTCTCAACTAGGCAAGAGTATCGGTGTTGGAGGAATTAATATGAAGGCGATCTTGATTGACCCCGACGCGAAGTCGGTCACGAGAATCGAAATCAGCACCGATGCGCGGCTGGACGACTATTTCGACGAAAAGCCGCAGTTGGCCATGAAGCTGCCGAAGGGCGACATCCTGCTCGCGGGACTAGAAGAGCATGCCGAAGCGTTCATCATAGGTGGATCTCGACCGATTGCGGGACCTGGTCTCATCGTGGGCCGCCGCACCGGGCAGGGGGAACGCGGTCCAGCGCTCGTTCGTCTCGATGACGTGGTCACGATGGTTCGTTGGACCAGCATCGGGGTGCGCCCTAAGCCGCCACGCGCGATGCGGGCGATCGTGATCGATCCGGAACAGAGCCTCATCGAGGAGGTGGTGATCGCGCCTCACAAGCTCGCGATCGCGAGCCTGCTCGGTGGCGAGATCGGTCCGTACATGAGGGTGCCGGGGAACGACCATGTGCTCACGCTGGCGTTCGGCCCTAGATCACCTTGGTATTGGCGAAAGGACGATCTGGCGTTCAGTGCCAGGTGCGTGATAGTCGGCCACGATCCGGAGACCGACTACTTCGCCGACGTCGTCACGTCCGTCGAGAACCTGCGGGCCAGCGTCGAATTCCGGGCGCCCGACGAGAGCATTTGGAGGAGCTATGCCGACCGCAAGGCGCAGGCCGATCGGTCGCCCGCCACGTAGTTCGGTCGCGTCGCGCTGGAGTCGATCATCGTGGAATGGGTCCCAAGCCGAGGCCGTGCGCCGGGGAACCGAATGCCCGCCGCTGCGTCAGAGGGATGGGTAACCGAGTCGTCGTCAAAACGAAATCGAATCGCCCCGAATCAGTTCGTTCTCAAAGTGTCTCCGCACAGCAGAGAGTCAGATTGTGCGAATCCGAGTCAGTTCTGCCGCGAAGCGATAGTAATTGATTTTCTTGGTGGGCCCGGCAGGACTCGAACCTGCAACCAGACCGTTATGAGCGGCCGGCTCTAACCATTGAGCTACAGGCCCCGCCGCGGCGGCCGCGGGGCGCGGCCGGCAACGGTGCCGGGATCGTTTACAGGGTGACCCGCGATCCCGCAATGCCGCCTTCAATCCACCGAAACGCCGGCGAATTCGACCACTTTCCGCCATTTCTCGGTCTCGTCCGCGATGAGTTTGCCGAATTCGGCCGGGGTCATCGGCTTGGGGATGCCGCCGACTTCGGCCAGCCGCGCCACCAGTTTGGGGTCCTTCAGGGCCTCATCGATGGCCTTGTTGAGGGTCTCGACGATCTCCGGCGGCGTGCCCTTCGGCGCCGAGATGCCGTAGAAGCCGACCGATTCGAACCCCGGCACGGTCTCGGCGATGGCGGGGATTTCGGGCACGGTGGACCAGCGCTGCGGCGAAGTGACGCCGAGCGCGCGCACGCTGCCGCCGCGCGACTGCTCCAGCGCCGAGGGCAGATTGTCGAAGATCAGCTGCACCTTGTTGGAGATGATGTCCGGAAACGCGATCGCCGATCCCCGGTAGGGCACATGCACCATGTCGCATTTGGTCATCGCCTTGAACAGTTCGGCCGACATGTGCACCGAGGTGCCGTTACCCGAGGAGGCATACGAGATCTGCCCCGGATTGGCCTTGCAGTAGTCGATGAACTCCTGGACGGTCTTCACCGGCATCGCGTTCGACACCACCAGCATGTTGGTGAGCTGCATGATGCTGGCGACCGGCACGGTGTCGCGGATGAAATCATACGGCAGCTTCTTGTAGAGCGAGGTCGAGATCGCGTTGTTGGGCGCGACGAACAGCAGCGTATAACCATCGGCCGGCGAACTGATCGCCGCGGCAGCGGCGATATTGCCGCCGGAGCCGGCGCGGTTCTCGACCACGAACTGCTGGCCGAAGCGCTCCGACAGCCACTGGCTCATGATGCGCGCGACGATATCGACCGGGCCGCCGGCGGCAAAGCCGATCAGCCAGCGCACCGGGCGGTTGGGATAATCGGCGGCGGCGGAGGGCGCGACGCCGGTCGCGAGACTTGCAAGAACTACCAGGCTGAAAAGACTGACGCGTAAAAATCCGATCATGGGGTTTCCGTTATTTTCTTCGTTGCTGCGTTTCTACGTTTCGAAGACGATCTAGTCCACCGACACGCCGGCGAATTCGACCACCTTGCGCCATTTTTCGGTCTCGTCGGCAATCAGCCTGCCGTATCCTTCCGGAGTGAGCGGCTTCGGGACCCCGCCGATCTCGGCCAGCCGCGCCACCAGCTTCGGATCCTTCAAGGCCTCGTTGACCGCCTTGTTGAGGATGTCGATGATTTCCGGCGGCGTGCCGTTGGGCGCGGACATGCCGTAGAACACGCTCGATTGATATCCCGGTACGGTTTCGGCGATGGCTGGAATCTCGGGCACGCTGGGCCAGCGCTGCGGCGAGCTGACGCCGAGTGCGCGCACGCTGCCGCCGCGCGCCTGTTCCAGCGCCGAAGGCAAATTGTCGAAAATAAGCTGTACCTTGTTGGAGATGACATCCGGAAAGGCGACCGCCGATCCGCGGTAGGGCACGTGCACCATGTCGCATTTCGTCATCGCCTTGAACAGCTCTGCCGCCATGTGCACCGTGGTGCCGTTACCCGACGAGGCAAACGCCACCTTGCCGGGATTGGCCTTGCAGTAGTCGATCAGCTCCTGGACCGTCTTGACGGGCATCGCCTTCGAGACCACCAGCATGTTGGGCACTTGCATGAAGCTTGCGACCGGCATGGTGTCACGGATGAAGTCGAACGGCAGCTTCCGGTAAAGGGAGGCTGAGATCGCGTTGTTGGCGCCGCTGAACAGCAGCGTATAGCCGTCAGGCAATGAGCCGATCGCGGCCGCGGTTGCAATATTGCCGCCGGAGCCGGCGCGGTTCTCCACCACGAATTGCTGGCCGAAATGTTCCGACAGCCATTGCGCCATGATGCGCGCGACGATATCGACCGGGCCACCGGGAGCGAAACCGATCAGCCAGCGCACTGGGCGGTTCGGATAATCTGCGGCCAAAACCGGAAGGCTCCCGGCCACGACGCCAACAAGGCAGGCTCCAGCGAACGCCGCCGCGCGCAGAAATCCCGTCATGGCCGCCCCCGTCATTTTCTTGTTACCGTTGCGCGCATGCTTTCATAAATCACCGCGATTGCCTACAACCTCCCGCGCGTTGATTGGTCATTTCGCACGAGACGACACTTGAGGCCGAAAATGAAACTCGTCCATATTGCCTGTGCCGGCGCGCTGCTGCTGGCGGGGAGCGCCGCGGCGCAAGAGGGAGGCAAGACCATTACAAACACGGCCATTGCAAAGACCACAATCAGCCTGGGGACCGCGACGCCGGGTGGCGGCTTCCCGCTCTACGGCAATAGTTTCGCGGAAGTCATGAACGCCGCCGACCCGGCGCTGTCGATCGAGCCGCGCAACACCAAGGGCTCCAATGAGAACATTCCGCTGCTGGAAGCGGGCCAGCTCGATATCGCGCTGGTGGCGGGGGAGCCGTCCTACGAAGCCTTCATGGGCATCGGGCGGCCGGCGACCAAACTCAAAATCCTGACCGCGATGTATTCGAGCCCGGGCATGTTCGTGGTGCGCGCCGATAGTCCCTACAAGACGATCCGGGATCTGGTCGGCCAGCCGGTCGCGTTCGGCGCCAAGGGCTCGGGCCTGCCGATCCTGTCGCGCTACATGCTCGACGGCATCGGGCTGAAGCAGGACGAGGATTTCAAGTCGATCTATCTCGATCGCGCCGGCGACGGCCCGGCCATGGTGCAGGACGGCCGCGCCGCAGCACTTTGGGGCGCCGGGATCGGCTGGCCCGGTTTCAAAGCGATGGCGGAGAGCCCCGGCGGCGCGCGCTTCATCGCCCCCGACGCCGGCGAGATCGCGCGCATCCGCGCGAAACACACTTACCTGAAGCCGCTGACGGTTCCTGCGGGCAGCTATCCGAACCAGAGCGCGCCAATTTCGTCGGTCGGTTCGTGGAGCTACATCCTCGTCCGCGAAAGCCTGCCGGATGAGGTGGCCTACCGGCTGGCGAAGACGCTGCACGGGATCGAAGGCGAGTTTTGCAAAAAGCTGTCGCAGGCCTGCGAGACCACGGCGGCGAACACGGTCGCGGCCGCGCCCAATGTCGAATTGATCCATCCCGGCGTGCAGAAATATTTCCGCGAGATCGGCGTGGTGAAGTAGGGCGCAATTCCATCCGCCGTCATTGCGAGCCAACGGGTCGCGCGAAACGCGCGCCCGATGACAGGCTCCGCGAAGCAATCCATCCCTCCGCACGCGCGGAAGCATGGATTGCTTCGCTGCGCTCGCAATGACGAAATTGAAACTTCACATTCAATTTTCAAAAAACTCTCCGATGTCGTCGTCCGGCTTGACCGGACGATCCAGTATTCCAGAGGCGCCTGACCTTGGCCGATAGGCCGCGGCCAACTGGATCGCCCGCCGGAGCCTGTCATCGGGCGGTCATTCGGCCGACCCGTTGGCGGGCGATGACGACTGGTGGATGTGACTCCGCATTCTCGCGGCATGATATGCCCGAGGTTTGCCTGAACTTCCGCCCTCATCAAGAGAAGAGGGCGCAGGGAAGACCGGGTGCACGCTGCACCCGCGGTCTCGTGTGCAAAATGCACAAAGAAAACGCACACGAGCATACAGGTTCAGCGGAGGCATCCGGCCTTCCCTGCGCAATGGTTTACGGCTTACTTCGCGCTCTCCCCGGTGAACGGGCTTTCTTGCCACCGTCGCCCCTGAGAAGCGTTTGCTTCTCACGAACTTGACGCCAGCATCGCGGCGTCAGAACCACGCGACTTCGCCGTCCGCGAGCGCCTGCGTTCGTCTTGCGCAAGCATCGCGTCCACCGCATCCCACCGCGCGTTTCGTGACGTGCGCAACGCCCCTCTCATCGGGTGAGACGGGGCGAGCTAGTAGCGCTGATTTGCCCGACGGGTGAAGCGAAATATTTTTGATTCCTGGGCTTGACATTATTTCGGAAAATCCGAAGTGATTTGCCCGTCGGGTCAATGGGTCGCGGCTGAAAACGGTAGTTTTTCATTGCGCGCGAAGCGAAGCACTCCGCGGCGCCGCTCGGTCTGGCGGCGCGGGTTGCTTCTGGCGGGAATAGAACGCGGCCACTGTCACCGTCATAAGGATTGCGCGCGCGAGCCGAATCCTGAATCGCGGCAGGTGTGAGTCAGGTCTGAAGTAAGGCCGCCTCAATTGGGCGGGCCTCTTTTCCATGAATCGCCCCCCGGGGGATCATCCTCCGAACGTCAAGACTCCCGCATGATCTGGCACACCCGCTGACTTGAAACACCGATGATGTCAGCGACAAGTTTTGGTGCGGCGCCTAAATCCAAAGCCGTTCTGACCGCCACGTCCCGGGGCACGCCACTGGCCAGATCCTTCTTCAATTTCCTCGAAGTTACCTTTGCTTTGGCGGCCACTTGTCGAGCTCGCGCGTCATTCGCCCGGCGCCTCAGCTCAGACCTCGCCGTCTGCGAAGGGAATTTTTTCCCGGCAAGGCGCTGAGCGCGTCCAAGAACCGTGTTTCGAGACACCCCCATGCGCTCTGCTACCTCGGAAAAGGAAAGCCCCTCTCGCCTAAGCCTCAGCAATTTTGCATCGAGTTGGTCATTCCACATGAGTTTCGTTCCGCGCAAATCCATTCGCGGAACAAATCTGATTTGCCGCAATAATGCAATCCGAACTGTGCCGATATAGATCGAGCCTTGAGGCGGGAATTCCCGTGTCTCTTTATGGGCTGCAGTCCAGTGCACTTAACTGACTGGCGAGCATTTTGGCTCGCATCATCTCATCGCGCGCAAAGCAATTTAGTGCACTGTCACCTTAACTCTCGGCGACTTGTTCGCCGTAGCTCATCGAGCGAAGGCGGAAGCAATCCACAGTGCCGCTCGCCTTGGCGGGCGTGGATTGCTTCTGGAATAGAACGCAGCCTTGGGGCACACTCATCGGCCGGTTAAGTGCACTGAAGATCATCTAGCCGGCCTTCGCAACCGAGAAGGCCGTGGAGCTAAGGTGAATTCGTAATCATCGAATCACTTTTGACCACGAGGAGGCGAGGATGATGTACAGCGGGATTGATCTGCATTCTAACAACAGCGTTATCGCGATCATCGACGATGCCGATCGGGTTGAGGCACAGAAGCGCTTGCCGAACGACGTCACGAAGATCATTGGCTTTCTGGTTCGCTGGCAAGAGCAATTGGCCGGCATCGTTGTCGAGTCGACCTACAACTGGTATTGGCTGGTCGACGGCTTGCAGGACGCCGGCTTCCACGTGCATCTCGCCAATACGGCTGCGATCAAGCAATACGAAGGACTGAAGCACAGCGGCGACGAGACCGATGCGCAGCACCTGGCCCATTTACTGCGGCTGAGCATCTTGCCGACGGGCACGATCCTGCCGCGGGAGCAGCGGGCGACGCGCGATCTGGCGCGCAAGCGCATGCAGCTGGTGCAATCATGCACGGCACATGTCCTCGCGGTCGAGAACATCATGGCCCAGCAGCTGGGCGGGCGAATGACCAGCAATCAGATCAAGCGCCTGACCGACGATGCGGTCGACAACCTGTCCCTGGCGGCGGATGTAGGCTTGGCAATCAAGGCCAACGTCGCGGTTATCGCGACACTGCAGTCACAGATCGAGCTTCTTGAAAAGCGCCTGCAAGAACGCGTCAAGCCGCGTCCGCAATACGGCTTGTTGACCAGCGTGCCGGGCATCGGCCAGACGCTCGCCACCGTCATTCTTCTGGAAACCGGTCCGATCGATCGGTTCGCCGACGTCGGCAACTTTGCGTCTTACGCGCGCTGCGTTGACAGCGTGCACACCAGCAATCGCAAGAAGAAAGGCGAAGGCAACGTCAAGAACGGCAACAAATATCTTGCCTGGGCCTTCGTCGAGGCGGCGAACTTCGCCAGGCGTTTTTGCCCGGAGGCCAAGCGTTTCCATGAACGCAAGAAGGCCAGGACCAACAACATCGTCGCCACCAAGGCGTTGGCACACAAGCTCGCGCGCGCCTGCTATCACATCCTGAAGGAGGGCAAACCGTTCGACGCAACGCGCTGCTTTGCCTAAAGGACGACGGCGGTTCGGCGAGCCAGGTACGGTGACTGGAGTTGCAACCACCTGCACTGAATTGGACGCCGGATCGCCGTCACCAGCCGCGGTGACAGCGGATCGCCCGCAGCGTAAGCCATCCGGAGATTGGCGCCGGCACGCTGGCAGCCACGATTCTGTGAAATTCTTTTGGATGCGAGGCGGCACCAACGTTCTTCTGGGGCGGCCATGCCGCCAGGGCGCGGGCCCCGGTCGGGCCGATGCTTGATCCCGATGGGTGTCTGGCGCGATCCGTGATGCGGACGCAGCCATCAACCGAAGAAACGGGCGCGGTTCGAACACGGCAGCTGAAAACGACAAATGAGAAAAATTGGCAGCCAGTGCTGCCAAAAAAATGCTCTGCGCCCTTGACCAGCGGCCGGCTAATGGGCGTCACCGTAATTCCAGCGCCATAGCCTTAAGGGTTAATTCGAAATTGCAGTTGCCAGTTGCATTTTAAGTCTTAGCGTATCGATAGTCGTGCGGATTGGCCGGCGCCTCTTCAACCCCGGCCATGCGTACCGGGCGATAAGGGACCGCCGCTCTGCCCCAGGGCGACGGCCCCGCCGAAATAAGCAATGTGCGATGGAACCGGCGCCGTGCCGGCAGTTGCGGAATGAGCCGTCCGGCGATCGCCCGGGCGGCTTGTTCTATGCGGTACGCGCCGCCTCCAAAGCAGCTCTTGCCATATCTCGAATAACGTCACTCGGAAAATTCAAACCGAGTAGGCATTGAAAGCCCTATTCGTGGCCTGCGATTGGTTTCAACTCGATGGCACGCGCAGCCGCATCGATTCTCTTCGGTGATTGCCGATTGCACCGGCCTATCCCCAGCGCCAATCGACTGAATGACCTTGCTGTGGAAGGTCCACGCCGCTTCGGTTGCAATGGTTCCAAGCCGCACTTGAAGTGCAGCTAGAATTACGGTGACACCCATTGGCCGGCCGCTGGTCAAGAGTGCGAAGGCCGGCTAGATGATCTTCAGTGCACTAAAGTGACTTATCGCACCTTTGCGAGCAGCGCATGGTCCGTCTTGCCTGTGTCTTCTTCGACCATCCGCACCACGTCTTCCGCGATTTAGCTGCAGGCCTGTCAGCCCTTCTACGTTAACCCGTTCGGGACAAACCAACTCCGGTATGACGATTTGCCTCGGTCACGGTTTTAGGTAGGTCCAGCCCTCCTCCTGCAGTTCCATCACGCGCACCACGCCTGACTTTACCACCTGCGCCTGAGCGACAATCGGTATGTCCTTGTGCTCGGCTTCGTGCATTTTTTCCTGGGTGTTGCCGCAAGCCTTGAACGATACCTCCGGCGTACTCAGCGCCATTTGCTCGATTCGAGCCTTCACCGGCGACGTGTCATCGCGAAGCATATGCAGGCCAGGCCCGAACGTGACGACCTCGATTTTCACCTTCTCCCCGAGCTCCTTATAATATTGCGTAACGTTCGTTGCGTTGTTCAGCGCGAGATTCATCGTGGCAGGGTCATTCGTGTTGACCTGCAGGATCAAACGGTGCGCTTTGGAAACGGGGATGGCCTGGGCCATTGCAGCGAGAGGGGATCGCTTCCGCGCCTGTGTGGTGGCGAACCGTCTCGTCGAGTGTCTCCCAAGCCACCGCCCATGCGTGGCGCGATCCATCTTGATCGATCCGGAATCCGGGGTGGTCGTTATCGGTCCCGCGTATGGGGCCGGGGTCGTTGTGGTCGGCTCAGAATATTGGGCGGGGTTGGCCGTTGACGGTCTCCAGTATGGGCCGGGGCTGGTCGTTTTCGGCACCCAGTATCGTCCGCCTTGCTCCGCCGCGGCGAATGGTGCGGTAAGCAGGACCGCGATGGCTGCCATCGTCGCTGCCTTCGCAATATGCTGAAACATGCTCATCGTGTTTCTCCTTCGCAAAATCTCGTCAGAGACCATCAAATTGTCCGGCGCTTCGCGACGGTATGTGGCCTTGCACTCCGCGGCCATCTTTGCACCATCTCCACCCTGAGCCAGATCATTCCATCGAGGGTATGCGAACAACATCGCCTGCGAACAGGCCGGCGGGTTGACCAGCTACGGAACGAGCTTTCCCAACATCTATCGTCTGGTCGGCACTTACGCCGGATTAATTCTGAAGGGCGAGAAGCCAGCCGACTTGCCCGTCGTGCAGCCGTCCAAGTTCGAGTTCGTCATCAATCGAAGACGATGGACCTCACAATCCCGTCAACGCTTCTGGCGCTCGCCGACGGGGTGATCGAATGATGCATGCCAGCGCGTAGGGCCGATTGGAGCCGAAGGGTAATCCGCCGTTTCGAGCATCGCCGCGCGATCATCGTTCGCCGAACTCTTCACTCGTTTCTCTGTCACCGATCCACGTTCAAGACGCCCCAATCGTTGATCAGTCATGTGAATGATGGCCTCCAGAACGCAACGAGAGAGCCCCGACGCTGTAGCGCGCCGGGGGCTCCTATCTCGGATCGCCAAAGCTGGGTACTTCCGCCAACCCAACGATCCTAAACTCGGGCAGAATACAGTGCTTTCGTGAGCGGTTGAATATACCTCTGACGGGCTAACCCATGCACCTCACGAGGCGCAAGATGCGACGAAGTTTGCAGCATTCACGACGACCCGCCGCCGGCGCTCACGCCGTCGACGTTCAACCGGAGTTATGGTGACGGTGCACCAAATTGACTTATCGACTTGTCCTGCTTCTTCCGATTGAGTGCACTCACCGAAACTACCGGGATCGGGGTGGTGAAGTAGCTCGCAACTCCCTCAACTCGTCGTCCCGGCCCATATGCGCAATTGCGCATCAGGAGCCGGGACCCATAACCACCGATGCTGATTTTGTGAACCGCTGGAGCAACAGCTAGCCACAACCACGAACGCCTGTGGTTATGGGTCCCGACGTTCGCCGGGACGACGTTGTTGGGCTTCTTGGGACGACGGTGAGAGTTTGCTACTTCTTCACCAGCGAACATTCCGGATTGGGCGGGCCGAACGCGTCCTCGCCGGAGATCTTCGCCAGGATCTTGTAATAGTCCCAGGGATATTTCGACTCTTCCGGCGACTTGACCTGCACCAGCATCAGATCGTGCACCATCAGATTGTCCTCGCGCAGCTTGCCGTTGCGGGCAAAGAAATCCTCGACCGGTTTCTCGCGCAGCTTGGCCGCGACCTTGAGCGGGTCGTCGGTGCCGGAATCCTTGATGGCGTTGAGGTAATAGGTCACGGACGAGTAGACGCCGGCCTGCCACATCGTCGGCATCCGGTTCATCTTGGCGAAATAGCGCTTCGACCATTCGCGGGTCTTGTCGTCCATGTCCCAATAGAACGAGGTCGTCAGCAACAGCCCCTGCGCCGCGGGAAGCCCGAGCGAATGGATGTCGGTGATCAGCACGAGCAGCCCGGCCATCTGCTGGCCGCCCTTCAAGACGCCGAATTCGCCGGCGGTCTTGATCTCGTTGATGTTGTTGGGCGGGCCGCCGGCGATGCCGATGATCTTGGCCTTCGAGGCCTGGGCCTGCAGGATGAAGGACGACAAATCGGGCGTCGCAAACGGCGGCTTCACCGAGCCCAGCACCTTGCCGCCGTTCTTGAGGATGACGGCGGAGGCATCCCTCTCGAGCGAGTGCCCGAACGCGTAGTCGTCGGTGATGAAGAACCAGCTGTCGCCGCCGCGCTTGACCACTTCCTGCGCGGTGCCGACCGCGAGCGCGCGGGTATCGAACACCCACTGGATGGCGTAGGGCGAGCAGAACTTGCCGTGGAAATCCGCAGACCCCGTCGAATGGGTGATGAACAGCTTCTTCTTTTCGTTGGCGACGGTCTGCACCGCGAGGCCCACGGCCGAGACCGGCACGTCGACGATCAGATCGACCTGCTCGGTGTCATACCAGCGCCGCGCCAGGCTGGCGCCGATATCGGCCTTCAATTGATGGTCGCCGACGATCACGCTGATCGGCTTGCCCAAGACCTTGCCGCCGAAATCGTCGACCGCCATTTGCGCGGCGGTCACCGAGCCCTGACCGGTCGGCGTCGACGCCGGACCGTTCATGTCGGTGAGGACGCCGATCTTGACCGCATCGTCGGATATCTGCGCTGACGCCGCCGTTGAGGCCAGCAGTGCGGCCGCGAGTGCTCCAAGTGAAAACCCAAGTGAAAATAGGTTTTTGCCGAACATCCTGTCTCCTCCCATTACCTCCGGCACATTGGCCGTTATTGCTTGACCGTTTTGCTTTTACCGGGACCTGGAGCCCCGGCCAGATTGGTTTCTTTTGCAACTATTTTCGGGCCGGCGTCAACGCGCCTTGAGGCTAATGACCCCGCCCGGGACGGGGGCAGGCTGTATATTTTGGGACCGATTCAGTACATACGCGGGCCATGGTTACATCCCAGCGCCTGCCGGCTTCGCTCACCCCGCTCGATGCGGCGCTTGGCGCGTTGCTGCGCGATCAGGGTCCGGTGACGCCGGTCGAACTGCCGCTTGCGGAAGCCTTGGGCTGCATCGCGGCCGAGATGCCGCAGCTTCAGGCGTATCCGCCGCATGACATCGCCGCCAGCGACGGCTTTGCGTTTCGCTCGAGCGACCTCGTCGGCGCGTCGTCCTATTCGCCGCTGCCACTCGCGGCAGCGCCGCGCTGGGTCGACGCCGGCGACGCCATCCCCGGCGGCTGCGACTGCGTGCTGGATTCCGATTCCGTGGATCAATCAGGGCCGATAGTGCAGGTGCTGGCGGAGTCGATCCCGGGGCAGGGCGTTCGCCGCGCCGGCGCCGATATCGCCGCGGGAAGTTTTGTCGCCGAGGCCGGCCGGCGCGTAGTGGCCCGCGATCTCTTGATCGCGCGCACCGCGGGAATGGAAAAGCTGAGGGTGCGCCGTCCGCGCCTGCGCATCGTCAATATTCCCGGCGGAACGGTCACGGCGGATTTGATCGTGGAAAGCGCGCGGGCCGCCGGCGCTGACGTCGCCTGCGTCACTTCAGCTTCACGCGATGCCGCGTCGATCGTCCGGGCGTTCGACGGGCCGGCCTGCGACCTGCTGCTGACTGTCGGCGGCAGCGGCGTCGGCCGCACCGACACATCCGTGACGGCGCTGGCGGAACGCGGCGAGGTCCTTAGCTATGGTATCGCCCTGCAACCCGGCCGCACTTCGGCCGTCGGCCGCATCGGTACGACGCCTGTGGTGGCGCTGCCGGGCGCGCCGGATCAGGCGTTTGCGGCGTGGTGGACGCTGACGCTTCCCGTGCTCGATCGGCTTTCCGGGCGCCGGCCGCGCAAGACGCTCAATCTGCCGCTGGCGCGCAAGATTGCCTCCGCGGTCGGCATCGCCGAGATCGTGCTGCTGGAGCAAAAGCAGGGCGTCTGGATCACGCTGGCGGTGGGGGAACTATCGCTCGATGCGATCGCGCGGGCCGAAGCGTGGCTGCCGGTGCCCGCGGATGCGGAAGGATTTGCTGCGGGCACGCCGGTCGATGCCTATATTATGTTGCGGGAGTGAGATGGATTCGCGCATGACCAAGACGCCCCTGCAGAAAAACCACGACAATGTCGACCAGGACCAGTTCCTGACCATCCTGACGCGCGAAGACGCATTGGCGCGGTTCGAGGCGGCGTTGTTTCCGCGTCCGGTGCCGAGCGAACAGAGATCGCTTGGTGATGCGCTCGGATGCGCGCTGGCGGAAGATATTGTCGCACCCATCGACGTGCCGCCGTTCGATCGCTCCAATGTCGACGGCTTTGCGGTGCGTTCCGCCGATCTCGCGTCCGCCGGCGAAGCAGCACCCGTGCGCATGATGCTGAACGATGAAGTGATCGCCTGCGGCACTCAGCCGATGCGGCCGGTCCTGTCGGGAACGGCGACGTCGATTGCGACCGGCGGTCCGGTGCCGCGCGGCGCCGACGCCATCGTGATGGTCGAACAGACCCAGCCGGCGGGTTCCCGCGCCATCGAGATCCGCCGTGCCGCGTCGCCGGGGCAATACCTCTCCTATGCCGGTTCCGACATCGCGCGCGGCGAGGCGCTGCTGCGCTCCGGCACCATGATCGGCTCGCGCGAGATCGGCATGCTGGCGGCCTGCGGCATCGCGCAAGTCACCGTCGCGCGACCGATCCGGGTTGCTGTCATCTCCACCGGCGACGAACTGGTGCAGCCGGGCGCGGCGCTGCGCCCCGCCGCGATCTACGACAGCAATGGCGCGATCGTCACCGCGGCGATTTCCGAGAACGGCGGCGACGCGATATTCCTTGGCGCCATCCCCGATGACGAAGCGCAACTCGAAGCCGCGATGCGCCAGGCGCTGCAAACCAGCGACATGCTGGTGCTCTCGGGCGGCACCTCGAAGGGCGCCGGCGACGTCTCCCATCGTATCATCGCACGGCTCGGAAAACCCGGCATCATCGCCCATGGCGTCGCGCTGAAACCGGGCAAGCCGCTGTGTCTTGCGGTCTGCGACGGCAAGCCGGTGGTGATCCTGCCGGGATTTCCGACCTCGGCGATGTTCACCTTCCACGACATGATCGTGCCGGTGCTGCGGCGCATGGCCGGGCTGCCGCCGCGCTCCGACGCCAGGGTCACGGCGAAAATTCCGGTGCGGATCGCGTCCGAACTCGGCCGCACCGAATTCGTCATGGTGTCGCTGGTCGAGGGATCGGACGGATTGATCGCCTATCCCACCGGCAAGGGCTCGGGCGCGATCACGTCGTTTGCGCAAGCCGACGGGTTCCTTCGGATCGATGCGCTGGCCGATCAGATGCCGGCGGGGTCCGAGGCCGAGGTGACGCTGTTCACGCCGCATGTGCGGGTGCCGGATCTCGTCATCGTCGGCAGCCACTGCACCGGGCTCGATCTGGTCACCGCGCCGCTGGCGCATGCCGGGCTTGCCGTGCGTTCGATCGCGGTCGGCAGCCTTGGTGGGCTTGCGGCGGCCAAACGCGGCGAGTGCGATTTCGCGCCGATCCATTTGTTCGACGGAAAAACCGAGAGCTACAACACGCCGTTTCTCGGCCCCGGGCTCGAACTGGTGCCGGGCTGGCGGCGGATGCAGGGCATCGTGTTCCGCAAGGGCGACACGCGCTTCGAAGGCCTGAGCGCCGAGGCTGCGGTGCGCGCTGCACTGGCCGATCCCGCCTGCATCATGGTCAACCGCAACCAGGGCGCGGGCACGCGCATCCTGATCGACCGGCTGCTCGGCGAAGCGCGCCCCGACGGCTACTGGAATCAGCCGCGCTCGCACAACGCGGTCGCCGCCGCGGTGGCGCAGCACCGCGCCGACTGGGGCATGACGATTGCGCCGGTCGCGCATGCGTCCGGTCTGGGTTTCATTCCGTTCGCTGAAGAGCATTATGATTTCGCGCTGGTGACGGCGCGCAGGCAACGCCCGGCGGTGCAGGCCTTTCTGGAGGCGCTGGCGTCGGATAAAAGCCGCGAAGCGCTGACGCGGGCGGGATTTCGGCCGGCATAGGCGATACCGGTTTGGCCTCGCGCCAAAAAAAGACCGGGATGGGGGAAGCGATGGCAAGGCCGCTCACGATTGCGATTGTCGGTGCCGGCATGGGCGGGCTCGCGTCGGCGGCGGCGCTGCGGCGCGTCGGCATCGACGTCACGGTGTATGAGCAGGCACCGCAATTCGCCAGGCTCGGGGCCGGAATTCAGATCGGCTGCAACGCCATGAAAGTGTTGCGCGGGCTGGGGCTCGAATCCCGCTTGCGCGACGGGTCATTCTATCCGCGCTCCTGGAATAACCGGGATTGGCGCACCGGCGAAGTCAAGTTCGACATGATTTTTGGCGAGACCGCCGAGCAGAAATTCGGCGCGCCCTATCTGCTGGCGCATCGCGGCGACCTGCACGCGGCGCTCGCAAGTGCGGTTCCCGACCAATGCATCAAGCTCGGCCACAAACTGGTCGGGCTGGACGAGACCGGCGACGGCGTGCGGCTTGCTTTCGCCAGCGGCGAAACCGCGGTCGCCGATGCCGTGATCGGCGCCGACGGTGTTCATTCCGTCGTGAGAGACATGTTGTTCGGCGCATCGCCGGTGCAATTTACCGGCCGCATCGCCTACCGCACGACCTATCCTGCCGCCCTTCTGAACGGGCAAAAGATCGACGACTGCACCAAATGGTGGGGCGAGGACCGGCACATCGTGATCTATTACGTCAAGCCGGACCGCAGCGAGATCTACCTCGTGACCAGCCAGCCCGAGCCGGATTTCCGGATCGAGTCCTGGTCGGCCAAGGGCGACGTCGGGGAATTGCGATTGGCCTTCGCCGGCTTCGATCGCCAGGTCGAAACCGTATTGGCGGCGTGCCCGGATGTGCACAAATGGGCGATCGTCGATCGCAATTCGCTTGAGCGCTGGTCGGACCGCAACGTGACGCTGCTCGGCGACGCCTGTCATCCGATGACGCCCTATATGGCGCAGGGTGCGGCGATGGCGATCGAGGACGCCGCGGTGCTGTCGCGGTGCCTCGACGGCGTGGAGCGGGACCAGGTTCCGGACGCCTTCCGCCGGTTCGAGGCGAGCCGGAAGGACCGTACCGCGCGCGTGCAGCAGACGTCGCGGGCCAATATCTGGCTCAAGGAAAAAACCGACGGCGACTGGGTCTATGGCTACGACGCCTGGAACGTGCCGCTGGCGGCGTAGGCGTCCCGGACGTGTCCCGGACGCGGTGCAGCGTGTAACGCTGCTCCGCAGAGCCGGGACCCATCGCAATGTTACCCACAACATGGGCCCCGGATCAGCAGCGCATCACTTCGTGCTGCGCAGCATCCGGGGCACGATCACCCCCCGTCCAACTCCGCCAGCCGCTCTGCTTCCGCAATGTCGTCCATGGTGTTGGCGTTGAAGAACGGATCGAGCGGCGCGGTCGGCCATGTCACGGTGGCCAGTTTGTAGCGCGCGGTCCAGCGGTCGATCTTTCTGACGTCTTCGACCACCAGCGCGTGGCGGAGCTGTTCGCGCAAGGCGGCGCTCCATAGTCCGATCACCGGATGCGATTGGCCGTCGGATGCTGCGACCGCCAATTGGGCGTTCTGTTCTGCCAGCGCCTGATACAGACGTGCAACCAGATCGCGCGGCAGGAAAGGGCAATCCGCCGCCGCGCTCAACACCAGCGACACTTTTGGCCGGTTCGCCGCCGCCCAGTCCAGCGCCGCCAGGATGCCGGCGAGCGGGCCGGGGAAATCGGCGACGCCGTCGGGAATGACGGGCAGTTCGAACGCCGCGAACCGCGCGGGATCACCGTTGGCGTTGAGAATGAGCCCGTCGCATTGCGGTTTTAATCGCGCGATCACGCGCTCAAGGATGGT
This sequence comes from Bradyrhizobium sp. Ash2021, assembly GCF_031202265.1. NCBI lineage: Bacteria > Pseudomonadati > Pseudomonadota > Alphaproteobacteria > Hyphomicrobiales > Nitrobacteraceae > Bradyrhizobium > Bradyrhizobium sp. Ash2021. The sequence goes on along the minus strand of NZ_CP100604.1, from coordinate 7,485,315 downwards.
GCGGCCGCCGATCCGGCGCATCGGCTTGTCGCCGCCGCCCATTCTGCGCGCCAGGCCGCCGGCGAGCAGCACGCCGGGGATATCAGTCTTCACGTTGTTCGCCCTTGCGCTTGTGCCGCGCGGATTCTTCTTCGACGTAATCGATATTCTGGTCGTAGATGATGCGCTCCTGACCCGACAGCGCGATGAAGCGCTTGCCGCGTGTGCGCCCGACCAGCGTCAGGCCGACCTGCCGCGCCAGCTCGACGCCCCAGGCGGTAAAGCCCGAACGCGAAACCAGGATCGGAATGCCCATCCGCACCGTCTTGATGATCATCTCCGAGGTCAGCCGGCCCGTGGTGTAGAGAATCTTGTCGGCGGGATCGACGCCATGGCGATAGATCCAGCCCGCGATCTTGTCGACGGCGTTGTGGCGGCCGACATCCTCGGTGTAGCAGACAGGCTGGCCTTCCTTGCACAGCACGCAGCCATGGATGGCGCCGGCCTCCAGATAGAGCGAGGGCATGGTGTTGATCGCATGCGTCATCTGGTAGAGCCAGGAGGTGCGCAACTCCGCCTTCGGCAGCGCCACGCTTTCGACGGCTTCCAGCAGGTCGCCGAACGCCGTGCCCTGCGCGCAGCCCGACGTCTGCGTCCGTTTCTTCAGTTTTTGTTCGAAATTGGTGTGGTGCTCGGTGCGCACCACCACGACCTGCAAGTCGTCGTCATATTCGACCTCGGTGACGATATCGTCGTATTTCAGCATGTTCTGGTTCAAGAGATAGCCGAGCGCGAGATATTCCGGATAGTCGCCGATCGTCATCATGGTGACGATCTCCTGCGCGTTCAGGTACAGCGTCAGCGGCCGTTCCACCGGCACCCTGATTTCCACCGTGGCGCCGCTCTGATCGGTGCCGGTGACGCGTTCGGTCAGCCGGGGATCGTCCGGGTTGGGCACGATCAGGGGGACGGGAGCTTTGTCGATTTTCATCATATCGCGAGGTTAGCATGACATTGCATCCCAGCCGATATAAAGCATCTCGGAGCATAAGCGAAATGTGGCCAGAAACGTCATTGCGAGGAGCGAAGCGACGAAGCAATCCATCGTTTCACCAAGCCGTGAAATGGATTGCTTCGCTTCGCTCGCAATGACGGTGGGGATGAACGGGATGAAAGTGATAGGCCTCGCGGGATGGAGCGGCGCCGGCAAGACCACCTTGCTGACGCGGGTGATCCCGCATCTGACGGAAAGGGGCTTGCGGGTTTCCGTCATCAAGCACGCCCATCACGCGTTCGATGTCGACATACCCGGCAAGGATTCCTGGCGGCACCGCGAGGCCGGCGCCGCGGAAGTGCTGGTGTCCTCGACGAGGCGGTGGGCCCTGATGCATGAGCTGCGCGGCGCCGGTGAGCCACGGCTGCCGGAACTGCTGGCCAAATTGGCCCGGGTCGATCTCGTCATCATCGAGGGTTTCAAGCGCGAGCCGCATCGCAAGATCGAGGTGCACCGCGCCGCCAACGGCAAGCCGCTGCTGTTTCCCGACGATCCCGGCGTGGTCGGCATCGCGACCGACACGGCCGTTGAAACCACACTGCCGACGGCTCATCTCGATGATATTGAGGCGATTGCGGCCATGATGCAGCGATCCGCGATATCGGTCGAGGACGTGCTGGCGAAAAGCTTTAGCGAGGGCTGAGACGGAAGATGGCGCAATTGTCCGACGATTGCTTTGCCTTCGGCGGTCCGATGATGTCGGTCGATGAAGCCGTCGGCATCATCGCGGCGCGGGTGACCAGGGTTGAGGACGTCGAAACCGTCGGGCTCGCGGCCGCCGATGGGCGCGTGCTGGCGCGCGACATTGCGGCACCGCTGCCGCTGCCGCCTTTCACCAATTCCGCCGTCGATGGTTATGCGGTGGCGGGTCGCGATCTGCCGCAAGGCGAGGCGCAGGCGTATGCCGTGAGCGGGCGGGTGCAGGCGGGCGGTTCGGCGCCGGCGCCGGTCAAACCCGGCGAGGCCATGCGCATCTTTACGGGCGCGCCGATGCCGGAAGGCGCCGACACGGTTTTCATGCAGGAGGATGTCCGCCTCGAAGACGGCAAGGTGGTGCTTCCCGCCGGCCTGAAACCCGGCGCCAATGTCCGTCCGGCCGGCGAAGATATTCCGTCGGGCCGTGCGGCGCTAACCGCCGGCCAGCGCCTGCGGCCGCAGGATGTCGCGCTCGCCGCGGCCTTTGGCCTGACGCAGCTTGGCGTGGTCAGGCGGATCCGCGTCGCGGTGTTCTCCACCGGCAACGAACTGGTTTCGCCGGGAGAGACGCGCGCGGCGGCGCAACTGTTCGATTCCAACCGTTTCATGCTGATGGCGATGCTGGCCCGGCTCGGCTGCGAGGTCGGCGACCTCGGCATCCTCAGGGACGAACGGACCTCGCTCGCAAGCGCCTTGAAGAAGGTGGCCGGCGACCATGATCTGATCCTCACCACCGGTGGCGTGTCGACCGGCGAAGAGGATCACGTCAAGGCGGCGGTCGAGAGTGCCGGCAAGCTCGTGCTGTGGCGGATGGCGATCAAGCCCGGCCGCCCCGTCGCCATGGGAATTATCGGCGGCACGCCGTTCATCGGCCTGCCGGGAAATCCGGTCGCGAGTTTTGTCACCTTCGTCCATGTGGTGCGGCCGACCATCCTGGCACTATCCGGCGCAAAGCTGCAGCCGCTGGTTCCGATGCCGGTCCGCGCGGCCTTCACCTACAAAAAGAAGATCGCGCGCCGCGAATATGTCCGCGTCACCTTGCGCAACGGCGCAGACGGCGGGTTAGAGGCGGTCAAATTTCCGCGCGAGGGCGCCGGCCTGTTGTCGTCGCTGGTCGACACCGACGGGCTGGTGGAGCTCGACGAACGGGTCACCCTTGTCGAGCCCGGCCAGACCGTCGGGTTTTTGTCCTATGCGAGCCTGCTCTGACTTGTGGCGCGGGCGGCTGACGTCCGTGGAAAAGCTATTGCGCGCCTGCGCTGCCTCTAATAAATTTCATCCCGATGGGGATGGGGTCCCCCGATAACCGCCGCAAGGCTGATGACTCCTGCCAGGCGCTTTGCGTCGGTAGGAGCATGTCTGAACTCCTCCACCGTAAGCAACTGGATGGGCCATATGCGCTGCTCGAAAGAGTGGCCGCATGAGGCATGCCGGCGACGCGTTGCGAGGCTTTGCCACGCTCCGCGAGGAGACCGTTTGCGATCCGCGCGTCAGCGCGTGGCCTGCATTTTCGTGGCTGGAGTTGTCTTTGGGGAAGATCGCATGACTTGGCTGAGATTCGATTATGATTGTGAGAGACATCAATCTGAAGCGATGAGCATGTTTGTTCAGTTCGAGCCCAAACGGCCAGGAAGTCCCCGCCGATGGTAAGCGCGCTGATTTCCGTTGTCCTGGGCAGTGTGCTGGGAGGCATTGCGCGCTATTTCGTTTCGGGAGTTATCGCCAGGCGTATCGGCGAGACGTTTCCATGGGGCACGCTCACGATCAACGTCAGCGGCGCTTTCCTGATCGGTGTTTTTGGAGCGTTGGCGCGCGACAACGCATCGCTGTTTGCCTCGCCGAATCCGTGGCTGTTCGCGGTGACCGGCTTCCTGGGCTGCTACACGACCGTCTCTTCGTTCAGTTTGCAGACGCTCGCGCTGGCGAGGGACGGAGAGGGCGGCCGCGCCATCGGCTACGTCGCGATGTCCGTCGCGCTGTCGATCGGAGCCGTCGCCGTGGGTTTTGCGCTTGTCGATCTGTTGAGATGAAGGGGGATCCCGGACAATGACCAGCGGCACTCCCGCCAGCACGAACTGGAATACCGCGATCCTCTACGGATACGTCGCGACCGGCAGCGTCATAGGTGGCGTTGCACGCTATCTTGCCTCGCTCATCATCCTGCCGGGTCCGGGATTCCCGTGGGCGACCCTGTTCGTCAACGTCACCGGCTCGTTTATTATCGGATTTTACAGCACCCTGAGCGGTCCCGACGGAAGGTTGTTCGCGAGTGCCCGGCAACGGCAGTTCGTCATGACTGGGTTTTGCGGGGGCTACACCACGTTTTCAACCTTCAGCCTGGAAACATTCAAGCTGCTGCAAGCCGGCATGACGCGGATGGCGTTTACAAATATCGCGGTCTCGACCGTGACCTGGCTCCTGGCCGTGTGGCTGGGATATGCACTGGCAAGCCGCCTCAACCGTTTGAAAGGGAGCTAACGATGCAAATCCCAAAACAGGCGCTACTGCTCCGCGTGTTCATTGGAGAGGATGACAAGTTCGCCGGATCGCCACTGTATGAGGCGATCGTGCTCAAGGCGCGCGAGTTGCACCTGGCCGGCGCAACCGTTCTGCGCGGCGCGATGGGGTTCGGCGCATCCAGCCGGCTTCACACCACGAAGATCTTGCGCCTTTCGGAGGACCTGCCGCTGGTGATCGAGATCGTCGACAGCGAGGACAAGATCAGCGGCTTCTTGCCGACGCTGGATCACATGATGACCAGTGGCCTCATCACGCTCGAAAAGGTGCAGGTTCTTCAATATGGGGCGAAAGCCACCGCCTGAGTAAGTGGGAACAATTGTCGGGCGCGTGGCGCATGGCGCCGCGGCCGGAAGCCCGGGTGATGTCCGTTGACGAGGATAGCCGGCTTCACCAAGTATAGCTGTATGACCACGAAAAAACTCGATCTCACCGGCCTCAAATGCCCGCTGCCGGCATTGAAAACGCGCAAGGCGCTGAAATCAGTCGCACCCGGCGATTTGCTGGAAGTGCACTGCACCGATCCGCTGTCGGTAATCGATATCCCGAACCTGATCCGCGAAACCGGTGACAAGGTCGAGATATCGGAGCGAAGCGAAAGCCGGATCGTGTTCTTGATCGAGAAAGCGAATGACCTGATTGAAAAATCGAATGGCTTGTCGCCTGCAGCGCGGTAGTCGCTCTGATTGATACCTACCATTTGCCTATCGACACCCGTCCCGCCTTCTGTCCCAATTATCGTTCTCCGCGGGGCTGCGGAGGTCGGGTCGCGTCTGTGGCAGGGCACGACGCAGGTTGGGGCAGGCCACATTTCGAATCTAAGCCGACACCGGCATCGGGCATATCCTGTCGCGTCGGGGGTTGGAGTTCTTTGGGATGCGCTTATCGATCCCAGCGCATCCTGGAATTGTGCGGAGCAGCAAAGTGGGAGCTGGTTCGCGGGGGTGTTGAACGCAACGGGATCGTAGACGGCAGACCGCCCATCAAGGGCGGCTGCAGGGGGGAGGCAACCGATGACGACAATCAGCAGCACGGGCGCTGTGTCTGGCGCGCGCGAGGGAATCCTCGATCGCGAACACACCATCGCCAAGGCGGGCTTCAATCGCTGGCTGGTGCCGCCCGCGGCGCTTTGCATTCATCTGTGCATCGGTATGGCCTACGGCTTTTCCGTGTTCTGGCTGCCGCTGTCGCGCGCGATCGGACTGACGGCGCCGAAAGCCTGCCCGGACATGGGCCTGTTCCAGGAACTGTTCACCACCACCTGCGACTGGAAAGTCGCCAGCCTGGGCTGGATGTTCACATTGTTCTTCGTGCTGCTCGGCGTCTCCGCCGCGATCTGGGGCGGCTGGCTCGAGCGCGTCGGCCCGCGCAAGGCCGGCGTCGTGGCGGCGCTGTGCTGGGCCGGCGGCCTCTTGATCGGCGCCTTCGGCGTTTACGTGCATCAGCTCTGGATCATGTGGCTTGGTGCCGGTGTCATCGGTGGCGTCGGTCTCGGCCTTGGCTACATCTCTCCGGTTTCGACCCTGATCAAATGGTTCCCCGACCACCGCGGCATGGCGACCGGTTTCGCCATCGCCGGTTTCGGTGGCGGCGCCATGATCGGCGCGCCGCTCGCCAATAACCTCATCAACTATTTCAAGACGCCAACCTCGGTCGGCGTCTGGGAAACCTTCGCGACCATGGGCGTGATCTATTTCGTCTTCATGATGATTGGCGCGTTCGCCTATCGCGTGTCACCGGCGGGCTGGCAGCCGGAAGGCTGGACGCCGCCGAGCGAGAAAAAGACGATGATTTCGGAGCATCACGTCCATCTGAAGGACGCGCACAAGACGCCGCAATTCTGGCTGATCTGGGGGGTGCTCTGTCTGAACGTGTCGGCCGGCATCGGCGTGATCGGCATGGCTTCTCCGATGTTGCAGGAGATCTTCGCGGGCAAGCTGATTGGTTTACCGACCGTTGGCTTCAACGCGCTGACCGCCGATCAGAAGGTAACGATCGCCGCGATCGCAGCAGGCTTTGCTGGTCTGCTATCGCTGTTCAACATTGGCGGCCGCGTATTCTGGGCGTCGCTGTCGGATTATATCGGCCGCAAGAATACCTATTACTGCTTCTTCCTGCTTGGCATTGCGCTCTACGCGCTGGCGCCGACCTTTGCGGCAATGGGTTCGAAACTGTTGTTCGTTCTCGGCTTCGGCATCATCCTGTCGATGTATGGCGGTGGCTTCGCGACCGTGCCGGCCTATCTCGCCGACATGTTCGGCACCCAGTTCGTGGGCGCCATTCACGGCCGGCTGCTGACGGCGTGGTCGACCGCCGGCATCATCGGTCCGGTGGTGGTGAACTACATCCGCGAGTTCCAGCTCGCGGCCGGCGTTCCGCGCGATCAGCTCTACAACACCACGATGTACATCCTGTGCGCGATGCTGATCGCAGGGCTGATCTGCAATTATCTGATCAAGCCGGTCGATCCGAAGTGGCACATGAGTGCCGCCGAGGTCGCCCGGCTGCAGGCGGCGAGCGCGAAGAACGCGGCGGCGGTGCAGACCGGCTCGTTCGGCATCGACAGGGGCGGCTTCGACGCCAAGGCCGCGCTGTTCTGGGCCTTCGTCGGTATCCCGCTCGCCTGGGGTGTCTGGAAGACGCTGGAAAGCGCGGTCAAGATACTCTGATCGAACATCGCGTGGCCCGCGGGACGAACATATTCGTCCCGCGGCGCCTTTCGTCTTTCCGTCCAATTCAACGATTGACCCAAACGACTGACCCAAGGGAATTTCCCAATGCTTCGCACCGGAACTTGTCTCGCTGCCATGCTGCTTGTCGCTGGCACGCTCCATACGGCTTCGGCCCAGACCACCACGCCCGCAGCCGCGCCGGCCGCCACCACGGCTGCTCCTGCGACGGCCAAGCCGTCCAGGATGAAGCTGACCGCCGACAAGCTCAGGGACATGAAGGCCAAGTGGAGCGCCAACAAGGGCAAGCTCAAGACCTGCCGTGGCGAGGTGAAGAAGCAGGGACTGGTTGGCGACGACCGCTGGTTCTACATCGAAGACTGCATGGGCAAGACCTGATCGCGCCGGTTCGCTGACGGTGTTGCAGAAGGGGCATGACAGCAAAGCTGCATGCCCCTTAAATGCTTATTCAGACGCCATAATTTCTCTTGGCATCTGGCATGCCACGGATTAAGGTCGCCGGGCTGAACAGGCAGTAACGAGACGTTTTCAATGGTTCATGACGTGCAAAAAGTCCGTCCGTTTGAGCATCCCGGCGAGGGACGCAAGCGGGCCAAATCGACCCCCAAGGGCCGCCAGGTCGATCCGGCCGCGGCGTACGAGATCGAGCTTTTGCTCGGCGACCGGTCGCGGCGCCGCGATCTCCTGGTCGAGCATCTGCACCTGATCCAGGACAAGTATCATCAGATTTCCGCCGCGCATCTCGCAGCCCTTGCCGACGAGATGAAGCTCGCATTCGCGGAAGTGTTCGAGACCGCGACCTTCTATGCGCATTTCGACATCGTGAAGGAAGGCGAGCCGGATGTCGCGCCGCTGACCATCCGCGTCTGCGACTCGCTGACCTGCGCGATGCTGGGCGCGGAAAAACTGCTGCACGAATTGGAGAACAAGGCTGGTCCCGGCATTCGCGTGGTGCGCGCGCCCTGTGTCGGCCGCTGCGACACCGCGCCGGCGGCCGAAGTCGGTCATCACTTTGTCGATCACGCCACGGTTGCCAATGTGCTCGCCGCCGCCAAGGCCGGCGAGACCCACGCGCATCTGCCCAAATATGTCGACTACGATGCCTATGTCGCCGGCGGCGGTTACACGCTGCTGAAGCGCCTGCGCTCCGGCGAATTACCGAAAGAGGATCTGCTTAAAGCCCTCGACGATGCGAGCCTGCGCGGGCTCGGCGGCGCAGGTTTTCCGACGGGACGCAAATGGCGCGCGGTGCTCGGCGAGCCCGGACCGCGGCTGATGGCGGTCAATGGCGACGAGGGCGAGCCCGGCACCTTCAAGGACCGCTATTATCTCGAAACCGATCCGCATCGCTTTCTTGAGGGCATGCTGATCGGCGCGCATGTGGTCGAAGCGACCGACATCTACATTTATATGCGCGACGAATATCCGGCCTCGCGGGAAATTCTCGAGCGCGAACTTGCAAAGCTGCCGGCTGGCGGTCCCGTGCTGCATATGCGGCGCGGCGCCGGCGCCTATATCTGCGGCGAGGAATCGTCGCTCCTGGAGAGCATCGAGGGCAAGCGCGGCCTGCCCCGGCACAAGCCGCCCTATCCGTTCCAGGTCGGGCTGTTCGGGCTGCCGACGCTGATCAATAATATCGAGACGCTGTGGTGGGTGCGCGACATCGTCGAGAAGGGCGCGGAGTGGTGGAAGAGCCACGGCCGCAACGACCGTCACGGCCTGCGCAGCTATTCGGTGTCGGGCCGCGTCAAGAACCCCGGCATGAAACTCGCGCCCGCGGGCGTCACCGTGCGCGAACTGATCGACGAGTTCTGCGGCGGCATGGCGGAAGGACATAAGTTCCACGCCTATCTGCCGGGCGGCGCGTCCGGCGGCATCCTGCCGGCCGCGATGGACGACATCCCGCTCGATTTCGGCACGCTGGAAAAATATGGCTGCTTCATCGGCTCCGCCGCGGTCATCATCCTGTCCGAGCAGGACAGCGTGAAGGGTGCGGCGCTGAACCTGATGCGCTTCTTCGAGGATGAGAGCTGCGGTCAGTGCACGCCCTGCCGGGTCGGCACCCAGAAGGCCGCGATCCTGATGCAGCGGCCGGTGTGGAACCGCGAATTGCTCGACGAATTGGGCCAGGCAATGCGCGATGCGTCGATTTGTGGGCTCGGCCAGGCGGCCTCGAATCCGCTGACTTCCGTGATTAAATACTTCCCAGACGAGTTCAAGGACGCTGCGGAATGACAAAGATTCAGTTCGAACTCGACGGCAAGCAGGTCGAGGCCAATGCCGGCGAAACTATCTGGCAGGTGGCACACCGCCAGGGCCGCGAGATCCCGCATCTGTGCTACTCGCCCGAACCGGACTACCGACCCGACGGCAATTGCCGCGCCTGCATGGTGGAGATCGAAGGCGAGCGCGTGCTGGCGGCCTCCTGCAAGCGCACGCCGAGCGTCGGCATGAAGGTGAAGACCGAAAGCGCGCGCGCGGTCGCAGCGCAGAAGATGGTGATGGAATTGCTGGTCGCCGATCAGCCGGCGCGCGCAACCTCGCACGATCCCGAATCGAAATTCTGGCACTGGGCCGAAAAGGTCGAGGTGACCGAGAGCCGGTTTCCGGCGGCGCAGCGCTGGGAGGGCGATGCCAGCCATCCCGCCATGCGCGTCAATCTCGATAGCTGCATTCAGTGCGGCCTGTGCGTGCGCGCCTGCCGCGAGGTGCAGGTCAACGACGTCATCGGCATGGCCTATCGCAGTCACGAATCCAAGATCGTGTTCGATTTCGACGATCCCATGGGTGAATCGACCTGTGTCGCCTGCGGCGAATGCGTGCAGGCCTGCCCGACCGGCGCGCTGATGCCCTCAGTGATGCTGGACGAGAACCAGACCCGCGTCACCTATGCGGACCGGAAAGTGGACTCGCTGTGTCCGTTCTGCGGTGTCGGCTGCCAGGTCACCTACGAAGTCAAGGACGAGAAGATCATCTACGCCGAAGGCCGCGACGGCCCGGCCAACCACAACCGGCTCTGCGTCAAGGGCCGCTTCGGATTCGACTACATCCATCACCCGCATCGCCTGACCAAGCCGCTGGTGCGGCTGCCGAATGCGAAAAAGGATTCCAACGACCAGGTCGATCCCGCCAATCCCTTCACGCATTTCCGCGAAGCCTCGTGGGAAGAGGCGCTCGACATCGCCGCAAAAGGTCTCGTGAAAATCCGGGATGAGAAGGGCGTCAAGGCGCTGGCCGGTTTCGGTTCGGCCAAGGGCTCCAACGAGGAAGCCTATCTGTTCCAGAAACTGGTGCGCACCGGTTTTGGCTCCAACAATGTCGATCACTGCACCCGGCTGTGCCACGCCTCGTCGGTGGCGGCGCTGATGGAAGGCCTGAATTCCGGCGCGGTGTCGGCGCCGTTCTCGGCGGCGATGGATGCCGAAGTCATCATCGTGATCGGCGCCAATCCGACCGTGAACCATCCGGTGGCGGCGACCTTCATCAAGAACGCGGCGAAAAAGGGCGCCAAGCTGATCGTGATGGACCCGCGCGGGCAATCGCTGTCGCGTCACGCCACCAAGCATCTGGCGTTCAAGGCCGGCAGCGACGTCGCGATCCTGAATGCGATGATCCACACCATCATCACCGAAGGCCTGACCGACGAGCAATATATCGCCGGCTATACCGAAGGCTATGACGAACTCAAGGAGCGCATCAAGGAGTTCGCGCCGGAGAAGATGGAGCCGATCTGCGGCATCCCGGCGGAAACGATCCGCGAGGTGGCGCGGATGTATGCGCGCTCGCGCGCTTCCATCATCTTCTGGGGCATGGGCATCAGCCAGCACGTCCACGGCACCGACAACGCGCGCTGCCTGATCGCGCTGGCCCTGATCACCGGGCAGGTCGGCCGTCCCGGCACCGGCCTGCATCCGCTGCGCGGCCAGAACAACGTGCAGGGCGCCTCCGACGCCGGCCTGATCCCGATGTTCCTGCCGGACTATCAGCCGGTCGGCCGCACCGATCTGCGCGAGCCCTTCGAAAAACTCTGGCATCAGGACCTCGATCCGGTTCGCGGCTTGACGGTCGTCGAGATCATGAACGCGATCCACGCTGGCGAAATCACCGGCATGTATATCGAGGGCGAAAACCCGGCGATGTCGGACCCCGATCTGCAGCACGCCCGCGAGGCACTGGCCAAACTCGAGCATCTGGTGGTGCAGGATCTGTTCGTCACCGAAACCGCGTTCCACGCCGACGTGATCCTGCCGGCCTCGGCGTTCGCGGAAAAATCCGGCACCTTCACCAACACCGATCGCCGCGTGCAGCTCGCGCGCGAAGTGATCAAGCCGCCAGGCGACGCAAAGCAGGATCTCTGGATCATCCAGGAAATCGCCAAGCGGATGGGGCTGCCCTGGAACTACGCTGGACCGGCGGAAGTGTTCACCGAGATGACGCAGGTGATGCCGTCGCTGAACAACATCACCTGGGAACGGATGGTGCGCGAGGGCGCGGTGACCTATCCGGTCGACGATCCCGATCAGCCCGGCAACGAGATCATCTTCACCACCGGTTTCCCGACCGAAAGCGGCCGCGGCAAGATCGTGCCGGCGCGGGTGGTCGCGCCGGACGAGATTCCCGACGACGAATATCCGATGGTGCTCTCCACCGGCCGCGTGCTGGAACATTGGCATACCGGCTCGATGACCCGGCGCTCCCAGGTGCTCGACCAGATCGAGCCTGAGGCTGTGGCGTTCATGTCGCCAAAGGATATGCGGCGCTTAAGCGTCTGGCCCGGCGATTTCATCCGGCTGGAGACCCGCCGCGGCGCCGTCGAGGTCAAGGTTCGCTCCGACCGCGACGTGCCGGAAAACATGGTGTTCATGCCGTTCTGCTACGCGGAGGCGGCGGCGAACCTGTTGACCAATCCGGCGCTCGATCCGTTCGGCAAGATCCCGGAATTCAAGTTCTGCGCCGTGCGCGCGGAGAAGGCCGAGATCCGCTCCGCGGCCGAATAGCCGCGACCGGCCGGCGTCAAAAGTTCAAGCGCGAAAGAAAGATCGCGGCCTTTAGCGCGATGATACCGGCGAGGGCACCTCCGACCGTCAGGACGGCAAGCGCGAACTTGCTGAGCCGCTTTATCATCGCCAGACGAGCGTTCGCCGTACCCGTTCCGGTGATGTCACGCCCACCCGATGAATAGCGGGCCGGTTTGAATGGGCCGCCGGTGTGCGCCAGCATCGTCATGTCAGGAATCCTTCACCGTTGTAGCGCGCCGGGCTTATCCGCCGATCGAGGCTGCCATTCTCTGCAGATGGCGCGTCACGAGGCGCTTTATCGATTCAAGATGCGGGACCAGCGCATTGCCGTTGTTTTCCAGGTCGAGCTCGAACCGATGAGAAGGGAATATCGTCGCGCATCCCGTCGGCCGGCTGTTGTTCCGTGCAAAGGACAGCGCAGAGTTCTTGAACAGGAAAAGCCCGCCGATTCTTCCCTTCGCGTCCCGGGCAACCCAGAAGCCTTCCTTGTTACGGCCGATGAAGAACCCCGGAATTGCCTCGCTGACGATGCTGGAATCGAGTGGCTGAAATTGCGTATTGACGCTCGCGGGCTCGTCGCCCGGCGGCGTGCGGGCGTATTCGGCCTCCGCTGCCGCATGCTGCATCTGGCAACTGACAAACCTGTCGATCGTTTTGCGCACAGCAGCCAGCACGGCCCGAGGCCGTCCCGCAGCGGGGTACGCGGTATGGAAACTGATCGCACCCATCGCGGCCTCCTTGCGAATCTAACGGCCATGATGTGCAGGCAATGCCGTAGGAATGCGAGACGGGTCGATCGTGCATATAATAGGAGAAATATAGGAATTGACGCCGTCGGAGATGTTTATGCCGCCCTTATGGGAGGAGGCAGAAGATCGCCTCGATTTCCTATGCGATCGTCCGCATCTTGGCACCAGGCGCCCGCAATGCGGGCGGACGGTGGAGATCTACCATGGCTCACTTGCTCACTGGCGACGATAAATTCCGCGATGTGACCTACGACGATGACTATCGGTCGTATCTCATCAGCCGGCGCGATTCATCGGGCGACTACCGGTTTGCCCGATCGCAGACGAAACGCGACCGCGTCCGGATGCGCAACGCCTTAAGCCGCGTCAACGGCTTCCTGAGGAACATGATCGAGGCCATCGCCAATTCGAAGGTACGCCGCATGCAGCGCGAACTCGAACTGCGCGGCATTCGCTTCGACCGGGACACCAACGATTGGGTGGCGCGCCATTCCGGGTCGACGGAGCGTTCGCGATGAGTTCGGCGGCTCTTGTCGCCCTTGTTCGCGGCGCCCTCAGATCATTGGTGACGTTCTTCGGCCCATCCTGGGATGGGCCGGTCAAGCGTTACCATCCCGAGCAACACTATATGCGCGGTCCCGGGCCGAAATGGCGGGAGAAGCACTTGCTGGATCGTGCATCAGCCGGCGGCGCGTGAGCCCTTGATACGGTCGCGCGCCACCCGTGCCCCAACGCGGCCGCGGGCGGAAAGCCCCTGGCCGATGTAGACCGCTGCCGCAACTACCCGTCGCAGGCGGTCGTCGTCGATCCGTGCGAAGCATTGTCGCAGGATCGCAGCGTCACGGCATACCGCAGGATCGCCAGATGCCAGGCGCGTAGCGTTCTGGCGTGCCGCTGGCTTCCGTGAGCGGCTGGGCTCATCCGGGTTGGGCCTGCCCTGCAGCGACGGAATCCTCGCAAGCGCGCGGTGTGGGCCAGCTTTCGACCGGACATGCGATATCCTCATCGCCGATCTGCGCGATCGCGCCGGCGACCTCCGCCTTTGCGGGCTCGCCAAGTTCAACGAGGGGCAGGCGGGTCGCCGGAGACATGAAGCCGAGCAGGCAGAGCGCGTATTTCAGGGCGGCCGGGCTTTCCCTGGCGAGAGCGGCCGCCAGCGGCGCCAGCCGGTTCTGCAGGTATCGCGCGGTCTGTAGCCGCTCCTGCCTGCAGTTAGAAAAGATGGCCTGGCACAGTTCCGGCGCGACGTTCGATATCAGGGATAGGCAACCGTCCCCGCCATTGGCAACGAACGCCAGCGCCGTTGCGTCGTCCCCAGACAACAGTCGAAATCCTGCCGGCAGCTGTGGCCGCAAGCGCAGCAGCCGCACGATGTCGCCGGCGCCGTCCTTCAATCCGATGAAGCGCCTCGATTCGGCCAGCCGCAACAGCGTGTCGTCGGCCAATTCGCGCATGGTCCGGGCTGGAACGTCGTGCAGGATGATGGGCAGCCCGGTCGAGATCGCAATCGCCCGGAAGTGCGCGTGAATTCCGGCCTGCATCGGCTTGTTGTAATACGGCACGACCGAAAGCACCGCATCGGCACCGGCCGCTTCGGCGCGCTGTGTCAGCTCGATCGCCTGACTGGTCGAATTGGATCCGGCTCCGGCGATGACGCGGACACGGCCTCGCGCCACTTCGACGGCGGCGCGGATGATGCTTTCCTGTTCGGCTGGCGTCAGCGTGGAGCTTTCGCCGCCGGTTTCGCTGACCAGGATCGCGGTGACGCCGGCTTCAATCTGGCGCTCGCAAAGCTTTGCGAATACCGCCAGATCGACTGCACCCGTTTCATCGAAGGGGGTGGGAATATCGGGTATGTAGCCCGCCAGCCATGTGGCTGGATTTGAAGATGCGATCATTGGGATTTTACGCCGCGTTTTGCATCTCGCCAAAGCCTTGCCGAACGGCTGAAAGCACGAAGCCCTGCTGGCACCTGACACCGGCCTCGATCCGAAACCCCATCTGTTCGAGCTTGCCCCGGATTCGCAGGCCGGCGCCGGTTTCGTGGCAGTCGATCACGACCGCGATGGCGGCACTGGCGCCGAGGAATTGCGATATCCCGGTAAGCGCGGTTTCGATCGCCTGAAGGGAATTGTGGCCCGTGATCAGGCCGACCGCGTGCTGGCCTTTCGGGATCCGGCACGTCGTGGTGGTGGCTACCCGCATGAAACCGCGCCGGCGCAGCGCAACATACAGTTCCAGGCTGCCGCTGCCGGCAACAATGGCGCGATGCAGGATGGTCAAGCGCGTGAGCCCGATCATGGTATCGACGACCTGCTCCCGGTTCGAATCGGAATGAGGCTGACCCATCTTGCTCTCCTTGTGGGGAAGTCTGTCCGGCCTGTTACGCGACGTGCCGGGCTGTGGCGCCGGCGACCTGCGATGCGGGACCGGAAGCGGGCGTGCCGCCCATGTCGAGTTCGATTTCGAGTGCCAGTTCGACGATGGTTTCGGGATGGTGGCCGTTCTCGAACAGCGCGTATTTGACGGCTTGCGCGCGGTTGACGAACAGCCCGCCATAAAGGCCGTTCTGTTCCTGGGCGACCCAGTTGCCGCGCCTGTTCCTGCCGATGAAGACGATTGCAGACGGAGAACTACACGAGGGAGGTTCGGCGAGTTTCACGTTGGTATTCCTTCCAGAGATGGGGTAGTGCGCGCCCAATATGTTTCCCGCCGGATATGAAATCGAGCGTGACAAGGCGGCGATCTCATAGGAGCCGCATAAGCCAGGCGCCGTTAAAGCGATTGGTTGAGGCCGTTGACCAGCATGCAAATGGCGGCATAGGTCACCGTTTCATCCCACTGATTGAGTTCGGCATCGAGTGGAAGCTCGCGCCGGATGACGGCGATGCAGGCGCTGAGGATGGTGGACATCCACAGCAAGGCGGCCAGGCTCCTGCCGAAGCCGATGCCGCCGAACATCGCGAAAATCACCAGGATGAACATCCGCATGCCAAACCGGATCAACACCTGGGCCGATCGCAGTTTTCGCGGGTAATTTGACAGCCGTATCACGCGCGTAAATCCGGAAGCCGCAGAGGCAACAACTCGCGGCCTTACGCGAAATTATCGCTGCAGACCGGCTCGTAGAGCTGGTTCGTGTCCCGCGTCACGGCAGGAACGCTGGTCCGGATCGAGGGCGCGCTGATGCGCTCGACCTCGACGAATGCGCTCAATATCGCGAGCGCCAGGTCGGCGTGTCGGGCCTCGACCGATTGATCGAGCCAGTCCGGCAGCTCGCGCTCGCGCGACAGTGCGCAATACCATTCGCCTTCATCATAGGCGATGCGGCGAACCTGCCATTGCGGCAGTTCGAGATCGATCAGCGCCAGCGCCGCATCGGTCCAGCCGCCGGATTGAATCAGCCGCTCGACGTGCGCGGTCTTGGCGGTCTGTCCCTGGGAGGGAAAGCGGCGGCAGATTTTGCTGATGATCTCCGACATCAACGCGGCCGTCACCGCACCGGCGTCGCGAAGCCGGTCGACCAGTTCGCCGGGATTTTGATGTTCTGAAAGCAGCGGCATGACGTCATCTCGTTCAGGGCGCAGCCAAAGGTGCTGGCCACGCTGCCAAAATGGCCAAGAAGTCATTTGAAAACGAGAGGGAATGGAAGGCTGAGATATAGGAATTTCATAAGCGCGTATTTCGACAAAAAGCGACGCTACGTGCAAGACCACGATTTCGTCGGCGACTAGGTTAACTTGCGAATGTGACCGCCCGTGTTCGGGAAAATCGCGTCTTTATGGAATTCCTATAAAACTCAGCGTGCGGCCGCCTCGAAATCATACACCTGAAGTGGCACCTCACAGCCTGATACCGAAGGTCGGGATTGTTGCGGAGAGATCCCGCTCAATCGATTGAAACCGTCTTGCGATTGAAACCGTCTTGCCGCGCACGGATACGAGGCGCGAAAAGGAGCATCCCATGTTGGACATCGTCATGCTGGCGCTCGGCCTCGGCTTTTTCGCGGCGGGCATAGGCTACGCCTACGCCTGCGAACGGTTGTGAGAGGAGAGAGCCATGATTTTCGATTACTCGCTCGCCGGTCTCGTTTCGCTGGGTCTGCTGTTCTACCTGACCTACGCGCTGCTGCGCCCCGAGCGCTTCTGAACCTGCATCCAACGGCAATTCCCCAAAAGGCAATCCCATGACCGTCATCGGCTGGATTCAAATTCTTCTGTACTGCGCGATCGTGGTCGCGCTGGTGAAACCGCTCGGCTGGTACATGACGCGCGTCTTCAACGGCGAGCGCACGTTCCTGTCTCCGATCCTGCGGCCGGTCGAGGCCTCCCTGTACTGGATCGGCGGCGTCGATGAGAAGCGCGAGCAGCATTGGCTGACCTATACGGTCGCGATGCTGCTGTTCCATGTCGGCGGCTTCCTGATCATCTACGGTCTGATGCGGCTGCAGGCGCTGCTGCCGTTCAATCCGGCCGAACAATCCGCCGTCGCGCAGGATCTGTCGTTCAATACCGCGATCTCCTTCATCACCAATACCAACTGGCAGAACTACGGCGGCGAGAGCACGCTGTCCTATCTGGTGCAGATGCTCGGCCTGACGCATCAGAACTTCCTCTCGGCTGCGACCGGCATCGCGCTGGCGGTGGCACTGATCCGCGGCTTCTCGCGCTCCTCGATGCGCACCATCGGCAATTTCTGGGTCGACGTGACGCGCTGCACCCTCTATGTGCTGCTGCCGATCTGTATTGTCTACACGCTGTTCCTGGTCTCGCAGGGCATGCCGCAGACGCTTGGCGCCTATGTCGACGCCACCACACTGGAAGGCGCCAAGCAGACCATCGCGGTCGGCCCGGTCGCCTCGCAGGTCGCGATCAAGATGCTGGGCACCAATGGCGGCGGCTTCTTCAACGCCAACGCCGCGCACCCCTTCGAAAACCCGACGGCGCTGTCGAACTTCGTGCAGATGATTTCGATCTTCGCGCTCGGCGCCTCCCTGACCAACGTGTTCGGCCGCATGGTCGGCAACCAGCGCCAGGGCTGGGTGATTCTGGCCGTGATGGGCGTGCTGTTCCTGTCAGGCGTCGCCGTCACCTATTGGGCCGAAGCCAACGGCACCTCGGCGCTGAGCGCGCTCGGCCTGACCGGCGGCAATATGGAAGGCAAGGAAGTCCGCTTCGGCATCGTCGCGTCCTCGCTGTTCGCCGTGATCACCACGGCGGCGTCCTGCGGCGCGGTCAACGCCATGCATGACTCATTTACCGCGCTCGGCGGCATGATCCCGCTGATCAACATGCAGCTCGGCGAAATCATCGTCGGCGGCGTCGGCGCCGGCCTTTACGGCATGCTGCTGTTCGTCGTGTTGGCGATCTTCGTCGCCGGCCTGATGGTCGGCCGCACGCCGGAATATGTCGGCAAGAAGATCGAGGCGCGCGAGGTCAAGATGGCAATGCTCGCCATCCTGGTGTTGCCGCTGATGTATCTGGGCTGGACCTCGGTGGCTGTGGTGCTGCCGTCGGCGGTCGCATCGATGGCCAATTCCGGCCCGCATGGGTTCACCGAGGTGCTCTATGCCTATACTTCGGCGACCGGGAACAACGGCTCGGCCTTTGGGGGCCTGACCGGCAACACCTTCTTCTACAATCTGACGCTCGCCTGTTCGATGTTCGTCGGCCGCTTCTTCATGATCGTGCCGGCGATGGCGCTGGCGGGCTCGCTCGCCAACAAGAAATCGATCCCGCCCTCGGCCGGCACCTTGCCGACCACGGGCGGCCTGTTCGTCGGCCTGGTCGTCGGCGTGATCCTGATCATCGGCGGTCTAACTTTCTTCCCGGCGCTGGCGCTCGGGCCGATCGTCGAGCACCTCGCTGGCAACGCCAATACCCTGTTCTGATCGAACGCATTTCGGAGTTACGCCCATGGAAACCATGAAACTGCAGAAAAAGGCGACGGCCTCGGCAATGCTCGATCCCAAAATCGTGGTGCCTGCGATCCGCTCGGCCTTCGTCAAGCTCGACCCGCGGCTGATGATCAAGAACCCCGTGATGTTCGTGGTCGAGACCGTGGCCGCGCTGACCACGGTGATCTTCGTTCGCGATCTGGCGACGGGCGGCGCAAGCCTCGGCTTCACCTTCCAGATCATTCTGTGGCTGTGGTTCACGGTCCTGTTCGCCAATTTCGCCGAAGCCGTTGCCGAAGGCCGCGGCAAGGCGCAGGCGGAGTCGCTGCGGAAGACCCGCACCGAGAGTCAGGCCAAGTTGCTGACCGGTTCCGACAAGACCTTTCGTCTGATCTCCGGTACCAGCCTCAAGGTCGGCGACATCGTGCTGGTCGAGGCCGGCGACAATATTCCGTCCGACGGCGAGGTGATCGAAGGCGTCGCTTCCGTCAACGAAGCCGCCATCACCGGCGAATCCGCGCCCGTGATCCGCGAATCCGGCGGCGACCGCTCGGCGGTCACCGGCGGCACGCAGGTATTGTCCGACTGGATCCGGGTCCGCATCACCGCGGCACAGGGCTCGACCTTCATCGACCGCATGATCAAGCTGGTGGAAGGCGCCGAGCGGCAGAAGACGCCGAACGAGATCGCGCTCAACATCCTGCTGGCGGGCCTCACCATCATCTTCGTGTTCGCGACCGTGACGATCCCGAGCTATGCGACCTATGCCGGCGGCTCGATTTCCGTTGTCGTGCTGGTGGCGCTGTTCGTGACGCTGATCCCGACCACCATCGGCGCGCTGTTGTCGGCGATCGGCATCGCCGGCATGGACCGGCTGGTGCGCTTCAACGTGCTGGCAATGTCCGGCCGCGCGGTGGAAGCCGCCGGCGACGTCGATACCCTGCTGCTCGACAAGACCGGCACTATTACGCTGGGCAACCGGCAGGCAACGGCGTTTCGCCCGGTGCGCGGCGTGACCGAGCAGGAGTTGGCGGACGCGGCGCAACTTGCCTCGCTCGCCGACGAAACCCCGGAAGGCCGCTCGATCGTCGTTCTGGCCAAGGAAAAATACGGTATCCGCAGCCGCGATATGGCGGAACTCAACGCCACATTCGTTCCGTTCACCGCGCAAACCCGGATGAGCGGCGTCGATGCCGGCGCGTCGTCGGTCCGCAAGGGAGCGGTCGATGCGATCCTGAATTACGTCAATGGCGGGAGCCACATCGTCGCGTCAGGAAACACGGTGCGTGCGATCCAGTCGGCGGGGCTGACGGATGTCGCGCGCGAGATCCAGGCGATTTCCGACGAAATCGCCAAGTCGGGCGGAACCCCGCTCGCGGTCGCCAAGGATGGACGTCTGCTTGGCGTCGTGCAGCTCAAGGATATCGTCAAGGGCGGCATCCGCGAGCGATTTGCCGAACTGCGCCGGATGGGTATTCGCACCGTGATGATCACCGGCGACAACCCGATGACTGCGGCTGCGATTGCCGCCGAAGCCGGCGTCGATGATTTCCTGGCGCAAGCGACACCCGAAGACAAGCTGAAGCTCATTCGCGACGAGCAGGCCAAGGGAAAATTGGTGGCGATGTGCGGCGACGGCACCAACGACGCGCCTGCGCTCGCGCAAGCCGACGTCGGTGTCGCCATGAACACGGGAACGCAGGCCGCGCGCGAGGCCGGCAACATGGTCGACCTCGATTCCAACCCGACCAAGCTGATCGAGGTGGTCGAGATCGGCAAGCAATTGCTGATGACCCGCGGCGCACTCACCACCTTCTCGATCGCCAACGACGTGGCGAAATATTTCGCCATTATCCCGGCGATCTTCCTGGCGTTCTATCCGCAGCTCGATGCGCTCAATATCATGCATCTGGCGAGCCCGCAGAGCGCGATCCTGTCGGCGATCATCTTCAACGCGCTGATCATCATTGGGCTGATTCCGCTGGCGCTAAAGGGCGTGGCCTATCGTGCCATCGGCGCCGGCGCGCTGTTGCGCCGTAACCTGATGATCTACGGCGTCGGCGGCATCATCATTCCCTTCATCGGCATCAAGGCCATCGACCTCGTGGTCGCGGCCTTGCACCTGGTCTAACCACACGCGTCATTGCGAGGAGCGAAGCGACGAAGCAATCCACTCTTTCTTTGCGGCTCCATGGATTGCTTCGCTTCGCTCGCAATGACGGTCACTAAGGAGATACGGTTATGTTAAGAGAATTCCGTCCCGCCATCATCATCCTGGTCCTGCTCACGCTGATCACGGGCCTTGCCTATCCCCTCGCCATGACCGCGATTGCCGGCGTGATCTTTCCGAAGCAAGCGCAGGGCAGCCTGATCGAGAAAGACGGCAAGGTGGTTGGCTCCGCCCTGATCGGCCAGGAGTTCAAGGACGACAAGTATTTCCACGGCCGGCCCTCGGCGACCTCGGCGCCGGACCCGGCCGATTCGACCAAGACCGTTCCCGCGCCGTATAATGCGGCCAATTCCGGCGGCTCCAACCTCGGCCCGACCAGCAAGGCGCTGAACGACCGGGTCAAGGAAGACGTCGAGAAGCTGAAGGCGGAAAACCCGTCCGCCGCGGTGCCGGTTGATCTCGTCACCACGTCCGGCAGCGGCCTCGATCCCGACATCTCGCCGGAAGCCGCGCTGTTCCAGGTGCCCCGTGTCGCGAAGGCCCGGAACATGCCGGAAGACCTGGTCCGCCAGTTGGTCGTGATGAGCACCGAGGGCCGCCTCGTCGGGCTGCTTGGCGAACCCCGCGTTAACGTATTGGCGCTGAATCTGGCCCTTGACCGTGCCGCGACGAAGTAGCGCCGCTAGGCTGGATGCGTCATAAGGACTATATTTGACGCATGGTCCAGCAGCGCCGCGATTCCGAACAACGCCCCTCGCCGGAGGCCCTGCTGGAGGCAGCCCGGCGCGAGGACAGCCGTGCCGGGCGGCTCAAGATCTTCGTCGGCGCCGCTCCCGGCGTCGGCAAGACCTATGAAATGCTGCAGAGCGCGCGCGCCAAATTGAAGGCCGGTGCCGACGTCGTCGTTGGCGTCGTCGAGACGCACGGGCGGGTCGAGACCGAGGCGCTGCTGGTCGGCCTTGAGGTTCTCCCGCGCAAGCGGCTCGAATACAAGGACCAGATGCTCGAGGAGATGGACCTCGACGGGCTGATTGCGCGCCATCCGCGGATCGCGCTGGTCGATGAACTCGCCCACACCAATGCGCCGGGCAGCCGCCATCCCAAGCGCTACCTCGACGTCGAGGAACTGCTCTCCCACGGCATCGACGTCTATACCGCGGTCAATATCCAGCACATCGAAAGCCTCAACGACGTGGTCGCGCAGATCACCCATGTGCGGGTGCGCGAAACCGTGCCGGACTCGGTGTTCGACCGCGCCGACGCAATCGAGCTGATCGATCTCACGCCGGACGATCTGATCCAGCGGCTGAGGGAAGGCAAGGTCTACGTCCCGAAACAGGCCGAGCGCGCGCTCGAGCATTATTTCTCGCCGGGCAATCTCACCGCGCTGCGCGAGCTCGCCTTGCGCCGGACCGCCGAGCGCGTCGACGAACAGTTGCTCAACCATATGAAGGCCAACGCGATCGCGGGCCCCTGGGCCGCGGGCGAACGCATCCTGGTCTGCATCAGCGAGGATCCGCGGTCGGCGGGGCTCGTGCGCTACACCAGGCGATTGGCGGACCGCCTGCATGCGCCCTGGACCGCCCTCAGCATCGAGACGCGGCGCAGCCTGCAATTGACCGACGAGCAGCGCGACCGGCTGGCCGACACGCTGCGGCTGGCCGAAGCGCTGGGCGGCGAGGCGCTCACCATTCCCGCTGTCGGGCGGCGTATTGCGGACGACGTGATCGGATTCGCGCAAGCCAACAACGTGACCCAGATCATCATCGGGAAGTCGACACGCACTTGGTGGTTCGAACTCAGGCGTGGCTCGGTCGTGCATGATCTGGTGCGGCGCGCCGGCAATATCAGCGTCAACGTGATCGCCGGCGAGGAGCTCGCTGCGGAGCCGGTTCCGAAGAAGACCGTGCGCGCGGCCGAGCGGCCCGAATCGTTCGATCCCAAGCCATATCTGATGGCGCTGCTGATCGTGGCCGTCGGCCTTGGCGCTGCCGAACTGATCCAGCCGATGTTCGGCATCGAGAACGTCGATCTGGTGTTCCTCACGGCCGTGGTCGGCGTCGCGGTTCGTTACGGGTTGTGGCCGTCGCTGTTCGCCAGCGTCGCGGCGTCGCTATCCTACAACTTCTTCTTCCTGCCGCCGGTCTATACCTTCACCATTACCGATCCGACCAATGTCGCGGCGTTCTTCTTCTTCATGCTGATCGCGATTCTGGTTTCCAACGTCGCCGCGCGCGTGCGCACCCAGGCGGACTCCGCGATCGGCCGGGTGCGCACCACGGAGTCGCTGTACGCCTTCAGCCGGAAGCTCGCGGGCACGGCGACGCTGGACGATGTGCTGTGGGCGACCGCCTATCAAACGGCGCTGATGCTGAAGGTGCGGGTGGTGTTGCTGTTGCCCGAAGAGGGCGTCCTTACCGTCAAGACCGGCTACCCGCCCGAGGACGAACTCGACAAGGCCGACCTTGCCGCGGCGCACTGGGCGTGGGGCAACGATCGCGCGGCCGGGCGCGGTGCGGATACGCTGCCGGGCGCCAAGCGCCTGTTTCTGCCGATGCGAACCGGACGCGGGCCGATCGGTGTCATCGGCATCGACGACGACAAGACCGGACCGCTGCTGACGCCGGACCAGCGCCGGCTGCTCGATGCGCTGATGGATCAGGGCGCGCTCGCGATCGAACGCGTGCAGCTGGTCGAGGATATGGACCGGGTCAAGCGCACCGTGGAATCCGATCGCCTGCGATCGGCGCTATTGACCTCGATCTCGCACGATCTGAAAACGCCGCTGGCCTCGGTGCTGGGCGCTGCCAGCACGATGCGCGATCTTGCCAGCGGCCTGAGCGATGCCGAAAAGCGCGATCTGCTGGCAACCGTGATCGACGAGTCCGAACGGCTCAACCGCTTCATCGCCAATCTGCTCGACATGACCAAACTGGAATCCGGCGCCATCGTGCCTAATACCGCGTTGCACGATGTGGGCGAGATCGTCGGCAGCGTGTTGCGGCGCGCCAGCAAAATTCTCGCGAGCCACAGGATTTCGCTGGAACTCGCGGCCGATTTGCCGATGCTGGAACTCGACGCCGTCCTGTTCGAGCAGGTGCTCTTCAACCTGCTCGACAACGCGGCGAAATACGCGCCCGCCGACACCACGATTTCGATCAGGAGTCTGCGGGAAAGGGATTTTGTATCCCTGCAAATCATCGACGAGGGCGACGGGTTTCCGCCGGCGAAGCTGGAGATGGTATTTGACAAGTTCTACCGCGCGCAAAAGGGCGACCATGTCCGCCCCGGCACCGGGCTTGGCCTGGCGATTTCGCGCGGTTTCGTCGAGGCGATGCGCGGCACGATCCTGGCCGCCAACCGCACCGACCGGAGTGGCGCCGTGCTGACCATTCGGCTTCCGATTCCGGCGGCATCAAACGCATTGGACACCGCCGCATGAGCGCCGCACCGATCAAGGTTCTCGTCATCGACGACGAGCCGCCGATCCGCAAGCTGTTGCGGATGGGGTTGAGCACGCAGGGTTACGAGATCCTGGAAGCCTCCAATGGCAAGATCGGGCTCGAATTGCTGGCGCAGGATCCCGCCCTCATCATTCTCGATCTCGGCTTGCCGGACATCCAGGGCCATGACTTGCTGCGCATGATTCGCGGGCGCAACGACAGCGTCCCGGTCGTTGTGCTGTCGAGCCGCGGCGACGAGGCCGGAAAGGTCCAGGCGCTCGATCTCGGCGCCGACGACTATCTCACCAAGCCGTTCGGCATGGACGAACTGCTGGCGCGGATGCGCGCGGCGTTGCGGCATCAATTGCAGGTTCATGGAGAGCGTCCGGTATTTCGATCGGGCGACCTTGCGGTCGACCTGGTGCGCCGAATCGTCAAGGTCGGCGAGAAGGACGTCAAACTGTCACCCAAGGAGTATGAGCTGTTGCGCGTGCTGGTGCAGCACGCCGGCAAGGTGCTGACCCACCGGTTTCTGCTGAAGGAGCTTTGGGACGAACTGACCGACGCACAATATCTGCGGGTTTATGTTCGCCAGCTCCGGCAGAAGATCGAGACCGACCCGGAGCGTCCGCAATTCGTGCTGACCGAAACCGGCATCGGCTATCGGCTGCGCGCGCCGGACTAGGTTGCCAAAGCCACGTATCATCCGAGACCGGATCAATGCTAGGATGCGTCCTCTTGGAGCGACCATGAAAATTTCCGATTTGCTGTCGCCAGCGGACGTCGCGATCGACGTGCGTGCTTCGAACAAGACGTTGCTGTTGCAGGAATTCGCAACCAGGGCCGCGGCTGGTCCTGGTCTGCCCGCCGATCGGGTTGCGTCCTACCTGCTCAAGCGGGAAGAACTGGGATCGACCGGAATAGGCAAGGGCGTTGCCATCCCCCATGCCCGGTTGCCGGATCTACAGCGCCCCTGTGGGCTGCTTGCGAAACTGAAGCAACCGATCGAATTCGACGCCATCGACGGGCAAGCGGTGGACATCCTGTTCGTTCTGTTGTTGCCCGCGGCTGCGGAGACCGAAGCGCTCGCGGCACTCGCGCTGGTGGCCCGGACGCTGCGGCCGCCGGAGAATCTCGCGCGATTGCGGGCCGCCAAAACCGCATCCGAGCTTTATGCGGCGATCGCCTGAGGGCCGCGCACCTCGCCGGCGCGGTCCGGAACTTTCGCGAGTGACGCCGATTGTTTCCCGGCAATCGGGAGAAACACCATGGCACGAAAATACTCGAAGAAAGCTTCCGCCGATGTCAAGCGCGCGATGAAGAAGCGCAAGGCCGGAACGTTGAAGAGCGGCCGGTCCGGCAAGACGGCCAAGAGCCGCAAGCAGGCGATTGCGATCGGGCTGTCCGAGGCGAGGGCGAAGGGCAGGAAAGTGCCGAAGAAGGCGTCCCGGAAGCGGACGGTGGCCAAGGCGCGTAAAGCCGCTTGACGGCAACCGGGCCTTTCCAACCGGCGCAAGGAGCCACTAAACTCTCCGGGGCGAATTCGCGACCCCGCGGCGCGTTTCGCCCGAGTCGTGCAGTTCGAGTTGGGAACGTCGACCGTGTGAGGCTTGACCGTGTCGCTGAGAAACCTGTCCACGTACCGGAAGAAACGTGATTTCGAAAAGACCGACGAGCCCTCCGGCGAGGTCAAGGTCGCGCCTGCAAAACACCGCCGCTTCGTGATCCAGAAGCATGATGCGACAAGGCTGCACTACGATCTCAGGCTGGAGTTCGACGGCGTCTTCAAGTCCTGGGCGGTGACGCGCGGTCCATCGCTCGATCCGCACGACAAGCGGCTGGCGGTCGAGGTCGAGGATCACCCGCTCGATTACGGCGATTTCGAAGGCACGATCCCCGAGAGCGAATATGGCGGCGGCACCGTGCAGCTCTGGGACCGCGGTTACTGGGAATCCGACGATCCCGACCGCGGCTTCAAGAAGGGCGATCTGAAATTCACCCTGCACGGCGAAAAGCTGCACGGCAGCTGGGTGCTGGTGCGGATGAAGGGCGATCGCTACGGCGGCAAGCGGACCAACTGGCTGTTGATCAAGCACCGCGACGCGTTTGCGAAGGAAGGCGAGGCCAACGCGTTCGTCAATGCGGATCTCTCGGTCGCATCGGGGCGATCGATGGCCGAGATTGCCGAGGGCAAGGGCAAGGCGCCAAAGCCGTTCATGCTGGCAAAGGGCGGCAAGACCAAAGCCGACGCGGTCTGGCATTCCAATCGCGGCGAGGCGGCCGAGGCCCGCGCCAAAACCAAGGCGCCGTCGCCCAAGGCGCGCGCTGCCGCAAAAGCACCGAAGGCCAAAAGAGTCTCGTCGATCCCGGATTTCGTCGCCCCGCAGCTTTGCGCCTCGGTCGAGCGCCCGCCGAATTCGGATGGCTGGTGCCATGAGATCAAATTCGACGGCTACCGCGTGCAGTTGCGCGTTGAGGACGGCGATGCGGCGCTGAAGACCCGCAAGGGGCTGGACTGGACCGAAAAATTCCAAGGCATCGCCAAAGCCGCAACATCGCTTCCCGACGCGTTGATCGACGGCGAGATTGTCGCGCTCGATCCCAACGGCGCGCCGGATTTTTCGACGCTGCAGGCCGCAATTTCCGACGGCAAGACGGGCGGGCTCATCTTCTTTGCGTTCGATCTGCTGTTTGCCGGCGGCGAAGATCTGCGCCCGCTGCCGCTCGTCGAACGCAAGGCGCGGCTGAGGAAATTGCTGGAGGCGCGCAAGGGCAAAAACGGACCGATCCGCTATGTCGAACATTTCGACGATCGCGGCGATACCGTGCTGGAGTCGGCCCGCAGGCTGTCGCTGGAAGGCATCGTCTCCAAGAAGCTCGATGCGCCCTATCGCTCCGGCCGCTCCGAGCACTGGACCAAGGCCAAGTGCCGCGCCGGGCACGAGGTCGTCCTGGGCGGCTGGAAAACCACCAACGGCAAATTCCGTTCGCTGATGGCCGGCGTCTATCGCGGCGATCATCTGGCCTTTGTCGGTATCGTCGGCACAGGCTTCGGGCAGGACACGGTTCGCCGCATCATGCCGGCGCTGAAGGCGGCGGCGTCGGACAGGAGCCCGTTCGGCGGCAAGGACGCGCCGAAGAAAACCCGCGACGTGCATTGGCTGAAGCCTGAACTGGTCGCCGAAATCGAATTCGCAGGCTGGACCGACGGCGGCAATATCCGGCAGGCGGCGTTCAAGGGCCTTCGGCAGGACAAGCCCGCCATCGAGGTGGAGGCGGAGAGACCATCGATGACCAAGCTTACCAGACCGGCCGGGAAAGCCGCGACGACAGCCGCACGGCCGGCGGCGAAGAAATCCGCCGAAGTAATGGGCGTCGTGATCTCGAAGCCCGACAAGGAGCTGTGGCCGGACGCCGGCGACGGCGCCGGGGTGACGAAACTCGACCTTGCCCGATACTTCGAATCGGTCGGCGAATGGATGATCGGCTATTTGAAAGGCCGGCCATGCTCCGTGGTCCGCGCGCCGGATGGCATCAACGGCGAAAAGTTCTTTCAGCGTCACGCGATGCCCAGCACGTCGAATCTGCTGGAACTCGTCAAAGTCTCCGGCGACCGCAAACCCTATTTGCAGATCGACCGGATCGAGGGGCTCGCGGCCGTGGCGCAGAGCGGTGGGCTCGAACTGCATCCCTGGAATTGCGCGCCGGATGCCTATGACGTGCCCGGGCGGCTGGTGTTCGATCTCGATCCGGCGCCGGAGGTTGATTTCTCCGAGGTCATCGAGGCCGCCAGGGAGATGCGGCAGCGGCTGACCGCGGTCGGGCTGGAGAGCTTTTGCAAGACCACCGGCGGCAAGGGCCTGCACGTGGTGACGCCGCTGCTTCACGGCGCCAGGGACAGGGTGACGTGGAAGGAAGCCAAGGCGTTTGCGCTGGGCATCTGCCAGTGGATGGCGAACGACAACGCCGAGCGCTATCTGCTCAACATGTCGAAGAAGATGCGCAAGGGAAAGATCTTCCTCGATTATCTCCGCAACGACCAGATGTCGACGGCGGTTGCGGTGTTGTCGCCACGGGCGCGCGAGGGCGCCACCGTCTCGATGCCGCTGAGCTGGACGCAGCTGCGCGGCGATCTCGATCCGAAGCGCTACGCCGTACGCACCGTGCCGGCGCTGCTGGCGAAGACCAAAGCGTGGGAAGGATATGAGGATGCGGCGTCATCGATAAAGGCGGCGATCAAGAAGCTGGGGACTCAGATCTGACTCCTGTCATTCCGGGACGCGACGTAATCGCGAACTCTGATGTGCAATTGCACATCAGAGAATCCCGAAGTTGTAGCGCGAGATTCCGGGTTCTCGCCGACGCGAGCCCCGGAATGACACTGTGCCTCAGAGCTTCCCGAGCAACAGCAATATCAGCAGAATCACGACCACCAGACCAAGCCCGCCACCGCCGTAATAACCGGTGCCATAAAACGGTCCGCCGCCGATGCCGCTGAAGCCGCCAAGCAGTGCGATGACGAGAATGATGAGAATGATCGTTCCGAGTGACATTGAAAGTTCTCCTCAGCCCAAAGGCCTGTTTGCTCTCTGCCTTCGCGAGGGAAACGAACGGCGACTGTGAAGGTTCCATTTGGTGCCGCGCGACGCGCGCACGGCTCTTCTTTTCGAACGATCTGGAATTACATGCTGTTGGGTCAAAGAGGATTTCAGCGATGTCTGCACCATTCGTCGTTTCGATTCCACATAGTCTCGGCCGCGAAGAGGCCACGCGCCGCCTGAAGACGGGGCTGACGCGCGCGGCTTCGAGCGTGCCGGTGTTGCAGGTCGATGAGGAAAGATGGGAGGACAATCGCATGGTCTTTCGCCTTCGCGCATTGGGACAAGCGGTCGCGGGCCAGGTCGATGTCGCCGACGATCATGTGCGCGTGGAGGTCGTGCTGCCGTGGTTGCTGCAGCGCTTTGCCGAAGCAGCCCAGGCTGCGATCCGCAATCGCGGCAGTCTGCTGCTGACGAAACGAGATTGATGCGTTGCGTTTGATTGTGCTTAGCAGCAACGAAAAGTTTTTCGAAGAACAGACGCACTCCGTAGTTTCATCAGCTTACTGGTAACGAATCTTGTGAGATCATGCAGGCCTGCGCGGGAGGAGGGAACCGACCTTCGTCGTCGGCACGACAACCGCCGGGCCGCCCGGCCATCGATCCCGGGCGGCCTTCGCATTTGCGAAAGGTCGGTTACGCGCGAATTCGTTGGCGCGCTGGCTTCGAAGCGCCGGCGACGCTGGCCTTGAGCACCGCAACCGGCAGATACCGGAAGAGAGTCGAAAGCTCGCTTTCGCCAGCTTCCGTCGCATATTCCTTGAGGTCGATCGCGCCATCGAAGGCATCGGCGCGCGGCCAGGTGCGTCCACCTTCCGTGAACGCCGCGCAGGATTTCGCGACCGCGACAATGGCTGCATCGCGGCCGCGCCGCCGCGCAAAGGCGATGACATGATCGCGATGCCGCCCGCTCACGCCCAGTGGCTGATAGTCGCCGTCGGCAAACACATCGGCGAGTTCGGTCCGCAGCTTCAGGAGCTGTCGGGTCCACGCCAGTTTCAAATGGCCGTTGCTCCAATGCCGCGCAAGGTGTTCCCAATCCGGTGTTTTGACGGAGCTCAGCACCGTAGCGCGCCCGGCAAAATCCACCGGCCGTCGGTTGTCCGGATCGACCAGCGAAAGATCCCAGAACTCGGTGCCCTGATAGAAGTCCGGCACACCGGGCATCGTTGCCTTCAGCGTAAGCTGGCCCAGCGAATTCAATGCCCCCAGAAGCGATACGCGCCGCGCCAGGGTTTCCAGCGAGTCCAGGAATTCGACTGAGATGGTGCGATCCAGAATCCGCGCGATAAAGGTCGTTATTCCCGCCTCATAGGCCTGGTGCGGATTGAGCCAGCTGGTTTCCTGCTTGCCTTCGCGCGCGGCCTTCAACGCATAGGCCTGCATTCGCTCCAGAAATTTGTCGTCGCCTGGTTGCCACGCGCCCAGCAGCGCCTGGTACAGCATGTATTCGAACGTCGCCGAGGGCGCGCGCATCGCGCCTGCGGTGACGAGATGCGACGCGTTGAAAATTTTCCAGCGCGCCACGGTGCTGGCCCATTCGCCGGGGATTTCGGCGAGCGCCATGATCCGTGCCCGCGCGTCCTCGCCACGCTTGGTATCGTGGGTCGCGGTTGCCGTCATGCCGTGCGGCCATTCCCTGGCGCGCGTCTGCATCATGGCGTGAAAGCCGTCGACGGAAAGCGCTTTCGCCGAGGGATCGCCGCCGACTTCGTTCATGGCCAGCAGCCGGTGGTAACGGTAGAACGTGGTGTCCTCGAGCGACTTGGCCATCAAGGGCCCGGTGAATTGCTGCACCTTCAAGGCAAAGCGCCGTACCCGCGGCGCGCTGTGCGCCGCGCGACCCGGCTTGATCAAATCCATGGTCAGGGTATCGCGCAGGAAGTCAAAAATGCCGTCGTCGGCGGCAAACCAGTCGGCCCGCGCGCGCTCGATCGTCGCAGATATCAGCGCGCGGTCATGCGCGGCCGAACCGGACGACGTCAGATAGGTACGATAAACCGGGAAATGCAGCACATAGAGTTCGAGCGCCTGCCGCAGGCTGTCGGCGGCATAGTCGCGGGTGGAGTAATGTCCGCTGGCGATCCGCGCCAGCAGGCGCGTCAGCACCGTGAATTCGCTGGTCAGCAGGGTTTCCAGCACCCGGCGCTTGGCATCCTTCAGGATGGGTTCGAGTTTCGGCGATTGATTGCTGATCTGCCGCCAAATCTCGTCGAGCGGCGCGAGGCCGTTGCCGTCGACCAGCACATGGGTAATCGCATTCATCCACTCATAGCCCGTGGTGCCGTGAACGCCGGCAAACGCATGCATCTTTTCATGCTCGCCGAGAATCTTTTCGATCACCAGATAGAACGGCCTGGCCGCGCCACCCTGGGCAGAACGGATCAGGCGGCGCAGGCGCTGAAAATATTGCGAGGGATCGCGCAGGCCGTCGATGTGGTCGAGGCGGAGGCCCTGCAGCGTTCCCTCCGCGATCAGCTTTTTGACCAGGCGATGGATGGCATCGAACGTGCCGGCATCCTCGACCCGCAATCCCGCCAGCGTGTTGATGTCGAAGAAGCGGCGGTAGTTGATGTCGCTGGAGGCCAGCCGCCAATGGCCGAGCCGGTAATGCTGGCGTTCGAGCAGGTGATGCAGCGCCAGCGTCGGCGCGGCGCGATCGGACCCGGCGCGGTAGGCGGCAAGCCCGCGTTCGATGATCGCAAGGGCTCCGGCGATCGCTTTCAGCTCCGCCTTGAAGGCGGGTGCTTCCTTGCGGTTGGGGTGACGCAATCCCCGGTAACGCGAGGCAAGGGCGAGGATGGCCTTGCCGGCCGGGCTGGCTTCAGCCGCGGCTTCCTTGACGATCGTGCGCAAAATTTCGCTGTAGCGTTCCGGCGCGATCGGCAGCCGATGCTCGAAATACCAGGCGGAAAAGCCACCTTCGGTCGCGTCATAGCGCAGCTCGATCTCGCCGCGCTCCAGCGCTTGTCCGTAGGACGAGCCGATGATCGGCATCAGCACGCCGCCGCGGGCGCGATACGGCAATTGCTCCCAGTCGACGTCGAACGACGCCGCATGCGGCGAGGCCGGACCCCATTCCAGCACATCCAGCCACCACGGATTATCGGCAAAATGCACGCCGACATGGTTGGGTACGAAATCGAGGATCAGCCCGAGATCTTGCTGCTTCAGCGCAGCGCTGAGCCGCGCGAAGCCGGCCTCGCCGCCGAGCTCGGGATTGAACCGGGTGTGGTCGACGATGTCGTAGCCATGCGTGCTGCCCTGGCGCGCCTTCATGAACGGCGAGGCGTAGACATGGGTGATCCCGAGCGCCTTCAGATAAGGCACGACGGCAGCTGCGGCGTCGAAGTCAAAATCCGCGGTGAGTTGCAGGCGGTAGGTCGCAATCGGGATCGCCGGAGGCATTTGACTATCCGATGTGCCAGCGCACCGACCATGCGGGCATGCTCGCACTCAACGCGCTACCCCACAGCAGGGTTCCCTGGATGTGAGGGGACGCATGGCTGACGCCGCGCTCCGACAGGTTGGCCGCGAGCCGCAGCGTGGTCCGGTCGCCCATGCGCCAGTTTGCCGTCAGCAAGCCATTGGCGGCCGCATGCGCTTCGCCAAAGCGGGCGCCCGCAAGCCGTGGCACGATTTCGCGACGGCGGATGCCGAGCAACTCCCGCACCAACGCCAGCCGCGTCCGTCCGGGCTCGCCGTCGCGGGCGGCCCAATCCAGCACCGCCGACCGGGCCGTCGATTGATCGAGCGGGTCGGGAATCCCGTCGCCATATCTGGCATAGGCGCTGGCGAACTCCCTGCGGCGTCCCTGGCGCACGGCATCCGCAAGGTCGCCGTGGAAATCGCAGAAGAACGGAAACGGCGCCTTCGAGCCCCATTCCTCGCCCATGAACAGCATCGGCACCATCGGCGCCAGCAGCGTGATCGCAAGCGCCGCTTCGATTGCCTTGGTGCTCACCGCGCTTGCGAGCCGGTCGCCGAGCGCGCGGTTACCGATCTGGTCGTGGTTCTGCAGGAAATTGACGAAGGCAATGGGCGAAAGCCCGCCGCTCGGCTCGCCGCGCGGTCGTCCGCGGCGATGCAGGGATGCCTCGCCCTGATAGACAAAACCGGCGCCGAG
The DNA here is from genome assembly GCF_031202265.1 of Bradyrhizobium sp. Ash2021. Classification (NCBI taxonomy): domain Bacteria; kingdom Pseudomonadati; phylum Pseudomonadota; class Alphaproteobacteria; order Hyphomicrobiales; family Nitrobacteraceae; genus Bradyrhizobium; species Bradyrhizobium sp. Ash2021. Next base: position 7,452,379 of record NZ_CP100604.1, on the reverse strand, counting down.
CGCGCGCGCGATATCGGCGAGCGGAGCGCGCTGATAGTCACGGTAATAGGCGTGGCTCTCGCCGGTCAGCAGCACATGCCAGGCGTGGTGGTAATCGTCGTTCCACTGGGCGCGGTATTGGCCATGCGGCGTCGCTTCACAGGGCGCAAGCAGGCTTGTGGCATTGTCGTCGTTTTCGAGCACCAGATGGATGTGGCGGCCGGTCTCAGCAGCAGGTTTCCCTGCTGCGAGGCTGAGATCATGCAGCATCGAGATTTCGCCAAGCTCGGCGATCGCATGCACGGCGTCCAGCCGCAGCCCGTCAAAGCGATATTCCTGCAGCCAACAGAGCGCGTTCTCGATCGCGAAATCGCGCACTTGCGCCACGCGGTAATCGATCGCGCTGCCCCAGGGCGTCTGCGCGTCCGTGAAGAAGCCCGGCGCATAGCGGCCGAGATAATTCCCCTCGGGGCCAAAATGATTATAGACCACGTCGAGCAGCACCATCAGCCCGCGCCCATGCGCTGCATCGATCAGCGCCTTGAGGTCGTCGGGGCGGCCATAGGCGCTGTCGGGTGCGTACCACAGCACGCCGTCGTACCCCCAGTTGCGGCGGCCGGCAAAATCCGCCAGCGGCATCAGTTCCAGCGCGGTGATGCCGGTTGCAACCAGGTGATCGAGCCTGTCGATCATGGCGCGGCAGGTGCCTTCGGGCGTGAAGGTGCCGACATGGGCTTCGAGTACGACCGCTTCGCACCACGGCCGTCCGCGCCAGTCGGTGGTCCGCCATCGATAGGCGGCGTGATCGACTATCTCGCTCGGGCCCGAGACATCCTCGGGCTGGAAGCCGGACGCCGGATCAGGGACGTCGATCTCGTCGTCGATGCGGAATTTATAGCGTGTGCCGGCGCCGACCCCGGCAATCTCGGCGGAGAACCAGCCATCCTCACCGCGCGTCAGGGCGTGAGGCTTCTCCAGCAGCAGATCGACACGCTTGGCAGCGGGCGCCCACAGCCGAAACAGCGTGCCGGCCTTCGTCAGCTGCGGGCCGAATTGCCGCGCATTCATACCGAGCCCGCAAAGGCGAGCACGGCGCGCGGCGGCGCCTTGCTGTCGGCCCCGGCGACGAAATCGGCGGAGATTTGTTTGCCGACGGCGGTGTTCAGAACCTGCCGCCAGCTCTTGTATCCGGTCGTCCTGGGCAATTTGAATGGAATCTCTTCGGGCGCTGCATTCAGAACGATAAAGATCGGCGCCTGACCTTGTTCCATCGGCCCCAGCACATAGGAGAGAAAGCGGCCTTCCGGGAAATTCCAGTCGGATTCCTTCATCTCTTCGGCGGCGGGTGTCAGCCACAATACGCCGTAGGAGCCGTCGGCGCGGCGGCCGTCGAGCCAGCGTTGGCAGCGAATCTGCCTGAAGTAGCGCCGCAACGCGGTCAGCTGAGCGATGAAATCGGTGAGGTCGTCGCCGTCCTTGCCGAGGTTGGCCCAGCCCACCCAGCCAACCTCGTTATCCTGGCAATAGGGATTGTTGTTGCCGGACTGCGAATTGCCGACCTCATCGCCGGCCAGAAGCAGCGGCGTACCCTGTGCCAGCAGCAAGCACGCGAGCTGATTCTTGCGCAGTTGACGGCGCAACCCGATGATCTCGGGATCGTCGGTCGGGCCCTCAATGCCGCAATTATTGCTGTGATTGTCGTTGGAGCCGTCGCGGTTTTCCTCGCCGTTGGCTTCATTGTGTTTCTCGTTATAGCTGAACAGGTCCGCCAGCGTAAAACCGTCATGGACGGTGATGTGATTGATGCCGGCGCGCGGCGCGCGGTTGTCGTGGTGAAACAGGTCGGACGAGGCGGTCATGCGGCGCGACACTTCGCCGATCAGGCTGCCTTCACCGCTCCAGTAGCGCCGCATGGAGCTGCGATAACGGTCGTTCCATTCCGACCATTGCGACGGGAACGCGCCGACCTGATAGCCGCCCAGGCCGAGGTCCCAGGGTTCGGCGACCATCTTCACCGTCGAGAGCACCGGATCCTGCCGGACGGCGGTGAGGAAGGCGGCGTTGCGGTCGTAACCGTTCGGCCCACGCGCCAGCGTGGTGGCGAGATCGAAGCGAAAGCCGTCGATGTGGCAGACCTCGACCCAGTAGCGCAGCGAATCCATCACCATCTGCAGCACGCGCGGATGGGTGAGGTTGACCGAGCTGCCGCAGCCGGTGAAGTCGTCGTAGTACCGCGGGTTCTCCCGGTTCAGCCAGTAATACGACGCGTTGTCGATGCCGCGGAACGACAGCGTCGGGCCCATATGGTTGCCTTCGGCGGTGTGGTTATAGACGACGTCGAGCATCACCTCGATGCCGGCGTCATGCAGCCGCGCGACCGTGGTGCGAAAGGAATCGAGCGCGTTGTCCTGCGCGTAACGCGGCTCCGGCGCGAAGAACGCCAGCGTATTGTAGCCCCAGTAATTCGACAGCTTTTTCTCCACCAGCACCCGGTCGTCGATCAGCCCGTGGATCGGCAGCAATTCGATGGTGGTAACGCCGAGACGCCGGAGATGATCGATCATCGCGGGCGAGGAAAGCCCGCCATAGGTGCCGCGCAGGTTCGGCGGCACGTCATCGCGCTTCTGGGTCAGGCCCTTGACGTGGGCCTCGTAGATAATGGTGTCTTCCCAGGGAATGTTGGGGCGGATTTCGCGGCGGCCCCAGTTGAAGGTCTCGTCGACCACGACCGCCTTCGGCATGCCGCGGGCATTGTCGCGGCGGTCGAAGGAAAGATCTTCGCGCGGGCTGCCGGTGCGGTAGGCGAAATGCGCATCGCTCCACACCAGCCGCCCGGCAAGCCGCTTGGCGTAGGGATCGAGCAGCAGTTTGTTGGCGTTGAAACGATGGCCGTGCTCAGGCGCATAGGGCCCGTAGACGCGATAGCCATAGAGCTGTCCGGGCGAGACGTCGTTGAGATAGCCGTGCCAGACGTCTTCGGTCCGTTCGGGCAATTCGATGCGCTCGAGCTCGCGGCGGCCCTGGCCGTCGAACAGGCAGAGCTCGACCTTCTCCGCATTGGCCGAGAAAAGCGCAAAGTTGGTACCGCGTCCGTCCCAGCTTGCGCCGAGGCGTGCGGCCGTTCCCGCGGTCAATCGCATGCATCAGCTCTCCGGTACCAGAAAGATCGCGGCCAGAGGCGGGATTGTCAAATCGAGCTCGGGCACGAGGCCTTCCCGGGTCCGGACTTCGCCGATATTGCCGACATTGCTGCCGCCATAATGCGCGGAGTCCGAATTGAACACCTCGTGCCACTTGCCGGCAAACGGCACGCGGACGCGGTAATCGTAATAGACATTCGGCGAGAAATTCACGACCACGAGGCATCTTGCCCGCGCATCGTTGCCCTTGCGGATCCAGGCAAAGACGTTGCCGCCGGCATCGTCGGTGATCACCCATTCGAAGCCGCCCTGGTCGCAGTCCATCTCATGCAGCGCCGGCAGCGCGCGATACAGCCGGTTGAGATCGCGGATCAGGGAGTGGATGCCGGCATATTTCTTCTGCTCGAGCAGATGCCAGTCCAGCGAACGATCGTGATTCCACTCGCGCTCCTGACCGAACTCGCAGCCCATGAACATCAGCTTCTTGCCGGGATGGCCGAACATGAAGCTGTAATAGGCCCGCAAATTGGCGAAGCGCTGCCACTGGTCGCCAGGCATGCGGCCGAGGATCGAGCGTTTGCCGTGCACGACCTCGTCATGCGACAGCGGCAGGATGAAATTTTCCGAGAATGCGTAATGCAGGCCGAACAGGATATCGCCGTGATGGTGCTTGCGGTGGATCGGATCCTTGCCGATGTAGTTCAGCGTGTCGTGCATCCAGCCCATGTTCCATTTGTAGCCGAAGCCGAGCCCGCCAAATTCGACCGGGCGCGACACCTGCGGCCAGGATGTCGATTCTTCCGCCGCCGTGGTGGCCTGCGGGAAGCGCGCGAAAACCTCGGCGTTGAAACGGCGCAGGAAGTCGATGGCCTCGAGGTTTTCGCGGCCGCCATATTTGTTCGGAATCCAGCCGCCTTCCGGCCGGCTGTAGTCAAGATAAAGCATGGAAGCGACGGCATCGACACGCAGGCCGTCGACGGCGTAGCGCTCCAGCCAGAACAGCGCGTTCGACACCAGGAAATTCACGACTTCGGTGCGGCCGTAATTGTAGATCAGCGTACCCCAGTCAAGATGGCGGCCCTGCTGCGGGTTGGCATGTTCATACAACGCGGTGCCGTCGAACTGGCCGAGCCCATGCGGATCGTCGGGGAAATGCCCGGGCACCCAGTCCAGCAGCACCGCGATGCCCTCGCGATGGCAGGCGTCGACCAGGGCTGCGAAATCCTCCGGGCCACCAAAGCGGCTGGTCGGCGCAAACATGCCGGTCGGCTGGTAACCCCAGGAGCCATCGAACGGATGTTCGCTGACGGGCAGGAATTCGACGTGGGTGAAGCCGAGATCGCGCACATAGGCGGGAAGTTGTTCGGCGAGATCGCGATAGCTCAGCCACTCATTGTTGCCCTTGCGCCGCCAGGAGCCGAGATGGACCTCGTAGATCGAGACGGGCGCGCCGAGCGCGTTGACGCCCGAAGGCGCGGGGCGCGGATGCGGAATTCTGGCCTCGTCAAATACGATCGATGCCGCCTTGGGACGGACTTCGGCGGCAAAGGCCAGCGGATCGGATTTCAGCGCCAGATGCTGGCCGTTGTGGCCGATAATGTCGAATTTGTAGTGATCGCCGTCGCGGGCGTGCGGGATGAACAGCTCCCAGTAACCGACGCCGCGCACCCGCATCGGGTGCCGCCGGGCGTTCCAGAAATTGAAATCGCCGACCACGCTGACGCGCCGCGCATTCGGCGCCAGCACCACGAACGCCACGCCGTCGACGCCGTCCAGCGTCATCGGATGGGCGCCGAGCTTGTCGTAGATGCGCTGATGGGTGCCTTCGCCGAGCAGATAGAGGTCGAACTCGCTCAAGATCGGCGGAAAGCGGTAGGGGTCGTCGAGATTGACGACCTTGTCGCCGAAACGGGCGCGCAACTGGTAACGCTTCGAGCCGTTCGGCAGCGCCCCGGCAAACAGCCCTGAATCGTGGATCCGCGCCAGCGGCGCCGTCTCGCCATGCTCGCCGATCGCTTCCACGTTGGAGGCTTCCGGCAGGAACGCGCGCACGACGTTCTGATCCCCCTCGGTATGAAGGCCGAGATAATGGAAGGGATCCGAGTGGCGGCCTTCGATGATCGCATAGGCCTCGGCGGGTAGTTTGGTCATGAGGCCTCAAGCGGCTGTTGCGACATAATTCGAAGCATTCCGGTCAGGGGTACGCGCAGCCATTCCGGCCGGTGCGACAGTTCATATTCGATCTCGTAGAAAGCCTTCTCGAGCAGGAAGAAGTTCAGCAATCGCTCGGCGGCGTCGGGATTGGCCGGCCACAGGCGCTGATTGGCCGCGGTCTCGCGATAGCCGGCGAGGAATGCCGCAGTTGCCCGGTCGCGCCAATCGGCGAGCGCAGCGGCGAGCCTGCCTGCGTCATCGTGAGTTACCTTTAGCGCGCGCTCAAGGGCAGCGGTTGCCGAATAATCGATCGAGCGGATCAGGCCGGCGACGTCCCGCGCCGCGGGCGCCTTGCGCCGGCGTTCGGAGATGGCGCGCCTCGGCTCGCCTTCGAAGTCGATGATGAAGATGTCATCCTTGACGATCAGCATCTGACCGAGATGGAAATCGCCATGATGACGGATATTGAGCCCATCGATATCGCGCGGCAGCAGCGCCTTCAGGCGATCCGGCAGGGTCGACTGGTAGGTCAGCAATTGATCCGCCAGCGGACGATCGGCCTCCCTCAGCGTATCGCGCCGATGCATCAGGGTATCGAAGACACGTTCGGCGCGGGCCATGACATCGCCGATCCAGCGTTGTACGTCCTCGGGCCGGGTCGGCTCTGGCACGAAGTCGGGAAGATCCTTGTTGCTCGCGAGCGCGGCATGCATCTCGGCGACGCGCTGACCCGTTTGCGACATATAGCGCAGATAGGGCACCTGTCCTTCGCTTTCGCCGGGATGTTCGCTTGCCGGCAGCACGCGCTGCTCGTCGACAAAACGATCGAGATAGGCCGCGGTCACCGTCCAGGCGTCGCCCTGATTGGCAACAAACGCATGGACGATCCCGACCGCGCTTCTCCTGTCGCCCTCGACCAGTTCAACGCTGCCGATCAGTGCTGGCGTGTTGGCGAAGCCTGCGACCTCGGTCAGGAAGCGCCCCATCTCGATCTCGGGATTGATACCGGCCTCTAATTTTCGATAGATCTTGACGACATAGTCGTCATCGACCAGCGCGGTGCTGTTGGACTGCTCGGTCTCGACGGAGCGGATGCGCTCGGGCTGCCTGATTGGCTTGTCCGAGAAACGGCTGGTCGGCCGGAATTCGAGCCGCAAACCCTGTTCGCCTTCCTCGATGATAAGCGACTGCCGCAGATTGCGCAGCAGCAGCGCGATGAAGATCTGGTCGGTGGCGACATCGAGCAGCGTTCCCTCGCGCGCGCCCTGACGAACCGCGGCGAGGGCACGCGGGTTGTAGCGCTCGCGGTCGAAGCGGACCCATTCGATCTGCAGCGGCAAGACATAGCGGGTCGTCGCGCCACGCTGCGTCGTCTCGAAGAACGCGAGCCACGGCCGGTTGTCGCCGATATCGCAGAAGGGGATGGCTGACACGAGAGTCGGCTGGATCGCTTTCGCCGAACGTTCCGGGTACCAGCGTGTGCGTGCGAGGTGGCCCGGCAGGACGTCGCGCTCGAACACGCCGCGGGTACGCGCCAGCGAGACCCACGTCGAGTTCAGCGGCACCACCAGCGTTTCGAATTCCGGCACGGCTCTGGGTACCGCCGGTTCGGATTTGTCACGCTCCTGAAGCTGGAACCAATAGAATCCGTAAGGCGCCAGCGTGATCATGTAGGGCAATTCGCCGATCGTCGGGAAACGCGTCCTGCCCAGCATTTCCAGCGGGATGCGGCCCTGGAACGCGGCCAGATCGAGTTCCGTCGCCTGCGCCGACCGCGACAGATTGGCGACGCAGAGGATCACCTCGTCCTGATTCTGGCGGACGTAAGCCAGTACCGAACGGTTTTCCGGGCGGATGAACGTCATGGTGCCGCGGCCGAAGGCCTGCGTTGATTTGCGCACCGCGATCAGCCGCTTGGTGGAGCTGAGCAGGGACGACAGGCTGCGCGACTGCGCCTCCACGTTCACGGACTCATAGCCGTAGACGGGGTCCATGATGGTCGGAGCATAAAGCCTTGCCGGATCGGCGCGGGAGAAGCCGCCATTGCGATCTGGCGACCACTGCATCGGTGTCCGCACGCCGTTGCGGTCGCCGAGATAGATGTTGTCGCCCATGCCGATCTCGTCGCCGTAGTAGATGATCGGGGTGCCCGGGAACGACAGCAAGAGCGAGTTCATCAGCTCGATCTTGCGGCGGTCATTGTCCATCAGCGGTGCGAGCCGGCGGCGGATGCCGACATTGATGCGGGCGCGCGGATCGTTGGCGTAGGTCGACCACAGGTAATCGCGCTCGACGTCGGTGACCATTTCCAGCGTCAGCTCGTCATGATTGCGCAGGAACAGCGCCCATTGGCAGTTGCCGGGGATATCCGGCGTCTGCCGCAGGATGTCGGTGATCGGAAAGCGGTCTTCCTGCGCGATCGCCATGTAGATGCGCGGCATCAGCGGGAAATGATAGGCCATGTGGCATTCGTCGCCGCGGCCGAAATATTCCTGCACGTCCTCCGGCCATTGGTTGGCTTCGGCCAGCAGCAGCTTGCCCTTGGCGTAGGCGTCCAGCTCGCGGCGCAGCCGCTTGATGATGGCGTGGGTCTCGGGCAGGTTCTCGTTGTTGGTGCCGTCGCGCTCGCACAGATAGGGGATGGCGTCGAGCCGGAAGCCGTCGACGCCGGTATCGAGCCAGCGCTTCATCACCTGCACGAGCGCGCTCACTACGCGCGGGTTGTCGAAATTCAGGTCCGGCTGGTGCGAGAAGAAGCGGTGCCAGTAGAACTGGCCGGCTTCGGGATCCCAGGTCCAGTTCGACTTTTCGGTGTCGGTGAAAATGATCCGCGTGCCCAGATATTTCTGGTCGGTATCGCTCCAGACATACCAGTTGCGCGCGCTCGATTTGGGATCGCTGCGGCGGGCGCGCTTGAACCAGTCGTGCTGGTCGGAGGTGTGATTGATCACGAGCTCGGTAATGACGCGCAGCCCGCGTTTCTTGGCTTCCTGGATGAAGCGCCTGAAATCCTTCATCGTCCCGAAGTCGGGATTGATGTCGCCATAGTCGGCGATGTCGTAGCCGTCGTCGCGGCCGGGGGAGGGATAGAACGGCAACAGCCACAGTGCGGTGACGCCGAGCTCCTGCAGATAGGGAAGCTTCTCGGTCAGTCCGGCAAAGTCGCCGATGCCGTCATTATTGCTGTCGGCAAAGGCCTTGACGTGAAGCTGATAGACGATGGCGTCCTTGTACCAGAGCTCGTCGGCGGTCTCGGTTGCGGTCAGTTCCTTGGTGTCGATCGATGACAGTACATTCATGGCCGCTGCCTCACGCCAGGCAGCGGAACAGCACGGCGGGATCGCGTGCCGGGTCGATCCGCAGGCGGATGCCGCCCCACTCGATCGGGTAGCGCTCGCCGGTGACGAGGTTCTCCACCGCCGCGACATTCCGGCGGTCGTTGCCGGTGCCGACCTGGACGTCGCCGAGCGGCAGCCAGAATTCGTGGACGTCGCGCGATAGCGCAATGGCGACCGCAACCGTGTTGGTCTGGTCGACCGACTCCTTCACGAAGCCGATCACGTTGCCGTCCTCGACGGAAAGGAAGCGCAAATTGCTGGTCTGCTGCAGCGCCGTGTTGGCGCGGCGGGCGAGGTTGAGATCGCGGATATAGGGTTTGATGTTGCCGGGCCTGTCCCAGTCCCGCACCTTGATCTCGTATTTATCGGAATCGAGGTACTCCTCGCGGCCCGGGATCGGCTCGTGCTCCAGCAGTTCAAAACCGTTGTAGAGGCCGTAGGTGCTGGACAGCATAGCCGCCAGCGCGACGCGGGACTTGAACATCCAGGGCTCGCCGCTCTGCAAATGATAGGGCAGGATATCGGGCGTGTTGACGAAGAAATTCGGCCGGTAGTAGTCGCGCTCGGGGTAGCGGGTCAGCTCGGTCAGATATTGCTCCAGCTCCCAGCGCTGCGTGCGCCAGGTGAAATAGGTATAGGACTGGGTGAAGCCGAGTTTTGCCAGACCCTTCATCAGCTTCGGCCGCGTGAAGGCTTCGGCGAGGAAGATGACATCGGGGTGGTGCAGCTGGATCTGATGGATCAGCCACTCCCAGAACCGGAACGGTTTTGTATGGGGGTTATCGACCCGGAAGATTTTTACGCCCTGATCGACCCAAAACAACACCACATCGCGAAGCGCATTCCATAACGCCCCGGCGTCTTCCGAAGAGAAATCGGGATTGACGATATCCTCGTATTTCTTGGGCGGGTTTTCTGCATAGCGCATCGAGCCGTCCGGCCGGCGCTTGAACCATTGCGGATACTGCTTGAGCCATGGATGGTCCGGCGCGCATTGCACGGCGAAGTCCAGCGCCACTTCCATGTCGTGCTGCTTGCACGCCGCCACGAAGGCGCGAAAATCTTCCAGCGTGCCCAATTCCGGATGCACGGCGTCGTGGCCGCCTTCGGCTCCGCCGATGGCATACGGACTGCCGGGATCGGCTTCGGCGGCGGCCACCGCGTTGTTACGGCCCTTGCGATTGACTTTCCCGATCGGGTGGATCGGCGTGAAATAGACGACGTCAAACCCCATCGCCGCGACGTCAAGCAGGCGGTCGATGCAATCCCTGAACGTCCCGTGCTGGCCGGGCGTCTTTCCCTGGCTTCGCGGCACCATTTCATACCAGGCGCCGTTGCGTGCCCGCGGCCGGTCGGCGACGAACGGGTAGAGCTGCGACCGCGTAAGGTCGGGCCGCAACTGGCTCTCGGCCATGGCCTCTTTCAGTTCGGGTGCGAGCAGCGGCGCGGTATCGCCGGTCTGCAAATAATCCTCGCATTGTTTAAGGATGACTGCCGCCGCGGCGCGCCCTCCGGCCTGCGCCTTGGTGAGCAAGCCCGCGCCCTCGATGGCGTCGAGGGTGAGGTCGGCGCCGGCTTTCTGTTTCAGCTCAAAGCCATGGCGCCAGGTGGCGAATTCGTCGGTCCAGGCTTCGATCGCGTAGACATATCGGCCCGGTGCGTCCGGGACGAAAGAACCGCCCCAGCGGTCGTTGCTATGGAGGATCATCGGCTCGCGTCGCCATTCCCGGTCGAGCTCGCCGCGCCAGACCAGCGCTGCGGCGACCACGTCGTGCCCGTCGCGATAGACATCGGCCCATACCTCCACGCGCTCGCCGACGATCCGTTTGACCGGAAAACGGCCGCCATCGATCAAGGGATAAACATCCTCGATATGGAAAGCGCCGATGGCACTCTCGACAGTTTGTGTAGTTTTGTTCACGGTGATGCCGCCATTGATGTGGAAATGACGTCCCGGTCACAGGAAGGAGACGCGCCGAGCTTATATAGAAAGCCGCTCGCCCGGCATTGGTTCCCGGGGAACGCCGGGCAGGGCAGAGCGTTAGACATCGTCTATCCCCTTCCTGTATTTAGACAATTTCGCGACGCCTTTTGGGTTGTTGCGTGCAAAGCGCGTGCCGAATGGACCTTTTCGATCTAGCCAGAAACCGGGGAATCCAGACCGAATTTATCGACGGTCAAGGCCACCGCCGTGTGACGGACGCAGCGGCGCTCAAGATCATCCTGGATTCCCTGCCACCGCAGACACCACGCCGCCTGCTCGCTGAGCCGGTCGTGGTTCGATCCGGCCAGCCCGTGCGCAGCGAACTGTCGCAGGCTGCCACATTGCCCCTGCAATGGAAAATCGTGGCTGGCTCTAAGGTTATCGCCGAGGGAAGAACCTCCGATCACGTTATCGTCTGGCCACAGGACTTGCCGCCGGGTGTCCACCGGCTCAATCTGACCGATGCGTCGCCGTTCACCGAAGATGTGCCGCTGATCGTGGCGCCGGCAAGGGCCTTTGGCGGGGATTTCGACCGCTGCTGGCTGCTCGCGGTCCAGCTCTATGGCGTCCGCTCGGCGCGCAACTGGGGGATGGGGGACTTCACCGACCTCCACGGCCTGATCGAACTGGCGCACCATCTGGGTGCCGACGGCGTCGGCCTCAACCCGCTGCATGCGCTGTTCGACGATCGGCCCGCCGATTGCAGCCCGTACTCGCCGAACAGCCGGCTGTTCCTCAATGCGCTCTATATCGATGTCGAAAAACTTCCCGAATTCCGCGCCGATCCCCAGGCCAGGGGCGTGCTCGCGCATCTGCGGGCCAACGACGTGGTCGATTATGTCGCGGTGGCCGGGCTGAAATGGCGGGCGTTGCGGGCGGCGTTCGACGCCTTCAAAATCTATCCAAACGCCGAACGCAAGCAGGATTTTGAAAAATTCCGCGCCGAACGCGCGCCGTTGCTGGCGCACTTCGCCTGCTTCGAGGTGCTGCGGCACAAGTTCAACGAGGCCTGGTGGGAATGGCCAGAGCAATGGCGGCAACCCGACGAGGCCAGATGCGCCGGCTTGCGCAACGGCGCCGATGCGCCGGAAATCGAATTCGTCGAATTCGTGCAATGGACCGCCGACCGGCAATTGCAGGCGTGCAAGGATCACGCGCACCGGCTCGGCATGAAGGTCGGGCTCTATCTCGACGTCGCCGTCGGCGTGCAATCCGGCGGCTTCGATGCCTGGAACGAGCAGGCGGCGATCTCGCGCCATCTCGGGATCGGCGCGCCGCCGGATCCGCTGGCTCCCGCCGGGCAGGACTGGGGCCTCGCGGGTTTCAATGCCGCCGGGCTGGAATCGCAGTCGTTTGAGCCCTATCGCGAGATGTTGCGCGCCTCGATGCGTCACGCCGGGGCGATCCGGCTCGACCATGTGCTGGGCTTGGAGCGGCTCTACCTCGTGCCGCGCGGGTTCAGTGCGGCTGACGGCGTCTATGTGCAGATGCCGCTCGAGGCGCTGCTGGCCGTGACCGCGCAGCAAAGCGTCGCGCACCGCTGCGTCGTGATCGGCGAAGACCTCGGCACCGTGCCGGAGGGCTTTCGCGCGCGGATGGCCGATTGGGGCATCTGGTCCTATCTGGTGATGATGTTCGAGCGCGAGGATCACGGCCCGTTCAGGGGCGTCGACCATTACGCGGCCAATGCGCTGGTCACCTTCAATACCCACGATCTCTCGACCTATGCCGGCTGGCGCTCCTTCAGCGATCTGAAACTGAAGCGCTCGCTCGGAATGGATCCGGGGGAGAGCGACGATGCGCGCTGGCACGCGCTGACCATGCTGGACGATGTGCTGCGTCACCACGCCATCGACAGCCACGATCTCTATTCGGTGCTGCAGTTCCTGGCGCGGACCAAATCCCGGATGCTGGCGGTCTCGCTGGAGGATCTGCTCGGCCTGATCGACCAGCCGAACATCCCCGGCACCGTGGACGAACATCCGAACTGGCGGCGGCGGCTTCCAGTCTCGATTGAGCATATCGCCTCCGCCGTCGACATCGACGCGCTCAAGCGCGCGATGCGTGAGCGCGCCTCGATTTGATCTAAAACGGTATTGAAACGTGTCGTGCCGAATCGAAGACTATGGGCTGATCGGCGATTGCGAGACCGCAGCGCTGGTCGGCCGCGACGGATCGATCGACTGGCTGTGCTGGCCGGCGTTCGATTCCGACGCCTGCTTTGCGGCATTGCTCGGGACATCGAAGAACGGCCGCTGGCAGATCGCACCCTCGGGCAAAATCACAAAGACCTCGCGGCGTTACCGGGACAACACGCTGATCCTGGAAACGCGATTCGAGACCGCCGACGGCGTGGTTGCGCTGATCGATTTCATGCCGCCGCGCGGCAAGGCCTCCGACGTGGTCCGGCTGGTGCGCGGCATCAGCGGCCGGGTGAAGCTGCGGATGCAGCTGGTGATCCGGTTCGGCTTCGGTACCGACATTCCCTGGGTCAAGAAAAACCCGGGCAGATCAGGGCTGCTCGCAATTTGCGGGCAGGACATGACGGTGCTGCGAACGCCGGTCGAGACCCGCGGCGAAGATTTGACCACGGTGGCCGATTTCGAAGTAAGCGAGGGTGAAACCGTCCCCTTCGTCCTCACCTACGGACCTTCGCATCTGCCCGTCCCCGAGCCGATCGATCCGGCACAAGCCTTGCAGGATACCGAAGATTTCTGGACCGAATGGTGCAGCCATTGCAGCTATGACGGCGGCAATCGCGATCTCGTCATGCGCTCGCTGATCACGCTGAAGGCGCTGACCTATGCTCCGACCGGCGGCATTGTCGCCGCACCCACGACCTCGTTGCCGGAAAAGCTCGGCGGCGCACGCAATTGGGATTATCGCTTTTGCTGGCTTCGCGATGCCACCTTCACGCTGCTGGCGCTGATGAACTCGGGCTACACCGAAGAAGCGGCCGCTTGGCATAATTGGCTGCTGCGGGTGGTGGCGGGATCGCCGGCCAACATGCAGATCATGTATGGCATCATGGGCCAGCGGCGCCTGCTGGAATGGGAAGCTGGCTGGCTGCCCGGTTACGAAGGAGCAAAGCCGGTCCGGGTCGGCAACGCCGCGCATGCGCAGCTGCAGCTCGATGTCTATGGCGAGCTGATCGACGCTTTCCACCAGTCACGGATGGCGAAGCTGCAACTCGACGAAGGAAGCTGGGCGCTCGAATGCACTGTGCTCGAGCATCTCGCGGACGAATGGGATCGGCCGGACCACGGCATCTGGGAACGGCGCGGCGACGGCAGGCATTACGTCTCGTCGAAAGTCATGACCTGGGTCGCCTTCGACCGCGGCATCAAGAGCGCCGAAAAATTCGGATTCAAGGCGCCGCTCGAGAAGTGGCGGACCCTGCGCGATACCATCCATCGCGAGACCTGCGAAAACGGCTTTGATCCTGAACTAAACGCGTTCGTGGAGTCCTATGGTTCGAAACTGCTCGATGCCAGCATCCTGATGCTGCCGTCGGTCGGGTTCCTTCCGCCGTCGGACCCTCGCGTTCGCGGCACGCTGGCCGCGATCGAAAAATATCTGATGCGGGACGGATTCGTGCTGCGGCACGATCCCCGCGAAGTATCCGACGAAAAGCAGCCGATCGAAGGCGCGTTCCTGGCCTGCAGCCTCTGGCTCGCCGACGCCTATGTGCTGGCGGGAGAGACCGCAAAGGCGCAAGCACTGTTCGACCGCGTAGTCGCGGTCGCCAACGATCTCGGCCTGCTAGCCGAGGAATTCGACCCCGGCGCCGGCCGCCAGACCGGCAATTTCCCGCAGGCACTGACGCATATTGCGCTGATCAACACCGCGCATAACCTCAGCGACGCCATGAAAACCGCCGAGAAGCCGGCGGTGCAGCGGTCGAAATAGCTCGATCCATCGCGCGTCGCGTGGAACTTGTGAGTCCATCGTCGATTATCTGGGGAAATGCGAGGAGGTTGACGGATGGCTCGCCTGTTCGTTGCGGCTGCTCTTGTGTGCTTATTGTCGAGCCCCGCGGTGCCGGCCAATTTCGATGCGACCGCAATCAACAATGCCGAATTCCGCGGCAAGCTTCCGGCCGAAGACAAAGCGGACGCGGGGATCGTGAAGGTACAAATTCTTCTCGACCGCGCACTGTTCTCTCCCGGCGAAATTGATGGCAAGCTCGCCGAAAACACCCAAAAGGCGCTGCGAGCCTTTGCCGACGCGAAAAGCCTGACCTTTCAGAAGACGATTACGCCGGAGCTGTGGACGACGCTTACCCAGACCGGTCAGGATCCCGTCATCACCCAGTACACGATCGCCGCAGGCGACGTGAAGGGGCCGTTTCTGAAAAAGCTTCCAGCGAAGATGGAGGCCATGAAGGACTTGAAGGCGCTGAGCTACACCAGTTCGCAGGAAGCCATCGCCGAAAAGTTTCACATGAGCGAAGCACTGCTGTCGGCGCTCAATCCCGGAAAAAAATTCGACCGGGCCGGCGACACCATTTTTGTGGCGAACGTCCTCGACAGGCCAGGCAAGGTAACGATTGGCCGCGTAGAGGTCGACAAATCCCGACAGGCGGTCAGGGCATTCGATCCACAAGGCGCACTGGTCGGTGTCTTTCCGGCCACCGTCGGCAGCGAGGAGAAGCCTACGCCGGGCGGGACCCTGAAAGTCGTCTCCGTCGATGCCAATCCGACTTACCGCTACAACCCTCAGTACAAGTTCAAGGGAGTGCGGTCCAAGCGACCCTTCACCATCAACCCGGGGCCGAACAATCCGGTGGGAGTATACTGGATCGGACTTTCGGCCGAGGGTTACGGCATCCACGGCACGCCGAACCCCGGCAAGATCAGCAAATCCGAATCGCACGGCTGCGTCCGGCTAACCAATTGGGATGCGACCTGGCTCGCCGGCAATATCAAGAAAGGCACGCCGGTGGAGTTCGTTGAAGGTGTGCCGAGTGACAGGAACGCGCAGAGGTGAGGGCCCGAACATATCGTGCCGCTAAGCAAGCTGGTTGATCTCCAGAACCCTCTCGATCGCCCTGGCGAAGCCGTCGTTCTCGTTCGTTTCGGTTACGTGGGTGGCGCGTTTCTTGACGTCGTCGGTGGCGTTGCCCATTGCGAACGAGATACCGCTTTTGGCAAACATCGCCAGGTCGTTCTGCATGTCGCCGATGGTCGCAATCGCGTCGGTCGAAATGCTCAGCCGCCTCGCCATCGCCTCGACGAATGTGCCCTTGTCGTGGCCGGGCGGCGTGACGTCGAGATAGTAGGTCTGCGAGCGAACCGCGGTGGCCTTTGTGCCGACCGCATCCTGCATGACCGCTTCGCAGCGTTGCAGCAGCGCCGCGTCCGAGCTGGCGCCGACGATCTTGCAGGCGGCGCCGAGATGAGGCGTGAAATCCGCGATGATGGAAGGGTCATGCTTGATCGCGCGCTTCTCGTGCGGAACGTATTCGCCGTCCGGGTTGCGCGTGTACCAGCGATCGTTGGTGAACAGCCAGATATCGACGCCGAATTCGGTGAGCACATCGAGGCTGCGCTGGGCGGTCGCGGGCGGTATCAGATGCTGCTCGATCGGATTCAGTTGCGCATCGACGATCGAGCTGCCGTTGAAGGCGCCGACCGGCAGCTTGATCGCAAGCGGCGCGATCAAGAATCCCATCCCGATCGTTGGCCGGCTGGAGACGATGGTGAAGCCGATGCCGGCTGCGTGCAGCTTGCGCACCGCGGCCCTGGCGGCTTCGGTGAGGACCTTGTCTTTCGTCAAGAGCGTGCCATCGACATCGGAGACGACAAGGGCGGTGCGGGTCATGAGTGTTCCAATTTCAATTGGCGGATGATGTCATCGACGATTGTCTCGACCGTCGCATCGATCGATACCGTCACGGGATGTTCGTTTGCGTCCGGCGGCTCCAATGTCTGGAATTGGCTGGTCAGCAATCCCGGCGGCATGAAATGCCCCTTGCGCGCGGCGAGCCGGCCCGCGATCAGATCATATGTTCCGTCGAGAAAGACGATGCGGACGTCGTGGCGCCCGTGCACGAGAATGTCGCGGTAGGCGTGTTTCAGCGCCGAACAGGCGATGACGGCGCGTTGGCCGGCTTTGCAGACGCGGTCGATCTCGTCGGCAATCGCCTGCAGCCAGGGCCAGCGGTCCTCGTCCGTGAGGGGATGGCCGGCACTCATTTTCGCGACATTGCTTGCCGGGTGAAACTTGTCGCCGTCCTCGCAACGCCAGCCGAGGCGTGTGGCCAGGCGGTCGGCGATGGTGCTCTTGCCCGAGCCGGAAACGCCCATCACCACCAACGCGCAAGGGTTGGCCGCATCACCCACGAAAATTCTCCGGCAGCGCCGCCTGATCCACCAGCCAGATCGTCTCGCCCAGGGATTGCGCGCGGTTCGCCGGCAGGTTCTCGGCTGCGAATAGCCGCGTCAAGATCGCCTGCTTTTCGGAGCCTGCGACCTCGAACAGCATCTCGCGGCACGAGGCCAGCGCGGGCAGGGTCAGTGTGACCCGCGGCACGAACGGCTCGACATGCGCCCTGGGGACGCCGGCCACCCAGCGTTGGGTTTCGTCCAGCGCCGGGTAGTCCGGAAACAGCGAGGCGGTATGGCCATCGGGACCGACGCCCATCAGCACGAGATCGAACAAAGGGCGGGCAGGGTCCAGTTCGTCAGCGCCATAGAACGATTTCAACGCGTGTTCGTAGAGCTCGGCGCTTTTATCGGGATTATCGGGACGGGCGGTGTCGGTCGGAATCGGATGGATGTTCGATGCGGGGGCGCATTGGTCCAGAAAGGCCTTTCGCGCCATGCTCATATTGTTGAGCGGATCGCCTGCCGGCACAAAACGCTCGTCGCCGATGAACCAGTGGACGCGATCCCAGGGGATACTGCCGCGATACGCTTCGGTCGCGAGCAATTGGTAGAGCGCTTTCGGGCTCGACCCGCCGGTCAGGCAGATCGCGACGCGGCCGGGATTCGCCGCAATCCTGGCGATAACGCGTTCCGCGGCGGCTTTCGCCAGCGCCGCCGGGTCAGCGACTGCGATGACCTTGCGATGATCGCCGATGGCCATGGTCAGGTCAGCTTTCGCCAGCTTCGGCCGTCGCGCTCCAGGAGATCGTTGGCCTCTTCGGGGCCCTCACTGCCGGGTTCGTAGATCTTCAGTCCCTTGCCGCCGGCGTTCTTCCAGGCGTCCAGAAACGGCTGCACCGCCCGCCAGCCGGCCTCGACGCTGTCGGCGCGCTGAAACAGGATGTTGTCGCCGATCATGCAGTCGTAGATCAGCGTCTCGTAGCCGGTCGAGGGTTCGGCCTGGAAGTAATCCTTGTAGCGGAATTTCATCTCGACGCCGTCGATGTTAACGGCCGGTCCCGGCACCTTGGTATTGAACTGCAGCGCGATGCCTTCGGTCGGCTCGGTCGAGATGATCAGGTAGTTTTGCGACAGCCGGTCCACCGGCGTGTCGCGGAACATCGCGAACGGCGCCTGCTTGAACTTGATCGCGATTTCGGTGCGCTTGGCGCCGAGCGCCTTGCCGGTGCGCAGATAAAACGGCACGCCGGCCCAGCGCCAGTTGTCGATGGTCAGTTTCAGCGCGGCGTAAGTCTCGGTGGTGCTGGTGGGCTTGACATCCGCGGTCCGGCGATAGTCCTCGATCTCGGTGTCGCCGATCCTGCCGGCCCGGTATTGTCCGCGCACCGAGTTTTGCAGCGCCTCCTGCTCGGTCTGGGTCTGGATCGCCGCCAGCACTTCGGCCTTTTCCGAGCGCACGGCGTGCGCGTTGAACTTCACCGGCGGCTCCATTGCCACCAGCGACAGCAGTTGGAACAGATGGTTCGGCACCATGTCGCGCAGCGCGCCGGTCACGTCATAGAAACTGCCGCGATGGCCGACGCCGAGCTTCTCGTCGACGGTGATCTGGATATGGTCGATGTGATTGCGATTCCAGATCGGCTCGAACATGCCGTTGGCGAAGCGCAGCACCAGGATGTTCTGGACGGTTTCCTTGCCGAGGTAATGATCGATCCGGTAAATCTGATGCTCGTCGACGAGCTTCAGCAATTCGTTGTTCAGCGTCCTCGCCGAGGCCAGATCGGTGCCGAACGGCTTCTCGATCACCAGCCGCCGCCACGAACCGTTTTCGGCCAGCATGCCGGCGCGGCCGAGTTCGCGGCTGATCGGCAGGAAGCCACTCGGGGGTGTTGCAAGATAAAACAGCCGATTGCCGCCGGTCTGGCGCGCGGCCTCAAGCCTGTCGAGCCGATCGCGCAGCGCATCGAATGACGCCGGGTCCTTCGGATCGGCCTCGATGCAGGTGACGCAGGCGAGCAGCCGTCTGGCGAGCGCGTCGTCGACCTTGCGGGTGGCGAACTGGTGCAGACCTTTGGTCAGGCTCTCGGTCAATTGCTCGCTCGACATGCCCTTGCGGGCGATGCCGACGATGCAGAAATTTTCCGGCAGCAGGTCGTTTGCGGCGAGGTTATAGAGCGCAGGGATCACCAGCCGGTGGGCGAGATCGCCGGTCACGCCGAAGATGACGATGGAGCAGGGATCGGGCTGTTTTTGTTTCGCTTGACTAACGGTCATCTATCTCAGGCCTTTGAACCCGGCTTCTTCGGTGGTTCCTTGTGGCCGCCGAAGCCCGCGCGCATCGCCGAAAGAATCTTTTCGGCAAAGGTGTGCTCCTTGCGCGAGCGAAAGCGCGCAAACAGCGCCGCGGTCAGCACCTCGGCGGGCACGGCCTCGTCGATCGCGGCGTTGACGGTCCAGCGGCCCTCGCCGGAATCCTCGACGAAGCCGGAGTAGTTATCCAGCGTCTGGTTCGTCGCGAGGGCCGAGGCGGTGAGATCCAAGAGCCATGACGGGATCACGCTGCCGCGCCGCCAGACTTCGGCGATATCGGCGATATCCAGATCGAAGCGATGTTCCGGCGGCAGCGCGTCGATATTGGCGTTCTTCAGGATGTCAAAACCCTCGGCATAGGCCTGCATCAGGCCATATTCGATGCCGTTATGGATCATCTTGACGAAGTGTCCGGCGCCCACCGGACCGGCGTGGATATAGCCCTGCTCGATCCTGGCATCGCGGCCTTCGCGGCTCTCCGTGCGCGGGATATCGCCGATGCCCGGCGCCAGTGTCTTGAAGATCGGATCGAGCCGGCCGACCACTCCCTTGTCGCCGCCGATCATCATGCAATAACCGCGTTCGATGCCCCAGATGCCGCCCGAAGTGCCGACGTCGACATAATGCAGCCCGCGCTCCCGGAGCGCCTTGCCGCGGCGGACGTCGTCCTGCCAGAACGTGTTGCCGCCGTCGATGATGACGTCGTCGGCCTGCATCAGCTTTGCAAGCGCATCGATGGTCGCCTCGGTGATCTTGCCGGCCGGCAGCATCACCCAGGCGGTGCGCGGCTTGGTCAGCTTGGCGATGAAATCCTCCAGCGAATTCGCGCCGACCGCGCCGTCGGCCGCGAGTGCCGCGACCGCTTTGGGATCCTTGTCGTAAACCACGGCCGTATGTCCGCTCTTCATCAACCGGCGGACGATATTGCCGCCCATCCGGCCGAGGCCGATCATACCAAGCTGCATGCTGGAATTTCCTTAAGTAAGCGCTTCGGTGATCGCGGCGTCCAGCGCGGCGAGCGCCGGCCCCAGGCTGCCCTTGAGATGGACGCGAAGTGCACGCCGGCCGCGCTCTGTGAGCACGTCGAAATCGCCGCGCGCCTGCGCCGCCTTGATGATGCCGAAACTGGCCTTCTGGCCCGGCACCGGCAAATCCTCGGCGTCGTCGGCGGTAATCTGCAGGAACACGCCGCTGTCGGGGCCGCCCTTGTAGGCCTGCCCGGTCGAGTGCAGGAAGCGCGGCCCGAATTCGGCGCAGGTTGCGACGTGGCGCTTGTCGCGCACCGCAAGCCGCATCTTCTGCAGCGCCTCGATGAAGGCCTTGTCGCGCTCGATATAGGCCAGCAGCGCGACATAGTCGCCGCTGCCCGAGCGCGACAGATGCGCTTTGATCCAGGAGCCGAGATCGCCGTCGGCGCCGGCCTTGCGCAGCGCCGCCGCGTTGGCTTCGTCGGTATAGATATCGGCTTCTGCCGTTGCCATCACCGGCTGCTCCGCCGGCAACGCGCCTGACCGCTCGAAGGCGCCGGTCAACTCGCGCGTCTTGATCTTGGCGGCTTCGACGTCGGGCTGGTTGAACGGATTGATGCCGAGAACGGCGCCGGCCACCGCGGTCGCCATCTCGAACCGGAAAAATTCCTGGCCGATGTGGTCGATCGACTTCATGACGATGCGGACGACGGGGTGTCCGGCGGCCTCCAGCGCGGCGAGCTTGTCGTCATGGGCTGTGTCATCCTCGCCCTCGGTGCGCAGGTCGATGAAGAAGCGGTCGTTGCCGTAGAGGGAGGGATCGCCCAGCGGTTCGCCGTCGATCGGGATCAGGCCCTTGCCGTCCTTGCCGGTCGATTCCGCGATCAGCTGCTCGGCCCAGGCACCGAAATCGGCAACCTTCTTCGACGATGAAATGGTGACCTTGTCGCGGCCGTCGAGACCGGCGAGGCCGAGCGCAAGCCCGAGCTGCACGCCGGGATTTTCATGCGGCGGCACGTCGGCGCCGCAGGAGCGCACCATGGCAAGCGTGTGCCTGATCAGGCTCCCGGTGTCGATGCCGGCGGCCGCCGCCGGCACCAGGCCGAACGGCGACAGCACGGAGTAACGCCCGCCGATCGTGGGATCGCCGTGGAAGATGCGCGCAAAACCTTGTTTGGTTGCGACCTTCTCCAGCGAGGAACCGGGATCGGTCACCGCGATAAAGCGATGCCCGGCCTTGTCGGCCCCGATCGCCCTGGAAACCCGATCGAAGAAATAATCCTTCATCGCGTTCGGCTCGGTGGTGCCGCCGGATTTGCTGGAGACGATGAACAGGGTTTTGGAAATATCGATCGCCGCCTCCATCGCGCGCACCTGCGCCGGATCGGTGGAGTCGAGCACGTGCAGCTTCGGAAAGCCCGCTTTCTTCGCAAAGGTTTCCGCCAGCACTTCGGGACCGAGGCTCGATCCGCCCATGCCGAGCACCACGGCGTCGGTAAACTTCTGTCCCTTCACGCGCTGCGCAAAATCCTGGTAGTCGGCGACGTCGGCTGCCGCGGCGCTGTTGAGCCAGCCCAGCCATTTGTTTTCGTCGTCATTGGTCCAGACCGATTTGTCCTGCTGCCAAAGCCTGCGGATCCTGGCCGACGCGCGCCAGTCCTCGGTACTCTTCTCGACCGCCTTCGCGATGCCGGGGCCGAGCGCCAGCTTCTGGTGATCGATGCCGCCGCCGAGCGACGCCGCGCGCTTGTGCGCGACCGCGCCATACAGCTTGTCGGCGGCATCGGCGAATTGCTTGACGCCGTCCTTGACCAGTTCCGCTGTGATCGCGTCGAGCGAGACGCCGGATTTTTCCAGCTCTTCGAGTATGTGACGCGCGTCCTCGATGTTCTCTTCCAGGCTGTCGCGCGGCTTGCCGTGATCGCGGAATGCGTCCAGCGTGGCCGGCGGCACGGTGTTGACGGTGTTGGGACCGATCAGCTCCTCGACATAGAGCACATCGCTGTACGCCTTGTTCTTGGTGCCGGTGGAAGCCCACAGCAGCCGCTGCGGCTTTGCGCCCTTGGCTTTGAGCCGGTCCCAGCGCGCGCCCGAAAACAGCCGCTTGTAGTCCTGATAGGCGAGCTTTGCATTCGCGATCGCGATCTTGCCTTTCAGTGCGGCCAGGCGTTCTTTCTCGCTCGGGTCGTTCGCCTTGGCGATCTTCTCATCGAGCTGCTTGTCGACGGCGCTATCGATGCGGCTGACGAAGAAGCTCGCGACGCTGGCGACGTGAGAGGGATCGCCGCCCTTGGCGACGTATTTTTCCAGACCCTTCAGATAGGCCTCCGCCACCTCGCGATAAACCTTCTGCGCGAACAGCAACGTGATGTTGATGCTGATGCCTTCGCCGATCAGATGTTCGATCGCGGGCAGGCCCTCCGGTGTCGCCGGCACCTTCACCATCAAATTCCTGCGCTTGACGTCCTTCCAGAGCCGCTCGGCTTCCGCGATGGTGCCTTTGGTGTCCATCGCCAGATACGGCGACACTTCGAGGCTGACGAAACCGTCGTCGCCGTCCAATCGGTCATAGACCGGGCGCAGCACGTCGGCGGCGTGCTGGATGTCCTCGATCGCGAGGTGCTCGAACAGGTCGGCGACCGGGCGATCGCCCTTTTTTAAGGCATTGCCGATCGCGCCGTCATATTCGTCCGAACTGCCGATCGCTTTTTCGAAGATCGACGGGTTCGAGGTGACGCCTTTGACACCATCGGTGTCGATCAGCTGCTTGAGGTCGCCTTTGGCGACGAAGCCACGGGCCAAAAAATCCAGCCAGACTGCCTGGCCGTGGTTTTCGAGTGCTTTGACGGGATTCATGGTGCCTGTTCTGTTCGATCTGGTCATTTTCTCGGGTTCCCGACAGCTTTCGGGCGGGAGGCCGGAATGTCAACAATTGGTTGGCGGGGCTGCCGGGCGGAACATGCGTATCGCGAGGGGGATAACGCCGTTCACGCCAGTTCGATCCCCTGGATTTGATCCCATGGAATCGCTGCAATCTTTGCACAATTTTGTGACGACAGCCGTGGTTAGTGACGGCGGTCCCGCCTCAGGGGTCTCAGATAGAGGTAACCCTGCGATTGCGATCGTCTGCTTCAGCGCAGGCTGGCGTTGATCTTGTCCAGCGCGGCGGAACCCGGGCACAGCGCCGCCTCGTCGAGCGTATTGAGCGGCGCCGCGACGGTGTCGAGATGATCGTGCAGGTCGCTTGCTTCGGGATCGATGTGAAGCAGGCCGGTAACGATCTGGCCCTTGGCGGCGTGCTTCTGCAGGAACGTCATCGCCGCCAGGCGGTCATGCACGTCATAATCGGCGTCGATCTTGCGCAGCGCCAGTCGCGTGCCGTCGTGCTGTTCGACCACCTGCACGGTGCCCGGCGCGTAATCGACCGTGATCGGGTCGCGGCCGGTGATGACGTCGAGGCGGTTCACCGCGTCGTTGTGCTCCCTCACATAGTCAAAGCTCTTGGTCGAACCGCTGTGGTTGTTGAAGGCAATGCAGGGGCTGATCACGTCGATGAAAGCTGCGCCCTTGTGTTCGATGGCGGCGGCGATCAGCGGCACCAGCTGGGACTTGTCGCCGGAAAAGCTCCGCGCCACGAAGGTCGCGCCGAGCTGCAGCGCGATCGCGACCAGGTCGATGGCGTTGTCGGTGTTGGTCACGCCCTTCTTTGACTTCGAGCCGCGGTCGGCGGTGGCCGAGAACTGGCCCTTGGTCAGGCCGTAGACGCCGTTGTTCTCGACGATATAGGTCATGTTGACGCCGCGCCGGATCGAATGCGCGAACTGGCCGAAGCCGATCGAGGCGCTATCGCCGTCGCCGGAGACCCCGAGATAGATCAGGTCGCGGTTGGCGAGATTGGCGCCGGTCAGGACCGACGGCATCCGGCCATGCACCGAGTTGAAGCCGTGCGAATTGCCGAGGAAATAGTCCGGCGTTTTCGAGGAGCAGCCGATGCCGGAAATCTTGGCGACGCGATGCGGCTCGATCGACAGCTCGAAGCAGGCCTCGATGATCGAGGCGGTGATCGAGTCGTGGCCGCAGCCGGCGCACAGCGTCGAAATCTTGCCCTCGTAATCGCGGTGGGTGAAGCCGAGCTCGTTCCTGGGCAGGCCGGGATGGCTGAATTTCGGTTTTGCAATGTAGGTCATGACACGGCCTTGCGCAGAGGAGTGACCTTGAGATGGTCCTGATGGTCGCCGATGGCGCCGGCGATGAACCGCGCGGTGATCGGCGTGCCGTCATAGTGCAGGATCGGAATCAGTCGGACCGGATCGATGCCGTTTTCGTTGACGATCAATGAACGAAGCTGGGCGTCGCGGTTCTGCTCGACCACGTAGACGAAGTCGTGATCGGCAATGAAGCTCGCCACGCTGGAGTGGAACGGGAAGGCGCGGATCCGCAAGCGGTCGAGCTGGTGCCCGCGCGCTTCCAACAGCCCGATCGCCTCGTCCATCGCCGGCGACGTCGAGCCGAAATAGATCACGCCATATTTGGTCGGCTTGGCTGCATTGGCCTGCAACGGCCGCGGCACCATATCCTGCGCGGTCTCGAACTTGCGCACCAGCCGCTGCATGTTGTCGGCATAGACAGCGCCTTCCTCGGAATAGCGCGCGTAACGGTCGCGCGACGTGCCCCGGGTGAAGTACGAGCCCTTGGTGGGATGCGTGCCCGGATAGGTGCGGTAGGGAATGCCGTCGCCGTCGACGTCGAGATAGCGGCCGAAGTCGCGGCCGTCGTCGAGCATCTCCGCGGTCATCACCTTGCCGCGGTCATATTGCCTGGCGTCGTCCCATTTCAGCGGACGAGAGAGCCGGTGGTTCATGCCGATATCGAGATCGAGCATCACGAAGATCACGGTCTGCAGCCGCTCGGCGAGGTCGAACGATTGCGCCGCGAATTCGAAGGCTTCGGCCGGATCTTCCGGGAACAGCAGGACATGCTTGGTGTCGCCATGGGACGCGTAGGCGCAGGCGATGATGTCGCATTGCTGGGTGCGCGTCGGCATGCCGGTCGAGGGACCGGCGCGCTGGATGTTCATGATTACAGCGGGGATCTCGGCAAAATAGGACAAGCCGATGAATTCGGTCATCAGCGAGACGCCCGGTCCTGATGTCGCAGTGAAGGCGCGGGCGCCGTTCCAGGCCGCGCCGATCACGATGCCGATCGACGCGAGTTCGTCCTCGCCCTGCACGATGGCATATTTCGCTTTTCCGGTCGCGGGGTCGTGGCGGTATTTCTTGCAGTGGCTGGTGAAGGCTTCCGCCACCGACGATGACGGCGTGATCGGATACCAGGCGCAGACGGTGGCGCCGCCATAGACGGCGCCGAGCGCAGCCGCGCTGTTGCCTTCGATGAAGATGCGGTCGCCGACCTTGTCGGCCTTCTTGACGCGCAGCCCAAGCGGGCATTTCAAATTCTGCAGCGCCCAGTCGCGGCCGAGATGCAGCGCGTGGACGTTGGAGGACAGGAGCTTTTCCTTGCCCTTGTACTGTTCGGCAATCAGTTGCTCGACCAGCTTCGGGTCCATGTCGAGCAGCGCGCAGAGCGCGCCGAGATAGATGATGTTCTTGAACAGCTGGCGCTGGCGCGGATCGGTGTAGGTCGAGTTGGTGATCGCGGTCAGCGGCACGCCGATCACGGTGATGTCCGCGCGGAATTTCGACGACGGCATCGGCTTGGTCGAATCGTAGAACAGATACCCGCCGGGCTCGATCGAGGCGACGTCCTTGTCCCAGGTCTGCGGGTTCATCGCCACCATCATGTCGACGCCGCCGCGGGCGCCGAGATGGCCTTCCTCGGTGACGCGCACCTCGTACCAGGTCGGCAGGCCCTGGATGTTGGAGGGGAAGATGTTGCGTGGGCTGACCGGCACGCCATGGCGCAGGATCGAACGCGCAAACAACTCGTTGGCGCTGGCCGAACCCGAGCCGTTGACGTTGGCGAAGCGGACGACGAAGTCGTTTACGCTGCTGATCGGGCTTTGGACTGACATGTTGATCCCGCGTGAGTCATATCGATGAGGTACTTTTGCATGTCCCAGGCGCCGGTCGGGCAGCGCTCGGCACAGAGGCCGCAGTGCAGGCAGACGTCTTCGTCCTTGACCATCACGCGCCCGGTCTTGAGCCCGTCGGCGACGTAGAGCGCCTGGTCGTGATGCGGCGAGGGCGCCTTCAGCCGCTCCCGCAAATCCGCTTCCTCGCCATTCTCTGTAAACGTGATGCAATCCATCGGGCAGATGTCGACGCAGGCATCGCATTCGATGCAGGCGGGCGCGGAGAATACGGTCTGGATATCGCAATTCAGGCAGCGCTGCGCTTCGCCGAGCGCGAGCTTGACGTCATAGCCGAGTTCGACCTCGGTGCGGATATCCTTCAGCGCGATCACCTTGTCGCGGTGCGGAACCTTGTAGCGCTTGTCGCCGGAGATATCGTTGTCATAGCTCCACTCGTGGATGCCCATCTTCTGCGACGAGACATGCACTTCAGGAAGCGGACGCTCGGTAATGTCTTCGCCGGAGAGCAGCTTGTGGATCGACAGCGCGGCGTCATGGCCGTGCGCCACCGCCCAGATGATGTTCTTCGGGCCGAACGCCGCGTCGCCGCCGAAGAACACTTTTGGATTGGTCGAGCCGAAGGTTGTTGGATCGACCTGCGGCATGTTCCATTTGTCGAATTCGACGCCGCAATCGCGCTCGATCCAGGGGAAGGCGTTCTCCTGGCCGACGGCAACCAGCACGTCGTCGCAGGGAATCGTCTGGTCCGGTTCGCCCGACGGCACCAGATTGCGCCGTCCCTTGGCGTCGTATTCCGCCTTCACCTTCTGGAAGGTGACGCCGGTGAGCTTGCCGCCGTCATGGGTGAAGGCGACCGGCACCATGAAATTGAGGATCGGAATATCCTCGTGCAGCGCGTCTTCCTTTTCCCAGGGGCTCGCCTTCATTTCCTCGAAGCCGGAACGCACGATCACCTTGACGTCTTCGCCGCCGAGGCGGCGCGCGGTGCGGCAGCAATCCATCGCGGTGTTGCCGCCGCCAAGCACGATCACGCGCCTGCCGATCTTGCTGACGTGCTCGAACGAGACCGAGGCCAGCCACTCGATGCCGATGTGGACATTGGCCGCCGCTTCCTTGCGGCCGGGGATATCGAGCTCACGGCCGCGCGGCGCGCCGGAGCCGACGAAGATCGCGTCGTAATTTTCGCCGAGCAGCTTCTTCAGGCTGTCGATGCGATGGCCGCCCTTGAATTCGATGCCGAGGTTGAGGATGTAATCGGTTTCCTCGTCGATCACCGAATCCGGCAGCCGGAATTTCGGAATCTGGGTCCGCATCATGCCGCCCGCCTTGGGGTCGGAATCGAACACGGTGCAGTGATAGCCGAGCGGGGCGAGATCGCGCGCCACCGTGAGCGAGGCGGGACCGCCGCCGACGATCGCGATGCGCCTGCCGTTCTTCGCCGCCAGCTTCGGCATGCGATGCTTGACGTCGTCCTTGAAGTCGGCCGCGACGCGCTTGAGGCGGCAGATCGCAACCGGGGTTTCCTCGACGCGGCCGCGGCGGCACGCCGGCTCGCAGGGTCGATCGCAGGTGCGTCCCAGGATTCCGGGAAACACGTTCGATTTCCAATTGATCATATAGGCGTCGCTATAACGCCCCTCGGCAATCAAACGGATGTATTCGGGAACTGGCGTGTGAGCGGGGCAGGCCCATTGGCAATCGACCACTTTGTGAAAGTAGTCCGGCGCCGAGATATCAGTCGGTTTCATTCCTACCTTGTCCGCGTGAACATCGAGAACAGCGCGGCCTTATTTTGCCTGCGAACGCTCAGTGGCGTTCTTGTGGTTTTTGAATTGGATCATAGGCTTATCTTATTAGAGCCATTCCAGACGCTGCACAAAGGCAATTTTGGGCGATCTCCAGCTTTCAACTGCATGACCGGCCTGACATTCAATGTCATCACGCGTGATGCGGCAGTGCAGCATGTGCGCTGCAGTTCGCCGTCGCCGGAATCGGCAGGAATCCTTTGCTTCCCAGAAGAATTTCTTAAGCCCGGCTCAAGGTGTTCCATTAATGGCCCCTTCATCGGCCGCAGCTAGCGTCGCCGGCGTTCGCAGTTCCTAAGGGAATGTTGAGCTCCATGCCGCCAAACGCCCCTCAAACGCCGCGCGTTGAAGCGCTCGATCTGTTGCGCCTCGTCGCGGTGTTGGGTGTTGTCTTGTACCATTTCGGCTTCTGGGGGCCGGGCTCTAACGGGATACCTGCGATTCCCTGGCTGACGCCGATTGCGAAGTACGGCTTTCTCGGTGTGCCTGCCTTCTTCGTGATCAGCGGTTTCGTGATTGCCTATTCGGCGGAGGGACGGACGGCGGTCGGCTTCGCCATCGCGCGCTTCAGCCGCATCTATCCCACCTTCGTGTTCTGCATGACGCTGACGTTTCTGGCGCTACTGATGTGGGGACCGCCGCAGTTCAAGGAGACCCTGGCCGAGTGGGTCGCCAATTTTTTCATCGCGGCACCGGCGCTTGGCCAGCCCTACATGGATGCGGCCTACCGGCGCAACGTTGGACCAGGGAATTCTTGACAGACCATGCCGTCCGGTTTGGATCGCTCTTCGAGGCCGCACGCGCCGGTCAGGTCCTAACTCTCTAAAGATCGCTTTTCGCGATATCCCACATCAGATTGTAGACGCCGCTCGATACCGCCTCGGCCTTGAATGCGGCGAAACACGCCGCGGCCGCCGGGACCGCATTCACGTCCGTGGCATCGATCAGCACGAACCAGTCGCCGGCGCCGGGATTGGGGGCCGAGGGATCGTCGGTGATCGGCTTCGACAGAAGAGGATCGCTCTCGATCAGGTGCATGGAGATGATCCCGTCGAGTTTTGCCGGATCGAGATGATCCCGCAGCGCGGTGCGCAGCGTTTCCGCACTGCCAGCGGCCGGGCGAAGGCGGATGATGCCGAGCGCCGCGCCGCGGCCCGTTCCGCGGCTAATCGTAATGCGCGCCACCGCGCGAATCATGTTCTTGAAGCGGGAGATGTTGGCCTTCGACCACGCGGTCTGGTTGGCCAGCGCGGTGCGATAGGCCGGGCTGTCCAGCACCTCGAACGTCGCGGTCGAGTACAGGCTGAGATATTTCGGTTTTCCGTCATGGGCGACATAGCGCCGGGCTTCGATAAAGCCGTCGATGGCGACGCGCTCTTCGAGATGCTCGCGGTCGTACCAGCGGTTGAACTCGGCCTCGTCGGCGGGGCCTATATCCATCGACGTCAGCAGCATGCCTTTTCCGGCCAGCGGCATCTTTGAAAATCCTTATCTGGTCATTCTGGAAGCGAGGTCGGCGACCGCCTTCATCACGGCGTCGCGGACGCCGGGATCGTACAGCGTATGTCCGGCGCCCTCGACAAACCTGATCTCGGCGTCGCGCCACACCGAGCCAAGCGCATGCGAGGTGGCCGGCGGGCACAGCAGGTCATAGCGGCCCTGCACGATGATGCCGGGAATGCCCGCGAGCTTGTCCGCGCCGGCGATGATCTGGTTCGGCTGCATGAAGCAGTCGTTGGCAAAATAATGCGCTTCCAAGAACGGCGTCGCCGGGAGCGCCCGCGAGGAATTCAGCGACGGCAGATCCAGCCTTGCGCGATTGGGGGTGTGCTCCGACAGGATGCGTTCGGTGTCGTGCCAGGCCCGTGCGACCGGGCCATGAACGGCGAAATCGGAATCGAGGATACGCCGCCAATAGGCATCGAGCGGCTGCCCGCGCTCCTCCGGCGGCAACGCGCTGAGGAAGTCCTCGTGGAGACCGGGATAGAAGCGCGGCAGCACATCGAGGAACGCGTTTTCGAGTTCGGCGCGGGTGCCGAGGAAGGTGGCACGCAGCACGATGCCGCTGACGCGGTTGGGATGCGCCTGCGCATAGGCCAGCGCCAGCGTCGCGCCCCAGGAGCCGCCGACCACCATCCAGCGCTCAAAGCCGAATCTTTCGCGGATTTTTTCCAAGTCCGCGATCAGATGCGCGAGCGTGTTGTCCTCGCGCCGTCCCTTCGGGCGGCTGCGGCCGGCGCCGCGCTGATCGAACAGAATGGCGTGGAAACGTTCGGGATCGAACAGCCGGCGGTGATCGGGCTGACAGCCGCTGCCGGGCCCGCCATGCAGATAGACCGCGGCAATGCCGCCGATGCGGCCGACGCTTTCGACATAGATCTCGTGGCCGTCGCCGACGGCGAGCTGCTCGGAGGTCAGCGGCGCGAACGGATCGGATCGGTGATGTGAGGATTTGCCGGCGTCGGCGTCAGGCGCCATGGTCGCCTTCCGTCTCCAGCGTGCCGCCTGCGAAATTGCGATAGAGGAAACGGTCCTGGTGCGCGGCGGCCTCGCGCTCGGCCTGCTTGAAGATCTGCTCATGCATCGGCGACAGCGTGCAGGCCGGATCGGTATTGCCGGCGTCCCCGGTCAGCGCAAAGGCCTGGCAGCGGCAGCCGCCGAAATCGACTTCCCGGAACTCGCAGCTCTTGCACGGCTCCGGCATCCATCCGGTGCCGCGATAGCGGTTGAAGGCTTCCGAATTCTGCCAGATCCAGGCGATCGAATGGTTCGAGCGCACCGATTCGAATTCCAGTCCGGTGATGCTCTCGGCGGCATGGCACGGCAGAATCTTGCCGGCGGGCGAGATGTTGAAGAACTGCCGGCCCCAGCCGCCCATGCATTTCTTCGGTCGCAGCGCGTAGTAATCCGGCACCACATAGTCGATCGCGAGCACGCCCTTCAGCCGTACGGCGGCTTCCTCGACGATGCGGCTGGTCTCCTCGATCTGCGCGACGGTAGGCATCAGCGCGGCGCGGTTCTTCAGCGCCCAGCCGTAATACTGGACATTGGCTACCTCGAGCCGGTCGGCGTCGAGATCGACCGCCATCTGGATGATGTCGGACAGCTGATGCAGGTTCTGGCGATGCATCACCGCATTGACGGTCAGCGGCAGGTCGAGTTCGCGCGTCCATTTCGCGGCCTCGATCTTCTTCGCATGCGCGTGCTTCAGCCCGGCGACGCGGTCGGCGACGACGGGTTCGTTGCCCTGGAAACTGATCTGCACATGGCACAGCCCGGCATCGGCCAGTGCGGAAAGTTTTTCTTTTGTCAGCAGCACCGCCGACGTGATGAGGTTGCTGTACAGCCCGACGTCGCTGGCGTGCTGCACCAGTTCGACTAGGTCCTTGCGCGCGGTCGGCTCGCCGCCGGAGAAATGGATCTGCAGCACGCCGATTTCGGCGAGTTCGGTCAAAACCTTCTTCCATTCCTCGGTGGTCAGTTCGCTGCTGCCGCGATCGAGTTCGACCGGATTGGAACAGTAAGGGCATTGCAGCGGGCAGCGGTGCGTCAGCTCGGCGAGCACGGCGAGCGGAATGCCAAAGGTTTCCGCGGTCGAGCGGCGGCCTTCCAGCACCGCGAGCCCGTCGCTGGGGCCGGGGGATGCCGCGTTGCCCTGGCTGAGAATTTCACTCATGACGTCGTCTCGCGCGCCTGCGTGAGAAATCCCTTGTCGGCGAGGTCCTGCAGCATCGCGATCACGTCGGTCGCGATATCATTGCGGTCGGCGGCGTATTTGGCGGCGAGCTGGTCGACCATGTCGGAGACGCTGCGGACGCCGTCGCAAAGCTGCAGCACTTCGACCGCGATCTCGTCCGGCGCCAGCACCCGCTCCGGCGCCAGAATCACCCAGACCTGCCGCGTCTCATCGAATTTCAGCCTGGTATGCCGCGGCAATACCGGCCGGCTCGCCTCGCTGACACTGATGTTGCGGCTGGCCATCTTCAGCCTCTAGTCCGGTTTCGGCACGAACGCGCCGGGCGGGATGTGCCCGTCGACATAGGCATGATACAGCGCGTCGAGCTGAACCCATAGCACATTGGTCTTGAAGATCAGCGCGTTGCAGACCGCCTCGCGCTCCGCCGGGGTTTTGGCGTGCTGCTTGACGTATTCCAGCGCAAAACCGGCATCGCGCGGCGCCTGGGTCAGGCGGCGGCTGAAATAGCTCATGATGTCGGGATTGACGAAATCATAGTGCTTCAGCATCCCGGAGATGCGCTCTTCATGCAGGTTCGGCGCGAACAATTCGGTGAGCGAGGAGGCGATCGCCTCCAGCGGCGTCTTGTCGCGGCAGAAATGCACGTAGGCTTCGACCGCAAAGCGCGTCGCGGGGAGGATGCCTTCCGTCGACTCCACATAGGCGCTGTCGAGCCCTAGTCCCTCGGTCAGCTTGAGCCAGCGCTCGATGCCGCCTTCGCTGCCGATGTCGCCGTCGTGGTCCTCGATGCGGTGTCGCCATTCGATGCGGGTGGCGCGATCGCGAAAACGCGAGATCACCATGGCGTCCTTCAGCGGGATCGTGCTCTGATAAAAGTAGCGGTTGAGCGCCCAGGCCTGGACCTGGCCCTTGTTCAGCTTGCCGCCGTGCAACAGCCGGTGAAACGGATGCAGGTTGTGATAGCGCGTCGCACCGATGTGGCGCAGCGCCGCCTCCAGCTCGCCCGCATTGTTGAGCGGGACGCCCTTGCCGATCGATAGCGCGCTCGTGGCATTGGTGGTCATGACGTTCACAGCGTGATCTCCGTTCCGTCCGCCGGGATTTGCCAGCCGGCATGTTCGGCGGCCTTGCGCTCGTCCGAGCCGCGCAGCAGCGCCGGGTTGGAGTTGTTGATATGCAAAAACACCTTTCGGCCGATATCGAGGCCCTTGAGGCTCTCGATCGCGCCGTGATCGCCGGACATCGAAATATGTCCCATGCCCTGTCCCGTCTTGTTACCGAGCCCCGCGACCACCAATTCGTCGTCGCGCCACACCGTGCCATCGAAGAAGATCAGCGGCGCCCCGGCAAGCCGGGATTTGAGATCGTCGGTCACGCGGGCGCAGGCGGCAAGGAAATAGAAGTATTTGCCGCTCGCTTTGTCGCCAATCCGAAGCCCGAGCGTATCGCCCACGCCGTCGCCGCCGGCGGGATGGGCCTTGCCCTCGAGATACCACGCGCCCTTGCCGGGAACCTCGAACGGCAGCACTTCCAGCCCGGAAGGCGAGCCATCGGGCAGCATCGGCTCGAAGGCCAGATCCACCGCGATCGGCTGCCGCTTCACGTTCTTCTCGTTCAGCACATTAAATATGCTGTTGGATTTCAGGATCGCAAGCACCCGCTGATGCCCGTAGATCGTGAATGGCGAGCCCTCGCGCATCGACAACAGCCCGGCGACGGCATCGATTTCGCCGTTGGTCAGGATCACGCCCGCGATCGGACTGTGACGAAGCTTTCCAGCCTTGGGATGCAGCTGCGGCGTCGCGATCAGTTGCTGGCGAAGATCGGGAGAGGCGTTGATCAGGAACCAATGCTGGCCGTCGGCGCTGACCGCGATCGAGGCTTGGGTGCTCTGAAGCTCGGGATGCTCGCTTCGCGCTGTCCGGCACACCGGACATCCGCAATTCCACTGCGGAACGCCACCACCTGCCGCGGCGCCCAGGACGACGACGCGAAGCATGATCCGTCTCCTGGAGATTAAACGCTTGATAAAAACGCTGGTGATAGAAACGCCACGAGGTGGACACCGGCCTGTGACATGGTTCCACGATCGGGAACGTGTCAGGCCCGGAGGTCCACCTGCGCTAGACGTCTAAGTGTCGCTGCCGCTTACCTGCGGGTCGCGCACATATACATGTTGATTTCCATGCCGACCGGCACTTCGACGATCTTTGGTGCTTTCCAGGCCATTTGGCTCTCCTTTTTGGAACCGGACGAACTCCGCCCTCCATCGTAAGGTAGTTCGGATCAAAAAGTTCGCCAGTGAAATCTTTTGTCATAAGCCGCTCCGGGGTTATGCTGCGTTGCAAGAGAATTCACGGAGTTGTGCGGGCGGTCGTGGCCAAAACATCGGGCGATCAAGCATTTCGCGGTTGTTTGCATCGCCACCGATACCAGCTTTTGGGTCGACGGAGCGTTGACGGTTCCGGATAAAGAACTTGTGAGATTCAACCGGCCTTCCGATTGCGGGGGGCCACTACCGGAGCAGGTTTCCGCCGATGCCACGATATTTCTTCAACACCCGTATCGGCGATGAGCTGATCGCCGACCCCGAGGGCGAAGTGCTCCGTGACCCGGACCGCGCCTGGGAAATGGCGCGCGCCATGATCCGGGAACTGCTGAAAACCGAGGGTGCCGACGGCGCCCTGTTGAAGGCGGTCATCGAAGTGACCGATGACGCCGGCGAGGTGGTGCTTGAATTTCCGTTCACCGAGGCGATCCTCGACGTCCCCGACCGCTCCATCACGAAGCATTAGCCTGTCATTCCGGGGCGCACGTGCAACGTGCGAACCCGGAATCTCGAGATTCCGGGTCTGGTCCTTCGGACCATCCCGGAATGACCGACAACAATCACCATCGCGCTACACCGCCGGGCGGGATCTATTCCGGCAAGTTTTCCGATTGCGCATCGGCGGACAAATATCGGAGAGTGCCGTCTGGAAAGCCACCGGCGCCGGCATGGTATTGTCCGCGCGAGGAAATCAAGGCTTCCGTCAGGGGAGAACGCCATGTTGAGCTATTCGACCGCGCCGCGCAGCCTGTTGCTGGCCGGCGCCTTGTTCGGTGCATTCACGTTTGCTGCTGCCGCGCAGCAGCCCGCCAGTCCGCCAGCCGCGGGTGCTGCGCCGGCCGCCGCGCCGCTTCCTCCGGGGTCGCCGTTGATCGGACGACCGGACAGCGAAGCCGCCGCCAAGCTCGCGCCGGTTGCGCCGCCGCCGATTCCGGCCGCGCCCGACAAGCTGCCGCTGGCCAAGCTCAAGCTGCCACCCGGCTTCAACCTCGAAGTCTATGCCGCCGGCATGG
This sequence comes from Bradyrhizobium sp. Ash2021, assembly GCF_031202265.1. Lineage (NCBI taxonomy): Bacteria > Pseudomonadati > Pseudomonadota > Alphaproteobacteria > Hyphomicrobiales > Nitrobacteraceae > Bradyrhizobium > Bradyrhizobium sp. Ash2021. The sequence continues at coordinate 7,417,281 of NZ_CP100604.1, read as the reverse complement.
CGAACGCGCGCTCGCTCGCCGAAGGCGACAAAGGCACCGTGTTCGTCGGCAGCCGCCTGGTCGACAAGGTCTATGGCATCGTCAACAAGGACGGTAAACGCTCCGTCAAGGTGATTGCGTCCGGCCTCTACCGTCCGAACGGCGTCGCGTTCGAGAACGGCACGCTCTACATCGCCGAGCTCTCAAAAGTCTCCAAGATCGACAAGATCGAGGACAATCTGGACAGTCCGCCGAAGCCGACGATGATCTACGACAATCTGCCGAAGGACGAAGCCCATGGCTGGAAGTTCATCGCCATCGGCCCGGACAACAAGCTTTATGTTGAGGTCGGACAGCCCGGCAACAACGTCCTGCACGACGATGCGCACGGCCAGATCCGCCGAATGAACCTGGATGGTACCGGCGCCGAGGTTTATGCGCTCGGGGTGCGCCATAGTGTCGGTTTCGACTGGAACCCCGTAAACAAGCAGATGTATTTCACCGATAACGGCCGCGACTGGCTGTCGGAAAGCGTTCCGGAGGATGAGCTCAACCGGGTGACCAAGGCCGGCGAGGATTTCGGCGCGCCCTATTGCTGGCAGGGCAACATCATCGACCAGGAACACGGCTGGGGCAAGAACTGCAAGGACTACACTGCGCCGGTCGGCCTGATGGGCCCGCATGTCGCAGCGCTCGGCATGCGGTTCTACACCGGCAACATGTTCCCGAAGTCTTACAAGAACGCGATCTTCATCGCGCGTCACGGTTCGTGGAATAAATCCCAAAAGCAGGGCGGTGATGTCGTCGTCGTCAAACTGAACAAGGACGGCACCATGAAGTCGATGGAGCCGTTCATGACCGGCTTTCTGGAAGACAACAAGTATGTCGGCCGCCCGGTCGACGTGATGGTTGCCAAGGATGGCTCGCTGCTGGTCTCCGACGACTGGAACGGCGCCGTCTATCGCATCACCTATGGCAAGCCGAAGGTCGCGGCGCAGTAAGAAAGTCAAAAGCGCCAGACATCAGAAACCGTCATTGCGAGCGAAGCGAAGCAATCCATCGAGCCACAAGCAAATGGATAGCTTCGTCGCTTCGCTCCTCGCAATGACGAAACAGGAATGAATCATGCGTAAAATGATAGCGGCGCTGGCGTTTGCTTCCATCGCCTTTTCGGCGGGCGCCGAAACCATCGAAGAGCGTGCGGTCACCTGTTTCGCCTGTCACGGCGAGCACGGGCAATCGGAAACCGAGAACACGCCCTCGCTCGGCGGCCAGCAGGCGCCCTATGCGCTGATCCAGCTCTTCATGTTTCGCGAAAAGCTGCGCACTTTCGAGCCGATGAACGAGACGGCGAAGTCGTTCACCGACGACGATCTGCGCGTGTTTTCCGACTTCATCGCCACCTTGCCGAAGCCGGTGCCGCCGGCCGATGCCGGCGATCCCGCGCGGATGGCGCGGGGCCAGACGCTGGCGCACCAGTACCTCTGCAACAACTGCCACAATCCCGATTTTTCCGGCAAGGAGAACGTCCCGCGCATCGCCAACCAGCGCGAGGACTATCTCGCCAAGACACTGGCCGAATACAAGGACAACAGCCGTCACGGCTATGACGGCACCATGGCCGACGTGATGGGTTCGGTTACCAAGGAGCAGATCGCCGATCTTGCCTATTACATCGCCCGATTCCGCTAAAATCGTGTGCGATCCGCCGCTGGCCATGACGTTCGCCTGACGCTACAAGACGGGCGTCAAACGGAGTTTTACATGCAAGATCTCTGGCGTCTGTCGGCTGCAGACCTCGCCGCGCTGATAAAATCGAAAAAAGTCTCGGCCAGGGAGGCGGCAACCGCCGCATTAGCCCGGCTGGATGCGGTCAACCCCAAAATCAACGCCGTCATCGACCACAGGCCGGCCGAAGTGCTGGCGCAGGCCGCCGGCATCGATGCCGCGATCGCGCGGGGCGAAGACGCAGGCTCGCTGGCGGGCGTGCCGGTCACGGTGAAGGTCAATATCGATCAGGCAGGCTTTGCCACCACCAACGGCCTGAAATTGCAGCGCGACGCCGTCGCTGCGACCAACAGCCCGGTGGTCGACAATCTGCGCAAGGCCGGCGCCGTCATTCTCGGCCGCACCAACTGCCCGGCATTCTCCTATCGCTGGTTCACCACCAATCTGATCCACGGCGACACCAAAAACCCCAGGGATCCCGGCATCACGCCGGGCGGCTCGTCCGGCGGCGCGGGGGCTGCGGTCGCGGCCGGCATCGGCCACATCGCGCACGGCACCGACATCGCAGGCTCGATCCGCTATCCCGCCTACGCCTGCGGCGTGCACGGCCTGCGGCCGACGATGGGCCGCATCGCGGGCTTCAACGCCGCGCTGCCCGAGCGGCCGATCGGTCCGCAGATCTCGGCGGTGTCCGGCCCGCTGGCGCGCACCATCGGCGATCTCAGGATCGCGCTGGCGGCGATGTCGGCGAAGGATTTCCGCGATCCGTGGTGGGTGCCGGCGCCGCTGGAAGGGCCTGCCATGCCCAAGCGCGTCGCGATGTGCCTCAACCCCGACGGACTGGATCCCGCAGCGGACGTGAAGGCGGCGGTGGCCGATGCCGGCAAGCGGCTGGAGCGAGCGGGCTGGATCGTTGAGGAAATCGCCACTACGCCGCCGCTGCGCGAAGCCGCTGACCTGCAGACCAAGCTCTGGCTCGGCGACGGCTATGAGGCGCAGCTCGAAATGGCCGAGCGCGAGGGCGATCCCGGCGCGCTGGCCTGTCTGCGCGGCAATCGGGCAAAAGTCTTTCCGTTCGACCTCTCGAAGACACTGACCCGGCGCGCGACCCTGACGCGGCAATGGCTGGAGTTTTTCGAGACATACGCCGTGCTGCTGATGCCGGTGTCCGGGGAATTGCCGTTCCCGGATCAGCTCGACCGCAAGGACGATGCGTCATTCGCGCGGGTGTGGCACGCGCAATTGCCGATGATTGCCATTCCCTTCATGGGGCTTCCCGGGCTAACGGTCTCCACGGGATTGGTGGGGCGGGTTCCGGTCGGCGTCCAATTGGTGTCCGGCCGTTACCGCGAGGATCTGTGCCTTGCCGCGGGCGAGGCAATCGAAGCCGGCGGCACGCCGTCGGCGGCGATCGATCCCGCCAGCTAGTGCATGATCCGGACCTGGACGGCCGCGTTAGCGCAAAGTGGCAACCGGTTTTCCGAAAAGATCGTGCCAAACAAAGAGAAGAGAGCGTGATGTCGGGCATTTATGATTTCACGGCGCAGTCGCTGGCCGGCGAGGACGTTCCGCTCAAGCGGTACGAAGGGCAGGTGCTGCTGATCGTCAACACCGCCAGCGCCTGCGGATTCACGCCGCAATACAAGGGACTGCAAGCATTGCACGAGGCGCTGTCGCCGCGCGGCTTTGCGGTGCTCGGCTTTCCCTGCAACCAGTTCGGCGCCCAGGAGCCGGGCGACGCCAAACAGATCGAGCAGTTCTGCGAAAGCAAATATGCCGTGACGTTTCCGATGTTCGCCAAGATCGACGTCAATGGCGGCAGTGCACATCCGCTGTATAATTATCTGAAGAGCGAGAAATCCGGCCTGCTCGGTTCCTCGATCAAATGGAATTTCACCAAATTTCTGGTCAATCGTTCGGGCAAGGTGGTCGCGCGGCACGCGCCGACCGCGACACCCGAAAGCCTGAAGAAAGAGATCGAGGCGCTGTTGTGAACGAGAAGAGCGAGACCATGAGCGACCAATTGCCCGACCGTCTGTCGACCGATCCGAAGAGCCCCTATTACAATGAGGAGGTGCTGGCGCGCGACGTCGGCATTCGCTTCAAGGGCGTCGAGAAGACCAATGTCGAGGAATATTGCGTCAGCGAGGGCTGGGTGCGCGTCACCGCCGGTAATGCCAAGGACCGCTACGGCAATCCGCTGACCATCAAGGTTCACGGCCCGGTCGAACCGTATTTCCGCGACAAGACGTCGTCCTGAGGCGGTATCGCGTCATCCGTCATTGCGAGGAGCACTTGCGACGAAGCAATCCATTCTTCCTTGCGGCACGATGGATTGCTTCGCGGAGTTTATCATCGGGCGCGCATTCGCGCGACCCGGTGGCTCGCAATGACGGTGTAGAGAGATCACGCACAATATCTACCGCTTGCGAAGGTAACCGCCATGTCCGTCCGCATTGTCGACGTCTGCGAAATCACAAAGCCGATCTCCTCGCCGATCCGCAACGCCTATATCGACTTCACCAAGATGACGACCAGCCTCGTCGCCGTCGTCACCGACGTGGTGCGCGACGGCAAGCGGGTGGTCGGCTACGGCTTCAATTCCAACGGCCGCTACGGGCAGGGCGGGCTGATCCGCGAGCGCTTTGCGCCGCGGCTCAAGGAGGCCGATCCGAAGACGCTGCTGGATTCATCCGGCGGCAATCTCGATCCGGACAAGGTCTGGTCGACGCTGATGTCGAACGAAAAACCGGGCGGCCATGGCGAGCGCTCGGTCGCCGTCGGCACCATCGACATGGCGGTGTGGGACGCGGTCGCCAAGATCGCGGGCAAGCCGCTGTTCCGGTTGCTGGCCGAGCGTCACGGCCTTAACCCGAACCCGCGCGTGTTCGTCTATGCCGCCGGCGGCTATTATTATCCCGGCAAGGATCTGTCGGCGCTGCGCGGCGAGATGCGCGGCTATCTCGATCGCGGCTACAATGTCGTCAAGATGAAGATCGGCGGCGCGCCGATTGCGGAGGACCGCGAACGCATCGAGGCGGTGCTGAAGGAAATCGGCAAGAATGCGCAGCTCGCAGTCGACGCCAACGGCCGGTTCGATCTGGAGACCGCGATCGCATACGCAAAAATGCTGCGCGACTTTCCGCTGTTCTGGTACGAGGAGGCCGGCGACCCCCTCGATTTCGCGCTGCAGGCGGCGCTCGCGGAGTTTTACCCGGCGCCGATGGCGACCGGCGAGAATCTCTTCAGCCATCAGGATGCGAAGAATCTCATCCGCTATGGCGGCATGCGGCCCGACCGCGACTGGCTGCAATTCGACTGCGCGCTATCCTACGGGCTCTGCGAATATCAGCGCACGCTTAGCGTATTGAAAACCCACGGCTGGTCGCCGAGCCGCTGCATCCCGCATGGCGGCCACCAGATGTCGCTCAACATCGCAGCCGGGCTTGGGCTCGGCGGCAATGAGAGCTACCCCGACCTGTTCCAGCCCTATGGCGGCTTCCCCGACGGCGTTCGTGTCGAGGGTGGCCACATCACCATGCCGGATCTGCCGGGCATCGGGTTTGAAGGGAAGTCGGATCTCTACAAGGAAATGAAGGCGCTGGCGGCGTAACGGTGTCATCGGGCTGCGCCTGACGGCGAAGAGCGGAAGTGACTGGTCGGCGGTCAAAATGATGCGAATGACCCACAGAGGACCCTTGCGAAGCTTTATACAGGACGGCAGCTGATGCCCCACAACCGGCTGAAATTACTCGACCGCTCTCGGAGACGCTTCGATCCCCGATCTCTTGAATCTGCCTATCAGCGCGTTTCCGAATCGGATCGTCGGAGATTCGAAGAGTTTCCAACTCGCTATTGAAAGCAAGCAAACAACCGCAATGCTGCCGAATCTCAAAATCTCTTGCGACCACACTGGTGGTAGCGGCGGCTGGAGTCTCCAATAGACGGTGTAAAACACCAACGGGTGAAGCAGGTAGATCGAGTACGAAGCGTCTCCAAGTAGCACACCCAATCTCTCCGCTAGAAGTCTTTCATCGAACTCGATATTTATGAATCCGACGAGCAAGAAGAATAGCGCAAATGGAAATGCCAGCTGTCCTATGGTCTGCGTAAATAGAGCGAGCAGGCCAATTCCCACCGCGATCGGGAGCCAGACGCCGAACCGTTTCGTATAGCCATTGGCGGCGAAGGCAACGATTCCCGCAAGGAAGTTCGGATAGTAGCTGGCATACTGGTGAAGAAACCAGGGCAGCGTCAAGACTTGATCAGCAATAGCGCCAGCGCACAAAAAGACAGACAGCCCGAAAAGGCCGACGTTTGGCACCAGCAACGCGGCCAATGCATAAAAGGCAAGTTCGTGCTGTAGAGACCAGCCTACGTCATAGAATGGGAAACCTTCCGTCGGCAGCAGAGTGAGGCAGTATGCGAAAAATGCCGGCGAACTGCGCGTTGGCATTCCCAACGCGATCACCGACAAGCCCAGGAAAAGCAGCGAGGTTACGATCCACAGCGGATACAGGCGAAAAACGCGTCTAACCAAAAATTGGAGTGGTCGAAAATTTGGCTTTGTCGCCACAAGGCAAATCACAAATCCACTGATAGAAAAGAAAAAATTAACGGCAATCCAACCGTACTCCTTCAAGAACGGTATGGGGTAGGACGTTCCCGGGGGAAATGGCATCGTAACATGCCATGAGTGGAAATACGCAATGCCTAGCGCTGCGGCGGCTCGCGCAATTTGGAGCCCAGGTAATTTGTTCTGTGGTTCTGCCAAGCCGCAAGCTAACCAGACAAAACGTCGTCCATCAAGGTCATGTCTGTTCACGGCACCTGACAGGCCCGCCACCCGGGCCTCATGATGTCCGCTCACCGGGGTACACCGGACGTGACAGCAGGGCTGTCAAGACGGTGCCAAGGTCCCACAACGGACATCGGGTTCGACCGTTTAAAGCCCGCATAAGCCCATCCAGCCGCCAATGCGCCGGCCGCTATGCTGCGGCGATGACGCATCCGTTATTCCCAAAAATATGTGCCCCCCTTATTCGAGGCGGAATATGTCTTCGGCATTCGTTATGTGGCACGCCAGGACAATTCGCATCGGCGCGTGCGACCCGGGTGCCCGACGGGCAAATCAGCAAAAGTCTGTCTAGAGCCTGTCCTCAATTAGCGGATTCCCAAGAGGTTCCCCAAGTGATTCATGGGAGGTCAACTTGATTCGGAGTTGACTGAATGCGCCGTTACGCCCTTCGCGACGATCAATGGGACAGGATCAAGAATATTTTGCCGGGACGTGAGGGTCACGTCGGCGCTACGGCCAAGGATAATCGGCTGTTTGTAGAAGCAGTTCTCTATCGTTATCGCGCCGGTATGCCCTGGCGGGATCTGCCGGAACGTTTTGGCGACCCGATCAAGATTCATACCCGATTTTCGCGCTGGGCGAAGAGCGCGGTATGGAAGAAGATGTTCGAGATGCTGGCTGCCGACGCGGACAATGAATACGCCATGATCGACAGCACTATCGTACGCGCGCACCAGCACAGTGCCGGCGCCCAAAAAAAGACAGCGAAGACCAGGCGATCGGGCGCAGCAAAGGCGGGTTGAGCACCAAAATCCATGCCATGGTCGATGCACTTGGCAATCCGTTGGCGTTCCTGCTGACCGCAGGGCAAGCCCACGATTTGGAAGGCGCTGACGCGCTGCTGCCTCAGATGCAGGCCGATACCTTGTTGGCGGACAAGGCCTTCGATGCCGATCTACGTGTCATCGAGCCTCTGCTTGCGGCAGGAAAAACGCCGGTGATCCCGCCCAAGAGCAATCGAAAGCTCCAACGCGCCTACGACAAGGAACTGTACAAAGCGCGCCACCTCATGGAAAACCTCTATTGCAAGCTCAAACAGTACCGAGCCATAGCCACCCGCTACGATAAGACCGCCAGAAACTTTCTCGCCGCAGTCCATCTCGCCGCCGCAGTCATTTGGCTCAATTGAGGACAGGCTCTAGCCCTTCCGATAAAAATATTTCGCTTAACACGTCGGGCAAATCAGTGGTTTGACTCCGCGCGTCTCACCCAAAAGAGGGGCGGCTCGCGATCGTCACGAACGTTGCGGTGAGATGCGGTGGACGCGAAGGCTGCGACTGACGAGCGTGGCTGATGCGGACGGCGAAGTCGTGTGGTCCTGGCGCCCCGATGCTGGCGTCAAGTTGCGCGGATGTCCGCGCGGCGACGGTGGCAAGAAAGCCCGTTCACGGGGGAGAGCACGCTATAAGCCGTAAACCATCGCGCAGGGAAGGCCGGGATGCCTCCGCTGAACCTGTATGCTCGTGTGCGTTTCCTTTTGTGCAGCTTGCACACGAGACCGCGGGTGCAGCGCGCACCCGGCTTTCCCTGCGCCCTCTGCTTTTTCGGGAGGGAGCGAAGTTGACGCAAACCTCGGGTATCTCATGCCGCGAGAATGCGGACGCATACCTTCCAGTCGTCATCGCCCGCGAAAGCGGGCGATCCAGTACGCCGCGACCTCTCGGCTCGAGCATTGGCGTCTCTGGAATACTGGATCGCCCGGTCATAGGCGAGCGGAAGCGATGCCGTCCTTGACGGCTATGCCGGGCGACGACAAGTGGAGAGCTGTTTGAAGATTGAATCAGATGTAGCCCCGTCATTGCGAGCGAAGCGAAGAACTGTAGGATGGGTAGAGCGAAGCGAAGCCCATCAACTACACCGACGAAGGATGATGGGTTTCGCTTCGCTCTACCCATCCTACGAACCGTTTTGAAAATTAAATCAGATGCTTCAGCGTCATTGCGAGGAGCGAAGCGACGAAGCAATCCATCTCTCCGCAAGTCGCGGCATGGATTGCTTCGCGGAGCCTGTCATCGGGCGCGCATTCGCGCGACCCGTTGGCTCGCAATGACGTTGAGAGAGCAGCGAGGCTTACGACAGCCGCATATCCAAAAGCCTGCGGCCTTCGTTCCTGAGCAGCTTCTTCACCGCGCTGGAGGCGGCGATCTCGCCCTGGTTGGCGTAAGCTTCGTGGTTCTTTTCGATGTCGTCGAGCCGATAGAGATAGTTGACCATGATCCCGGCGGATTCGCGCAGGCCCTTTGGCGAGAGATCGCCGAGCCAGTCGATCCGCTCCAGCCGCGCGCCGTTGCCGATGTGGAAGCGCGCGACCGAATCGATCAGCCGGCCCTTCGGCGTCCGCGCTTTCAGGAAATAATGCGCCGCCAGCGGCTCAAGCACGCCGCGCAGTTGCGCGGTCAGTTCGGCATTTTCGAACCAGTCGAGCTTGTCGAGGTTTTCCAGCAGCGCCCGCTCGTCGTCCGACACCGGAACGTCGGTGGCCTGTTTCAGCCATTGCACGAAACCCGGCACCGGCGACAGCGTCACGAAATTATCCAGCTTCGGCAATTCGCGCCGCAATTCCTCGACCACCTGCTTGATCAGGAAGCTGCCGAACGAGATGCCGCCAAGCCCGCGCTGGGTATTGGAGATCGAATAGAACACGGCGGTGCGGGCGCGTTCGACCGGCACCGGCTGGCGCTCTTCGGCGAGCAGCGGCGCGATCGCGGTCGGGATCGACTCGGTCAGCGCGACCTCGACGAAGATCAGCGGTTCATCGGCGAGCTGCGGATGGAAGAAAGCGTAGCAGCGCCGGTCGATCGGATCGATACGGCGGCGCAGATCGTTCCAGTCGCGGATTTCATGCACGGCCTCGTAGCGAATAATCTGTTCCAGAATATTCGCCGGCGTAGACCAGTCTATCTTGCGCAGCACGAGAAATCCCCTGTTGAACCACGAAGACAGCAGATGCACCACGTCGCGGTCGACGGCGGCCAGATCCCGGTTGCCCTTCATCAGGGCAAGCAGGTCGGCGCGCATCGCCACCAGTTCGCTGGTGCCGCCGGGCGCCCGGTTGAGCCGGCGGATCAGCTCCTGCCGCCGCGGCTCGGAGGCGAAATGGAGGTCGCTGGCGTCATCGTCGCTCGGCTGCGTGCGCCAGCTCTCGATCGCCTGCGACAGCTTTTCGCGGTCCGGGCCATAGTCGCGGGCCAGCGCCTCGAAGAACGTCAGCCGGCCGGCGGCGTCGAGGTGGTGGTAGCGGTCGAGCACCTCGCGCGCCATCGCCGTGCCCGACGCCTCGCCGCGGCCCGACAGCAACGCCTGGCACAATTCGAGCAGTTCGGAGGCGTCTTGCCGGTCGCCGGACGACCCGCCCCGCCGAAGCAGGGTCCGCCCGCGTTCGGAGATCGTCGAGAGCAGGTCGGAGAAAAAGGCGTTGGCCATTGGCTGGGTCGAATCCGGGTGATGCCGAACCTTACATGGGATTTAGGTCCGAGCCGATCACAATCAAGGGCATGGATAGTACGGAAATATGTCATGCCTCGACAAAGGTATAATCGGTCATTGCCGGGCCATAGCCGTCCGAAGGACGGCGTCGCTTCCGCTCGCCTATGCGTCCGAAGGACGGCGTCGCTTCCGTTCGCCTATGCCTTCTCGGCAAACTTCGTTGGCGTCTTGCCGGTGACCTGGCGGAAGGCGTGGGAAAACGCCGGGACGCTGGCATAGCCGAGGTCGGAGGCGAGCTGCTTGACCGAGACATTGGCGTCCGTCGACAGTTTTTCGATCGCCGCCGCAATGCGGGCGCGCTGACACCAGGTCTTGAAGCTCAGCTGCGTTTCCGACGAAAACAGCCGCGACAGCGTCCGGGCCGAGGTGCCGACCGCCCGGGCCAGCGTCTCGATTTCATGCGCCCCGGTCGGATCGCCGAGCACGATGTCGGCGGCGCGCCGGCAGCGCGGCTCATGCGGCAGCGGAATGAAGGTCGCGGAATCCTCGGCCTGATGCAGCTCGAGCATGACGAGCCTGACCAGCAGCTCGGTGCGGTCAGCGGTATTTCGCTCGTCGAACAGCGCGAGGATCGCCTGATGCAACAGCGGCGACACCCGCACCACGAATTCCGCCGCCAGGCTGGCGCTGCGCTTTTCGCGGCTAAGCCAGGCCACATCGAAATACAGCGTGCGCATCTGGATATCGGCGAGCACGTCGATCGCATGTTCGAACAAAGCGGGGACCCAGACCGCACGGTCGGGCGGCACCAGCCAGCGGCCCTTGGGCGTCGTCACTTGCATCGTGCCCTTCGCCGCATAGACGAGTTGGGCCTCGCGGTGCATGTGGGTGTCGAGCCGGACTCCCCTCTTGTAGGCGCGCGCGACCAGATGGATGCCATCGCCGGTGGTGCGTTGGCCCCTCAAAAGGGCAGCTAGTGGCGTTTCGGCGACAGTCATTGGCGACATCCCGTCAGGACAAGAATCTATAACCTATTCCAGGGATCAAGAGGATTCGACCAGGGAATTTGACCATGAACAGCCCCAGCCGGGTGATCGGCTTCGTCAACGCGGCCCATTTCATCGACCATTATGCGATGCTGATCTTCGCCGCCGCCGTCATCGTGATGGGTCCTGCGCTCGGCATGGCCTATTCGGAGCTGCTGCCTTATGCCACCCCGGGCTTCGTCGCCTTTGGTGCCGGCTCGCTCATCACCGGCTGGCTCGGCGATCGCTGGAGCCGCCGCCACATGATGGTGATCTTCTTTGCCGGCATCGGCGCCTCGATGATCGCGGTCGGCTTCGTGCAGACGCCGCTGCAGCTTGGCGCAGCATTGCTCTCGATCGGCCTGTTCGCCTCGATCTATCATCCGGTCGGCACCGCCATGATCGTATCCTATGCCGACCGGCTCGGCCGCGAGATGGGACTGAACGGCGTCTGGGGCAACCTCGGCGTGGCGTCCTCGGCGCTCGTCACCGGCGTGATCGGGCAATATTTCGGCTGGCGCTGGGCCTTTATCGTCCCCGGGATCGTGACGATCCTGATCGGCTTGGCCTTCGCCAGGCTGATCGTTCACGAGGACCGCTCGGGGTTCAAGCAGGCCGCGGCGCAGGCGCGGGTGGCAAAACAGGACATGTGGCGCGTGATCCTCGCGCTGTTCATCGTGGTGATTGCGATCTCGACCACCTTCAATGCGGTGACGGTGGCGCTGCCAAAGCTGTTCGCGGAGCGGCTGGCCGACCTGACCAAGAGCCCGGCGCTGCTCGGGGTGATCGCGGCCTGCGTCTATGTGTTCGGCGCGATGACGCAATACACCATCGGCAAGCTGATCGACCGTTATTCGCTCAAAGCCATCAGCCTGCCGCTGTCGTTCGTGCTGGCGCCGTTCCTGTATCTCGCCGCCACGCTGTCGAACCTGCCGCTGATCCTGGTTTCGATCGGCATCGTGATGGGCGCGTTTGGCCAGGTCACGGTCAACGATGCCATGGTCGGCAAATACACCAGCGAGGAATGGCGCTCGCGGGCGTACTCGGTGCGCTATTTCATCGGCTTCACCGCGGCCGGCGCCTCCGTCGGCCTCGTGGCCTGGCTGTACGAGCAGGGCGGTTTTGTCACCATGCTGCACGCGTTCGGCGCGCTGTGCCTGCTGGTGATCGTGGCGGCGATCATCCTGCCTACCGAAATCAAGGTGCCGGCGGCGCAGGCGAATTGATCGGGGCTTCAAGTCTTCGCCGCGGTCAATTCATCAGCGCCTTGGCGATGATATCGGAGCTCTTCTCGGCGACCATGATCGTCGCCGGGTGAATGTTCGGCGAGGGCATTGCCGGCATCACCGAGGCGTCGACGACCCGCAGACCGTCGATGCCGCGGACGCGGAGCTCGCTGTCGACCACGGCCCGTTCATCCTCGCCCATCCGGCAGGTGCCGCAGGGATGATAGACGGTCGACCCGACTTTCCGGACGTAGTCGGCGACTTGTTCGTCGCTGGTGACGTCCGGATCGGGCCTGATCTGTTCGACCACCAGCGATCGGAACGGTTCGGTCGCGGCAATTTGCCGGGCGATGCGAAAGCCCGCCAGCATAACGCGCATATCGTCGGGATCGGTCAGGTAATTGGCGCGGATGCGCGGCGGCGCGCGCCCCTCCGCGTCGCGCAGCGTGATTTCACCCCGACTCTTCGGCCGGCAAACGCTGAAGATGAAACTAAATCCCGGCCAGCGATGCAGGCCGTTCTGCAATCCGTCCGACGAAAAATTGAGGCATTGGTACTGGATATCAGGCACCGGCTCGGAGGGGCTCGATTTCGCAAACAATGTCGCTTCGGTCGCGCCGACCGAAAGCTGTCCCGACCCCCTGAGCAGCCATTCGAGGGCGAGTTTCACCGATTTGGCCGGGCTCATCACGGCTTCGTTCAGCGTATCGGTCGCGTTGGTCTTGAAGGTGAAGCTCGACTGATAATGGTCCTGCAGATTTTTCCCGACACCCGAAAGATCGTGTTTCACATCGATGCCGAACTCGGCCAGTTCTGCGGCCGGGCCGATGCCGGAGGCCAGCAACAGCACAGGAGAATTGATCGCGCCGCCGGAAAGAACGAGTTCGCGCCGCGCACCGATGCGCTGGATCCGGCCGTCGCGCTCGATTTCCACGCCGATGGCGCGGCGTCCGTCGAACAAGATGCGGCAGACGCGGGTCTTCGTCATCAGTTCGAGATTTTTCCTGCCGAGGTTCGGCTTGAGATAGCCGACGGCCGTCGAGCGGCGCCAGCCGTTGTGCACGTTGAGCGGCGCGAAACCGATACCATCGATGCGCTCGCCATTGAAGTCAGGGTTGCGCGGATATTGCAGACGCTCGCAGGCCTCGACGAAGGCCCTTGCCGCCTTCGACGGGCGCTTGATGTTCGAAACCGTCATCGGGCCGCCGGTTCCGCGCCACGCGTTGGCACCATCGACGCAGTGCTCCATCCGCTTGAAATAGGGCAGCACGTCATCGTAGCTCCAGCCGCGCGCGCCAAGTCGCTGCCATTCATCGTAGTCGCTGGGCGCGCCGCGCAGAAAGACCAGGCCGTTGATGGAGCCGGAGCCGCCCAAAACCTTGCCGCGCGGCCAGTTCACCGTTCGGCCGCCGAGACCCGGCTCCGGTTCGGTTGCATAACCCCAGTTCATCTTCGGGTCCGGGACCAGCTTGCCAAAACCCATCGGAATATGAATCCAGGGATTGCGGTCGCGCCCGCCGGCCTCGATGACGCAAAGCGACACCTTGGGATTTTCCGTCAGCCGCGCCGACAGCACGCAGCCGGCCGAGCCCGCACCGACCACGACGACATCGAATTCCGTATCGAAACTGGACTTGTTCATGAACGCGTTTCTGCTCCCGATTTTCTTTACGGAGGATAGCGGCCGACTGTTGCTCTGGATAGGCTCACAAGGACAGGTCTTCGGCAATGACGGGGCTCGTCGCTATACGCCCGATGCGGGGTGGGCTAGGTTGTCGACAACGAACCGGGCGAAGACCCTGGGGGAAACGCCGTGCGATTTCAGTTCGCCGTCATGTCAGTCTTGATGGTCGCCGGCCTTGGCCTGTCCGCGGCCCAGGCGCAGATTTCTGACGATGTCGTCAGGATTGGCGTGCTCAACGACCAGTCCGGTCTCTATGCCGATCTGGGCGGCCAGGGCTCGGTCGTGGCCGCGCGGATGGCTGTCGATGATGCCGGCGGCACGGTGCTGGGCAAGCCCGTCGAGATCATTTTCGCTGACCATCAGAACAAGGCCGACATCGGGGTGGCCGTGGCGCGCCGCTGGTTCGAAACCGGTGCCGTCGACATGGCGATCGGATTTGACAACTCCGCGGTGGCGCTCGCGGTCGAGCAGCTCGCCGCCGACCACAACCGGGTCGTCATCGCCGGCGCGGTCGGGAGCACGGCTTTCACCGGCAAGGGCTGTACACCGACCGAGGCTTCCTGGGTCCACGACAGTTATGCCCTCACCACAAGTCTGGCCAAGTCGATCGTGGCGGAAGGCCGCGACACCTGGTTCTTCATCACGGTCGATTATGCGTTCGGCCATTCGCTGGAGGCGGACGCGACCAGCGCGGTACTGGCTGCGGGAGGCAAGGTGCTCGGCAGCGTGCGGCATCCGCTCAGCACGTCGGACTTCAGCAGCTACCTGCTTCAGGCGCAGGCGTCCGGTGCGAAGGTGGTGGCTTTCGCCAACTCCGGCGGAGACATGGTCAACGCCGTCAAGCAGGCGAACGAATTCGGACTGGCGAAAAACCAGACCATGGTCTCGTTGCTGGTATTCATATCCGACGTTCACAGCATGGAGCTAAAGGCCGCGCAGGGACTGAAGTTCGTGACCGCGTTCTACTGGGATCGCAACGACGAGAGCAGGGCCTGGTCGAAGCGATTCTTTGAGCGGCACGGGAAAATGCCGACCATGGCGCAGGCCGCCACCTATTCGGCTGTCCGTCACTACCTCACATCGATCGCTGCTGCGGGCACGGATGAGGCGAAGTCGGTCATGGTCAAGATGCGCGAGATTCCGGTGAACGATTTCTACACGCGGAACGGCCGCGTCCGCGAAGACGGCCGGATGGTTCACGACATGTATTTTGCCCAGGTAAAGAAGCCGTCGGAGTCGACGAAGCCCTGGGACTATTTCAACATACTGGGCGTGATCCCGGGCAACCAGGCGTTCCGTTCGTTGGCCGACAGCGGCTGTCCATTGGTGGCGCACTGATTTTGGTCGAACAGGTCTAGTTGCCGGCCGTCAGCACCGGGCGCACGCTGTCGATCTCGGCAATGATGAAATCGAAGAATGTGCGGACGCGCGGCATATGCCTGAGGTCGGGGTGCGTCAGCAGGTATATCGGCGAGTAAAGTCCGGGTAACGGGCCGAGCACGGAGACAAGATCGGCCTCGCGGACCGCAAGCGGCATCGGCAGCGGCGCGAGGCCCGCGCCCGATTTCACGGTCATCAGCAGCCCCGGCACGGTATTGCTTCGGGCAACCACCCGCGCATTCGGAGCGACCGACCGAAGCCATTTGGCGGCGTGGTGATCCCTGATGTCGCCGTCGAACTCGATCACCGAATGACCGGCGATGTCTTCGGCCCGTTCCACCCGGCCGTGGCGCTCGAGGTAGCCGCGGCTGCAATAGAGCGCCCAGGGCACATCGGCGATTTTGCGCCCCACCAGCGTCTCCTCGTTCGGGATGCCGGCGCGTATCGCCACATCGGCTTCGCCCTTGGCGATATCGAGAAAGTGGTCGCTCATGATGAGTTCGATCCGCAGGCCGGGATGGCGGCTGTGAAAGGTCTCGAGCAGCGGCGACTGCATCAATCGATAGCCGATGGATTCCGAGCAGGTCACCCGAACCGAGCCGGTCGGCGTTTCGTCCGCAGCAACCAGATAGCGCTCGAGCGAGACGATCGCTTTCTCGACCTGTTCAGCCCAAGGCTGCAACTCCGTGCCGAACTCGGTCAGCCGGTAGCCGGTCGCGTGCCGGATCACGACATTCCGCCCGATCCGCTTTTCCAGTTCGGCTAGCCGGCGGTGAACGGTTGACTGGCTGAGATTGAGCGCTTTCGCGGCCGCGATCGTGCTGCCATGGCGGGCCACCGCCAGGAAATGCCGAAGATCGTCCCAGTCAAACATGAGCTATTCACTCTTGACTTCGCGCGACGCAATCTTGCGGCTGCCGCATATGAGAAAATACGCCTAAGCGTACCCCATTAACAATCGATACTGAGGGAGGCAGGCGGTCATGCTCAGGAAATCTTTCCATTTATTTGCGGCGTCGGCCCTGGCCGTCGCGTTGTTCGCCGGCGAAGTTGCAGCGCAAGAGACCATCAAGATCGGGCTGGTCATGCCGCTCACCGGTGTTTTGGGCCCGGTCGGAAAACAGGCCGTCGCCGGCGCCCGGCTCTACATGATGCAACATGGCGACATGGTCGCCGGCCGCAAGATCGAGCTGGTCGTCCGGGACGACGCCAGCGTTCCCGACAATTCGAAGCGCATAGCCCAGGAGTTGATCGTCTCGGACAAAGTCGCCATCCTCGGCGGCGGCCTGACGCCGAACGTGCTGGCCATTGCGCCTTTGGTCAACGAGAGCAAGACGGCGACGGTGGTCATGGTGTCGGGGACCTCGATCGTCACCGAACGGTCGCCGTATTTTGTGCGCACGAGCTGGACCCACGCCCAGCAGGCGAGCGTGCTCGCCAACTGGGCGGCGAAGAACGGGTCGAAGCGCGCCACCATCATCTCCTCCGACTGGGCGCCGGGGCACGAGGCATCCGGGGTATTTTCCGCGACCTTCACCCAGGCCGGGGGCGTCATCGTGGAAGCGCTCAAGGTGCCCTTGGCGAACCCCGACTTCGCGCCGTTCCTGCAACGCGCCCGCGACGGCAATCCCGATACGCTGTTCGTCTTTGTTCCCGCCAGCCAGGCCGCGATCCTGGCGAAGCAATTCGTCGAACGCGGGCTGGATAAATCCGGCATCAAGCTGATCGGCCCCGGCGATATCGCCGACGACGAAGACCTGCCGGGCATGAGCGACGCCATGATCGGCACCGTGACCGCCGGCTTCTATTCCGCCCATCACCCCTCGGCGATGAACAAGGAATATGTCGCAGCCTTCCAGAAGGCCAACGCCAATGTGCGGCCGAACTTCATCAGCGTCAGCGCCTATGACGGCATGCACCTGATCTATGAGGCGCTGAAGAAGACCGACGGCAAGACCGACGGCCCTGCGCTCGTGGAGGCCATGAAGGGAATGGCGTGGGAAAGTCCGCGCGGCCCGATGTCGATCGATCCAAGAACCCGCGACGTGGTTCAGGACATCTACATTCGCCGGGTCGAGAAGGTCGATGGCGCGCTGTACAGCGTCGAATTCGAGACCTTCAAGGCGGTCAACGATCCGACCAAGGTTGCGAGCAAGTAATCCGGACCATCCGACAACGAAGCCCCGCTTTGCGGGGCTTCGCTATTGTCCGGCCCCGGGGTTCGATAAATTTACCGGATCGATCAGCAATTTGGGTTTCAACATCTCCCGCGATCGACCAAAATGGTCGGTGAAGGCCCGCTGATCAACAAGGGCCGGTGGGAGGAAACCGATGTCCAGTCAACTGCCGCTTGTCGTCGGCCTCGTTTTGGGAGCCATGATGATGACCGGACCTGCACGCGCCGATGCCCTGAAAGACGAAATCGCGCCCACCGGCAAGCTGCGGGTGGCGATCGCGATCAGCGCGGCCGGCGGCGCGTTCTGGTCGACCAGGACCAAAGCCGGCGGCTATGCCGGCGTACCCGTCGATCTCGGCAAGGAAATGGCCGCGCAGCTCGGCGTGCCCGTCGAATACGTCGTGTATAACAACTCCGGGCAGATCACCGACGCCGCCGCGAAGGGCACCTGGGATGTCACCTTCCTGCCGAAGGACCCGGAGCGGGAAACCAGGATGTCGTTCGGGCCTGTCTATGAGGTCGCGGATGCCACCTACATCGTCAAGGCCGGTTCGACGGCCACAAATTTCCAGACGCTCGACCGGCCCGGCATGAAGGTCGCCGCCGTCAACAACACGACGACGATGCGCGGCGCAATCGCGCATCTGAAGAACGCCAAGGTCACGGGCTATCAGACCTATGACGAGATCTTTGCCCTGCTCAAGAACGGCGAGATCGACGCGTTCGCGCTGTCGCGCGACCAGCTCAATGCCATGGCGAAGAAGATTCCGGGCACGCACGTGCTGGATGAGACCTTCAAGCAGACCGTCACCGCGGTCGCGGTACCGTTGAACCATCCGCTGTCGGCCGCGTTTGCCGCCAAGTTCATGACGGACGCGACGACCAACGGCACGCTGCGCAAGGCCTATGACAATAACGGGCTGAAGGACACCCCGATCCGGACGCAGACGAAGTAACGGGCGATTATTTCGATCCTGGCAGCTCGCACGACCTATCCCCGTCACCCTGAGGAGCGCGCTCTTGCGCGCGTCCCGAAGGGCGACGGCCACGGTCCGGATCGCTATCCTTCGAGGCTCGCTGCGCTCGCGCCTCAGGATGACGGTGGTGGAGATAAGTCGAGCAAAGTAATCTCGTGCTAATTCGTCGTGTTCGCCGGGATCGGATCGAGGCCGCTCTTGACGAGGGTGTCGCGGGCGGCGGGCGAGGCAAGGAACTTGATCAGTGCCCGGCCGGCGTCGGGTTCTTTCAACACGCTGAAGACTGGATTGCTTCGTCGCTTCGCTGCTCGCAATGACGTGGAGAGAGTCAACTCAAGAATTGACGTGCACGAAATCCCGTAAGAGCGGATAGATCTCGTTGTTCCAGCGCCGGCCCGAGAACACGCCGTAATGGCCGACGCCGGCCTGCATGTGGTGCACCTTGCGATAGGCGCGCACGCCGGTGCAGAGGTCCTGCGCTGCCAGCGTCTGGCCGATCGAGCAGATATCGTCCTTCTCGCCTTCGACCGTCATCAGGCCCATGCGCTTGATCGACGCCGGGTTCACCGGCCGGCCGCGATGCATCAACTTGCCTTGCGGCAGCAAATGCTCCTGGAACACATCGCGCACGGTCTCGATATAGAACTCCGCCGGCAGATCCATCACGGCAAAATATTCGTCGTAGAACGTCTTGATGATCTCGGCCTTCTCCTTCTCGCCCTTGGCGAGGTGATCGGCGAGATCGATGTGCTGCTTGATGTGGCGCTCGAGATTCATCGACACGAAGGCCGTGAGCTGCACGAAGCCGGGATAGACCTGCCGGAACGCGCCCTTGCACTGAAACGGCACGTAGTTGATCAAATTCTCCTGGAACCATTTGATCGGCTTGCTCTTGGCGAATTCATTGACCTTGGTCGGCTGAATACGGGTATCGATCGGCCCGGCCATCAAGGTCAGCGTTGCCGGTCGCGCAGGATGATTGTCCTCCGACATGACAGCGGCTGCCGCGAGCGCGGAGACCGAGGGCTGGCAGATCGCCACCATGTGCGAGCGCGGGCCCATCTTGTCGAGGAAGGTGATCAAATGGTCGGTGTAGTCCTCAAGGCCGAATCTGCCGGCATTGAGCGGAATGTCGCGCGGATTGTGCCAGTCGGTGATGTAGACGTCGTGGTCCTGCAGCAGCGTCTTGACGGTGCCGCGCAACAATGTCGCGAAATGGCCGGACATCGGCGCCACCAGCAACAGCCGCGGCTGTTCCGGCCCATCCACTTTCTTGAAGCGCAACAGCGAGCCGAACGGCGTCGAGAAGGTGACTTCTTCCGTCACCTTCAGTTCCCGGTTGCCTACCATCACGCTGTCGATCCCGTAGGGCGGGCGCGCGTAGGTCAGCGAGGAGCGTGAAATCAATTCAAGCGCCGCCGCAAGCCGCCCGAACACCTTGTCTGATACGCCCTTCGGCACGAGATTGAGATATTTGAGGGCTGCGGCAGCTCCCGTCCGCCAGGGCGCCGTGAGGTCCATGTGGTTCTGGTACGCCTGGTACATCATTGACTTCATTCCGGTCCGCCCCTTCCCGTATTGCTATGCAATATCGAAGCCAAGGCGGCGTCGAAGGCCTCGAAAACTGGCACGTCGCTTGCTGCGTCAGAAGCCGGTAGCATAGGCATTGGGCACGGGCCGCGAACCATCGGGGCGAGCGGGAGTGCCCGTTTGGCCGTAGAATCGACGTACAGGCGTGAGGGAAGGCCTATGGCAAAAACAACACTGACCATCAGCAGCAAGAACTACTCGTCGTGGTCGCTGCGCGGCTGGCTGTTGACCAAATTCTCCGGACTGGAATTCGAAGAGGTCGTCACCGCACCCGACGATGCATCGGCGCGGGCCGAAATCCTGCTGCTGTCGTCGTCGATCCTGGTGCCGTGTTTGCGGCACGAGGGCGCCACAGTCTGGGATACCCTGGCCATCGCCGAGTATCTCAACGAGATCATGCCTGCCGCCGGACTGTTGCCGCCGGACCGCATCCACCGGGCGCATTGCCGCTCGATTTGCGGTGAGATCCACTCAGGCTTCACGACGCTGCGGGCGTCGCTGCCGGTCAATCTGAAGGGCCATTTCCCCGGCTTCAAGATCTGGTCGCGGGCGCAGGCCGATATCGATCGGGTCTGCACCATCTGGCGCGAATGCCTGGCCGAATCGGGCGGGCCGTTTCTGTTCGGCGAACGCACCATGGCGGACGCCATGTATGCGCCCGTCGTGACCCGCTTCATGACCTATGACGTGAAACTCGACCCGAAGCTGGCGGCCTACGCCAAGACGATCATGGCTATGCCTGAAATGCAGGAGTGGATCGAGGCCGCCAAGGCCGAGCCGGCCGATATCGAGGAACTCGAGGTCGAATATTAGGCAATGCGTGCGGCGCTTTGCCCGTTTGAAGGGCTCAAGCAGCGGGCAGGGTTTGCTTAAGGCTGGTGCTGCCGACGATATGCGCGCCGTCCTTGTTGTCGGGTCGCAGACGGCGCGCCGGCAATCGCCCAACTCGAATTCCGGTATCTCGCCAAATGTTTCGGCGGCTTTGCGGCGGCGATCGTCAAAATCGCCGCAGTGCAGCGCGGCTGGCGTGATTTTCGCATAGCACCATGCAGCCGTGAACGCGACGATGCGACGCTGCCGAAAATTTGGACGCCTTGCGTAGCCGCGATCTCGCCAATGAGAACCGTGGAGGCTTCAATGAATCAGCGCGCTGTCGTCGGCAAATTTTCGCACGTCAAACCAACTGATACCGAATTCAAGGGCGGGGGTCTGCGCGACTTCTTCCTGTATCGCGACCTTGGCATCGCCGACGCCACCGGCGGCCAGGTGATCTGCCATCTGGTCAAGGCCAACCCCGATCTGCCCCCCGAGGAAGGCACCGGCTGGCACAAGCATCTGTGCGATTTCCAGATCGTGATCATGACCAAGGGCTGGGCCCGCTTCATGTACGAGGACAAGTCGACCCTGGTGCAGGCCGGCGACGTCGTGCATCAGCGGCCGGGCATCACGCACTATTTGTACGATTACTCGGAGGACATGGAGTATCTGGAAATCGTCAGCCCCGCCGACTTCAAGACCGTCGACGTGCCGCCGGCCGTCGACAAGGTGCCGCCGCCGACGCCCTGGAAGTGACGGATATGTCGTCGCCGGAGGAATTAACTTTTGTCGTCGGACGCTGGGTGCAGCCGATTGTCGTGGTGCTGGATATGGTGCGCCGCCTGCGACTGCGGTCGACATCTAGCCGTGAACAGGGGAGTACAGCACTCGACCGCTGATTCGGACGCGCTTCGTTCCGTCGGCGTTCCGAACCTTAAGATGGCGCTTCTGCTCGTCGCATTTTGGCACAGGGCGTGACGTGTCAGGCGGTGCCCGCCTGTTTGAGGCGAGGCAGCCGCCATCCGATCACCGTCGCCTCCACGGCGCCGCCGGTTCTCTCATTGCGCCATTGACCATCGATAAAGCGGCAGGCGAACGGCAGCTGGTAGGTACCGCTGTGATCCTCGCAAAGCACCTCCACCGACTGGTCCGGCGGCGGCTCGCCGTTGCCGTCAAATTGCATCAGCCGCTTTTCGCGCGTTGCCATCGCATCACTCTCCGTTGCCGGGGCCTGCAAACGTCGGTTTGAGTTCCGCGGCCAAAAGTCTATTGCCTGTATCCACGAAACCACAGCGCCCGAATGCGGTATCAGTGTGGTATCTCTGGCGCCGCGCGCAGGCTTCGAGCAATTTGCCGTGATAAACGCTTATTGAATGAGGATTTGATGATCGGCCGGACTGTTTTTTTCGTTGTGGCATTGCTGATGCCCCATCTCGCCGCGAGCGCCTATGCGCAGGATGTTCCCGGCATCGAAATCTGCACCGTTGAAAAGACCATGGAGCGGCGGACCAGCTGCCTGCAGAGCAATGTCGACTTCCTGCAGAAGACGATCAGCAAGCTCGGCCTCGACCATCAGCAGAAGCTTGATGCCGCCAACCGGCAGATCGAAGGGCTGAAAAGCGCGCTCGCCAGCCTGCAGAAGATCGTCGACGATCTGCAGGCGGCGCAGAAGAAGACGGCGGAGGATTTGAAGAAGAAGGCCGACGCGACGCCGGTCAAAGACGGTACGCCGTCGACGAAGGATGCTGCGCCGGCCGCGAAATAAAGTCGTCATTGCGAGCCAACGGGTCGCGCGAATGCGCGCCCGATGACAGGCTCCACGAAGCAACCAGCGCATTGATAGAAAGAACTGGATTGCTTCGTCGCTGACGCTCCTCGCAATGACGCCGAGGAACTGTTGGAAATCCCTACGAATTCTTCTCGCCGCTCATCACCGGCCCGAAGCGTTCCCAGGTCTCGCCCTTGAAGCGCATCATCTGAAGCTGCTCGAGAGGGGCGAAATCCGTCGGGCTGGTCTTGATCTTGGTACCCGGCAGGAAGATTCCGATCTCGAAATTCAGGTTCGCGGCCTGCTTCATGACGTTCTCGCGGGTGAGATCGTTGCCGCACTGCCGCAGCACCTGCTCGAGCCCCTTGGCAACGCCATAGGCGAATACGGTCGCCGCGTCGTCCTGGTCGCCTTCCGGATACCACTTTGTCATGAACGCCCGCCACTCGTTCATGGGCGGATCGTTCTTCCAATCGGGATCCTTGGGATCCTTCAGATAGGCGGTGGAGAGAATACCCTGGCTGTTCTCGTAACCGGCCGGTTTCATCACGCCGCCGATCGAACCCGACACGTTGGTGAGGAAATGGACCGGGTGCCAATCCAGTTCGGCGATCTTCTTGATCGCCTGCGCGGCAAATTTAGGCGTGGCGATGTTGATGAAGATGTCGGGGTTAGCGCCCTTGATCTGGACCACCTGCGAATCCACCGTCGGCGAAGCGGTCTCGTAGGACGATTCGATGACGATCAGCTTGTTGGCCTGATCGCCGAGGCCGTCGCGAAGCCCGATGACGTAGTCCTTGCCGAAATCGTCGTTCTGATAGAGCACGCCGATCGTCTTGCCCGGAAAGTTCTTCAGGATGTAGGCGGCGTAGATCCGCGCTTCGGTCTGGTAGTTGGGCTGCCAGCCCATGGTCCAGGGAAAGTTCTTCGGATCGTTCCATTTGGCAGCTCCGGTCGAGACGAAGATCTGCGGCACCTTCTTGGCGTTCATGTATTTCTGGATCGCGGTATTGCCCGGCGTGCCCAGCGGATTGAAGATCAACAGCACCTCGTCGGATTCGACGAGCTTGCGCGCCTGCTCGACCGTCTTCGGCGGGCTGTAGCCGTCGTCATAGGAGACGAAGTTGATCTTGCGGCCGTTGATGCCGCCTTCGGAATTGAGCTTGTTGAAATAGGCCGCTTCGGTCTTTCCGATCGTGGCATAGGCGGACGCCGGGCCCGAATAGGGCATGATATTGCCGATCTTGATCTCGGTATCGGTCGCGCCTGGATCGTATTTCTTCTGGGCGTTGGCTGAACTTGCGACCGCAACGGCCAGAAGTCCCGCAAGTGCTACGGATGTGGCATGGCTCAAGACACGGTAATGCATCATCGTCCTCCCTGACGTGCTGGCCGAGGCTCATGCAGTCTTGATTAGTGGGCAGCTTAAAGTGAGCCGTCGGATCAATGCAGGATTGCAGTATGCACGATTGGGAACATGTTACCAGTGCGGGCAATTCCGCTTCGCGGAACAGGCCGCGGTTCCGGCAGCGCGAAGATGAGAGCAAGGACTGTCAAATGAAGCGCGGCGCAAACGAGCATGATGCGGGCGCTTCGAATGAAGGCCGTGGTCCATGAATCCAGCCCAGAAGGCACTCTGGTATATCGAAAGCCATCTGGCCCAGCCGTTGACGCTCGACGAGATCGCAGCCGTCGGCGGCGTCTCGCGCTTCCACATCGTGCGGGCGTTCGCCGCCGCGACGGGGTTTCCGGTCATGCGCTATGTGCGTGCCCGGCGCCTCAGCGAGGCCGCGCGCGCACTCGCCAACGGCGCACCCGACATCCTCAGCCTCGCGCTGGATGCGGACTACGGCTCTCACGAAGCATTCACCCGTGCGTTCCGCGACCATTTCGGCGTCACGCCGGAAATGGTTCGCGCCGCAACATGCGTCGATAAACTCAGGCTTCAGGAGCCGATCAAGATGGACTCAACCGCACTCGACCATCTCAAGCCACCGCGTTTCGAGACCAGCAAGCCGTTGCTCGTCGCCGGCCTCGGCGAACGGATTACCCACGACAACCAGGGTGCCGGCATTCCCAACCAGTGGCAGCGTTTTCACCAATCCGTCGACAACATTCCCGGCCGGATCGGGAAGGTGGCTTATGGCGTCTGCTGCAACGGCGACGACGCCGGCAATTTCGACTACATCGCCGGCGTCGAGGTGACCGATTTTTCCGACCTGCCGCGCGAATTCAGCCGGGTGCGGATTCCCGAACAGAAATACGCGGTGTTCACCCACAGCGAGCACATCTCGACCATCCGCCGCACCGTCAACACGATCTGGAATCACTGGCTGCCGATGTCGGGAATGAAAGCCGCCGACGCGCCGAACTTCGAACGCTATGACGAAAAGTTCGATCCGCTCACCGGCGACGGCGGGCTGGAAATCTGGATCCCGGTGAAGGAGTAGCACTGAGCTGGCAGCCAAGGCCGTTCCCGCTTGCTGTGCATTCGTCATTGCGAGCGAAGCGAAGCAATCCATCTCACCGCTTGCGGCAACATGGATTGCTTCGTCGCTTGCGCTCCTCGCAATGACGAGCTGGCAATTCAGATTCACATTTCAAACAGCTCTCTGCTGTCATCGTCCGGCTTGACCGGACGATCCAGTATTCCAGAGACACCCGGACTTGAGTCGAGAAGCCGCTGCGTAGCCCGCCTCTGCGGGGCATGACGGCAGAGCGCGCGGACACATGTCCGCGTTCTCGCGGCGCGATCCGCCCGAGCTTTGGGTCATTTCAACCCTCATAAAACCGTAGAGGGCGCAGGGAAGACCGGGTGCACGCTGCACCCGCGGTCTCGTGTGCAAGCTGCACAAAGAAAAACGCACACGAGCATACAGGTTCAGCGGAGGCATCCGGCCTTCCCTGCGCAATGGCTTTACGGCTTATAGCGCGCTCTCCTCGGCGACGAATTCCTTTTTGTCACCGTCGCCTGCGGATTGACGATCCTGCGCATCCCGGTCGGGCTCGCAAAATCTCCGCAGACTTGACATCAGCAACGGATGCCAGGACCACACGTCTTCGCCGTACGCGTCTGCGCCGTTCGTCTACGCGCCGGCCGATCGCTCACGGGACCCCCCCCTGCGACCAACCGCTTCGCGCCGACGCTTCCGCGTCCACCGCATCCCACCGCGCGTTTCGTGACGATCGCGAGCCGCCCCTCTTGTCGGGTGAGACGCGCGGAGTCAAATCACTGATTTGCCCGACGAGACAAGCGGATAATTTTTCGCGCGAGGTCTGGACAGGCCAAATCACGCTGAAATCGCAAACAAATTTCGATTTTTCGCGCACGCGGTCGGCGGGCCAATTTTCGCTGGAAGGAGGGCTCAGTCGCGCTTGATGCGCTCCCACCGCGGCGGATTACGCCTTCGGCTCCAATCCGCCCTACGAACTATATCATAGTTTTAGCAGTTCGACGGGGGGGCCCAGGTGTTCCTCCCACCTACGGGCGAATTCAATAACTTCCTCGACCGTCTCATTGGGATGAAACGTGGTGTTGATGAAGCGGCTCTTGTCCGAGCCGTCTGCCACAACGAGTTCATCAATTACGTCGTCCATCTTACTGGCGCCTTCGCCGACGATGGCAATCAGGGTGACGCCATCTCGGAGGCACGCCTCGACGAAAGGAGGCACGAGGTCAGTGTTGGACACGGGCAGTTGCAGGACGATCTTCGGCGCGTAGCTCATGCACGTGCTCGCTTCTTGCACCGCAGACGGCGATGCAACGGCAGCGCCGGGCTGCTCTGCACAATCATCTCAGGTGATTGCTTGGCAAGCAATAGCGACTTTGCCATAACATCGCGCAACGAATTGTTGCGCGTGCGGGATCGAGCCAGAAGTCCGCCTGCAGCCAGAAGCAAGCCGGGAGGATTTCATGGCCAATGTCCGCGTTCTCGCCACCGATCTGGAGTTTCCGGAAGGGCCGGTGGTGATGCCGGATGGCTCCGTGGTGCTGGTCGAAATTCGCGGCAAGCGGCTGACGCGGGTTTATCCGGATGGGCGCAAGGAGGTCGTTGCGGAAATTCCCGGCGGGCCGAACGGCGCCGCACTTGGGCCCGACGGCAAGATGTACATCTGCAACAATGGCGGGTTCAGCTGGATTCCGACCAAAAATACCATCATGCCGGGGCCGCAGCCCGACGACTATGTCGGGGGCTCGATCCAGCGCGTCGATCTGCAGAGCGGCAAGGTCGAGACCGTCGTCGACAAATGCGGCGAGCATGCCTTGCGGGGGCCGAACGATCTCGTGTTCGACAGGCATGGCGGGCTGTGGTTCTCCGATCTCGGCAAGCGGCGCGCCCGCGACATGGATGTCGGCGCATTCTATTACATCAAGCCGGGCATGAAGGAGATCGTCGAGGGCGTGCACGGTATCCTGCCCGCCAACGGCATCGGACTGTCGCCGGACGAACACACCGTCTATATCGCGGAGACCCCGACCGCGCGGCTGTGGGCCTACGAAATCTCCGAGCCCGGCACGGTGAAGCCGCGCGACGTGATCTATCGCGGCGAACGCGGCAAACCGATCGCGGGCCTCGGCGGTTACCAGATGTTCGATTCGCTGGCGGTCGAGGCGTCCGGCAATGTCTGCGTGGCGACGCTGATCTCGGGCTGCATCTCCGTGATCGCGCCCGATGGCACCCTGGTCGAGCAGGTGCCGACCGGCGACCGCGTCACCACCAATATCGCCTTCGGCGGGCCCGACCTGAAGACCGCCTACATCACGCTCTCCGGCAAGGGCGAACTGATCGCGATGGACTGGGCGCGGCCCGGGCTGGCGCTGAATTTTCTGAACAAGTGATAGTGGAAACGATTACTATCCACGTCATTGCGAGCGAAGCGAAGCAATCTATCGCGCAGCGGCAGGAAAGAATGGATTGCTTCGTCGCTTTCACTCCTCGCAATGACGACCTAAGGAGCGGAGTACTACATGCCATGGCTTGAACCGGTTACCCTCTACGGCACGCATGCACGGCTCGAGCCGCTTTCGCAGGATCATTGCGACGGGTTGACCGAAGCCGTGAAGGACGGCGAGCTCTGGAAGCTCTGGTACACGTCCGTCCCGAGCGCCGAGGGCATGCTTAAGGAAATCGACCGCCGGCTGGGCCTGCAGGCGGCGGGATCGATGCTGCCGTGGACGGTGTTCGACGCCGACGGCCGGATCGCGGGCATGACGACCTACATGAACGTCGATACGACGAACCGCCGCGTCGAGATCGGCTCAACCTGGTACGCCAAGCGTGTGCAGCGCAGCGGCGTCAATACCCAGTGCAAATTGCTGCTGTTGACGCACGCCTTTGAGTACCTCGATTGCATTGCGGTCGAGTTCCGCACCCATTTCTTCAATCACCAGAGCCGCCGCGGCATCGAACGCCTGGGTGCCAAGCAGGACGGCATTTTGCGCAGCCACTCGATTGCGCCGAACGGCACGTTGCGCGACACCGTCGTGTACAGCATTATCGCCAGCGAATGGCCGACGGTGAAGGCGCATCTCAACTACCAACTCAACGAAAAGGCGCGGTAAATTCTTCAGCCGCGTTAGAAACGATACGATGGAAACGTTCGATTACGTGATTATCGGCGCAGGCTCCGCGGGGAGCGTGCTCGCCAACCGGCTCAGCGAGGATTCCCGCACCAGCGTGTGCGTGCTCGAGGCGGGGCCCAGCGATTGGCATCCCTACATCCATCTGCCGGCCGGCTTCATCAAGACGTTCCACATGAAGAGCGTCAACTGGGCCTACCAGCAGGAGCCCGGTCCGTGGACCGGCGGCCGCAGCATCTATGCGCCGCGCGGCAAGACGCTCGGCGGCTCGTCGTCGATCAACGGCCATATCTACAACCGCGGCCAGCGCCAGGATTTCGACACCTGGGCGCAGCTTGGCAATCGCGGCTGGGGCTATCCGGACATCTTGCCCTATTTCAAGCGGCTGGAGCGCCGCGTCGGCGAGGGCGATGAAACCTATCGTGGTCGCGACGGCAATCTCACCGTTACCACGATGGATTGGCAGGATCCGCTGTGCGAGGCATTCATGGCCGGCGCCATCAGCCTCGGCATTCCCCGAAATCCCGATTACAACGGCGCAATCCAGGAGGGCGTCTCCTACGCCCAGCGCACCATTCAAAACGGCCTGCGCGTCAGTGCGGCGACCGCGTTCCTGCATCCGGCGCGGAAGCGGCCGAATGTCCATGTGCGCACGCACGCGCATGTGACCAACATCATCCTCGAAGGCAAGCGCGCGGTCGGCGTGCGCTACATCAAAGGCGGCAAGGGCGGCGTGCCCGTTGAAGTGCGCGCCAACAAGGAAGTCATTCTGTCCGGCGGCACCTACAACTCGCCGCAGCTCTTGCAATTGTCCGGCGTCGGATCGCCGGAGCTGTTGCAATCGCTCGGCATCGAGGTGCGTCACGCCTTGCCCGGTGTCGGCGAGGGGTTGCAGGATCATTACGCACCGCGTTCGGTCGCGCGCGTCAAGAATATCAGGACCATCAACGAACTCCGGCGGGGGTTAAGCCTATGGGTCGAGGCGCTGAAATGGGCCACGACCCGGCGCGGCCTGCTCTCGCTGTCGCCGACCATGGTGTATTGTTTCTGGCATTCCGGCGAGACCACCGAAAGCTCCGACCTGCAGCTGACGTTTACGCCGGCGAGCTACAAGGAAGGCGTGCAGGGTCAGCTCGAAGACGAGCCCGGCATGACCATCGCGTCCTGGCAGCAGCGGCCGGAGAGCCGCGGCTATGTCCGCGCCCGTTCATCCGATCCGTTTGCGCCGCCGATCATCCAGACCAATTATCTCGTCGAAGAACTCGATCGCCGCGTCGTCGTCGCCGGCATGAAGCTGGCGCGGCGGCTGCTCGCCTCCAGCCCGCTGGCGCAGTACTACGCCTATGAGGATTTTCCCGGCCCCAACGTGCAGTCCGACGACGAATTCCTGGCGGCGGCAACCCAGCGCGGCACCACCACCTTCCATCCCGGCTGCACCTGCCGGATGGGTCCGGCGGACGCCAAATGGGCCGTGGTCGACGACCAGTTGTGCGTCCACGGGCTGCAGGGCCTGCGCGTGGTCGACGCCTCGATCATGCCGCGGATGATCTCGGCCAATCTCAACGCCTCGACGCTGATGATCGCCGACAAGGCCTCCGACATGATCCGCGGCAAGGCCGCGCCGGAGGCGGTGAAGTTCGCACAGTAGGTCTTGAGCGATTTCCGGTTGCTTGAAGCATTGCCGCTTTTCCCGTGGCCTCATGGTTCGAGACGCGCGAAGATGCGCTCCTCACCATGAGGGTCTGAGACCTCATCCTGAAAGGCTATGAAGCTATCTCGGACCTCATCCTGAGGAGCGGCGTCTTCGCCGCGTCTCGAAGGATGGGGCCAGCGAAGTGGAATTGCGTTAGACTAAGGGTCAGATTGCTTCGGGCCGGTACAGCGTGTCGATGGTGACGACGCCCACCGCGCGCGATACGCACGGGCAGATCTTGCGGTTGTCGCGCTTCTGCTGGTCGCTGAAGAAGACGTCGCGATGATCGATCTCGCCGTCGATCGCTACAACGTCGACGGCGCAAACCCCGCATTCGCCGCGCTGGCAGTCCGACATCACCTCGAAGCCGGCCTCGTTCAGCACGTCGAGCATGGAGCTGGTTTGCGGCACCACCAGCTCGGTGTCCGAATTCTTCAGCCGCACGCGGAATTCCGCGGTCGGCAATAGTCCGCTGGAGCCAAAAGTCTCGTAGCGGAGATCGGCGGGCGGGCGGCCTGCGTTGTTCCAGGCGCGCCGCGCCGCCTCCAGCATCCGCATCGGCCCGCACATGATCGCGATGGCGTCATCCGGCAGGGCGCGGAAGGTGGCGTCGAGATCGATCCGCACGCCTTCGTCGCTGGCGTGAACGATCAGCCGGTCGCCTAACATCGCCGACAACTCGTCGAGATAGGCGGCTTCCGCGCGCGACTTCACGGCGTAGTGCAGGCGGGCGTCGATGTTCCGGCGGCGCAAGGCGCTGGCGATGCCGACGATCGGCGTGATGCCGATGCCGCCCGCGATCAGGCAATAATTTTGCCTGTTCCAGTCGATGTCGAGCAATGAGGCCGGGCTGGAAATCTCGATTCGCGCGCCCGGTTTCAAATTCCACATCCCGCGCGAGCCGCCGCGGCTGTCCGGTGCCAGCCGCACCGCGATGCGATACCGCTCCGGATCGCGGTCGCCGACCAGCGAATAGCAGCGCCGCTGCGGTTGTCCGTCGACCAGCACGGCGACGCCGATATGGCTGCCGACCGGGTAGGGGGTGACTTGTCCGCCATCGGGACGCAATTTGAGCTCGCGGATCATTGGTGTCACGTCGGTTGTCCCCTCGACGGTGCACCAGTTCCATTGCTCGGCAAAACGCATGGCGGTGTTTCCTCGCTATTCGGCGGTCGCCGATTTGAGCAGCGCCAGCGCGGGCAGCAAGTCGAGATGACCGCGATTGCGCAGCACCAGCCGCAGATTGCGCGCGGCGAGGCGGGAATGCTCGCGCATCACGGCTTCGGCGCGCGCGCCTTCGCGGTTCTCGATCGCGTCCAGCACGATGCGATGATGATCCTGCCCGATCAGCAGGATCTGGTGCGCCTCGGGCAACGCCGATTGCGCCATCACGAACCCGCTCGGCGAGGCGAACGGCAACGCCGAGACCCGGTCGATCTCCCGGATCAGCGGCGCGCTGGCGGATAACTCGGTGAGCAGCGCATGAAAGCGTGCGTTCAAGGTCACGTACGCGGAAAAAACCTCTTCCGAAACGCGGTCCTGCCGGACCAGCTGGTCGAGGTCGGCGAGACATTCCTTCAGCGGCTCGAGGCTGCGGGCGCTGGCGCCGCGCTCGGCGGCGAAGCGGGCGGCGAGGCCCTCCAGCGTGCCGCGCAGCTCGATCGAATCGAGGATGTCGCGTTCGGTGAACGCCTTCACCATGAAGCCGCCGGAGGGAATCGCCTGCAGCAGGCCTTCGTCTTCGAGCCGGACCAGCGCCAGCCGCACCGGCGTCCGCGACACGCCGGTGATTTCGACCGCCTGCAGTTCGGAGATGCGTTCACTCGCCCGCAGCCGTCCGGACAGGATCAGGTCGCGCAGCGCCAGCTGGGCGCGCACGGTCTGCGAGACCGACCGTTCGGAGTAGCTTTCGCTCATGGTTCTACTCCGCGGCTTGCGCGTTCGGCGGCGAGGTCTCTTTCGCCACCATCCTGTCGATCACGCGCCGCGCCCACATCGCGCCGGCGTCGATGTTGAGGTTGTAGAAGGTGCGGTCCGGGTTCTCGCTGATGGCGCGTTGCTGCGCTTCGAGGATGATTTCGTCTTCGTGGAAAATGCTGGCGACGCCCTCGCGGATCTCGGTGGTCAGCTTCTGCTCGGTACGGCGGTGATTGCGGACGAAGGCCCAGAAATAGTGGCAGGTGGTGGCGGTCTCCGGCGTCATGGTGTTGAGCACAAAGCCGTTGACGCCCTGCGAGCGGTCGCCTTTGGGGGCGCCGGTGCCCGCGGGGGCGACGCCGACGTCGATGTTGACGGTGCCGGGCGCCTGAAAATGGATGATCTGCCAGCGGTCGACCGGGCCGGGCTTTTGCAGCTGCGCCGCCCAGAACGGCGGCGCCTCGATGCCGTGCATCCAGCGCGTCACGGTCACGGTGCGCTCGCCATGGGTGACGTCGAACGGCGCTTCGGCGACGTGCTCGTTGCCGATGCTGGAGCCGTGCACGAAGGTCTCGTGGGTCAGGTCCATCAGATTGTCGACCACGAGCCGGTAGTCGCATTTCACATGGATGGTCTTGCCGTCGCCGGCCCAGTCCGGATCGTCGTTCCAGTGCATGTCCGGCACCAGCGCCGGATCGGCCAGTGCCGGGTCGCCCATCCACAGCCAGATGAAGCGATGGCGTTCGACCACGGGATAGGATCGCACGCAGGCCGACGGGTTGATGGTTTCCTGCGAGGGCATGTAGGTGCAGCGGCCCTGCGAATTGTATTTCAGCCCGTGATAGCCGCAGACGACGGTGTCGCCGTCGAGCCGTCCCTTCGACAGCGGCACCAGGCGATGCCAGCAGGCATCCTCCAGTGCCGATACCTGCCCGTTGGACTGGCGGTACATCACGACATGCTTGCCGCAGATCGTTCGCGGAAACAGCGCGTGCTTGAGATCGACATCCCATGCGGCGGCGTACCAGGCATTGAGCGGAAAGGGTGTCGGCATGGCTGAACTCCCGTACGACAAAACAAGTTCAATATGTATACAGAAATATTACGATTAGCGCAAATAAGAGAATACAGAGGTTATACCATACCTTTAAAGTATACATATATTCGGGAAGGATGTTCCTGGGTAATAAAAAACCGCTCCCGGGCGGGGAGCGGTTCAGAAATCTGGCAGGCCATAGCCGAGCAGCTGTCCGGTGATTGGCGTGGCTAGTCGTACACGAACACGTGGTCGTTCATATCGATGGCCGGGAATTCGTCCTTCTCGGCCCAGTAATCCTGGTTGTGCTGCCATTCCGGCTTGTCGCCGCGCTTCGGCAACAGGTGCATGCCGCGCATCATGTAGCCCGGATTGAAATTCTCTGGATCGATCCAGGGCAGCAGCGGCATGTTGTGGTCTTCCGGCCGCAGCGCCGGCGCCACCTTCCTGGCGCCGGTCTGCTTCATGTGGTTGAGCAGCTTGCAGACGAAGTCGGCGACCAGATCGACGCGCAGCGTCCAGCTGGCGCGGAAATAGCCGAATACCCAGACCAGATTGGGCACGCCGGTGAACATCATGCCGCGATAGGTCACGGTGTCGGCGAAATCCAGCTTCTTGCCGTCGACGGCGAATTCGATGTCGCCATTGGCGCTGAGATTAAAGCCGGTCGCGGTGATGATGATGTCGGCTTCCAGTTCCTTGCCCGACTTCAGCAGAATGCCCTTCTCGGTGAAGCGGTCGATCTCGTCGGTGACCACCGAGGCCTTGCCGGACTTGATGCCCTGGAACAGATCGCCGTCGGGGATGAAGGCGATGCGCTGCCGCCACGGCCGGTATTTTGGCGTGAAGTGGGTGGCGATGTCGTAATCCTTGCCCAGATAAGCCTCGACCGCGGACAGCAGATCCTTCTTGGCCGCCTCGGGTTCTTCAAACGTCTTGCGGGTGAAGGCGTCCTGATCGAACAGGATTTTCCGGCGCGTGATTTCGTGGATCCATGTCTCGTCGACCTGCAACAGGCGCAGCTGCTCGGCGATCTCGATCGCGTTGCGGCCGGTGCGGAAATAGGTCGGCGAGCGCTGCAGCATCGTGACATGCGCGCAGTCCTTCGCCAGCGCCGGGATCAGCGTCGCGGCGGTGGCACCCGAGCCGATCACGACGATGCGCTTGTTGTTGTAGTCGAAGTCTTCGGGCCATTTCTGCGGATGGACGATCGGGCCCTTGAACCTGGCCATGTCCTTCCACTCCGGCGTATAGCCTTCGGTGTGGCGGTAATAGCCTTGGCACATCCAGAAGAAGTTGGTGGTGAAACGAACCGTCTCGCCGGTGTCTCCTCGGGTAGCCTCGATGGTCCAGAGATTTTGCTCGCTCGACCATTTCGCCGAGGTGATGGTGTGCCGATAGCGAATGTGACGGGCAAGATCGTTCTCCTCGATCACATCGCCCATATATTTGAGGATCTCGGCGGCGCTCGCGATCGGCGCGCTGGTCCATGGCTTGAAGCGGTAGCCGAACGTGTGGAGATCGCTGTCGGAGCGGATGCCGGGATAACGGTGGGTGCTCCAGGTGCCGCCAAAAGTCTTCTGGGTTTCGAGGGCGACGAAACTCGTGCCCGGGCACTGCGTGGTCAGATGATAGGCGGCGCCGACGCCGGAGATGCCGGCACCTGCGATCAGGACGTCGAAATGCTCGGTCGTGCCGGGCGCAGTTGTGTGAACTTGGCTTTGAACGTTCATATTCCCTGATCTTTTGTTTGTTGCGTCCGCATAACTGAGGTGCCGGGACTTAAGCCTCGGCACCTTCAGTGGCGAATTACACTTCCCTGCGGCTGAGGAACGCCAGCCGTTCGAACAGATGCACGTCCTGCTCGTTCTTGAGCAGCGCGCCGTGCAGCGGCGGGATCAATTTGCGCGGATCGCGCTCCCGGAGCATTTCCGGGGTGATGTCCTCGTTGAGCAGCAGCTTGAGCCAGTCGAGCAGCTCCGACGTCGAGGGCTTCTTCTTCAGGCCCGGCACTTCGCGCACCTCGAAGAAGATCCGCAACGCTTCTTCCACCAGGCGCTTCTTGATGTTCGGGAAATGCACGTCGACGATCCGGCTCATGGTGTCGGCGTCGGGAAACTTGATGTAGTGGAAGAAGCAGCGGCGCAGGAACGCGTCCGGCAGTTCCTTTTCGTTGTTCGAGGTAATCATCACGATCGGGCGCAGGCTCGCCTTGATGTTCTCGCCGGTCTCGTAGACGAAGAACTCCATGCGATCGAGCTCGAGCAAGAGGTCGTTGGGGAATTCGATGTCGGCCTTGTCGATCTCGTCGATCAGCAGCACCGGACGCTTGTCGTGGGTGAAGGCTTCCCACAGCTTGCCGCGCTTGATGTAGTTGGAGATGTCGGAGACCCTGGCATCGCCGAGCTGGCTGTCCCGCAGCCGAGACACCGCGTCGTATTCGTAGAGACCCTGCTGCGCCTTGGTGGTGGACTTGATGTGCCAGGTCAGAAGCGGCGCGCCGAGCGCCTTGGCGACTTCCTCGGCCAGCACGGTTTTGCCGGTGCCGGGCTCGCCCTTGATCAGCAGCGGGCGTTCGAGCACGATCGAGGCGTTGACGGCGATCTTGAGATCGTCAGTGGCGACGTAGTCCTTGGTACCGGTAAATTTCATAATACCCCGTATGGATAGGTTTCATTTTGATACTAGTGGAAAAAGCCGGCAGGTCTACCGCGGATTCCGCATAGGCCGTTTCAAACAATGTTGGAGGCAACTTCGCGCAAGGGCGGACTGTTTCCGCCCCGCGGAATGCATCGCGCGCAGCAAGTCGTTGCGGATTGTTTGTCGGAACTGAATAGCTGCCAGCGGGCTTTACCGTGGCGGCGGCCCTTGACGGGGGCCCCCCGGCGGGCAATCTAGAGAGCATGTTCCTGCAATTCTTCACATCGCTGCGCGACGCCCAGGTCCCGGTCACCTTGCGTGAATATCTGACGCTGATGGAGGCGCTCGACGCCGACCTCGCCGAGCAGACAGTGGAGAATTTCTATTACCTCTCCCGCGCCGCCCTGGTGAAGGACGAGCGCAACCTCGACAAGTTCGATCGCGTATTCGGCACCGTGTTCAAGGGACTGGAAAGCCTCCTGGACGCGATGGAGAAGGCGGACATTCCGGCCGAATGGCTGAAGAAGCTCGCGGAAAAATACCTCACCGAGGAAGAGAAGAAGCAGATCGAGGCGATGGGCTGGGACAAGCTCATGGAGACGCTTCGCCAGCGCCTGAAAGAGCAGCAGGGCCGGCATCAGGGCGGCAACAAATGGATCGGCACCGCCGGGACCTCGCCGTTCGGCGCCCACGGCTATAACCCGGAAGGCGTGCGGATCGGGCAGGAGAAGAACCGCAACAACCGCGCGGTGAAGGTGTGGGACAAGCGCGAGTTCAGAGATCTCGACGGCAATGTCGAGCTCGGCATCCGCAACATCAAGATTGCGCTGCGCAGGTTGCGCAAGTTCGCCCGCACCGGCGCGCCGGACGAACTCGATCTCGACACCACGATCAGGGAGACCGCCAATCACGGCTATCTCGACGTGCATATGCGCCCCGAGCGGCGCAACGCGGTCAAGGTATTGGTCTTCTTCGACATCGGTGGGTCCATGGATTCGCATATCGAGCAGGTCGAGGAGCTGTTCTCGGCGGCCAAGACCGAATTCAAGCACATGGAATATTTCTACTTCCACAACTGCCTTTATGAAGGCGTCTGGAAGCAGAACAAGCGCCGCTTCACCGACCGCACGCCGACCTGGGACGTGCTGCATAAATATCCGCACGACTACAAGGTGGTGTTCGTCGGCGACGCCTCGATGTCGCCTTACGAGATCATGGTCCCCGGCGGCTCGGTCGAACACGTCAATGAAGAGGCCGGATCGGTCTGGCTCGATCGCATCACGCGCACCTATCCGCATGCGGTGTGGCTCAATCCGGTGGCGCAGAAACACTGGGACTATTCGGAATCCACCACCATCATCCGCCGCCTGTTCTCGGAACGCATGTATCCGATCACGATCGAGGGACTGGAAGGCGCGATGAAGGAACTGGTGCGGTGACATCCGTCATTCCGGGATGGTCCGAAGGATCAGACCCGGAATCTCGAGATTCTCAGGTGCGCAATTGCGCACCCAGTTCGATGCGGAGCCTGTCATCGGGCCGCGCTTCGCGCGGACCCGGTGGCATCGCCCCGGAATGACGGCCAAGAAAAATTGAGAGGGAATGCAAAATGCCCCAGACCATTCACCGCGGTATCAAATCCCTGATCGACGAAGCCAATGCCGAGATCGAGACCGTCAGCGCGGCGGACGCGATCAAGGCCGCGCAGAGTCCCGACGTCGTGATCGTCGATATCCGCGATCCCCGCGAGATCGAGCGCGACGGCAGGATTCCCGGCGCGTTCTCCTGCACCCGCGGCATGCTGGAGTTCTGGATCGATCCGGCGAGCCCGTACGCCAAACCGATCTTCCAGGAAGACAAGAAATTCATCTTCCACTGCGCCGGCGGCATGCGCTCGGCGCTGGCAGCCAAGACCGCAAAGGACATGGGCCTGAAGCCGGTCGCCCATATGGGCGGCGGCTTTGCCGCCTGGCGTGACGCCGGCGGGCCGATCGAAAAGTGGGAACCTAAGAAGAAGGGCTGAGGTTGACGCGCCTTCGCTCTCTCACTTCGTCATTCCGGGGCGCGCGCCAGCGCGAACCCGGAATCTCCTGGAACAACTTCTGGATTCCGGGTCTGCGCCTGCCGGCGCATCCCGGAATGACAACGAGGATTTGCACACATGACCTTAACCGACGATCCGCTGGTCTCCACCGACTGGCTCGCCGCCCATCTTGATGATCCCAAGATCAAGATCATCGATGCCTCGTTCAAGCTGCCGGGCGTGCTGCCGTTGCCGCTGGATGATTATCTCGTGGCGCATATTCCGGGCGCGGCATTTTTTGATGTCGACGCGGTTTCCGATCACAATGACCCGCGGCCGCACATGTATCCCGACGCCGGGCAGTTCGCGCGCGATGTGGCGGCGCTCGGCATTTCCACCGGCGATACCGTGGTCGCCTACGATTCCGGCAGTTGGGTCGCGGCACCGCGGGCGTGGTGGATGTTCCTGTCGTTCGGCTATCGCAACGTGAAGGTGCTGGATGGCGGTTTGAAGAAATGGACCAGCGAAGGCCGCGCGACCCAATCCGGCAAGGTCACGCCGAAACCGGGACAGTTCACAGCCAGGCTCGATCCCAGTTACATCCGGAGCCAGCAGCAAGTGCTCGCCAATATCGAAACGCGCGCCGAGCAGTTGGTCGATGCACGCCCGCGCGGGCGTTTCGAAGGTACCGTCGCTGAGCCGCGGCCGGATTCCCGCTCCGGCCACATTCCCGGCAGCCGCAATGTGCCTTACGCTGAATTGTTCGACGCCAGGACCGGCGCGATGAAATCGCTCGATGATCTGCGCAAGGCATTTGCCGGCGCCGGGGTCGACACCACGAAACCGATCGTGACCACCTGCGGCTCCGGCGTCTCCGCGCTGGTGCTGACGCTGGCGCTGTATCGCCTCGGCGTACGCGGCACCGCGCTCTATGACGGCTCGTGGGCCGAATGGGGTTTGCCCAGCGGACCGCCGGTTGCGACCGGCCCGGCCTGAGTGACGCACACCGGCCGCTTCACGGAAAATTGCTGCGACCGGTGGTCGCAAGCAAGGGTGGTGCCGCGATTGCGGTATTACATCCGAGATGCACGGCAGCCGAACGCGCGCTGCCCAAGGTGTCGGATCATGCGGACAGGTCGATGGGCCTTTTGGCTGCTCTTGCCGGCCGCGGTCGCGGCCATGACCACGGGTGTCAACGCGGTGGCCGCTGAACATGTCGAAACGCTCGCGACTTCGGCCGGTTCGCCGGTCGCGCTCGGCGCCGAACCGGTGGCGGTGACGCTTGCGCCGCCGGCTGCCGGCAAGGCGCTGTCCGCGCGGGTCGCAAGCGTCGGCGAGAACCGCAAGGTCTATCTCGTCGCCAGAGGGCTCGGCACCGACGAGCCGCCGGAGACGATCTACCAGATTTACCTCGGGCTGCCGCCGGGCGTCGCACCAAGCCCCGACGCGATTTATTATGTCGGCTCACTGAATTTCTTCCATGCCGTGGGAGCCGCGCGATCCGATCCGCGCTTTCTTAGTTTCGACGTGACCGCGCTTCTCCGGACGCTGCAGTCGCGCCATTCGCTGGGCGACAATACAACCGTAACGATCGTTCCGGCCGGTAGGCCCCGTGCCAGCGCCAAGCCTGTCATCGCCGAGGTCGCGCTGGTCGAGCAGTAGGCTGCTTGGAGCGTTTTCAAGCGAAGTGGACACCGGTTCGCGTGAAGAAAACGCGTCAAAACAAGAATCTCTGCAGCCAAATGACGCAGCAACCGGCAATTTGATATAGCAATTAAAGATTGCATTTTGTTGTGTCGACACCCTCGATGCGGTAGTCTGCGCGCGATCGCGCGGATCATCACAACCGAGGGAGGTAGACATGGCGGAGCTGTCGCGTCGTCATCTCGTCGTCAGCGGGCTTGCCGGAGCAGGCGCGAGCCTATTGCCCGGCTCCATCAGAGAGGCGAATGCCGCAACGTCGATCCGGTACAATCTGGCCTCGCCGAACGGCCAGGTGATGCTCAAGAAATATGCCCAAGCCGTGAAGCTCATGATGGCGCTACCGCCAAAGGATCCCCTGAGCTGGACCTTCCAGTGGTACACGCACGCGGTGCCGACCAATACCACCAAGGCGGCGGCGCTGACGCAGATCTTCGGACCCAACCCATCACCACAAAAGACACTTGCAACCGAGATGTGGAACACCTGCCAAGGGCACTTCGCGGCCTCCGGCGAGCCGTACTTTTGCCCGTGGCACCGGATGTATGTCTGCTACTTCGAGGAGATCATCCGCGCGGTCCTGAAGGATCCCAAGTTCACGCTGCCATACTGGAATTATACGGTGCCGGCCGGCTATGCCGTGCCGAAGGAATTCCGCATGCAGAACGACCCGCTGTGGGGGCCGCTGTATCGCCCGAACCGCAATCCGACATCCAATGCAGGGCAGCCGATCTTCGCCGCCGGCGGTTCCGCTAGCGATATGAGTCCTGCGCCGGCGATGGCGGAAACCCAATATCTGCCGAGCGGCGCGATACAAGGTTTCAACCAGACGCTCGACTTCGGTCTCCACGGCAACGTGCACGTCTTCACCGGCAACAGCCAGGGCATGGGCCAGATCCCCTGGGCCGCGAACGACCCGATCTTCTGGATGCATCACTGCAACATCGATCGCATCTGGGCGAGCTGGAACAACGCCGGTCACGCCAATCCCAACACCGCGGCGTGGCAGAGCAAGGTCTTCATATTCGCCGGCCCCGACGGCAAGGGCGTCAAGGCGATCGTGAAGGATTACACCAACACCAAGAAGTGCGATTACCAATATGATCAGCTGATCGGTACGAAGCTCGTCGCGTCGGTTGCCGAGTCGCTCGCGCCTGCGGCGGCCGCGGCTCCGGTGACGGTGGCGAAGACGCAGAGTGGACCGGTGACGCTCGGCGCTGCGCCGGTTCGCGTCAGCCTGCAGGCTGCGGCATCTCCCTCGACCGCGGCGTCACCCTTGTCCGCCAGGCTTTCAGCCCTGCCGGAAAATCACCGGGTCTATCTGGTCATCAACGACTTCAAGGCCGATGCGCAGCCGGAGACGCTGTTCCGCGTCTATCTCGATCTGCCCGACAATCCGCCGTCCGATCCGGTCAACAGCCACTATGTCGGATCCTTCAATTTCTTCGCTGCGGTTGCGCATGGCGACGACCACGACCACGCGGACGTCGCCCGGTCGATCAGCTTCGACATCACCGACATTGCCGCCAATCTCGATGCCAAGGGTCTGTTGAAGGCCGAGCACGCGGTGACGATCGTTCCGGCGAAGGCGCCGGCCGCGGACGCGAAAGCGGTCGTCGGCAATATTTCGTTCGTCGAGCAGTAAGGCTACGCCGGCGAAATTTGCGGGAAGCGCGCCTGACCTCGCGCTTCGCTAGCGCGCTCTCGGCGTGATGGCGGGTTGTGCGAACGGATTGGCTTGTGGCTGAGCCGCCGCTGCCTGTCGCGCAATGCGCGCGCGCCGTGCGATGCGCCGGCGTTCCCGGGCACGCTGCGCCCGCTTCCCTGCGGGTGTTGCGTCGGCTTTTGCTGCTGTGGCCTGATTGATCGTGACCGCTGGGCCGCCCAGCGTGGCGATCCTGGTCGCTGCGATGCTGGTTTCGGGCGAGGGCATGACGGCCGGTTGCCCGGACGCCACCGGCGCGGTTTCAGTGACCGGCGGCGCAGTTTCGGTGACCGGTGGCGGCGTTTCGGTGATCGCGGCGAGCTTCGGCTCGTCGGTTGAAGCGGGCGTCTCGGCTGAAGCCGGGGCGGCCGGCATGTCGGGCGGTGTTGCTGCAGTCGAGATGTCCGCCGCCTCCGGCGGGGACGCGTCCTCCGGCTTCAGCGCCGCCAGTTTCTCGGGCTCTGCTGGCGGCGCGGCATCCGCGGCCTGCTCGGTTGGTGCCGCAGCCACGGCAACATTGTCCGGCGTAATCTCCTCGACCGGCGGCTCGACGCGCAGCAGCGCCAGTGTTGGCGCTGGCGCTTCGCTCGGCTGCGCAAACACGGTTTCAGGCGGTGGCTGTCGCGACGGCATGCTGGCAAATTGCTCATGCGCGGCCCGCAACAGCGCCGCCGCGCCAAGCCCGAAGACCAGGACCGACATCGACAGGACGATCGCGGCGAACAGGAAACGAAAGCCGGGGAGCATGGTCGCGGGTTCCGCCTTTGGCGGGGGCCCTGGATTGGGCCGTTGAGACTTGAAGGGAACGCGGTGACCACAAGGCCCGCTTCGCATGCCGCGAATCAGGCCGATTCGAGAATATCGCAACGCTTCGACGCTGTTCGTTACAAAATATGCGGCGGGCGCTCGCGATCGGACGGTAGAGCTGTGTTTTTCTGGGGGTGAGGCATCTTTACCGCAGCTCTCACGGCCGATCACAAAATGACCGATTTGGGCCGAATTTCGCTGATTTGTCTTGAATGCGCCGCTATCTTCGGCCATCTGCCGTTAACGGTCCGGTGTGGCTTGGGGACTATATAAAAACGATGATGATCAACCGCATTCTGACGATTTGTGCCGCCGTGGCTGCTTGCGCGGCGGGAACTTCGCTAGCCCAGGCGCAACAGAGCTATCCGGTACCGCCCGGCTCGGTTTATTCGACGGCTCCGGGACCCTATCCTCCCGGCGGCTATGTCGTGGACGAACGCCGCGGCCCCGGCGCGCCGGATTTCGATGCCCTGGACGATGACGACGTGCCGAACGCGCAGAGTTCGACCGCGCTGCCGCCGCCCGGCCCGGTGCTGTCGCCGGACGACCCGCGTTATGGCCGCCCGATGGGCGCCCCGGTTTATTCCAATCGCGCTCCGCCGATGCCCACGGGCCCTGTTCTTTCGCCGGATGATCCGCGTTACGGCCGCCCGATGGGCGCCCCGGTTTATTCCGATCGCGCTCCGCCGGTGCCGACGGGCCCCGTTCTTTCGCCCGATGATCCGCGTTACGGCCGCCCTGCCGGTCCGCCGCCGGTGATCTATTCCGACCGTCCGGATGGCCGCGTTCCGGCTGCGGGCGTCATGTATCCGAACGACGATCGCGGCTTGCGTCCGCCGGAGGCTATTGGCGCTGGCGTGACCGGAACGGTTCAGCCGCAGCAAGCGCCTGTTGGCGCCGACGGCAAGCCGATGGTGCTGTCCGCGCTGCCGCCGGATGAACAGCCCGAAACGGGTCCTGCGCAGCTCGCGCCCAATTTGCGCCGCCAGGAA
This sequence comes from Bradyrhizobium sp. Ash2021, assembly GCF_031202265.1. Classification (NCBI taxonomy): domain Bacteria; kingdom Pseudomonadati; phylum Pseudomonadota; class Alphaproteobacteria; order Hyphomicrobiales; family Nitrobacteraceae; genus Bradyrhizobium; species Bradyrhizobium sp. Ash2021. The sequence goes on along the minus strand of NZ_CP100604.1, from coordinate 7,374,553 downwards.
GTTGCGTTCGCGACCAAGGAGCCCGCGGGCACGCTGGTCGTCGATACCCCGAACACCTACCTCTATTACATCCTCGGTGGTGGCCGCGCGATCCGCTACGGCGTCCGCGTCGGCCGCGACGGCTTCACCTGGACCGGCGTGCAGAAGATCACCCGCAAGGCGGAGTGGCCGGATTGGCATCCGCCGACCGAGATGATCGAGCGTCAGCCCTATCTGCCGCGCTTCATGGCCGGCGGCCCCGGCAATCCGCTGGGCGCCCGCGCGATGTATCTCGGCTCGACCGTTTACCGCATCCACGGCACCAACCAGCCCTCGACGATCGGCAAGTTCGTCTCCTCGGGCTGCATCGGCATGCTGAACGAGGATGTCTCTGATCTGTTCGAGCGCGTGAAGGTCGGCACCCGCGTGGTGGTGCTGCCCGGTGGCCCGCCGCCGGGAGCTCTCACCGCGTCAGCCGCGCCGCCGCCCGGTGGACCCGCGGCGCCGGGTCCGGCGTCCGCGCAGCTGGCCCAGCCCCTTCCGGGAACGCAGCCGACCGTGGTGCCGCCGCTGCCCGCACCGGTGACGGTGCGCTGAGGCCCCTATTTCCGCGTCATTGCGAGGAGCGAAGCGACGAAGCAATCCATTCTTTCTTTGCGGGGCGAGATGGATTGCTTCGCTTCGCTCGCAATGACGGTCGTGAATACTTCGGCCCCTCAGGCCAGCTTTTGCAGCGGTTCGCCCATGAACCAGGCGTCGATGCCCTCGACCATCTGGCTATAGTGATTGCGGAAACTGTCCTCGGTGACGTAGCCGAGATGTGGCGTCAGCACGAGGTTGTCGAGTTTGCGGAAGGGATGATCGACCGGCAGCGGCTCGACCGAGAACACGTCGACGGCCGCGCCCGCGATCTTCTTCTGTGTCAGGGCTTCGAGCAGCGCGCCCTCATCGACGATCGGCCCCCGCGCGGTGTTGACGAGGTAGGCGGTCGGCTTCATCCGCGCGAGATCGGCTGCTCCCACCAACCCGCGCGAGCGCGGCCCCAGCACCACATGCACGGTGATGACGTCGGCGGTCGCAAACAATTCCTCCTTGCTGGCGTAGCCGACGCCGACTTCCTTGCAGCGTTCGGCCGTCAGGTTCGGGCTCCAGGCGATCACGTTCATGCCGAACGCCTGCGCGAGTTTTGAGACCTTGCTGCCGAGCTTGCCGAGGCCGATCACGCCCAGCGTCCGGCCCTCGATTTCCATACCGACGAACTTTTGCAAGGGTTCGCCGGCATGCATCCGCGCGCTCTCGCGGCCGATATTGCGGGTCAGTTCCAGGATCAGGCCCATCGCCAGCGGCGCGGTGGGATCGCGTCCCCATTGCGTCCCGCACAGCGTCACCTTGTGGTCCTTGGCGGCTTCGAAATCGATCGCGGCATTGCGCATGCCCGAGGTGATCAAGAGCTTCAGCTTCGGCAGGGCCGCAAACAGGGTGCGCGGAAACGGCGTGCGCTCGCGCATCGCGCAGATGATCTCGAAATCCTTCAGTGCGCCGGCCGCGGCTTCCGGGCTGGCAAAGGGCTGATTGAACACCGTGACATCGACGCGGTCGGAGATCTTCGACCAGTCCGCAACCGTCAGGGCCAGATTGAGATAGTCGTCAGTAATTGCACAGCGCAGCCGCGTCATCGGGAGGTCCGTTTCTGGCGAGGGTGACGGCGGAATAAGGCCGTCGGGGAAAGATCGCCATGGTTGCGCGCAATCGAAGGACGCGCAAGCGGACTTGAGGAGGGCTTGCCTCAAATATCCCGGAAATTCAGTTCGAACGGGCCTTGTGCTTGGCGCGCCAGGCGGGGCCGGGGCCGCGCATGTAGTGCAGTTCCGGCCGATAGGGGTTGAACGCCCGGGCGAAGAACTGGCGCCAGAAGGCGCGGAATTCGGCGAACAGCCTGACCAGTCCATCGCGGCCGGTCGCCGGGTGCGAAACGGATGCCGAAGTGATCGTAGCCATGACGCGAGACCTCTGTTTTCACCGCGGCTTTTGCCGCCTTGGACGTTCTGTTGGACGTCGTGAAAACGAGTTTTCGCCTCATTAATTAAAAGTTAGTTTCAATTAGCGTGATTTGGCGCACACATGGTGTCCATCCCGTATTCATCCGTGGTGAACGGATGGAAAACACGCCCCCGCGGTTGCCCTTTGGGGGCCGCGCCGCTACATCAGCGGCAGCAAATTTCCGATAAATCCAACGGTTTCCAGGGGATTCGATGGCCCGTCAGTTCGTCTATTTCATGCAGGGTTTGACCAAGAGCTATCCGACCCGGAAGGTGCTCGATAACGTTCATCTCTCGTTCTACCCCGACGCCAAGATCGGCGTGCTCGGCGTCAACGGCTCCGGCAAGTCGACGCTGCTGCGGATCATGGCCGGCCTCGACAAGGAATATAACGGCGAGGCCTGGGTCGCCGAGGGCGCCCGGGTCGGCTACCTCGAACAGGAACCGCATCTCGACGCCACCAAGACGGTCCGCGAAAACGTCATGCTCGGCGTCGCCAAGCAGAAGGCGATCCTCGATCGCTACAACGAACTGGCGATGAACTATTCGGAAGAGACCGCCGACGAGATGACCAAGCTGCAGGACGAGATCGAGGCCGCAGGCCTCTGGGATCTCGACAGCAAGGTCGATCAGGCGATGGACGCGCTGCGCTGCCCGCCCGACGATTCCGATGTGACGAAACTTTCGGGCGGCGAGCGCCGCCGCGTCGCGCTCTGCAAATTGCTGCTCGACCAGCCGGAACTGCTGCTGCTGGACGAACCGACCAACCATCTCGACGCCGAGTCGGTGTCGTGGCTGGAAGGCCATTTGCGCAATTATCCCGGCGCGATCCTGATCGTGACCCATGACCGCTACTTCCTCGACAATGTCACCGGCTGGATCCTCGAACTCGACCGCGGCAAGGGCATTCCCTACGAGGGCAATTATTCGTCCTGGCTGGTGCAGAAGCAGAAGCGGCTCGAGCAGGAAGGCCGCGAGGACGCCGCGCATCAGAAGACGCTGGCGCGCGAGCAGGAGTGGATCGCGTCCTCGCCCAAGGCGCGCCAGGCGAAGTCCAAGGCGCGCTACCAGCGCTACGAGGACCTGCTGAAGCAGGCCAGCGAGAAGCAGAACCAGACCGCGCAGATCACGATTCCCGTGGCCGAGCGGCTCGGCCAGAACGTGGTCGACTTCGAAGGCCTCAGCAAGGGCTTTGGCGATCGCGAGTTGATCGACAATCTCACCTTCAAGCTGCCGCCAGGCGGCATCGTCGGCGTGATCGGCCCCAACGGCGCCGGCAAGACCACGCTGTTCCGGATGATCACCAAGCAGGAAACCCCGGACAAGGGCACCATCACCGTCGGTGAATCCGTGCATCTTGGCTATGTCGACCAGTCACGCGACGATCTCGACGGCAAGAAGAACGTGTGGGAGGAGATCTCCGGCGGCAACGAGCTGATCCTGCTCGGCAAGCGGGAAGTCAATTCGCGCGGCTATTGCTCGTCGTTCAACTTCAAGGGCGCCGACCAGCAGAAGAAGGTGGGCTCCCTGTCAGGCGGCGAGCGCAACCGCGTGCATCTGGCCAAAATGCTGAAATCCGGCGCCAACGTGCTGCTGCTCGACGAACCGACCAACGACCTCGACGTCGATACGCTGCGCGCGCTGGAAGAGGCGCTGGAGGATTTTGCCGGCTGCGCCGTCATCATCAGCCATGACCGCTGGTTCCTCGACCGCATCGCCACCCACATCCTGGCCTTCGAAGGCGACAGCCATGTCGAATGGTTCGAGGGTAATTTCCAGGACTACGAAAAAGACAAGATGCGACGGCTGGGACAGGACAGCATCATCCCGCATCGGGTGAAGTACAAGAAGCTGACGCGGTGATCCTGGATGGCTCCCGGCGCGTTACTATTCACGCCGAGCGGCGCCCATGGTATTTTGGCGCATGGCCAATATCGACGATCAAATCTTGGAGCATCTTCTTTACATACGTGGAGCGGTCGACGCTCTGCGTGAGGATATGCACGAACTCAAGCGGCCGCTCGGCGCGCTTGAGGGCGGATATCTGAGAATGTCGTCTCAGCTAGACCGCATTGATTGCCGGATTGCTCGTATTGAGCAGCGCCTTGCACCGATCGACGCGTGAGCAACCTATTGAAACTCCGCCTTGCGCCCGTTCTCGGCCTTCTTGTGGCGCTGGCGCTCAATTCTCCTGCCTGCGCCGCCGACGCTGCCTTCACCCAGTTCATCGCCTCGCTATGGCCGGAGGCGCAAGCGGCCGGCGTGTCGCGTGCGACCTTCGATGCCGAGACCCGCGGGCTCGAGCCCGACTACAAATTGCCCGACTTGATCCTGCCCGGACGGCCCGCGACCGGCGCGCCGTCGCAGGCCGAGTTCGTGCAGGTGCCGGCTGATTACATCAGGGAACCTTCCATCGCGCGACTGGCGGCGGAGGGGCAGCGATTGATGGCGAAGCATCGCGCCGCGCTGAACGAGATCGAATCCCGTTTCGGCGTGCCTGCGTCCGTCGTGCTCGCGATCTGGGGCCGTGAAACCGACTTTGGGCGTTACACGCTGCCCGACGACACGCTGCGGGTGGTGGCGACGCAGGCCTATGTCGGCCGCCGCAAGGATCAATACCGCACCGAATTCATCCTGGCGCTGAAAATCCTCGGCGAGGGGGCGGTGACACGCAAGGACATGCGTTCGTCCTGGGCCGGCGCCACCGGCCTCACGCAATTTCTTCCGTCCGAATACTACAAGCATGGCGTCGATCTCGACGGCGACGGCCGCGTCGACATCTGGCATTCGGTGCCGGACGCGCTCGCCTCCGCCGCTCAGCAGCTCGTCAACAAGGGATGGCAGAAGGGCGTGCGCTGGGCCTATGAAGCGCGCGCGCCTGCCAATGTCGACTGCACCATGGGTGTGCCCGAAGTGACGAAACCGCTTGGTGAATGGCTGCGCGCGGGCTTCGTGCCGGTGCGCGGACAAAAGTTGAGCGCGGCCGAACAGGCGCAGCCAGCCTCGCTGCTGCAGCCCGAGGGCATCTACGGCCCGGCCTTCCTGACCACGCAGAATTACTTCGTCATCAAGGAATATAATTTTTCCGATCTGTATGTGCTGTTCGTCGGCCATCTCGCCGACCGCATGACGAGCCCGCTGCCGTTCGCGACGGCGTGGTCGGCGTCGTCCCAGATGCGCACCAAAGATGTCGAAGCCATGCAGCGTCACCTGACGCGGATCGGGCTCTACAAGGACAAGCTCGACGGCAAGGCCGGCATGCAGACTCGCGCCGCACTGGGCGCGTATCAGAAGTCCGCGGGCCTGAAGGTCGATTGCTGGCCGAGCGACGCGGTGCTGCGTTCGCTCGGTGCGGCGCGCTGAGCCAGGCGACGAGCGCAAAAGAAAAAGAAAAGCCCGGCCGAAATCTCGGCCGGGCTTGAAATCAAGGCGCGCAGGTTTCGCGCCGGTCGGTCAGATCAGTTGCAGTACTCGACGTGGCGGAAACGCCAGCCGTAACCATCCCAATAGCGCTCGCGAACCATGCGGCAGGGCGGGGGAGCTTCTTCCACATACACCGGGCCGCCATAGGCCGGGCGGCTGGAGGCGATCGCCCCACCGATGATGGCGCCGCCGATCAGGCCGCCGACCACGCCGGCTGCCACGCCGCGCTGCGCGCTGGCGGGTGTCGCGGTGAGCGACGAGCCAGCAATCGTTGCGACCGCGACGAAGGCAGCAAATGTCTTCTTCATGTCTAGGGCTCTCCTGGAGATGGCGCCTTCAGCCGACGCCGGGTTTAAGGTAACTCGCACGCTGGTTTCGAACTGGCCGTCTCGCTAAAAAGCGCACAACAGTCAACCGAAAGTAAACGTCATGGCCTGATGGGCGGGAAAAACGGTTTTTTCAGGCCGCAACAGGCATACGTCCCGGAAAACCAATGGTTTCTCGGGACGATGCCGTCGATTTAATGAAGGTGAACGGGATCAGTCGCAAACCCTGACGCTGCGAACCCGCCAGCCATAGCCGTCCCAGAAGCGCTGGCGCTGCCAGACGCAGGCCGGGCCGTAGTCGTAGTAACCGGGACCGGCGACATAGGCGGGGCCGCCATAATAGCCCGGGCCGTAGTAGTAGCCGTTGTTCTGCGATGCGATCGCGCCGCCGACGATGGCGCCGCCGATCAAGCCTGCAGCGACGCCCGCAGCTACGCCGCGTTGCGCCTGGGCAGGGGCGGGGACCGCCACAGCCGAAATCGCCAGCGTGGCGACGGCAGCAAGTGCCACCAATGTCTTCTTCATGGCCTCACCTCTCTCGTGGGTGCAAAGAACTGCGGACAAGCGGTCCGTCGCAGTGAAGGTTCCACATTTCTCTTGAATGATCAATGAACGGCGGTGCCTCATTTGGCGACGAATGCTGGTGGTGGTCAGGCGCTTTTGCGGTGCAAAACGGCGGTTTTTCGGTCACCCGCCGAGAGGATCCAGATGGGCGGGATGACGGCATTCGTGATCGCGGTCGGCGGCACATCGCTGATTTGCTTTCTGCTGATGAACCGGGTGCAGAACCGAAGCGCGCGACGCAGCCCGGCTGGCGACAGCTCGGCCGACGGGGTGAGCTACGATTCCGGTGGCGGCTGGCATGGTCTCAATTGGTTCGGCGCCGACAATTCCACTTCCGACCATTCGGGCCCATCGGGTGACTCCGGCGGCGGGGATAGCGGAGGCGGCGATGGCGGCGGTGGGGGCGGCGACGGTGGTGGCGGAGGCGATTGACGCTACTCTGTCGGATCGGCAGATCCGCGTTTGATGCCTGCGGCGCAAGGGTTTTTAGACCCGTTCCAAACTGCTTTAGCCATCACTTTGGAATTGCTTGAAAGTGAGGTTTTTCCTTTTGCATCCCGTCCCGGCGTTCAATATCTGTGAGTTGAGCATCACCGATGGGCCTGCCGTCTCTATGATTGTTTGTTCCTGTAACGTCCTCAGCGACCACGATGTCCGCAATGCCGTGGTCGCCGCCGGGGAGCTGCCGCGCAATGCGAAGCAGATTTATGGTTGCCTCGGCTGCAGCGCGGAATGCGGCCGGTGCGCGCGTACCATCAAGACCATCATCGACGAGGCGCTCGGTCCCTGTGCCAAGGCCTGCTGCTCCGGCTGTCCGCATACCGCTGCGAACGACGAATCCGCCCACGACTTCGCGCTCGCGGCCTACTGAAAGTCCCTGAATCTGTCGGATTTCGCCGTTCCCAACGCTTTGCTCCGGGACCGGTTGCCCTTGTCTCTGAACTGACTTAGAAGCGTTCTAAACAATAATTCAGGCTGGTTTTGGCCTCAAAACCCGGAGTGCACCATGCAGGGCGACCCAAAAGTCATCGATTATCTCAACAAGGGCCTGCGCAGCGAGCTCACCGCTATCAGCCAGTATTGGCTGCACTATCGGCTCCTGAACAATTGGGGCCTGTTAGAAATGGCCAAGGTCTGGCGCAAGGAATCCATCGAGGAGATGGAGCACGCCGACAAGTTCACCGACCGGATCCTGTTTCTCGACGGCTTCCCCAACATGCAGGTGCTCGATCCCCTGCGCATCGGCCAGAACGTCAAGGAAATCATCCAATGCGATCTGGACTCGGAGATCGCCGCGCGCGCGCTCTACCAGGAAGGCGCGACCTACTGCCATGGCGTCAAGGACTACGTCTCGCGTGATCTGTTCGAAAGCCTGATGAAGGACGAGGAGGATCACATCGACTTCCTCGAAACCCAGCTCGATCTGATCAAGCGCATCGGGCTCGAGCTCTACACCCAGAAGCACGTCGGCGGGCTCGAGAGCGAGCACTAGCTAGACTAGAAGTTCATCCAACGCCCAATGCTGTCATCGCCCGCGAAAGCGGGCGATCCAGTATTCCAGAGACGTCAGTGATTGAGCCGAAAAGCCGCGGCGTACTGGATCCCCCGCTTTCGCGGGGGATGACGACCAGCTTTGGAGCCGCGGGGAATTGCGCTCTCACAACTGCGTCTTGTAACGCGCCTCGACCACGGCCTGCTCTTCCGGCTCGCCGAGGTGGGTCTGGTCATGGATCACCTGGCTGATGCTGGGCATGATCGTGCGTTCGACCCGCGTATCCGCCGACCACAATTTTGAGCGCATCAGCGCCTTGCCGCAGTGGAAATAGGCCTCGTGCACGTCGATCCGCAACACCGCGCGCGGCGGTTTGCCGAACTCCACCATCGACGCCAGCAGGTCTGGATCCGCCGATACCTTGCCCTTGCCGCCGACGCGCAGCGTCTCGTCGATCCCGGGCACGAAGAAAATCAACTGCACGAAGCCGCTTCCCTCGACGATGTTGCGAAAACTGTCGATGCGGTTGTTGCCGGAACGATCCGGCATCAGCAGCGCGTTCGGCCCGGCGACGTGGACAAAGCCGGGATTGCCGCCGCGCGGCGAAGCATCGACGCTGCTGTCGGAGCCCGACGTCGCAAGCACGCAGAACGGCGACATCGCGATAAAGGTTTTCGCATGGACGTCGATTTCCGGCCGCGCCTTCGCGATCACGCGCTCGGTGGGTTTTGGATAGATCGAGGCAAGGTCGCAAGGAGCAATGTCGGTCAAGGAGGGCCTCCGGTCAGGTTTCGGCCAGAGTATCAGCAAGCGCCGACGGCGTCATCTCGACGCCATCTAAACTGCGTCCGCCGGCACGAAACAGCTGATGATGATGCTGCCGCGGTGGTGCACGTACCACACCACGGCTTCGCCGACCGGATTGCCGCGATCGCGGATGATGGCGCGCTCGGGCACCGCCATCCACTGGCCCTCGATCGGAACCCAATAGGCGCCGTCGCGGAAATCATATTCGGTCTTATGGCCGCCGGAGATATCGCAACACGGCACACCGTTCGGCGCCATCACGCTCTTGAACCAGGCGCGGATGTCGGGCGGCACGTTCTCGTATTGACCATTGTCGAAGGCGATCGCCGCGTTTCCCAGCGTGGACAGACAGGCAAGCAAAACGATATGCGCCAGTCTTCGCATTCGATCCTCCACATTGCCGCGTCGTCGGGCCGCGTTGCGCGTCATGACGACGAATCCGGAATGCGATTAGGCCCGAGCCGGGATGCGGATGCACGCTCAAAAAATGAGCGCCGCGGCCGATGAAAAATTGATGCGGTGCGAAAATCAGGCCTTGCTCTTCGCGCGCGGCTTCGCGGGCGATTGGGGCGCGATGTTCTGCCACGCCATGGTCAGCGCGCTTTGCAGCGTCACCGGATCGGCCCTGGCGAGCCGCACAATGGTGCTGCCGCCTCTGCCCCATCCGCCCGGCACTGGACGGAAGATTTCAGGCTCGGCCTCGACGCGGCGGAAACGATGTTGCGACATTGTGTGCTCAGCTTGGGTCGCGTCGGCTCACATCGTCCGCTGTGGCGCGATCTCCAGCAATTCCTGCAGCTGCCGGCTGTAGAATCTGGCGTTGCCGGTGGTGAGATGGCCGCGCGTCTCGGTGCTGGCGGGGATCAGATAGAGCTTGCCGTTCTTGATGCGCTTGATCGCCGCGTCGGTGACGCCGGTTTCCGGCGGATTGCGTTCGTCGTCGGCGGCATTGATCGCCAGCAACGTGGCCGCGATCTTCTCCATCCCGGCGGACGGATCGTAGTCGTGCGAGGCTTCCCACTGATAGATGTAGTCGTTGGCATCCGCGGTGACGGCAGTCGCCAGCCGTTCGTCGACCATCTTGTCGGCCTGGGCCGCCGTCGGCGCCAGCGTCTGATAGCCGAGGGTGCCGCCGCCGGTCGCAATGCCGTAGGCGTTGATGGCGTATTTCATCATCCGCGGCTGCGCGGTGTAGTTGCCTGAGTTGTAATCGGGATCGTTGCGGATGGTCTCGAGCATCATCCGCCGCAGCATCCAGTTGCGGGCCGCCATCGCAGTCGGCTGCGACGCCATCGGCACCAGTGCATCCATCATCTGCGGATAGCGCACGCCCCAGATCCAGGTATGCATGCCGCCCATCGAATTGCCGATCACGAGCCGCAAATGCTTGACGCCGAGGCCCTCGGTGACCAGGCGGTAATGCGCGTCGACCATGTCGTTATAATCGTACTTCGGAAACGCCGTCTTCATGCCGTCGGACGGCTTTGACGATTTGCCGTGGCCGATGCCGTCCGGGATGATGATGTAATATTTCGACGCATCGAGCGGCCGGCCCGGCCCGAACAACTGGCCGGCGAATTCCGCCGTCAGCATCCGCGACGCATCTCCGCCCGAACCGTGCAGCACCAGTACCGGCTGGCCGGTGGGTTCGCCCACGGTCGTATAATGGAGCCGCAACTCCGGCATGGTCTCGCCGGTGTGGAACTTGAAATCCCGGGCGATCCAGTCGCCCTGCTTCGGCGCCGGATAATCCGCCGCAGCCGCGGCGAACGAGGTCAAGGTAAACACGGCGCACAGCGCCGCCCGCAGCCATTCCATGGCGTATCTCCCAGAGGATCAGCCGCCTTGCCGGGGCCGCTTGGGGAAAAGCCTATCATGTCGGGAAAACAGAGCCGAGAACGAAGCATTGGCGGACCTGCGGAAAATATTTGGAAAGGCGCAACCGGAGCGGGGAATATTACGCCTTGTCCTCGACGTTAGTCTCCGGGCGGTCGTTGCCGGCGGCGGTCTCGGTGTGCCATTTGCCGTCCGCGGTCTCGTATTCGATCGCTTCGGTGCGGCCGGGCACGCGCTGCTCGGCGGCCACGCGTCGGGCGGCAGCCAGCGCCGCGGCGTGTGTCGCGAACGGTTCTGAGAACACCCCATCAACGGTGTAGGCCCAGCCGCCGTCGTGCTCGACGATCTTGTAGGTGACATGGCTCATCGGGGAACTCGCTTCCTGGCACTGGAAACCGGGGTGAACGCACGGCCTATTCTATGACAGAATAGGCCAGGATGTAGCAATTTGCATGGGCTGATCGTCCTTGGGAAAGCGATCCGCCCGCCGCCCGGGCTTCAGGAGAATACCATGTGCCGCAACATCAAGACGTTGTTCAATTTCGAACCGCCGGCGACGCCGGCCGAAATCCATGCCTCGGCGCTGCAGTTCGTGCGCAAGCTTTCCGGGTTCAATTCACCGTCCCAGGCCAATGCCGAAGCGTTCAACCGTGCCGTTTCCGAGGTCTCCGATTCCGCCCGGCGTTTGCTGGCGTCGCTTCAGACCAATGCGCCGGCGCGAGATCGCGAGGTCGAGGCCGAGAAGGCGAGGGAGCGGTCGCGGGCGAGATTCGGATGACGCGCGTCTTTACGGTGACTGCCGGGTCGATCCCGGCTTGCTGATCATCTTGCCGGACTGATGCTGGCATCGCGACGCAACGCAACGGCGCGATGATATCCAGGCTCCGGAATTTCTCTGCGCTCAACGTGACGTATCTCACAGTACGGCTCGGCGCTGGCGTGCATGATGGCATCTCGTCGCAGTCATCGGAGAAGCGCCATGAACCGGACAACCCAGCTCAAACTGTGCTCGCTCGTCTTCGCGGTAATGTGGACCGGCTGGATGCTGTGGGTGAACGAACCGGTCGATCGCGCCAACATCGTTATGCTGGTCGTCTGCGGCGCTCTCGCGGGCTCGGCGTGGTACTACGCCATGCGCTGGTTACTTCAATTGATCCGCCTGTTGCCGCCGCACGATGGTCCCGTTAAACCGGCACAATGGCGCCGCGCCCATCGCTGTTAGGTTCGTGGCGGGAAGTCAGCAAGGTCCGCAACGCCGCGCCGCATCCGTAGGCGCGTCTACTTCTTGTCCTTGTGCCGGTGCTTCTTCTTTTTCTTGCGATCGCCATCGTCATCTTCCGAATCCCCGGAGGCGTCGTCGATAGGCTCGGCCGCCGCCAGCGCCTCGCGTACGGCGGCTTCACGTTCGGCGGCCTCAAGCTCGCGCATGCGCCGGTGATCTTCCCAGGCATCGAACACCAGGTGCAGCCACGGCATGATTTGTTCGATCGACGGCAATTGGCCGGGCGGACCGGCCTCGCCGCGCGGGCCGGCCGGGCCTTGCGGCCCGGGCTTGCCCTGCGGGCCGGCTTCGCCTCGTGCGCCTTGCGGGCCGGGTTTTCCTTGCGGGCCGGGCCTGCCCTGTGGACCCGCCTTGCCCTGCGGCCCCGGTTTGCCGCGCGCGCCATCAGGGCCGCGTTTTCCAGGATGACCCTGGGGTCCCGGACGTCCCGGTTCGCCCGCACGGCCGCGCGGGCCTTGCGGTCCCGCTCGTCCCTGCCGGGGTGATGTGTCGTCGGCCAATGGCATGCTCCGCGAATTGAAGCCGTTTTTACCAGACGTTGGATGGCGGCATCAATTGCGCGGCAGGCGCTTTTGCACGGGATCAACAGTCCACGTCCCATTTCACCGGCAGATTCAGCAGCCCGCGAAACGCCCAGCCGCCGATCCGCACTGGCTCGCCGGGGTCGAGCCGCAAGCCCTTCAGCCGCGCGAAAATGCCGGGCAGGGCGACGTCCGCGACCATGGCGCGGGAGGCAAAGGCGCCGGCGCAGTAATGCGGGCCGGCGCCGAAGGCGATGCTCTTGGCGGTATCGCGCGTGATATCGAAACGGTCGGGATCCCCAAAGCAGGCTTCGTCGCGATTGGCCGAGCCGAACATGAAGAACACGCGATCCTCAGGTTCGAAATCGACGCCGCCATAGGACCAGGGCTTGGCGACCCGGCGCGGTGACATCCCGATCGGCGCGATCCAGCGCGCATATTCCTCGAACACGTCGAGCCATGTCGCGCGGCCCTCGCGCGCCAGCGCGAGCTGGTCCGGATGCGTCAGCAGTGCCCAGACCGTGCCGGAAATGGCGTCGCGCGGTTCGTTCTGCCCGCCCGAAATCGCGAGCTTGATGTTGGCGCGAATGCTTTGCATCGGCTGGCCCGCGGCCAGGAGCACGCTGAGGATCGAGGTGTTCGGGTGCTTCGTCACCACCGGAATCATGTCGTCGATCGCCGCATCGATTCCGGCGGTGGCAGCATGGCAGCGCGCCTCGACCTGGCTGTCGCCGGTGTAATTGGCGATGCCGTCGATCATCGCCTGCGACCATGCGTCCATGTCCTCAAAGCGCATGTTGGTCAGCCCGGTGACGTCCTTGAGGCATTCGGCCGACAGCGGCAGCGCGAACGCCTTGCAGAGATCGGCGCTTCCGGCCGGCGCCAGTTCGTCGAGGATACGGTCGGCGTGGGCTTTGAACTGCCGGATCCAGGTATCGCGCACGGTGCGCGGCGACACTGCGGGAAACATCGCCGCCCGTTCCGACATATGCGCGTCGCCGTCCTTGCGCATCATGTTGTGGCCCATCAGCACATTCATCAGGCCCGCCGGCTGATGCGAGGAGAACACGTCGATGCGCTTCTCCTGGCTGAAGATATCGTCGCGCCGCGTGAAGACGGTGGAACCGAGCTGCGGCACGAACGCGATCGGCGCCTGTTTCCGCATCCTGGCCAGATCCGGATAGGGATCGGCCCAGAACTTCTGGACGTCGATCTCGTAATGCGGCGCGTTAGACATGCGACTGCCCCTGGGGATTCGCCCCATCCGGGACTTCCCGCCCGGCTGGCGCCACCCTAATCACAATGGGCGGGCACGTCGATTCCGTCGGCCGAATACAGTCTGATCTTGTTGCGGAGCGTGCGCACCGAAAACCCGAGCACGCGCGCGGCGCGCGTCCGGTTTCCGTCGCAACGCGCCAGCGTTTGCAGCACGAGTTCGCGCTCAATCTCTTCGACGGTCGAGCCGATCAGCATTGGGACGACCTCATTGAGGGCCAGCGAAGGCGCCGGAGTTTCCGGCGCGACCAGCGTGGACGCATGTGACATTAACACCTCCCGATCAACGCCCGCTTCTGCGCTTAAGCGGAAACATCGGAACCAACTACCCCAAGCAAGTGCGACCGTGGGCGGAGTCGGTTAACAAGTTCTTAACGCAGGGCTGAGGGGCCCATAAGGCCCGAGGAATACCCAGAATTCGCCACGATTGCCGCTCGCCACGCAACCTCAGATCGTCCGGTAGCCGCCATCCACCATCACGATCGTGCCGCTGACATAGGCGGAGAGATCCGAGGCGAGGAAGATCGCGGGACCAACGATGTCCTCCGGCTTGCCGGGGCGGCCGAGCGGGGTGTGGTCCATGAAGACCTGCACCAGCGCCGGATTGGCGGCGCGCATTTTCTCGTTCAGCGGCGTTTCGATGAAACCGGGGCCGATCGCGTTGACGCGCACGCCGTCCTTGCCGAGTTCGGCGGCGAGCGCCTTGGTGAAGCCGAGCACGCCGTGCTTCGAGGCGGTATAGGCCGGGGAACTTGGCGTGCGCAGATGCACGAACGACTGGATCGAGCCGATATTGACGATGCGTCCCTTGGCGGCGCGCAACGGCTCGAGAAACGCATGCGTGACATTGAAGACGCCGGTCAGGTTGATGGCGATGATGTCTTCCCAGTCGTTGATCACGGCCTCGGCCGCGCCGAGCATGCCGTTGCGGCGGGCGATCCCGGCATTGTTGACCAGAATCGAGACTTTTCCGACCTTGTCGGCGACCTGCGTGGCCATCGCGACGCAGTCGTCGCGTTTGGTGACATCGAGGGCGAAGCTCTCGGCCTTGCCGCCGGCGTCGCGGATCTCGCTGACCACGTCGGCCGCCGCCTTGTCGTTCATGTCGAGCAGCACGACCCGCGCGCCCTCGCCGGCATAACCTTTCGCGATCGCGCGCCCGATGCCGGAGCCCGCGCCGGTGACGACCGCGATGTGGTTCTGGAGAAGGGGCATGGGAGTTTCCTCTGTTTTGGTTTTTTTGAACGTTCCAGACAAGCTAATTCAAACCTGAGGAAACTGAAACGCCAAGCCATGCTGGCGCGTTGCTATCATCCATTTTCGGTGATGCCATTTTTGGTGATGCCAATTTTGGTGATGTCATGGATCAGCAGCTCAAGGCATGGAAATCGGCCATCGAGCGGTTCTGGTCGGCCGCGACGCCCGACTATCGCGAAGTGGCGCGACTGGCCGCCGAGATCGCGGCAGGCAGTGCGGACGAGACGCTGCGGCAGGCGGCAGCCCAGGCGCTGCCGAGCCTGCGCAACGCGTCGCTCACCTCGGCGGATCACCGCGCCAGGGAAGTCGCGCGGCGGCGACTCAGCCTCGTCAGGGATGTCCTGCACACGCTGACCGCGCCGCGGTTCGGCAAGCGCGGCTTGGCGCCAAAAACGCTGACGCCGGAAGAGCATTACCGCCAGATGCTCGGATTGCCGTTCGGCGTCCGGCTGGCGGCAACCGAGATCCATCAGGCCTACAAGCGCGCGGCCAAGACCATGCATCCGGATGGCGGCGGCAACGAGCGGGAGTTTCGCGAGCTGTCCGCGGCGCGGGATGCGCTGATGAAGCCGCGCCAGGACCCCTAGCGCCTTGCGCCGCTTGCGCTAGCTGACCGCCTCATGAATCGCACGGCAGTGCCGCACGATGTTGCCGTGCGCGGTCACGAATTGCTTGAGCGGGGTATCGATGTCGTAGAAATAGATGTTGGCGATGAAGCCGTAGATGCCGGCGTCGATGCTGGTCGGCGTCTCGCCATGGACATAGCCCTGCGGCGGAATCAGCGCGGCAATCGCGCCGAGATCGGCGAGCCCGCGCGCCATCGCGGCATCGGGATCGTAACGGCCGATGCCCTGGTAGTAATAGCGCTGGGCATTGACGGCCTGCGCCTTGGCGAGGCCTTCTTCGGTGAGGCCGGGATGTTCGCGCAGCAGCGCATCGCGGAACGCGTGCCAGTAGCGCTTGTCCTTCCAGCGCGAGTACGACATCACCCAATAGAGGTCGTCGAGCATGCGCGTGATCAGGAGGTTGGTGGTTCGCTGCGCGGTCGTGAGTGCGGCATCGATCGGCGGCCGGTATTTTGCGGTCACGTAGCCAAGGATGGTCTCGCTGTCGCCGATCGTATCGTCGCCGTCGACGATATAGGGCAGCTGGCCGCGCGGCGCCTTCGACGCGTCGAAGATGTGCTCGTGCCGGAACGGCACGCCGGCAAGCCGCAGGAAGGCGAATACCTTCAGGCCGTAGCCGTTATTGTCGGCGACGCCGAACAGCGTGGGGTAGGAGTAGAGTGTGAGCATTCGGGATGCCGATTCGTGGAGTGGGAACAGCGCCCACACCATCGCACAACTGGACGAGAAAAATAGGCCGATGAGACTGATCTCATCGGCCCCGATCCAGCGTTTGATCGAAGTCTTCGCGGGGAGACTACGCGCTTACTGTTGCCGCATCTTCTGATAAGCGCCCGTGGCGTAGCTTCGCACGTGGGGATCCTTGTCCTGTTCGGACATGGTCTTCATCCGCGCCGCAAGCGCCGGCTCGTCGATAGCAGCGGCCGATTTCATTGCCCTGATCCGAACGCCGGCCTCCGAGTCATTCAGCAATTGCGAGGTGACGCTCACCGCATGCTGGGTCGGAAGCTTGACCGCGGCTGCGGCCGCCGCCACCCGCACGACGTCGTGACGGCTGCGCGCCGCCATCGCGACGATGTCGTGCGCATTGCCCTCCGAGATCAGGCCGGCCAGATAGGCGGCCTTCGAGGCGATCCGCGGTTCGTCCTCGGCGACCAGCGCCTGCAGCTGCGGCAGGGCGCCCGGGCCGAGCGCCAGCGCCAGTTCCGGATAATCCAGCTCGTCCTTGTCGATCTCTTTGCGGACTTCATCCAAAGTGGCCATTGACGCCTCCTATGAGGTCAGCGGGCTTGCGATCATGGTGTTGATCTCGGACTGGATCAGATCGGGCGGCGGGTTGGTGATGTTCCAGGTGCCGTTTCCGGTCATCAGCCGATCGTTATCGTTGACGTGGACGAGGCCGAGCACATGGCCGCATTCGTGACCCATGGTCCAGGGCGAGGCCACCGAGGTGATCACCGCGGCCGGCCTGCCGTCCGGATGGGCTGCGCACCCGTTCAGCGGCGGCACCGTGGAGCGGAGGAAGTAGACGCAGATGTCGTTGGCGCCGGCATTGTTGCGGTGGCCGAACAGGTCGTTCTGCTCTGCCGTGGTCGACCCCACCACGCAGGTGCCGACGTCGAGGTCGTTGAGCAGCGGCAGGTTCAGCGTTTCCTCGCTGGCGATCACGACGTCGATGCCGACGCCGGCATAGACGTCGCGCATCGACTGCATCATCTGCGCGCGCGAGATCGTGGTGGGTTCGCTCAGCACCTTGACGTGAACGCGAACCGCCTCGGACTGATCCCACCAGGTCGAATAGATGCGGCCGTCGGTGCCGGTGACGAACAGATCGAGATGGTCGGGATTGCGCGCGATCGGGGTGATCGGCGAGGTCAGCGCCGCAGCACCGCCGGAGACGTTGAACCAGTTGGCCCAGCCGCTGCTCTGGTCCCACCAGGTCGAATAGATGCGGCTGTCGGTGCCGGTGACGAACAGGTCGAGATGATTGGGATTGCGGGCGATCGCGGTGATCTCCGAACCGAGCGCCGCAGCGCCGCCGGAGACGTTGAACCAGTTGACCCAGCCGACGCTCTGGTCCCACCAGGTGGAATAGATGCGGCCATCGGTGCCGGTGACGAACAGATCGAGATGGTTGGGATTGCGAGCGACCGCCGTGATCGGCGAGCGCAGCGCCGCGGCGCCGCCGGAGACGTTGAACCAGTTGGCCCAGCCGCTCGCCGCATCCCACCAGGTCGAATAGATCCGGCCGTCGGTGCCGGTGACGAACAGATCGAGGTGATTGGGATTGCGCGCAATTGCCGTGATCGGCGAGCCGAGCGCTGCGGCACCGCCGGAGACGTTGAACCAGTTGGCCCAGCCGCTGCTGGCATCCCACCAGGTGGAGTAGATGCGGCCATCGGTGCCGGTGACGAACAGATCGAGATGGTTCGGGTTGCGCGCCACCGCGGTGATCTTCGAACCCAGGGCTGCGGCGCCGCCGGAGACGTTGAACCAGTTGGCCCAGCCGCTGCTCGCATCCCACCACGTGGAGTAGATGCGGCCGTCGGTGCCGGTGACGAACAGGTCGAGGTGATTGGGATTGCGCGCGACCACGGTGATCGGCGAGCCCAGCGCGGCGGCGCCGCCGGAGACGTTGAACCAGTTGGCCCAGCCGCTCGCCGCATCCCACCAGGTCGAATAGATGCGGCCGTCGGTGCCGGTGACGAACAGGTCGAGATGGTTGGGATTGCGCGCGATCGCCGAAACCGGCGATCTCAATGCCGCTGCGCCGCCGGATACGTTGAACCATGAATGCCAGCTCATGCACGCCTCCCTTTGTCAGAGCAAATGATCGGAGGGGATGCTAGCACAACACAATCTCAAAGCGAGTGAACTGCCTCACAGCGCGCGACGCCATGGCTTGTCACGTCAACAACGTTGTCGTATCGCGAATCTTATCAAGAGATACGTGCAATTATCCGATCATTCGCGATATCCGACGTTCAATTACAGGTAGATCGCGTGTAAATCGCGCCTGAGATGGAAAATTGCCGGGCGACGGCGGGGTTTTTGTCCGACATTTTCGTGGAGCGCGCCGGGCCGCAGCGCGCGGACGCAAATGTGGCGAACGAGGGTGCGCTGATTTGTCTCGCCGTGCGGTTTGCCGTTCGTCCTACAGCTGATGACCGCCACCAACTATTTTGACGAATATAAAATCGGCCCATCCGTGCAGGATTTCGCCGACGAATACCATGATTGCGATAAATACAATAATTCGCATCCTTTGATGATGCCGTTCTGTCGCCCGCCGAATCCGGGTATTCTCGATTAGCGATCGATCCGAAGAGGCAAACTGCCCCCGTTGGGCGGCAGCTTCGTCCCCCTTGTTGAACGCTTCGAAACGAACTTCGCGCTGTACTTGAAGAATGATCATCAAGGCGCCGATCGCGGAAAGGCTTGCCCCCATCCTGTTGGCCAAATGTGGGTCGTCGTAGTAATAGCTCAAACCGAAAGACAGGATCACGTATAAAACGAGCAGTAAAATAAGCGATACCGTGGAGATCTTTGTCATCTCACGACTCTCTATTTTTTTAATCCCAATAAGATTCCTCGATTTTGGACGGGTATATGAATTTCATTCCAGGAGCTCGCTTTAGATGCCAGGTGCCGCTGAAGAGCGGATGGACGCAATACCTCAGGTGATTGGCAAACCTGATCTTGTTGTGCGAGTTGAAGTGAAACAATCCATATTCGTAGTATTGCGTGTTTCGATTTGACTCGTCCGGATCGATAAATCCCAAAACCCCTATTTCATAAAGTGTTCTCCAGGGATCGTCGGTTTCCATGGAAACGCTCTTGCGCATTCGTTTTCCAACGGAATGCAGCTCGCTAAGGGTGCATATCGTCGGCAGTTCCGAGAGAACGTGTTCGCAGGCGATGATAAGCTCCTTATAGACCGGCATATAAGGTCTGAGAATTTGCCGTGCCAGCGCCGACTCGCTTTCGTCGACGGCCTTTACGATTGCCGACGACGTTATCGTTCGCCAACTCGCGGTTTCCTGGTGAGAAATGCTGATGGCCCGGCTGAACAACAGGATCAGTTCTCTGGGCAATAATTGCGAATGACGGACCAGATACGCAACGGAATCTTCCTTTTGGCCATACTTGTTCGTGACGTATTTCGGCATCACGGCGCCATAGAAGGTCATCAAGTTATCGCGGTGAGAAAAATTCAGTTTGGAGATGTCCGCAATGAAGGTCTGATCCTCGGCCAGATGAATTTTCAGGAATTCGCGAAACCGCTCCGCGACTATTTTCAGGAGGTCGACCGGCTTCCAGTGAAGTCGCGAATAGCTCGTAGCCGGAGACAGATCGCGGGTTTCGTTGGCTACATGTGTAAATAAATGCGGTTCGACCTCTTCGGGCACGCAGCAATAGATTTTAACCCGATCGTATGAGTCGCTGAAGTTGGTGATGCATCGGAGCAGCCCGGCAAGGATGCGGGAGAAGCGCGGAGACGTTATTGGATACAGGTCGAGAGAGTCGATGATGACGAAGCAGCGTCGTTTGGTGGCGCTGAGATATTTCAGTACGCTGTCTCGGGTCAGTTCAAACGCCTTCTGCAACGTCTCGCTCGTTATGGATTCGCGAGGGTCTATGATGTCGCGGCCTTCAATGAATTTAAACACCAGTGGAAGCTTTGATCGGTAGTCTATCGAGTTCGATTCCGAAGACGCGTCCCGAAAGATCTGGTTGAATATTGCTTGCCACAGATGACGCGCCCAGAAACGGGCTGCGGTCTCCGGCAATAGATCATCCCACATCGGCTGCGAACCGAGGGAGTGGTAGCAATCGATTCCGACGAGGTTCACGATCTCGTCGAGGTGATCCCAGGATTGAATGAATACATAGATGTCGTGATTGTCGTTGATTGCGTCATTGCGGCCATAGAAATAATGTTTGCGGCCGGAACCGGCGAGCATGGCTGCGACGATCGCTGTTTTGCCGGATCCCCTCCGGCCCAGAATTATTGGATGCAGATCGTGCAGGGCCAGGTCGAAGGGTTCGGCCTGGTAGATGAGCAGATTAACCGGGTCTTCGTCTTGCTGATCATAAGCGCGTCGACGCAAAATGCGTTCATGACGGATTGGCCCGAGCGGTTCGTCTGGGGTGAGGAAATCTCGAAGCGGCACGATTGTTCTCCGCTGCAACCCGAGAGGGCAGTTAGACTAAACCCGCTGTAGGGCGACCGCAAGTCTCCCGATCGCTGTTGGACCATCCAGGGTTGAAACCGATCCCCCGCGCTGATCACCAAAGGCCTGGCGGAATCGCTTGCGCCGTGATGGTGCGTAGCACGACCCACGACACCCGATTGCCCTCCTGCTCTGCATCCAGATCCACGCCGCTTGCCACCCCCATGAAAGCGGCGCTTGTGCACGATCGCGTTCACATGCCGCCGAACCGCCCGGCAGCTTTGCTGATCCGGCCGGCGGAGCGGGCAAAGCGCGCGTAGCGGGATCATGGGCCGGGCAATCCGCAGCCCGCGCTGCGGAATCAACGGGGCGCGCTTCGCATCGGCCCATTGGCTCATGCCGGCCGCGCTTGCTAGACTCGGGCTACGCGCAGCCGAATCTGATTCGCGATCCATGCGCACAACAATCCCGGGAGACCTGAGCCATGAAGATATCATCCGCCATTGGTGCCGCGCTGGTCGCGCTGACGGCTTTCGCCGGCCTGTCCTCCGCCGCCGACGCCGACGACGGCTTCGTGTCGCTGACGATCTACAAGGCCGGATGGATCATCGGCGGCTCCGGCGGCGGCGGCGTGCTGAACTTCCATGGCCGGAGCTACGGGCTGTCCGCCGGCGGCCTGGACTACGGCCTGGTGTTCGGCGGCTCCAGGACCGTGCTGCGCGGCCGGGTCAGCAACATCGTCAGGCCGTCGGATGTCGCCGGTGTCTACGGCGCGGCGGGCGCGGGCCTTGCGGTCGGCCGCGGCGCGCGCGCGATCGTGCTGACCAACCAGAAGGGCGCGGTGCTGGAACTGACCGGCCAGCAGGTCGGCCTGATGGCCAACGCGGATCTGAGCGGCCTCGCGATCACGATGAAGTAGGCGGGGGTGGGCGGTGTCCTGAAGATGGATTTGAGGGCGCCCCTCTCTCCGCGTCATTGCGAGCCACCGGGTCGCGCGAACGCGCGCCCGATGACAGGCTCCGCGAAGCAATCCATGCCTCAACGTGGGGATAGATGGATTGCTTCGTCGCTGTCGCTCCTCGCAATGACGGGGTGAGACTACCGATTCACGTGTCAAACAGCGATGAGGATACGCGCCCGCCTTCTCGCGGCGCGATCCGCCCGAGCTTTGCGTCACGTTCCACCCTCGTAAAGCGCAGAGGGCGCAGGGAAGACCGGGTGCGCGCTGCACCCGCGGTCTCGTGTGCAACATGCACAAAAGAAAACGCACACGAGCATACAGGTTCAGCGGAAACACTCCGGCCTTCCCCGCGCAATGGTTTTACGGCTTACTTCGCGCTCTCCCCGGTGACCGGCTTGTTTGCCACCGTCATCCCTGAGAATCTCGCTTCCCAAGAACTTGACGCCAGCATCGGGGCGCCAGGACCACACGACTTCGCCGTCCGCATCGGCCACGCTCGTCAGTCGTGGCCTTCGCGTCCACCGCATCTCACCGCAACGTTCGTGACGATCGCGACCCGCCCCTCATTCGGATGAGACGCGCGGAGTCAAACCACTGATTTGCCCGACGGCGAAAGCGAAATATTTTTTGCGGAAGGGCTAGACAGGTTTTGGGTGATTTGCCCGTCGTGTTGATTTGTCGCAGCCACAGCTCCATTTTTTCCTTGCGCGTGAAGCGAAGCAGCTTCGTAGGGTGGGAAAAGCCAACGGGTCGCGCGAATGCGCGCCCGATGACAGGCTCCGCGTGCCCACCATTGCAAGCGGAGGAAAACATGGTGGGCACGGCGCAAGCGCGCCTTTGCCCACCCTACTGACTCGGGCTTGCTCGAACCGATTGCGCATCGCGCGATCCTGAATAGGATGGCATGAGGCAGACTAACGGCATGAGGTTCGCGATGTCCCTCAACACCGACAAGATCGACGACGCGGCGCTGGCGTTGCTCTATTTGACCCTGCACGACGGCTACAGGGCCTGGAAGGGATTTGATTGGGGCGTGCTCGGCCGCCTGCACGACAAGGGCATGATCCACGATCCCGTGGGCAAAGTGAAATCGGTGGTCTTCACGCCAGAGGGGCTGGAACGCGCGAAGGAATTATTCGAGACGATGTTCGAGAAGTGAGGCAGTCGGCGGATTCGTAGGGTGGGTAGAGCCAACGGGTCGCGCGAATGCGCGCCCGATGATAAACTCAGCGAAACTCACCATTTTTCTCGCCCGCACTCAACTCGTCATGCGCGGGCTTGACCCGCGCATCCATCAAACACGAAGATGCGCTTCGCGCGATGGATTGCCGGGCATAGGCGAGCGGAAGCGACGCCGTCCTTCGGGCGGCTATGTCCGGCAACGACGGCTTTCCTACGCCTTCAGCGACGCCACGCCCTCGATCTCGATCAGCATCTTCGGATCGGGCAGCGCCTGCACCACGCAGGTGGTGCGGGCCGGATAGGGTGCGGGTCCGAACGCGCCGGCATACAGCGCATTCATCCCGGCGACGTCGGAGGCGCGCGTCAGCAGCACGTTGACCTTGACCAGATCATGGACGGTCGCGCCGGCCTCGTGGAGCACGCGCTTGATGTTGATGACGACGTTGGCGAACTGGGCCTCGAAGGTATCGGGAAGGGCGCGATTTTCGTCAAAGCCGGGGATGCCGGAGATGAACAGCAGGTCGCCGACGCGGGCGGCGAAGGACAGCGGCGGGGCCTTGACGCCGGGCGGGGGAGGGAAGTGTTGGATGGGGGGCATGGATCATTTTCCTGGGGCTGCTTGGAAACCCAAAAAATAGAGCGATGGTGACTAGTTGGATGTGGCACAATCAAGGATTGTCTTTATTAAAGTCTACTATAAGATTCATAGGTACTCAAAAATAGTTCGATGGGGGAAACGTGCCGCATAGTCTTGATATTCAAACGCTTAAAGTCCGAGACATTATTGAAGACTACCGAAGTGGCCGCTTAGTAATTCCCGAATTCCAGCGAGAGTATGTTTGGAAGAAGAGCAGAGCGCCGTATCTGCTAGATTCAATTTACAGATCCTTTCCAATTTCCGCATTGTTACTGTGGTCGAGCGAATCCGATGTTCGGGCTCGCCGTCGTGACCCTCGTCCCGTTCGTGGTCGATCCGTCTCTTGGCTCATCGATGGTCAGCAAAGAGTAATCACGTTATCTAGAATACTAAGCGGCGATGAGGGTATCGAAGTAGTTTTCAATCCCGATGAAGACAGCTTTCGCTTGGCCAATGCGGCAACGAAGAAAGACAGCAGCTGGGTTTCTGTAAGTGAGATATTGGACGATGAGCTATATCGACAGTTGAGAAAGTCATTGCCCGACGGATTGAAAGGCGAAAGGCGCGAAGCCAAATTCGAGAACGTGCGCAAAATACTACAATACGAGATTCCAGCTGTTCACATGAGAGATTTTTCGTTTGATCAAGCTGTGGAGGCATTTACGCGGATTAATACATTAGGAGTCAAACTGAAGACCGAAGACATTGCGAGTGCACGCGTTGCCGCGAAGCATACAGGGTTCATTGCTGACGATGTGGCCCCGTTTGTTACCGAACTCAAGGGGTAGGGATTTTCTCGTCTGAATGTTATGCATTTGTTTCGAGCCTGCGCCTTTGTGGCTCTGCCGGATGGAAGGAGTCGTACCCCACTTCACGAACTTAGCCGCGCCGAGGTCGCGAAGGCTTGGTCCGACACCAAAAGAGCAACGAAGGAGGCTATGGCCCTTATCCGAAACGAGTTCGGTCTGGTAAATATGGACATTTTATGGAGTGGTGCGCTTCTCGTCCCAGTAATTGCACTGTGTGCTTCTCGTGGTCCGCGAGATCGTGATCCAAGGGGTGTAGCAGGGTGGCTCGCGATGGCAGCTCTGTTGCATCGTTACAGCAAATCCGCGGAGACCGCTTTGGATCAGGATCTGCGGGCGTGCCGCTCGGATGATCCGATTGGCAAATTGTTAACAAATGTTCGGCGAGACGCAGGAGCATTTGGGGCCGTCGCTAACGATTTCAAAGGTGCATTGAACGACAAGGGTGCATTATTTGCAGCCTACATCGCGTGCAGACACCAAGGACTCAGCGACCTATTCTCTAATTCTCAAATACTCTTGCAGGCAAACGTGGATAGACATCATATTTTACCGCGAGCCCAATTTGAAGAATCGAAACGGGCGAAAGCTGACGCCGTCGCAAACATTGCCTTCATTACAGGAGAGGTGAATAGATCGATTGGCGCTGCGTCGCCGGACGTCTATTTGGGTAAGCTGAAGCGCGAGACGCTTGAAAGTCAGTGCATTCCTCTAGATCGATCTCTATGGGGGGTCGATCGAGCCGAGGATTTCTGGGCAGCCCGGCGCGATCTTCTCGCCGAGGCATTTAATGGGTTCTTGCGCAAGATGCTGCCGGGGCGTCGTATTCTCCAGTAACTGCCGTGGGCAGTCCAGTGCTAATACGGAATCAAAGGGCCGGGCGTGAGCCCGGCCCTTATTTCCAAATGGATGCGTAGGAGAAGCCTCACAACACCCGATTGCTCTCCCTCACCTTCTCCGCATCCAGATAGAGATCGCTTCCCATCTCCTTGAACTTCTGCGACATCGCCGCCATTCCGTCTTCGATCACGCCCGACACGCTCATCCCCACGCTCGTCGGATCGTTCAGCGTCGCCGCATAGTCCCGCACGTCCTGCGTGATCTTCATCGAGCAGAACTTTGGGCCGCACATCGAACAGAAATGCGCGACCTTGTGGGCTTCCTTCGGCAGCGTCTCGTCGTGGAAGAGGCGCGCGGTTTCGGGGTCGAGGCCGAGGTTGAACTGGTCTTCCCAGCGGAAGTCGAAGCGGGCGCGGGAGAGGGCGTCGTCGCGCAGTTGGGCTGCGGGGTGGCCCTTGCCGAGATCGGAGGCGTGGGCGGCGATCTTGTAGGTGATGACGCCGACCTTGACGTCGTCGCGGTTGGGCAGGCCCAGATGCTCCTTCGGTGTCACGTAGCAGAGCATCGCGCAGCCGAACCAGCCGATCATGGCCGCACCGATGCCTGAGGTGATGTGGTCGTAGCCTGGTGCTATGTCAGTCGTCAGCGGTCCCAGGGTATAGAACGGCGCCTCGCCGCATTCCTTGAGCTGCTTGTCCATGTTGATCTTGATCTTGTGCAGCGGCACGTGGCCGGGGCCTTCGATCATGACCTGGCAGCCCTTCTTCCAGGCAATTTGAGTGAGCTCGCCGAGCGTTTCCAGTTCGGCGAATTGCGCGCGATCGTTGGCATCCGCAATCGAGCCGGGACGCAGGCCATCGCCGAGCGAGAACGACACGTCATATTTGCGCATCAGGTCGCAGATTTCCTCGAAGTTTGTGTAGAGGAAGCTCTCCTTGTGATGCGCCAGGCACCATTTTGCCATGATCGAGCCGCCGCGCGACACGATGCCGGTGACGCGGTTGGCGGTGAGGTGGATGTAGGGCAGGCGCACGCCGGCGTGGATAGTGAAATAGTCGACGCCCTGTTCGCACTGCTCGATCAGCGTGTCCTTGTAGAGTTCCCAGGTCAGCTTTACGGGATCGCCGTCGCACTTCTCCAGCGCCTGATAGATCGGCACCGTGCCGATCGGAATCGGCGCATTGCGCAGAATCCATTCCCGCGTGGTGTGGATGTTGCGGCCGGTGGAGAGGTCCATCACGGTGTCGGCGCCCCAGCGGATCGCCCACACCATCTTGTCGACTTCTTCCTCGACCGACGAGGTCACCGCGGAGTTGCCGATATTGGCGTTGATCTTGGTGAGAAAATTGCGGCCGATGATCATCGGCTCGAGCTCGCCATGGTTGATGTTGCAGGGGATGATCGCGCGTCCCCTTGCGATTTCAGAGCGCACGAATTCCGGGGTGACGAAGGCCGGCACCGAGGCGCCGAAGCTTTCGCCGTCGGCCAATGCGGCTTCGGCGCGCTCGAGCTGCATCTTGCGGCCGAGGTTTTCGCGGGTGGCGACGTAGATCATCTCCTTGGTGATGATGCCGGCGCGGGCGAATTCGAGCTGCGTGATCATGTGGTCGCCGGTGCCGCGCAGCGGCTTGTGGTGCGCGGTGAACGCCTTTGCCGCATGCGAGGCGCCGACATTGCCGTTGTCTTCCGGCTTGATGTCGCGGCCTTCATATTCCTCGACGCCGCCGCGCTCCTTCACCCATTCGATGCGCGCGCGTGCGAGGCCGGCGTTGACGTCGATGGTCACGGTCGGATCGGTGTAGGGGCCGGAAGTGTCGTAGACGGGAAGATTGGGCTCACCGGCACCCTCGCTCAGGATGATTTCGCGCAGCGGCACGCGCACATCGGGCGCTTCATCCGGCGTGACCCAGATTTTTCGCGAGGCCGGCAGCGGGCCGGTGGTGACGGCGGGGAGCGTGGTGTCGGGGTTGGAGCGGATGTTCATGGTGTATCCTCCGGTTCAATTCTGTCGATTGTTTTCGTCATTGCGAGGAGCGAAGCGACGAAGCAATCCATTGTCACCGAATGCGCGGTGCCGATGGATTGCTTCGCTTCGCTCGCAATGACGGTTGATAGTTTCGTGGTCATCTCACGCGGCCTCCGCGTTCTGGCCGAGCCAGGCGCGCACGCGCGCATCGGGGTCGGCATTCTGGGTGACGTCGCTGACGACGGCGATCGAGTCGGCGCCGGCGGCAAAGATGTCCGCGGCCTGTTCGAGCTTGATGCCGCCGATCGCGACCAGCGGGATGTTGCCGATGCGCTTCTTCCACTCGGTGAGTTTGGGAATACCCTGCGGCGCAAAGCGCATCGATTTCAGCGTGGTCGGGAAGATCGGCCCGAGCGCGATGTAGTCGGGGTTGGCGCGCAAGGCCGTGGCCAGTTCCTCGTCGTCATGGGTGGAGATGCCGAGCGTCAGCCCGGCTTTCCTGATCTCGCCGAGGTCGGCGCCGACCAGATCTTCCTGGCCGAGATGCAGATGCTGCGCGCCGGCGACGATCGCCGCGCGCCAGTAATCATTGACCACGAGTTTTGTCGGCGTGCCCCTGGTAAAATCGAGCGCATCGCTGACGATCTGCAGCGCTTGTCCGTCATCAAGTTCCTTGGCGCGCAGTTGAATGGTGCCGACGCCGAGCCGCGTCAGGCGTTCGACCCACGCCACGCTGTCGACGACGGGGTAGAATTTATCAGGATACGGCATGCCAGAAGGGTGTCCCGATGACAGGGGTTGAAGGGGAGGCGAAATCGCGGGCTTCCATCAGCCCGGCTTCATAGGCGGTGCGGCCGGCCTCGACGCCGAGCCGGAATGCATTCGCCATGGCGACGGGGTCGGCGGCTTTGGCGATGGCCGTGTTGAGCAGCACGGCGTCGTAGCCGAGCTCCAGCGCGCGCGCCGCATGCGAGGGCGCGCCGAGGCCGGCGTCGACCACCAGCGTCACGTCGGGCAGGCGGTCGCGCATCAGTTTCAGCGCGTCGGGGTTGATGACGCCCCTGGCGCTGCCGATCGGCGCCGCCCAGGGCATCACCACCTTGCAGCCGGCATCGACCAGCCGCATCGCGACGGAAAGGTCTTCCGTGCAATAGGGGAACACCTCAAAACCATCCTTGATCAGGACGGCCGCCGCCTCGACCAGGCCGACCACGTCCGGCTGCAGCGTGTCGTTGTCGGCGATCACCTCGAGCTTGATCCAGGAGGTGCCGAACAATTCGCGCGCCAGTTTTGCCGTGGTCACCGCCTCGCGCACGCTGCGGCAGCCGGCGGTGTTCGGCAGCACCGCGACATCGAGCTCGCGGATCAGCGACCAGAACGCGTCGCCGGTCTTGCCGCCGGCGGCTTCCCGCCGCAGCGATACCGTGACGATGTTGGCGCCGGAGGCGCGAATGGCGCCTTGCATGATCGCGGGCGACGGATACAGCGCGCTGCCGATCAGCAGGCGGGAGGTGAAGGTTTTGCCGTAGAAGTTGACCACTATGCCTCTCCGCGATTCCGGTGCGCTCCCTCGCCCCGCTTGCGGGGAGAGGGTTGGGGTGAGGGGGACTCTCGGCACAGCAGGTCTTGCGGAGAGTCCCCCTCACCCGGATTTTTCGCTGCGCGTAAAATCCGACCTCTCCCCGCAAGCGGGGCGAGGTAAGCAAGAGCGCCGCTCGTCAATGTACTCACATCACCCTCCCTGCCTTGGCGTGATGATCTCGATCTCGTCGCCGGCCTTCAATGCCGTCTCGGCCCAGCGGCTCTTCGGCAGCACGTCGTAATTCACGGCGATCGCGAAATGCGTGCCTTCGTATTCGAGCTCTGAGAGCAGCGCGTCGACCCGCGACGCGTTGATCTCCCGCGCCTCGCCATTGACGATCACGCGCATTGCATCACCTCATTGTCGATCACGCCGCGCGCGACATAACCCAGCGTCAGCTCCGCCAGCGCCGGCGCCAGCAAAAACCCGTGGCGATAGAGGCCGTTCACCGCGATCCTGTCATTGTCGATCGCAATCCGCGGCAGATGGTCGGGAAACGCCGGCCGCAAGCCGGAGCCGAATTCGACGATCCGCGCCTCGGCAAACGCCGGATGCACCGCATAGGCCGCGCCCAGCAGCTCCAGCGCCGAGCGCACGCTGACGCCGGAATCCTCGGCCTCGATCGAGGTCGCGCCCAGCATGAAGCGGCCGTCGCCGCGCGGGATTACATAGAGCGGCCAGCGCGGATGGATCAGCCGCACCGGACGCGACAGTTCGACCTCTGACGTCTCGACGATGATCATCTCGCCCTTGACGCCGCGCAATTCGGGCTGGGTGTCGCGCGCCGCGAGCCCGCGGCAATCGATCACGATGCCGTCGAGGTCCTTGGCATCCGCATCGCTGTTGAATTCGATCCGGCCGCCGGCGGCCGCGATGCGCGCGTGCAATTCCGGCAACACAAGCCGCGGCTCGACATGGCCTTCACCGGCATAAAACAGCCCGTCGCGAAAGCGGCCTTCCAGCGACGGTTCGAGTTCGCTCAAACCGCGCGCGTCGAGCCGCTTGTGACCGGTGGTGAGCTTTGCAAAGCGCTCGAAATCGGCGCGGTCGCGCGCATGCGCCACCACCAGCGAGCCGTTGAAGGGGGTCTGGGGAAACTGCTCGCGCCAGAGGGTGAGCGAGCGGACGCCGAGCCGCGTGATCAGGGGTTCCGAGGTTTCGGCCTCGCACCAGGGCGCCAGCATGCCGCCGGCCCAGTGGCTGGTGGATTCCGTCATTCCGGCGTCACTGCGCTCGTGCAAGGTCACGGCATGGCTGGCCTGCGCGAACAGCAGGGCTTGCCATGCGCCGGCAATGCCTGCGCCGATGATGGATACGGGGGAATCCCCCCCCGGCTTCGAACTCTGGTACATCCCTGTCCCTTCGCCGGCATGACCCGGATCAGGTTCAAAGGGTCACCGCGGTCTCAAGGCCAAACCGGCCCAAAGCTTGCGGTATCTCAGCTCCTCATCGGAGCTCCCCTCGGAACGGGGCTAATGTAGGCCGATCGGCGGGGGTGTCAACGGACACCGTCTCGTCATGCCCGGGTATCGCCGCCCGAAGGACGGCGTGCCCCGCCTATGACGGTTATTGGGTTGGAACCTGCTGAGCGTTGGCATCGACGGGGCCATTCCGCGGTTCACCCGCGAGCACCGGTTCGGAATGTCGTGCGCGTTCGTGCCGCTGGTGCTTTGCGGCGTAGTAATAGCCGCTCGCATAATAATGCATAGCGCGGTTATGGTCGCTACCGGCGGCGTGATAGGCGCCGGCGAGATACTTGATGCCGTAGACAAGATTGGTCTCGGGATCGCGCAGGCCTTCAGCCGTGCCCGTGTAGCCAAGGCTGCGGGCGGTCGCGAGCTTGATCTGCATCAGCCCGATGGTGCCGCCGCGGCCGACCAGCGCCGGCTGGTATCTGCTCTCGCGCACGATCACGCGATGCACCAAAGCCTCCGGCACGCCGTTCGCCTGGGCATGGGTGGCGACCAGCGTTTCATATTGCGCACGTTGCTGCGCCTGCGCATCCGCGCCGCATGACAGCGCGGCGATGGCGGCGAGCCAGGCGGAAGCCAGCATTCGTTTCATCTGAAATGGTCTCGAACACCCGGTATTTTCCGAGTTCCGCTTTTCACACCCCAATTGTTGCGGCCAGCGGGCGGTGATGTGGCGAAATTCCGGCATCGGAGTTGAACTGAATCGTTAAATTCTTAACGACGGTTTGCCGCACGCATCGCAGCGACGGATTGTCGTGCAAATGATTCAATAGAGGTCTAGGATTTGGCGTGACAGGCAGCAGACCTGTCTCATCCAAAAAAATTGCTACATGGGAGATGCGCCATGGCCCGATCCGATTTGCCTCGTGGAAATCCCTGCGCTCAATGCGGCAAGCCGATTGCGAAGCCGGACTGGATCGAAAGCGCGCCGGGCCGCACGTCCTATCTCTGGACCTGCCGCGCCTGCAACTATCGCTTCGAGGCCATCGCGATCTACGACGAAAACCAATCCGAACATCAGCCACTCGCGGCCTGACGCGCTTTAGGTCTTCAAGAAGCAGGTCTTCAAGAAGTCTTCACGCCGCCGACTTCTGCGTCTGCTGCTGCGCGGGCAATTGAATCCGCGCCACCAGTCCGTGCGGCTGCCGGTCGTGCAGTGACAGCGTTCCGCCGTGCGCGAGCACAATGGCGTTGGCGATGGAAAGGCCGAGGCCGAAGCCCGTCGTCTCATCCATGTTGCGGGCATCGTCGCCGCGCACGAACGGCTCCAGCATGTTGATCTTCTGCGCATCGGAAATGCCGGGACCATCGTCCTCGACATCGATGGTCACTTGGTCCGCCGATACGCTGAGGCGGATCACGGCTTCGGCGCCGAACCTCACGGCATTCTCCACCAGATTGGTGACGCTGCGATGCAGGTCGTCCGGCCGCACCGTCGCCATCGCATGGCCGGGGCCGACATAGGCGACCTTGCGTCCCATGTCGGCGAATTGATCGGTGATGAGCTGCAGCGTGCTCGCGATATCGACCAGCGTCATCGATTCCAGCCGGCGGTCGTTGCGCAGGAACGACAGCACCGATTCCAGCATCGAGCGCATCTGGTCGAGATCGCCGAGCATGCGGCTGCGATGGGTTTCGTCCTCGATGAATTCGGTGCGCAGCCGCATCCGCGTGATCGGCGTCCGCAGATCGTGGCTGATCGCGGCGAGCATTTTGGTGCGGTCGTCGATCAGGCCGGTGATCCGCTCCCGCATCCGGTTCAGCGCCTTCGCCACCGAGCGGATTTCCTCGGGGCCGCGTTCCGGCAGCGGCGCCGCGGCGCCGTTGAGGCTGAAATCTTCGGCGGCTTTTGCGAATGACGACAGCGGCGCGGTCAGGGCGCGCGCCGCCCACAGGCCCAGCAGCGTGACGCTGATGACGGCAAACAGCAGTGTCATCATCCACGGCCCGGCCCAGAACGGCGGCCGCGGCCGCTGGTCCGGCATCAGGTTCGCGGCAATCATCGCGCCGTCCGGCAACGCGATGCCGATCCGGTTGGTGCTGACGTCGGGCGCCAGCGCGAAAATGCGATAGCCGTTGCCGAGGCGGCGATGCAGGCCGCGCAGGCCGGGCGCTCCGGGTTCGTCGGCTGCGGGCGCAGCACCCGGGCTAAGTTGTTCGATGCCGAGTTGCGGAAATGCGCGCGCAATATCCGCCGACAGCCGCGGCCGTTCCGACGCGGGGGCTGCGCCGAGCAAATGGGCCGCCGCCGCGAGCTGCGCGTGGCCGCGGTCAATGGACGGATCCGGCTGGTCCGGCCGGTGGATCAGGAAGCTTGCGGTGATGATCAGATGCAGCGCCACGATCGAGGCAACCACCAGCGCCGCGATCTGTCCGCTGATGCGCTTCAGATTCAGAAAGCCTGTCAGCTTCATGATCAGTTGCTGGCGGCGGACACCGCTTCGACTCTTATGGGTTCAACCCTCGGGGTGAACATGTAGCCACCCGAACGCACCGTCTTGATCATGGTGGGTTCTAGCGGATCGGCTTCGATCTTGCGCCGGATCCGGCTGACCAGCACGTCGATGCTGCGCTCGAACGAGCCGGCGTCGCGGCCCTGGGTGAGGTCGAGCAGGCTGTCGCGCGACAGCACGCGCCCGGGCCGCTCGCAGAAGGTTCGCAGCAGGTCGAATTCGGCGCTGGTCATGGCCACCCGCGCGCCGGCGGGATTGCGCAGCTCCCGCAGCCGCAGATCGATCCGCCAACCCAGAAATGCCAGCGCGGTCGCGCCCTCGGTGGCGCTCGCGGTGCGGGCCGCGGCCTGCCGGCGCAGCACCGCGTTGATGCGGGCCAGCAATTCGCGTGGGTTGAACGGCTTGGCCAGATAATCGTCGGCGCCCATCTCGAGGCCGAGAATGCGGTCGACATCCTCGCCGCGCGCGGTGAGCATGATGATCGGCGTCTGCGACTCGGCGCGCACCTTGCGGCACAGGCTCAAGCCGTCCTCGCCCGGCAGCATGACGTCGAGGATCAAAAGATCGACGCGGTGGTCGGTCATGGCGCGAACCATTTCGCGGCCATCGCTTGCCGTCGTCACGTTGCAGGCGTTGGTGCGCAGATATTTCGCGATCAGTGTCCGCGTCTCGCGGTCGTCCTCGACGACTAGGATATTGGGTGCTGCCTGGGCCATACCGACCTTTTGTCCGTGATTCGGGGCATTCGTCGAAGGATTTTTGTTTCGCAATGTTTCCAGCGCGATCCTTGCAACAGGGGGTAACAGGCCAAGTGGGCGGCGAGAAGGCCTCGTTAAGATTATTAACCCCACCGTCAGCGCGTCTTGCACGAACTCTCTGCGAACTCCCCAAGAACCTTGGAGCTATCATGACCTCGATCTCGGCGGCCTCCGCCAGCACCTACCAGTCGCCTCTTCAGAAGCTGCAGGCTGAGCTGCAGTCGGAAGTCACTTCGGGCGCCATCAGCTCGTCCGATCAGGACGCGCTGTCGTCGGCGCTGACTGATATCGATACCTCGCTGCAGAGCAGCCGGGCCAGCGACCAGACGAGCGGCACCAGGCCTTCGTCCGGCGATCTCAAATCCAAGATCGACGACCTCATCAATGGCGAAGTCTCCAGCGGCAAGCTGACCAGCGACCAGGCCACCGAATTGCAGGGCGTGTTCAAGGCCGCGTTCGCCAACGGCCCCGGCGGAACGGACGGTGCAGGTGGTCCCGGTGGTGCGGATGGCGCAGGCGGCGCTCATGGCACCCACGGCCATCATGGCGGCCACGGCGGCCCGCCGCCGGCCGATGATTCGTCTTCGACCGACAGTAGCAGCAGCTCGTCGAGCACCACTTCTGCCGACGACATCCTGAAGCAGTTCCTGCAGTCGCTGCAGGACTCGCTCTCGGCCTCGTCATCGAGCACTTACAGCGCAACCGGCACATCGAGCGCGTCGAGCAATACCAGCTCGTCCTTTTCCGCGCTCCTGATCGACTACCAGACCTGACACCTTGCCGACGCGCCGACGCGCGTCGCAGCCATCCTTTCCGGAAGGGGAAGGATGGCTGTCGCATATTTCGCAGTGCGGGAACCGGCCGCCGATTGCGACGTTGAGCCATTTATTGATCTGTGGAGGGTCCGATGGCATCTGACGTCATGACCAAGCCGCATCAGTTGATCGCGAGCGATCGCGTCGAGGGCACTTCGGTGCGACGGCCGAACGGCGATATGATCGGCCACATCGAACGGCTGATGATCGACAAGGTCTCCGGCAAGGTTTCTTACGCAATCCTGAGCTTCGGCGGGTTTCTCGGCATGGGAACCAATCTGCTTCCGTTGCCCTGGGGCCGGCTGCGCTACAATGTCAGGGTCGAAGCCTATGAACTCGACATCGATGATGACGAGTTGAAGCGCGCGCCGTCGTTCCGCGCCGACAAGGATTTCGACTGGGGCGATCGTTCGCAGGAAGCGGAACTGCATCGCTATTACGGCATACCGCCGTATTGGGCCGGTTTCTGAGCGCGTCTTCCCTTGGAACCGTTGTCGAGATGACGGGTTTTCTCAGTATCATCTTTCGAACTGAGGAGAACCGATATGTTAGCCAAATATACCATCGCCGGCTTGGCCGGTTCTGCGTTGCTGGCAAGTGTCGCGTTCGCGCAGACGCCGACCGCGACCACCGACCGCAGCAACATGGCGCCGGCCGCCGCATCCGATACCTCGTTGTCGTTCCGGGGCAACTGGCGTGCGTCGAAGGTGGTCGGGCTCAGCGTCTACAACGACAAGAATGAAAGCGTCGGCTCGATCAACGACCTCCTGACCGACAAGAGCGGAAATATCAAGGCCGTCGTGATCGGCGTCGGCGGCTTCCTCGGCGTCGGCGAACATCTGGTCGCGATATCGTTCGACAAGGTCAAGTTCGTCAACGAGCCGATCGTCTACACCGGCGCAGCCAACCTGCCGAATACAGGCGGAGCCAGGCCGTCCACGACTACGACCACGGGGGCGGCGACCACCAATACCGCGCCCGGCGCGGCCATCACGGCGAAGCCAAATCCCTGGTATCCCGATCATGCCGTGTACAACGCGACCAAGGATGAGTTGAAGGCAATGCCCGAGTTCAAATATTCGACGGAGTAAGTCCGCGAGAAGTTGCGAGAATTTGAATGACTCATGGAAACGCGCCCGGCGACCGGGCGCGTTTTTTGTTCGGTATCTCTCCACATCGTCATGGCCGGGCACAGCCGTCTTTCGGACGGCAATGGCCGGGCATGACGCGATCAATTTGCGGTCATCCGAATGCTGCACCGCATCCTATCAGCGCCGATGTCCCGATGTTAGGCTCTGCTCGCGGCAGGAGCACCTGCGTCCTGCCTGACAACAACGGGAGGACGACATGGCGGATAGCGTCTACAAGGTCATTGAGCTGATCGGTACCAGCAAGGATTCCTGGGAAAAGGCGGCCGCGGTGGCCGTCAACCGGGCCGGAAAATCCTTGCGCGATCTTCGTGTCGCCGAGGTGGTCCAGCTCGATCTGCAATTGGACGCCAAGGGCAAGATCGAAGCCTATCGCGCCAAGTTGAAAGTCTCGTTCAAGTTCGAGGGTTCGTAAGAGTTGGGAAGTCCGTGAGCGCCGAGGCTTGCTTGCCTCGCCCGCTTGCGGGGAGAGGCCGAAATTCGCGCTAGCGAATTTCGGGTGAGGGGGACTCTCCGCGAGTCCGGGTGTGTGGAAAGAGCCCCTCACCATAGCCGATGCGAAGCATCGGCGTTCTTCTATCAAGAACGGCGGCCGTAGGCCGCCTACGCCCTCTCCCCGCGAAGAGCGGGGAGAGGGAGACGAAAGATATCAATGCGTCACGAGCGGGCAGCCGCCCTTGTCGAGCGGGCGGAATGCCTCGTCGCCGGGCACGGTGGCGATCAGCTTGTAGAGATCCCATTCGCCCTTCGATTCCGACGGCTTCTTCACCTCGAACAGATACATGTCGTGAACCATGCGGCCGTCGATGCGGATCTTGCCGTTCTTGGCGAAGAAGTCGTTGACCGGGGTCGCGCGCATCTGCGCCATCACCTTCGGTGCCTCATCCGATCCGATCGCCTCGATCGCCTTCAGATAATGCATGGTCGCCGAATAAAGCCCGGCCTGGATCATGGTCGGCATGTGGCCGACCTTCTCGTTGAAGCGTTTCGAGAACGCGCGGGTCTCATCGTTCATGTCCCAGTAGAACGCGTCGGTGACGATCAGGCCCTGGGTCGCCTTGGCGCCGAGCGAGTGGGTGTCGGTGATCTCCATCAGCAGCGCGATCATCTTCTGGCCGCCCTGGATGATGCCGAATTCCGCCGCCTGCTTCAGCGCATTGGTGGTGTCGCCGCCGGCATTGGCAAGTCCGATCACCTTGGCCTTCGAAGCCTGCGCCTGCAGCAGGAAGGAGGAGAAGTCGGACGAGTTGAGGGGATGGCGCACGTCGCCGAGCACCTTGCCGCCGCTCTCCTTGACGACATTGGCGGCGTCGCGCTCCAGCGCCATGCCGAAGGCGTAGTCGGCGGTGACGAAGAACCAGGTGTCTTCGCCGCGCTTGACCATCGCCTTGCCGGCGACGTTGGACAGCGCATAGGTGTCGTAGGTCCAGTGCACGGTATTGGGTGAACAGGCGACGCCGGTGATATCAGAAGAGCCGCCGCCGGAATTGATGTTGATCTTGTTCTTTTCGCGCGTCAGCGCGGAGACCGGCAGCGCGACCGAGGAGGTCGGCACGTCGAAGATCGCGTCCACCTTGTCGTTGTCGTACCAGTTGCGGGCGATGCTGACGCCGACGTCCGGTTTGTTCTGATGGTCGGCGGCGACCACCTCGACCGGCTTGCCTTTCACCTTGCCGCCATAGTCGGCGACCGCCATCTGCACCGCGGCCAGCGAACCCTTGCCGGTCGCATCGGCATAGAGGCTGGACATGTCGGTCAGCACGCCGATCTTGACGACGTCATCGGAAATTTGCGCGCTCGCTGTGCCGCCGGATACGGCGAGTGCAAGGCCGGCCGCGACCGCGGCTGCGAGTGATTTCATGGTTTTTTCTCCCAGGCTTCTTGTTGAGGGCCTCTTCTATCCGGCTTTGCGAGCGCCCGCCAAGCCAACTTTTGGGTATGGCCCGACGGCAGGGTCCCACAACCAATAGAGACTGTCATCAGGCACCTTGTCCCGTCAGCCGCTCTCAGCCCTTCACCAAATCCCCCAGCAAATTCGCCCCCACCGTCAGCTTGGCGAGCGTCAGGCCGCTGGTAGCGATCTCCTCGACCGAACGGCGGATGCGCGTAGCTTTGGGATGGGCCGCGAGCCAGTTCTCTGCGGCCTGGTTGCCGGATTTGCCGTTTGCAAGCATATCGGCGACCAGTCTTCTTTCGGCGGCGGCGATCTGGTCAACGGCGCGGTCGATGGCGAGACGTTCGAAAAAATCGTTCGCCGTCACGCCGCGTGCGGCGGCGATGATGCGGTCGAGACCGAAATAGGCCTCGGCGGCGAAGAAGGTCGTGGCGGTATCGCCGATGACGCGGTTGGTGCGCTCTGCGACCGTTACGATATCGGGTGCGGAGACCAGGGTGTCGAGATCGGCAAGTTCGCCGGCAAGTTCCGCCGGGACGCCGCCATCGGTCAAGTCTTGCCGGCGCTTGCTGCGCGCGGCCTGGATATCCTGCGGCAGGGCATTGTCGAGCCCGGCGGCGATCTCACGGATGCTGGGGCCGAAGCGCGAGATCACGGCTTCCAGACCGGCGCTGAAATCAACATTGCGCACATACCAGACCACGCGGGAGTGCAGCAGATCCTGAACCGCGGCGTAGAGGCCAAGCTGCAATTGACCGTCGATCCTGTTGTCGAGCGCATCAATCGCGTCGTTCAGCCGATTGAGACCGTAGGATTCATCCACCGCCACGAAGGCCATGGCGATGGTGGGCACGTCGGCATCGGTCTCGTCGATCAGGCGCACCACGCAAGCCGGTCCGCCGCGATTGATCACGGCATTGGCGAGATTAGTGGAGATGATCTCCCGCCGAAGGCGATGGAATTCCACCGAGTCGGGGAATTTGTCCCGAACCTCGCGTGGGAAGTATTGGGACAATTCGCGGGCGAGATAGGGATCGTTGGGCACGCCGCTGGCGAGCAGATCGTCGTAGAGCGTCAGCTTGGCGTAAGCGAGCAGCACGGCAAGTTCCGGCCGCGTAAAGGGCTGACCGCGCCGGCTGCGCTCGGTGATTGCAACATCGTCGGGCAGGAACTCCACAGCGCGGTCAAGGAGGCCGCGCTGCTCCAGTGATTGCATCAGGCGGGCCAGGAAGCCGTTCTCGGCCGCACCCTTGCGTTCGGCCAGCGAAAGCGCCAGCGTCTGCAGATAATTGTTGCGTAGCACGAGTCGGCCGACCTCGTCGGTCATGGCGGCAAGCAGGCTGTTGCGGTCGTTCGGACTGAGGCGTCCATCGCGTTCGGGGCGCGCCAACGCGATCTTGAGATTGACCTCGACGTCGGAGGTGTTGACCCCGGCCGAATTGTCGATGGCGTCGGTGTTGAGCTTGATGCCTTTCTGTGCCGCTTCGATGCGGCCGCGCTGGGTCGCGCCGAGATTGGCGCCTTCGCCGACCACCCGGGCGCGGACATCCGCGCCGGTGACACGGATCGGATCATTGGTGCGATCGCCGACCTGATCGTCGCTTTCCCCCGAAGCGCGGATATAGGTGCCGATGCCGCCAAACCAGAGCAGGTCGACGCGTGCCTTGAGGATTGCCCTCATCACCTCGAAGGGTGTGGCTTGCGGCCTATCGAGATCGAGCAACGCCCGCACTTCCAGTGCGAGCGGAATTGCCTTGAGCGAACGCGAGAACACACCGCCGCCCTGCGAGATCAGCGACTTGTCGTAGTCCTGCCAGCTCGACCGGGGCAGGTTGAACATGCGCAGGCGCTCGGCATGGCTGATAGCCGGGTCGGGCGAGGGATCGATGAAGATGTCGCGGTGATCGAAAGCCGCGACCAGCCTGGTCGCCGGCGACAGCAGCATGCCGTTGCCGAAGACGTCGCCGGACATGTCGCCCACACCGGCCGCGATGAAGGGCACGGTCTGGATATCGGCGCCGAGCTCGCGGAAATGGCGCTTGACGGCTTCCCACGCACCGCGCGCGGTGATGCCCATCTTCTTGTGGTCATAGCCCTGGCTGCCGCCGGAGGCGAAAGCATCGCCAAGCCAATGGCTCTTCTCGGTCGAGATTGCATTGGCGATGTCGGAA
The DNA here is from genome assembly GCF_031202265.1 of Bradyrhizobium sp. Ash2021. Taxonomy (NCBI): domain Bacteria; kingdom Pseudomonadati; phylum Pseudomonadota; class Alphaproteobacteria; order Hyphomicrobiales; family Nitrobacteraceae; genus Bradyrhizobium; species Bradyrhizobium sp. Ash2021. The sequence goes on along the minus strand of NZ_CP100604.1, from coordinate 7,335,267 downwards.
AAGGTGGCGGTGCCCTTGTCGGCGGCGACGACGAGATAGGGGTCATCGCCATCGTGACGCACGGTATTGTCGGGCGGCACGATGGTATCGCCATCGAGATTATCGGTGAGTTCGAGCAGCGAGCGCACGAAGATGCGATAGGCTTCGGTGCCTTCGGCCATAAAGGCATCGCGATCGGAGGGTGGCGGCAGGCGTTTGGGCACGAAGCCGCCTTTGGCGCCGACCGGCACGATGACGGCATTCTTGACCTGCTGTGCCTTGACCAGGCCGAGGATCTCGGTGCGGAAATCCTGCGGCCGGTCGGACCAGCGCAAGCCGCCGCGCGCCACCTTGCCGAAGCGCAGATGGATTCCTTCGACACGCGGCGAATAGACGAAAATCTCGTAAAGCGGCCGCGGCGCCGGCAGGTCCTCGATCTTGCGGGCTTCGAATTTGAAGGAGATCACCGGACGCGGATGCCCGTCCTGGCCGATCTGCCACAGATTGGTGCGGATGGTGGCCTGCACCAGATTGGTGAAAAGGCGCAGGATGCGGTCTTCGTCGAGCGAGGCGACCGATTTGAGCTGCTCCTCGATTTCGGCGAGGATGGCCGTCTGGCGTGCGGACCGCTCGGCATCGGTGGCGACGAAGCGCGGGTCGAGGCGGGCCTGGAACAGAGCGACAATGCTGGTGGTGATCGCGCTGTTCTTACGCAAAGTCTCCCACATATAGTCCTGGCTGAACGGCGCGCGGATCTGGCGCAGGTAGCGGGAGAGGGCCCGGATGGCCGAAATTTCGCGCCAGCTCAGGGCGGTCCGCAGAATGAGGGCGTTGTAACCGTCGGATTCGGTGCGATCACCTGCCACCGCCATGATCGAGGCTTCCAGGCGATGGTTGAATTCCGTGTTGATAACGATCGGCTTGCCGTCGTTGGCCTCGATCGTCATATCGTGCAGCCAAACCGGGGCGGGTGCCGGCGTCGCGCTGGGCACTATCTGATAGGTGCGTTCGTTGACGACGCGCAGGCCATGATTTTCGATCACCGGCACCCGGTAGGACAGCGACATGGGCGCGCCGCGCGAGAAGACCTTGAGGCCGAAGCGCGTCGGATCGTCCTCGCCCTCGATGCGGTAGACCGAAATCGCCACCGGACGAGCCGAGGTGAGCTTTTCGATGGTCGCGATATCGGCAGTCGCCTGCGAGGTGCCAAAGGCTTCTGTATAGCCCCCGGTGAAGGCACGGGCATAACGATTGGCGAGCATGCGGGCCCGCATGCCGTCAGTGGAGGTGGCGAGCGCGGCTTTCAGCTTGTCGCCCCAGGTCGCGGCGATGGCGCTGATCTCGGCTTCCAGCGTCGCGCGCGCGATGACAGGCGTATCGCCCTCGTAGCGCCCGATGATGTAGTGGACCCGGACAAGCGATCCTTCGGGGAAAGAGACGTAGGAGGCTGCAAGGCGCCCCTCATAGACTTGCGCCAGGAAGGCCGCTATGCGCGTACGCACATCGGTGTCATATTTCTCGCGCGGAATGAAGACGAGGACGGAGACGAAGCGGTCGAATTTGTCGGTCCGTGTCAGCGCCCGCACGCGGGGTCGCTCATAGAGCACCAGGATTTCCATGACGAAATTGTAGAGCGTCTCGGCATCGACCTGGAAGAGTTCGTCGCGCGGATATTCTTCGAGGATATGCTGGACGGCCTTGCCTGAGTGGCTGTCCGCATCGAAGCCGGCGCGCTCGAGCACCTGCGCCACCTTGTGGCGGACATAGGGGATCTGCCGCGCCGAGCGGGTATAGGCGCCCGAGGTGAACAGGCCGACGACGCGCAATTCGCCTTCGAGTCGGCCGTCGGGCGTATAAAGCTTGATGCCGACATAATCCATGCGGACACGGCGATGAACGCGGCTGCTTACGTTCGCCTTGACCACCATGAGAACGGTCGGCTCGCGCATGAATTCGCGGATTTCCGGCGTCATCACCACCATTTCGGTGCCGCGGCGCAGGACCTTCACATCCGGATCGCGCAAGATGCCGAGGCCTTCGCCGGTAGAGATGTCGTCCGGCGCAACAGTGTCGGGCGAAAAGCGATATTCGCGCAGGCCCAGGAAGGTGAAATTGTCGGCGCAGAGCCATTGCAGGAACTGGCTGGCTTCGGCGACCTCGTCGATCGGCAGCGGCGGGGGACTGGAGCTGAAGGTCTTGATAGCCTGTTCGACACGGGCGCGCATGGCTCGCCAGTCGGTGACGCAGGCGCGCACGTCGCTAAACGTTTTGGTGAGGCCTTCGATCAGCTTCTGGCGGTCGGCATCGGCGTCCAGACGCGCGATGTGGAAATGGATCAGGCTTTCGCGCTCGCCTCTTGCCCCATCTGGCAGCGCCTCGCCGTAGAAACGCAGGAGTTTGCCTTGCTCATCGCGCTCGACGGCGATGATCGGGTGGGCGACCAGCGTGACTTCGATGCCCTGCTCGGCGAGCTCCGCCATGGTGGAATCGAACAGGAAGGGCATGTTGTCGTTGAGAACTTCGAGCACGGAAATCTCGCGCCCGTCCGGCAGCATCGGATTGATAACGCGGATATCGGCACTGCCCGCCGTGCATCGCTGCACATGTTCCCAGGCCTGTTCTGCGAGGAGGGCCAGGGAAGCCGCATCGTAGTTGGCGAGGTCCTCGATATTGGTGTGGTCGAACAGAAGCTCGGCAAAGGCCCGGGGCGTCTTGCCCGGCTGCATGCTTGCCGCTGCCTCGCGGATCAGGGTCGCGCGAGCTTTGTCATCACGCCACGCCATAACGTCCTCCCTTTGTTGCCGCGCCCGTCTGACCGCAGACGCTATTGTCCGCTTGATTTTGGAGTGCAGCTCTTGGAGCGCCATTTCCCCTGTTGTTGCAACGTAGGCATCTTGGCGGAGCAATACGATCGTCATCGTGCCGCCAAGTCTCAGCGGACGCAGCAGAGCTAAGGGCCATAGCGAGCACGATCCGCACTAGCGCGATACGATGCTTGGAAACGACTGGCTTTCCCGTCTTCTGAAATTGTCCGCTTACGGCGCCAGTCTAGAGCTCAATTGTCGTCGTTACTATGTAATTTTGACCGGTTTTGATGCGTTGCATGAGATGCGCGCGGCAAGCAGAGCTTGCCAAGTTCCAGCTTTGCCGCAAAGGAGACCGGCGCATTCAGCATTTTGTGTTGCATGCCGTCGACGCCACCGGTGTCGTGCACGCGATGCTGTTGCGGATCCAGGCCCTGCTGCAGCCCATCAAGACGCTGGTGTTGAGCGGGCAACGAGTCCCGTCCGAATGCTCCTCGCAGGCCGATTCATAGCGCCGGCAACGCGCTGACGGCGGCGTTGATGACGCCTTCGGTCTCCACGATCACGCGCAGCGTCTTGGAGTCGAAGGCGATGCCGGCCAGCCGCAGGCTGTTGATCTCGGCATCCACCCGCACGCCGTCCTCGTTCTTCTGGAAGTCGGCGATGACGGCGGCGATCTTCCTTTGCGCATTGCCGGCGAAGGGCTTGAGGTCGACGATCAGCTTGTCCGCCAGCGCTTTTTGCAAATGAGGCATCGCCGCGCGCGCCGCGGCGCCCAGGAGGCCGAACGCGGCCTCGGATTCGACCGCCAATTCGACATCGGTCAGCCGCAGCGTCTGCTGCGCCTGATCGAGCACGGGCCGGCCCCAGACATGCACGGTGGCCTCGCCGCCGAGGCCAAGGAAACTCTTCTTCTCCTTGGCCTTGACCAGCAGCGAAATCAGCAAGCGGTCGCCGGATGCCGCGACGCTGGCATGTTTGACGGTGACGTCGACCGCCCCCGAGCCGTCCTCGGGAAACGTCTTGCCGACCAGCTGGGCTTCCACCAGCTGGCTCAGCGCGACGAACGACATATCGACCGGCAAGCCGATCGAGACGCGGCCCGGCGTCGGCGGCACGATGTCGATCGTCGCCGGGAACGGACAATTGGGCTTGGTCTCAAGCTCCGTGACGCGGGTTTCGGCCTCGATGCCGAGCGTCAGCGTGACCGCCGACGCGTCGACGCGCGGCTGTGCTGCGATCGCGCGGGTCGGCCGCAACTCCAGCCACAGCGGCGGCACGGAGGTGGCGCCGGTGCCTTGCAGCGGGATCGAGCGGCAGGCCTTGGCCCATTGCGCCCGTGCGCTCTGCTCGAACGCGGTATCGTTGCGCATCCGTGCCTGCACCGTGGCGAGCTGATCGGCGACCGTCTTGTCGATCAGCGGCTTGACCTGCGCCGGAACGTCGACCCGCGCGCCCGCCACCGAAAGGCTGGTGTCGCCGAGGTTCACCTGCGCCGCGAGGTTCGGCTCGATGCGCCAGGCGGCGGCGATTTTCGGCCGCGCGGTGATGACGACATTGCCCTTGATCTCGGCGCTGGCATTGAGGTTCTTGATGTTCACGCTGCCGATCTGCTTGGCGACATTGCCGCCGAGCAGGCTGCCGAGCGCATCGCCGACCGCGCCCGTCGCCTTCGCCGACAGCGAGCCGGTGACGTTGAGGGTTCCGGTCAGCGGCGTTGCCAGCGACAGCACATCCTGCGCGCCGGTCGCCGCGATCGGCCCGCGCTGGGCGGTCCAGCCGATATCGGCGTTCTGCAGGATCTGCGAGATCGGATTCTCGGCCTTGCCGTTGAAGGTTTTTGGCGCGCCGCGATCGGCGGCGTCGCGGATCGCCGACAGCGCAACCGCGACCGGTACCATCACGATGGAGCTGCGCGGCGCCGGCGGCAGCGGCGGCAATTCGACCAGCACGGGACCGCTGACTGTGGCGCGCGGCGCCAGCCAGTCCATTGCCTTCAGGCTGATCAAGAACGAAACCGCGACGATCGCGCCCCCGACCAGAATTGTTTTCAGATGCATCGGCAGACGCATCGTCCCCCCGAACCGATTGAGCCCAAACGGGTTCTACAGGGAAGGGGAAAGGTGCGCCAGTGAGGGCAAATTGATGTCCACCTTGCGGCCGGTATTGCCCGGCAGACACATTTGGGCGATTTCCACCTCACGGGCTTCATTCTTCGAGACGCATCGCTTCGCAATGCTCCTTCAGGATGAGGTCTCAGACCCTCATAGTGAGGAGCGCGTCTTCGCGCGTCTCGAACCATGAGGCCCCCGGGAGGAGCGGCAATGTTCGACCAACCGGAAAGCGCTCCAAGCGATCACGGCCAAAGCGAAAACGGCCCCGGCGAATGCCGGAGCCGCTTTTCCGAGGTTCGAATTCCGGTCGGCTTAGCGGATGGCGGTGCCGAGATCGGCGCGGCGGTCCGTCATCGGCAGCACGATCACCTTGGTGCCGACATTGACCCGCGAATAGAGGTCAGCGACGTCTGCATTGGTGAGGCGCAGGCAGCCTGACGAAACCCGAGTGCCGATGGTCTCCGGCGCGTTGGTGCCGTGGATGCGATAGACCGAGCCGCCGAGATACATGGCGCGGGCGCCGAGCGGGTTGCCGGGGCCGCCGGCCATGTGGCGCGGCAGATAGGGTTGGCGGGCGATCATTTCCGGGGGCGGGGTCCAATCCGGCCATTCCGCCTTCCTGGTGATGGTCTGGGTGCCGGACCAGGTAAAGCCCTCGCGGCCGACGCCGATGCCGTAACGGATCGCCTGGCCGCCTCCCAGCACATAATAGAGATAGGTGTTGGGGGTATCGATGATGATCGTGCCCGGCGCCTCGCGGGTGGCATAGTTGACGACCTGGCGCTTCAGCCGCGCCGGCATCTCGACCACGCTGCCTTCATCCTGGGACGGGGCGGCCTGAACCGGCGGCGGCGCCGCTTCGGTCTGCGGAATCAGCAGGAAGGGAAACAGCGGCAGCGGAGCGGCTGCGGCGGAAGTGGAAAAAGCGACGGTGCCGATGGCCAGCGCGCCCAAAGCGGCCGCAGCGAGGCGGGTATTCAGCCTGATTGAGTTGAACATTGTCGTCCCCTGTTTTGGCGCCCTGCGCGCCAGTTCGGCGCGTCGTTGGGCAGATCATTACAGGGCAGGCGTTTCGGGACGTTTGCACGAAACCGCCAAAATGGTTTCATCGCGGTAAGGAATTGTTTCTGGACGGTTTCGCGGCGGCGCTGGTTAACGCCGCCTCACCGCAGCGATCTTGCCGTCCGCGGGGACGCGCGGCGGGGCAAATCTAGCCGACGCGCACACGGGCTGCGCCGGCGGCCGGGGAGGTCCCAAGCGTGAGGCGGCGGTCGGTGATGGCGTGATGGAATTGCTCGAGCGCCAGCCCGAGCACGGACAGGTCATCTTCCTGGATCGCGCCATCTTCGTAGCAATCGAGCGCCTCGCGCAGGACGGCGTCCGCCTCGCCCTGCATCTCCGTCAGTTCTTCCGGCGTTTCGGCCTTGCGCGCCCGCGCAAGCAGGTCGAGCAGATTTTCGCGATGCGCGACGTATTGCTCGCGTTCGTCCCGCCTCCAGTAATGCTGCAGCCAGGCGCCCCCCGATCCCAGGCCCGAGAGCAGCAGAATGACGCCCCAGATATAGTCGCTATATTTTTCGAGGAAGGTGCGCTCGGTGCCGTCGATATAGGCCGCCGCGCCCTGGTGTGCCGGCAGCGCCGCGTCCTTGTCGGTGTCCGGCTTTTCGATCTTGGCCGCAGTCGGCAATTCCCTGGCGAGTTCGTGGCGCACCGTGAACAACTGACGGGCGAACGCGCCGACCGCGGCGTCGGACAACGACTTCGGCGCGATGATCAGGTGGTTGACGCTGACGGTATCGATCTTGTCTTCCGGCCGGGCCGGCGATGAGGCGAAAATGCTGCCGGGAATTTCCTCGGCCTCATAGAGCGGATGTTTCTTGGCGATGGTTTCCGAGACATCGATCGGGAGGAATTTCGGCTCGCCTCGCGCGGTGGCCGTCGCGGCGATGGCGTCGGCGGTGATCTTGCTGTCGAGCGGGCCGACCGCCATGAACGCATCAAGGGTCTGGTCGCGCGCCAACTCGGCGATCTGACTGGTGGCGAACTGCGTCACCGCGACCTTGTCGGGATTGACGCCCGACTCGGTCAGGATTACGCGCAGCAGCGTGACATTGGCCTCGCTCCGGCCGATGACGCCGATGCGATGTCCGGGAAGTTCGTCGATGCCCTTGATCTTCGGCGTCGGCGTTTTCTTCGAGCCTTTCGGCGCGAGACCCGACGGTGCCCACAGCACCACGACGTTCTTGCGCAGGATGGCGACGGATTCGGCGTAGGCCGGCAGGTTCAGATCGCCGCGCGCAATCGCAAGGTCGGTCTTGCCGGTGGAGAACAGCGCGATGCTCTCGGTCGCTCCTGCGGTCGTGATCGGCGCCAGCCGAATCGGGCTTCGCTCATTGGCAAAGGTCTGCGCCAGTAACTGGACCAGCTTCTGGTCGTCGCTGCCGGGTGGTCCGACCGCGATCCGCAAGGTGACCGGCCGCAACACGAAATAGACCGTGCCCGCGGCGACGCCGAACAGGAAAATGCCGACGGCGAGGATCAGCAGCGAATAGTTCTTTCGCTTCCGTCGCGGGCGGCGTGCAGCAATGTTTTCGTCGGGGTTTGACATCGTACTGTCACGTTACACGAAAAAACGTGGAAGCGGCCTTAAAAAACAACCTTACAGATCGATGACGTCATACGCCTGAAATATCCATGTCCTTAACGTCAGGAAATTGAGAATCATCGAATCTCGGGTTCCCACGATGCGGATATTGATCGCGACCGACGCTTGGCACCCGCAGGTGAATGGCGTCGTGCGGACGCTGACCTCGCTGGCCCGCAGCGCCTCGGCGCTCGACGCCGAAATTAACTTTCTCACTCCCGAGGGCTTTCCATCCGTCGGAGTCCCGACCTATCCGGGCTTGCGCGTCGCGCTGCCGAACCGGCGCGAGATCGCACGCCGGATCGAGGCCGCCGCACCCGACGCCGTTCACATCGCGACCGAGGGGCCGGTCGGCTGGGCGGTGCGCGCCTATTGCCGCCGCCGCAAACTCGCCTTCACCACCTCCTACACGACGCGCTTCCCGGAATATGTCGCGGTCCGCACCATGATCCCGGCCAGCGTCGGCTATGCGGTGCTACGGCATTTTCACGCGGCCTCGAGCATGATCATGGTGGCGACCGACTCGCTGCGGCAGGAATTGAGCGCACGCGGCTTTCGCAAGCTCGGCTTCTGGACCCGTGGCGTCGACACCGACCTGTTCAGGCCGGAGCAGCCGGCGGAACTCGATCTGCCGCGGCCGATCTTCATGACCATGGGCCGCGTTGCCGTCGAAAAGAATCTCGAAGCGTTCCTGGCGCTGGATCTGCCGGGAACCAAGGTCGTGATCGGCGACGGGCCGCAGAAGGCGGCGCTTGCGCTAAAATATCCGAAGGCGAAATTCCTCGGCGAGAAAAAGGGTCAGGATCTGACCGCGCATCTCGCCGCCGCCGATGTCTTCGTATTCCCGAGCCTCACCGACACCTTCGGCGTCGTGCAACTCGAGGCGCTGGCGTGCGGCACGCCGGTTGCGGCGTTTCCGGTCACCGGCCCGCTCGACGTGATCGCCGATCATCCGATCGGCGCGCTGGATTGGGATCTGCGCAGCGCCTGCGTCCGCGCGCTCGGCATGTCGCGCGAGGCGTGCCGGAATTTTGCGCTGGCGCGTTCCTGGGAGAACAGCGCGCGCCAGTTCATCGGCAATCTGACGGCGTTGCAGCCGAGCCGTTCGCTGCGGCCCGCCCGCCGCGTCGCCGGCACCAGCGCAGTGCAAGGGTAATCGAGAATTCATCGAACGAAAGAGACGAGAACACAATCATGGCAGAAATCATCAAGCTCGACTTCGACCGTGCAATGGTCGAGACCGCCTACGATCGTTGGGCGCCGATCTACGATCTCGTATTTGGCGGCGTCTTCAGCAAGGGTCGCAAGGCGGCGATCCAGGCGACCAACAGGATCGGCGGCCGCGTGCTCGAGGTTGGCGTCGGTACCGGCATCTCGTTGCCGCAATACGCGCCGCACGTCAGGATCTTCGGCACCGACATTTCCGAGGCGATGCTGCAAAAGGCCAAGAAGCGCGTTACCGAGCTCGGCCTCAAGAACGTCGAGGGTCTCGCGGTGATGGACGCCGAGAAACTCGAATTCCCCGACAATTCCTTCGACGTGGTGATGGCGCAATATGTCGTGACCGCGGTGCCGAACCCGGAAGTGGCGCTCGACGAGTTCGCCCGCGTGCTGCGGCCGGGCGGCGAGCTGATCATCCTGACCCGGGTCAGCGCCGATGCCGGCGTGCGCCGCTTCATAGAGCAGCGGCTGCAGCCGGTGGTGCGTCCGCTCGGTTTCCGGACCGCCGAATTCGCATGGTCGCGCTATGCGCAATGGCTGGCCGGCGCGCGCGGCATGGAATTGGCGGAGCGCCGTCTGGTGCCGCCGCTCGGCCACTTCTCGCTGGTGCGCTTCCGCAAGATCGACGTCGCCAAAGCCGCGTGAGTCCGTGCGCGCGGCGGTTTCGCCGTCGCTGCACCCCTTCATATGTCAACATCATGATGTCACACGCCGGACATCGAATCCCTGTAACCATGATCCCGAAAGAATTTTGGGGGAGACAATGATCAAGAACTTCCTGCAGGAACTGCGAACCCAGCGCTGGGACGACCATCGCTACTATCATCACAGCCGCATCAACCAGTCGCTGCACTTCGTCAGTTCGGTAAGCTTCCTGGTCGCCTATGTGATGCTGTTTGTGGATCCGATGGTGTCGGCGCTGCTCGGCTGGCTGGTCTCGATGACGTCGCGCCAGGCCGGCCACTTCTTCTTCGAGCCCAGGGGTTACGACCACGTCAACCACGCGACCCATGAGCACAAGGAAGAGATCAAGGTCGGCTATAATTTGCAGCGCAAGGTCGTGTTGATGGCAATCTGGGCGCTGTCGCCGCTGGTGCTGTACTTCGATCCGACCCTGTTCGGCCTGTTCAAGCCATGGGTCTCATTCGCCGACTTCACCCGTCAGGTGGCGAAGGTCTGGCTCGCGGTGGGTATCGGCGGCCTCTTGTTCCGCACCATCCATCTGTTCTTCATCCGCGATATCGAGACCGGCCTGGTCTGGATGACGAAGATCCTCACCGACCCCTTCAACGATTTCAAACTCTATCACAAGGCGCCGCTGTTCCTTTTGAAGGGCGAACTGATCGATCCCGGCCTCGAGAAGCACGTCAAGCACGCCTGAGCGAGTGCTGGATCAGAGAACGGCCGCAGGTTCACTTCTCCCTCGCCCCGCTTGCGGGGAGAGGGTCGGGGTGAGGGGGACTCTCCGCGAGCTCAGTGTGCGGAGAGTCCCCCTCACCCGGATTGCTTCGCAATCCGACCTCTCCCCGCAAGCGGGGCGAGGTGACCCGGGCATCGGCGCCGGTTCAGTTCGAAGCGACCATGCGTTTGCCGGAAAAGGCGCTCGTCAGCATCTCTTTCAGGATCTGCCGCTTGATGCCCTTGTTGGTGAGGGCAGCGTCGTGCCACCACCAGCCGTCGCGCTTCATCTTCTCGCAGGCTGCGACGAAGCGGTCGGCGACCGCGGCAAAGTCGGCATCCGTATAGTTCAGGCTGAAGATCAGGCGGCCGCTTCCGACCCAGCTCAGCGCGAGCCCTTCGGCGCGCAGGTAATATTGAAGCATCCAGTTGTAACGGGACGGCTCGGTATAATGCACCATCCAGATCGACGACAGATTGCTGACCCGCACCGGGAGATCCTGTGCGGCCAGCCTGTCGTTCAACGCCTTGGCGCGCCCGTTCCAGGTCTCTTCGAGTCCGATATAGACCGAACGGAAATTGGGACTGGCGAGCCGGCCGAGGAATTCGTCCATCGCCGTCATGACGTAGGGATGCGAATTGAAGGTGCCGCGGGCAAAGCAGACGTCGGCGGGCCGGTCGTCGCGGAACCGGCGCATCAGATCCTTGCGGCCGCAGACCACGCCGACCGGCAGGCCGCCCGCGAGACTCTTGCCATAGGTCACCATATCGGCGCGGATGCCGAAATATTCCTGCGCGCCTCGGTGCGCGAGGCGGAAGCCGACAAAGACCTCGTCGAAGATCAGCACGATGCCGCGCTCGGTGCAGATCTCGCGCAGCTTGTGCAGCCAGTCGCCATAGGCGGCGCGATCGAAATTGCCGCCGCGCGAACTGTCGACCAGCGCGGAATCGCCGGGCGCGTTGGCGTTGGGATGCAGCGCCTGCAGCGGATTGACCAGCACGCAGGCGATGTCGCGGCGCGTCTTCAGGACATGCAGCGTCCGCTCCGACATCTCGGCCAGCGTGTAGGTCTCATGCGGCGAAACGGGATTGCCGACGCCGGGCTGCACGTCGCCCCACCAGCCGTGATAGGCGCCGGCGAAACGCACCAGATGCGAGCGGCGGGTATGATAGCGCGCGAGCCGCACCGCCTGCATCACGGCCTCGGTGCCGGACATGTGGAACGAGACTTCGTCGAGGCCGGATATCTCGCACAGCCGCCGCACATTGTCGGTTATCACGGGGTGATAGGGTCCGAGCACCGGGCCCAGCGCATGCGCGCGCTCCTCGGCCTTGGCGATGCACTCCTTGTAGAAGTCGTTGCCAAAGATGTTGACGCCGTAGGAGCCGGTCAGGTCGTAGGACACATTGCCGTCGACATCGGTGACGGTGACGCCGGCCGAGGACTGCACGAAGGTGCTGGTCGAAAGATGCTCGCGCACCAGGCGGCTGTACTGAAACGGCACCCGGTAGGCTTCGGTGAATTGCAGATCGGAGATCCGGCTGGCCGCCTCCGCCGTCATCTGCCGGCCCTTGGCGTAGCGTTCGCCGTAGCAACCGGCGAGGCGGAAGAAGCCGTCCTGGCGCTGCATCGCCACCGCGGGCGGCGCGCCGTCGGAGCGGAAGAAATCGTCGATATCGAATTCGTAATGCGGCACCAGGCGCGCGACCATCCTGGACATCTTGGAATGTCCGGTCAGCGAGCGGTGCTTGGCCCGCGACAGCGCCAGCCGCGCCTGCAATTTGGGGAAGGTCACCGCGGCGCCGGCAAGCGCGGCGGCGGACAGCGACAGAATCGAAAGGGGCGAATCCATGCCACCAGCGCTAGCTAATCCAGCTAACAGAATAATGACAATCCGGGGCCTGATCGCAGCCTTGACCCAGCAGGAGGACCTGAACTTCCTCTTGACCAACCGCATCCCGCGGGCGGCGCTGACGCGGTTCATGGGCTGGTTCGCCAAAATCGAAAATCCGCTGGTGCGCGACGCCTCGATCGCCTGTTGGCGGCTGTTTTCCGATCTCGATCTGTCGGAAGCGAAAAAGACCGAGTTCAAGAGCCTGCACGATTGTTTTACCCGCGAGCTTCGCCCCGGCCTGCGGCCGGCCGACCCCGATCCCGCCGTTGTCGCCAGCCCGAGCGACGGAATCATCGGCGCGTTCGGAAGGATCGAGGATACAAAGCTGTTTCAGATCAAGGGCGCGCCCTACGCGCTGCTCGATCTGCTCGGCGACCCCGCCTTGGTGGAGCAACATCGCAACGGGCGCTTCGTCACCTTGCGGCTGACGTCGAGCATGTATCACCGCTTTCACGCGCCGTATGACTGCAAGATCGAGAAGGTCACGTTCATCCATGGCGATGTCTGGAACGTCAACCCGATCGCGCTGAAGCGGGTCGAGCGGCTGTTCTGCAAGAACGAGCGCGCGGTGCTGCAAACCCGTCTTGCGTCAGGCGAGGCGCTGACGCTGGTGCCGGTCGCCGCGATCCTGGTCGCCAGCATCCGGCTGCATTTCCTCGATGTCACGCTCAATGCGCAAAGCAAGGGGCCGGTCGTGTTCCCGTGCGATGCTGAAGTCCGCAAGGGCGACGAACTCGGATGGTTCGAACACGGATCCACCATCATCGTGCTCACGCCGGATCATTTCGAATTTTGCGACAACGTCATGGAAGGCGCGCGCATCCGCGCCGGCGAGCCGCTGCTGAGAAAACCGTCGGCGTAATCTCGATTCCGCCGCGCGCTTCCGTATATAGTCGCGATCACAGCAAGATTCGAAATCGCAAATTTGGGAAGCAAGATGGCGCGGACGCCTGTTCTGGCGGCGGGAGGCATTGTGCTGCGGCTCGAGGACACGCCGCTGATCGCAGTAGTGCGCCTGCGCAAACGGAATGAATGGGTGTTGCCGAAGGGCAAGCTCGATGACGGCGAGACGCCGCGTGCCGCTGCCGAGCGCGAGGTCAACGAGGAAACCGGGCACAACGTTTCCGTGCACGAATTTCTGGGCACGCTGGTCTATGAGTCCGGCGGACGCTCCAAGGTCGTGCATTACTGGCGCATGGAAGCCGGCGGCGAGCCCGTTCATGAGCTGATGCACGACGTGAAGGCGGTGGACTGGTTGCCGCTTCCGGACGCCGTCGAGCGGCTCTCGCGCGGCTATGAGCGCGCGTTTCTCGAAAATGTCGGGCCGATCGCGCTGCAGGCCGCCGGCAGTGCCGCCGAAGCCGACGGTTCGGCCGGGGTTGGGTTCGAACCGCGCGAGATCGTTGCGGTGGGCGACGACGTTCCAGGCCCGCGCAGAAGCCTCGCGCAACGAGTCAGGGACTGGCTGCGGCGCGCGGCCTGAGTCCTGCGGCCACGCGCCATCGTCAGCGACGCTTTTCCTTCGGCGGCTTGCCGCCCCTGGGCGGAGGCGGCAATCGACGCGGCGGCAGCGCCGGCCGGTTTTGCAATCCGGGCCGCTGCAGGCCGGGCACGGCTGGTGCAATGCCGGGCGAATGCGGCTGGGCTTGTTGCGGCGCGGCCGGCTGCGGCACGCCCGGCGGACGAGCGCCGGGTTGCCGCACGCTTGGTTGCTGCACGCCCGGCCGCTGAACGTTTGGCTGTTGAATGCCGGGTTGCTGACCGCCTTGCTGCTGAACACCTGGCTGCGCACCGTTTGGCGCCTGCGAGCGCGGCAGCGGCGTGCCGCCGGGTTGACCGGGCAACGCCTGGCCTGATCGCGGCGGCACTGTTGCTTGTCCCGGCTGCGGCTGAGTCGATCCCTGCCGATTCGGCGCGCCCGGTTGTGGCGGCTGACCGGGACGATTTGGCTGACCGGGCTGCGGCGGTTGTCCGGGACGATTCTGTTGACCCGGCTGTTGCGGGCCGGATCGGCGCGGCGGGTTGCCACGGATCACGCCGGGATTGGCGCGGCGGAACGCGCGCTGCTCGTCGACGACCTGCCAGCCGACGGTCTGCGCGGTGTGAACCTGGCGCACAAAGCCCTGATCGCGCGCGATCTGTTGCGGTGAAAGCGTCAGCGGCACCGCGGCGACGCGCGCGCCTCCGACGCCCGGCCGGATGGTGAAGCCGCTGGCGCCCTGGGTGAGGAAGCCGAGCCGCGCGCCGGCGCGGTCGTTGACCTCGATTCGCCCGACCCTGCCGTCGGCGTCGGGATAGAGCTTGATCGCGACATTGTTCGGATTGTTGGCGGCCGCACCTTGCGGCACTTCGACCAGGCCGGTGGTGCCGCGAATGCCGAGCGATGCGGTCGGCGTGGTGATTTTCATGTCGCCGGTCTTTGCAACCGACGCGGCCACGAAGGCCACGGTGCCCTTGGCGACGTCGAATATCGCCGAGTTGTTCTTGCCGCCGTCCTCGTAGACGTAGTTGTCGATCGTGATCTGCGAACTGGCCTTCAGGTTGAAGGTGGTGGCGTCGTTGAAGGTGACGCCGAGCGTCGAACTCGCCGCGGTCTGCACCAAATCGTTGAGATAAATGTCGTCCTTCACCTTGAGCGGCGTAGTCTCGTTGCTGCGGGTGACGCTGGCGCTGCCGGTCAGGGTTGCGACATTGCCGATCGGCTCCTCGACGGCGGGCTGGGCATCGGCGGCCGGTGCGGCGGGATTGGGTGCAACGGGCGCCGGTGCGGCAGGCGCCGCGGGTTGCGCCGGTGCGGGCTGCGCCTGCGCCAGTTGCATGATGTCATCAGATGCGGCGAAAACATCCGTCGCGCCGACGCAGCAGACGACGAGCAGGAGCGCGAATGAAAACCAGCGCCGCATCACGACAGATTCTGGACAACGAGGGATTGGACGAAGAGCGGAGGGGGATATCAGCCTTGCCGGGCTGAATGCAGGATGAACGTGGCCGTTTTGTTGTCACGGCCGGCCAAAACGATGAAGCGCCACATCCCGCACAGGGGTCATTCCGGGGCGATGCGAAGCATCGAACCCGGAATCTCGAGATTCCGGGTTCGCACTTCGTGCGCCCCGGAATGACGAGGGGCGCAAAATGACGCTTGCGTTCAGCCGACGCGTTTCCAGGTCTGGCCGCCGCAGAACATGCCGCCGAAGGCGCAACCCTGAACCTTGAGGGAATTGGTGCCCTTCAAGGCGATCGTCGAGTCGTAGTTGCGGCCGCTGTCCGGATCGTGAATCCGGCGGCTCCATTTCGAGCCTTCCGGTTGCATGTTGATCAGGATCTTCTCGCCGGACTTCTCGGCATAGCCGCAGAGATTGCCGCCGCACTCTTCGATGCGAACATTGCCTTTATTCTCTTCGGTCGCCCAGACGCCGAGCGGCGTGGTCGGCGCGGCAGCAGGTGCGGCGGCGACCGGGGCCGGCTGCGGCGCGGGTGACCCAAATCACATCCAGGGCGGTCTCGATCGGCCTAGTTTCTCCGTGCTACCGGGGAGGTTGCGATGCGACGATTCTGGTTTCTCGCGCTGCTGATGGTGCTCAGTCGGCCGGCTTATGCGGGTTCGTTCTCTTTCTCGATCGGCGGACATCGGATCCACATCGAATCGTCGAGGTATTGCCGTTCGACGTCCTGCGCTTCGGTATCGATCTCCGGCATCTACCAATCGCGCCGCGATCGTGACCTTTATGATGACGACAATCGCGATACGGTCGATCCGGTGAAGGCGCCCACGGCGCCGACGCAAACCGCTCCGCCGATTATAGCGGCCGCACCCGCCAACAATCCCGCCGTTCGACCCGCCGTCGCCGCGCCTCCGCCCGCGGTGTTCAAACCGGCGGCATCCGCGACGCAGATCGTCGCCGCGCCGCCACCGCCGCCCGCTGTGCCGCGGGTCGAGAAGCCGGCCGAAGCCGTGCGGCCCGCGCCCGCCGCCGGGATGCCGGTCCTGGAGGTTTCGCATCACGTGCAGGACCAGGAGGATGAGCCGGCCCACACGCCGGTCGGCGACTGGCTGACCGAGGCCAAGGGAACGGTTCGCATCGTCAAATGCGGCCGCGCGCTGTGCGGCTATGTGCTCAACACCTCGTCGGACGACAAGGGCGAGGCGGTGCTGGTCAACATGAAGCCGAAGACGGATACGCGATGGACCGGCAGCGTCTACAGCCACGACAGCGGCGATACTTACTACGGCACGATGGACATCAAGGGACGAAACACGCTCCGCGTCGAAGCCTGCGCGCTCGGCCGGTTCTACTGCTCGGGCAACAACTGGACCCGGATCACAGCCAGGAACGAGCCGATGATGTCGTCGCGGCAGACATTGCCGGAGCCACGGTCGTAGCAAGCGTGTCGCTGCGCAGCCGCCGACGTTTCCAATTTGTAATCGATCCGGTTCGAACCGCTCCCTCCATCGGATGCGACCGATAGCTGAAATGCTATTCGCCCGAGAGGAGACCGATCATGAAACGCCTGAGCCTGATTGCCATGTTGTTGCTGGGCAGCGCGATCAACGCCCATGCCGACAACGACGTCTATAACAATGCGCTGAAACAGCCGCGCGGCGACGATGCCCTGCACGCCGACACGGCGATATGCGATGCCCAATTCGGCGCACCCCGCAACGGCGTGCCGACATCGCGGGCCTACAGGAGCTGCATGCGCGCGCATGGCTGGCGCTTCAGCCATACGATCCGCGAGCGCGCGAAACGCGACGATCGCTATCCCGATCCCGACAATCCCGGAATGATGTGCAGGGATTTTACGATTGGCGGCGTCACCGGATCGAGCTGCTCGAATTTTGATTAGCGGGATTGAACGGAACTTTCTCTCGCTACAGTGCACGGCGCCGCGACGGCCGATGCACATGAAAACGCCCGGTGGAGGAACCACCGGGCGCCAACGTCCAGTGCTGCACGGAAAGCCTAGAACACGCCGAGCACGATGGCGCCGACGAAGGCGAATGCGATATACGCGGTTACAATGCTCAGTTTGCTGACGAGTGGCATGGGAAAGCTCCCTTGGTTCACCTCGTGCCCGCGCATAACGCACGAGGCTAGCAATGCGTTCCCGGCGTAAAAAGTCAGCGTTGCTGTCGGTTCCGGCCTCTCCACCGCCCCCGGCCCCCGGCAACGTGGTTAAAAATTAGTAAAATCAACACGTTGAAGAGTCCTTAAATAAATTGGTCGAACCTGCGGGGATGACGCGCGGAGTTCGTTTGTATCTGGTCGGCTCCTTCGTCCTTGTTTCGCTAGCGGGCTGCGGCCGCGGATTCTTCCAGTCCGCGGAGCGCGAACCGTGGCGGGCCGAGGCCGAGGTCGCATGCCTGAAATCCGGAGCGGTCAAGGAGACCCCGGAACTGGTCCGGATTGATCCAATTTCCGGCCCCGGCGTCTGCGGCGCGGAATTCCCGCTCAAGGTCGCGGCGCTGGGCGAGGGCAGCGGCAGCTTTGGCTACAGCGACGAATTGCGGCCGCCCGGCAACATCGGCAATCAGCCGCGCTGGCCGATCGCACCGGCACCCGCGCCCGCGCCCTATTCGGACAATGCGCTGCGCCAGCCGAATTACGCTGCACCCGCCAATGGACCGATTTCGCTGTCGGCGCCGGGCGTAGCTCCCGAGGAAGACGAAATCGACTTGCCGGTCGAGGGTACGCCCGACCAGGTTGGCCGTTACATGAACGCGCCGGCCTATCCGCCGCGGGCCGCGCCATACTCCGCAGCGGCGCCCTATCCGCAGCAGCCAGCCGCCGCAGCGCCTTTGCCGCGGCTCGGGCCGTCGCGCGGCGATCCCGTCAATGCGGTCGGTCTAGTGGCGGTCAAGCCGACGGCGACGCTGGCCTGTCCGATCGTCTCGGTGCTGGACCGCTGGCTCGCCGATTCCGTGCAGCCGGCGGCGCAGCGCTGGTTCGGCGCGCGCGTGGTCGAGATCAAGCAGATCTCCGCCTATTCCTGCCGCGGCATGAACGGCAATCCGAACGCGCATATTTCCGAACACGCTTTTGGCAACGCGCTCGACATCGCGGCCTTCACGCTCGCCGACGGCCGGCGCATCTCGGTCAAGGACGGCTGGAAGGGCCTGCCGGAAGAGCAGGGCTTTCTGCGCGACGTGCAGGCGGCCGCCTGCCAGCAGTTCAACACCGTGCTGGCGCCGGGCTCCAACCGCTATCACTACGACCACATCCACGTCGACCTGATGCGCCGCTCCAGCCGCCGCATCATCTGCGAGCCGGCGGCGGTGTCGGGCGAGGAAGTCGCGGCGCGGGTTGGCGCTCGCAACCCCTACGCCTCGCGCGACCCCTATGTGACGGGATCGCTCGGCGGCCGCAAAGTGCCGCATCGGCGCAAGGCTGGCATCAACGAAGAAGACGAATTCGAGGACGAATAAAGCGTAAGCTCAATCCTCCGACGCGGGATCGCCGCGCTGATCGAACAGCGTTCTCAGCAGGCGCCACAATTCGCGGTGGCCGGCGGTTTGCCCGCCCTGGGTCAGGTAATCCGCAATATCCATCGTGACCGTCTGGAGCTCGATCGTGCCGCCGGGACTTGCCTCCAGATGCGCGACCTCGCGCTCGACATACAGTCTCTTGCTGTCGGTATCGAACACCAGGGTACAGCGGTCGGCATGGGTGGTTTCCGGCCCTTGGACCTGACGATGCAATTCCCGCTTGAGGAGAGCCATGCTCCGCTCCCGATGATGACGATGGCGAAATTTTGCTTAGCTCAACTTTGCTAGCTCAGCAAAGTGCGGACCATCGTGGCAGCGTTATAGATTTCGATCTGAAGCATCGGATAGGCCGATTTCAATTTCCGGGCCGATGCCTCCGCAGCCTCGACCGTGGCAAATTCGGATTTGAAGTGGCCGTCAACAACCACCACGAACCCTTCTGTGGGCGGCCGATCGGCCCGTGGCGCTTTCTTCGGCTCCGGCTCGTCGATTGAGAGAACTGGCTTTTTCATCGGGGTCACCATCGAATGGCGTCCTGCCTGCCGTGGAGCCTTTTTACGCCAGCTGGTGGCATTTGTCTTGAGTTGGATCGGGTTCGCCGCGCCCCGGCGGCCTAATCGACCGGACGACGCGCGGCGTAGGCGGTACGCAGCCCCGGGACAAAGCCGCATCCTTCGTAGAACCGGTGGACGCGCGGATCGGGCCGGCCGCTTTGCAGCAGCACGTGATGGCAATCCCGCTTCCACGCTTCAGTCAGGGCCGCCGCGATCACCGCGCGGCCATGGCCGCGCCCCCAATAATTCGGATGGGTGACGACGTTTTCGATAATCCCATGCTGACGGCCGCCGCGCAGCAGGTTGGGAACGGTAATGAGCATGCAGGTCGAGACGATCGTTGCGTCCGCTTCGGAAACAAAAATCGCAACGCCGTCGCGCGCCAGCGTCTCCTGCCAGATCTGTTCGGCCCTCGCGCGCGGCGCTACCGCACGGCTGACGTCGGAGACCGCAAACAGCGCCAGCAGCGCGTCGAGATCGGCGGCACCGGCAAGTCGGGCGGCGGGCATCAGGCCAACCTGGTTGCAGCGGTTGCTGCGACGGGCGCTACCATTCGGTGCAGAAATATTGTCGCGGAATCACGCGATAGGCGGTGTAGCGATAATGCGGCCGGTAGGCGTAGCCGCGATAGAGCGCCGGCGGCACGTCGTAAAAGGCGCCGTGATAATAATTGTAAGCGGGCCCGTCGCTGCAGCGGAAGGGAACCTCGCCGACACTGCCGATCCGGCGAACGCCGATCTCGTAGGGGACATCGGGCAAAAGCACGCGCGCTTGCGCCGGTTCGGGCAAGGACGCCGCGATCGCGGCCAGCGCCGCGGCGATGATCGGAGCCAGTGTGTTTCTCTTGGCGTTTCTCATGGCGTTTCTCATGGGCACCCCCTGCAATGACGGTTCGCCTTGCCGGGATTGTCACCCCGGGACGCCGTCGTGTCCAGCGTCCGTGGCGGCGGAAGCGCCGTGGGTTGCCGTGGGTTAATGTCGCCATGACGCCGGCGAAGTTGGTCGGGACGGAAATGAACAGTGCCGCAACAGCGGTGGCGCGGGCCGCGCCTTACGAAGCCGCCAGCTGCTCCAGAACATCCCGCACCACGCCTTCCAGCAGATCGAGCTTGTAGCCGGTCATCGGCAGTGGCTTGGCTCCCGCCGTCGCTTCTCTTGCGGCGGTCGCAATGATCGCGGCACTCGCGGGCTTGCCCTGCAGCGCGGCCTCGGACGCGGATAGCCGCAGCGGCACCGGCGCGACGCCGCCGGCGCTGAGCCGGATGAACTGGAAGGCGCCGTCCTTGATGACGGCGCGCGCGCACACCTCGACCAGCGGCCACTCGGCGTAGCTGCGGCTGATCGCGCGCTTGTAGCGCGCGCGCTCGTTTGGCAGCGCTAAGGGAAGCTCGACACCCCTGATCATCTCGCCCGGCTTTAGCGCGTTGTCGGCCGCCCCGTTGGAGCCGTCGCCGAAGGCGTCGGCGATCGTCAGCCGGTCCCTTTGGTCGGTGATGATCGTGGCGTCATAGGCCAACAGCGCCGCGGCCATGGTCGAGGGATGCGGCGCCACGCAGGGGCCGAGATCGAACGCGACGCCGTAGAGATGATTGCCCGATCTTGCCGGGCAATCCGTGCCGCCCTTCTTCAGGCAGGCAATGTGCGGATTGCGGAAATACCAGCAGCGCGAGCGCTGCGCGAGGTTGCCGCCGAGCGTGGCGAGATGACGGACCTGCGGCGTCGCCAGACCAAGCGCTGCGGCCGCAACGCCGGGATAGGCGGCCGCGATGGCGGTATCGGCGGCAATGGCGGCGATGGTGGTGAAGGCGCCGATGCGCAACGTCCCATCCGCTCCCCAATGCATGCTGGTCAGATCTGACGCCGCGGCGATATCGATCAGCGGCCCCGTCGAGACGCCGCTGCGGCGCCGTTCGGAAAGGTCGGTGCCGGCGGCCCGGAATTCGGCGACATGGATGGCTGCGGATGTCATGCGGCGGTCCTCCCTTTCAGGGCGGCAATCAGGCGATCGGGCCGGATCGGAATCTCGGTCAGCCGGATGCCGGCGGCATTGCGGATCGCGTTGGCGAGCGCGGGCGAGGTCGGCACGGTCGCGACCTCGCCGATACCAACACTGCCGCCGAGCACGTGGTCAAAACCGCCTTCGTCGAAATGCACATCGATTTCGGGAATGTCGGCAATGCCGGGGATCCGGTAATCCTCCATGCTGGCGGTGAGGATATCGCCGGTGCGCGGATCGGTTTCGCGCGCCTCGTAGAGCGCATAGCCGAGGCCCTGAATGACCGATCCCGCCGCCTGGCTGTGCGCCAGCGCGGGTGCGGCGATCTTGCCGACCGCGATGCCGGTGTGAACCTTGAGCACGCGGACATGGCCGAGCCAGGTGTCGACCTCGACCTCGATTACCTGCACCGAGCTCGGCACGCCGGCGCCGACCGCGAGGTTGGAGAAGCGGCGCAGCATCCAGCCGAAGATCACGCCCATGAATCCCGCTTCCTTCAGCGGCGAGCGCACGCCGGGCGACGTTGGCTTGTCGTCCTCGGGCCGCACCGCGGAGACGCGCAGATCCGGCGAGGCGGCGAGCAATTCGCGCCACGGTGCGTTGGAGCCTTTGACCGGCTTCCGCTTCGCGCTTTGCTCGATCGCGGATTTCAGCTTTTGCACCGCGAGCAGCGCCGGTGGAATCATCGAGGCGGTCGAGCGGCTGCCGCCGGCGCCCGGTCCTTCCGGCAGATCGGACGCGCCGATCCGCACGTCGATCTCGTGCGGCTCGAGCCCGAATTCGCGCGCCACGGTGTTGGCGATCACGGTTCGGCTGCCCTGGCCGATGTCCTGCGTCGCGCAGCTCGCGACCAGGCGTCCGCCAACGACTGCGAGATCGACCTTGGAGCCGGGCTGCCAGAGATAGAGCCAGTAGCCGGTGGCGACGCCGACGCCGCGCCGATAACGGCCGGTCTGCGATGCCGGGGTTTTCATGTTGCGCCAGACATCGAGCGAGGCGGCCCAATCGTACAGCCGCTGGCGATTGGGATTGGGATCCCAGCGCTTGCGCAGATCGATCGGATCGACCTTCATCCTAAGCGCGGCCTCGTCGATCGCCTGCTCCAGCGCGAACGCCATCGGCGGTCCGCCCGGGCCGCGGAACGGCGCGCCGGGCGGCAGATTGCTGATGACATCGAAGTCGACGAGTTCCTTGGCTTCTGCCGGATAGATCAGCCGGGCCAATGCGGCCAGCGTCGAATTGGTGGCAGCACCAGTGTCGGCATGCGCGGTGAGCGACAGCGCCCTGAGACTGCCCTGCGCGGAAGGCAACAGCGCGATCTTGATCTCGGCCGCGGGCCGGTAGCCGCTGACGGCAAGCTCTTCGTGCCGGTCGTAGGCGATCCGGACCGGCGCCCTGGCCTCGCGCGCGAGATCGATTGCCGCCGTGGTCTCGATTCCGAGCGCGCCCTTGGAGCCGAAGCCGCCGCCGACATGATCGGCGATCACGCGGATCTTGTCGTGCGCGAGCTTGTAGCGTTTGGCCAGCAGCTCCATCACGTGAAACACGTTCTGGGTGGAGGCGTGCACGGTCAGCCCGTCGCCATCGAAACGCGCGACCGTGGCGTGCGGCTCGAGGCAGGCATGCGATTGCGTGCCGGTGCGAAAAATTTCCTCGACCAGAAGCGGATTGTTGGCCGCGCGGGCTTCACTGACCCAACTGTGGACCTTCTTCGGCTTTTGCGAAAACGCCGCCGAGGGACCGCGGATATTGCCGTTCCAGGCCGCCGGTCCGCCGGCGCCCTCGGAAACGTTGCCGGCCTGCTTGCGGTTGGCCTTGTCGAACACGACCGGCGCGCCGGGCTTGCGCGCCGCATCCAGCCCGATCACCGACGGCAGGCGTTCGCTTTTGATCGTGATGGCGGCAATCGCGGCCAGCGCGGTCTTGCGGTCCTTTGCCGCAACGGCCGCGATCGGCTGGCCGACAAAGCGCACCATGCGGTCGTCGCCGAGCAGCGAGATCGCAGCACCCACATCCGCCATCGCGCGCGCCGGTGCCAGATCGATCTCGGCGATCCGCGCATGCGCCCATGGCGAGCGCAGGATCACGCCTTCGAGCTGGCCGTCATGCTGGATGTCGACGGTGTATTTTGCGGCGCCTGTCACCTTGGCGCGCGCCTCGACGCGCGGCGAGGCAAAATCATCGCCGTCGAACTGGCCCGAGCAGGCCGCGGCCACCGCGCGAAAAATGCCGTCATAGGCGCCGCAGCGGCACAGATGTCCTGATAATGCCGCGCCGATTTCCTCGCGCGACGGCACCGCCGTTCCCTTTGTGGCGCGCCAGCGGTCGTGAAATGCCACCGCCTCGACGACGAAACCCGGCGTGCAGAATCCGCATTGCAGCGCGTCGTGCGCCACGAAGGCCTTCTGCACCGGGTGCAGTTTTTCCGCGCCGATGCCTTCGATCGTCGTGATGGACTTGTCCGCGGCATGGCGCGCGGGCATCAGGCAGCTCACGACCGGTTCGCCGTCCACCAGCACGGTGCAGGCGCCGCACACGCCGGCGGCGCACACGAGCTTGGTGCCCGTCAGACCCTGCGCGTCGCGCACGACATCGATCAGCAGCGCGTCGGGGTCGTCGGGGAGGGGGGCTGTGCGGCCGTTGATCGTCATGGTGCTCATTTGCGATCTCCAGGTTTGCGGCGGGCGGATTTTTTCGCAGGTGTTGGGTTTGCGGAACGCGGCTTCGGCAATGGGACGACGGCGCCGGCGACCAGCGTTCGCAGCATGATAGCGAGATCGGCGAGGAACGCGTCACGCGGCTGCATCGCCGGATGCATCGATTTGGCCCCGTTGACGGCCATCTCGACGCATCGCGCCAGTCCCTGCGGCGTCATGCCGTCACGGGGACGCAGCCGTTGCCTGGCGCAGACCCGTTCGATCGTCGCGGCAAGCTGCGCGGCATAGAGCACGGCATATTTCTGGTAGAGGTCGCGGGCGTGAACCAGATGCTCGGAGAACAGCTCCTCGATATGGGGCGAGCCCTCGAGCGAAGCGATCAACTGCCCGAGCCGTCCGCTGACCTCCGCGGTGAGAATATCGGCGAGGCCGAGGCCGGCCTTTTCCGCGGCGTTGGCGGCGGCGATCTCGGCGGCGAGCGCGCTCTGATGCAGCCGTTCGATCACGGCGCGGAACAGCGCTTCCTTGGACTTGAAATGATGGTAGAGCGCCTGCCGCGTCAGCCCCGCGGCCTCCGCCGCCTGCTCGATCGACGACCGCCGAAAACCATGGTGGCGAAACACCACCATCGCGGCGTCAAGAATGCGGTCACGGGGGCTCATTTGACGATTTTGACAAAAATAGACGAAGTGTCAAATGACGAGGGCGTGAATGGGAAGGGGAGGGAAGGACGGCGCTTTTGTGCGCGGATCCTCTGGGCTAATCGGCCGCAGGAGCCTTCTCGCAGACTGACCTTGATTTAAGCCCGTAGGATCTCCTACTCGCGGATAGAATCCTATCAATGACGTGTGCTGTTAGTCTGGTTCGCACCCTTGACGGCGAGGCGGGCTCGCACCTTGCCATCGATTTCGCGCCCGGTGGCACGCTTCCACTTGCGGAGTTCGTCGACCGTCAGGATGACCTTTACAACTTGATCCTTCAGCGGGCTGCCCAAGGCTTCGATGCCTGCTTGAGCGTCAGCCAGCCATTCCTCGTAGGTATCATGGAGATCAGGGCAGATGCGTTTGAGTTCGTTCCACTCCTCGGGTCAGAACCAAGCGAGAGCAACCACAGAAACATTTGACCGCTCCATGTCATTTCCTTTTCCTGCCAGTGAGCCGTGCGAGTTCGGTCGCAAGTTGATGAGCTTCATCGTTCTTGATGTGCAGATGCATGGCGTGCGTCTCAGGAAACGAGGGCTTAGGAATGCTACATGAATATTCTACCATTCACGCAAGATGAATTGACAGCTAACCCGTCCGAAGGGTTCTGAGAACTGATCAATTCACCGCGCCGAATGCGTCATAAACCAGTTTCTTGAACGCAGGTGTAATGCGCTCGCGTTCATTCTGGGTCTGCTCCAGCAGGATGTAGACCATGTCCAGTTTCGGATCGACGCCGAAATAGGTCCCGCTGCCGCTGTCCCATTTGAGTTCGCCGATCGACCCTGGCGGCGGCGGTTTGGCGTTGCCCGGGTCGGTGCGCACCGCAAATCCGTAGCCGTAGCCAAAGCCGTCGCCCGGAAAATAGAAATAGTCGCGCGCTATCCCCGAGTCGGGCCCGATATGGTCCGTCGTCATCGACTCGAAAGCGCGCGTGCTGAGATGGCGTTTGCCGTCATATTGCCCGCCGTTGAGGATCATCTGCGCAAAACGCGCATAGTCGGTCAGCGACGACACCAATCCGCCGCCTCCGGACTCCCATTCCGGATGCGCGCGACGGTCAGCCTCTGCGCTTTTCAGGATCGTGTCACCGGGCAGGGGCTCCGCCATCCGGGCGCGTTCGTCGGCGCTGCCGAGCACGAATTTGGTGCTGGTCATGCCGAGCGGATCGAAGATGAGCTGCTTTTCGAATTGATAGAGGCTCTGCCCGGATACGATCTCGATGATGCGGCCGACGACATCGGTTGAATGACCGTACCGCCAGAGTGTGCCGGGCTGTCGCGCCAACGGCAATCTGGCGATGCGCTCGGCAAACACCTTGTTGTCGAACTGCCCGTCGAAAAGGCCCGATTCCGAATAAGCCCTGTCGATCAGCTTGCCGCCGATATAGTCGTAGGTGATACCCGAGGTATGCCGCAGCAGATCCTCAATGGTCACCGGCCGGTCCAGCGGCACAAGCTTCAGATAGTGTGTTCCGTCCGCCGCGACGGAACTGACGCCGACCTGCACGTCGGCAAATCCCGGAATGTATTTGGAGGCGGGATCCGACAGCGATAGTTTGCCGGCATCGATCAGCATCATCGCCGCGACGCTGGTGATGGGCTTTGTCATCGAGTGGAGTGCAAAGATCGTATCGGGCGTCATCGGAAGATGGGTCGCGACGTCACGGACGCCGAAACATTTGAGATAGATCGGCTTGCCGTGCTGCTGGATCAGGACGACGGCGCCCGGCAATTTCCCGGCGGCGATCTCATTGTCAAAAAATTCGGTGATACGCTGAAGTCCATCCTCCGAAGGAAGTTGAGCGCCGGCCGCTCGGCCTGGCTCGGCCGCTTTGATGCCAATCACGATCGATGCGGCCGCCAGCATGATCCGGGCGGCACCCGACGCCGTGCCGCGGCCGAATTTCCTGTGAGCAAAGGTTGCGATCATTGCTCCCCCCGGGTTGTCCGGAGCATGATCGGTTCTGGTTGAAGCAGAACCGAAGCCCCGGATTCCTGTTTTGACGCGTTTCCTGCTGCAGATGCGGACAGTACCCCGACCGTACCGATAGGCAATCCAGCGCGTCACCGCTGCGGCGATTGCCCGACGGGCAAAATCAGTCATTTCCTGTCAATCCCCTCAAACGAAAATATTCCTATTTCCAGTCAACCCAAATCAGGTCTGGAAACGTCGCCGTCTCATCCCTCAAGAGGGACGTTGGCCATCGTCACGAACGTTGGGGTGGGAGGCGGATTTTGCGGACACAAGAGCACGGCATAAGCCGTAAAACCATTGTGCAGGGAATGCCGGGATGCTCCGACTGTACCTGTATGCTCGTGTGCGCTTGCTATTGTTTTTTTGCACACGAGACCGCGGGTGCAGCAAGCACCCGGCGTTCCCTGCGCCCTCTGATTTCTTGGGGCGAAAACTTCAGGCAGGACTCGGGCGCAGCGCGCCGCGGGATCGTGGACTCATATTTGGACACCCGTCATTGCGAGCGCAGCGAAGCAATCCATTCTTTTCTTTCTTTCCGTGGCGCGATGGATTGCTTCGCTGCGCTCGCAATGACGGTCGTAGGCGCCAGTGATTGAACCGAGAAGCCGCGGGGTACGACGACCTTTAGTGAAGTCGCCGCCTTCCGCTCAGCTCGCCTTCGCCCGATACGCCGCCAAAAACATCCGCGTCGCGCTTTCGACGACCTCGTGCATGCGCTCGGCCGAGGGTGCGGGGGCGGCCTGAAACACGAACGGCAGGAACAGCGACGCCTTGCATACTTCCATGAACTGCGACGCCGCGAGCTGGCAGTCCTCGATCGCGAGGTCGCCCGGCGCAACATGCGCCTGCAGATATTCGGCGAGGCGGTTGATGGTTTTCTCCAGCACGCGCTCGTAGTAGCGGCGGCCGACGTCCGGCATCCGCTCGGCGATCGCCATCACGGTGCGGATCGCGGAGCCGCCGCCCGGCCGGCACAACAGTTCGATATAGTCCTTGCCGAATTCCCGCAGCGTGGTCGCGACATCGCGCGCCGGGTCGAAATTGAATTCGACCTGGCCGTGCTCGAGCGCTTCGCCCTCGACGATGGCTTCGAACAATCGGTTCTTGTCGGCGAAGTAGACGTAGAGCGTGCCCTTGGAAACCCCGGCGGAACGCGCGATCTCGTTCATGCTGGCGCCGTCAAACCCGAGATCCATGAACACCTTGCGGGCGCCATCGAGGATCTGCCGGCGCTTCGAGGAATCCTCATCGCCGACCAGATGAAGCGGGTTGGGGGTGGCTGCAACCATTGGTTAGCTGTTCCGCGAACTTTTCAACTCAGGATACGCACAGGTAGCAATTTTGACCCTATGATCGAGCCGCGCGAATATAGCTTGACCGAACCGTTCGGTCAATGATAATTTGAAATTCAACGATGCTATTGGGCTGATTTCGGCCGCCTTGGCATCGCGACATTGTAATGGGGAGGCCGGTGATGGCCGCAGCGAGAGACCAGGCCGCACGCATCGTTCGCACCGGGCCGGAGACGGCAGAGGGTGAGGCTGCGCGCGATAATTCCGCCCATCTGGCGGAGCAGCTCCGGACTCACGTCGCGGAAGAAACCAGGCGGCTTCCCGCGGAGCCGCCCGCCAGCCCCGCGACCGAAAAGCCGGCCGCGCCGCCTGCCAATGCCGCCGCTCAGGCCGCGCCGAAATCGGGAAAGCGCAAATTCGTGATGATGGGCGTCGTCGCCTTGCTGGCGCTGGCCGCCGCGAGCTACGGCACCTACTACCTTCTCGTCGGGCGCTTCTATGTCTCGACCGACGACGCCTATGTCCGCGCCAACAACACCACGTTGGGCGCACGGGTGTCCGGCCATGTCGCGACGATCTTTCCCGGCGACAATGCGGTCGTTCACACCGGCGACGTGATCTTCAAGATCGATGACGGCGATTATCGCATCGCCGTGGATGCCGCGCGCACCAGGATCGCGACCCAGCAGGCCACCATCGATCGCATCGGCCGCCAGGTTACGGCGATGGAAAGCGCGGTCGAACAGGCCAAGGCGCAGCTCGTCTCCGCGGAAGCCGGGCTGAAGCGCGCCGGTCTCGACTTCGACCGCCAGCAGGCGCTGAGCACCAAGGGATTTGCCTCGCGCGCCACCTTCGAAGTGTCCGAAGCCGGCCGCGACCAGGGCGTTGCCGCGGTGAAATCGGCGCAGGCGGCGTTTGACGCCGCGCGCGACAGCGTCGAAGTGACCAAGGCACAGCAGAACGAGGCCCGCGCCCAGCTTGCGGAATTGCAGACACAGCTCGCCAAGGCCGAACGCGACCTCGACTTCACCTCGGTGCGTGCACCGGTCGACGGCACCTTCTCCAACCGCCTCGTCAACACCGGCGACTTCATCACGGCCGGCCAGCGGCTCGGCAACGTGGTGCCGCTCAACGACGTCTTCATCGATGCTAACTACAAGGAAACCCAGCTCAAGCGCATCCGCCCCGGCCAGCCGGTGACGATCAAGGTCGATGCCTACGGCCTTCGCAAATTCGAAGGCACCGTCGACAGCATTTCGCCCGCGGCAGGCTCGGTGTTCACGCTGCTGCCGCCGGACAACGCCACCGGCAATTTCACCAAGATCGTGCAGCGGCTGCCGGTCCGGATCCGGGTGCCGAAGGGCGTCGCGACGCAAAATCTGCTGCGTGCGGGCATGTCGGTTTACACCACCGTCGACACCCGCGAGGGCGCAGCCGATGCGGACAGCGAGGTCGACCTCGATTCGCCGTTGATGATTCATCCGCAGTAATTCCTTGCGCCTCGGGCGAAGCCCGGGCGCGTGATCTGGGCAAATCATGGCTGACGCCACCACCGCTCCGCCCTCGATGATGAACACAGCGGCGCCGCCGTCCGAGCGCATCGCGCCGCGACGGCTGTTCGCGTTCCTGATCATGGTGTTCGGGATGTTCATGTCGATCCTGGATATCCAGATCGTGTCGGCGTCGTTGTCGGAAATCCAGGCCGGGCTCTCGGCCAGTTCCAGCGAAGTGTCGTGGGTCCAGACCGCGTATCTGATCGCGGAAGTGATCGCGATTCCCTTATCCGGATTTTTGTCGCGCGCGTTCGGCACGCGCTTGCTGTTTGCGATTTCCGCCTCCGGCTTCACCATCGCGAGCTTCCTGTGCGGCTTCTGTTCCTCGATCGAGCAGATGATCCTGTGGCGCGCGATCCAGGGCTTTCTGGGCGCCGGCATGATCCCGACCGTATTCGCGTCCGCCTACACGGTGTTTCCGCGCTCGAAATTCTACATCGTCGGCCCGATCATCGGTCTGGTGGCGACGTTGGCGCCGACCATCGGCCCGACCGTCGGCGGCATCATCACCGATTGGATGTCGTGGCACTGGCTGTTCTTCATCAACGTCGTTCCCGGCATCGGCATCACCATCGGCGTGCTGATCCTGGTCGATTTCGATCAGCCGAACTTCAAGCTGCTGGAGCACTTTGACTGGTTCGGCCTGTTCGCGATGGGCGGCTTTCTGGGCTCGCTCGAATACGTGCTGGAGGAAGGCCCGCAATATGAATGGCTGCAGGACACCTCGGTGGCGGTCTGCGCCGCGGTTTGCCTGTTTTCCGCGGTTGCCTTCTTCTGGCGGGTGCTGACGGCGCGGGAGCCGATCGTCGATATCCGCACCTTCACCGACCGCAATTTCGCGATCGGCTGCCTGATCTCGTTCTGCGTCGGCATCGGCCTCTACGGCCTGACCTATGTTTATCCGCGCTACCTCGCCGAAGTGCGCGGCTACAGCGCGCTGATGATCGGCGAGACCATGTTCGTCTCGGGGATCACCATGTTCCTCACCGCGCCGATCGTCGGACGGCTGATGACCAAGATCGACATGCGCCTGATCATCGCGATCGGCCTGATCACCTTCGCGATGGGCTCCTACCAGATGACCTGGATCACGCGCGATTACGATTTCTATGAATTGCTGATCCCGCAGATCCTGCGCGGCATCGGCATGATGTTCGCGATGGTGCCGACCAATACGATCGCGCTGGGGACCTTGCCTCCCGAACGGGTAAAGAACGCTTCGGGTTTGTTCAACCTGACGCGCAATCTCGGCGGCGCGGTCGGATTGGCCGTCATCAACCAGGTGCTGAACGAGCGCACCGATCTGCACATCGTGCGGCTGCAGGAGCGCGTCAACTGGGGCAACGCCACCGCGGTGGAGACGCTCAACATGTTCACCCAGCGCCTGCAGGGCGTGGGCGATGCCGCATTGATGGCGATGAAACAATTGTCGCAGATCGTTCACCGCCAGGCGGCGGTGATGGGCTATGGCGACGCCTTCTTCATCCTGACCGTGTTCTACATCAGCCTCAGCCTTCTGGTCACGCTGCTGAAAAAGCCCGCCGCATTGCCGTCGGGAGAGCCGGGGCACTAATTGCGTGCGCCGCCGGCGCGGCTTGAAGGTCACACTGTTGCGTTGAACGGCCCGCTCACGCGGTTGTCATATTGCCATTCACCCGTGATGCATTTATAAGCAGCGCATCGTCACTCGAACCGGGGAGGATTTGCATGATTTCGATGTATTCGCAGATCGCGCGCCCGCGTCCGATGTCTGTGCTGGATTTTCGGTCGCACTGCTGACCGCGCCCACCGCCTGCTTTGATCGGGCCTGACGTCCCGATCTCCAGGCTTCCCAGCGACTTACAGATATTTTTCACGACGCCCGGATCACGTTTTGTGCCGCCGCGCGTCCATCCAGATGGAGCCGGCGTGCGCGCGAACCGCGTAGCCGGATGAGGCCATGACCGCTCAAGCCAACAAGCGTCCCGCCGCGATCCGCGTGGTGATCCCGTTCGTGTTTCGCCACTGGCTGGAACAGCCCGTGTGCGCCTCGCTCGTCGCCGGCGGCCTGCTGGGCGCGACCGCGGCCGACCTGTTCATGCCGGTGTTCTCGGGCCATCTGATCGATGCGCTGACATCAGGCGCATCCGATCCTGCCGCGCGCCGTGCGGCGCTGGCCGCGTTTGGCGGCATCGTGGCGCTCGGCCTGCTGTCGATGATCCTGCGCCTGACCGGCTTGCAGGCGATCGTGCCGTTCACGCTGAAGATCATGTCGGATGTGGCGCGCGACGCCTTCATGCGCGTGCAGCGGTTTTCGACCGACTGGCACGCCAACTCGTTTGCCGGCTCGACCGTGCGCAAGATCACCCGCGGCATGTGGGCGCTCGATCTGCTCAACGACACCATTTTGATGGCGCTGGCGCCGTCGCTGACGGTGCTGTTGGGCTCGATGATCCTGCTCGGGCTGCACTGGCCGTCGCTCGGCCTCGTGATCGCCGTGGGCACCGTAATCTATGTGTTGATGACGATCGCGTTCTCGGTCAACTACATCGCACCCGCCGCGCGAATCTCCAACGCCTGGGACACCAAGGTCGGCGGGACGCTCGCGGACGCCTTGACCTGCAACGCGGTGGTGAAGTCGTTCGGCGCGGAAGCGCGCGAGGACGCGCGGCTGGCCGGCGTCATCGGCCGCTGGCGCACGCGGGTGCGGCGGACCTGGCTGCGCTACAACTACACCTCGACGGCGCAGCTTATGGTGCTGCTGTGCTTCCGCGCCTCCGTGATCGGCGGCGCGATCCTGCTGTGGATCGCAGGACGCGCCTCGCCGGGTGACGTCACCTACGTGCTCACCAGCTATTACATCATCCACGCTTACCTGCGCGATGTCGGCATGCACATCAACAATCTGCAGCGCTCGGTCAACGATATGGAGGAACTGGTCGCGATCCATGGCGAGCCGATCGGCATTGCCGATGCGCCGGGCGCTGCGCCGATCGACATCCAGGGCGGCCGCATCGTGTTCGACGCCGTGACCTTCCTCTACGGCGGCCATCGCGCGCCGCTCTATGACGGCCTGTCGGTTGATATCCGCGCCGGCGAGCGCGTCGGCCTGGTCGGCCGTTCCGGATCGGGCAAGACCACGTTCGTCAAGCTGGTGCAGCGGCTCTACGACGTCTCTGGCGGCAGGATCCTGATCGACGGTCAGGATATCGCTCACGCGACCCAGCATTCGCTGCGCAGCCAGATCGCGATCGTGCAACAGGATCCGATCCTGTTTCACCGTTCGCTGGCGGAGAACATCGCCTATGGCAGGCCCGGCGCCAGCATGGCTGCGATTGAGCAGGCGGCGCGGCTTGCCAACGCGCACGAGTTCATCCTGCGGCTGCCGAAAGGTTACGGCACGCTGGTCGGTGAACGCGGCGTCAAACTGTCGGGCGGCGAGCGGCAGCGCGTGGCGCTGGCGCGCGCGTTCCTCGCCGATGCGCCGGTGCTGATCCTGGACGAGGCGACGTCCAGCCTCGATTCGGAGTCGGAAGGCCTGATCCAGCAGGCGATGGAGCGGCTGATGAAGGGCCGTACCTCGATCGTGATCGCGCACCGGCTGTCGACGGTGCGCAGCCTCGATCGCATCCTGGTGTTCGATCGCGGCGAGATCGTCGAGCAGGGCACCCACGCCACGCTCACCGCGCGGGCCGGCGGCATCTATCGCGGGCTGTTCGAACGGCAGGCGACCGAGTTCAGCGAGGTCGCGGCGGCGGAGTGAGAACGTCAGGTCATTCGGGGGCGGCGCCAACGGGTCCGCGCAGAGCGCGGCCCGATGACAGGCTCCGAGCCGAACCCGGAATGACGGTGTCGGTCGGCGCCGCCCGTCCGCGCGTGCGCGTCGAGATCGCCACCGTCGCCACCACGGCGGAGGCGAACAGCACGATCTGCGGCGTGATGGTCTCGCCGTTGAAGCAGGCCGCGAGCACGAAGGTGATGAAGGGCTGCAACAATTGGATCTGCGAGACCCGCGCGATGCCGCCCATCGCCATGCCGGCGTTCCAGGCGAAGAACCCGACCCATTGGGAAAAGATCGCGACGTAGAGCAGGCCGAGCCAGGGCTTCAAGGCGATGTGGCTGATGTCGGCCGGCATGGTGAGCGTGGCGGCGGGGATCGAGACCGGCAGCGCGATCACCAGCACCCAGCTGATGACTTCCCAGCCGGGCATCTGCGAAGTGAGCCGTCCCGAGAACGCGTAGCCGATCGCGGCGACCGCGACGGCGGCGAACAAAAGCAAATCGCCGGCGGATAGCGTGCCGCCGCCTTGCCGCAGCGCAAACGCGACCACCAATGCCGCGCCGCCGACGGATGTGATCCAGAACAGGGGGCGCGGCCGTTCGTGAGTGATGGCGACGGCAACCAGCGCGGTGGCAATGGGGAGAATGCCGAGCACCACGCCGCCATGCGAGGCGTCGACGCGCTGCATCCCGAGCGACATCAGCAGTGGAAACAGGATGCTGACGCACAGCATCGTGATCACGAGCTGAAGCCACAGCGCGCGCGGCGGCAGCGGCCGGCGCAGTACCAGCAACAGCGCCAGCGAACACAGTCCGGCGATCGCGGTGCGCAACGATGTCAGCGCAATCGGATCAATTTCAGATACCGCGATGCGCGTCGCCGGCAGCGTGCCGCCGAAAATCGCCACGCCGATAAAGCCGAGCAACAGACCAAGACGTTCGCGCGACACCGTGGAGGACATGACCGGAGAAGACATGACGCGAGTGGTTAGCTCGTTTGCTTACACGCGTATAGTTTTTTGCGCGCACCGCATGGCGGCCATGCGACGGTGCGCAATTTTGTCAGTGCAATCGGATCAATCCGCACTGCTGCTAGTGGCCGACGCTGCTCCACAGCAGTCCGATCCCGGACAGAATCAAAAGCCCGAGCACGACGTCGCCGAAGTTTCGATCGCTGAGCGCATGATAGGTCCGTGTGCCGAGCCACGCGCCGACGAGCGTTCCTGGGAAAGCGCATAGCACCAGCCAGATGATTTCAGGTTTGACGAGGCCGGTTGCGATCTGCACGCAGAGCGCGGTTGCGAGGATCGTCCAGTTGAAAGTCTGGAAAATGCCGCGCTGCTCCTTCTTGCCCCAGCCGCGTACGCTGGCCCACAGGATGGGAATCGGACCCGAGAGTCCGGCGAGACCGCCAAGAATGCCGCCGGCGAAGCCGATGGCGGTGTCGGCCCATTTGCCGCCGAAGCGGAAAGCCATCGGCGTGCGCTGAAAAAACAGCGCGGTCGGAAACACCAGCAGCAGCACGCCGATGGTCAGTTTGAAGACCTTGGGATCGGCATGGGCGATCATCAGGATACCCAGCGGCACGCCGGCGAGGCCGCCGACGATAAAAGGCCAGACCAGACCGAAGTCGATGCTGCGCCAGATGCCCGGCAGCGTCGAGGTTTGCGCGATGACCGAACAGATCAGGACCAGCGGCACGGCCATCGAAGGCGGCAGCACATAGAGCCAGATCCCCAGCGCCATCAGCGCAGTGCCGAAGCCGGCAAGGCCGGACACGAAACCGCCGGCGAGCGCGCCGAGGAAGAGGAGTGCGTAGGCGGTCGCGCTCAATCTGACTTTTCTCCTTCGTCATTCCGGGTTCGCATCTTCGATGCGCCCCGGAATGACGGATGTGTTGGGGGGCGAACGTTTACACGAGGCAGCCCGCAGGTACTATCGCAATCAACGATAACCCCAGGGGGAAACGGCCCAATGAATTCAAGCTCCGCCAAAACCGTTCTGGTCTGCCACGGCGCCTGGTCGGCGGGATGGGCGTGGAAGAAGATGCACCCGCTGATGCAGGCCGCCGGACATCGTCTGGTCACGCCGTCCTACACCGGGCTCGGCGAGCGGGCGCATCTGGCCAATCCGTCGATCGATCTCGAGACCCATATCGAGGACGTTCTCAACGTCATCACATACGAGGATCTGCGCGACATCGTGCTGCTCGGCCACAGCTATGGCGGCATGGTCGCAACCGGCGTCGCCGACCGCGCCCGCGACCGCGTCGCGCAGTTGATCTATCTCGACGCCTTCGTGCCGCGCGACGGGCAGTCGCTGTTCGATCTCAACGAATCCGGGCGGCAACATTTGCAGGACGCCGCCAAGAGCGGCGACGGCTGGCGCGTGCCGCCGCTGCAGACGCCTCCGGATACATCGCCCGCCGACGTCGAATGGCTGTCGGCGCGCCGCGTGCACATGCCGGTTAAATGTTTTGAAACCAAGCTCAAGCTGCAAAACGGCGAGCCGACCTTGCCGCGCAGCTACATCTACGCGACGCGGATCACGCCCGCCGATACGTTCGGCCCATTTGCCAAGCGCGCCCAAGGCGAAGCGGGCTGGCGCTTCTACGCGATCGACGCCAGCCATTCGCCGAACGTCACCGCGCCGGAGGCGCTGATGACGTTGCTGGAGAGGATCGTCGCTTGACGTGTCATTCCGGGGCGATGCGAAGCATCGAACCCGGAATCTCGAGATTCCCCGATGCGCAATTGCGCATCTGAGGTCTGGTGCTCGCGCACCAGCCCGGAATGACGATTTCCTAAATGGCGAAGGGTCCGGCGCGTCACGCCGAACCCTTCATTTTTAGAGCATCAGCCGGCCTGTAAGCCGGGTTCTGTAAGGCACCACTCGCTTTCGCGAATGATACGTGACGGCCATTCCTCTGGGACCATGCTTGCACATGGCCTCGAGCAACCTACCCGGACAGCGAGCCTGACATCGCCCTGCGGTGTTATCGCTTGCGCGAACAGCCCGCGTTGCCGTCCCTATTCGGTTTTGCTCCCGGTGTGGTTTGCCATGCCGTTTCCGTTGCCGGACCCGCGGTGCGCTCTTACCGCACCTTTTCACCCTTACTGCCCCCTCCCTTTCGGGCGGGGGAGCGGTTCGTTCTCTGTGGCACTGTCCCTGGGGTTGCCCCCGCCGGATGTTATCCGGCACCGCATGTCGATGGAGCCCGGACTTTCCTCCCCCGCAGCCTTTCGACCGTAGCGGGAGCGGCCGTCCGGCCGACTGACGCCCTAAGGCATGGGGGCTGGGGGGCGTGGCGTCAAGCCGCGAAACCAGCCAAAATAAACTATCCTGAAGATGTCGTCTCGCGCGCCCCCCGTTCGACTGGGTGTCGGCGATCCAGCCGATCAAGAGGAGTAATCGAAATGCAGTACCTGCTGATGATCTATCAGAACGAAGCCGAGTACGGAAAAATGGACGCGGCGACCGGCAAGAAAATGATGGAGGAATACGGCGCGTTCACCCAATCCATCATCCAGAGCGGCAGTTTCAAGGCCGGCGACCGGCTGCAGGACACGCACACGGCGACAACCGTGCGGGTCCGCGACGGCAAGACGCTGACGACAGATGGTCCATTCGCGGAAACCCGCGAGCAACTCGGTGGTTACTATCTGGTTGAGGCCAAGGATCTCGACGCCGCGCTGGCGATTGCCGCGCGCATTCCCGGCGCGAGACATGGTTCGATCGAGGTGCGGCCGATCTGGGTTTATAATTGACCAAGGCTCTAGCCGTCATTCCGGGTTCGCGTTTTCGACGCGCCCCGGAATGACGGTCTGAGAAAGTGGCACCCGCATGACACCAACCGAGATCGAAAAAATATTCCGCGACGAGGCGGGGCGGGCGCTGGCCACGCTGATCCGTCTCGTCGGCGATTTCGATCTGGCGGAAGATGCCTTACAGGATGCCGTCGCGGTCGCGCTGGAGCGCTGGCCCAATGGCAACCTGCCGGCCAATCCGCGGGCGTGGCTGGTCAATGTCGGCCGCAACAAGGCGATCGACCGCGTTCGCCGCAACATCGCCTTTCGCGGCAAGCAGCAGGAGCTGACCCACGAACTGCTGCTCAACGCGTCGCCCCCGTGCGAGGCCGCCGACAGCGTGCTCGACGACGACATGCTGCGGCTGATCTTTACCTGCTGCCATCCGTCATTTGCCGCCGAGGTGCAGGTCGCGCTGACGCTGCGCACGGTGTGCGGGCTGACCACGGCGCAGGTCGCGCGCGCGTTTCTGGCGAGCGAAGACGCGATGGCGCAGCGCTTGCTCCGTGCCAAGCAGAAGATCCGCCTCGCCGGCATTCCCTATGAGGTACCGGAGCGCGAGGCGCTCGAACCGCGGCTGCGCGGCGTGCTCGCGGTGATCTATCTGGTATTTACCGAAGGCTATGTCGCGACCTCGGGCGAGGATCTGATGCGGCCGGATCTGGCGCGCGAAGCGATCCGGCTGGCGCGGCTGATCGATGCGCTGATGCCCGGACGCGGCGAGATCATGGGACTGCTCGCACTGATGTTGCTGCACGACGCGCGCCGCGCCGGCCGCGAGACCGCGGGCGGCGACATCGTTTTGCTCGAAGAGCAGGATCGCGCGCTGTGGGACGCCGGCCAGATCGCCGAAGGCCTCAAGCTGGTCGAGGATGCGCTGCGGATGCCGGGCCGGCCGCAATCCTACACGGTGCAGGCGGCGATCGCGGCCCTTCACGCGCGCGCGCCCAATTATCAAGACACCGACTGGCCGCAAATCGCCGGCCTCTACGAAGTCCTGCTGCGCATCAGCCCGTCGCCGGTGATCGAACTCAATCACGCCGCCGTGGTGTCGATGG
This sequence comes from Bradyrhizobium sp. Ash2021, assembly GCF_031202265.1. Classification (NCBI taxonomy): domain Bacteria; kingdom Pseudomonadati; phylum Pseudomonadota; class Alphaproteobacteria; order Hyphomicrobiales; family Nitrobacteraceae; genus Bradyrhizobium; species Bradyrhizobium sp. Ash2021. The sequence continues at coordinate 7,297,375 of NZ_CP100604.1, read as the reverse complement.
TCGACGGCCCGGCGCGGGCGCTCGACCTGATCGACGCGCTGGAAGCCCGCGGCGGTCTCAAGGGCTATGAAATGCTGCCGGCGGTTCGCGCCGATCTGCTGCGCCGGCTCGGCCGCCATGACGCGGCGCGCAAAGCCTATCTGGCGGCGACGGCTGCGACGCAACTGGAGCCGCTGCGGCGGCTCTATGCGCGGCGGATCGCGGAGATGGGTTAGGTGGCCAGCAGACTGGATTCGTCATTGCGAGCCAACGGGTCGCGCGAACGCGCGCCCGATGACAGGCTCCGCGAAGCAATCCATCCTTTCACAGGAAGAAGAAAGAATGGATTGCTTCGTCGCTTCGCTCCTCGCAATGACGGTCTAAAAATCTCGCGCGAGCTACTTCGCCGCCACGACCGTCGTCGCCTCCGCCGGCAAGCTCGCCAGCAGCGCGTGCAGCGTGGTCATGGTCGAATGATCGGCGACGCCGTCGACGCGGGCGGGGCGGAAGTGGCGCTGGAACGCGGTGACCACTTCCATGGTGGCGCCGTCGAATTTTCCATGGGTTGGGACATTGTAGCCATAGCGGGCCAGCGCCGCCTGCAGGCCTGCGACGTCGTCAGAGATGCTGCCGAGCTTGAGCGCTTCGCTGCGCACGATCGGCGCCGGCTGCACCCAATGGCCGACGCCGGAATTGGCCAGCGAATGCCACGGAAATTTTTCGCCGGGATCCTTCTTGCGGGCCGGTGCGACGTCCGAATGCGCGAGCACGCGATGCGACGGCACCTTGCGGCGGAGCATGATGCCGCGGCACAGCGCGATCACGGCGGCGATCTGGCGCAGCGGGAAATCCGGATAGCCCCAATCGTGGCCGCGGTTGATGATCTCGACCCCGATCGAGCAGGAATTGATGTCTTCCTCGCCGGCCCAGAACGACGCGCCGGCGTGCCAGGCGCGCTTGCTCTCGGGCACGCATTGCACGATGCGGCCGTCCTCCAGGACGATGTAATGCGCTGATACGTCGGTGCCGGCGGTGCAGAGCTGGGCGATCGCGCCTTCCACATCGGGCATGCCGGTGTAGTGCAGCAGGATCATGTCGGGCAGGCGGCCCTTGTTGCGGTCGCCATAGTTCGCCGACGGTATGACGTCGGAAGCGATCGAGGAATCCGGGGTAAAAGTCTGCATTTCGGCGTTGGCCCTGGGAACGGGGAGGGCACGTTGACGCTTCGAATCAATACCATGAGATGCGAACGAACCTTGGGCCATAAGAAAACTCAAACCGGGCAGGAGAACGGCAATACGACGCTTTAAAAAATGAACTGTATTTACTATTCCTTTACCCTGTCATCCGCGCAATCCGGCGGCCGCCCTTCGCTTCGCATTTTGCCCGAGTGTGTGCGGCGGGCATCACCGGGTTCCCCGTGGTTAAAAACCGCGCAAATCCGGCAGCCGACCGTCAACGCTTTCTTAACGCTAAGTGCCGTTACTAAGTGGTGAAGAGCCGAACCGGTTTTGGGGACGGCCGAGGCCCTCTTTCACGCTCGAAACGTCATGGCTGGCCAGCAAATTCCGTACGGAAATGAGGGTTTGCTGGTCGGGGCGGGAAACGGCGATCGCGCCCTGCGAGGGCTCTTTGGCCGGAAAAGGCTGGCAAAACGCGGGGATTTGAGGCGCAATGGGCCCGTCGGCGTCCAATTTCTGTTCCGTACGCTGGAATGTGCCAGAGACCGGCGCATGACCTCGGCTGCTTCTCGTCATATTTCCGTTCTCGGCCGCGAGGCGGTCGAGATGCTCAATCCGCGCGCCGGCGGCGTCTATATCGACGCCACCTTTGGCGCCGGCGGCTATAGCCGCGCCATCCTCGACACCCCGGGCACCCGGGTCATCGGCATCGACCGTGACCGGTCGGCGATTACCGGCGGGTTCGATCTGGTCGACCGTTCGGGCGGGCGGCTGACCCTGGTCGAGGATCGGTTTTCCAACCTCGCCGAGATTTGCGACGGGCAGGGGATTGAGGCGGTCGACGGAATCGTGATGGACGTCGGCGTCTCCTCGATGCAGCTCGATCAGGCCGACCGCGGCTTCTCGTTCCGGCTCGGCGGCCCGCTCGATATGCGGATGGGCCATGACGGCCCGACCACGGCCGATGTGGTCGCCAGGGCGTCCGAGGCCGACCTCGCCAACATTATCTACATCTTCGGCGAAGAACGTCACTCCCGCGGCGTGGCGCGGGCCATCGTCGCCGCACGCAAGGAAGCGCCGATCACGACCACGCAGGCGCTGGCCGATATCGTTGGCAAGGTCGTCCGCTCCAAGCCGAACGAGATTCACCCAGCGACGCGCACGTTCCAGGCCTTGCGGATCTTCGTCAACGAAGAGCTCGACGAACTGCATCTGGCGCTGGCTTCGGCCGAGCGCGTGCTGAAGCCGGGCGGCCGGCTGGTGGTCGTGTCCTTTCATTCGCTGGAAGACCGCATCGTCAAGGATTTCCTTAACCAGCGTGGCAAGGCGGCCGGCGGGTCGCGGCATTTGCCCGAAGTGGCGCAGGCAGCGCCAAGTTTCCAGATCCTGACCAAGCGGCCGGTCACGCCCGGCGACGCAGAGGTCTCGGCCAATCCGCGTGCGCGCTCCGCCAAGCTGCGCGCGGCCGAACGGACCGCGGCGCCGGCGCATGCGGCGGGCAGCTTGCCGGCCTGGCCCGTCCTCGCCGACGTGATGCGGGGAGGCTGATCATGCGGATCATCCATTTCCTCGTCATCGGCATGCTGGTGTTCGCGGCCGCCTATGTCTACCGGATCAAGATGGAATCGACGTCGCGCACCGAGAGCGTGCTGCGCCTGAATGCGGAAATCCGCGAGCAGCGCGACGCCATCGCCACGCTGCGCGCGGAATGGGCCAGGCTCGACGCGCCGCTGCGGCTGCAAGGTCTCGCCGACCGGCATCTGGAGCTGAAACCGATCAACGCGACGCAATATGACCAGTTGAAGAACCTGCCCGAGCGGCCGCCGAACTTCGCGAAGCCGGGCGCGCCCGATCCGATCGGCGCGATGATCAACACCATTGAGGCCGCTTCCGACGCCGAGACGGTGACCGGTTCGGTGCCTGCGCCGGCGCCGGGAGATCAGCAATGACCGATCAGGCGCTTGCGAAGACCAAGTCTGCCGAGCCTTGGCGGCAGCGGCTGATCCGCAGCCTGCTTTACGGGCGCAATGTCGATCGCACCGCGAAAGCGCGCGCCCGTGTCGGATTTGCGATCCTGGCTTTTGCGGCGATTTACGCCGTGCTGGCCGGACGGCTTGTGATGTTCGCGGTCGGCGCCGACAGCCATGGCGCGCGCCGCACCGCCTCGCAGGACGCGATTGCAACCGCGCGGCCCGATATCGTCGATCGCAATGGCGAGGTGCTCGCCACCGACGTCAAGGCGCCCAGCCTGTTCGGCGAACCGCGCCGGATCATCGACAAGGACGAGGCGATCGAGCTTCTGACCGCGACGCTGCCCGACCTCGACACCGGGGAGGTGCGCGACCGCCTGTCGTCGAAAAAGGGCTTTGTCTGGCTGAAGCGCGAAATCACGCCAACGCAGCAGCTGGACATCCATCGCCTCGGCATTCCCGGCATCGGCTTCCTGCGCGAGAACAAGCGCGTCTATCCCACCGGCGCCGAAGTCGCGCACCTGATCGGTCTGGTCAATATCGACAACCAGGGCATCGCCGGGATGGAGAAGTGGCTCGACAATAACGGGCTGGCCGATCTGCACCGCGCGGGCTTTGCCACCGACCGGCTGCAGAAGCCGGTGGAGTTGTCGGTCGACCTGCGGGTCGAACACGCCTTGCGCGATGAACTCATGAAGGCGAAGGAAAAGTTCAAGGCCAAGGCGGCCTCCGGCATCGTCTCCAACGTCAAAACCGGCGAGATCGTTGCTTTGGTGTCGTTGCCGGATTTCGATCCGAACAACCCCCGGGAAGCGCACGATCCTGATCGTATCAACCGGCTGACCACCGGCGTCTATGAAATGGGATCGACCTTCAAGGCATTCACGCTGGCGATGGCGCTGGACTCCGGCAAGATCAGCCTCAATTCGATGTGGGATGCGCGCGGGAATTTGCACTACGGCAAGTTCACCATCCATGACAGCCACTCGCTGGGACGTTTCATCAACACCAAGGAAGTGTTCACCTACTCGTCCAATATCGGTGCCGCGCGGATCGCGCTCGGTCAGGGCGTCGAGGCCCACAAGGCGTTTCTCGCCAAGATGGGCCAGTTGCACCGTCTGCGCACCGAATTGCCGGAAAGCGCGTCGCCGCTGGTGCCGCGCCGCTGGAGCGAGTTGAACACCGTGACCATCGCGTTCGGCCAGGGCCTGTCGGTAGCGCCATTGCAGGCGGTGATGGGTATCAACGCGCTGATGAACGGCGGCTACCTGATTCCTCCGACCTTCATGAAGCGCAGCGAAGAGGAAGCGATGGCGCTCGCCAAGCGGGTGATCAAGCCGGAAACCTCTGACAAGATGCGGTTCCTGATGCGCCTCAATGCGGAGGTCGGCACCGCCAAGACCGCGGACGTCAAGGGCTACTATGTCGGCGGAAAGACCGGCACCTCCGAGAAGGTCATCAACGGCCGCTACGCCAAGAAGCAGGTGCTGAACTCGTTCACCGCCATCATCCCGGCGGACAATCCGCAGTACCAGCTGCTGGTGATGCTGGACGAGCCGAAGACGACGCCGGAAACCCACGGCTTCATTACCTCGGGCTGGAACGCGGTCCCGACCGGCGGCAAGGTGATCGCCCGCATCGCGCCGCTTCTGGGGATCGAGCCGCGGTTCGATTTGCCGCCGTCCGACCGCCTTATTCTTGCGGCATCAAAGCCAACCCAGTAAGGCGTAGCTGAGAGGCGCCGGACTGCGCCGGCCGGACTGGAAGATCATGAGACTTCGCGACCTCTTCGGCGATGACGCCGCGATCGAGCCGCAGGCGGATGCGGTCGTGGCCGCCGATGCGACCGAGGTCGCAGGGGCGACCGAGGTCAAGGGCCTCGCGGTGGACAGCCGGGCGGTAAAGCCGGGCGATTTGTTCTTCGCGCTGGCCGGCAGCAAGACCGATGGCTCCCGATTCATCGATGCAGCGATTGCCTCCGGAGCCGTTGCGGTCGCGGGCGACCATCCCGCCGCGAGCGATCGTCGCGTGCCCTTCGTCGTGACGCCGAATCCGCGCCGCGCGCTGGCGCTGGCCGCGGCAAAATTTTATCCGCGGCAACCGCCAGTGATCGCCGCAGTGACCGGCACCAGCGGCAAGACCTCGGTTGCCGCCTTCACCCGCCAGATCTGGCAGCGGCTCGGTCATGTCTCCGCCAGCATCGGCACCATCGGGTTGGTTTCGCCGAAGCGCACCGTCTATGGCTCGCTGACCACGCCGGATCCGATCGCGCTGCATCGGCAGCTCGACGAGATTACGGGCGACGGCGTCACCCATCTGGCCTTTGAAGCGTCATCGCATGGGCTCGACCAGTACCGGCTCGACGGCGTTCGCATCGCCGCCGGCGGTTTTACCAATCTGTCGCGCGACCACATGGATTACCATCCCGACGTCGCGCATTATCTCGCCGCCAAACTGCGGCTGTTCCGCGATCTCGTGGCGGCCGGCGGCGCAGCTGTCATTTCGGCCGACCATGAGTGCTCACAGCAGGTCATCGACGCGGCGCGCGAGCGCGGTTTGCGGATCATCGCGGTCGGCCGCAACGCCGATGGGGCCGGCGAGGGCATTCGTCTCGAGGCGGCATCGATCGAAGGTTTTGCGCAACAACTCGCGCTCGAACATTGCGGGCGGCGGCATATGATCAAGCTTCCGCTGGTCGGCGAATTCCAGATCGAGAACGCCTTGGTCGCCGCAGGCCTGGCCATTGGCACCGGTAGCGCGCCGGACGAAGTGTTCGCAAGCCTCGAACATCTCGAAGGTGCAAAAGGCCGGCTGGAGCGCGTCGGCGAACATAACGGCGCGCCGATCTTCGTCGATTACGCCCACAAGCCGGACGCGCTGGCGAAGGCGCTGCAGGCGCTGCGGCCCTACGCCAGACGCAAGCTCGTCGTCATCTTCGGCGCCGGCGGCGATCGCGACGCCGGCAAGCGGCCGTTGATGGGGGCGATCGCGGTCGAGAATGCCGATCATGTCATCGTCACCGACGACAATCCGCGCAGCGAGCAGCCGGAAACCATCCGCGCCGCCATCCTGGCTGCTGCGAAAGGTGCCAGGGATATCGGTGACCGCGCCGAGGCGATCCGGACCGGGATTGCGGCGCTGGAGCCCGGCGATGCGCTGCTGATCGCCGGCAAGGGCCACGAGACCGGCCAGATCGTCGGCGACAGGACGCTGCCGTTCAGCGATCACGATGCGGTCGCGGCCGCACTGGCAGCGAGGGTCGCATGAGCGCGCATTTATGGACCATTGCCGACGTCGCCCGCGCCTTGGGGCTGGCTGGAAAATTTCCCGATACGGCGATCGAATTCGTCACCCAGGACAGCCGCCTGGTGAAGCCGGGATGTCTGTTCGTGGCGTTGGGCGGCACGCCGAGCGGCGGCTTTATTTCGAGTTTTGCCAGTGCGCGCGACGGTTGGGAATTTGCAAAGCAGGCCGAGGCGGCCGGCGCGGTGGCGATGATCGTGCCGCACCGGATCGAGGGCGTGAGCGTGCCGCAACTGGTGGTGAAGGACACGCTGATCGACGGGCTGTGGACATTGGCGCGCGCGGCGCGGGCGAGGTTCAGCGGCCCGGTGATCGGCCTGACCGGCAGCGCCGGCAAAACCAGCACCAAGGAATTTCTCGCCGCCTATCCCGGCGCCTATGCCAGCCCGAGCAGTTTCAATAATTTCTGGGGCGTGCCGCTGACGCTTTGCAATGCGGGCCCCAAAGCCACGCTGTGGGTGGTGGAAATGGGCATGAACCAGACCGGCGAGATCGCGCGGCTCAGCGAATTGACGCAGCCGACGGTGGCGCTGGTGGTGAATGTGCAGCCGGTGCATCTGGAAAAGCTCGGCAGCCTGGAGGCGATCCGGCGCGAGAAGGTGAGTATTGCACAGGGTCTGCCGAAAGAAGGCGTACTGGTGCTGCCGGGGGATGTCGAGGCGCCGGAATGGAATGGAAAGATCGTCCGTTTCGGCGACGCGTCCGAGGTGCGCGCGTTGAAACACTCGGCGCAGGGCGAGAGCTGGAACGTGGTCGCGCAGGTGGACGGCAAACAGATTGAATTCGGCCTGACGCCCGGCGCGCCGCATCGTCTGCAGAATGCGCTGGCGGCGCTGGCGTCGATTCACGCCGCCGGCCTCGATGAGACATTGCTGGCGAAAGAGCTCGGCAAGGTCGGCATCATGAGCGGGCGCGGGGTGGAGCAGACCGCGCACGGCGTGACCGTGATCGACGACAGTTTCAACGGCAATCCCGCCAGCATGGTGGCCGCCCTCGACAGTCTGAAGGCGCGGCCGGTGCATAACGGCCGGCGCATCGCCATTCTCGGCGACATGCTGGAGCTCGGCGCCGACGCGCCGGCCTATCATGAAAAGCTGGCCGGGCACCTGCCGGGCATCGATGGTGTGTACTGCGTGGGCCCCTTGATGCGGCATTTATACGACCTGGTGCCGGCGGAAAACGGCCTCGGCTGGTACGAGGATCCGGCCACGCTCGAGCCGCAAAAAATCGCGACTTTGCTGCGGGACGGCGATGTCGTGGTGGTCAAGGGCAGCAAAAAAATGTTTTGGGTCAACAAGTTTGTGCCAAGGTTGCTGGCCGCACTACAGGCAAGGGCGTAAACTGCCCATGCTTACGACCCGCTTTTCCGTGCCGCGATTCGCAAGGCACGACGCGGTCATGATCAAGGTTTTGCTTGGTTTGAGGCTGAAAGCGATTATCAACACACCCGCAAGGCGCTTTCCCGGCAAGACGGCGAACGAAGCCGCGGTATAGGGCATATTGAATGTTTTACTGGCTGATCGAGCTCTCCAATACCGTTCCCGGCTTCGGCGTCTTCCGTACCCTGTTGAACGTGTTTCGCTACATCACCTTCCGCACCGGTGGCGCGATGGTGACCGGGGCGTTGTTCGTGTTCCTGTTCGGGCCGTGGATCATCGACCATTTGAGGCTGCGCCAGGGCAAGGGCCAGCCGATCCGCACCGACGGCCCGGCGTCGCACATCGTCTCCAAGAAGGGCACGCCGACGATGGGCGGGCTGATGATCCTTTCGGGGTTGGTGGTCTCGACGCTGTTGTGGGCCAATCCGCTTAATCCCTACGTCTGGATCGTGCTGGCGGTGACGCTCGGCTTCGGCTTCGTCGGATTCTACGACGACTATCTGAAGGTCACCAAGCAGACCCATGGCGGCTTCGCCGGAAAATTCCGGCTTGCGATCGAGGCGGCGATCGCGCTGGCCGCCTGCTACGCCCTGGTGCGGCTCGGGCGCGACGTGTCCTCGACCTCGCTCGCGATCCCCTTCTTCAAGGACATGGTGTTCAATTTCGGCTGGTTCTTCATCATCTTCGGCGCCTTCGTCATGGTCGGCGCCGGCAACGCGGTCAACCTGACCGACGGACTCGACGGGCTTGCGATCGTGCCGGTCATGATCGCCGCCGCCAGTTTTGGCATGATCGCGTACCTGACCGGAAACGCGGTGTTCTCCGATTATTTGCAGATCAACTACGTCGCCGGCGCCGGCGAACTGGCGGTGGTCTGCGGCGCAGTGCTCGGCGCCGGATTGGGATTTCTCTGGTTCAACGCGCCGCCGGCGTCGATCTTCATGGGCGATACCGGCTCGCTTGCGCTTGGCGGCATGCTGGGTGCGACCGCGGTCGCGGTCAAGCACGAGATCGTGCTGGCCGTGATCGGTGGATTGTTCGTGCTGGAAGCGGTCTCGGTGATCGTGCAGGTGGTGTCGTTCAAGCTGACGGGAAAGCGGGTGTTCCGGATGGCGCCGCTGCATCATCACTTCGAACAGAAGGGTTGGACCGAGCCGCAGATCGTAATCCGGTTCTGGATCATCTCGGTGATGCTGGCGCTGGCCGGTCTCTCCACGCTGAAACTGCGGTGAGCCTTTGATTCCCGTTACCTCCTTCGCCGGCAAGACGGTCGCCGTCTTCGGCCTCGGCGGCTCCGGACTTGCAAGCTGTCACGCCTTGAAGGCCGGCGGCGCGGAAGTGATCGCCGGGGACGACAGTACCGACAATGTCGTCAAGGCAGCCCAGGCCGGTTTCATCACCGCCGATCTGCGCACCGTGCCGTGGACGAATTTCGCCGCGCTGATTCTGACGCCCGGTGCGCCGCTGACCCATCCGGCGCCGCATTGGAGCGTGCTGGCGGCACGGCAGGCCGGTATCGAAGTGATCGGCGACATCGAGCTGTTTTGCCGCGAACGAAGGCGTCACGCGCCGGAGGCGCCGTTCGTGGCGATCACCGGCACCAACGGCAAGTCGACCACGACGGCGCTGATCGCGCATCTGATGAAGGTCGCCGGTTACGACACCCAGATGGGCGGCAATATCGGCACCGCGATCCTGTCGCTGGAGCCGCCGCGGATGGGGCGGGTGCATGTGGTCGAGATGTCGTCCTACCAGATCGATCTTTCGCCCTCGCTCGATCCTTCCGTCGGGATTCTCCTGAACGTCAGCGAAGATCATATCGACCGCCACGGCACGCTCGAAAATTATGCCGCGGTGAAGGCGCGCCTGGTCGCCGGCGTGCAGCCGGCGGGCACGTCCATTGTCGGCGTCGACGACGGCTGGTGCCGCAACATCGCCGACCGCCTCGACCGGGCCGGCAAGCGCGTGGTGCGCATCTCCGTGAAGAATCCGCTGCCCGACGGCATCTATGTCGAGCGTGAAGTCATCGTGCGCGCATCCGGCGGAGCGCGCAGCGAGATCGCAAGACTCGGCGGCATCGGCTCGCTGCGCGGCCTGCACAACGCGCAGAACGCGGCCTGTGCCGCGGCCTGTGCGCTGGCGATGGGTATTGGCACCGATATCCTGCAGAATGGCTTGCGCAGCTTTCCGGGCCTCGCCCATCGCATGGAACAGGTCGGCCGCCGCGGCAACGTGCTGTTCGTCAACGACTCCAAGGGCACCAATGCGGATGCCGCGGCGCACGCGCTGTCCTCCTTCGGCGACATCTTCTGGATCGCCGGCGGCAAGCCGAAGCTCGGCGGCATCACAGGCCTCACCGAATATTTCCCGCGCATCCGCAAAGCCTATCTGATCGGCGAATCCGCGCCGGAGTTTGCGGGCACACTGGGCGATCGCGTGCCGCACGAGATATCCGAGACGCTCGACGTCGCGGTGGCCAATGCCGCACGCGACGCGGAGGCTTCAGGGCTGGCCGATCCCGTGGTGCTGCTGTCGCCGGCCTGCGCCTCGTTCGACCAGTACCGCAATTTCGAAATCCGCGGCACCAAGTTCCGCGATCTCGTCACCGCGCTGCCGGGCGTAAAGCCGGTGGTGTGAGCAACCACAACCGTCATCGCCCGCGAAAGCGGGCGATCCAGTATTCCAGAGGCCTCGCGGTTCAATCACTACGGCCGCGGCGTACTGGATACCCGCTTTCGCGGGTATGACGACCGTTTGTGAGGTGGCACTAGCCAACATCTCAAAAGATTATGATCTCATTAACCCCTTGGAAACCATCCTGCGCCACCAATGGGCGTTACCTCTGCCATTTGGGGACGCCCATGCTTGCCCGTGACCAACGCACCCCGTTTTCCGAATGGTGGTGGACCGTCGACAAGCCGCTGCTGGCAGCGATCATCGCGCTGATGCTGGCTGGCGTCATTCTGTCGCTGGCGGCGAGCCCGCCGGTGGCAACAAGGATCGGGCTCGATCCCTTCCACTTCTTCAACCGGCATATCCTGTTCCTGCTGCCGTCTTTCATGGTGCTGATCGCGGTGTCGTTCCTGTCGCCGCGGCAGATCCGCCGATCCGCGCTGCTGGTGTTCGCGGTCTCGATCGCGCTGATCGTGGCGACACTGCTGCTCGGTCCCGAGGTCAAGGGCTCGCGGCGCTGGATCACGCTGCTCGGCGTCAACATCCAGGCCTCCGAATCCGCCAAGCCCGCCTTCGTAGTGATGGCGGCGTGGCTGTTTGCCGAATCGACCAAGCGCCCGGAAATGCCGGCGACCTCGATGGCGCTGGCGCTCCTGATGATGCTGGTGTCGCTGTTGGTGATGGAGCCGGACTTCGGCCAGACCATGCTGATCCTGATGGTGTGGGGCGCGCTGTTCTTCATCGCGGGCATGCGGATGATCTGGGTGTTGGGGCTCGCGGGCGCCGCCAGCGCCGGCTTGTTCGGCGCCTATCTGCTGGTGCCGCACGTCGCCGGCCGCATCAAGCGCTTCATGAATCCGGCCTCGGGCGACACCTTTCAGGTCGACACCGCGATGGAGGCGTTCTGGAACGGCGGCTGGTTCGGGCTTGGACCCGGCGAAGGCATCGCCAAACGCAGCCTGCCGGACAGCCACACCGACTTCGTGTTCGCAGTCGCGGCGGAAGAATTCGGCATCATCCTGTGCCTGGCGCTGGTCGCGCTGTTCGCCTTCGTCGTGATCCGCACGCTGTCGCGCGCCTACGCCACCGAGGACATGTTCGCGCGCTTTGCCGCTTCCGGCCTTGCGATCCTGTTCGGGGTGCAGGCCGCCATCAACATGGCGGTCAACCTGCAACTGATCCCCGCCAAGGGCATGACGCTGCCGTTCATCTCCTATGGCGGTTCGTCGATCGTCTCATTGGCTTACGGCGTCGGCATGATGCTGGCGCTGACCAGGCTGCGCCCGCGCACCGAGATGGAATCGATCAACGACGCCAGCGCGGCGCGCGGTTACGCTTGACCTGAGGGGAAAGACGCGCTTTTCGTCATTGCGAGGAACGAAGTGACGACCTGTCCGCCGTAGCTCGAAGAGCGAAGGCGGAAGCAATCCAGCCTTGCTTCCTGGCCTATGAATTGCTTCCGCCTTCGCTAAAGCTACGGCGGACAAGTCGCTTCGCTCGCAATGACGGCACTCGGTTCGCGAAGATTGCAACAATGAATATAGCGCCTTTGATTCTGCTGGCCGCGGGCGGTACCGGCGGTCATCTGTTTCCTGCCGAGGCGCTGGGCGTCGAGCTGATCAAGCGCGGCCTGCGGGTGCGTCTGGCGACCGATGGCCGCGCGCTGCGCTACAGCGGGTTGTTCTCCAAGGACATGATCGAAGTGGTGCCGAGCGAGACCGTGCGCAGCCGCAATCCCGTGTCGCTGGCGCGCACCGCCATCATGCTGGGCTATGGCACCATGGTGGCGCTCAATCTGGTGCGGCGGCTGAAACCCGCGGCCGTGGTCGGCTTCGGCGGTTATCCGACCGTGCCGCCGCTTATGGCGGCGCGCTGGCTCGGCGTGCCCGGCATCATTCACGACGCCAACGCCGTACTCGGCCGCGCCAACCGGTTTCTCTCCAGCCGCGTCGATGCGGTCGCGACCTCGTTGCCCGGCGTGCTCGATCGCGATCCTTCGCTGGCCGGCAAGACGACCACCGTCGGCACGCCGATGCGTCCGGCGATTCTTGCCGCCGCGGCGGTGCCGTTTGCGACACCGGAACCGAATGGACCGCTGCGCGTGCTGGTGGTCGGCGGCAGCCAGGGCGCGCGGGTGATGAGCGATATCGTGCCGGGCGCGATCGAGCGGCTGGAGCCGGTGCTGTGGCGCCGCCTGATGCTGACGCAGCAAGTCCGTGAAGAGGACATGGCGCGGGTCCGCGCGGTGTATGACCGGCTCAAGATCAACGCCGAACTGGCGCCGTTCTTCGGCGACCTGCCGGCAAAGCTGGCGTCGAGCCATCTGGTGATCTCGCGCTCCGGCGCCGGTACGGTCGCCGAACTCGCCGCGATCGGACGGCCCTCCATTCTGGTGCCGTTGCCGGGCGCGATCGATCAGGACCAGTTCGCCAATGCCGGCGTGCTGTCGCAGGCGAACGGGGCTTTACGGATTCCGCAGGCCGAATTTACCCCGGACCGTCTGGCCGCGGAAATCTCCACGCTTGCCGCCGAGCCCGCCAGGCTGACCGCGATGGCCACGGCCGCCCGCAGCGTCGGCAGGCTGGATGCGGCGGAGCGGCTGGCCGATCTGGTGATGAAAGTCGCCGGAATCTAGGCGCTTGCGCACAAAATTGCCCTTGTCATGCCCCGCGAAAGCGGGGCATCCAGTACGCCGCGCCGCTGATTTGACTCACGGGGGGCGCGGAATACTGGATCGCCCGCTGGAGCCTGTCATCGGGCGGCGCTCTGCGCCGACCCGTTGGCGGGCGATGACACCGAGGAACAAGCATGAGACTGCCGCGCGAGATCGGACCCATTCACTTCGTCGGGATCGGCGGCATCGGCATGAGCGGCATCGCCGAGGTCTTGAGCAATCTCGGCTATACCGTGCAGGGCTCGGACGCCTCCGAGAGCGGCAACGTCACGCGCCTGCGCGACAAGGGCATTAGCGTCTCGGTCGGCCACAAGGCGGAGAATGTCGACGGCGCCGACGTGGTCGTGGTGTCCACCGCGATCAAGCGTGACAATCTGGAATTGATGGCGGCGCGCGCGCAGCGCATCCCCGTGGTGCGCCGCGCCGAGATGCTTGCGGAATTGATGCGGCTGAAAAGCTGCGTCGCGATCGCGGGCACCCACGGCAAGACCACGACCACCTCGATGGTCGCAGCGTTGCTGGACGCCGGCGATCTCGACCCCACCGTGATCAATGGCGGCATCATCAACGCCTATGGCACCAATGCGAGACTGGGCGCCGGCGACTGGATGGTGGTGGAGGCCGACGAGAGCGACGGCACGTTCCTGAAACTGCCGACCGACGTCGCCATCGTCACCAATGTCGACCCCGAACATCTCGATCACTTCAAGACCTTCGAGGCGGTGCAGGACGCATTCCGCAGTTTCGTCGAGAACGTGCCGTTCTACGGCTTTGCCGTGATGTGCACCGATCATCCCGTGGTGCAGACTCTGGTTGGCAAGATCGAGGACCGCCGCATCATCACCTATGGCGAAAATCCGCAGGCCGACGCGCGGCTGATGGATCTCACGCCGATGGGCGGCGGCTCGAAATTCAAGGTCGTCTTCCGCAACCGCAAGACCGATGCCACGCACGAGATATCGGACCTCATACTGCCGATGCCCGGACGCCATAATGCATTGAACGCTACGGCGGCGATCGCGGTCGCGCATGAGCTCGGCATTTCCGATGACGCGATCCGCAAGGCGATCGCAGGCTTCGGCGGCGTGAAGCGGCGCTTTACCAAAACCGGCGAATATAACGGCGTCACCGTGATCGACGATTACGGCCATCACCCCGTCGAGATCGCGGCGGTGCTGAGGGCGGCGCGGGAGTCCACCAACGGCAAGATCGTTGCCGTGGTGCAGCCGCATCGCTTCACCCGCCTGCAATCGCTGTTCGAGGAATTTTGCACCTGCTTCAATGACGCCGATGCGGTCGTTGTCGCCGAAGTCTATCCGGCCGGCGAGGCGCCGATCCCGGGCATCGATCGCGACCATTTTGTGCTCGGCTTGCGCGCGCATGGCCACCGCGAGGTGATTCCGCTGCAGAGTTCTTCGGAACTCGCCAAAGTCGTCCACGGTATCGCCGGCCGCGGCGATCTCGTCGTCTGCTTGGGGGCCGGCAATATCACGCAATGGGCCTACTCGCTGCCAGGCGAATTGAAGGCGCTAGGGTGACGGTGGTGTTCCCCGACATCACGCCCGACCTGAAAGCCGCGATGCCCGAATTGCGCGGGCGGTTGCTGGCCAACCAGTCGCTGGCCGAGCTGACATGGTTTCGCGTCGGCGGTCCGGCGCAGGTGCTGTTCACGCCGTCGGATGAAGACGACCTGGCTTATTTCCTGTCGCATCTGCCCAGAGAGTTGGCGGTCACCGTCGTCGGCGTCGGCTCCAACCTGATCGTGCGCGATGGCGGTATCCCGGATGTCGTGATCCGGCTGTCGCCGCGCGGGTTCGGCGACACCAGCGCCGAGGGCGATATCGTCAGCGCGGGCTCTGCTGCGCTCGACAAGCGCGTGGCGGAAACGGCGGCGGCGGCCAATATCGGGGGCATGGAATTTTTCTTCGGCATCCCCGGCTCCATCGGCGGCGCGCTGCGCATGAATGCGGGCGCCAACGGCAGCGAGACCAGGGATGTGCTGGTCGAAGCCACCGGCATCGGCCGCGACGGCGCCCGCCATGTATTTTCCAATGCCGGCATGAAGTTCGTCTACCGCAACAGCGGCGTCGATCCCGCGATCATCTTCACCTCGGCGCGCTTTCGTGGGGCCATCACCGCGCCGGAAGCGATCCGCGCGCGCATGGCCGAGGTGCAGACCCATCGCGAGACGGCGCAACCGATCCGCGAAAAGACCGGCGGCTCGACCTTCAAGAACCCGCCCGGCCACAGCGCCTGGAAGCTGATCGACGCCGCCGGCTGCCGCGGTCTTCGCGTCGGCGGCGCGCAGGTATCGGAGATGCACTGCAATTTCCTGATCAATACCGGTGATGCCACCGGGCATGATATCGAAACCCTCGGTGAGACCGTGCGGGCGCGGGTTAAAGATAATTCCGGAATCGAGCTACACTGGGAAATCAAGCGGATCGGGATTCCAATTTAGTTGTCATTCCGGGGCGCGCGTAGCACGAACTACGATGTGCAATTGCACATCGGAGAATCCAGAAGTTGTATAGATAAGGAGATTCCGGGTCTGGTCCTTCGGACCATCCCGGAATGACGGAAGAATTGGCGGATCGAATCGATGCGGATTACCATTCTCTTTGGCGGCACCAATAAAGAGCGCCTGGTTTCGGTGGCGAGCGCGCAGGCGCTGCATCGCGCCTTGCCGGAGGCCGACCTCTGGTTTTGGGATGTCGCCGATACCGTGCACGAGGTCCGCTCCGAAAGCCTGCTCGGCCACACGCGGCCGTTCGAGGACGAATTCAAGCCCGGCAGTCGCGGCATCGCGTTCGAAGCGGCGCTCGACAAGGCCAAGGCGGAAGGCCGCCTGCTGGTGCTTGGCCTGCACGGCGGCCGGGCGGAGAATGGCGAGTTGCAGGCGATGTGCGAGATGCGCGGCATTCCGTTCACCGGTTCCGGCTCGGCATCCTCGCATCTCGCCTTCGACAAGGCCGCGGCGAAACGCTTTGTGGCCATCGCGGGCGTGAAGGCGCCGGCGGGCGTTGCGCTTGATGATATCGAGGCCGCGTTCGCCGAATACGGCAGGCTGATTGCAAAACCGGCCAAGGATGGATCAAGCTACGGCCTGATTTTCGTTAATGCGATGCAGGACCTCATCGCCGTCCGCAACGCCGCGAAAACCGAGGAATATCTGATCGAGCCGTTCGTCTCCGGCATCGAAGCCACCTGCGGCGTGCTGGAGCAGGCGGACGGCGCGGTGTTCTCGCTTCCGCCGATCGAGATCGTGCCTGCGGAGGGCGCGTTCGACTACGCCGCCAAATACCTGCTGAAATCGACCCAGGAGATCTGCCCGGGCCGCTTTTCGCCCGAGACCACGGCAGAGATCATGGATCAGTCGATCCGGGCGCACCGGGCGCTGTCGTGCACCGGCTATTCCCGCACCGATTTCATCGTCTCGGCGAAGGGGCCGATCTACCTCGAGACCAACACCTTGCCGGGCCTGACCCCAGCCTCGCTGTATCCGAAGGCGCTCAAGGCGCAGGGGATCGATTTCGCCGATTTCCTGCGTGACCAGATCGTGCTGGCCGAAAAGCGCAGCCGGCCATAGCAAGAATGGCCTGGCCGCCCGGCCGTTCGCCCCTTGGCGAAGGGAACCGGGCGCGCCGGACGATTTATTGCGAAAATCCTAACGATTGCGCGGCAAAGTACTCACAAGGCACATCAAAACACGCCCTGAGCGCACCGGTTTTACACTTTGTTTACCAGGAAGTCCGAAGGTTAACGCTGGCGGCGCATGTGGCGCTTGGCTGCCGGGGCGTGAGCAGTTGCGGATTTCCGCTTCGACGATCGCATCGAGGGAAAAAGGCCTCTTCTGACTGGAGGTCCAAATCCAGCCCGGCATGACCGAGACGTCATTTGTGCCAGAACTCGCAAAGCCTTTTGCGGGAACAACATTTGACGAGCTCGTGCAATGGATGGTGCAGGACGCCTCGCTCGATCGCTGCGATCGCTGGGGCCCCAAGCTGACCTGAAAGCAGCCGCTGTTGGAGCGGTCGTGCTGTTGCGCGAGTGGCTGGGCCGAAGTCGCGTCCGCGCCAGGCCGGCGCTCGATCGCGCCCCGCCCAACCGCGTCATCCTGGCGCTCGAACGTTATTTGCCGCACCGGGCCGGCATTACTTTGACCGTGCTGATGCTGCTTGGCAGCGCCGGCTTCGGCATCGTCAAGGGCGGCCATGTAGACGAATTGACCCAGGCTTTGAGCGATACCCGCAATGCGCTGGCCAATTCCGCCGGATTCCGCATCACCACCGTCGCCATCAACGGCCGCAAGCAGTTGAGCCAGGACGAAGTGCTCGCGATCGGCGGCGTCAACGGCCGTTCGTCGCTGTTGTTCCTCGATGCCGCCACCGTGCGCGACAAGCTCAAGGCCAATCCCTGGATTGCCGACGCCACGATCTTGAAGCTTTATCCCGGCCGGCTTCAGATCAACATAACCGAGCGGTCGGCATTTGCGCTGTGGCAGGAGGATGGCCGGTTGTCCGTCATCGCAGACGACGGCGCGGTGTTGGAGCCCTATGTGTCGCGCCGCTTTGTCACGCTGCCGCTGGTGGTGGGCAAGGGCGCCGATAGCAGAGCCAAGGATTTCCTGGCGCTGCTCGACCGCTATCCGCAGGTCCGCGCCGTGACCAAGGCTGCGATCTTCGTCGGCGAACGGCGCTGGAACCTGCGCCTCAAGGATGGTCTCGATGTCAGGTTGCCTGAGAACGACGTCGGCAATGCGCTGGCGGCCCTGAGCAAGCTCGACAAAGAGGAAAAGCTGTTCTCGCGCGACATCGTCGCGATCGACATGCGCCTGCCGGACCGGCTGACGGTGCAATTGTCCGAGGATGCGGCCAAGGCCCGCGAAGAGCTGTTCAAGGACAAGAAGACCAAGAAAAAGGCCGGCGACGTATGACGGGCCTCGATCGCAATCAGACCCCGAAGACGCGCCCGATGGCGCAGAAGCGCACCGCGCTGGTGGCTTCCCTCGATGTCGGCACCAGCAAGATCGCCTGCATGATCGCGCGGCTGAAGCCGTGCCCGCCGAACGAGGCCTTGCGCGGGCGCAGCCATGCCGTCGAATTGATCGGCTACAGCCAGATCCAGTCGCGCGGCGTCAAGGCCGGCGCGGTGGTCGACCTCGCCGAGTGCGAACAGGCGGTGCGCCAGGCGGTGGCGCTGGCCGAACGCATGGCCAAGGTTCGCGTCGAATCCGTTTTGCTGTCCGTCTCCGGCGGCCGGCTGCACGGCCAGTTGGTGGAAGCCGCGGCCGATATTCGCGGCGGTTCCGTCACTGAAGCCGACATTACCCGCGTGACCTCGACCGGCATGCGCCACGCCACCGGCGAGGGCCGCACCGTGCTGCATGCGCTGCCGGTCGGCTACACCCTCGACGGCGCCAAGGGCATCCGCGACCCCAGGGGCATGGTGGCGCGGCAGTTCGGCGTCGACATGAACGTCGTCACCGCGGACGCCACCGTCGCCAAAAACCTGATGCTGGTGGTCGAGCGCTGCCATATCAACGTCGAAGCCATGGCGGCCAGCCCCTATGTCGCCGGCCTCTCGGTCCTGACCGACGACGAAGCCGATCTCGGCGCCGCCGTGGTCGAGATGGGCGCTGGCTCGACCACGATTGCAACCTATTCGGGCGGACGGTTCGTGCACGCCTCCGGATTTGCGGTCGGCGGGCAACACATCACGATGGATCTTGCACGCGGTGTCGGTGCATGCATTGCGGATGCCGAGCGAATCAAGACTTTATACGGCACCGTGCTGACCGGCGGATCCGATGCGCGCGAGCTGATGTCCGTTCCCACTGCGGGCGACGAACGCGATGTTCCGCAGATCGTCTCGCGCGCCACGATCGCCAACATCGTCCGGCATCGCGCCGAGGAGATTTTTGAAATGGTCCGGGACCGGCTCGCGGATTCCCCCTTTGCGGCAGAGCCGAGGGCGCGGGTTGTCTTGAGCGGCGGCGCTGCGCAGCTCACCGGTACCGTCGAGCTGGCCACCCGGATTCTCAACCGGCCGGTCCGGATCGGCCGCCCGCTCGGCTTCGGCCGCATGCCCAATGAGGCGAAGGGCCCGTCGTTTGCGGTGCCCGCGGGCCTCCTGGTCTATCCGCAATACGCTCATCTGGAACACGTCGAACCGCGGCATACGCGGCAGCTCAGAACAGGGACTGACGGTTATTTCGGAAAGGTCGGACGATGGCTTCGCGAGGGCTTCTGATGACTGGATCCCAGACCAAACGACTTTCACCAACTCCCGCGGCCGCCGGCCGGGGCGAACCAACGCGCGCGTAATCGAGAGGCAACCATGGCACTCAATCTGACCCCCCCTGACATCAGCGAGCTGAAACCGCGGATTACCGTCTTCGGCGTCGGTGGAGCAGGCGGCAATGCCGTCAATAACATGATCACTGCCGGGCTGCAGGGCGTCGATTTCGTCGTCGCCAACACCGACGCGCAGGCGCTGACCATGTCGAAAGCCCAGCGCATCGTGCAGATGGGCACGCAAGTCACGCAGGGCCTCGGCGCAGGTTCCCAGCCCGATGTCGGCGCGGCCGCAGCGCAAGAGGTCATCGACGAGCTTCGCGATCACCTGAGCGGCGCCAACATGGTGTTCGTCACCGCCGGCATGGGCGGCGGCACCGGCACGGGTGCAGCCCCCGTCATCGCCAAGACCGCGCGCGAGATGGGCATCCTCACCGTCGGCGTGGTGACAAAACCGTTCCACTTCGAAGGCCAGCGCCGCATGCGCACCGCCGAAGCCGGCATTGCCGAGCTGCACAAGGTGGTCGATACGCTGCTCATCATCCCGAACCAGAACCTGTTCCGGGTCGCCAACGAAAAGACCACCTTCGCGGACGCCTTCGCGATGGCCGACCAGGTGCTGTATTCGGGCGTCGCCTGCATCACCGACCTGATGGTCAAGGAAGGCCTGATCAATCTCGACTTCGCCGACGTCCGCGCCGTGATGCGCGAGATGGGCAAGGCGATGATGGGTACCGGCGAGGCCACCGGCGAGAAGCGCGCGCTGACCGCGGCCGAAGCTGCGATCGCCAACCCGCTGATCGATGATTCATCGAT
Organism: Bradyrhizobium sp. Ash2021; assembly: GCF_031202265.1. Taxonomy (NCBI): domain Bacteria; kingdom Pseudomonadati; phylum Pseudomonadota; class Alphaproteobacteria; order Hyphomicrobiales; family Nitrobacteraceae; genus Bradyrhizobium; species Bradyrhizobium sp. Ash2021. The sequence continues at coordinate 7,277,104 of NZ_CP100604.1, read as the reverse complement.
GAAGGGCGCGCGCGGCCTCTTGATCTCGATCACCGGCGGCAAGGACCTGACCCTGTTCGAAGTCGACGAAGCCGCTACCCGGATTCGCGAGGAAGTCGATCAGGACGCCAACATCATCGTCGGCGCGACCTTCGACGAAACCCTGGATGGCATCATCCGCGTCTCCGTCGTTGCCACCGGCATCGAACAGGCGATCATCGCGCGCAACTCCGCGGCGCCGCCCGCCGTCGTGACCAACACCGCGGCTTCGACGCCGGACAGCCGTCTGGCCGATCTGACCGCACGGCTGCGCGCCGACAATCAGCGCCTTGCCGAACGTGCCCAGAAGCTCGATCCGATGGCTCCGGCCGCAGCGCCGGCTCCAGGCGCCGCTGCGCCGCAGCGCGCGGCGAACAGCGTCGAGCGTGCCGCACTGGCCGCCATCGCCGCCGCCGTCGCGCCGGAAGCGGCGCCGTTGCAGCCCGCTTCCTATGGCGACGTCACGGTTCGTCCGATCGCGCAGAAGCCGTCGCTGTTCCCCGATCATGATATCGCCCGCGTCGAGACCGAAGAGCCGGCGACGCCCGACACCTTCATCCCGCAGGCGGCTGAGCGTCCGCCGGTCCGTGCTCCGCGGATGCCGAAGTTCGAGGATCTTCCGATGCCGGCGCAGGCCGAAATCCGGCAGGCCCGCGGCGAGGCCGGGGAAGAGCACCCGCAGAAGACCCGGCTGTCGCTGCTGCAGCGGCTGGCCAATGTCGGCCTCGGCCGCCGCGACGAAGATACCGAGCCGCCGATCGAGGCGCGCGCCTCGGGACCGGCGATGGCGCCGCTTCCTGAACGCAAGCCGCAGCGGTCGGTCGCCCAGCAAATGGCCGGTAACGAGCCGGTATCGGAGTATGCAAGACGCCCGGCTCCGCAGGGTTTGGACGTTCATGGCCGCCCGGCACCTGTTGCCGCGGCGCCACAGGGCGACGACCATCTTGATATCCCGGCCTTCCTGCGCCGGCAGTCGAACTGAAGTTTGTTACAATTCTGGTGACTAAAAAGGTCCCGGCTGATCCAGCCGGGGCCTTTTTCTTTGGCCCTGAAACAGGTCGCAGCTGGGTGATCAAGCAGCTGATATTAAATGATTAATTATGAATTCCGTGGTCAGATGCCGCGGCTGAAACAGTCCTGAACCGTCTCGTAATTTGGTTAAGCTTGGGCGTGAATGCGGCAGAGATAGGGTAACAATCGGTAAAAAAGCGTGAGTTGGCGCGCTTTGGGGCTGTGACTATGGTCTGCCGTGACTTGGGGATGCCTAAAACTCGAATCAGCGCGTAAACGCTGGTTCTTGCGTTTGGGTTAAGTCGGGTAGTGGGCGATTATCGCATGAAGTTCAGCCGTCAAACGACGCTTCGGTCGCATGCCACCGTGACGGGCGTCGGCGTTCATTCCGGTTTACCGGTTAGTCTTACGCTTGGACCTGCACCCATCGATGCAGGTTTTATTTTTGTCCGCACCGGTCTGGATGATTCCGACCGTGAAGTTCCGGCCACCGCCGAATCCGTCATCGCAACCGATCTTGCGACCGTTCTCGGCGACCGCGACGGTCCGCTGGTTTCCACCGCCGAACATGTGCTGGCTGCTCTGCGCGGTATGGGCGTCGACAACGCCATCATCGAAGTCGACGGTCCGGAAGTTCCGATCATGGACGGCAGTGCGGCGGCCTTCGTCGCCGCGATCGATCAGGCCGGCATCGTTACGCAATCCGCGACCCGCCGTTTCATTCAGGTGCTGAAGCCGGTGCAGGTTGCGATCGGCGACTCCTTCGGTGAGTTGCGCCCCTATGCCGCGGGGTTCCGCGCCGAGGTCGAAATCGACTTCGCAAACCCCGTGATCGGGCGCCAGAGTTACTCGCTCGATCTCAGCCCGGAAAGCTTCCGCCGCGAGGTTGCGCGCGCCCGCACCTTCGGCTTCATGAACGATTTCGCGCGGCTCTGCAGCGCCGGCTTCGCGCTCGGCGCCTCCTTTGAGAATACGGTGGTGTTCGACGGAGCCCGTCTGCACAACGCCGAAGGCCTGCGCTACAGCGATGAATGCGCCCGCCACAAGGTGCTCGACGTGGTCGGCGATCTCGCATTGGCCGGCCTGTCGCTGCTCGGCGCCTATCGCTCGGTGCGTGGCGGCCACAAGCTCAACCACGCGGTGCTGACGGCGCTGCTGGCCGATCGCAGCGCCTGGCGGGTGGTCGAGGCCGAGACGGCGCGCCGTCCGCGCAGCCATGGCGAAGCCGGCAGCGGAATGGTGGGCGGCATGATTGCCCCGGCCTACGGCCCGGACGTTTCCTGATTCCGTAGACAGGCGTTTTCTGCGAGCGCGACCAGCAAAAGTGGAAGCCGGGTTTTGCGTCCGGTCGCGCTCTAATCTAATTATAAGTGGCGCATGATCTGATCGCCAAACCGCTCACACTTTGGCGGATCATGCGCTAACCACAATTGGTAACGATGGTTTTCTGCCGCCTTAATCCGGGCGGAATGGCTCCGTATTCGGTTGGTTAACGACCATTTTTCGGCTACACAGGCCCTACGGTTGCAAGATAAGGCGTCACTGGCGCGGGGGAATATTGCGTCCATGATCGCGGTTCATGGACGGGCGGGCTCCATCATTAACCGCATCATAGGCGTCGGGTCTTAAATTCCATGTCGGCACAGCGTATGACGCTCGAACAACGCAAACCATCGGGCTATGGCAGCCTCAACCGGGCCGCGCGGTCGCTTCGGCTGGCGGCGGGCCTGATCGTGCTGGCTATCCCCCTGAGCGGATGCGGCACCGGTTCGCTGTGGGACAAGTTCCTCGCCAAGGACGACACCTTCGTCGAAGAGCCCGCGGACAAGCTCTATAATGAGGGCTTGTACCTGATGAACCAACGCAAGGAGCCGAAGGCGGCGTCGAAGAAATTCGAGGAAGTCGACCGCCAGCATCCTTATTCCGACTACGCGCGCAAATCGCTGCTGTTGTCGGCCTATGCGTTCTACACCTCCGGCGATTACGACAGCTGCATCGGTGCGGCGACCCGCTACGTGACCCTGCATCCCGGCAGTCCGGACGCCGCCTACGCGCAATATTTGATCGCGGCATCGCATTACGACCAGATTCCCGACATCTCCCGCGACCAGGGCCGCACCGAGAAGGCGATCGCGGCGCTGGAAGAGGTGATCCGCAAATATCCGACGTCGGAATACGCCACCACCGCCAAGGCCAAGCTTGAAGGCGCGCGCGACCAGCTCGCCGGCAAGGAAATGGATGTCGGCCGCTATTATATGGACAAGCGCGACTACACCGCCGCCATCAACCGCTTCAAGACCGTGGTCACCCGGTATCAGACCACGCGGCATGTCGAGGAAGCGCTGGCGCGGCTGACCGAAGCCTATATGGCGATCGGCATCGTCGGCGAGGCGCAGACCGCCGCCGCCGTGCTTGGCCACAATTTTCCTGACAGCCGCTGGTACAAGGACGCGTATAATCTTGTAAAGTCCGGCGGTCTCGAGCCGAGCGAGAATCAGGGTTCCTACATTTCCAGGGCCTTCAAGAAGATGGGTCTCGGCTAGGAATTTACTTCGCATGCTGGCGCGTCTGTCGATCCGTGACATCGTCCTGATCGAACGGCTCGATATCGAGTTTTCCCGTGGCCTCGCGGTGCTGACCGGCGAGACCGGCGCGGGCAAATCCATCCTGCTCGATGCCTTCGCGCTGGCGCTCGGCGGCCGCGGCGACGCGGGCCTCGTCCGTCACGGCGTGGAGCAGGGCCAGGTTACGGCCGTGTTCGATGTGCCCAAGGGCCATCCGGCCGCGGTGATCCTCAGCGATAACGGCCTCGACGATACCGGCGAAATGATCCTGCGCCGGGTGCAGCTTGCGGACGGCCGCACCCGCGCCTTCATCAACGACCAGGCGATCAGCGTACAGACCCTGAAAGCCGTTGGCTCGGCGCTGGTCGAGATCCACGGCCAACATGACGAGCGCGCGCTGGTCGATGCCTCGACCCATCGGCAGTTGCTCGACGCCTTCGCCGGGCTCGAGAAGGACGTCGCGGCGCTGGAACAGCTTTGGGAGGCCCGGCGCACCGCCATCACCGCGCTCGACGAACATCGCGCCAGCATGGAGCGCGCCGCCCGCGAAGCCGACTACCTCCGCCACGCCGCCGACGAACTGAAGACGCTGGCGCCGAAGGACGGCGAGGAAACCGTGCTCGCCGAACGCCGCACCACGATGATGCAGGGCGAGAAGATCGCCGGCGATTTGCGCGAGGCGCAGGAGGCGGTCGGTGGTAACCATTCGCCGGTGCCGGCGCTGGCCGCCGCGGTGCGCCGACTGGAACGCCGCGCCGCCAATTCGCCGGCACTGGTCGAACCGGCGGTGAAAGCGATCGATATCGCGATCAACGCGCTGGAAGAAGCCGACCAGCATCTCCAGGCCGCGCTGATTGCGGCCGATTTCGACCCGGCCGAACTGGAGCGGATCGAGGAGCGGTTGTTTGCGCTCCGTGCCGCGTCGCGCAAATATTCGACCGCCGTCGATGGCCTGGCGGCGCTCGCGGCCAAATACGCTGATGATGTGGCGCTGATCGATGCCGGCGCCGACCGGTTGAAGAAGCTGGAGGCCGCAGCGTCCGAAGCCGACAAGCGCTATGGCGCTGCGGCTACGAAACTCTCGGCGGCGCGGACCAAATCCGCCGAAAAGCTCAACAAGGCCGTCAATGCCGAACTCGCGCCGCTCAAACTCGAACGCGCGAAATTCATGACGCAGGTCGAGACCGACGCCAAATCGCCGGGGCCGCAGGGCATCGACCGCATCGAGTTCTGGGTGCAGACCAATCCCGGCACCAAACCGGGGCCGCTGATGAAGGTGGCTTCCGGCGGCGAGCTGTCGCGCTTCCTGCTGGCGCTGAAGGTCGTGCTGTCCGATCGCGGCTCGGCGCCGACGCTGGTGTTCGACGAAATCGACACCGGGGTGGGCGGTGCGGTGGCCGACGCGATCGGCGCCCGGCTGGCGCGGCTCGCCGGCAAGGTCCAGGTGATGGCGGTGACCCATGCGCCGCAGGTTGCAGCGCGCGCCAACCAGCATTTGCTGATTTCCAAGGACGCGCTCGACAAGGGCAAGCGCGTCGCCACCCGCGTCAACGCGCTCGCCGCCGACCACCGCCGCGAGGAAATTGCGCGGATGCTGGCCGGCGCCGAGATCACCGCCGAAGCGCGCGCGGCGGCGGATCGCCTGCTGCGCGCGGCGACGGCGTAACGACTCGTGTCCCGGACGCGGCGCAGCGTTCTTCATGCTGCGTCGCAGAGCCGGGACCCGCACTCAATAGGATGGACCCCGGACCAGCAGCGCACCGCCATAGCGTGTCGAAGACGCGCGTGAACGCGCTAATGGCGCTGCGCAGCATCCGGGGAACGCCGGGGTCATCGCCGTCTTTTCTCTCAACCAACTTCATCGTAATCATTGCCCATGGCCAAAACAGCAAAGACAAGAATACTCACCGACGTCGCCAAGCTCACCAAGGCCCAGGCCAAGGTCGAGCACATGCGGCTGGCGCTGGAGCTGGAAGGTCACGACAAACGCTACTACCAGGACGACGCGCCCAGCGTCACCGACGCCGAATACGATGCGCTGCGACAGCGCTACAACGCCATCGAAAAGCGCTTTCCGGAATTCGTCACCTCGGACTCGCCCTCACAAAAGGTCGGCGCGGCACCCTCGGGGCGTTTCAAGAAGGTCCGCCACGCGATGCCGATGCTGTCGCTGGACAACGCCTTCGCCGAACAGGACGTGCTCGATTTCGTCGGCCGCATCGAACGGTTTCTCAAGCTGCAGGACGACAAGATCGATTTTTCCGCCGAGCCGAAAATCGACGGGCTGTCGATGTCGCTGCGCTACGAGGGCGGCGAGCTCATTACCGCCGCCACCCGTGGCGACGGTGCGGAAGGCGAGGATGTCACCGCCAATATCCGCACGCTCGAGGACGTCCCGCAGAAGCTGAAGGGCCGCAATGTGCCCGGCATCTGCGAGGTCCGCGGCGAAGTCTACATGACCAAGAAAGCCTTTCTCGCGCTCAACAAGAAGCAGATCGAGGCCGGAGAAGCGCCATTCGCCAATCCGCGCAACTCGGCGGCCGGTTCGCTGCGTCAGAAGGATCCGACCATCACCGCCTCGCGGCCGCTCGGGTTTTTCGCCTATGCCTGGGGCGAGATGAGCGAGATGCCGGAAGACACCCAGTCCGGCATGATCGGCTGGTTCCAGCGCTGCGGCTTCAAGACCAACCCGCTGACAAAACTCTGTCACTCCACCGATCAGTTGATCGCGTTCCACCGCAAGATCGAGGAGCAGCGCGCCGAACTCGATTACGACATCGACGGCGTCGTTTACAAGATCGACCGAATCGACTGGCAGGAGCGCCTCGGCTTCGTGTCGCGCACGCCGCGCTGGGCGATTGCGCATAAATTCCCGGCCGAACGCGCCACGACCGTGCTCCGCGATATCGAGATCCAGGTCGGGCGCACCGGCTCGTTCACGCCGGTCGGCAAACTGGAGCCGGTCGGGGTCGGCGGCGTCATCGTGCAGAACGTCACGCTGCACAATGAGGACTACATCAAGGGCATCGGCGGCGACGGCGAGCAGCTGCGCGACGGCCGCGATATCCGGATCGGCGATACCGTGGTGATCCAGCGGGCCGGCGACGTGATTCCGCAAGTGGTCGACGTCGTCATCGACAAGCGGCCGAAGAACGCCAGAGAATTCCAATTCCCGAAAAAATGCCCGTGTCCGCTGCACACCGACGTGGTGCGCGAGGAGACCGCGACGGGGGAGGAGGGCTCGCGCGCCCGCTGCACCGGCGAGTTCGCCTGTCCGTTCCAGAAGATCGAGCATCTCAGGCTTTTCGTCTCGCGCCGCGCCTTCGACATCGATGGGCTCGGCGAGAAGCAGATCCAGTTTTTCTTCGACGAAGGATGGGTGAAGGAGCCCGCCGATATCTTCACGCTGCCCAAGCGCAACGCCAGGCTGAAGCTGGAGGAGATTGAAGGCTACGGCGAGACGTCCGTACGCAACCTGTTTGCTTCGATCGAGGGGCGGCGCAGGGTTTCGCTCGAACGTTTTATCTATGCGCTCGGCATGCGCCATGTCGGCGAGACCACCGCGCTCGCGCTCGCGCGCGGCTACGGTTCCTGGCAGGCTTTCCACGACGCCGGGCTGAAGGTCGCCAAGGGTGAGGAGGAGACCATCGCCGAGATGGATGCGCTGGACCAGATCGGCGACACCGTGATCAGGAGCGTCGCCGCCTATTTTGGCGAGAGCCATAACCGCGGCATCGTCGAGCGGTTGGTCAAGGAGCTCGATGAAATCATTGATGCCGAAAAGCCCAAGAGCAATTCGGCCGTCTCCGGCAAGACTGTGGTTTTTTCGGGCTCGCTCGAGAGGATGACGCGCGATGAGGCAAAGGCCAATGCGGAGCGTCTCGGTGCCAAGGCGGCCAGTTCGGTATCGAAGAAGACGGACTATCTCATCGCAGGTCCCGGCGCCGGATCCAAATTGGCGGAGGCCAAGAAGCACGGCGTTGCCGTGCTGACCGAGGACGAGTGGCTGAAGCTGATCGGGGAGTGAGGGTGACTCTCGTCATTGCGAGGAGCGTCAGCGACGAAGCAATCCATACTTGCCTTGTGGCTCGATGGATTGCTTCGCGGAGCCTGTCATCGGGCGCGCATTCGCGCGACCCGTTGGCTCGCAATGACGGTCTGGCTGACGCGGTCGCTACAGCATCCCCGATTCTTCCTCCTCCGCCTGCTCGATCAATTCCTCGCTGACCACTACCGTCCGCCGCGGCACGATGAAGATCATCGTCGAAGCGCAAAGGATAGATATCGCGAAAATCGCCGCAGTCAGCGGCAAAGTGCTGGTGGAATGGCCACCGAGATAGGCGCCGAATTGCGAGACCAGCGCGCCGATGCCCTGCTGCAAAAATCCCATCGCGCCCGATGCGGTGCCGGCGGCGTCGGGGCGAACGCTGATGGCGCCGGCCGCCGAATTCGACATCACGAAGGCGTTGGCAACCATCACGATCATCTGGGTGCCGAACAGGAATGACGGCGCCTGATTATATCCGGTGATGCTCCAGACCAGGTTCAACAGGCTGCCGCCGAGTTGCAGTGCCAGCCCGAACCAGATCAGTTTCTCCAGCGAATGGCGCGGCGCGAACCGCACGCAGAACAGGTTGCCGATCAGATAGGCAAACCCCGTGGTCGCAAACCACGCGCCATATTCGGCGCTGGTGCGGCCCATCTGCGTCACCACGATGTAAGGGCCGCCGCCGGCGAAGGTGAAGATGATCTGCGAGGCCAGCACCTGGCACAGCACGTAGCCGATGAAGGCACGGCTTTTGACCAGGCTGCCGACATCGCCGCGAAATCCGCCGGCTTCGCTACGGTCGCGGCGCGTCTCGGGCAGCGCGAAGGCGATGAAGACCGTCACTGTCAGCGACGCTGCGGTGATGAGATAGAATATCGCGCGCCAGCCGAACGCGGTTTCCAGCAGGCCTCCGGTCAAAGGGCTCAGCATCTGCGCGATCATCATCACGGCGATCACGAGGCTGATCATGCTGCTGATGCGGTCGCGGCTGTAGAGGTCGCGGATGATGGCGCGGCTGACCACCATGCCGGTGGCGCCGCCCAGCGCCTGCAGGAAGCGCGCGGCGATCAGTTGCGGCAGGGTTTCGGCGAAGATGCAGCCGGCGCTGGCGGCGACCATCAGGCCGAGGCCGCACAGCAGCACCGGGCGCCGGCCGAATTTATCCGACAGCGGCCCCATGACGAGCTGCGAGCAGGCGATGCCGACCATGTAGAGCGACACGGTCATCTGCGCGACCGAGATATCGCGCCCGAACGTGGTCGCCAGCACCGGCAGCGCCGGTACCAGCATATAGAGCGAGATCGGCGCGACGCCCGTCATCAGGACGAGCATCAGCAGCATGACCTTCGATGTCGCGAAGCTGTTGCTGTCCGTCGCCGCGCCGGGCGGCTTGCCCATCACGCCATGCATTCAGGTGCGATCCAAATTGTGAATCGGACTGTAGCGGGATCGCTTCACGCGCGGATACGGCCGTTTCGGCATGCGGCTATTCCGATTTCGGGAGGCGAGGCGCTGACGTTTCGCCTCGCGAACCAAATGCCTTTGTCGTCACCCGCGCGACAACCGGGGTTGTCATCATCCGCGAAAGCGGATGATCCAGTATTCCAGAGACGTCAGAGCTAAACCGAGAAGCCGCGGCGTACTGGATCCCCCGCCTTCGCGGGGGATGACGACCGTTGGTGCGGTCGTGATAACGTCTACTTCAGTTCCGCCGTCGCCTCGTCCAGCCACAGCTTCGCGGCGTTATCGTCGAGATGCGGACGCACCTCGCGGTCGACCCGGGCGTGGTAAGTGTTGAGCCAGTCCAGTTCCGCCTGGCTTAGCATGTTCACATCGATCAGGCGCCGGTCGATCGGCGCCAGCGTCAGCGTCTCGAACGCATTCACCGGCTTTTCGGAGCCAGCGATGTCGGCGCCGACAACCAGTTCGAGATTCTCGATCCGGATGCCATAGGCGTCGGTCTTGTAATAACCGGGTTCGTTGGAAAGGATCATGCCGCGCTTCAGCGGCGCGGTGCCGAGTTTTGAGATCCGCGCCGGGCCTTCGTGGACCGAAAGATAGCTGCCGACTCCATGGCCGGTGCCGTGCTCGAAATCGAGACCGGCCTGCCACAGGAACTGCCGCGCCAGGCTGTCGAGCTGCGCGCCGGTGGTGCCGTCGGGGAATACCGCGCGCGCGATCGCCATGTGTCCGCGCAGCACGCGGGTGAAACGGTCGCGCATTTCCGCCGTGGGTTCGCCAATCGCCAGGGTGCGGGTGACGTCGGTGGTGCCGTCTTCATATTGCGCGCCGGAATCGATCAGCAGCAAATCGCCGGGTGAAATCCGCCGGTTGCTCTTGCGGGTGACGCGGTAATGCACGATGGCGCCGTTCGGCCCGGTGCCGGCAATGGTGGGAAACGACACATCCTTCAGCGCGCCGGTCTGGCGGCGAAACGTTTCCAGCGCCTCGACGGTGTCGATCTCGGTCAGCGCGCCTGACGGGGCTTCGCGGTCAATCCAGGCCAGGAACCGGGTCAGCGCCACCGCATCGCGCTGATGCGCCGTTCGCGTTCCCTCGATCTCGGTGATGTTCTTCACCGCCTTGAGCAGGCTCACCGGATCATTGCCGCGCACCGGCTTGCCGCCGGCCGCTACAATCAGGCGGCTCAACGCATCGGCCGCGGTCGCGGCGTCGAGCGCGATCGCCGCACCCTGCCGCGCCAGTTCGTTGAGCTGCGGCGTCAGCGCGCCGGGCTCCCTGACATCGGCCGATTGCTCGAGATGGTCGCGCGCCGCGTTCGACAGCTTGCGGTGATCGATGAACACGGTCGGGCGGCCGTCCTTCGGCACCAGCGCATAGGACAGCGGCAACGGCGTATGCGAGACGTCGGCGCCGCGGATGTTGAAGGTCCAGGCCACCGCGTGGCTATCCGACAGCACCAGCGCATCGACGCCGAGTTTTGCGATTTCCAGCCGGATCCGTTTGAGCTTCTCGGCCTCGATCTCCCCGGAAAATTGAATGCCGTGAACGGCGACCGGGCCGAGCGGCGGCGCCGGGCGTTCGGTCCACACCGAATCCAGCGGATTGCCGTCGACCGCGACCAGTTCCGCGCCGGCCTTGGCGCAGGCCGCCTGCAGCCGCTCGGCTGCCGCCGAAGTATGCAGCCATGGATCAAAACCGAGGCGGTCGCCGGCGATCAGATGCTTCGCCAGCCAGTGTTCCGGTGGCGGATCGGCCAGCGGCTCGATATGCCAGGCCTTGCGGTCGACCTGTTTGGCCGCTTGCAGGGTATAGCGGCCATCGACAAAGACCGCGGCTTCCTGCGTCAGCACCACAGCCAATCCGGCCGAGCCGGTGAAGCCGGTGAGCCAGGCCAGCCGCTCTTCCGACGGCGCGACATATTCATTTTGTTGCTGATCGGCGCGAGGAATCACGAATCCCGTCAGCTTGCGCCGCGCCAGTTCCTCGCGAAAGGCCGACAGCCGCGCGCCCAGCGCCACGCCGCTTTCGGGTTCTTCGAATGTCTGGAAATGAGCTTCGAACATCGTTTGACCACTTTAGGATTGGATGGAGAAGTCCGCAATGCGGCGAGAATCGCCGCAATTTGGCATAAGTTATGCTTGAATCGTGCTGCCTGCGTTAGACCGGGCGGAACGGTTTGCATAGCAAGTCGTTCATCCAACGAATGCCCGGGGGAAATCCAGGAGTGTCTCAACTCAACGAAGAGGGGATGCACGATGCCTGCTTTCACGTTTGAGAAGATTTCGCCGCCGGTGCGTCGCGGCCCGATTCCACCCATCGAGAAAAAGCAACGCGGCGTTATCGTCCAGATCCTGGGTCGCTTCGTGGAAGCACGCGTCAAACGCGCCATGCGCGAAGAAGAAGAAAAGGGCGTCATCGCCCGATACAAACCTCCCGAATAGAGCCCATCGCTTTCAGATGCCGACCGATCAACGACGCCCCTCCTGCATCTGGCCGGAGGGCGTTTTGATGTGGCGAGCGGGGATGGCGCCATCTTTCGTTGATGCGTCGTCACCCGGCCTTGCGCAGCAACAGACTGCTCCAGCCTTCGATCCTGAGATGCCGTACTGGCACCAGACCCCGCGCCCGATAGGCCGCGATGACCGGGCCGGCCTGATGCGTCAACAGGCCCGACAGGATCACCAATGCCGAGGGTGCCAGATGCCGCGCCATCGACATTGCCAATTGCCGCAGCGGATTGGCGAGGATGTTTGCCAGCACCAGGTCGAACGGGCCGCGCTGCGCGAATTGCGGAGCCGCAAAACCAGTCGCGCGGATCGCCTGCACCAGATGCCCGGTTTCGTTCAGGTGCGCATTGTCGTGGGCGACGCGAACCGAGGCCGGATCGATGTCGCTTGCCAATACCGCGCCATGCAGCGCCTTGGCCGCGGCAATCGCCAGCACGCCGGTGCCGGTGCCGAGATCGAGCACGCGCTGCGGTTGATACGCTTTGAGGACATGATCGAGCAGCAAGAGGCAGCCGCGCGTGGTGCCGTGATGGCCGGTGCCGAACGCCAGCGCCGCCTCGATTTCGATGCCGAGCTTGTTGGCCGGCACGCGCGCGCGGTCGTGGCTTCCGTGCACGACGAAGCGCCCGGCCGGGACCGGCACGAGATCCTCGAGCGCAGCCTTGACCCAGTCCCTGGCTTCGACCGTGTCGAACGCAATGTGCTGCGCGACCTCGTCGCCGGCGGCGAGGCCGACCAGCTCGCGGATCGAGGTCTGATCGGGTGCATCGGCAAAATGCACGATGATGTCCCACCGCCCGCTTGGGCCTTCAAACGCTGATATCGCGGCTTGTCCCTCGAAAAAGCTTTCGGTCAGGAGATCGACGACGTGCTTGGCGGTCTGCTCGCTGCCGATGGCGAAGCTGGCGCGGTGGGTGGACGGGGTGAGGGTGGAGGTCATCGAATGGTGGCAGTCATTGAGAGGCCGGGAACTCGAAACGGGCGATCTTGCGTAATTACCCGGTAATCGGGTCGCACAACAACCCTGCTTTCCCGATGGGAGCTCGACGCGCCACGAGGAATTCGGCTTTGGAATCCGTGATTTGGGGGGAAACCCGGCGCCGTTTCGTTCAAAATTGAGGAGTATTCGCGTCGCAATATCCAGAAAAGTTACACCTCGTCCATTTAAACAACCTTAGATGTTGTTCCGTAGATTCACTTACGGAACTTTGAGTACCCTTTGTTCCGAGGGATCAAACTGAGGGCAGGACCGAACATGAAGACGCTTATCTTAAAATTTATTAAGGAAGAATCCGGCGCCACCGCGATCGAATACGGGCTGATTGCGGCCGGCATCGCAATCGCGATCATCACCGCAGTGCAGGGTGTTGGCACCCAGCTCACCGCGAATTTTACTACGATCAGCACCTCGCTGAAATAATCGAACAACCCGCGGCGTTCTCAGGACCGGGCGACACGTCGCCCGGCCTTTTTTTATGATGACGGGCCGGCGCTAAACTGGCCGAAATCCACGTCACCGCGACCTGCGAACCGGCGGCTCGCCCGTTTCCCAGCCCTATTTCCTCCCGGGATCGTCAGAATTTGCCCTCCCTGCTATGCTGACGAAAACACCGAGAGGCGCGATGGCGGTCATTAATCGCAAATTCTACCAGAGCTGGCGCGGGCCTGGCCCGGCCGATCAGGATCATTGGTCGCTGATCTTCGATCCCGACACCAGGCGTCTGCTGGTGCGTCACGAATGGCAGGCCTCCCGGCATGACGGCTTCGACGACTTGGAACTCGCGGAATTCCTGAAACAGACCGGAGCTGCGCAAACGGCGCTGATCGACAGCCTGTTTCTGGTGCCCGCCTGAGTTCACAGGCTTTTCAACCGAAGCATACCCTGGTTTTTCACAGGCTTCGGCCGCCGATGTGCACGGTCCGTGCATCGGTTCCTGCACAGACTTATCGGCCGGTTTTCCACAGCCTATCCACCGGCTTTTCAACCGGCCATCCACTCATTCGATCACCTGTTCGGCGCGCACCTGGATGGTCGGCGGGATGTCGATGCCGATGGTGCGGGCGGTCTTGAGGTTGATGGCCAGCTCAAACTTGGTCGGCAGTTGAATCGGCAAATCCGCGGCTTTCTCGCCCTTGAGGACCCGGTCGACATAGCCGGCGGCGCGCCGAAGCAGGTCGGCCTGATCGGCGCCGTAGCTGAGCAGCGCGCCGGCTCGGGCGTACTCGCTGAACTCGCCGACAACCGCAATCCGCGCGTCTATTCCCGCCTTGCAGATGTCGGCCGTCAGCGCCGCGGTCAGAAAGTCGCGGAGCACGATCATGGCCGTGCCGCGCATCTCGCCCAGCGTTTTGAAATGCTCGACGACGGTGGCCGTGGAAAGCGAGCTCAGTCCAAATTTGACGGGCTCCAGCCCCGATTTCCTGGCGTCGGCCATCGTCTGTTCACCCCATGTGAACGAGGGGTCGGTTGCATTGTGCATTACCCCGAGCGTTTTCAGCCCGGGTATCAACTCTTTCAACATCTCGATCCGTTTGGCGGACATCTCCTCCCCGAGCGCCGAAAAGCCGGTCAGGGTACCGCCGGGGTGGGCGAGGCTCGAGAACAGCTCAGGCTCGCTGGCTGTAGCAGGCAGCGCGATCGCAACGACCGGAATCTTGGTCAGGCGAACCAGGGCGCGCGACATCGCGGGGCCCGGCGAAAGAAACACGTCGACGGGCAGTGCTGCCAATTCGGCGATCAGGGCGCGGGCGCGTTCGACGTTGCCCTCGGCGTTGCGCTCTTCGATCAAAATCGTGCGGCCCTCGATGTAACCGAGTTCACTGAGGGTTTGACGAAAGGGAACAATGGCCTGGCCGTCGACGGAAGCTGAAGCAAGCCCGATGAAGCCCACGATCGGAATATGACGGCCGCCAGGCTGCTGGCCTTGCGCTGAGAGTGGCCAGGCGGTGACCGCCCCGCCAAGCATCGTGATGAAATCGCGCCGCCGCATTCAGGCTCCTTGACGAGAGCGGGCATCATACCGGTTGAAATCAGGGCAATGGAAGGGGCGAAGACCTTAACTCAGCCAAACAGCGCGCGATGATCCCGCAATATCACCCGCGCGGCGTTGTGGCCGGGGGCGCCGGTGACGCCGCCGCCGGGATGGGCGCCGCTGCCGCAATGGTAGAGGCCCTTCAACGGCCCGCGATAATCGGCGTGTCCCAGCATCGGCCGCGCCGAGAACAATTGATTGAGCGTCAGCGCGCCGTGGAAGATGTCGCCGCCAAGCAGGCCGAACTGGCGTTCGAGGTCAAGCGGCGACAGCACCTGCCGGCCGATCACGCTTGATGCAAAGCCGGGCGCATATTGATCCACGGTCGCGATCATGAGATCGGCGACCTCGTCGCGGTGGTCGTCCCAGGATTTGCCGTCGGGCAACTCCGGCGCGACATGCTGGCAGAACAGGCTGGCGACATGCTGGCCGGAGGGGCTAAGCGAGTCGTCGAGCGTCGAGGGGATCAGCACTTCGACCACGGGTTGGCGGCTCCAGCCGCGCTCACGCGCGTCCTGCCAGGCGCGATCCATATAGCCGAGGCTCGGCGCGAGGATGATGCCGGCGGTGAGGTGATCGCCCGCGCCCGGCAGCGCCGTGAACGAGGGCAGGGCATTCAGCGCGACGTTCATGCGAAAAGTGCCGGAGGCGTTGCGCCAGCGGCTGATGCGCTCGAGAAATTCCGGCGCCAGCGCATCTGAAGGGACCAGCCTCGTGTACAGCAGTTTCGGGTTGACACCGGAGGCGACGTATTTGGCGCGGATGGTTTCGCCATTGTCCAGGATGATTCCGACGGCGCGATCGCGTTCCACGATCACCTGGCGCACCCCGGCATCGGTTTCGATCTCGGCGCCATGGCCGCGCGCCGCGCGCGCCATCGCTTGCGTGATCGCGCCCATGCCGCCGATGGCGTGGCCCCAGACGCCCTTCTTGCCGTTCACCTCGCCGAAGGCGTGATGCAGCATCACGTAGGCGGAGCCTGCGGCATAGGGGCTGGCGTAATTGCCGACGATGGCGTCGAAGCCGAACAGCGCTTTGACCAGGTCGCTTTCAAAGCGTTCGTCCAGCATCTCGCCGGCCGAGCGCGTGAACAGGTCGAGCAGGTTGCGCTGCTGCTCCAGCGACAGTTTTCGTAACGCATTGGCGGTGCCGAGCGCATTGAAGGCTTCGCGGATCGAACCGACGCCAAAGCCCTCGACGATATTCGGCGGTGCACGCAGCACGAATTGGCGCAGCACGTCGGCGATCGCTTCGAGTTCGCGGGAGAATGCGTCGATTCGGCCGGCATCACGCGCGCTGAGCCTTGCGACCGACTGCTGCGTGCGGCCTTCGCCGGTCAAGAGATAGCTGCCATCGGGGGCGGGCAGGAAATTCTGCGCCCGCCGTTCGACGATCCGCAGGCCCTGCTCGGCCAGCTTCAAATCCGAGATGATCTGCGGGTTGAGCAGGCTGACCGTATAGGCCGCGACCGAATTGCGGAACCCGGGATGGAATTCCTCGGTCACCGCCGCCCCGCCCACCACCTTGCGGCGATCGACCACCTTCACGCGCAGGCCGGCCATCGCGAGATAGGCCGCGCAGGTGAGGCCGTTATGCCCCGCACCGATGATGACGACGTCCGTTTCGTTCATGTCCGCTTCAAAAAGGATTGATTAGTTTTACCGCGGTCATTCCGGGATGGTCCCGAAATCCCTGGATTCCGGGTTCGCGCTTCGCCCGCCCCGGAATGACGTCTCACTCCACTCCTTAGCGAAGATGTGAATGTCCGCACAGCATCAAATGACGAATTCGACGACACCCCCCGCATTGCTCGCACGGTTGCCTTGTGCTCCATTGCGGTTTCCCGGCAGGTCCTTGCCGGACGTCCTGCCGCCGGCGCCCGCCGGGTTCATGCCGGAGCTTTCATGACTTCCAAGCCGTCCGCCTCGCGAAACCGGCTGGTGCTGGTCGTCTATACGTCAGCGATCTTTGTCAGCGCGCTGTTGCTGTTCTCAGTCCAGCCGCTGTTCACCAAAATGGTGCTGCCGCGGCTCGGCGGCTCGCCGGCGGTGTGGTCGGTGGCGATGGTGTTCTTCCAGTCGCTGCTGCTCGGCGGCTATGCCTATGCGCATTTTCTGATGCAGATCCGCAACCGCGCGATTCCGGTGGCGATACACCTGGTGCTGCTGGTGATCGCGCTGACGACGCTGCCGCTGTCGATTGCGGGCGGGTGGGGCGAGCCGCCGAATTCGGGCTATGCATTCTGGCTGCTCGGCCTGTTCGCGGTCTCGATCGGGCTGCCGTTCTTCGCGCTCGCCGCCAACAACCCGCTGCTGCAGGCCTGGTTTGTCCGCACCGGTCACCCCAGCGGTCCGGACCCCTATTTCCTCTACGCCTCCTCGAATATCGGCAGCTTTCTGGCGCTGTTGTCCTATCCGGTGCTGCTGGAGCCGATGTTCACGCTGCGCACGCAGAACCTGATCTGGACCAGCTTCTATGGCCTGTTGATCGTCCTGATCGCGAGCTGCGGCGTCCTGCTGCTGCGTTCACCGGCGGGCGCCGCCGCGCTCAACATGCCCGCCGACGATACCGACGCGCCGGCGCCGTCCTGGATCGTGCGGGCCCGCTGGATCTTCCTGGCCGCGGTGCCGTCGGGCCTCTTGATCGCGGTCACCGCGCACATCTCCACCGATGTCGCCGCCGCGCCGTTATTGTGGGTGCTGCCGCTGTCGCTTTATCTCCTGACCTGGGTGCTGGTGTTCCAGTCGCGCCCATTGCTGCCGCACAAATGGATGCTGCTGGCGCAGCCGCTGGCGATCGCTGGCGTGATTATTCTGCTCGCGGTCGGCGGCGAACAAAATTTGCTGCTGACGCTCGGCGGCCATCAATTGTGTTTCTTCGTCATCGCGATGGCCTGCCATGGCGAACTGGCGCGCACCCGGCCACCGGCAAAATATCTCACCGGCTTTTACGTCGCGCTCTCGTTCGGCGGCATGGTCGGCGGATTGTTTGCCGGCCTGATCGCGCCATTCACTTTCTCCTGGGTTGCGGAATACCCGATCCTGCTGGCGCTGGCCGCGCTGTGCCGGCCGCCCGGCGGCGACGCGCGGCTGCCGCGCTGGAGCGGCTGGTATTGGCCGTTCCTCGCCGTACTCGCCGTCGCTCTGATCGGACCGTCTTATTCGCCCGGCAAGATCATGAATTGGCTCGACGATCACCGTGTCTGGATGATCGGTGCAGTCGGCGTGCTCTCGGCGCTGCTGGCGCTCGGCCTGAACGCCAGCCGCTGGAAGATCTTTGCCACCGTCGCGGTGGCGCTGGTGCTGCTGCGGGCCTACCCGTCCGACGACGGGCGGGTGGAAACCGTGCGCAGCTTCTTCGGCGTCCACAAGATCGTGGTGACCCCGAGCGGCCAGTATCACGTGCTGATGCACGGCACCACGATTCACGGCGCCGAAAAATTCAAGAATGACGACGGCACCCCGGTCACCGGCCGGCCCGAGCCGATCACCTATTACCACAAGGACGGTGGCATCGGTCAGGCGATCACGGCGATCCGCGAGCGCAAGGGTGCGCCGCTGCGGGTGGCGGTGATCGGGCTCGGCTCGGGCACGCTGACCTGTGCATCGCAACCCGGTGAAGACTGGAAGTTCTTCGAGATCGACCAGTCGATGGTCGATACCGCAAAAGACCCGAAATACTTCACCTATATCCAGAATTGCGAGCCGAACCTGAAGCCAGTGATCGGCGACGCGCGGCTGACCTTCGCGCGCGAGCCTGACGGCATCTATGACCTGATCATCGTCGATGCCTATTCGTCGGACGCGATTCCGATTCATCTGGCGACCGAAGAGGCGATGAAGATCTACAAGGACAAGCTGGCGCCGCAGGGCGCGGTCGTGATGCACGTCTCCAACCGGCATCTGGAGCTCGCCAGCGTCATCGTCGGCATTGCCGACGCCAACGACATGAAAAGCTGGGTCTACAGTGAGGATTCCGGCCGCGACAACGAGTACATCTTCTCGACTTCGGTAGTGGTCTCCGCGCGGGAGGAGGCCGACGTCGGCAAGCTTGCGTCCTCGGATGTCTGGGCCGAGACCGAGGCCGATGAAAACCAGCGGGTGTGGACGGACGATTACTCCAACGTGCTCGGTGCGGTTTACCGGCGGCTGCGCGACGGCGAGCAGTAATTCTCAATCTTCGGGGATCGGCTGCCGGAGCGATCAGTCGAAACGAAAAAGACCCCGCGGGTTTTGCAGAATGGCCATGCGGTCGTCGGGGTCGCCGACGATCTCGGCGAAGGCGGCGAGAGCCCTCGCATAGGTCTGGGTGCTTTCAAACTGGGTATGGGGCCAGTCGCTGCCCCAGATCAAGCGGTCGCGACCCAGCGAGCCGCGCAGCAGGGCAAAGGCCTCGCGGCCGATCCGATTGCCGTCCTCGCCGATCCGGTAGGGTGCGGAAACCTTGACCCAGAGCCGGCGCGATTGGCCGAGTTTCGTCAGCGCCACGAGACCGGGGTCTGCGGCTCCCGTCCCGGCATTGGGCAGTGCATAGTGATCCAGCACGACGTTGACGCCAAAGGCGAGCAGTGCCGGCGCCAGCGCGGCCAGATCGATCGCGGCGCGCTGCACCTCGATTTGCCACTGCAGCTTTTCCGCACGTTCAAGCAACCCGCCCCAGGCCGGAGATGCGAGATCGGGCAGCGGCTTGCCGACCAGATTGAGTCGTAATCCCACGATACCGGAATCGTTCAGGCGGTTGAGATCATCAGACGTTACATTGGGGTCGACCACGGCGATGCCGCGCAGCCGGCCGCGTGCGGCCAGAACGCATTGCACCAGATAGGAATTGTCGGTCCCGAGGAAACTCGGCTGCACCAGGACGCCGTTGCTGATGCCGTTATCGTCGAGCTGCTGCAAATAGAGATCGAGCGGGGCGTCGTAGCCGGGCGCGTAGCGGCGGGAATCCGCGAGCTGAAGGCCGCGATGGAAAACGTGCGAATGCGTGTCGATCATTATTGGCTGCTTTTGAGATGGCTCGGCGCGCGCGGGGACGGCGGCGTAACCCAGTCCCGCCGCGACGAGAGATTTGCCGAACGAACGCCGGCTGATACGGGCTTGAATGGTTCCGGTCATCGGGCCGTCCGTTTCAATTCGCGGCGAGGTTCGGCGTGGGAGTCGGCAGCGGCGCGGTATCGGAAAAGGTCTTGCCGCGGGTTTCCGGCAGCAGCAGCACGGCAACAAGCACGAGCGAGTAGGCGAAGGCCGCGTCCAGTCCGATGGCGGCGCCCAGTCCCAGATGCTGGCTGAGATATCCGACCAGGATCGGAAAGCCCGCCGAAACGATCCGGCCGAAATTGTAGCAGAAGCCGACGCCGGTGCCGCGAACGCCGGCGGGGTAGAGTTCGCTGAACAGCGCGGCCATGCTGGCGGGAATACCGGCGGAGAAGAAGCCGAGCGGAAATCCGAGCACCAGCATCTGTGCGTTGGTGAGCGGCGCGAACACGTAAACCAGCACGGTGAGCACGCAGGCGGAGGCGAACACGGCGACGTTCGCGCGCCGGCCGATGCGGTCGCTCAAAATGCCGCTGGCGACACAGCCGCAGAAAAACGCGACGATGATCACGGCAAGGTAACCGCCGCTGCCCAGCACTGACAATTTGCGCTCTTCGCGCAGGAACGTCGGCAGGAAGGTGGTGAGGGCGGCGTATCCGCCATGGGCTCCGACGCCGAACAAGCCGCCGATCATGGTGGCCCGCAGCACGTCGGGTTTGAAGATGCCGAACAGGGTTTGCAGCGGAGAGGCCTGCTGCGCGGCCGTGGCGATCGCGCGCGCAGGCTCCGGCACGCCCCGGCGGACGTAGAAGATCAGCAAGGCGGGTACCAGGCCGGCGGCAAACATCGCGCGCCAGGCGATATCCGCCGAGAGATGCGAAAATAACACCGTGGCGAGGATGACCGCCGCGCCCCACCCGACCGCCCAGGTGCTTTGCACCGTGGCCAGCGCCTTGCCGCGATGCTGCGGCCGGATCACCTCGGCCATCAGCACTGCACCGGCGGCCCATTCGCCCCCGAAGCCGATGCCTTGAATGGTCTTGAGGATCAGCAATTGCGAATAGCTTTGTGCGAAGGCGCAGGCGAAGGTGGCCAGCGCAAACCACAGAATGGTGATCTGCAAGGCCTTCACCCGCCCGTAGCGATCCGCCAGCGCGCCGGCGATCCAGCCGCCGAAGGCGCCTGCAAACAGGGTGACGGATCCCAACAGTCCCGCCTCCGTCTTGCTGATCGCAAAAGCGGCGATCAGTGCCGGGATCGCAAGGCTGAACATCTGGACGTCGAGCGCGTCCAGCGCCCAGCCCATGAAACACGCCCAAAATGTCTTGCGCTCCGGCGCGGAGCTCTCCTGGTACCAGTTCGACATCGTTTCCTCCCAGAACCGCGCCGGCCATTTTGGCTCGGCGTTAGCCGTCAGCGAATTTCCACGTGGTAACGGAATTTATCGGCGGCGCCGCGCGAGCGGCGCCACTCCAGCGGCTGCCGCGCCAGATCGTAGGCAAGCCGCTCGATGACGATCAGCGGCGCGTGCGGTTGAAGCCGCAGCAGTCGCGCCTTCATGGTATCGGCGGTCTCCACCGTCAGCGTTTCCTCGGCCGAGACAACCACCTGTTCGCAGCGTTCCTCGTAGAGCGGATAGAGCAGATCGCCGAATTCACCGGGATCGACCGCAAGCAGCGGTTCGAAGCGAGCCCTCGGCAGCCAGATATCCTCCGCCAGCAGGGGCAGGTCATCGATCAGCCGGAGCCGCACCAGGTGGATAACGCCCTCGCGTGGACGGATGCGCAGCGCCGAGGCGACTACCGAGGGTGCCGGCAACGCCTCGCGGCGCAGGATGCGGCTGACGGGAATGCGGCGTTCGCCGGTTTCGGATTGAAAGCGGAAAAACCGGAACATCGAGGCGTTGAAGCGGGTCCGCTTCACGAAGGTGCCACGGCCTTGCTGCCGGTCCAGCACGCCCTCGGCGACCAGCTGGTCCACGGCCTTGCGCACCGTGCCGATGGCGACGCCGTGGCGCTTGGCGAGATCGGCCTCGGACGGGATCGCATCGCCCGGGCGCCATTGTCCCTCGGCGACCGCCGCCGCCAGCGTGTCGCGCAGCCGCTGGTATAGGGGTAAGCGCAGATCCAAATTCATATAGTCATCTATATGACTGAGGTCGCGGGAGTCAATTGATCCCTTTCGCAGGACTCAGGCCTCTCGGGCGTCCTGGTGGGGTGGAGTCTTGCCGACACCTCCGGCTTCTGCGGAACTCGCAGGTGTCTCGGACATTCTCTTCATGCCGCGCTTGGGCGGCCCAAGGAGAGTTTTCAAATGAAACGTTTATTGCTGATCGGAATCGCCGCCTGTGCGTTTGCGGCATTGCCGACGCTGTCCGCCTCGGCAATGCCTCACGCGACCGCCGACACGCTGGTGAGCGATATCGATAGCCCCATCATTCTTGCTCATGGCGGTCATGGCCATGGACATGGGCACATGGGACGCGGTGGTCGCGGACACCATTACGGGTGGGGCAGAGGCCGCCACCGTGGCTGGCATTGATCGATACTCCGGACAACTCAGTTGGAGGCCGCCTTGTTGGCGGTCTCTTTCATTTGGTCGACATGCAATGTCGCCAGCTTACGCGGCGGGCTATCGCAATTTCTTCGGGATGGCCGGCCTGCATCGCTTCTTCCACACGCCGGCCGACGATGTCCGCACCACCAGTCCGGAAATTCTCGAACCGGTGGCCCGTGCCTTCACGGAGGCGGTCCGCAAGGCCGCGGAGCGTGGCGAGCGCGCGTTCAAATAGGGCCTCGTCTCTCGGCGTGAAAAAGGATCGATGCGCCGGCCGCGCGTCAATTCTGGTAGGTGAAGAGCCCGCGTGGCTGATAATACGGCCGCGGCTGGTAGTAATTGCCTTGCGGCGCCGGCGCATAGCCGCGATTGACGTAATATTGCTGCTGCGGCTGCGGATAGGCCTGCGCGTCATAGACGCGGCGGCTGCCGGGCGGCGCCGGATAGCGTGCCTCATTGGAGCTGCCGTCGGCCGGATAGATGTAGCCGTCATCGGCGCGGGCCTGCGGCACCGGCTGCTGCTGCGGCGTCAGCACCACTGGATCGCCGGCGGAATCGTATGGCTGTTCATATTGCGACGCTGGAGCGCGGCGGGCGACGGCGGTGTTGCCACGCGGCCGCGGGTTGCGGGCCAGCGCGACCTGGGCCGAGCCGGTCAGCGTCACCGTGGTGTTGAGCACGCCTTCCTCCTGCACCAGCGCATACAGCGTCGAGGCATTGTCGCGCGACAGCCGCACGCAGCCATGCGAGGCGGGCGTGCCGAGACGGCCGACGGAATCGGTGCCGTGAATCGCATGTCCGATCTTGGTGAAGAAGATCGAATGCGGCATCGGCGCGTCGTCGAATTCCTTGGAGTAGTGGTCCTCTTCCATGCGGAAGGCGCGGAACGAGCCGTTCGGCGTCTCGCGCGAGGGGATGCCGGTCGACACCGGCCAGCGATAGCGCGCGACGCCGTCGATGGCGACGGTCATCTGCTGGTTGTCCTTGTCGATGGTGATGGCGACTTTGGCTTGCGCGGCGCCGGTGGCGAATAGCATGAGCCCGGTGAAGGCAACGAGGAAGGAACGCATTTTACCTATGGCCTCCAGGCCTCTTTGACTTAGGCACCTGATTGCAGTACCGCGGCTCTCCGTCCCCCGGCATTTAATATGGCCGGAATCCGGCTCCGGTTCCAGTGGCACGCAACCTGATCGTTAATCCGACATCCTGACTTTTTCGCGAGTGGTGACGGGCCCGCGACTCGAATTCGTCACAGATGCGCAACGATTTGGCCCCAAGGCCGTTTCAGAATCCCGCCTCACGACGCGATTGCCGCGGAATTTAAGGAATCCGGATGAACAAAACCAAGGTTAAGACGGCAGCGCTTGCTGCTGGCCTTCCCGTGCGGCTGATGCTCGCGGCCGCCGCCATCATGCTCGCGCTGCTGGCGATGCCCTTTGCCGGGCATGCGCAGGGCATCGTGCGCGGCGCCCGGGAAGGTTCGTACGAGGGCAACCGGATCGCCGGCCCGGTGGGTGGTGTGGTCGGCGGCGCGGTCGGCGCCGGCGTCGGCGGTGCCATGGGCGCGGTCAAGGGCGTGTTCGGCATATCCGATCATGGCTATCGCTGCCGGGGCTATTACAATCGCCACGGCCACTTCCGCTGTTATCGCTGACGCGATTTGCGCGTCAGTTCTTCAGCCGGTAGCCGGTCTTGAAGATCCACCACACGATGGTCATGCAAACGACGAGAAAGCCCACCGTCATGCCGAGGCTCAAGGTCACGCTGACATCGGCGATCTCGTAAAAGCTCCAGCGGAAGCCCGAGATCAGATAGACCACGGGGTTGAGCAAGGTGATGGTGCGCCAGCCTGATGGCAGCATGTTCACCGAATAGAAGCTGCCACCCAAAAACGTCAGCGGCGTCACTACCAACATCGGGATCATCTGCAGCTTCTCAAAACCGTCGGCCCAGATGCCGATGATGAAACCGAACAGGCTGAAAGTCACCGCCGTCAGCACCAGGAAGGTCAGCATCCAGATCGGGTGATGGATCTGCAGCGGCACGAACAGCCCGGCGGTGGCGAGGATGATGAGGCCGAGGATGATCGATTTGGTGGCGGCGGCGCCGACATAGCCGAGCACGATCTCGAAATAGGAGATCGGCGCCGACAGCAATTCGTAGATCGTGCCGACGAATTTCGGAAAATAGATGCCGAACGAGGCGTTGGCGATGCTCTGCGTCAGCACCGACAGCATCACCAGCCCCGGCACGATGAAGGTGCCGTAGCTGACGCCTTCGACCGAAGTGATGCGCGAGCCGATCGCCGCACCGAACACCACGAAATACAGCGAGGTCGATACCACCGGCGAGACGATGCTTTGCAGCAGCGTGCGCCAGGTGCGCGCCATTTCGAACAGATAGATCGCGCGGATCGCCTGGAAATTCATGGCGCCCTCACCAGGCTGACGAAGATGTCTTCCAGCGAGCTCTGCCTGGTATCGAGGTCCGAGATGCGGATGCCGGCGTTTCTGAGGTCGCTGAGCAGGCTGGTGATGCCGGTGCGCTCGCCCTTGGTGTCATAGTTGAAGATCACTTCGCGGCCGTCTTCCGACAGTTCGAGGTTGTAGGCCGCCAGATCGGCAGGTATCGCCTCAACCTTGTTTTGCAGATACAGCTTGAGCTGCTTCCTGCCGAGCTTCTGCATCAGCCCGGCCTTGTCCTCGACCAGGATGATCTCACCCTTGTTGATGACGCCGATGCGGTCGGCCATCTCCTCGGCCTCTTCGATGTAGTGCGTGGTCAGGATGATGGTGACGCCGGACGCCTGCAGCGTCCGCACCACTTCCCACATGCCCTTGCGCAGTTCGACGTCGACGCCCGCGGTCGGTTCGTCCAGGAACAAAATCTGCGGCTCGTGCGACAACGCCTTTGCGATCATCACGCGGCGCTTCATGCCGCCGGACAGCGTGACGATCTTGTTGTCCTTCTTGTCCCACAGCGACAGATCCTTCAGCACCTTTTCGATGTGCGCCGGATTCTTCGGCTTGCCGAACAGGCCGCGGCTGAAGCTGACGGTCGCCCATACCGATTCGAACGCGTCGGTGTGCAGCTCCTGCGGCACGAGGCCAATCAGCGAACGCGCGGCGCGATAATCGGCGTTGATGTCATGGCCGCCGACGGTGACCCGGCCCTGGCTCAAATTGGCGATGCCGCAGATGATGCTGATCAGCGTGGTCTTGCCGGCGCCGTTCGGCCCCAGCAGCGCAAAAATCTCGCCGCTGACGATATCGAGATTGATGTCGTTCAGCGCCTTGAAGCCGGAGCCATAGGTCTTGGACAGATTGGAGACGGAAATGATGGGGGACATGGCGGCTTGATGATGTGACTGGAAGATGCCGGAAACGATGACGCGGCAGTGTGGCCCGGACGGGACAGGGGGTCAGCAGCAGATAGGGGCCTGAAGCGGGTTCCGCAATCAGCCGAAAAAATTATTATCTCTTTTTCGCCGGCTTTTTAGCAGCCGATGCCGAGCCTTTTGCCGCCGCTGCCTTGGGCTGCTCGCTCTGCTCAGGCATTTTCGCCACCGTCATGATCTGCGTCAGGTTGTTGGCGGGGGCGTTGGGACGGGCCGGGTCGAGCAATTGTTCCTCGCCCAATCCCACGGCCTGCAGTCGCTTCGACGAGATCTTGAAGGTGTTGACCAGGATGTCGCGGACCGCATCGGCCCTTCGCTGGCTGAGAAGCACGTTGTTGTCGCGCCGGCCGGTCGATTCGATATGGCCGACGATCAGGAATTCGTAGGGCAGCAGCGTCGAATTGACCAGCGCGTCGGCTATCCGCCCAATCGTCTGATAGGATTCCGGCCGGACGATCGGCGTGTCGGTATCGAACTGGATGTCGACGCTGAAACCCGGCAGCTTGGTCAGCTCGGGGGCGATCGGCGGCCGCTTCTGCGGCGGCGGCTCGTTCTTGGCCCGTGATTTCGATCGCTCGGCTGTTTGCTGGCGCAGCGTCACAAGATTCAGATCCGGCGGCGTCTCCAGGCCGCCGAGCTGGGTGACGAAGTCGCCCTCGGCCTTGTATCCGGCGTCGCCGATCGCCTGGTTGCATCGGGCGGTGAGGTTGCTGATGCCCAGCAGGCAGGTGATGGATTTTGCGGCTTCCTTGGCCTTGCCGCTGCACTTCTTGACGATTTCGTACTCGCATTGCCGCCCGACATTGGCGCGCGCCGCAATGTGTTTCTGGATCGCGTCGAGCGCGCCGGGATAGTCGGCCTTGCATTGGGCCGACATGGTATCCTGGTTCTTGTAGAGGCAATCCTTGGTGCGGTTGGAATCCAGATTGACGCCGCGGCAATTGGCGTCGAGGTCCGCCCCGCAGCTCTTGCCCAGCGTCGCGGCGGCATCGCCGAAACTGATCGTCTGCGCCGCCGCCAATGACGGCGCGGCGAGCAGAAGGACCAACAATGTCGGCAGACCCCGGATCATGGCTTCATCTGATACGATGAAGTCGCCGGTGGTCAAGGGCTCCAGCGCCACGGTACGGGACTAAAAGTCGGGGTTGCCGCGTCCGCGAACGTGGCCGCTTCCAGCTAGCGGAAATTGGCGGCTGACGCCGCGGGCCTTTGCTCGCCACGCCAAGGCTGACGGCACGCACAGGTGTCTGATTCAGTTTTCAAAGAGCCTCAACACTCTCGCCGTCATCCCCGGATGAGCGCACTTGCGCTCACTCGGGAGGTGCGAGCGCGGCGAGCCTCGAAGGATGGGCCGCAAGCACCGTGGCTGTCATCCTTCGAGGCTCGCCCAAGAGGCTCGCACCTCCAGCGACAACGGCAAAGCCGTTGCGCGGGGATGACGGATTAGACATAGGCGCTCTTTCTCGCGACACGATGCGCCCGAGTTGTGCAAATTCGTTACCCTCGAAAAGCAGAGGGCGCAGGGAAAGCTGGGTGCCCGGAGCACCCGCGGCCCGTGTGCATTGGTAGTAAGCACACGGTAGTCACCACGAGTATTCCGGAAATCACCCGGCTTTCCCCGCGCAATGGTTTTAACGGTTTCCTTCGTGCTCTCCCCGGCGACGAATTCCTTTTGTCACCGTCGTCGCGCGGATTGACGGTTTTGCTCGTCCCGGTTGGGGCTCGCAAAACCTCCGCGGACTTGACATCAGCAACGGATGCCAGGACCACACGACTTCGCCGTACGCAGCGACCTCACCAAACGCTCCGACCGGCCGTGTGCGGCCTGCCGAAGTCTTGGCGAAGGCGTTGAAGCGCCGTTCGTCCTGCGCGCTGGTGCTCGCTCACGGAAACCGCCCTGCGAACACACTTGCGCGCCCGACGCTGCCGCGTCCACCGCATCCCACCGCGCGTTTCGTGACGATCGCGAGCCGCCCCTCATTTGGGTGAGACGGGCGGAGTTATGCCCTTGATTTGCCCGTCGGGGTGAAGCGAAATATTTTTGCACGAGGGGGTGGACAAGGGATTTCGACAATCGGCAAGTGATTTGCCCGTCGGGCAAAATCACGGGGTGATTTGATGCGCCGAACGATGGCGTCACGCTGCCGCGTGGGCGCGCGCGGGCAATTCCGTCAGGCCGACGATGTTGGCCTTGACGTGGTCCGTGATTTCTGGGCAAAGCGGACGTTTCGCAGGCTTTGGCGTTCCACGAACATTGCTTACGCTCGGCTTGAGGGCGTGGGAGAGGCTGAGAGAGTATGGCGCGTAACATTCTGATTCTGGGAGCCTCGTATGGCTCATTGCTGGCGACAAAGCTGCTGATGGCGGGTCACAACGTGACTCTGGTTTGTCGGAAGAAGACTGCAGAACTCATCAATCGCGACGGAACCGAGGTTCGCATCAAGCTGCGTGACGAGGCGATGCACCGGGCGATTTTTTCGCGCGATCTGCCTGGCAAATTAGACGCGGTCACGCCCGCCGACGTCGATCTTTCCCGTTACGATCTGGTTGGTCTTGCCATGCAGGAGCCGCAATACACCAACCATTCGATCCGGGTTCTGATGATCAAGATCGCCGAGGCGAAGCTGCCTTGTCTTTCGATCATGAACATGCCGCCCTTGCCCTATCTCAAGCGGATCCCCGCATTGGCGGAAATGGATCTGGAGGAGGCCTACACCAATGCCCAGGTATGGGAACGGTTCAAGCCGGGACTGGTGTCGCTGTGCTCGCCTGATCCGCAGGCTTTCCGCCCGCCGGAAGAGGCGGCGAACGTCCTTCATGTCGGCCTGCCGACAAACTTCAAGGCAGCGACGTTTTCCGATGAACAACACAACAAGGTGCTGCGGGAGCTGGAAGCGGACATCGACGCGGTCAAGCTGGACGGCCAGGACGTTCCGGTAAAACTCAAGGTGTTCGATTCGCTGTTCGTCCCGCTGGCCAAATGGTCGATGCTGCTGACCGGGAATTACCGCTGCATCACGCTGCACGAGCCGCAGTCAATCCGCGACGCCGTGCACGGCGATCTGAAGCTCTCGCAATCGATCTATGACCATGTCGACGCCATCGCGCGGCGTCTGGGGGCCGACCCGACGGATCAGGTTCCTTTCGCAAAATATGCCAAAGCGGCGGAAAGCCTCCTCAAGCCCTCATCGGCGGCCCGCGCGGTGGCCAGTGGCGCGCCGTTCATCGAGCGGGTCGACCTGCTGGTGAAGCTGGTTTCGGATCAGCTCGGCGTGCCCAGTGCCGAGATCGACCGCACGGTCCAGACCGTCGATCAAAAATTGAACGAGAAGATCGTGGCGGGCGGATCCGGCGCGCCATAACACGCGCCATCGCCGTTGGACGATGGCGCGCCGCAGTCGATTTCAAACGGAGCCCTCGGCCGGTTCTGACATCGTCACCCGGTTCTTTACGCTGGGACGCTGCTGCATCCTTGCGTACCAGGCTTGAAGAGCCTCGCATTCCGCAGGCACCGGCAGCTCCACGAGCCCCGCAAAGATCAAACCGCCGATGACCGTGATGTCGGCCATCGAGAAGGCCTCACCGGCGACGAACGGCTGTCGCTTTAGAATGCCATCGAAGTAGTGCATGCCCTTGAGGGCTTTGTCGCGCTGACGGAACCCCCACTCGGCGTTCTGATAAATCTCGACGTCGGGTCCAAGCCCCGGTGTGGCGTGGTGGAAATAAACACTGATGGCGTCGAGCAGCTCCAACTCGGCGCGCTTGCTCATCATGTGGATCACGCCCTTTTCGCGCGGTGTCGTGCCGGTGAGTGTGGGAGCGCCATCGAGCGCGTCAAGATACTCGGTAATGGCCGTGCATTCGCCAATGAAGGTCCCGTCGTCGAGTTCGAGCACCGGCAGCGTGCCTGAGTAGTTCTTGGCGAGGAATTCGGGCTTCTTGTGCTGGCCTTTCCAGAGATCGACCGACACAAACTGGACGCGCGGCTGCAGGTTCTTCTCGGCCAAGGCAATGCGGACGCGAGCCGGATAAGGGCCGGTGGGCCAATCGTAAATCTTCATCATTATTTCCTTTTGTCTACCTGCCACTTGGTAGTCTACATATAGAGCTTCAAACTTGCCCGGTCAACGCCTATCTGTCACTTGGTAGGTTGGCTACGAAGCGGTGAGGCAGTGAGATGAGTTCAAGTTCTCGGGAGGCCATCCTGGCGGCCGCCAGAAGGACCGCACAGGCGCATGGCTACAGCGGCTTGAATTTCCGCGATCTCGCGGATGACGTGGGCATCAAGGCAGCTAGCATCTACTATCACTTCCCGAGCAAGGCCGATCTGGGCGCGGCAGTAGCGAGGCGCTATTGGGAGGACACCGCGGCTCACCTCGAGTCTATGTTGGCCGGAACCTCGGATCCGGTCCGCTGCCTGCAGCAGTATCCCGATATTTTTCGCAAATCGCTCGAGAGCGATAATCGCATGTGCCTCTGCAGCTTCATGGCTGCCGAACATGATGACCTGCCGGAAGCGGTGAAGAGGGAGGTCCAGACCTTTGCCGATGTCAATGTTGCGTGGCTGAGCAGGGTTCTGTCCGCTGCGGCCGTGGTCAGTTCCGGGGAAAGCGAACGGCGGGCTCGCGCCATCTTCGCCGCTGTCGCCGGCGCCCAGCTCATGGCGCGGAGCCGCTCGGATATCTCGCTCTATGACGCGTTGATCGACAGCTATCGCGCGGCGGGTCTCCTGCCGGCCTAAACGATGTGATCCTTCATGCCGGCGTGCGGCGTTCGGGAATTACGGTGCCGGTGCACTGAATCTTGAATCACCAGCGCAGCGGCGCCATCCTCGCGAAACGGCCGATGGCGACGGCACTCATGCTCTGAAGTTTACTTCCGCTTTCGACGGTACAAGGCCGCACTTTGCTGCTGGCTCAAGCCGGTCGCGAATGACCCGACGGCGACATTCGGTAAGTCGTGACGACATCTGCCGAGTTCATGACTCGGTTTCCGAACTATTCCTGTTGAGCCCGCGGGCAACGGCCTGTTCGACCCCAGTAGCCTGGTTTGATTTTGGCAGGGGCCTAATTGCGCTGTGTGCACAAGTGGACAGAACTAGCGGCGCTGGCAGAGTATTGTAATTCTATCACCGCACGTTCCCGTGGCTTTTATCGGTGAGGAGAACGCCGGTCGCGCTCCCGCCTGCCTCGAACAGAAGTAGCGCCATGCAGCAACAGCGACGCCGTTTCAAGCAAACAACAACATTAGACCAGCGTTTGTCGGAGCAAGCCGAGCGGCTTCGCAAAGAGGCCCAGGGTACGCCCCCAGGGGTCAAGCGGGACGAACTACTGCGTAGAGCCCGGCAGGCCGAAACCGCGGCGCACATGCAGGAATGGATCACGTCCCCCGGACTACGCGCGCCTCAGTGAGCATTGAAACAACCGACGCTGGAGTAAGGCCGGTGCGGAACGACCACGGTTTCGCCCGAGGTGACAGCCTGCCGGCTCAAGCCGGTCGCGAATGACACATAGCGGATCGCCGCGTCACGTCGGAGCAGCTTTTCCAGGAGTCTTCGATTCTGCGGGTGCTTCGGTAGCAGGCTTGATACGAATGCGCATCAAGCCGCCTTTCGGTCGTTCGATCTCGAATGAATTCGTCCTTCGCACCAGGTCGCTCAACTTTCGAAAGCCGTAGCTTCTGGGATCGAAATCGGAGGCGAGGTTGGAAAGCCGCCCTCCGACTTCTCCCAGAGGAACCCAGCCGTCCTCGCTCTCCATCTGTTCAATCACCTTCTTGATGATGGGTGCCGCCGAACTGACGGGCTGGAGAGGCTCCGGCGTTGGGACGGCATCCCTGTTGTTCGTCGCGCCGGGGAGCAGATTCTCGGTGTACACGAATTTTCGGCAGGCCTGCCGAAAGCTCTCCGGGGTTTTCTGCTCGCCAAACCCGAAGACATCGACGCCTTGCTCGCGGATGCGGGCGGCGAGGCGGGTAAAATCGCTGTCCGATGAAACAAGACAAAATCCGTCGAACCGGCCGCTATGCAGCAGGTCCATTGCATCGATGACCAGCGTGATGTCGGATGCATTCTTTCCGGTCGTATAGGCAAACTGCTGCTGCGGTATGATGGCGTATCTGGACAGTTTTTCCGCCCAGCTCTTCGAGCGAGGATCGGAGAAATCGCCATAAATGCGACGAACGCTTGCCTCGCCTATCTTCGCGATCTCCTCGAACAGTCCATCCGCGATCTTTGCCGAAGCATTGTCCGCATCGATCAGAACGGCGAGGCGAGGTGAGCGTGGTTCGGAAGGCATGATGTATCCCCCAAATAGCTATGGCCTAGGAGCAGTTCCGGGAGCCCATCATTGCGTCGAAATCAGCAATCTCGCCCGACGGCGTTTAGTGATCGCCACTTCTGGCTTACACCCGCTCCACAAAGCTATCGACCACCTTCTTCTCGCCGGCCTTCTCGAAGGCGATGGTGAGCTTGTTGCCGTCGACTTTCACCACATTGCCGTAGCCGAACTTCTGGTGAAACACGCGGTCGTCGAGCGAGAATTCCGAATTCGTGCCGGTGGATTTCGCCACCAGTTCGCCTTCGATCACCATCGGCCCGCGCTTGGTGCGGGAGAAGCCGCTGCCCGTTTCGTTGCGCGAACTCTGGAAAGACGACTGGCTTTCCTCAAACCCGCCCCTGTCCGAGCCGCCGCGGTTCTGATTGCGGGCGCGGTTGGCCTGGGCGCGTTGCCAGCCCGGCGTCGTATAGCTGGAGCCGAAGGACTCGACGTTGTCGAAGCGCGAGGGGCCGTAGCCGCCGGAGCCGCCCCAGCCCGAACCGCCCTTGGATTCCGTGATCTCGACATTCGGCGCCGGCAGCTCATCAAGGAAGCGCGACGGGATCGTGGTCGACCAGGTGCCGTGAATGCGGCGGTTGGTGGCGAAATAGAGCTTGGCGCGGCGGCGCGCGCGCGTCAGCCCGACATGGGCCAGACGACGTTCTTCCTCGAGGCCGGCGCGGCCCTGTTCGTCGAGCGTGCGCTGGCTTGGAAACAGGCCTTCCTCCCAGCCCGGCAGGAATACATTGTCGAATTCCAGGCCCTTGGCGGAATGCAGCGTCATCAGCGACACCGCTTCGTCGTCGGCGCCGCCGTCGCGGTCCATCACCAGCGAGATATGTTCGAGGAAACCCTGCAGGTTCTCGAACTCCTCCATCGAGCGCACCAGTTCCTTGAGGTTTTCCAGCCGGCCGGCGGCGTCGGCGGAACGGTCCTTCTGCCACATCTCGGTGTAGCCGCTCTCGTCGAGCACGATTTCGGCCAGCTCCGTATGCGAGGTCACCTCGCGCCGGGCGCGCCAGCGGTCGAAATGCAGGATCAAGTCGCGCAGGCTCCCGCGCGCCTTCGGTTTCAGTTCGTCGGTCTCGACCACGGCGCGCGCCGCCTCGAACAAGGGAATCCGGCGCTTGCGGGCGTGGTCATGCAGCATCTGCACGGTGGCGTCGCCGAGCCCGCGCTTCGGCACATTGACGATGCGCTCGAAGGCGAGATCGTCGGCCGGCGAATTGATCACGCGCAAATACGCCAGCGCGTCGCGGATTTCGGCGCGCTCGTAAAACCTTGGACCGCCGATCACGCGATAGGGCAGGCCGAGCGTGACAAAACGATCTTCGAACTCGCGCATCTGGAACGAGGCCCGCACCAGGATCGCGACCTCGTTGAGGTTCTCACCTGATCGCTGCAACTCCTCGATCTCCTCGCCGATGGCGCGGGCTTCCTCTTCCGAATCCCAGGAGCCGGTGACGGTGACCTTTTCGCCGTCGACGTCCTCGGTGCGCAGCGTCTTGCCGAGCCGGCCTTCGTTGTGCGCGATCAGATGCGAGGCGGCGGCGAGGATGTGGCCGGTGGAGCGGTAATTGCGCTCCAGCCGGATCACTTTGGCGCCGGGAAAATCGTGCTCGAAGCGCAGGATGTTGTCGACCTCGGCGCCGCGCCAGCCATAGATCGACTGGTCGTCGTCGCCGACGCAGCAGATGTTTTTGAGCGGCGAGGAGGGCGCCAACCCGGGATGCGCGCCGATCTCCCTCGCCCCGCTTGCGGGGAGAGGGTCTTCCGTCATTCCGGGATGGTCCGAAGGACCAGACCCGGAATCTCGAGATGAGTCCTCTTTATTTAGAGATTCCGGGTTCGCATCTTCGATGCGCCCCGGAATGACCGGAGAATCCGACTGCCCCGGAATGACCGCAGAAAGCGGCGCGCCCGGCTTGCTCGGTGCTTGCGACAGCAGCCTGAGCCACAGATATTGCGCGACGTTGGTGTCCTGATATTCGTCGACCAGGATGAACTTGAACCGGTTCTGGTATTGCCGGAGCACATCGGGATGTTCGCGGAACAGCCGGATGTTCTCCAGCAGCAGATCGCCGAAATCGGCGGCGTTGAGGATTTTCAGCCGTTCCTGATAGCTCGCGTAGAGCTTGCCGCCCTTGCCGTTGCCGAACACGGCGGCCTCGCCTGCCGGCACCTGCGACGGCGTCAGCCCGCGGTTCTTCCAGCCGTCGATCAATCCGGCCATCATGCGCGCCGGCCAGCGCTTGTCGTCGATGTTCTCGGCCTGCAGCAGCTGCTTCAAGAGCCGGACCTGATCGTCGACATCGAGCACGGTGAAGTTGGATTTGAGCTGCACCAGTTCGGCGTGGATGCGCAGGATACGGCCGCCGATCGAGTGGAAGGTGCCGAGCCACGGCATGCCCTCGACGGCCTGGCCGAGCATCTGGCCAAGCCGCAGCTTCATCTCGCGCGCCGCCTTGTTGGTGAAGGTCACCGACAGGATTTCGTGCGGCCGGGCCCGGCCCTGGCTCAGGATATGGGCGATCCGCGTGGTCAGCACGCGCGTTTTGCCGGTGCCGGCGCCGGCCAGCACCAGCACGGGGCCGTCCAGGGTCTCTACCGCGTCGCGCTGCTCGGGATTGAGGCCGGTGAGATATTGCGGGGCCGCCGAGGCCCGCGCACGCGCGGCGATGCCGCCAGCGGCTGGCTGGTGCTCGGGAACGCCGTGATGGGGCAACTTGCTCGGCTCGGTCATTGCGAATCGTCTTGTCCCCACGATGGCACCATGGGGCGGTGAAGGGGAGCCTTCTTAGCAGGGATTAAGGGCCATATAGGGCCTCTTCGGCCGTTTTGACAGGTTTTATCCCGCAGCTTCGGCAGGTTGGTTTTCGCGACCCAAGCGCGACTTTGTTCCGCGAAAATCCGAAAATTTCCCGGTTTAGCGGCCAGGAACCAGCATTCTCCGGCCGGATTGTTTCTGCAGTCGTGGCGCGGCGTTCTCAGCCGTGTCGATTGAGGCAGAAAACAGAGGATCGGATCATGCTGAGTTGGGTCGTTACGTTTCTGATCGTGGCGTTGATCGCAGGCATTCTGGGCTTCGGTGGTGTCGCCGGCGTCTCCATCGAAATCGCCAAGACGATCTTCTTCATCGCCGTCATCCTGTTCCTGGTGTCGGCGGTGGTGGGGCTGGCGCGCGGACGCACGCGGGTCTAGTTGAGTAAGTTACTTCGAGGGCATCGCCACTTTCCGGCCGATGCCCTCGGGGCGCGGCACGGCCGCATGCGAATTGACCACCGCCTCGATGCGGGCGCGGATGTCTGATGGAAACGGCGCGGTCTTGCGTGCATTCATGTCGATATGGATGGTCATGTTTTCCGAGGTGGCGGAGAGCCAGCCCTCGGTGGCGTGGCGCAGTTCCTCGAACGTATGGATCCGCTTTTCGTCGGCGCCGAGCAGATAGACCGTAATCTGCACGGGATCGCCGAGGTGGATCTCGCGCAAATAGCGCACATGGCATTCGGCGGTGAAGGTCGAGCCGTGGCGTTCCTTCATGTAGCCGGGGCCGATCCCGAGCTGCAACCACATCTGGTCGATCGCGCGGTCCATCATGACGTTGTAATAGGCCATGTTGAGATGGCCGTTATAGTCGATCCATTGCGGCTGGATCTGCATCACCGAGGATAGAAACGGCGCAGGCGGCAGCGGCATATCCCTGATGTCCTGGGCTGCGGCAAGGCTC
This sequence comes from Bradyrhizobium sp. Ash2021, assembly GCF_031202265.1. NCBI lineage: Bacteria > Pseudomonadati > Pseudomonadota > Alphaproteobacteria > Hyphomicrobiales > Nitrobacteraceae > Bradyrhizobium > Bradyrhizobium sp. Ash2021. The sequence goes on along the minus strand of NZ_CP100604.1, from coordinate 7,241,430 downwards.
GTCATCATGCATCCCTGTTTGTTCGATCTGGTCTCTTGACCCCTTATATATCCTTTGCCACGGTCGTCTAAAGCCGGGAGGAATTTGGCGTGGCGACAACAAGATTGGACAATTTGCAACGACCGGAGCCGCAGGCGCTGGCCAGCACCATTGAGGCGCTCGCGGCGCGGTTCGGCAACCGGCTGATCACCTCGCAGGTGGTGCGCGAACAGCACGCCCATACCACCACCTGGCTGCCGTCGCAGCCGCCGGACGCGGTGGTGATGGCGCAGGAAACGCCTGATATCCAGGACGTGGTCCGGATCTGCGCTCAATTTGGCGTGCCCGTGATCGCGTTCGGCACCGGCACCTCGCTGGAGGGCCAGGTCAATGCCCCCGCCGGCGGCATCTGCATCGACCTGCACGACATGAACAAGGTGCTCGAAGTCCACGCCGACGATCTCGACTGCGTGATCCAGCCCGGCGTCACCCGCAAGGCGCTGAACGAGCATCTGCGCGACCAGGGCGTGTTCTTCCCGATCGATCCCGGCGCCGACGCCTCGCTCGGCGGCATGGCCTCCACGCGCGCGTCCGGCACCAATGCGGTGCGCTACGGCACCATGCGCGACAATGTGCTGGCGCTCAAAGTGGTGCGCGGCGACGGCGAGATCATCACCACGGGCACGCGGGCGAAGAAATCCTCCGCCGGCTACGATTTGACGCATCTGTTTGTCGGCGCCGAGGGCACGCTCGGCATCATCTCCGAGCTCACCATCAAGCTGCGCGGCATTCCCGAAACCATCGCCGCCGCCGCCTGTTCGTTCGAGACCGTGCGCGGCGCCTGCCAGGCGACGATCCTCGCGATCCAGACCGGCATTCCGGTGGCGCGCATCGAGCTGCTCAACGCCGAGCAGGTCAGGGCCTGCAATTCCTATTCGAAGCTGACGCTGCCGGAGACGCCGCTGCTGCTGCTGGAATTCCATGGCAGCGAGAACGAAGTCGCCGAGCAATCGAAGAATTTCAAGGAGATTGCCGGCGAATGCGGCGGCGGCGAGTTCACCTGGACCACCAAACCCGAGGACCGAACGAAACTCTGGCAGGCGCGGCACGACGCCTATTGGTCGGTGAAGGCGCTGCGCCCCGGCGCCGGCGTGGTCGCGACCGACGTCTGCGTGCCGATCTCGCGGCTGGCCGATTGCGTCACCGAGACCGAGGACGATCTGAAGCGGCTCAATTTGCTGTCACCGATCGTCGGCCATGTCGGCGACGGCAATTTCCACTGCTCGCTGGTTTGCGACCTCGACAATCCGCAGGAGATGGCGCGCGGCGAGGAATTCATGCACCGGCTGGTCGAGCGCGCGCAGGCGATGGGCGGCACCTGCACCGGCGAGCACGGCATCGGCCAAGGCAAGCAGAAATACCTGGAAGCCGAACTCGGCCCCGAGGCGATCGACGCCATGCGCGCGCTGAAGGCGGCGCTCGATCCGCAGAACATCTTCAATCCCGGAAAGATCGTGCCGGCCGCCTAGCATCTCGTCTTTCCGGCGTGTCAGTCCGCCCTCTTCCCGCAGGCGCGCTGGCTCCGCGAGTGGAACTTTTGCCTCCTTTCGGCGTCTTTCCAGTGCCGCAGCATCCGCGGCGTGGTGCAGGAGGGTGCCATGTCCAAATCGGCCATCGGAATTGCGGTCCTTGTCGTGGCGGCGCTGCTGTCGGGCGCGGCTCTCGGCAGGGGCGGCGGCGGTCACGGCGGCGGCGGCCATGGCGGTGGTGGCCACGGTGGTGGCGGCGGCCATTTCGGCGGCGGTCATTTCGGTGGTGGTCATTTCGGCGGCGGCCATTTTGGCGGTGGAGGCCACGGCTTCGGCCACGCGCATTTTGGCGGCGGGCACCATGGCGGTGGAAGGTTCGCAATATCTCACTCGTTTTCGCACGGGGGTTTTCACGGCAATCGCTCGTTTGCCGGACACGGCAGAGCGAATTTCAGCCAGATCCGAAACGCCGCGGTCGCATCGGGAGGCGCCCGCAACGCGATGAACTCGCTGTCGCACGCCGGTGGATTGCGCAACGGGCGCCTGCTCAGCAATCCCGCGGCACGCGCGCAGGTCGCCGCCGGCCTCGCCATGGCGGGCTGGCACGGCAGCGGCGCCCGCGGGTGGTGGCAACACGGCAGCGGCGGGTTTGGATGGGTCGGTCCGCTGTTCTGGCCGTTCGCCTATTTCGACATCTATGACTATGCGATCTGGGGAGACGGCTTCGGCTTCTGGGACTACGGCTACCCCGACATTTACGCCGGAATATTTGCGCCCTACGGCTATGATGATCTGGCAGGCTATCTGGCACCGCGCCCGTCCGGGCGACGGCACGCCAGGGTCGCTCCGTTGGCGGAGATGTGCGGTGACGACAGCCGCGATATCGCCGGCCTTCCGATCGTCCAGATCGAGACGGCGATTCAGCCGACCGAAGCGCAAGGTGCGGCACTCGACGAACTCGGCAACGCATCGATCTCGGCCGCCCAGACCATTCGTGCGGCATGCCCGACGCAGATCATACTGACGGCGCCGGGCCGGCTGGCGGTCATGCAGCAGCGCATCGAGGCGATGATGTCAGCGGTCGCCGCCGTGCAGCCGCCGCTGGAGAAGTTCTATGCTCTGCTGAACGACGAGCAGAAAGCCCGGCTCAATGCGCTCGCTGACGATCAGCGCAGGACCGCCGCGGCCAGCCATGCCGGCGCGCCGCTGGTTCCAAGCTGTGGCGCCGCGCAGCCGTCCGGTGTGGAATGGCCGGCCAGCGAGATCGAGGCCAGGTTGCACCCGAACGACACCCAGCGCGCCAGTCTTGCCGCGCTGCAGGATGCCAGTGCCAAGGCCGCCGAAATGCTGAAGGCGGCTTGCCGGACGGACGACGCAATGACGCCACCGGCGCGGCTCACCGCGATCGGCAAGCGGCTCGATACCATGGTGCAGGCCGTCAAATCGGTGCGGACCGCGCTCGAGAATTTTTACGCCACGCTGAGCGACGAGCAAAAGGCGCAGTTCGAGGCAATCGGACCACGGCGGTCGGCGTAGCCCAAACCGGCTCAAAATCATCAAGGCAGCGGCAGAAACCCGCACCAGGCGGCGCATCGGCTTTGCCTGAGGATTTTCCAGCCTCTGTTGCCGGAATGTCACCACCGGCGGATTTCCCGGGATGAAAATGCCGCCGTCGGGTCATGTCGTCCGTTTTTGCGCAGCGCACCGGCCGCCGATTCCATATGTCGATTTTATTTTTAAAGACTTAGCAATGCGATGGTTCAACAAGCGTAAGCCTGAGGACGTCTGGAACGAAGCCATTCAGTGGCCGATCGGCGATATCGAGGCTGCCCAGCGGATACGCGACATCTGCCGTTCCGCCGCCGACAGCGCCGAACGGGTCGGTCGTCTGACCGACGGTGCGGTCGCCAGGAAGAAATCGGATGCCCATAGAAACAACGATGCATCCGAACGCTACCAACGCGCCGCCAAGACCGCGATGGAAATCGCCCTCAAGATGTCCGACGACTTGCTGCGCGATTCCGCCGTGCGCGAGATTCTGCACCTGTGCCTGAAGGCGGACGATACCAGGACGGCGCAGATATTGTTTCGCGCGATTCAGACAGCATCCATCCGGGGCGATGTGCTGAACCAGCATCCGGCGTTGCGGCCGTGAAGTTGCGTGCCGGCCCACCCTGACGACGCGGTTCCAGCACGACTATTCTATCGCCGCGCCCGTATTCGGAAAATTCATCTTCAGTGACGCAAAGGGATTTTCGACACCAACCCCAGGACCATTGTGAGGCTGATCATTCTGGGCTACTGGTCGCCAAAATAAGAAACAAAAAAACTTTGTGAGGGGACATTTTCGATGACCAGCGACGCCGTGCTGGCGGATGGCCGTGCCGATCGCCGCCAAAGAATTTGGGCCATTTTCGGAAGTTCATCCGGCAATCTCGTCGAATGGTTCGATTTCTATGCCTACGCATTCACAGCGCTTTATTTTGCGCCGGCGTTCTTTCCAAAGGGCAATCAAACCACTCAGCTTTTGCAGACCGCAGCGGTGTTCGCGATTGGCTTTCTGATGCGGCCGATCGGGGGCTATGTCTTCGGTTTCGTCGCCGACAAGTACGGCCGCAAGAACTCGATGATGATCTCGGTGCTAATGATGTGCGCGGGGTCACTCGCCATAGCCATACTGCCGACCTATGCGACCATCGGAGCCGCGGCGCCCGCGCTTCTGCTGATCGCGCGCATGGTACAAGGGCTGTCGGTCGGCGGCGAATACGGCACCAGCGCCACCTACATGAGCGAGGTGGCGCTGCCGGGCAAGCGCGGCTTCTACGCGTCCTTTCAATACGTAACGCTGATAGGCGGACAGTTGCTTGCCTCACTGGTTGTCCTGATTGTTCAGCTGGCGCTGTCCGACACCGAACTGAGAGCTTGGGGATGGCGTATCCCGTTCTTCATCGGAGCTATCTTCGCGGTGGTCGCATTGTTCCTGCGGGCGTCGCTCACTGAGACGTCATCGGCTGAAACCCGCTCGCGCAAGGAAGCTGGCTCCTTGCGCGAAATCTTCAAGCACCACACCAGGGCTTTCCTGACGGTCCTCGGCTTCACCGCGGGCGGATCGCTGATCTTCTATACATTCACCACCTACATGCAGAAATATCTTATCAACACCGCGCATATGAACGACCGTACCGCGAACATAGTGATGACCGCGGTGCTGTTTACCTACATGATCCTGCAGCCACCGTTTGGTGCATTTTCAGACCGCTTCGGCCGCAAGACGTCAATGCTGTTGTTCAGCGGTCTTGCAACTGTTTGCACGGTGCCGCTCATGTACGCCATCGGCGATGTCAGGAGTCCCTACGCTGCGTACGGGTTGATCGTCCTGGCGCTCGCCATCGTGTCGTTCTACACGTCGATCAGCGGCCTGGTGAAAGCAGAAATGTTCCCGCCCGAGGTGCGCGCGATGAGCGTTGGCCTGGCTTACGCCCTTGCCAATGCGATCTTCGGCGGCTCTGCCGAATACGTCGCACTTTGGTTCAAGGACAGTGGGGCGGAAACCGACTTTTATTGGTATGTCACCTTTATGTGCGCCGTTGCCTTCGTTGCCTCGGTCGTGATGCCGAATCCCAAAATCAAAGGTTATCTGCAGGGCCAAGGAACCGAAATCTAGCCGCCAGATACGCCCCTATCGTGCATTCGGCGATGCATGGTTGGCAGCTGAACACCGGCCGGAAGTGACCCTCGGCAATTTCACATGGCTTGCCGCTGTCGTCCTGCGCTACCCTTGCAAAAAAACGGGAGACGCGCGCCATGCTGATCACGAACGTCCGGGCACACCACGTCAGGATCCCCTACGATGCCGGGGTTGCCAGTTTCCGGCAGGGCGCGTCGGCCATCGCCGCGCTCGACATGATCCTCGTCGAGGTTTCGACCGATGCGGGACTGACCGGCTGGGGTGACGCGTTTGGCTATGTCAGCCCGCAGACGACGGCGACGGCGGTCGATGAGATGATCGCGCCGCAGGCCCGCGGCCTGGAGGTGCCGGACGCCGAGGGCATCCCGGCCTTCATGGACCGCATCCAGCGCAACCTGCATCTGTTCGGCCGTTACGGCATTACCATGTTTGCGATCTCGGGCCTCGATATCGCGCTGTGGGATCTGGCCGGAAAAGCGCAGGGCGTGCCGCTGCACCGCCTGATCGGCGCGCGCAAGCGGGCGCGGATTCCGGCCTATGCGAGTTTGCTCCGGATAGGGACGCCGGAATCCGTCGCCGGAGAATGCACGACCGCGCTGCGGCGCGGCTACACCGCGATCAAGCTGCACGAGACCACCACGCCGGCCGTATTCGCCGCGCGGCAGGCGATCGGTCCCGGCATCCCGCTCATGGTCGACATGAACTGCCCGCTGGATCAAGCCGGGGCGATCGCGTTCGCGCAGGCTTGCCGCCCTGCCGCCCTCAAATGGCTGGAGGAGCCGGTGTGGCCGCCGGAGGATTTTGCGACCCTGGCGGCAGTGCGCGCGAAAGGCGGGCTCGATATCGCCGCGGGCGAGAATGCCTGCACGGTCCATCAATTCCGCCAGATGATGCAGGCGGGCGCGGTGAGCTACGCCCAACCCTCGGTCACCAAGGTCGGCGGCGTCACGGAATACCTGAAAGTTGTCGCACTGGCCGATGAGATGGGCGTCAGGCTCGCGCCGCATTCTCCGTATTTCGGGCCCGGTCTGCTGGCGACGCTGCAACTGCTGTCGCTGCGCGATGACGGCACCTTCGTCGAAGTGTTTTATATGAACCGCGCCGCCTGCCTTTGGGGCGGCCGCGTCGATACCGGTGCTGACGGCGCCATCGCGGTGCCGGAGGGGCCCGGACTGGGCTATGAGCCGGACAAGGAGGTCATGGAGCGCTATCGGGTCTCATGACGGGGACGCCAGCGTGCGGACGGCTTCATCGACGCTGCGGAAGATGCGCTCTCGCGGCAGCACATCGTACAGCTTGAAACGCTCGAACGCCTGTTGCGCCCGTGTCGATTCCAGCCGGGCGATGGCGACCGTGATGCCATCCTCGTGGCATTGCCTGATGAGATTGATCAATGTCTGCGCGGCGGTGAAGTCGATTTCGATGATGCCGGTGGCTTCCAGAACGAGCAGCTTTGGTTTTGGTGTCGCGGCATTGAGAACATGAAGCACATCGGCGCTGAAACTTCCTGCGTTCAGGAACGACAGCGGCGCCTGCAGGCCGACGACGGTCACGTTCGGATGGCGTTCGCCGGCAACGTGCTGACTTGCCGGCCACCAGATCGTGGTGCCGGGCACCTGTTCGAATTCGATCAGCCGCGCCCGCGTCGTGGTCCAGATGCCGTGCAGCAGCGACAGCCCGATCCCGACCGCGACGCCCTGTTCGATCGGCAGCACGATGATCGCGGCCGCGGTCGCGACGATCAGCAGGAATTCGCCGAACGACTGGCGATAGATCTGGACGATCTGCCGGAGGCGGATGATGCGCAGCGCCACGAACAGCAGCACGCCGCCGAGCGCCGCATCGGGAACGTGGCGCAACAGCGTGGCGCCGAACGCCAGCAGCGCCAGCACGATCGCGGCCGCGAACAGTCCGGACAGCTGCGACCGTCCGCCAGTCTCGGACACGATGCCGGTCCGCGGCGGGCTGGCGTTGACCGGAAACGCACCGAACAGGCCAGCCAAAATGCTGCCGGCGCCGGCGCCGAGAAAATCGCGATCGACGTCGGCGGGCTTGTCGGGGTCGGAAGGGAACGACCGCGTGGTCGCCGCCGTCTGCACCATGACGACGATCGCGATCAGCAGGCTCAGCGGAACGAGCTTCGCCCATTGCTGTGCAGCGATGTCCGGCAATGACGGCGTCGGCAAACTTGCCGGAACGGTGCCGACCACGTTGACGCCCTTGCTCTCGAGGCCGGCTGCGATCACGGCCGCGGTGGCTGCGACCAGTCCGATCAGCGCACCGGGAATTTTGGCGCTGATCGCTTCCGATCCGGCGACCACGGCAAGCACGCCGAAGCCGATCGCAACGGTATAGAAATTGGCATCGCCAAGATGCTGCGCCAGCATCCCGATCTTGTCGAGCATCGGTCCCTTCGGTGCTTCCAGCCCGAGCACGCCGGGCATCTGGGAGACCAGGATGTGCACGGAAATGCCGGCGAGAAAGCCGACCATCACCGGCGTCGACAGCAGATTGGCGATCCCGCCGAGCCGAAACAGGCCGCCGAGTACCAGGATCACGCCGACCATCAGCGCCAGTGCGACCGCGAGCGCCTGATAGTCGGGCGAGCCGCTTGCGGCCATCAACACGAGCCCACCGGCGAAGATCGGCGTGATCGTCGAATCGGCGCCGCACGACAGGAAGCGGTTGCTGCCGAGCATGGCAAAGCCGATCGATCCCGCGATGAAGGCGAAAAAGCCGATCTGCGGCGAGAAGCCGCCGAGGCGGGCGGTCGCCATCTGTTCGGGGATCGCGATCGCCGCCAGCGTCAGGCCCGCGATCAGGTCGCCGGGTAAATAGCTCGGCCGGAACGAAGCCAGCGAGCGGAAGATCGGCCAGGCGTGATCGGGTTTATCGGCGGCTTCCGTGGCCATCGCTGCTTCGATCCCTCCGAACAAATGTCTTCGGGAATATTCCGCTATCGTGCGGCCAAAAGCCAGTGGCGTAGTGGCGTTTGCACCAGCGAAGTCCGTGCTTAGCATTACAGTTGCCGTTTTGCTTTGAAGTGGGCTCGCTGAGCGACCGCCTGATGAGCTCTACGCCAGAGTGACCATGCGATGATGTGTGCGGGTTGTATCCGCTTTCGCGCGAGCCTGACGGCAATGCGTCGGACTTCCTGGATCGACCATCGGATCAACGACGGCGTGGCTGTGGTTTGACCCTTGCCGTGGTTCGGCGTTTGGTTTTTTTTGGCGCCGGCGGATTGGCGCGATGGCGGATCACCGCCATCATGGCGAAGGCGAGCATCGCCATGGAAACGTGGCGATGCCAGCCGTGCCAGGATCTGCTCTCGTTGTGGTCGAGCCCGAACTCGTTCTTGGCGGTCTCGAAACTGTCCTCGATTGCCCACCGATGGCCTTCGACCCCCACCAGTGTTTCGATCGATGTTGCCGCTGGGCACCAGGTGGTGAAGAAGGCGAGATCGCCATCGGCGATACGACGACGGATCAGCAGACCGCGTGTCCAAAGGCCCGGATTTTCGTCGTTTGGTTCTCCGGCCAGGTCGGCCAATTCGAGATAGCACCAATCATGCAGCCGCGGTCCTTTGGTTCCGGCCCCTGCTGACAGGCGTTTCCAGTCGGACGCACGCCGCGTCAGGGCGATGTCGGCAGCCGTGCCGGCGACCGATCGACGCTTGCCCCAGGATCGAAATACATGCGCGCTGCTGACCCCCAGGACATAGCCTTTGCCTGCGCGACGCAGTTGCTGTTCAATGTCACCGACACCGTAGACCGTATCGCCTGCAACCCACTTGAACGGGACAGGCGCGGCTATGGCGCGTGCGATCATTCTCGTCGCAAGCTTTGGTTTGGTCGCAAAGCCGGTATCGGGGGGCACGTATGCGGCTTTCAGTCGATCTGGATCGTCGGTCCATTCCTTCGGAAGATACAGCGCGCGGTCGATGAAAGCATGACCGTGGCACGAAACGTAGGCCGCGAAGACGCCGATCTGGCAGTTCGTGATCTTGCCCGCCGAACCAGTGTACTGACGCGCCACGCCGCACGACGCTTTGCCCTGTTTGAGAAAGCCGGTCTCATCGATCACGAGGACCGCGTCATCGTCCGCCAAATGCTCGATGACATAATCGCGGACGATATCGCGCAAGGCATCCGCATCCCAATCCCTGCGACCCAGGATCGCCTGTTGCCGCCATGGACCAGGATCGCCTGCGGCCTCAGCGCGCATCCAACCAGTCTTGCGTTGCTCATCTCCAAGCAGACCTTCCAGAAACAAGCCAGCATTCTTCGCAACACGCTCTTGCCCGAACAATGGACGTATCCGCTTCTTGATCTCCCGAAGCGACGCCGCCCACAACGCAAGCGTCTCTTCAATCGACGCTGTCCGCGTCCACGATGTTCGAATCATGGTTGCCCATGGATTCAGAAAACCTCACAAAAGGCAACTGTATTGTTAGGCCGTGTACTCATAAAACGAGAGATGTCCGCTTTCGGAGCTAAAGGAGACTCGCGCTGGCCACACCAGAATTTCGCATTTTGACCCAACTGCGACATTCCGCGGCGGAAACGTGCGCGCCGACGCACACTTTGCGAAGTGCTCGGAACCTGCCCGAGGTGTCTGTGCCAGACGCGCCACTACTGATTCTCGCGATCGCGCTCGACGCCATACCCCGCGCGCAGGGCCGCAGCGTGGTCGGCGCGGCCCTACGCGTTGAGGAGCCTCAGCCGTGACGCGGGCCAATGAGGCCGCGCATATTTCCGGCGGATGACGGCCTCGCACGCTTGGCCAAATAGCCTGAACCGCGGGCCGATGTGAACGCCGTCTGATGGACTTGTAAGCTGGCCCCCGAAAGGAAAAATCATTTCGATCTCATCGGCGTGCGTTCGCTTTAAGGTCAACACCTGATTTCCGACCTCGAAGGGCCCTCGTTCATCTCTCGTACAGTTGTGCACCGCGCGTGTGGACCGGCGATGCTCGTGACACACGACCCAACTCGGACATGAGCCATCCGGCTGCCTCCCACAAATAGATCAGTATGGCTGACCAGTCGACGCCGTCTAAGAAAGCGGCGCGGCATGTTATCCTGGTGTTGAGTGCGAAGGGGCGACCGGATAATTTCTTCTCATTAGCATTTGAACCCACTTTTCGAACCCCATTTAAGGCGTCCCGGTCATCAAAGAATCTCCAGTCATCGACGAGGGAGGGTCAACATGGCCAAGAGCACGATCTCGGAGAGCATGCCGACGATAGCGCTGCGCGATCAGGGCGTGCCCGACACGCCGCTTGCGGAAAAACCGCTCGTCCCGAAACCGGGCGCAGCGAGCAAGGGCCGGAACCTGCGCGCGCGGCTCCCTTTCGATCGCGTCGTGCTGCTGCTGCAGGGGGGCGGCGCGCTCGGCGCCTACCAGGCGGGCGTTTATCAGGCCTTGGCCGAGACCGGACTTCATCCCGACTGGGTCGTCGGCATTTCGATCGGCGCCATCAACGCCGCCATCATCGCCGGCAATGCGCCCGAGAGACGCGTCGACAGGCTGCGCGAATTCTGGGAGGAAATCACCTCCCCTGCCATGGGCTTCGACGCCGACGTCGTCGGCCTCTTTGAACGAGGCGAGGCTGCACGCGCGCTCGCCAATCAGGTGAGCGCGGTCACGGTTGCCTGCGCCGGAACGCCGGGCTTCTTCAGGCCGCGACTCCCCAATCCGTGGTTTCATCCGCCCGGTACGATCGAGGCGACGAGCTACTATGACACGCGGCCGCTGAAAGCCACGCTCGAGCGCTTCGTCGACTTCGACCGCGTAAACTCCGACAATTGTGACACGCGTCTCAGCCTCGGCGCGGTGAATGTGCGCAGCGGCAACCTGGTCTATTTCGACCCCGGGACGCAGGTGATCGGACCCGAGCATGTGATGGCCAGCGGCGCGCTGCCGCCCGGCTTCCCAGCCATCGAGATCGAGGGCGAGCACTATTGGGATGGCGGCCTCGTCTCGAACACGCCGCTCCAGTGGCTTGTGACGAACACGCGCGTGACGGGCCAGCGGATGCCTGACGCGCTCGTGTTTCAGGTCGATCTCTGGAGCGCACGCGGCGAGTTCCCGCGCAACCTCCCGGAAGTCGCGACCCGTCAGAAGGAGATCCAATACTCGAGCCGCACGCGCGCCTTCACGAATTTCCTCAAGCTGCTGCACAGGGTGGAATATTCCGTCGCCACGCTCCTGGACCAGCTACCGGACGAGTTCAAGCGAAGCGATGAAGCCAAGTACCTGGCCTCGATGTCGCAACGCCGCGCTTACAACCTCGTGCACCTCATCTATCGACCGAGAGGCTACGAAGGCGACTCGAAAGACTATGAGTTCTCCCGGATGTCCATGGCGGAGCATTGGCGTTCCGGCTACCACGACGCCATGCGCACGCTGCGCCATCCCGAGGTGCTCGAGCGCGCCGGCAATGGCCACGAGTTGACCATCTTCGACTTTACCGGCGATCGCGATTGAGCCGCGGGCCGTGAGACGCGGCGACCCTTCGACACACCGATATCAGGAGCTTGAGCGATGAGAGAAAGTGACGTCCGCGAGCGAGGGTTTGCGATACCATTGACGATGATGACGAGTGCCGCGAGCGTCATTGGCAAGGAAATCGCCCGTACCTTCGTGCGTGAGGGCGCCAAGATCGCAATCGCCGATCTGCTCGGTCCATTCCAAGGAAGGCTCGCTGCTCAAAGGCCTTTACGTCACGGCGTAGCACGGGCTCGTCGGCCTCTCGCTGGTTGTGAGCCACGGCTGGTCCATGCCGTGACGCCATGTCCGTTCTGCGCCAGCTGAACCGATAACAAATGTCCAGCACGTCGCTGGACCGAACTCGGGAGTCATCACATGAAGATCGTCGTCATCGGCGGCACCGGCCTGATCGGCTCGAAGACCGTCGCCATTCTGCGCCAGGGCGGCCATGAGGTCGTCGCCGCTTCGCCTAATACCGGCGTCAACACCATCACCGGCGAGGGGCTCAAAGAGGCCCTGGTCGGCGCGCAGGTGGTGATCGACCTCGCCAACGCGCCCTCATGGGAAGACAAGGCGGTGCTGGAATTTTTCGAGACTTCCGGGCGCAACCTTCTTGCGGCGGAGGCCGCAGCCGGCGTCCGGCACCATGTCGCGCTATCCATCGTCGGAACCGACCGGAGCGACAATGGCTATTTCCGCGCCAAGGTCGCCCAGGAGAAACTGATCGCGGCCTCCAGCATCCCCTACACCATCATCCGCTCGACCCAGTTCATGGAATTCCTCGGCGGCATCGCCGCTTCAAGTGCGGATGGAAATGTGGTCAGGCTTTCGCCCGGCCTGTTCCAGCCCATCGCGTCGGACGACGTTGCTGCCAACGTCGCCGAGGTGGCGCTCGCGGCGCCGCGAAACGGCATCGTCGAGATTGCCGGCCCGGAACGAGCACCGTTCAACGAAATCGTTGCCCGCTATCTGAAGGCGCTCGGCGATCCGCGTGAGGTCGTGAGAGACCCCGAGGCCCGATACTTCGGCGGCCGGGTCGAGGAGAAATCGCTGGTGCCGTTGGGCGAGGCGCGCCTCGGCCGCATCGGTTTGGACGAATGGCTCCGCCGCTCACAGGCAAAAGCCTGATCCCGCATCCGCCAACCGAAGGTCCTAAAGCGGGCGGGCCGTGGGCGCGCATGAGAGAGGGAGAGAATGACGGCAGAAGGACCGCAGGTGGGGCTGACCCATAGCCGGTCCCTGATCGTCGACCCGAGCGTCATCGTGCCCGTGCTGACGCCCGCTCACCGACATGCCGCCGATGCTGGTGACGGCGTGCATGGTGGGTTTCGTCGAGGCCACCTGCATTGATGCCCTGAAGCCTTTTCTCGGGAGGGGCAGAAGACCGTGGGCACCCATGTCGATCTCAGCCATGTGGCGGCGACGCCCGTGGGCATGCGGGTGACCGCCCAGGTGAAGCTCGTCGCCGTGGAGGACCGTAAGCTGCGCTTCAAGGTGGAGTGCCGGGACGAGAAGGAGATTATCGGCACGGGCTTCCACTAGCGCGCCGTCATCGATCCGGCCAGGTCCTTGGCGCGGCTGGAGAAGAAGGCGGCAGGATGAGCGGCGGCGAGCGCCACCGGATCGAGGCAGAGGAAACAGGAGGGTCGGATGGATTTTCGCGATCGTCACGTGGTGGTAACCGGCGGCACCGGCGCCCTGGGGCGCGCGGTGGTAGGCGCATTGCTGGCGGCGGGCGCCCATTGCCATGTGCCCTATCGGCAGGAGCGGGAGAAGGAAGGCCTTCCCAGCGGGGCGCTGAGCCTGATCCCCGTGCCGAGCCTGGCGGATGAGGCGGCGGTGGCGAAGCTCTATGGCGGGCTCCCGGCGCTCTGGGCCTCGATCCATATCGCCGGCGGCTTCGCCTTCGCCCCGCTGACCGATACCAGCGGGGAGCTGCTGCGTCGGCTGATCGACGACAATCTCGTGAGCTGCTTCCTCTGCTGCCGCGAAGCGGTGGCGGCAATGCGCCGGGGGAAGGCCGGCGGGCGTATCGTCAACGTGGCGGCGCGCCAGGCCCTGGAGCCGCGCACCGGGGCGAATATAAGCGCCTCTACCGCCGCCAAGGCCGGCGTCGCCGCGCTCTCCGCAGCGCTGGGCGAGGAACTGGCGGGAGAGGGAATCCTGGTGAACGCCGTGGCGCCCTCGATCATGGATACCCCCACCAACCGGCGCGACATGCCCAAGGCCAATTTCGATGCCTGGCCCAAGGTGGAGGAGGTGGCGGCGACGATCCTCTTCCTCGCCTCGCCCGAGAACAAGGTGAGCCGGGGCGGCGTGGTCCCGGTCTTTGGGGCTTCCTCCCAATCGGCGGCGACGTAGTCGCCCCGGCCGAGCCAGCTGAGCGCGATGACCACGTCTCGAAGGTTCACGCCCCTAGAATATCCCAAGCGAGGGAGGCGATGCGGATCATGCGTGAGGACTATGACAAGACGAGCCTCGCGTCCCATCAACCGGCAGTGAGGTCCGGCACCGCCCGTCGCTTGCGCCGACCGCGGCGAGGAGGGCCCCATGAAACGTATCCTCTGTTCGCTGCTTGTCACCGCCCTGTCGTTCGGCAGCGTCCTCGCCGATGCGCCGAAGTCGAAGAACGCCAAGGTGACCCTCGTCTACCAGCACGAGCCGCCGAACGTTCCCGGCAAGAGCATCAAGGGCGTGCTCGTCGAATACGGCCCGGGCGGCTACTCGCTTGGTCACACGCATGCCAAATCCGCCTTCATCTACGCGACCGTGCTTGAGGGAGCTACCCGCAGTCAGGTCAACGACGGACCGGTGACGACCTAAAAGGCCGGGCAGAGCTTCTCCGAGTTGCCCGGCGACCGCCACGGCGTCAGCGCCGATGCCAGCGAGACGGAGCCGGCCAAGCTCCTCGCGGTGTTCGTGGTGGATACGAACGAGACGGACCTGACGACCCCATTCGGGAACTGAGGTTTGGTAACCTTCATGCTGAGATATTGCGTCGCGGATAATGCGGGCCGCCGATGCAAGTGTCCCTGTCCTCCTAGAACCCGATGTCGCTGCGGCGCGCGCCGCTTCGGGCCGCCGGGTGCGAGCCAACAGGTCTCCACTTGCAGCGTGATCGGGAAGGAAGTTCCCCAACTTCGGCGACGGAGCCGTTCAACTCCGCACTAGGATCGCGTCATTGGCGGGCTCGGGCTTTAGGTGCCGCCGATGCTGCTCGCACGCGCCGACGAGGTGATCGAATAACCGCGATCAACCCACTCGGAATGTCTCTGCCTGGCACAAAGCAGCATGCTGAAGGTTAGCCCCCATGTCCGCTTCCGGGGGCAGCGCAGACATCGCAAATTCCAGAGCGTTCCCGATTTATGAGTACGCACCCTATTTCGGACGCGCCTCGGTGATGGACCGGCGGATTGCCGCGAGCGGCGCATTGTCGTCGAACGCAAGGCTTTCGCCCTGCATCTTCACTCCAAGATCACGCCAGAGGGCTGCGAGATCGGGTGTCACCGGCTTCGGGCCCATCTCGTCATGCAGGTGCGTCAGCACGTCGACGCCGACGGCCTTGTCGGCGGTGGAAAGAACCCGATCGATCGACCAGTCCTTTTCGTGGTTGCCGCCGGCGGCGAGCACGCCGCGCATCGCGTCCTGCAGGCCGAACTTGTTGCCGGTGCGCTTGCGGATTTCGATATCCGCGAGCAGGCAGAACATCGCGCCGCCCCAATATTTCCGGCCCCATGTGTCGGTGTTGTCGAGTCCCTGATCGCCGGCCTGCGGCAGGCCTTTCGGCATATCGCGCATCATCGCCTGCCAGATCTCCTGCGCGGTGAGGTCGCCGGCCTGCACCCGCGCGATCGGCTCGACATAGACGGCGAGGCCTTCCGACAGCCAATTGTAGCGATCGTCGAGATCGGGCAGGGCGGTATGCACCATCTCATGGACGATCACCCAGTCACGCTTGAGATTCTCTTCGGTGGAATCGCGGCCGAGCGGCAGGCGGATGGCGGCGCCGCGATAACCCCAGGTGGTGCCGCCGCGCACCCGCGCTCCATCGACCGGCACGATCAGCAGGCGCAGCGAGCTGACGGGAAACCGGCCGTAATAGGTCGAGACCGCCCTGGCTGACGCCCTGATCCAGTCGAATATTTTTTCCCGGGGCAGCGCGATGTCACCGGGTGCGAACGCGACGTGGATGGTGCCGCCCGACATCTCCAGATCGGTTTTCGGCAACCGGTCGAAGGCGTCATAAGGCATGCGATCGCCGCGCAAATATTCCGATTGCGCGTCGGCGCGGAATGAGGCCAGGCCGGCCAATGCCGCCGCTGTCATGGCGGCCATGACGATCCAGCGGAATCGCGCGGTATTTTTCATCGCGACAGGCTTCGGATCGGGTTCGATCGCGGCTTTGCGGTTGACGGCTCCGCCATCAACGCGGCGGCCTGCTCGTTGAGATCGTCGAGAATCGCGGCGAGCAGGATTTCGCCCTTGGCCAATGTCGCCAGCGTCGGATCGCCATAGCTGCCGGAGCGGCTGTAATTCGGCGAGTTCTTGTCCGATGGCGTCAGGCGGCCGGGCGCGTCCTGTTTCAGGGCGGGGCTGGCCTCGGCGCGCGCCATGTCAACCAGCTGCGGCGCCAGCGCCAGCATCAGCGAGGTCTCGAGTTCATCGGCATGGCTGCCGTGGCCCTGCGCGGCCAGCGCTTCGGCGGCGCGGCGATAGCGCGGGCCTTCGTAAATCCGCAAATGCATCACCTTGCCGGCATCGAGACGCGCCAGCGCGCGTTCGACCGGGGCCAGCGTGCTGATCCCGGTATTGAGCACCAGCAATTTCCGGCAGCCGCCGTCGAGAATCCCCGCGGCGATCTCGTGCGCGACGGCCTCGAAGGTCGATGCGGAAAGGCTGCTGCTGCCGGCATATTCGGTGAAGGCGGGGTAGTAGCCGTAGGTCAGCGTCGGCCAGACCAGCGCGTCGATCCGTTCCGCCAGTTTGGCCGCAAACCATTCGGCCTGGATGCGGTCGGTATTGAGCGGCAGATGGAAGCCATGCTGCTTGGCCGCGGCGCCGATCGGCAGAATGGCGGCGGCGCCCTCAGTGATGCGCCGCGCGACTTCGTCCCACGTCAGGCGCTCGATAAAATTGCGATCGGTGTCGGTGCCCATGCATCGGGCCTTTCATCTAGTCGGTGGCGGAAACGCCCGTCAGGCTTCCCGAACTGATCCAGCTATGCAGATAGCCCGCACCGCGCGCTGCCGCGCCGTCGGGGTCGTCATAGGTCGCGAGCATCTCGCAGAGCACGCCGAAGGGGATTCCGTTGGCGGCCTCGTCCCACATCATCGCCTCTTCGGTGGCGAGTTCGCGAAACATCGGCGTCACGTCCTGGCGCCAGATCAGGAGGCGGGCAGGCTCTTCCAGCAGCTCCGCGTCCGGCGGGGTCTCGTCGTTCTTGAGCGCCATCCAGATCGCCGGCGCATTGCTGTTGAGATCGAGCCTGCGCGCGCTGGGGTGCGGTTGAAAGGTGAGATCGTTCCACACCTCCGGCGCAAAGCCGGCCATGTCGGCCAGCGCCAGCACCGGGCCTTCCGCGGCGTCGAAGGCGTCGTTGAGCGCCTTTTCCAGCGCGGCGAGGTCGGACAGGATCGGATGATCGCAATAGGGCGCGGTCGATTTCAGGAAATCGGGCAGGCCTTGCGAAAACCAGCGCAGGTTCGGATGTTCCGATGGCCTTGCCCTGACATAGGCATGCCCCATCTCGTCGAACGTCTCGTCGCCGAGATAGAGGTGCAGCAATTCGTGGTCGTTGCGCATGGCCTCGACCAGCCGCGAGCCGTAGGCGTAGCGATAGACGCCGAACAGCGTTTCGCGTTTCTCCCTGGGGCTATCGAGAATTTCGGCCAGAACCGTATCGTCGCCGGTCAGAATGCCGCGCTGGAATGCGCCCTGCTGCCGCGCAAAATCGCTCATCCCGCCAGCTTGCCCGGCAGCACTTGTTCGGCGATCGCGCGGGTCCGGTTGACCTCCAGCAGCAGTTCGTCGAGTGGCGGGATTTTGTCGTCGCGCTCGATCATGGTGGAGACGCGGCCGAAACGCTTCAACGCCGCGACATAGAGATCCCAGACATCCTCGCACACGGGATGATCGTGGGTGTCGATGATGTGGGTGCCCATGTGGCTATGGCCGGCCATGTGGAACTGCACCACGCGGTCGGGAGGGATCCCGTTGAGGAAAGTCAACGGGTCGTAGCCATGGTTGAAGGCGCTGACATAGACGTTGTTGACGTCGAACAACAGCCAGCATCCGGAGCGGCGCGACAATTCGGCCAGGAATTCCCATTCCGTCATTTCGGAATTGTTGAACTGGACATAGGTCGAGACGTTTTCGAGCACGATGGCGCGGCCGAGGAAATCCTGCACCAGCTGCACGCGGCTGACGACGTGATCGAGCGCTTCCTCCGTGTAGGGGATCGGCAACAGATCATGCAGGTTCTTGCCATGCACGCCGGTCCAGCACAGATGGTCCGAAACCCATTTTGGCTCGACGCGTTTGGCGAGGTCTTTCAGGCCCTGCAGATATTCGAAATTGGGCGGAGCGGTCGAAGCGATCGACAGCGATACGCCGTGCATCACGACGGGATAGCGCTCGCGGATCCGGTCGAGCGTGCGCAGCGGCTGGCCGCCCGGCAGCATGTAGTTTTCGCTGATGACCTCGAACCAGTCGATCGGCGGATTGCCGGAGAGGATTTCGTCGTAATGCTGCGCGCGCAGGCCGAGACCGAACCCGAGGAACGGCGGCTTGGCTGATGTCGTCGGGCGGTCCGCAAGCGCCGCCGCGGAAGTCTCTGGCAATCTGCTTGCGACGTTCATGTCGTCTCCGCTCGAACGGCCAAAACGCGTAAGACTGCAAAAGCAGCTTGGCCGTCAAATTATCATGGAAGTGAGGCCCGGCATACCGGGCCCCAGTTCCGGATCGCTGTCGAATCAGGCGGGCTCGTACTTGCCCTTGGCGGCGTCGCACTTTTCCTTGGTCATGGCGGAAAAACCCTGACCCTTGCAGGCGTTCAGGCCCTTGCAGGCATGGTTGCCGCCCTTGCAGGCGCTCTGGCCCTTGCAGGCGTTGGCGCCGACGCATTTACCTTCGCCGGCGGCGTAGGCCACGGTCGACATGGTCGCCCCGGCCAGGAACAAAGTGGCTGCCGCGGCGGCGATGGCGGCGCCCGACTTGGAAGTCATCTTCATGAGCATCTCCTCCACAAGAGAGTGTGACGGTGCAGCGCCCGCAAGCTGTGACAGTTCCCGGCCCGCAGGCTGCACCCAGCGATAGTTACGCGCGGGATTAGCCCTGGTTACGCGGCCTGCCAACTTTATTTTTGGCGGTGGCCGCGAAACGACGAGGGCCCGGCGCCGCCGAGCCCCCTTCGCGTCAGCCCTGAAAGGTCAGCCCTTGACGTAGGCGCCGCCCTTGGCCTTGCACTGCGCCTCGGACATCATCGAGAATCCGGTGCCCTTGCAGGCGTTCAGGCCCTTGCAGGAATTCGTGCCGCCCTTGCAGGCGCTCTGGCCCTTGCAGGCATTGCCGGCCATGCACTTGCCCATCGCGGCATTCGCCGGGGTCGAACTGGTCGACGCGACCGCACCGGCCAGGAACAGGGTGGCGGCGGCGGCGGCGAGCGTGGCACCGGACTTGGAATTCAACTTCATAACGTTCTCCTCGATGATTGTTTGAAGAAAAATATGACGCCGTGAGCATCCGATGATCGTTCGATCACGAACCACACAACGAACGGACGTTTGGACAACAAGCAAATCGCGGAGGCTTCGCGGAGCATCCTCGGGCCACCGCGATTTGAGTGCTCATCCAGAAGCAGCTACGGGGCATCAGTCGATTTGGTTACAGAGTTTCAAAAGAAAATTTTCTTTTTGTGGGTTTGGACATCCCGTTCATGTCTAACACCGCCGCCCCAAGAGTATTTCGTTGCGCGGCAAGGAATGCTGTCGGCGAACGCCGGCGGCCAGGAAAGCGTGGCGCTTCAAGCCATTACACCGCGTTTCGGCCCGATCCCGGTTGCGTCGCACAAGGAGCGGCCCTGTTCGATCAGTTCAGCGCCGCGCGCGAAGGTTTCAGCTTCGCCATTTGCTTCACATTGGCCCGAAGCTCCTCGGCACTGAAGGATGGAAACGAGCAGATGCGGTTGCTGCAGGCGAACGCCGCGGGCTCGCCGAGATCGGGATATTCGACATCGGGGTTGGGCAGTTTGCCCTCGCGCAGATCCAGCCACTCCAGCCGCTTGTACCGGGCCGGCAGCGCGCGCGCCAAGGCGTGCAGGGCCTGCGCGCGAGAATCGTCCTTGTGCCCGACAATCGTCAAATGGGTCGGCTCGACCGCCAGCTCTTCGTCGGCGAGCAACGCGCCGGGCAAGGGACGCGCCATCTCGGCCGACGCGCTAGCGAGATAGCGCATCGCATGGGACGCCTGCTCGCGATAGGCTTCATTGCCGTAATAGCGATTGAGCAGGTTCATGAAGCGGGTGACCTGAATTTGGTCGTCCGTCAGCTTGGCCGGCTTTGTGAACACGCCGGTTTTTCCTTCCGAGGTCTTCGAGGTCAGGAAGCCGCCGGCCTCATCCCGGAATGTCGCGACGAAATCGCCGGCTTTGGCGGCCGAGGCAAGCCAGTCGCGGTTGCCTGTCGCGGCATAGAGATCGAGGAAGGCCTGCCCCATCGCCAGTGTGTCGCCGAGGAAGGGGCCGCCGCGATCTTTTTCGCCGTGGCGGAAGCCGCCGCCGGGCAATGAACGATTATCAATGGTCCATTTTGCCGCCCGTTCGGCCATCGCCAGTATCCTGGGATCGTTGGTGACCTCGTAATAAGCCGCCAGTCCGGAGATAGCCCAGCCGTTTTCCCGCGCGTACAAATTGCGGTCGATGCGCGGCATGCCGAGCTTGCGGCGGTCGCCGTCCGACAGCGCGTAATATGTGTGGCCGTCGGTGTCGTGATCGAGATCGGCATCCTGGCTGACATGGAACGCGCCGTCGGGACTTAAAAGGAAGGAAGCGAGATAACGCTCGATGTCGCGGGCGGCGGCGAGATATTTCTGGTCTTTCCACAGCGCGTAGGCCTGGCTGTATTGCCGCAGATATTGCGCCTGGAACGACATGATCTTTTCGAAATGCGGTTTGCTCCAGGAGCCGGCTTCGGAATACTGGAACACGCCGCCCCATACCGGATCGATCAGCGCGATCGCGGCGTCCAGCGTCTGCCGGGCGCGCTTGCTTGCCGTTGCATCGCCGGCCTCGGCGCGGGTGATCGCCAGATCCATGCTGTCGGCGTCGATGTATTTCTGGTTCTCGCCCCAGCCGCCGAGCTTGCCGTCCCAGGATTCGTCGAAATTCTTCGTCATTTCTGCGCGTTGCTGTTTGGAGAGAAACGCCGACGCGGCCGGCTTGATCTCGAAGGCTTCGCCGACCGATGGACCCGGCGAGGGATCGTCGATGATGGCCTTGAGCAGCGCCTGCATCCGCTCCGGCTCGATATAGCCCCTGATCTTGGCGATCTCGCTGCCGTCGGGGCCGAAAACGATCGTTGCCGGCCAGCCCCAGTCGCCGTAGCGGTTCGACAAATCGGGGTTGGCGTCCTGATCGACGCGAACCGGCAGATAGCTGGAGGCCAGAAGTCCCTGAACTTCGGGGTCCGCATAGGTGGTCTTTTCCATGACGTGGCACCAGTGGCACCACACCGCTTCGAGATCGAGGATCACGAAGCGCTTTTCGGCCGCCGCACGGGCGAACAGATCGTCGCCCCATCCGCTCCATTTGGGTCCCTCTGCCGCAGACAATGGCGATGCCGCAAGTGCGGCGATGGCGACGGCGGCGATGCGGGCGAATTTCATGGCGGCTCCCGGAGCTGTTTCCAGAGCTACGCGCGCGGAAAAATCCGGGCTCAGACTTTCCGCGACGTCACGGGAACGTGAGCAAGATGCTGGGATGGTCACGTCGAAACTTCACGATGCCCGGCCGCATTGACCAGCAGCCGGTCGAGCGATGCCGCGCCGGGGCCGGCAATGGCGAGCCACATGAAGGCGGCGAAATATGTCATCTCCTCGAAGCCGAGCAGGGTTTCCAGCGAATCGATGTCGCCCCATTTCGCCGACCTGATGGCGACCAGCATGACCACCGCCAGCATCGCGGCGGGGATCCTGGTGAACAGGCCGAGGATCAGCATGGCGCCGCCGAAGAACTCGACGCCGGAGACGAAGGGGGTGAGGATTTTCGGGAAGGGAATGCCCCAACCGACAAAATTCTCGGTGACCTGCTCCAGATTGGTGAGCTTGCCCCAGCCGGTCAGCATGAAGGTGTAGCCGACGATCAACCGCATCAGCAGCGGGCCGGCCCAGGAAAAATACGATGCGATCCGCGCCGGCAGCAGGATCAGAAGATTGACGACGAAATTCATGCGAATCCCCCTCGAAACGATTGTCGTTAATCGAAGCCGCCGCGGCGGCTTGGCTTAACAAACGCATAAAATGGCCGACCGCGACGGCGGCAACCTGGTCCTGGCAAGAGTTTCGCTGCGGCCGGCCCGCTTGTTACGGGGGACCTAGCCGAAATTTTGCAGCGCCGGGAATGTCTCCAGCAGCCAGATCGAGACGCTGGAGACGGCGCCGGTCAAGAAGCCGATGCCGGTGATCACCATCAAGATGCCCATGGCGTGCTCGACGCGGCGGAGATGCCGCTTCATCCGCGTGAACAGCGATGAGAACTGTTCGATCATGAACGCCGCCAGCAGGAAAGGAATTCCGAGCCCGGCGGAATAGACCGCGAGCAGGCCCGCGCCCTTGGTCACGGTGGCCTCGGCTGCCGCAATGGAAAGGATCGCGGCCAGGATCGGGCCGATGCAGGGGGTCCAGCCGAACGCGAAAGCCAGCCCCATCACATAAGCGCCCCACAGCCCGACCGGTTTCGGCACGGTCAGCCGGCCTTCGCGCATCAACAGGCCGATCCGCGTCAGCCCGAGGAAATGCAGGCCCATCACGATGATGACGATGCCGGCGACGATCGACAGTTGCGCCGACCAGGCCCGGATCAGCCCGCCGACCAGGGACGCACTGGCACCAAGCGCCACGAACACCGTGGAAAAGCCGAGCACGAACATCACGGCCGAGGCCATCACGGCGCGCTTCGAGGTCTGCGCGGTCTCTTCATGGGCGACGTGCTCGATGGTCGCGCCGGTCAGGTAGATCAGATAGGGCGGCACCAGCGGCAGCACGCAGGGCGACAGGAAGCTGACGAGACCGGCGATCAGGGCCGCCGGGATGGAAACATCGTGCATTACGTGACCTTTGGAAGTGGCCGCCTGACATAGCGCGGTCTTGGCTTGTACGAAACAAACAATCCAGAAGTTTCGTAGCCGGCAGGTTCACGGCTGGTCACAGGCCCGTGTCCGCAGGGCAGGGATGGCCTCGCCAGCGAAACAAACGCTGATATGTTCCGTATTGCGGTAGCGAACCCGCTGAAACAGGACCCCCATGCGCATCGGCATCCGCAGCGCCATTTCGGCCCTCGTCCTGACGTCCATCGTCGTCAGCGCCGTCGGCGTGCATTTATTGTGGTGGCGGACGGCGCAGCAGGTCAGCCAGACCCTGGCCGACACCATCAACGACCAGATCGTGTCCGCGGTCGGCGACGAATTGCAGTCGATCACCACCGAGGCGCGGTCGTCGCTTACGGCGGTGCGCACGCTGTTGGTCGAAAAAGTATTCGACGCGCGCGACGCCAGGAAGCGCGAGGTCGTGCTCCAATCACAATTGCTCTCCCAGCCGACCATTTCATGGGTGGCGTTCGGATGGCCGGATGGATCGTTCTTCGCCGGGCACAAACTCGGCGATAGCGTCATCGAAATGCTCGAGATCAGCGGCGACGGCAAGCTCCGGATCAACCGGTACGAATTCGAGGGCAACGACCTCAAGCTCAAGGCCAGCTGGTTCGAGGACACCGAATACGTCGTCACCGATCAGGAGTGGTTTCGCGCCGCGATCCGCTCCAACGACGAACACTGGTCGACGCTGACGACGCATCCCAACGGCGAACGGCTGGCCGCGGCCTTCGCGGCGCCGATCGATATCGACCAGAAGCCCGCCGGCGTCGTTGCCATCATCATCGAACTGACGCGGGTCTCGAATTTCCTGTCGCAGCTCACGGTCGGAAAGTCGGCCGGCGCCTTCATCCTCGACCGCGACGGCGGCGTGGTCGCCGCACCCGATCCGGATGCCAGCGAGGTCAAAGCGCTGAAGACCGATCATCCGCTGTTTCCGGTCGCCGTCGATGCGATGCGGCAGTCCGGCAGCGCCTACGACCCCGGCAGCGGCGAGGCGTTTCATTCCCAGGTGACGCGGGAGGGCAAGGCCTATCAAGCGGTGCTGACGCCGATCTCGTTTCCGGGCTGGTCGCTGGTGACTGTGGTGCCGGAGTCGGAATTCCTCGGACCGGTGCAGATGACGATCCGGAAATTGCTGGTCGGCCTGGCGGTGCTGATCGTCTTCGCCGGGCTATTGTCGGCATGGCTCGCGCAGCGCCTGATCGCCGCCCCGCTGATCAAGGTGATGGGCGAGATCAGGCATGTCGAGCGCTTCGACCTCGACAAGGTCGAGCGCCATCCGTCGCGGCTGACCGAGATCGAGAACCTTTCCGGCGCCATCGGCGACATGGCGCAGGGCCTTGCCGCGTTCAGGAAATACATCCCGGCCGACCTCGTGAAGCGGCTGGTCAGCGACGGCACCGGCGCGCGGCTCGGCGGCGCGGTCAGGCCCATGAGCGTGATGTTCATCGATCTCGCCGGTTTCACCGGCATGTCGGAACGGCTCGGCGACCGCATCATCCCGCTGCTGTCGCGCTACTTCGATTCCGTGTCGGCGCAGATTCAGGCGCAGGGCGGCACCATCGACAAATTCATCGGCGATGCCGTGATGGCGTTCTGGGGCGCGCCGGCGGCAAACCCGGATCACGCCATCGATTGCTGCCGCGCCGCGCTGGCCTGTCAGCGCGCGATGGCGGAGGCGGGCCTCGCCGACGACAATGGCCAGCCCGTCAGGATCAGAATCGGCGTCAATTCCGGCGACATGCTGGTCGGCAATATCGGATCGGAAGTCCGGCTGAACTACACCGTGATCGGCGACGCCGTGAATATCGCCAGCCGCCTGGAGAGCACCAACAAGGTCTACGGCTCCATGATCATTATCGGTCCGGAAACCCGCACGCTGGCAGGTGACCGCATCGTGGTCCGCGAACTCGACCGGCTCGCGGTCTATGGCCGCGCCGGCGGCCTGCAGATCTACGAACTATTGGGAATGGCCGGCGAGTTCACCGGCGCGCTGGACTGGGTGAAATCCTATGAAGCCGGGCTGACGGCATGGCGGGCGCGCGATTTCGCGGCCGCGATCGGCGCGTTCGAGAAGGTGCTTGATATCCGCAAGGACGATACGGCGTCGTCGGTGATGATCGAGCGCTGCAGGCAGCAACTCGAAAATCCGACCAGCGACGATTGGGATGGCACGACCATCGCGCGAACGAAATAGACCGGGCGAGGGAGCAAGGTCTGGTGTCAGCCCTTCGGTCGCGCCGTAAATTCGCGTCCGCGAATCCTGACCAGGTCGTCGGCGGAATTTTTCAGCAGGACATTGGTCGCCTCGCGCGCGCCTTCTTCATTCCGCGTTGCAATCGCTTCCAGCACGGCGTGATGCTCGACCAGCGCCCGCGCGCGGTGCGAACCGCGGGCGGCGATGGTAAAACTCTGGCGCAGCGTGATGTCGAACATCTGCGCGATCGGCCAGAAGAACTCGTTGCGCGTTGCAAAGTAGATCGCCTTATGGAATGTGATGTCGGCGGCCACGAATTGTTCGTCGAGTTTCGCCGACGCCATCCCCTCGTAGCCGGTGCGGATCAGCGCGATGTCTTCCTCTTCGGCGCGGCTCGCCGCCAGCGCCGCGGCTGCCGGTTCGACCGCGCAGCGCAGCTGAAACAGTTTGGCGAGGTAGTCGTCCATATCTGCGGTTTCGAGGCGCCAGCGCAGCACATCCGGATCGAGCTGGTTCCATTTCTGGGGCGGGCGCACCCGCGTTCCGCTCTTGGGGCGCGATTCAACCAGGCCCTTGCCGGTCAAAGTCCGGATCACTTCGCGCACCACCGTCCGGCTGACATCCATCATTTCGCAAATCTGCATTTCGGACGGCAGGGTTTCGCCGGCGCCGACGTCGCCACGCACGATGCTGATCCCGACCCGGTCCGCGACCTGGCTGTGAACGTTGCGGATCAGGGCATTGGAGCTTTGAAACATCGGAAAGCCTTTTGGAACGGGCGCCGGGGCAAACAGCCACTCTTGCAAACGTCATTCGTTTAGTCATACAATATGATTAAAGTAGTGCCAAGCTCCGCCGTGACAAGAGGGCGGGCGAAAGAAAATCCGTTCCCGGGAGGAGCATCATGAGGTCGAAGCCGGTCAGCCGTCGCGTCGTTCTGCAATCTTCGATCGCCGCGACCGCCTGGATCGCCGCCGCGCCAGCCGTCATCGGGCAGGCCCAGGCCGCCACGCTCAAACTCAAATGCTCGTCGTCGCTGCCGAACGATCCCAAATATGCCAACGGCCGCGTCTACTATGACAATCTGGTCAAGAACCTGAAGGCGAACGGGCTTTCCGAGCAGGTCGACGTCACCTTCTTTCCCGACAATCAGCTCGGCCAGGAAATCGACGTCATCAATTCGGTCAAGCTCGGCGTGATCGACCTGATGGTGTCGGGTTCATCGATCTCGGCCAATCTGGTGCCGTTGGTCGGCACCTTCGACCTCGGCTATCTCTTCACCAGTTTTCCGCAGCAGACCAAGGCGTTCGATTCAGGCGCCGCCAAGCCGATCGAGGACGCGCTCCTGAAGGGCGCCAACATCCGGATCATCGCCTGGGCCTATAATTTCGGCGCGCGCAGCGTGCTGGCCAAGAAACCGGTGAAGACGCCGGAAGATCTCGCCGGCCTCAAGATCAGGACGCTGCCCAATCCGATCATCACCGAGTGTCTCCGGCTGATGGGCGCCGCCGCCACGCCGCTGGCGTTCGGCGAAATCTACACGGCGCTGCAGGCCGGCGTGCTCGACGGGCTGGAACATGATCCGCCGACGATCCTCGCCAGCAAGTTCTACGAAACCTCGAAACATTATGCGCTGACGCAGCATATCTTTTCGCCGCTGGCGATCTATTTCAGCGACGCCACCTTCAACCGCATGGACCCGAAGCTGCGCGAGGGATTCCTCGACGCCGCGAAAAAGGCCGCCGCCGACAGCCGCACCCACGGTCTTGCGGTCGAGAAGGAGGCGCTGGCCGCGCTTACCGAGAAGGGCGTCACCATCGTCGAATGCGACAAGGAAGCCTTCCGCAAGCGCGTGCTGCCGCAAACCGACAATTTCATCAAGGCCCGCCCCGAAGCGAAACCCGTCGTCGACATGATCCGCGCGACGCAGGCGTGAGGCAGGTGGCCATGTCAATCGCCGCGGCGTCGCCAA
The DNA here is from genome assembly GCF_031202265.1 of Bradyrhizobium sp. Ash2021. Taxonomy (NCBI): domain Bacteria; kingdom Pseudomonadati; phylum Pseudomonadota; class Alphaproteobacteria; order Hyphomicrobiales; family Nitrobacteraceae; genus Bradyrhizobium; species Bradyrhizobium sp. Ash2021. Next base: position 7,214,211 of record NZ_CP100604.1, on the reverse strand, counting down.
GCGGCGGCCACCGGATCTCGGCTACGCTGCTCTCGGTGAGCGACGCGGTCGCCGCGATTTTGCTCGCGGCCGATCTCCTGATCGTCTGCGTGTCGGTGCTGCTGCGCTTCCTGTTCAATGCGCCGGTCGAGTGGGCCGACGACGTCGCCCGCGGGCTTATGGTCGGATCGAGCTTCTTCGGCGCCGCCAGCGCGCTGGCGCGCAGCGAAAATCTCGGCGTGGCGTTTTTCATCGACAGGCTGCCGGCCGGCATCCGGCGCCTGGTCGATGCCATCGGCGCGCTGCTGGTCACGGTCATCGCCTTCTATGTCGCGTTCAACGCCATCAAGATGGGCTGGCTGACCACCGGACAAACCTCCGGCTCCGGCCTGCCGCTGGAACTGACGTTCTATCCAATGGGTGTCGGCGCGCTGTTCATGACGGTGTTCGCCGCCGAGGCTTTTTGCGCGCGTCACCTGCGCGACATGGTCGCGGGAGCGCTGGCGACCGCGCTGATCGCCGGACTTTATGTCGCCTGGGATTTCCTGTCGCCGGATTCAGTGCCGTCATCAGGGACGCTGATGCTGGTCGGCTTCTTCATCACGCTGTTCGGCGGGTTGCCGATCGGATTTGCACTGGCGCTGGCGGCGCTGATCTTCATCTGGGTCGAGGGCACGCTGCCCGGCGTCATCTTCGCGCAGCAGATGGCGCGCGGCATCGACAACTTCGTGCTGCTCGCGATCCCCTTCTTCATCCTCGTCGGCTATCTCATGGAAGCCAACGGGATGTCGGTTCGCCTGATCGAACTGCTGCAGCGTGCGGTAGGCCGCATGCGCGGCGGCCTGAACGTCGTCATGGTGACGTCGATGGTGCTGTTCTCCGGCATCTCCGGATCGAAGATGGCCGATGTCGCCGCCGTCGGCTCGGTGCTGATCCCGGCGGCGCGCCGCTCCCGGCAGAATCCCGGCGGCGCGGTGGCGCTTTTGGCGGCCTCTGCCGTGATGGCGGAAACCATTCCGCCCTGCATCAACCTGATCATCCTCGGCTTTGTCGCCAATCTGTCGATCGGCGGATTGTTCATGGCAGGGCTATTGCCGGCCGGGCTGATGGCCCTGGCCCTGATCGCGGTGTCGATCATCTTTGGCAAGCGCGCGCCGCCGGCTGAGGATGACAAGCCGCAAATTCCGATGTCCGGCTTGTGGACCGGTGCCATCGCCTCGTTCGGACTGATCTTCATGATCTTTGCCGGCTTCAAGAGCGGATTTGCCACCGCCACCGAAATCTCCGCTTTCGCCGCGGTCTATGCCATCGTGATCGGCAGTATTGTTTTCCGCGAGCTCAGCTTCAAGACGGCCGCGCATAGCTTTGTCCAATCGGCGACGCGCTCGGGGCTTGTATTGTTCATCGTCGCCGCCGCGCAATCGCTGGCGTTCATCCTGACGCTGCAGCAGGTGCCGCATGCGGTGGGCGAGTTGATGCTGTCGATATCGGGAACGCACGGCGTCTGGCTGTTCACGCTGCTGTCGATCGCGGTGCTGATCGTGATGGGCTCGGTGCTCGAAGGCGCCGCGGCGCTGATCATCTTCGGGCCGTTGTTGCTGCCGGTTGCGGTCAAGCTCGGCATCGATCCCCTGCATTTCGGCGTCGTGCTGGTGATCGCGATGGGGCTCGGCCTGTTTGCGCCGCCGCTGGGCCTCGGGCTCTACGGCGCCTGCCTGATCGGCAATGTGCCGATCGAACAAACGATCAAGCCGATCATGGGTTATCTGGGATTGCTGCTGCTGTGCCTGCTGGTGATCGCCTTCGTACCGGCGCTCTCGACCGCATTGCCCCGCGCCCTCGGCTATTAGGAGATACCGTATTGAAAGTGCTGTTGGCCCATACGCCGCAGATGCGGCGCCAATATTACGGCGAGCGCAGCCTCGGCGGTTTGCGCGCGGTGGCCGACGTCAAATTGCACGAGGGTGACGACGCGCTCGATGCCGCGCACCTGATCGACGCTGCCCAAGAGGTCGATATCATCGTCGCCGACCGCCTGACGGAAGGGCGGGGTGAGATCTTTGCAAAACTTCCAAAGCTGCGCGCCATGGTCCGCTGCGCGGTCGATATTCGCAATATCGACGTCGCGGCGGCGTCCGCGGCCGGCGTGCTGGTCACGCGCGCCGGGCCGGGCTTCATTCAATCGGTGGCGGAACTCGCGCTCGGCTTCATGGTCGACCTGTCGCGCGGCGTTTCGCGGGCGACGGCGGACTATCATGCCGGACGGATGCCTGATGTCACGATGGGGCGGCAACTCGCCGGCAGCAGGATCGGCATCATCGGCTATGGCAGCATCGGCCGCCACCTTGCGGGAATTGCAAAAGTGCTCGGCATGGAAATTCTGGTCGCCGATCCCTTCGCGACCATCAACGATGCCGCGATCCAGCACGTACCGCTCGACGATCTGCTGGCGCGCGCGGATTATGTCGTCTGTCTCGCCATCGCCAACGAGCAGACCGAGAATCTGATCGGGCCGGCGGCATTGTCGCGGATGCAGAAGCACTCCTTCTTCATCAATTTGTCACGCGGCAACCTTGTCGACGAAGCCGCGTTGGCGGCGGCGTTGCGCGAGAACCGCATTGCAGGTGCCGCGCTCGATGTCGGCCGGGCGCTCGACCAGATGCCGACAATGGAGCTTGCGAAATTGCCGAACGTCATCGCGACGCCGCACGTCGGCGGACTGACGCCGGACGCGATCGAGCACCAATCGTGCGAAACCGTTCGCCAGGTCGAGAAGATCATCAAGGGCGAGATTCCCATCGGTGCCGTCAACGCCGATCATTGGACGCGCCGTCCATGAGCGGTCACCCAACTCTGCAGGAGAAGACATGAAATCGCGCGGTCTTCGGCTCGGAACGCTTGGATGCCTGGCATTGCTTGCCGCCTTCGGCGTTGCATCGGCTGACGCCGCAACGGTCGTGGCCCTCGGTGCGAGCAATACCTACGGCAAGGGCGTGGCGCGCAATCAGGCCTATCCCGCACAGCTCGAAGCGATCTTGCGGGCGAAAGGGTTGAACGTCCATGTCGTGAATGCCGGCATCAACGGCGACACCACGGCAGGGATGTTGGGACGTCTGGACAGGGTGGTCCCGAACGGCACCAGCGTCGTTATCCTGCAGCCGGGCGGCAACGATGGACGCAAGCACAGCGCGGATCGCACGGCCGAGATTCAGAGCCGGCTGAGCGCCCGGGGCATTCCTGTCATCATGATGGCCAACAACATGCTGAAGGGCTTGCCGCATCAGCCCGACGGCCAGCATTTGACGCCGGAGGGCTATCACATGGTGGCCGAGCATCTAGCGTCTCAGGTGGCGGCCTCGATCGGCCGATAGGAACCGGGCTCATGAAGCAAGCATCGCGGTAATGTCGCGTCATCCGGTCATAAACGCTGGACAAGCTGTCTGCGTCAGGCTCAAATTTGACGCGCGAAATTCAACCGCGGCCGTGAGCCGCGGAGCACGAACGAAACGGACGCCCGCAGCCAACGACGGGTGCCGAATAAGGAAACCAAAGGGAGCATCACATGGCCATTTCACGTCGTGACGTCATATTGGGCAGCGCCGGCGCACTCGGCGCTGCAACATTTTCATTTCCAAAACCCGCCATTGCCCAGACGGAACCGATCAAGATCGGTTGCCTGGCCGCAATGACCGGGCCGAGTTCGGCGCCCACCATCGGTTTCAACCGCGGCGTCTACTTTGCAGCCGACGCGATCAATGCCGCCGGCGGCGTCAAGGGCCGCAAGCTCGAGATCGTCATGCGCGACACCCAGGGCGATCCGACCAAGGCGGTGAATGCCACACAGGAATTGATCAGCCAGGCCAAGGTTCACGGAATCTGGGGGCCGCTCAATTCGGGCGAGGCGCTGGCCACCACGCCGATCATGGCGCGCGCCAAGATACCAAACATCCACCCTTGCGTCGTCGAAACGCTGATCGACACCACGAAATTCCCGAACGCCTTCCGCATGGCGCCGTCTAACAGCCAGTGGGACGACGCCGTCCGTAACTACTGCCTCAATATCCTCAAGGTGAAGAAGATCGCCGTAATCGGCGATACCACGGGCTATGGCGTGACCGCGGTCGGCGCATCGGTGGCTGCGTTCAAGAAGGACGGCGCCGAAATCGTTTATCAGGCCAATATCGATGCAACGCAGCCAGACATGACGCCCGACTTGCTCCGAGCGAAAAACGCCGGCGCCGAAGTCATCGTGGTGTGGAGCGTCACCACCGGCATGGAAGCGCGCATGTTCAATACCCGCGCCGCGATGAACTGGGATGTCGCGTTCGTCGGCCATCCCTCGCTATCATCGGGCGAGATCGCGGGCCTGGTCGAGAAGCCAGCCAATTGGGAAAAAGTCTACGCCATCGGCTACAAGAGCGTCAGCTATGACGGCGCCGGCAAGCTGCCCGCCAAGACCCAGGATCTGGTCGATCGTCTGACCAAGGCGAGGGTGGCGATGAACGACACGCTGTTGTGGTGGATCGCGGGCGGCATCGACGCCGTCGAGTTGTTCGCCAAGGCAGTCGAAACCAGCGGATCCACCGAGGGCGCGGGCATCATCGCGTATCTGAACTGGCTGTCGAAATACCCGGGCTATTTCGGCGACTACACCTTCAACCCGACCCAGCACAACGGCTATCCGACCGAAGAGATCGTGATGTCGGAGGCGCGTTCGGCCAGGAACGGCACCTTCGCACTGGCGCCGGGATACACGTAAGCGGTCGGAGAGGGCGCGGCCAATGCTCGCCTCCATTCTCGCATCGGGTCTTGCGGCGGGCGCGATCTACGCGCTCGTCGGCGTCACCTACAACACCATGTTCTCGACCTCGCGGGTGATGAGCTTTACCGCGGGCCAGCTCGCCATGCTTGGCGGCGTGTTCGGCTCGATGTTCACGCTGAAGCTCGGCATGCCCATCGTCGTGGGCTTGCTGCTTACATTGGTCGGCTGCGCGATCATCGGCATTATCACCGAATTCGTCGCGGTGCGGCCGGTGCTGAAAAGCCTCGACCAGCACCTCTACGTGCTCTCGACCCTGGCGCTGGCGCTGATGATCCAGCAGGTCGCGGCGATCAAATGGGGCACCGAGCCGCAGCCGTTTCCGCGCCTGATCGGACTCGGCAGCGGGGTCTTTGACGAAAAATTCTGGCTGCCGGTGGTGGCCTGCGCGATCACGATTCTCGGCCTCGAATATCTCTATCGGCGTACACTGGTGGGCCGCGCCTTCGTGGCGATCGCGGAGGACAATTTCGCGGCGCGCGCGCTCGGTCTGCCCGAGCGTAATCTGCGCGTCGCCAGTTACGCGCTGGCCGGGGTCGTCGGCGGCATCGCCGGATTTTCCGGCGGCGAATTGCTGCTTGCGTTCTTCGCCAATGGCGCGCTCTTGAATTTCTACGGTTTTGTGCCGGTGGCGCTTGGCGGACTGGGCAACAACCGCGGCGCCGTCGTCGGCGGGCTTGCGCTCGGCCTGTTTCAGCAGGCGGCGAACTTCCTCGTCGGCGGCATCTTCTCATCCGTCGCCGTGTTCACGCTGTTCATCGTGGTTCTGCTGGCGGCGCCGCAAGGCCTGTTCGGCGCGTCGACGGCGCGGAGGGTGTGATGACCGCCGTCACCGCAACGCCACATCAGGAAGCCGGCGCCATCCGCGCCGCGCTGCCGCAGCTGGCGCCGTTTCTCGGCATTCTGGCGCTGGCGGTGATGCTGCCCTTCATCAGCAACGACTATTGGGCGCTGATCGGCACCCGCGCGGCGATCTATTGGGTGCTGGTGTCCGGCCTCAACCTGGTCGTCGGCTTCGCCGGCCATCTGGCGATCGGCTATGTCGCGCTGCTGACGCTCGGCGCCTACACCACCAGCGTGCTGGTCGCCGGCAATGTGCTGCCGCCGGTACCGGTCTTTGCCGCGCTGCCGGTCGCGGCCATCGTCGGCGCGGTGTTCGGCGTCATCGTCGGCCTGCCGGCGTTGCGGTTGCGCACCTTCTATTTTGCAATGTCGACGCTCGGCTTCGCCACCATCGTTACCCAGATCGCATTGGCCTGGCAGAGCGTCACCGGCGGCGGCATCGGTATATCAGGACCGGAATTTCCTGCGCCGTTCAATACCGCGTGGGGATTTTACTTTCTCTGCACCGGCTTTGCCGCGTTCACCACCTGGATGAGCGCCAACATCGCGCGCAGCCGGTTCGGCCGCGCTTTGATCGCGGTGCGCGATGCCGAAGTCGCGGCGGAAGCCACCGGCATTTCAAAACCGAAAATGCTGATCGCGATCTTTCTGTTCGCCGGGGCGCTGGCGGCGATCGCGGGCGGATTGTTTGCGAGCCTGCAAACCTACATCACGCCGGACGCCTTCACCTTCGACCTGTCGGTATTGTTTTTCATCGCGATCCTGATCGGGGGCCGCGGCTCGATCCTGGGGCCGATGCTCGGTACCATCATCCTGACAATTTTGCCGGAGATCGCCGCACCGCTGGCAGCGTGGTCGACATTCCTCTACGCGGTGTTGCTGCTGGTGATCGTGCTGGTGATGCCGGGCGGCATCGCGGCACTGCTCGATTTCCGTAACCGCCGCCCGCTCGCCAGCAACCGCGCGATTCTGCTGCGTCCCGCCGCACTGGCCGATATCGTGCGCCAACGCGCGGGCGGCAGCGCGCTCGCATTGCGCGACATTTCGCTCAGCTTCGGCAATGTGCGGGCCATCGATGGCCTCGATCTGGATGTCGCACCCGGCCAGATCCACGGCCTGATCGGTCCCAATGGCAGCGGCAAGACCACCACGCTCAACGTGATCTCGGGCTATTACGCCGCCAAGGCCGGCACCATGACGCTCGGCGACGCCGCACTGCCGCCGGGCATGCCGGCGCTGCGGGCTGCGCGCGGCATTGCGCGCACCTTCCAAACCCCGCGCGTGATCGGCGAAGCGTCAGTGCTGCAGAACGTGATGATCGGCGGCACCATCGAGGGCAAGGCGAGCTTTGTCGAGGCGATGCTGGCGCTGCCTCGAAACCGGCAGGACGAGCGCATGCTTGCCGCCAAGGCGCGGGCGCTGCTGGGTGTCGTCGGACTCGAGCCGCTGGCCGAGGTCCGCGCCGACCGCCTGCAGCACAGCGAGCTGCGCTTCATCGAGATCGCGCGTGCGCTGATGCTGGATCCGGATTTCCTGCTGCTCGATGAGCCCGCCGCCGGTCTTTCCAGCGACGAGATCGAGCGGCTGGCCGGGTTGATCAAGGCGATCAGCGGGCGCGGCACCGGCGTGCTGCTGGTGGAACACCACGCCGACCTGATCTTCGACATCTGCCACCAGGTCACCGTGCTCAATCTCGGGCGTACGCTGGCGGCGGGAACGCCGGCCGAGATTCGCGTTCACAAGGAGGTCGTCAGTGCTTACCTCGGCGGCTGAACCTCTGCTCGCGGTGACCGCGCTGGAATCCGGTTACGGCAAGATCCGCGTGCTGCACGGGATCGATTTCAATGTCGCCGCCGGTGAAGTGGTGGCGTTGCTCGGCCCGAACGGCGCCGGCAAGACCACCATGCTGCGCGCGCTGTCGGGATTGCTGCCGGTCAATTCGGGCCGGGTGCGGTTCGACGGCCGTGACATGACCAACGCCACGCCGCGCGACGCGGCGCGCGCCGGCCTCGTGCACGTGATCGAGGGCCATCGCGTGTTCACGCAGATTTCCGTCACCGACAATCTGTTGCTGGCCGGCTACGATCTTCCGCGCAGCGAACGCGCTGCGCGGGTCGAGGAAGCCTTGTCGTTCTTTCCCGAGATCGCCGAGAAACGTCACGAGCGCGGCGGCGCGCTCTCAGGCGGACAGCAGCAGATGCTGACGGTGGCACAGGGCCTGGTGCGCCGTCCGCGGCTGTTGATGCTCGACGAACCCTCCGCCGGGCTGTCGCCGGTGCTGGTCGACCGCGTGCTCAACGTCATCGGCCAGTTGCGCGGGCAGGGCACCGCGGTGTTGCTGGTCGAACAATTGCTGGAAAAGGCGCTCGCCGCCGCCGACCGCGTCTACGCGCTGGTGCAGGGCAATATTGTGCTGCAGGCGCCGACCAGCGAGAGCAATCTGCCGCAGCGGCTCGAGCGCGCCTATTTCGGGCACGAAAGCCACGCGTCGGCCGCGTCTTGAAGTCGCTTCGGAATAGCTTGCCCCCGTCAACGGCGATCGTTGGATGCGCCGTCGACGCGATGACGAAATACAGCCGTTTGGCGCCCGTGCGCACGCGTTCCGGTCGCGTCGCGCCACATAGGCATGAACATCAGCGTTTGGCGCTCGGTTCCAGGGCTGACAAAGTGTCTCTCACGTTGATTATTCCGTTTCCGAGACGTTGATTCCAGGTGGGACCTTCCGTCTTTCGCGCATTGGCGTTGAGGGCTTTCCTCAAATCGTCGGGGGTAAGACGCCTTTGGTCCCACCCGCTGCGGATTGCTCCGATGATGCCCGCAGCCACACCACAGGCGGCCGATGTACCGGTGTTGGCAATGTAGGGCGACCCGGTGTTGCCAACGAATGGTTCGGCCGTATTGCCGATGAACGCATCGCCGACATCACGGAAGTAACTCGGAGCACAAAGGTCTGGCTTTAACAGCGAGAGTAGCTGTTGCCCGGGTCCCTGAGACGAATTTCCCATCCACCGGGTATCGGTCCGAACCGCTCCTACGGTCACCACTCTCGGGTGCGAATTTGCGCCGTAGATACTGTTACCAGGTCCAACGTCCCGCTTTCCGCAACGTCGATCAGGACAGAACTGCCCGCAATTCCCGGCTGCAAAGACAACATCGATGGCGTCGTCTACGATCGCGTCAACCAGCATGTTAAGTGGATGGGCTGGTTTCTCCGTGTAATCGCCAAGCGGCACCTCAGTGGTTCGGTCGAAAATCGACCAGGCATTTACGAGTACCCAAGGTCCATCCCACGGACCAACGGCGGTTCCACGCAAGAACCCGATTAGCTGTTTTAGTTGAATGAAAACATGCAAAGCGGTGCTGATGAAGCCCGGCACATCACTAATTCTCAATGGGATCAGCGGGACATCATAAAACGTTGCATCTGGCGCAACGTCGACAATGTTCCGAACCATCATCAAGCCATGACCGCGAGTAGTCGTGCCCGGCCCGATAGTCCCGTTCGCAAGTCCTCCTCCAAAGTTCCGAACTTTCGTTGCGTCGAAACCTTGGTCAATAACAACAATGTTGACGCCACGCCCGGTTAGCCCCCGCTGCCTTAGCACGCCGGATTCTGTAAGCGACGCGGCGGCATTTCTGTCGCCGAACAGGATCTCATCGACGTTTGCAGGACAGAAGAATTCCGATTCAGAGACAGAAAGATCGGCGCCCACGCCCAAAACAGGTTCGAGTTTATCCTGATCGCGCGCCCTTCTATTTGCGTCTTCGACCGCCTTGCGAAATAGGTTCAGATCGGCCAAATCCGGCATATCTACAGAAATAACTAACTGGTCGAGGGGAGGCAGGTCCTGTGGCGGTGTCTGCGCGAGTTGAACCTGCCAATCCAGTAAGGGAATTCTGAGATTATTTAATGGCCCCTTGAAATCACCCAACAGTTGGCGCAGACGCTCATCCACCCTCAAAAGGAGCTTTTCATCTTCTTCCGGGCTTTTGGTCTTTGCCGTACTTCGGTCCGGTAACGCACTCGAAAAGTCGTCGCGACGTAACACGATCAGCTGTCGAATCATGTCAACGGCTCCTTATGCTTGAACGATCGACATCGTCGCTAAAGCACTCCACACCCGGGTGAACGCGGAGAGTCGCGACGTAACCGCAAGAGCTCACTGCCATTCCGCTTGGGCGACGGGAATAAGACCGGCAACGCTCGGGCACTGAAGCAGGAGTGCCAAAGTTTGATCGCCGAGATATTTCCCGGCCTTGCTATCGGAAGGATAGTGCAGGCCCAGCACCTCCCTGTTGCGCGCCACTCTCTCGGCAAGGCGCCGCAGCGGAGTGCTGTCAGGGTCGGCGAGATCTGTTTGGGTGCTCGCTGCAGCAGGCATAACTCGCGCGAGGATTCCCGCCAACAAGTACGATTCCGTAGCGTGCCCGCTTGGATAGGAGGCGTGGCCCGGGATGTCGATCGGGGGCATCAGCGACGGCGAAAGTTGAGATGGACGCGGCCGAGGCGGGAGCGGTGGTGGGCCTGGTGGTGTATTCGCGCCCGGATTGAATTTATAGTGCATCGCCTGGAATTGGCCGACACGAAGGGCGATTTGGGCCAACAGGTAAGTCGCGGGATGTGAGGACTTATTGTACATTAACAGCCCAGCCCAATACACGGAGATATTATCTCGCTGTGCTAAAGCCTCGGACATGACCCCTGGGCGATAGTCCACCAACGCCAGAAGCTCATCTAGTTCGTATTGCAGCCCTGCCCCAACGGGAATAGGCGCCACAGCCTGAAGGTTGAACTGGTCCCAGCCCGGAACCTGGACAAATTCACCGAGCGCAACGATGGAAAAATGGAACGCGCTCCATGCGTGTGTAGGAAATTTCGTGGCCGCCGTATTCGCGAACGGTGCAACAAGGTCCGCAGGCGGCCATTTATTCCCTCTGAACCAATCTTCGTTGGCAAGTTTTCTCAGAGCTGGTGAAACCCCAATGGGGCGTATCAAACTTGATGCGCCGCCTGATGCTCTTGAGCCATTCGCGCCGTCTGCGCCGTCTGCGCCGTCCGCACCGTCCGCACCATCCGCACCGTCAGCGAGTCCAAATGATCTCATCTGATCCTCCTCCGCGTTCCGGCTGCTTTTCGCTCTCAGGTCATTCTGGGAGGCCAGCCGCTCTCAAATGCTGCATGTATCGCTCTCTGATTTTCGCATCCCGAAAAGGCTGCCGGGTTCGCTCGTAGGTTTTCAACCGAAACTCCGGCTCGATTCTAATCATCCTGGCCGCGACATCGCGCGCTTCTTCCAGTCGGCCTACACCAACGAGGCCTGCGATCAGGATTCTATGGTTAGCAGTGTACAGGCCGTTCTCGTTGAAGGACATCCTGCCCCACTTCACCGATTCCGCAAATTCACCTTTTGCGTAGAATGCGAGGTTGAGAAACATATAGAAGCTGAAAAGACTTTGATCGAACGGTGAAAGGCGCAAAGCGTGCTGGGCGCGACTGACCGCCTCCTCAGCCTCTCCTATATAACTCAACGTAGCGCTTGATAATATCCAGGCTAAAGCGTGATTGGGGCATGCTGCAAGTGCCCGATCGAAGTACATTTGAGCGCCATCGTATTCATGAAACAGAAATGACTTCAGGTGACCAAAAGTAGCGAGTGCAAGTGCGTTCTGCTCATCCAGTTCTATCGCTCTTGCGGCTAGCTGGATGGCTGTGACGGCATCCTCACTCGGGTTAAGCGACCAGCCCTGACCGACATACAGGCTATGCCACCGTGCCGCCCATGCGACGGGCATAGCGAAGTGTTGATCTTCGGCAATTGCTTTGTCTAAAAATTCACGCGCTCGCAGGAATGTCTGTTTGTCGAGGCTGTTGATAATCTGTATCGCCCTGAGAGAGTAGTCGTAAGCGGTGAAACTTTCCGGTCGTTTTCTCATCGCATTACGCAGCTCGGTTTTGCGAACGTTGGGCGCAATACCGGCAACAATCTTCCGAACGATATGGTCCTGAAGATCGAACAACTCGCCGGGTGGGACTTCCACCGCGTCGCCCCACAGAGTTTCGCCTGTCGCGGAGTCGCATGCCTGGATTGACACACGGACCAAACGGTCGGATCGGCGAACGCTTCCAAAAAAAACGTAGCGAGCACCCAAGGCCCGGCCGACCTCACCAGGATCAGGGGGAGGACCGCGGTACTTGATAGTCGAGGCGCGCGAGATAACAAAAAGCTCGTGCAGGCCAGCCAGAGACATAATTATGTCTTCGACTATACCGTCGGCAAAATAGTCATCGGCCGGATCGCCGCCAAGATTTTGTAACGGCAGAACAGCTATGGAGGGGAGGTTCTCACGGTGGCGGCGAGTCGGAACGACAATTGTCGGCGCGTCCACACTAACTGCATATACTCGTACAGATTTCTCCAGGTTCTTAAGCTGGATATAGCCAAGGTCTCGCGCCAACTTGCCAACCGTGCCGCGCACGACATCGTAGACAGACTCCGATAGCAGCACGCCACCCGGCTCAGCGTGTTCCTGCAGCCTGGCGGCCACATTTACACCATCACCATAAATATCAAATTCGGTGGCTATTATATCTCCTAGATTAATTGCGATACGCAGGGCGATTGACGGGGATTGTTGGTCGTTCTCGATTTGAACGGACGGAACCAGGCGTTGGACATCTTGCGCCCATTCGACCGCATCAAGAGCGCTGGAAAACTCGGCAAGAACTCCATCGCCGGTCAATTTGACCAGTCGGCCACGGTACTGAGAGATACGAGGACGGATTACCTCGTCGAGAATTTTCATCCAGCGGCGGTGCGTGCGGTTCTCATCGCTGGCCATCAGGATGGTGTAACCAACGATGTCCAGGAACGCGACAGCTGCTAACCGTCGACTAATTGGAACGGCGCCCTCTTCACCCAGAAGCGAATCGTTGGAAGAGGGGATTGCCTCGGGTTCCGCCGAAACTGGCATCGTCGCCCCGGGTTGTATCGGCCCATTTTCACAAGCCTTTACACTGCCAGCTTTTCTTAGCGCGTGCAATATGTCGCCCTTGGAGTTTCTGGCGGCCAAATGCCGCGAACGCCGAACAGCAATCGCCGTCTCAAAAGAGCGCCGTCAATAACCACAACAATTGCGTCTATAGGTACTGTATCGACTTCGGTATTGGCGTGACCAGAAGGTACATTGTGGAGTGGACGAGACGGTGAATTGCCGGCACTCAAAAACAAGACCATGCGAAAGGTCCCAGATGCGGCTTCCCTTCTTCTACGGCTGGACCATCGTCGCGGTGACGTTCGTGACCATGGCGATCGGCGTCAATGCGCGGACCGCGTTCTCGCTGTTCTTTCCGCCGATCATCGGCGAGTTCGGCTGGGAACGCGGCGTCACCGCCGGCGCGTTTTCCTTCGGCTTCGTGGTTTCCGGCGTCGTCAGTCCGTTGATCGGCCGGATGATGGACCGCTACGGTCCGCGCGCGGTGATGGAGATCGGGGTCGCGCTGATGGGCGGCGGACTGTTGCTGGCGCCGCTGACGACGCAGCCCTGGCATCTTTATCTCACCATCGGCGTCATGGTCGGCGCGGGCAGCGTCTGCCTCGGTTATTCCGGTCAGTCTTTGTTTCTGCCGAACTGGTTCATCCGCCGCCGCGGCCTCGCCATGGGCCTTGCTTTCGCCGGCGTCGGGATCGGCTCGGTGACGCTGCTGCCATGGGTGCAGCTGATGATCGAGCAAACCGGATGGCGCACCGCCTGTACCGCGATGGGCATCCTGGTCCTGGTGGTGCTGGCGCCGATCAACCTTTTGCTGCGCAAGCGGCCCGAGGATTTAGGCCTGCTGGCGGATGGCGACGCCGCGCCGTCGGCCACCTCAGCGAAACCGGTTTCGAACATCGTCGATCCGGTCTGGGCCGGCACCGACTGGACGCTTCGCCGCGCGCTGCGCACCGCGCGGTTCTGGTGGATCGCGCTCGGCTATTTCTGCGGCCTGTACATCTGGTACGCGGTGCAGGTGCACCAGACCAAGTTCCTGCTCGATATCGGGTTCAGCCCCAATGTCGGGGTGTGGGCGCTCGGCGTGGTCAGCCTGCTCGGGATTCCCGGTCAGATCTGGCTCGGCCATCTCTCCGACCGGATCGGGCGGGAATGGATATGGGCGATCAGCTGCGCCGGCTTTGCGATCTGCTTTGCGGCGCTGATCGCGCTGAAATACGCGCCCGTGCTGCCGCTGGTCTATTTGATGGTCTTCACCCAGGGCGCGCTCGGCTATGGCCTGACCTCGGTGATGGGGGCGGTGGTGCTCGAAATATTCCAGGGCAAGCATTACGGCGGCATTTTCGGCACCATCATGCTGGCAGCGCTGGCGGGCGGCGCCGCGGGTCCGTGGGCGACCGGATTCCTGCACGACCTCTATGGCAGTTACAGCATCGCCTTCGCGATCGGCATCGTGGTCAGCCTGCTCTCGGCAGTGGCGATCTGGCAGGCCTCGCCGCGCAAGGTGCGCGCGGTCGCCGGGCAATTGCACAAGGCGCACGCCGGCGCCTGAAGCGCTTGGTCAGGCCGACGCGATTCCGATCGCTCTCCGCAGATCGTTGATGGCGCGCAGGAAGCTGTCGGGTGGCGTGGTCTCCGGATCGATCAGGCGGTGCAGACGAAAACCGTCCTCCATGGCCAGCAGGATCGCGCCGGTCCATGTCGGGTTCAACACGGCGTTCCTGGCGCTGTTCTTCGACGTCGTCTCGACGATATCGGCGATCAGTTTGCGCCGGGCGCGGAGCCGCTTGGCGAGTTCGGGCCTGCGCTTTTCGGCGCGCGCCACGAACAGGATCATCTCCATGTGCAGCAGGGGAGAGCGGCCGAGCGGATCCTGCTGGCTGCGGTCCATGGTCTTCAGCGCGTCGAGGAAGTCCGCGAGGTTGTTGTGCCTGGCGAGCAGATCGAGATTGCGCCGGATCGATTGTTCGACGTGATCCTCGATCATGGCGATGATCAGCTCGTCCTTACTCTTGAAATTCGAATAGAACGCCCCGCGGGTAAAACCGGCCGCAGCAACAATGGCCTCGATGCTGGCGCCGCCGATGCCCTGGTCCTCGAACACGCGCGCGGCCGCCTCGAACAGCTTTTCGCAGGTATCGTCCCGGGTCGGTCGCGTTCGAACTCTTGACATCCTGCCATTTTAGGGCAGAATGCAACTCGATACAATAGTGTATCGAGTTTCGATCCCCGATTAATACACGCCATGTGCTAGAATGCGCAGGCGTTTCAGCGCTCCAACGAATTGAGGTCACCATGAACGAGCATGTTCAGACCGAAGCAGGCGAATCGCTTTTCAATCCGCTGGCGCCCGAGTTCATTCGCAACCCCTATCCCTATTACGAGCGGCTGCGCACCACCGATCCGATGCACCTGACGGCGCATGGCGCCTTCGTCGCCAGCCGTCATGCCGAGGCCAGCCTGGTCCTGCGCGACAAGCGCTTCGGCAAGGATTATGTCGAGCGCACCATCCGGCGCTATGGCCCCGACATCATGAAGGAGCCGGTGTTCCGCAGCATGAGCCATTGGATGCTGCAGCAGGACCCGCCGGATCACACCCGTCTGCGCGGCCTCGTGGTGAAAGCCTTCACCGCGCGGCGGGTCGAGGACATGCGCCCGCGGATTCAGCAGATCGTCGACGAGACGCTCGATCGCATCATCCCGCAGGGCAAGATGGACCTGATCGAGGACTTTGCGTTCCGGCTGCCGGTCACGATTATCTGCGACATGCTCGGAATCCCGCCGGAGCATCGCGAGGTGTTTTATGCCGGTTCGCGCGATGGTGGGCGCATCCTCGATCCGGTGCCAATGACGCCGGCCGAAATTGCGCAGGGCAATGCCAACAACGCCATGGCCCAGATGTATTTCCATCAGCTGTTCGAACTGCGGCGGAAGAGCCCGGGCGACGATCTGACCACGCAGCTGGTGCAGGCCGAGGAAGACGGCAGCAAGCTCTCCAATGAGGAACTGACCGCCAATATCATTCTGTTGTTCGGCGCCGGCCACGAGACCACAGTCAATCTGATCGGCAACGGGCTATTGGCGCTGCATCGCAATCCCGATCAGCTGGCGCTGTTGAAGGCCAATCCCAATCTCATCACCAACGCCATCGAGGAGTTCCTGCGTTACGATTCCTCGGTGCAGTTGACCGGCCGGGTTGCGCTGGAAGACATCGAAGAGCTCGGCGGCAAGAAAATCCCGAAGGGCGAAAGCGTGTTGTGCCTGCTGGGGTCGGCCAACCATGATCCGGCCGTCTATCCGGACCGGCCGGAGCGGCTCGATATCACGCGGCCCAATGTGAAGCCGCTGTCCTTCGGCGGCGGCATCCACTTCTGCCTCGGCGCCCAACTGGCGCGGATCGAGGCGGAGATCGCGATTTCGACCCTGCTGCGCCGGCTGCCGGACCTGCGGCTCGATGACGCGGAGAACCCGGAGTGGCGGCCGACCTTTGTGCTGCGCGGGCTCAAACACTTGCCCGCAAGTTGGGGATAGCGCCGTCACAGCGATGTTGCTGTGACTTCGCCACACTTGTCTCTATATATTGATATATTGGGCTGCTTCGGCGCTGAGTTTTGCGTGGCGCGGCCGCGCGCCGGGCTCAAGGGGAGACACCGTGCAGACGACGCTGCTCGGCCTGGCAATCGCCATTATCATTGCGCTGCTGGCCGCGCTCGTCGGGCCGTATTTCATCGACTGGAACCAGTTCCGGCCGCAATTCGAGGCCGAGGCGACGCGGATCCTCGGTGCGCAGGTGCGCGTCGGCGGCAAGCTCGACGCGCGGCTGTTGCCGACGCCGTCGCTGCAGCTGCGTTCGGTGGTGGTCGGCGGCGCCAACGATCTCGGCAAGGTGCGCGCCGACAAGCTCGACGTGGAATTCAGCCTGGGCGCGCTGATGCGCGCCCAGTGGCGCGCCACCGAACTGACCATCAACGGCATGTCGCTCGATCTCGGGCTCGATCCCAGGGGCCGGATCGACTGGCCGGCCTCGACCGGACCGTTCAATCTGGGATCGGTGGCGATCGACCGCCTCAATCTCACCGGCCGCGTCGCCCTGCACGATGCGGCGAGCCGCGGCACCATCGAACTGAACGACATCGCCTTCTCCGGCGACGTGCGCTCGCTGGCTGGCGCGATCCGTGGCGACGGCAATTTCATGTTGTCGGGCGTGCGCTACCCGTTTCGCATCTCGTCCGGGCAGGGTCCCGACGGCAATGGCACCCGCGTGCATCTCACCATCGATCCCGGCCAGCGCGCGCTCGCCGCCGATCTCGATGGCGTGCTCACGCTCGAGGCGCGGGCCCCGCGCTTCGATGGAGCGATCACGCTCGCGGTGCCCGCCGGACAAAGAGGCACCGCCGACGACGTGCCGTCGTCGCCGTGGCGCATCGCCGCCAAGGTCAAGGCCGACACTTCGGCCGCGCGGCTCGACGCGATCGAGGTGAGCTACGGCGCCGACGAACGTGCGCTGAAGCTTTCGGGCAGCGGCGACATTCGCTTCGGTGCCTCGCCGTTGCTTCACGCCGCGCTGTCGGCGCGCCAGCTCGATGCCGACAGGTTTGTCGCCAAGGACACTGTCAAGGACACTATCAAGGACAGCAAGGACAACGCCGCCGAACCGGTTCGCGTGCTGCCCGCGCTGCGCACGCTGCTATCTGGAATTCCGCAAACCCCGATCCCCACACAAATCGAATTCGCCTCCGAGCAGATCATGCTGGGCGGGCGCCCGTTGCAGGATATCGCCGCTGAACTGGCCGGCGACGGAAAATCCTGGACCGTTCACCGGCTGGAGTTTCGCGCGCCGGGCACCACCCGGGTGTCGTTGAACGGTGCGACCGCGCAAGGCGCTTCACCGGACAGTTTCAAGGCGGCGCTCAACGTCGAATCCTCCGATCCGGATACGCTGCTGACCTGGCTGCAGGGCCGCGGCGATCTCGCCTCTCGCAGCCAGAAGCCGCTGCGGCTGCGCGGCGACGTCACGGTGTCGCCCGGCGGCTTTGCCATCGATGCCATGAAAGCCGAGATCGACGGCGGCGCCGTCGACGGGCGGGTCGCGGTTTCGCATCGTGCGGCGAACAATGGCTCGAAGGTCGACGCGGCATTGAAGGCGGAGCGGCTCGATCTCGATGCCGCGACGGCGTTTGTGCGTTCGCTCGCCGGTCCGCAGGGCGAATGGCCAGATGAGGCGCAGCTTTCGCTCGACGTCGGCCGCGCGATGTACGCCGGCCAGGAAATGCGGCCGCTGTTCGCCAGGGTCCGCTACAGCCCGAAGGAGATCGTCGTCGACCGGTTGAAGATCGGTCAGCCCGACAGCGTCATGCTGGATGGCGGCGGCAATTTCGATCGCGTCAATGCGACCGGAAAACTGGTGCTGGATTCCACCGCGACGTCGCTGGGACAGCTTGCCGGAGCTGTTGCACCATTTGCGCCGTCGATTGCCGCGCGGCTCAATGCGGTGGGAGCGGGGCCGGGCTCGGCACGGATCAAGCTGACGCTCGATCTCCTCAGGAACAGCAAAACCACGACTGGCGACCATGTTGCCGCGTCAGCCGCCATAGCTGTCGACACGCCTCAGCTCAAAGGCAACATCACGATGGACGCTTCACCGCTGATCGCTGCGATCCGCGGCGTCGATCTCGAAGCGCTCGGGCGCAGCGAGATCAGCGTCGGAGCCAGGCTGTCATCGGAACAGGGCCGCGCGTTGCTGGCACTGCTCGGCCTCGATCGCGCGATCGCGGCCGGCGATGGCCCGGCGCAATTCGAGGGTACGGCCACCGGCGCGTGGCGGGCGGCGCTGCGGCTGAAGGCGAAGGTGTGGGGCGCGGCGCTCGATGCCGATGCCGAGGGCTCGGCCGAGCCTTGGGCGCCGGAGGCTAAGGCGAGCGTCAATCTGCGGATCCGCAGCGCCGATCTCGGGCCGCTGCTCGAACTCAGGCCGTCCGACACGCTGGCGAAGGACATCCGCGTGTTCTCGCGCGCTTCGCTGGCCGGCAACCGGCTGACCTTCGACGATCTCGACAGCATCATTGCAGGCTCGCGCTTGCGCGGCCGCGTCGCGCTCACGATGGGGGACGAGAAAAACATCGAGGGCGAAATCGGACTCGACCAGCTTTCGCTGGCGCCGGTATTCGCGCTGGCGATCGGCGCCGCCGGACACGATGCGGCCGAGCCGCTCGGCGCCGGGCTGACCAAGGGCTGGCGCGGCAGCATCGCGTTTCAGGCGCTGCGCGGGTTGCTTCCCGGCGGCAGCGAATTGCAGCCGGTCAGTGGCATGGTCAAGGGTGACGGCCAGTCGCTGACCTTCGATGCCCTCAAGGGCAAGATCGGCGGCGGCGAAGTAACCGCCAATGTCGACGCCAGGCAAAGTGCGAACGGCATTGCCTTGAATGCGAGCGTTCAGCTCAGCAGCGTCGACGGCGCGGCGCTGCGTTATCGGAACCTCGCGATGCCCAGGGGCCGCGCGTCGATGCAGATGGCGCTGGCGAGCCAGGGCCGCAGTGCGTCGGCATTGACCGGCGCGCTGTCCGGCAGCGGCACGGTGACGCTGGAATCCGCCGTGATCGCCGGGCTCGATCCGCGCGCCTTCGACGTCGCGATCCGTGCCAGCGACGCCGGCCAGGCCAAGGACGACGCCAGGCTGAAGCAGTTCGTCGAGCCGGCGCTTCTGGCCGGCACGCTGTCGGTGGCGTCGGCGCAAATTCCGTTCAACATCCGGGACGGTCGGATTCGCATCGGCGCGACCGCGCTCGATGCCAATGGCGCGCGTGCCATCGTCTCCGGCGGCTACGATATTCCCGCCGATCAGGCCGACATCCGCGCCACGCTGGCGTCGGCATCGGCCGGAACGGCGACCAGCCGTCCGGAAATCCAGCTGTTCGCCGAGGGCACGCCCGATGTGTTGAATCGCACCATCGATGTGACCGCTCTGTCGTCCTGGCTGGCGGTGCGGACGATCGACCGCGAAACACGGCGGCTGGATGCGATCGAGCGCGGCGAACCGCCACCACAGATGCCGACGCCGGCCCCGGTTGCGATCCCGCAGCCGACCGAGCCAGCGCCGGCGACGCCCGAGGCCAATCCTGCCAGCCCGCCGCTCACCGACGTGCCGCCGCCGCGCAGGCCGCTGCCGAAGCCCAGGGTCGTCGCGCCGCGGCCGCCATTGGTGCCGCCGGTCGTCAATGCGCCGCCACCGCCGCCGTCGGTGGCGAGCCAGCCGCAGGTGGCGCCGCTGCCGCCGCCGATCGACGTCAAGCCGGCGCCCGGCGTGCTGAAGCTGCGACCGCGGCCGCCGCTGTCGCTGACGCCGCAAGTCGCCAATCCGCCGCCGCAACGGCCGGCGTTGCAGAACAGCAATTAGGTTCTGACGGCAGATTGACGCTGGGCTCGACTCATCGCTGTCGCCTCGAGCATCTGAATCGCAGCCGTAGAATTGGGTCGTCATTGCGAGGAGCCAACGGGTCGCGCGAATGCGCGCCCGATGACAGGCTCCGCGACGAAGCAATTCATTCTTTCTTTTGGTGGAGGGACGGATTGCTTCGCTCTGCTCGCAATGACGGGGTTAAGACAGGCGTGTCTCTTCAACCCAAGCGATCACACCTTAAAGCATAATCTCCCGCTCGATCCCGATCGCCTGCAAAAATGTCGTGTCGTGGCTGACCGCGATCAGCGCGCCGTCGAATTCGCGCAGCGCAGTTTCCAGCTCTTCGATCGAGGCGAGATCGAGATGGTTGGTCGGTTCGTCCAGCAGCAACAGGAACGGCGGCTGCGGTCTTGCGAACACGCAGGCCAGTCCCGCGCGCAGGCGCTCGCCGCCGCTGAGCGTGCCTGATATCTGCAACGCCGCCTTGTTGCGGAAGGCAAACCGCGCCAGCGCTGCGTGCGCATCATTGCCGGACAGGTCAGGATTCAGCCGGCGGAGATTATCGAGGATGCTTGAGGCTTGATCGAGCAGGCCGACATGCTGGTCGAGTACGGCGACGCGATCGGTCGGGCGGTGGATGGTTCCGGCGCTGGGCTTGAGCTCTCCGGCGATGAGCCGAAGCAGCGTGCTCTTGCCGGTGCCGTTGGCGCCGCGGATCGCGATCCGCTCGGGGCCGCGCACCGCGAATGACAGCGGGCCGAACAAGGCGCGGCCGTCGAACGCCATCGCCACGTCGCTGAAGCTGACGAGTTCGCGACCGGCCGGCAGCGCGGTGTCCGGCAGATCGATCGCCAGCGGCGTCAATATTTCGACCCGCGCGCGGGCTTCCTCGAGCGCTTGCGCGCGGTCGCCGATCAGGCGGTCGGCGAGACGGCTGTCGCGCGCGCTGCTGTTTTCGGCGCGCTCCTTCTCCCGGTCCATGAACATCTTGTCCTCGATGCCCTTGGCGCGCCAGGCGCGACCGGCCTTGTCGCGGCGCGCCTTCTTCTCCTTTGCTTTCTGAACGGCGCGCTCGGTGTTGCGAAAGGCATCCGAGGCACGATCAAGATCCGCCTCGGCGCGGGCTCTCGCGGCATCGCGTTGTCCGGCAAAGGCGCTCCACGCGCCGCCGAACAGCGTGACGCCGATCGGCGTCAGTTCAATGATGCGATCGACGTGCTCCAGCAGCGCGCGGTCGTGGCTGGCGACGATGACGCCGCCTTGCCAGCGTTCGAGCAATTGCGCCACCGCCAGCCTTCCGTCGGCGTCGAGATTGTTGGTCGGCTCGTCCAGCAGCAGCAGGTCCGGGGCCTCGATCAGGAGACGTGTGAGCGCCACCCGCGTGCGTTCGCCGCCACTCAGGGAGGCGATCGGACGATCCAGCGCCAAATCAGGCAGACCGGTTTCCATCAACGCGGCTTGCAGCCGGGTCTCCAGCGTCCAGTCGGCCTGGGCGGCATCGTCGAGCGAGCCGTCGCCCTGTTCGAGCCGCCGCATGCGCGCGAGATCGCCGGCGACGCCAAGCGCCTGGCTGACGGATTGGCGCTCATCCGCAAGCTGGGCCAGCATGCCGATCGAGCCTGTGCGTTGCATCGACCCGATCGCCGGTTCGATTCCGCCCGCGATCAGATGCAGCAGCGTCGACTTGCCGCAACCGTTGCGTCCGACCAGGCCGGTTCGCTCGCGCCCGAGCGCAAGCGTCAGTCCGTCGAATAGCGTGCGTCCGTCAGGCGTGGTGAGGGAGATGGAATCCAGAATAACAAACGCGGACATGGAGAACTTCCAGAATGGACAGGTTTCGCGGAGCGGTGAGGCTGGCGATATCCATTTCGGTCTCCATGGGGTTTGAGTTCGGTCCTTGTTTCTAGAAACTCGGCGTGCTCAGCGCAAGCGGATTTAGCCGGCGCCGAGCGCCACCGCGATCTGGTAGGTCGCCAAGCTCGCGACATAGGCCAGCGCCAGCATGTAGGCGAAGGTGATCACCATCCATTTCGAGCTGCCGGTTTCGCGGCGGATCACCGCCAGCGTCGAGGCACATTGCGGCGCGAAAATGTACCAGGCCAGCAGCGACAGTGCAGTGGCGAGGCTCCATTTGGTGGCCAGCACTTGCCCGATCTGCTCGGCGGCTTCCTTGCCGCCCTCGATGGCGTAGACGGTGCCGAGCGCAGCGACGGCGACTTCGCGCGCCGCCATACCCGGGATCAGCGCCACGGCGATCTGCCAGTTGAACCCCAATGGGGCCAGCAGCGGTTCGAGCGCCTTGCCGATCATGGCGGCGAAACTGTAGTTGATCGCCGGGTCCTGCGCGCCGGCCGGCGGCAGCGGGAACGACGCCAGGAACCAGATCAGCACCATCATCGAGAAAATCGTGGTCCCGGCGCGCTGCAGGAACATCTTTGCCCGCGTGTAGATGCCGATCGCGATGCTTTTCAGGCGCGGCAGCTTGTAGTCGGGCAATTCCAGCATGAAGGGCGCGGGCGCGTAGTCGCGCAGCATGAAGAACTTGATCAGGAACGACACGCCGAGCGCGCTGGCGATGCCGACCGCATAGAGGCCGAACATTACGAGGCCGCGCAGATTGAGCCAGCCCCAAACCTGTGTGTCGGGAATGAAGGCTGAAATGATCAGCGTGTAGACCGGGATCCGCGCCGAACAGGTCATCAGCGGCGCGATCAGGATGGTGGTCAGCCGGTCGCGGCGATTGTCTATCACCCTTGTGGCCATGATGCCGGGGATAGCGCAGGCAAAGCTCGACAGCAGCGGGATGAACGCGCGGCCGTGCAGGCCGGCGCCGCCCATGATGCGGTCCATCAGGAACGCCGCGCGTGCCATGTAGCCGAAATCTTCCAGCAGCAGGATGAACAGGAAGATGATGATGATCTGCGGCAGGAACACGACCACGCTGCCGACGCCGGAAATCACGCCGTTCTGCAGGAAGCTTTGCAGGAGCCCGGCGGGCAGGGTGTCATGCACCAGCTGACCGAGGGCGGCGAACGCCGACGACAGCGCTTCCATCAAAGGCTGCGCCCAGGCGAACACCGCCTGGAACATCACGAACAGGATCAGCGCCAGGATCGCCAGCCCCGCCACCGGGTGCAGCACCACGGCGTCGATGCGCGAGGTCCAGGTATCGGGCCGCGTCGGCAGGCTGACGGTTGCCGCGATGATGCGATCGGCCTCGCGCTGGGTGGCGCGCAACTGCGCGACCGTCAGGGGCTCCCAGCGATTTTGCGACGCCGGCAACTGGCCTTGCGCCGAGATCTCGTCGGTCAATCGCAACAGATCGGCGGTGCCACCCTTGCGCACCGCAATCGATGTCACGACCGGCACGCCGAGCGCTTGCGACAGTTGCGCCACGTCCACGGTGACGCCGCGCCGCGTCGCGATGTCGAACATGTTGAGCACCAACGCCAGGGGCCGGCCGGTGCGCTTGAGTTCGAGCACGAGGCGGATGGTCAGCCGCAGATTGGTGGAATCGGCGACGCAGAGCACCAGGTCCGGCACCGTCTCGCCGGGCGTCCGGCCGAGCACCATGTCGCGGGTGATTTCCTCATCGGGGCTGCGGCCGCGCAGCGAATAGGTGCCGGGCAGGTCGACCAGCGAAACCTGACGTCCGAGCGGCGTGACGAACGACCCTTGTTTGCGCTCGACGGTCACGCCGGGATAGTTCGCGACCTTTTGACGGCTGCCGGTGAGCGCATTGAAAAGCGCGGTCTTGCCGCTGTTCGGCGTGCCGACCAGTGCGAGATGCATCAATGGAGCTTCCATGGCGTAAAGTCCCGTTCGCCTCAGGCGACAATGATGGCCATCGCCTCGCGGCGGCGTACGGCGATGGTGACGTTCTCTACGCGGACGGCGATCGGATCGCCGCCCACGATGCCTTCATGGAGCACTTCGACCCGGGCGCCTTCGACAAAGCCGAGCTCGATCAGCCGGCTTTCGAGCTCGATGTCCGAGAGCGCCGAGCCCGCGTCGGCGGCCGCGATGCGGTGGATCACGCCGGAATAGCCGCGTTTGGCCAAACCCAGCGGCAATTGCGGACGCGCGTCGTTTGCTTCGGTCATGACTTGTCTTGCTAATCGCGGAGCGATAGGTCAAGCGCGGCGGCTGCAACGACGCGTGAGCTTAGAACGATTTTAAACAGGCTGGATGGCTCATCGCCCGCACGGAGGCCGAATTGCCTGGCTGCGACGGTTCGATTGAGGCGCGATCAGGCCTGCGGCCTTGCATCCGGGGGCGCCGCCGTTGGCACGGCTCGGGTGCGGAAATAATCCAGCACGAAAAGACGGATCGCCGACGACAGATTGCCCTGCTGACGATTGCTGTCGATCTCGCCGACCAGTTCGGACAGCGTCATGTTTCGCAGGCCCGAGATTTCCTTCATGCCGTTCCAGAAGGCCTCTTCGAGGCTGACGCTGGTCTTGTGACCGGCGACCACGATCGAGCGTTTGACGACGGGCGACTTCATGATGCGTCTCCGCCATCGATCCGGTGCTGATCCAGGAGATCGCGGGCGCGATCGCTGCTGATCTCGTCGCGCGCGCGCTCGGATTTGGTGCGGCCGAACCGGGCGCGGTTGGCATCGGCCTGTTTTGCCGATTGCTCTTTCTCGCTGCGCTTCTTGAACCGCTTCAGGTTGACCAATTCCCCCATGCCCACCTCCATCATCCCATGGCCGGAAGGCGTGAGAGCTTGTTGCGATAACAAGCTTGGCCGCGCTGCGCGCAAGCAGAGTAGATGGTCATCCAGAATCCCCGTTCGACGCTCTCTGATAGCATCAAAAAATGTATTTCGCTCTGCGAAAACTAAATATTTTGTGGCTCTAGCATGCGTCAACGCGACGCCGATAGATAAACGGCCTCATTCTCTAAGCGTTATGATCTATAATTATACCACGCACTCACCCGTAGTTTCCCGGGGCTCGTACGACGATCAGCCCGGGTGTGTCATTTTGTCCGGCTGCACGAGACGATCAAATTCCGCTGCAGTAACAAAGCCAAGCCGCACAGCCTCTTCCTTCAATGTGGTGCCGTTCGCATGCGCCGTCTTGGCGACCTTCGCGGCGCTGTCGTAGCCAATTTTGGGCGCGAGCGCGGTCACCAGCATCAGCGAACGTTCCATCAAGTCCCGGATGCGCTTTTCGTCGGCGCGTATTCCCACAACGCAATGCTCGGTGAATGAACGAACGACGTCCGACAACAGTTGGATGGAATGCATCATACAATATGCCAGCACCGGCTTGTACACGTTCAGCTCGAAATGGCCCTGGCTGCCGGCCACGGTGACCGCGGTCTGGTTGCCGAACACCTGGCAGCAGACCATCGTCATCGCTTCGCATTGGGTCGGGTTGACCTTGCCCGGCATGATCGACGAGCCCGGTTCGTTTTCCGGCAGGATCAATTCGCCGAGGCCGGAACGCGGGCCCGATCCCAACAGGCGAATATCGTTGGCGATCTTGAACAGGCCGGTCGCCACCGAGTTGATCGCGCCGTGCACCATCACATAGGCGTCGTTGGAGGCCAGCGCCTCGAATTTGTTGGGCGCGCTGCTGAAAGGCAGTTTCGTAATTTTGGCGACGTGTTTGGCGAACAGTTTTGCGAATCGCGGTTTGGAATTAAGCCCGGTGCCGACCGCGGTGCCGCCTTGCGCCAGCGGCAACAGATCCTTCACCGCGACACGAAGCCGCGCGATGCCGCTCTCGACCTGGGCGGCGTAGCCGGAAAACTCCTGGCCCAGCGTCAGCGGCGTCGCATCCTGGGTGTGGGTGCGGCCGATCTTGACGATTTTCGCAAAAGCCTTTTCTTTTTTGCGCAATTCGCGGTGCAACTCGCCGAGCGCCGGGATCAGGTTGGCGACGATGCCCTGCGCCGCGGCGATATGCATCGCGGTCGGGAATGAATCGTTCGACGACTGGCTCATATTGACGTGGTCGTTGGGGTGGATCGGCTTCTTGGCGCCGAGTTCGCCGCCGAGCATCTGGTTGGCGCGGTTGGCGATCACCTCATTGAGGTTCATGTTGGTCTGGGTGCCGGAGCCGGTCTGCCACACCACCAGCGGAAAATGATCGTCGAGCTTGCCCTCGATCACCTCGCGCGCGGCGCGGGTGATGGCCCCGGTCCGGCGCGCGTCGATCAGGCCGAGGTCGCGATTGGTCTGCGCAGCGGCGAGCTTGACGATGCCGAGCGCATGCACGACCGGCATCGGCATCCGGTCCTGGCCGATGCGGAAATTCTGCTTCGAGCGTTCGGTCTGCGCGCCCCAGTAGCGATCGGCGGCAACGTCGATTGGACCGAAGCTGTCGGTCTCGCTGCGGGTTTTGTTTCGCGATGTTGCTGGGGATCGAGCCATGAATAATGTCCGTTGCGCCGCGGAACGGCGGGACGAACATTCTACCGCATGATCCGCAAAAGTGGGTACCGGTTTTCCCTCGCGACAAACGCGCAACGCGTTTGCGCGGAGATCCTGCTCAAAACAAAAAGCCAGGCGGGATGATTTCTCGAAGAGAAATCATCCCGTTGCAGCGTCGCGCAATTTCCCGCGCGCGAATTATTTCTTGCGAAAACGATCCAGCCGCACCACTTCGGCGCCTTCGCTCGGCTTGGCCGGCTCGGCCTCGCTCTCGGCCGCGGACTCGGTTGCCGCAACCGGCAAGGCCGGGGCCGGAGGAACGGCGGGGAGTTTTGCCGCCGGCGTCTCGACTTCGGCCTCGGTCGGTTCGAACTGCAGCCCGAACTTCACCGAGGGATCGAGAAAACTCTTGATCGACGCGAACGGGACCACCAGCCGCTCGGGAATGCCGCCGAACGACAGGCCGACCTCGAAGCGATCCTCGGTCACCACCAGATCCCAGAACTGATGCTGCAGGATGATTGTCATCTCTTCCGGATATTGCGCGAGCAGCCGCGGCGACAGCTTTACGCCCTCGGCCGTGGACAGGAAGGTGATGAAGAAATGATGCTCGCCGGGCAGGCCGTGTTCGGCGGCGTCGGTCAGCACACGGCGCAGCACCCCGCGTAGCGCGTCGCGCGTCAGCACGTCGTAACGGATGTGATCGGTCGCCATGGTGGTCCTGTTGTGTTGAGAAAGTGACGCCGCCGGTCGCCCGACTCGCCTTTGCCCCATGGTACCCCGGCGGCGGCCGCAGGTCAGCAGCCGTCATGGAACGAATTTGCAGCAGAAATGCCCGGCCGAGCGGCAAATCGCAAGGAAGTGAAGGAATGAAGTGGAGGCTTCTGTTGCCAGGTGCCTCCGGACCCCGCCTGACGGAGCTTAACCCATCAGGACTTTAGACTTGGTCTTTCAAACTGCGTTACGCAGCCTGAGCAACCGGAGCATAGTTGTCGTTTGCAACTATTGCATAGCCCGATAACGGCGGAACCATACCGGGAAAAAACACGCCCTTTACGCCCTCGTCGATCCTGTTTCGCCCCCACCGAAACCCGCCGATTGGAAGGGTGGGCTTGGGTGGAGGCGCCGGGTACTGCCCCCGGGTCCGAATGGTTTATTGCGACGGCAATTTATTTCCATAGCCGGCGAACCGGCACCCCTAATATAGGGTGCAAAAGTTGAGAAAAACAGAGCCATTGCACCCCGCATTCCGCGCCGCAAAACGCGCCAATTTTGCATTGGTGTCGGCCCTGCGGCTCCGTTAAATCTGGAGGCATGCCTCCGGATTCCTCGCCGGCCGCCGTCCCGGCGCCGGATATTGCAGCCGCTCACCCGCCCAACCGGCCCGGCCTGGCCGAGTTGTTCTTTGCGTTCGCCAAGATGTCGCTGGCGGGCTTTGGCGGGGTTCTGGTCTGGGCGCGGCGCGGCATCGTCGAGCAGCACCGCTGGATGACGGCGGAGGAATTCAACGAGACCTTTGCGCTGTGCCATTTCCTGCCGGGGCCGAACATCGTCAATCTGTCGATGGTGTTCGGGGCGCGTTTCCGCGGCATTGCGGGCGGCATTGCGGCCTTTGCCGGATTGCTGCTCCCGCCGATGGCGCTGATGACGATTTTGGGCGCGCTGTACGCGCGATATGGCGAAATCGACGTGTTGCGGCGCATCCTGGCCGGCGTGTCGTGCGCCGCGGTCGGGCTCGCGATCGCGGTCGTCTTCCGAATGATGATGCCGCTGATCAAGAAGCGCGACGTGATCGGCCTTGGGCTGATGGTCGCGGTTTTCATTGCCATCGGCCCGCTGCGCCTGCCGCTGGCGGCCGTGCTGCTGGCGGCGATCCCGCTCAGCCTTGCCATCAACTTTGTCATGCGACGGCGGGCGACCTCATGAACTCCGGCGACAATCCAATCGCGACGCTGGTCTGGACGTTCGGCCTGATGTCACTGTTTGCGGTGGGCGGCGCCAACGCCGCGATTCCCGAAATGCACCGGATCGCGGTCGACATTCAGCATTGGCTGACCGACAAGCAATTCGCCGACATCTACGCCATTTCCCAGCTATCGCCGGGGCCGAACGTGCTGATCGTGACCCTGATCGGCTATTCGGTTGCGGGAATTGCAGGGGCGCTGGCCGCCACATTGGCGATGTGCGGCCCCACTGCCATGCTAGCCTATTGTGTGAGCCGTTTTCTGGCGCGATCGAGCCAGTCGCGCTGGCCCGCGACCATTCAGGCGGCCCTGGTTCCGCTTTCGATCGGCCTGATGGGCGCCAGCGGCCTGATTTTGGCGCAAGCCGCCGACCGGACCTGGGTCGCGGCCCTGATGACGGCCGCCGCCGCCGCGCTCGCCTTTGCCACGCGGCTCAACCCGTTCTGGATGCTGCTGGCCGGGGGGCTGTTGGGTTTCGCTGGCGTTATCTGAGGAAAATCGGTAGGCAGGACCGGGGTCTGCACCAAGCACCATCCAAACAGAATGGGCGAGAAACCCTGTTGGGGAGAGAGATCGATGAGTGATTCGCCGGGCCACGTGCCGGTCAAATACATCATGCCGAAATGGGTTCGTGGTCCGCAGGATTTTGTCGGCGGCATCGCGCTGATGGCGATTGCGCTGTTCGCGCTGTGGGCGTCGAGCGATCTGCAGGGCATGCACGGGTTCTCGTTCGGCGCCGGCACCGCGCCGCGGATGTTCGCCGTGCTGCTGCTGGCGCTGGGCGCCGCGATCACGGTCGTCGGAATCGTCACCGAAGGTCCGCACCTGGCGCACTATGCCTGGCGAGGTCCGCTGTTCGTGTCGCTGGCGATCGTTTCCTTCGCCATCACGATCCGTCCGCTCGGCCTCGTGATCTCCGCGTTCGTCAGCTTCATCGTTTCGGCGCTGGGCACCCCGGAGACGAGGTGGAGGGAAACCATCATCGTCGGCATCTGCCTGACGATCGGGTGCAGTCTGCTTTTCCCCTATGCGCTGGGGCTGCCGCTGCAGCTCTTCCCGCGCTTCCTGGTTCAGTGAGGGCGCGATGGTCGATCTCTTTCACAATCTCGGCCTCGGCTTTGGCGTCGCCTTTTCGCCGATCAATCTGATGCTCTGCCTGATCGGCGCGCTGGTCGGCACGCTGGTCGGCGTGCTGCCGGGCATCGGCACCATCGCCACCGTTGCGATGCTGCTGCCGATCACCTTCGGACTGCCGCCGGTCGGCGCCCTGATCATGCTCGCCGGCATTTATTACGGCGCGCAATATGGCGGCTCGACCACCTCGATCCTGGTCAATATCCCGGGTGAGGCGACATCGGTCGTGACCACGCTGGACGGTTTCCAGATGGCCAAGCAGGGCCGTGCCGGCCCGGCGCTGGCGATCGCCGCGATCGGCTCGTTCTTTGCCGGCTGCGTCGCCACCGTGCTGATTGCGGTGCTCGGCGCGCCGTTGACGAAACTCGCGCTGGCGTTCGGGCCTGCGGAATATTTCTCGCTGATGGTGCTCGGCCTGATCTTCGCGGTGGTGCTGGCCAAGGGCTCCGTGCTCAAGGCGATCGCGATGATCGTGTTCGGGCTGTTGCTGTCGATGGTCGGCTCCGACATCGAGACCGGCGCCTCGCGCATGGCGTTCAACATCCCCGAGCTCGCCGATGGTCTTGGCTTCGCGACCGTGGCGATGGGCGTGTTCGGGTTCGCGGAGATCATCCGCAATCTCGACGCCGGCGCCGAGATGGACCGCGATCTGGTGCAGCAGAAGATCACCGGGTTGATGCCGACCAGGAAGGATTTGAAGGACTCGTTCCCGGCCATCGTCCGCGGCACGATCCTCGGATCGATCCTCGGCATCCTGCCGGGCGGCGGCGCGGTCATCGCCTCGTTCGCGGCCTATACGCTGGAGAAGAAGATCGCCAAGGATCCGTCGCGGTTCGGCCGCGGCGCGATCGAGGGCGTGGCGGCGCCGGAAAGCGCCAACAACGCCGCGGCCCAGACCTCGTTCATCCCGCTGTTGACGCTCGGCATTCCGCCCAACGCCGTGATGGCGCTGATGGTCGGCGCGATGACCATTCACGGCATCGTGCCCGGCCCGCAGGTGATGCAGAAGCAGCCCGAGCTGGTCTGGGGCATGATCGCCTCGATGTGGATCGGCAATCTGATGCTGATCGTCATCAACCTGCCGCTGGTCGGCATCTGGGTGCGGCTGTTGCGGGTGCCGTACCGGCTGATGTTCCCCTCGATCGTGATCTTCTGCGCGATCGGCATCTATTCCATCAACAACGCACCCGTCGACGTCGTGCTCGCCGGCGCCTTCGGGCTGGTCGGCTACTGGCTGATCAAGCACGATTTCGAGCCGGCGCCGCTGCTGCTCGGCATGGTGCTGGGACCGCTGATGGAAGAAAACCTGCGCCGCGCACTGTTGATCTCGCGCGGCGACTGGTCGGTGTTCCTGACCCGTCCGTTGTCGGCGGTGCTGATGGCGATCGCGGCCTTCCTGCTGGTGCTGGCATTGCTGCCGACGCTGCGCAAGAAACGCGACGAAGTGTTCGTGGAGTCAGAGAGTTAAGCGGCTTCCACAGGGCCGGTAGATCAAGGGCGGAACCTCAAGGTTCCGCCCTTGTCGTTTTGGGGCGGAACTCTCATTTTTCCGGGTATAATGCCGCCATACGGCCGAATCGGTGCTGTCGATCGGCCGCAGGACCGCTAAATCGTCTTGCCGCTAAATACGCCTTCCGGACAAGGCTGAGATACCGACCGCCATGAACCAGTACCACGATCTGCTCGAACGGATCCTCGCCGACGGCGCGGAGAAGCACGACCGCACCGGCACCGGCACGCTGTCGATCTTCGGCCACCAGATGCGCTTCAACCTGTCGGCCGGCTTTCCGATGCTGACCACCAAGCGGCTGCCGCTGAAATCGATCGTGCACGAATTGCTGTGGTTTCTGGCCGGCGACACCAACATCAAATACCTCAGGGATAACGGCGTCTCGATCTGGGATGAATGGGCCGACGCCAATGGCGATCTCGGTCCGGTCTATGGCTCGCAATGGCGGTCGTGGCCGGCGCCGGACGGCCGCAGCATCGACCAGATTTCCAACGTCATCGACATGATCAAGCGCAACCCGGATTCGCGGCGGCTGATCGTCAGCGCCTGGAATCCGGCCGACGTCGACAAGATGGCGCTGCCGCCGTGCCACTGCCTGTTCCAGTTCTACGTCGCCAATGGCAAATTGTCGTGCCAGCTCTATCAGCGCTCGGCCGACGTCTTCCTCGGCGTGCCCTTCAACATCGCCTCCTATGCGCTGCTGACCATGATGGTGGCGCAGGTCACCGGATTGAAGCCGGGCGACTTCGTGCACTCGCTTGGCGATGCGCATCTTTACTCGAACCACCTCGAACAGGCGCGGCTGCAGCTGACGCGGCCGACGCGGCCATTGCCGGTCATGAAGATCAATCCGGACGTGAAGGACATATTCGCGTTCCGCTACGAGGATTTCGTGCTCGAAGGCTACGACCCGCATCCGCACATCAAGGCGCAGGTGGCTGTATGAGCCGCGGTGTGAGCGACTGAATGTCTCTCACCATCCGCCGTGCGCGCCCCGGTGAGGCCGGACTTGTCCTGTCGCTGGTTCGCGAACTCGCCGAGTACGAAAAACTGCTGCACGAGGTCGAAGCCACCGAAGCCGACATCGACGCCGCGTTGTTCGGCGATCATCCGCGGCTGTTTTGCGAGATGGCGGAGTGGGACGGCGAGCCGGCCGGCTTCGCGGTCTGGTTCGTCAATTTCTCGACCTTCAGCGGCCGCTCCGGAATCTATCTGGAAGATCTGTTCGTCCGTCCGGCGCTGCGCGGCAAGGGCATCGGCAAGGCGCTGCTGGCCAATCTCGCCAGGCAGTGCGAGGCGAATGGCTGGTCGCGCCTGCAATGGTCGGTGCTGGACTGGAATACGCCGTCGATCGAATTCTATAAATCGCTGGGCGCGGTGCTGATGGACGAGTGGACGGTATGCCGGGTCACCGGCCCGGCGTTGACCGCGCTGGCGCAGGGGGCGCGCTGATGGAAGTCATGCTCATCGTGGCGGTCGCCGAGAACGGCGTGATCGGCGCCGGCGGCGCCATTCCGTGGCGGCTGAAATCCGACATGCAGCGCTTCAAGGCGCTGACGTCGGGTAAGCCGGTGGTGATGGGACGCAAGACCTTCGTCTCGATCGGCCGGCCGCTGCCCGGGCGAACCAACATCGTGGTGACGCGCGATCCGGATTTTCGCGCCGCCGGCGTGGTGGTGACCAATTCCTTTGCCAACGCCAGGGCGATCGCCACAGGCGACGCGCTGCGGCGTTTCGCCACTGAGATCGCGGTGATCGGCGGCGCCGAGATCTACGCGCAGTGGATGGAGTGCGCCGACCGGCTGGAAATCACCGAAGTGCATGCCCGGCCTGACGGCGATACACGTTTCGCCGCAATTGAGCCCGCGGTTTGGCAAGAGGTCGCGCGCGTGCGAAATCCGGCCGGTCCGGCCGATAGTGCCGACTTTTCCTATGTGACATATCGACGGCGAAGGCCGCATTAACCGCGCTAACCAATGTTTGCATTGACAATTGTGGCCTCAAGCATAGCTCGTTGCACTGGAAGCTTGCGTTGTAAGGGCCCGGGCGGTCCCCTATAAAGCCGGGCGAGTTGCGAGGCTGGGCATCGTGCCCAAACCGGTGGTCCCGGACCCCGCCTTAGGAGATTATCGATGCCGTGGAAGAATCAAGGCGGGGGCCCCTGGGGCTCGGGTCCGAAAGGGCCGTGGGGCTCCGGTCCGCAGTCGGTCGGGCCACGGCCACCCGATCTTGAGGACCTTCTGCGCCGCGGTCAGGACCGGCTGCAGCAGCTTCTGCCCGGCGGCCATTTCAGCGGCATGGGCATCGCGCTGGTTCTGGTCGGCGCCCTGGCGATCTGGGGATTGTCCGGCTTTTTCCGCGTCCAGTCCGAAGAGCTCGGCGTCGTGCTGCGCTTCGGCAAGCATGTGCGCACCGTGCAGCCCGGCCTGAACTATCATCTGCCCTATCCGATCGAGACCGTGCTGCTGCCGAAGGCGCTGCGCGTCTCCACCATCTCGATCGGCATGACCTTGATCGACGATCCGGCGCGGCGCGGCCGCACCATGCGCGATGTGCCGGAGGAAAGCCTGATGCTGACCGGCGACGAGAACATCGTCGACGTCGACTTCACGGTGTTGTGGCGGATCAAGCCCGACGGCGTCGGCGATTATCTCTTCAACATCCAGAATCCCGAAGGCACCGTGAAGGCGGTCGCCGAAAGCGCGATGCGCGAGGCCGTTGGCAAAGCCCAAATCCAGCCGATCCTGACCGGCGCCCGCACCACCACGGAAGCCAACGTCCAGGAACTGATGCAGAAGACGCTGGACAGCTATGGTGCAGGCATCCTGGTCCAGCAGGTCCAGATGCAGAAGGTCGACCCACCGGCGCAGGTGATCGATTCCTTCCGCGACGTCCAGGCCGCGCGCGCCGATCTCGAGCGCCTGCAGAACGAAGCGCAGACCTATGCCAACCGCGTCGTCCCCGACGCCCGCGGCCGCGCCGCGCAAATCCTGCAGGTTGCCGAAGGCTACCAGCAACAGGCGATCGCCGAGGCCAAGGGCCAGAGCGCGCGCTTCCTGAAAGTCTATGACGAATACAAGAAGGCGCCTGATGTGACGCGGCAACGGATTTATCTGGAGACGATGGAGCGCGTGCTCGGCGGCTCCGAGAAGCTCGTCTATGACGGCGGCGGCTCGCAGAGCATCGTGCCGTATCTGCCCTTGAGCGAGTTGACGCCCAAGCGGCCGCCCGCGCCGGCCACGACCGGCCAGCCGCAGCAGGGTGGAGGCACGCGATGAGATCTCCCATTGCAGGCATCGTTACCCTGATCGCGCTGTTTATCGTCATTATCGTCGGCTACAGCTCGGTCTTCACCGTAGCCCAGACCGAGCAGGTACTGGTGGTTCGGCTCGGCGAGCCCATCCGCGTCGTCTCTGAGCCGGGCCTGAACTTCAAGGCGCCGTTCATCGACACCGTGATCTCGATCGACAAACGCATCCTCGATCTGGAAAACCCGTCGCAGGAAGTGATTGCGTCGGATCAGAAGCGGCTGGTGGTCGACGCCTTCGCCCGCTATCGCATCAAGAACGCGCTGCGCTTCTATCAGAGCGTCGGCTCGATCCAGGCCGCCAACATCCAGCTCACGACGCTGTTGAACGCGTCGCTGCGCCGCGTGCTGGGCGAGGTCACTTTCATCACGGTGGTGCGCGACCAGCGCGAGGCCCTGATGGCGCGGATTCGCGATCAGCTCGACAAGGAGGCCGACGGTTACGGCATCCAGGTGGTCGACGTGCGGATCCGGCGTGCCGATCTGCCGGAGCAGAACAGCCAGGCGGTCTACCAGCGCATGCAGACCGAACGGCAGCGCGAAGCCGCCGAGTTCCGCGCCCAGGGTGGCCAGAAGGCGCAGGAGATCCGCTCCAAGGCCGATCGCGAGGCGACCGTCATCATCGCCGAAGCCAACTCGACCGCCGAGCAGACGCGCGGCGCCGGCGACGCCGAACGCAACCGCCTGTTCGCCGAAGCCTATGGCAAGGATCCGGACTTCTTCGCGTTCTATCGCTCGATGACCGCGTATGAGACCGGCCTGAAGAGCAGCGATACCCGCTTCCTGCTGCGGCCGGATTCGGAGTTCTTCCGCTTCTTCGCCAATCCGTCCGGTCATCCGCCGGAGGCCGCAGCGCCGGCCGCCGCGAAGCCGTAAACCTGGCCGGCCCGGCACGAGACTGAGCGAAGCGGGTTCCGCTTTGCTGAACCAAAAAAAGCACATCAAACGGGAGGTTGCCATCCGATGAGGTCCATTGCGTTCGCCGACTTCCTCATCGGTTTGGGAATCCTGTTCGTGCTGGAAGGCCTGATGTTCGCAGCCAGCCCGGCCTGGATGCGCCGCGCCATGAAGAGCGCGCTGGCGACGCCCGACAATATCCTGCGCGCCGTCGGCATCGGATCGGCGGTCGCGGGCCTGGTCCTGATATGGTTCGTGAGGCGGTAGCGGCTGGTTCCGATCGAATCGGCTCTCTATTCCGTCATTGCGAGGAGCGAAGCGACGAAGCAATCCATTCTTTCTTTGCTTGGCACGATGGATTGCTTCGCTTCGCTCGCAATGACGGGTGGGGAGAAAATCGCGTTGCGAATCAACGGAATCGTTACCCGTTTCCAGCCGGTTTTTCGCCGAAATGTCCGGCTCAAATGCTTGCGCCGCAGGCCGGTTCGGGCGCACTGTGGACCCCAAATCGACCCGCTGGAGAGAAGCCGATATGACCGCTGCCAGACCCGCCGTGAGCCGTCGCCTGCGCCTGATGGGAGCTGCGATCATGCTCGGCGCTGCGAGCATGCTCTGCGCGGCGCCGGCGTTCGCGCGCGGGCCGGACGGCATCGCCGACATCGCCGAGAAGGTGATCGACGCCGTCGTCAACATCTCGACCTCGCAGACCGTCGAAGCCAAGGGCGGCGGCGACCGCGGGGCAATGCCGCAACTGCCGCCGGGCTCGCCGTTCGAGGAATTCTTCGACGACTTCTTCAAGAACCGCAGGGCGCCGGGCGGCGGTTCCAAGGGCGGCGGCGACATGCAGCCGCGCAAGACCAATTCGCTCGGCTCCGGTTTCATCGTCGATACCTCGGGCATCGTCGTCACCAATAATCACGTCATCGCGGACGCCGACGAGATCAACGTGATCATGAACGACGGCACCAAGATCAAGGCCGAGCTGGTCGGCGTCGACAAGAAGACCGATATCGCGGTTTTGAAGTTCAAGCCGGTGAAGCCGCTGATCGCGGTGAAGTTCGGCGATTCCGACAAGCTGCGGCTCGGCGAATGGGTGATCGCGATCGGCAATCCGTTCAGCCTCGGCGGCACCGTCACCGCCGGCATCGTGTCGGCGCGCAACCGCGACATCAGCCAGGGCCCGTACGACAACTACATCCAGACCGACGCCTCGATCAATCGCGGCAATTCCGGCGGACCGCTGTTCAATCTCGAGGGCGAAGTGATCGGCGTCAACACGCTGATCATCTCGCCGACCGGCGGCTCGATCGGTCTCGGTTTTGCGGTGCCTTCGAAAACCGTGGCAGGCGTGGTCGACCAGCTGCGGCAGTTCGGCGAGCTGCGCCGCGGCTGGCTCGGCGTGCGCATCCAGCAGGTCTCCGACGAGATCGCCGAAAGCCTCAACATCAAGCCCGCGCGCGGCGCGCTGGTCGCCGGCGTCGACGACAAGGGTCCGGCGAAGCCGGCGGGCATCGAGCCCGGCGACGTCGTCGTCAAGTTCGACGGCAAGGAGGTCAAGGACCCGAAGGATCTGTCGCGCGTCGTCGCCGACACCGCGGTCGGCAAGGAAGTCGAGGTCGTCATCATCCGCAAGGGCGTCGAGGAAACCCGTAAAGTGACGCTCGGCCGCCTGGAGGATACCGACAAGGTGCAGCAGGCTGCGGCCAAGGCCAAGGAAGAGCCGGCCGAGAAACCGGTGACGCAAAAGGCGCTCGGCCTTGATCTCGCGACGCTGAGCAAGGATCTGCGGGCCAAGTACAAGATCAAGGACACCGTCAAGGGCGTCATCGTCACCGGTGTCGACGGCGCCTCGGACGCCGCCGACAAGCGGCTGTCCGCCGGCGACGTCATCGTCGAGGTGGCGCAGGAAGCGGTGAGCAACGCCGCCGACGTCAAGAAGCGCGTCGATCAGCTCAAGAAGGACGGCAAGAAGTCGGTCCTGCTGATGGTCGCCAACGGCGACGGCGAACTGCGCTTCGTGGCGCTGAGCGTGCAGTAGGGCGTTCCCGTCATTCCGGGGCGATGCAAAGCATCGAACTAGGTGCGCAATTGCGCACCTGAGAATCTCGAGATTCCGGGTCTGGTCCTTCGGACCATCCCGGAATGACAGCGACATCACCTCGCCCCGCGCTTCGCGCGGGAGAGGTCGGCGCGCAGCGCCGGGTGAGGGGGGTGCCGCTTGTTCCGCCGCTGGACGGCTCGGTAGTGTCCTAATTTGAATTTCCTGAATTCTCTGGTACTATTGGTTTAACTCGGAGCACCAGTGGAGAGATTTCGGTCTTTCCACACTGTGCGGCGGTAGCCCAACTGGTAGAGGCTCTCGTTTGCCAAACGGGATGTTGGGGGTTCGAGTCCCCCGCGCCCCCTTTTCACTTCGACGTTCGCTCGACCAATTCCTCTAGCGACCATAGCCGATCATTCACGTTCGCTCGTCATAGCTGGCGTGACGCGAAGGCCCTTATGGATGCGCACGTTATTGTAATGCGCAAAATGAAGCGAGACGGCGGCCTGCAGCTTTCCAGCCTCTTGCTGAAACCGTTTGTGAGCTGGGCAAATCGGCGCATAGACATACGCATGGTCAAGTTTTGACACTCAACCAAGCGGATTGGGACTACCTGCGATGACAGTCCGCCCCACATGCGTGACTTGCGGAGGGGCGTAGCGCGCCGGGCGAAGGCTCATAGAAATCCACCGGATAAGTGGGAAGAAGCAGTAATCCGCCTAGCTGAAAAGCGAGTGTTTCACTATCGTCGGTTGATGGACCAAATCCGAGGTAGGCAATGAGCACCGGGATCACGGAAGCGCCAGCGGCGGGTATCGGCAAGTTGATTATGGATAATCGCTTCTCGGTTCCTAATCATCAACGGGACTATTCTTGGACCGAGGATGAAATACGGCAGCTTTTCGATGATATCGAATCTGCTCTCGAAAAGAGTAGCGGCGTTTATTTTCTAGGCCTCATGGTTTTTTTAAACGATCCAGGACGGCTGGTCGTTTTGGACGGGCAACAAAGGCTAGCAACTGCCGTCATCATTTTCTCTGCAATCAGAGGATGGCTGACGCAGTATTCCGAATATCAAGGTGACGCCGGAAAAATCCAAGAGTGGTTTATCGGACGAAGCGAATTAGGGCAAAAAGACCCAGAGCCCCGACTGACGATGAACTCCGCGAACGATAAGACATTCAAAGATTACGTGATCAAGTCAGTTGCGCTTACAGATATTCGCTCCGCACTGGACAAACTAAAAAAGCAGGATCGAAATCGCAAATTACTAGAGTCATTGGTTTATGCCCATGATCGAATTGCTCAGCTCGCACTTGACAAAGGAAAGGGAGACGCAAAAACAGCCGCTAAATATCTTTTTGGATTTGTAAATTTTATGCGGGACAAAGTGAGCGTCGTCAAATTGTCAGTCGCTAGCGAGGAAGCTGCGTATACAATCTTCGAAACATTGAACGACAGAGGCCTTGACCTCTCTCCATTGGACCTCGTGAAAAATCATTTGTTCGGAATGGCAGACGAAAAGTCGCCAGATGCCGTTCGCGATATGGAAGAGCGCTGGGCGCAAATGATGGCAACACTAAGCAATGTGCGCGCAGATAATTTTCTAAAAGCTTTTTGGACGATGAGGCACGGACGCATTAGAAGTGTTGATCTGTTTAGTGCATTCAAGAAAGAATATGCCACGCCAGACGCTGCAATTGACCTGTCAGTAGATATGCTAGCGGCTGCCGAACAGTATGCTGCTATAGACTCTGCCGACGATGCTATTTGGTCGATCTACCCGACTGAGGTGCGCACGACGGTAAGAGCGCTCCGACTCCTCGGAAGCCAGCAAACGCACCCCGTAATTCTGTCAGCGCTAAACAGCTTTGATCCAAAAGAGACAGTGAAACTTCTGGATTTGCTGGAAGTAGTAATCGTTCGCTATCTATTAATTGGTGGTGGGAATACCGGACGATTTGAAACCACCTGTGCTATCTTGGCTCGCAAGATACACGCCAAAGAGATCAAGACCGCAGCGCTGGCATTTCAGGAGCTAAAGGACTCCTATCCGTCAGACGACGATTTCAAACAAGCATTTCGCGTCAAGCAGGAACGTAGCAATCAGAAGGTTCAGTATTTTCTGCGTCGAATTGAGCAAGAGGCAATCCGCCAAAATTCGACAAAGACGCCAGAGCTTGCGCCCGGCAATTTGACCGTTGAACATATACTGCCGCGCAATCCAGGAGGCGACTGGTCATCTATAATTTCAGCAGACCCTTCGATCACCGAAGAGTGTGCCACTAGAATCGGAAATACCTGCCTGCTTACAGAGAGCGGAAATAACAAACTCGGTGGAAAATCTTTCGAGGATAAACGGAAGGTGTTTGAAGCAAGTGATCTAATCACCACCAAAGCAATTGCGGCGCATTCGGTATGGGACCGAAAAAATATTGACCATCATCAGGCGTATCTTGCCAAGCTTGCCGCTTCAACATGGCGCTTCCAATGATTGAAGTTTCTCCAACTGATCCAAAATCGGCGATCGAATCTATGCGCGGTCGTTCAACGAGAAGGTGGAAGCCGTAATCCGCCATTCGCTTGCAATGAAGACGGCGGGTTACGCCGATCGGGCTTCGCGGCGGTCGATCGGCTTCACCCTACGAAGCTGCTTCGCGGCGAGTGCAAGGACAATTCGATGCCGCGGCTGCGACAAAACAACGCGACGGGCAAATCAGTAAAAACCTGTCCAGCCCTCGGCTAAAAAATATTCCTCTTGTCGCGTCGGGCAAATCAGTGGTGTTTCTCCGCCCGTCTCACCCGACAAGAGGGGCGGCTCGCGATCGTCACGAAACGTGCGGTGGGATGCGGTGGACGCTGATGCGCTATTGACGAACAGCGCGTGAGGCGGACGGCGAAGTCGTGTGGTCCTGACGCCCCGACGCTGGCGTCAAGTCTCGCGGAAGTATCCGCGAGGCGACGGTGACAAGAAAGCCCGATCGCCGGGGAGAGCACGTTATAAGCCGTAAAACCATTGCGCAGGGAATGCCGGATTGCCTCCGCTGAACCTGTATGCTCGTGTGCGTTTTTTTGTGCATGTTTGCACACGAGACCGCGGGTGCAGCGTGCATCCGGCGTTCCCTGCGCCCTCTGATTTCAGACGGGCGGCATGTTTACCGAAAACCTCGCGCAAATCATGCGGCGAGACCGCGAAGCTGTGTATGCGAATGAAGACACAACCACTCTCATCAAGCCCGAGCATGACGACTGAGTTCGTTGCGCTATCCCTCCACAAACTCGTCGCGCCGATAGCCCTGCACATACAGCAACGCGGTGAGGTCGCCATGATCGATCCGCGCGGCGGCGGCTGCGGCGACCGCGGGCTTGGCGTGATAGGCAACCCCGAGGCCGGCGGCCTCGATCATGCCGAGATCGTTGGCGCCGTCGCCGGCCACCAGCGTGTCGATCTCGTCGAGATCGAACGACTCCGTGAGTTCGATCAGGGTCGCAAGCTTGGCGGCGCGGCCCAAAATCGGCTCGGTGACTTCGCCGGTGAGCTTGCCGTCGCGCACCTTCAATTCATTGGCGCGGTTCTCCTGGAATCCGATCATCGCCGCGACCGCGTTGCTGAACAGCGTAAAGCCGCCCGAGATCAGGCAGGTATAGGCGCCGTGCGCGCGCATGGTCATGACCAGCTCGCGGCCGCCCGGAGTCGGCGTGATGCGTTTTGCCAGCACTTCATCGACCACGCCGACCGGCATATCCTTCAAGAGCGCGACACGCTCGCGCAGCGCCGGCTCGAACGCGATCTCGCCGCGCATCGCGCGTTCGGTAATGGCGGCGACATGGGCTTTCAGCCCGGCGAAGTCGGCCAGCTCGTCGATACATTCCTGGCCGATCATGGTGGAATCCATGTCGGCGAGAAAAAGCTTCTTGCGCCTGACCGCCCGAGGCTGCACGACAATGTCGATCGGCAGATCGCCGCGCGCCTGGCGCAGGCGGTTCTCGATGGCCTTGATATCCTCGCTTCCATCGAAGGGAATATCGACCGCCACTTCGTCGAACAGCCACTGCGCCCTGCCGGGCGAGGGCAGAACGGCCAGCGCGCCGTCGACGATGGTGGAGTCGAGGGCGGGGTTGGCGGGATTGCAGATGAGCGTGGCGACGAGGGACATGCGGGCGAATTCGCAAGTTGAGGGCAAGGCGGTGCTTATCGCAGGGCCGACCGCCAGCGGCAAGTCGGCGCTGGCGCTCGATTTGGCGCAAAAAACCGGCGGTGTGGTCATCAACACCGATTCCATGCAGGTCTATCGCGATCTCCGCATCCTCACCGCGCGGCCGACACAAGAAGAGGAGACGCAGGCGCCGCACCGGCTCTACGGCCATGTCGACGCCGCCGTGAATTTTTCGGCCGGTGCGTGGGTGAACGACGCCGCGAAGGCATTGGCGGAGGCGCGGGCGCTAAACCGGCTGCCGATTTTCACCGGTGGTTCCGGTCTCTATTTCAAGGCGCTGACGCGAGGGCTTTCGGCGGTGCCGCCGATCGCTGCCGAAGTGCGCGAGGGCGTGCGCGCAAGGCTGGAGCGCGACGGCGTCGAAGCGCTGCATGCGGCGTTGGCGCTGAAAGATCCCGTCGCGGCCGAACGCTTGAAACCGCGCGACCGCACCCGGATCGCCCGCGCGCTTGAAGTCGTCGAAGCCACCGGCCGTTCGCTGACCGACTGGCATCGCGAAGGCCTGCCACCATTGTTGCCGCCGGGTCAATTCAGCGCGGTATTCCTCGCGCCCGAGCGCGAAGAACTCTACGCGCGGATCGATGCGCGGTTCGATGCGATGCTTGCCGCCGGCGCGCGCGAAGAAGTCGCCGCACTCGCCGCACGAAAGCTCGATCCGCTGCTGCCGGCGATGAAGGCCCATGGCGTGCCGACATTGATCCGGCACTTGCAGGGCGAGATCACCCTGGAGCAGGCGGCGGAAATCGGCCGGGCCGATACGAGGCATTACGCAAAACGGCAGTTCACCTGGTTCCGGCATCAATTGCCG
Source organism: Bradyrhizobium sp. Ash2021 (assembly GCF_031202265.1). Lineage (NCBI taxonomy): Bacteria > Pseudomonadati > Pseudomonadota > Alphaproteobacteria > Hyphomicrobiales > Nitrobacteraceae > Bradyrhizobium > Bradyrhizobium sp. Ash2021. The sequence continues at coordinate 7,171,919 of NZ_CP100604.1, read as the reverse complement.
GAGTTCGAATGGGTGAAGCCGGAAGCGGCGAGGGGGTGGGTTTCGGCTATGTTTCCGTCATTGCGAGGAGCGTAGCGACGAAGCAATCCACCCTTCCTTTGCCGCACCATGGATTGCTTCGCTTCGCTCGCAATGACGGTGGGGGCCGCCCCGCGCATGGCTGGAACGGCGAAATTCGCACTCGCCGAAAGCCAGGAACCCCGCTAAACTCCAAAAATCGCGCCGAGTGGCCGCCTTCCCTTGACTTCGGGGGTCTGGCGGCTATAAACGCGCAACCTTTGGGAAGTCCGAGCCGCTAAATGCGTAATATTATTACCAAACTCCTTATCGTAGTCGTACCCAGGCGCACCGCCGGGGATGGCTGAGGCCATCCAAATTCGGGCGGTGTGCATGGGGCCTCTTAAGGCCCTTTTTTATTTCCCAAAACTGAAACTGACGAAGCCGCGCTGGGACAGCGCATCCGGAGTAAGCCATGACCGACAAGAGCCACGATCCGAACCAGATGACCGGCGCCGCGATGATCGTGCGCGCGCTGATCGATCATGGCGTGCAGCACCTGTTCGGCTATCCCGGCGGCGCGGTGCTTCCGATCTATGACGAGATTTTCCAGCAGAGCGAGGTCGAGCACATCCTGGTCCGGCACGAGCAGGGCGCCGGCCACGCCGCCGAAGGCTATGCGCGCTCGACCGGCAAGCCGGGCGTGGTGCTGGTGACCTCGGGTCCCGGCGCCACCAACATGGTGACGCCGCTGACGGACGCGCTGATGGATTCGATTCCGCTGGTCTGCATCACCGGCCAGGTGCCGACGCACCTGATCGGCAATGACGCGTTCCAGGAATGCGACACCGTCGGCATCACCCGGCCCTGCACCAAGCACAATTGGCTGGTGCGCGACGTCAACGACCTCGCAAAAGTGCTGCACGAGGCGTTCTATGTCGCGACCACCGGCCGTCCGGGGCCCGTCCTGGTCGACGTGCCCAAGGACGTGCAATTTGCGACCGGCACTTACCATCCGCCGCGCAAATCGGACGTGCACGTGTCCTACACGCCGCGGGTCAAGGGCGACGCGGCGCAGATCCGTAAAGCCGTGGCGCTGCTGGCGTCGGCCAAGCGCCCGGTGATCTATTCGGGCGGCGGCGTCATCAATTCCGGACCCGAAGCGTCAAAGCTGCTGCGCGAATTGGTCGAAGCCACCGGCTTTCCGATCACCTCGACCCTGATGGGGCTGGGGGCCTATCCGGCGACCGGCAAGAACTGGCTCGGCATGCTCGGCATGCACGGCACCTACGAAGCCAACATGTCGATGCATGATTGCGACGTCATGCTGTGCATCGGCGCGCGCTTCGACGACCGCATCACCGGACGCGTCGATGCGTTCTCGCCGAATTCGAAGAAGATCCACATCGACATCGATCCGTCCTCGATCAACAAGAACATCCGCGTCGACGTGCCGATCATCGGCGACGCCGGCAACATACTCGGCGACCTGCTGCAGGTGTTCAAGGCCGAGGCGAAGAAGCCGGATATCAAGGCCTGGTGGCAGGAAATTGCAAAGTGGCGCGCGCGCAATTCGCTGTCCTACAGGAAGAACAGCGATATCATCCTGCCGCAATTTGCCATCGAGCGCCTGTTCGAGGCCACCCGCGGGCGCGACACCTACATCACCACCGAAGTCGGCCAGCACCAGATGTGGGCGGCGCAGTTCTTCGGTTTCGAGGAACCGCACCGCTGGATGACCTCCGGCGGTCTCGGCACCATGGGCTATGGCCTGCCGGCGGCGCTGGGCGTGCAGGTCGCGCACCGCGACAGTCTCGTGATCGATATCGCCGGCGACGCCTCGGTGCAGATGACGATGCAGGAGATGTCGACGGCGGTCCAATATGAACTGCCGATCAAGATCTTCATCCTGAACAACCAGTACATGGGTATGGTCCGGCAGTGGCAGCAGCTGCTGCACGGCAACCGGCTGTCGCACTCCTACTCGGAGGCGCTGCCGGATTTCGTCAAGCTCGCGGACGCCTTCGGCTGCGTCGGCCTGCAGGCGATCAAGCCGGGTGATCTCGATGGTGCCATCAAGGAGATGATCTCGATCAAGCGCCCGGTGCTGTTCGACTGCCGGGTGGCGGCGCTGGAAAACTGCTTCCCGATGATCCCGTCCGGCAAGGCGCATAACGAAATGCTGCTGCCGGCTGAAGCAACCGATGAGGCCACCGCGTCCGCCTTCGCCGGCGGCAAGGCGCTGGTGTGAGGCGAACGGATGTTTGATCTCAGGGAACTCGAACGTGCGCATGGGATCGTCGGCGCCGCGGTGCCGCCGACCCCGGCGCATGCCTGGCCGCTGCTCGCTGAGCGACTTGGCACTGATGTCGTGGTCAAGCATGAAAATCATACGCCGATCGGCGCCTTCAAGGTGCGCGGCGGGCTGGTCTATCTCGAGCGCCTGAAGCGCGAGCAGCCCAATTCACCCGGGATCATCTCCGCCACGCGCGGCAATCATGGCCAGAGTCTCGCGTTTGCGGCGCGCCGCCACGGATTGCGGGCGACGATCTGTGTGCCATCAGGCAATTCGGTCGAGAAGAACCGTGCGATGCGGGCGTTCGGCGCCGAACTGGTCGAGCACGGCGAGGATTTCGAGGCGGCGCGGGACGAGGCGGTTCGACGCGCCCAGTTCGCAGGCCTGCACATGGTGCCGTCATTCCACGCCGACCTCGTGCTCGGGGTTGCGACCTACGCGCTCGAACTGTTCAGGACCGCACCGGACCTCGACGTTCTCTATGTGCCGATCGGGCTGGGCTCCGGCATCTGCGGCTGCATCCTGGCGCGCGACCTGCTCGGCCTCAAAACCGAAATCGTCGGCGTGCAATCGACCGAGGCGCCGTCCTACGCGCTGTCGTTCGCGGCCGGCACGGTGGTGACGACCGAAACCGGTAATACGCTGGCCGACGGCATGGCGACGCGGATTCCCGTCGCCGATGCGCTGGCGATCATCCGCAAGGGCGCGTCGCGGATCGTCCAGGTCACCGACGACGAGATCGCCGCCGCCGTCCGGATCTACTGGACCGACACGCACAATCTTGCCGAAGGCGCGGGCGCTGCTCCGCTTGCCGCGGCGCTGCAGGACAAGGCCGGCAATCGCGGCAAGCGGGTTGGCCTGATCCTGAGCGGCGGCAATATCGATTTCGATCTGTTCCGCCGATGGGTCGGGACGGATGCCGCTGCCGCTGCAGAAAAAGCGATGGCGTGAAGGAAAGTATCAAGGGGACGACAATGAACCAGCCCGCATCCGCCTACTTCCTCGAAGAGCGCCACGATCCGACCGAGTCGCACACGCTCTCGGTGCTCGTGCAGAACGAGCCGGGCGTGCTCGCCCGCGTGATCGGGCTGTTCTCCGGCCGCGGCTACAACATCGAAAGTCTCACCGTCTCCGAGACCGAGAGCCAGAAACATCTCTCCCGCATCACCATCGTCACCACGGGCACGCCGATGGTGATCGAGCAGATCAAGCATCAGCTCGACCGCATGGTCCCGGTCTACCGGGTCGTCGACATGACGCTGACCGGCCGCTCGATCGAGCGCGAGCTCGCCATGGTGAAGGTGCGCGGTGGCGGCGACAACCGCGTCGAGGCGCTGCGGCTGGCGGACGCGTTCCGCGCCCGCGTGATCGACGCCACCACCGAGAGCTTTGTGTTCGAGATCACAGGCAATTCCGCCAAGATCAACCAATTCATCGACCTGATGCGTCCACTCGGCCTCGTCGAGGTGTCGCGCACCGGGGTTGCCGCGATCGGGCGCGGGCCGGAGGGGATGTGAACCATGCTGGCGCGCGACTGGTATTACAATCAACGGCGGCAGCTTGGCTTGGATTCTGCGGTTGCGTCGATCTACGACCGGCATGACGACAGCGATATCCGCGCCCGCGCGGCGCTGACCATGCTGGGCGTACAGCGCGGCTGGCGGGTGGCCGATATCGGCTGCGGCAACGGCATGCTGGCCGTTGAAGCGGCGCTGATGGGCGCCGAAGTCGACGCGATCGATGTTTCGCCGGCGATGCTGGCGCTCGCCAATATCCAGGCCAAGGACCGCAGGGTCGCGATCCGCACCCAGCCGGCGGGCCTGTTGAGCTTCGCCTACCAGCCGAATTCCTATGATTTGATCGTCAGCGAGTTCACGCTGCATCATCTGCCGGATTTCTGGAAGGCGGTGGCGCTGGCGCGGATCTATGCCGCGCTGAAACCCGGCGCCAATTTCTATCTTCGCGACATCGTCTTCGTCAGTATGCCCGACGGCGTCGAGCGCGACGTCGAGGCGTGGGCCGATTTCTCCGTCAAGAATCATGATTTCGAGCGCGAGAGCGTGGTCACCCACATGCGGGACGAATATTCGACCTTCGGCTGGGTGGTCGAGCGCATGTTGACCGACGTCGGCTTCACGCTGGAATCGGTCGATTACCACGCGCCGCTGCACGGCACCTATCTCTTGCGCAAACCAAAGCCGGACCAACAGAGCTAGAAAAAAATGAAGCCGGCCGATGTTTGCATCGCCGTCCTGGTGGCGGTGATCTGGGGGCTTGCATTCGTCGCGAGCCGGATCGCGCTCAACGAATTTTCGCCGGAGCTGATGACGACGCTGCGCTTTGCCATCGCCGCGGTGCCGTGCCTGTTCGTGCGCAGGCCTGACGTTTCGTGGCCGCTCTTGATCGCGATCAGTTTTACCTTGTTTCTCGGTCAGTTCCTGGCGCAATCCATTGCCATTGCGCAGGGCGTTCCGGTCGGGCTGACCAGCGTGATCGTGCAGAGCCAGGCGCTGTTCACCATCGGCTTTGCGGCGCTGCTGTTCGCCGAATTGCCGACGCGGATGCAGACCATTGGCATCGCCATTGCGACCGTCGGCCTGCTGATGATCTGCGGCACCGTCGGCTATGATTTCAGCGTCGGCGCGTTCGCGGTCCTGATGATCTCGCCGGTCAGTTTTGCAGTCGGCAATCTCTTGCTGCGGCGCGCGCAGGACGTGCGGATGTTCGACCTGTTCGCGTGGCTGTGCCTGGTAGCCGCGGTGCCGCTGTTCGCGCTGACGCTGGTCAGCAACGGGCCGCAGCCGACCTGGCACGCGCTGACGCAGATGTCGCTGACCGGCCTTGTCTGCATGCTCGGCCTCGGCGGGATTTCGACCAGCATCGCCTACTGGCTGTGGGGCCGGCTGTTGCGGGATTACACCGCGGCACAGGTGGTGCCGTTTGCGCTGCTGGTGCCGTTCGTCGGTTCGGCGGCGTCGAGCGTCGCGTTCTGCGAAACCTTTGGGCCGCTGCGGCTCGCCGGAATGGTCACCGTGGTCGGCGGCATCGCCGTGATGCTGCTGTCGAGACGTGCGCAAACTCTGCCGAAGATCGCGTGAGCCCCGCCATGTCGCATTCGCTGCTGATCGCCTTCGTGATGTTTGCCACCGTGATGTTCTTCACGCCGGGGCCGAACAACATCATGCTGCTGTCGTCGGGACTCACTTACGGATTCCGCCGGACGCTGCCGCATGTCGCCGGCATCACGATCGGCTTCGCCTTTATGGTGGGCGCGGTGGGCGTAGGTCTGGGCACCATCTTCATCGCCTACCCGGTGCTGCAGACGATCCTCAAATACGCCGGGGTCGCCTATCTGATTTATCTGGCCTTGGCGATCGCGATGTCCGACCCGGTGGCGCCGGAACAGGACAACCGGCGCGGGCCGATGACCTTCTGGGGCGCGGCCATGTTCCAATGGGTCAACGCCAAGGGTTGGGTCATGGTGATCGGCACCATCACCGCCTATGCGGCGATTGCCGCCTATCCCTGGAACATCGTGATCCAGGTCGGGCTCAGCCTCATTCTGGGAGTGGCTTCATGCACCGCCTGGGCGCTGTTCGGGAGCGCGCTGCGGCCGGTCCTGACCTCCCGGAGGCTGGTGCGGGCGTTCAATATCATCATGGCCTTGCTGCTGCTGGCCTCACTCTATCCCGTCTTCATGGACGCATGATGCCGCACCGCGCCATGCGAGATGGGGGTTTCCCCTGAGGGCCAAAATGCTCTAGACAACGCCGGAAATTCGCGGGCGCCCGGCGGTCCTACCCACCCGAAAGCCTGATTTAATCGGCCATTTCCGGCCCCCAAAGAGGAAACCACTATGCGTGTTTATTACGATCGCGACGCCGACCTGAACCTGATCAAGGGCAAGAAGGTCGTCATCGTCGGCTATGGCAGCCAGGGCCACGCCCATGCGCTGAACCTGAAGGATTCCGGCGTCAAGGACGTCGCCATCGCGCTGCGCAAGGGCTCGGCCTCGGCCAAGAAGGCGGAGACCGCCGGCTTCAAGGTGATGGAAGTCGCCGAAGCCGCCAAATGGGCCGATCTGGTGATGATGCTGACCCCCGACGAACTGCAGGGCGATATCTACCGCGATCACCTGCACGACAACATGAAGAAGGGTGCGGCGCTGGTGTTCGCGCACGGCCTCAACGTGCATTTCAACCTGCTCGACCCGCGTGCGGATCTGGACGTGTTGATGATCGCGCCGAAGGGCCCCGGCCACACCGTGCGCTCGGAATACCAGCGCGGCGGCGGCGTGCCCTGCCTGATCGCGATTGCGAAGGACGTCTCGGGCAATGCCCACGACCTCGGCCTCAGCTACGCCTCGGCGATCGGCGGCGGCCGCGCCGGCATCATCGAGACCTCGTTCAAGGAAGAATGCGAGACCGATCTGTTCGGCGAGCAGGTGGTGCTGTGCGGCGGCCTGGTCGAGCTGATCAAGGGCGGCTTCGAGACGCTGGTGGAAGCCGGCTACGCGCCCGAAATGGCGTATTTCGAGTGCCTGCACGAGGTGAAGCTGATCGTTGACCTGATCTATGAAGGCGGCATCGCCAACATGAACTACTCGATCTCCAACACCGCCGAATACGGCGAATACGTCACCGGCCCGCGCATCGTCACCGACGAGACCAAGAAGGAGATGAAGCGGGTGCTCAACGACATCCAGTCCGGCAAGTTCGCGCGCGACTGGATGCTGGAGAACAAGGTCAACCAGACCTCGTTCAAGGCAACGCGCGCCAAGCTTGCCGCCCATCCGATCGAGGAAGTCGGCGAAAAGCTCCGCGACATGATGCCGTGGATCAAGAAGGGCGCGCTGGTCGACAAGACGAAGAACTGATCGTTCTTATCCGCTTGCGTCTACATCGGGGGTCGCGCATCGCGCGGCCCTTTTTGTTTGCGCCGCGACGGCGCCGGCGCGCCTGTCACGACAAGGCGCCTCTCAGGGCTATTTCTCGATCCTGTTGTGGAGCCGCCAGAAACGCACGGTGCGCTGGGCCGTCTCCATCGACAGCTTCCTGTAATCCCGCTCCGCCACCTTCAGCGTTGGTTCGTCGATCGGGCGCGGCGCAGGCCGGTTGCGAAGGATCGTTTCGACGGTTGGCCAGTTCAGGCGGGCCGACCTGCAGGGGATCAGGACCAGATCGGCGCGGGGGCCTTCCAGCAGCCGGGCCATCATTTCGGTCGGGGCGTCGTTGAGAAGCGCGAGCGCGGCTGCGATTTCGTCGAATTTCCTGGCTTCGGCGAACGTGAAGACGGCGGCGTCGTCCAGCTCGTGCAACTCCTTCATCAGCTTGACGAGCTGCTCGGCTACCTCGAAATTCCGCGCCGATGAATCTTCCCCGCGCACGATGTCGTTCAGCACCCGCTTGATTTCCTCGAGCAGTGCCGGCGGCGCAATGGCCATCAGCCGGGCGCGCACCGCGTCCTTGGCGCGGCGCAGCAGGTCATGCAGGAACTTGATCGGGAGATCGAGGCGAAGGCCGAGGATCTCGACCAGTTCGTCGTCGCCTTCGGCGCGCGCCACGATGCCGGAATAGCCGGTCTCGGAGAACCGCGCGCTGGCGTTGTTTGCAAGCCTGCGAATGACCCTGGCTTCGCCGCGATTGACGATCACGTCGGTGACAGCCTCCGGCAGGTTTTCGCGGGCTGAAATCGCCAGCAGATGGGACTGGCCCTTGGTGCTTGCAATCTCGACCAGGGCCTCGGTTCCGAGGCGGCTGGAATGGGTGAGCACGTCGCCGGCGACGGCGATTTCATCGTCCCATGCGAGATGCCGGATAACCTCGAACGGCGCGTAATCGAGCGGCGCCAGCCGCTTGCTGAGTTCGGCCCTCGCGCGCGTTTCGACGCGGGCGATCAAAAGGCACAGCACGTCGTCGAAAACCTGGACCTGCTCGTCGCTGAGGCGGTCGCCGTCGTTAAGGAAGAGATCCGTCACCTGTCGCAGGGTTTCGACCCGTTTGGCTGACGAGCCGCCCCGGACGGCCTCCTCGAGTTCGGCGATGATCGAATGAGCGGGCTGTTGCTGCATGCACGGAAGTCCAGGGACAGAATCAAGCTTTGAGCCAGACAATGACGGTCGCCGCCTTACACTCGCGTTAAAGCGGCGTCCGTCAATGGCACGGAGTGAAGCTGAGCGTTAGGCAACTGTAATTATTCTGTTTTTCACGTGAGCACGTGCAGCAAAATCATTCGTTGCGCGGAGAGATTCCGGTAACCCTGTCGCTCTTGCTGCGCTGCAGCCGGACGCCCTTCGCGCGGCAAATGGTCTCTGGTGATCGCAATTCGGGGCGGGCCGCGGCTTTCGGTAACCCGGTCCGGCTGCTATCCTTGGTGCCGTTCCGAAAAAAACCGCTCGAGGAAACTGTCCGACAAAAGCCGTCAAATTTGCCCGCACCGGGGGGAGGAAACTCATGAAGCGTACGCTTAAGGATTTCTTCACGACAAATTTCGTCAGGGCGCTGGTCAGGGCGCTTGGACTTTCCGGACTGATCATTGCCCTGACGACGGTGTCGGCCGTCGCGCAAAAGAAATACGACACCGGCGTCACCGACACGGAAATCAAGATCGGCAACATCATGCCGTATTCGGGGCCTGCTTCGGCCTACGGCATTATCGGCAAGACGATGAGTGCCTATTTCCGCATGATTAACGACAATGGCGGCGTCAACGGCCGCAAGATCAACTTCATCAGCTACGACGACGCCTACAGCCCGCCGAAGACGGTGGAGCAGGCGCGCAAGCTGGTTGAGAGCGACGAGGTGTTTTTGATTTTCGCGCCGCTCGGCACCGCGAGCAATGCGGCGATCCAGAAATACTTGAACACGATGAAGGTGCCGCAACTGTTCGTCGCCACCGGCGCCTCGCGCTGGGGCGACCCCGAGCATTTTCCGTGGACCATCGGCTGGCAGCCGAACTACCGGGCCGAGGCGCGCATCTACGCGACCTACATCCTGCAGCATTATCCCAACGCCAAAATCGGCGTGCTCTATCAGAACGATGATTTCGGCAAGGACTACGTGCTGGGCCTGAAGGACGTGCTGCGCGACAAGTATGACAGCATGGTCGTCGCCAGCGTGCCCTATGAAATCAGCATGCCGACGGTGGATTCGCAGGTGGTCGCGATCAAGACCGCCAACCCCGACATCTTCGTCAATATCGGCACGCCGAAATTCGCGGCGCAGGCCATCAAGAAAATTGCCGAGCTCGGCTGGCACCCGATCCAGATCATGACCAACGTGTCGGCCTCGGTCGGCGCGGTGCTGAAGCCCGCGGGCCTCGACAATGCCACCGGCATCCTGAGCGCCGGCTATCAGATGGATGTCACCGATCCGCAATGGGACAGCTATCCCGGCATGCAGAAATACCGCGCCTTCATGGCCAAGTATTATCCGGAAGCCGACAAGTCCGAGAGCGGACCGCTGACGGCTTTCAACACCTCGACCGCCCTGGTTGAGGTGCTGAAACGGTGCGGCGACAATCTGACGCGCGAGAACGTCATGAACGTGGTGGCCAATCTCGATTTCGAGATCAACACCTACATCCCGGGCATCCGCATCAAGACCTCGCCAACCGATTTCTATCCGATCGAGCAGGTCCAGATGATGAAGTTCACCGGCGCGAAATGGCAGCTGTTCGGCCCGATCATCGACGGGCATGCGGAGTAGGGGCAGTGCTTCGGCTTCCCCTTTGGGGCAGGAGCGGAGCCGGCGCCCGCCATGGGCCATCGGCATGGTGCAAACACGGGCCAGCGGGTAGCATCGCTTCCTGAACGCGCAGTACCGCCGGGGCTCGCGCGACTGCGGGGTACGATATGCGTTTGCGCGACTGTCACAACTTTCATGATTTCCGACGGCTGGCGCAACGACGGCTTCCGGGTCCGATCTTCGACTATATCGACGGCGCAGCTGACGACGAGGTGACCTATCGTCGGAACACGGCAAGCTTCGAGCGTTGCGACCTGCTGCCCAGCGTCCTCCGCGGCGTGGAGACCGTCGATATGTCGGTGACCGTGCTGGGGCAGAAGCTGGCAATGCCGGTCTATTGCTCGCCCACCGCGCTGCAGCGCCTGTTCCATCACGACGGCGAACGCGCCGTCGCGGCGGCTGCGGCCAAGTACGGTACGATGTTCGGCGTATCCTCGCTTGGCACGGTCAGCATCGAGGAATTGCGCAAGGCGCACGATACGCCGCAGGTCTATCAATTCTATTATCACCGGGATCGCGGCCTCAACCGTGCGATGATGCAACGTGCCAAAGAGGCCGGGGTCGAGGTCATGATGCTGACCGTGGATAGCATCACGGGCGGCAATCGCGAGCGCGACCTGCGCACCGGGTTTTCCATCCCCTTCAGGCTGACGCCCGGCGGGATGCTGCAGTTCGCGATCAGGCCGATGTGGGGCATCAACTACCTGACGCATGAGCGCTTCAAACTGCCGCAGCTGGACCAGCACGTCGACATGAGCGGTGGAGCGGTGTCGATCGGCAGGTACTTTACCGAGATGCTGGACCCGTCCATGAACTGGGACGACGTCGCCGAAATGGTCCAGCTATGGAATGGTCAGTTCTGTCTGAAGGGGATCATGACGGTGGCGGATGCGAAACGCGCGGTTCAGATCGGTTGCGCCGGTATCGTGCTGTCCAACCATGGCGGCCGGCAGCTCGACGGCTCGCGGGCAGCTTTCGATCAGCTGGCCGAGATCGTGGACGCGGTGGGGGATCGAATTGACGTGATCATGGACGGGGGAATCCAGCGCGGCACCCACGTCCTGAAGGCGCTGTCGCTCGGCGCCAAAGCCGTCGGGGTCGGACGCCTCTATCTTTATCCCCTCGCGGCGGCGGGGCAGGCCGGCGTCGAGCGGGCGCTTGGGCTGATGCGGGCGGAGATCGAGCGCGGAATGAAGCTGATGGGCTGCACGGCGATCAATCAGCTCTCACGTGAAAATCTGCGGTTTAGATAATTGCCTCGCGGGTTTCGGGGGAGCGCTGGGCAGGATTGTTGCCGCGAAGAGCATTTCTCATCCCGCCATCGTCGTTGGTCGACGACGGGCCGGCGTCGCGGCGCGCGGTCTGTTGGTCCCAATCGGCGACGGCGCCGAAGGCCTTGCGTCGCATTTCGCGCCGCTCTTCATGCGCGCCTTGAGCTCGTTGCTGGCGCAGACCAGCCGGGCGCGCAACTCCTGCGCCTGCACGATGTGACGGTCGAGCTCGTTCAGCTTCCGCGCGATATGCCCGATCAAATAGTCGCGGCGCAGGCCATGATCCCTGGTCTCCGCCAGCGCTCCCTTGATCTCGTCGAGCGTAAAGCCGAGCGATTGCGCCTGCAGGATCATCGTCAGCGCCTCAGCCGAACTCTCGTCATATTCACGGTAGCCGGCCTTGGTCCTGCGCACCGGACGCACCAGGCCTTCGTCCTCCAGGAAGCGGATTTTCGACGGCGCCACCCCGAACCGCCGCGCCAGTTCACCGATCTGCATGGCCGTTGCCTCCTTCGAATTAGCTTGACCTTCAAGTTAGGTTGAAGGTGTAACCTGCGCTCATCCGTCACCGAATTCAAGGTCAATCCATGCACACACCCATTCCGCCGTCGTCGCTGTTCGCTCCCCTGACGCTGCCGAACGGCGCGGTCGTTCCCAACCGTATTGCGAAGGCGGCGATGGAAGAGAACATGGCGGATAGCGGCCAGATCCCGGGCGAAAGCCTGCGGCGGCTCTACGAAAGCTGGGCCCAGGGTGGCGTCGGCCTGATCCTGTCAGGCAATGTGATGATCGATCCAACGGCGCTGACCGGACCCGGCGGCGTGGTGCTCGACGAGCGCCAGCCGATCGAGCCATTCAAGGCCTGGGCGCGGGCGGCGAGGCGTGGTGGCAACCAGGCCTGGCTGCAGATCAACCATCCTGGCCGGCAGGTCTTTGCCGCGATGGGGCAAGAGGCGGTGGCGCCGTCGGCCATCGGCGTCAACATGGGCGCTTATTCGCATCTGTTTCCGGTGCCGCGCGCGCTGGATGAAGCGGGCATTGCTGCGATTGTCGGGCGTTTCGTCACCACCGCCCGACTGGCCGAGGCCGCCGGCTTTTCCGGTGTGCAGATCCATGCCGCCCACGGCTATCTGATCAGCCAGTTTCTTTCGCCGCTGACCAACCGGCGCACCGATGCATGGGGTGGCGAGTTGCAGAATCGCGCGCGGCTCCTGCTCGATGTGGTCAAGGCCGTGCGAGCCGTGGTCTCACCCGGCCTCTCGGTCGCGGTCAAGCTGAACTCGGCCGATTTCCAGAAGGGCGGCTTCGAGGCGTCGGATGCCGTGCAGGTAGTTCGCTGGCTCAACGAGTTGCCGGTCGATCTCGTGGAATTGTCCGGCGGCAGTTACGAAAGCCCGGCGATGCAAGGCGCGCCGCAGGCCACGGAAGGCGCGCCGCAGGCCGGCAGCACCGCTGCGCGCGAAGCTTATTTTCTCGACTTTGCCCGCGACATCAGCGCGGTGGCGCGGATGCCGGTCATGGTCACCGGCGGTATCCGCCGGCGCGCCGTGGCCGAGCAGGCGCTGAAGCCAAGCGGGGGCAGGCCGGGCGTCGCCATGGTCGGCATCGCCAGCGCCATGGCGTTCGAGCCGAAGCTGCCCGAACGATGGAAGCGCGGCGAAGCGCTTGAGATCGATATCCCGCGCGTCGGCTGGCGCAACAAGGCCTATGCAAGCCTTGCGAGGATGGCGCTGGTGAAGCTGCAATTGCGCCGCCTCGGCAAGCGCCGGCAGCCGAAAGCTGACGCCAGTCCACTGCTGGCATTGATCCGCCAGCAGATCATCACCAAACGGCGCACCCGGCTTTACCGGGCCTGGGTGTCACAGGCACGGCTCGTACCGTCCAGCGCATGATTTTATGTGCGGCCGGGACTGGTTTTTTGGCGCTGAGTGCTAGAAAACCGTCGGGAGAGGAATTTTATCATGAAATCTGTCGTCATCACCGGCGCGTCCACCGGCATCGGCTGGGCTACCGCAAAACTGCTGCTGGCCCGCGGATTTCGCGTTTTCGGCAGCGTGCGCAAGCAGGCGGACGCCGACCGCCTCAAGGGCGAGTTCGGCGCAAACTTCACGCCGCTGATTTTCGACGTCACCGATGAGGCCGCGGTGCTGGCGGCGGCGCGCGAGGTCCGCAACGCCCTCGACGGCGAAACGCTCTCCGGACTCGTCAACAATGCCGGCATCGCGGTTGCCGGCCCGGTGCTCGAACTCGCCGCCGACGAATTCCGCCGCCAGTTGGATGTCAACGTCATCGGGCCGATCATCGCGACGCAGGCGTTTGGTCCGCTGCTCGGCTCCGATCCGTCGCTGAAGGGACCGAAGGGGCGCATCGTGATGATCTCTTCGGTCGCCGGCAAAAATGGCAATCCGCTGACGTCGGCCTATTCGGCGTCGAAACATGCGATCGAGGGGCTGTCCGAAAGCTTGCGCCGCGAGCTGATGCTGTTCGGCATCGATGTCATCATCGTCGCTCCCGGTGCGGTGAAGACCCCGATCTGGAGCAAGGCCGAGGAAGTCGATATTTCCGCCTACCAGAACTCGCCCTATTTTCCGGCGCTGAAGGGGATGCGGAAATACATGCTCAAGCTTGGCGAAACCGGATTGCCGGCGGAGAAGATCGCCGAGCGGATCGCCGAGGCGCTGACATCGGCCAATCCCAGGGTGCGCTACCAGATCACGCCGGACTCGATGCGGTACCTGATGATGGCGATCCTGCCGAAACGGATGCTCGACAGGATCATCGCCAAGCGCCTCCGCCTGATGCCGCCGGCGTGACCATCATGCCGGGACGATTGATTGTCATCGCCTCGCTTGTCGCGCTGGCGTCGGCGGCCCATGCCGGCGACCAGGGCGATCCCGACAAATCCTGCGACGGCAACACCTTCGAGATGGTCGAGTGTCTCAAGGCGAAGACGGCGCAATGGGACAAGCGGATGACGGTCGCTTACCAGCAAGCCTTGAAGGATGCGGTGCCGCAGCAGCGCGATCAGCTGCGCGCGGCGCAGCGGCTATGGATCCAGTACCGCGACGCCAATTGCCTGTATTACGGCATGGGCGAGGGCACCATCGCCCGTATCGATGCCGGCGAATGCATGCGCAACATGACGCAAGCGCGTGCCAAGGAACTGGAAGATATCGGCCACCAATAAAAAGCCAAACCTGCCTGAAACACCGGTTTCGCAGGAGTCTCGCGCATTCCCGCTCGACTGGAGTGATCATGACAATTGGCAGGAACAAGGCGGAATTGGCCCAGCTCGCGAACGAAGCGCTTCGCAACCAGCCGGGATGCGAAACAGCTGTCATCACCGATCTTCACGCGTTGCCGAATGCGCGTGGAACTCGCAACTGGGAAATCCCGAATGTCGTCCTCGGAGATAGCCTGATCAGTGACGTCGACCGGGCGGTCATCACCATTCACCACCAGCTTGGCCGCAAGTTCCATTTGCTCGGGGACGACTGAGGCCCGCGCTATCCGGCCCCGACAGCATGCGGCGTTCGCGCCGACGCCATGCTGATCATCCGCAGCGCAAACACCGTCAGCAGCGGGATCAGGAACAGCGCATATGGCGGCATGTCGGGAATCTGCTTGCCGAACGAGACCATGAACTGAAACAGCAGATAATAACCGGCTGCGAGATGCAGCCTGCGCCAGGCGCGCGGGCCGATCGCCGCGGCGGTGCGATCGAACGAGGTTGCGGTCATCGCGATGATGACGACGTAGCCGATGCCGCCGAAGATGTAGGAGGCCAGCGACGTCGCGGCGGCAAAGCCCGCGGGATCCATCGCCGCGAAGCGATCTGTTCATTGAGGATATTGCCAATCGACCCGGCGCGGTGGCGCGGTAACCTATCTTGGAGAGGGTCCGATCAGCTTTTGATAGTGCGCCTTGACCGAAGCGTAGCATTCGCAGGCGCTCGCCCTCAAACCGCCCGCGTTCACGATCTGAATTTTGCCGCGGGCATATTTGATCAACCCCGCTTCCTGCAGCGTATGCGCGACTTCCGTCACGCTCGTCCGTCTGACCCCCAGCATCTCCGCGAGGTATTCCTGCGTGAAGGGGAGATTGTCGCTCGCCGACAAATCCCGCGCGCGAAGCAGCCAGCGGCACAACCTTGCCTCGACCTGGTGGGTGGCGAAACACGCTGCCGACTGCTGCGCCTGGGCATACACGGTTTGCTCGTGTCGAATGAGCAGCGAAAACAATTTGGTGCTCTGCAAGGCCGCGGATTTCAGCGCGTCGATATCGCAGACGGCGATTTCGCCGGCGAGTTGAACGATGCCGCGGCTCAGCGATATTTTTCCGTCGAGGGCCGCGGAAGCCCCTAAAACGCCATCCACACCGACCATCGCCGCTTCGATGATTTCTCCGGTTGAAAGGGTGACGACGAGCGATACGACGGCACCGGTCGGAAAGTAGACGTAACCGATTCGCTCGTCCGCCTCGAACAACAGGTGATGCTGTTCGAAATATGCGGGCTTCAAATGCGGTGCGAGAAGCTTCAGATCGGAAGCAGGGAGCAGGCTGAGCAAAAGATTCTTCATAAAATGCGCTCCTGACGACAGGCGAGAGCGCGAAGAACTCTCAGCTATCGGTGTCTTGGGCGCGATACCCGATAATTCCTGGACGGTACGACAGGTAGCGGACATAGCAAGGGAATTATTTCCGCTTGTGTCAGGTACCGGACAGACGGGCGGAGTCTTTCGAACAAACTATTTGGCGCACAGTTCTGCTGCGGCTCAGCGTTTGGATTGGGTCAGTGAGGCATGCTTACTTTGATCGAGCGTCCGCGTTGCCGCCGGTGCCAAACCCGGATGATGCTCGCGCGTATCGCGCCCCTGCCTGACGGGTCGGAGGAGCGGACCTTCGAATGCGCGAAATGCGAGCTCATCGAGACCCGGACGGTCGCAGATCCGCTGAAATCGAAAACTGTTGAACGGCTAACGACCAATGTCCGGCCGCCGCTCTGAGCAAGACCTCAGCCTGATCCAGATCATGATACGCGTTGCAATAGCCTGCGCGCTGACCGCGATGATCGCGATCGGCGCCTTCCTCGTGATCCTGTTCGTAGCCGGGACGGGTTGAGCAGGCGGCGTGGAGCGCGCGCAGGGTTAACTGGCCGCGTAGATGCCAGCCGCAGCGCAATTCACATCTTCGGCGGTCTGCCCCGCTTCGCAAACAACAGTCCCTGCATGTCCACCGCATTCCTGAGAACGCCGGCGCGTTTCATCGCTTCGATCCGCTCAGGCCCGGGTGCCAGCGCGCGGGCTTGTTCAAGCGCTGCCAGCGCCTCGGTCTCCAGATCGAGTTTGGGCCGCGGGTTTTTGATCGGTCGGGCCATCGCTTCAGTTCTTCGGCTTCAATGCGTCGATTTGGGCTGGATTGGTGGCCGGGCGTTCGGGATTGAGCCCGGTGCGGTTGCCGGCTGTCCGGGCTCGGCGGCGACCCAGCCCGCGGCGTCGGCCTCGAGCGGATCGATCGGCTCGATCCTGGTTTCGGTGTGAGCACAGCCTGGGCATTGATAGCTGCGGTGCTCGAAACCTTCCGGTCCGGCCGTGACGTCAGCCGTTATCATCCGCGTGTGGCAGTCGGGACAGCGCGGACGGTGGATAGGCAGTAGTTCCGGATCGGGTTTCCTCATCCCGGCCATGGCTCAAAACTAGCGCCGATCTGAAAAGCCTGTCTGTCCGGTCGCCGACAAAACCCTCGAAATTGGGACTGCCGGCAGGTGGTCGGATGAGGCCGGACGGCCCCGCCTGGGATGGTGTCGCGCGCTCGAGCTCGCGCGAACCGCCAGAACCTGGCTGCCACCGGCAAATTCATTGCCTGTTCATGACGGTTCCACTACATTTTTATGACGCGACGCAGCTTCCGGATGCGCCGTGCGTCTCCTGGTCGTCGCCAGCCAAGGCATTAGCATTGCGCCGGGTAATGTTGCGTCCCGCCCATGGCGCCCCCGCCGAATCAAGGCTCCTCCGCTACCGCCATTGCCGGCGGCATCGCCGCGATCGGCATCTGGCGGCTGTTGGCCGTGGCAGCACCCCATCTGGCCGCGCTCGCCATCATGCTGCAGACCGAGACCGATTTCGGCGCGCGCACCGGCTTTTTGCTGTCGTGGGGGATCCTGAATTTCTTCTTCATCGCGCTATTGCGGCGCCCGGCGCTGTCGGGCGCGCTGTCGCTGACGCTGGTGGTGGTTTTGGTGCTGCTGTCGCGGCTCAAGCACGACGTAGTGCAGATGACCGCGAACTTCGTCGACCTGATGGTCATCGATCGCGATACCGCCGCCTTCCTGTTTACGATCTTCCCCAATCTGCGCTGGTCGGTGATCGGGGCCGGCCTCGTCACCATCCCCTTGATGTATGCGCTGTGGTGGCTCGATCCGTTTCGCATCCGCCGGTTGCCGGCGCTGGCCTGCTGCCTCGCCTGCCTTGCCGCCCTGGTCGGATACGCCCTCGCCTGGCCGGATGAGGCCTGGCGCGGGTATTACGACGACGGCTATTTGTCGAAATTTTCCCGCTCCGGCGTGACCGCGGTATCCGACTTCATCAATTACGGGTTCATGGAATCGGACGCGGTCGCCACCGAGCGCCTCAAGGTGCCGCTGCTGGATTCCTGCCATCCGGCCGGACGGCGGCCGAACATCATCATGATCCATGACGAGTCGAGCTTCGACATCCGTCAGGCCGAGGGCATCAAGGTGCCCGCAGGCTATGGCAGCCATTTCCAATCGTTCGACGGCAAGGAGCGCACCTTCCTCGCCGAGAGCAATGGCGGGCCGAGCTGGTTCACCGAATATAACGTGCTCGCAGGCCTCTCCTCGCGCTCGTTCGGCCGGTTCGCCTATTTCGTCACCCGGATCGCTTCGGGCCGCGTCGAGCGCGGATTGCCGCTGGCGCTGCGCCGCTGCGGCTACACCACGCTGTCGCTCTATCCGGCATTCGGCGCCTTCATGAGTGCGCGCAGCTTCCAGATCACGACCGGCATCCAGCATTTCTACGACGCGCATGATCTCCACGCCAAAGACGTCGAGCCGGACAGCTTCTTCTACGACAAGGCTCTGAAGCTGATCGCCGAGCAGCCGCAGGGGACGCCGCTGTTCACCTTCGTCTATTTGGCGGCCAATCATTTTCCCTGGGAGACCCGGTTCCGGCCCGACCTGATGCCGTCCTGGCGCAAGCCCGGCAACGAGCCGGTGGTCGACGAATATCTGCGCCGGCAGACGATGAGCGCCAACGATTTCTCGGCCTTTATCGCCGGGCTGAAGAAGAAATTTCCGGCACAGCCGTTCCTGATCGTGCGCTACGGCGATCACCAGCCGGAATTCTCGCCGCATGTGCTCGACCCCGGCCTCGACGAGGCCAGCGTCGGCAAAAAGCTGGAGAATTACGATCCGCGCTATTACGGGACCTATTATGCCATCGATGCCGTCAATTTCGAGCCGGTGAAGAGTCCGGCCGTGATGGACACCATCGACGCGGCCTATTTGCCGCTGGTGATCCAGGAAGCCGCCGGGATTCCACTCGATCCGTCTTTCGAAGAGCAGAAGAGCATCATGCTCCGCTGCCAGGGGCGGTTCTACGACTGCAAGGACGGCGCGGAGGCGAGGCGCTTCAACCGGCTGCTGATCGACGCCGGGATGATCAAGGGGCTGTAGGACGTCATTGCGAGCCACCGGGTCGCGCGAATGCGCGCCCGATGACAGGCTCCGCGCAGCAATCCATCGGGCAGCGCCAAGAAAGAATGGATTGCTTCGTCGCTTCGCTCCTCGCAATGACGTTGGAGGACCGCTCAGCCCTTCCTCTTCACCGCGCCAAGTATCCGGTCCGCTTCCACGCGCCAGTCCGCGCTGCGGGCAAAGGCCGCGGTGCCTTTCGCCCCGAACAGGCCTTCGTCGGCGAGGTCGGCGATAAAAGCCTGGCGTTCGGCGGTGCCTTGCGCCGACCATGGCGCCAGGCCGGCCTCGCGCACGGTCTCGGCGACTTCGCGAACCTCCTCGCTGCGGCGGCGGCCATGCTCGATCACGCGTTGGAAGAAATAGGCGCCCTGTTTCTCCCAATCGATGCCGGGAAAGGTTTCCTTCAGCGAGGCCAGCACCGCGTCCTCGACGCCGTAGGCACGGGCGGTGGTGAAGGCCTCGATCACCGTCGCCTCCATGCCCTTGATCATCACGCTGCGGCACATCTTCACCGCCGAGGCGACGCCCAGTTCCTGGCTCGCCACCTTGGCGTCGAAGCCAAGCTCCACCAGCAGTGGCGCCAGCGTCGCCGCACCAGCGCCACCCAGCAGCAACGGCACATTGATGCGGTAGGGCGGGATCGACGTCATCACGGCGCCCTCGACATAGCGGCCGCCCTTGCCGTCGATAAGCGCCGCCGCGCGCTGCTTGGCGCCGGGCGAAGCCGAATTGAAGTCGAGGAACCAGGCGCCCTGCTTCACCGCCGGCGCGCAGGCTTCCGCGACCGGGACGGCCTGGCTCGCGGTGACGGCGGAAACGATGAAGTCGGATTGCGCAGCGAGATCGGCATGCGACGTCGTCAGCGCAACCCCATGCGTGGCGGCGTGATCGCGCAACGCGCCGCCGGCCTGGTCGCTGCGCAGCTTGATATCGTAGGCGGCGATCTTGACGTCCTGCTTGCGCAAATCCTCGGCGAGAATCCGGCCCACTTCGCCATAGCCGACGAGGCCGATATTCCAATGCCTGGGTTCGGTCGATGTCGCGGTCATTCCAAACGATCTCCATATTCGGCGCGGTTGCCCGGTGAAGCGCCACGCGGTTATTGCTTTTGAATTCCGGCCTTCTCGATCACCCTCTGCCACTTGTCGATGTCGGACTGCAACCGGGCCGAAATCTCCTGCGGCGTACTGGCCTTGGCCTCGATGCCGAGTTCGAGCAGCCGCCTTTTCACCTCGGCGTCAGCGAGTATAGCCCGCAACGCGGCGTTGAGCGTGTTCACGATCTCCGGCGGCGTGCCGGCCGGGGCAAACAGCGCATTCCAGGACACCACGTCGTAACCGGTAGCCCCGCTTTCGCGCACGGTGGCGAGCTCGGGCGTGCTTTCCGATCGCACCAGACCCGACGACGCCAGCGCCCGCAATTTCCCGTCGGCCAGATTGCCCTTCATCGAGGAATAGCCGTCGATCATCAGCGCGATGTCGCCCTGCAGCTGCGATACCATCACCTCGGGCGTGCCTCGAAAGGGAATGATGGTGAAATCGATCCCGGCCAGCGTCTTGAACAATTCGGCCGACAGGTTCTGGGTGCTGCCGATATTGATGGTCCCGACATTGAGCGCGCCGGGTTTTGCCTTTGCCGCAGCGATGAAGTCGCCAAGGGTTTTGAATTCCGAGCCGGATCCCGTCGCGAAGATGAAATCGAAGAACCCCAGGCTGGAAACCGGCGCAAAGTCCTTCAGCGGATCGAACGGCAATTTCTTGAACAGGGAGACGCTGATCGCGGTACCATTGGAGAGCAGCGCCAGGGTGTAGCCGTCGGGCGGCGACGAGATCACGGTTCGGGCCGCGGCGATGCCGCCGGCGCCGGGCTGGTTCTCGACGTAAAAGCGCTGCCCGAGTTTGTCGCCGAGTTTTTCCGCGACGATGCGCGCCGTGGTGTCGGCAATGCCACCGGGCCCGAACGGCACGACGATGCGCACGGAGCGGTCGGGGTAACCGGCGGCGCTGGCCTGTGGCGAAGCTGCGGGTGCGAACAAGGCAAGCGCCAGAATGAGGCGGGCGGCGGCGCGGTTGAAAAACACTATAGGCAATTCCTTGATCCCAAAAATCCAGCCTCCGGTGTCGCGCTAACGTTTCCCGATCTTGTCCCACAGCCAGCGCGCCACCGCATCCGGCGAGGACGCGCCGTCGCCGCCGGCGGCGCGCAGATTGGCCTCGCGCATCGCGGCAATGTCGATCCTGCCGAGCAGCGGCTGCAGCGCCTCGCGCAGCACCGAATCGGAAGCGCGCTTCGGTGCGATCAGCATGATGGCATCGTAGGGCGGGATCGCGTGTCTGGGATCTTCCAGCACCACCAGATCGTATTTGGCAATCAGCCCATCGCTGGTGTAGCCCGCGATCACGTCGACCTCGCCGGAGGCGACGGCGGCGTACATGAAGTCCGGCTGCATCTGCCGCTGGGTGCGGAACGGCAGGCCGTAGGCCTGCTTGATGCCGGCCCATTCCGGACGCGAGAAGAATTCATAGTCGGCCGCGATCGACATCGACGGCGCCCGCGAGGCCAGATCGGCGATGCTGCGAATGCCCAATTGTTCGGCGCGCCGGCGCGGCATCACCAACGCATAGGCATTTTCAAAGCCGAGTTCGCCCAACAGGGTGATGTGTTGCCGTGCCAGCGTCGCCTTCAATTCAGCCAGCAGCACGTCGCGCGGCTTGATATCGCTGTGATGGAACTGGTTGGCCCACAGCGTGCCGGAATAATCGACATAGACGTCGATATCGCCCGATGCCAGCGCATCGAAGATGACGTTGGAGCCGAGGCCTTCGCGCGAGGTGGCAGAGAGCCCGGCCGCCTGCAGCCGCTGCGCGATCAGTGCCGACAGCACATATTGCTCGGTAAAGGTCTTGGCGCCGACAACGTAATTCGATGCCGAACGCGACATCGTGGGCACCAGCGTGGCCGCGACCAATGCCGCGATGCCGACGCCGCCAATCGCCGCGCGAATGCGGCTGCGGTTGCGCAAGCCGTTTTCGATCAGCGCCAGCAATTGATCGACCGCGAGCGCCAGCACCGCGGCGGCGAGGCAGCCGAACAGCACGAACACCCAGTTCTGGGTCTGCAGCCCGGCAAAAATGTAATTGCCGAGGCTGGTCTGGCCGATCGGCGTCGACAGCGTCGCGGTGCCGATCACCCAGACCGCCGCGGTGCGGATCCCCGCCATCATGACCGGCAGCGCCAGCGGCAGTTCGACCGTGAACAGGGATTGCTGCGGCGTCATGCCGACGCCTTGCGCCGCTTCCAGGATCGCGGCGTTGACGCCCTGCAGGCCGGTGATGGTGTTGCGCAGCACCGGCAGCATCGAATAGAGCGCCAGCGCCAGCACGGCCGGCAGGAATCCGAAGGCGGAGAATCCGGCTCCGAACCACGACAGCGACAGCGCCGCGAGCGCCAGCAGCAGCGGATAGAACAGCGCCAGCAGCGCCAGCCCCGGCACCGTCTGCACGATGCTGGCAAGCCCGAGCAGCGCGCCGCGCAGCAGCGGCCGGTTGCGTGCGACGATCGCCAACGGGAGACTAACCGCAAGGCCCAGTGCCAGCGCGGTGACGCTGACGCGGACATGATTGCCGAGATAATCCGGCAGATGCGCCAGTGCCTCGCTCCAGCGCGGATCGGAGAACAGGTTCATGCGGCGCCATCCCGCGGCAGCAAGGCCCCAAGCCGCTCGGCCTGCCGCCGCGGCGTACGCAGCAATTCGCCGACATAGGCATCGCCGCTGCCCGTGAGTTCGGCCGGCGTGCCCTGCGCCAGCAGTTTTCCGCCGCGCATCACGGCAACGCGGTCGGCCAGCAGTATGGCTTCGGTCATGTCGTGTGTGATCATGACAGTGGTCAGGCCAAGCTTGCGATGGAGATCGCGAAAATCGTCGCCGAGCGCATCGCGGGTTAAGGGGTCGAGCGCGCCGAACGGCTCGTCCATCAAGACGATGCGCGGTTTTGCCGCGAGCGCGCGCGCTACGCCGACGCGCTGGCGCTGGCCGCCGGACAATTCATGCGGCAGCCGGTTGCGGTATTGCGCGCGGTCGAGCCGCACCAGATCGAGCAGTTCATCCACCCGCGCGGCAATCTCCGCCGCGGGCCAACCGAGCAGTTTTGGCGTGACCCCGATATTGCCGGCAACGTCAATGTGCGGAAACAGTCCGCCGCTCTGGAACACATAGCCGATGCGCCGCCGCAGCCCGATCGGGTCGACGCCGCTGATATCCTCACCCTCGACCGTGATGCTGCCGCCGTCGGCCTCGATCAGCCGGTTGGCCAGCCGCAGCAGCGTGGTCTTGCCTGAGCCGGAGCCGCCGACGATGGCCAAAAACTCGCCCTCGGCGACGTCGAGCGAGACGTCGTCGACCGCCACCACGCGCGCAGCACCCCGGCCGCCGTCAAAAGTCTTGCCGACATGCGTGTAAGCGATCAGCGGCGGTGCTGGCATTCGTCTGATCTCAACCCCGTGGCTTTCCCAACGGGCATAGTGATAGCCGAAAAAGCGGGCAGGTCGTGAGCCGCGCAGTAGCTTTTATTCCGGGAAGCGGACTTGCTTTGGGTGGAAATCCGCGGGTTCCACCCCGCTGCTATACTTTAGTTCCAGTTTCGCCATCGTGATGCGATCTGCGGCGGAGTATGGCTTGCTGCGCTTGCAGTCGCCGCTATAGTTCGCGCCGAACAGCTCGTTAAGAGGCCTAATAAAGTGGAGAGAACAATATGATAAGAACATTCCGCCTCCCATTTCGGACATTGCAAGGGTTCCTCGGTGCGACTGCCCTGGGCCTGTTGGCGACGGCATCCAGCGGCGCCTTTTCGAGTGCAGCCTTGGCCGCAGACCCCATCAAGATCGGGGTGATCGCGGAAGCCCAGGCCATTGCCGGCGCCTCGATCCCGCAGGCGGCGCAGTTGGCCGCCGACGAGATCAATGCGAAAGGCGGCGTCGACGGACGCAAGATCGAAATTGTCAGCTACGACAACCACAGCTCTTCGGCGGATTCGGTGCGTGCCTTCCAGCGCGCCGTCAACGAGGACAAGGTCAATGCCGTTATCTCCAGCTATATCAGCGAGGTCGTGCTCGCGCTCGAGCCTTGGGCCTCACGCCTGAAAACGCCGTTCGTGACGCCAGGTGCGGCCTCGAACGAAATCAGCAAGAGCGTTCACGCCGATTACGAGAAGAACAAATACACCTTCCATGGCTATCTCACCTCGGCCGCGCTGGCGATGTCGGTCTGCGACGCCGCCAAGGATCTGCTGGTCGATCAGAAACACATGAAGACCGCGGTCATCATGAGCGAGGACGCCGCCTGGACCAAGCCGCTCGACGTCGGATATGAGGAATGCCTGCCCAAGATCGGGTTGAAGGTGCTGGACCACATCCGGTTCTCGCCCGATACCACCGATTTCACGCCGATCTTCAACAAGATCGAGGGCTCCAAGCCCGATGTGATCATCACCGGCATCTCTCATGTCGGCGTGCAGCCCACGGTGCAGTGGAAGAACCAGCAGGTTCCGATCGCGATGTTCGGCATCAGTTCGCAGGCGACCAACGAAACCTTCGGCAAGGATACCAACGAAGCGGCGGAAGGCGTGCTCTATCAGGGCGTGTCCGGTCCGAACGTCGCGGTAACCCCGAAGTCGGTCCCGTTCGCCGAAGCCTTCAGGAAGAAGTACGGCAACTATCCGTCCTACGCCGGTTATACCTCGTATGACGAGGTCTATTACATCGCCGATGCCGTGAAGCGGGCGGGGTCGACCGATGCCGACAAACTGGTCGATGCGCTCGAAAAGACCGATTGGGAAGGCACCATCGGCCGCGTCCAGTTCTACGGCAAGGACGATCCGTTCACCCATTCGATCAAATACGGCAAGGGCCTGATCACCGGGTTGATGCTGCAATGGCAGGATGGCAAGCAGGTGTCGGTCTGGCCCAAGGAAGTCGCCAAGAGCGAGCTGAAATTCCCCAGCTTCGTCAAGGTGACGAACTAAGTCTCGCATATATCAGCTCCCGGGCCCTCCCGGGAGCTGATTCATATGCAGCACCCTTCCTTTCCAACAGGCGGCCGGGCCGCCCTGGCCATTCATAAATGCTTGCGTTCCAGATTCTGATCGATGGCTTTGCCATCAGTGCGTTGTATGCGCTAGGCGCGACCGGCTTTACGCTCATCTTCGGCGTTTCGGGCGTGCTCAATCTCTCCCACGGCGCCATCATGGTGGCGGCAGCGGTGGCGGCCTGGGCCGCCGCCAGCGTGCTGCATGTGAACACCTATTTCGGCGCGCTGATCGGGGTCGCGGTCGCGCTTGTCGCCGCGTTCGCGACCTACTTCGCGGTCGTGCGGCCGATGCAGAATTCGCGGCTCATCCCCAACGAGGAGAAGGAAATCTTCGTCCTCACCGGCACCTTGCTGTGGGGGATCATGATCCAGGAACTGATCGCCTATTTCTTCACCAACAATGCCAAGACCGTGCTTCCGATCGTCGAGGGCGTCGTTGATGTGCTCGGCGTGCGCACGCCGAGGAACGAGATCTTCACCGCGGTGGTCTGCTGCTTCGTGATCGGCCTGCTCTGGCTATTGGTGAACCGCACCCGGACCGGAAAGGCGGTTTTGGCGGCGTCGATGAACCCGCGTGGCGTCACGCTGCTGGGGCTCGAACTCACGCGCATCTATGTCGTGGTGTGGGCGATCTACGGCGTGCTTGCCGGGATCGCCGGCGTGCTGCTCGGCATGTTCCTCGGCGTGAGTTCCTACAGCGTGGGCCCGCTTACAGCCAGCGCATTCTCCATCGTCGTGCTCGGCGGGCTCGGCAGCGTCTCCGGTTCCCTGATCGCCGCCTTCGTCGTCGGGTATCTCGAGACGCTGACGGCCTATCTCATCTCGCCCGCCTATCGCAGCATTCCGGCGCTGCTGCTGCTGGTGATCGTGATGTATATTCGGCCGCAAGGCCTGCTGGGGAGGCGTTGACGATGGCCGGGTTCTTCAAGTCGCGCCTGTTATTCATCTCGCTCGTGACCGTGATCGTCGCCGCCACGTTGCCGCTCTACGTTTCCGGCTACATCCTTGGCCTCTTGACGGTCGCCTTCTATTTCGGCGTATTCGCGATGGCCTGGGACCTGCTGTTCGGGTTCGCCGGCGAAGTGAATTTCGGGCCGACCTTCCTGATCGGGGTCGGCGCCTACACCGCAGGCATCCTCAACAATCAGTATGGATGGTCGGTCTATCTGTGCATCGTGCTCGGCGCGCTGGCCTCGGTGATCGCAGGCCTCGTGCTGGCGCTCCCGGCGCTGCGGGTGCGCGGCCCGTATTTCGGGCTGACGACGCTGGTCGCGGTCCTGATGTTGCAGAATTTCATCGTGGTGTTCGCCGATCTTACCGGCGGCGAGATCGGCTTGACGATCCCCGACGTCATCACCATCAATGCCAGCGCTAATTACTGGATCGCGCTCGGATTCATGACCATCAGCGCCGCGATCCTGTACGGGCTTTCGCAATCGCCGGTCGGACTCGTGCTGCAGGCGAGCGGGCAGGACCCGGTCCAGGCCGGCGCGCTCGGCTTCAACATCGTCAAGCACAAGCTTGCGGCTTTCATCGTCAGCGCCTTCTTCTCGGGGCTCTCCGGGGCGCTGCTGGTGTTCTACTTTGGCACCGCGTCGGTCGGCACCGTGGTCGACGTGGCGGTTGGTGTGAACGTCATCGTATCGGCGGTGCTGGGTGGCCGCCGCACCGTGCTGGGCGCAGCACTTGGCGCCATCTTTCTGATCGTGGCCGGCGAATTCTTGAGGCCGACCGGCGAACTGGCGACGTTCATCGTCTCCGCCGTGGCCCTGCTGGTCGTGCTGTTCTTCCCCGGCGGTTTCCTCGGAGCGGCCTTGTCACGTGAGGCGCGCTCCTGATGGATGAACTCGTGATGGACAAGACTGTCGCAAACGCGCCCGTTCTCGAGGTCCGCGGCCTGACCAAGCGGTTCGGCGGGCTGACCGCCGTCAAGAATCTGAGCTTCGATCTGCGTGCCGGTGAGATTTTTGGCCTGATCGGGCCGAACGGCTCGGGAAAATCGACGGCGATGAAGAGCGTGATGGGCATCGAGCGTCCGACCGCGGGCGAGGTCGTCTTCCTGGGCGAGAACGTCGCCGGCCTTCCCGCGCACAAGATCGCGCGCAAGGGCTTTGGCATGGTGTTCCAGCATTCGCGTCCGCTGAACCGGCAGACCGTGCTCGAAAACATCATGGTCGCGCTATTGCCCGACAGCCTGTTCATGCTGTTCCCCGACAAGGCCCTGAACGCGCGCGCCAAATGGATCGCGGAGCGCGTCGGCCTCGGCGCCGTCATGGACCGTCGACCGCCGACATTGCCCTTCGCCGATCTGCGCCGGCTTGAGCTTGCGAAGGCGATCGCACGCGATCCCAAGGTGGTGCTGGTCGATGAGCCCTTCGCCGGGCTGACGCGCGGTGAGGTCGACGTGTTCTCCGAATTGATCCGCAGCTTCCGCGACGAAGGCCGTGCGGTGATGCTGGTCGATCACAATGTCAAGAGCGTTGCCGCATTGGTCGATCGCGTCCTGGCGATGTATCTCGGCGAGGAAATCGTCACCGGCAAGGCCGACGAGGTGATGCGGAACGAGACCGTGCGGCGGGTCTATCTCGGCGGCGCCCTCGAAATCCATGCACGCCCGGAAACCAGCTTCAAGGACAAGGTGCCGCTGTTGCAGGTCGAGAACGTCAGCGTCCTCTACGGCAAGGCGCAGGCACTGGAGAACGTCTCGATCCATGTGCATGAAGGCGAGTTCGTCTCCATCGTGGGCCTCAACGGCGCCGGCAAGACCACGCTGTTCAATACCATCTCGGGTTTCCTACCCTATAGCGGTGAGATCCTTCGCGGCGGCGAAAAGCTGCGCGGCATCGGCCCGGCGCGGATCGCCCGCAGTGGTCTCGTGCAGTGTCCGGAGTCGCGCGAATTGTTCGGCGAGATGTCAGTGCGCGAGAATCTCGATCTCGGCGGCCACCATCTGACCGAAGAGGCGAGGGCAACCCAGCTCAGCTGGCTGTTCGAGCTGTTTCCGATCCTTAAAGAGCGTCAGGGCCAGATGGCGCAGACCCTTTCCGGCGGCGAACAGCAGATGCTGGCGATCGGCCGCGCGCTGATGATGCAGCCGCAGATCCTGATCCTGGACGAGCCCACCCTGGGACTGGCGCCGGTCATTCTCGAACTGCTGTCAAAGGCGCTGGAAAGATTGCGCCAGACCACCTCGATCACGGTCTTGCTGGGCGAGCAGAACGTGACCTTCGCGCTTCCGCATGCCGACCGGGTCTATGTGCTCGAGCACGCGCGGATCGTGTGGGAAGGCGATCCCGGTCGCTTCGCCGCGGAGGCCGGCGCCGGATATCTCTAAGTTTGCGAAATAAGTCCGGCCCCGGCGCGGTCGCATTGACAGCGACGGCGCTGACGAACCCTGGCGGGAGGGTCAGCGCCGGCAGGTCAGTGCTCCCGCGTTGAACTTATGCTTGGTTACCGCTAAGGCATCATCTCAAAGCCTGGAGGGGGACGCGGTGGATACGGCACAGCCGAATGCGGTCGCGCTTGACGACGCGACGGTAGCGTTTCGCCTGGCCGATGCGCGCGTCTACACGGCGGTCGAAAAGGCCAACCTTGCGGTGGCGCATGGCGAGTTCGTCGCCATTGTCGGGCCCACCGGATGCGGGAAGTCCACGCTGCTCAACGTCGCCGCCGGGCTGCTCAAGCCGGCATCGGGGTCGGTCAGGATCTTCGGCCAGCCGCTGACGGGCCTGAATCGGGATGCCGGCTATCTGTTCCAGGCCGATGCGCTGTTCCCCTGGAAGACCGCGATCGACAACGTCGCCATCGGCCTCGAGATCAAGGGCGCGCCGCGCGAGCAGGCGCTGCAGCGCGCGCAGGGCTGGCTGACTTCAGTTGGTCTCGGCGCCTTCGGCAACCGTTATCCGCATATGCTCTCGGGCGGCCAGCGCAAGCGCGTCGGCCTCGCCCAGGTCCTGATCCGCGATCCCAAGATATTGCTGATGGACGAGCCGTTCGGGCCGCTCGATGCCCAGACCCGGCAGATCATGGGCAATCTGCTGCTGGAACTGTGGAACGCCGACCGCAAGGCGGTGCTGTTCGTCACCCACGATCTCGAAGAGGCGATTGCGCTCGCCGACCGCGTCGTGATCATGTCGGCGGGGCCAAGCGCGCGCATCATCGGCGACTGGCGGGTGTCGCTGCCGCGCCCGCGCGACATTTCGGAAGTGCGGATGGAAAAGGAATTTCACGAACTGCACCGGGAAATCTGGAGCGTGCTGAAGGACGAAGTGATGAAGGGTTATGCGCAATCATCGCAAGCGGCGGAGGCCGGCTGATGCCCCGTTCGACGCTTCTTGCCCTGCAAGTGCTGGTTGCCGTCGTCGTGCTCGGGCTGTGGCAGTTCTTCGCCACCGTCCCGGTGTTCGGCCGCATGGTGCTGCCGCCGTTCTTCTTCTCCAACCCGATCGACGTTTTCAGCCAGATCGTCGCATGGTTTCAGAGCGGCGTGATCTGGAAGCACCTCGTCATCACGCTGTGGGAATCGATCCTGGCGTTTGCGATCGGCTCGTTCGGCGGCGTCATGGTCGGCTTCTGGTTCGCGCGCCAGCCCCGCGTCGCCGCCGTGTTCGATCCCTATGTGAAGATGGTCAACGCACTGCCGCGCGTGGTGCTGGCGCCGATCTTCACGTTGTGGCTGGGGCTCGGCATCTGGTCCAAGGTCGCGCTCGGCGTCACGCTGGTGTTCTTCATCGTGTTCTTCAACGTCTATCAGGGCGTCAAGGAAGTCTCGACCACGGTGCTCGACAACGGCCGCATGCTCGGCATGAGCGAGCGGCAGCTGATGCGGCATGTCTACTGGCCGTCGGCGCTGTCGTGGATGTTCTCCTCGCTGCACACTTCCGTCGGCTTTGCCGTGGTCGGCGCGGTGGTCGGCGAATATCTCGGCTCCGCCGCAGGCCTCGGCTATCTGATCCAGCAGGCCGAGGGCGTGTTCGACGTTGCCGGCGTGTTCGCCGGCATGTTCGTGCTGTCCGCCTTCGTCATCCTGATCGACATGGGCGTGACGCTGGTGGAGCGGCGGCTGCTGATCTGGCGCCCGGCCGCGGCGGACGGGCGGGGGTAGCACTCTCGTCGTCCCGGCCTTGAGCCGGGACCCATACCGCGTGATCCATCGATTGAGGGATATCTGGCTGACGCCTTCCGCCAAACGAACATCGGCGGCTATGGGTCCCGGCCTTCGCCGGGACGACGGCTATTCCGTCAGTTCAGCATCTTGATGTCATCCGGCGTCTGCGGCGGCGTCTTGATCGCGATCGCCTTGAATGGCCGGCTATCGGGCTTGGTACCGCCATGCGGAGTGCCGTGGGGGATAATGACGAGATCGCCCGGCTTTACCCTCACTTCCTTGTCGCCGAGCCAGATCGTGCCGGTGCCTTCGAGGATGTACTGCATCTCGTTGGCGATCGGATGCAGGTGCTTGGGCACGTTGCCGTCCTGGACCGAGACGGTAGCGCCATCGGCGGAGACGAACATTTTTGAGCGCAATCCGCCGGCATTGGGGGGTGCAAGCGCGTCTCCTTCCAACTCGCCGGTATGAATGACCTGCGCCGTGATGCTCTCGGCGGCCAGCGCCGGGCGCAGCAGGTGCGTGACGCCGCAGCCGGCGGCAAAGGCCGCGGCGATCGAAAGCGTGGTGGCGATGCGATTCATGGATAGTCCTCCCAGTTTTTTGTGATGCGATGGTATGCCGCGAAACCAGCGTTGACCAGCATCACCAGAGTCATTCCGGGGCGCGCGTTAGCGCGAACTACGGTGCGCAATTGCGCACCTGGGAATCTCGAGATTCCGGGTCTGGTGCTAACGCACCATCCCGGAATGACAACGGCAGCTTCTCAAGCCCGGCGCGCTGCTCTATCTTGCCGCCAACTTGAATGGAGGATTCCCATGAGGAAGATGTTTGGCCGGCTGGCCGGAGCGCTGTTGGCGCTGGCGCTGACGTCGGGCTTTGCCGCAGCGCAAAGCAAGATCACGGTCGCGGTCGGCGGCGGGGCCTGCCTGTGCTATCTGCCGACGGTGCTGGCCAAGCAGCTCGGCGAATTCGAACACGCGGGGCTCGCCGTCGACCTGGTCGACCTCAAGGGCGGCTCGGACGCGCTGAAGGCGGTGCTCGGCGGCAGCGCCGACGTGGTCTCCGGCTATTTCGACCATTGCGTCAACCTGGCGGCCAAGAAACAGGAACTGGTGTCGTTCGTGGTCTATGACCGCTATCCCGGGCTGGTGCTGGTGGTGTCGCCCTCGCACACCGGTGAAATCAAATCGATCAAGGATCTGGCCGGCAAGAAGGTTGGCGTCAGCGCGCCGGGCTCGTCGACCGATTTCTTTCTGAAGTATCTGTTGAAGAAAAACGGCCTCGATCCGGCCAGCGCCGCCGTCATCGGCGTCGGCCTCGGCGCAACCGCGGTGGCGGCGATGGAGCAGGGCCAGATCGATGCGGCGGTGATGCTGGATCCCGCGGTCACGGTGCTGCAGGCCAGCCATCCCGACCTGAAGATCCTGAGCGACACCCGCACCCAAAAGGATACGCTTGCGGTGTTCGGCGGCGAATATCCGGGCGGCGCGCTCTACTCGACCGCCGCCTGGGTCGGCGCGCACGAGAAAGAGGTGCAGGCGCTGACATTGGCGATCGTCAATACGCTCGCCTGGATTCATTCGCATTCGCCGGAAGAGATCATGGCGAAAATGCCGGAGGAAATGGTCGGCAAGAACAAGGAGCAGTATCTCGCGGCGCTGAAGAACACGATCCCGATGTATTCGGAGACCGGCAAGATGGATCCAAAGGGCGCCGACGCCGTGCTCGCGGTCTTCAGCGAAAGCTCGCCGGACGTCGCCAAGGCCAATATCGATGTGACCAAGACCTGGACCAACAAATACGTCGATCAGCTCAAGAAGACGACCGGGATGAATGCGAAGTAACCTGGAGCGATGAATGGCATGACGGCTCCGGTCATCCATCGCGTCACGTCGCTTGATCTGCCCGTGGAGCCATGGTCGTGGCCGTTCGCCGCGGCGCGGCGCGCGGATATCGACGCGCATTTCGCAGCTCGGCAGCGCGAAAAGCCGAAGCTCTGGAACGGCCGCGTTCTGCTCGGCCGCAATCCTGTTTTCGCCGGCGACCGCTTCACGGCCAGCTATTTCGAGACCGATTTCGCCAGTTTTCTGGCGTGGCGCGACTGGGGTTTTCCGGACAAGGACGTCTTCAACGGCTTCGGGATGGGGGCGCTGCTTTCCAGCGACGGCGCGTTTGCGCTGGGCGAAATGGGCCAGCATACGTCGAACGCGGGGCGCATCTATTTCCCGTCCGGTACCCCCGATCTCGACGATATCAGCGGCAGTGCGGTCGATATTGCGGGCAGCGTCGCGCGCGAACTCGAGGAGGAAACCGGGCTGACCGCGGCCGAATATCGCAGCGAAGCGCATTGGCATTGCGTTTCCACCGGCCCCGCCGTTGCGATGATCAGGATCTTGCGCGTCGATCTCCCGGGCGAGGTGCTGCGCGCCCGGATTGAAGCCAATCTGGCCTTGCAGCCATCGCCCGAGCTTGCAGCGATCCATCTGGTGCGGGGAACAGGCGATCTCAACGCCGCGATGCCGCGCTTTGTCACGGCCTTCATCGAAGCGCAGCTTTCCAGCTAACCCTGAGTTGCGGGCGTTGGCGTACTCCAGGGGGCGCGTGCGTCCGAAGGATGCGTATCCAATGCGCTTGACATCGGTCGAGGCTCCCCGTGTGATAGGCGCCAACAAAATACAAAAAAATGCGGTGCACAATCTTCCAGGGAGGATTCCATGCTGGTGCGCAGGGCTGCACGCCTGTCCGTTGGGCTGTTTGCCACGTTAGTGGTGCTGGGCATGGCGATTTCCGCCGACGCCCAGGAAAAGAAAATCAAGATCGGCGTGATCTACGACCTGACCGGTCCGCTCGCGGGCGGCGGTTCGGAACTGCAGTACATCGGCGCCAAGATCATGCTCGACCAGTACGGCAAGACCGGGGTTGAGGGTTACAAGGTCGAGGCGGTCTACGCCGATGCCCAGAGCAAGCCCGATGTCGCCATCAACGAGGCCGTCCGCCTCATTGAGCAGGAAAAGGTCGACATGCTCCTGGGCTTCTTTTCGTCGGCGCAATGCGTGCCGGTGGCCGCCCGCGTCGAGCAGCTCAAGAAGTTCATGTGGATCACCACCTGCATTTCCTCGGCGGTGCTCGCGGACAAGAATTTCAAATATGTCTTCCGCCCTCAGGCGAGCGGCGACCAGTTTGGCCTGATGACGATGGATTTCATCGCCCAGAACTCGGTGGCCAAGTTCGGCAAGGAACCGAAGGACCTGCGGGTTGCCATCATCCATGAGGATGGCGCCTACGGTGTCGATGTGGCCAAGGGCAACGAGGTCGGCGCCAAGAAGGCCGGCTTCAACCTGGTGCTGAAGGAGGGTTATTCGGCGACCGCGCCCGATCTGTCCGCGCTGGTGACGAAGTTGAAACGGGCCCGGCCCGACGTGATCTTCCACACCGGCTACAATCCCGACATCACGCTGCTGTTGCGTCAGGCGCGCGAGCAGGGGCTGAAATTCGGCGCGCTGGTTGGCCATGGTGCGGGCTATGGCGTCTACGAAAAGCTGAAGGAAGGCCTCGGTGGCGATGCGAACTATATCTTCGACACCGATCCGATCTCGATCTGGCTCGCGAACCAGAAATCCATGGATCCGAAGCTGCCGCCGGTCATCAAGATGGTCGGTGAGGAGTTCGACAAGGTCAAACCAGGCGTGGCGATCCGGTCTGCCCATGTCGGTATGGCCGCATCGAACACCTACGTCTTCCTCACCGAAGTGCTGCCGCGCGCGATCAAGAAATACGGCGGCGTCGATCCCGACGCGCTGCGCAAGGCGGCGCTGGAAGTCGATCTTCCCGAAGGCGGAACGATGCTGGGTTTCGGCGTCAAGTTCTTTGGCGAGGGAACGGCGATGGCCGGGCAGAACGAACGCTCGTTCCCGGTCGTCATCCAGTACATCGACGACAAGTCCTATGTGGTGTGGCCGAAGAGCCAGGCGCAGCGCGAGGCCGTGCTGCCGCTGCCGGCGGGTACGACCTATAGTTACAAATAAGTGGTGGCTCTCAGCTTGCGAAAGGGACCGCCGTGCTCGTAGTCGAGGGCCTGATCAAGCGCTTTGGTGGCTTTACGGCCGTCAACAACGTGTCGTTCCGGGTCGAGCAGGGCGAGATTCTCGGCCTGATCGGCCCGAACGGTTCGGGCAAGAGCACGATCTTCAACATGCTGTCGGGCACGCTGGTGCCGACCGCGGGCTCGATCGAGTTTGACGGCGCGGAGATATCGGGCGTCGCACCGCACCGGATCATCAACCGCGGCGTCGGCCGCACCTTCCAGATCCCGCGGCCGTTCCATCGGCTGACGATTTTCGAGAACGTGGCGCTGGCGGGCTTCTACGGCCAGGGCAGCCACAGCCGGGCCAAGGCCGACGAAGCCGCCGAACGCGCGTTGGCCATGGTCGGCCTGCCGACCAATCGCCATGCCGGCGTCGATGGCCTCGGCGCCGCCGGCCTGAAAAAGCTCGAGCTGGCAAAAGCACTGGCGACCGGCCCAAAATTGTTGCTGGCCGACGAAAGCCTCGGCGGGCTCGACGAGACCGAGATGGACGCCGCCGCCGATATGCTGCGAAAGATCCGCGACGAACTCGGCATCACCATCATCTGGGTCGAGCACATCATGGGCGTGCTGATGCGCGTGGTCGATCGCGTCATGGTGCTCGATCACGGCGAGAAGATTTCGGAAGGGCTGCCGTCGGCGGTCGCCAGCGATCCCCGGGTGATCGAGGTCTATCTCGGCACCGATGCGGATTCGAGCCAGGTCGCGGCCGCCGAAGCGCGCCGCCGCGCGGGGGCCTGACATGCTCGAGCTCAGATCGGTCGATGCGGGTTACGGCAGTTTTCAGGCGCTGTTCGGCGTCAGCCTGGAAGTGAAGGCGGGCGAGGCGGTCGGCGTCATCGGTCCGAACGGCGCCGGCAAGACCACCTTGATGCGGGTGATTTCCGGGCTGATCCGGCCGACCAAGGGCGCGATCACGATGGAGGGTACCGATGTGCTGGCGACGCCGGCGCACCGCATCGTCAGCCTCGGCATTGCCCATGTGCCGGAAAATCGCCGGCTGTTTCCGCGGCTGACCGTCGACGACAATCTCAAGATGGGCGCGTTCATGCCGGGCGCGCGCGCCAAATATGCCGAGCGGCTGGAATTCGTGTTTGACCTGTTCCCCCGCATGAAGGAGCGCCGCAGTCAGATGGCCGGCACCATGTCGGGCGGCGAGCAGCAGATGTGCGCGATCGGCCGCGCGCTGATGTCGAATCCGAAACTGCTGCTGCTCGACGAGCCGTCCGCCGGGCTCGCGCCGGTCGTGGTGCAGCAGGTGTTCGAATTGGTGAAGCGGATCCGCGCCAGCGGGCTTACGGTGTTGATCGTCGAGCAGAACGTGCAGCAGGTGCTGCGCGTGGTCGATCGCGCCTACCTGCTCGAAGCGGGCAGCCTTCGCGCTTCCGGCACGTCGGCGGAGATGATGAGCAGCGACACCATCAAGCAAGCGTATCTGGGCGTTTAGAGCATGATCCGGAAAAGTGGGTACCGGTTTTCCGAGGAGATCATGCTCAAATAAAGAGGCCGGCGATGCAGGCGTTTCTGGATATCTTCGACATCTATCTGCTCGAAGCCGTGGTCAACGGCATCCTGCTCGGCGGGGTGCTCGCACTGCTGGCGCTCGGGCTCAATTTGATCTTCGGCGTCATCGACGTGACCTGGATCTGCTACGCCGAACTGGTCATGATCGGCATGTACGGCATGTATTACCTGGTCCAGGTTTTCGGCGTGCCGTACTGGGCCGCGGCGCCGCTCACCATTCTATTGGTCGCAGCGCTCGGGGCGGCGCTGCATTACATCGTCATCGCGCCGCTGTTGACGGCCCCGCCGATCAACCAGCTGCTGGCGACCGGCGGCGTATTGTTCATCCTGCAGAGCTTTGCCACCGTCGCCTTCGGCATCGACTTCCGCAACCTCGGCATCCGCCTGCCGGTACTGGCGTTCGGCGAGATGCATTTCAGCTACGCGCGGCTGTTGTCGTTCGCCGCCGCCCTGATCGGCATGGTGGCGGTCTATCTCTTCATGACGCGCACCTTTACCGGCACCGCGATCCGCGCCATCTCGCAGGACCGCCAGATCATGTCGCTGATGGGGGTCGATACCAGGCGCATCTACCTCATCACCTCGGCGCTGGGCGGCGCGCTCGCGGGGCTGGCGGCCTGCCTCCTGGTGCTGCAATACGACGTGCATCCGTTCGTCGGGCTGTCGTTCGGCCCGATCACCTTCCTGATCTGCGTGCTCGGGGGCTTGGGCAATTTCGTCGGCGGCTTCATCGCGGCGTTCGTGTTCGCCGAGATCATTTCGCTGGGCGGGCTGTTCTCGGACCTCGAATGGGGCTACGTGCTGGCCTTCGCCTTCTTCATCGTCATGATGTTCATCCGGCCCGGCGGCCTGCTGGCGAGGCGCACGTGAACCCGCGATACCTTGCCTGGGCGGCCGGAATAGCGGCGCTGATCGCGCTGCCCTTCGTCTATCGCGACCCCTACCATCTGCACATCCTGGTGCTGATCCTGATCTGGTCGTTCGCCTATACCTCGTGGTCGATCATGGGCCGCTTCGGCCTGGTGTCGCTCGGGCATGGCGGCTTCATGGGCGTCGGCGCCTATGTCACGGCACTATTGTGGAATCATCTCGGCGTCTCGCCATGGATCGGCATTCCCGTCAGCATGCTGGCGGCAGGGGTGCTGGCGCTCGTGGTCGCCTATCCCTGCTTCCGCTTCCGCATCACCGGCCATTATTTCGTGCTGGTGACGCTGGCGCTGTCCGGCATCGTGCTGCAGGTTATCACCGCCACCCGCGACTACACCGGTGGGTCGCTCGGCTATACGCCGAACCGCACCAGGGGCAGCGCGTTGCTGGCGCTGCAGTTCGACGACAAGGCGACGTGGTACCTGATCGCACTGTTCGTCTGGCTCGCGGGACTGTTGATCTGGCGCTGGGTCGACCGCAGCATGAGCCGCTACGCCATGGAGGCGATTTCGGAGGACGAGGACGCGGCTGCTGCGGCCGGCGTCAACGTGACCGCCGAAAAGCTCAAGATCACGCTGATCTCGGCGCTGATGACGGCGCTGGCGGGTGCACTCTATTGCCAGTACCAGATGTTCATCTCGCCCGACACGGTGAGCGGCATCTCGGTGTCGCTGCAGATGGTATTCGCCGTCATCGTCGGCGGCGTCTACGTGTCGCTCGGGCCGACGGTCGGCGCCATCATCACCATCCTGCTGGCGGAAATCCTGCGCATCGGCTTCGGCACCAAGGCGGTGGGCTGGGACAACCTCGTCTATGGCGTGCTGCTGGTGCTGTTCATCATATTCCTTCCCAAGGGCATTCTTGGTAGCGTGATCGCGAGATTGAAAACGCAACTCAAGATGCCCCAGAGGTCATGAGCAAGAAACCGACGCAGCCGCTCGCCGACGAGCTGAGACCCTTCATCGCGCCGTTCCGCTTCGACGGATCGGCTGAATTCCATCTCAAATCGCACAAGACCGACGAGAAGGGCGGTCTCGACAAGGACAAGGCCGAGAAGATTCTCGATGCCAACCGCAAGCGGCTGAACGATTTTCAGGAGAAACTTTACGCGCAGGACCGCTGGTCGCTGCTGCTGATCTTTCAGGGCATGGACGCAGCCGGCAAGGACTCGGCGATCAAGAGCATCTTTGACGGCATCAATCCGCAGGGCTGCGAAGTCACGTCGTTCAAGCAGCCGTCGACGCTCGAACTCAATCATGATTTCCTGTGGCGCAGCATGATCGCGCTGCCACAGCGCGGCCGCATCGGCATCTTCAACCGTTCCTATTACGAGGAATGCCTGGTGGTGCGGGTGCACTCGGAAATCCTCGGCAAGCAAAAACTTCCCGCCCGGCTCGTCACCAGGGACATCTGGCGCGACCGGTTCGAGGATATTTCCGCGGTCGAACGCTATCTGGCGCGCAACGGCACCGTGATCCTGAAGTTTTTCCTCAACGTATCCAGGGAAGAGCAGCGCGCCCGCTTCCTCGCCCGGCTGGAGCAGCCGGCGAAGAACTGGAAATTCTCGCTTGCGGATATTTCCGAGCGCGCGCTGTGGGCCAAATATCAGGCCGCCTATCAGGAGGTGATCCGCCACACCTCGACCCGGTCGGCGCCCTGGCACGTGGTGCCCGCCGACCACAAATGGTTCGCCCGCGTCGTGATCGGCTCGACCATTGTCGCCGCGCTCGACCGGCTCGACCTGCATTTTCCGAAAGTCGACAAGGCCGAGCGCAGCGAGTTCAAGCAGGTGCGCGAGGCGCTGCTGGCGGAAGGCAAGAGCGGCGCAGGGAAGAAGGCGGTGAAGTCGGCGAAATAACGACGGTCGTCATACCCCGCGACAGCGGGGTACCCAGTACGCCGCGGCCTTCCGGCTTCGACGCCGGTCTCTGGAATACTGGATCGCCCGCCGGAGCCTGTCATCGGGCGGCGCTTCGCGCCGACCCGGTGGCGGGTGACGACGACCGCATGCCGGGGTCTATTAGGTCACCCCTCCTGACCATCTTTTGGCATTGCGGTTCGCCACATTTCTCGTCTAGAACGGCCTTGGAGCGGCGTTCCGGCAACGAACCGTCAATGGTTTTGGCCGAGGATTCCGGTTCCTCAAGGGTCCGGCAATGCTGATTCGCAGCGAAAAGTTGGGAGTTCGGGGTGGAGCGGCCGAGGCTGCCCCCGCGATTCCGGCTGCGTCCATGCCCACCCTGCTTCTTGGCGGGCTTCTGCTTCTTATCGGCCCCTGAGGGCCGTCTGGGCGGTTGCGCCTGGGCACTCAGGGGTTCGCGCGAGATCACCAGACCCTTCAGCGCCTAGAAAACAGCGCACGACCCATAAGGAATTCTTCCAATGACCACCGCCCCCAAGTCCGAGAAGGACCGCGTAATCGTATTCGACACCACCCTGCGTGACGGCGAGCAGTGCCCCGGCGCCACCATGACGTTCGAGGAAAAGCTCGAGATCGCCGAAATGCTCGACGACATGGGCGTCGATGTCATCGAGGCCGGTTTTCCGATCACCTCGGAAGGCGATTTTCAGGCCGTCAGCGAGATCGCCCGCCGTTCCAAGAATTCGGTGATCGCCGGCCTGTCGCGGGCCAATCCGAAGGACATCGACCGCTGTGCGGAAGCCGTGAAATTCGCCAGGCGCGGCCGCGTCCACACCGTGATCGCGACCTCGCCGCTGCACATGCGCGTCAAACTCAACATGACGCCGGAGCAGGTGATGGAGCTCTCGATCGCCAACGTCACCCGCGCGCGCAACCAGATCGACGACGTCGAATGGTCGGCCGAAGACGGCACCCGCAGCGAGATGGACTATCTCTGCCGCATCGTCGAAGCCGTGATCAAGGCCGGCGCGACCACCGTCAATATCCCGGACACCGTCGGCTACACCGTGCCGGAGGAATACACCCGCTTCATGCGCACGCTGATCGAGCGGGTGCCGAATTCCGACAAGGCGGTATTCTCGGTGCATTGCCACAACGACCTCGGCATGGCGGTGGCGAATTCGCTGGCCGGCATCGCCGGCGGCGCGCGCCAGATCGAGTGCACCGTCAACGGCATCGGCGAGCGGGCAGGCAATGCCGCGCTGGAAGAAGTCGTAATGGCGATCAACGTCCGCAACGATGTGTTTCCATGGTGGAACAAGATCGACACCACGATGCTGACGCGGGCCTCGAAACTGGTGTCGGCGGCGACCTCGTTCCCGGTGCAGTACAACAAGGCGATCGTCGGCCGCAACGCGTTCGCGCACGAGAGCGGCATCCATCAGGACGGCGTGCTGAAGGACGCCTCGACCTACGAGATCATGCGGCCCGAAATGATCGGCCTGAAGAAGTCGTCGCTGGTGCTCGGCAAGCATTCCGGACGTCATGCCTTCGTGCACAAGCTGGAGGAGATGGGCTACAAGCTCGGCGCCAACCAGCTGGAAGACGCGTTCTCGCGGATGAAAGCGCTGGCCGACCGCAAGAAGGACATCTACGACGAGGACATCGAGGCGCTGGTCGATCAGGAGATCGCGGCCTCCCACGACCGCATCAAGCTGACCTCGCTGACGGTGATCGCGGGCACCCATGGGCCGCAGCGCGCCACCATGAAACTCGACGTCGACGGCCAGACCAGAATCGAGGAAGCCGAGGGCAACGGCCCGGTCGACGCGGTGTTCAATTGCATCAAGGCGCTGGTGCCGCACGAGGCGAAGCTGGAACTCTATCAGGTCCACGCCGTCACCGAGGGCACCGACGCGCAGGCCGAGGTGTCGGTGCGGCTCGCCCATGAGGGCCGCTCGATGACGTCGAAGGCGTCCGATCCGGATACGCTGGTGGCGTCGGCCAAGGCCTATCTCGGCGCGCTCAACAAGATCGTCATGAAGCACCAGCGCGACAAGACCGCGGTGGCGGCGAGCTGATTTCGCCGCGACGTCATTGCGAGCGATAGCGAAGCAATCCATCTCTCCCCGGAAAGAAAGCATGGATTGCTTCGTCGCTATCGCTCCTCGCAACGACGGCTGGAATGAAACGCGCATTTCTGGCTTCTGGTTAGAATCGTTTCCCAGCAAAGCGGGTTATTCCGCTTAAAATTGAGATCTATCGCGCGATCGTTGACGCTAACGTCCCGCCGTCCACAAATCGGGACGTCGCCCATGTCGTTTGAATCGATCGATCTCGCGCCGCTTCAGCGCCATTCCAACCCCGCCGAAACCGCGCTCACGCGCCGGATCGATCTCACCACCTTGCGGCTGTTCATCGCGGTCTGCGACGAGCAGAACCTGACGCGGGCGGCGCAGCGCGAGGGCATCGCGGCCTCCGCCGTCTCCAAGCGGATGAACGATTTCGAGCTCGCCTTCGGCGTCACCCTGTTCAAGCGGCTGTCCAAGGGCATGGCCCTGACGCCGGCCGGCGAGGCGCTTTTGCACCACGCCCGCGTCACGCTGCTGAACGTCGAGAAAATCGCCGTCGAACTGTCCGAATATTCGTAAGGCGTCCGCGGACATGTCCGGATGCTCGCGAACCTTTCGGCGATCGTGCAGTTTTTGCCGGAAGATCTCTCCGCCTTCTTCAGCGCCCATGAATTGCTGCGGGT
Organism: Bradyrhizobium sp. Ash2021; assembly: GCF_031202265.1. Taxonomy (NCBI): domain Bacteria; kingdom Pseudomonadati; phylum Pseudomonadota; class Alphaproteobacteria; order Hyphomicrobiales; family Nitrobacteraceae; genus Bradyrhizobium; species Bradyrhizobium sp. Ash2021. Next base: position 7,130,550 of record NZ_CP100604.1, on the reverse strand, counting down.
CGACCTGCAGGAGCGGCCGAGCGGGCAGGTGGTGCGGGGCATCGAGGAAGGCGCCGCCGAAATCGGCATCTGCTCCGGCGAGGCCGAGACCCGCAGCCTCGAGGCATTTCACTACCGCACCGACAATCTGGTCGTGGTGGTGCGCGCGGATCACCCGCTGGCGGAGCGCGATCATTTGCTGTTCACCGACACGCTCGACTTCGACCACATCGGCCTGCATGCGGCGAGTTCGATCTATCTGCGGTCGCAATACGCCGCGACCCAAGCCGGCAAGTCGATGCGGCTGCGCATCAACGTGCCAGGCTTCGACGCGGTCTGCCGCATGGTGCAGGCGAATATGGGCATCGGCCTGATCCCCGACCACGCCTTCGAGGTGGTCGGCGCCGGCATGGGACTGCGATCGATCCGGCTGCGCGACGAATGGGCGAAACGAGAACTCCGGATTGTCGTGCGGGACGCCGCGCATCTTTCCGGCACCGGCCGCCTCGTGCTGGATCATCTCCGCGCCGCGGAGCGGCCGGCGCGCAAGATCGTTCGCGCCGATCCAACGTGAACCAATTCACATACGTCCCGCACAGGTTGTGCTAATGCGGCGTCAGCGAGTTGGACACGCGGGAGGACGGCCATGGCGACGCCATTCACGTTCGAGGCGGTAGCTAACGATATCGCGGTTAGCGGCGGGGAAGTCAGCCTGGCCCTCGACAAGGCCGGCAATCCCAGCATCGCATTTTCCCAGGCAGGATCGGGCCAGATCGTCGTTGCGCGACGGAACGGCGGCACCTGGACGCACGAGAACGTGCCGGGGGGCTTTATCGGTGTCGACATACGGCCCTGGCTGGCGATCGATTCCACGGGCAATCCGAGGCTCGGCTATCAGGACTTGAGCAGCGGTGAATTGATCCACGCCGTCAAGAGCGCCGGTCAGTGGTCGTTCACGCATATCTCGACCAAGCTCACGCCGATTCAGGGGCCCGGCGGAGTTGCGGGCGTTACCTTCGCGCTCCGTCCGGGACGACTGGATACGGAGAGCCGCGATGTCGGGTATTTCGTCTACGTCGATCTGGCGACGGACGGCATTGGCTTTGCGCATACCGGCAGCATCGGGCCCACGCCGGTGACGGTGCAAGTCGACACGACCGAGCTGACCACGTTCGCCGATCCGTCGGTTTCATTCGATTCCTCGGAAAACTTCTTTGTCGGCTATGTCAGCTTTTTTCACACGGGCAGTCCGCAGGACTTCGTTTCGGTCCGGGAGACGCATGTGGTGGACATCGAGCAAGGCACGTTTTCCACGCCTGCCGTGATCGAAGGATCGCAGCAGATCAATGTCAGGCGGCCGACATCGATCGCGCGGACATTTTCCGATGGTTGCCTGGCCTATTTCGACATGGCCAGCAAAACTCTCAAGGCAAGCGTCGCGTCGGGCGGGATTTTGCGCATCGAGACCGTCGCGGCCAACGTCAACAATATCGTCACCCCGTCGGCGGCGGCGAAGGGAAACGACTTTCGCGTCGCCTATTCCGACATCGACGCGGTCAAGCTGGCGTCCCGCAGCCAGTTCGGCGACTGGACGGTCGAGGCCGTCGATGCGGTGAGCGCAGGATCGCCGTCGCTCGCTTACGACAACGCCGGGACCGCCAACATCGCCTATGTCGCGGGCGGCACGCTGAAATACGCAAGACGGTCGGAATGAGACATGCGTCCTGGTTGCGAACGCAGGACGTTGCGCGGCTGTCGATCTCGCGCAACGTAATAGGTTTCACGGAGTTTATGCGTCGGCCCGACTGGGCTTGGACAAATCTTAATCCGCGAGGCGACGGTGACAAAAAGGAATTCGTCGCTGGGGGAAGCACGAAGGAAACCGTTAAAACCATTGCGCGGGGAAAGCCGGGTGTTTTCCGGCGCAACCGTGGTGACTACCGTGTGCTTACTACCAATGCACACGGGCTGCGGGTGCTCCGGGCACCCGGCTTTCCCTGCGCCCTCTGTTGTCGGAGGGACGAAGTTTCTGGCACAGCTCGAGCGCGTAGCGCGGCGAGATCGCGGATTTATGCCTAAAATTGGAGTGCCGTCATTGCGAGGAGCGAAGCGACGAAGCAATCCATCCTTTCTTTCCGCTGCGGCATGGATTGCTTCGCGGAGCCTGTCATCGGGCGCGCATTCGCGCGACCCGGTGGCTCGCAATGACGGTCGGGAAGAGCTCCCCCGGCGCCAGCGTTCTGCAACGGCGAACTCCCCATTAGCCAACCTCTATTGGACGCGGGCGGTGAGGCCGGGCACAGCGTTCGGTGTTGCGCTTTGCGAACGATTGTCCTCAAACAGGCCGGCAGCGGCTGATCCGGACGGAATGGCGCATTTTGCAGTGCAGCAAATTCACAAAATAGCCCCTGCTAAAGGGGCAATGGCGTTCCGGCCGGCTTCTCTGTATTGGTGCGGCTGACATACAAGGTTCGGGGCGGCGTTTTCGCTCCTCAATGGAATACGCGGGAGGAAACATGCGTAAATTGATATTGGCTGCGGCGTCGATCGCGGCCCTGGCTCTGGTCGGCCCGGCCTCGGCGCAGGCGCCGATCGTCATCAAGTTCAGCCACGTGGTGGCCTCCGACACGCCGAAGGGCAAGGCGGCCGACAAGTTCAAGGAACTGGCTGAGAAATACACCAACGGCAAGGTGAAGGTCGAAGTCTATCCGAATTCGACGCTTTACAAGGACAAGGAAGAGCTCGAAGCGCTGCAGCTCGGCGCGGTGCAGATGCTGGCGCCGTCCAATTCCAAGTTCGGGCCGATCGGCGTCAAGGAGTTCGAGGTGTTCGATCTCCCCTATATCCTCCCGGATCTGGTGACCCTGCGTAAGGTGACCGACGGTCCGCTCGGCGCCCGGCTGCTCAAGCTGCTGGATTCAAAGGGCATGACGGGTCTGGCTTACTGGGACAACGGTTTCAAGGAGATGACCGCCAACAAGAAGCTGCTCACGCCTGCAGACTACAAAGGCGTCAAATTCCGCATTCAGTCGTCGAAGGTGCTGGAAGCGCAGTTCCGCGCGCTCGGCTCGATCCCGCAGGTGATGGCGTTCGGCGAGGTGTATCAGGCACTGCAGACCGGCGTGGTCGACGGCCAGGAGAACACCTGGTCGAACATCTACACCCAGAAAATGCATGAAGTGCAGAAATACGCGACGATCACCAACCACGGCTATATCGGCTATGTCGTGGTCGTGAACAAGAAGTTCTGGGACGGTCTGCCCGCAGACATCCGCGGCGAACTCGACAAGGCGATGAAGGAAGCCACCGCTTTCGGCAACGGCCAGTCGGCGAAGGAAAACGAGGACGCGCTCGCCGAGATCAAGAAAGCCGGCAAGACCGAAATCATCACGCTGACGCCGGAGCAGGACGCTGCGATGCGCAAGGCGATGGAGCCGGTCTACAAGGATGTCGCCAGTCGCGTCGGTCAGCCCTTGATCGACGAATTCCTCAAAGAGACCGGCGCGGCCAGCCACTGATAGACATGGTTTGAAGGGGAACGCGCTTTATTCGTGCCGTTGAGAAGGGACATCCTTCGTCATGCCCGGGCATAGCCGTCCGAAGGACGGCGTCGCTTCCGCTAGCCCATGTCCCGGGCATCCACGTCTTGCTTCTCGAAAAACAAAGACGTGGATGGCCGGGAGCGCAGACAAGTTTACGTAGTCTGCGCAAGGCAGACTACTATGCCCGGCAATGACGAATACGCGATAAGTGGGGAAAGTTCGAAGATGCTTCGTATCCTTGATCGGCTCGAGGAAATCATAATCACCTCGCTGATGGGCGCGGCGACTGTGCTGATTTTCGTTTCCGTCGTGCACCGCTTCGGCACCGGAATATCGTTTCTCTATCCCTTGTTCATTCAGATCCACATCGCCTGGGCCCAGGAGCTGTGCATCTACATGTTCATCTGGATGGCGAAATTCGGCGCCGCCTACGGCGTGCGAACCGGCATCCATGTCGGCGTCGACGTGCTGATCAACCGCCTCAACGACCGCTGGCGCAAGGGCGTCATCCTGTTCGGCCTGTTCGGCGGCGCGCTGTTCACCGCCATCGTCGGCACCATGGGCGCCAAGTTCGTCATCGAGCTGATGTCGACCGACCAGGTTTCGCCCGATCTCGAATTGCCGAGCTGGCTGGTCTATGCCTGCATTCCGCTCGGCTCCTATCTGATGTCGTTCCGCTTCATGCAGGTGATGTGGACGTACTGGAGCACCGGCGAGCTGCCGCATCATGATGCGGCGCATGTCGAGGGCATCGTCGTCGATCCCAAGGCGCCAATCTCGCTGGGAGAAGCCTGATGAGCGCCGCTCTTATCTTCGGACTGCTGTTCGCCCTAATGCTGACGGGCATGCCGATCTCGATTTCGCTCGGCCTCACCGTTCTGACCTTCCTGTTCACGATGACGGAAGTGCCGATCGAAAGCGTCGGCCTGAAGCTGTTTTCCGGTCTCGACAATTTCGGCATCATGGCGATCCCGTTCTTCATCCTGGCCGGAACTTTTCTCACCCGCGGCGGCGTGGCGCGGCGGATGATCGCGTTCACGACCTCGCTGGTCGGTCATTTGCCGGGCGGACTGGGCTTGGCCGGCGTCGCGGCCTGCGCGATGTTCGCGGCGATCTCGGGCTCCAGCGTCGCCACCGTGGTGGCGATCGGCTCCATCATGATGCCGGCGATGGTTGAGCACGGCTATCCGCGCCGTTTCGGCGTCGGCGTGATCTCGACATCGGGCGCGCTCGGCATCCTGGTGCCGCCGTCGATCATCCTGGTGCTGTACGGCGTTTCCACAAACACCTCGATCGGCGCATTGTTCATGGCCGGCATCATTCCGGGTGTCATCCTGGCGCTGATGCTGGCGGCAGTGACTTTCTTCGTGGCGCTGCGCAACGGCTATCCCAAAATGCAGAAGGCTACACTTGGCCAGCAATGGACCGCGTTCCGCGAAAGCATCTGGGGCCTGCTGCTGATCGGCATCGTGCTCGGCGGCATCTATGGCGGCATCTTTACGCCGACCGAAGCGGCCGCCGTGGCTGCGGTGTATGCCTTCTTCATCACGGTGTTCGTCTACAAGGAACTCAAGCTCACCGAAGTGCCAAAGGTGCTGCTGCAGGCCGCGTCCATGAGCTCGATGCTGCTCTACATCATCACCAACGCGGTATTGTTCTCGTTCCTGATGACGCATGAGCAGATCCCGCAGGAGATGGCGGCCTGGATCATCGACAAGAATTTCTCGATCTGGATGTTCTTGCTGGTGGTCAACGTCATCCTGCTGCTGGCCGGCAATGTGATGGATCCGTCGTCGATCCTTCTGATCATGGCGCCGATCCTGTTTCCGCTGGCGACCAAGCTCGGCATCCATCCGGTTCATCTCGGCGTCTTGATGATCGTCAACACCGAAGTGGGCCTCTGCCATCCGCCGGTCGGGCTCAATCTCTACATCGCCTCCTCAATCGCCAAGATGGGCATCAGCGAAATCACCATCGCGGTGCTGCCATGGCTGTGCGCGATGCTGGCGTTCCTCGGCCTCATTACTTACGTGCCGGAGATTTCGCTGTGGCTGCCGCGGCTGCTCGGGATGATCTGAAGAAAACTTCATGCAGATTACATCTTGGTAAGAGAGAGGCTTATTTCCAACTTGTAAGTTGAATGCGCAGGCGCCTAGGCTCATCTTCAGGCAACCTTCAAAGGAGGTTTCCATGAGGAAATTCGCTATTGCCGGCATTGCGGCCCTCGCCATTGCCGGTTCGACCGCCGTCTACGCCCAGCATCGCCATTGGGGCTATGCCCACATGTGGATGAACCCCGAGGACAGGGCAGCGTTTGCCGATGCACGGATCGCAGCCGTCCATGCCGGGCTCAAGCTGACGCCCGATCAGGAAAAATTGTGGCCGCCGGTGGAAACCGCAGTGCGGGATTTCGCAAAGCTGCGGATCGATCGCGCCAACGCGCGGATGAACGTCGAGAAGAATGATTCGGCCGACGCGCAGAAGCCGGACGATCCGGTCGCGCGCCTGCGCGAACACGCCGACAACATGGCGACGTCAGCGGCCGCGATGAAGAAAATCGCGGATGCGGCCGATCCGCTCTACAAGACGCTGGACGACGGCCAGAAGCGGCGTCTCGCCGCCCTGACCCACATGGGCCATCGGTTCGGCGGTGGCGAAGGCTGGCGGCATCGCGGATTTGACCGCGACCGCGACGATGGCGGCCGCGATCGCGGCTTCGACCGCGACCGTTACGATCGGGATGGCGGGCCGGACCGAGGCGGCCCCGAGCGGCTCTGACCGCTGACCTCTGAATGTTGGAAAAGCCGACGGGTTCCGGCGGCTTTTCTGATTCCTGGATCGGATTCGGCGCTGCGTCCATTCTCGATGTTTCATTTGCGCAACAGTGGAAGGCTAAAATTTCACCGTTGAAGTCGCCACTTGACCAACCATTAGTTGCGGAGAAGATTAGTCGTCTCGAGGACTTGAGCTAAGAATTTTAATTTTGCGAATTGCAGCTGATGGGCCTCTGGTGGGCCGGGGATAGCGCCGCTTTCGGGCGGCTCTGATCGAACGTCGCAATACGAATGCGTACTTCTTTGCGTGGCGGGGCAAATACGTCCGGCAGTGACGCGTGCGCTCTCGGACCGGGTTGGTTGGGGGCAGCAATGGATGCGGCTACTGGGAAAAGAGGCCGGGATACCGAGCGAACTGGCGCGCCACACGCTTTCTGGGCGGCCGCAGCGAGACTGGTGCTTCCGCTGCTTTCGTTGCTCGTTTCCGGATGCTCCATCCACCCGGTGCAGCAGGATGTCACCGGCGTGCCGCCCGTCGACATTATCCATCACATCCGCTGCGAGACGCGGCTTGCGATCGAGGACAAGGCGATCGAGCTCCTGTTCGCCTACAAGGGCGGACAACACGAACCCTCGATAAATCTCGCAAAGTCGCTGCAAGCGAAACGCGGTCAGGTCTGGAAATTCGATCCAAGAATACTCACCACGCAGGAAGAGCGCGCATTCTACAACCGATACATCCGGACCGGTATTGCCTACGATTTCACGCTCGATGTCACCGAAGACAACAGGACTGCGCTACTGGCGGACCCGGTGCGACTCATCACAAACGGGGTGGCCGGTATCGGTGTGGGTGCAAGCGGTGACTTCAGCCGGAACAACGCGCGGCGCTTCATCATGAGCGACACGTTCGCCAAGCTCCTGGCTGATGACCATCTGGTTTGCGGCGGCGACGGAGTTGAAAATTTTGTCTATCCAATCGCCGGCAGGATCGGAATACGCGAGCTGATTTCGACGTTCATCGACCTGAACGAAGATAAAAGCCTGCAAACCCTGGACTCCGGTTCACGGGTCTTCGCCGACACGATGACATTCCTGACCACGCTGACCGGATCGGTGAGCCCTCATGTCGAAATTGCGCCGGTGGGGAGCCATTGGGGTGTGGCAAGCCCGACCAGCTTTAGCGCCTTCGCGCAACGGATCGATAAGCACATGGTGATCATCGGCCTGTCGATGGATATCTCCAAGGGTGTTGCGGGCGCGGCTGTGCTGTCCCTCGCGGACCGAAGATCGGCGCTGCAAAAGAGCAACGTTGTTTCACCGGCGGAACAAAGCGCGCTGGATGCGGTTCGGCAGGCAAGATTTGACGCATATCTCGACCGGGCCACGCATTAGCGGTGTACCGAGGGCTACGAGCGCTCGCTCCTGCCGGGGATCCGTCGGGGCAGCGACAACGGCCGCCGGACCGGTCCGGGCGACCGCTATTGACGCCATCCGGCGGTCCAAATGGAAAGCCCTTGAAATCCGGCGGCTTTTTCCCGTTCCGGGCGCCTGCCAAAGGCCGGGAAAACTCCTGCTCCTTTGCTGGACATCGCGGGGTCGCTTTGCTAAACGACGCCCTCTTACGAAGGCTTTCCGGACCCGGTTCCGGGCGCATAGCTCAGTTGGTAGAGCAGATGACTCTTAATCATCGGGTCCCAGGTTCGAGCCCTGGTGCGCCCACCAAGCCCCGCAAGAAGTCCAACCAGGTCGCGGCGACCGGTTGCCGCGAATTGCAATCAGCGCTGGGGTCACAGACCACCGTTTAGTGCGCCAAATTTCATGGCGCTTGTCCAGTGGGACGACAGGACACTCGTCCACCTCGGCGATTGCGCAATTGCCCGGCGGCCGCCTCGTGAAAGGCGAGGGCACGACTGCCGTCATGCGCGACCTCGTCGACGAATGCGTGGCCGTTGCGAAGGCGGATGGCGTGACGATTCCGGGCGACGTCGATGTGGCGGTGTAAAATTGCCGAGACGATGTTGGGCCAGTACTCATCGACCGCGCAAGATCTATCGCGCGGCAAGCGCAGCGAGATCCGATCACCTGATCACGATGTCAGGCACGAAAATCCGAATCGCTTCGACGCAATTCGTTCTGTTTCTGCAACATGCTAAGTCCTGAAGTCACGCGCGTCGAGCAGGCTGCTCAAACCGTGCATAACCACGGGATGCCTGTCTGCGGTTGCCGCGCGAATACAACCCATGCGGTCCTGATAAACTCCGGTCCCGCGCCAACTTGCATATACCCAAGGGTAGATAGAAGTACTGACAATTTGATTCTACCCTCATTGAACTTTCACGAAAGACAGGCGCCACCGTATTACCACTAAGTGCATTGCTGCTCAGGGGCGTCTCACTGACTCAAGAATCCGAAACTCCAATTCTTCTACTGACGGATGGGTCCTTAGCGCCACCAAAAATCTGCAAGTGAGAGAGTCGGAGCTCAAGTGCCTCGTCGAGCTTCTGGTTGTGTGCAGGTTGGGAGAGCCAACATGAGGCGGAGACATTCTTTCGCAATCGTCCTCGTTGGAAATCGTAGTTTACTTAGAGACGGCGTCGCTGGAATCCTCCGTTCAGCAAATTTTCGCATCGTAGCATCCGTGTCATGCGCCGATGACTTTCTTGGGAGCAAAGTCCAACCACACCACCCGCTGTTTCTCATTGTCCATATTGGTGATGATTTCGACGTAGTGACCGACCAAATCGAACTTTTAAGACGCAGCAACCCGGGCGGGCGAATCGCGATCGTTGCCGATCGCTATCGGCTGGAAGACGTGGTTTCAGCATTTCGGACAGGCGCCAATGGCTATTTCGTCGAGGTCATGACACCCGAAGTATTCATCAAATCAATAGAACTGGTAATGATGGGTGAAACAGTTCTCCCGGCGGCATTTCTGCCATTCGTTCTGGGTCCCGAAGGCGAGCCCCTGGACAATGCTGGCCCACGCGTCGTCAACAGCGAGGCGCTCATCGCCACGCCACAGGACGCGATTGCACTGCAGCTTTCGCCACGGGAAAAAACGATTCTACGCTGTCTGGTTGATGGCGATTCCAACAAATCCATAGCGCGAAAATTTCACATCACCGACGGCACCGTGAAGGGCCATGTCGCGTCGATCCTTCGCAAGATGCGGGTCCACAATCGCACACAAGCGGCGACTTGGGGGATGCTCACACGAACAACCAGCACCAACCCGCCGCCACCGGCAGCCGGCGCGGGTAGCCAGCTGCCAGCGCCAGTGGGGGTGAACTCTGCGATCGAGCAAATTGAAGGACCATTACGACCAACCGGAAGCAAACCGCACTGAGGTGCCTCGCCTCGACCGCCTCCTCCGAAACGGCGCAGCCCGACTCCGCAAATTCCGATTCCAGGAACCGCCTCCACGAGACGGTGTTGATGCGGTGGGATGTGCCGCCACTGCGCGTCGAGCTGCCGTCCTGATCAAAAAGGGGCCGGGGTTGTTATCCCGGCCCGTCCCCACGCTGGGAAGCGCTTCGCTGAAAGTCGTTAGCCGGCCTCCATGAGGCGCGCGGCACGACGCTCGGCGGAGACAAAGAACATCCGCTTGAGCTTTTTGACGGCGCGGATGGCGAACCCGAGCCCGAGCGGAGTGCTCTGCCGGAGGAAGGCGACCTTCTTCACATAACCCTCGACATGCCACTTGGCGTGCGCACCCTCACGGAAAAAGATCACGTCACCGACGCCATAGCGCTTCGGCGGCATGCCCTCGCTCTCGAGCACGATCGATCCTTCGAGGATCATGATGGTCTCGTCGAGATCGTAGTACCACTTGAACTTGCCCTCGGTGCAGGACCAGATCAGGGTCTTGGCAGTGCCGCACGCGCTGGTTGACAGCGGGTGCGAGCGGGCTTCCGGATTGCCTTCAAGAATCCAGGATGGTTCGATCGGCGACGGCTTGAGATCCACGTTGCAATGTCCGGTTTCAATAAGCGCAAGCGGCATGGGTCACCTCAAATGATTGAATAAAGTACGCGCTTCTAAAGATCCCGGTGATGCTAGTTGCTGATCTTCAATTCTTCCGGGACCCGCATAATGAGAGTTTCCGCGAAAAGTATAAAGAGGCCACTTTGCCGCAAGTAGTGTAGGCGGCGCGCCGCACGGCTCGATCTGCCTGCGATTTCCACACATGGAGCGTCCTTTGCGGACTGCGACAAAAAGCGCGGGACCAAGGCCAAGTCCTCGCACCATTGTCGACCTCAACGCTACTCTGGATTGCGTTTGCCAGTTTATCCTGTCGACGAGGCAACCATGAGTTGCGGAAGCAAGTGGCGGATGAGCTGCGATGTGCCCTATCTGATCGGCGCAATCGGATTGATCTGCGCGAGGGATGATCGTGCATGGATAACGGTGCGCCGCGACGGCGCATGCCTGCCATCGCGGCGGTCATGCGGTGTTGCCGGCGTCCACCGTCAGCACCGTGCCGGTGATGTTCCGGCCGCCTTCGCCCATGAGATACTCGACCATGGAAGCGATGTCGTCGGCCTCGGGCAGGCGGCGCAACGCGCTGCGACCGGCGATGCGCCGGCGGCCGTCGTCGTCTAAGGACCTGGTCAATTCGGTGTCGACGAAGCCGGGGGCGATCGCATTCACGGTGATGCCGAGCGTGCCAACTTCGCGGGCCAGCGAACGGGTGAAGCCGGCGGCCGCGGCCTTGGACGCGGCATAGACGGAGAGGCCGTTGTAGCCGGTCGAGGCGATGATGGAGGAGATGTTGACGATGCGCCCGGCGCCGTCGGCCATCATGTGGCGCACCACGTATTTGGTCAGAACGATCGGCGACAGCACGTTCAGACGGATCAACGCCTCGATCTCGGAATTGCGCATGGTGGCCAGCAGCCCCTCGGTGCCGATCCCGGCATTGTTGACGAGGCCGTGGATCGCGCCGAAGCCGTCGCGCAGCTCCTTCACGAAGGCGGGAATCTCGTCGGTCCGGCCAAGATCAAACGCCCTGAAGTGAAGGCGGTCCGCTCCCGTTTCGCGGATGGCGTGTCCCAGATCCTCGCTCTCGCGGCGCGCGACCGCGATCACGCTGTAGTCGCCGGATGCGGCGAGCCTGCGCGTAATCGCAAGCCCGATGCCACGGCTGCCGCCGGTGACGAGGACGTTACGCATCGGCGCGCACCAGTTTCCCGGCTTCCGTGACGTCGAGCCGCTCGACGAAGCGGATCACCGCAGGCACCTTGTGCGCCGCCAGCGAGTCCTTGCACCGGCCGAGAATTTCCGTGCGGATCGTCTCGTGGCGACCCGCATCGGTGCCGTCGGCGAGGACGACGTCGGCGATCACGATGGCGCCGGTGATCGGGCTCCTGCGCGACCGCGCGCGCGACATCCGCACGGACTCGTGCCGGTTGATCACGGCCTCGATCTCCTCGGGATGGACCTTCAGCCCGCCGATGTTGATGATGCCGCCGCGCCGGCCGACGAAGTGGTAGCGCTCGCCGCGCAGCTCGATCATGTCGCCGGTGTCGACGAAGCCTTCGGCATCGGCGAGCGGGGGCGCATTGGCGCCGATATAGGCGCGCGCCGTGCGGTGGGAGCGGATCCGGAGTGAACCGTCGACGACCTTCATCTCGACGCCGTCGCGGTTCCGCCCGATCAGGTCGGCGGGAAAACCCTCGCGCCCGTCGTCCACCGCGAAACCGACGCCGGCCTCGGTTGAAGCATAGGCATGGCCGATCGACGCATGCGGAAACGCCCGGGCAAGGCCGTCGAGCACCGCCTGGTCGGCGATTTCACCGGACAGGCGGACATAGCGCGGCGAGAAGTTCGCGGCCGCACCGCTCATCAGGAGCTTGCGCCAGTGCGACGGCGTCCCGGAGATGTGGGTGACGCCGCCTGCCCGCAGCCGTGCCACGTGGTCCGCGATGGCTTCCCCGGGCTCCGACAGCACGATCGATCCGCCGCCGATCACGGCGCGCAGCAATATCTGCAGGCCGCCGTAGCGGCGGATGTCGTAGAACGTCGCCCAGGTCGCGTTCGGGTGGCGCGCAGCCCCCTCGGCGATGATCGCGCCGGCCAGCCCATCGAGCGTATGTCCGACGATCTTCGGCAGCCCGGACGTCCCCGAGGTCAGCATCAGCCACTCGGTCGCGCGTTCGGTCTTCCATCCCTCGGCCGCCCGTTCGGGCAGGCCGGCGCCGACAACCAGGTACGCGCCAGCATCGTATCGGTGCAGCGACTGATCGGTGACGATGGCGTCGATCTCGGCATCCGCAAGCAGGGCCTGGATGCGATCCGGATCGAAGTCGGGCGGGCACAGCAGCATGCGGCGGGCGATGCCGTCGAGCTCGATCATCGCGAGCGCGGACAGCAGCTGTCCCGATGTCGCAAGCAGCACCGAGCGGCCGGACAGCTCGCGGGATCTGCCGATCAGGCAGCTGTGCCGGAGAATGTCGGTCAGCGATACGCCGTGCCGGGCATCGGAAATCGTGCGGCCCTTCAGCTCCGGGCCGAGATATTCGCGCAGCGCGAAGATTTCAGGCGGGGACATTCTCGTATGCTCTGACGAATTCGCCGACGGTCGACGGGAAGGCGGCGTCCTCCGCGACGGTGAACGGATCAACGCCGAGATCGTCCTCCAGCCGCGCGACGAGGATTGCGAATGCCAGCGAGTCGAACCCGGTTTCGTGCAGCGACAGATCGTCGTGGAGCGGCGGAAGCGTGACCTTCTGCTCTTCAGCGATCCGCTGCATCGCCGAGAAAATCCTCGACCTTACCGACATGGGACACCTCATCTCTCAAGAAAGTGGCTTTTCGAGCCGATGCTAGAGTCTGATTCCGCCCTCCACGATGCGCGCGTAGACGGCCCGGTCGATCGGACGATAGTCGCTGGTCGCCGGATCGCGCAGGAACAGCGGGTCGCCCACGACCGAGGGATCGAATCCCTCGCGGATCAGCCGCTGCTTATTCTGCTTGAAGGTCTCGGTGGCGTCGAGCGCCCGGCATAACCTGACGAAGATCGGAAGCGCATAGACCGGGAGCCGGCGCGACAGCAGTTCCGCGAAGATTCTGAAATCGAACCCTTGGTCCACCACCAAAGCCGCCATGCCGGCGCGACCGTCGGCGCCGGGGACCGCGACCCCGTAGGTCGAGGCGTCGAGAACGCCGGGGCAGTCCCTGATCGCGTCGTTCACCTCGCTGGTCGCGACGTTCTCGCCCTTCCAGCGGAAGGTTTCGCCGATCCGGTCGACGAAATGGAAATAGCCCTGCTCGTCGCGCAGCATCAGATCGCCGGTCCGGAACCAGGCATCGCCTTCGGCAAATACGTCGCGCAGGATCTTCTTCTCGGTCTCGGCCGGGTCCGTGTAGCCCTCGAAAGGGCCGCCGCCCCGATCGGCGGTGCCGATGCGCCCGATCGCCTCGCCGACCTCGCCGTGGGTGCAGGCGATACAGAGCCCGTCGTCGCCGCGGACCGGGCTGCCGCGCTCTGCATCGACCTTCACGATCGAGGCGGGAAAGCGATGCGCCAGCAGCGGCGGGATACGGCCGATCGCGCCGGGTTTTCCTTCGAAGTTGAATAGTGAAAAATTACCTTCTGTCGCGGCGTAGAATTCGAGGATCTGCGGAATCGCGAACCGCTTCGCGAACGCCTCCCAGATGTCGCCGCGCAATCCGTTGCCGACGGCCAGCCGCAGCCCGTGTACGACCTCCAGCCCGGACGCCGGCGCGTTCAGAAGGTAGCGGCAGAGTTCACCGATATATTGGAAGATAGTGCAGTCGAAATACATGATGTCGTCCCAGAAGTCTTCCGCGGAGAATTTCTCCGCGATCACCACTGAACCGCCGGCGCGGAGCATGCTGCAAGGCGCGACGACACCGCCCACTGAATGATGGAGCGGAAGACAATCGTAAAGACGGTCGTGGACGGAAGCGTCTGTCAGCCCGGCAAACCATCCGCCCCAGCTGAGGATGCGGCGATGACTGACGTTTACCGCCTTCGGCAGCCCCGTGGTGCCCGAGGTGTAGATGAGTAAGGCGCGTCCATCGATCGTGACGTCGCCGCGCTCGGCGGAGGACAGCGGGCGCGGATCCGCGGCGGCGAGCGCCGCATCCAGATCGGCGCCGGCGCTGCCGGGACCGAGTCTCCAGATTTGGGGCACGCGACCCAGGTGCGGACGTGCGGTTTCGAACGCATCCACGCAATCGACGGCAAGAACGAGGTGGTCGGCACACGCAACGTCGATGCAGTGAGCGAGGGACTGCCCGACCAGCCGGGTATTGATCAGCGCCACCGTGCCGCCAACGCTGCTGATGCCGAGCCAGCAGGCAACGTAGTCCGGCCGGTTCGGCATCAGCAGGCAGACGGTGCAGCCGGTACGGACGCCCAGGTCCCGCGCCCAACGCGCATATTGGCTGATCCGGGCGCTGAACTCCCCGTAGGTGAAGGATTGGCGGTCCGAGCACAATGCGGGGCGTCCGGGCTGCCGTTTCGCCCATTCTTCCACGACGTCGGCGAATAGCCGTTGCGGCTCGGCCTCGATCCGCGAGGTCAGTTCGATGGCCTTCAGCCAGGCTTTGGCGGCGGAGGGTCTGCATCGCGGGTCGCTACTTCCGGTCGCCCGCTGAATCACGCCTGCTTTCATGATCTGACCATGCAGATGATTTCGATCGATGTCCGCGCCGACCAGCTCCCGAGGCGATAAGGCTGCGGCGGAAGGGGGAAAGCGGCGAGCCGGACCGGGCGCGACCTTGCGATCATTGTCGATCCGGTTTCGCTCGCTTTCCGAAGACGCATGTCTGTTCAAGTCGGTTCATCCCGGTCCGGGTCCGAGCTGGTTGAGGATCATCAGCTCCATTGTCTTCACCGATTGGAAGTTCTCTGGCGTGATCTCGGGCTGGGGAAGGGTGAGATCGAACTCGGCTTCGACCTTGAGCATCAGCGCGACCATATCCATCGAGTCCAGTCCGATATCTACCAGCCGGGATTCCGGGTGGACATCGGCGATGATCGCGTTCTCCTGGAGGACGATCCTGACGACGGAAAGAACACGGTCTTGGACGCTGGCGGCAAGGTCTAGCATTTCAACTCCACTCGTCGCGATGAGGTGACAGATCATAATCGACGTGACGATACCTGACTGCAGCTCAGGTCAGTAGTTCTACTTCGGAGGTACCTCGCAAGGGCACCCGTGCTCACTTCTGCGCCGCCGACTCCTCGAGTGCGGTTGGTTAGATTGCCACCCTCGAACTCGAGTGGAATTCATGTCCACGCGGTTCGGGTCGTCCGACCATCAAACGGGAGGTTTTGGGCCATGAACGTGCAGGAAGTCCAATTCCGCAGCTTCGCCCCCGAAAGCAGCCGAGCAGCATTCTCTCCCGACCGCGCCTCGTTCCGGGAACGGGCGGCCGCCGTCGCGGAGGCCGCGGCGACGGAGGCCGAAGCGGTCGACCGCGAGGCGCGCTTCCCGCTGAAGGCCATCGACGCGGCGCGCAAGGAGAGGCTTTTGGGCGCCCAGATCCCGATCGAGTTCGGTGGCGACGGCGCTTCGATTTCCGAGGTGGCCGACATGTGCTACGCGCTCGGCCGCGCCTGCGCCTCGGCCGGGATGATCTTCGCGATGCATCAGACCAAGATCGCGTGTCTGATCCGCCACGGCGCAGGCAGCGGCTGGCACGAAAGGCTCATGCGCCGCGTGGCGGCCGAACAGCTGCTCTTGGCGTCTTCGACCACGGAAGGCCAGAACGGCGGAAACATACGCTTCAGCTCGGCCGCGGTGGAGCGCGAGGGCGCCGAGATCTCGCTGGAGCGCGACGCGACGGTGATTTCCTACGGCGCCGAGGCGGACGGCATCGTCACCATCGCCCGCCGCGCCGACGACGCCGCCGGATCCGATCAGGTGATGTTGGCCATCACCCGGGACGACTACACGTTGGAGCAAACTCTCGCATGGGAGACGCTCGGCATGCGTGGGACCTGCAGCGCCGGCTTCAAGCTGAATTTCAAGGGCTCCGCGGAACAGATATTCCCCGTGGCATACGAAAGGATCCATGCGCAGACGATGACGCCCGTCGCGCATCTGTGCTGGTCGTCGGTCTGGGCGGGAATCGCGGCCGCGGCGGTGGACCGGGCGCAGCTCTTCATCCGCAAGGCCGCCCGCGGGTCCGGCGGCAATATGCCTCCCGGCGCGGCGCATTTCACCGCCGCCAGGATGACGCTGGCGAAACTGCGCGCCATCATCGCCGTGAACACCGAGTCCTTTGCTGCCCGTGAACGGGACGAGCGCGCGCTCTCGTCCGTCGACTTCCAGTCCTCGATCAACCTTCTCAAGGTGGAGGCCTCCGAACTCGCGGTCGCGGCCGTCATGCACGCGATGCGCGCCTGCGGCCTGTCCGGCTACCGCAACGACACCGACGTCAGCGTCGGCCGCCACCTCCGCGACGTGCTTTCGGCTCCGATCATGATCAACAACGACCGCATCCTTGCCAGCATGGGTGCCGCCACGCTGATGAGCGCCGTCCCGGCGTCCCTGCGCGATTGATGTTCTCCTCGAAGGAAATGGGGCTTGATATGAACGTGGCCATGTTTGCACCTTCGGAACCCGCTCAGCCTCGGGCCGATCCGCTGGACTATCTTGCCGATGTGCTGTTCCAAAAGATGGGCTCTCCGGGGGTCTATGGCCGCACCGCGCTCTATGAAGACGTCGTGGAGCGGCTTGCAGCGCTGATCACGCGGCATCGCGAAGTGGACACCGAGGTGCTGCGCTTCCCCCCCGTCATGAACCGCACGCAGCTTGAGAGGTCGGGCTATCTGAAGAGCTTTCCGAACCTGCTCGGCTGCGTCTGCGGCCTGCACGGCACGGAAAGCGAGATCGATGCGGCGGTCAGCTGCTTCGATGCCGGCGGCGACTGGACCCTGTCACTTTCACCGGCCGACCTCGTGCTGTCGCCGGCCGCCTGCTATCCGGTCTATCCGATCGCGGCGAGCCGCGGTTCCGTGCCGGCTAGCGGCTGGTGCTTCGACGTGGCCGCCGATTGCTTCCGTCGCGAGCCCTCGCGCCATCTCGACCGGCTGCAGTCCTTCAGGATGCGCGAATACGTCTGCATCGGCAGCCCGGACCACGTCTCGGCGTTCCGGGAGCGCTGGATGGTGCTCGCTCAGGAGATCGCGCGCGATCTCGGGCTGACCTTCAGGGTCGACTACGCCAGCGATCCGTTCTTCGGCCGGGTCGGCCAGATGATGGCGGTGAGCCAAAAGCAGCAGTCGCTGAAATTCGAGTTGCTGGTCCCTCTGCGCTCCGAGGAGCAACCGACCGCATGCATGAGCTTCAACTACCACCGCGATCACTTCGGCACCGCCTGGGGCATTGCGGACGCGGCCGGTGAGCCGGCCCATACCGCTTGCGTGGCCTTCGGAATGGACCGTCTCGCCGTCGCCATGTTCCATACCCACGGCAGAGACGTCGCCAGGTGGCCGACCGCAGTGCGGGACCTGCTCGGCTTCCCGCGGGACGACCGGTAGACGGCGTGAGCATTCGAGGAACTTCGATGCGCCAAGGACATCCAGAGGTCGCCCGGGACCGAAGAGCCGAGGGGCCGGCTTCCATGAGAAGAGAGACTCTCGCCGTCCACGGCGGCTACGAAGTCGAGCCGACCACCAAGGCCGTCGCCGTGCCGATCTACCAGACGGCCTCGTACGCCTTCGACAGCGCCGACCATGGAGCCGCGCTCTTCAATCTCGAAGTGGATGGCTTCCGCTACACCCGGATCGGTAATCCAACCAATGCGGTGCTGGAGAAGCGGGTCGCCGCCCTGGAAGGAGGCATCGAGGCGATGAGCGTGGCGTGCGGCCAGGCCGCGGTGAACTATTCGGTGATCAACATCGCGGAGATGGGCACCAACATCGTATCGGTCCCGCAGCTCTACGGCACCACGCATACGCTGTTCGCGCACATCCTACCGAGGCAGGGGATCACGGTCCGGTTCTCGGAAGACGACCGGCCGGAAAGCATGGAAAGACTGATCGACGACGATACGCGCGCGGTGTTCTGCGAGAGCGTCGGAAATCCGGCTGGAAACGTCTGCGACATCGAAGCGATGGCCGAGGTCGCCCACAGGCACGGCGTGCCGCTGATCGTCGACAACACGGTGCCTACCCCGATCCTGCTCAGACCGATCGAATACGGCGCGGACATCGTGGTGGAGTCGCTGACGAAGTTCATGGGCGGGCACGGCACCACGCTCGGCGGAATCATCGTCGATAGCGGCAGGTTCCCATGGGCGGAGCATCGCCTGCGCTTTCCGATGATGAACGAGCCGGAGAAATCGTACCACGGGCTGGTCTTCACCGAGCGTTACGGGGCCGCCGCCTACATCGCGCGCTGCCGCGCCGTCTCCCAGAGGACCACCGGCTCCATCCTGGCACCCTTTAACGCCTTCCTGCTGCTCCAGGGCATCGAGACCGTCGCGGTGCGGATCGAGCGGCACGTCGAGAATGCCGGGGAGGTCGCCCGGTTTCTGCGCGACGACCGCCGCGTCGGATGGGTCAACTACGCGGGCTTCCACGATAGCCCCTATCACGCGCTGACGCAGAAGTATCTGGGCGGCCGCGCGTGTTCGTTGCTGACCTTCGGCGTGGCTGCAGGGTTCGAGGCCGGCAAGCGGTTCTACGACGCGCTGAAATTGTTCAAACGGCTGGTCAACATTGGGGACGCGAAATCGCTCGCCTGCCACCCCGCATCGACCACGCACCGGCAAATGTCGCCCGAGGAGCAGGAAAGGGCCGGCGTGCGGCCCGAGATGATCAGGCTGAGCGTCGGTATCGAGCACGTCGACGACATCATCGCCGACCTCGATCAGGCGCTCCATGCCGCAGATTGAATGCAGGTCAACCATGAAGGCATTCCGATGCCTGTCCTAATCGACATAGACTCGTACGACCACCACCTCTTCTCGAGAGCGCGGAACGGAAGTGGCGCCGCGTCACCGAGAAACCGGGAGGAGTGCCTCGATATCGGGCTGATCAACAACATGTCGGATTCCGCCTTGATGTCCACCGAGCGCCAGCTGTTCGACCTGCTCGGCGCCGCGGCCGGAGGGCTCTTCGTCAGGCTGCATTTCTACACGATGGAGACGACGCCCCGCTCGGACTGGGGGCGCGATTACGTGCGTCGATACTACCGCGGCACCGACGATCTGCTGAACACGAGCCTGGACGGTGTGATCGTGACCGGCGCCGAACCGAGAGCCGCCAGCCTGACGGAAGAACCATATTGGACCACTTTCGTCCGAATCATCGACTGGGCCAGGGAGAATACCGTGTCATCGGTGTATTCCTGTCTGGCCGTCCATGGGGCCGTCCTGCACATGGACGGCGTGGCGCGCCACAAGCTGCCTGCCAAATGCATCGGTGTCTTTGCTCAAACGAAGACGAGAGATCATCCCTTGATGCGCGACGTTCCGGCGACCTTCAGAACACCGCACGCCCGCTGGAACGAGGTGCAGGAGAGGGCTCTCGAGAGCTGCGGATATTCCGTCCTCACCAGATCGGTGGCGGCCGGCGTCGACTGCTTCGTCAAGCAGCAGAAGAAGAGCCTTTTCGTCCATTTCCAGGGCCATCCGGAATACGAAACCAATACCCTGTTGGGCGAATACAGAAGGGACATGGGTCGCTTCCTCCGAGCGGAGAGCGAAGTCTGTCCGACGATACCGACAGGCTATTTCAACACGGAGGCGGAAGAGCTCCTGACGGCCTTTCGGCGGAAAGCCCTTACGGACAGAAGTCCGGAGTTGTTCGCCGATTTTCCGGCCGATCAAGCGGCAAAGGATCTGAGAAACGCCTGGCATCCGGCGGCCAGGCGCTTGTACCGCAACTGGCTGTTGTACATGGCGTCACAGCGAGCCGGACGCTCAAAGCCGCCAGCCTTCAACGGAAGGTACCAAACGAGGCCCGGGCGGGCCGTGGCGTAGACAACGCGGACGCCCGTCGGCGTTCCGCTGTTGATCTACACCGCACGGGGACGATGGCGGCGGGAACCTTGGCATCCAAAACGCCTCGGTCCCGTCGGACGCTTCTGCACGAACGCCCCGCAAGATTCCCGGGGTTAGCTCACCAAGCCCAGCGCGTTAGGTTCAAATTGAGGAAAAATACGGTGGAACAACAACATTCCGGAAGCATCACCGTCAACGTCGCGAGCGCAAGGCAGTTTCGGATTCCTCCGGGGCCGACCGAGTCATACAGTTCAGCGGAAGATCTCTTTTGCTGGATAATCGAAAATTTTGGTCTCTATGGAGACATCTACCGAGCTTCAGTTGTAGGAACCGAGGTGTACGTGATCAGTGCTCCGGAATATTGCGAGCGGATTCTCCGCTTGAATTGGCAAAATTATGCGAGAAAGGGTCAAGTCGTTAAGCGCATTGCGTTGCTGCTCGGTAACGGACTTATAGCGAGCAACGGCGAGTTCTGGGCAAACCAGCGGCGCATGATGCAGCCGGCTTTCTCCAAAAACTCGATTAGTGGCATGGTCGAGATGATTGCCAGTATTAATAACGAACTGCTCGATAAATGGAGGCAAGCCGCCAAGCGCCACGAAGCGGTCAACGTCACGCGCGACGTCAGTTCAATGGTCCTAAAGATTACGTTGGTTGCGATTTTTGGTGACGACTACAACGTGGTCGCGCCCCATTTCAATGTGCTCGCCGAAGAATCTGCGCGAAACCTTGAATTTGCCCGATCATTCAGTCCCTTGAGAAAAATCATCCTCGAAGTCATTGCACAAAGGCGGCGAGACAATAGAGCGGCGGCGACAGATATTCTCGGTAAGCTAATGCAGGCGCGCGATCGGGAACGCGGGCAACCTATGCCTGACGCACAGCTGTCCAAGGAGGTGATGACGCTGGTGGTCGCCGGCCATGAGACTTCTGCCGGCCTGCTGAACTGGCTATGGTATCTTCTGTCCCAACACCCCAGGTCGCGAGACAAGCTTTCCGCTGAACTCGATCGTTTGCCTTGGCCGGCAGTTCCCACCATGGATTCCTTTCCGAAGTACGCTTACACTCGGAAAGTTATCGATGAGGCCCTTCGGCTTTATCCTCCGCTTTGGCTTATGACACGCAAAGCAATCAATGATGATCATCTGGGCGAATTTTTTGTGCCTGCAGGAACGGAAATCTATATCTCGCCTTACCTTATTCAACGCAGCCCGCAGCTGTGGGAGGAGCCAGACGACTTTGATCCCGATCGGATGAGTCCGAGCGGCAGCTACGATCGGCACGAATTGGCGATGTGCCCGTTTGGCGCCGGCCCGCGTAACTGCATAGGTGAGCAATTCGCTCGGCTCGAGATTCAGATCCATCTCATTATGTTCGCCAAGGAGCTAGTGCTGCGCTACGACGAACAGAAACTGCCGGAAATCTCAACCGGCATGAATTTGCTCAGCAAGCATGATATTATCATGCGCCCGGAGATTAGAGGACAATAGAATAGTGTGTTGCGACGCAAGGCATTCTAGATGATAGTTGCCGGAAAGGGCCAAAGCCCTCAGACGCCGATGCCGAACAGCGATATCTCCGTATAAGCTAAATCTCCCAACCGTGGCCGATCCGATCCGCAGAAAAACCTATTGGCTTTTCCTGCGAAGTATTTACCAACCAGCCCCTGAACTGGGTCGTTCGCGTCGAGCACCACCAAAAAACGCCCAGTATGCCGGGCAAGAAACAAACCTATCGGCCGCGCAAAACGTACAAAGTCATCCACATTGCGGCAATAGACAAGCTGCTGCGCACATGAAACCTTCTTCAACTTTCGGCTTCGAAATACAAAAGGATGCGCGCCTTGAGGCGTAATGCACCACAGACTAGTGCATCCGCAATCTGCGTGCTCAAGCAGTAGATCGCGATCGTGTGGATCTAAAGAAACATCCAGTTTGGTATGCACATCGACGACGCTGACAGGTGCGTCCTTGGGAGCTCGACTGAACAAGGGGATTGAAACAAAGATTCCATCGCAATATCTGACGTAGCTCAAAGCTTCGATTATGCGAAACGTATGTTCGGCCGGCGTAAGGTTAAGTATCGTGGCGTCCCTGATGCTGGAGGCTTTTCTTATTAGCAGTGGCGCATACATCCTAAATGCCGGATCGACATACAAGCCGGACCCGCCGCAACGGATCTTGGCTTTGCCATTCTCCCAAATTGTCGAAAATATTAAGAGCAAAATACCAACAAGCTCGCCGTCACTGTCGATGACGTATCCAAACCGTGGCAATTCTCCTGCGTGCAGCGGTCGAAGCCTCAAATAGGAGAAAATATGCTCCCAAAAACTGCGAGGGCGGGCGGGGCCGTCGGCCCCCCCTGGCCCATATCCGCGGGTCAGCAGATTTATGGCCGCCGGGATGTCGGCGTCAGTTATGAGTCGGACTTTGATGCGGGGCAACGCCTACCTATAAACTGCCAAATCGAGTTGTGTGGATGGTCGTACGCTTGTTGACCATGCTCGGGTGCGGTTCGCACTGCAATTTCAATTTTCGGATTCAAGAGCACGGCGCACTCGAATTCCAGCACGCCAGGGCCTCACAAGCACTTCCAGCGAATCTTGCCGGTACTCTTTCGCCAGTAGATGCGGAACTTGACGTCGGCATGTCATGTCATCATCATCGACGCGCGACGATACCTGACCACAGCTCCGGTCGGTAGCTCCACTTCGGAGGTACCTCGCTCGGAAGCGCGGGCCTTCCGACATCCACCTTTGCGCCCCCGACTACGCAAGTGCGGTCGGTTAGACTGTGGCATAGAATCCACGCTGCATCTCGACCCGGTTCGGGTCGTACAGCCATCAAAGGGAGGCGTTGGGCCATGAACGTACAGGAAGTCCAACTCCCGGCACTTCACCGCGGAGCCTTCCGTTAAGGGCCAACGGTTTTGAGGGTTGGAAACGTCAGGAGGCCGTCATGATTTTCAACAGCAAGCCCGTCACCCATTCGCGGACATGGACATTCTTCCAAGGCCAGTGGCACGAGGGCAACGTGCCGATCATGGGGCCACGCACCCATGGGCTCTGGCTCGGCTCGACGGTGTTCGATGGTGCACGCGCCTTCGAAGGCGTTACGCCCGATCTCGACCGCCATTGCGCCCGCGTCAATCAATCCGCGCTCAACTTCGGGCTCAAGCCAATCGTCGATCTCGACACATGGCTGGGTCTGGCGCGCGAAGGCATCGCGCGGTTCCCGGCCAATGCCGAGCTCTACATCCGTCCCATGTATTGGCCGCAGAATGGCGTCGGCGGCGGCGTGCTCTTCGATCCGGAAACGATGGACTGGTGCCTTTGTATCTACGAAGCGCCGTTGCCGAAGCCTGTCGGCAGCGCGATCACGCTGTCGCCGTTCCGCAGGCCGACCGCCGAATGCGCGCCGGTCGATGCCAAGGCCGCCTGTCTATACCCGAACTGTTCGCGTGCGCTGATCGAGGCCGCCTCGCGTGGTTTCCAGAACTGCCTGATGCTGGACATGCTCGGCAACGTCGCCGAGTTCGGCAATGCCAACGTGTTCATGGCGAAAGATGGTGCCGTCTATACGCCGGCGCCGAACGGTACCTTCCTGAACGGCATCACCCGGCAGCGGGTGATCGAACTCTTGCGCGGCGAAGGCGTCACCGTGGTAGAGGCGACACTGCGCTATGCCGATTTCCTCGCCGCGGACGAGATCTTTTCGACCGGCAATTTCGCCAAGGTCGCGCCGGTGATCCGGATCGACGACCGGCAGCTCACGCCCGGGCCTTTCTATGCGCGTGCGCGGAGGCTGTATTGGGATTTCGCGCACGCGGTGAAGCTTGCGGCGTGATGGTGATGAACCTCCAACCGAGATTGTGTCGCATGGCTTTTCGGGTCGCCGATCTAATCGTGGATTCTCTGATTGCGCACGGCGTCGACCGGGCATTTAGCGTGCCCGGCGAAAGCTTTCTTGCGCTCCTCGACGCTCTGTATGAACGCGACGAGATCGATCTCGTGACTTGCCGCCACGAGGGAAGCGCGAGCCTTGCCGCAGTTGCCGACGCCAAGCTCACCGGCAGGGCGGGCGTTGTGATGGTAAGCCGCGGACCGGGCGCATCCAACGCGGCGCTTGGCCTGCATGTGGCTTCCCAGGAGGCCATACCCCTCGTATTGCTGGTTGGTCAGGTTGACACGCCGAACCTGAATCGTGACGCAGTGCAGGAGATCGACACCGGGCGGGCGTTCAGCGGCCTCATTAAGTGGTCCACCAGAATAGATTCAGCGGCCCAGGTGCCCGAGATGATGGCGCGCGCATTTTCCGTGGCGCTTGGCGGCACGCCCGGGCCGGTTGTGATCGAGCTTCCTCAAGACGTTCTCGAGATGGAGGCCGGTCTGCTCTCCGCCAGGGTTCACGGCGTTGCGCGAGCCGAGCCCAGTCGCGCCGCCGTGGAGCAGGCAGCCGCCTTGGTTGGCGAGGCGGAGAGGCCGATTCTGCTTGTCGGAGGACAGTGTCGAACTGCGGAATTTCGCGAGGATCTGATTGCGGTGAGCGAGCGCTGGAATGTGCCGGTCGCGGCCACCTTCAAGATGCAAGATCAGTTTCCGAACGATCACCGGCTCTGGATCGGGCAGCTTGGCTTCTTTACTTCGCCAGCGCATGTTGAACTCTTTGAGCGAGCGGACCTGATCGTTGCGATCGGAACGCGGCTCGGCGACTTGTCGTCTCTGGGATTTCGGTTTCCGCGACAATCGCCGACGCCTCAGCCTCTGGTTCACGTCTACCCCGATCCGAATGCGATCGGGACTCACTTCCATACGGATGTTCCGATCGTCGCGTCGGCGCATCCCTTCCTGATATCCTGGCTCGACGTGCCGGTCGTCTCACGCGAGTGCGCGGGGTGGATCGAAGCCGTGTCGAAAGCTCGGGAGGCAGTGCACGCATGGCCCGAGCAGCGCATCCCCAGCGCGGATGTCCTGGGGCATGCGGTTGCGGCCATCGCAAAGCGTTTCCCGGCAGATGGTATCGTGACGACCGACTCCGGCAACTTCGCCGCCTGGGTACACCGTATATTCCGCTTCAAGCCGTCGGCCCGACTGCTCGGCTCGGCCTGCGGCGCGATGGGCAGTGGCGTTCCTTCTGCATTGAGCGCGAGCCTTCGTCATCCGAATCGTCAGGTAATCGCGTTTTGCGGAGACGGCGGTTTCCTGATGACCGGGAACGAGTTGGCAACCGCCGTTGCCCGCCGGCTCAATATCAAGATCGTCATCTCCAACAACCGGTCGTACGGGACCATCCGTTCGCATCAGGAAAAAGCATTTCCGAAACGTCCCTGGGGTACGGACCTGTCCAACCCTGACTTTGCGGCCCTTGCCCGCGCATTCGGCGCGCAGGGCTATACGATCACGAACGCCGCGCAAGCGGCCGATATCGTTGCGGACGCAATGTCGGCGAAGGGCCCCGCGGTGGTCGAAGTTCGATCTGATGTACGCCAAACACTCGATCGATCCCTCGCTGCGGCGTCGGGCTGATGCCTCAGAGCGCTCTGATGGTCTGAACTTTCACCGGTGAAGCATGAACGCGCCGGCAGTCATCGATTTGAAGCAAGCTTCCTCGTGAATTGGAACCGTCCGTTTAAAAAAGCCGCGAGCGTTTCTTCGCGTCGCGGTTTGTCGGCAATGGTTTCCGGTTCCAGGATTCGCCTCGGTCGCGCGTTCCTCAACGCTCGCCAGGCCTAGGCGATCAGTTCAAATCGGAAAATAATGCGTGAAGGAAACTTGAGCAGTTCATGGCTTCGATCGGACTCGATCCCCTGCAGCCTAACCCAAAAGGGGTACCCCCCATGTGAGTTATAGGATTCCCATCGGCGGAGCGCAGAATGAACGGGCGGTATGCCACTGGATCGGCCTGAGCGATTATTTTCTCAGTGATAAGAATTATTGCCGAAGATGGGCCGAAAGCGACTACAAAGTGAGGCCTCAATTTGCGCCTCTCAGGTGTGGAACATGCGGTTTGAAGAAAGAAACATCGGGCTCTTAGGACAATTCGTTCGTTTCAGCGCAATTGGTTTTGCATTGACCTTGGTGATACTGACGATCGTACCGGCCGCGGAACGGCCCGAGACCGGTCTCCAGCACGATGTTGAACATTTCGGAGCATTCTCGCTGCTCGGCCTCCTGTTCGCTTTCGGATTCCGGGCCGAAGCAAGGTCCATGCTGCTTGGTTCAATAGCATTCGCGGCATTCATTGAAGGCACGCAGATCCCGCTGCAGACGCGGCATGCTCGCCTGGAGGATTTTCTGGTCGATGCGGCGGGACTTTGCGTGGGTATCTTAATCGCACGGCTGGTCTCGCGAAGTTACCTCCGGCTGTCTTTGACAAAGGATGGTTTTCGAGCGCCCGTTGAGTAAGCCATCACCTCTCGTTTGATCCTGGAGTCGTCGGTCTGACATGCGAATAACAATGGTCGGCACTGGCTACGTTGGCCTCGTATCCGGCACCGCAACGATCCTTGGTGCCAGGCTCGACTCTAAGTTACTGTCTTCTCACGAAGATCTCGTTTGGGTTCGTTCTGCCGAATATTGCCCCTATCGCGGGCGGACCTCCTTCTCAACGATGTTTTTTCTCAGCTTTGAATCCGAGCGCTGCGAGTAGCGTTCCAGCGCCGCGAGGCGTCGAATCGCCGTATGCAGCGCATCGAGGTCCTGGGATCTCGACAAAATATCAACCTCGTTGAGAGCCTTGGCGCGTTCAACCTCGATCTGGCGGAGACGCTGACACATCGCATCAACGGACGAGTCATCGGTGGATGCATCGCCGTCGGTGCTAGCAATAGTAGCCACGGCCAAGCCATGGCGAAGCGCGTTCATCCTCGAACGCGCTTTGCCTTCCTGACTGCGTGGGCCACGACTTTTCGCGCCATTGCGCCTGTTCGCCGCGATCTGCCGTTGCGATGCCATTTGCTTACTTCATCGATGCTTGCGACTGGTCGGACTTGTTGGCAGCGATGGCCTTCTCTGCTGCCAAGCGCAGTGCCCGGGCGCTGGCTTTGGAGGTCCTCTCCAGATCGTCCAGAAACTTATCCAGACGCTTCTGTGCCGACACGACCAGGCGCTCGATGGTGGCCAAAGCCGGCAATGCGAGTTGGAATGCTTCGACCTCCAGGGCATCGGGTGGGTAGCCGGCGTTCTCAATCACTCTCATCATGGCCGGCCGGGAGGCGGGGTCCTTGAACCACGGCGCCGCGAGCTCACGTGCCTCCGATTGCGCAACCACCTCAGAGATGCCCATCTTCGACGCCGTGCGCACTTTGATTTTGCGGAGCAGGGACTCCAATGCCGGTCGCTGGTGGCTGCGCAGCACTCCGATTTTCATCTGCTGGTAGCGCAGGATGTCCCAAGTCAACACCGTGGCTTGATGCACCGCCAAATAGTCGCGGGAGGTCTGGGGCTTGCCATATTCCGCGAGGCTGTCAAACAGCTGGATGAATTCCTTCGCGTTCTCGTGTGGCAGCAATTGCGGGGTATCGAGATGACGCTGCAGGACATCCAGCGGATAGCTCTTCTTGTCTCGGGCAGATTTATTGTCGCTCATGGTTGGGGCCTCTATGCCGGCACAGAATTGTGCTGGGTATCGAGGAACAGGAGCGGAATGGATTCTGCGAGAGTCCGGTTGTGGGAACAATCGGGTAATGTGGAAAAAATCGAGTGGCGTGCTGCGGATCTAGCTGGCCTTCGGGAAATCGGCAGTTATCAGGCGCACGATCGTCTCGGTGGTCACCGGCGCAAGTCGTTGTTCGCCGAGGTATGCTCGCAGCGGTTTCAAAACCAGCTCAAAAAAATCGTAGACCGGACCGCCTTCCACGTAGACCAACTTGCCCTGGCGCATGACCGGCTCGCGGCGCCGGCGAACCGGCTGCCCGCTCCTGCGAAAGATGTCGCCCAATCGGTCTGCAAGAATTCGATCAGCGCGATTGTGCTTCCGGCCAGCCTTCCGCGTTTTCTGAAGGGAAACGATGGCGGCGCCTGCTGCCTTCGCGATATTCACGTCGGTCGGTTGTTCGATTTCTCCCGGAAAGGCCGCAACCTGGTCTCCCCAAACGTCTCGCCAATGCGTCCCTGGGGGCTCGTCGTCGCGCTGATAGTCGCACGCAATTGCCCACTCGACTGGTGCCGGAAGCTCGCGAGTGAAGAACAGGCCGGGGTTTTTCGAGACTGTCAGAAGGGTAGCGGCGAGTACACCGGCTGGCATGGCGGCCGACGCCGCCGCTGCCACCGTCAGCGCGCTGGCTATTTGACGTAATTCCTCTTGTTCATCTGTCGTTGGAATCGCGTCTGAGTTCTCTTCCGGGGGCGGCAGGTCGTGTTCGGTGTAGAATCCGAGAGCTGTCAAGATGGACCCGCGATCCCGGCACAGTTCCAGATACATCTGATCGAACGCGGCTCCCCACGGAGAGTCGGGTCCCATCAACTGGGCATTGGAAAGAGTTGGCATCAACGCTCCATCAGAATTGACAACCATATCGACCGAAGTTTTTTGCAAACCAAGTCATAATAGTGAATTCGTGTTCACTTATCCCCTGTCATTACAGTCCGGCCATACCGACTTATCGAATCCGCACGGAACTCTTCTTGGCGGAGGCCTTGAGCGGCGAATCTGGCGCCAGCGGTGACGTTCACCAACGGCATCCATAGGGTGACCGCACCGGCAGTGCGCAGGCGGTGACACTGACATCTGAGGACCTGACGACGCTGACCGGCGGCACGATCAACGTGAGTGCGATCGACGGCGTGCATACCGCAAACATCGTCATCCTGGGGCAATATTCGGGGGCCGGCTTCACTACGTCGGTAGACAATGGCGGAGGAACGATGGTCACCTACCACGATCCGCATGCTATCGCTTAAGGAGCGGTCACGGCAAAAGGGGCAGCGCGAGCAGCCCCTTTTGATTGTCAGGATTGCCGCTGTGGTTACCTTAGGCAACGCGGAAGCAGGGTTGATAGATTAGAATAATTGAGCCGCTCCTATTTCCGCTACGTGCTCCTCGGGGCCGTGCCGTCCGACCGTGTACGCAACCAGAGCCGCTGCGCCATCGACATTGGATCGAGACTCAGCTGCTGCCACCACATGCGTTCGTCGCCGTATCGGTGGAGCTCGTGATGGTGAAGTCTGCAAAGCGGCACAGTGAACTCGTCGCTTACTTTACGTCCCATGGCGCGCTGCTGAGCGAACTTAAGATGGTGTGCATCCGAGGGGCTGCGACCGCAGGCGAGGCAGGGCTGGGTGCTCACGAACTTCAGATGATGGCGGTCGCGCAACCGAAGAGGTTTGCTAATCGGGGTGACGAGCTGCGTAGGCGCCTGCGAAGTTGCGCCGACGACGGATGCATTTTGCTGCGTTGCGCCGCGCTTAGGCACGCGATCGTCGTTGAGCTTTGCCGGAATTGACGTGCGGTCGAAACTGGTGTCGCCGTCTGCAATAGCTGGCTTGCTGTTGCCGTTGGTCTCGGCTTTCGCGCTCACCTCGGGCATATCGAGAGCTGCACCACCGTCGTCGCAGAGCTCGTTGAGCTTTGCGGCAAAAGCGGTCTCGACCTCCTGGGCATCCGATGTGGTGAGCTGGTTTTTGAGTTTCAGAATCCGTTGTGCCCACATCGTCAAAGCGTCGGATTTTGTCAAGGCCTCGAGCTCGGAGGTCAGTTTTTCGCGCAGAGCCAGCGAATGATCAGCAGGCAGGACAACGCGGGGCGGTTTGACCTGTTTGCGTCGGCCGTTGTCGGACGCCGTTGGCGCAGGTGGGACGGGCGCAGAAACCGCACTATTCGGCGGCAGGTTTAATCTTGCCGCTGCGGCGATTTGCTCCTGACCAGACTCGTCCAACCCGCTAGGACGGGGCACGGCGCCCATCCCACCAAGATCCGGCGCATCGAGGTCATCTTCGCCGGCAATCCCGACCAGCGTGAACAGCGCGTAGCGCCGGGCATAGGTGAGGGCGGCTCCCATCCGATGGGGGGTGGCCGTCTCGCTGACCGGACAGACCGGCCAATCCGAGGAGACCCATTCGCCGGATGAATGCGCGATCGTCGTGGTTAGCCGGATCAGCCCGGCCGCTTCATCGATCGAGGTGGTTTGCACTGTGGCAATCTCGTGCCGGCCGAGGCTCTTGCGTACCAGATCTAATCCACTGGATAGGGACGCGTAGCGGAAGCTGCGGTCGCCTTCGCGCGGGAAGGGGGACCGGATGGTCGCGGTCAGCGACTTCTCAGGATTGGCAAGTTCGATCTGAGCTTTTGCCAACGCGCCTGCAATTGCGCCAATCGATTGGCTAGAGCGCTGCATGACCGACCTCCGCCACCTGGAGGTCAAAGCTGATGGCGCCCGATTTGGAGCGCTTGGCGCGGATGCCATGCCCGATCGCCTCCTTGGCATCCTCCGGCATCAGCTTCTTCAGCTCGACCTTCGCGGCTTCATGATTGAGGAAGGCTCCGCGGGTCTGGCAAAACACGCCAGCGAATTCCGCCCAGGAATTGGATGAGGTCATGTCCACGATCCGGACCGCCTCGATCCGCGGCCTTGGCGTCTCGACACCGAACAGATGAGGGATCTCGCCAGTCTCGACGCAGCGCCAGAACCTCTTTTCCGCGGTGAGCAGGAGATGCTGGTAGAGCGGGTCGGCTGGGATGGTCATCTCGACCCATTTGCCGCCACCGGTGATGATCGAAAGCACCGCGGAGCGGGACTGGATCACCCACATGTTGTGCTGGAGTTGGGCCATGTGCTTCTCGGCGGCTGCTTCTTCCGAGAACGACCACGGCAGCATGAATTTGGCTTCGAAGACTGCTCCCGTGCTCTCGACAACCCCGTCCAGAGTTGCCGCCATCCACGGGATTACCTGGTGCCGGGCGCGTCGCTGGACATCCTTAACGACATGCCCGCTGTTAAGTTCGTACCACCGCCGATTGAGGTCTTCGGTCACGGTCCCAAGTTGGACGATAAGGTTACCCGACAGGTCCTCGGGCTCGGCCTCGCCACGCTTTTCCCGCCACAGCCGTAGCAGTGCGCTTTCGTCGCTTCCCATGATGATCCGGGCATCAGAGCCTCCGATGAAGGAGCGGCGGGTCGAGGACGAGTGTAGGTTGGCAAAGAACTCTGACATTGCAACTCTCCAGCAACTGATTCGATCGGCGGGTGCGCTATCGATACTGAAAGTATCAATTGATATGAAATCAAAGTCAATACTAAAAGTATCGATTCGTCAGATCAAAGCGGCGCGCGCGCTATTAGATTGGTCCCAGGAGCAATTGGCTTTAGCTGCGGACGTATCCATTCCAACCATTAAGCGGCTGGAGGCAAACGATGGTCCCTTAGGGGGCCGCGGAAATACGGTCGAAAAGATTCTAAATTCGATGGAGGCGGCCGGCGTGGAGTTCATCGACGAGAACGGCGGTGGCCCCGGCGTCCGTCTTCGAAAGCCCGCAAAAGAAAAGCCTCGGAAATGAACCGGTCCAGCGCGTGACGGGCCCGGACATCAAGAGTGCCGCCTTGCTCCAGTCATTTGAAACCGCCGGGGTTCGACGCGTGGCAGGGGGCCTCCTTTTGGACAAAGTGGCCCCTGGTAGCTATATTCGATCTATGCGCATGGCGACGCGGTTCGGAACTTCCGCCGCCGGGCGGGCCAAACAGGAGCAATTCGGGCCTTGCAGGGGAGCAAAATTGCACGCCGAATGACACCAATTCCAGGAACCGCCTCGACCGCGCGTTCCTGAATGACCCCACCCCGTTGCCGGGCGATCAATTCAAATCATGAAGTCATTCAAAGGAACTTCGAGCAGTTCACGCCTTCCATGATCGGACACAATCCGCCGCCGCCTAACCCAAAAGGGGAGGGAGGGTCCCCCATGCGGATTATAGGATTCGCGTAGGCGGAGCGCATAATGACGCATCTGAACAGGCCGTATCGCCATGCGATGGGGGAGTGCAGATGGGTCGTACGGTCGTTCTCGATGAGCAAGTCAATACTGCCCGCGACATCGCGGGCACGTCGCGCAACGCTTCGAACGAGAGGCGGCTTACGCAAAAATCAATGAGGGACCTGCCCACGCAGGGACGATCCGCGATCCTGTGGATGGCCGCCATGCTCGCGATGACATGGGCGTCGGAAACGCGGGCTTCCCCGGATCAATCGCGGGCGGATACGCAATACGCGATGGCTGTCCGCAATCTCGATTCTGTTGGAACGGCAGGTGATGGCGATTTCGGAGCCTTGCCGCCGAGCCGAGGCGGCAACGACAAATCGGTGCAGGTTGCACAAGCGACGACCAGCGATACAGGACAGTCTCCGGAACAGGAACGCCACTGGGCGGAGACACTGTCCTGCGAACTCACCAATGCAAGGCGCGATATCGAGTTGCTGCAACATCTCGAGCAGGAGCGCGATCGGACCGAGTGGCTGGAGCAGGGTCTTGCGGCGGCGCGACGCGATGTCGAAACCCAGATCGCGCTGACGGCTAAAGCGGTCGAAGAAACTGCCGGGGTGAAGCAGGCTGCGCAGAGCGGCGCGGCGGAGTTGCAGAACTCCCTGCAACAGGCGCGTGAGCGGGCGGAGCGGCTGGAGCAGGATCTCGCGGCAGCCCGGCGTGATGTCGAGACCCAGACCGCTCTGGCG
The DNA here is from genome assembly GCF_031202265.1 of Bradyrhizobium sp. Ash2021. Lineage (NCBI taxonomy): Bacteria > Pseudomonadati > Pseudomonadota > Alphaproteobacteria > Hyphomicrobiales > Nitrobacteraceae > Bradyrhizobium > Bradyrhizobium sp. Ash2021. The sequence continues at coordinate 7,097,608 of NZ_CP100604.1, read as the reverse complement.
GCAAAGGCAAGCGAGGAAGTTTTGCGGCGGAAGCAGGCGGCGGAAGCCGGTGCTGCCGAGCTGAGGCAATCGATGCAGAAGGAGCGCGAAAGAGCCGACGCGCAGGCACAAGACCTCTCCCTGACGCGCAGCGCGATCTATGCATACGAGGCTCAGGTCCGCAAAGCTGGAGACGAAGCGGCGGAACTCAGACAGGCGGCTGCAAACGGTGCGCTTGCGCTGGGAAAATCCGCACAGGACGAGCGCGTGCGGTCCGCGCGACTGGAGGAGGAACTTGCGGGGGCGCGACGCGATGTCGATATCCAGACCGCACTAGCGGCGAAAGCAAGCGAGGAAGCGTCCCGGCTGAAACAGGCGGGGGAGAGCGGCGCGGCGGAGCTGCGGAAATCCCTGCAACAGGAACGTGAGCGTTCCGCGCGGCTGGAGCAGGATCTTACGACAGCGCGGCATGGCTTCGAGACCCAGACTGCATTGGCGGCGAAAGCAAGCGAGGAAGCTTCCCAGCTGAAACAGGCAGGGGAGAGCGGCGCGGCAGAACTGCAGAAATCCCTGCAACGGGAACGCGAGCGTTCCGCGCGGCTGGAGCAGGATCTTACGACAGCGCGGCATGGCTTCGAGACCCAGACCGCATTGGCGGCGAAAGCAAGCGAGGAAGCTTCCCAGCTGAAACAGGCGGGGGAGAGCGGCGCGGCGGAGCTGCAGAAATCCCTGCAACAGGAACGTGAGCGTTCCGCGCGGCTGGAGCAGGATCTTACGACAGCGCGGCATGGCTTCGAGATCCAGACCGCATTGGCGGCGAAAGCAAGCGAGGAAGCTTCCCAGCTGAAACAGGCGGCGGAGAGCGGCACGGCAGAACTGCAGAAATCCCTGCAACAGGAACGCGAGCGGTCCGCGCGGCTCGATCAGGATCTCGCGGCAGCGCGACGCGATGTCGAGACCCAGACTGCATTGGCGACGAAAGCAGGCGAGGAAGCTTCCCAGCTGAAACAGGCGGGGGAGAGCGGCACGGCAGAGCTGCAGAAATCCCTGCAACAGGAGCGCGAGCGGTCCGCGCGACTGGAGCAGGATGTTGCGGCGGCGCGACGCGATGTCGAGACTCAGACCGCGCTGGCGGCAAAGGCAAGCGAGGAGGCTTCGCGGCGGAAACAGGCAGCGGATGCCAGTGCCACGGAGTTGAGACAGTCGATGCAGAAAGAGCGCGAAAGAGCTGACGCGCTGGCGCAAGACCTCTCGATGACGCGCAGTGCGATCTATGCGTACGAAGCGCAGGCCCGCAAAGCCGGCGACGAAGCGGCGGAGCTCAGGCAGGCAGCTGCAAACGGCGCGCCGTCGCTCCGCAAATCCGCGCAGGACGCGCACGATCGGGCGGAGCGGCTGGAGCAGGATCTCGCAACGGCGCGTCGCGATCTCGAAACCCAGACCGCACTGGCGGCCAAGGCGAGCGAGGAGGCCGCCCAGGCGAGGCAAACGGCGGAGCGGGACTTGGCCGCGTTGCGCAGTTCGCTGCAGCAGGAACGCGCCAGGGCCGAACGACTCGAACGGGATCTCGCGCTTGCGCAACGGGTTGCGACCAATCTCGTGACCATCGGTTCGAACGCGCGGGACAAGCCGGTCGATGAAAGCAACAATCCCGCCGCCGACCAGGCACCACCGGCGGGCGCTCGGGGCGATGCTCAGCCCAATTCCGAGGAAGCCGCGGTGGCGGCAGGGTTGGTTGCGCGCGCGAGCGCGCTGCTCCGGCAGGGCGATATAGGCGCAGCGCGGATCGTGCTGGAGCGCGCCGTCGAGATGGGCAGCGCCCAGGCGAGCTTCTCGCTCGCAGAAACCTATGACCCATTGATCCTTGCCAAATGGGGAACTTACGGGACGCGCGGCGATACGATCAAAGCGCAAGATCTCTATGCGAAGGCCGACGCCGCAGGAATTAAGGAGGCGAAAGCGCGGGTCAAGGCGCTGCGTCGGTAGTACCAGGCTTCTCGGAGCTGCGAAAATCCCTAACACGGTTTGCCGTGGAAAGGAGTTGGTCGATGAACAAGCTTGTTGGATTCCGCCGGCGGCTTTTGCTCGCGGCACTGGCCCCGCTGCTCATGATCATTCAGCCTTCCTTTGCGGACGCGCGGCCGCAAGATATTCGGCCGCACAACGTTCGTCCGGTGCGGGTCGAGCCACCGCCGCCAAGGCCGGAAGTGGCGGCAATGAACGCCTGGACCGTCGGCATTGCCGGGGGGCTGCTGGAGGGCGCGCCCATCCGCTTGGCCGCGGAGATCGCCCGCGTGGTCGACGACGGAGACAACCTGCATGTTCTGCCGGTCGTGACTCGAGGGGCCACGGAAAACGTGAATTCACTGCTCTATCTGCGCGGCATCGATGCGGCGATCATCAATTCCGACGCGCTCGAGGAGTACAAGAGCCAGGTGCCGGACATCCAACGCCGGCTTGCCTATGTGCTCAATCTGTTCCCGTCCGAACTGCATATCTTTGTCCGACCGGAGATTCAGAGCCTGAACGACCTCGTCGGCAAGAAGGTGAATTTCAATACCCAAGGCACTGCCGCAGCCTATTCGGGACCGCTGATCTTCAGTCGCCTCGGTCTCGAGGTGGAAAAGACCTTCATCCCGGATCAGGTCGCGCTGGAGCAGATGCGCAAGGGCGAGATGGCGGCCGTCGTCTTCATTACGTCGAAGCCGGTGGATGCTTTCGTGAAGGGCCGATGGGAGTCCGGCTTCAAGTTCCTGCCGGTCCCCTATGACAGCAAGTTCGAGGACTATTATCTTCCAGCCGCTCTCGACGCGACCGACTATCCCAACCTGATCAAACAGGGCGAACGCGTGACCACGATTGCCGTGCCGACCGCGCTGGTCGCCTTCAACTGGCCGGCCAAAACGAACCGCTTTGAGCGCGTCGCACGTTTCGTCGACCACCTGTTTTCGCGGATTGAAAAATTGCAGGGACCCGGCTTCGACGCGAAGTGGAAATCGATCAATCTCGGGGCCACGGTTCCTGGTCTTGCGCGCTTCCCTGCGGCGCAGGCGTGGCTCGATCGCCAGCCGCGCGCGACACAAGCATCGCAATGAAACGCGCGGCCGTCCCGTTCGCGGTTGCAATCGTGGTGACGAGCGGGATTGCATTGGCGCAAGGAACAGAAGACCCGATGGCGAAGCTTCGCGACTGTTCCCCGATGGAGCGCGCCGAACGGCAGCAGTGTCTGGACAAGGCGTCGCGCACCATCGCGCCTGCGCATCAGCCGGCGCCCAACGGAGATGACTGGACGATCAGCCTGACGACTTCGCCCGTCGACTATTCACCGGTCGCCACCGCCACGACCTCATCGCGCGATGGTGCGGGCGAATCAGCAATGAAGCTTTCAATTCGTTGCCGCGGCGGGCGGACCGAACTGGTAGTCGCAGGGACCAGCGCTTTCGGCATCGGCGACGATTACGCGATTTCCTATCGCGTCAACGAGGGGCAGTGGGTGCAGATCTCGGCAGCCGTGGCGGCGTCTCGAGCCGGCATCGCGTTCGGGGGCGACGTCGTTCGCTTGCTGCAGTCCCTTCCAGACAGTGGGAGCCTCAGCATCCACTTTGCATCGCGGACCGGAACTGCTCTGGATGGAACGTTCTCGCTAGTCGGGTTGGATGCGGTGCGTACGAAGATGGTCGCTGCGTGCAGGTGGCCACTTCCAGTCGCGAACCCAACGGGTACTGCAGTCCGATAGCGCCCCCTACCGCTGGGCCGGTTGGTTAAAATCTAAATGACAAAAGAAGCCTCAGAATATGATTTATATACACGTATGTAGCACCGACAACGTACCCTATTTCGTCTCCAAAATCCAAAGTTGCCCATCGGGGTCCGCTTTTAGCCCGTTGCGGCGACGAGTTTTGGCGATAGCGCTCGCGGCGTCGGAGTTGCCGAGAGATTGCGAGCGCGATGAGTGCGTGATCGTCTCCCCCGTCGTTGAAACGCCAGCGGTTGTGGTTCGATGATGTAGAGATCGATGCTCACATAAATTGCCGAAGAACGACGCGAGAGCCAGCCGCGAAACGAACGCACGCAAGTGTCAATCGATCTTAGCGCGTGTTTGCGAAGGCGCTTCGCCGCCGCCTGGGTCGATGCCGCGGATAGTGAAATTCGAACTCCGCGACCAGTCGCCAAAGCTCCACCTGGTAACCGTCCGCTAGCTGCCCGGCGAGCGCTTTCGCGGAAAGATCGTCTGCGCAGTCAAGATTGAGCACGCCCTCCAACTGGCCATCTTCGTCCAGGATGTAGACACGATAGAGCGGCATCGCTTGTCCCCGGCCAGCGGCGGCATTCTAGCTGCCAGCGTCGCGATCGTGCTTGGAGATTTTGGGTCCTTACGAGCTACCTCCGATGGGCGGCGCGCCACCTGGGGCGGCCTGCACTGGAGCGTGGAGACGCCGAGGCTTGCGAATCCCAGGACATGCTGACCGCGCGAAGGAGCTGTCATTGGGGCCCCTCGCATGAAGGCGCTGGCCCATCCGCTTTGGCATCTCAGATCGACGCTCTGCCGCGTAGTCGGGTGCTCAGCGCCGAGACGCTAGAGATCTGGACCGCCCCTGGACCTTCAGAACTGGCGTATCGCGATAGCCGTTGGGATTCTTCAGTTGCCAACGCCAATGGTCCGCACACATTTGCTGCAAGGACCGCGCCGATCTCCAACCCAGCGCTTCCCTCGCAAACGTCGGGTCGGCGTAACAGATGGCGACATCCCCCGCCCGGCGTTCCCCGATTTCATACGGAATCGATCTGCCGCTCACCGCCTCGAATGCCCGAATGACCTCCAGAACGCTGCTGCCATTGCCTGTTCCAAGATTGACCGTGAGCACGCCGGGCCGTGTCAGGTGGCGCAAGGCGCTTAGATGACCGGATGCAAGATCGACGACATGAATGAAGTCGCGGATTCCGGTGCCATCCGGAGTATCATAGTCGCCGCCCCAAATCGACAGCTTGTCGCGCTGTCCAATTGCCACCTGCGCCACAAATGGCAACAGGTTGTTCGGAACGCCCAGCGGGTCTTCTCCGACGAGCCCGCTTTCGTGCGCGCCAACCGGATTGAAGTAGCGCAGAATGCCAATCCGCCAATCATCGTCGGACCGATAGATATCCCTCAGAATTTCTTCGATGAAGCACTTTGTACGGCCGTACGGATTTGTCGGCCCGAGAGGATGCTTCTCATCGACCGGCAGGTACCGGGGGGGCCCGTAAACCGTAGCGGACGAACTGAAGACGAGCGTCTTCACATTCGCCCTCTTCATGGCCGACACGAGCCGCATCGTTCCGAGGACGTTGTTCTCGTAATACGTCATGGGCCGAACGTTGGAATCGCCGACGGCTTTCAGACCCGCAAGGTGAATGACCGCGGTCACTCCGCAGTCACGAAGTATTTCGTAGATGGCCTCTTCGTCCCGCACGTCGGCGTGCCGGAAGACAAGCGACCGCCCGCAGATGGATTGCACCCGCTCGAGAGACGCTTTGTTGCTGTTTGAGAGATTGTCGATTGCGACGACGTCGAGTCCGGCGTCCAGCAACGCGACGCAGACATGGGACCCGATGTAGCCGGCACCTCCGGTCAACAAGATCATCAGCGACACCTTCCCTGTTGGCTCAACCGGCTTCCGCGCGATGCCTTCCCAGGCGCCGGCTACGCTCTCCAGAGACCGTGAGCTTAGTCATCCCTCCACGTGACTCTCGCCGGAAGCCCAGTGCAACGGCCCCGAAGGATTACCCCTTCGAGCGCCTCGCGCGGAGTGTTTCGATGGCACACGCGACAAAGGCGATCGAGAGCGAGGAAAAGCCGGGAATATAGGTGCTACCGACGCAGCCTCGCACCGCGCTTTCCCTTCCTTGGATTCCCGCGGCGTCGGCCTTCGCATCCGGCGAGGGCCGCGGAGGCTTCACTTCACGCCGAAGAAGAAAAGCGGCTCAGCGCGTGCACTCGCTGAGACCGCCCAAAAGTCGGAGCTGGCTGAACAGCGAGGGACGAAGCTGGATTGCGTCTGCCCGGTCCAATGGTTGGCCTGTACGGGCATGCCGCTGCCCGAGCGAGAGTGAACGAAATTCGGCGGTTAGACTAGGAACAACTTGCGGATCTAGGAATCGATCTACTACTTCCGGATTCGCCGTGCGCCGTGCGCCGTGTACGATCCCTGTATATTATCGACTGCTCGAGCTATCTCCGGAGGCTGGGAAGAAGCACATTCGCCGTTCGCCGGACATGCAAGCCTCCGCGATGCGCCGGAAGGGCATCGCCGGGCGCCTGATCGCTCGGGACGCGGCCGTCCGAGCGGCAAACCGGCACGCCGTCATGCGCCTCAGATGGGCAGGAGCACAATCTCCGAATAGAGCCTGTCGAGGTCACCGGCCGCCAGCAGCGGGGAACGGTAACAGGTGCGCATCGGGACTAGAACGCCCCTTGGCCGGACCGGAAAGAGCCGCGCCTCTGCGACGAGCACCGCCGTCCGCTGCCGGCGCAGGATCGCCAGCTTGACTCGCTCGAGATGCCGCGACAGCAGCTCCGGCGCACTGCAATGCAGGATGTCCGAATACGGGATCCGCACCGGCAGAACTCGCCCCAGTCCCCCCAGTCGCCTCGCACTCAGCCGGTGCGTACGGCGCTTCACCACCAGATAGGCATGATTGGACCCGTCGCTGACGGTGAGCTGCAGGCAATCATACGGCGTGTGATCGTCGAAGATCTGTCGTTGCTGGCTGGTCAGCCTCTCGCGGACCACGGCCGGATCGAAGCTGATGACCGGCCGGTTCGGCCCGAACAGCGCCTCGGCCTGTAGCAATGGCGGCATGAAGATCCTGTGCGAGTCCAGCGGCGTGAAACGCTGCGCCAGCAGGGCAGCCCAGGAGGTCGGGTTCGGGGTAAAAGACGTGTAGGTGAGGCTCTCGTCCCGCAGCACCGCGGCGAGCAGGGCCATGCCCCATCCGCGGTACTTCGCGTGCACGGCCCAGGAGGAGAGGTTGCAGACAAGCGCTGCCTGCCCGTCCTCCTGCCGCCGGGCGGTAATGGTGCCGATGAAGCCGACGATTGCGTTGCCGTCGAGGAGCACAAAGCCGCGCCCGCGATCGGACCAGTCATGGTCGAATAGTCGGCGCCAGGTGGCGGCCTTGAGTCCCGACTCGCGGAAGGCCTGCTCGAGGAAGCGGCAGACCGGCTCCCGATCGTCCGGACCGAGGGCACGGACATGCGGGCCCGACCCACCAGCCTGCTGCGCCGCTATCGCCTCCGCGCCGACGGACAGGGCCGCGGCCAGGCCCTCGATCGACGGCGCCGACAGCAAGGCCGAGAAGGGCAGGGGACGCCCAACATGGTCCTCAATCTCAAGCAGCAGGTTCACCACTGCCAGCGAGTCCACGCCGAAGCCAAGAAGATTATCGGACCAGCTGATGGGCGAGACGCCCAGCACGCGCTCGCAGACCGCCTGCAGCTCCCGCCGCAGCGGCACACCATCCGGGATCGCCCCACGGCCCGGCGCCGGCCCCCGCGACGCCTTGATGGCCGCAGATGCCCCGACCACTGGATGCTTGGCAATGGCATCGAGGCATTCCGGGTTCTGCAGGGCATCACGGTTCCGTGCAGGGCGGCCATTCACCGCATCGCGCGCTGCGGCTTCGGACCGCTTGCCGTTGAAGGTGACCGGAAGCGCCTCGACCTGTGCGATGCGCGCCGGCACGAACGCGGGGGAGCCGCAGCGCGCAAGTTCGGAGCGGATGTGCTTCGCCAGCGTGGTGTCGAGCACCAGGCCTTCGCGCAGCACGACCAGGAGAACCATGCGCGTGCCGCCGGGCTCCTCCTCTGCCTGCTGCTCGACCGCCATCGCATCGAGGATCTCCTCGATGTCACCGAGGATGCGGTAGATCTCCGCGGTGCCAATGCGGATGCCGCGCACATTGAGGACCCCGTCGGAACGGCCATGCAGCCGCCAACCGCCATCCGACGTGGCCTCGATCAGGTCGCCATGCGTCCAGAAGCCGGGGTTCTGGGCGAAATAGGCGGCATGGAAGCGCGTGCCGTCGGCATCACCGTGAAAGCCGAGGGGGCGCGAGGGAAAAGGGTTGGCGCAGACCAGTTCGCCGATCCGCGTCTCCGGATCGTCGGGTGGCGGCAGCGAGCGGACATCGAGGCCGAGGCTGCGGCACTGTGCCTCGCCGCGATGGACGGGGAGGACCGGATTGCCCAGGACAAAACAGCCGATGATGTCGGTGCCGCCCGAGATCGACTGGAGCGGCATCGCCGCTTTCACTTCGCCGCGCACCCAGTCGTACTGGCGGGGATACAGGATCGAGCCGGTGGAGAGCACGGCCCGCAGGGCGGAAAGGTCGAACATCCGGCCCGGGGAGAAGCCTGCCTGCTCGCAAAAGTGAAGATAGGCAGGATTGGTGCCGAAGACGGTCACGCGCTCCTCGGTGACGATCCGCCAGAAGGTGTCCGGCCCTTCGAGCGGCCCATCGTAAAGGACGATCTCCACGCCGGAGGCCAGGGCAGAGAGCTGCCAGTTCCACATCATCCAGCCGCAGGAGGTCTGGAAGAACAGCTTGTCGCCCGGTCGGAGATCGCAGTGCAACCGGTGCTCCTTCACGTGCTCCAGCAGGGTGCCGCCGGCGCCGTGCTGGATGCATTTCGGCGCGCCCGTGGTGCCGGAGGAGAACATCGTGAACAGGGGCTGGTTGAACGGATGGCGCAGCCAGCCGGGTCGGTCCTCGCTGCCAACGGCATCGCGCAGCAGATCGGCAAGCCTGTGCTGGGGCACCGTCCTCTCGCTGGCCGGAAGCGAGCCGTTGTCCAGCGCGATGATCGCGGCGAGGCCGGGCAGGCCGGCCGCCGCGCCAGCGACGCGCTCGGCGACGGGCACGCCCGCATCCCATGGCTCCGCCCGGAGACAGCCGAACAGCACTACGGGCTCGAGCGGGGCGAAGCGCGCGAGGATGGCGGGCACGCCCATGTCCGGCGCGCAGCTGGCGAAGGTCGCGCCAATGGCAGCGGTGGCCAGGGCGGCAATGACCGCCTCGGCATTGTTGCGTGCGATCGCCGCGACATGGTCGCCACGGCGCACACCCAGTCGCTGCAACGACGTCGCCAGCCGCGCGACCGCGATGCGCAGTGCGCCACGCGTGAACCGGTCGCGGCTGCCGCCAGCGTGGCAGGCCGTCAGGACCGGCTGGTCGAGACTGCCGTCGAGCAGGCACTCGGCGTAGTTCAGACGGAGATCTGGGAAGAAGCGGGCGGTCTCGCAGGCATCGCCGACACAGACCGGGTCGACCGCACCGTCCCGGGGCAGGCCAGACCACTCCAGGAAGTAGCGCCAGAAGCTGCGGAATCCCTGCACCGAGAAGCGGTCCATCGCAGCATGATCGGGCAGGGTCTGCCCCGTTCGGGCCTCACACCATTGCCTGAAGGCGATCAGTAGCGAATTCGCGACAGCCTGGTCATCGGGAGAGAACACCATTTGCTCCAGACTGGTCACGACCTTCTCCCTCTAACCTGTAAAGCTTCAGCCGATTTCCAAGTTACGCTTTTCTTCATCTCATCGTAAGTCTCCCCCAGCGCGCCCGCGTGTGTCCGCTTTCTATACCAACTGACCTGAGCCCCTTCTTTCATCCAGCGGCGGGTAGAGTCCCGGGTCGATTTGAGCCTTGGTGGCTCGGTGATGCAACGGGATGGGGCGCGGAGCCCTCGGCATCGCGCAGCGTCCCATACCGTTGCATCTTGGGGACGCTGAGTCCGGCGTAGATAGACGGTGCTAGATTGCCAAGACCGCTATGCGGTCTCACCGTGTTGTAGTCGTCTTTCCAGATTGCCAGTACTTCGCGGGCATGGGCAAGGGACGCGAACAGCGTCTCGTTGAGCCATTCGTCCCGCAGCCGTCCGTTGAAGCTCTCGACGAAAGCATTTTGCGGCTTTCCAGGCGCGATGTAGTGCCACGCAATGCCATGTTCCTGTGACCAGCGCAGTATCGTCATGCTGGTGAGTTCGGTACCGTTATCGGAACGATCATCGCTGGGTGGCCGCGACGAGCAACGATGGCATCAAGCTCGCGGGCAACACGCAGGCCGGGTAACGACGTATCGGCGACCAGCGCCAGGCATTCGCGAGTGAAATCATCGACGATCGCCAGGATGCGAAACCGCCGGCCATCGGCGAACGCGTCCGATAGAAAATCCAGGCTCCAGCGCCCCGGCCTCCTGCTCCCGCAAAACCCCAATGATCTGCTCATCCGTGAACCGACTGGCCTTCATGTCCATCCCCCAGCGGGTGACGCGGACTCTACCAATTCTTGGAGGAATTAGCGGGGCTCAGGTCACCGGCGTCTTGTAGTCCGGGAACCTGCTCAGAAGGGCGGCCTTCATAAATCTGAAATGGGAAATCTCCGTAGCCAGTTCCTTGAGCCTACGCTGCCCATTTAAAATCTCGGCGCCAAATAGATCCTGGTGATGGTTATCCAGCGCATCGCGCTCCAGATATTCGTCGGTTCCATTTCCGAAAGTCACCGCGGCGCGTGCCAGGACATCGTCCACCCGGCGGCTCAAGCCTGATTGTTCGCTCTCTGCTGCATGCAGCGCGGTTTCGATCGCGGTTACAATCGAGCCGACACGGGCCAAATCCGTCTCAGCATCCCGTTCGGCCGAACGTGCCCTAAACCCGTCGTCGCCCAGGCGGCCCCTGATAAAGTTGTGTACTCGATCCCGCAAAAGCAGCTGAAACATTGTCGTATTCCGGGTTCAGACTAAGAGGACAGGGAACAAGACATAAGGTCGCTCAATTATATTTAACAAATCCTGAAGCTTCACGGCGATCCGCCTGAGCTCGCGTCTTCCACTCCATCCAGGCGATATCGTGCTTGCAATAGAGTTCGCGCCAGCGCTTCTCACGGGTCGTGGTCGGGGCACCGTTTTCATCCCGGGCAACATGCCCGCCTGTCTCATCCAGAGCCGGAAGATTGTCTAGTCTTTCAAATTCACGCGTTTCTTCGGTCGTCAAACCGATAAGCACGCGACGCCCGCTGCCATCGACAAAGTATCGCCGCGGTAAATGACCCCGGGGGCTAGTCATTTCGCGACATCTCGTTTGCGAACCATCGACCCGTAGACAATTCCGGCCCACTCCTGCACGACCGCCACGTCAGCAATCATCCCTAGGTTTTTGAAGTTTCGAGAGTAGCCACGAATTACGTTCCGGAAATGCCCAGCCCTCGTCACCTCGTCCCGACGCGCAGCGAATCGTCCCCGGTCGCCTCGGTCCGGCCTATCCCTAGTGAGGTATTTGAACTGCTTAGCCTTCGGGGAGGCGCGTCAGGACCATCCTGGTATCGCAGGGTGACCTCGACAGCGTCACCCGGTTGCAACTCGGTATCTTCGCTCGCGATAATCCGTTCCGGCCCTTTCTCGCCTTTTCTAATGATGGCAATGTCCGGCTTACTGCCGGCTCCTCGTACGAGTTGCGATCGAACCATCGCAGTGTACTGAAGCTTCTCACCGACGCTCTGCAGCTTTTCGCGAATTTGGTTGAGCCTTAAGCTTGTGTCTTGCAGCTCACGGAGCAGGTCAAGCCTCCGCTGATCGTCGAGCTTTGTCAGCTTTCTGGAGAACTCGTCCTGCTGCTTCTTGACCTGCAGCAGTTGCGCAGAGGTCTGCAGCTTCCGGGTTGATGACAGCAGCACCGCGCGACGCGCATCCGTAACGCGAGGACTGGTCAAGGAACCCTTGCCGAAGAGATCGGACGCTTTCTGCAGGTCTTCGAGGTCTGACTGAAATCCCTCTTCCTCTCTTTTCTGCTGCTCCGACAGCACGCGGACCTCGTCGTCTCCCTGTCGGACGCCGCGCTCGAGGAACGCCTTTTCCTGCTGATAGTCGCTCTGCTTCGTCTTCAAATATTCCGTTTCTGCATGGACGATTTCCGAAATCGCCGATCGAGCTATGGGCACGTCCGTCAGAGCGCCTGGGCTGATCTGTGCCCCTTCTCCGAGCTCAATCCTGATGCGCCACATACGCGCCTGTTCTTTGGCGAACTCGGTCCAAAGCGATCCATACTCGCTTCTCAAGTCTGCTGACTCGAGATACGGGTTATTCATTCTGATATGCATGATGTCGTAGCCGCCCGCCATAGCGATGACCTGGCGTGCGGTGGTGGCCGGACGATAAGGGTACTCACCCGGCTTCGACACGTCCCCATTTACGTATATCGGCCTGTATTCCGCCACGACCGTCGTGACCTCATCTGCGTCTATCACGATGACGACCTCACGGCCATCCGGGGTCCTCTGTCGAAACACCTTGCTCGCCAGTGCGGCCCCGACTTTGGCCCGGATCTGCGGTAAGGGCAGGCCTGCCACTGAAAGCGTTCCGGCCAGTGGCAACGAAATGTTCCCGTCCATTTGGACGGCAGCACGATGCCGTAGCTCCGGCACGCCCGCCACCGCGACCTCCAGTACATCTCCGATGTTTATTCGATATTCGGCCTTTGCTTGAGTGACGGAAATTGTCAGGCCAACGGCCACCAAGCCCCATTTGATGCAACGACCCAGGTTCCTGCCAAAGACGTCGATATGGAAACAATTGGGCAGCGTGGAGTTCGGCATGGCGGCAACTCTCTGTACGGACGTGGTACGGACGTGGTTATCCAGTGAAATCGTTATCCAGTGAAATCCTTCCAATCTGTCCGCGGAAGGCAGAGCGTTGACACCGCTACCGTCGGAGCACCCGTCCCAACAGGCCATCCGCAAAACCAACGTTCTGTTTCCTCATCGGCGCTGGGCCGCTCACTGCCTTCTATGTTCGATTGATCTGTTCTCTTTTGATTATTCGACAATTTAATCCCGCAGCGCCCCGGCTCAATCGTCCATCGTAGTTACTCCACTCTACCCATTTATTGCCAATTCCACCCAGTGACCCGAATGCTACTGTTTTGGCTGAGAAACGGAATGGCTGGCTGGGAGTGACCGGTGAGTTATGCGTCCTTTACCAATTCGCCGGCCTCTACCAAGGTTCCGGCACATTCGGGCGCTGGCGGCAGGGCAATTCCAGGGGGCGTTGGTAAGAGCCGATTGGCTGCCCTGTTAGCATTGGCAGCAAGTACCGAATTCCTACTCGTAGCCGTTGCGGCTTATTCCGCAGCCGTCCTCTATCATCGCCTGACCTTCCTGGGCTCGCCGGACGCCGCCAAATATGTCCAGGAATCCCTTCTGATTTCCACATTGCAGTTGCTCGTTTCCATAGCGCTCCGGCAATATTCCCGGATCCAGACCCAGCCCCGGCACGTGTTCCTATGGAGCGGCGCCAGCGGCGTATTCTTCGTATTCTCCTTCTTCATCTCGACGATATTCCTTCTGAAAATCTCAGAAGGCTACTCGCGCGCGACTGTCTTAGCTCAAGCTGTGAGCGTCCTCCTTACGGTACTCTGCACACGGGCAATATGGTTCTCATTGCTACAGCCTGCGATCGCATCAGGGTTGATAGACGCCAGGCGTGCCATTCTTATAGGAGACCCGAGTCACTGCTTGCAGTTTTCCGCACGTGCAATCGCCACCGGAATTCGAACCATCCGCTCGTTCGACTTTCCGACATTTCGCGCCGACCCTTCAGTACCCGCGCGCCCCGGCGCCATCCAAGTGCTACCTGATGCCCGCCAACTGGTCGCGGATTGCCGGCCCCTCCGAGCGGATGACATTGTCATTTTGATTTCGGAGTCGGATGCTCCGGCTGCCCTCGCGCTTGCCAGCGCCCTATCAGAGCTGCCAGTTGACGTTCACGTCGTCCCTGTTGGTGCTATCGATCTCATGGCCGTGTCGCGGATCACTCAGTTCGGCAACATGGTGACGATGCGGATTTTCCAGTCCCCCCTCACTCCTTTCAACCGAGCAATCAAGCGAGCGTTCGACGTCGCCGCTGCAATCGTCGGACTTGTTGTGGTTAGCCCCCTCTTCGTAATCGTTCCGCTCGCAATCAAGCTAGATTCCCGTGGGCCGGTGCTATTTCGCCAGACGCGGCACGGCTTCAACAACGAGCCCATTCGCGTGCTGAAATTCAGATCGATGACCGTGATGGAGGACGGCGACAATTTCAGACCTGTCACCAGACACGATCCACGTGTGACTCGTCTGGGACGCTTCATGCGCCATACCAATATCGATGAGCTTCCGCAGTTATTCAATGTCCTGGTCGGCGATATGTCGCTCGTCGGCCCCCGCCCACACGCGACCTCGCAGAACGAGGTGTTCGCTGAGCTGATTTCGTCATTTTCCCGTCGCCACAACGTCAAGCCCGGCATTACCGGCTGGGCTCAGGTCAACGGCTACCGTGGCGAGACCGATACCCTCGAGAAGATGCAGCGTCGTGTGGAGCATGATCTATACTACATCGACAACTGGTCACTCCTTCTCGATCTCAAAATCATAGTCATGACCCTCTTTTCCAGGAAGGTGTATTGGAATGCTCATTGACGCCCTTCCGTCTGCTGCATCTTCTAATTACCGATCTTTCATTTGGTGAATTGCGAGGCGTATTGGACTTGGGCATCCGTCGTCCACCGGACGCCTTCATCTTATGTGCGAAGCCTTAGAAGTGAAATCATGAACGCTGGTACGGGAAAATGCTGCAAACTCCGAGCAGAACGAATAGTTCGATAAGTCAGGATACCTCGCCTGAATTTCGTTTGCCGATCGTGTCCTTGGCAGATGTGACAGACTTCATACGGCGGCGGGTCTCAGTCATATCGTTGACGTGTTTGGCAACGTGGGGGATCGCTTTCCTTTATCTCATCGCTGCGACACCGAAGTTTACGGCCGAAGCGGATCTCGTCATAGAATCGAAAGCGCCTCTAGGAGACTCTGCGTCCGTCTCAACGATCGTGGAAAGTCAGATCGGAATTATAAGATCCGATAGTATCGCTCGCGCCGTGATACGGAAACTCGATTTAGCAAAAAATCCTGAATTTCTCGGACAAATTGGTATCCGCGGCTCGATAGCCCGGTTGCTCGGCTGGCGCAAACCGGAAACGGAAGCAACCGCGATACGATATGCGTTGGAATCTTTCCAACGCAAGCTTTCGGTCAAGCGCGTCGGTCTCACATATATCGTCGGGGTTAGCTTCGAGTCCGCCGACTCTGAGCAAGCGGCGCTGATCTTAAACACCGTTGCGGAAACATATATCGCGTATCAAATGGACGCAAAATACAATTCCACTCTCCGAGATGAGACATGGATTAAGAATCGATTGAACGAACTGGGCAGTCACGCGTCAGCTGCCCAAAAAGCATTGGAGGATTACCACAAGAACAGGAAGGATATCGCGAGTTCAGCCAATACTGTCGATGCAGGTGTGGCGCGATCGCAATCGACGGCGGAGACGCAAGGTGAGCTCCGCGACTTGGTAGCCGCTGCGGAATCGTCCACAACCGCACTTGATAATTTTCGCCACGTGCTGCGTCATGGGGAGGCCGCGCGACAGCAATCCTTGCCAGGTTTCGAGGCGCGTCTGGTCACCGAGGCGTTGCCTCCGTTAAGGGCAAGCTCGCCAAAAGGCGTAATCGTGCTTGGAATAGCGACCGTTGCGGGGATGCTTCTTGGCATCGCAATCGGGATGCTGCGCGATCTGTCAGATCGAGGCATCCATACCACCGGGCAGGTCTTGAGGGAGCTTCAAATAGCCTGCATCGCAGTTGTCCCAAGGGTCAAGCCCGACGGCGTTTGGAGAAAGTTGACAATAGTTTTCTCTGGCCCTGCTGAAAAGATGCGGATGAAGTTGGCGAGCCTCGAAAGCCCGGTTACTTCAATGCGAAATGGTCCAGTGTCCAATGCCATGCCATCACCAGATGGCGAACGCATATCTAAGCGTTCTTTATCCAACCGCACGTCAACGGACCGTGCAAGATCGCGAAGCATCGTACGAACAGAGAATCCGATCTGGACTATTACTGATGCACCACAGTCCCGATTTACCGAGTCGTTTCTCGAGATCAAACTGGCCATCGATACGATGAACCGTAGCGGCAAGCGAAACCAGGTTATTGGGATTACCTCGACGCAGCCCAATGAGGGAAAGTCCACCGTTGCAGCGGCCTTGGCGTTACTCATGGCACATGCTGGGGCTCGAGTAATTCTGGTAGACTGCAATCTGCGAAATCGATCACTCTCAGCCGCATTAGCTCCGACTGCCGCGTTTGGCATTTTAGATGTCATGACAGGGGCGGTTTCAGTATCTGAAACAACTTGGACCGATTCAATATCAGAATTGGCTTTTCTACCAGTTGGCAATAACTCCCGATCAATTTACGCGAGCGCCGTTCTGACCTCCGAGAAACTCCAGAAACTATTTCAGACTCTTCGTGAGGCCTACACATATGTCATTGTCGATCTGCCAGCCGTGGTGCCGTTTGCAGATGTTCGCGCCGCGGCGCATTTATTGGATTCGTTCATCCTTGTTGTCGAACCGGGGCGCGCAAACATCGGTGTCATCGAGCGTGCGCTTAAAGTCTGTAGCGACATAAACGAACTTATGCTCGGGGTCGCGCTGAACAAGGCAGATACGAATTTCCCGCGGATCGAGGGGAGCTGCGAGTGAGGGTGGCTCTCGTATCGCTCCACCACGCGGAGTATGCGTCCCGACTCGCCTTGGCGCTTGATAGACGCCACGAGGTGTTGCTGATCTTGGATTCTTCCAATGCCGCGTTAGAGCTCTCCAGGTCCTTGCGGGATGCGCTCGTTAGACGCGGGAACGTTGTATGGTTTGGACAGCAAAGACGCCGCAGTGCGCCGCTCCACGTGATGAGGCTGACGCGTGAGATCCGACGATTTCGACCCGACGTGATTCATGTTCAAGAGGTGGCGAGTTGCGTTCCAACGTGGGCCAACGACGTTCTGAGATATTCAATTCCGCTCGTCGTTACCGTGCACGATCCAGTCCCGCATAGTGGAGCTGATCGGCGCTGGGTCGGGAAGTTCCCTAGTACGGTCCGTTTGCGCTCCCGCGCAGATCGTTTGTTAGTACATGGCGAAAGATTACGAGAGGAATGGCGAGGGAGAGAGCCGAAGCTGAGTTATCAGCTTGCTTCGGTTCCACACGGTGTGTATGGCGATGATCAAGGTCGAGTGGAAACAATTCCCGAGAAGCCGCCGGTGTTTTTGTTTTTTGGACGAATCGAGGCCTACAAGGGGCTCGGATTCGTCTTGGAGGCAGGACGATTGCTGGCTTTGAGAGGCTTTACCTTTCGATTGGTGATTGCGGGGACGGGCTCCGCACTCGATCTGTATCGTCCCCAACTCCGCGAAATGCCTTGGGTCGAGTTGACGGATCGTCGTATTCACGCTGACGAAATTCCGCAGATATTCCGGCGAGCGAGTGCCGTTGTGCTTCCGTATACGGATGCCACCCAGAGCGGGGTCGCTGCGATGGCGTTCGGTTTTGGGCGGCCCGTCATCGCCTCCTGCGTCGGTGGATTGCCTGACGTAGTTGCCAATGAGTACAATGGTTTGTTGGTTCCGCCAAAGGACGTGGGTGCGCTGGCGGAAGCAATGGCACGCGTCATTGTGAGCGAGGAGCTATGCAACCAACTTCGCGTTGGCGCGATGGAGTGTGCTTGCAGTGAATTGAGCTGGGACGTCATCGCAGGAGAGACGTCGGCGGTGTACGAGGATGCTCTACGCGCTCATGGTCACGCTTACGCCGGCTCGTCCCCAATTCGCTGCAAGGTCTAGTGAAGAACGTGAGCATGACGTAGACGTCTTCTGGCCACCGATCTGCGGGTCCGAGCAGGCATTCGAGAGTATGTTCATGCGTGTCATTTTCGTGCTCAACGGACTTGTCTCAGGAGGCGCCGAGCTCCATACGTTGCAGCTTGCCAATGCGCTGGCAACCAAAGGTGACGTTTGCATGATAGCGAGCCTCACCCGCAACGATTTGACGGCGCATCTCAGCAATAACCCCATACAAATGTTCAATGGAAACCGGATTTACGATCTTGGCACGCTATCGAGCGTCGCAAGGCTAATCCGCGCCTACAAACCCCAGGTAATCGTCGCGATAGAAGAAAGGCCACTGCTGTTCGCAACCATTTCCCGGCAACTGGCCGGGTCAAATGCCAAACTCGTATCAATACTTCATAAAGCGTACCTGCAGACCGGCAAGGAGCGCGTCTTCGATCGCCTTTACCGCCATGTCGCCGCCCGCGCGGACGCACTGATCTACGTTTCCCAGAACCAGCGCAAGCTATGGGAAGATCGCGGGTTTTCGCCTCACCGTTCGATCGTCATCCAGAATGGTGTGGACCTGCGTCGCTTTTCCGCTCATTCAGTTGTCGAATGGAGAGATCGAACCCGCTCGCAGTTGGGGCTCGCGCCAGACGATTATGTGATCGGCATGTGCGCTCAATTTCGTCCTGAGAAAAATCATTGTCAGTTGATCGACGCAGTGCGGGTTCTTCGAAATCGAGGCTATCCAGTGAAAGCGCTGCTGGTGGGAGCCGGTCCGACACAAGCGACTGTTGCGCAGTACGCTAGAGAAAATCGACTGCTGGAGCACGTAATCTTTGCTGGATACCAGCAAGACGTTCGACCTTATACAAGTGCGATTGACGTTGGCGTTCTCTGTAGTCTCTACGAAGCAGCCCCACTTGCCGTATTGGAAATGATGTCGATGGGTTTGCCGGTCGTCGCCTGCGACGTTGGTGGCACCGCCGAAATCGTAATCCCTGGGGAGACCGGCTATCTATTTCCGGTCGGAGATACGGACTCCTTGGTAAGCTCTATCGAGATCATGAGCGGCCCCCTTAAGCGAGAAGCGATCGGCCAGGCCGCATCAAAATTCGTCGCCGCGAATTTCGGAGTCGACCGCATGCTCGACAATTACAGGGCGTTCTTGAGCGAACTCTTGTTAGGGCAACGCCGATGCGATATCTGACTCATTCCGATAGAAACCGGCAGATATCCGCGGCTCTCTACTCGAAGATCACAGAGCTGCTGTTTGTCGGTCTACTGCTGGTCTTTATATATCCGTTTTTCATTGCAATTTCCGGGATCGATCCGACACTTCCTCTCGAAGACCAATCTCAAGTTAAAACAGTATACTATTTGCGGTTGGCGCTTCCGCTTTTGTGCCTTGCAATTACCTCTATGTATCGTGGTTTTGGATTATTGCTCTCTCTTCCCAGAGCCATCACGATATATCTTTTGCTTTGCCTTATATCGACTATATGGTCTGTAAACCCATATGACACATTTAAGTACACCTCATTGTTGTTTCTATACGTTCTTGCTGTCGCGGCTATCTGTCATGTTTTGAATATGGAGGTGGTCTGCAAAATCATCGTTAAGGTATTGGCGTTTTTGATTCTCGCGAGCGTGGTGATGGCGCTCGCCTTTCCGAATTATGGCACACACCAAGTGGTTGATGCCTTCGAAGGTATTCATGCCGGCCACTGGCGCGGAGTATTCGTCCACAAAAATCATTTGGGCGCTGCCGCGGCTATAGGCCTTTTCACCTTCATGTTTTTTCGGCGGCTCATGGATGCGTCCTTTGGCTTCCGCTTGACGTGTATTATTGCGGCGATTGCGTGCCTGATATTCGCCCAGTCGGCCGGCGCGTTGATCGCTATATGCGTTATGTTGGTCTATTACTGGGTGATAAGAACTGTTCCTGCTTCTGCAAATCTCCTGTTGCTGGTTATCTTTGGTGTGAGCGCACTGGCATATACAGCCTTCATTTTTTTCGGTGCGGACCTCGTAGCTGTCGTCGGACGCGACGTGACTTTGACCGGACGCACCGATATTTGGCCCATCGTGCTTGACGCAATTTGGCAGAAGCCCCTCCTTGGGTTCGGTTATTACGCTGCAACGCAAGATTTCGTGGGACCTATTCTCGATGCCTCGGTGGGGGTCCGCTATTCCCACAATGGCTATCTAGACGTCTTGCTTGGGACCGGGATTGTTGGTCTAGTTTCGTTGCTGTTTTGTTTTTTCTCAGTCCTAGTAGCAGGCATTGGCCGCGTGAAGACGTCTGCCGGCTCAGAAGCGGAGTGCTTTATGCTGCTTTTGACTTTTCTCATTTTAGGCCTGTTCTATTCCTTCTTTGAGGAAACAATAGCCTCGAATGAGGGCACGCTCGGCGCGCTGACTTTCTTATCTCTAACCGCGATCCCATTGTATTTGCGAGTCGATCGCGGCAATTGTCAGAGGCCGCGATCGATCGACACATGATTCTATGATAGCCAAAGTCGGAATGGTGATGTCGATCGGCGGCGTGGTCCCCTCCTCGTGTCTCGCATTGGTGAACTCGATCGCTGCCGGCTCCACACGGTCATGAGACAAGCGGAAGAACGCGCCGTTCATGATGCCACGCGGCCGCGGACAACTCGTTGTGGGTACTCCCGAGTCCACCCGTCCGTAATTCCTTTTAGTCGCGCATCAACATTGCTTGACCGGTTTAGCATGACCGTCTGGAACGTCTCATTCTCGCTAGCGTCACGAACATGCTGGCGACGGGAGACCATTGCATGCTGCCCGATCCGGCGAAGAGCCGCAATCCGCGGAGATCGCGCGCTGATCGGGACTCGCTTACGGAAGGATGTTGATTGATGATATGCGCGCCGACGAGGACGCCCATTGAATACAAGGGGCTGTCGTTTTTCGATCTGCCCAAGGCGCTATATGGATCCCTGGCAGACGGGATGGCCGACGAGAACAAGTGGCACTTCCGCCACAATAACACTGAGAGCCATATGGCCTTTCTCAGGGAGTGGGGCCCCCGGATGGCCAAGTGGGCCGATGACTTACGCTTTCCGAAGGGAAGCGTTCATCTCGATTTGGGCGCCGGAGAAGGCATACTGAGTTACCTCGTCGCGCGCCGTGGATACCACTCCATTGCCGTAGAGTTGTCTGCGACGATTCTTCACAGCGCGACCCTGTTCCGGGCTGGGCTTGATCGCGAGAGTCCGAACGGCGACTCTACAATGCGTCTTTGGATCGCGAATATTTATGATTTGCCTCTTGAGACCGCTAGCGTTGATTTTGTGACCATCAAGCAAGTCATCCACCACTTGGAAGATGTCGATGGCTTGATGAATGAGGTCTCACGCGTATTAAAGCCAGATGGAGTGGCCTATATTCTTTGGGAGCCCTTTTACACGAGTATTCCAGTTCTTCGGCAGCGCGAGCTTAAACGAGAGAGAGCTCGTGAGTTGCCGATGGGAATCCACCACGTATATCACACTTATGGAACTTATAAGCGCATATTTGATCGGTGGCTCGTTTCGCCAAAGATTGAGACGGAATATGAGATCAAAAAGCCGCGACACTATCTGACACGGAACCGCTTCACGCGCGGAATAATTTCGGCTTCTGGACATGCAAAGCCGCACCAACAATCCACTCGCGGCGCACGTGAGCAAATCCAAATTGAGCCGCAAGATTTTCTGTGCGAGGAATTGCTTGATCACGGTCTCAAGACCACCCTTTGTCGCAAGAGCTACCTGGACAGCCTTGCACGCACTTGAAGTTGACGTTGCGGCTCGCGCCCGGCTGAGGCGCGCTTTGCGAGAGCAGGTAGCTGGCGATCCGCGGGAGCCGGTCTTCACCTCGACGGTGAGCGCCATGCCCCGGGCCGAGATCGACGCGACGACCCGTCGTTAGGACCTGCAGATCAGGCCGGAAGGGCGGTGCTAACCTGCAGGTCCCCCCTCGCGGCTAAGGCGTGCACACATTTCTGAGGGTCCATCCTTGAACCATGTGTTCGAAGCGTTGCCAACCTCTTCGCATGGTGATCGGCCCTGGCGGACGCTCGGAAGCGTAGCCGGTCCAACCTCCAAGACGGGCAATGATCGTCTCCCTCCGGCGAGGGCCGCCTTGTTGGATTAGTCCAATTGGTGCGTAACAGTCCTTATGGACAGCCATAAGCGCAGTACTCAGCTTGAACGGCTTGAGGTGGTCGAGACTGGTCGCCGGCGGCGCTGGTCGGATGACGAGAAGCTGCGGATCGTCACCGAGAGCTTTCAAGCGCCGCGCGCGATATCGTCGACGGCGAGACGCCATGGCATATCGCGTTCGTTGCTGATGACATGGCGGCGCTCGTTCGGTCCCGAGCCGATCAGCCCTCAAAGCGAGCAATCCGGCTTTGCGCGGGTCGTCCTTGCCGCTGAGGTCGATCCGGCGGTTGCTGCCACGCCGACGAGCGGGCAGATGGTGATCGTCGTTGGCAGGGATCGTCGGGTGATTGTCGATGCCGGCGTCGATGCGGCCGCCCTGGCGCGGGTGCTGCAGGTTTTGGAGCGTCGATGATCCCGATCTCTTCGAGCGCACGCATCTGGATTGCGACCGGCTACACTGACATGCGCAAGGGCATGCAGGGTTTGTCATTATTGGTGCAGGAAAACCTTGGTCGTGATCCGTTCGCCGGAGATGTCTTCGTGTTCCGCGGACGCGGCGGTTCGCTGATCAAGGCCTTGTGGCACGATGGAATTGGATTGTCGCTCTACGCCAAGCGGTTGGACCGTGGCCGTTTTGTCTGGCCGGTGACGGTGGGCGGTGTGGTGGGGCTGACCGCGGCGCAGATGAGTTATCTGCTGGAGGCGATCGACTGGCGCAACCCGCAGCACACGTGGCGGCCACAGAGCGCAGGATAGGCTTAAAAAATGTTCTGAGGTGCGGAAGAAAAGACGCCTCAAATCGCCCCTTTTGTGATTCCATCAGGGCCATGGGTGACGGCCTTGAATCGCTGCCAGACGACATCGAAACGCTGAAAGCGGCATTGATCGTTGCTCGCGCGGAGGCGGCGGCCGCCCGCGCTCGGCAATCCGACGACCAGGCATTGATCGCCCATCTGAAGCTGCAGATCGAGAAACTCAACCGCGACCGCTATGGCCCGCGCTCGGAGCGTACCGCGCGGCTATTGGATCAGCTCGAACTGACGCTGGAGGAGCTGGAGAGTTCGGCGACGGAGGACGAACTCGCAGCCGAAATGGCCGCGGCCAAAACCACGAAGGTGGCGTCGTTCACCCGCAAGCGGCCGTCACGTCAGCCGTTCCCGGAGCATCTGCCTCGCGAGCGGGTGATCGTACCGGGACCTGTGGCGTGTGCCTGCTGTGGCGGCGCGCAGCTGTCCAGGCTCGGCGAGGACATCACCGAGACGCTGGAGGTCATCCCGAAGTCCTGGAAGGTGATCCAGCACGTCCGCGAGAAGTTTACTTGCCGTGATTGCGAGAAGATCAGCCAGGCCCCGGCGCCGTTCCATGTGCTTGCCCGCGGCTGGGCGGGGCCAAGCCTGCTGGCGATGGTGCTGTTCGAGAAGTTTGGTCAACATCAGCCGCTGAACCGGCAAGCAGAGCGCTATGCCAAGGAGGGCGTGCCGATCAGTCTGTCGACCCTGGCCGACCAGGTCGGCGGCTGTACGGCGGCGCTGGCACCGTTGTTCAGGCGCCTCGAGGCCTATGTGCTGAGCGCCGAGCGATTGCACGGGGACGACACCACGGTCCCGGTCCTGGCCAAAGGCAAGACCGATACCGGCCGGATCTGGGTCTATGTGCGCGACGACAAGCCTTTTGGCGGGCAGGCCCCGCCGGGGGCGGTGTTCTATTACTCGCGCGATCGCGCCGGCGAGCATCCCCAGGCTCACTTGGCCAACTACAGTGGAATCTTCCAGGCTGACGCCTACGGCGGCTATGGCAAGCTCTATGAGCTTGGCCGCACGCCTGGGCCTATCCTGGAAGCGGCCTGTTGGGTCCACGCCCGGCGGCCATTCTTCGTGATGGCCGATCTGGCCGAGAACGCGCGTCGCAAGGCTCAGGGCAAGAAGCCGGCAGTGATCTCGCCGCTGGCGCTGGAAACAGTCCGCCGGATCGACGCCCTGTTCGAGATCGAGCGGGCCATTAACGGTCAGAGCGCCGAAAGGCGCAAGGCCGTCCGGCAGGAACTCAGCGCGCCGCTCGTGGCCGATCTGCAAGCCTGGATGCGCGCGCAACGCGCCAAGCTCTCGCGCGGCAACGATGTCGCCAAGGCCATGGACTACATGCTCAAGCGCTGGAGCGCATTTACCCGCTTCCTCGATGACGGCCGCATCTGCCTGTCAAACAATGCGGCCGAGCGTGGCGTGCGCGGCATCGCTTTGGGTCGGAAGTCGTGGTTGTTCTGCGGCTCGGATCGCGGCGGCGAGCGGGCCGCGGTGATGTACAGCCTCATCGTCACCGCCAAGATGAACGACGTCGATCCGCAAGCCTGGCTCGCCGACGTTCTCGCGCGCATCGCCGAGCATCCTGTCCAAAGGCTCGACGAACTGCTGCCATGGAATTGGCGCTCCGCCATCCGCAACGTTGATCAAGCAGCCTGAGCCGAAAATGACCCGCGCGCGGTCTTCGCCGGATGCTTACCAATGATCCAGGCGAGCCAGTCGATCGAATGCTTGGCATGCGGGTTCTTTTGCTTGGCGGTCTTACCTTCGAGATGGACCTGCAAGGCTTCGAGCATGGGCAGTTGGTCGGCCGCGACAACATCGGTGGCCGGGCGATCGACCGTGCCATCACGTGCGAGCACGAGCTGCATGATCCTGGTGGCTGCGATCATCGCGATGGCGGCGAGATTGAACGTAAGCGCCAAGCCGATGCCGTTTAGGTCTTGTATTTCCAAGGCATGAGTTCATCGATCTGAGAGATCGGCCACCTGTTGGCGATTCGCTCGAGCGTCTGCGTCAGCCAGGCGAGCGGATCGACGTCGTTCATTTTTGCCGTCTGCAGAAGGGTGGCGATGGTTGCCCACGTCCTGCCACCGCCATCGCTACCCGCGAAGAGCGCATTCTTTCGCGTTATTGTCTGGGGTCTGATGGCCCGTTCGACAATGTTGGAATCGATTTCGACACGACCGTCGAGGAGGAAGCGCCCGAGAGCCTCGCGTCGGGACGTGGCGTAGCGGATCGCCTCGGCCAGTTTTGACTTTCCCGAGATGCGCGGCAATTCTGTTTCCCAGCGTTTGAAGAGGTCAGCTACGATGGCCGCCGAACGGTCCCGACGCGCGGTCAGGCGTGCGGCAGGATCGCGGCCGCGGATCTCCTCTTCAATCTTCCAGACCTCGGCCATCGTCGTGATCGTCTGCGTCGCAATTTGCGAACTGCCGTTGATGTGCAGTTCATAGAACCGTCTGCGCAGATGTGCCCAGCAGCCCGCGAGAGCCATCACTTCATTGGAGCCGGCTTTCGCTTTGGCCAGCTGTGTGTAGGCGGCGTAACCATCCACCTGCAGAATGCCGGTGAAGCCTGCCAGATGACGCGCCACGCAGTCGCCGCTGCGGCTGTCCTCGAAGCGATAGGCGACCATCGGCGGACTGGTGCGCCCGAAGGGCCTGTCGTCGCGCGCATAGGCCCATAACCAGGCCTTTTGGGTCTTGCCGTTTCCCGGCGCCAGCGTCGGCAACGTGGTTTCGTCGGCGAACACCCTGTCGCCCTGCTTGATGCGCTCGAGAACATAGTCCGCCAGAGGCTGCAGTTCGAAGCCGACCTTGCCCATCCATTGGGCCATCAGCGAACGGCTCAGTTCGGTCTTGTCGCGGGCGTAGATCGTCTCCTGCCGATACAGCGGCAGGCCGTCGGCATATTTGGCGACGGCGATCTGGGCCAGAAGCGCCTCGGTCGGAATGCCGCTTTCGATGATATGGGGCGGCGCCGGCGCCTGGATCACGCCGTCGCGGCCACGATAGGCGTATTTCGGACGGCGGGTCACCAGCACCCGGAACTTCGCCGCCGTCACGTCGAGACGCTCTGACACGTCCTCGCCAATCAGGACCTTCTCCAGATCCTCGCAGCCGGGCGGGACCTCTGGCTCAATAACCTGCTCGATCCGCTCCAGGTGAGGCGCAAAGCCCTTGCGCGGCCGCGGCGCGCGCTTCGGCTCGTCCTTGGCCGCTGTCTCCAATTCGGCGTCGATCGCCGCCACGCCGGTCTCGATCTCGTCGAACACGAAGTCGATCTGCTCATCGTCCAGCCGTTCCCCGCGCACGCGTTCCGAGCGCGTGCCGTAAAGCATGCGTTCAAACGTCTTGACGATCGCCGTCAGCTCCGCAATTCGCGCATCCGAGGTGGTGTTGATCAGCTTGAGAGCCGCGATCTCGGAGGCTATGCGGCTATTCTCCGCCTCCATCGCCGCATGCTGCTCGACCGTGGCCAGGACCATCGCCTTGAGCGTATCAACATCGTTGGGAAGCTCTGCAACGGTCGGCATCATCGCCCGATATCAGAGCATGATCGCCGCTGAGTTTCGAGGCATTTCAAATGCCCCGATTCAAAATGTCACAGCCCTTTGCTAGCCAACCGATTGCGGACGCTGCACCGTTGTCGGTCGAACCTTTTTCCAGTCCATCCCGTCGACAAGGGCAAGCAACTGCGCATATTCAGCCGCACTGTTGCCGGCGCGATCCGCGGCCAACAAAACTGCTCCTTCTCGAGCGTTTTCGCAAACAGGCAAATACCGCCGCCGTCCCACCAAACGATCTTCACCCGGTCGGCTCGTTTCGAGCGGAAGACGTAGAGCGCTCCGTTGAAGGGATCAACACCGCCGTCGCGCACCAGGGCCATCAGCGACACCGGTCCTTTGCGGAAGTCGACCGGCGTGCTGGCAACATAAACTTCAACGCCCGACGGGATCATGCCTTGCGAACCGCACGGATGACATTGGCGAGATGATCAGGCTCGACATCGCTTCCGGCGCGCAACACCACTTCACCAATGACAATTTCCACCAGCGCGCGGCTCACCGCTGCAAAGCGCTCGAACCGCATTGGCCGACCGGCGTCTACCGCCCCGTTCCCGATCGCAGCCCTCGCTGCCCGATCTGGTTGGCGAGCCAGGCGAGGGACGTGATATAGAATCGGGTCTCGCGCTCGACCTTGTCGGCGATTTCCCGGGTGCTTTCGACCATGACGACGCCCTCCAATTGCGGCCAGTCGTGGCGTTCTTTGAGCCAGGCGACGTCGTGGATGGCGGTGTAGCGTCTGGTTTCGATGCGGCCGTGATCGCCATCGACCGTCTCGTGGCGGCTGATCTTGGCATCCTTGAAATCATTGGCTTTCTGCTCGGCCACGAACAGCTCGACATCGTCACGCAGAGCGCTCTGATTGCCCTTGAGGGCGAGAATGTAATCAGCCTTGTTGTCCACGATCTTCTTGGCAATGCCGCGCTGGCAGCCCATTGAAGGAGCCATCGATCGTCAGGAGCCGCTATTTACTCCTTTTTAGGTAGCCACGATAATCCGAATGGTTGACTGGTATCAGGCGTGGCCCCGTTGCAATGTTTGGCCGAGCCGAAAGCTTGGTGGTCAGGGAGCCGTAAACAAGGCGTGCGGCACTGAAACGAAACAGGTTAAAAAAGGCACCCTACCGATCGGGAGTGCGTATTATGTTAGTTCCCTCCTTACCATTAACTGGCGTGCGAAGCCGAGCTCCGCTGCGGTTGGGCCTGGCTGGAGGGGGTACTGATGTAAGCCCCTACCCAGAGCAATATGGTGGCGCGGTTCTAAATGCGACAATCAATCGATACGCATTTGCTTTCATTGAGCCATCACCCGATTGGAAGGTGCGCTTCATCGCTACTGATCTGGAGGTTGAGGAAACATTTGCCCTCGATTTGGAGGCGATTTCTACCGCGCGCCTCAAGCTGCACGCTGCTGTTTACAGTCGAATGGTCCGTGAATTTGCCGGTGGTTGCCCGCTTGCCATTACTGTGCGTACATTGGTCGATGCGCCCGCTGGCTCCGGTTTAGGCTCCTCATCGGCGCTCGTGGTTGCGCTTGTTGAGGCCTTTCGGGCAGTGCTCGATCTTCCGTTGGGCGCGTATGAGATCGCTCACCTGGCATTTGAGGTAGAGCGTATAGACCTGGGCCTTGCTGGAGGCAAGCAGGACCAATACGCAGCAGCCTTTGGGGGTATTAACTTTATCGAGTTCATGGCGGATAATAAGGTTATCGTTAATCCGCTTCGAATCTCTCGAGCTACTTTGAATGAGCTGGAGACCTCCCTTATCACATGCTTTTCCGGTATTTCGCGACAATCCGACGAGATAATTGAGCATCAAAAACAGGGCATACTCAATAAATCTGCCAAGACTCTTGAGAGCCTGCATCTCTTGAAGGGTGATGCGATTGAGATGAAACGAGCACTGTTGCTTGCGGACATCCCCGCTATGGCTCTTATTCTCAATAGGTCTTGGGCCGCGAAAAAGGAAACTTCGAGCGCAGTCACAAACCAGCGCATCGACGAGCTAAATGCGAGAGCTCTTGAGACGGGTGCCCTGGCGGGCAAAGTCTCCGGCGCGGGAGGGGGCGGATTCATCATGTTCATCGTGCCACCAGAGCGGCGGTTCAATATCATTCGCAGCCTCAATGATACCGGAGCAGCCGCCAGTCCTGTGCAATTCACATCTGTCGGCGCCGAGTCCTGGGTCGTGCCGACTGCCAGTCCGATGAGTTCTCAGTCGGCAAGCGCTGGCCGTGGTCGACCTTTCAATGCTGCGACCAGTAACCTGCGATGATCGACCGCAATTTCGGCCGTGGACGACGGCCTTGCTTTCGCAATGGCAATTCAAGGAGCGTTTATCGTGCTCGCTGCTGATATTGAATTTGTTTCGAAGCACCTAGATGAGTCCCGCCGCGTTCTCGACGAGGCATGCACATCGGCCGAATTCATGTCCGCCGTCATCAGCATCTCCGCGACCATCTCGAGTGCTATGAGAGCAGGTCACAGGTTGTTTATCGCTGGGAATGGCGGCAGCGCTAGCGACGCGCAGCATATCGCTGGCGAATTTCTCTCGCGTCTCAACTATGATCGAGCTCCACTGCCCGCGATTGCTCTTACTACGGACAGCTCTGTCATGACGGCCATCGGAAACGATTACGGTTATGAACACCTTTTCGAGAGGCAGATCCTTGGCCTCGCACGATCGAATGACGTTTTCATTGGCATCTCGACTTCTGGACGATCGCCAAATGTCCTTCGTGCCCTTGCCGCTGGTCACGAATTAGGGATGACCACCATCGGGTTTACTGGCCGATCTGCGCCAGCCATGAGCGAACACTGTAATCTAATGCTGTGCGCGCCATCGAATTCGACGCCACAGATCCAGCAAATCCATATCGTGGCGGCCCACGCTATCTGTGGCCTGGTCGAAAGCTCGTTATTCCCTCGAGATTTGTAATCTTCAGTGATTACCGTGCGACAAGCAGTGGTGTTGTGCGGCGGATTCGGAAGCCGCCTGGGTCCGCTGACCGCGCGAACGCCAAAACCATTACTCCCGATCGGAGAGCATCCCCTTCTCGAGATCCTGCTTGGTCAAATCGGCCGTTATGGATTTGATCGGGTACTATTGCTCGCAGGCTTTGAAGGTAGGCAGGTGATAGACTTCGCGAGAAGGACAGACGCGACTCGTCGATTTGGTCTCACGATCGACGTCGTGACGGAGCCCAAACCGCTGGGGACTGGGGGGGCACTGCGCTTTGCCCGCGGCGCTTTGGAGGAGACTTTCTTGCTATTGAACGGTGACACCTGGTTCGACATTGATCTCCTTCAACTTTGCGCGTTTGCGGAGGAGAGGCCGCAAGCTATCGCTACTGTGGCACTGCGCCGACTGCAAGATAGCGCCCGATATGGGGTTCTTGAGCTCGATAGTGATGGCTGGATTCGCCACTTCGCCAGCCGTTCCCAAATCGTGGGTTCAGCATTGATCAACGGTGGTGTCTATTTAATGCACCGCGACATCACAATGCAGATTCGTGACGTGTCCTCCCTTGAAGAAGACGTATTTCCCGCGTTGGCCGCGCAGCAGCGTGTTGCAGGAGTCGTCTTCGACGGGTTCTTCATAGATATTGGGGTGCCAGAGTCGTATCTAAACGCGCAAACTGCAATACCGGCGCGGTTGAAGAAACCGGCAGTTTTCCTGGATCGCGATGGAGTTCTGAATTTTGATGACGGCCACGTGGGATCAGTCGATCGCTTTCGATGGATGCCGGGTGCCTTCGAAGCGGTCCGCAGATTAAACAAGGAGGGGTATTACGTATTCGTCATTACCAATCAAGCCGGTGTCGCACACGGACTCTATCAGGAGCAGGACGTGCGGGAGTTGCATCGTTGGATGTCGCAGGAGCTGCGTGCGCGTGGTGCGCAACTAGATGACGTGAGGTACTGTCCATTTCATCCAGCAGGAAAAGTTCTTTCGTATCGGAAGAGTTCGGATTGGCGCAAGCCCGCGCCTGGTATGTTACTCGATTTGATCGCATGCTGGCCCGTCAACGTCGAGCGCAGCTTTGTCATCGGGGACAAGGATATTGATATTGAGGCGGCGCAGCGCGCGGGCCTTGTGGGCTACAAGTTCGGTGGCGGCGATCTTGTCTCCTTTGTCGATGGTCTCCTTTGTCGATGAATGTATTGCAGACCGGATGAAGCGCGTAGGCTCGGAGTAAAAACACACTTCTGGGATCAGTGGTCTCAGAACGACGAATAGTGTGCGCTGGGCAGCGCATGAATCATGGGGGTTGAAGTCCCCCTCGGCGATCGGATGAGGGGCGCTGTATCCAAAAGCGGGGGCAATGCCTCGCCCGGCGCCTTGCTGCAGACCATGATCCATCAACGCTACAAACTGCGCCGCAGCGTCATCGTCACCTCCAATCGCGTCGTGCAGGATTGGGGCACATACCTGGGGCATAATACCATGAGAACGACGATCCTCGATCGCCTCATGCATCATTGCCATCTGCTCGAGTTCGATGGACGAAGCTATCGCCTCAAAGAAGCCGCTGAAGCCCTTGCCCGCGAAACAAAGTCAAACTAACAATCCACTTCTGTCCTGCCTTGTGGGTGGAGGAGTTTGACTGACCCTACCCGGGGGAATTTGAAGTGACCCGCGGGGAGCCTGCGCCAGCACGCGACGCACGGTCGTGTGATGCAGGTGAGCTGGCGCGCGATGGTGCCGCAGCGCCACTTTTCGACGTGATACAGGCGCAGGATCCGGGCCTCCAGTTCAGCGGTGATGGTCACAAACACGCTCCGTGGTCAGTCGGGTGGATCGAGGGACGGCCCGCGACGTCGCACGAAGTCGATCCGCACGAACAATGGCAGCCGGCTGCAGCAGCGACAGCATCGTGATGAACGCGATGTCGCTGTCGCCGCAGGGTCTTCGAGACGTGCCGGTTGGCCGCCGGCGACAGCGATCGAGGCCGGCGGCACTACATCATCCACTTCCGGAGCGGGTGAACCTGATGCGTCACGGTTTTATTACGGGCGCGGTAACGTCGAGCGCGAGCCGCATGCAGATGGCGGCCGCGACGGGTGCGTTGATAGCGCCGGCCGGCGTTGCGCACGCTCGCCCGCCGCATCGTCCTGGAGCACTCGGCTGTGCAATAGCGCTGACCGCGATCGCAACGACCACAGATCAGCACCTGGGCCCGGCAGCGGGCACACAAGAACAAGCGGCCCGCGGCCTGCATCGGCGATCCCCGGCAAATGCCGAAGACAAGGCCGACGTGAGGCTCGACGGATGCGCGATGGCCGCTATACTGCGCGCCACGCAATCCCCGTCTGCCGATCACGCAGACTGTTGGTGGATTGGTACAGGCGCGGCTCCGGCTTCACTTTGCAGGGTTACGACGGCGCCGCGCCTGTGGTCTCTTCAGCGACCCTTCCTATCCGCCGAGGCGGGGGCGCTGCGCAACCCGGGACAGCTCCGCGCCCCGCCCAGCCCGTCGTGGGGAAACACGTCTTCGGCCATCCGTACGGAAGTAGCCGCCCGCTCAATCTCGCCGCGCGTACGATGTCGCCAGATTTACGCGGTTCTCGAAAGCCATCGACAATAATTAAATGATACGAGCGAGTCATCATCTAACCTGAAAGAAAGTTGGAAGAAGGCTTGAGATAACGGCGCGATCCTCGCTTGTGAAAAGAAGTAGCCACGCCGATCCGGCATACAGAGCAAAGGATATCGCTGCCTGAAGTATGGTCGAGGGCAGCGTCCGATCGTCGAACGGCAACATCAAGAGATAGGCGAGCCCTGATGTCATCACAGCCAATGCGGTTGTCATTGCGACGGAGGTATCGACGATCTTGATTCCAAACATGGTGCGCACGACAGCGTAGCGAACGAGATCAACCCCAACGAGCGTGGCAAAGCTTGCTACCGCGGCGCCCAATTGTCCGTAGCGCGGAACCAGGATCGAGCAGATCAGCAGAGAGAAGAGAAGTCCGGATCCCAAGAGGGCGGTCTCCCGGAGATGCCAACCAGTCATCGAAAGCGCAAATCCGCTGTATCGGAATATCGTCTGTAGAAATGTTCTTGCAGCGATAACTGCGACAACGGCGAAATCCACCGCAAAGGACGGCCCGAGTACTAGATCAATGCGGTCTCCCCAGAAGAGAACGGCGGCGAAGATCGGCGCTGATAGGATGGCAGCGCGACGGATATTGTCCGCTAGCACCTTCTCCATTGCAATGAGGTCTTTGTGCCGAAAACACAACGCGACACGAGCGCCTAAGGTTTGTCCGAGCGACTCCCCTGCAAGGCCGATAAGCTGTGCGACCATGAGGATAACCGCGTATTGGCCGACGTCTTTTGACGTTCCAAAGTGACCAAGAAAGAGTGAGTCAGCAGTCCCGAGCCAGGTGGAAAAAACCATCGAAGCTCCTAAGCTTGGCGAATAAACAAATAGGGACCGAATGTCCGCCCAATCCTGGGGACGTCCTGTCCTAGATCCTGTCAAGTCCTTTCGGGCTTGCAGAGCGAGCACAGCCCAGGAAATCACATACGACGCGGATGTGCCAACGACGACCGCCCACAGGCGCAAGCCAATTGCAAAAAGAAGCCCTATAAGCAATAGGCGAGCCGTTGGCTGAACCACACAATTGGCAATTACGTATGGCTCGGGCCTCAATATTCCGCGATAGGCGCCGCTCAACACGGCGAGGTCAGTTGCAAAGGGGAGCGCAATCAGGGTGACGAGCAGAATGCTCGAGAACTGGGGATACCGGTAGATGGCCTCCTCGACAAAGGTGCTCAATCCCATCGCGGCAACCACGCATGGAGCCAGTGCGAGGCCGAACGCTAGGGAGCGGAAGAATGTTAGTTGCGTGAGTCGGGCCGAAAGCCGCTCCGGCTCGGCTCCGAGATGGCGCAGCAAAGCAACATTAAGCCCGAGGGGAGTAATGATGCCGCAGCTTTCTAGGATATTTCGAGCCACAATGAAGATGCCATACTGGGGCGCACCAATTACCCGCGCGAGTATGATCCCAGCCACGAAACTCACGGCTTTCGCGTAGATCATTGCGGCGGCGTTGAGCGGCGCTCCTTTCAGGAAGTGATAGGAGGAAGCAAGCTCTGTGGTCCTGCTGGAGGCCATAACTGGAATATCCCTTCATTTTCGACGTAGGTCAGGAACGATGCAGCACCTCGGCGAAGCGCCGCGAAATCTGAGCGGCGAGAAGGGGAACGGTCCGTTCGACGGTGAGGGCAGCGATCCGTTTGACGTGAGCGTCATCTCCATCTCGGAATTGGCCGACGCGGGCGCTTGGGAGAAGCAGCCAGTTCCGGGCAGACTATTTGTCAATGGGCATCTCTTTTGAGTGTGCGTCGATCCAATGGATGACGGGAGGGGGCCGAGCCGAGATCACGCGGCCCGGCGGCTCGCCCGCGACAGGCCTCCAGGTGCCCGTGCGGGTAGATATACGACACGTCGTGGATCTCTGCACTATGACCTGCGGCTCGCAGGTCGGTGGGGTCGACGTTAAAGCGAAATCCGGATTGCGGCGATTTCTCACCGCCGATCGTATCCCAAATAAAACAATGCTCTCCGGTCATCAGCATCACGGTTGAAGATAGATCATCGTAACTGCGCGAGCAACGCGCCGCGCCGTCCGCTCACATGAGAAGCAGGGAAGCCGAAAGGGGTAACCCGAAAGGGGTAACCCGAAAGGGTCCGCACATCGGGCGATTCGTCGGAGAGGTGTTCGATCGAATCGGTCGAGTGTAGACGTTGGGGCGAGCACGTCAGTATCTGCCTCGTGCGGGACCTCACGATAAGATCACCGACGGGGCCAAGGGAGGCTCAGCAGGTCGGTCGGCGGATTAGCTTCCAGTTGCTGCCGACTGAGCGACGTGTAGTAGAGAGTTTTCCACTCCGTCGTCAGCTTGATCCAGTTGTTCAAACCGGCCGCGGTGTTGTTCACGTTCAACCCCGCGTATTGAGCAGTGGAGCTTCGCCACCAATCGGCGCCGATCTGGGCAACCAGATTCGCGTTGGGATCGTTGGTCTTCATCTGCGCTTCAATGAAGACACCGTCGACCGTTCCGGGAGTGAAAGTTCCGCGCGCCGTGGGCCAGAAATGGTCGTTATATCCGCTCGGCGGCGCGTCCATGGATACACTGCCATCTGACAACTTTTGCATGGTCAGGGCCGTGTGCGCATCAGTGGAGAAATCCGCGACGTAATGGCCTCCGCTGATGCCGACCTGCGCTTGGTCTTGTACTTTGACCCAGGTTCCGTTGGTGAGGTGAACGTAGGTCGTGAAGTCCTGTACCTGCACAGTGTCGTTGGCATTGTTCGGGCTGACCGCTGCTCCGGCCTGCTGATAAACCTGGGCCCATGCCGACAGAGCCGACCACCCAGATGGCGGTGGCGTCGTTGGCGTGCTGGACGTATCTCTATCCCAGGAAAGCCCGAGCGGAAATCCTTGGCTATTGCCGGGCGTATTTTGGCGGATGGCTTCCGACAACGCGGTTGATGGGGGGGAGGAATGCATTGGCCCTGGCGAACGGGACGAGGCGAGCTTCTCCAGGCGGGAGTCGATCGCAGGCGAAACGTCGGCGGCATCAGAATCGATGGCGAAGCCATCGAGCGGCGAACAGGCCAAGAAAAGAAGCCCGACAACAGCACCGACAACTCGACCAGTGGATGACATATAAATCCCGTATGGAATTCCGCTCGTTGTACGCCTACGCGAGCCCGGCTCATGCGCTCCGGTATCTTCATCCCCCTATTGCCGACGATCATGCGGTGCACAGGCAGCATGTGGCGCCAACCAGTGACGCTCAGAGCAATCCGTGCAGAGCAGTCTCGCCCGAGACGATTTTAGGCCTGAAAGCGACGCTGAGCTCTCTCTCTCTCTGTCCCTTTCTTGCGCGCGTCAATGAATATTGCGCCTTGTAGAAGGTCTTCATCGCTCAGATTGCGATAACGCTCGAGAAGCTTTGGACGAATAGATGAGACGATAGCAAGCTGCTCGTCGCCATAATGAACTCCATTTTCGATGCGTTCGACATGCGGAACAATTTCGGTATTCAACCCGACAACTTTTCCGGTCAATACACGTGTCTCGTATCCTAGAGAGCTGAGCTTGGCCCGGTAGCGGCTCACATCCTCTCTATTAGGATCCCCGGTATAAGAGGACATGAGATGATAAAGCCAATCAGGAATCGTCAATAGTGTCAGGGGATTGTATCCATGCTTCGAGAAAATTTCATGATCAGACAGATCGACCCCATGCAGCATTCTGCCTTTTTCATTCAACAATTTGTCCATCGAATCGAATGCTAAGCTTAAATCATACACATGCTCTAACACAGCCATTGAAATTACAAAATCAAAAGATCCAATATAAAGCTTATCTGCCGCATTCTCTATAGGTAGATCATATAGATATGTGAGTTTTTCTGTATTGAAAATTGGTTTTGTCTCCAAAGAGACAGCTTCGTCGAAGCGTCGTCTTTCTATATCGGTGAGCTCATTTCGTAGAGCGGAGTATATCGCCCGCTCTTGCTCACCGTTTCGGGGCGTATAAAATCGATCTACAGCGACGACCTGATTTACTCCCTTGGCCAGAAACAATAAGGCCACCCCGAAGCTGTCGCCCGGACCGATTTCGAGAAAGCGTTTCCCTCGCAACTCTTCCTCGGTCATTTTTCCGTTATCCATATACGAATTATACAGTTTTTTGATATACTCAATGCTGTGGCGGGTGTCGAAACGATGCACTGTATGAGTGCTGCCCGATGTGTTGCTCCTATCGCCTAAACTGAGACGCGCCCAAAACAGACCGTTCCTTGCCAATTTGCGGAATGTAATTGTCGTCATCGACGAATATCCATTCATAGTTTTCTCCCTGTGTCGGGCGATAAAATCGAACCTGTTGCACGTGATGAACTTTTCATGGCCCCGCGCTCTCATCCAATGCATCAGGCATTTACCAGCGACCGGTAGGTCTCCAGCAAGTTGGCGTTGTGTCTGTCGACGGAAAACTGCTTCTCTGCTCTGGTTCGCCCCGCAGCGCCCATGCGCGCACGGAGCGAGGGATCGTCCATCAGGCGGCTGATGTGGCTTCGGAGTTCATCGGCATCGCCTGGCTCGAACAAGACTCCCGTCTCGCCGTCAACAACCAGTTCCGGAATACCGCCTATCCGGCTCGCCACAACGGGTTTGCCATAAGCCATCGCTTCCAGCACCGACATTGGACAATTCTCGTACCACTCTGACGGCACTACGATTGCCGAGGCGCCACCGATCGTCGCCTTCAGCGCCTGTCCTGACAACTGGCCAACAAACCGGGCGTTGCGGTATCGCATCCGCAAGCCACGCTCCAAAGGACCAGTCCCGGCAACCACTAGGTCCCAGGTCCCCTCAGCTTCATGGGCCCGCAACAGAGTCTCCACGCCCTTCTCTCTGGAAAGCCGCCCAAAATAGAGAACGTATCCATCGTCCTGCGCGCTCACATCTATTTCGGCGGTATCTACGCCATTATAGAGCAATACGACCTGTTCCGATCGGAACCGATGCAAAGCCGCATCGCGCATGAACTGGCTCGGCGCAAGAAATCGATCCACCTTTTCATAGCTGCCAAGCCAACGCTGAATTGTCGCTTCTGCGTAGAGTAGAGCGCTGTCCGCGATGGCCCCCCCGGCACAGCGGTTCATCAAGACTTGACGGAAATCTCCGTCCAGGCACAGCGAGCAAGGGCGCCCCGCCCGCAGACGCAAATATGACGGGCAGACCGGCTTGAAGTCGTGCAGCGTCAACACAACCGGAATGCCCCGCGACTTGGCAACACTGATGATTGACGGCGTTATCTGATGATAAACATTATGGCAGTGCATGAGATCGGGTCGCATTTTGTCGATCAGGGCAGCGATCTTGCTTACCGCTTCTCTGGAATGGACCAACGAAAGTGCGATGCCTATTTTTGAGAGGCTTCTGCCCTCATAGTCCTTACGGGATACGAAATGGGATACGTAAGGTGATTCACGATTCCGTTCGTCTTGCATGGAGAAATCGATCACTTGCTCGCCCGAGTGCAACAGGTAGTCGCGCTCTTGAAACATGACGACTTCCGCGCCGCCTTTGTGGAAAAAAAACTTATTGGCCATCAGTATCTTCATCAGCGCAGTCTCATACCGTGCTTGAACTCCGCGATAGAGGCTGACTCGTCAAGTCCTCTATTATGCGCCGACACAGAGCGCTCGTCGCAGCCGTCGCGTTGTTCTGTCTGATGGCTGTCGCACAGACTTGCACGACCCAATTCATCACACGAGAGACGCCAGCGTAGTCCTCTGTTGCGATACCGTCGCACCGGCCCGGAATACCCAGGCCGACGTTTCATTCAATCAATCCCATACTGACTCATCCAGCTGACGCTCTATGCCCCCTAAGTTCGGCTTCTCCGATGCGTACTGCTCTCCGATATACCCTGATGGTTTGCTTCACCACAGAGTGCCAGTCATAACGTTCGGCTACCCATCTGCGAGTGCTCTCGCGCATTTCCACCGGCCAGGGCATGCGTGCGAATGACTCCAACCGAGCGGCAAGTGCAGGCACATCCCCCAAAGGAAAATAGTGCTTCGCCTCCAATCCAATCTCCTGATGTGCGGGGAGATCACTGGCGACCACAGGAAGCCCGTAACTCAATGCCTCCAGAAGCACGATCGGCAAACCTTCGTGAGAAGATGGCAGGACGAAAACACCGGCATGAGCATACAACTCGCGCAACGCAAGGCCGGTCTGGAAGCCAGCCAAGACCACGCCGGGGGTCGCATGTACGAGCGCCGCTACTTCTGCAGCGTAGGCGTCCGGGTGGTCGGAAGCCCCAATCAACAGAAGCTTCCACCCGTTCAGCTTAGCTGTTGCGTACGCCGCGATCAGATCCTTGTGCCGCTTCTCTGGCACCAAGCGGCTCACCGTCAACACGTATCGACCTGGCGTCAGCCCGAACGTTTCCAGCGCCGAAGTGCTGCTCGGCAATTCCGGCAGGTCGACACCGTTAGGTATCACGTACGATTCCAGACCGTACTTGTCACGTATGAGGTTGCGGATCGTCCGAGAGATCACGATGCGGCGGTTGCAAAACCGCATCCCCCATGCCTCTCCAGTACGCAAAACCGCCCTGGCAAATAGCCCCCATTTCTCTCGATTATAATCAGGGCCATGATGCGTCACAACCACATGCAGCCCCAACAGGCGGGCCAGCGGCACCATCAGAGCTGGCCCGATTGCTTGGATGTGCAAGACTTGTGGGCGCCGCCAAGCTGCCGCCAGCACCCCCAGGAACGAATGAACTATCGTCTCAAGAGCCCGGGATTTAGGTGACCAGATCCGCAGGTACCGTACCCCCTTCCAATCGTCGCCCCGGTCACCCGGCACATAGGCGGAACGCACGACCACCTCAACATCACAATCCAGCTCTCTCAGCAATTGGCACAAGTGCTCCGCATGAGCTTCCACTCCGCCCTGTACGCCGGGAAATCCGCGCAGCCCAAGCATCATCACGCGCAACATGGAATGACCCCGTGCACAACAACATGGCCATGCTTCCAGCGAGAATGACCTTGCTGATGGTTACGTTAGGCCACCCACCACTGTTGACGCGGGGCTAAAAGGCGTTACCGGGCGGGAGAGTCGGGAGTACCCACAAAGAGGTGTCCGCAGGAGGCGGGACGTCTTGGCAAATCCGCCCGCTCGATGCGATGCTTCCACGCATCG
The DNA here is from genome assembly GCF_031202265.1 of Bradyrhizobium sp. Ash2021. Lineage (NCBI taxonomy): Bacteria > Pseudomonadati > Pseudomonadota > Alphaproteobacteria > Hyphomicrobiales > Nitrobacteraceae > Bradyrhizobium > Bradyrhizobium sp. Ash2021. The sequence continues at coordinate 7,058,621 of NZ_CP100604.1, read as the reverse complement.
AAACCGGGTTGTCCGTGAAGAGGTGGTTGCTGGCTCCATGGAACAGCTACTGAAGGATTTCGTGCGCCACAGCGTTAGCTGGGCTGGGCTTATGCCGGCTGTTCGCAGTCTATTTGCGGGCCGCGCCGCCATAATCATGTTCCACGAGATACAGAAAGAGTTTCGATCTGAATTGGCAACCGGGACGTCAATTTCCCTGTTCGAGCACTCACTCAGTTGGCTGCGGCGAGAAGGATGGGAAATTGTGAGCCTTGAGGAATGTCTTGAGCGAGTGTTGAGGAACGATCGATCGCATCGCTATGCAGTGCTCACTTTCGATGATGGTTACCGAGACAATGTTTCGGTGGCGCTTCCAATCCTTGAGCGGCATAACGCGCCATTCCTTATGTACGTGCCGACTGGTGCTCCCACGCGAACCCTACAAGCGTGGTGGCTCGGACTGCGCGAATTATTTCGCTCACAGGATGATGTTACAATCGATGCAATGGACACCCGGTTCCATTGTCCTGATTTCCAGGCAAAGGTATCCGCGTTGGCCCGAGCCGCACAGTGGGTTCATGAGGACTATCACCGTGCGGCGATGCTCGCTCCAACCTTCCACAAAGCTGGTGTATCGCTGTCTGCCCTGAATGACAGGTATTTTCTTGACGAAAGGGAAATTCAAGTTCTGTCACGCCATCCTCTCGTTTCGATTGGCGGACACACAACCTCACACCCAGCGCTCAAGACGCTGGATTGTTCTTCGGCGCGAGCCGAAATGGTCGATAATAAAAACTATCTCCAGAATTTGACCCAAAAGCCGGTATGTCACTTCGCTTATCCATATGGCGACCCAGAAGCATGTGGTCCTCGCGAAGAGAATCTCGCCAGCGACGCAGGCTTTTCGACCGCGGTAACCACACGGCCCGAGCAACTGGGGGCTCTGCACCTAAATCACTATAAGCTCCCTCGCATTTTCGTTGGTGGGTTTGACTCAGAAATAGCATTTCAGGCTCGCATGAATGGCCTCCAGCGAGCCTTTCACATGCTGCTTGGTGATCATCAGGCCGCTTGATGCAGGGTCGGCTGCCGCGGCTTTCCCGCAGGGCGACGAAGATCGCCTTGGAAGCGCTGCGGTCGAGCCCAGACCCACGGCCAGCCGATCCTTCACGCGACAGGCTTCTGGGTGTCCGTGCTGGTGGGGGCCTTCGATGCATATCGGATGTCTGCACAATGAGCCCCGGCTTCGCTGGTCGATTGGTCGACGATAATGCGAAATCCAAGGAAAAAAGCCGACGGTGTAATCCCAAAGGGCCGGCACTTGAGGCGAATTTGACGGTAGGATACGTGCGTATAACCACGTTACCCTGGACCCTCACCGTTGCCCGAGTCGCCGGGTCTGAACGCCCCTGCTGAGTGCGCCGCATCGGAGAGGCCGGCCGGAACGGGAAGTCAGCCTGCGCCAAGGGAGCCAAGTCGATGAAAGCACGGACCCGGATTCCGCTGACGAACGGTTGGGATCACGCGATGGAGGTGATGTCCCGCGAGATTCGCTCGATCAAGGATCCTGGCAAGGTTCTTGAGATCCTCGAAGCTGGTTGCGGCCAGAAGTGGGATCTCGACATCGGCGATGGCGGCTATGTGCTGACCGGCATCGACCTCGACCCCGAAGCCCTTCGCGTCCGGCGCGACGAAACGAAGGACCTCCACGAAGCCATCGTCGGGGACCTGCGCACGGCCGATTTCGGTCAGCGGACCTTCGACGTCATCTTCAACTCCTTCGTCCTGGAGCACGTGCCGGGGGCGCAGCAGGTCCTGGAGAGGTTCAACAGATGGGTGAAGCCGGGCGGGCTGATCATCATCATGATCCCCGACCCCTATTCGGCGTACGGCTTCACCTCCAGGATGACGCCGCACTGGATTCACGTGCTCTTCTATCGTCTGATCCTCGGACAGAAGAACGCCGGCAAGCCAGGCAACGCCCCCTACCCCGTCACCTACGACAAGGTGGTGTCGCGCGAAGGCATTCGGGCGTTCTGTGGAGAGAACGCACTGGTCCTGGCCGCCGAATATGGGATGTCTGGCGGCCTGAGCAACAACAGCCTTAAGCAGAAGCTGATGGAAGCCTACAAGAAGACGCTTCAGGTCCTGTCCTTCGGCCGCCTGAGCTCCGATTACAACGACATCATCTTTATCATCCGCAAACCGGCTCTCCCCGCGCGGGCGGACCTGCAGGTTAGCACCGCCCTTCCGGCCTGATCTGCAGGTTCTAGCGACGGGTCATGTCTATCAAGCGCCGCCGCTCGGGCTCGCGCGTCGGTGGACAGCGGCAGGCGCATGAATCGTCTCGCCCGAGACCATCGCCCGCGACGGCCGCGACGTCGCCGAGCCCAGGTCTCGTGCCCAGAACATACCGGAGGGCGGACAGCAGCAGGGGCCGGACGATCTCGTCTAGGCCGCCCGGATATCGCTCGACCAGCGGCAGCTGACGGCCGGCGATCGCGTCGTCGATCTCAGCCCGGGCATGGCGGTCACCGTGGAGGTGAAGACCGGATCCCGCCGGATCATCAGCTATCTGCTCTCACCGCTCGCCAAGTATGAACATGACGCCCTGCGGGAGCGTTAGGAAGCGCTTTGTTGGCTCTGCGAGCAGATTGCCGAGCGCAGCTATGAAGATGTCGGGCGTCGTTGAAATCCGAACTCCGGCGGCTGCGCGGCGCTGTTGCGCTCGCTCCTCGGCGAAGGTGAGGTGTGATTGTCGGGTGCCAACAGGTGAACAACGGATCTGGAGCATAGCCGGCACCTCGGCGGCCATCGCACGGAAGCCGGAGCTTTTTCCCTGACGGTGAGAGTATGACACGTCCAAGGGACCGAACAGGTTTGAACATGAGGGTCTGCGGACCACGCTGCGGGTCGGATTGTTCACCGCATTCAGTGCCGCGGCCTGGCTTGACCAACAGATCCAGCCGCCTTGGTCGGCAGGCAAAACTCGAAGGTGCTGCGCAGGCGCGGTTTGGCGGAGGGCGTCGACGCGATCGCCGCCATGGCATCGGCGTTCTTCAACTTCCATCGCAAGCGATTGATCGAGCTGCCGCGCAGTATCGCTTCCCATCGATCTGCGAAACCGACGTGTCAAGGGCGGCGGCCTGATGTCGTACGGACCGAGCTTTCCTGATTTGTACCGTCGATCGCCGTCCATGAACAACTTGCATTTCAGGCTGGGAAGGGTGATTCGCGAGGCTGAGGCTGGCGAGGATTTGGGACAACAAGAGGCTGAGCCGGCGGATGAGGCGACGGAAGTTGTAGCCGGCGGCGGCGAGGACGACGTTGTTGGCATCGCCACGCCGGAACCAGAGATAGTTGCGGCCCATGCGGTGTGAACCTCCTCCGAATTGATGGACACCTGTAGTAGGCTCGAGGAGCCAGGAGGTGTCGGATGGAAGCACGTCAACGTCGGTTGTTTACGAACGATTACAAGCGGCAAGCAGTCGATCTGGTGGCTTCGAGCGGTCGCTCGATCGGATCGGTGGCCAAGGAACTTGGCCTGCGCGATTCCGTATTGCGGCGCTGGGTGGGGCAACGTGGGGCTGGGCGGGAGCCGACGGCACCGGCGCGGCGCCCCACAACGCAGGCGACGGTGCCGTCGGCGGACCACGCGGCGGAGTTCACGCTTGATTGCGGGCGTTACCCCTCGTTTCTGGCCAGAGAGGAAGACCCTGAACTTGTAATCGGGCGGTGCATTGTGGCCGCGATATCCCTTGTCGGCGAGGATGCGCGCGATGGTGCTGCCGACCAGCGCCTCCATGTCCGGGATCACGGTTGCCAAGTTGTGGCCATCATATGGATTGCCGGGCAGCACCTTCACATGGGTGACGAACTGCCCGCCACTGGCGCGCGCCAGCGTGGTCGCCACTGAGACCTTGACGCCGAACTCGTAGGGCCGGTGCGCGTTGCCCTTGCCGATGCATTCCACCTCCGGCGCGTGCAGCGAGTAGACCTTGGGTCCGCGCTGGCGCTGCGTCTGCTCGCGCACCTGTCGGGCTAGCGGCTGGATGCGTCTTAACACCATCTCCTCAAGCCAGCGGTCGCCCTCGATCTTGCGAGCGACGTCGCGGATGACACGGCCGAGATAGGTCCTGAGCGTCTTCAGGGCCCGGTTGGCGCGCTTGAATTGCTTGGCGTGGGCATAGCGCTGGTGCTTGATCAGAGCGAACCTGCCCACCCGCGCATAGGATTGGCGCAACTTGATGCCATACCTCTGCGCCAGCCGCACCAGGATCTCGCGGGCGCGGTTGAGGAGCTTCGCATCGGTCGGGAACATCACGTTCTTCGGCTGAACCGTGGTGTCGACGATGATGCGGTTGAGGTCAGTCGGCTTAATGGCCTTGGTCTTGGTGGCAACCGCAAGGCTCTCCTGCAGCAAGGCCTGCAGCTTCTCCTCGCCCATGCGCTGGCGCCAGCGTGTCAGCGAGGAGCGGTCGAACACCAGGCGATGCTGGAAGAACTCCTCGCTGCAGAAGAACTGGTAATAGGGGTTCTCGACCCAGCGCTCACACGGCACCTCGTCGGAGAGGTCGTAGGTGTGCTTGAGGATCGCAAGCCCCGCCATCAATCGCGTCGGCAGTGGCGGGCGGCCCGGATCATCCGTGTAGACCGCCCCGAACTCCCGTTCCAGGAACTCCCAATCCACCGTGCGCCCCAGCGCTACCAGCGGATGCTTCATGTCGATGATCTGGTCGAGACGGGACCGGAACAGATCCTGCTCTCCCGTCTCCCGCCGTTCCGGTGGCCGCATCTGGTCCCGCGCCAAAACATTCAAAGGCGAGTGAATCACAAATCAAATTTGCAAGGAATCCCCTTCCGCACACCCGATTCCCGGCAAACTCGATCGCCTTAGCCTGCCGTTTCCAGATTCCAAATCAATGACTTGGGAATTCTTCACGGACGACGATCAAGCTACGCCCGACCAGCCCGATCGAGCATCTCTTCCACGCCGACGCAATTTGACAGAAAAATCAATGGTGTGTCTTGAACCTACCTATCGGGCACGTTTCGGCGAAATAACATAGGGCGGAACATACGTGTGTATAAATCACATTTTGAAAGTCTTTTCGCCATTTTTGCTTATTAACCAACCGACCCAGCAGTCGGGGGGGCCAGTTTCCAAATTCCCACTGCTTTGAAATCCGCTCGCGGTCCGAGGCTGCGATGCGTTGAAATGTGTTCGCGGTCCGAGGCTGCGAGCAAGCAGTATGTCGCGCGCCCGCTATGCGTGGCAGTGGAATTCCGTCTTCAATCTCAACTTCCTGAAAAGGAGATCTTAGAGTGTCCACAAGTGCTTTGAACGACGCCATCTCTCAGAACACACCAGGCAATAGCCAGGGATTACCGGTCGGGCTTTCCTGGGATACAGATACGTCCAGCACTACAAAGGTAATGCCACCGCCATCTGGGTGGTCGGCTCTTTCAGCATGGGCACAGGTTTATCAGGAGGCCGGAGCTCCGGTTAGCCCGAATAATGCCAGCGACACCGTGCAGGTACAGGGCTTCACGACCTACCTTCTCCTTACCAACGGATCCTGGGTCGAGGTACAAAACCAGGCGCAGAGCGGCATCGCTGGAGGCCATTACGTCGCGGATTTCTCCACTGATGCGCATACGGCCCTGACCGAGCAAACCTTGTCAGATGGCAGCGTCTCGATGGACGCGCCGCCGGCCGGATACAATGATCATTTTTGGCCCACGGCCCGCGGAACTTTCGCGCCCGGAACGGTCGCCGGCGTCTTTATCGAAGCGAACATGAGGACCAACGATCCTAGCGCGAATCTGGTGGCCCAGATCGGCGCCGATTGGTGGCAAAGCGCCACTGCTCAATACGCGGGGTTGAACGTGAACAACCACGCTGTCGGTTTGAACGACTGGACCAAGCTGACGACGCAGTGGCAACCCGTCTACTATACCACGCTCAGTGCGGCGCAACTAACAGCTGATCCACCGCCCGGCCTGGCCTCGACGACGCCAACCACACCTACGACGCCAACGACCCCAACGGTCTCGCCGGCGGTGACGCAGGCCTCCGCTTCACCGGGGACGGGAATCGAGCACGCCGGCAATACCATCACATTGACGCTCGGCTTCAACGAGGCCGTGAACGTCACTGGCACGCCTACACTGAAGCTCAATGACGGCGGAACGGCCACTTATGTCAGTGGCTCGGGTACGAGCTCGCTCACCTTCCACACCACGGTCGCGTCGACGGACACGAACACCTCGGCCCTTGCCATCACCGCGGTCAATCTTCCGACCGGCGCAAGCATCAGGGATGCATCCGGTGTTGCGGCGAACCTCGCGGGCGCGGTGAAGACGTTCTCCGGTCTCCAGATCGATCCGGTCCTGCCGGCGGTGACGCAGGCCACAGCCTCTCCGGGAACCGGCATCGAGCTCCCAGGAAATACGATCGCGCTGACGCTCGGCTTCAACGAGGCCGTGACCGTGACCGGCACGCCGACGCTGTCGCTCAACGATGGCGATACCGCCACCTATGTGGGCGGCTCCGGCACGAGCGCGCTCACCTTCCGCACCACGGTCGCGTCGACCGACACCAGTACCTCGGCGCTCGCCATTACCGGGGTCAATCTTGCGAACGGTGCGAGCATCCATGATGCATCGGGCGTTGCGGCGAACCTCGCGGGCGCGGTGAAGACCTTCTCTGGTCTTCAGATCGATCCTCCGGTCGTGCCTCCGGTCCTGCCGGCGGTGACGCAGGCCACGGCCTCTCCGGGAACCGGCACCGAGGTCGTAGGAAACACGATCACGCTGGCGCTCGGCTTCAATGAGGCCGTGACCGTGACGGGCACGCCGACACTGTCGCTCAATGATGGTGGAACGGCGAGCTACGTCAGTGGCTCGGGCACGGGCACGCTCACCTTCCGCACCACGGTCGCGTCGACCGACACCAATACCTCGGCGCTCGCCATCACCGGGGTCAATCTTGCGAACGGTGCGAGCATCCATGATGCATCGGGCGCTGCGGCGAACCTCGCGGGCGCGGTGAAGACGTTCTCCGGTCTCCAGGTCGCGACGTCGACCTCGTCACCGACCTCGCCATCGGCTCCGTCCACCCCGTCATCGATCGCGCCGGTCCTCACCGTCGCGGATTCGACGCTCTCGGTGACCGGGCGCGGCGGTACGGTCGGTTTGGGGGTCAATGTGACAACGACAGATCCCAACGACGCCGTGACCGTGAACATCACGGGGTTGCCGAAGTACGAGACAATCACCGACAAACTCGATGGTAAGACGTTCGGGGGAAATAACGTTACCTTGACGGCAGCGGAGGTCGACAGCGGACTGGTGCTGCAATCGAACTACCGGGGCGGGGCTCATCCTGTAGCGACCCTAACGCTGACGGCAGCCGGGAAGGATCCGAGCACCGGCGCCGTTACGACGTCCGCGTCGCAGACCATCACCGTGACGGATCCTCGGCCTGCGACCGCCACGACCACAACGTCGCCGCACACGACCACCGTGACGGATCCTGCGCCTGCGACCGGCACGACCACAACGTCGCCGCACACGACCACCGTGACGAATCCTGCGCCGGCGACCGACACGACCACGGCGTCGCCGCAGACGATCAGCCTGACGGATCCTGCGCCAGCGACCGACACGACCACGGCGTTCCCGGCAGGCAAGGGCTTTGGGTGGCTGAGCCAGGATCAGGCTGCCAGCACCGTGGCGACTACCGTGACGAATCCTGCGCCAGAGACCGACACGACCATGGCGTTCCCGGGAGGCAAGGGCTTTGCGTGGCTGAACCAGGACCAGGCTGTCAGCAGCGTGGCGACCACCGAGCCGCAGGCGATCGCTGCGACGATGGGGTCCCTGGCAAACCACGGCTTTGCGCTGCTGCAGCAGCAGCTGGACGGGGTCACCGGCGCCGCGCCTATCTCCGTGCCGCAGACGAGCTTCGTGACGGATTCTGCGCCTGCGACCGGCAAGGCCATGGCGTCCCTGGCAAGCCAAAGCTTTGCGCTGCTGAACCAGTATATGGCCGGTAACACCGGCCGGGTGGATCCCGGTCAGATCGTGGCGGCGGTGTCGCAAGGAGCCGGCTGGGGGCAGGACTCGATCCTGACCAGACCGCAACATTGATACGCCTCCGCACCCAGGTGCTCCATGCCGTCGATCGACGGCATGGAGCGTTCGGCGGCTTCGGCAAGGGTGCGACACCATCACGTTGGGAATGCATGAGAAGGAACTTCGAACGCGGCCGGTAGCCGCGAAGGGTTGATGAGCTAAAAAATGGCGATCCAGAATGGAAATGCCCACGCCGCAGATCTCGGGCTTCGAGCCCTGGCTCTGTTCCTGCGCCTTCATGGCGTGATCGCCGAGCCCGACCAGCTCCGCGATCGCTGCGGGGGCGAAACGATCGGCATCCGCGCGATGCTTCGCTGTGCCCGCGAACTCGGGCTCAAGGTCCGTTCGCGTACAACACATTGGAAGCGACTGGCGAGCATCCAGCTACCCGGAATCGCATCGCTGCGTGATGGCGGATTTCTGCTTCTCGGAAAGGTCGACGATCAGGCGGCGCTTGTGCTTTATCCCACCTCGTCGCATCCGAAGCTGATGACGCGCGCGGAATTCGATGCGGTCTGGGATGGCCGTTTGATCCTGGCCGGATCACGGAGCCCCGTACGGCCGGCGCTTCAGGCACTTGTCGGCATGAGCGGACGGGTGCTTCAGGCACTTTCCGGCATCAGCGGACATGGCCTGGTGCGGCGCGGCTGCGATGTCTTGATGCGTGCCAGGGATACCGTGCGTGCGCGTTTTGCCGATCACCGCGATAGTGCCGCCCCGGCGGCGAGCATCGAATCCGAGGCGAGCCCCGAATCTGGCAGCGGCGATGAATCCGGGCTTCTGGCCCTGGCGATCTTGCTGCGTTGCCACGGCATCGCGGCGGACCCGGACCAGATCAGGCACCGGGTGGGTGCGGCGCGAGTAGGCGTTACCGAAATCCTGCGCTGTGCCAAGGATTTCGCGCTCAAGGCTCGGGTACAGAGGACGAGCTGGAACCGGCTTTCGGTCACTCCGCTGCCGGGGATCGCCGTGCTGCGGGACGGCGGATTTCTGATCCTCGGCAAGGTCATCGACGACAATCTCCTTGTCCAGCGCCCATTGTCTCCCCGACCCGAAGCAATGACGCAGGCCGAACTCGAGGCCATCTGGGACGGCGACATCATCCTGATGACCCGGCGCGCGGCGCTGACGGATCTCTCACGGCGGTTCGACATCGGCTGGTTCCTTGGCGCAGTCCGCAAATACCGCGGTCTTCTGGGCGAGGTGCTGCTGGCGTCGTTCTTCCTTCAGGTCTTTGCCGTCATCTCGCCGCTGTTCTTCCAGGTGGTCATCGACAAGGTGCTCGTGCATCGAAGCATGAGCACGCTCGACGTTCTGGTCACGGGCCTTGTCGCGCTGACCGTCTTCGAGGCCATTCTCGGCACGCTGCGGGTCTATCTGTTCGCGCACACGACGAACCGCATCGACGTTGAGCTCGGTGCCCGGCTGTTTCGTCACCTGATGGCATTGCCGATCGCATATTTCCAGACCCGTCGCGTCGGCGATTCGGTCGCACGTGTCCGCGAGCTGGAAAATATCCGCCAGTTTCTGACGAGCTCGGCGCTTACGCTCGTGATCGATCTCCTGTTCACCGTCGTATTCCTTGTGGTGATGTTCTATTATTCGACGACGTTGACGTTGATCGTTCTGGCGTCATTCCCATTCTATATCGGCATCTCTGCGGGAGCTGCGCCGCTGTTTCGCCGGCGCCTCGACGAGAAGTTCAATCGCGGCTCCGAGAATCAGGCCTTCCTGGTTGAGAGCGTCACCGGCGTCGAGACACTGAAGGCCATGGCGGTCGAGCCGCAAATGCAGATCCGCTGGGAGGAGCAGCTCGCGGGCTATGTGGCGGCAAGTTTCCGTGTGCTCAGCCTGAACAATACGGCGAGCCAAGCGGTCCAGATGATCAACAAGCTGGTCGTCGCCGCGACCCTTTACTTCGGCGCCAGGCTCGTGATCGGCGGCGAACTGAGCGTCGGCGAGCTCGTCGCGTTCAACATGCTGGCCGCGCGCGTGAGCATGCCGGTGCTGCGGCTCGCGCAGATGTGGCAGGATTTCCATCAGGCCCGTCTGTCGATCGATCGTCTTGGCGACATCCTCAACACCATTCCCGAACCAAGCTTCAATCCCGGCCGCGCCGCGCTGCCGCCGATCCGCGGGCAGGTCACATTCGAGCATGCGACTTTCCGCTACCGCATCGATGGTCCGGAGGTGCTGCACGACGTATCGTTCAGCGTCGAGTCGGGTCAGATCATCGGCATCGTGGGCTCCTCGGGTTCGGGCAAGAGTACCATCGCCAAATTGATACAGCGTCTCTACGTGCCGGAGAGCGGACGCGTGCTGGTCGACGGCGTCGACCTGGCGATGGTCGACCTCGCCTGGCTTCGGCGCCAGATCGGCGTCGTCTTGCAGGAAAACGTGCTCTTCAACCGCTCCATTCGTGAGAACATCGCGCTCGCCGATCCGGCGATGCCCATGGAGCGTGTCATCGCGGCGGCATCGCTCGCCGGTGCTCACGATTTCATCCTGGAGCTGCCTGAGGCCTATGACACGATCGTGGGCGAACGCGGCAGCAGTCTTTCCGGCGGGCAGCGCCAGCGAGTCGCGATCGCCCGCGCGCTCATTACCGATCCGCGCATCCTCATCCTCGACGAGGCGACCAGCGCACTGGACTACGAAAGCGAGCGCGCCATCCAGCAAAACATGAAACGAATTTCCGCCGGCCGGACCGTCTTCGTCATCGCACACCGGCTCTCGACCGTGCGCCACGCGAACCGGATCATCACGATCGAGCATGGCCGCATCGTCGAGGACGGTACCCACGATGAGCTGATCCGCTCGAACGGGCGTTACGCAAACCTTCACTATCTGCAGGCTGGCATCCATGACGTCCGCTAGCCGAAACATCGTTCCATTTCCGAGAGCCGAAGTTCGCCGTCGCGAGCAGGAAATTGCGTTCCTGCCGGCGGCGCTCGAAATCACTGAATCGCCGCCGTCGCCGATCGGGCGCGCGATCGGGGCGAGCATCATCGCGGTCTTCTGCGTTGCGCTGCTGTGGGCGTCATTCGGCAGCGTCGACATCGTCGCTACCGCGACGGGCAAGATCGTGCCGGGCGGACGCACCAAGCTGATCCAGCCATTCGAGACAGGCGTTGTCCGCGCCATCCACGTACGCGACGGACAGAGCGTCAAGGCCGGCGACGTCCTGATCGAGCTCGACCCGACGATGACGGATGCCGACCAGGAGCGCCAGAGGAGCGATATGGTTGCGGCCGAACTCGACGTCGCGCGGCTGCGCGCGGCGCTCGCTGAGGATCCGCTTGCCGCCTTCCGGCCGCCGCAGAGCGCGAGCGCTGCCGAAATCGAGATGCATCGTCAGTTCCTTATCAGCCAGCGGGCCGAGCAGAACGCCAAGCTCTCCGAGATCGAGCGCCAGCAAGGCCAGAAGGAGGCGGAACGGGCGACCACGTCGGCGAGCGTCGCGAAGCTGCAGGCGACGATACCGGTGCTGCAGGAGCGGGTCGACATTCGCAAGAGTCTCCTCGAAAAGGCACTGGTTTCGAAGGTCACCTATCTCACCGAGTATCAGGATCTGGTCGGCCTTCAGCAGGATCTCGTCGTGCAGCAGAGCCGGCTGCGCGAAGCCGATGCGGCCATCGCTTTGCTAAAGGAAACGAGGGAAAGGACCGCCGCGGAGTATCGGCGCACGACCTTTGACGCACTCGCGAAAGCCGAGCAGAAGGTTGCGAGTGCTGCACAGGACGTGATCAAGGCGGAGCGCCGCACGAAGCTCCAGCATTTGACCGCGCCGGTCGATGGCGTCGTGCAACAGCTCGCCGTTCATACGGTGGGAGGCGTGGTGACGCCTGCTCAGGCGCTCGCCGTGGTGGTTCCGAGCGACAGCCATCTCGAGATCGAGGCCATGCTCTCCAACCGCGATATCGGATTCGTCCATCCGGGACAGACGACGGAGATCAAGGTCGACACGTTCAACTTCACGCGCTACGGGCTCCTTCATGGAGACGTGCTCAGCGTGTCGACGGACGCCATTACGCGCGATCGGCCACAGGGCGGGTCGAATGACCGGACGCCGGGCGCAGCGCAGAGCAGCAGTGAGCCGAAAGGTCAGGAGCTGGAATATGCGGCGCGCATTTCACTCGACCGCACGCACATGCAGGTGGAGGACAAGCGCGTCAACCTCGGTCCCGGCATGGCGGTGACGGTCGAGATCAAGACCGGCACGCGCAGGATCATCAGCTACCTTCTCTCGCCGCTGGCGAGATACAAGCAGGAGTCGCTGCGAGAGCGATGAAGCCGGCGTTCATCCGGCAAACCCGCGCGCTTCACGTCGTCAACGCGAGAGCGCCGCGATCTTGTACGACTCATGCAAGAGCGGCAGGAGAGCATCGTGCTTGGCGCCTGGATGCCGGAGAATTGGAACCGCTACTCCTATGTCGGTCGCAGTAGAGGTAGTCCCAATGAGGTAGCCGCACGAATACCGGCAATTAAGTAGATCGCGCCCGCATTTGTTGAACGATTCTTGACCCGCATATTCGCGCGTGACTACCTTGTGGCGCAGACTTGAGTCGGAATTCCCTGCACACTCAAGGAAACAACATGAACAGATCATTCGCCGTATTCACCGGCGTGGCCGCTGTTGGGCTCACCTTGATGCTGAGCACTCAAACCAGCGGTTCTGCGCAAACCGGTACTCTCGGCAAAATCAATGCAAACGCCAGGATGACCGCCGGCGCTCACCGAGCGCAGCCGCATCGGCTCGCCATACAGGTTGACGTCAATGACCCCGCGACCATGAATCTCGCTCTCAATAATGTGAGCAATACCGTGCAGCACTACAACGAGATCGGCCAGAAGGTTGAAATCGAAGTGGTCGCCTTTGGCCCCGGACTGCATATGCTGCGCGAAGACACCTCTCCCGTCAAAGCGCGCATCAGGTCCATGAGCGAAACCATGCCCGAGCTCAGCTTCTCGGCATGCGGGAACACCCGCGAGAACATGACAAGAGCCGAGGACAAGGAGATCCCGCTCATCTCGCAGGCAAAGGTCACCAAATCCGGAGTGGTCCGGCTCATGGAGCTGCAGGAGCGAGGCTGGAGTTACCTGCGACCGTGATCCGGTCGGCGCACTTCTGCGATCCGCGCCGTCTCGTTCCAATCTGTCGGATCTAACTTGCGTCGCGTGGACCGCGCGTGAACGCGGCCAGGATGGCGATGACCGTCAAATGACGGTGTGCGCAATCAGCCAGGTTGCATCAATCCCTGTTGCATCTGACGGCCTGGGCCCGTCGGTCGCGTGAATGACATCCCTAATGCTGTGTCAGTCATCGGCTGAAGTAGCGGATTTAAGTCGCGGCGGCGCCCGGCGTTGCCGACGCCCCATAGCCTTGCGTTGCCGGTGTGCCCGGCAAGAGCGCGGGTAGAGCCCACAGCAATCCGGCTATCGTTAACAGCAGCGGCGTGGTCGCCTTCAAATCGCCGCCGCCGGCGCGTCGAAGTCGCCTGCCTGTCGAGCCGTGCTGTTCAGAGGGCTCTTCGGTTGATGCCCTTGCGGGTCAGGCCGTCAATGCGAGGCACCCCAACGTGATTAACCACCTTTAGTGAATCCGGAGCCGCGATTTGCTTGATCTCGGAGATCACCTCGATGGGCTTTGGAAGCCGTGGGCTCATATCGACGGTTGAGGGCAGCGCGCAGCCGTTTTGCGATTTTGCCAGGGTCGCATTGTTCATCCCCCAGATCGCCGCCTGGGTCCGGTTCTGGACCCGGATCTTGCGCAGGATCGCCTTGACGTGAACCTTCACCGTCGCCTCGGCGATATCGATCTTTCGGGCTATGCATTTGTTGGAGTCGCCTTCGATCAGGCATTGCAGAATTGATTGCTCCCGCGGGGAAAGCTGCGGCGCGATCCTGTCCTTTGTCCTGAACAGCATCGCCTGTGCGTTTTCGTCGCGCAGCACCGCCTTGCCGACGCGATCGTTTTCGGGATCGAGAGCGAATGACAAAAATGCCGGCGGAAAGATCGTCTCGCCCATTGCCACCAGTTCAACGGACTTGATGAACAAATCGCACGTCATGACGTCGACGAAATAGCCGTTCGCGCCTGCTCGAAATGCGGAAACCAGGTCGTCCAGCCGATGGTGATCGGCCACGATCGCAATGCGTCCTTTCGGATGGCTGTCCCGCAAGAGTTCGATTTGTTCAAGGACGACGCCGAAATCATCGCCGGTATGGACAATGAGAAACAGCAGTTGGTGCGGTTGGAGTTTATTCGGCGCCAGATCGTCACCGCATGATACCGAGGCGGCGATGCGAAGATTTGCCGCCCGGAGAATTTTCGCAATTCCTTCTCTGATTAAGACGCTTCTTCCAATGAGTATCGTTGCAAATGAATGTTGTCTGTACATTTTACTCTCCCAGCCCTTACGCTACATTTGGTTTTGACCATTTGGTTTCTTCGGTCGGCGCTCCTTCGTTCACAGGATATTTTTCGTTCACAGGATTTTTCGTTGGCAGATTTCGAGGGCTCCGTATCGTTAACCCTTTATGAATGTTAGATTCGAATTCACGATATCCCTATATACCATTCGTTATAGGTGCTCGCGTGTGTCCGGATGAATGTCGTTCATAATAACAAACGGCTGTCGACGTCCGAGAGGCAACAACGTACCGCGGAATCCTAGTCCGGTAGGTGACATTTGTTCAGGTCAACGACATTCTCTGCGCGAGTGAGGAGTGCGACGTTTATCAAACGTTGTGAAAATGTTCTGCTGAGGCACCCAAATTGGGAAGCGCCTAGAACAGATCTGCACAGGCAGCGGCACTCCGTCGCGCCTAAACCAATCCGCAGTTCTACGGATATCCGTTGGGAGTTTTGCCGGTAGCTTTTCTCTGGACGAGCGCAGGCAAGCGGACAGACCCAAATTCCCGTTAACCTCGTTTTTGCGCTGCGGAATTCCACACGTGTCGGATTCTTGAAAATTTGTTATGATCTCGTTTAGGCTAAAGTGGAAACAAGTAGGGCGTGAAGGGTTTAGGTTATTGGGGCGACAGGCTGAGGACCGCGCAATGCGTTGTACCAGCGTCGTGATCGCAGACCGCCATCCCGTGGTTCTGCACGGTTTGAGCCACCTGCTCGACGCGCACCGGGGCTTCAATGTTGTTGCGTGTTGCGGCGATGGTGCGAGCTGCATCGAAGCGCTTCGGAATTTAACACCTGACATCGCCATTCTCGACGCCTCAATGTCCGGCGTGAGCTGGCTGGAAATTCTCGCCATCGTCAATTCCGAAGGTCTTTCCACGCGCCTGGTCTTTTTCACCGCATCTGATGAAGAGAGCGAACTGGTCCTGGCAGCGGCGGCCGACGGCTACAGCATCATTCCGAAGGACGTCACGGCCGAGGTTCTGGTGCAGTCCTTGCACCAGGTTGTCGAAGGCCAGCTGCTGTTGCCGCTGCCTTCATCCGTGCAGGCTGTGTCTCCGGAGCAAAATGCGATCAGGGAGAAGGCGCTCACAACGCTGACGGAGCGCGAGCGCCAGATCATGCGTTTGGTGTCCGAAGGGTTGTCGAACAAGGAAATTGGGCGACGGCTGAATATTACCGACGGCACCATCAAGGTGCATCTGCACCACATCTTTCAGAAGCTCGAAATCAGCAACCGGACAGAGCTCGCGACGTTCGCGATTTCACGCAGCGATCGCGCGGGTCCTCCTGAGGACAGGCCGCCTCTGCCGTCCTGGTCGGACTGAGTGCAAAAGGGGCGGGCGGGCTCCATGGAATGCCGCCGCCTGTTCGACGCGGAAACAGCGGCTGCCGTCGCAAGCGCCGGGCATTGGCCGACCTGGATGCGGAAGCAAGTGATCGCTCATCTCACAAACCGACAGCTGAAGAAAGGATGCAAGCCAGTCGACGCGGTGCGGGCTGCGTTGCCGCCTCTGGAAGGAGCGTTTGCACTCGCGTTCCTGTTTGAAGGTTACGACGACCTGATCATCGGGGCGCGCAAAGGGTCGTCGCTTGCGGTTGGGTATAGCCGAGGCGAGATGTATCTCGGGTCGGACGCGACCGCTCTTGCGGCTTACCGACATGATCAATTACCTGGAAGATGGTGACGTCGCACTGAGCACGCGGCAGGGAATCGTAATTGGACTTTCGCGATATCAATCGCGTGTCGATCACGGCCTGTGGCACCTCGCTTTATGCCGGGCTCAGCGCGGCGCCGCCGTGCTGTCTCGCGTTGTGTCCAGGCCCGGCAGCAACACTTCGACGTATTCACGATGAATTGTGGTCCGTGTTCGATTTCCATCGAACAGGACGCTGACGCTGTTGGCGTACACGCTTCCTCCGACAATCGTGCCCGTCTTGTTGGCGAGGCGCGCACAGCGCGACGCACCGAGTGCGCTCATTCGAACGCGAACGCCAACCGCAAGATTGGACTTCATCGGGCCAGTCCAGGCTGCAATCAATTCAATCAAAAGCTAGCCTAGCACATCATCCTATTCGGCAGGATGCAGCGCACCCGGAGTACCTCTTTTGGGGTATTCGCGCGCGGGCCCGAATCGGGTAGATGCGAACGAACGTTGTTCCGATATTGTCATCCGCGTCGGCTTCGCTCGTTCGAACAGGGGGGCAAATGCGCGTCGCTCTCCCATACACAGCTATCGTCTGGTGCATTGCTCTTGCGGTCTGGATCGCCTTGGGCGTGGCGCTATAGCAGGCGCCTCCGGATCTGGAGGTGATGTCGCTGTCCAAGCCCCCTCGGGGCGCTGGAGAGCGTGCCAGTGAAGCCTCGGCCACATCGCTAAACCGAGACCGGCGGTTTCACGGTATTCTCGGATATGCCCAGTTCAGGACACGACTGGCGCCCGGACATGAATCGCGCGGTTTGATCGAAAAAAGCAAACGCGGATTGAGGGCGCAGCCGCCGATGCCGGAGGCGATTGCTGCTGAGTCCTGTAGAAACAATAGAGATAGCCTTCCCGCGCCAGGCACCACGGATGTTCCTGGGCATGAGCCGTCCGAGGCGAAGACGAGGCGGCAATAACGATCGCCAGCCCCGCCGCTGCATATCGAACAAGGCGTGCGATTCGAAATCCGCCGGCGGACCGGCGAAACGAGTTGACGGTCCGTGAATGAATCCGATCTCGGCGCATAGCGTTCCTCTCAAGTGCTGCGGTGCCGGACACCGGGTTGTCAGAACGCATTTCGGTATGCGGCAATTGCCTCAGGGGTGCCGTAGATCCACATTGGCTCGCCGCACTCGCTTGGGCCGTGGTCGGTCATGCAGGCGGCGCTCCATGGCGGTGCCGCGACCTCGCGGCCCTCGATTGCCTGTGTCTGGGCTCGCAGGCTATGCTTGTGGACTCGCTCCTGGGCCGTCGCCGGCGCCGCGAGCGACGCCACGAGCAACAGCGCGGTCAAAATTTGCGGGATCTTCATTGTCAGGCTCCTTTGCTGGTGGATAGCAACGTCAATCCACGGCGATCAGCAGCCTCGGCAAACGTTGCTGATCTTGCGGTCGACATACGCGTCTTCCTGATCGAGGCTCTGCTGAGATGGCGAAGATGATGCGGGAATATCGGCGACGCGCGGCTGGCGGTGCCCCACGGGCGCTAACCACGGTTTGGTGGTCGTCTCGCGTCCAGCGGCGAGTACCGGCGTTGCGATCGCGGCTGACAGAATTGCGGCGACGCCAACAAGCGTGAATCTGGTCATCTTGCATCTCCGTATCGTTCGCGCCGTGCATCAGCGCTTTCACCAACCAGACTCATGCGCGTGTCCGGATATTCCGATCGCCGGCATTGAGGGCTGTTCAACCCGGCGTGAGATGCAGCGCTAGCGCGCATGCGGCGTGCAATGGCACGATCGGCGCGTTGAGGGTGGGAAGCGTCAGGCACCGGCGGTAGCGATGACGGATCAATCGATTGGGCGGGAATCTGCATCCGATCCGGATTCAATGGGCAATGGTGCCCCCCCGCCGCCTCATGCCATTTTGGTTGCTCGCTTCACGACGCCGTCATCGCGGCGATCGACGGTCGCAACATTCCTTGAAGAGATCGAGAGGATGCGAAGATTGGGGAATACCGGTAACCAGGCGTTGGTCTTGTCATCGGAGGCAACGTGGCCACGATCGCCGGATCAGATCATCCGGCGGAATCTCCAAAGCGTCTCAGCCGCCGCCCCGGCTGAGACGCTTTTTGCGTCCTGGCGGCTTTGCGGCTTTTGAATTATACATATAATATAATGGCCCCGCGGGATATTCCGATGCGGGGTCGAGGGGAGGACACATGACCGAAAAACCTGTTGCGATCGTAACCGGGGTGGGACCGGCGACCGGGTCGGCCATCGTCAGGCGGTTTTCAGCCGGCGGATTTCGCGTCGTGGCGTTGGCCCGTTCAGTGGAACGGATCAATGCGCTTGCGGAGGCGCTTCCCGACGTTCACGCCATCGCATGCGACGTGTCGGGCGAGAGCGCGGTGCGGGCCGCTGTCGCCGAGGTGCGACAACGCTTCGGTCCGCCCGATGTCCTCGTCCACAATGCGGTCGGCGGTGGCTGGGGAAACTTTCAGGAGATCGATCCGCAGATGCTGCGAAGCAATTTCGAGGTCAATGTGATGGGGTTGCTGTATCTGGCGCGGGAAGTGGCGGCGGATATGGTCAAGCGCGGCAAGGGCACCATCCTGGTGACCGGCAACACATCGTCGATCCGCGGCAAGGCCGATTTCGCCGGCTTTGCGCCAACCAAAGCCGCGCAGCGCATTCTCGCCGAATCGATCGCCCGCGAACTCGGGCCGGCCGGCGTGCACGTCGCCTATATCCTGATCGATGCGGTGATCGACACGCCGGGGATGCGCAAACGGATGAGCGGCAAGCCCGACGATTTTTTCATCAAGCCTGCAGCGATCGCCGACGAACTGTTTCATCTCCACGGCCAGGACCGCTCAGCCTGGTCGTTCCTGACCGAGCTCCGTCCGTTCAATGAAAAGTGGTGATCGGATCAAGCGATCATTCTCTCGTGCGTAATTTCGGTCGCGACCGGTCCAAAGACGATTTTCGCGTCGGCTTGGCCGAGGCTTTCGTCGCCTCTATTTCGGGCTCGATCGATCCCAGGCTTTCGTAGATTTCCCGAAGCACGATCCTACGAGACCAATGTGCGGGCAACGGCGGTCGGGATGGAATTGAGTGTCGGGCGCGTCGGTGCTATCCTCGGGCCGTTCGTGGCGGGCGCGCTGCAACAGAACTATCAGAGTTCGCTACCGATGTTCATCTCGATTGGCGTTGCGGCGCTGGCGGCGGGCGGGATCATCCTGCTCGCAGGCCGCACGCGGGTGGCCGTAGCCGCCGAGCGTCTGGCCGAACCGAGCGCGGCCTAGCCGATGCAGGGCTTCACCTACCAGACGGCTCCGATGCGGGTCATATTCGGAGCCGGCACGCTCAGCCAGCTGCCGGGCGAACTGGCGCGTCTCGGCATTTCGCGGGCGCTGGTGCTGGCCACGCCCAATCAGGCAGCGCAGGCCTCGCATATTGCCGCGATGCTCGGCGATCGCGCCGCCGGAATTTTCGCCGAGGCGGCGATGCATACGCCGTTGGACGTAACCGATCGCGCCATGGCGCACGTCCGCGAGCTGAAGGTCGATGGCATCGTTGCCATCGGCGGCGGCTCGACGACCGGGCTCGGCAAGGCGATTGCGCTGCGAACCGATCTGCCGCAGATCGTAGTGCCGACGAGCTATGCCGGCTCCGAGATGACGCCGATCCTCGGCGAGACCCGAGAGGGCCTGAAGACGACGCAGTCGAGCCCAAAGATCCTCCCCGAGACGGTGATCTACGATGTCGATCTGACCATGACGATGCCGCCGCAGCTGGCGGCGACCTCCGGGCTCAATGCCGTCGCGCATGCGGTGGAAGCGCTTTACGCGCGTGACCGCAACCCGATCATCTCGTTGATGGCGCAGGAAGGCATCAGGAATCTCGCCCGGGCACTGCCAAAAATCAAAAGCGACGCGCGCGATATCGAAGCCCGCTCTGAGGCGCTTTATGGCGCCTGGCTGTGCGGAAGCTGCCTCGGCGCGGTCGGGATGGCGCTTCACCACAAGCTCTGCCACACGCTCGGCGGAACCTTCAACCTGCCGCATGCCGAGACCCACGCGGTGATCCTGCCGCATGCGGTCGCCTATAACGCCTCGGCCGAGCCGCAGGCGATGGCCGAGATCGCGCAGGCGCTGGGTGCGGACGATGCGGCCGGCGGGCTGTTCGAACTCGCCGGCAAGCTCGGTATCCAGAGATCGCTCGGCGAAATTGGCATGCGGATGCAGGATATCGACCAGGCCGCCGATCTGGCGGTGAAGAATCCATACTGGAATCCGCGGCCGATCGAGCGCGATGCGATCCGTGAGTTGATCGCGCGGGCCTGGGCCGGCATGGCTCCGGTCGACGACGTCAAGGCGCAAGCTGGCGGCGTTTCCGCCTGAGCTCTGCGCTCACTCGTTGGCTTCGGGCGGCAGAAAATTCACTTCATGCTCGGCGGAGATGCGGACGATCTCGCCGACGTCGGTCAGATTGTGCAGCTGGTTGAACAGCGCCTCCAGCTTCTGCGTTGGCGAGACCCAGAACAAGGCGCGTGCCGGCTTGTCGGATTTGTTGAAATAACCGTGCGGGATGCCGCGCGGCAGCCGCACCAGATCGCCGGCCTTGGCCTGCACCCAGACGCCGTCGAGCTTCAGATCGAGCATGCCGTCCTGCACCAGGATGAATTCGTCCTGGGTCGGGTGAATGTGCACGGGCACGAACTGGCCGGGATCGCTGTTGGTCTCGAACGCGAAGGTCGAATCCGTCACCGCCTTCGGGAAATAGACCTGGCCAAGGATGTTCCAGGTCTTGCCGGAATAGCCCGTTCCGTTCCGCGTAATGCCTTTTTCGAGCGCTGCCATCGACCTCATCCCTGTGCTGGTTGGGGCGACGCTACCTGCGGCGGTCCCGCTGTCAAGCATGCCCGATCGCTTCGCCGGTCCCTTTCTTGCCAAAGCTTGAAGTTTAAAATATATGCGTTACCGGCTTCAGGCCGCACTTTGACGAATTCATTCGGGGAGGCCAATGCATGTCCGGACTGCCGCGTTTCTCGCATGCGCTCGTCACGGGCGGTGGACGGGGCATCGGCCGCGCGATCGCATCGGCGCTGGTGCAGGCGGGCGCGACCGTCACCGTGCTTGGCCGCAACCGCGAAACGCTGGATAACGCCGTAGCCCTGGGCGCCGCGCATTTCGCCGCCGTCGCCGATGTCGCGGATCAGGCCTCCGTCGGCGCGGCGATCGCGCAAGCCGCCGTGCGGCAGCCCATCGACATCCTGATCGCCAACGCGGGCGCGGCCGAATCCGCACCGTTCGGCAAATCCGATGCGGCGCTGTTTGCCCGCATGATGGATATCAATTTCATGGGCGTGGTGCATGCCGCGCAGGCGGTATTGCCTGGCATGGTCGAGCGCCGCCGCGGACGCATTGTCGCGGTCGCCTCCACCGCCGGCCTCAAGGGCTATGCCTATGTCAGCGCCTACGCTGCGGCCAAACATGCGGTGATCGGCCTGGTGCGCTCGCTGGCGCTGGAGACGGCCAAAAGCGGCGTCACCGTCAACGCGGTCTGTCCGGGCTTTACCGAAACCGATCTGCTCGAAGGCAGCATCGACAACATCATGCGCAAGACCGGCCGCAGCCGTGAGCAGGCCACGGCGGAACTGGCAAAGCACAATCCGCAGGGCCGCCTGGTGGCGCCGTCGGAAGTCGCCGACGCCGTGCTCTGGCTGTGCGGCGAGGGCGCAGGCTCAGTGACCGGCCAGGCCATCGCCGTCGCCGGCGGAGAAATATGACCGGGCGAAATGACGCGCCGTCCAGCCATCCAGCAAAGATGTAGTCGCAAGGAGATTCCATGAGCAAGCCGGCCAATCCCGTGACGCTGCCGCTGGCGGACTATACGCCAAAGCACTTCCTGCTGGCGGTGGTCGACAGCGTCGCCACCGTGACGCTGAACCGTCCCGAGCGAAAAAATCCGCTGACCTTCGACAGCTACCGCGAGCTGACGGATTTCTTCCGCGCCTGCGCGATGGACGACCAGGTCAAGACCATCGTCGTGTCAGGGGCCGGCGGAAACTTCTCCTCGGGCGGCGACGTGTTCGAGATCATCGGGCCGTTGGTGCAGATGGACACCAAGGGCCTCACCGCCTTCACCCGCATGACCGGCGATCTGGTCAAGGCGATGCGGGCCTGCCCGCAGCCGATTATCGCGGCCGTCGATGGCATCTGCGCCGGCGCCGGCGCGATCATCGCGATGGCCTCGGATATGCGGCTGGCCGCGGTCGGCGCCAAGGTCGCGTTCCTGTTCAACAAGGTCGGCCTTTCCGGCTGCGATATGGGCGCGTGCGCGATCCTGCCGCGCATCATCGGACAGTCGCGCGCCTCGGAACTGCTGTACACCGGCCGCTTCATGACCGCGGAGGAGGGCGAGCGCTGGGGCTTCTTCAGCCGCATCGTCGCCCCCGATCACGTGCTGGCGCAGGCCCAATTGCTGGCCAGGCAGGTATCCGAAGGCCCGACCTTCGCCAACACCATGACCAAGCGGATGCTGGCGATGGAATGGGCGATGTCGGTCGAAGAGGCGATCGAGGCCGAAGCCGTGGCGCAAGCCCTGTGCATGACCACCGAGGATTTCGCCCGGGCGTTCGAGGCATTTTCGCGCAAGCTGACGCCGGCGTTCCAGGGCAATTGAGCCGATCCCTCCCTCATGGTGAGGAGGCGCTCTTGCGCCGTCTCCGGACGATGCTTCGCATCGCCGGGCGAACCATGTGCCCGCGGCCCATCCTTCGAGACGCGGCCAAAATGGCCGCTCCTCAGGATGAGGACGGAGGCGGTGAAGGGGCTTGCCGGAAAATTGTTTTAGGGTTAAAACAATATCCGGATGGCCCATAACCTGCTTCGGAGCGGCGCATGAAGATCGCGATCATCGGTGGCGGACCGGCCGGTCTCTATGCCGCGATCCTGCTGAAAAAACAGCGGCCGCAGGCCGAGATCACGGTCTACGAGCGCAACCGCGCCGACGACACCTTTGGCTTCGGCGTGGTGTTCTCCGATGCGACGCTGGACAATTTCGAGAAATACGATTCCCCGAGCTACCGCCGCATCACCGAGGAGTTCGCCTATTGGGACGACATCGCCGTGCATTTCCGCGGCACGGTGCACCGCGTCGGCGGCAACGGCTTTTGCGGCTGCTCGCGCCGCATGTTGCTGTTGATCCTGCAGGAACGGGCGCGCGAACTCGGCGTCACGCTGTTGTTCGAAACCGACGTCGACGACGAGCGCCGGTTCGCCGATGCCGATTTGATCGTGCTGGCCGACGGCATCAACAGCCGCTTCCGCGACAAATACACCGATCATTTCAACCCCGAGGTCGACCTGCGCTCCAACAAATTCGCATGGATGGGCTCGACCCGGCCGCTCGATGCCTTCACCTTCATCTTCCAGGAGACCGAGTGGGGCCCGTTCATCGCCCACGCCTATCAATACGAGGCCGGCCGCTCGACCTGGATCTTCGAGACCGATGCCGAGACGTTCCAGCGTGCCGGGCTCGAGGGCCTGAGCGAACGGCAATCCGCCGATCGCATGGCGGAGATTTTTGGCTGGTTCCTCGAAGGCCATCCGCTGCTGACCAACCGCTCGATGTGGCGCAATTTCCCGATGATCCGCAGCGAGCGCTGGGTCAAGGACAACATGGTGCTGCTCGGCGACGCCAAGGCGACGGCGCATTTCTCGATCGGCTCCGGCACCAAGCTCGCGATGGAAGACGCCATTGCGCTGGCCGAGGCGATGGCGGGTTCACCGACGGTCGACGCCGCCTTGCAGAAATACGAGCACGGCCGGCGCGAGGAAGTCGAGAAGACCCAGCACGCCGCCGACGTCTCGCTGGTGTGGTTCGAGCATGTCGACCGGTTCTGGGATTTCGATCCCGTGCAATTCGCGTTCGGGGTCATGACCCGCGCCAAGGCGATTACCTACGACAATCTCACGCTCCGCGCGCCGGATTTTGTCATGCAAGTCGACAAGGCGTTTGCCCGCCAGGTCCGCTCCAAAGGCTTTGACGTCGATATCGACAAGCCGCTGGCGCCGATGTTCCAGCCGCTGAAGCTGCGCGAGATGGAAGTGGCCAACCGCGCCGTCGTGTCGCCGATGTGCATGTATTCGGCAAAGGAAGGCGTGCCCGGCGATTTCCATCTGGTGCATTACGGCTCGCGCGCCATCGGCGGCGCCGGGCTGATCTTCACCGAGATGACCTGCGTCGGCCGCGACGCCCGCATCACGCCCGGCTGCACCGGCCTCTGGAACGACGAGCAGCAGGCGGCGTGGACGCGGATTGTCGATTTCGTGCACGCTAATTCGGCGGCAAAAATCTGCCTGCAGCTTGGCCATGCCGGCCGCAAGGGCGCGACCAAATTGATGTGGGACGGCATGGACCGGCCGCTGGAGCAGGGCGGTTGGGATGTCGTGTCGGCTTCGCCGATTCCTTATTTCCCCGACAGCCAGGTGCCGCGCGAGATGGATCGCGCCGCCATGGATCGCGTCAAGGCCGAATTCGTCGCGGCCGCCGAGCGCGGCGAACGCTGCGGCTTTGACATGCTGGAGATGCATTGCGCCCACGGTTATCTCCTGGCGAGTTTCATCTCGCCGCTGACCAACCAGCGCAGCGACGAGTACGGCGGCACGCTGGCCAACCGGCTGCGCTATCCGCTCGAGATATTCGAGGCGATGCGCGCGGCGTGGCCGGCGCACAAGCCGATGTCGGTGCGCATCTCCGCCACCGACTGGGCCGAAGGCGGCATCACCGGCGACGACGCGGTGGCGATTGCGCGGGCGTTCGGCGAGGCCGGCGTCGATCTGGTCGACGTCTCCACCGGGCAGACCGTGCGCGATGCCCAGCCGGTGTACGGAAGGATGTTCCAGACGCCGTTTTCCGAGCAGGTCCGCAACGAGGCCAGGGTTGCGACCATGTGCGTCGGCAACATCACCACGTCAGATCAGGCCAACACCATCCTCGCCGCCGGCCGCGCCGATCTGGTGGCGCTCGGCCGGCCGCATCTGGTCGACCCGTTTTTCACAATGCGGGCGGCAGCCTGGTATGGCGCCTCGGAGATTGCCTGTCCGCTGCAATATCTGCCCGGCAAGGAGCAGATTTTCCGCAACAGCGTCCGCGACCGGCAGGATTTCGACGACCTCAAAATTAAGGGTAAGCCCAAGACGCGGGCCGAGCTGAAGGCGGAGGCAACAAAGCCGCTTGCGGCCGAATAACGGCCTGTGCGACGCTCTATCGCTCCCTCGCCCCGCTTTTGCGGGGAGAGGGTTGGGGTGAGGGGTTCTCTCCGCGAGTGAAGTCGCCGTGAGTGCGGTACCCCCTCACCCGGATCGCAAGGGCGATCCGACCTCTCCCCGCAGGCGGGGAGAGGTGAAAGAGCGACGGGTGGAGTGGAGTTGCGCTGATGAAAGCGATCATCGTCGGAGGCGGCATTGGCGGCCTCACCACTGCGCTGATGCTGCGCGCGCGCGGCCTCGATTGCGAGCTGTACGAGCAGTCGGACACGATCCGCGAACTCGGCGTCGGCATCAACACCCTGCCGCATGCGATGCGCGAACTCGCCGGCCTCGGGCTGCTGGACCGGCTCGATGCGGTCGCGATCCGCACCGATGAATTGTATTATCTCAATCGTCACGGCCAGGAAGTCTGGCGTGAGCCGCGCGGCCTTGGCGCCGGCCATGGCGTGCCGCAATTCTCGATCCATCGCGGCCGCCTGCAGGGCGTGATCCATGCCGCGGTCGAGGAGCGGCTCGGCAAGGACGCGATCCATACCGGTTGCCGGCTCGGCGCTTTCACCCAGGACGAGGGCGGAGTCACCGCGCATTTTTTCGATCGCGGCGGCGCGCACATCAAAACCACGCGCGGCGACATTCTGATCGGCGCCGACGGCATCCATTCCCGTGTGCGCGAGACGCTGTTTCCGGACGAGGGACCGCCGTGCTGGAACGGCCTGATGCTGTGGCGCGGCGCGCGTGACTGGCCGGCGTTCCTGACCGGACGTTCGATGATCGTGGCCGGAGGGCTTCATGCCAAGGTCGTGGTCTATCCGATCGCGGAAGGATCGAGCCCGGCGAGCCGCCTGACCAACTGGGCGGTGCTGGTGAAGGTCGGCGACGGCGCTTCGCCGCCGTCGCGCCGCGAGGACTGGTCGCGGCCAGGCAAGCGCGACGAGTTGATGCCGCATGTGGCACGGTTCTCGGTGCCCTATGTCGACGTGCGTTCGCTGATTTCGGCGACGCCGGAATTTTATGAATACCCCTGCTGCGATCGCGATCCGTTGCCATACTGGTCGTCGGGCCGCGTCACGCTGCTCGGCGACGCCGCGCATCCGATGTATCCGGTCGGATCGAACGGCGCCTCGCAGGCGATCCTCGATGCCCGCGCGCTGGCGGATGCGCTGGTGCGCTCCGAGCATCCGCGTCAGGCGCTTATGGCCTATGAGCAGAAGCGGCTGTCGATGACGGCGGAGATCGTGCGCTCGAACCGGCGCGGTGGCCCCGAAGGCGTGATCGACGCGGTCGAGCAACTGGCGCCCGACGGCTTTACCGATATCGACAAGGTGCTGAGCCACGCGCAGCGCGAAGCCATCGTGCGCGGCTACGCCACCAAGGCCGGTTTTGCGGCGCCGCCGCCGGGATTGACGGCGGTGCGGGCGTAGGCTAGCCGCAAGTCGGACGTCATCCTGAGGTGCGAGCTCTTGCGAGCCTCGAAGGATGGGCCGCGAGCGCACCCCTCTCATCCTTCGAGGCTCGCCCAAGCCGACGGGCTTCGCTCCGATCAACCTACGAACCGACGCAAAAACTTTGCCCGACGGGCAAATCACTCAAAACCTGTCCAGCCCCCTTGAAAAAAATTCTCCGCTTGTGCCGTCGGGCAAATCAGTGGCCTTTCTCCGCACGTCTCACCCGACAAGAGGGGCGGCTCGCGATCGTCACGAACGTGCGGTGGGATGCGGTGGACGCGGAAGCTACGACTGACGAGCGTGGCTGATGCGGACGGCGAAGTCGTGTGGTCCTGACGCCCCGACGCTGGCGTCACGTGTCGCGGATTTATTCGCGGCGCAACGGCGGCAAGAAAGCCGGTCGCCGGGGAGAGCGCGCTATAAGCCGTAAAACCATTGCGCAGGGAAGGCCGGATGTTCTCCGCTGAACCTGTATGCTCGTGTGCGTGTTCTTATGCACAAATTGCACGCGAGACCGCGGGTGCAGCGCGCACCCGGTCTTCCCTGCGCCCTCTGTTTTCAAAGGGCGAAAGATTCATGCAGGACTCGGGCGCATCGCGCCGCGGGACGAAAAAGTCATGTCTGAGATTAGAACACCGTCATTGCGAGGAGCGAAGCGACGAAGCAATCCATACTTTCTTTACGCGGTTAGATGGATTGCTTCGCTTCGCTCGCAATGACGGCCGCGGACATCGCACCTCGGGCCGCGCAACCTCACGCCCCCGGAGGCGGCGGCAGGAAGTGCACGTTGTGTTCGGCGGCCAGCGCCACCACCGCATCCGGGGTCTGCTCTTTCAGATTGTGAATCGCCCAGAACAGATCGTAGAGCCGGCGGCTCGGCGAAACCCAGAACAGGACTTTTGCGGTTTGACCGGATTTGTTGAAGATGCCGTGCGGTATGCCCATCGCCAGCCGGACCAGATCGCCCGGCGTGGCCTGGGTGTCGGCGCCGTCAAGCATGAAGTCGAGCTTGCCCTCCAGGATGTAGAGATACTCGTCCTGGTCGGGATGGATATGCGGCGGCACGAAAGTGCCGGGCGGGAAGGTGGCGTGCCAGGAGAACGAGTGCTCGGTGACGTTCTTCGGCACATAGGTCTGGCCGAGAATGTTCCAGGAGATACCCTGCAGGCCCTCGTTGGCCCGGGTGACGCCGGCGAGTTCGGTTTTCATGATGTTTCCTTCCCATTCTTATTTGCCGGGCGTGCAATCCCTGGCATAGCGGTCGCCGTAATTTTCGAACACTTTTTCGACGATCTCGGTCTGGAATTTTCCATCCGGGCGTTTTGCGACTTTGGTCAGATAAAAGTTCTGGATCGGATAGCCGTTGGTGTTGAATTTGAAATCGCCGCGCAGCGAGGTGAAGTCGGCCTTTTTCAGCGCCGCCGCCACCGCGTCCTTGTTGCCGAGATCGCCCTTCACCGCCTTGACGGCGCTGTCGATCAGCATCGCCGCGTCGTAGCCCTGCATGGCATAGGTGCCGGGCACGTTGTTGTAGGCGCCTTCGTAGCTAGTTACGAATTTCTTGCTTTGCGGATTGTCCAGGTTGGGCGCCCAGTTGGCGCCGCCGAACATGCCGACCGCGGCATCCTGCTGCGCCGGCAGCGTCGATTCATCGACCGTGAAGGCCGACAGCACCGGAATCTTGTCGGCGAGGCCGGCCTGCTTGTATTGCTTCACCAGGCCGACGCCCATGCCGCCCGGCATGAAGGTAAACACGGCGTCGGGCTTTGCGGACGCGATCTTGGTGAGTTCGACCTGGAAATCGAGCGTGCCCAGCGGCATGTAGCTTTCCTCGACGATCTCACCCTTGTAGTCGAGCTTGAACCCGGCCGCGGAATCCTTGCCGGCCTGATAGTGCGGAACCAGTACATAGACGCGCTTGTAGCCGCGATCCTGGGCGACCTTGCCGAGGATCTCGTGGACCTGGTCGTTCTGGTAGGAGGTCACATAGAAGAACGGGCTGCACTCCTTCCCGGCATAGCTCGACGGCCCTGCATTCGGACTGATCAGGAAGGTCCTGGAATCGGTGACCGGTTTGTGAATCGCCTGCAGGATGTTGGAGAAAATCGGCCCGACCACGAAATCGACCTTGTCGCGTTCGAGCAGGCCCTTCGCCTTGGTCACGGCGCCGTCCGGCTTGAGTTCGTCATCGGCGACGACGACTTCGACGTCCTTGCCGCCCATCTTGCCGCCGAGATCCTTGACGGCGAGGGCGAAGCCGTCGCGGACCTGGGCGCCGAGCGCGGCGGCCGGGCCGGACAGGGTCACGATCACGCCGATCTTGACTTTCTCCTGGGCTGCGGCCGGGCCGGCTGCGACACCCAGCAGGACTGCCAGCCCGGCCAATTTCAACTGCTGCTTCATGACTTCCCCCTCCGGTCGGTTGCTTCGCGCAGCCGAACCCCACGCCAACCAACACTTCGAAATCCAGCTTATTCGCATGACGGCTGCCGCTGCAAGCAGCAAGCGAACGAGCGCAAGCGCAGCATTTTTTGGTATGCAAGGCGCGGGCCAAATGCTTTAATCCTAAAGGAGTTGGATAAGAGCGCAAAGCGGCTCGCCGCGGCGTTTTGACTTGCGGCGGGTCCCGAATTATTTGAAGGTCAAAATGTCGGGTCGAGCCGGCAAGATCAGAAGAAGCCAAGATTGCATCATGATTCTGGATTCAGAGACCAAGGCCGTTGAGCTGCCGGAAGATCACGGCGACGAGATCAGGTTGTGGCTGCGCCTGCTGACCTGCACGACGTTGATCGAGGGCGAGGTGCGCAGCCGGCTGCGCGAGCGCTTCGACGTCACGCTGCCGCGCTTCGATCTGATGGCCCAGCTCGACAAGGCGCCGGAAGGCATGACGCTGTCGGACGTCTCGAAGCGGATGATGGTCTCGAACGGCAATGTCACCGGGCTGGTCGAGCGTCTGGTCGAGTCCGGTCACCTCGACCGGCGCACCTCGGATTCCGACCGCCGCGTCCAGGTGATCCGGCTGACGAAAGCCGGCCGCGCCGAGTTTCGCAAAATGGCCGCGGAGCACGAATTGTGGATCGCCGACATCTTCGGGGAACTGACCCCGAAGGACGTCCGCGAATTGATGCGGCTGTTGGCCAAGACCAAGGCTTCCGCGCAGAAATCCGCCAAGCAGCGGGCGATCTGACGAAGCGCTGTGACTGAAAGGCTGATCCGTTGCAAGCGGATGTCGACTACGAGGTCGAATACAACAACCGGGCCCGGGTTCCCGAAAACCCTTCGATCATGGCCGGCTGGGCGCGCGACGCGGCTGCCTATCGCGAGGCGCGGCAAGGCCGCTGGCGCGTGATCCCGTATGGCAGCGGCGCGCGCAACGGGATCGATTTCTTTCCCGGCGACGGCGCGGGGCCGATCGTCGTTTTCATCCATGGCGGCTACTGGCAGGCACTCGACGGCTCGTTCTTCAGCCATCTCGCCGGTGGCTTGAACGCCCACGGCATCGACGTCGCGATTCCCAGCTACGATCTTTGCCCCAACGTTTCCGTCGGCGAAATCATCCGGCAGATGCAGATGGCGTCACGCGAGCTGGCGAAGTTGGGGCGGCCTCTGGTGATCAGCGGTCACTCCGCTGGCGGCCATCTCGCCGCCTGCATGCTGGCAACGGACTGGCGCGCCGTCGATGCGTCGCTGCCGGAAGGGCTCGTGACCGCGGCCTACGCCATCTCGGGCCTGTTCGAGCTCGGTCCGCTGGTCAGGACATCCATCAACAACGCGCTGAAACTCGACGATACCGCGGCGGAAGCCGCGAGCCCGTTGTTCTGGAAGCCGCCGGCGCGCGGCTCGCTGGACGCCGTGGTCGGCGGCAACGAAAGCGTGGAATATTTCCGGCAGAGCCGGACCATCGTCGATGCCTGGGGCGCCGCCGGCGTCGCGACCCGGTTCGGTACCGTTCCCGACGCCAACCATTTTACCGCGATCGCGCCGCTGGCCGATCCGGGCTCGCCTGTCGTGGCGCGGTTAAGGGAACTGGCCGGGCGTTGAGGCCCGGCGGCCTCCGATAAAAAGCACAGGATCATCCCGGTTTGGGCTATTGCGCGAAATTACTTTAAGTATAAAATACTTCGGAAATGAGCCTTTCCTCCCGAAAACGAGGAGCGATGGAAATGTCAGGTGAAATTCCCAACCTTGGTCCGTCGGGTCACGTCGATGATTTTACCCGGCGAAATCTGCCGCCGCAGCAGCAATGGCCGGATTTGCGGCTCGACCGGCCGGAGTTCAGGTATCCCGAATATCTCAACGCCGCGGTCGAGCTGACCGATCGGATCGTCGAGAAGGGGCTTGGCGATAACATCGCGCTCATCGGCAATGGCCGCCAGCGCACCTACAAGGAACTGGCCGACTGGTCGAACCGCCTCGCGCATGCGCTGGTGGAGAATTACGGCGTCAAGCCCGGCAACCGGGTGCTGATACGCTCCGGTAACAATCCGGCGCTGGTTGCGGCCTGGCTTGCGGCAACGAAAGCGGGCGCCGTCGTCGTCAATACCATGCCGATGCTGCGTGCCGGTGAATTGACCAAGATCGTCGACAAGGCGGAGATCGCGCTGGCGCTGACCGACAGCCGGATCGCCGATGAACTGGTGGCGTGCGCGAAAACCAGCCGGTTTCTCAAGCAGGTGGTGAATTTCGACGGCACGTCGAACCACGATGCCGAGCTCGACCGGGTGGCGCTGAACAAGCCGGTGCGGTTCGATGCCGTCAAGACCGGCCGCGATGACGTCGCGCTTCTAGGGTTTACCTCGGGCACCACAGGCGAGCCGAAGGCGACGATGCATTTCCATCGCGATCTCCTGATCGTCGCGGATGGTTATGCCAGGGAAGTGCTCAACGTCACCCAGGATGACGTCTTCGTAGGCTCGCCGCCACTCGCCTTTACGTTCGGGCTCGGCGGGCTCGCGATCTTTCCGCTGCGGTTCGGCGCCACGGCGACGCTGCTGGAAAACGCATCGCCGCCCGAAATGGTCAAGATCATCGAAACCTACAAGGCCACGATTTGCTTCACCTCGCCGACCGCCTATCGAGCGATGATGGCGGCGATGGACAACGGCGCCGATCTCTCGTCGCTGCGCCTTGCGGTTTCGGCCGGCGAGACCTTGCCGGCGCCGGTGTTTGAAGCCTGGACCCGCAAGACCGGCAAGACGATTCTCGACGGCATCGGCAGCACGGAATTGCTGCATATCTTCATTACCAACCGGGTCGGCGACGCCGTGGCGGGAACGACGGGGCGTCCGGTTTCCGGCTACGAGGCGAAGGTCGTTGACGATGACATGAACGAGGTGCCGGCGGGCACCGTCGGCAAGCTTGCGGTCCGCGGGCCGACCGGATGCCGTTATCTGGCCGACGCACGGCAGTCGAACTATGTGCGCAATGGCTGGAATCTGACGGGCGATGCGTTCGTCAGCGATGCCAACGGCCGGCTGTCGTTCGTGGCCCGCTCCGACGATATGATCATCTCCTCCGGCTACAATATCGCCGGGCCCGACGTTGAGGCCGCATTGCTGGCGCACCCGGCGGTCGCCGAATGCGGCGTGGTCGGTGCGCCCGACGAGGCGCGCGGCATGATCGTCAAAGCCTATGTGGTGCTGACGTCTGGCACCGAAGGCAATGCGGCGCTGGCGACGGATCTGCAGGACCACGTCAAGCGCGTGATCGCGCCCTATAAATATCCGCGCGCGATCGAATTCGTCGCGCAACTGCCCAAGACCCAAACCGGCAAGTTGCAGCGATTTGCGCTCCGGCAGATGGCCGCGGCCGGGACTGCGCCGGGCTCGGCGCGCGACGCCGCCGAGTGAATGTTCCAAATTGGATTGCGAAGGAGACGAGCCGGTGACATCGCCAAAAGGCCCCGCATTGACCGTGGTGCCGATCCCCAAGACCTCCGGCCTTCAGGTGCTGCAGCCGAACGGCTGGCCGACACCGAAGGGCTATGCCAACGGCATGGCGGCCGATGGCCGCCTCGTCGTGACCGGCGGCGTGATCGGCTGGGATGCGCAGGGCCATCTGCCGGACGATTTTGTCGCCCAGGTTCGTCAGACGCTAAGCAATATTTCGGTGATTCTTGCCGAAGGCGGCGCAAGCCCTAAGCATCTCGTGCGCCTGACCTGGTATGTCGTCGACATCGAGGAATATCTGGCGAACCTCAAATCCCTCGGCCGGGTCTATCGCGAAATCTTCGGCGCGCATTATCCGGCGATGGCGCTGGTTCAGGTGGTGCGTCTGGTCGAAAAGGCCGCGCGCGTCGAGATCGAGGCCACGGCGGTGGTGCCGCGCTGAAAAGGTTACGCAGCGTGCGACGGTTCGGCTTCTTCACGTGGATGACAGGCGAGTTCGGATTGCGTGCTCGTCAAGATATTGATCTATTCCGGTGTTCCCGCGCTGATCCTCGAAGGATATTCAATTGAAAGCGGTCTACACCGAACGGCATCGCAGCCACGATCCGCAGTTCTTTCTGGTGCGCGGCGTCGTCCGGCGCACCACCGAGCAGCCCGAGCGCGCAGACCGGCTGCTCAAGGGCCTTGCCGCCGGGTCCCACGATCTGGTCGAACCGACCGTGTTTGGTCAGGGGCCGCGCGCTAGAATTCATAGTCCCGAATATCTGCGCTTTCTTGCGGAGGGCTGGGAGGAATGGTCGGCGCTCGGCGATGCCGGGCCTGAGATGATCGCCAACATCCATCCGGTGCGCCAGGCCGCGACCTATCCAACCAGCATCGTCGGCAGGCTCGGCTGGCACACCGCCGATACCGGCTGTCCGATCGGTCCGGGCACCTGGGCCGGGGCCTGCGCCGCAACCGACGTCGCGGTGACGGCGGCGCAGTTGGTCATGGACGGCGAGGATGCGAGCTACGCGCTCTGCCGTCCGCCCGGCCATCATGCCTATCATGACATGGCCGGCGGTTTCTGCTTCCTCAACAACTCGGCGATCGCTGCCGCGCATCTGCGGCTCAGGCACGAACGCGTCGCCATTCTCGATGTCGACGTGCACCACGGCAATGGCACGCAGGGCATTTTCTATTCACGCGCCGATGTGCTGACCGTCTCCATCCATGCCGACCCCAAATATTACTATCCGTTCGTGTGGGGCTATGCGCATGAACGGGGCGAGGGCGCCGGTCTCGGCGCCAACTTCAATATCCCGCTGCCGATCGGAACCGGCGACGACGCGTATCTGCTGGCGCTGGACTCGGCGCGAAAGACGATCGAGGCCTTTGCGCCCGGCGCGTTGGTCGTGGCGCTTGGGCTCGACGCCTCCGAGCACGATCCGCTCAAGGGCCTTTCCATTACCACGGACGGTTTCAGCCGGATTGGCGCCGCTATCGCGCGGATGGGACTGCCGACGGTATTCGTTCAGGAGGGTGGCTATCTGTCCGATGTGCTCGGCGATAATCTCACCGCCGTCCTCGGTGGATTTCAGGGAGCCCGTTAGATGACCAAGGTATCAAAGAGCCCGCAGCGCGTCGCGGTGGCCGGGCTCGGCGCGATCGGAATCAAGATCGTTGAAGCGCTGGATCAGGGCATCGACGGATTGGTCCTCGCAGCGGTGTCGGCGCAAAATCCGGCCAAGCACCAGGAATTCCTTTCCCGCTTGAAGAAACCGCCCGCCGTCCTGCCGATCGACGGACTCTCGGATGTCGCCGACATTGTCATCGAGTGCGCGCCCAGCAAGCTGGTGCGGTCGATCGTCGCGCCCTTTGTAAGCCGTGGGAAAACCGCGATCGTGCTCAGCGCCGGCGCGCTGCTCGAGAACGAAGATTTGATCGACCTTGCGAAACAGAACGGCGGCCAGATCGTGGTGCCGACGGGGGCGCTCATTGGCCTCGACGCGGTCACCGCGGCGGCAGAGGGAAAGATTCTGTCGGTCAAAATGGTGACCCGAAAGCCGGTGACGGGCCTGGCCGGCGCGCCTTATCTGGTCGAGAACAACATCGATATCGAACGCATCAAGGAGCCGCTCAGGATTTTTCAGGGCACGGCGCGCGAGGCGGCCAAAGGCTTTCCCGCCAATCTCAACGTAGCCGTGGCGCTGTCGCTGGCCGGCCTCGGGCCTGACCGCACCACGCTGGAAATCTGGGCGGATCCGACGCTGACCCGAAACGTGCATCGGATCGAGGTGGAATCCGATTCCGCCCGTTTCTCGATGTCGATCGAGAACATCCCGTCCGAGAATCCGAAGACGGGGCGCATCACCGCGCTTTCGGTCATTGCCTATCTGCGCAAGCAGCGCTCCGCGTTGCGCGTCGGCACCTGAGTATTTGAGCCCCGCGAGGCCCCGCCCATCCGGCGCATGTGCCAGCTTGAATATTTGCTGGGCAGTACGTTGCCTAAATCTTCTGGTCGCGGATTTCACCGGGCAACCAGAGCGTGGGCGCGCTAACATTTTGGTGGGGCTGCTTGTAGGGAATGTTGCGCATGGACAGCGAGCGAAGAATATTTCCGCGGCGATACTTCGAAAACTTCCGTCAGCCACCCACGCTCATCGGATTGACCGCCGACGAGACGCTGGAGTTCGAACGGCTCGATCGTCTGTCTCCCGTCGACCATCTCGGGAATTACACATGGGACTTCGAGCGCGATCCAAAATATCGAAAACATGAAACTGGCTGGCGCCTTTGGCTTGCGGCGGAGGGCGATTGGGCGGTTGCCGTTCCCGACCGGCGCTTCTTAACTGAAACCGGTTTGAGGCGTTGGGGACGGGTTAACGAGGCATCTGCGGCATAAAGGCCTGCGATCGGGTAGCTGCTTGCTTCCAAGGCGTCGCGCGAATTTGCCCGATAGATATTGGTTCCCCTCAATCGTTGGTCGAACGTTCAAAAATGCTTTACCTACCGGAAAAACTGTCTCTGCTGGCGAGAATGAAGGAGCGAGGTTTGTCCGGCGCATTTGTTGGGCTCGTACTGGTGGCAATGGCGGGATGGGTTTATCTAGTTGGTTCGATTTTTCTGAAATGTGTGTTTGGTGTTTTTCCTGAGCAAGGAATATTTCACGACGAAATCAGGTTGATGATTTAAGGGGCGGTGGGTTGCACAAAAATTTCAGCAGGTGAACAATCTTTCGACGTCGGGAATCATGATGTCGTCACAACTTCGGAATGAAGATAAGCGTGGGCGAAACGGGACTACCACCATGCTTCCTATCCTGATCTTGTCGTCGATATTCTTTGCTGGATATGCGGTGCATTCCTGGCGGTCGCACAAACGGCGCACGCACCACGCGCCCTACCAATCGAAATCGCAGTCTCGCATGCTGGGGCCAGCGCGCCGGGCATTCTAGATATGCGAAGAGCCTGACTCGATATGCTGTCTGGCGAGGCTCGTTGATAAATGATTGTGGGGACTAATCTTGAATAGCTTTCTGACTGCGATTCTGGTGGGCGCGATAGTCGTGATTCTAGGCAGACTCCACAGCTATTATCTTGATGAGAACGAGAGAATAGCCACGGGTATGCGTACTTTGGATGATTTATTGACCAGTGGCGGGCGTGCGGCATGGGCCGGAATTGTCTACGGGTCGATGGTTCCCAAACGAGATGTCGCGAAATGACTAACTCTCTGGGTCATTCACCGCGGCGATACTTTGTCGATGGCAGCGGGCGCCGCGTGCTTATCGGTTTGACGATCGAAGAAACGCTTGAATTTGAAACACTAGACAATCTTCCGGCTCTGGATGAGACAGGCGGGCATGTTGCCCGGGATGAAAACGGAGCCCCAACCACGACCCGTGAGAAGCGCTGGCGCGAACTCTATTGCAAGCACGATATCGCCTGGATGGAGTGGAAGACGCGAGCTCAGGCGGATCGCCGTGAAGCTTCAGGATTTGTTAAATATAATTGAGCGACCTTATGTCTTGTTCCCTGTCCTCTTAGTCTGAACCCGGAATACGACAATGTTTCAGCTGCTTTTGCGGGATCGAGTACACAACTTTATCAGGGGCCGCCTGGGTGACGACGGGTTTAGGGCACGTTCGGCCGAACGGGATGCTGAGACGGATTTGGCCCGTGTCGGCTCGATTGTGACCGCGATCGAAACCGCACTGCATGCAGCAGAGAGCGAACAATCAGGCTTGAGCCGCCGGGTGGACGATGTCCTGGCACGCGCTGCGGTGACTTTCGGAAATGGAACCGACGAATATCTGGAGCGCGATGCGCTGGATAACTATCACCAGGATCTATTTGGCGCCGAGATTTTAAATGGGCAGCGTAGGCTCAAGGAACTGGCTACGGAGATTTCCCATTTCAGATCTATGAAGGCCGCCGTGCTGAGCAGGTTCCCATACTACAAGACGCCGGAACCAGGCAGAGCGTCTGAAGATTGATCAGGCGGCTCCAAACCCTTGCTGCCTCAAGGCTGCTTCATTGATCCACAACTGCCGGTTTAGCGAACGACTCCGGGTGTGATAGTTCGTTTTAGTCCCCCAAGATCCTTGCCGTCCCAAGGTCTAGCGATGGACTCTTTAGCCACACGATCTACCTCGCGCGCTCGATCTGCTTTGATTTGCTCTCTGATCGTAAGCTCGGGGGCCGGGCTGCAATCCTTGCAAGGGTCGGATGCTGCCGACGCGGGGGCCGAGCAAACGGCGAAACCCAACAATAGTAGCGTCAGTGCTCTGGCCATGGTTTGTGCATAGCAGCATTACGCCGGCTAAGCCAGCCCACTGACGCTCGGTTCACTCGGGTGCTGCAATATGGGTATCGCAGGAGCTCGGGCCGCGCACCACGCTGCAAATCAGGGCCGATCCGGCGCTGACCCGCAACGTGCATCGATTCCGCCCGCCTCTCAATGTCGATCGAGAACATCTCGTCCGAGAACCCGAAGACCGGCCGCATCACCGCGCTTTCGGTCATTGCCTATCTGCGCAAGCAGGGGCCGGCCCTGCGCGTCGGCACTCCGCCTCGCGCGGAATTATACGGCCAACAAGCGGCTGCCCTGGATCGACAGCAAGGTAAGATTGCCGGTTGCGTAGGCTCCGGTGTCGATGTTGGCTCGATTCGGCAGGACTTCGGCACTGCGAACCGGCGTATGGCCATGCACGACGTACTTTCCGAAATTTTTCTGGCTGCGGAGAAATTCCTCGCGGATCCACAACAGATCGGCTTCCTGCTGCTCCGGCAGGGGGATGCCCGGCCGGACGCCGGCATGAACGAAGAAGAAGTCTCCGCAGGTGAACGTCAGGCGCAAGCGTTGCAGAAATTCGCGATGCTGTGGGGGCATTGCGGCGGCTAGCTCCCGCACCAATTCGCGTTGTTCCTCCTCATCCGCATCCGACGACGGCGAGAGGCCGTAGGACATCAGGGTTTGTATCCCGCCAAACTGGAACCAATCGGCAATGCGCGAGGGATCGCGAAAAACGGCGCCAAGGAACGCTTCGTGGTTGCCTTTCAGGAACACCATATTTCCGCGCCGGCTGCGTTTGATCAGCAGGTCGAGCGTCCCGCGCGAGTCCGGTCCGCGATCGATATAGTCGCCGAGATACACTTCGATCGCATGACGTGGCCTGCTGTGTGCAACGTCGGCGTCGATGACCCCCAACATCTGTTCGAGCAGATGCGCGCAGCCGTGAATATCGCTGATCGCGTAGATTCGAACCCCATCCGGCAACCTTGGCTTGGCCGTCGCCTTGGTAGATCGCAGCGCTGACAACATCTGGTGTCGGATATTCCTGAAACGGTTTTGGGGTTGAAATGACAGGCACGCTTACTCGCGTCCCGAGACGGCGAACCGGGGGACGGGCACATGTTAGCCATGAAGCCAGCCAATCACGAGCCAGAGTCCCTTGCAAATGTGTTGATTATCTGCCGGTTTTGTGGACGCAACGCGAAATGGTCCGATTTGGGCAGATCGGACCTCAGCGTGTACTTTATCGAAGCTTCGGGGTTCCCAGCGAGAGACGTCGCCCGCCGGCATGAGCCGGCGTCACGGCGTGCTTGAGCAGCGCGGTGCAGAGATATCCAAGCTGCAGCAGGGTCGCAAATATTACGATCGGCACTATTGTCTGCGACAATGTGGCGCCCTGCGCATTGGAAAGTGCTGCAAAGCAGACCGCGCCGAGAACAATGACCGGGGGCAGAACGAAAAATCTGAATCGAATTCCGAGTATCGATCCAATCAACGCGCTGCAAATCGCTAGCGTAATCACGCAACCGTACTCCACATATGAATTGGAAACCGTAACGGGCGCCGCCTAAAAAATGGCTTAATTTGGCCGGTCGAATTCAGGGAAATGTCTGGCATGGGTCCTGCTGGGAATGTCGCCTTGAGGGGAATTGGACGCCACCCGATCGCCTAACGATTGCTCAGCAAACGCCGGACCAGGCAGGAAACCGGCCAAAATTGCAGCAAAATAATTCTCCTGTTGCAGCTCATTCCAGCACGCACTTTGTTCGTGCGATTTTGATTCCGCGCTCCCCGGAATTGTTGTCGGTAAAATGACGTGAGCGGGATGTGATGACGAGAATCGTGGTCTGCCTGTCCTGCAGAAATACGATGCTCTAGTTTTTGACCCAACTGCGACATTAATCTAGATACGGCATCGGTGTGGATAACGAACTCATGCGGATAGTTGTCGTTGGAACAGGATATGTGGGGCTGGTTTCGGGTGCCTGTTTCGCCGACTTCGGACGTCACGTTACCCGCGTGGAGGCGGTGAATTCGGTCAACGATGCCCGCAAGCGCGCGATGGCGCGAAAGGTTGCCGCGCCGTTCGGCGGGAATCTTCGCGGTAAAACCATTGCGGTGCTTGGCTTGACATTCAAGCCGAACACCGACGACATACGCGAGGCGCCTTCGATCCTGCTGATCACCGCACTGCAAGATATGGGCGCAACGGTGCGGGCGTTTGATCCCGTGGGTATGGAGCTCGCACGCCTCGAAATGCCGGATATTCACTACTCGGAGGATCCGTACGAATGCGCCGCCGGCGCGGACACCTTGGTCATCGTCACCGAATGGGAGCAGTTTCGAGCGCTGGATCTCGATCGGCTGAAGCGCGAGATGGCGTGCCCGGTGGTGGTGGATCTCCGCAATATCTATGATCCCAATGAGCTGACCAAGCGCGGATTCCTGTATCAAAGCATCGGGCGTGCCGCAAAGTCTGCAGCGTAGCTCGCATTTGCTGCGCTCCCGGCGTCGGCCGGGCTCCAAAGGCTCTTTCATCTTCATCGTGACAGGAAATACATGTCCAAAAGCCCTGCGATTTTGGTAACCGGGGGAGCCGGTTACATCGGAGCTCACTGTTGCAAGGCGCTGTCGGAAGCAGGCTTTGTCCCCGTCTGCTTCGACAATCTTTCAACCGGCCACCGCGATTTCGTGAAGTGGGGCCCCTTCGTCGAGGGCGACGTTGGCGATACCCAGCGATTGACTGATGCGATTGCGGCCCATCAGGTCGTGGCGGTGATGCATTTCGCGGCCTTCAGTCAGGTCGGCGAGTCGGTCGGCGATCCCCAGAAATATTATCTGAACAATGTGTGCGGGACCTTGTCGCTGTTGAAGGCGATGCTCGAACGGGGATGCAATCGCCTGGTGTTCTCGAGCACCGGGGCGGTCTACGGGAACGCCGGGCGCGATCCGATCAGCGAGGGCGCGGCCGGCGCCGTCGTCAATCCCTATGGCGCTTCGAAATGGATGATCGAGCAGATCCTTGCGGATTATCGCAGAGCCTACGGGATGAATTCGTTTTGCCTGCGTTACTTCAACGCCTGCGGCGCTGAACCATCGGGATCGATCGGTGAATTTCGAAATCCGGAGACCCACCTCATCCCACGCGCGATGATGGCGCTGCAGGGGCACGTCGATGACTTCGCGATTTTCGGAGATGACTACGAGACCCCCGATGGGACGGCCATCCGCGATTACATTCACGTCGTCGATCTGGCCGCTGCGCATGTTCGGGCGCTCAACGCCTTGTTGGACGGTTCCCGGGGCGGTCACTACAATCTTGGCACGGGTTCCGGGTTCTCGGTGCTCGAAGTGCTGGCGGCCATTGAACGTGAAACAGGCCTTAAAGTTCCCTTCGTCACGAAGGCGCGCCGCGCCGGTGATCCCCCCATCTTGGTTGCCGATCCATCGGCAGCGCAAGCGGATCTCGGCTTTCTCCCAACGTGCTCCGATCTCTCGACAATCGTGAGATCTTCCTGGATGTGGCATCAATTTGCCCATCCGAAAAGTTGACACCGAACAACCAACCTCCCCACACAATTGCGGCGTCGCAAAGATTCGTGCTGTCGCTCGTGCTCGGAAAATTATCAAATTTGTGACGCAGTTCACGAAGCTGCCTTTTTTTGGAAATCGATTGCGCATGTCGCAATCGCGTTGAACGGTTCTGCAGCACGCGGTGATCGTTTCCACATCACAATACTGCAATGCAAAATTGGATTTGATTTTTTTGGTGCGGTGCCACACTCTCGCTTGGATTGGTTAGCAGGGTCTCGAAACCTAGCCGGGAGTTTTCGGCAAAGTTTGTTCGACGACGTTCGTTTCGAATGACGCCGTTCGCGCGAATGACGTTCGCTCGAATAGTGATAGCAAGTGTTGTCGGCAGTTGCAGCGATGAAGTGAAGAGGCCTGAGATGTCTGCAGCCACATATGGTACCGAGGACGTCAATGCGACGATTGCCAGCCGCGGAACTTCCCTACAAAGACCCTTCCAGATCTTCTTCATCAGCGGCGATTTCCTGCTGATCCTCCTGAGCTATCTGGCGGCAGGCATTCTGTATCGCAAATTCCTGGGATCTCCTGCTGACCAGGAGGTTCCAATCGGTGCGGGCCTGATTGTCGGCGTGGCTTTCGTCACGATCGCGTTCTTCCAGGGTGTCTACGACGGCCATCGTTTGCTCAATGGAATCTGGCAGGCACGCAAGGTTGTCTTCGCCTGGATGCTGGCGCTGACAATTCTGGCTGTCGCCGCCTTTCTCTTGAAGTCGACGGCCAATCTGTCGCGCGGCACGACGATCTTGTTTGCGGCCACAGGTCTCGCAGGTCTGGGCGCACACCGTGCGACCTGGCGCATCGGCTTGGCGTCGTCCTTCGCCAAGGGGCATTTCATCGACCGCAGGGTTGTGCTGCTCAGCCTGAAATCGCTCGATTTCACCTCGAATCGCTTTAAGGATTTGCGCAAGCACGGCTTCCACGTCGTACGCCACGTTGTCTTGAACGCGGCACA
The DNA here is from genome assembly GCF_031202265.1 of Bradyrhizobium sp. Ash2021. Classification (NCBI taxonomy): domain Bacteria; kingdom Pseudomonadati; phylum Pseudomonadota; class Alphaproteobacteria; order Hyphomicrobiales; family Nitrobacteraceae; genus Bradyrhizobium; species Bradyrhizobium sp. Ash2021. The sequence continues at coordinate 7,016,514 of NZ_CP100604.1, read as the reverse complement.
GGATGAGGTAGCGCTCGATCTCGAGATCATGAATGTCATCCGGCAGTCACGGACCACGAATGCCGAGGAGTTCCTGCTGGCGATCGACTGGAACGAACTGCCAATGCTGCAGAAGCTGAGTCAGCATCTGCGGATGGTTCCGCAGCCGATCCGTCTGTTGCCCGATTTCCCGATCGCCGATCTGGTGTCGCGGCCGTTCCTGCCGGTCAGCGGGACCGTCGCGATCGAGATCCAGCGGCCGCCGCTGACGGTGTTCGAACGGGTTCAGAAGCGTTGCCTCGACATCGGACTTGCGTCCTTTGCGTTGCTGATGCTGGCGCCGCTGATGATCACGGCGGCGATCCTGGTCAAGCTCGATACGCCAGGCCCGATCATCTTCCGGCAGTCGCGTCGGGGCTTCAACGGCAAGCCGTTCCAGATCTGGAAGTTCCGCAGCATGACCGTGACCGAGAACGGCACCACACTCACGCAGGCCACGAAGCAGGACAAGCGGGTGACCCGGGTCGGTCGCTTCCTGCGCCAGACCAGTATCGACGAGTTGCCGCAGCTCTGGAACGTGCTGCGCGGTGAGATGTCGCTGGTCGGGCCGCGCCCGCACGCGCTCGCCCATGACAATTACTACGACCAGGTGATCAGCAAATACGTCTACCGCCACCACATGAAGCCCGGCCTGACCGGCTGGGCCCAAGCCAACGGCTTCCGTGGCGAGACGCCGACCATCGACCTGATGGAGAAGCGCGTCGAGTGCGACGTCTGGTATGTGAGCAACTGGAGCATCTGGCTCGACATCCGGATCATTTTCCGGACCGCGGTCGCGCTGATGTATCAGGAAGCCTATTGAGGCCAATCGCGCGCCGCCCCGCGAGGGCGGCGCGGTCAGATGGCTTCAGACGGCGAGCATGCTGGTGCCTTGGATCGTCATCAAAGTGAGGTTGCCGGGCGCATAGGCACCGGTGTCGATATTGGCACGGTTTTTCAGCAATTCGGGACCCCCGGGCCGTCTGGCTTCAGTTTCCGTGAACCGTCAGACACGTGATGTGGCGCGAGGCGTGGGCACGGTGGCCGATCGCGCCCGCAGGCCCTCACCACTCGTTGTCCCGTTTAATCAGGCAGTAGTTGATCAGGACGCAGGACGTACCGCGCCAACAGCGCATCGGCGCGACGCAACTCGCGCAGCCGTGCGGACTATCGCAATGAAAGACGTCCGCCGACAGCTCTGATCGCGCCGGCCTCGGTGGCCGGTTCATACAATCGGGGCTGGCTCAGTATTGAAACACCAGGTCGGGATTACGGGGGTTCAAATACCTGACGTAAGTCCGGTTCGGACCATAGGAATAATGCGGTTCGTCGCTCCTGGTGCGCGGATCAATGGTGTAGGAATAGGCCGCCTCGAGTGAGCGATGCCGAACATAAACTGCGTCCGGGCAACCGCATCGCGGACCGCAATAAGGATTCGGCCCACGATCGATCTGCAGCACGCTTGCTGCGGGGCGGGCTTTTCGCGGATGGGCGGCATAGTCGGCGGCGTGCGCCGGCATGACCGAAATGATCGCAGTCGAGGCGAGCGCAAGAAGGCCGACATAGGATCGTGACATTGCTTTTTGTTCCCCTGATTGCGAGCAACCTTAGACGCTCGCGCCTGGACGAGCAACCGGCCGGATCTTGCCGTCGGAAAGTTGAATGAAGTGTGGCGGAGATGGATCAGTAAGTCCGTCTGCGCCTTGTGCTTGTGCTGAATTCGTGGCCGTTTCGTGCCCGAATTTTAGCCGCGCAGTGTCGGAGCGAATGACGGATCGATCGATTGAACCGCATCTAGGAAAAAAGACTTGCCGATGTCTGACGCCCGCCGATAAGCCGACACGATCGCGGGTTTCAACTCGGGCCGGCGGGTCATGATCAGCTGAACGTCGTTGCGTACGAGGTCCCTGACGTCCGGAATAGCGAGCGCATCGAAGCGGCCCGCGATGTCGAGCCGCACCGGCATCAATCGCGCGTCGTTCGGCGCGGTAAAATACGTCATCTTCAGCGCCTCGACCACAACGGGATCATGCGGGTCGCGCTGGGCCTGAAGCAGCGCTAGCGCCAGCCACAGTTCGGGATTGTAAGGCGAGATCGACAGCGTCTGCCTGACCCTGCCGAGGGCGTCGGCATGCTCTGCGGATCGTACGGTTGCCGACTTTTGCCGGCCTGACTCGATCGCCTGTAGCGCGGTGATCAAGGCATGATTGCTTTCCAGCTCCGATCTGAAGGGAGAGAGCGTTGCCAGCAAGGAGGGCACGTCTCCAGCCCAGGGCGAGCGGATCTTGGCTGCATCGGCCGGAAATGCGGTGCGCTGCAGCGCCGTCATCTCCGCTATGGCAGAGGCAGTCGCATAAAATCCGATGGTCAGCGCCAATGCCGTCAGAAGGATGCGAAATCTGCTCACAGAAGTCATTCCCGATGGATTAGTTCAATGCAAAGGCCACCTAACATAAGGCCGTCGTATGGCGAGCATGCCGTCGCCTAGCGTTTCACGCCGCCGGTCCGGCCTGCAGATTGTGCAAGTCCAAGTCCGACCATCACAGCCACGATGATCTGCACCGAGGGGCTCGAGAGGCTTGAATCGAGAAAGCTCTCGCAGAGTAAAACCAGAATGCCGGCGGCCGCAGCCGATGCGAAAAAGGAGTCTCGTCCCCGCTGTACGGCGCCGCGAAAGGTAGCGAAGAAAAGCTGGACGGCGAAGCCTGCCAGGATCACAAGCGCCAATCGTCCCGACTCGATCGCGATCAAGACCGCGGTGGAAGGGGGGGCTGCCAAAGTCGTGGCGCCAAGCTCCTGATAGGCTCTCGACGTCAGCCCGAATGTTCCGACGCCATTTCCCAACCACGATGCATCAGCGTATACGCGTTCCGCCAATGCGACTGCTTCCGGGGCGAAGCTGACAAATCCAAGCAGACCCGAACCGCCGGGCTGAACGCGCGGCAGGGCGATGGCGCCGGCCATCGCCACGACAACTGCAAACAACATCGCCGACGGCCAGGAGCGAAATCCCAGGCGGCGGACGGCGGCAATGAAAACGATCACGGTCAACCCCAGGCCAGTGACTACCAACAACGCGCCGCGGGAGAAGGTCGCCATTGCAGCGAACGCTACGGCAATTCCGGACAGGCCGGAAAGAATCCCAAGCCACAGCGGGACCGAGGCCAGATTGCGGATGTCCGGCTGGTGCAGGTGTCGTTCGATTGCACGGGCAATGAGCGCGCCGTTTGTCACTACGGCGAACGCGGTTGCTGCCGGAAACGGGCTTGTGGGCCCGTCTGCATCGGCAATCATGCCCGCGAACAAATCGAGTCGACCGAGCAGGACTTGCAGCGACATGAAGGTCGTTACTGCGCACAACACAAACAAGACCGTTTCGGCCCTGTGGCGATCCTTGGTGATGATGACGGTCGACACCACCAGCGACACGTCGACCAGATAAAGAAAGAGGCCGCGCAGCGTGGCGCCGGGATCAAGGCTGATGCGGCCCGGCAGCGATGGATCGTTCAGTGCGATCGAAGTCGTCGACCAAACCGGGTTTGCAAGCGATGGAAAAGGCAGCGGCAAGGTCTGCAGCACCATCCATACGAGCGGAAGCAGGATCGCGAGTGAAAATCGTTTCAGCAACTGCGCGGTTGATGCGAGTTCGGTCTCCGCTCCCTTTGCCGCCGTAGCCAGCATGATGGCGACGACGATCGCGACCGCATGCTGCGCGAAAGCGCCGTTAGCGATTGCCAGGATCGGAGTCGCGGCCAGCAATATGGTCAGAAGAGAAGAAGCGATCGACAAAATGGGAGACTTCGAAGCAGGATTGGGATCGAGGCCGGGATGGATCTCACCGCGACGAGTGGCCGGCTGCGACTATCGCATAAGCGGACAGGCGACGCCAACGCCGTCCGCCGATCACATCGTGGCGGCTGTCTATTTCCGCTCGCACGCTCGCACCCAATGGAAAAAGTTCCCGTCGCGGCTGAATTATCGGGCGGGACAGTTTTGCGACAGGTAACCGAGAGCCGTAGGCAGTCCGGCGATCGGCACCGCTCCACGGATCGCGGTCGGCTTGGTTGCAATTTCGACCGAAAGCTCGGTTGCGCCCTGCCAGTCGCCGGTCGCAAGCTTCGACGCGTCCGCGGGCAGCAGGAGCGCCGCCCCGCCCTGGATCACGGATGCTTCGAACTCCGCCCGCTTTCCTCCTGTCATCAGCACCACGGCCGGCCGCGTCGAGCGCGACAGGGGTTCGAGAACGATGAGCACGATTTCAATACCGTCCCTCCCGCATTGCAGGCTCAAGCCCGCCAGGCGCGCATCCGATTTCGCGCTGTTGGCAACATGCATCGCTGAAATGGCGTCGGCGCCGCCGTCAGGATTTCTGCTCTTCACCAATCGCCAGCCGCCCTCGAGCTGTGTCGATTGGCTGCCGGCCTCGACCTGCCTGAAGGCCTCCTCGTCGCATCGTTGCCGCTGCTCGGGGCTGACGCCGGACGCACAATTCAACATGCCCCGACGCGGCGGCTCGGCTTGGCAGGTGCCGTCGGCTACAACCAATAGGGCAATGCAGAGCAAGGCTACACGTATCATGACAAACGCTGACGGAACTCTCACTGGAACCAGACTCTTGACGTCTTGACCCACAACTGCATCAGAAACATGATCCATTGCACCGCGCAACTTTGCTGCACGCGCCAAGAATGGACGCAGATGAATGGCTCGCGCATGGAACAAATAAAGCAAAGAGTGGGTCTCCAAACGATCAACAACTGCTGAACTGCCTGGAACTTACGCGTCGACGCGATGCAAATTAGGCACGCCTCTGGCTAATTCATGATCGCGTGAGCGGCTGCCTGTAACTGCGCTGCAACAACATCCCCTTATTCCTGGCTGCGACAACATTTCCTTATTCTGACCATCTCCTGCGGCTTCGTTGACGCCACTTCGGATCTGGTCAGGTCTGAACTTGAATGTAGTGGGGAATTAGTCTTGAGGCGCAGCGTTTTACTATGGGGAGTCTTGCTCGGCATTCTGCTGTCTTCAGCGGGGTGCGCGATCGTGCCCATGTCCGGTCCCGAAGATCACGTCATCAAGAGTGAGGTGACGCGATCGGGGCCTGAATATGGTCTCGTTAAGCTTACGCCGACGGTGGTCGATATCCTGAAGGAATATGGCCCCGGCGCAATCGCGGGGTCATTTCCCGATCACCGGCCGCCAGCAGGCATCAGGTTTGGCATTGGGGACACGGTGGCAGTGTCGATCTTCGAAGCCGCCGCGGGAGGCTTGTTTATCCCGGCAGAGGCCGGCGTGCGGCCCGGTAACTTCGTGGCCTTGCCAAACCAAAACGTTGACTTGAACGGGTTCATTACGGTTCCCTACGCGGGCGAGGTGAAGGCCAACGGTCGCACCCCGGTCGAGATCCAGAAGGACATCGTGAAGGCGATCGGAAACCGCGCCATCGAGCCGCAGGTGGTGGTGTCCCTGATCACGCAAAACACCTCGCTTGTTAGCGTGCTGGGCGAAGTGAGATCGCCAGCCCGTCTGACGGCGAATGCGGCCGGCGAGCGGGTCCTTGACTTGATTGCGCGCGCCGGCGGCCTGACCGGGCCGGGCTGGGAGAGTTGGGTGACGCTGGAGCGCGCCGGCAAGCGTGCCACGGTTCCATTCGGAGCCTTGGTATATCAGCCGGCCAACAACATCTGGGTCCATCCCGGCGACACCATCTATGTCTACCGCGAACCGCAAGTCTTCCTCGCCTTTGGGGCGTTCACGATCGGAGGAAGTTTTGGAGGACAGGCTCAGTTCCCGTTCGATATGTGGAAGATCACCATGGCGCAGGCAATGGCCAAGGCTGGCGGCCTGATTGATGCACAGGCCGAACCCGCGGGCGTCTATGTCTATCGGCGCGAGCCGCGCGAGTTGGCGGAACGACTGGGCGTCGACTGCTCCAAATTCGTCGGGCCGCTGGTGCCCGTGGTCTATAACGCCGACTTCCGGGATCCGGCCGCCTTCTTCCTCGCAAGCAAGTTTGAAATGCGGGACAAGGACGTGCTGTTTGCCGCGAACGCCGCCATCGTCGACACGGCAAAGTTCCTGCAATTCGCCCGGCTGGTGATCGGCACCGCCAACGACACGATCGTCACCGCGAACAACGCGCAGATCCTGAGGATCAGCACGCGCCAGTGACGGATCCTAGGACCAGGACGCTTGGCACGCACCTTCGGCTCAGCGCCCTGGCCTGAATTCATGGGAGCCGACGCCGGGGATCGATACGATCGGGTCCTGGGTACGCCATGCCCGATCAAGCTGAAGGCGGGAATCCGGCCGCCTATTGCGGGTTCCGCCATGGACTGCTCGCGGATCGATCCCAGGATCGCCCAGGACTTTGGCGGCTTCTCGAAGTGTCGCTGATCGCGCCGCCCTGACGGATGGCGCTCCAATACGCGCCGAACCGCATCGGTCGGTCGGTCGGTGCACAGCCGAGCACCGCGCCGATCGAGGCATGTGACGCCTTCACACGCTGATCCCCTCCGCCCAAACGCGTTCGGCGTTTGGCGCGGAGGAGGGGCCGGCACGCCTTCGCCGGATCACGCCTTAGTCGATATATCCGTACCTCTTGTAGTACCGATTGCGGTAGTAGCCCGCGCTGTAGATATCGTAGCGGCTCATCACCGCCATGTTCACCTTGTTGAGGACGGCGCCAAGCAAGCGTTCGCGGACGACCGGGGTTTCGTTGAGCACGCGTTCCACGATATCGACCTTGGCCTTGGCCCATTCGATGACGAGAACGTACGAGTCCGCCAGCGCACCGGTGGCCCGAACATCGATCACCGGCGCGAGCGGGCTGAGGTCGAGAACGATGCGGTCATAGTGCTCGCGCAGATGCTGGAACAATCGTTCCATTTGGGGCGAGGCCAGCACGTCGCTGGAATTGGAAAAACGCGAGGTTACGACGCAGGGCAGGAAATGCAGATTAGTCTGCGGATCAATCCAGACCGCGTCCATCCAATCAAGCCTGCCAAGGACGACATCGACCAAGCCGGCCTGCGCCGAGGGCGCCAGCCTCGCCGTGAGGCTCGGATTGCGGATGTCGCCGTCGATCAGGAGGGTACGGGACCCGCCTTGGGCCACGGTTTGAGCCAGCGCCTCGCTGATTGTGGACTTCCCTTCATTGGGAAGTCCAGAGGTGATGCCGATGACCTTGTTGGACGATCCGTAATTGCTGAGGTCGCATGCGAGCTTGATCGAGCGAAAGCCCTCGGCAAAACGCGAGAAGGGCGAATTGATCGCGTATCTGCCGACGCTGTTGGCGGCAGTCAGCAGACGGTCGCGATGCGGCTGCGGGTGATTGCCACCGAGTTCGGAGTTTCGCAGCGGCAGACCCGGAGCCGTGGCGCCGATCGGCCTTGGTGCCACCGGTTGGGGTCTCTCCGGCCGCCTGTTGAACAACCTTCCCGCTTTGGATAGCAGAGGGTGCCCGGCTATTCCCACGCTCTGCTCGCTGCCGATTGCCGGAATCGAAGCGATACAGCTGGTGTGAAGAAGCTGCTCCACCTGGGACACCGTTCGGAACACGCGGTCCATCATGTCGAGCAGGACGGCGACGAGCCCGGCAAGGATTGCGCCGCCGATCAGCGTGGCCAGCAGAACGAGCGTCGTCTTGGGCGACGTCTTGTTGGGAGCGTTGGACGCCTGCGTGATCACACGCGCTTCAGTGATCGGAAACGATTGCTGCTGAACCGAGACCATGTAGAGCTGTAGGAAGTTGTCGGAGAGCGCGCGGGCGCTCTGCGCATTGCTATCCAGATCGCGCAAGGCGATCTGCGCCTGGTTGGTGCCGTTGGATAACGCGATCGTATCGTTCAGGCTCTTCTGACCGGATTCCTCGCGTGCTTTCGCAATCGCGAGGTCGCTCTTGTAGACCTCGGCCGTGCGCCGCAACTCCTCGGTGATCGAATGCCTGATTTCGCGCATCTGGTTGCGCAGATTGACGACCGCAAGGTGGGTCGGGCCGTATCGATTCGACCAGTCGGCCTGGCGCGCCGCATAATCGAGATAGGTCTGACGCAACTTGGTGATCACCGGATTGTTCATGGTGTCGGTCACGGTCGCCAGGTCGTTCAGGATGACCTTGGAGTCGTTGTCGTCCGCATTCAGAATGGACGTGATCCGTTCAAGCTTGGCCTGCGCCTCGGCGCGCTGAGCGCGGGCCTGCGTCAGCGAACTGTTGATCTCCGCCAGCTGTTGCTCGGTAAGGAGGCGCCCGCCGGCATCGACGATGTTGTTCTTGGCCTTGAAGTCGACGACCGCGCGTTCGGCGGTGGAAGCCTGCTCCCGCAGTTCCTTCAATCGATCCTGCAGCCAGACCGCGGCCCGCCGCGACGCCTGATATTTCGATTCCAGCGAATCGACGATGTACCCTTCGGCCACCGCATTGGCGACCCGCGCAGCCTGGTCAGGCGAAAGCGACTGATAGGAGATCTCGATGACATAGCTCAGGCCGACGCGCTTGATCGAGAGATTGCTTGTCAACTTGCCGATCGCGATCCGCATCAAAGCGGCTTCGGACGGATGCGATTCCGGAAACATCCAGGAAAACAGGTCGGAGACGCTGGAGAGCAGTCCACGTTCATTGCCGGTGAATTCAGGCGAATCAAGCAGATGCAGATCCTTGATGACGGATGCCGCAATGGTCTCCGACTTGAGGACTTCGACCTGGCTGTCGACCATCGCCGAATCGATCGGACTGTCGCCGCCTGCCGGCGCCTGGGTCTGCAGGCCCTGCATCTTGCGGCTGTCGATCAGGAGTACGGCGGTGCCGGTATATCGCTTCGGGGCCGTCAACAAATAGACGCCGGCCAGGCCAATGCACAGGCACATCACGAAGATCATCACGGGGTACTGGCGGCCAATAAGCGCGACCGCAGAAGAAATCGTCTGCTCCAGAGAAGCCGACTCTTGTGCGGGAGATTCGATCTCGCGAGGGGGTGTGATTCGAGTTTGGAGCATCCGGCTCGTCTACCTGACCTGGGTTCGTGGATTGTGCCGTGTCGGAGCAAGCTGAGACGCATCAGCCCTGAGCGCATCAGCGAACCGAACGTGCCAAATAAATGTGTCAGGAAGAGTGCGGTGCATCATATATCTCCGGAACCCGCCTGAGATCGCGAACCCGAGGAGGAATTGGCAACGTGTACCGGTTCAGGACGACAACGCTTGGTTAAGTGCGGTCCCGTCTAGATCCTGCCACAGCAATTCCCATGCCGGTCAGCGGCGATATCGCGAGCGATAAGCTGGACATCTGCAACAAGAAATCGACAAGACAATGGAAGGCGGCCAGCAAACCGATACGGAGCGATCGCGATCGGCAACGCTTGTTCCCATTTTCGCGCCATTTTGCCTCGACCGATGACAGATATGGCAGGCACCCTGCCCATAGTCACCAAGATTGCGAAGGGAGCGCCCATTTCGACGACAACCTCGAACACCCAATGTGCGCCCGTTCCCAAGTTCCAAAGGCGGGAATGGGAACTTTCAGCGGGGTCGTTTGGAAATATCCAGCGAAAGGTGCCGGCATCGGTGCCGAGCCAGGGATGTTCCTTCAGACACCCGCCCGAAGCCGACCCCGATCGTCAATCAAAGTCTTTCACACGGGACTCGTGCTTCCACTCGTCCAGCGAGCTTACCACGTCGTATTCGAACCTAAACCCGCTGGCGACCAGGCGCTTCGGCAGGATGTTCGTGGAGAACCATAATTTCCGGATGCGGTCGCGATTGATCCCGGTCTTGATGCCGACCTTGTGCAGCATCTCGAACGGAAGGACCGCGAGATTCATGAACCAGACCGGTATGGTCCGCGTCGGCTTCCTGTAGCCGGCTGCTTGAGAGAAGGCCGCGCAGATCTCGCTGATCGTGTAGCGGTGCTCGTAGCAGAAATTGTAGATCGATACGCCGTCGTTGCGAGCCGCCATGAAAAGCATCGACGAGACCAGGTCCTTCACATAGCCGCATGATTTGATCGTGTCGCTTCGGCCGGGATAGACGAAAGCCCGTCTTTCCAGCAGTCTCGACAGCCGCGTGAAATTCCCCTGCTCGTAAAGGCCGTAGATAACGGCGGGGCGAACGATCGTGAGCCGCCTCGCCGGGTCCTCCGATTGCCACAGCAGATGGATGGCTTCGGCCGAGAGCTTGGAACGCCCGTAGGCACTGACCGGCGCGGGCTGCGAATCCTCGTCGAGCGGCGCTTCGCTCGGACCGTAGATCGATATCGAACTGGTGAAGGTGATGTTCCGGCTGCCGGTTTCCTTGGCAAAGCGGCACACGTTCACCGCACCGAGGACGTTGGTGTAGTAATAATCGCCCTCCGGGTGGCCCGGCGTGGTGTGGATTGCCGCCAGATTGAAAATGTCGGCGGGCGCTCCTCGTGCGTGCTTTGGGTCGACGGGCTCGCGGATATCGTGATGGACATATTCGACGCCGGCAACCTGGGTCCTCGGCTTGCCGATATCGAGGGCGACGATCCGATGGTAGCTTCCGGACGCGAGGAGCCGGTTCATCAGATGTGTTCCGATGAAGCCGGCACCTCCGAATACGAAGGCCTGAGTGGGGCTGGACATGCGGCTCAAGGCTCGATTCGAGTGAAGGTGCTGAATTCGGTGCGGTAGATTTCCACCACGTGGGACCTCGCAAGGACTGCGGTTGGTGTTGCACGCGCCATCAATATAACTCGCGGTACTCGTAGCGGAATGAGGTCGAACCCGCAGAGATGCCGAGGATCCTTTGCAACTTCTGATAGCCGCTCAGCGCAACCGTGATGCAGTCCGAGCTGCCGACATAGCAGACCTGAACGTTGATGGATTGGCCGCAAGTGTTGTTCACGGTCACGATCTGATCGATGATCTTCGGATTGATGATTTGCGGACGCGTAGATGGATGGACCGATATGCAGGCCGTTCCGTCCGCCGACTTATGGCTGGGGGCATATGTACCCTTCATCGGTGGGAAAGGATTCGCTGGCGTCGGCGACACGCCGGTTCCTCCGTACATTGGCGCCGATGATCTTCCGTAGCCGACGACCTGAGCCTGCGCTCCCGATGCGAGAACCAGGGTGCCGAGCGCCAAGCTGCAAGTCATGCGGCTGACGTGGCCGAAATGGCGTGACGTGTAATCGTGGTTCATGCGATCTGCCAGGGCTAGCTGAATCGGCCTCTAGGGCTCGCTGCCGGTCTCGAGAATCTCGATCAGGCCGAAACCGGAAACGTGGTGAAACGAGACTTTCTGGCCGCCGAACAGGACCGCCGGCGCCGGCGCGCTGACCGGCACGATCTCGATCCCGGATGCGGCCAGCGCACCCAGCGCCTGTTCGGCGTCGGGGCATGCGTAGCACAGGTGATAGATCATGGTGCCGTTTCGCTTGATCAGCTTGTCGATCGGCGAAGGACCGTCGCCGGGCCAGATCACTTCGACGTCCGGCATCACGGGGTGATGCCGCATGGCGAGGTTAACCTGCTGTATCGGGTCGAAAACGGTGTTTCCCGCGGTGTAGCCGAGTGACGCAAGGTAACGAAAGGCTTCCTCCGGGGATGCGACCGCAAGCCCGAGGTGATGGAAAGCCAATGCCGCCGATGCCGGCGCGATGTCGTTCGCTGCGCGGTTCACGTCCTCTTACGCTTTCTTCTCGATCAGATCGGCGAACTCGCCGACATTTTTGAGACTTCCGATCTCGGACGCGGAAAATTTCACGCCGAAGGCCTTGGAGACAGCCAGCACAAGACGGATATGGGACAGGCTGTCCCAGCCGTCGACGTCGTCGGTGGTGGTCTGCGGCGAGAGGGCCAGATCGTCCTCGTCGAATACGTCCCGAAAAACACCGGTGAGCTTGCTGTAGACTTCGGCCTTTTCCATTGCGTCATCCTTTGTCGACTGTGTTGGCGGTGCCGGCGCGTGGATCGCAGGCCGGTCAGTTACCCGGAGCGGCTGTTGTCACCTGCGCCGACGAGCGCAAGGTGGTGACCTTTGGTGAAGATTTGTCAGGTTTCTCCAGGCAGACGAACGAATCCAGCTTTCTCGCCAACCTGGTCGACCAGACATCGGCCAGATGCCGCTTGGCATGCACCTCGTCCGAATAGTCCAGCTCGTTGTCGAGGTCGTCCATGTTCAGTGAGCTGAAGTTCGGCTGGTCGCCAAACTCCTGAAGCAGGTCTGTCAGCGCCCGCCGGTAGCTCGGCTGATAGGGGCTTGCTTTGCGATGCCATGCGGGGATCGGAAGGTCGACGAGCACGACCTTCTCCCCCGAGTCCAGCAGCGCTTGGATGGTCTGTTTCAAGACTTCGACCTGGGTAGGAGAAATATCGCTCGTGCGCCCCATGGTTTCCTTCCAGGATTCCAGCGCCTCTAGCTTTTCAGCGTCCGACATCACGACGCTTTCGCGCTCGTCATCGGTGCGTTGGGCGCTGGTGCGGCCGGTGAGCACGAGATTGACGCCGGCCCTGGCCTCGCGCGCGACCTTCTCGAGCAGCAGGAAAGGTCGGATCGTCATGACGCCCGCGTCCAGCCATTTCGCGGGCAACACCGCGACCGGACCGTCCGGCGTACGACGGTAGAAGCCATACCGGTAGCGTTCGATATCGACATCGGTCTCGCCGCGATGTCGGTCGCCTTCCGCATACTTCACATCCGAATCGATGAACATGCCGAACCAGACGCCGATCACGAAGGTGTTCAGCCGGCGTTCCTGATCGCTCTGCACCTCGTGGACCAGATTGACCACCTGCCTGACCTCGGAAATGTTGGCGCCCCCCATCGCGAGGTTGCTGACCTGGGCGCAGCCGAGGTTCGACTGCACGAGCTTCTGCCGGAATCCGACTCCGGTGTTCGATGCCCCCACCAAGATGATCTTCCTGTCCGGGTTGGCCAGCACGCTGCGGCCGAGGAAGACATATTTGGGAACCGTCATGTAAAGCGTTTGTTCCGCAGCCTGGAAATCCCGCGGACCGGCGCTCGATGGATCCGGAAAGACGACGAATGACGCGCCGGCGAGCAGCGCGTAAAGAAAGGCGAACGACAACAAGGTCAACGCCGACTGCCGAAGGATGTATTTCAATTTCAGAACGCCTTGTAGACGAAGTCCGGAGCCTTGTGCAGCAGGGTCGCGACGGCGATGATCGCCATCATCTTGCCTGCCAGGTGCAGATTTTTGGTGATCTCGCCGCCCTGGGTCATCGACAGAGTGAGCGGGATGCGGATCCGAGCCCGGACAAGATCCAGGCTCAACGCCGCCATCCCGAACGCCGCCGCCACCAGGACGAAGGTGCCCACGACGCCGGCGACGCCAAGCCGCGCCAACAGATAGGTGAATTGAGGCAGTTCGGGGACCCACAGGCAGGTCAGTGCGAGCACAAAATAGGCAACCGTGAGGCCCCGCGCAAAGTAGATATAGGCGGTCGATCCGGTAAGCGCGCGATAACGCTTCTTGCCCAGGCGTTCGGTGCAGGCCACTTGCCAGAGTTTGTTGATGCTTGCGCCGGCGCCCATCAGGAGGCCGTAAATGACGAAGACCGCCGTCGTACCGTGCCAGACGCCCATCACGCCGAACGTGATGAAGAACGCGAGCACACCCAGATAGGACGTGAGCGCAGGCGAGGGCAGCCAGGTCATCAGGAACATCAGAAGCGGGTTGAAGAGATACAACTTGAACCACTGCGACAGCGTCATGTGCCAGCGCTGCCAGAATTCGAGGAAGCTGCGCGCCGAGAACGGCTTGTCGAAATTCTCCGGCAATGTTTGCCCGAGCAGGGTTCCGATGCCGATTACGATGTCCATGTATCCTGAAAAATTGAAATACAGATAGATCGTGTAGAGCGATGCGACGGCCGCATAGACGGCGCACAGCTTGAGAAGCGGCAGGCCGGCCGGCTGCAGCAGGTGTGGACTGAGGAACGTAAAGGCGTAGTCGGCGGTCGCGGCAATGATGACAAATTTCACATAGCCGGTGGCGATTCGGGAAAACGCCGAATAGACCACCGACGAGTCGAGCTGAACTGCCGCCTTTCCATCCATCGCGCTGAAATCCTGGTAGCGCTGGATCGGACCTGAGACGAAGCACAGGAAGTTGCAAGTGAAGCGAAAAAACGCCAGCGGACCAATTCGCTCGGCCAGATCGCCCGACCGCACATCGACCATGATGTGCAGGATCCGGAACAGGATGTAGGAAAGCCCGATGGTGAGATAGGGGAACGGAAGCTGGCCCAACCCTTCGAAGAACGAGAAGCGCTTCAGGAATACATAGCAGCAAAGTATCGCGACGACGCCCGACGCCAGCACAAGGGACGACTGGCGGAGGTAAAGCGCGGATACGCAGACATAGCCGAGCGCCAAGAAGGCGATCAGCGGCAACACCTGCGTGACGTCGGTCAAGTAGCTTGCGATGAAGATGGTATTCGCGGCCCCGAGCACGAACCGTCGGTAGGCGACGGATTCGCTGACGTGGAAAGCGACCACCACCGCGGCAAGAAACGCAAAAAACAGGGGCGATGTCAGACTCATGGATGTGAGGCTCGAGGCTTTCCGAAATTCTTGTGCAAGTTTGTCGGCTATCTGGTCAGATCAGGCCGGCTCGAACTGCTTCAGCTCACGTTGAACCGCCATCGGCAGATCTTCCAGCTCAACGTCGGTACGGAGCTCCCAGCGGCTGCTTCCGTCGGCGCCATCTTCGAGGCGGGTGAAGCCCAGCTTGCCATAGTGTTCGCAAACCATCTCGTTTCTGTCGGTCGGAAGATAGATGCCCTCCAACGTCGTGATACCGGCGGCGCGCGCCTGCAATACGATCTCGGCCAGCACTGCCTGTTCGACGCATCGTCCGAGCACCCGGCAGCTCATCAGCCAGCTGTCGACCGTCCAGGTGTCGCGACGGGTCGCGCGGCAGATGATCACGCAGATGATGCCGTTGTCGCCGAATTTGTCGATCAGCCGCGCATGCAACGTCATGACACCGGGGTCGCCTTCCAGCTGCTCGACCTGGGATTCGGTGTAACGGCGCGTCGTCAGGTTGAACTGATTGCTCTTGTTGATGAGCTGGGTGACGCGGGCGCGCGTCGTCCGCTCGAAGGCGCCGAAGACGATGCGCATCTCCAGCGACTGCAGGTACGACTTCAGATCGGTCGCCTGGCCCTGTAGGCTGAGCCGGCGCGCATTGGCCTGATACATTTCGGCGCGCGCGCGATCTTCCTCGGAGAAATTGATCGCCTCGAAATAGCCGGCCGCGGCCAGCGTGCGGGCATAGCTCGCCGGATCCGTATCGAGCTCCGGCACCGCGACCTCCGGAATCTCCTGCCGGATCAGGCCGCGTTCGACCGGATTGTCATCCAGGAAGACGAAGGAATCGAGGCCCAGCGCGAGCTCTTTGGCGATGGCGCGAATGTTGGTCGCCTTGTCGTTCCAATTGGCCTGGAACACCGCGATATGCTCTTCCTTCAACAGCATGTCCGGATGTTCCTTGAACGGCCTGCGCGCGACGTTGTCGGTGTTCTTTGAGCTCACCGCGAGCACGATGCCGCGCGCGCGCAATGCCAGCGCGAGCTGCTGTACCGACAGATGGGCCTCGCCGGTCGCATCACCCTGCGCCATCTGGATGCCCTCCATGCCGTCGTCGCCAATCACACCGCCCCAGACGGTGTTGTCGAGATCGAGCACGAGAACACGGCGGCTCTTGCCGCGCAGCGCGCCGATGATGCGCGTGACATGCTCGGCGTAGAGCGGCACGAAGGCGTCCGCGAACGGCAGTTTCGCCAGATTCCACTGGGCGGGCGAGTGCCAGTCGGCAAGGCCGACCGTCTCGGCGATGCCGGCCACGTCAAGGACCATGTCGGTCGACTGCAGCGCCGCCTGGCAGATCTTCTGATTGATGCGATCGACCAGATTGCGGGCCGTGCCGGCCAGCGCGCGGTCGAAGGATCCGAATAGCCCCTCGGGCGGCGCGGCGAGCGTTTGCAGGATGCACAGTGCGCCGCTGTTGCGCGACAGGCCAGCACGGATCGAATCAAGAAGTCCGATTGCCGCGCCAACGGCTTCGGTGGCCAGTTGCTCGTTGCCGGGGCACGGCTGCAGGGACAGTCCGCGGTGATCGAGCGCAAGCAGCACCGCGTCGGGCCGCGCCTTGTTGAGGAGCGAATCCGGCTGCAGCGCATCCTGCAGGAACTGATCATAGGCGCCCGTGACGCATTCGAGCGCAAAACCGTGACGGGCAGCTGTTGCCACCAGCACGGGAACGATCAGATCGAGCGTGCCGTTGCCAATCAGGCCGAGGCGAAAGGGCACGAGCGGTGCAAGAGATGCACCGCTGAGTTGCAGCGATCGAATGGTCCGACCCAGCCGCGACAGCTGCCGCTCATCGAGCGCGTGCGTCGCCAGCGCTCTGATTTTCCTTCCGAGGGCCTCGCCGGAACCGGTTGCCAGTTCTTTGCACTGAGTCGAGAAATCGGCGGGAGGTTTCGGAAGCCAGGCGAGTTCTCGATATAGCTCTGCGGACACAGCCGTTTCCTTTTCATGGCAACACGGTCATTGCCCGACTTGCTTGCGATTCCCCTCTTTGTTGTTAGCCACAATCTTTATCCATAATTCGACAGTTTCATGGCGGTTGAAAGCGCAGCCACATTCAATGACACGGTTTCGGCGCTATTCAGATATGAAACGCGCGTGCCTGCTGAGATAATTCGTTGCCACATTGCGAGAATACGAAATAAGAAACTGGTCATGGATCATGGGTGAGGAACCCGAAGTGACGAATGAACTGGTTTTGTCGGTCGTAATCCCCAATCACAATTACGCCGATTATGTAGGCGCTGCGGTCAAGAGCGCACTCGACATTCGCTGGCCCAATGTCGAGGTGATCGTCGTCGATGATGGATCGACGGACAATTCGCTCGATGTCATCAATGCCTACGCCGACAGGATCAACATCATCAGCCAGCCCAATGCCGGCCAGATGCCGTCTTGCGTCAACGGCTTCCGCCGCTCCACCGGCGACGTGGTGATATTCCTCGATTCGGACGATGCCCTTCATCCGGACATAATGACTGAAATAGCGGCAGTCTGGTCCGATGCGGCGAGCAAGTTCCAGTTCCAGATGCGGGTTATCGACGCCAAGGGAAATCCGACGGGCGGCATCCTGCCGCAATATTTCTCACTTCCCACCCCTCATGACATCCGCACATGGGTCACGACGACCGGCGTCTATCCGACGCCTCCGGGGTCGGGCAGCGCGTATCCGCGCTCGGTAGTCGAGCGAATCTTCGGATTTGAATCTGATTTTGTAGACCGTGCACCCGACAGCTACCTGATCGCAGCGGCGCCCGTCTTTGGCGACGTCATCACGGTTCCAAAGCCGCTGGTGGATTATCGCGTTCACGGATTGAATCATGGCGCGCACCTGCATCTGGATGACAGCCGCTTTGCGCGGGAAGTTGACCTGACGCGCCGGCGTCACAAATTCTTCACGGATGTGGCAAGCAGCGCGGGGATGCGGGTGGATACGGGTGCGCTCAACCGGAATTTGCTGTTCCTGTGCCTGCGTGCGGCGTCATACTCCCTGCGGCCGGACATCCATCCGATCTCGGGCGACAGCGCGACGCAGATCGCGGCCGCCACTTTCAAGGCCTTGGCGTTTCCGCAAGGCTTTTCAAAGGCGCAGCGGGCGTCGCTGTTCTTGTGGATGATCTTTGCATTGTTCGGGCCGCGCGGCTTTCGCCGTTCCGTGGTGAGCTGGCGCTATGTGCCGACGGCGCGGCCGCAATGGATGAAGCGAGTGCTTAACCTGCTTCTGGTGGTGAAAAAAGCGCCGGCATAGCCGCGCATCGCCCGCTGTCTGGTGCGAACATAAATGGCAGTCACTCGGCCAAATGCGGCTGTTGAACGCTCGAACGCGGTTTCAGAAATTCAGCGAACGGACGCTCAAGCAATCGCCATGCCGAAACGCCTATCAAGCCCGAAAGAACCAGGCTCGCGACGAAGAACGACGCAGGAGTGAAATACGCCTTGAACTTCGCGATCGCGGAGATGGTGAGCGTATGCGTCAAGTAGATCGAATAAGAGGCATCGCCGAGCACTGCAAGTGCAGGAGCAAGCGGGACGTTCCGGTTTTTTTCGATGATGACGGCTCCGGCGACGAGCAGGAGCGCGGGTATTCCCCAGACCGCCGCACGGGGCGATTCGATCTCGAGCCGGCCTGAAACGAGAAATAGCAGCAGACCAGCCGCCAGCGAGATGTAACCCCAGCGGAGCTGCGGCAAGCGATCCTGCTCAAACATTCTGCCGAGCAGAATCCCCGCCAGAAACTCGAGCATAATCGGGTCGGTATAGAAAATCATCGGCGGGCTGTTGCCGGTGTAAAAGCGGCCCACCAGGGTCAGGGCGAGAAACGCCGCAGCCACGAACAGCAGCCGCTTTGTGTTCTCGAGAAAGAGTGCCAGGGCAAATATGGCATAGAAGAACGTCTCGTAGTTCAAAGTCCATCCCGGCACCACTACCGGCCAGATCTCGTGATTGCTCGGAGATCGCATCGGGATGAAAAAAAGCGAGGCGAGGGTGTGGCTGGCGCTTAGGACCAGCCGCGGAAACAGGGTCGGAAACAAGATCGCCGCGAAGATGAAGGAAAGCGTCACGAACCAGTACATCGGAACAATCCTGACGATGCGGTTCAGAAGGAAATCTGCCGGCGTCTGCGGGCGGTAGGCAGTCACGGTCCACATGACGAATCCGCTGACGACGAAAAAGACGTCCACGCCGGCGCTGCCGATGACGAGCGCCCGTCCGTACGTGAAGCCCTGCGCGTGAAATGCCACGACCCCGAAGGCCGAAAATGCTCTCAGATACTGCAGGGAGAGAAGCCTTGCCAACGCTGTCTCCAGTAGCCGTTGCGACAGCCACTGTCGGAAAGGCGCACGATGGTCCGTGCCGCGTCCTTGCATGCGCGGCGGTGGGTCCATCGCATGGGTGAACTCGGCCCGAATCGCGGCCGCCAGCTTCACGGCGTTCCGCGGAGCCTCCCATCTTCCCAACGGACTTCGTTGTTCGTGTGGACGCTATGCGTTCTTTTTGCGCCGCGGGTTCCGTCGTCAACCGGAACTACATATCAATTGAGCGGAAGTTGTGCGAAGAGCGCGCTCGATCCACTTCGCACGGCGCGGAGATGGATTATCGCGGCCTTGCGCGCTGATTTCGCCGGTGCGCCGGCTTTCCGACCAGTGTCAGCAACCAGACGGTGAGCGCGAAGCTTGGTTTCAGCACGACTCCGACGCTGATCCAGCTGAACAGCAGATAGTTGCATATCTCCACGCGCAGCCGGCTCGAATACAATCTTTGCAGCAGAATGGCGAAGATCAGGCCAAATCCGAGCAGGCCGTACTCATAGATCAGCTTTGCCCAGGTCGGGTCGTTGACCTCATAGTTCATGCGGTACAGCTTGACGTCCCTCAGATAGCTGCCTGCGCCGTTGCCAAACCAGGTCGTGAGGGGGCCGACGTCGAAGCTGTGTCCGATCATTTCCATCGGCGCGACGAAGCGCGCATAAGCGCTGGTATTCGGCGTTTGAAACTCGGAGAGGCGGTCGAACCACAGGTCCAGGCCCGGAATATCCAGACTGTAAAGCAGGTAGAGCGCCAGGATCAGGCCGACGAGATAGACGAAGAATAGCGGAATGCGAACGAGTGATCTCGGCAGCAACAATCCGGCGGTGATCGCGAGCAGGCCGGAGCCCGAAAGCGAGCAAATCAATCCGGCCGCGAGGATGCCCATGATGCGCAGCCGCGCCCGCGACCCGAACTCGATGACGAGGGCCAGGGCGACGATGATCGAAAGATCCGCCGACTCGCGGAGGAAAAAACCGTTTGCCTTGATGATTCCGCCGCCCTCGCGAACGAAGGTGTAGTTCCCGGCTCCGCGAATGGCTTCGGGCAGGTTGAAGTAGATGTTGGTCAGAAGCGACGACTTGGTGGCGTTGACCAGCACGATCTGCACGACCGCAATGGCGGCGATGATGGTTGCAGCCGAAACATAGGCGGACAGGATGTATTGGTGGACCGCCTCGGGCTCTTCCTTCAGCCGAATGGCGAACGGAGCATAGAGAACGAATAGCAGCAGCAGCGACGTCCACGACGTCGACGATGTCGCGGTCAATGTCCCGAAACAGGCCAGCACCAATGCGACGATGAACAGGGCCAGAGACGGGAACCCAATCGAAGCGAAACCGCTGGCCAACAGAAACGCCGTCACGGCCGCATAGCAGATGAGATCGGTCGATGCCGGGAAGGCGTTGATGTTGTAGGCAATCTGCGACAGAAACAGGACGGAGATGATCGATGCCCATATGGCAAATCTCCCCGACTTGCTGAGTTCGGTTTCCGACGACGGTGATTGCGGGTGCGCGGTCCCTACCGGCGCCGCCAGGGGAACCTGAAACTCAAGAGTCATTGCGGCCTTGACCTAGGTGGATCACGATCACGCTAGCACAATTGATCAGCTGGAATCGATCGATGTGCGGTTCCAATCAAGATGTCAGTCCTTCCGAAACAGGATATCACGAAGGCGCTCGGTTCCCTGCTCGAGCCCGAAGCGGTCTGACATCAGTTCAAACAGCCTGGTCTGGTTGCGGTTAAGGGCGGGGAGGTCGTCGATGCCGTCGATGATGGCATTTGCAAGGCCTTCCATGGTGTCGGCGAGATACATCGCCGACTGCTCATCGGCCGTGGTGCCATCGACCGCCATTCGAAGTCCGAATACGGGAAGCCTCGCGAAGGCGTAATCCAACAGTTTCAGCTTGAAACCCCCGCCGAGCGTCTCCGCAACCAGTCCGCCGCGCGACTTCGCAAGCACGCCCGCGAGATCGGCAACCGGGCCATGGAACACCAGATGCGGTCGTTCATGGGCATAGCGGGCCTTGATGTCCTCCGGAACGTTTCCGACGACGTCGAGGGTGACGTTCTTGCTCTTCAAAGCCGGAAGCAGCGTGCCGACGATGTGCTCGAGATTGCGCTGCTTTGCGACCCATTCGAACGAGCCGAGCAGCAGGATGGACCTCGGCCGGGCCGGCTCGATGCGATCGCTCGGCGCGATCGTTCCGAGATAGATCGGCGGTACCACGAAGGTGGTCTTGCCGGACGGCGCAAAGTAGGTCGCGTCCGCCTCGGTGATGCAGAGAATGCTGTCTGCGGCGTCGACGATGCGTCGCTCCAGTCGCCGGTACTTTTCGGCATCCCAGCGCATGATAGACCGGCGCAACGGGTTGGCGAAGTCTTTCGCGATTTCGGGCCTGATCTTTCCCTCGGCATTATGCGCCACGTAGCAGATCGAGGCCCGCTTCCGTTGCTGCAATACCGTCGGCAGGAACGCAGCGGAGCGCGCGTGATCGAACACGATCCAGTCCCAGTGTTGATCCAGCAGTTCGGCCAGGGCCGTCCCGATCGAAGGCGAGGCAAGACTGTAGGCATCTCGTGGCAACGATGTAAGCAGACTCAGGAGTCCGAACCGCCGTGGCCATGGCGCCTCCGTGAAGGCCGTGCGCGGCAAGCGGAGCAGGCGGTCCTCGATCGGCCGGTTCTCGCGTCGCGTGCCGATGACCGTTACGGTAGCCCGTTCGGTTCTTGACAGCGCCGTGAGCATTCCCGCGGAATAGAGCGCGTCGCCGCTAAAGAGCGGCGAGGGGACGCGGCCGGCGATCCAGAGAATCTTCTTCATCGCTCGATCTCGAAAGAGAAAGCTCAGAACAGAATGCCGACGCCGAAAGTGCGCATCGGCGACCTGGGATCAGGCGACGGTTGGAGATTTCGTTCCAAGCAAACGTCGCTTGACCAGGAGCTTTGCAACGTAGGCGATCCGCTTCGCGCCGCGACCGATGGAGGCAAGCCCCTGACGAAACCGCTCCGCGGGCTGCAACGGGGGGGCATCGAGGTTGCGCAACTCGATGCTGCTTTCATAGACTGCCTGACTAACGAGAAACGGTTGGGTCTCTGCGAAATCAATCCCGTGCCGATCGTAATAGACGAGCTTGTGGTCAAGTGGCCGGTCGGCGACCGATAGCGCCCTTATGAGTTCCATTGCGCCCTTTCGGGTGACGGCATAGGCAGCGGATCCCAGCGCAGGCTTCAGGGGAACGACGAGCTGGGCTGTTTCGCCCTTGACGAGCGAGATGCCCGACCTGGACGTGTGCGCATAGTGAATGCCTTCGAATTTCACGATATCGGTATTCGTCAGGAAGTGCGGCAGATCGCGCCGGTAGAAGTTCTGAAAACGTTCGCCGAACGCGGCGTCGTCCTCGAAGATGACCGCCATCGGCAGGTTTTGCCGCACGATGCGCTTCAGCGCGGCAATGTGCGACAGATAGCAGCCGATTTCCCCTGCCTTCATCGGGCGATTGGCGGGAGCGAAATGGAATTCGCGGCGGATCACCCGACGAATAAGCGTCATCCGTTTCTTGGCGTCGATTGCGGGAATTCTTTCATAGGGGACTCCGAGCCGCGTCAGCGCACTCGAAATGTCCTGCCATCGCGCAACGTCTCGATCAAGATTGATGACGAAGGCAGGTATTGTAGCGTCGGTTGCCACGAACTCTCTCACATTTTGATTTGCCGCTTGCACATGGCGAGGGGCGCTGCCGTAAATATCGTCATTCTCCGGACACAAATTCGGCAGCCCGACCACATCATCGCCAAGCTTGATGTGTTTTATCCGACGCCAATTCCTCGTCCTCGTCCATTTCGTCAACGTGAATGGCCGATCGTCGGGAAATCCCTAGAGTGCGGGGCCAACCTGTCCTACCGATGCGAGGCTGTCAACTTGACCGAGACTTGTTGGTGACGTCAGTAGTCCCTGTCATCCAAACTACACACGCTCAGAAGGCTCGCTGAATGATCCTCACGAAGATTTGCAAACGTGTTCTCCTGACACTGACGATTCTCACGGCCGCTTCGACGTCCGCGCGGTCGGCGGGATGGGAACTGGTGTTTTCTGACGAGTTCAACGGCGACAAGCTCGATCGAACCAAGTGGGCGACGCGTTATCTCTACCAGAACGAAACGATGGATCATTTCAACGACGAGAATCAGCGCTACCGCGACGGCCACGTCGTGGCGGACGGCGTGCTCAACCTGATCGCAAAGAAGATGCCCGGATCGGTCAGTCTGTACGAATCCGCGATGATCCGCAGCCATCGAACATTCTATTACGGATATTACGAAGCGCGCGTGTTCCTGCCCAACGCAAAGGGAGTCTGGCCGGCGTTCTGGCTCGAGGCCGACTACGATATCGACGGCAAGACCTGGCATCCGCCGGAGATCGACATCTTCGAGTTTGTCATCAACGGCGTTGAGGACAAGGCGAACTCGCTGCATTCGAATGTGGTGGGCCCCTGGAGTGCCCAGCAATACACCTATGTCGATCGCTCCTTCGAGCTCAAGTTCCAGAACATGTATGGAAGCGAGGACCTCAATCAGGGCTGGCACACTGTTGGCTTCGTGTGGGCGCCCGACAAGATTTCGCTGTTCTGGGATGGCAAGCTGATGTACACGCGCAATTACCAGTGGCTGCGCAGCGACGGAAAGCTCGGTCCGCCGGCGCATGTCGACCTCAACTTCGCCGTCGGCGGCAGCAAATGGGCAGGCCGCCATGGCATTGATGAAGCCGCGTTTCCGCAGACCTTCAAGATCGACTATCTCCGCGTTTGTCAGTACACGACCTCCGAACGCGGCGGCCGGCAGTGCGGCCCGAGCGAATTGACGCCGGATCCAAAGCAATTTGGCTATTCCGCGCCGCTCAACGACATGGCGAAGCCGGCATTCCTGGGCGTCAGCAAGGTGGTGGCGGGCAAGCGGCCCAACGCAGGCGTCCTCGCGTTAAGCACCAGCGACAAGCTTGACGTCGAAATTCCGCTCAAAATCCCGGAAGACTATCCGTCCGATCGGACGCTTCAGCTGACCGTTTACGACAAGGCGACGGGCGCCATTGTGGGGTCCGCCAATACCAAGCTGCAGGTCGAGGCCGGCAAGAAGCGAGCCGATGGCTCCACCGTCGCCGTGGCCTCCCTGCCTGCCGTGCAGCGTCCGGGAAATTACATTCTGTTCGGCAGGCTGACCGCTGACGTGCCCAACGGCAGCGGAGCAAGGCAGGTGCTGCCCAGTCCGGTGACGTGCAGTACGGATGTCGTTCAGCCGGCCAAAGCCACGGTGTGCAAGCTACTTTATCTGGACGTGCAGGCGCAGTCGCATTGAGGCAGCCCGGCGCGGCGGGGTTGATCGCGCTCTTATCCAGGCGAACCGATATTTCGGTGGCATGGCAGGTTCACTATGCGGGATCTGCTCCGAAAAACTCACGTCGCAGCTTCGGCGTAATGAGTCTCAGCGAAAGTGCGGTCTTGATGAAACGAAGCGGATTGGCGAGCGTCGCTTTCTTGAAGAAAGTTGCCATCAGCCCGGTCGAGTTGCTGTGGGCCCCCGGATGTCCGACGCGGTAGATCGCGCCGAAGAATGGGAGGGCCTTCAGCGGAGCTCCCGCTGCGGCCAGTTCCTGAGCGACGGCTATATGGCTGCCAAGCATGCGCTTCATGTAGTCGTCTGCATCGATTCTCCTGAGCCTCTCCAGATCGTAAAGCCGGGCATTGATAATGTGGGACGTGCCGCAAAGCATGAAGAACTTTGAGATGGCACCGAGCAGCAGGTTGCCTTCACTCCACATGTAGCCGCGGTCGATGTACCATCCATTTTCGTCGGGATGCCTGGCGACGTAGTCGGCGAGCCTGGAACTAACAAAATCGTCGTCATCGACGATCATGAAAAAGTTGGTGTTCCGTGCCGCCAGCATTCCTGCGCGCACGCGGCGTCCCTTATCGATGCGGAAGAAGTCCCGGAAATCCTCGACGTCGTCTGCGGCATTGCGTTCGTGCTTCGGGTTCGGCGCAAAATCGACACGTTCAACCGAAAAACCTTTCGGCAGGGCGGGCAAGTCCGCACCGCTATTCGCCACAATGATGGCTTGCCAACGGTCACTATTCTGACCCGAGATCGATGTTATGGTTTGCGCAAGCCGCGCCTTGAGGGCGTCCCAGTTCTTGGAATTTGCCGGATGGCGAACCGGTATGATGAAGGTCAACATGAATTGCCTCGCATGGACGTCGTGGGCTTTGATGCTGCGCATAGCGCGATGGCTCCCGCAAGACAGATGCGCGATTGGCCCGCCAGATGCATAGCACCAAGTCACGGCTGCCGCTCGGATTGTTCATCGTGGCGGCATGAACTCTCAGCGAAAAGTTTGTGGCAAAGCTATGAAGCGGAGTTCCACTTGCCCTTGCGACGGATCGTTGTGCAACCGTGACGATCTCCGGCCTGTTTCGGACCTATCCGGTTATTTGCTGACGGGTTCAGCGCGCTTTCTCTCTTCTTGAATGTGACAACAGATGACTCCTGGAACCGCGCCGGATCAAAAAACAGCTACGCAGCTCTTGACCATCCAGTACCTGCGCGGCATCGCGTCCGTGATGGTGGTCCTGCACCACATCAGAAATCCCTGGCCGAATCTGTACAACCCGCTCCAAACGTTCGACATGGGCGAGGCCGGGGTCGATATCTTTTTCATCATCAGTGGCGTGGTGATGTATGTTTCGTCACGGGTCGAGGCGCCTGCAGTTTTTGTCGGATTGCGGCTCATTCGGGTCGCGCCGCTGTACTGGATCCTGACGCTCTGCGCGGCCAGCCTCCTTCTGCTGTCCGGTGCAGCCAAGCCCGGCATCACGCTCCTGAACGACGTGATACTTTCCGCGCTGTTCATTCCCCACCACAGCTCGATTTTTGCAGGCACGATCTGGCCGGTGTTGAACCCGGCCTGGACCCTGTATTTCGAAATGTTCTTCTACCTGATCTTTGCGATTGGCCTTTTCTTTCGCAAACCGCTCCTAGTCTCGCTTTGTCTGATTCCCCTGCTCGTTGTGCTCGGACAGCTTGTCTCCACCGATGAATCGATCTTTCACACCTATACGCACCCGCTATTGATGTATACGCATCCCCTGATGCTGGAATTTGCCGCAGGCATCGTGTTGGGATGGTTGTTCCTGAACGGGAATATTCCCAACGTCTGGCTGCTTTTGCCGGCAGGCGTTTTGGCGTTGTTCGCGGCACATGTTCTGCGCTTTCCGAACCTGTTTCTGCAAAATGGATTGTGCGCGGCGTTGATCATGATCGGCGCGGTCGCCACCGAGCGATCATTCAAGATTCCCGAAATTCGCTCGCTGCGGTTGCTTGGGGATGCGAGCTATTCGATCTATCTGACGCACGCGTTGACGCTTTTCGTGTTTCGCCGGGTCTTTCTTCGGCTGCCATTGGAAGGCGCTCTGCAGTTTGCGTTGTTCGCGATTCTCGCCGCAACAGCCTCGTTGCTGGTTGGATTTTTCGTCTACTTCAAGATCGAGCGTCCAATGACGCGCTGGCTGCGCTCGCAATTCCTTGCGACCTTCGCGGCCAAGCGCGGAGTTGCAGGCCAGCGATTGAGGGAGACCGGTTCGTCTGTCGCCGTGGGCCCCGCCGCCGAGTGATCAATACGCGAGCGCTCATGTCTACTCCTTGAGCAAACTTGCACGGAGTCTGCGTCCCGCCTTTCAACCGACCGACCAGGTCATGCATGCGCGTGGCGCAGCGGCGCTCTGCAATCAAGCGGCCCTCAGGCCGCGGGGCTGCGGGATCCCCTTGGGCCTCGGGGCGTTAAGCAGTGCGCTGTCCTAAAGCGTGAGTGGTCTTTGAGCCGCTAGCTGTCTATTGCGTGACCAAGTTGTCGGAACCGGCAACTCTCATAACGATTTCCGGGCACCAACATTGTGACTTCGTTACTGAATCCAGCGCTCATCAGTGATAGTGTGGCTATACCGGGACGACCAGAAGATGATTGTTGCCTATCTCGTTCTCGCCCACAGGCATCCGGAGCTGCTTTCTCGGCTGATCCATCAGCTGCAGTCTCCGGCTGCGGACATGTTCGTGCATATCGATGCCCAGGCGGACATTGCTCCGTTCCTGCGGGCGACCGGTTCCGATGCCCATTTCACGGCGAGACGAATTCCGGTCTGTTGGGGCGACTATTCGCTGATCAGGGCGGCGTTTGTGCTCATGGAGGAGGCGTTGGCGGCGCCCCGCCGCTACGATTATCTGGTTTTGATCAGCGGCGCGGACTATCCGCTGCGTTCGGCGACTGAAATCGAAAATTTCTTCCGTGAG
The DNA here is from genome assembly GCF_031202265.1 of Bradyrhizobium sp. Ash2021. Classification (NCBI taxonomy): domain Bacteria; kingdom Pseudomonadati; phylum Pseudomonadota; class Alphaproteobacteria; order Hyphomicrobiales; family Nitrobacteraceae; genus Bradyrhizobium; species Bradyrhizobium sp. Ash2021. The sequence goes on along the minus strand of NZ_CP100604.1, from coordinate 6,989,272 downwards.
AACCAGGGAAGTGAATTCATCGATTCGGTGGCGATGCCCTCCACGGCCGCCGCGAAACCCCTGTCTCGCCTGACGATCTACAAGGGCCGTCCTGGGCCGCTTGGTTGGTGCATCGGTAAGAGCCGCCGGCTGCTTGGCGCACTGGGCCTGATGCCAAACGCGCGCGACTACAAGAAGTATTTCGGCGAACTGGTCCCTCACGCCGGCAACCAATGGTGGGCGCTGACGCGCGATGCTTGTATCTACATCCAGAAATTCGCAGCCGACAATCCGAGGATCATGAAATTTTATGAGAACACCCATATCCCGGATGAAATGGTGTTCCAGACCATCCTTGCGAACTCGCCGTTTCGTTCAAACATGCGGCGCAGTGTCACCTATTCGGATTGGAGCGGGGGCGGGGCAAACCCGGCGGAGATCGGCGAGCGCCACATCGCGATGTTTCGCGCCAATCCGCGCATGAAGATAGATGGCATCTACGGCTCCGGCGAATTGTTGTTTTGCCGCAAGGTCACGGACACCGCCATCGCGGACCGGCTTGCGGTCATGATCCAGCAGCGGAATTCCGGCAGATGACGCGCTGCTGTCGCATTGCCTGCGGCGGTTATGATCTTAGAGATCATGTCGCGTCTGGTGTCTTCGGCTACAATTTGGTCGCATTTCGGCGCTGGTTGAAACGCAGAAACTTGTTCCGGACCGGAGTAGCGAAGTGCAGGCGTGCCTCTTCATCTGCGACTGTGATAGCGTGCCAATTGTTGGTCCGGTTGGTTGGCAGTGGATGTATCGCGTGGTTCCATGCATTGAGATGACTGCCCGCTATGGCGCCGGGAACATGACGATCCGGGAAGAAATCTGCAAATGGTAGACAATGAACCCGGCAACCCTACACACGCTGTTCGCGCGATCAGGGGCGTGTTTTGGTCGGGCGTCAACTCGATCATACCGTCGCTCGTCGGCTTTCTCGTTTTCCTGGTGACCTCGCGCTACCTCGGTCCGGCCGAGTTCGGTGTCGTGGCCCTTGCCGGCAGTCTGGTGGCGCTGCTCGCAGTGCTGTTGCCGACCGGTTTCGCGGAGGCGATCGTTCAGAGGTCGTCCGTGGACGACATCCATCTCGACTCGACGTTCTGGGTGGCATCGATCTGCGCGCTCGTCGCGTACGCCTTGCTCGCCGTCTGCAGTGGATTGTTCAGCCGAATGCTCGGCTCCGAATGGATCGCCGTGTTGCTGCCCGTCGCCGGGCTCAGGCTGTTCGCAGACGCCGCCGGCATAGTTCCGCAGGCCATCATCACGCGAAGAATGTCCTTTAAGTTGATCGCCGGCCGGACATTGCTCGCCACGGTGGTATCGGCGGCGCTGACGGTGCTCCTTCTCGTCGCCGGCTATGGGGTTTGGGCTCTCCTCATCGCGCAACTGTCGTCATCGGTCACCGCGGCCGTGGCCGCCATGTGGGGAGCAGGGTGGCGGCCGAAATTGCGGATCAGCCTGGACGCGCTCACATCGCTCGCACGCTATGGCGCGTTTTCATCGGGCACTCGGGCCATGCAGGCCCTGACAACCCAGGCGGATCCCGCGATCGTGGGACTTTTCCTGGGACCGCATCAAGCGGGCATCTATGCTTTTTCGCGGAACCTGTTCCAGATGATCCTCAACGTCCTGGCGACGCCGATTGGCGCGGTAGCTCATCCGATGTTCTCGGCCATTCAGGAGAATGTGGATCGAGTCAAGAAAGGCTATTTGCTGGCGACGTTTCTTTCGTCGGCGTTATCGTTTCCGGTCTTCATCGGGTTTGCAATGGTGGCGGACCTTGCGGTCCCTGTCATATTCGGATCGCGCTGGGTCGATACGGTTGAGCCCATCCGGCTGTATTGTGGCCTTGGCACGATGGCCTGCATCGGCGTGATTCAGGGAAGCCTCATCAACAGCCGCGGTCATGCTCATTGGTGGTTTTATTACCAACTTGCCGCAGGAATAGTCACATTGGCGATCTTGCTGCTGATGTCGAGATTCGGCGTGACCGCGCTGCTGGCGGCCGTTCTGATCGCGACCATCGCCAGATGGCCGTTTGCGGTGATAAAGACGTCTCGGCTCTTGGCGGAACCGGTGTCGGAGTATTTGCAGGTCTTCGTCGGCCCGGTCGGCTCCTGCATTGTCATGGTCGTCTGCATCGTCGCCATCAGGCACCTTCTTCCGGAGCTTCCGCCCGTGATTGCGCTAGGTATCAACGTTGCGGTTGGAGCGGTGTCGTATCTCGGGGCGATGCTGGTGATCGCCAGGGAGCAGACGATGGACGTCGCGAAGCTGCTCGCGGGGTCGATCAGGTTCCAGCCGCCGGGCCAGCGCAGAGTTGTGTCGAAGCCTGGTTGAACAGTTTGGTTGCGTCCCCTGACGCAATCACCTTAATGTCATCCGACGTCCATTGCATCATGTGTCCGTCGGTTCTCGAACCTGATGAAGGCCCGAGCAAGTAGAATGCACGAAGTTGCGCTAACGTTGGTCCTGTGTTCCCGAAACGGAATGAGGACCGTCGAAAAATGCCTGGATCATATTCGCGCGATGGGCGGCGCGGATGCCATCGAGGTTGTGCTGGTCGACAACGGCTCGACGGATGGCACCTTCACCGCCATGCAGGAGTTCTGCCGGGCCAACCCAAATCTGTGGCGTGCCATGCAGGAAACGAAGCCGGGTAATTCGGCCGGTCGAAATACCGGGATCGCGGCGTCTTCCGGCGAAATCATCCTGTTCATCGACGACGATTGTTATCCAGACCGGGATTTTGCATCCGCCTGGAAAACGGTATTCGCGCAAGATCCCGGGCTGGGCTTTGGCTCCGGAAGGATCCTGCCGTACGACGCACGGCAGTCGCCGCTTGGTTGCAATACCAGCACCACGACACAAATTCTTGCCTCGTCCACCTTCGTCCAGCGAGGGTTTGTCCAAGGCTCCAACATGGCGTTCAGGCGCCGGTGCTTGATCGATGCCGGCATGTTTGATGACCGCTTTGGCGCCGGCACTCCGTTTGCCGGCGAGGAATGGGAAGTCGCCGTCAGGGCGTCATATGCCGGCTGGACGGGCGGGTATTTCCCGGAGCCAAGCGTGGCCCATGATCATGGCCGTTTTGACAACGAGGCGTTCGTTCGCGGGCACTACTACGACATCGGCGCGGGCGCCGTCTACGCCAAGCACCTTTTGACCGCGCACGCGCCTGCGACTGTCGTCGAGATCGCGCGGGACATCCGCAGACAGATCAGGAAGCGTGCCGCCGTGGGCCCGCTGTTCGGGGGCGCGGTGCAATATTACTCGACCATGCTGCGTCAGGCGCGATCATGAAACTCTACTACTATCGGAGCGCCGCACCCAACTTCGGTGACGATCTGAACAATGTGCTCATGCCGAAAGTTTTCCCGCACTTCTTTGATGAAGACGATCTGACCCTGTTTCTTGCGATTGGCTCAGTGCTCTTCGACCATCATCCGCAACGGGCGCTGAAAGTGGTCTTTGGGTCGGGATTTGGGCAGTACACCGCGGCTCCCCGGCTCGACGACCGTTGGAGGTTCTATTGCGTGCGTGGGCCGCTCACCGCGGAAGCGTTGGGACTGGACGCGCGCCTGGTCGCGGCCGATGCGGCCGTGCTGGTCAATCGTCACTTGAGGAAAGAAGTCCCGAAACGCTTCAAGGTCAGTTACATTCCGCATTGGCAGAGCCTCTTGAATGGCAACTGGCCCAAGGCCTGTGAATTGGCCGACGTCGAGCTGATCGATCCACGTTGGCCGGTTGATCGGGTCCTCGAAATGATCCAGGCCTCGCACACGGTCATTACCGAGGCGATGCACGGCGCCATTGTCGCGGATGCGCTGCGGGTGCCGTGGGTGCCGGTTCTTCCGTTCCACCGATCTCATCGATTCAAATGGTCGGATTGGGCCGGCGCTCTCGAGATCGATCTCAAGCCCTACGCCACCTTTCCTGCGACATTGCACGACCTCTGGGTTTCGAGGACGGGCAGAGATGGCAACTGGATGTCCAGCAACAACAGGCTGGTTCAACTGACCGTCGGAGCGGCCAATAACGCGCTGCCCTATATCGCCGCGCGCGGACTGCGGCGGCTGAGCGAAATGGAGCCCGTGCTCAGTTCAGATGTTGCACTCGCAAAGGCCGTCGCGAAGCTCGAGGAAGCAGCCGATCAGATCCGGCGGGATTTTCATCGTTGAACGAGACGCGCCGCGTCTCGAGAATCTCAGAACTGGATGACTTTGACGCCGGCGATGTACATTCTGGCGGGAAAAGCGCCGGGATCGCCCGGCTCGCCCGCCGGACCGCCGACGGCAACGTCCATCAGCATGTACCACGGCCCGGCGCCGACCAGGTTCGGCATGGCGCAATAAGGCTTGTCGTTGAGGTAGTAGACGATCTGCTGCCTACCGACGTGGCAGCCGAAGCGGTTGAACCGGGAAAAAAGGTCGACGCCTTTTTCAACCAGGCTGAGAGGCATCGCCGCGCCGCGGGCGTCGGGTCCCTTCTCGCCCTGCCAGTGAATGCTGGAGAATATGACGTCGTCCCGATACCGCGGCGATGTGATGATGTAGGCCTCGAGGACATCGATTTCCGGCGGCCAGCCGGGGCTGACGGGTAACAGCCACAGCGCTGGCCAGCTGCCTGGAATTTTCGTCAGCCTGACATTGAACTCAACGTAACTGTCGAGCGTAATGCGGTTGAACAAGGTACGTGATGTCACCATCGCAGCGGAAAATTTGAACGACGTCTCCTTCTGCCAGCCCGGCACCAGTTTGCCGCCTTGCCCATCCGACAGCCCGTCCTGGTGGTACTCGGCCTGAATGAAGCGGCAACCTGTTGCCGCGTCTATTCCCCACACCATCGTTTCCGGATTGAGCGAGGGGTCGGCATAGTAGCCCAATTCCTTGTTGCCATCCTGACGGCGTCCGCTGGCAAGACGGCTTTGCCAGCATGGCACGCCGCCGGCCGTAAATCCCTCGTCGCTGGCGAAATCGCGGTCGAGCAGTCGATCGGAGAATATCACCGAGCCGTGCGAAGGAAGCTGTGGCAGTAGCACTTCGTCACTGACATAGGAGGTCGCGATCGAGTGCCGGTCGCCCAGTCTCACCTCACCACCGGCGCGCGCAAGACCGAAAAGGGGATATCCAAAGTCCGATATCCGGAAGACGATTGACTTGCCCGCTTCAAGCGGCCGCACAAGGCGGATCTTCACCAATTTGACCTGCTCGCCGGGATGAAAGATCAGAAAACCTTTGGCGACGATGAAGTCGGCGCCGGCCGTCGCCTCGCCCGGCAAGACCCCGATCGTTCCGATTCCGTTGAGCGTTTCATACTCCAGCACGATCGTGCAGGCGGTGGTCGCGTTGAGCCTGACGGGCACTTCCGCCCAGAGCTCTGCGGGTCCGACCGTCGTATCCACGACGGCGATGGTGGCGTCGCCGATCGACAGCGCGCCGTCCGCCGCGGCCGGCGCGCCGAAGAGCGTTAGCGGGCCGACAGTCGTCACTGCAAGTCCGATCGACCCCTTGAGCAGTGTTCGTCGCGTTGCTCGCGTCATCTCGGCTTTCTTACGCCAGAACGAACAGGCCCGAGCGGCTCACGGCTATTTGCCCGCCACGCTGTCACCGGCTCCTTGTCTCCCGAAAGTGACGCCCGGAAGAGAAGCCAAATGACACGACAGATTGCACTGCGAGCGCAATGAGGCCCAGCGGGACAGCGAGGGCAAGCGCTCCAAATCTGCGTTTGGCGATCGCGTATTGCGCCGCTGTGCGCAGCTCGGTCCGCAGTGTACGAAGCCCTTGCCAGTCGCGCCGGCGCCAGGTCGAGCTGAGCCAGCGCAGGATGAAGGTCGCGCGGGTGTCGGGCCGCAGGATGTACTTGGCATAGAAGCTGCCGCGGCCGCGATCATAGGAATGGAGCAACGCCGGAACCTCCGCTGCGGAGCGGCCATGGTCGTGCTGCACGGTCGGACGGGGGTCGAAGCAGGCATCGAATCCCGCCCATAGCACCGCAGTCACCGCATCAATGTCCTCGCAGGGGAAGCGCGTGCCCGCGCCGAGCTCGGGATCGATGCCGCCGATGGCCTGCAGCGCCTCGCGCCGAAATGCGAGGTTTGCGCCCTGCAGCGTCCCAGCCCTGACAAAGGTCCGCTTTGGATAAACGCGCGTTGCTTCACTTTCCTCGATCGTGATCCTGGCGTGGTTCGGATTGTAGAGCAGAATACGGCCTCCGATCACCCCTGCGCCGGGATGATCGGCAAACGCCGCGAGGATGGCGTCAACATAGTCGGGCGAAGGATAGCAGTCGTCATCCGTGAAGGCGACGATCCTGCCGCGCGCGTTTTTCCAGCCAAGATTGCGGGCAGCGCCCAGTCCTATTCGCCGGCCGAGAATGTATCTCGAAACCGTGTCGTCGGCGAACGCACGCTGCAGCACGGCCGCCGTATCGTCGGTCGATGCATTGTCCACCCAGATCACCTCGTAGCCGTGACTGGTGCTCAGCGCCCGCAGCGCGCCCAGCGTTCCCGACAGGCGGCTCGCACGATTGCGCGTGCAGATTACGATCGATACCTCGATCTCGGTGGTTGGATCAGCATCCACAATCAGGTCCTGCGCATGTCAAAAGGCGGGGGAGAATGACAGCCGGTGTTCTCCTCCCGGCGGCGGCGATCTCGGAGCGCTGTCTACAGGCTGGCATGGGTATCGTACCATCCGGGCAGCGAGCCGCGTTGGCCCGTAAAGAGCTTATAGGCGGCCTTGAACGGCAAGGCCAAAACAGGAAACTTGGCCAGCAAGGAGTCGTCGCCGAAGAACCGATAGTCGCGGAATATCGATCGGTAGCGGCGGATGATGCCGTCAAAGTCCAGCCAATCACCGCCGAGATCCTCGCCAAACGGACCGGAGGCGCCGCCTTCGAAGACATGCGCGACCTTTGAGCCGTCAAGCGCCCTGGTCTCAACCCGCGATCCCGGAATTCGCTGCTGTTGCACGGCTTTGAACTTCCGGTAGCCAAGCTCGCGCAGCAGGCCGAGCTGCGCCTCAACCTCGTCAAAGTCGACCTTGTCGGACTCGACCGAGACATATTGAGGGCGGTTAGGCTGCTGCTTCAGTCCCTGCAATACCAGCTGGTCGGCTCCCTCGACGTCGACCTTGAGGAAATATGGCACGCCGCAGGAGCGATAGATTTCGACAACGTCAAGGCGCGGCAGCACGATGCATTCGCTCTTGTGGCCCAATTTCTCGGTGCGCTCGGCCCTGTTCCTGTTGATCGTGCTCAGCACGGAGTCCGAACTCTTGTAGAAGGTGATCGTGGGTCCCTCGGACTCCGGCGCGATTGCTCCCTCGATGATCCGCAATTGCCCGCTCGCGACTTCGTTGCGAAACCGCGCCTGGCAGTGCTGGACGAGCTCAGGGTTGGCCTCGATCCCGAGAACCCTGAACCCCTTCTTGAGATAGAACGCCGTGTCTTCGCCCTTGTGCAGTCCAACGTCGTAGATCAAGTCTGCAACCATTGAAGCACCTGCTTGTTACATCAAGGCCTCCAAATGATCGTGCCGGCCATCGTCTTGTGAACGTGGCCGGCTTTGGGCCGCCGCCTTAAGCGGCCGCCCTGGTATTGCTGCGAACTTGCCGTTCGATCCATTCATAGGTCTTCTCGAGACCGGAGCGGAGTGTCGCGGACGGCTTCCAGCCAAGCTTCTGGCCGATCAGGCGGTTGTCCGAATTGCGGCCGCGCACGCCGAGCGGACCGGGGATGTGCTTCTTGATCACCTTCTTGCCGGCGATGTCGGAGACGAGATCGACGAGCTGGTTGATCGTGACCATCTCCTCCGACCCGACGTTGACGGGACCTTCGAAGTCCGACCGCGTCAGGCGGATCGTGCCTTCCAGGCATTCATCGATATAGAGGAACGAGCGCGTCTGGGTGCCGTCGCCCCAAATCTCGACCTCGCCATGATTGGAGGCCTGGGCAACCTTGCGGCAGACCGCAGCGGGCGCCTTCTCCTTGCCGCCTTCCCAGGTGCCCTCGGGCCCGAAGATGTTATGATAGCGCGCGACGCGGTTTCGCATTCCATAGTTTCGGTTGTAGGCGAGATACAATCTCTCCGAAAACAGCTTCTCCCAGCCATATTCGCTGTCGGGCGCCGCCGGATAGGCCGAATCTTCCGCGCAGTTCGGATTGTCGGGATCCTTCTGGTTATGCTCCGGATACATGCAGGCCGACGACGAATAGAACATTCCACGCACGTTCCGCTTCTGGCAGGCGTCCAGCATGTTGAGATTGATGGTTGCCGAATTGTGCATCACGTCGGCATCATGTTCGCCAGTGAAGATGTAGCCGGCGCCGCCCATGTCGGCGGCGAGCTGATACACCTCGTCAAACTTTCGGTCGGTGATCTGTCGGCAAAAATTCTGATCACGAAGATCGCCGACCACGAAATCATCGGCCTCGGTCTCCGCGAATGGCGGAAATTTCAGGTCGACGCCACGCACCCAGAAGCCTTCACGCCTTAGCCGCTTGACGAGGTGCCCACCAATGAAACCACCTGCGCCGCAGACAAGAGCGGTGGGTATGTTCTTCGTCGCCATTAGATTTTCCTTTTCGCAGTTGTCGCATCGATAGCATAGTCAAATACTGTTTCGAATCGGTCCGTTACCGCTTTGATGTCGTAATTTTCGAGCGCAAATGACCTCGCCTTGGCCGCGGCATTTGCTCTCAAGGTTTCGTCATTGAGAAGCTGCAAGGCAGCCTTTACAAAGGCCGGCTGATCGACGGGATCAACGACCAATCCGGCGCCATTGCGGCGAACGAGATCGGAAGCAAGATTCTCCCTGGGTGCTGCAAGCAGGACTGGACGTCCGGCGCAGAAATAGGATTGAACCTTTGAAGGCACCGAGAATATTCCCGCTTCCGGTTCGATCGTCGCAACGGCGACGTCCGCGGTGGCGAGCACCAGGGGAAGATCCGCAAAAGGCTGCAGCGGCAGCAGGATGAGATTGTCGAGCCCGAGCTCGGCCTTGGCTTGCTCGAGATGTGCGACACCAACGCCCTGGCTGACGGTCACAACGTTGGCGCGTCCCTTCACCGCCCTGGCGAGCTGTACCAGGAGGTCCGGATTGTGCTTCAGCCCAAGCGTGCCCGAATAGAGAAAGTTGAACGAGTTGTACAGCCCGTATCGGCGTGCCCACTCGTTGTCCTTCGGATAAGGCGCGATATCGTTCAGCGCACCCCAATTCTCGATCACAAAGACGTTGGCTTCGGTGCCGGTCCATCTCGCAGCGAGAGGCGAGAAGGCGTTCGTGATGACGACGACCGCATCGGAGCTCTGGAACTGCCGCCGCTCAAGAAACCGATAGTAGGCTCCGATCATGGCGCCAGGTGGCCCCAGCTTCTTGCGCAACAGCTGCGATACGGCGACGCTGTAGAAATCCTGGACCCAGAACACGAACTTCGAGTCGGTCCGCTTGCACGCGTTGACGATGGCCGATTGCGCCTCCGTCGGCGTATTGCCGGAGATAACGATGTCCGGCTTGTCCGAATGCACCAGTTTTGCAACCGCCTTTCCGTAGGCGACATCGTCGAACCTGCGGCGCACGAAGGACGCTTTGTCGTAGGGGCGGGACAGCTTCACTCCGGTAAAGGACAGGCGATCGGGATCGACGGACGATCTCTCGAGCTTGCCCTTCGGGCCGAGGTCGCCGTGGAAATACGCGTGGCTGACTTCATGTCCGCGAACGGCCAGTTCGCGGCTGAGATCGACCTGGAACGGGTGCCCCGCGTAGTCGTGGACGAAGATCTTCATGATAGTCGCACCAATCTCGCAACCGAAACGTGGCCGTTATGAGAATGCTCGCGACGCGAGATCGCCAGCCATGTGTCGATGGATCGGAGTTGTTTGCCTTTGGTCTGCATTATCTTCAATTTCGAACCTTGTCGAACGCCGCATGGTTTGGCGTGCCTGCGGGCACACTGCTTGAATATTGGACATCAGCGGACTGCTTCATAGTTGCGGCTTCTATTCGACGAGTAAGAAATTCTTGTGTCGATTGTGAATTCAAATTCGGTGCCAAGTGGCGGGAGCGGCGAGCAACACCCAAGCAGCGCCACTGGCACGTGCCCAAAAGTCGTCGAGGCATGCGTTCTTGCCTCAAAGCGGCCACATAGGCAGGTCTACGAAGCGACTGCGCGCGCAGTGTGCCGTTGGAGCAGATCCAATTTTTTGGGGTCCCTATGTCATCTAGGTTCATTGCTGCCGCGCTGGTCGGATGGCTCGCAGCGTGCCAAGCGGCCTTTGCCGATCCGATGACGCTGGATTTTTCCTGGCGCGGGTCCACGGGCTGCGTCACGCTGTTCCCAAATCCGGAATTCCATCTTCGCAACATTCCCGAAGGCGCCAGAATTCTGTCAATTACGCTGACCCAAGGTGTAAGGGAAATGGGCGGGCAGGAATTGCCGATTCCGGTGGACGGCATTCTGCCGTCCGGGACATTCCGAACTTTCGGCCCATGCAATCCTGCCGTGTACCAATGGACGGCGCAGGTCAAATCGGCGACCGGACAGGTTCTTTCCGAGGCGCGTCAGGCGCGCTTCTATCCAACCGATGAGCTTGCGCAGGACAAACCTTGACCCCCGGCCTAGTCAGGTCCGGGAAAAATTTGCATATGACACGTCCTTGAACGTGCGCCGTATTGTCCCCGCGATTGCGAACGGGGCTTCAATGGCGTCGAACAAATCGTCGAATCGATCTCCCGAGTTCCACATCTCGCGACGTCCCCTTGTTGCGACATTTTCCTGCAGTCGTGCGGAGCGCAAATGCAAATCATGTCACTGTCATCGTCGCATGATCAATTCGGACCTGCTCGGGGGAACTCGCCGTATTCTTCCACCGCCGAAACGTCACCCCCTTACCGACGGAACGAGTCTGGGTTCCACGCAAGCTAGCTAAGCCACGCGAGCCTGACTTGCGGATTTTGCATGCTGCGGCTCATCCGCTCGCGCGGACGTGCTTGATTTTCAGGCGACCTCTGCAAAGGAACTCGGCGGACGCGTGCCGACATGCACAAGTTCCTTGCACGTTTGTTGCTCGCCCGAAGTGCGCGCGAGCGATAGCTGTTCGCTCCTTGCATCCGGGGCAGAGGAGCCGCAATTGCCGTCTGTTCCTGGATCGCGAAGAAGCCGTATTTTGAATCGATAGGTTGGTATTCCGCCCGGGGTCACCGCCGAGCTACTTTGAAAGAGAATATTGCGCGAGGAGTTGGGCCCATCGAATTTAGGCGGAAAATCCGAGTATCAAGTTCAGCCTGTTTCCATTTTTCGAAGGCCAGCCCGTCATGATGTATGTGCGCGAAAGCGTCTCGTGGTCGGCGTGCGCGCAGTTGCGTCAACGACTTGTAGGGTCGATCGCCTGTTTTGACAGCCTGCCCAGCCGCCATCGCGCCGGAGAGGCGGCATGACCAGGACGGTATTGGTCACCGGCGGTGCCGGATATGTGGGCTCCCACTGCTGCAAGGCGTTCGCCAAGGCTGGCTGGAATGTGGTGACGCTCGATAACCTCTCGCGCGGCTGGCGCGACGCGGTGCGTTGGGGCCCCCTCGTGGAATGCGATGTTCGCGATCCACTCGAGGTGCGTGGCGCGCTGGAAAAGTATGAGCCGGATCTGGTCGCGCATTTTGCGGCGTTCGCCTACGTTGGCGAGTCGGTAGAAAATCCGGCGATGTACTACGAGAACAACACCGCTGGCACGCTTGCGCTGCTGAATGGCATGCGTGCGGCGGGATGCCGCCATATCCTGTTCTCAAGCACTTGCGCCAGTTACGGCGTCCCCCAGCACATTCCCATCGATGAAAGCCATCCGCAGGCGCCGATCAACCCCTACGGTTGGTCGAAGATGATCATCGAGCGAATGTTGGAGGACTTTGGCAGGGCCTACGGCATCGGATCTGTTTCCTTGCGCTATTTCAACGCCGCTGGTGCTGATCCGGAGGGAGAAATTGGCGAGCGACACGAGCCCGAAACCCACGTCATCCCCCTCGCGATCGAGGCCGCGCGCCGAACCGATCGGCCATTTACAGTCCTGGGCACGAATTTTCCGACGCCCGACGGCAGCGCCATCAGGGATTATGTCCACGTCAACGATCTCGCGCGAGCCCACTTGCTCGCAGGCGAAATGCTGGTCGAGCGGGGCGGCACTCATGTGTTCAATCTGGGTACCGGCGTCGGCACCAGCGTGCTCGAATTGATCGAGGCGGTGAGGCGTGTCGCCAGGACCGAGCTGGTCGTGCGCCGCGGTCCGCGTCGTGAGGGCGATCCCCCCAAGCTCGTTGCATCGTTCGCAAAGGCCGAGCGAGAGCTCGGCTGGCGGCCGCAGCACTCCCATATCGAGTTCATCATCGAGACCGCCCTTGAGTGGCGGGACCGTCATCCGCCCGTTTGAAGCAGCAACGAAATGACCACGCTCGCTTCCATCGCATGCCTGCCGTTAGGGGAGGGCGTCACGCACGTGGCGGTGACGTTGCCCGCGGACATTGCCGAAACAACATTGCGCGAGGGCATGACCGTGTTTTGGCACGGTGACCGTCCGATCGGCCACGTGCTGGTGCACGAGGGGCAACGGACCGGCTCGAACATCGATCACGTCGACGCCGACTACCTGCTGGCAATCAAGGATGAACTGCAAAGGCAAGTCAGGCCGACTGTCTCGGCAAGTGTGGTGATCTGCACGCGGGACCGGCCGGATGAGCTGGCCGCATGCCTTGCGTCGTTGCCCAGGCAGAGCTGCCGGCCGCGTGAGATCATCGTGGTCGATAATGCGTCACGGGATCGGCGGACGCGGGATGTCGCGCTGGCCGAGGGAGTCATCTATATACGCGAAGACAGGCCAGGGCTCGATGTCGCCCGCAATACCGGCGTGCTTCGCGCAACCAGCGACATTGTGGCCTTTACCGACGACGACGTCCTGCTTCACCCCCACTGGCTGGAGCGGCTGGTGGCCGCATTCGATCAGCCACAGGTCGCCGCCGTGACCGGGCTCGTGCTTCCGGCAGAACTCGCAACCGAGGCGCAACGGCACTTCGAGACCTATTGGGGATTTGGCAAAGGCTATCGGGAGCAAGACTTCGATAGCTCATGCTTCAGCGGCGCTTTCCCCGCGTGGGATGTCGGTGCCGGAGCCAGCATGGCTTTCCGCCGCGACGTGTTTGAAAAGGTCGGTCTTTTCGACGAGCGTCTCGATGTAGGCCAAGCGGGCTGCTCTGGAGATTCGGAATATTGGTACCGACTGCTCGCAAGTGGCCATAAGTGCCGCTACGCACCTTCTGCTGTGGCCTTCCATTCTCACCGACGGACAATGGAGGCGCTCGCAAGCCAAATCTATTATTACATGCGAGGCCACGTTGCGGCCCTACTGGTCCAATATGAACGAACGGCGCTCGCAGAAAACCGGGTGCGTGCGTACCTGTATCTTCCGGCCTGGTATTCTTATCGGCTGCTTCGCAGAGCCATCGGTCGCAAGCGCATTGACGACCGTTTTCTCAACGAGGAGATAGCCGGCTGTGTGTCCGGCATTCGCTTCTATCACCACGAGGGGAAGCGGAAATGACGGCCGGTTCGCTCACGTCGATCGTAATCCCCGCTCGCGACGCCGAGAAAACCATCGCTCGTACCCTCGAAAGCCTGCTGGCCCAAACCGACCCGAGATGGGAAGCCCTGATCGTTGACGACGGCTCTGTCGATGCAACGCCCGCTATCGTTGACGGGTATGCGGTGCGAGATGCCCGCTTTGTTGCCCTCAAATCCGATGGGCGGGGTGTATCGACGGCCCGCAATGTCGGCCTTTCTAACGCAAACGGAGAACGGCTTCTGTTCCTCGATAGCGACGACTGGATTGACGAGCAATTTCTGGTCAAAATGAACGCGGCGCTGGATGAAAATCCTTCTGCGATCGCCGCGTGCTGCGATCATTGTCGAGTCACGCCTGACGGCGACCAAACGCCTCGCTACAGCAATGCACGAGTTGCTATCAATCCATTTGAAGCTTTCGCGCGCAGCTGCCCAGTTGCCGTTCACAGCGTCCTTGTCAAGAAAAGCGCCGTCCTGGGAGTTGGTGGTTTTGACGTCAAACTTCGCACCTGCGAGGAATGGGACCTGTGGCAGCGGGTTGCGCGAACCGGCGGCAGCTGGATCCATGTCGATGAGTTGCTGAGCTATTATTGGTCAAGCGAGCATTCCCTGTCCAGCGACCTCCGGCAAATGCTGGCTGATGGGAATGTTGTTATTGCTCGCGGATTTTCCATCGACGAACGGGTGGAGAACCCGGCGCCGGAGCATCAAAACGGAGCATCTGCCGCGCACGGAAGATCGCAGGCGGCAGCACATGCCTATTTTGCACTTTGGTGCCGCGGCATAAATTGCGTCCGCGGGACGGGGAGCCGTCCTTCAAGCGAAGTTTTTGCCGACATACCGCAATCAGAGACAGCGGCGGATCAGATCGCCTTTTGCCTGCTGGACGCAATCGCGGTGGGTGCCCGGGCAACGCCGGCGAAGTTGGCCAGTCGCTGGACGCTGTTTGGCGCGCATGTGACCGAACTGATCAGCGCAATCGGACGGGCCTGGAACGATCCGGCGGAAGCCCGAAAGGTCCAGTACCGATTTGAGCGCATGCTGCTCGACTACGACGACCTTTCGGCTCCGCGCGAACTTGCTCTGACACTCGGCCTCCGCGTCGATCTTCGGCAGCTTCCGGCGTTCTGCCCGCCCAATCATGTGGACCGGCTTTACGTCTACATTTGCGATGGACCGCAAATACTGGCTTTGCTCGACGTCGGGCTGCTCGGCGCGGTGGATGTCGAGTTCTGGACGAAGCTTGTTCACGAGCACCTCGCTCATTTGCATATTCAAGTCCGCAAGCGCCGGCGATCTCCGAGCCGACCAGCCAAGTTGATGAGACGTTTTCGGCAGCTTGCGCGCAGCAACCCGGATGGTCATCAGCATCGTCTGCAGGTGTTGCAGGACCGTGTGTCGAGCGAAGCCAAGTCAAGGCCCGCTTCAAGCGCCCCGATGTCTGGTGGCAGGGAGAGCCATGCCGTTGAAGAAGGCCCACGCGACGTTGGACGTGAGTTGTTCTGGGAAAGGTTCTTTCAAAAAGAAGACCCCTGGAACTACGGCTCGCCCTACGAGCAGGAGAAATATCGGCGGCAACTGGAATTGCTGCCGCCTGAACCGGCGGAACGCGCCATCGAGCTGGCATGCGCGGAAGGGCATTTTAGCCGGCCACTGGCGACGAAAGTCGGGCACCTACTGGCATCCGACATTTCACCAAAAGCGCTCGAGCGGGCTCGCCTGCGATGCAGCGGAATTTGCAATGTGGATTTTCTCAAGCTTGATCTGTCGGCCGACCCTCTCCCCGGCGAGATGGATCTCATCTGCTGCTCCGAGGTGCTTTACTACCTGAATGACCAAGCCGAATTGGCGCTTGTCGCACAAAGAATCGCGGCGGCTTTGCGTCCTGGCGGTCATCTCATAACGGCGCACAGTTTCGTCTTGAAGGACAACAGAGACCGGACCGGGTTCGATTGGGAGAATCCGTACGGGGCCGAGACGATTGCGCGGGTGATGGCACAGCTGCCCGATCTTGCGCTTGAAGCATCGATACAAACCGAGCTCTATCGCGTCGATCGCTACAGGCGACTGAAGCCGGGCGAGGTCGCGCCGGGTCCGCAGGTCACGATTGCGCGAATAGAGGCGCCGATTGAAAGCGAGGTTGCGCGATTCATCGTGTGGAATGGCGCTGTTAGGCTCCGATCGGAGGTCGTGCAATCGGAGCGGCGCACGCACGTTCCTATCTTGATGTACCATCGGATCGCGACCGATGGACCGGAAGAGCTCGCGCGCTATCGCGTCGATCCGGATGCGTTTGCGCAGCAGATGTTGTGGTTGCGCAGAAACGGCTACCATACGATCAACTCGGAGCAACTGGCATGGTTTGTCGCAAACGATTGCCCGTTTGAGGGCAGGCCGCTGCTGATCACCTTCGACGACGGATATGAGGATTTTGCCGAACAGGCGTGGCCTGTATTGAAAGCCAATGATCTGTCCGCCGAGGTGTTCATTGTCACTGATCTGGCGGGCCGGCGGGCGGAGTGGGATACATCGTTCGGAACGCCTGCGCCGCTGATGGATGCCGACAGGATTGTCGCGCTTGCCGGCGAAGGTGCAATGTTTGGCAGTCACCTTGCGCGCCATCCTCGAAGCGATCGGCTCTCAAGCTCGGAACTTGCGGAAGAACTGCTACGGTCTCGTATTCAGCTGGAGACGTGGCTGGGGCGGCCGACGACGTCGCTTGCGGCTCCGTTTGGATGCACCGATCAGCGGTTCAGAATTCTTGCGGCGGAGTGCGGCTATAAATCCGTATTCAACACGGCCGACCGGGCTGCCAGTTTGAAAGATGATCTGCTCGATTTGCCGCGTATCGAAGTCAGAGGAGATCGTAGTCTGGACGCGTTTGTGCACTGCCTGGAGCAGTATCAATGAGTACCGGTACGCACCTGGTCAGTGTAGTCATTCCGGCCTTCAACGCCGGCGCGACGATCGACGAAACGCTTCGCAGCGTCCGATCCCAGTCGCACGAACGGCTCGAAATCATCGTGGTGGACGACGGCTCGACCGATGACACGCTCGCCGTCGCCGAGCGGCATGCGGACCAGGATCCCCGTATCAAGATCATGAGGCAGGGCAACGCAGGCGTGGCGGCGGCTCGCAACGTCGGATGGCAGGCAGCTCGTGCGGAATTCATTGCGTTCATCGACGCCGATGATCTGTGGGCGCCGTCCAAGATCGAGCGACAGCTCCAGGTGATGATTGATGGAGGAGAGCGGACGGGCCTCGTCTACAGTTGGTACGCCTGGATTGATGCGAAGAGCCGCGTGAACGTCAAATCCGATCCGGTCTACCATGCGGGCGAGGTGCTGGACTATCTGTTCGAAGGCAATTTCATCGGCAACGGAAGTTCGGCAATGGTCCGCCGAGAAGCCCTGGTTGCTGCAAATGGGTTCGAGAGCGGCCTCCGGGCGTCGGGTGCGCAGGGGTGCGAAGATCTGCTGTTCTATTGCCGGGTTGCGGAAGCGTATCACTTCGCGGTGGTTCCTGAATATGAGATCGGCTACCGTTACCTGCCGAACAATATGTCCAGCGACATGACTCGGATGTTCCGCTCCTGGATGCTGGTTGCGGACGAGATGGCGGCTCGCCATCCCGATCGCGTTGCCCTGCTGGATCGGGGAATCAGCAACTACGCCCGATGGCTGCTTCGAAGAGCGCTGATCGGCGGCCGATTGGGGTACTTTGCATCGGTCCTCGCGCTGTTAGGCCGGCGGAACCCCTTGTTGGCCGTCAAGGTCGTCGCGCTCGGTCTGCCGCGGGATATTGCCTCTGCGGCGTGGTGGATGTCCCGCGGTCTGCGGCACAGAGAGCTCCGACGGCCGCCGCCGTCGTTTCTGATCGGCGACCCCAATCAATCTCGATGTTAGACGCTGGCGACATGAACAGGCCGAGAGCCGCGCGACGCGCGGCATTGGCCGAGCTGTGGCGGCTCCTCAAGGTGACTCCGCTGCCGCGTTGGGCAACGCCTCTGCTGATCATCCTTGGCCTGGCCTCGTCGCTGGCGGAAACGGTTGGCATCACGCTCGTGCTGCTTTTCTTCTATCTCGCCATGGGGCAGGTCGAGCTCGCCACGTCGACAAGCGGCGTCCTGGGCGATGCGCTGCGGCACGCGACCACCTGGTTTCACAGCTCGACCGAGACCGCTCTGGTGGTGCTTCTTCTGATCGTTGTGCGCGGCGCCCTGGCTTTCGCCAATACGCTGATCAGCGCGCGCGTTGGCGAGCAGATCAATGAGGTCGCGCGCAACCGCGTTCACCTGCAATATCTGTCGACCTCATATTCGTTCTTTCAGCGCCATGACGAGGCCTACCTCATGGAGGTCCTGGGGACCGAGACATGGTTGATCGCGGGGGCCTACAGCAGCCTTACCCGCATCATCGTCAGCTCCTGTTCGATCTTTCTCTTCGTGTCATTTCTCTTTGCGCTCTCGCTGAAGATCACGGTTATGGCTATCGCTGCATCGTTGGTCGTATCTGCCGGGCTGCGTCGCCTTTCGAGGCCGATGCAGGAGCTCGGCGGCGGGGTGAAGGTGGTCCATCAGAAACTGGGAGAGCATATGCTGATGACCCTTCAGGGCATGCGTACGATCCGTGCGTATGGCCAGGAGAAGGTGCATCAGGAGCGCTTCGAGGGTGCGTCAGCGGAGGCGCGCCGGGTCGCACTTGGACTTGCGCGCCTTTCCGCGCTGGTGTCTCCGCTTACGGAAGTTGGATATCTGGTGGTGCTTTGCCTCGTTATCGCTTCCGCCGACATGTGGGGAATCGGGTTTGCGACCAGCCTTACAGCGGTAGCCTTGCTCTATCGATTGCAGCCACACATGCGAGAGCTCGAGACCAGCCTGTTATATATGGCGCAAATCGAGCCACAGCTGCGTTCCATCCGCCTCATGCTGGCGAAGGACGACAAGGAATACCCGAAGCCGGGACACGTCGCGATCAGCGGGCTTAGCGGCAACATCTCGTTTCGCAATGTCTCCTTCCGCTACGACGCAGAATCGGATTCCGCGCTTCACGATGTCTCCTTTGACATTCCGGCAGGCAAGATCACCGCGCTCGTCGGCGCCAGCGGGGCGGGCAAGACCACGGTCGTGAACCTTCTGCTTGGACTTTATTCGGCGACCGAGGGAAGCATCAGGGTTGATGGTCGTCCCCTTGAAGATCTCCGCCGAACCGACTGGCTCGGTCTGCTCGCGATTGCCGGCCAGGACGTCGATCTTGTTGAAGGCACCGTGATCGACAATGTGCGGATGTCGAAGAACGACGCCTCGGAGGAGGAGATTTTGCACGCGTTGCGCGTAGCGGGTATTTCGGACATCGTTGAAGCCTTGCCCGACAAGTACGACACCTGGATCGGGCAGCGCGGCATGCGCTTTTCGGGCGGACAGCGTCAGCGTATTGGACTTGCCCGCGCGATTGTCCGTAATCCTGAGTTCCTGATCCTTGACGAGGCCATGAGCGCGCTCGATCGCTCGTTGGAGGAGAGTGTCAAGCGAGCAATCCAGCAGCAGTTCAAGGGCCGGACCTTGCTGCTCATTACCCACCGCCTGGAATCCGTGCTCGACGCGGATCACGTGGTGTGCCTCGAGGCCGGCCGGGTTTGCGCGCAGGGATCTCCGGCGAAGCTGCGGGCGGACTCCGGCAGCCCCTTTGCGCGGAACCTTCGGGTGGAAGCCCTCCGAACCGGACGTTGAACTTCCCTTGCGCGGCAACTCAGCGCAAACCAGGAATTCGAAAATTCCGCGACGACGTGCGTCGAGATCGCGCCGTCGTTTCCTGGGCCCGTAGTACTACGGATCAGGTCTGGAGCTGAAGGCGCGACCGTGAAGCCGGCGTTTCGCGAACGATCGGGATTCACGCTCTGATTTGGTCTAAACTGTTGTTGCACACGCTGTTCCTCTCCAGGAACTTGCCCGCAATGGATTGCGCGTGAGCGCGTGCACTTGGAAGAAACTTGAACGAGGCACCGCGCCTTCTTCCGCATGCTTCAATTTTTCCCGAAATTCATAAACCGGCTTGAACGCCTTTGTGATGGTTGTGGCGCAAAGGAGCACACAATCCATCATGACAACAAACCCAACCTACGCGAGCGTCATCGTCGGAACTTCTGGATCCGACATTCTCTTCGGCGGCACCGGAAATGACCTTCTCACCGGAGGAGCCGGCAGTGACATTTTCGCGATTTCGAAGGGCTACGGCTCGGACACCATCAGCGACTTCCAGGCCGGCGTCGGCGGTGACGTCCTGCGCGTCCAGAATTACGGGTTTGCGAACTTCGCAAAGTTCGTTGCAGCCGCCACGCAGGTGGGCTCCGATACGGTCGTCACCCTGTCGAGTACTGAAACGCTGACGTTGCAGAACATCGCGCTCTCCTCTCTCGTCGCGTCCAATGTCGTCCTCGACAATCCGCTTCAGGGCAGCGCCTCGCCGAACACGGCGGCGCTAACGGTCCAGGCCGGCGGCACGCTGACCGGAAGTGCGATGAATGACTCCCTGCAGGCGCTCGGAACCGGGGTCACCCTGATCGGGGGCGCGGGAGACGATACCTACTTCATGTACGACCACAACACCAAGGTCGTCGAGCAGGGCGGCCAGGGTATCGATACCATCAACGATGGGATGATCGACGGCTACAGCCTCGTCAACGCGCCGAACGTCGAAAACCTGATCCTGGGCGGCAGCTACGCATCGCCTGCGACCGGCAACGATCTCGACAACATCATCATCGGAAATGCCGGCAACAACGTCATCGACGGCGGCAAGGGCAATGACGTGCTCCACGGCGGCGGCGGCATCGACACCTTTGTCATCGCCGTGGGCAACGGCAACGATATCATTACCGACTTCACGACCGGCGCCGGCGGCGACATCCTGCAACTCAACGGCACCGGTTTCCGGACGCTGTCCGACGTCACCGCCGCCATGAAGCAGGTCGGGACCGACACCGTCCTTACGCTAATCAGCGGCGAAACCCTCAGGCTCAACAACACCAAAGTCGAGAACTTCACCGCGGCCAACGTCAATATCGTCACGCAGCCCACCGGGCTGGTGCAGACCTTCAACGACGATTTCAACGCGCTCTCCGCGGGCCAGGACCCGCATCTGACATGGCGCACAAGCTATGCCTGGAGCGGTGCGGCGAGTTACTCGCTGGCGGGCGAGCAGCAGATCTACGTCGACCCGAGCTTTTCGGGATTGCCGGGAACCCAAGCTTCGGCGCCGCTCGGCCTCAATCCGTTCTCGATCCAGAACGGCCATCTCGTCATTACCGCGCAGCCGCTGCCTGCGAGCGACGCGGCCTATGCCGGTGGCCACCAGTTCTCGTCGGGCATGATCTCGACCCAGAACAGCTTCGCTCAGACCTACGGGCATTTTCAGATGACGGCCACGCTGTCCGGCACGCCCGGCGCGTGGCCTGCCTTCTGGATGTTGCCCACCAACCCGCACGGTCTCTCGACCGAACTCGACGTGCTCGAAGCGCTCGGCACGCATCCCGACCAGTCGCATTGGGGCTTCCGATCCTCGACCACACCTGACCAGGGATATTGGTCGAATACCGCCAACCTGACCGCGGGCCAGCATACGTTCGCGGTGGAATGGACACCGTACACGCTGACCTTTTTGGTGGATGGCGCCGAAGTGGGGCAGGTGGCCACCCCCTCCGATATGAACACGGCGATGTACATGATCGCCAACCTTGCCATGGGCGGGAGCTGGGCCGGCAATGCCGCGCCCGACGCGACGGCGACGGTGAGCATCGATTCGATCACCGCGTATCAATTGCCGGAATACACGCTCGCGAATTATACGCTGCTCACCAGCGGAACTCCGACCAGCACGATCACCGGGACCGCGAGTGCCGACACGCTGACCGGCACATCGGGCAACGATCTGATCGACGGAGCAGGAGGCGCCGACACCATGACCGGCGGCGGCGGCGACGACACCTATATCGTCTCCGATTCGAACGCCAAGGTCGTCGAAGGCTATGGCGGCGGCGTCGACACGGTAAAGTCGTCCGTCACCTACAAGCTTCCCGACTATGTCGAGAACCTGACGCTCACGGGCTCGGCCGCCATCAACGCCACCGGCAACTCGCAGTCCAACATCATCATCGGCAATGATGCCGCGAACGTCATCACCGGCGGGCTCGGCAACGACATCCTGACCGGCGGCGGTGGCGCGGATACCTTTGTCATCAATGCCGGCGACGGTTCGGACATCATCACCGATTTCACGCCGGGTTCGGGGGCGGGGCACGACGTCGTTCAGCTCAACGGCTTTGCCTTCACTTCGTTCAGCGACGTCAGCGCGGCCATGACGCAGGTTGGGAACGACGTCTATCTGGCGCTGACAAATCAGGATACGCTGGTCTTTCGCAACACCACGATCTCGGCCTTTACCAGTGATGATTTCCAGCTGCCTGGATCTCTTCCGGTCGGCGGCACGATCACATCCTGGATCAACGGAAGCGCGAGCAGCCACACGGTCTACGGCACGTCGGCCAACGACAAGATCACCGCCGTGAATACCGATGACACGCTGGTCGGATGGACCGGCGACGATACCTACGTCATCAACAATGCGAACCAGAAAATAGTCGAGAATCCCGGCGGCGGCATAGATAGTGTCGAGGCCTGGACCTCCTATACCCTGCCCGCCAACGTCGAAAACCTGACCTTGATGATGGGCGGGCTCACCGGCACCGGCAACCAGCTGGCCAACCGCATCGTGGGCTCGAGCGGTGCCGACATCCTCAATGGCGGCGGCGGCAATGACTGGATTTACGGAGGCGCGGGCAACGACACGTTCATCTACAGCACGGGCAGCGGTAACGTTACGATCGCCGACTTCCACGTTCCGACAAGCACGAGTTCCGAGCATGACAAGCTGATACTGAAGGGTTACGACGCCGGCGCCTACCTGACCAATGTGAACGACGTATGGACCATTCACTACGCGGGAGGAGCGGATACCCTGCATATTGTGGGCACGACCCAGCTGACGGCTTCGGACTATTCGTTCGTCTCCGCGACGGGCGCGTCGATGACTATGACAGCCCTCTCCGCGCCAACAATTTCGTTCGGCGCTGGCAGCGGATCGACCGGGGCGGGCCTCACCAATGCAAATCATCTTACCCTGACCGGCTATGCGCAGGCAGGCGTCACCGTCATTGTATTCGACGGAGCAAGTCAGATCGGCACAGCGAGCGCCGACAACAATGGTACCTGGAGCTTTGCTACCGCAACGCTGGTCGATGGCAGCCACGCGTTTAAGGCGGTCGCGGCGGATGGTGGCGGCAATCTGAGCGCGCCCTCAGCCGAGCTCGACGTCACTGTCGACACCGTCGCCCCGGCCGCGCCCACAGTGGCGTCGTTCTCTCCCGACAGCAATGTCGTCGGCGATGGCATCACCAACGTCAATAATGTGACCCTAACCGGAACCGCATTGGCGGGGAGCATGGTACAGGTGCTTGACGGTGCTACCCAGATCGGCACGACGACCGTCAATGGCAGTGGCGTCTGGTCGTTTGCAACGGGAGCGCTGGTCAACGGTAGCCACACGTTCACCGGCAAAGCTGTGGATGCCGCAGGTAACGTGAGTGCGGCCTCGGCGGCATTGAATGTCACCGTAGATACTGTCGCGCCCAATGCACCTAGCCTTATCTCCGATACGCTCGTCTCTGCGAATGCAATGATTGTTTCCGGTACGGCGGAGGTGGGAAGCACCGTTAAATTATATGAAGGGACGACCTTGCTGGGCACGGGCTTGGCGGCGTCCAGCGGAGCCTGGAGTATCTATACCGGAGCGCTGACCGGAGGTCCGCATAATCTTACTGCGACCGCAACAGACGCAGCCGGCAATTCAAGCCAGCTCTCCGGTGTCCTGGACGCGGTTGTCGGCACGGTAATCGAGGCGGCTGGCACCACGACGCTTACTGAGGCTGGAAACAACTTTTATCTGTCGAAAGCCGGTGCCGCCGTCTTGCTGAAAAGTGGCGGCGCGAGCGTTGTGGCAGGGCAGTTTGGCACATGGGCGCCGGTGGGTGCAGAGGCGACGTCAGGCGGTTACGATCTGGCCTGGAAGGATCCGGCCACCGGCAAGTACGCGGTGTGGAGCACCGATAGCAACGGCAACTTCATATCCAAGATTCTGAACAACGTATCCGGAACGGACTCGACGCTTGAATCGATCGAGACCGTTTTCCACCAGGATCTCAATGGCGATGGCGTGATCGGCCTTCCCGCGCCTCTGACCACGACAATTGAGATATCTGGCTCGACTATACTGGTTCGGGCCGGCAGCAATTACTTGCTCGATCCGACTGCTGGCAGCAATGGACCCACGTTAAAGTATGGCGGCGCCGCGGTCGTCTCGGGGCAGTTTGGCACATGGGCGCCAGTGGGCGCAGAGGCAACGTCGAGCGGCTACGATGTGGCCTGGAAGGATCCGGCCACCGGCAATTACGCGGTGTGGGCCACAGACAGCAACGGCAATTTCATATCCAAAATTCTGAACAACGTGTCGGGAACAGACACGTCACTTAAATCGATCGAGGCTGTTTTCTACCAGGACCTCAATGGCGACGGCGTGATCAATACTTCGTCCACCGTCCTCGATATCTCCGGAAAAATCGTGTTGAACCTAAGCAACATGACGCAAGCGGCTACCATCGAGGCTGGCGCAACCCTCGAGTCGACCGGTGCCGTTTCCGGATCAATCACCTTCAACGCCTCGACCGGCAATCTAGTGCTCGACCACGCTTCCCAGTTCACTGGAACGTTGATCGGTCTGACCGGGGACGGTACCGCGTCCAACTCCAGCCACATCGATCTGAAGGATATCACTTACGCAACGGGAACGTCGGCTTCCTTTTCCGGGAACACGTCCGGCGGCGTGTTGACCGTGGTCGATGCCCAAAATCATGCGGCGCACCTTTCGCTTCTCGGAGACTACACCCACTCGACGTTTAATCTGTCCAACGATGGAAGCGGCGGCACGCTGGTGATTGATCCGCCCAAGGAGAGATTCGATTTTGCGCCCGTCGCGGCGCAGCAACCGGCACCGGCCGCGCAACCCGTTGCGCTCGCGGGTTTGGGAGGGGATGGCTTTGTCTTTGGCCATGCCGACGCCTTTGGAGGCCCGGATAGCCTCGCCATCGAAACCGTCAATGACGCAGGGACCAAATGGATGTCGATGGCGGATAGCCTCCGATCAGCGCTCGATGCTGGCAGCTATCATCTGGAACTAACTAACACCGCGACGCCGGCAGATGTCCACTTCGCGGAGTTCCACAATTTCATGCTTCACCAGTAGCGCTCGGATGCCGCGGCACCGAGCGGTCCGGACCGGTAGAAGCAAGCCGGCGCCGTCCGATCGCCGCCGGCAATTCAAATGAACGAAATGATCGCTCGCTCACCGAGGGACATTCGTCCTGTTACTGTTCAGGTTGGGGTTCGCGGAGACAGCCGGAGGAACACCCTGGCCGATCGGATTTTGGAACGGATTGTTGCTGGGGTGAGTGGCTACGGGCGTGCGCGAGCCGGTCGTGACATGTTGTGAGCGGTTCGTGGTACCTTGCTTTGTCCCTTGCGCAAGCGCGGGTGCGGCAAGGACGAGCGGAACGATCAGTAAAGTTCGCAGCGGCAACATTGAAGCCTCCATCTGCCCGAACCAGGGCGGTCAAAAGACAAGTTCGTGTTTCTCACTTAAGTTCCCGGTCCGGGTCCGGGAAGAGATCACGGCTTCTTGCAATCGGTATAAAAGGTGCCGTTAGTAGCGACGATCCGCTCGATGCATTGCTTGGGATCGACGGGTTTGCCCTCAACGGTGAAATCATGGGCCTGGTTTTCAGGACAAGCGCGTATGCGGGCGATGACGAGCGCGAACTGGACCTCGTTGGCGCCCGGCTCAACGTGGTCGTGATCGTTCGGTATCAAATCTCCCGAACTCATCGGTTTGGCTGCGTCCTTGCGCGCAGTTGCAGATTAATCCAACCCATGCGCCCTGAACACGGACTTTCGCCTGTACCAAATTCAGCGTTCTGACTACAATGACCCGTAATCGACGCGGAAGGCAGCGTGTCGTTTGCGGCAGGCAAGGAGAAGGATGACATGTTCGCCGGGTTGAAGTCTGGATGCGTATTGCTCGCATTGGTCTGCATCGCGCTCGGCTTGGTCACCGATTCTGCGTCGGCGATAACCGCCGAAATTGCCCGAAAGTGTAATGCACTGACCACCAAACAATTTCCGCCCCGAGAGCCCGGTAACCCGGCGGCGGGAAGCGCGAAAGGATCCGGCCGCGCACAGCACGACTTTTTCAACAAGTGCGTCGCGAATGGCGGCAAGGTAGACGATGATAACGCTAAGTGATCCGACGCAAGCAGGCAAGCCGACCGTCTTACCTGTAATCGGGGAAAGCTCCCTTAGATCTGGGCTGCCGTTTTTCCGTAACCGTAGCGCAACAGACGCTTTGCGAGCGCCCTTTTCGGTGCGAAGTACAGGATGGCAATGAGATATGAGGAGTAGGACAGGGCCAGCAGCGTCGCCAACCCGGTCAGAGAATTTTCGTCCAGCAACGAGGCAGCCTAGGTCTTTGTGATCGAGGGGCCAGACCGGCAGTTCTTCGGCGCGGACCGCATCATCCGCATCGCGCACGATCATCAGCAGGTGTCGAGCAGATGGGAATTTGAAGAAGTCGCAACGCAAGGTACTGCAATGCGACGAAATCCGCGGCATTCGCCTGCTTTCGCGGCAAACGATTTGGCTAAAACGCGGTTCGTGATTCAGGCAGCTGTGCGGATGCCTCCGACTGCACCCGGTCGATCACCGAAAGGCTTTCGATGAGCATATAGGTCACCACGATCGCGAAATAAAAAACTTGCATCACCATTGCGCTGACGACGAATGCCGTCACGCCGGTGGCGAAACCCTGCTCATAGCCCAGATATCCCGCTGGAACCATGATCAGAATTGTTGCTGGAACAACCGCGTATCCGCGAAAAAAACGTCCCAAAAGAACACCGGCTATGCCGCTTGCGATTATCAGTGAGACCAAGATCCACCCCCTCCCGCCTTTGCGTCAGCGACGCCCAAGGCACGGGCATCGTCGCATTTCAACCACAGAACTGCTGAAAAGATACCACTTTCCGGCTGCGCCGACTAGTCGATTGGTGCGCCTGTCACTTCGCTGGGGCGGACAGCGGAGCAGTTTCCTGGAACATCCTCAGCCATTTACTAACTTCATCCCGCAGGTCGTGGCCGCATTGGAGTATTTCTCTGCGCGAAGGCGCATGCCGGGACTATGCGGCCTGTTCGGTTTCGTTCTCGCCCTGCTGTGCGTCGGCCGTCACCCCCGGAACGCCACGCTGCATGTGTGGCTCTGATTTAGCCGGCGGGGTACGAAAATGACCCATGGGGCGGACTTATCTCGCGCGGTAAAACAAGCGACGCAATCGACCAGAAACGTCTCGCGTCCCAGGAAGCATTGTTCTGAAACATTGTTCTCAAGTATTTTTATCGTTCAAACAGTCGACCGGGACAAGTCCGCTTCCCGCATGAAGGCAAGTCCAGGGCGATCTCAAGTCGAGGTCCGCAAAGTGCGAACTCGCGTACAGGGCGAGAGAGACTTTCGATCAAACCGGAGTGCAGGCTTAGCCCTCATGCCTGCGTCGCTGCCAAAGTGCGACCAATTCCTCGAGGCTTTGCTCGATGCTTGCGGGCTGCAAAGGACCGACATCCGGCGCAGGTCGATGAGCCTGGACGAGGTGCAAGTTTGCGCCGGCGGGCTTCGCAGGCTTCAACCCGTGAATGGATACGTCCTGAAATGAGCGCGTGATGTCGTGGTTCGCTCGCCGTCTTTCCGTCATTGGCGGTTCTGACGCTGCATCTCGCGTCCTCGTGCCTTGATACGAAGATGGTTGCCGGGGTCTGAGCGTGGGCGAAATGTAGGCGTGGAATTTCAGGTATTCCGCGTGCCGCTTGCGGGAGATCAGTCCGCGCGTGCCATAGCCGGCGGCGAAACCAATCGCGAGCAGAACAATTATGATAAGCAGCCCTACCATCAAACTATACGTGTGCTCTCACCATTCTGCCCCAAAGCCCGCCTGCTGCTGTCTATATCCCGTAGTTGACTATTTGAAGGCACGGTTGTTCGCCTTCATGTGCATCTTAAGCTGCGCTGGTTTGAGGATCATGATCTGACGCGGCTTGATTTGTCGGCGACTGCCAATGGAATGAACGAAGCCCGGTTGCAGATCATATAGCTCAATCAAAAATTTCAGCAGGCCTGTTCTGGGTAAAATATGGGCTATATGAGTTGATCGCATATCTACCCGTCATTTTGCGGACAATATCGGAGGTCATGGCACCATTTTTGCGTATCCAATCTTGTCATCGGCAGTTCGTAAGCCGCGTGCAGATTGAGTTCGAGTGGTGGGAGAATCCTTCGTGCAAGAGACGGGCGTGCATAACGGTGCCTTTGGCGCCGACAAATTCGGCTTAAAAAATCTTGGGGGCGTGAACTGGAACTTTGGCGCGCCCCAGCTGTACGAGCACGCGCTGCGTGCGGGCGAAGCCGTGGTCTCGGCCGATGGCGCGCTCTGCGCCGATACCGGCGTGTTCACCGGCCGCAGCCCGAAGGACAAGTTCACGGTTCGGGACGCCACCACCGACAAGAACATGTGGTGGGCCGGCAACCAGTCGATCACCTCGGACCAGTTCGCCACGCTTTACGCCGACTTCCTCAAGCACGCCGAAGGCATGACGCTGTTCGCGCAGGATCTCTATGGCGGCGCCGACCCGAGCCACCGCATCAAGACCCGCGTCTTTACCGAACTCGCCTGGCACTCGCTGTTCATCCGCACGCTGCTGATCCGCCCCGAGGCGTCGGAACTTGAAAGCTTCGTGCCGGAACTGACCATCATCGACCTGCCGAGCTTCCGCGCCGATCCCAAACGTCACGGCTGCAAATCCGAGAACGTCGTCGCGATCGATTTCGCCCGCAAGATCGTCCTGATCGGCGGGTCTTATTATGCCGGCGAGATGAAGAAGAGCGTGTTCACGACGCTGAACTATTATCTGCCCGAAAAGGGCGTGATGCCGATGCACTGCTCGGCCAATGTCGGCCCCGATGGCGACAGCGCGATCTTCTTTGGCCTGTCCGGCACCGGCAAGACCACGCTCTCGGCCGATCCCAAGCGCACGCTGATCGGCGACGACGAGCATGGCTGGGGCGAGGACGGCATCTTCAATTTCGAAGGCGGCTGCTACGCCAAATGCATCAAGCTGTCGAAGGAAGCCGAGCCCGAGATCTACGCCGCCAGCAAGCGCTTTGGCGCGGTGCTGGAAAACGTGGTGCTCGACCAGAACACCCGCGTGCCTGACTTCGACGACGGTTCGAAGACCGAGAACACCCGTTCGGCCTATCCGCTCGACTTCATCCCGAACGCCTCGCGGACCGGCCGCGCCGGTCACCCGAAGAACGTGGTGATGCTGGCGGCCGACGCCTTTGGCGTGATGCCGCCGATCGCGAAATTGACGCCGGCGCAGGCGATGTATCACTTCCTGTCCGGCTACACCGCAAAGGTCGCCGGCACCGAACGCGGCTTGGGCTCCGAGCCGCAGCCGGAATTCTCGACCTGCTTCGGCTCGCCGTTCCTGCCGCGCGACCCTTCCGTCTACGGCAACCTGCTGCGCGAATTGATCGCCAAACACAATGTCGACTGCTGGCTGGTCAACACCGGCTGGACCGGCGGCAAATACGGCACCGGCCGCCGCATGCCGATCAAGGCGACGCGGGCGCTGTTGACCGCAGCGCTCGACGGCTCGCTGCGATCAGCCGATTTCCGCACCGACAAGTACTTTGGCTTTGCGGTGCCGACCTCGCTGCCCGGCGTCGAGCCGCACATCCTCGATCCCATCAAGACCTGGGCCGACAAGGCCGAGTTCGACAAGACCGCCCGCGCGCTGGTCGGCATGTTCCAGAAGAACTTTGCCAAGTTCGAATCCCAGGTCGACGCCGAAGTCCGCGCCGCCGCACCCGAAGTGAAACTCGCGGCGGAGTGAGGCTTTCGTGTCGTTCTTGGCACGCGCGAAAATGTTTGCTGGCTGCCAATGCAATGTGTTGGGCTGGAATTCGAGTGACTCTAGAATATCGGAAGGTAAACAATGGCTCAGATCCCCTCGTCAATGGTTACGTCAACAGCCGGTCATCGAATTTTTCCCCTGATCATGTGCGGCGGCGCCGGGACGCGGCTGTGGCCGGCTTCGCGCGAGGTCCATCCCAAGCAGTTCCTGCCGTTGTTCGGGACACGCTCGACCTTTCAGGAGACGTTGCTCAGGGTTTCGGATGCCGCGCTGTTCGAGCGGCCGATCGTCATCACCAACAATGCCTATCGTTTCATGGTGCTGGAGCAATTGGCCGAGATCGGGCTCGAGGCCGATGTGCTGCTGGAGCCGATGCGGCGCGACTCCGGGCCTGCGATCGCAGCGGGGGCGGCCTTTGCGCAGACCCGCGACAAGGACGCGATCGTCCTGGCCCTGGCCGCCGATCACGTCGTCCGCGATGTCGCCGCGTTCGTCGCCGCCTGCCGCGAGGGGCTTGCCGCCGCGGAAGCCGGCCGTATCGTGACCTTTGGCGTGCAGCCCGAACGCGCCGCCACCGAATACGGTTACATCAGCCCCGGCGAGACGATTTCCGGCGCGGTTCGCGCGGTGGCAAAGTTCGTCGAGAAGCCGGATCCCGCGACCGCCGCCACCTACATCGAGTCCGGTTATCTCTGGAACAGCGGCAACTTCATGTTCCGCGCCGCGGTGCTATCGGATGAATATCGCAATGTCGATCCGGCAAGCGTGCAGGCGATCACCGATGCCGTGAGCAACGCCGGAACCGATCTCGGCTTCGTCAAGCTCGATGAAAAAGCCTTCGGATCGGCCAAGGCGATCTCGATCGATTACGCGGTGATGGAGAAAACCGCGCGCGCCGCCGTGGTGCCGGTGGCGTGCGGCTGGTCCGATGTCGGCTCCTGGCATGCGGTGTGGGAATTGTCCGACAAGGACGGCCAGGGCAACGCGGCGCGGGGCGCTGCCGTGTTCGAGGATTCCCGCAATTGCAACGTCTCGACCGACCGCGCGCTGGTCGCGCTCGAAGGCGTCGACGACCTCGTGGTGGTGGCAACGCAGGACGCGGTGCTGGTGTCGCGGCAGAAGGACGCCAACGGGCTGAAGCGGCTGGTCGCAAAACTGAAGGCCAGCGCACCCGAAGTGACCGAGAGCCACATCAAGGTGCACCGGCCCTGGGGCTCGTATCAATCGGTCGACAATGGCGACCGTCACCAGGTCAAGCGCATCATCGTCAAGCCCGGCGGCCGGCTATCGCTGCAGAAGCACCACCACCGTTCCGAGCACTGGATCGTGGTCCGTGGCGCCGCGCGCGTCACCGTCAATGAGCTGGTCAAGACCGTGCACGAGAACGAATCGATCTACATCCCGATCGGCGCGGTGCACCGGCTGGAAAACCCCGGCAAGATCCAGCTGGAGCTGATCGAGGTGCAGACCGGGAGCTATCTCGGCGAGGACGATATCATCCGCATCGAGGACGATTATCAGCGGGCCTGAACCGGGCGCTCAGCCGCGCCGTCGTCCAATGTTGACCCGTTTCCGCGACAAGGCGGACCAATTTCGATCGCGAGATCGGCTCGACGTTGAACCTGACGACCCCTGCGACTGACCACAGGGGATGCGCACCATTTCCAGGCTAGCTGCCTTCCTTGGCTCCATCTTGATGCTTTCGAACGCCTGCGCCGCGCCGCCGGCGGCTTCGCCGGAGGATCGTTACATTGCGGCGCGCGATGCGGCGATTGAAAAATCTTCGAAGCTCTATGACGCCGGCAAATTCGATGAAGGCGCGCAGAAGGCCGAGGACGCGACGCGCGGAGAACTTCAGGCGCAGATGAGTGAGATCGTGGGCGACTCAGCCCGCAAGGGATTTGCTCCGCCCAAGCTCAATCTCGATACCTTCTATAAAGGTGACGAGGGTTTCGGCATGCTCGATGGCCTGCGCTTCGATGCCGAGACCGGGATAACCGGAGAGAAGGCGGGCAGCAACGGCGCCGATGGCAAATATGTCGAGCCCAAGGCTCACATCATCGTCACGACGGAGCGGCTGTTCGCGCGTTGGCTGCGCGCCCACAAGGACTGGTGGGACAAGGGCCTCAAGAATGTGCCGCAGCAGATCGACGCGGCGTTGAAATTCGAAGGCTTCTATACCCAGGCGATTTCGACCGACTCGGCGGTGATCAACTTCAATGCTTTGCCGATTGCCAGACCGGCCTCCGCCACCTTTGCCCACGCCTTCCTGGCGGGCCGCACCCAATCCGACATCCCCAATGAGGCGGACGAGGTTTTCGTTTCGGCCGAGATAAACGGGAAGGTGTATGTCGCCTACGGTTCGATCGAACCTCCAGTCCAGGTTCCGGCATGCTCGTCCGACCGGGCCGGCTTCAACAAACGGGCGGAAGAAGCGGACGACAAGCTTCGCTTTAACCAGATCGACAGGAAGGCATACGACAAGCTCGGCGACTTTCGTCAGCAGGGCGAAGACGCCTTCCGGCGCTGTTTCACCCAGCGCGCTCCGCAGCAGGCCTCGTTCGCCCAGGCCACAAAACAGGCGCAGGCACTGCTTGAGGCGGCGATCGGAAAATAGCGTCAGTTGTGCAAGGACCCAGGTCCGGGCCGGCGCTGGCACAAAAATTCCTCAAGCCTGAGCGTTTGACCTTCACCAGATTGCGGTCGGCGATCATCACGCCGATCGTCGCTCTGGGCATGGCTTCGAAGCATTACGCCGGTATTGAGAGGCTGACGCTCGTTGTGGGATTGGGTATGATTTCACGCGCCATCGCCGGGTATCGAAGGAAATTTTCCATGAGTGCTGAGATCAAGCCGTTTCGTATCGCGGTCGGCGACGATGTGCTCGACGATCTCAAATCGAGATTGCGCAGGACACGCTGGCCGGAAGCCGAACTGGTCGATGACTGGAGCCAGGGCGCGCCGCTGAAATGGATCCAGGAGGTCTGCGGTTATTGGGCTGAACAGTACGATTGGCGCCGCCGTGAAGCACTGCTCAATCGCTTCGCACAGTTTACGACGGAGATTGACGGGCTCGACATTCACTTTCTGCACGTCCGTTCGCCACATCCGGAAGCAATGCCGCTGATCATCACCCATGGCTGGCCGGGTTCGGTGGTCGAATTCCAGAAGGTGATCGAGCCGTTGACCAATCCGAGCGCCCACGGCGGCAACGCGGCCGATGCGTTCCACGTTGTCTGCCCGTCGCTGCCCGGCTTCGGCTTTTCGGCCAAACCGCTCGCCACCGGCTGGGGCGTCGATCGCATTGCTTCAAGCTGGGCCGTGCTGATGGATCGCCTCGGCTATGTCAGGTACGGCGCGCAAGGCGGCGACTGGGGCTCGGCGGTGACCACCGCGCTCGGCGCGCAGGACGGCGAGCACTGTGCCGGCATCCACATTACGCTAGCGATGAGTGCGCGACCCAACGTCGATGGCCAGCCGACGCCGGAGGAGGCGCGGGCGTTGCAGGGAATCCAGTATTACGCCGACTGGGATTCCGGCTATTCCAAGCAGCAATCGACCCGGCCGCAAACTGTTGCCTATGGGCTGACGGACTCGCCGAGCGGGCAGGCGGCCTGGATTTTGGAAAAATTCTGGGCCTGGACCGACTGTGACGGCCACCCCGAGAACATCCTCGGCCGGGACGAACTGCTCGATAACGTCATGCTGTATTGGGTGACCGCGACCGCCGCCTCGTCCGCCCGTCTCTATTGGGAGAGTTTTGGGCCAAAACGCCGGACCGCCCACAAGGTCACGATACCCAGCGGCGTCGCGGTTTTTCCCAAGGAGATCGTGGCACCGGTGCGGCGCTGGATGGAAGCGAGCTATACCGACATCCGACACTGGAACGAAATGCCGAAGGGCGGTCACTTCGCGGCCTTCGAGCAGCCCGACCTGTTTGTCCGGGAGGTGCGGGACTTCTTTCGGCTGTTGCGCCGGCCCTCCGCATAAAGTCGGCTATCGGGGCACCGGGTTCGCGGCTAGATTCCGGAAATCAAGGCTCGCCCGAGGGGAAGAAGAAGCCACGCCACTTGAGGAGTGGATAGCCATGCTCGCTTTAGTCGAGGGACACCCGAACATCGACGTCATCATCTTCTACATTCTCGCGTCGACGATCCTTGCAACGATCCTCTATCGCCATCATCGAAAGACGAGTTAACCGGGAACACGCATCGATATCCCCGGCAGGGCCCAAAAAGCGTCATTTGAGGCCACGACCACGAGCGAATCTCGCCCGAAACACCGTCACTCGGCACGTTTGTTGCATTTATTTGAGGCAACAAGGGAGTGTGCCGATGCCATCCAGGATCCGCCGTCGTGAATTCATTGCTGGTCTTGGGGCCGGGCTTATCGCGGCGCCTGCGATCGTGCGTGCCGAAGGCCAGCCGGTCGTCATCCGGGCCGGCGCGCTCAAGTTGATCCACTCCATCGCGCCCTATTTCTACGAGCAGTTCGTGCCCGCCGGCTACAAGGTCGAGGTGCTGCCGTTCGAGACGCCGACCGAATGCAAGAACGTGGTCGTGACCAAGTCGGTCGATTTCGGCGCGTTCGGCATCGCCGCAGCGCTGCTCGGCGCCGCGGCCGGCGAGCCGGTCGTGGTGATCGCCTCGACCTGCAACCGCGGCATGGCGATCATCGCCAGGAGGGACTCCGGGATCGCCTCGATCAAGGACCTCAAGGGCAAGCGCGTCGCGGTGTTTCCGGGCACCACGCAGGAAGTCTTCTTCCTGGAGCGGTTGCGCATGGAGGGCATGACCATCAGGGATGTCGAGCCGGTTCGCGTCTCCTTCAGCGAAATGCATATCGCTCTGTCGCGCGGCGACATCGATGCCTATGTAGGCGCCGAGCCGGGGCCCGGCGTGTCCTTGTCCAGTGGTGTCGGTTCGCTGGTCGAATATCCCTATTCGACCACGATGGGATCCCTCAACATGGTGTTCGGCACCCACCGCGACGTGATCGCCGAAAAGCCGGACCTGGTCCGCGTCATGATCGGCATCCACCAGCGGGCGACCGACTACGCCGCCACCAACAAGGACGCCATGGTCGCGATGGCGTCCAGCAAGCTCGGGCAGAAGAAGGAAGCGATCGAAGCCTCGGTCCCCAATGTCGAGCTGACGTGGCGACTGGGGCCGAAGGAAATCGAGGAATCGAAGATTTACGCCGATCACATGCTGGCGCTGAAGCAGATCAAGCGCATCCCCGATTTCGCAACCTTCATCGACACCAGCTTCGTCGATGCTGTGAAACCGACCTGATCGTGACCACGCTCACGTCCGATACCGGGGATGAGACTTCCTCCGCACGCGAGAGGTCGTGGGTGACGGTATGGTGGCCGCGCCTGCGGCCTTTGCTGCTCGCGGTCACGTTCCCGCTCATCCTGCTGGCGATTTGGCATTTTTCCACGGTGGGACGGCCGGCCAGCCTGATCCCGCCGCCTTACGAGGTCTGGCTCGAGCTGAAGGATCTCGCCTTTGGCGGCATCAATGACGATGCCTACAGCAAAACCCTGCACATCCATTTGCTCGCCTCGATCAGCCGGGTCTATGGCGGCTTCGCGCTGGCCCTGATCGTGGCACTCCCGCTCGGGATGCTGATCGGGCGCGTGCCGCTGGTTCGGCAATTGATCGATCCGACCATCCAGATTCTCCGCCCCGTGCCGGTCACGGCGTGGCTGCCGCTGGCGATGATCATCTTCGGGCTCGGGCCGCGCTCGGCGTTCTTTCTGGTGTTTCTCGGCGCGTTCTACCCGATTCTGGTGAATACCATCTTCGGCGTGCGTTCGGTCGAGCCAAGGTTGTTCGAGGCGGCTTCGATGCTCGGCTGCACCGGGTCGGCGCAGTTCTTCCGCGTCGTGCTGCCCGCCGCACTGCCGTCGATCTTCACCGGCATGCGGCTCGGACTGGGTTTTGCGTGGGTCGTGATTGTCGTCGGTGAAATGACCGGCGTACAAACCGGCCTCGGCGCCATCATCATGGAAGCGCGCCAGCTCTCGCGCACCGAGATCGTGATTTCCGGCATGATCGTGATCGGCGCGTTCGGTTTTCTCTCCGACCAACTGGTGATGCTGATCGGGCGTCAGCTTTTGGCCTGGAGTCCGTCACATGGCTGAAGCCACGGTCCCGATCCTGGAAATGAAGAATGTCGGAAAGATCTATTCGCAGAATGGACGCTCGATCGAGGCGTTGCGCGGCGCCAATCTGCGCGTCAAAAAAGGCGAATTCATCTGCCTGATCGGCGCATCCGGGTGCGGCAAGTCCACGCTGCTGCGCATGGCCGCGGGCTTTGAGGCCGCAACCCATGGCGATACCTTGATGTGGGGCATGCCGATATCGGGACCGGGCCCGAGCCGCGGCATGGTGTTTCAGGATTACGGATTGTTTCCCTGGCTCAATGTCCGCGACAACATTGGCTTCGGCCCGAAATCGCGGGGGCGCACCAAGGCTGAAATCCGGGAAACATCGGATCATTTCATCGAGCTCGTCGGTTTGCAGAATTTCGCCGATGTCTACCCGCACCAGCTTTCCGGCGGCATGAAGCAGCGCGTCGCCATCGCCCGCGTGCTGGCCAATGATGCCGAAATCGTGCTGATGGATGAGCCGTTCGGCGCGCTGGATGCGATGACGCGCGAGCGGCTGCAGGACGAGCTGGTCGAGATCTGGTCGCGAACCGGTCTCACCGTTCTCTTCGTCACCCACGCGATCGATGAGGCGATCTTCCTGGCCGACCGGGTCGTGGTCATGTCGCCCGGACCCGGCCGGATCGATAATGAGTACAGCATCGATCTTGCGCGGCCGCGCGATACTGCAAGCAACGAGTTCAACGCGTGGCGGCGCATGCTGTCATCGCAACTGCACAGCCACCACGGACGCAAGGCGGGCTGATCGCAGTCGCTTGGATGCGTGCGCTGCACTCCGCACGCGAGCCTCGCGGAAATCTCCGCTGACAATCCTGCCGTAAATGTGCAGGGTACGCCAACCCGTAGGGCGGATTGGAGCCCAGGGCGTATGCGGCCTTGGTGTTGACGGTCGGCACGGCCGACATGCCCGGGCGCAGCAGGCCGTTCAGGCTCTGGCCGTCGAGCACGATCTTCACCGGCAAGCGCTGCACGATCTTGGTGAAGTTGCCGGTGGCGTTGTCCGGCGGCAGCAGCGCGAATTCCAGGCCACTCGCCGGCGACAAGCTGTCGACATGGCCCTTCAGTCTGGTCGAATCGAAGCTATCGACGTACAGCTCGACCGGCTGACCGTTGCGCACATGGGTGAGCTGGGTCTCCTTGAAATTGGCGACCACATAGACCGCATCCAGCGGCACCACCGCCATGAGTTGCGTGCCAGCCTGCACATATTGGCCGACCCGCAGCGAGCGCGCACCGACTGTGCCGTCGACCGGTGCGGTAATCTGCGTATAGGACAGGTTGAGCGCCACATGGCGCAGACAGCCCAATTCGGTCGAGAATGAGCCCGACTCGGAAGTCAAATTCGCCATGGCCGCACGTGATAACGGTCATTTCAGGAATGCCGAGTCCTAAGCCAAGGGTTGCAGGCAGTCTGCCACATTGCCGGTCCGGTTTTCACATCCATTCGGGCGCTAGTTCATCCCATTGCGCCGCAGCAACCCGCATGCTGTTCACACGCCGGTGGTATAACCTCGGTCAACGCCTTATTGTCGTTCATGGGTGAGCGGAGGTCGTCATGGCCGAGATTCCCAGCTGGCACATCATCGGAGACTGGTTCGACAATTGCAGCTGCGCTGTCGCGTGCCCCTGCACCTTCGCCCAGGCCCCGGACAACGGCTTCTGCGAGTCGGTGCTGTTCTGGCACATCGGACATGGCCATTACGGCGATATCAATCTCGACGGTCTGAGCTTCGTCCGGGTGGGAAGATGGGAAGGCGATCTCTGGGCGGGGAAGGCCAAGGGGACGGCCGGCATCTTCATTGACGACCGCGCCGACGAGCGCCAAGCGGAAGCGCTTCCCCGCATTTTCGGCGGCCAAGTCGGAGGATTTCCGGCTCTCGTCGCTGCGCTGTTCGCCGAAGGCCGGCAGGTGCGGGGCGTGGAACGCGCACAGATCACCTTCGAGATCGCGCCCGACCGCGCCAAGTGGGGAACGGAGATCGCCGGCAAAGTGAAGGCCTGGGCCACGGCCCTGACCGGCCCGACGAGCCTGCCGGGAAAATATCCGCAGCTCATGAACCCGCCTGGCTCCGAGACCGGACCCGGACAGCTCGTGACTTGGGGCAAATCGACGATCTGTTCCGTCGATGCGTTCGGCTACAAGTTTCAGTGGACGACAAATTCGAGCAAACACATCTCGTTCGACTGGGCCGGCCCATGATGGCTCACGCCGCTTCTCGCACATCGGCGACGCGGCGACTCGGTAATGCCTTGCGCGATCGTGCTCGCACCTCGCGGAGTCCGCTATTGGCACCTTTGAGACATGCCGGGCGGTCTGACGATGTCCGTTGATCGGGGTAGAGCAGAAGTCTCGTTTCGGGGCCGTCAGGACCGTTGTTGATCCTGACCGGACATGCCCCCGCGGGGACTGCAATAAGTCGGTGCATCGTGGTAGACTTCCTGTCGGTCCAAACCGGCTTAGCGTTAAGTCCGTAGGGGGCCGCAATGCAGCAAATTTCCGACTGGCTCGAAAAGCTCGGCATGTCCGAGTACGCTCAGCGTTTTGCTGACAACCACATTGATTTCTCGGTCCTTCGCGAACTGACCGATCAGGACCTAAAAGATCTTGCTGTCGTCCTCGGTGATCGCCGAAAAATGTTGCGCGCGATTGCCGACATTGATGGAATCGAGAAGAACGCACCAGCCGTGCCCGTCAAGGCAACTGCGGCGCCGCGTCACACAACTGTCGCGTCAGCGCCAGTCCCGACCGCAACGCCACGGCCGATCTCCGCCGCAGCCGGCGTCAGCGGTGAGCGCCGCTATGTCACGGTGATGTTCTGTGATCTCGTCGGCTCGACCAGCATTGCCGCGCAGCTCGATGCCGAGGAGTGGCGCGACCTCCTCTGCGCTTATCTCGATGCCGCCTGCGCCGCTGTGACCGAGATGGGCGGCCATATCGCCAGAAAGTTGGGCGACGGGCTAATGGTGCTGTTCGGTTATCCGGTGGCGCAGGAGAACGACGCCGAACGCGCGGCGCGGGCTGCGCTCTCGATCCAACGGGCGCTCGCTGAGGTGAACCGCAAGAATACTGATGCTGGCAAGCCAGCGCTTAGCGCGCGCATCGGGATTGAAAGCGGCGAGGTCGTGGTGGATGCGGCGGGCGAGATCTACGGTGACGCGCCTAACATTGCGGCGCGGGTGCAGGCGGTAGCGGAGCCAGCTACGATCGTGATGACGGCGCGGGTGCAGCACCAGATCGCCGGTCTGTTCGTCGTTGAGGAACGTGGCAGCCACGAACTTAAGGGCGTGCCGGAGCCGGTGACGCTATACCGGCTCGTACGGGCGAGCGGCGGCGGGCGCCGCGCGAGACAGCGCCATCTCACGCCGCTGGTGGGTCGCGAGGAAGAGATCGCGATGTTGATGCGACGATGGGAGCGGGCGCGGCAGGGCGACGGTCAATTGGCGATGATCGTGGGCGAGCCGGGATTGGGAAAATCCCGCTTGATCGAAGAATTCCATCCTCGGTTGCGCGAGGTGCCGCACACTTGGGTGGAATGGAGCTGCTCGCAGCTTCTGCAAAACTCGCCACTGCACCCGATCGCCGATTGGGGCCGCCAGCGCTTCGGCGGCGCCGACATACCCGCCGAGCAGCGTCTGGCGGACCTGGAGCATACGCTGGAACTGGTCAAGCTCGATCCGGCGGAAAATGCCCCGTTACTGGCGCCGCTATTGGACATCCCCTTGCCACAGGACCGTGCACCGACTTTAGAGCCCGAGGTGTTGCGGCGCCGGCAGCTGACGGCGCTAACCAATTGGCTGATGGCCGGCGCGCGGACTCAACCGGTGGTGCTGGCATTTGAAGATTTGCATTGGGCTGATCCGACCACACTCAATGTCTTGCACGGTATCGCCGAGCGCGGCGCGCTGGTGCCCTTGTTCGTTCTGATCACAGCCCGGCCCGAGTTCCGGCCTCCCTGGAGCATGCGCTCGCATCACAGCACAATCTCCCTGGCGCCGCTTGATCACTTGCAGGTGCGTCAGATGGTCGGCGAGCTTGCCGCTCGCCATGCGCTGCCAAAGGAAGTGGTTGACGGCGTGACCAAGCGCAGCGGCGGTGTGCCGCTGTTCATCGAGGAAGTGACACGGCTTCTATTAGAGCGCGGCGAGCACGGTGGCATCCATGCGATCCCGCCGACACTGCAACAATCGTTGGCGGCGAGGCTCGACCGACTTGGCCCAGCGCGCGACGTGGCGCAGATCGGTGCCGTTATCGGGCGCGACTTTTCCTATCCGCTCCTTCGCACCGTGGCAGGGACAGACGACGTGCCGCTTCAGAGGGCGCTGGAACGGCTCGCCGAGGCAGACATTCTGCTTGTACGCGGCCTGCCGCCGGAAGCTGAATATCGCTTCAAGCATGGGCTCATCCAGGATGCGGCCTACGAGAATTTGCTCAAGAGCCGGCGCCGGGTTTTGCACCGCCGCGTCGGCGAAGCGTTGCGCGATGAATTTGCCGCGCCGGAGCTGTTGGCGCATCACTTCACACAGGCAGGGCTCACCGAAGCGGCCATCGAATGGTGGGCAAAGGCAGGACAGCAGTCGCTGGAGCGCTCGGCGCTAGTCGAGGCCATAGAGCAGTTTACGCGTGCTCTCGACCAGATCGCCAGTTTACCCGGCACGCCCGCGCAGCGCCGTGAGCAAATCAGACTTCAGGTGGCGCTAATTACGCCGCTTATTCATGTGAAGGGGTACGCCGCGCCAGAGACCAAGGCTGCGGCGGAACAGGCGTACACGCTAATCCAGCAAGCTGAAATGCTCGGAGAGCACCCTGAAGACCCCCTCTTGTTGTTCTCGGTACTCTATAGCTTCTGGGTCCATAACTACGCGGCCTTCAATGGCAAGGCGATGCGCGAGCTTGCTCGTCAGTTCCTGGCGCTGGCTGACAAAAGCCCCTCCCCGGCTCCACTGATGATAGGGAGCCGTCTCACGGGTGTCTCCCTCATGACGACGGGAGACATCGCCGGAAGTTTACCACACTACAATCGGGCGCTTGCGCTCTATAACCCGGCCGAGCACCGTTCTCTGGCGACGCACTTTGCTATCGATGCGGCGGTATCCGGTCTGGGCTTTCGATCTTGGAGTTTTTGGTTGCTTGGCTATCCGGATGCGGCGCTCGCAAATGCGGAGGACGGTTTAAAGAATGCACGCGAGTTTGGCCAAGCCGCCACTTTGATGTGGGCCCTATTTTACGGATTCCTTCCCCACATTTGGTGCGGAAAGTACGCGATAGCAAAGATGCGGGCGGACGAACTCGTCGTCTTGGCGAACGAGAAGGGCACGCCCTTTTGGAAGGCAAATGGCATTCGAGCGCAAGGGTACCTCTTGGCTGAAGCCGGCGGCGCAGTCGACGCTATCAGCATGATCCGTTCTAGCCTCGACGCTTGGCGGTCAACAGGTTCAACCTTACGGGTGCCGACCGATCTGTCCTATCTCGCCAGCGCCTATCTGAAAGTCGGTCAGTTCGAGGATGCCGAACGCTGTATCCGCGAAGCCATGATGGCGGTCGAAAGTACCGATGAACGCTGGTACGAGGCTGAGGTCAATCGCATAGCAGGCGAACTCGCGCTCAACTCCGCCGATAGCGATACCGCGAAGTCAGAACGCTATTTCGAGCGCGCCCTCGCGGTAGCCCGCGAACAACAGGCCAAATCCTGGGAGCTCCGCTCCGCAATGAGCCTAGCCCGTCTTTGGCGCTCCCAGGGCAAGCCGCGGCAAGCTCGTGAATTGCTTGCTCCGGTCTACGGCGGGTTCACTGAAGGGTTCGACACGCTCGATCTAAGAGACGCCAGGGCGCTGCTCAATGCGCTGGCGTCATAAGCTAATCGAAGAGTTCGGCAACTTCTGGGTTTGGCACGAAACGGACCCGCCGACTGCGGTGGGGCTGCCGAAGTCGTCGTGCGAGGGAACGGGCGGCGATTTTGCCGTCGGCGGGCATTACACTCTCAGACGTGTTTTGACCGCAGCGACGGCTTTGCCCACAAGTAAGGCTTCGGAACACTCGGTCTCACGTGCGGAAGAAGCCTTCGACCTCGCTCTCGGCCCAGGCGAGAGTCCTTTCCATGGGCTCGCCCTGCATGTGGCGCACGGTCATCTTGGTCATAACG
The DNA here is from genome assembly GCF_031202265.1 of Bradyrhizobium sp. Ash2021. Taxonomy (NCBI): domain Bacteria; kingdom Pseudomonadati; phylum Pseudomonadota; class Alphaproteobacteria; order Hyphomicrobiales; family Nitrobacteraceae; genus Bradyrhizobium; species Bradyrhizobium sp. Ash2021. The sequence goes on along the minus strand of NZ_CP100604.1, from coordinate 6,947,211 downwards.
CCCTGCGTAAAGATCTGCGCTGCGATCTCGGGCGGCGCGGGTGCACCCGCAATCGACAAGATCTGGTGGTGGTACGGGTGCGGATAGTGGTAAAGGGTGCCCTTCGGTGGTCCTTCCTCGGCCCAGATCTTCAGCGTCGAGAATTTAGTAAAGGGCGGCAGGTCAAAGCCGCCGCTTGCCGTAACAAGCTGCTCGATGGCCGATGGTTGCGACAGGTGCACCAGCAGGCTCTTGGCGGCCGCCTTGTTCTTGCTGAAGTTCCAGATGCCCCAGAAGAACGGCAAGCACGGCGCAAAGCGCCCTTCGGGCCCAGCAGGCATGCCGTGGGTCCAGCACTGCTCGGCGACTTGTGGTGCGTCGCGCTTCGCGACTGCCCAGGCGCTCGGCGGGTTCAAAATTAGCGTGCCGCGGCCCGAGATCAGCCACTTGTTGTTGGAGGCGTTGTCCCACGCCGGGGCCTCCTGCGGGAAGAACCGGGCAAGCCTTGTGTAATAGTCGAGCGCCTTGCGTACAGCGTCGCTCTTGACCGTGATCTTCCCCTCGGCATCGACGAGCGCGGCGCCAAGGCACTGGAAGAACGCACCCGCGGCACAAACCGAATCCTCCGTCGTGCCGAGCCCAATGCCGAAGGGGAATCCGGCCTTGTGACATGCTTCTGCGGCGTTGACGAACGTTTCGAGCGTCCAAGCGTCAGCCTTGGGCGGCCGTCCGGCTGGGTACATGGCCTGGACGTCGATACCGGCGTATTGCTTCATCAGGTCAATGCGCGAGCAAGGCCCCTGGATCTGATTGCCGATCGTCGCCGGCGCCGCAAGCCAATGGCTTTGCGCTCGACCGAGATAGGTCGCGATTTCGTTCACAGGGCCGTTCTGCTTGATCAACTCGGTCATCACATCGTCGACCGGTTCGAGGCTCATCGCGTAGTCGTGCGGGGACCAAGTCGTCATGTACAAGATGTCGTGGCCCGACTTGGCTTGCGCCTCTGCGGCAAGGGTGACCAGTAGCTTGTTGCCTAAGTTGGTCAAACGGTCGATCTGCACCTCGACCTTTTCCTGGGCCGCCCATTTCTCGATCAGTGACGTGCTCGCGGCGTTCGCGCCCGGCACCCAATGGTCCCAGATGCCGACCGTTAGTCTGCCGGCCGCATATGAAACGATATGGTCCCTCACGTCGCCGCGCGTAAAGCGCATCAGCGGCTGTAGAAATTTTCCTTCGCCACCCCGAAAAGACTTTTGCAACAATATCGGCACCTCTGAGACATGCCGACCGATGCTGCGGATGTCTGTTCATAGGGGAAGAGTGGAAGTGATCGGCGCACCGTCAAGCTGACGCGATTGACCCTGGCTGTGTGAAAACGTGAAATCGTGCGGAATGCTTTTCTCCGCAATTTGCGCGCCGTCGCGTTTTCACACAGCCAAGACCCTTGGCGGACGTCGGGTTGTCGCTAAATGACCGGTAAGTGAAGCCCCCAGGCTCTTCCAATGTGTTAATTTGAGCCGGCACGATCCACTGTCTTCAGCCCGGAACCGTTGCACCATGACCGATTATCATAATCCGGCATGGACCAAGGAAAGCCGCTTCCGCGGTAGCCTCGACGATGTGATTATCATCCCACTCGTTGTTGTCGCGCTCGCCGCCAACAAAATCCTGCGTTTCATCCTTTCGATCCTGATGCGGCTGCTCGACTACGCCTTCCCTTTGGCAATGCAGATCGTCTGGCTTCCGCTCTTCGCGGCCAGGGTTCTTGGCAATGTCATCGTTACTGCCATAAGCGGCGCGTTACGTCTTGTTCCCCTTTCCGAGACGAATCGTCGGCGCTGGAGCATTTCGATCCGCCGGAACTGGTCGTGGCTTCGGCGGAAGATTAGCTATCAGGCGTTCGAACGAGCTGTGCATACCGCCTTTGAGAGCGGCATGGCATGCGTGTTCCGGAAATGCCGGCATCTCACGCCGAACACCGCACTGCTCGTGATCCTGGGCGCGGTACTTTGGCTCCCGATCTCTTTCGGGGCAGCAACGGCGATGCACGCGATATTGTTTGCGAAGGTCACGTCCTGGCCGGCGTGGATGCAACTCTTGCATCCGCTGGCAACGGTCATCGCGAAGAGCAAGCTCTTGGTGCTGCCGGTGTACCCGGCAGCCTGGCCACAGGCTAAAAGACACCCCCTCGTTCAGCTCGTATTCAAGGGCTATGAAACCCTCAAGCGCATGTATGTGATCAAAAAGGTCGGCTTTCGCTATCGGCAGGCAGAGGTCGTCGGCATCGCAGTGGTTGAGAGGCTCGAGCGTACCGTCGGCATCGCATCGGCGGTGAGGTGGCTGCGCAACGCGCACGTTGTCGAACATTTCGGCGTCGAGAAGCCCACTCAGAAATTGCAATCGTTCTTCTCGCGATGGTCAATCAAGTTCTCGGCCGAATACTACGAGGCGAAAGAACAGCAAGCCTCAGATGTCCTATCGTTAAGCAGCAGCTCGCTGCGAACGCTGAGGTGATTGTCAATCTCAAAACCGTATGCGGCCGTAGTCGCTATGGCGTAAACCTTTGAAACGCCAGCGTCATCACACCAACCAGCAAACTGCGCTTTCGCCTTGTGAGAGGTCCAGCGATGCCCGCAGATCATGATACGCGCCCCCTGGGTCGAACCGGCATCCATGTGCGGCCCTTGGGGATCGGCACGAACAAGTGGCGGCGTGCCGATCGTGAGGCCGTGTTGGAAACGTACAGGACCATTTATAATGCCGGCCCACTCAGCAATGATGTCACCGATGTTGATGCCGACACGGAAGCAAAGGCGCCTGTCCTCAGCGTCGCCAATTGTAAGTTCACGAATACGGGTCTGGAATAGCATCGCAGCCCGCACCGCTTCGACCGCACTCGGAAACTCCGCCAAGAACCCGTCCCCGGTGTTCTTAACGATGCGGCCCCCGTGTTCGGCGATTGCGGGGTTGACGGCCTCCGTTAGGAGCGCGGTCAGTTTGGCATGCGTAAGCTCTTCGCTGCTATGCATGAGCCGTGAGTAGCCAGCCACGTCGGCGGCCAATATTGCCGACAACCTGCGCTCCACCCGGACTGGCCGCTCTTGCACCATGGCATGCAGACCTTTCGACCTGCACGTTGTACGATAAATCCGGCTGCCGCCCCACGACCCGCTCAAAGCGGGACGATTAAGTGGGCATGGACTGACCGAAGGTCACAAGGGTGGCGACGCTACTAATTGAGGTGATGTCGCTGTTGGCACTTAGCGGACCTGACGGGTTCGGTCGGACCATGTCGGCTCTTGGGGGCAAAGCTGACTAGGCGCTTGCGCGCCCGGACTTCTGAGTTTGACCCATAGCGGTCTTGGTTGCGCCGCAGCGGTTCGCGCCTAGCATCCAACATTCTGGATGCGAGACCTAACTGACACTCTCGCGCTCTGACCCCCGAGGTTGCCCTCTCGCAAACCGGCATTGCTGCGGTTCCTTTCGGTTCCACTCGCAGAGCCTGGAGTTGAGAGCCTTGCTGGCAGACTTGCCACTCGTCGCGCCGGATCGTCCATCCGTTAAGACGCAGGCCCACGCCGATGGCTCAGAACGAACCTGCCACAGAGCCAAGCCCGATGACGGCGGCAAGGGCTACAAGGGCCCCGATGATGCCGACCACAACGATGTCGCGATAGCTGTCTCGGTGCGTCGATCCGCAGACCGCGAGCAATGTGACCACCGCTCCATTGTGCGGCAGGCTATCGAGCGTGCCCGAGCCGATCACCGCCACGCGGTGCAGCAGCGCGGGATTGAGGCCGATTTCCGCCGCGCGGGTCATGTAGGTGGCCCCAAGTGCGTCGAGCGCGATGGTCAGCCCGCCTGACGCCGAACCGGTGAGGGCGGCGAGCACGTTGGTCGCGACCGCGAGCGACACCAACGGTCCGCCGCCGACGCCGAGCACGGCGTCGCGCACGACCGCGAAGGCCGGCATCGCCGCCACAACGGCGCCGAAGCCGACCAGGCTTGCCACGCTCACCGCCGGCAGCACTGAGGCGTTGGCGCCGGCATCGATGGTCGCGCGCAACGCCGGCAATCGTCGATAGCTTGCCGCAAGCACCGTAACGATGGCGCAAGCGAGCGCGCTGATCACTGCCCACACGCCGCCGACCGCGGCAAGCGAAGTCTCGCCGAAACGCGTCTCGGCCAGATAATGCGTGTCTAGTGCCGGTATGATGACAAGCGACATCGCGAGATTGACGATGATCACGACCACAAGCGGCAGCGCGGCGCGCGTGACCTTTGGGGCGATGTCCGTCATGGCACCATGCGCGATCTCGGCCGGATCGAATTCGCGCGCGGTGGTGGCGCGCTCACGCAGCACCTCATCGGCGGTCAGCCGCTCGGTCGGCATCGGTGTGCCGTCGCCGAAGCCTTCGCCGCTTGCTCTTGCTTTTGCCTCCTCGCGATTGAGCCACCATAGCCCGAAGCCGAGCATGATCAGCGACGCCAGAAGGCCGAGGCCGGGTGCGGCGAACGGCGTGGTGCCGAAGAACGGCATCGGGATCGCGTTCTGAATCGACGGCGTGCCCGGCAGTGCCGACATAGTGAATGTCGAGGTACCGAGCACGATCGCCGCCGGCATCAGCCGCCGCGGAATGCCGGCCGCGCGAAACAGCTCGTGCGCCATCGGCGCCAGCACGAAGAAGGCGACGAACAGGCTGACGCCGCCATAGGTGACGAGCGCGCCGGCGAGCACCACCGCCAGCACCGCGCGCCGCGTGCCGAGCTTTTGCGTCACGAAGGCTGCAATCGCACTAACTGAGCCTGAGTCCTCCATCAGCTTTCCGAACAGCGCGCCGAGCAGGAACAACGGAAAGAACTGCGCCAGAAACCCGGCCGCGCCGACCATGAAGGTCTGCGTCCAGTGTGCGAGCAGCGGCTCACCGGCCATGAGGGCTGCAATCAGCGCGGCGAGCGGCGCGAGCACCAGCACGCTCCAGCCGCGGAAGGCAAGCCAGATCAGAAGGCCAAGCCCGAGCAGGATGCCAGCGAGGCCCACAAGCGTCATCGCTCAGCACTCCGCCAGCAGCACGTCGAGGTCGGCGGTGGAGCGCTGGCCCAGATCCTCGCCATGCGTGGCGAGGAATGCGTCGGCGCAGCGGCGCCCTTCCTCCTTCAACATGCCCACGAAACTCCACTCGGCATTGAGTTTCGAAGAGGCGCCGAAGTCGGCGAGCTTGTCAGTCCAGATGCTGTGGGTGCGCATGCCGGCCCAGCGCGCGCCCTCGCCGTGTCCGGGATCCACCACCTGACGCAGCAGCGCGATCATGCGCAATTCCTTCATCAACGGTGAGTTGAAGGAAATCTCGTTGAGCCGGTTGAGGATCTCGTTTGCCGTGCGCAGCGGCTCCCGCCGTTCGCGCGGATTGATCTGCACCAGGATGGTGTCGTGCGCGTCGCTTTCGCGCACCAGCGGTGTGAGGGTCGGATTGCCGGCATAACCGCCATCCCAATAGGGCTCGCCGTCGATCTCGATCGCCTGGAACATGGTCGGCAGACAAGCCGAGGCAAGAAGGACGTCGGCCGTGATTTCAGCGTTGCGGAAGACACGGCCGCGGCCGGTCCGCACGTTGGTCGCGGTGATGAACAGCAAGATCGGCGCCCGCGCAAGCCGGTCGAAATCGATGATTTCACCAAGGATGGTGCGTAACGGATTGAGCCCGAACGGATTGAGATCGTAGGGCGAGAGCACGCGCGTCATCAGGTCCATGGCGACATAGGCGGGGGAGGTGTCGAGCGTCCAGCGGCCCATCAGCCGATCGAGCGGCGAGCGCTGCAGCGGGCTGAACGCCGCAGCCTGCGACACACGCCGCCAATACGTCTCGAGAGCTGCGCGGGCGCCTTCCGCCCCGCCTTGTGTCCATCCATCGGCCACCAAGGCCGCATTCATCGCGCCTGCCGACGTGCCGGAGATCGCCTCGATCCGCAGCCATGGCTCCTCGATCAGTCGATCGAGGACGCCCCAAGTGAACGCACCGTGCGAGCCACCGCCCTGCAAAGCGAGGTCCACCGGAACCGGTTGACGCACTGTTTCGTCCATCGTTACCCTCTTTGATTGGAGATCAAACGACGCTGATTCAGGTCGAGCCCATTACGCCTCTTTTCAACCCTTCGTAAGATTCACCAGCAGCGCAAACAGGCTGCAGCCCGTCCCCGCCCCAGGAGGTAGGTGACGCCAACCAGCCGCTCGAGGGACACGTGGACGTTGGGGCCCGGGAAAGAGATGGCGACGATCTCGAAGCGGTGCGAAAACGGTCATGGCAGCGGCAAACAGAATGATGACAGCGAGGCAGATCCAGCGCATGCGGCACCTCTTTGTCGTTGATCAAGACGACCGCATCGCGCGCATTCCGCCAGCTCAATCTTCAACGAGCGCGGCGCAGGCCGAAGCCCAATCCGATCCAGCCTGCGCCGGCCATGATCAGATCGATGCCAAGGAACAGGCCGAGAATATAGAGACTCGAGACCGGCCAGTGCGCCAAGATCAAGAGGCCGAGCAGCAGCGTAATCACGGCGGACACCAGCACCAGGATCCAGGGCGTTTCCCGCTTCATGCTGAAGGCAAGGATGATCCGCATGATGCCCGAGGCTACAAGTGAGGCGCCGAGAATGAGGGTGAGCAGCGCAGCGGCAAGAAGCGGATTCTCGAACGTGACGAAGCCGGCAATGATGTAGAGCATACCGAGCAGAGCCCAGAGCAAGAATTTGCCCCAGCTCTTGATCTGGAAGGCGCTGAATACTTCGGCAACGCCGGCGATGATCATCATCACGCCGACGACGAGGACGCTCGCGACAGTGGCCATCACAACGCTGCCCAGCGCGATAAACCCGACGACGAGATAGACGACGCCGAGTGCGACGATCCAGCCCCACTTGGCGCGTAGAGGCGCCGTATCTGAGCCGGCTTGAAGATTTATCAGAGTGTCTGTCATGATGGTCCTCCAATTTGAAAACCTATCTGGACGTGCGTCTGCAAAAGACGGTAGGTGAGCGAAGCTAGAATATCGAAAAAGTAGGACCGCCAACAGTCGCTAATTCTGCTATTTCGACTTTTTCTGTCTTCGATGTGGGTTCGCAATGCTGACGATTCTAATGAAATGACGTGGGCTCTCCCCAGGGTTGTCATGCATTGCCGGGCTGTTGTCGAAGCCCTAAGCTGGTCTCCGGCAGAAGCCGGTATTTTTCTGAAAGCGCCAAGAGAATGGTGGCTGGCCTTGCATTGAAGATCGCTGTGGCGATCATTGCGGCAGTGCTGCTCGCGGCCGCCGCGGCGCAGGCGAGCATCGTATTTGCGCCGCTTGCGCTGGCAATTTTCATCATCGCAATTGTTTGGCCGTTGCAGCACTGGTTGCAGGGGCGGATGCCGAAGCTGCTGGCGCTTGCTATCACGATCGTCGTCACGGTCGCGGTGTGTCTCACCTTCGCCTCACTGGTCGCTTGGGGCTTCGGCCGGGTGGCACGATCGCTCGTCGCGGACGCGCCGCGCTACCAGGCGCTGTATGATGCCATGGTGACATGGCTCGACAGTCACGGCGTCTCCGTCGCTGGGCTATGGGCCGAACATTTCAACGTCGCCTGGCTATTGCGTGCGACGCAGCATATCGCGGGCCGCGTCCATACCACCCTCAGTTTCTGGCTGATCGCGCTGATCTACCTCATCCTGGGACTGCTGGAAGTCGACGATATGCGGCGCAAGATCGAGGCGCTCGACAACCGGGAGGCTGCGCGCATGCTTCTGGACGGCAGCGTTGCGACCGCGGAGAAGTTCAGAAAGTACATGCTGGTGCGCACGCAGATGAGCGCCTTGACCGGCCTGCTCGTCGGCGTTTTCGCCTGGATCACCGGGTTGCCGTTCGCGATTGAATGGGGCGTAATCGCCTTCGCGCTGAACTATATCCCGTTCATCGGCCCTTTCATCGCAACCCTGTTTCCGACCCTGCTGGCCATGACCCAGTTCGACAGCTGGCAGACGGTTCTGGGCGTCTTCGTCTGCCTCAATATCATCCAGTTCGTAGTCGGTAGCTATATCGAGCCGCGCGTGTCTGGCAGCATTCTTTCGATCTCCCCATTGGTCGTGCTGTTCGCGGTCTTCTTCTGGACGTTCCTGTGGGGCCTGTTCGGTAGCTTCATCGGTGTGCCCATCGCCCTCGCCATACTGAGTTTCTCCCGCCAGCATCCGTCGAGCCGCTGGCTCGCCGATCTGCTCGGCGGACCGGAACAGACTAAAACCCGTAAAATCTAACCTGCGGATCGAGCTTCGACGCCAGCAATCTCGATGCACTCGGGCGGAAGCAAATAAAGCCGCCCGTCGGGGGCTGCCGCGAGCGTGTGGATATGAAAGTGCGTGGGTGCGTCGTCTGTGGCGCCCATCACCGGCGACGGGGCGGACACGATTTTTATCGCGCCGCAGGCGCCGATCCAATCGATATGGCGGTGGCCGTGCATGACCACGATGCGGGCCGCCAACGGCCTGAGCTTGCGTACGAACCAGGTGCCGTTGACGAGCGCAGTGCCGAGCCGCTCGGAAAATGCCGTCATCGGCATCGGATATTCCAACAAGTGGTGATGCAGCGCGACGACCCAGCTGGCCTTTGAAAATTTGTTGAGCGCAGCCGCGAGACGATACGTTTGTTCGACGGAGACAAATCCGAGCGCGTTGGTGAAGGAGAAATGGGTTTCGGCGTTGGAGTTGAGGATAGCGACACCGAGACCGTCCTCCGAATCGGGCGGCATGATCATCGGAAATTGATCGTCGAAGAGACGCCCGAGCCCGGCGGCGCGGCGCAGGCCGCCGCGATCCACGAAGGCCGCGATCCGTAGGCGATGCGGTGCCAGCGCCTCATTGAGCGTCGACGCGCGTTGCTTGGCGCCGTCTACGACGTGCACGCGATCGCCCTGCACTGCCGCGATCGCCGACAGTGTCCGCATCTGCCGTAACCGCTTGCCTGGGCTGAATGGCAAGTCGAGCCGCGCTGGATTAGCGCGGTCGACGATGTTCACGTCGTGATTGCCTGGCAGCACGATCATGCGTACCGCGAGGGCGGGGTGCCGCGCCACTGTGTCAAGGAATTCGGCCCATTCCGTCGCGCGGCCGGCATCGGTCATGTCGCCGCTGACAAGAACGAGATCGAGCGGATGTGCGGTATGGATGGCCGCGAGCCGAGCCATGACGCGGTCGAGGCGTTCGTTGCCGCGTGGGCCGCCGCGTCCGCTTTCGATACGAAAACCATATCGCTCACCGACTGTGTGAAGGTCCGAAAGATGCGCGACGCGCCAGGTGCGGCCACCGGGCGGCGCGTCATCGAATGCAGCGAGATCGAACGGCTGATCCATGCTGGCATCCGCGAAGCCCCAGACGAGCGCCGCGATCGCGAAATAACTGGACACCAGCACGACGGCGTTGGCAAGCGTCGGCAAGACCAAGCGATGCAGTGCCGCGAGATCGGTCACGGTGCCCATCCAGCGCGAGCCCGGCCAGATGAAAATGGCAATCAATGCCGCGCATCCGCACAGGACGATGCCGGCGCCGGCGGAACTCGCCGCGCGCAACCGCGCCCGCCCGGCGGCGTTGGAGTGCCGGGCGAACATCCGCTCCGCCAGTTGGCGCAGCGCCTCACGGCAAAATGCATAGCCCGGCTGGACGGCAAGCGCGTTGAGCGACCAGAAGTTGACCTCGGCGATCCGCAACAGAGGCCGCCATCCGATCCATCCCAACGCGACCAGGACAACCAGTACCAGTGCGGCGCCAATTTCCGTTACCGCCAGAATATGCCCCGACACCGTGGCAAGCCACGCCGTGGCCACCAGCGGCGTGAGGCCGAGCAGCACCGCCGGCAGCAGCAGCGAGACCGTCCAAGCGAACAGTAGTTTCGGCAGGCTGATTTCGACTAACAGATTCCCGGCGATCGCGAGCAGCGACCTTTGTCCGGGGCTCGCGGCGTCGTCCTCGACATCGCCCTGACGCGGATCAACGAGCGGAAACGCACCGTCTTTAGCATTCCAGTCACGTCCCGCAGTAGACTTGGTCATGACGGGAGCCCACATCTTGCATCGGTAGCGGGATGGGTTTTTCCCGCGGAACCCATGCTATCGGCCTCTTGCTGTAATATCAGCCAGAGAGCACTGCGGGGAACCCTACCCCACCATTGGTCACCAGTGCAGATCTCAGAGCATCTGACGTCTGTCGGCCAACCCGTAGCAGCGCGAGTACCCAGCCTTTTGGCACAGGCCTTTCAACCTGCGGACTGTCTGTCGTCGGCCTGATACGCTTATGCACATGCGCGCGACTGATGTCCATTTCGAAGGGCAAAGCGACTGTCGGGTGGGGTGAGGGTAGGCAAAAGTCTAGGCTACTCTTCCCGTCCGACCGGTCTCCCCCGGTTCGTACGCAAAATTTCAAAAAAATGGGAGAATCCACTTAATGTGAGATTCATGACTGGTGCGCGCCCAATGTCTGAGTTCGGAGGTAAAGCGGAAAAACACTTGCTCGGTTCAAGCGCTTCGCATTCTGACCTATTTGGGACAGCAGCCCTGCCTCATTGAGCCGTCCTGCTTGGCTAGTTATGCTCGACGAGAGGTTGTGAAGGCTTCGTAAACGTCTGCCAGGAGGGCGAGCTAAATGAACGCGATCTCCCGAAGGATTTTCGTCGCCGCGCTTCCGCTTATGGCCGTCAGCCTTGCGTCCGCCGTTCGCGCGCAAGGCAATTCGCCGGTGAGTGCTGGCGTGACACTTTTTCAGAATGTGCGGATTTTCGACGGTAAGAGCGGCTCGCTCTCTGCGCCGTCCAGCGTCCTCATCAAGGGCAACGTCTTTGAACGCATCTCGACGGCGCCTATCGATGCCGAGCCCGGCATGACCGTGATCGCAGGCGGCGGGCGAACGCTGATGCCCGGCCTGATCGACGCGCACTGGCATGCGATGTTGATCCGGCCGAATCCTGCCCAGGCGATCGTCGGTGATGTCGGATACAACAATATTGCGGCCAGCGTTGAGGCAACCGACACGCTGATGCGCGGCTTTACCACCGTCCGCGACGTTGGTGGTCCGGTATTCGGACTAAAGACCGCCATCGACACAGGGTTGATCGCGGGGCCTCGTATCTATCCCTCGGGGGCATTTATCACGGTGACGAGCGGACACGGGGATTTCCGCCAGTTGTCGGAACTGCCGCGCACGATAGGCGGGATGCTCAGCCGCATGGAGCAGATTGGCGGCAGTATGGTCGCCGACAGCCCTGACGAGGTCCGCGTCCGCGTCCGCGAGCAGCTCATGCAGGGCGCCTCCCAGATCAAATTGACGGCCGGCGGCGGTGTTTCCTCGCCGTTCAGCCCGATCGACGTGTCGACTTTCACGGAGGCGGAACTGCGGGCGGCTGTCGAAGCGGCCGAGAATTGGGGCACTTACGTCACCGTACACGCCTTTACGCCGGCGGCTATTCAGCGGGCCATTGCCGCTGGTGTGAAGTGTATCGAACATGGCTTCCTGATGGACGAGACAACTGCCAAGCTGATTGCCGAGAAGGGCGTGTGGTTGAGTCTGCAGCCCCTCCCCGAGGAGTTGAGACAAGGCTTTCCGGTAGGCTCAGTTCAACGAGCCAAGGCTGATGAAGTTTGGCCCGGCATAGCCGCGACATACGAACTGGCGAAGAAGTACAAGATCAAGACGGCGTGGGGCACCGATGTCCTGTTCTCCCAAGCGCTCGCGCAGCAACAGGGGGCAATTCTGGCCTCGCTTGTCCGCTGGTACAGCGCTGCCGAATCGCTCGCAATGGCAACCGGCGCCAACGCCGAACTGCTAGCATTGTCCGGCAAACGCAATCCGTATTCTGGGAAGCTCGGCGTCGTTGAACAGGGCGCGCTTGCCGATCTGCTGCTGGTCGACGGCAATCCACTGGAGAACATCAATCTAATCGCCGACCCTGCCAAGAACTTCAAGGTCATCATGAAGGATGGGCGGGTATACAAGAACACCCTGTGACCGTAGCCACTCCGGTCCGTTGATGTCTCTTGTTGGCACAACTCGGACAAACCGCCGTGGTCGCTCTATGTCCGTTGTTGGGGGTAGAGCGGAAAACATATGCTCCCATTGAACTTTTCAGCTTTTGGCCCAGAGCGGTCATCAGCCGCCGTATTCGGGAACGAGGTTGATATAGATCAACACTTGATGAAGTGCATCGTCGGTACTGAGCTGGCCCCGGTTGTCTGAACAAAAATTCCGCGTCGATAAGTGGAGCCTCTGCCGAGGTTAGGCCGCCGCGCGGAGCGGCGGAAGATCGAAGTAGGCTTGATCCGGGGTCATGTCGTCAAGACTCGAATGAGGACGTCGGCCGTTGTAAAAGTCGAGATACCGGCCGATCGAATGTCGCGCCTCGCCGACGGTTTCGTAGGCTCGCAGATAGACCTCCTCGTATTTGACGCTGCGCCACAGCCGTTCGACGAACACATTGTCCCGCCAGGCCCCTTTGCCATCCATGCTGATGGCGATGCCATTGCTGGCGAGCAGGCCGGTGAACGCCGCGCCGGTGAACTGAGAGCCCTGATCGGTGTTGAAGATGTCCGGCTTGCCGTGGCGAGCCAAGGCATCTTCCAGGGTCTCGACGCAGAAGGCCGCCTCCATCGTGATCGACAGCCGCCACGACAGAACACGACGTGTCGCCCAGTCCAGCACCACGGCGAGATAGACGAAGCCGTGCGCCATCGGAATGTACGTGATGTCCATGGCCCAGACCTGGTTCGGCCGCCGGATCTCGATGCCGCGCAGCAGATACGGATAGATCTTGTGGCCGGGCTCGGGCTTGGTGGTGCGCGGACGGCGATAGAGCGCCTCTATCCCCATCCGCCGCATGAGCGTCTTCACATGCCGGCGGCCGATCTTGCACCCCTGCAAAGCCAGCAGGCCTCGCAACATACGCGAACCGGCGAAGGGATACTCCAGGTGCAGCCGATCGAGACGCTGCATGATCTCGAGGTCGGCTGAAGAGACTGGACGCGGCAGATAGTACACGCTGCCGCGACTGACCTTCAAAATCTCTGCCTGCTTGGTGATCGACAGATCGTGCTTACGGTCGATCATCGCTTTGCGCTCAGCAATCCCGCCTTGGTGAGCGCGCCTTCTAAAAAATCGTTCTCCAGCGTCAGCTCCCCGATCTTGGCATGCAGCGACTTCACATCGACCGCGGGCGTGGCCGGCGTCCCGCCCCCCGATCCGAAAATATCAGAGGCGCCGCCCTCAAGCTGTGATTTCCAGGCCGTAATCTGATTGGGGTGAACGTCGAAATGCTCCGCCAGCTGGGCTATCGTCCGATCGCCCTTGATGGCGGCCAGAGCCACCTTCGCCTTGAAGGCCGGTGAGTGGTTCCGCCGGGGTCGTCTGCTCATGGTCTCTCCTGTTCACGGCAATTATCGCCGCTGTCAGGCAGAAATTCCACTTATCGTTCTGTCCAGATTTCCGCGACCGGCTCTGTACTGTAAAAATGATGCTCGTAGTCTCTTCGCTAGAAATAAGCTGCAGCAAAGGGTTAGTCAGTTGTTCAATCACTGATATCATATGGAGACGCGCAAATGAGTAAGCTTGTTTCGGTAGGACTGATCGCCGCGGCCATGTTCGCTAATCCGGCCATGGCGGCGTGGTACGACAAAAACGGCGGAGTCATCCATCCTTCCCGCGTCGTTCACTGCATCCGGGCTCCAGACGTTGGCCAGTTTGCCGGAGGTTCGTGGAATAATCCTCCCTGCGAACCGGCAACCCGGGGCTCAGGCACCAGGGCGGCGTGGTACGACAAAAACGGCGCAGTCATCCATCCCTCCCGCGTCGTTCACTGCATCCGGGCTCCGGACGTTGGCCAGTTTGCCGGAGGTTCGTGGAATAATCCTCCCTGCGAACCGGCAACCTGGCGCTAAGGCGCCAGGTAACACTAAAAGCGCGTATGGGTGGGCGAAAAGCCCGGTCTGTCCGGCGCTGCCTTCTTCGACCTCTACACCCAGCCTGTGTGAAAACGTGCACGCGTGGAGAGCGAACAGAGAAGTGTGTTCTCTGTTTTCTTCTTTCGGCGGTGCCGGCCAGAGCAGTCCTTTTCTTATTCAACGTATTCGAGACAAATATTCTCCGCGAAAGTTTGACTTCGGAGTTTTCACACAGCCTGGACCCATTTCGGAACTCGCAACTTCTTGGGTGAAGTCCGGTCAGACCGCGGACCACTCTTAGGTTTGATATTGACTCACATCAAAAATAGCTTGGCGGGGCGTGTTAACCAACAACATGGGGCGGCACCATTCGACATTCATGGAGACGAGCAAATGGTTACGCAAAGCAATATCCACTTCTTTACAAATTGGGCCAAGGAGCGTCTCGATGAAATGGACGCAACGGTGACATCGCTTGAGGGCAAGGCGGCCGAGGTGCAGGCCGATGTCCGGGACAAGGCCAAGAAGGTTCTTGCTGACCTGCGTAAGCAGCGTGATGACTTTCGCGACACCATGAAGAAGCAGTCGGAAGCTAACGAGGCCGCCTGGATCCAGGCAAAAGCAAAACTAGATGCTGACTGGCGCTTGTTCGAGGCCGAGGTCAAGAAATATATCGAAGGCTTCGGCAAGCAAATCGAGCACCAGCATGCGACGTTCAAGCTTCAAGCCGATGCCCAATTGAAAGCGTGGCGCGAAGCAGCCGACAAGCTTGGCAGCGATGCCAAGAAATTCGCTTCTGAGCGTCGGGGCGATATCGACGCCGCCGTTAAGCGTATGAACGCCGATGCAGTCGAGGCGGAGAAAAAACTCGAGAAGTTGAGCCAGGCGGGGACCCAGTCATGGTCCGCACTCATGGCGGCTTTGACGGAAACGCGAACTGCCTTCGATCGCGCCAATGAGGCTGCGCGGGAAGCGTTCAAGCGAGCTGCTTGATCGGGAGGCGGTCTTTCTTTTTTGCTCGACGAGGATCAAGAAATGACATTTGGCGGACTTCCGATTTTGGCACGAAGCTGCCGAACCGAGATGTCCGCTCTACAGTCGCTATCGGGGGTAAACCGGACATGACGCGGACAGGCCGATTCGGTCAGGAATGACCCGAAGTAGCGGAGATGCCTGAGGCAGACCGCACGGGTGTGGAGACTCACCTCAGTGGGCCCCGAATGCCCCCGGTGTTCTTCTGAGAACACGTGCGCATAGAGGTTAGCTATCCATTGCTTGCCCTCCTGCGTGACCTGCAAATACCGGAGTGCATCGCCGATATAGGGACGGACCGCCTGCCAGAAGAAAGCGGGGTACGCTGCTCTTAAATCATCCGGAGTCTGATATCCGAGCTTCTCGCTCGCGCCGGTTTCCTGGAATTCTGCAAACAACGCCGACGTCTTGCGCAGATAATCAATGTCGGCCAACTGGCCGATCAAGTCCGCGGCACGAAGCAGGCCTGGGTAATCTGCCGTGCTGGTATGCTGCTCGTCCTCCGGCACCGGAAACCGCGTGTGCTCGATGTTTGCCTCAATTTCTCGCGTATCGATGTGGGCTAAGCTCACTTTCCCGCAACGCTCGCGGACAAAGACTTTAGATCGCGTGACATGATAGCTCCCGCGGATATGGGTACGAGATCACCGTCTTCGTTACAAACATAATGTCCATTACGGTCGCCCCGACATACCCTCCGTACATAGCCGATGTCGTGGCATCAGAGGGAAATCATAAAATGGAGCCAATCGCGTGGGGTAACGCCGCCCTCGCTGGTGTGTTTCCCAAGTAAAATTTCCTGGCCGACTAACGTCACCATGATGGTGTGGTTCATGTCGTGGTAGGCCGCTTCACTATTGGCAATATTCTCTAGCGCGAGGCGCCCAACAAAACCAATGATGTCCGGATAGGCGGGCTCAAGGATTCCATAGATTTAGCCGTACCTATTTTTAAACTCCCCGACAAACGCTTGGATGACAATTTGACTAGGATTGAATATGATTTCCTCCAATCCTCGGATGCTATTCCGGTTCGGGCGTAAGTGCGGCGGCGAGAAGATAACCCGATGTGAGAGGAACATAATCGTATTCACCGATACCCTGTAGAACCAAAAACGTGAGCGACTTGGTGCCACCGTTGGTCACTAGATGAGGTCGCGCTGCCCTAACAACACGGATTTCGCCGGGCTTCAGATTCACTTCCTCTTTCGGGTCCTGCAAGAACAGCCTCATGTGGCCTTCCAAAACGTAAAAAGTATCGGTGATATTGGTGTGGCTGTGCCACGGCACCTTCTGCGTCGGCGAGAGCTGCAACTCCATAATGCGAAAGCCGGGGCGCGCGGCATGCTGAACGCGACGCTCCACTTCGTAAAGATGACTGGCGTCCCGAATTGACTGCCCTTGGCTCATATCGACCTCCCTCAATTACTGCGGAGGCTGCTAGTAAATCCCACGCTGCGACGCATCGCAATGTGAATGGTGTTCTTCCGCTGTCGGCACGTTTGAGACATGCCGACTGACGCCGGCAATGTCTGCTTTCTGGGCTATTTCGGAAGTCCCGTTTCAGGCTCGTCAGGACCGGTTTTGACCCGACTCCGACATTGCCGCTGACTGATGGTCGCAAAATGGGTATTCTAAGGTGCGATCCTTGGCTCGTTGAGAGGGTCGGATGCAATTCGATCAACTCAAACGCCGCGACTTCATCGCGCTTCTCGGCGGCGCGGCGGTATGGCCAATGGCTGCGCGCGCGCAGCAGGCCGGGAAGCTGCCAACCATCGGGTTCTTCAGCCCTCGTTCGGCTGCGGCGGCGAGGCGTTCGGTTGCTGCACTGGTACAGCGGCTGGGCGAACTCGGCTGGATCGAAGGTCGCACCGTGGCGATCCAGTATCGTTGGGCGGACGAACATGACGAGCAGCTCGCTGCGATCGCGGATGAGTTCGCCCGCCTCAAGGTCGATGTCATCGTCACACACGCGACCGCGCCAGTCAGAGCGGCAAAACAGGCGACAGCGGTTATCCCCATCGTGTTCGCATCGGCTGCAGACCCGGTCAGCAACGGACTGGTCGCGAGCCTGTCCCGGCCGGGCGGCAACGTCACCGGAATATCGAGCTTGACAGTGGAGCTTGCCGGGAAGCGTCTCGAACTTCTGCGCGAACTCATCTCCTCTGTTCACCGGCTGGCGATCATGAGCAACGCCGACGGCCCCGGTGCCGTGCGGGAGATGGCCGACGCTCAGGCAGCCGCGCGCACGCTCGGGCTTGAGATCGTCACATCAGAAATTCGACGAGCCGAGGATATCGCGCCTGCATTCGAGGCGCTCAAAGGCCGTGCGGATGCACTTTATGTTGTGACCGACCCGCTCGTAAACACTAATCGAATTCGGATCAACGCTTTGGCGCTTGGCGCGCGACTGCCGACGATGCATGGGTCTCGGGACTACGTGGAAGCCGGAGGCCTGATCTCCTATGGACCGGACGTTCTCAGTATGTACCGGCGCGCCGCCGAATTGGTTGACAAGATTCTGCGCGGTGCGAAGCCAGCCGACATTCCGGTCGAGCAGCCCACTAGGTTTAATCTTGTGGTCAATCTTAAGACTGCCAATGCCCTCGGGCTTGCCATTCCGGAGGCTTTCCTCGCGCGCGCCGACCAGGTGATCGAATAGAGTTTGCTGCGGTGCATGAGTCAGGAATTGGCACTTTTGAGACATACAGACCGTCCCTGGGGATGTCCGTTCCCGGAGGAAGACCGGAAGTCATCGGCCAACGTCTAAAGCGACGCGATTGCCCAAAACGGCCAATCGACTGAATGCCCGCTGTTTCAACCCAGGCAGACATGCCAGCATTGGGTTCTCCACCATAATGATGAGACGATGGAGCTGGATGCGTCGTCTGACGTCTTCGCAACGATGCAGATATACAAGTGAGGTATGGCAGTATAAAAACACTGCATGGGGGAATTCCGACAATCCACGCTCCGCGACGACTTATTCGGGGGGCTTGTCTCCGTCTCCCTCGCGATCCCGCTCGCCATGGGCTACGGTATGTTTGCTTTCACCGCTCTCGGTGACAGCTATTTTGCACATGGTGCGCTTGCGGGCCTCTACGCTGCGATTGTGGCCGGTGTTGTTTGCGTCGGACTGGGCGATCGCACCACAACGGTTTACGCACCGCGTGTGACCACTACGTTTTTGCTCGGCGCGTTGCTATACGACCTGGTGCATTCCGACGCAGAAGTCCTGCGTGGTGGTAATGTGCACCTCATTGTCATCGCCTTCTTCTCGATTATTTTTCTTGGCGGCGTGTTCCAGGCATTATTCGGCTTGGCTCGGCTTGGTTCACTGATCCGATTTGCGCCGCATCCTGTTATGGCCGGCCTGCAAAATGCCGCAGCAGCGCTCCTCTTTCTCGTACAGTTGGGAGATGTGTGCGGCTTCGACCACAACATCCCCTTCAAGGCGGTCTTGGGACATCTGGCGGAGGTGAAGCCTCTCAGTTTGGCGGTGGCCCTTGTTACATTCGTCGTGATGTGGAAGGCGCGCGTCAATACTACGAAAATCCCCCCGCTGCTGGTCGGCCTCGGCATCGGCACCGTGCTTTATTTTGTACTTGTGCTGACGGGGTTCGGCGCGCAGCTCGGTCCTGTGATCGGCGTGCCGGTTGCGGTGGAAAGTCCAACGCCTTACAGGGCCATCAGCGATCAGATCCACCTCGGAGACTTTGCCGAACTTTTTCCGTTCATCGTCGGTGGCGCTTTCGCGCTTGCGCTTGTAGCTGCAATCGACGCGCTTCTTTGCGCCAAACTTGTCACGCCGGCTGGTGCGAAGAAAGCCGACGGCAACCGGCTGCTGATGCGGCTCGGTATCGGAAATGTGCTCTCAGCCTGTGTCGGCGGAATCACGAGCGGCATCAACATCGGACCGAGCCTTGCCAACCGTGCTTTTGGCGCAAAGACATCGCTTTCGGTCCTGATCAACGTGACGGTTTTGCTTCTGATGAGCAGCGTGCTGTCCCCGGTCGTAAGCTACATACCTCGTGTCGTACTTTCGGCCACCATCATGGTCATCGCAGTCCAGCACATCGACCCCTGGTCGATTGACCTCGTTCGCCGCATAAGCACGAGCGCATCGCGCCACCGAGGTTTGATGCTGCTCGATCTGT
The DNA here is from genome assembly GCF_031202265.1 of Bradyrhizobium sp. Ash2021. Taxonomy (NCBI): domain Bacteria; kingdom Pseudomonadati; phylum Pseudomonadota; class Alphaproteobacteria; order Hyphomicrobiales; family Nitrobacteraceae; genus Bradyrhizobium; species Bradyrhizobium sp. Ash2021. Next base: position 6,928,100 of record NZ_CP100604.1, on the reverse strand, counting down.
TGGTGGTAGCGGTCGTGACCGCTCTCTCCGTAATTATCAATATAGTAACCGCTGTCTTCCTTGGGATTGTCATCGCGATAGCGCTTTTCATCGTGCGCATGAGCCGTTCAAACATTCGCCGACGGTATAACTGCGACAAGATCCATTCACGCAAGGCGCGGACACCGGAAGAGGCGGCGTTACTTGAGAAGCGGGGCGGAGATATTCTAGGACTTGAGCTCCAGGGCGTGCTCTTTTTCGGCAGCGCCGAAATGCTCAGTGACGACATCGAGCGCGCGTCCGCCGCCGGCCTTCGTACGATCATCCTCGACCTGCGGCGTGTGACAGAAATCGACGCGACCGGCGCTCGAATATTGGCCGACATTCAGGTCTCACTCGCTCGCAAAAATCAGCACCTAGTGCTTGCGCTCGCCAAAAATAGCGAGACTGCCGCACGTCTTTCTGAGGCCGGTATTATTGAGGCGATGGGGGCCGGTTGCCTGTTCGAGGACATCGATCGGGCCATGGAGTGGGCCGAGGATGAGCTGATCCGAACTGACGCCAAGGATACGAAGAGCAACGAGATTCCGCTCGCCAGCGTCGATCTGCTTTCAACCTTGACCTCCGCGGAACTCGAAGCCATAGAACACCACACGCGGCGTGAAACCTTTCCCCGCGGGAAAGTCATTTTCCGAGAAGGCGATCCGGGCAGCGAACTTTTTATCGTCACCAAGGGCCGCACCAGTGCCTATCTCAACCTGATCAACGGTGGGGATATTCGTCTCGCAACGTTCGCTCCGGGCACCATATTCGGCGAACTCGCCATTCTCGATACGGGACCGCGCTCAGCTTCCGTCGTCGCCGACGATGACGTTATTTGCTACGTTCTCAGCGAGCAGCAATTCGCCGCTCTTGCAAAGGATGCGCCTGCTGTCGCCATCAAGCTACTTTCGGGTCTTGGGCGCGAACTGAGCAGAAGGCTTCGCCGCGCCAACCAGACCATTCACCAGCTGGAAACTTGAGTTGTACATTCGCAAGGCCCGGGCAGCCGTTGCAAAGCCGTCCCGGATATAAGGCGCTCATGATAAATCGCGATGTCCGTTGATAGGGGTAGAGCGGAAGTGACGGACCGGGTGCCAAACCGTCGCTTTATTCCAGCTTCCACTCGAAGTGCGCCCGCTAACCGACGCCCGGATCGCGGTTCGCGACTACCATCGTCGCAAGGGACTGAATCTCGAATTCTCGTTCGACGGCAACTTGGTCGGCGATTTGGGCGAGGCCTGCGCCGTCGAGGAATACGGCATGAAACTCGTCAAGGCTCGTTCAAACGCCGGGTTCGACGGCTACACGCCCGACGGAAAGCGGACCATTCAGGTCAAGGCCAAAGGCCCTTCCACCAAAAACATCGCGTTCAGCTACTCGGAGGTGCATGCCGACCATCTGCTCGTCCTCGAACTCGATTTTGATCGCGGCACAGGCCGCGCCGTCTACAATTGTCCGGAGCACTATGTGCGGACGTTCCTGCCCGGCGAGCCGTGGAAGGGGCAGAAGCAAGTCCCTCTTTCGCGGCTTCGACAAGCGGCGGCACGGATTCGCGATGACGAGCGTCTCCCGATGGTCGGGACCATCAAAGAATGCTGACCCGCCGCCTGACCGATCTCCCCGACCGTCATCAGGATGTTTAGCAAGACACCCGACACCATCTCTTGCTAGCGGTTCGTGCTGACCCGTCCGACATTGCGCCCGCTGGCATCAGAGCGGACCAAAAAATAATATCAACAGTGACCGGCCTTCGCGCTGAAAAGCTCGTGGGGACACAAGCGAGGACACAACAGTCGTACCGCATTGATTTGTCGAGACTTTCTGCGTCCTTATTCTCCCTTGCGCAGGGAATGCCGGAGTGCCTCCGCTGAACCTGTATGCTCGTGTGCGGCTCTTCGCACAAATTTGCACACGAGACCGCGGGTGCAGCGTGCGCCCGGCATTCCCTGCACCCTCCTTGTTGAGGGGGGACAGACCGGCTCCAGCAAAGCTCGGGCAAACTGTGCCGCGAGAGGGCGGACGCGTATCTGTGGTTTGAAAATTGAATCATGATCTCACCACGTCATTGCGAGCGAAGCGAAGCAATCCATTGTCACCCCGCTTGCGGAAGGATGGATTGCTTCGCTTCGCTCGCAAGGACGGGGAGAGAGCCGCGCGATCCGGTGGCTCGCAATGACGGTTAGAGTTGTCGTGGCTGTTTTGAAAAATCGAATCCGTTGCAATTCACAGATACCAGGCGAGCACTGCCTTGAGCAGAGCGTTTTCGATCACCGGCAGCACGACGATTTGATTCATGCCGGCCGCACGGGCCAGCGACGACGCCACCGATTCGTCGATCTTCAGATGCTCATTGATGGCGGGCATCCCCGTCGCCCAGGCACCGCCGATGCTGCCTTCGCCCTTGCCGATCGTCTGCGAAGCGTAGAGCGATGCGAGATCGGTGTTCTTGCTGCAATCGCCGGAGTGAAACACCAGCGCCGATCGCGCCCGATCCGGCACCCAAATTTCAAAGCGCTTTGCGATTGGGGTTGCCTGTGCCGACAGGAACGTCATGACCCAGGTCTGGTCGTTGCCTGTCGTGTAGGGGATGCCGACGCCGCAATTGATTCCGATTTCGGAGGCCTCTTCCCAGCGCAAAAATCCCTTGGAATTGTGCAGGTCCTTGATGATCAAGAGCATGCCGGCTTTCCAGGTCCGGCCGGGCAGGCCAAATCCCCGCGGGAATTTGGTGTGCCGGGAATTGAACTCGAACATGTCGGCGGTGCCGTAATAGCCGTCGACAAGGCCCATCTCGTGAGAGACTTCCGCATCATTGTGCCAGAGCTCGATGGCGCCGATTTGCTTTTCGTCGTCGCCGCAAAACAGCACCATCACGGCCATCAGGAATTCGCCGGCAAAAACCGGCAGCGCGACGCCGCAGGTCAATCCGGCTTCGATCGCCTCGTCGGTGCGCTTGAAACAGGAGTCGGCGAATTTCGTCAGAATGACCGGATGGCCGGCGGCCCGCGCCTTGCCGGGCAGGCCCTCGTCATAGGCAAACAGCGCGTTTTCACTGATCGCCTTGAACTCCGAAAACTCCGCGCTGCAGAGACTGCCGCCGAATTCGAGTCGCGTGCGCGTCCGGTCCGGCACCCACAATTCAACAACGCGAATGAAGGTCTTCATCGGGACGCACCTGATCGCCTCACCGATGACAACCATCGGCGATTTTCCGGCAGCGTGTGCGATCAAATTACAGGCAGCTTGCGCCCAAAGATCGTGCGAAAGCTGCGAGCATGGGGAGTGACAGCGTTGCCGCCATCACCGCTAATCAGGGCTGTCGAACCTGACGGAACCTCAGTTCCGATACGACGGATCGGTGCGATCGAGCTTGCGCAGCAGCGCCGGCCAGGCGAGGCCGCCGTTGCGCGCGGGCCGGTCGGGACGCGATCGCATCTTGTCGTAGGTCTCTTCCATCACGCTTTGCGGCGGGTAGGCCAGTTTGGTGTTGCAGGACAACGCCATGACCTGCACCTGGCAGGCGCGTTCGAGGCGCCACAGCACATTGAAAGCCGCGGGCACGGTGCGGCCGACGACGAGCAGGCCGTGGTTGCGCAGGATCATGGCTTCGTGGTCGCCGAGGTCCCTGACCAGCCGCGCGCGCTCGTCGACATCGTCGGCGATGCCTTCGAAATCATGATAGGCGATGTGAAGAAACCGCATCGCGGTCTGCGCCAGCGGCAGCAGGCCGCATTCCATCGCGGAGACGGCCATGCCGGCCGGCGTGTGCGTATGCGCCACGCAATCCATATCGTGCTTGGCCATATGAATGGCGCTGTGAATGACGAAGCCGGCGAGGTTGACGTTATAGTCGGTCGCGTTCAGCAGCGTGTTGCCCTCGACGTCGACCTTGATCAGGCAGGAGGCGTCGATCTCCTCGTAAAGCATCCCGTAGGGGTTGATCAGGAACTGATCCGTCGTTCCAGGCACCCGGCAGGAGATGTGGTTGGCGATCATCTCGGTCATTCCGTAGATCTCGGTGAGGCGGTAGCAGGCCGCGAGATCGACCCGTGCCTGCCATTCCTCGGGGCTCACCTGTTCGCGGACCGACTTGACGACCTTGACGGCGGGAGCGCTGACGGGAGGGTTCATGGCGTTTCTCCACTGGGGCGGGTTATTGGGCCGGGCAGGGCCCGATCGTTGGCGGCCAGGATAGCGGCAAAATTCGCTGCGCCGCAAGGCAAGCCCGCAGGCTTAATTGCAGGTCTGGCGGGCGAAATCCGAATGCGCCGTTGGCGCCAAATCCGCTGTGATGCCAGTATGAGGAAAGGGTAGCCACCGAAGGCCGAGCCGCAATGAACAACCGTTCCATCCGTATCGCCGTGCTGCATTTTTCCCATGAAACCGTGACGTTCCTGAAGAACGACACGACCCTCGACGACTTCATCTATCCGGGGTCGCCGGCCAGGGGCGAGGCGTTGCTGGGATCGTATCCGAAATCCTATATGGGCGGCTTTGTGAAGCTGGCGCGGGAGTTCGACGGCGTCGAACTGGTCGGAATTGAATCGCCGCTGTGGCCCAGGACAGGCACCGGATCGGGATGGATCACCGAACAGGCCTTCGAGACCTTCGTCGGCAGGATGATTGCCGGCATCAAGGCTGACGGTCCGTTCGGCGGCGTCTATCTCTGCCTGCATGGTGCCATGGCGGTGCGCGGCGTGCCGAGGCCGGAGGCAGAACTGGCGCGGCGGGTTCGCGAAGCGGCCGGGCCGAAGGCCTTCATTGCCGCGACCTTCGACCTGCACGGCAACGAGGATGAAGCGTTTTTGCAGCATGCCGATATGGCGTTCACGGTGAAATACTTCCCGCATTACGACGAATACCTGCAGGGCGAGCGCGCGGCGCGCACGCTGGTGCGGGCGATCCGGGGTGACTACAAGCCTGCGCACGTGACCATCCGCGTTCCCGTCATCTCACCCACCGTCCTGCAATGGACCGGTGCCTCGCCGTGGATGGATCTGGTGCAGCGCGCGTTGGTTTGGGAGGCGCGCGAGCCGGATGTGTATGTGAATGTCTTCTTCGGTTTTCCGTTTGCCGATGTGCCCGACGTCGGCATGACGGTGCAGGTCGTGACCAACGGAAATCCTGAACTCGCTGAACGTATCGGCCACGATCTTTCGAACGCGATCTGGCGGCAGCGCGAGGCGCTGCTAACATCCACGAAAATCCACACCATTCCGGGCGGCGTCGCGCTGGCAAAGCAGGCCGTGGCCAGCGGCAACACGCCGGTCGTTCTGGCCGATCACAGCGACCGTTCCGGCAATGCGACCTGGCTGCTTCGGGAGATCGTGGCGCAGGATCTTTCCAACACGCTGATTGCGACAATCGCCGACGCCAAGGCCACTGCCGCGCTCAAGGCGATGGGCGCCAAGGCCGGTGACAGTTTTGACATGGAGATAGGTGGCCTCGCCGATGAATCCGCCGGCGATCCCGTGCGCATCCAGGGAACGATCATGAACGCGGTCGAAGGCTATGGCCAGTTCTGGGTCTGCATCCGGTTCGGCCGCAACAACGTCCTGATCCTCACGACATATCTGATGCAGATCATGGAGCCGTTTTCACTGAAGGCGCTGGGGCTGGACATCGGCGCGTTCGAGGTGATGGCGATCAAGTCGCGGGTTCACTTCCGGCGCGGCTTTGACGACAACGGTTTTGCCAGGACGATCCTGCTGGTTGAGCCGGAGCAGCCCTTCCTCGGAACGACGCGCCTCGACAAGTTGCCGTATGAGCATGTCGATCTCGCGCAGTATTATCCTTACGGCGATCCGGCGTTTCATGCCTGACCCATCAAGTGAGCAATGCAATGACCGAAGGACGCTATCGCCTGATCGGATCGACCGCGTCGCCCTACGCCATCAAACTGCGCGCGCTGTTGCGCTATCGAAGGATTCCCTTCGACTGGATCATCATGACCAAGGCGCTGCGGAAGGCGACTGAGCATCTGCGCCCGAACCTGATCCCGGTGCTGCAATATCCCGATGGTACGTTCCGTGGCGAGACCACGACGCTGGCCTACGATCTGGAAGCGCGTCATCAGGAGCGCTCTGTCATTCCCGGGGACAAGGCGATCGCGTTCGTCTGCGATCTCCTGGAAGACCTCGCCGACGAATGGGCGGTCAAACCGCTATTTCTGTACCGGTGGTGGGATCCGGAGGATCAGGCCTATGTCTCGCGCTGGGCCGGCGAAGAGTGGTCGGTGTCGGAGGCTGCGACCGGCAGCACCGAAGAGATCGAGCAATTTCGCCAGCGGCAGATTTCGCGCATGGTGATCCTTGGTGCGACGGCGGAAAACAAGCCGCTGCTCGAGGAAAGCTACCTGCGAATGCTGGCCGCATTCGAGCCGCATGTCAGGATGACCAACTATCTGTTCGGCAACCGGCCGTCGCTTGCGGACTTCGCCTGGTTCGGCCAGCTCAGCGAAATGGCGACCGATCCGACGCCGATGCGGATCATGCGCGCGAAGGTGCCGTTCACCGATCACTGGGTAAGGCGGCTGGATGATGCCTCCGGCGTTGAAGGCGAGTGGTATCCGCGCGAGCGTGCGCTTGGTGGAATGGCCGAGGCGTTGCTGCAAATTGCCGGCGAACTCTATTTGCCGTTCCTGGTCGCCAATGCGGAAGCCTTTGCGAAGGGCGTCGATCGGCTGGAGATCAGCGTCTGGGGCCTGACTTATGCGCTCGCGCCGTTCAAATATCAGGTCAAATGCTTGCAGCAACTTCGCGGCAAGTTTGCCGCGCTCAATGGGGAAGACCGAGCGGCGCTAAAGGCTGTGCTGGAGCGTACCGGCTGCTGGGCGCATTTGAATGCCAACTAGAGCGTTTTCAAGCGAAGTGGACTCCGGTTCGCGTGAAGAAAACGCGTCAAAAAAGTCTATGGCCGCTCAGCCCTTTGGAAAATCCTTGCGCATCGCAATTTCGGCGGCGTCGCCGGGCGACAGGACAGGGCGGTCGAACGCCGGCTGGCGTTCCGTGAAGATGTCGTAGAGCGAGATTTGCTTGATCGGCTTGGCCAGCAGTTCCCTGATGCAGTCCGCCAGCGTGCCGTTGTAAACGAGATACGGCGTCTTGCTGGTGACCCGCTCGTTCCTGAGCGAAGGCCACTTTTTCAGGTCGGCAGGCGCGTCATAGGCGATCGGGAGGCTTTCTCTGAACATGCCTCGGTTCCGGCGTTTCAACCATCCCGCAGGGTAGCCAAGGATGGTAAACAGATTCGAAACGCGGCGGGCGTCTCATGCCCGATGCCGGCTACCCAGCGCGGTCGCGATGGATTCCGGGTTTTTGATGCGCTCGATCAGCATGTCGATGCGGTCACCGCCCCAGAACAATTCGCCGTTGAACACCATGGTCGGCACGCCGAATACGCCGAGCGTCTCCGCCTCGTCGATAATGCGGTCATGTTCGGCCCGCGCCGGGCCGTGGACGTAAGCCTCGAACTCGCTCGCCGAGCCGCCGACCGAAGCGATCACGCCCGAAATATCACTGAGCTCGTCGATTTCGAGGTCGTGGCTCCAGAAGCGGCGGAACACCGTGTCATGGTAGGGCCGGAACAAGCCATGACGTTGCGCGAACAGCATGCCGGCGCTGGAATAGAAGGCGTCATAAATGCGCCGCGGGCCTTTCATGGTGAGGCCCTGGGCGTTGGCATAGCGCCGCGCGTCCATATAGGCGTAACGCACCTTGCGCCAGAAATGCGGCGTCCGCTCTTCGACCGTTCCCATGAATTCGGCGACCCGCAGCGTATAGGGCAGCCATTCCAGTTCGACGCCGTATTTTTCCTCCAGCTCGAACAGCCGCTTGTTGGCCACAAACGCATAAGGACTCTTGTAGTCGGTGTAGATGCGCACGCGCGGTTTGGCCATCGCCGGTCCTCGTTCCGATCGAACGATCCTTCCCGATCCGGACCAGGGATGCAATCTGCGGGCGCTATCATTGATGTGGGAGAGCGGTCGACTGACCCGGTGTCAGCAGATTTGGAATCAGAAGATTTGAAGTCAGTAGAACTTGCGCCAAACGAATGGGCCCCGGTGCATTCAAGCATCGCGGGGCCCTACATCTTCGTTTTAGGCGAAGGATTTCTGATAGACATCAGCTCATTTTCAAGATCGAATACCGCGTGGCCTTTGCGTTCCGATCCCGTGGATATGATGTTTAGATTGTTGGCGACGCAGTGGGGCGAGCAGCTGCTGTTCACCTCTATGCGCCGAGACCTTGCCGCTGAGCAAGGTCACTGGCCTGAGCCGGTGGCGTCATGCTCCTCTCCAAGTGTGGTCCCCACGGAAAACTGTCCGCGTCCGCTGCCTGCCGTTCGATCATATGATCGGGCGCCAATACCCGCGAAGCGAGGAGCCAGATGCTCCGCTACCCCGATGGGCGCAGCGTCGAAATGCTGCGGCAGATATCGTCGGGTGTCAAGTTAAGTCGGACGGAACCCGCTTGAGTTCCACCGCCGGCCTCACTATCCACACGCGAAACATGCGACCGATCGAGGTCAGGCCTTGGTCTGGCGATACTGGCTGAAGTCGGGATCGTGGGTCATTTTCCAGTAGTCCACGAACCGCCACGGCATCGCCGAGAAAACCCGGCCCTGACTGTTGCGGTAGTAGGTCGTCATGCCCGGATGCGTCCAGATCAGCTGCTCATGCTCGGCGTCCACTTGTCGGATGTATTGATCGTGCGCGTCGTGGCGAACGTCGATCGCGGCGATGCCATGCTCGATCATCTCGACGAGGCAGGCTGAGATGTAGCGGCTCTGACACTCCGATTGAAAGATCACGCTGCCGCCGTGCGCCGGACCGGAATTGGGACCAAGCATCAGGAAGAGGTTCGGAAAGTCCGGTACGGTAAGGCCGAGATAGGCGGTGGGATTGTCGTTGGCCCAGGCAGCCCTGAGATTCTTGCCGTCGCGTCCACTAATGTTGAGGCGCGCCGCCATTTCCGAGACTTTAAAACCCGTGGAAATCACGATGATGTCGGCCGGCCGCAATTTCCCATCCGATCCAACGATGCCATCGCGCGCGAAATGGTCGACCCTGTCGGTGACCAACTCGACGTTGGGCTTGGTGAGCGTCTTGAACCAGTTATTGTCCAGCAGGATGCGCTTGCCATAGGGCGGATAGGTCGGCACGCATTTCTCGATCAGGTCGGGGCGCTCCCTCAGTTCGGACAGGATGAAATCGGTCAGTTCCTCGCGATGCCGGTCGTTGCCCTTGTTGACAGCGCGATCGGGGTGCGGCCAGTCCGGGTCCTTGCGCAGGAACGGCAGCAAGCCGTCGCCGTAACGCCAGAACATGTTGAAGCGGTACCACTGCACGTAGAACGGCAGATGCGCGAGCAGCCATTGCGCCCCCTCGGCGATCCGATCGGAATAGCCCGCGACCGGCCGCGCCCATTGCGCGGTGCGCTGATAGACCGTGACCGACGCGACGCGATCGGCGATCGCCGGCACCAGCTGCATCGCGGTTGCACCGGTGCCGATGACGGCAACGTGCTTGCCGTCGAGCTGGATGTCATCGGACCACAGCGCGGAGTGCAGCATCGTGCCCTGAAAATTTTCCTCGCCCTTGAAATGCGCAGGCGAGGGGTCGTTGAGCTGCCCGATCGCACTGACAAGCGTGGTCGATTCAAACGTCTCCTCGCCATCTCCGGTCTTCAGCGTCGAAATCCAGCGTCGCTTGTTTTCGTCCCAGCGCGAGGCGATCAGTTCCGTGTTGAGGCGGATGTGGCTGCGGATGTCGTATTCGAGCGCGACCTTTTTGAGGTAATCGAGCAGTTCCTGTCGTTGGGCGAAATACCGTGTCCACGGGTTTCGTGCACCGAACGAGAAGGAATAGGAATGGTTCGGCGTATCGACGCCGCAGCCGGGGTAGCGATTGACGTACCAGGTGCCGCCAAGCTCATCGTTCTTCTCGACAATGGTGTAGGGAATCCCGAGCCGGCCGAGCGCGACGCCGAGCGCAATGGCGCAGACGCCGGCGCCGACGATCAGCACATGCTGCTGCGCCAGCGCCTCATTGGGCGGACGCCTGGTCCAGCGCGCGTCGCGCGGAATAAAATCCATTTCCTCGCGCATCAGCGGCGCATATTCCGGGGCGACGTTTTCGCCGAGCGTTGCGTTCATCATTCTCAGCATCAATTCGTTGCCGGGATCAGTAATGACGGGCTTGGGTTCACCTTTCGAAAACAGGTTCAGCACCGCGGCGCGGATTTGGTCCTGGATTTTCGGCGGCAAACCGGCCTGGGGATCGGGGATCAGGCGGACATCGCGCCGGGGCCTGTAGGGCGGCTCCAGCCAGCGCGCGTCACCGGTCATGTGCACCAGCACCATTAGCAGGACGCGGATATCGCCTTCGGCGATCGCCGACGACAGATCGAGCTTCTTGCGCGGTACCTCGATGTTCATATTTTTCCTCTACGCTTCCGGTGCTTCCGGCAAGCCGCCATAGGCTGCCCATGTGGTGCCAGCGATAAATCCGGCATCGACCGGCAGATTGATGCCGGTCACGCCGCTGCTCATCGGCGAAAGCAGCCAGGCGATCGCCTGCGCCACCTCGACCGGCTCGACCAGCCGGTTCATCGCCGTGGGGTGTGCAAGCAGATCCTTGTTCAGTGCGCCCGAAGCGATGCCGGCCTCGAGTGCGACGGTGCGGGTAAATCCCGGTGAAACGGCGTTGACGCGCACGCCGACGCGGCCCCATTCGGCCGCGAGCGTCTGCGTGATCTGAATGACGCCGGCTTTGGCGGCGGTGTAGGCGTGGATCGGGCCGGACGTCATGCCGGCGATGGACGCGACATTGACGATGGCGCCATGCCGCCGCTGCGCCATCCGCACGCCGACGCTGCGGGCGACCAAAAACGTGCCGCGCAGATCGACATTGACCTCACGATCCCATTGGTCCATCCGCACGCGTTCGACCGGATGCATCTTGCCGAATACGCCGGCGGCATTGACGAGGCCCGTGATCGGGCCGTGCGCGGCCTCGATATCGGCGATGCCGCTGACCACGGCGCTTTCGCTGGCGACATCGAACGGGGCGGGCCAAAGGATCGTCCGCGTTCCCGCAGGCGGCTCGGGCGCGATATCCGATATCACCACGCGCCGGCCTTGATCGGCCAGAAGCGTTGCAGTCGCGGCACCGATGCCGCGGCAACCGCCGGTGACGAGGACAACGCCGTCAGCGGTCATGGCCGTTTCCGTTGTCGGGCACATTGAACAGCCCACGGATAATCAGCTTTTGATAGGCCGTGATGACGTGACCGGGCACGGCGGTGACCGCGCCGTCGGAATAGGAGTAGCGCCGGCTGAGATAACCGCGCGCGCCCATCAACATTTGAACGACCGCTTCGAACTCCTCGTCGCTGTAGCCCTCGATGGTGCCGGCAAGCCGCGCGCGCTTCAGAATGCGGACATAGGCGGTCGAAATGTTATCGAAATGCTTCTGGTAGCCGACTGGCGCAAAGAATTCGGCCTCGTTGAGAATGCGCAGGAATTCCGGTACCTCGCGGATGAAATCGAAGAACGCGCCGAACCGTTCGATTTCCTGCCGCGCGGTTTGCGGCGTACCGGTGCGTTCGCGGATGAAGCGCACCATGTCGATGCCGATCGTCGGCAGTAATTGGTCGAGCAGTTCCTGGCGGTTTTCGAAATGGTTGTAGAACGTGCCCTGGGCGACACCGGCAGCATCCGTGATGCGGGCGACGGAGGCTTCGGCATAACCATATTTGCCGACGACCTTGGTTGCGGCGTCGAATATCTTGCGCTTGGTCCATGCGTTGCGCTCGACGCGGTTGAGCTTTGTGACCTTGCCGGATGCTTGCGAAGTTTGCGTCATGCGTGGGCCTCCAGTTCGGCGCGCAGCACGCGCTTGAGCACCTTGCCGGATGGGTTGCGCGGCAGGCTGTCGCGGATGATCAACTGCTTCGGGATTTTAAAGCCGGCTAGTCGTGCACGGCAGTGGTCGGTCAGATCGGGCAATTCCAACGTGGCGCTTTCCGCCAGCACCACGATCGCGACCGGCTTTTCGCCCCAGCGTTCATCCGGCAGGCCGATGACGGCGACTTCGCGGACTTGCGGCAGTTCGTAGATGACGCGTTCGACCTCGGAGGAGGCGATGTTCTCTCCGCCGGAGATGATCATGTCTTTCTTGCGGTCGGTGAGATAGAGGAAGCCGTCCTGGTCGAGATAGCCGACGTCGCCGCTGCGAAACCAGTCGCCGAAAAAGGCGGCGGCGGTTTTCTCGGGATCGTTCCAGTAACCCTGCGTGACCTTCGGTCCCCGCAGGCAGATCTCGCCGTTTTCACCCGGTGCGAGGCGATTGCCCGCTTCGTCGCGGATTTCGATCTCGACATGGGCGATGGCGCGGCCGGTCGAACCGATCTTTTCGATCTCGCGGCCGGCCTCCATAAAGGTATCGCCGCCGCAGGTCTCCGTCAGTCCGTAGGCGTCGATGTAACGGGCATTTCCAAAATATTCGGAGAAGGCGCGGATACGTACCTCCGGCGTCTTCTCGCCGCCGCCGATTGCCCACCGCAGGCTGGAGACGTCATAGCGTTGACGAGCAGGGCAGGTGAGGATCGCCGTGGTCATCACAGGGGCGAACCAGGCGGCGTTCAGCTTTTCCGCGTCAATCGCGGCCAGTGCCTGCTCCGGTTCGAAATTGCGGTGGATGGAGAGCATGCCGCCGTGCCAGAGCACCGCGATCCCCGGCAGATCGAGCGCGCCGACATGGTAGAGCGGACCGACCACCAGCAATCGCGTATCCGCGTTCAGCCCCAGCACCAGCGTCTGATCGGCCGATTTCCAGTAGATGTTCTCGTAAGTGAGCATCACGCCTTTGGGGCGATCCGTGGTGCCTGACGTGTACATCAACCGCATCAGGTCGCGCGGCTGCCGCGGCTGTATCGGCGCCGGCGCGATATCCGGCGCCAGCCGTGTGGCGCTCGATTGCGCGGCTTGGTCGAGCAGCACGACGGGCACGCCACCTGCGGCGATACCTGCGAGTTCTTCGTCTGCGATCAGAATGCGCGCGCCGGAATTGCCGACGATATAGCCGACCTCGTCAGCGGAGAGGCGATAATTGATCGGCAGAAACACCGCGCCGATGTGGCTGGTCGCGAACACGAGTTCGAGGAACGCGGCACTGTTTTTCATCAGGGCCGCAACGACGTCGCCGGCGCCGATCCCTTGCGACGCCAGCCAGCCACCCACCTTGCAGATCCGCTGGTCGAAACCGGCATATGAAATGTCTTCGCCACGGTATTTCAGCGCACAGCGGTCCGGGGTCCGCCGGGCGTGAAACCTGATGAAGCTCGAAAGATTGATCATTCGCCGCTCAAAAGGGCCGCTTTCGGCCTCGTTTCACCCTAGATGAATTATGACTCGTAATTCATCTTTGGCTTGACGTCACCCCCCTTGCTCTGAAAACATTGTGGACATGGAGACGGAACGATCTCCGCCAGGGGATTCCTGGGAATACGACCACAGGGAGGGGAAAATGCAGAGAACCCGCAAACCGGGCATTAGCCGCCGCTCGACTCTTGTACTGATGGGCACCGGCGCAGTGACGTTCGCGACGCCATGGGTGGCACGCGCAGAAGCCAAAACCATCAAGGTCGGCATGCCGACCATTCTGTCCGGCCGCGTGGCGCAACTCGGAACCTCATCGCGCAACGCGGTGATGCTGGAAGTCGAGAAAGTCAACGCCGCGGGCGGCTTGGCCGGCCGACAGATCGACATGGTGATCCGTGATTCCAAGGGAGCGCCGCAGGAAGCCGCGCGCGTCGCCCGGGAACTGGTCAACACCGACGGGTGCGAGCTTCTGATCGACGCCGAAGCATCCTCCGGCGCGTTCGCCGTGCACGAAGTCGCGCGCGATCTCGGTGTGTTCTGCATTCACACTAACTCGGAAACCTCGGCACTTACCGCCGATCCGAAGCAGCACATCCCCAATGCGTTCCGCACCGCGCGCCAGGGCGTGCACGACTCGATCGTCGGCGGCAGCTACGCGGCGGAGATCGCGAAAACCAAGGGCCTGAAGAAATGGGCGACCTGCGCGCCCGACTACGCCTACGGCCGCGATACCACCGGCGAGTTCACGCTGTATCTCAAGCGCTTCGCACCCGATGTCGAAATTATCAGCGAGTCCTGGCCGAAACTGTTTCAGCCGGACTACACGGAAGTCGTCACCAAGATACTGCAGGTGAAACCGCAGGCGCTCTATACCTGCCTGTGGGGCGGCGATCTCACCTCTTATATCGATCAGGCCAATATCTACGCGATGTTCAGCCAGATGGAAGTGTTCGCCGTCAACATGGCTGATTACACAGCGCTCACGGTGGTGAAGAACCTGCCGAAGGGCATTCATTCCGGGAACCGCTATATCAAGACCTATCCGGCGACCGCAGAGAACGCCGCCTGGGGCGACGCCTACAAGGCGAAATACAATGAGTACCCGACCAACTGGTCGTGGGAGAATGCCACCGCGGTCATGCTGATCGCCGAAGCGTCGAAGAAAGCCAATTCTGCCGACGGCAAGAAGATTGCGGAAGCGATGCGCGGGCTGACCATCAAATCGCCGTTCGGCGCCGATGGCACCGTGACGATGCGGGCCGAGGATCAGACCCTGATCGGCTACGCGATCGGCTGGGGGACGACGATCCCGCAAGAGCCCTACGTGCCGGACGTCAAGCCCGGCGACTGGAAGACTATTCTCGAACTCGAAGCCGAGTGGAAGAAGAGCAAGGGCTACGCCTGACAGTCCGGCGAAGGCGGGGGTGGCGCGAGCTGCATCCGCCAACCGCTGCACATTTTCTCGCGAGCCGATAAGCCCGGCCACGCCGTAACGGATATGTTCCTTGGATATCGACGCGCTCACCGGCTGTCTCGCCAGTTCCGCCTGTCTGGTGACGCAAACCACCAGTGGCTTCATCATCGGTATGCTGCTGTTTCTCGTCGCCGTCGGGCTGACCCTGATCTTCGGCGTCCTCAAGGTCGTCAATTTCAGCCACGGCGCGTTCTACATGTTCGGCGCCTATTTCGCGATGACGGCCTACCAGCTGTCGGGCAGCTTCGCGCTGGCGATGTTTTGTGGCGCCGGCGGTACCGCGCTCCTCGGCCTGATCTTCGAACGCGTGTTCATGAGCCGGGTCTATGGCGCCGACGTATTGATGCAGCTTCTGGTCTGCTACGCCTTCGTCCTGATCTTCGACGACGTCGTGCGGATGGTGTGGGGACCGGAGTTCAGGTCGATGGGGATGCCGGCAGCCTTTCAGGTGATGCCGCTGCTCATCGCCGGCGGCGTGGTGCCGCCATATTATCTGCTGCTGATCGGCGTAGCGCTGGTGATGGCCGTGATCCTTGGGCTCGGGCTTGCCCGCACCCGGCTCGGCAAGGTGATCCGGGCGGCGGCGCATAATCCGGGCATGGTGTCGGCGCTCGGCATCAATACCGGCCTGATCTATGGCGGCGTGTTTGCGCTTGGCGGCATGCTGGCGGGCCTTGCCGGCGCGCTCGCGGCACCCGTGCGTTCATTGACACCGGGCATGGGATTCTCGGTGTTGATCGAGTCCTTCATCGTCACCGTGATCGGTGGCATGGGCTCGATCCTGGGCGCGCTGATCGGCGCGCTGCTGATCGGCATGATCCGCTCCTTCGGATCGCTCGGCTTTCCCTTGTTCACGGAAGGCCTGATGTATCTGTTCATGGTGGTCGTGCTGGTGATCCGGCCCACCGGCCTGTTCGGCAAGGAGGTCGCATGAGCGAGCTGCAGGCCGGACGGACCGGCGAGGCCCTCAGCGTTGCGCGCGTCGAAGCCAGGTCGCAGCGCTCGCGCTACCTCGATATCTTGATTGCGTTCGCGGCTTTTGGCGTGCTCGCCAGCCTGCCGCTGTTCTTCGGCAGCAAGGCGCTGCTGGATTTTGTGATTCGTTGCTCCGCGTTCGGTCTGTTCGCGACCTCGCTCAATCTTCTGGTCGGCTACACCGGCATGATTTCGTTCGGGCACGGCATGTTCTTCGGTCTCGGCGCCTATGGTTTTGGGTTGATCATGCAGCGCACAGGCGTGCCGGTCCCGATCGCCTTTGTCGCAACGCTCGTCATCACGGCCGTCATTGCGACCGTGATCGGGGCGATCTGCGTGCGGCTGAAGGAAATCTACTTTGCCTTCGTGACGCTGGCGTTCCAGATGCTGATCCACTCGACGATCCTGTCCTGGGCGTCGCTGACCGGCGGCGATCAGGGCCTGCGCGGGGGCATTCCACGTCCGGTCTTCCTCGGCATCGATCTGTCGAACCACGTGCATCTGTATGTCACAAGCTGCGCGCTGCTGGTGATCGGGCTGCTGTTGATGCGCCAGATCGCGCAATCACCGTTCGGCTACACCTTGCGCATGATCCGCGACAACGCGAACCGTGCGAGTTTTATCGGCATCGACGTCTGGCGCGCCAAGCTCACGATCTTCGTTCTCGCCGCACTGTTTGCATCCACCGGCGGCATCGTCATGGCGCTGTTCGTATCGGGCGCCTATCCCGAATTCGCCTACTGGACGATTTCGGGCGAGGGCATCTTCATCAACATGCTCGGCGGCGTCACGACGTTCCTGGGCCCGATGGCAGGCACCGTTTTGCTGCTGATCCTCAATGATACCGTCACGCGCCTGACCGAGTATTACGGCATCGTGCTCGGCATTGTGATCCTGTTCTTCGCCATCGGCCTGCGCAAGGGCCTGATGGACTTTGTGGTCGAATGGTACGTGCAGCGCCGCGACAGTGCGGAGGAGCGTAGCTAGCCATGCTGGAGATACGCAGGCTTTCAAAATCGTTCGGCGGCGTCAAGGCGACCGATAACGTCACGCTCGACTTTGCCGAGGGTTCGCTGACCGCCGTGATCGGCCCCAACGGCGCGGGCAAGAGCACGTTCTTCAATTTGATCACCGGTGCGCTGAAACCGGATTTCGGCCAGATCCTGCTCAACGGTGTCGATATGGCGGGGCGGACGCCGCCCGATATCGTCCGCCACGGCATCGGCCGGGCATTCCAGGTGGCGAACATTTTTCCGTCGCTTACGGTGCATGAGACGATGCTGGCGGCGGTCTGTGCCGATCAGCGCCGCGCGAGCGTGCTGCACCGGCGCTTTCCGCTCGCCGAGACCCGCGACCGCGCCGAACACGCGATGGAATTGCTTGGTCTTGCCAGCAAGCGCAACCGCACCGCAGCGACGCTGTCGCACGGTGACCAGAAACTGCTCGATATCGCGCTCGCTTTGGTGCTCGAGCCCAAGGTGCTGCTGCTGGATGAGCCGACCGCGGGCATGGGGACCGAAGAGCGCTGGCGCATGATCGACAAGGTGAGGGAGCTCTGGGAGACGCAGAAGATCACCGTCGTGTTCATCGAGCACGACATGGATATCGTGTTCAAGATCGCGCCCGCGATCGTCGTGCTGTGCTACGGCCGGATTCTCGCCACCGGTACGCCCGATGCGATCCGGCGCAACGAGGCCGTCATAAAAGCCTATCTCGGCACCGAAAATCCCGCCGAGGCAGCGATATGAGCGCGCAGCCGGTCGTGCAGGTCGAGGACCTCGACGTCTATTACGGCACCAGCCAGATCCTGTTCGGGGTCGGCCTCTCCGTGCGGCAGGGCGAGACCATGGCGCTGCTCGGACGCAACGGTGCCGGCAAGTCGACCACCATGAAGGCCATCATGGGCCTGGCGCCGGCGCGCCGCGGCAAGGTTACCTTGCGCGGCCGCGTGGTGTCCGGGCTGAAACCGCATCATATCGCCCGGGCCGGCCTCGGCTTTGTGCCGGAGGACCGTCAGATCTTTCCCGAACACACGCTGGAGGACAATCTGGTCATCGGCCAGAAGAAAGGTCCGGACGGGCAGGACGAATGGTCGATCCGGCGCATTTATGACGTGTTTCCGTTGCTGGAGCCGCTGCGATACCGGATCGCGGGAAGGCTGTCCGGCGGCGAACAGCAGATGCTGGCGATCGCGCGCACGCTGATGGGCAATCCGGTGCTGTTGTTGCTGGACGAGCCGAGCGAGGGGCTGGCGCCGATCATCGTGCAGCGGATCGGCGAATTGCTGCGGCAGCTCCGCGGCACCGGCGCCACGGTGCTGATCGCCGAGCAGAACATGCATTTTTGCCTTGGCCTTGCGAGCCACGCGACGGTTATCGACAAAGGCCAGATCGTCTACACATCCGGGATCGAAGAGCTGAAGGCCAACGACAACATTCGTCAGCGCTATCTTGCGCTGTAGTTTTCAGCCAGCCGGTCCGGGAGAGTAAATGCCAGTTGAACGGAAGCTATCGCCGACACACGACGCGCCCTATCGCGGCCTGCGCGTGCTCGATTTCGGGCAGGGCATCGCATCGCCCTATTGCGCGATGCTGCTCGGTGTTTACGGGGCCGATGTGATCAAGGTCGAGCCGCCCGAGGGCGACTGGTCGCGGTATCTCGGGACGACGTACGGCAGCCACACGACGCTGTCGGCGGTCTACAATCGCGGCAAGCGCAGCCTGTGCCTCGATATGAAGCATAAGGACGGCGTCGCCGTCGCCGAAATGCTGGCGAGGGATTGCGATGTCCTGATCGAGGGTTTTCGGCCCGGCGTCGCCGCCCGGCTGGGCATCGGCTACGAAGACCTCGCGCGCGAGAACCCCGGGCTGATCTATCTCTCGGTCAGCGGCTTCGGGCAGAGCGGGCCGTATTCAAAACGCCCGGGTTCGGATTCCGTCGCACAGGCGTTTTCCGGTCTGGTGTCGATCAATGTCGGCAACGACAAAACCCCGCACCGGGTCGGCACGACGATCTCCGACGTCGTCACCGGCGTCTACGCCTTCCAGGCCATCGCCACCACGCTGTTTGCCCGCGCGACCGTGGGCACCGGCCGCTGGATCGACGTCAATCTTTCGCAATCGACCGCTGCGCTTCTCGGCCACAAGGTCGCCGAGCATATTCTTGAGGGCGGCGCGCCGCGCGCCCTCAACGTACCGGCGGGCTCCTATCAAACCAGCGATGGCTGGATGATGGTGACGCTGGTGAACGAGCCGCAATACAAGCGCCTTTGCGCGGCCATCGATCGCGACGACCTTGCCAGCGATCCGCGGTTTGCCGATTTTGCCGGGCGAGCCGACACAGCTGATGCGCTGATCCCGCAGATGCGGGAAATCTTCCTGACGCAGTCGACAGAAGCGTGGCTGGCGCGGTTGCATGCGGCAGACATCATTGCCGAACGCATCCTCAATCCCGGCGAGTGGCTCCGCAATATCCACGTCGAAGCGACCAAGGGCGCAGTTTGCCAGGATACGCCCGGCGTCGGCCCGGTCTATGCCCCGCGGACGCCGGGCATTGCGAGCCTTTCCGAAGACAGGCTATGTCCCGCGCCGGATGTCGGACAGGATAGTTATGCGGTACTCATGGAAGCTGGTTTCGAGCGCGGTGCAATCAATGATCTGGTCAAGACTGGCGCCGTGCGTCAGGCCAAGGGAGGCGCGGCATCATGAGTACGGAACTTGTTCGCTATTCTGTCTCCGACAACATTGCGGAGATCATGCTCGATCGCGCACCGGTCAATGCGCTCAGCATGGCGCTGATCGATGCGCTGCTGGCGGCGCTGGCAAAAGCGAGGGATGACGAGACCGTGCGCGCCGTCATCATCGGCAGCGCACACAAGGTGTTTTGCGCCGGGCTTGATCTCGACATCGTGCGCGGTAAACCGGGCATCGAAACCAAGAAATTCCTCGAGCGGCTGTATTTTGCGCTGAACGATACCCAATACCGGATGGGCAAGCCGACCATCGCGGCGATCGACGGCGCGGTGCGGGCCGGCGGCATGACGATTGCCATTTCCTGCGACATGATCATCGCCGGTGATGCCTCGACCTTCGGTTATCCCGAGATCGATGTCGGGCTTATTCCGGCAATCCATTTCGTGCAACTGCCACGGCTGGTCGGTAAGCATCAGGCTTTTGGCCCGCTGTTTCTGGGCGAGCCCTTCGATGCCGCGACCGCGTTCCGCATGGGACTGCTCAGCGAGGTCGTGCCGAAGGGAACCGCACTGGATCGTGCCCGCGAGATTGCGCGGCGGCTCGCCGCCAAGTCGCCTATTGTCATGAAGATCGGCCGTGATGCCTTCATGCGCGCAGTCGATGCCGATTTTCGGCGGTCGGTCGAGAATGCGGCCGAAAGTTTCGCGCTTGTCGCGACCACGGAAGATTGCCAGGAAGGCTTGAACGCGTTCGTCGAGAAGCGGACGCCCAACTACAAGGGACGGTGATGGCTGGGTTATATTTTGAGGAGTTCGAGGTCGGTCGGGAGTTTCATCATGAATTCTCCAGGACGGTCACTGAAATGGATAACACGATGTTCAGCCTGCTGACGATGAATCCGCAGCCGCTGCATATCGACGCGCACTTCTCCGAGAAGACCGAGTACGGCCAGCGGCTGTTCAACAGCCTTTATACGCTTGGCATCATGATCGGCATGAGCGTCTATGATACGACGCTGGGAACCACCGTCGGCAATCTCGGCATGACCGACGTCAAATTCCCAAAGCCCGTGTTCCACGGTGATACGCTGAAGGCGCACACCAAAATCATCTCGAAGCGCGCCAGCAAGTCGCGGCCGACGCAGGGCCTGGTCGAGTTCGAGCACACCATGACCAACCAGCGCGGGGAGGTGGTTGCGAGCTGCCGCCGGACCGGCCTGATGCATTGCAAACCGAAGGCTTAAAGCCGATGCGCTCGTTCCTGTTCGTTCCCGGCGACAGCCTCCGGAAGTTCGAAAACGCCAAGAAGACCGCGGCCGATGCCTTGATCCTCGATCTCGAGGACTCGATCGCGCCGGACGAGAAGGTAGATGCGCGGCGCACGGTGCGCGAGATGCTCGATGCCCGCAATCCGAGCCAGAAAATCTATATCCGCGTCAACGCGCTCGACACCGGCATGACGCTTGGCGACCTTGCGGCGGTCATACCCGGCCGGCCCGATGGCGTCGTGCTGCCGAAATGCGCGGGCGCCGCCGATGTCAATCGCCTCTCTCTGTATCTCGATGCGTTCGAGGCCGCTTCCGATATTGAGGCCGGCACGACGCGGATCGTCACCGTCGCAACCGAGACGGCGCGCGCGGTGCTCAAACTGCTCGACTTCGAGAATATGAGCCCGCGGCTGTGGGGCATGATGTGGGGCGCGGAAGACCTCGCCGCATCGCTCGGCGCATCGCGGAACCGCACCAACGGGCGCTTTCACAGTCCGTTCGTACTTGCCCGCGATCTCTGCCTGATCGCCGCGACCGCCGCCGGCGTCGTCGCCATCGACACCATCGCCACCGACATCAATGACCTCGAAAGCTTACGGGAAGATTCGATCGCGGCGCGTCAGGATGGCTTTCTGGCCAAGGCGGTGATCCATCCAAAACATGTCGACGTCGTCAACGCCGCCTTCATGCCGACGGATGAGGAGATTGCGTGGTCAGAGAGGATCGTCAAGGCGTTCAACGACAATCCGACTTCCGGCGTGGTGAAGATCGACGGCAAGATGATCGACAAGCCGCATCTGCGGGCGGCGGAGAAGATTCTCGCATTGCGCGGGCGGTAGGTTTGATAATCTTGTAGCCCGGATGAGCGAAGCGATTCCGGTCCATGGCATCTGGTTCCCCGGATTTCGCTTCATGGCTGATGCCACTACCGGGAAGCGCAGACCCGCGTCAAATGCCTGCCGCTTGCCCCGCGAATTGACTTTGCGCCGCGATCGTCGGCAAATACGGTCAACCAAAATTCTCTGAGGAAAACCCCATGGTAGACGCGCTGATCATCGACGCATGCAGGACGCCGCGAGGCATAGGCAAGGCGGGCAAGGGCGCACTCTCGGGCATCCATCCGCAGCAAGTCGGGGCCGCGGTATTGCGCGCGCTCGCCGATCGAACCGGTATCAATACTGCCGACGTCGACGACGTCATCTGGGGTACCAGTTCCCAGCGCGGTCCGCAGAGCGGCGACCTCGGCCGGATGACGGCGCTCGATGCCGGCTATGACGTGCGCGCCAGCGGCGTCACGCTGGATCGGTTTTGTGGTTCCGGCATTACCAGCGTCAACATGGCGGCCAACTCGATCATGTCGGGCTCGGAGGACCTCGTGATCGCCGGCGGGACCGAGATGATGTCGATGGAAGGCCGCCGCGGCGAGGGGCCGTTCATGATGGACGCCGGCAATCTTCGCCTGCGCGCCCGTCACCCGCAGTCGCATCAGGGCGTCTGCGCGGATGCCGTTGCGACGCTGGAGGGCATCACGCGGCAGGACGTCGATGCACTGGGCCTTGAAAGCCAGAGGCGCGCAGCCGCCGCCATCAAGGGCGGTCATTTCGACAAGAGCCTTGTTCCGGTTCACCGCGAGGATGGCAGCCTTGCGCTCGATCGCGAGGAATATCCGCGCCCGCAGACCACGCTCGAGGGACTTGCTGGACTGAAGCCCGCGTTCACCGCGGTGGCGGACTATCCGCTCGACGACAAGGGCACGACCTATCGCAATCTGATTCTGGAAAAGCATCCCGGTCTCGATATCAACTTCGTGCATCATGCCGGTAACTCCTCCGGCGTCGTCGACGGCTCGGCGGCAATCCTGCTGGCTTCACCGAGTTACGCCAAGGCGCACGGCTTGAAGCCGCGTGCCCGCGTCGTCGCGATGGCGAACATGGGGGATTCGCCGACTCTGATGTTGAACGCACCGGTGCCGGCGGCGCGCAAGGTGCTGGCCAAGGCAGGCCTCACGCTCGACGATATCGACCTGTTCGAGATCAACGAGGCGTTTGCGGTTGTGGCCGAAAAGTTTATCCGGGATCTCAAGCTCGACCGCGACAAGGTCAACGTCAATGGCGGCTCGATCGCGCTCGGTCATCCGATCGGCGCGACCGGCTCGATCCTGATCGGCACGCTGCTCGACGAGCTGGAGCGGCGCGATCTCAGGCGCGGTCTGGTGACGATGTGCGCCGCCGGCGGCATGGCGCCGGCAATCATCATCGAGCGGGTCTAGGGCTATAGAATCTCAGCCGACCGGAAACTGGAGCTCGAACGCAACGCCCTTGTCCGACGGCAGCAGCCGGATCCATCCGCCGTGGCTGGTCATGACGGCTTGCACGATCGCGAGCCCCATTCCCGTGCCGCCGGTATCGCGGCGCGTCGTGAAAAAGGCGTCGAATATCTTTTCCCGGTTTGGTTCGGAAATCGGGTCGCCGTCATTGCTCACGGTCATCCTGACCGTCGTATCCTCACCGACCGCTTCCAGCCGCACATGTTTCGCATTGTGACGGATTGCATTGTCGGTCAGATGTGACAGGACGATCAGGGCCGTTTCGCTGGACATGCCGATCGAACGTTCGAGGCAGCCGTTTGCGTCGATGGCGCGCGTCGGGAACCGGCTTTTCAGCCCCCCGACTACCAGCCCTAGTTCAGTGTGCTCGTTTTGCGGAGCGGTTTCGGCGCGGGCCAACTCGCGCAGCCGCTGAGTCATCGCCTCCAGGCGCTCGGTGTCGCCCAGAATGTTCGACACGAAGTTCTTCTGTTCCATCCGCGTGAGATTGTCGGACTTGCTCTGCAGCGAGTCGAGCAGGAGCTCGGCCGCGCCCTTGATCGACGTCAGCGGCGATTTCAATTCGTGGGTGAGGTGCGACGAGAAGATCGCAATATAATCCGACCGTCGCGACAATTGCTCCGCCATGTCCAGGAAGCTTTGCGACAATTGCGCAAATTCGCGCGTACCGTAATGCGCGAGTGGCTGAAACGCATCGCCATCGCCGCGGCTGATACGCGCGGCGCGATCGATCAGTTCGCGCATCGGCTGGGTGATGGTCCGGGAAAAGACCAGGCCGATGATGATGGTCGCGAAAATGACGGCCAAACCTGCCAGGATGAACTTGCCGCGCTCCTGATAAAGATGATCGAAGATATTGCTCGGTGTTCGCGATGTGTAGATGACGCCGGCAACCCGGTTGTTGACGATCACGGGCATCGCCGAAAATACGTGAACGCCGACGCCACGGCTGATGGAATAGATCGGGGGAGGGGGCTTGTCCGGAACCCGGATCCGCAATGCCGCGCGATACTGTCCCTGCAGCGCGGTTGCGACTTCCTCGATATGGGCGAGCGATTGCCCCATTTCCTGCCGCCCGGCAATTACGACGCCGCGCGGATCGAGAATCCGAAATCCGGCGAGCGTGACCTTCTGCGTCTCCAGAATGATCGGCATCAGCCGTGCGCCGATCTCGACGTAGGCCGGATCGGCCGGCGCGCTGGCGGCAAGCGCATCAGGCCGTCGTCGCAGCAGGTCATTGCCGGCCAGATCGAGCGCAGGCCGGATCGGGGTGACCTGCTCTTCCGGATCACGGCGTGCCCCCAGCGGAGTTTCAGCGCCGAGAACGATCCCGGCGTCGAGGCGGCTTTCCACTTCGCGTGCGAAGACCGCTGCCAGCACCCGGCTTTGAGCGATCAACTCGGCCTGGGTCTGGTGAATAAGCTGGTTGTCATAGAGGCGGAAAAAGAAAAGTCCGACCAGAGGCAGCGCGGCCACCGATGCCAGCACGGCAAAAATGACCAGGCCCAGCGACGGTCGCCATTTTTCGTTCCTCGGTTTCATCATGCCTGTGGCTCGCATCGCCCGAGCTTGAAGCCGACACCGTGGATCGTCTCGATCACGTTGTCGCAGTTCACGGCGGCAGCTTGGCGCGGATATTGCGAATATGGCTGTCGATGGTGCGGTCCGAAACCTGGATATTGAAGTGATAGGCCGCCGTCATGATCTGCTCGCGATTGAAAACCGCGGTCGGCCTTGTCAGAAATGCCCTCAGGATTCCGAATTCGATGGCCGTCAGGCGAAGCGGCGTGCCCGAGAACGCCGCGACGTGCTGCTCCGGATCGACGGATAGCCTGCCTTGCGAAAGCGCCGCCGACGTCGTCTTCGCATCCGGTCCGCGAGCGGCCATGCGGCGCAAGATGACGTTTACCCGCGCGACGAGCTCACGCGGGCTGAAAGGCTTGGTGACGTAGTCGTCGCCGCCGATCTCGAGGCCGAGCACGCGGTCGATTTCATCGTCGCGGGCCGAAAGAAACAGGATCGGAACGTCGGAGGATTTTCGGACCTCGCGGCAGACGTCCAATCCGTCGAATTCGGGCATGCCGATATCCAGAATGATGAGATCCGGCCTGTCGGCAGCGAAGCGGGTCAAGGCTTCCTTGCCGTCGCGCGCCTCGAATGTGGTCATGCCGGCCTTCTTGAGGGCGACACGGATCACCTCGCGAATGTGCAGGTCGTCGTCAACGATGAGGATGCGGTGCGTCAAACGTCTCTCCGGGCCGAAAGTCGTCAGCTTGCCGGGGTCTTCCGGTGGTCGTCGAGGAAGCGCTGCAGCCGCCAGCGCCGAAAACCCCAGGAATGCCAGGAAGCCATTTCCCTACGTTGTTGTTCTACAAGACAATTACGGCGGGAAACAAGATTAGGGTCGGCGCCGCGAAGCTGAATCGCCCTATCGATGGCCGGTAACGCCTGGGGCCCAAGCTGAACCAGATAGTTCATGTCGATCTGGACGCCCTGGCCGGACGCTTCGTGGCCATGGCTGACATCGTAGTCGGCAATAATGGCGGCGAAATTGATCAATGAGCAGATGTAGAGCGTTGCCGTCAGGGCGATGAGGTTCGCACGGATCAGCCAATCGTTGGATCTGTGCAGGATGATACGGGCAACAATGAGTAGAAGCCCCAGTGCGACCAGCAGCATCCAGATGAACGCCGCGACGCGCCAATAGGTCAGCAAGTAAATCTGCACATAGAGGCCAAGGCGAAGTATGGAGGAAGCCATCAGCAGGACGTTCTGCGCCACCCACAGATAGACCAGCGGCCGGATCACCTTCGATCGTTCGGCCGGACCGCCCGGTCTCATCGCCACCAGGACGAAGCCTGCTGCCAGCAGCGCCGTAAGGATCAAGGGATAGGCGCCGCGATGCGCATAGGCCGCGTAGGTGATATCGGCGGGCAACGCCGCATTTCCCCAAAGAAAGATCGCGTCGAGAAGGGTCTGGACCGCAAACAGCAAATTAAACAGGATCAGCGAACGCAGGATGGTCGCAACACCGAGGAAGCCGGAAAAATCGGACAGCCTTTCGTGTTCGTGCTCGATGGCTTCGGCCGGAGTTTCCATAACCTCGGCTTTCTTGCGCCACCAGACATGAATGAACGGCCAAACGACCGATAGCGCCACGGCCCAGAACAGCACTCTTCCGAAATTGACATAAGACGCGGCGTTGCCCGGATTCATCAGGTTGATCCATTTCTCCAGTAATGGATTCGCCGAGACGAGCAGGGCTGCAAAGATGCTTCCGAAAAACAGCGGAATGAACCATACGGTGAGACCGGTCGTCAGCGCCGGGAGATTGAACATGCCGATGGCGTCCCGGAAAAACCGGAATGGACCGATCAGAAGCAGGTCACATAGGGCCGCGGCCCGGTCTGCCAGACCAACCTGTTCGCGGCCGGTTGTCAGCAGGAGGCCAACCCCGAGCGCCAGCACAATCAAACACAGCGAGACGGCGTTGAATTCCTCGACGGCAGGTACAAGGCCGGCGATGACGAGGACACCGGCCAACAACGTCTGCTTTTCGTTCAAGCGAGAGAAATTGGCGAGCAGCGATCCGCAGGTCACAGCTAACGCAAAAACGACGGCCGATATTCCAATTTTCTCGCCGTAGAACAGCCCGTCGGCCAGGGCGGTCAGACAGAGGGCGATCGTCAGTTTAACCGGGAAGATGTCTTCTTGAGCGGACCGGACGTCGGACTCCGCCGTGGAGAAGCTCGTCATTTTCGCGCTATCTATCGGGAGGGGAATATTGTGAACCAATGCGAACGAAGGGTTGTCGCAGAGCCACCACCCGTCATTGGCTAATCGTGAAGGAACAGGCATTCGATGACCGCATTCCTGGTTTGCAGGACGAACTATCGATTGGCATTGTGCAATTGACTGGAAGGCTGTCTGCAAGAGTTCAGGATTTTCATGCAGATTCTGTGCAGACGTGGTTACGCGCTCGCGCCGGATGGGCAAGTTTGATACGGGCGATGGTCCCGCCCGGTCACACGGAAGCACCGTCACCTTCATGCAAATCCTCAGACGTGTCGGCGTCATCCTGGTCTGGTTCGCCGGACTGGTTTTCGTTTTCGCCGCAGCCAACAAGAACGATCCCTATTTGATCGCGCTACGAGGCTCCGGAAACGTCGTTCTCACCGTGACGAGTCTGGCTGCTTTCGCTGTCTTGATCCGTCGCGGCTACTGGAGCAGGCGAAGGATCGCAGGAAAACTGCTCGTCCTGATGTGGTGTTTGCCGTCATTGGCGATGCTGGGCGCGCATGTTTTCTTCGAGGTTCGCAAGCGAAACGTGCTGCAAACCGATACCGCGCAGGCGCGCAGCCTCGGAAAGCATTTCCTCGTGGGCTATTCGTCGTTCGACGAGGTGGCGACGTTGGCCGAGAAGGGCCTGATCGCCGGTATTTACATCACCAAACATAACGCTAACGGGAAGACGGCGGAGACGCTTAAAGCTGAAATCGCCGCGCTTCAAGACAAGCGGCGCGCCGCGGGCCTGCCGCCGTTGACGGTCGCGGCCGACCAGGAAGGTGGCATCGTTTCGCATCTGTCGCCGCCCTTGGCCAGTTTGCCGGCGCTATCGACCCTGGCGAATCTCCCGCCTGATATTCGCGCCGAGAAGGCAACGGAGTTCGGGCGGATTCACGGCGAGGGGCTGGCTTCGCTCGGCGTCACGCTCAATTTTGCGCCGGTGCTGGACCTTCGCCCGGAACTGAAACGCAATCGCTTCGACTTCAATACGCTGATCGGCTATCGGTCCATTTCAAGCGATCCGGCCACGGTCAGCGAAATCGCGCGGGCCTATATTCGCGGTCTTGAAGCGTCCGGCGTCGGCGCCACCGTGAAGCATTTTCCGGGATTGGGACGCGTTCGTACTGACACGCATCACTTCAACGCCGATCTCGATACGCCGGTAGAGGAGCTTGAAGCCTCCGACTGGCGTCCCTTCAGGGAGGTTCTGGCGGCTTCAAAAGCGCAACTGATGGTCGGGCATGTCACGCTGACGACAATCGATCCGGATCGGGCGGCGTCGCATTCGAAGGCTGTGGTCGACGGGATCATTCGCAGGAAATGGAATTATCAGGGCGTCGTCATCACCGACGATCTGGTGATGGGCGCGATCTATCAACACAACGTCTGCACGGCGGTGGTGGAGGCGCTCAACGCCGGGGTGGATCTGCTGCTGGTCGCTTACGACGGCGCGCAGTTCTATCGTATCTTTGCCTGCGCCTCGGACGCGTTCGGCCGGGGAAAGCTTGATCCTGCGATGCTGCACGACAGCGAGGCGCGGCTGAATCGTGCTTTTCCGGTGGACTAGGGAGGGGGACACCAGGCGGCCGATGGAGGCGGGCAAGGCGGCCTGATCTCGATGCTGGTAGATCGAGACTTGTCGATGTAAAACCATCCGACGACGCACCGGCCGCCGCTTATGTCAGCGTGGCCCGTAAAAGACGTCGATGGGGTGGTACAATGCAGTTCGGGATATTCGATCAGAACGACCACGGGCCGTACCCGCTCGGCGAACAATACGAACGCCGGCTGCAACTGATCGAATTCTACGACCGGGCGGGATTTCGCACCTACCACATGAGCGAACATCACTCGACGCCGCTCAATCTGACGCCGTCGCCGAGCGTGTTCCTGGCGGCGGTCGCACAGCGCACCGAACACCTTCGTTTGGGTGCGCTGGTCTATGTGCTGCCCGCGCATCATCCGCTGCGGCTCGCCGAAGAAATCTGCATGCTCGACCATCTGAGTGGCGGCCGCGTCGAGGTCGGTATCGGCCGCGGCGCGTCGCCGCATGAACTGCAATATTTTGGCGTCGACCCGGACCAGGCACAGGCGATGTATGTCGAGGCCTATACCGTCGTCATGCAGGCGCTGACGCAGGCCGAAGTGAATTTCAAAGGCAAGCATTACGTATTTGAAAATGTGCCGATTGACATGAAGCCGGCGCAGCTTCCGCATCCGCCGGTGTGGTACGCGGTCCCGGTGCCGGAGGGAGCGGCATGGCCAGCACAACACCGGATCAATGTCGTCTGCGGCGGGCCGCTGCAGCGTGTGCGCGAGATCACCGACCGCTATCGCGCTGAATGGGCGGCAGCCGGAAATTCCCTGGATGAATTGCCGTTGCTTGGGATCAACCGTTTCGTCGTTGCGGCCGACACCGATCGCGAAGCGACGGAACTCGGCCGCCGTGCCTGGCCGGTGTTTTACGCCAGCTTCATGAAGCTTTGGAAAAAGCATGGCACCCAGCCACGCTATGCCCGAATACCCGAAGATTTCGATACGGTCGTGCAGAACGGCGGCGCGATCGCGGGATCACCGGGCACCATCCGCGCGCAGGTGAGAACGATGACGGAGGAAGCGGGGGCGAATTATTTCATCAGCCAATTTTCCTTCGGCGATCTCAGGCATGAGGAGGTGTTGCATTCTGCCGGCATCTTTGCCCGTGAGGTGCTGCCGGCAGTGCGGGAACGCGTGGCGCAGGCGGTTTGAGAAACTCAACGCCTAAGGCGTTATGCCGGAGCGCCGCACCGCGTTGGTCGCGGTTTGCAACTTCCAGGTCGAATTGGCGACGTGAATCGGCGAAAACGGCGGCCGCTCGATATAGCGGCCGTCACCCTTGTCCGCACGCAGGTCGCCGTCTTTCCAGGCGATCTTGCCGCGCGACAACGTGGCAACAGGCGCGCCCGTGCAGGCGTAACCCTCGAACACGTTATAGTCGATGCGGCTGAGCTGACCCTTGGCGCTGATGGTCTTGCTCGCCGTCGGATCCCACACGACGATGTCGGCGTCCGAACCGACCGCGACCGCACCCTTTCGTGGGTAGATATTGAGGATGCGGGCGATATTCGATGACGTCACTGCGACGAATTCTTCTTTCGTCAACCGGCCGGTGTTGACGCCGGCAGTCCAGAGCACCGGCATGCGGTCTTCGAGGCCGCCGGTCCCGTTGGGAATCTTGCGAAAATCGCCGGTGCCGACCCGCTTTTGCTCTGTTGTGAACGCGCAGTGGTCGGTCGCGACCACCTGAAGCGAACCGGATTGCAGCCCGGCCCACAGGCTGTCCTGATGCACCTTGTCCCGAAATGGCGGCGACATCACGCGCCGGGCCGCATGATCCCAATCCCTGTTTTCATATTCGGTCGCGTCGAGCAACAGATGTTGGATCAGCGGCTCGCCGTAAACGCGTTTGCCGCTGGCGCGGGCTCGCGCGATCGCCTCATGCGCCTCGCGGCAGCTCGTGTGCACGACATAGAGCGGCGCGCCGGTCATATCGGCGATCATGATGGCACGGTTGGTCGCCTCGCCCTCGACCTCCGGCGGACGCGAATAGGCGTGGCCCTCGGGGCCGAGAATGCCGCGTGCTAGGACCGCTTCCTGCATCCGGGCCACGACGTCGCCATTTTCGGCATGGACCAGCGGGATGGCGCCAAGATGGGCGCAGCGTGCAAACGAGTTGTAGAGCTCGTCGTCATTGACCATCAGCGCGCCCTTGTAGGCCATGAAGTGCTTGAAGGTGTTGATGCCGTATGTCTTGACGACAATCTCCATCTCGTCGAACACCTGCTTCGACCACGACGTCACCGCCATGTGGAAACCATAGTCGGCGGCGGCCTTTTCGGATTTTCGCCGCCAGTCCTGATATGCCGCGAGCATGGATTGCCCAGGGTCGGGAATGCAGAAATCGACCACCATCGTTGTGCCGCCGGCAAGCGCGGCCTTCGTTCCCCACTCGAAGTCGTCGGCCGACACGCTGCCCATGAACGGCAATTCAAGATGGGTATGCGGATCGATGCCGCCCGGCATCACATAGCAGCCGCCGGCATCGATCAGCTCTACGCCCCTGGGCGGATCAATCGAGGTACCGATAGCCAGGATCGTCTCGCCGTCGACGAGAACGTCCGCGCGACGGGATAGATCGTGGTTTACTACCGTGCCACCGCGGATGAGGAGGGGCATGGAGTCTCCGATATCAGATCTACGAGGATGACAGCGAAGGGTCGGGCTGCCTGCCGGCAGCTTAGCTCGCAATGCCGTTTTGGACAGCCGAAAATTTGGTCAGCACAAATCCGCTGTCGCCAAGAAATTGATCGACCAGCGCTGGCCGCGGGCGGTTGCTGTGCCGCCGGAGAACCGCGGACATTCGGCCGTCAGGATCGCGCGCCAAGCGCGGATTTATAGTCCTGCCGCCGGGACCACGACACGTAGTAAGCGACGGCGGTCATCATCAAAATTCCGGCGGCGCTGACGAGAACCTGCATGGCGAGTGAATTCGGCCCGGTGATCAGGATAAAATGCGCGGCGAACGACAGAAAGACGCCGGCGCAGAACACCGCCAGCCATTCTTCGCCGCATTTGATGAGCGGCTGCAGGACCGGCCACCGAAATCCGCGCCAGCCTCTCGGCACCGCCAGCGTAAAGAGGAAGGCCATGGCGAGCAGATGCAGCACCCTGTAAGGCGCCAGGTTCTCCCTGTCGTTGGGCAGGAATGCACTGAGCAGGGAATCCGGGACCATTTCCGCCAACGCGGGCAGCTTCCCGGCAGAGGTGATCACGAGCGCGAACAAGAGATAGAGCAGTGCCGCAATGCGCAGTGCCGGAAGCCCCTGCATCGATCGGATCAAGCGGGCCTGCCTGGCACCGCTCAGCGCAAACCAGGCACCCAACACAAACAGCAATTGCCAGCTAAGCGGATTGAAGACCCAGTCTCCCTCCGGAAACGACAATAGGTTCCGGTCAAATATGCGCGCCGTGACATACAGCGCGGCCGATCCGGCCAGCGTCACGGTCGGCCAGCGCAGCATGCCGATCAAGACGATCGGGAGGAAAGCCATGAGCACGATGAACAGCTGCAAGACGTCTAGATTGAGCGGTGTGGCCTGTAGCAGCAGGCCGCGAATCAAGGTGCGGATCGGGTGGTCAATGAATCCCGCAATGTTGAATTCGGCGATGATGTCGGGTGCCGCGGTCTGTGCCGCGACATAGCCGATCAGGTCGACATAGATCACGAACAGGACGACATAGGCCGCGTAAAGCTGCCATAGCCGTTTGAAGATGCGGGTCGCCCCCACCACAGAGCCGCGTTCCACCATTTTTTTCGCGTAGATGATCGCCGCGGCATAGCCGCCGACGAATACGAACAGGTCGGTTGCGCCGCTAAATCCAAAATTCCGCAAGGTCAGCGAGCTGACCGCGTTGTGCGGAACGTGATCCACAAACAGAAACCAGTTCGCGATGCCAAGCAGCAGCAGGATCCGGAGATCGCCATCGCGTGCCGCGATCTCAGTCTTCATACATTGGTTCATTGAGAGTGAAACTTCACAAGCCCGGAGCAACGAATCGCCATTCTAGCGTGACGATACGCGCGATCCGAGTAGACTTTGCGTGAAGAATATCTAATTGGCGCGCTGGCGGATTGAAACTGCCGGCGATCACGTTTTCGAAATCAGGACGTGATCGCCTGCGAGAACATTGGCCCGTCTGCCGGCTCATGTTTGCGCAGGTCGCGGGCGTGATCGAAATGGCCGGCCTGCAGATCTGCGCCCGTTGCGCCGATCTCGGGAACTGCGGCCTCGGCCAGAATATCGGCGGTGACATCCTCGACCGAGGAATCGGCGACTTCGTGGATGAAACTGATGTTCTTGTATTCGCCGGACACAATGCGCGAGATGACCTCGCGCCGGGTGATTTCGGGATCGACAATGGCTTCGCGGCCGCGCCGGCCATAGTCGATCATCACGACGAAATACTGCATGTTTGCGAGCCGAAGCACATCCCGGGCGTTGGAATCGAATGACGGCATTATTTCTGAAAATCAGAAATAGGTCAAGCAAAAAATTCGGAAAAACAGAAATTATCCTGGAGCGGCTGATATTACTCTGGGCGGCCGGTCGAATCAGGCTCCGGTAACTATCGCGGAAAGGATCCTTATTTCTCAGGTGCGCGCCCGCCCTGCGCCTTGGCCGCCTTGCGCGTTCGGGCCGTCGCCTTGGTCCGCAAGCGCTCGATCTGACCCCTGGGCAGGGTGACGCAAATCTCGCCGATCCACTCCAGCTTTACCCCGCTGATTGGCTTGGCATTGAAGCTCGTGAGGTTGACCAGCGTCGACGACTTTCCGCGCTCGATCGTCTTCAGGTAACGCTCCCCGGTTTTCAGGCGTACCGCGGCTTCTTCGCCGTAGAAGCTCGACAATGGATGACGCTGCTCGCGATAGACCACGATAACATCGCCATTTTCGTATTTTGGCAGCATGGAATCGCCCGCCACCTCGAAGGCGATGATCTCTTCGGCAATCGGGAAGGGCAGTTCAACCTCGCCCAGGCCTTCCGGCGGCACCTGTTCATGTTCCGGCTCGATCGACGCGCCTGCGCCGACGCGGCCCATGATCGGCACCGAATTCAGTTCGAGGTACTCCATGATGGGTGCGATCTCGGATGCCTTGATCAGTCGTATCCCGGACAGGATTTCCGAAACCGCACCCGGGCGAACGCCCATCGCCGTCGCCAGACCGCCTTTGGTCTTGCCCGGCTTCTCCAGTCCCCGCTCGATCAATCTGACGTCCAGCATGGCCTTTCCTTTCACGGATGCCGGGAATGATAGCAATTCCGATTATCCGAAATCAAGCTTGACTTTTGTTTCGGAATATCCGAAATTGTGGAGGCGTCGGGCGACGCCAGGAAAGCAGGCAGGAATGATGGAAGCGACAAACTGGGCGCCCGAGCACTCGGACGCGCTGCGGGAACTTTTTGCCCGAGGCATGACCTTTTCGGAAATCGCCAAAGCGATCAACTCGAAATTCAAAACCAAATATTCACGTAATGCCACGCTCGGCCGCGCCAAGCGGATGGGGCTCGGCCGGCCAGTCCGGCCGGAATCGCTACCTCAGGCGAAGCCACGGCTGAGCAGGCTTGGCGAACTTCGCCCCGCTGAACCCAGGCTGTCCAAGTTCCACTGGTCGCCTCCGGTATTCGAAGAGGCAGAGCCGCTTAATCTGCGTTGCGTCGAGATCGAGCCGCGCCATTTATCGCTGGTCGAACTGGAGCGCCGTGATTGCCGATACCCGTACGGTGGTGATGCCGAGGGCGAAGCCATTACCTTCTGCGGCCACCCAAGGCGGCCAGGCTCCAGCTATTGCACGCCGCATTTTCACCTGAGCCGCAACCCCGATGCTGCCCTGGAACGCCCCGCGAGCACGGCTGCGCTGAAGGTCATCGAAGCGGCCTGAAGGACGATCCATCGCGCCCAGATTCACAAAGGAGGCCATGAGACATGCCACGAGCCAAACGAAAGAAGCCACATGACCCGGCACGGGCGCACGACCGCCGCTCGCGCGATCTGCCCCGCAACGCCGAAGTCGCGACCGTCGAGGTCGACAACCCGCTGGCGCTGGAGCCGGGCGCGAAGATCGTCGTGTTGCGCTCCATCCGTAACGATCCGTTGGGCCGCCTGCATTCGCACCGTCAGATCGACGAGGCGCAATACCAGGGCGGGCGGGCCTTTCAAGACGATTGGGAGAAGGCCGAGCGCGGCCCGCGCGCGGTCGATCCGACTAGAGAATATGTCGATGGCGGGCAGGCGCGCGAGCCGATTACCGAAGGCCAGCGCAAGGCGGTGCTGCGGCTGAACCGCGCCGAGCGCGAGCTTGGCGCCGACGGTTCGGCGCTGGTGCACGACGTGCTGGTCCAGGGCATGACCATGGAACAGATCGGGCAGCATCGGGGATTGCGCACCAAGCGGTGGCACGACTATTTCGCGCGACGTCTCAAGGAATGCCTCGACCGGCTGGCGCTGATCTATGGATTTGCGACAGCCAATCCCATCGCCGTCAAAAACCTCCGGCGCTGAAGCGGAACGGCTGCACCACGTCATAAGCCGCCTTTGTGATCGGCACCGCGTAGTCGACCGTGAGCGCGCCGAACGGCGAGGCCCAGGTCAGGCCGGAACCGACCGACGAGCGTACGACATTCTTGTTGGCGACCTGAAGCGAAGAGCTCCCAAAACTGGTCGGGCCGCCATAGCCGAAGACGCTGCCGGCATCGACGAAGGCCGATGCCTTGAGGCCATATTCGTCGGGCACGCCGGGAATCGAACTCTGCAGCTCGGCGGTCGTTGCCCAGTACATGTTGCCGCCGACATTATCCATGGTGGTACCGGGCGTGAGATCGCGCGGGCCAAAACCGTTGGTCGCAAATCCACGCACCATGGTCGGACCGCCGAAGAAGCTGTTCATCAGCGGCACCTGCTGTCCACCCCATCCGGTGACGTAGCCACCTTGTGCGCGGACCATGCCGACCAGATCGCTGTTAAGCGAATGGTAATAGCGTACGTCCTCGGTGGTCCGCAGGAATTTGACGTCACCGCCGAGGCCGGCGAGATCCTGGCTGAGCTGCGATTTAATGCCGTCGGTCGGGCTCTTTGGGTTGTCGAGCGTGCTGTAGGTCGCGGTGCTGCCGACCGCCGAGACCCACGCGGGTCCGTTCGCTGCAGCCTGCTGGATCGCCAGTGATGGCGGCAAGCCTGAGGTGGTCGTGCCAAGCGTGATATTCTGATTGTAGATTGAGTAGCGCCACAGCACGTCGAGTTGTTCCGTGATAGGCGTGCCGAACTGCAGTGCCCCGCCGTAGGTGGTGCTGTTATAGGACTGATAGCTGGTCACGTCGCTCTGCCGGCCGAATAGTTCGATTCCGGCCGAAACCCTGGTACCAAGAAAATACGGTTCCGACGCCTTCAGATCGATCCCGCGCGCATACTGACCATAGGTCACGGAGGCCTGGACGTCTTTTCCGGTGCCATAAAAGTTGCGGTCGCCGGCTTTGACCTCGATGAGCGCGCCATCGGTGGTCGAGTAACCGCCCGCAATGTTGAAGTCGCCGGTCGACTGGTCGGCGGCCTCGACATCGAGCACGATTCGATCCGGCGCCGAGCCGGGTCTGTTCGAGATCTTGACCGTTTTGAAATAGTTCAGATTCTTCAGGCGCCGCTCGGCCCGATCGATCAGGGTCTTGTTGTAGGGATCGCCTTCAGAAATGTCGAATTCACGCCGTATCACGTAGTCGCGCGTGCGGCTGTTGCCGTGGATCTCGATACGCTCGACATAGGTCCGTGGTCCCTGGTCGATCACGAACGCGACATCGATACGTTGCGCGGCGGCGTCCCGCGTGATGTGAGGTACCGCTTGGGCAAAGGGATAGCCGAGCTTCGCCATTTCGATCGCGAGAACTTCGGTGGTCTTGTCCAGTGCGTTGCCGTCGAACACCGCGGCAGAGCGGGCAACGGGCAGCCGCTGAAGTTTGCCGGAATCCAGCTCCGGAATATTGCTGACGACGCTGACATCGCCGAAATGATAAAGTGGGCCTTCGTCGATAACAAACGTCAGCGTAAATCCCCTGGCTGCGGGATCGTATTCGGCCCCGACAGTTGGCACGATGGCGTCGGCGTAGCCCTTGCCGCGATAATATAGCCGCAACTGTTCCTGGTCCTGCGCGATGCGGTCGGGGTCGTAGACGTCGCCGCCGGTGAGGAAGCTCAGCATATTGGTGGCAGAGGTCTTGATCACGGCGTTGAGCTGGCGATTGCCGAAAGCCCGATTGCCCGTGAAGTTGATCCGCCGCACCGTCGTTTTGCCGCCCTCAGTAATCGCGTAGACGAGATCGACGCGGCCGTTGCCGCGGTCGATGACCTCCGGCACCACGCTGACGTCGTCACGTCCGGCATGGCGGTAGGCCTCGATGATGCGGCCGACATCAGCCTGCACCGCGGCGCGCTGCAGTGAGCCACGCGGCTTGGATTCGACGGCGGCGGCAAGCTCGGTGTCCTTAACTTTCTTGTTGCCTTCGAATGCGACGCGATCGAGCACGGGCGCCTCGGTCAGATGCACGACCAGCCGTTCGCCGGCGCGCTCGAGCCAAACCTTCTCAAACAGGCCCGTTGCGACCAGTGCCTTCAGGGCCGCGTCGCGCGCGGCGTCGTCGAATCGTCCGTCAGGCGCAGCATGAATATAGGAACGCACGGTATCGGCTTCGACGCGGCGATTGCCCTCCACGACGATGGCCTCATGCGAGGGCGGCGCGCTCTCGGCCGCGGCAGGCGTCACAGCTATCAGCCCGAGCGCGGCGGCAAGCCACCAGCTGGCAACGTGCGGCCGCGATGATCGCCAATATTGCGTGATGCGTTTGACCTTCACGTCCTGCCGGTCTCCCACCTGACCGTCCCTGATCGAATTGCTCGCGCGGGGCAAAACAATGTCTCACGTAAGGTGAGTTGCGGGCTGGATTCGTGCTGGCCGCCACAATTTCAACGCCTTAACTTAACCTGCGCGTTCTCAGAATTGTCGCAATGGCCGCTTCATGCTTCGGGGATCAAGGAGACCGAGACGTTCGCGCTGTGACCGTTGCATGCGCCAA
The DNA here is from genome assembly GCF_031202265.1 of Bradyrhizobium sp. Ash2021. Lineage (NCBI taxonomy): Bacteria > Pseudomonadati > Pseudomonadota > Alphaproteobacteria > Hyphomicrobiales > Nitrobacteraceae > Bradyrhizobium > Bradyrhizobium sp. Ash2021. The sequence continues at coordinate 6,890,518 of NZ_CP100604.1, read as the reverse complement.
CGCTCGCCAGGAGCATCACATGCGTTATGCAGCCCTCGTTGCCGCCTCGCTCATGCTGATCCAGTCCGCCTATGCGGAGAAGACACCGGATATCGATCCGCGCGCTTCGCTCGGCGTGGTTCAGCAATGGATCTACAATTACCGGGCTAAACCCGACTACGCGCATGTCCCCGCAGCCGTGCGCGTGCTGTTTCATTCACAGAGTTTCAAGGAGCCGGAGAACGCCGGTATCTATCTGGGTTTTATCGCCGGCGCTATCGGCTCGAACCCCGAAAAGGCCGAGCAGCTCATCGCCGGTTTCTTTCCGGTCCCTCCGGAAGACGAATGGGTCGTCGTCCGCGCCATCGCCTATTCGGGATTGCCCGACTGGAGGAATATACTGCGCAGGGTCGCGCCGCGAATGCCGGCGCGACACGTGATGATCGACAGCTATCTCGCGGGCAAGCTGCCGACCTTGACCGACATCCCATTGGAAGAAGCAAAGCCCGGCATGCTCGACAGGCTGCGCGGCGCGTTCACGCGCAATCCCTTCGCCAAGGAGGATAGGAAGCTGAACACGACGCTGACGTTTGCGGGCAATCAGGACCTGCTGGATACGTTATGGGGGTATTATTTCGCGACCGGCTCGCATGTTCCGATCCAGCGCATCATGCAAATGCTGCCGTGGAGCAAGAGCCGCGACACCGTCGACAAGCTGACGATCGGAGCCATGGCGCGCTACACGCTGGCGAGCTACGCGATCCGCGACGCCGGTTTGCGCGAATTTCTCCGCAGCGAACTTGCCAGACAACCGGCGCCGGTCAAGGCGCCGCTCGGCGAGGTAGTGGAGGCGGCAGACACCGTGCAAATCGCGGCACTCCGCAAGGATGCGCTTGCCGCGGTGGACGAACTCAAGACCAAGGGCTCGGACTCCAGGCGCAACCTCGACTTCTGGGGCCAGGTCGGCGTCGGCGCGGTTGCGCTCGGTTGCGTCTCGGCTGCGGCGCTGGGGCAGGTGGCGGTCGGTATTCCCTGCGTGATCGGCGGCTCTGCTTCGCAGGGGCTGTTGTCGTTCTGGGAAAAGCAGCCATGAGGCAGATCAGCCGCGGACCTAATCCAGCCCGGCGCGGCGAAAGCCTTCCAGATAATGCTCGCGGTCGGAGTCGAGCTTCCATGGCAACTGGTTCGAGATCCAGGCAAGCGAGATATTGGGTTGCGTCCGGCGTAACTCCTGGAGTGCGGCCTTGGCGACGTCGATCTGACCGGCCATGCCGGCTGCGACTGTCAGCACTCGGTAGGCGCCGGTGAGATCGCCGCGTTGACGGGTCGCTTCACGCGCCAGCGCGATCGCTTCGGAATAGTTCCTCCCGACGAACTGGGCATAAGCGGCGACGCCATAATAAATCGCGGACGAGGGGTCACGCGGGCTGAGACGGATGGCGCGTTGGGTCGCCACATAGGCGTCCTGCCAGCGCCCGGAATACGACAGCGCCAGGCCGTAGTAACCCTGAGCCAGCGAAAAGTTTGGGTTGAGCTGCAGCGCCAGTTCGAACTCGGCCAGCGAGTCGTCGAGACGGCGTGTTGAAAAATAGACGCTGCCGAGTGCGGTATGTGCCCACGAATCCTCGCTGTCGGCGGCGATCGCCGCAAGTGCGGCATGCTCGGCGACAGGCGCCGCCGTTGCAATATCCACCCAGCCGAGATGGACGCCGAACATGTGATTGGTGGCGAACAGGGCCAGCGCCTGGCCGTAGTTCGGATCGATCGCAATCGCCTTTTCCAGCAAGACCTGAGCCGCCGCGCTGTCGCACCGCGTCACCCGCCAGTGATGCGACAGCGCCCGCATCACCAGGTCCCACGCGTCAACGCTGTTGGGCGGTTTACGCCGGCTGCGAAAATTCTCCGCAACGTAGATCTGCGGCTCGATCGCCGTGACGATGGCATCTGTAATCTCATCCTGCACCGCGAATACGTCGACGAGGTCGCGGTCGTAACGTTCCGCCCAGATGTGGCTGCCGGTCGCGGTGTCGTTGAGCTGCGCGGTGATGCGCACGCGGTCGCCGCTCCTTCTCACGCTGCCCTCGACGACGTAGCGAACGCCAAGCTCCGCAGCGACCTGTTTCATGTGCACCGCCTTGCCCTTGTAGGTGAACGAGGAGTTGCGGGAGATCACGAAGAACCAGCGCAATTTCGACAGCGCCGTAATGATGTCCTCGCTGATTCCGTCGGAAAAATACTCCTGCTCCTGGTCGCCGCTCATATTATCAAACGGCAGCACGGCGATTGCCGGCCGATCCGGCAATTGCAACGGCGGACGCAGTCGTTCGTTGACGTGTTCCGGTGACATGGCAGCCGGCTGATCGCCGTCCGGTTGGCCGTTCACGGAGCCAACGAAACGAAGTCCCTTTCGCGGAATGGTCCGAATCAGCTTCTGTTCCTTGCCGTTATCGCCGATCGCGTTTCGGGCGGCGTTGATGCGGCTGTCAAGCGTCGAGTCCGACACGATCCGGCCGCCCCATACCAACTCGATCAAATCATCCCTGCTGACGACGTGGTCGCGGTGCCTCAACAGATGAACCAGCAGGTCGAATACCTGCGGTTGCATCGCAACAAGCTCGCCGCCACGGTGCAACTCGCGAAGGGCGGTGTCGAGAACATGATCTTCAAAGTTAAATTTCACGTGCGTTATCGCATCTTTTCTCAAGAAACAATCAAGTCGGTCTCAGGGAGAGATCAAGCACTGGGCAAAGTCTTGTCGGCGCGTCTCAGGCATTCTGCACAAATTGAGGTTGCGATCCCATTGCCCCTGGCGGAGTCAATTTTATGACCGAAACCCGAGTTATTAGCCCGGCCGTGCCGGGAAATCGGATACTACGATTCACTGCATTTCTGTTCGGCGCTGTGTCCTACATCACATTTCTGGTCACGATTCTGTATGCCATTGGCTTCGCGGAGGGGCTTGTCGTGCCGAAAACCATCGATACTGGCGCAGAATCGCCGGCTCTTGAGGTGATCGCCGTCAATCTCGCGCTCATGTCGTTGTTCGCCGTTCAGCACAGCGTCATGGCGCGCAAACAGTTTAAACAATGGTGGACGCGATTTATTCCCAAATCCGTAGAGCGCAGCACTTATGTGCTTCTCGCCAGCCTGACGCTGCTTTTGCTGTTCTGGCAGTGGCGTCCGCTGCCGGCCGTCGTCTGGCACGTCGAAGAGCCCGCAATTGCCACGGCGCTCACTGGATTGTCATTCCTCGGCTGGGTGATCGTGTTCACCAGCACCTTCCTGATCAATCATTTCGAGCTGTTCGGATTACATCAGGTTGCCAATAATCTCGTTGGCCGGAAAACGCCCGTGCCGATCTTCCGGACGCCGCTTTTCTACAATTTTGTGCGGCACCCGATTTATCTCGGCTTCATCATCGCGTTCTGGGCCGCGCCGACCATGAGCACCGGGCACCTGCTGTTCGCGGCGGTGACGACGGCCTACATCTTCGTCGGCATTCTGCTGGAAGAGCGCGATCTCGTCGACATGTTCGGCGACGAATATCGCCGCTACAGACAGCAGGTATCGATGCTGGTGCCCTGGCGCAGGACGATCTGACCAATCCCTAATTGTCTGTTGGAGACATATACCATGAAACATACTGGAACTTGCTTTTGCGGCGCGGTCGAAGTGCAGGTCACGGGAGCGCCGGAAGGCATGGGTTACTGCCATTGCGGCTCCTGCCGTTCGTGGTCGGGCGGACCGGTCAACGCCTTCGCCTTGTGGAAGCCGGAGGCGGTGCGGATCACCTCGGGCTCGCACCACGTCGCGACGTTCGAGAAGACAGCGATGAGCCAGCGCAAATATTGCACAAAATGCGGTGGGCATTTGATGACCAATCATCCGACGCTCGGACTCGTTGACGTCTTCGCCACGACAATTCCGACGCTTGCCTTCACGCCCGGCGTTCACGTCAATTATGCCGAGACGATGCTCCCGATGCGGGACGGTCTGCCCAAGCTGAAAGACTTTCCCGCGGAGTTGGGTGGCTCAGGTGAAATGATCGCCGAGTAGGGAAATCAGTTTCCGACAACAACAACGCAGCCAAGACCATTCGCCACGGGCTGACCGATCAATCTCCGCCGCTCGATCTCTGGGTAGGACCAGGATCGGGCGGCGGTCTTGTGGGACTGAGCCTTCGAAGTGCCCGAGAACCAGGCCTCCGCGCCAGCTCCCGGAGGGAAGAGCTATGTCAGCGGCAGCTCCGGCCCTGCAAAATCCGGGTTTGGCGTTACCTGCAGGGTTCCGGTAAAAGGCTTCCGAAGCCGCATTTTGCGGCAAGGGCGATCAGTTCCGCCTGACAAAATAACCAAGGGAAGCGCCTGACATGACTGCCAGACCGCAATTGCCGGAGCGCACGCCGCGCGCAAAGGGCGAACCGACTGCCCTCGATGGTCTGCTGGTCGTGGATTTCACCCGCGTCGTTGCTGGTCCCGCATGCACGCAAACGCTCGCGGATTTCGGCGCCGAGGTCATCAAGATCGAAAACCCGGACGGTGGCGACGACACACGCGCCTACGAACATGCCGAAATCGGCGGCGAGAGCGCGGCTTATCTCAGTCTCAATCGCAACAAGCGCGGCATTGCGCTGGACTTCACCAACCCGGCGGCGCTGGAGGTCGCGCGTGAGCTCATTGCGAAAGCCGATGTTGTGGTGGAGAATTTCTCCGGCGGCGTGATGAAGAAATTCGGCCTCGACTATGCGACGGTCGCGCCGACCAATCCGCGCCTCGTGTATTGCTCGATCTCGGCCTATGGCCGTAAGGGCGCATACGCCCTGCGTCCAGGGTTCGATCCGGTCACACAGGCTGAAAGCGGCTTCATGTCGCTGAATGGTTTTCCCGACGGGGAGCCGGTGCGGACCGGCCCGCCGATCGTCGACATGGCGACGGGAATGTCGGCCTGCAACGCCATCCTGCTTGCGCTACTGGCCCGCGACCGGCTCGGCCGCGGCCAGCACGTCGAGGTCGCGCTGATCGACATCGCCGTGGCGATGACCGGCTTCTATGGCATGGCCTATCTGATCAGCGGCGCGAACCCGGGCCGCTTTGGCAACTCGCCTAACGGCTCGCCCACCGTCGGCGTCTATCAGGCGTCCGACGGACCCCTCTACATGGCTTGCGCCAACGACCGGTTGTATCGCCGGCTGGTCACCGAGGTGCTGGCACGGCCCGATCTCGTCACCGATCCCGAATTTGCTCACCGGAAGAACCGGACGGCCAACAGGGAAAAGTTGCGAGCCATCATTGCCGGGGTCCTTGCCGGCGACAAGCTCGAGAACTGGATGGCGAAGATGAAGAAGGCCAACATACCGGTTGGCTATCTGCGCACCGTTGAGGAGGGCTTCAACGCGCCGGAGGTGCGCGATCGTCATCGCCTCAGCCAGATCCCGCATCCGACCGCGGGCGCCGTTCCCAACATCGAGACGCCGCTCAATATGAGCTTGACGCCCACTATCGATCCCATTGCAGCGCCACTACTCGGCGAGCATACGAAAGACGTGCTGCGCAAGACGCTCGGTTACGATGACCGCCGGATTGCGGCGTTGGCCGAGGCGGGTGCATTCGGAAAGAGCGGGAATACCGGTTGACGGGAGGCTGGCTGGGTTGACTAGCGCAAGCGCAATCCGTCGCCATCCTTCCGATGGAAGCTTCCGCGCCATTCGCCGGTGATCCCCGAGCCTGTCAACGGGCCGCGCCTTGCGGGAAACGATCGCGCCGACCTCCCTGCAATTGCGAACACCCGCCCGATAGCGGACGCACACCGCCGGGTATGGGCCTTTCAGACCATCCCGGGATGTTACGCTAATACCGCAAACCGTTGTTCAGAGAGCCAAATCGGGCCGTTTCGGCCGTTCAGTTCGGCTTGCTGCGCAGGTTGTTCCTTGGCATACTTTCAACTTCGTCGGGTTCCGCCCGGTCAATCTCGAGGCGAGCCATACGAAGTATCAAGGTAGCTGTCGTCAGGCCGAGACGTTCGGCCTCCTGCGCTGCGGTATCGACTCTCTGGGCCAAGCCCTCACGTTTACCTGGGTATGCCATTCCTGTTCCTCACCTAAGGTGCGAGATGAAAAATCCCACATATGTTGCAGAGCTGCAGAAGAAACTCGGAGCTCCATCGAGCGAAACCGTGGAAAGCCTGCGGCTGTTGAAGGCTTTCCTCAAACTTGCGCCCGACCAGCGTTCCGAAATCATTGAACTGGTCGAACGTTTGGCGACTGACCCGTCGCCGAGCGATCCCTCATTGTCTTGAAAACATCGTTTGCCTCTTAAGCGTCCTCGTTTCAGTTGCTGATTGGATTGGCGGGCGGGCGCGTCGCGATCGCATAGACCGCGCCGCCCTCCAGCGCTTCGGATTGGTGAAGCGTACCGGCGGGCAGCAGGATGGTGTCGCCGGCGCCGACGATGCGCTGGCCGCCGTCCCACATGAAGTTCAGCCTGCCGCTGATGATCACCAGGATCTCGTCCACGGGATGGGTGTGGAAGCGGTGTACCTTGCCCGCAGCGTCGTGCTGCAATTCGATACTGCCCTGCTCCGGGAGCAGGTTCAGGATTGCGGGATCGATGGCAAATTCGGTCTTGTGACCTTCGATGATCTGGGTCATGCCGCTTGCTCCTTGTTTTCGATGTGAGCCGTCTTCGTTTGTGCGAGCTTGGCAAAAGGACAGCCGCCCGCCACCTGATTGTCGTCATGCAGGAAGTATTGCTGGTACTCGCGTCCGTCGGTCGCGCCGTAACGTCCGAGGTGCGGCGAGGGACTCGCGCTGTCGTAGGGAATTAGCCGTTTGCGCACTTCCGCGAACGCGGCATTGGCAGCCTTCTCGGTTCCAAGAATCTTCTCAAACACCCATCGTGGCTGGAAGGTAAGCATGAAAGCGCTTGATCGGCGGCTCTGCCGCATCACATGTGCGGGCGTCGTGCAGACGACGAAGATCGGCTCCCCTGCGAACGAGAACTCCCACATCGGATGATCGATCTGTTCGGGAATCTCCTCGGGCCACGGGCTCTTGTCGAGTCGCGCCAGCTGGTCGAGCGTCAGCCACATCTTGCGATAATAGGCGTCGAGCGTCTGCACCGGGCGTGGCCTTGTAAACACGATCAGCGATGTGTTGGGTCCATATGATCTGGATTCGGAAACATATTGCGCGAGTTGAACGCCGAGCACTTCGACGTCATAGGGGTCAAGGAACAAATAGCGCAACTGGTCCTGGCGATGGCCGGCAACGCCGAAAACACAGGGAAAGGGCCGCGCCTCGCTGCTCATCTGCGCTTCGAATTCAGAGAACATCACGCATTGCCAGCTGCTCACTGGATACGTCGAAGCAACGTCCCCTTTTCTTAAAAACAAGCGCTCCATAATGCCCCCTGTAAGTTTAACGTGACTAACGAATTATCAATTTGCCTCTCATCAATAACGGTCCGGCGATACCCGGCAGCGACATCAGCAGCAGAATTCCGATCAGGATGCCATAGCCGGCGTCGCCGATTGCCGCTGGACCTTGGGTTGCGTCGGTTGCAGCAAATCGGCTGGCGGCAACCATGGCGAACCCGATGACAGGCTGCGAGATGCCTGCGAAAATTCCCGCCGCTGTCGTATTTACCGACGCGCCAACGCCGATGAGGTCCGCGGTGTAAAGCTTCTTGGTGCATTTCAGCACGAGCGGTACCGTCCCGCCGGCGACAAGCCCGAGTGCGGTGAACACGATGGTGACATAGACGAGGCCGAACGCATGCGCGACCGGTGGCAGCAGCATCGCAATCAGGATCATCCGCAGCGAACAGATGCGGATCAGCGCGCCGTCGAGTGCAGCCGCCGCACGGTCGGCGGCGTGGCCAAGAAAGATCGAGCCGACCGCATTGCCGATCATGAAGGCGAGCAGGGGAGTTCCTGCCGCCGTCGGAGAGATATTGAAGAAATGCGCCACCATCGGAATGCCCCAGACGCCGGACAACGTCGTCACAACCGCGAAGTGGGACGCAAAGGTCATGGCGCAGCCCCAGTTCGCGATATGCGACAGGGATTGCCGGGCAGCGACGACAACGCTTTTCAGCGTCTTGTTGCTGCGCGGCGCCGGATCAGGTTTCAGCGTGACCTTGGCGAAAGCAAGGTTGGCCAGACCAACGCCGGCGATGAACAGGAAACAGGCGCGCCAGCCAAAACCCGTCACCGCCGCCGCGAGCGGCGTTGTCGCGAGGACGCCGCCGACGTAGCCCGACACCTGCGAGATGCCAGACATAACCCCGAACCGCTCGTCGGTGAAGCTCAGTGCGACAAGCTTCAACAGCGCGGTGAAGACGAGCGCGTCTCCGCAGGCGACGATGAGGCGGGCCGCAAAAACGTCCAGCAGGTTCGGCGCCAGCGCAAATGCGGCACTCCCCAGCGAAGATGCCGCCATGCTGCACAGCACCACCCGCTTGACGCCATAGCGGTCGACCAGAAGGCCCGCCGGAATCTGCATCAAGGTGTAGCCCCAGAAATAACTGGAGGCGAGCATCGCGACGCCCGCGGCGTCGGTGCTGAAGTCGTGCATGAAGTTGAGGCTGACCGATTGCGGCGATACCCGTTGCAGGAATGCGATCGCGTAAGCGGTGGCCACCGTCCCCCAGGCCAGATAGGCACGATCAGCGAACCGGGAGGTCGGAGCGAACACGGCTTGTTGTCCAAGCATCGACATCACACCCTCGCATAGCCGACCGAGAACAGGGCATCCGCTGAATTTGGAATCATGCGGGACATCGCGGCATCGACCAGCGACGCCGTGCCATAGTAGGTCTGCCGATGATGCTCGATATGGCCATAGGCGCCCCGCATGATCATGCCGGGCACTTCGAGTGGCTTGCCCGGATAAAGCGACGAGCACAATTCGACGCAGGCCGCTTGCAATGCGGGATCCTGCGCGTCGCCAAGCAGCGAGGGTGTCACCTTTTCGCAGATCTTGGCGTTAGCCGCCCATACGATGGGATTTCGTGTCCGCCATCCGTAGAGCACGCTACAGTCGCCTTTCTGGGCGGCTCCGGAGCATTTCAGCACTTCGGAGGTAAAGAAACCGTAAAAGCCGCGGCCCTGGTGGGCGGGAAGCACCTCCGTACCGCTGCGGTAGACCGCAAGCCCGCCCGAAATCTGCAGCACGCGATAGACTGAAAACGCCACCAGGCCGGAGCCGTCGTAGACCAGTATGAGGCTGTACTTGCTGTCGAATGGGGAGGAGGCTGCGGTCCAGTGCGGCTCCGTCGCCTTCCAATTGACGGCGATGATGCCGTTCATGGCGTCCATCAGCGGCTGCCGGTCGGAGGCGGCGATGCGTGACGCGTCAGGGAAACTGTAGACTGCGCAATCCGTCCAGGGCGAGGTGATCGCCCGACATTGGCTGCCCAGATTCCGCAACATGGCCGAACTCCAGTTACCCATCGTGAGCTATACAGGCGAGGCTCGAATGGCTTAAAGGACAATATGCCCTCGAAATCTGCCAAATCCCGCCGTCCCGACCCGCGCGAAGAAACGCTGACGCGGTGCATCGCGATCGTCGCCTTCCCCGGAGTAACCCTGCTCGATATCTCCGGGCCGGCGCAGGTGTTCGCCGAGTTGCAGGCGATCGAACTACCCGGCCCCGGCTATTCGCTGTCATATCTCTCGACCTCGGGCGGGCTGGTGCCGACAGACGTCGGCATGATGGTGGACACCGCGCCGATCGACAGCGTCCGGCCGCACCAGGTCGATACGCTGGTGATCCCGGGCGGCCCCGGCATCTGGGAAATGCGCAAAGACGCCCAGTTGATGAAGTGGATTGCGCAGACGCTGCCCAAGGCACGCCGCGTCGCCTCGGTATGCCTCGGGGCTTTCGCGCTGGCCTGGACCGGCGTGCTGGATGGAAAGCGCGCCGCGACCCATTGGCGCTATTGCCCGAGACTGCAGGACAGCTTCCCCAACATCCGCGTCGAGCCGAATGCGATCTTCGTCAAGGACGGACGGGTCTGGTCATCGGCCGGTGTCAGCGCCGGCATCGACCTGGCGCTGGCCATGATCGAGGAGGATTTCGGCCATACCACCGCGCTCGACGTCGCGCGCAGACTGGTGGTTTTTCTGAAGCGGCCTGGCGGTCAGAGCCAGTTTTCTACCGTGCTCGCGGCGCAGGCCTCCGACGTCGAAGGGCGTTTTAGTGCACTGCACGCCTGGATCATCGAAAACATCGCAAGCGATCTCAAGGTCGAGACGCTCGCTGAAAAGGCCGGGATGACGCCCCGGACCTTCGCCCGCACTTACGCCAGCCGTACCGGCATGACGCCGGCGAGCGGCGTCGAGGCGTTGCGTGTCGAAACTGCGCGGTTGTTGCTGGAAAGCAGGCAAATCGGCGGTGTGGTGGAGGTGGCCAAACGCGCCGGCTTCGGCGACGACGAGCGCATGCGGCGGGCGTTCCTGCGGCACCTCGGCGTATCGCCCACAGAGTACCGAAATCGCTTTTCGGGCGGCTGAACGGTAGGGGGCGCCGCGCCCGCGGCCACGAAGTTCCCCTGTGTTGGTCCGGAAAATGCGCCAAGCTCAGGCCTTTTTGGCCGCAATCGAACCCGACGCTGGCCTCATGAAAATGCTGGCCGTCATTTCGCTTCTCGCGCTGCTTACGATTTCCGGGGCGGCCTATACCGACCAGCTTTTCTTGGGCGATCAGCAGATGACGCAAGGGACGAATTAAATTCGCCTCTGAAGCGCCTTGGGGACGACAGCAATGCTTTCGATTGATCAATTCCTGAGATTCATCAGCGTCCCGGCCGTCATGGCGGCATTCCTGATCGCTTCCCAGGTCTCGGGCGAGGGAATTTTCCACGCCGCGCCGATGCACCTCGCTGGCGAATAGCAGCCCTCCGTTTCTGCGCCGGATTCACCCGTTCAAGGCGGTAGCTTTTCCCGTTTATCTGCGGCTAATGTGCCGCCAAAACGGGAGAGAAGCACCATGAATGACGGGACCCCCATCCGGCCCGCGAGAAACATCGAACTCGGCGCCAGCGGCGAAGAATTCCAGAATCTCCACGAATTCGTGCGGAAAGCCCGTGCCCGGCTGAACCAGAACGCATGGGATTACATCGTCGGCGCCTCGGAGACCGAGACCACCATGCGCCGCAACCGCATGGCGCTCGACGAAATTGCGTTCCGGCCGCGCGTGCTGCGCAATGTTGCCCAGGTCGACGCGTCGGCGAACCTGTTCGGCCGCAAATTGCGCTTGCCGGTGATGATCGCACCGGTTGGCGCGCTTGAGATTTTCGATCCCGGCGCCGGCGCGGCCGTCGCGCGCGGAGCCGGCAGGTTCGGCGCCGCGCATATGCTGAGTTCGGTGTCCGAGCCGGGGCTTGAGGATACCGCAAATGCCGCGCCCGATGCGTTGCGCATCTATCAGCTCTATGTCCGCGGCGATGATGCCTTCGTCGAAGACGTGGTCAGCCGCTCCATCGCCAACGGCTATACGGCGTTCTGTCTGACCGTCGACACCGCCCATTACAGCCGGCGGGAGCGCGACATCGCCAAGCGGTACGTCCGCGAAAGCCGCATTCGCGCCACCGGCGGCGACTTCCAGAAGGGGCTGGAGTGGCGCACCGTGAAACTGATCAAGGACAAGTATAAGATCCCGCTGGTGCTCAAGGGGATCGCCACCGCAGAGGACGCGGCCATCGCGCTCGACCATGGGGTGGACTGGATCTATGTGTCGAACCACGGCGGACGTCAGCTCGACCACGGCCGCGGCTCGATGCATGTGCTGCCTGAGATCGTTCGGGCAGTCGCAGGCCGCGCCAAGATCATGGTCGACGGCTCGGTCTGCCGCGGCACCGACATCGTGAAAGCGATCGCATCCGGCGCGGATCTGGTCGGCATCGGCCGACTGCAATGCTGGGCGCTTGCCGCGGCGGGCGAAGCCGGCATCGTGCGAATGCTGGAATTGCTCGAGGATGAAGTGCTCCGGTGCCTGGGACTGCTGGGAGTCACCAGCTTTGCCGAACTTAACAAGTCCTATCTGCACGCGGCGACCCCGACCAACCTGCCGAGCGTCTTCAGTGCCTTCCCGCTGCTCGATATCGAACCGTATCGCTATTGAGGACGGCGACTTCAGAGCCAACCGGCTTGGTCGGACGGCCTCATGCATTGAAGCCGCCGATGTCCGGTCTTCGCTGCAGTCCCTGGTATCGGTTTGAAGGAACCCGGTGACAACTTCGCATGATCCGGCGCTTGCAAAATTCCGCCGCCGCGAAGACAAAATCTGAGCGAAATGCCCCACTAGTCGAAGCGAATGGTGGACAATCCCTTCACTGAATTAAGCCTCGAAAGAGCTATCGATCTTCGCTGGACACTGCGCGACATTCAGGCCCGCCGGCTGAAAATGTCGCCTGTCAGCATCGAGGATTTGCGCGTTCTGACCGACCTCGGTCTGATTGAGCTGCGCGATGAGGGGCCTGTGCTGACGCAGGCGGGAACGGCCGTACTGAACGGATAATATCGGCGTCGGTGATCGGAAAATCCGATCTAGCGTGCCTTCAGGAAGCTCTCACCGGAATTGCAGGGAGTGCATCGGTAGGTCAGCACATCATAGCTTTGATCGCGCGGCTCGATCAGGGCCAGTCTCATCTGCGCGCCGCATTTCATGCAGGGCATTTCTATACTGGTTTGAAAGCGCGTGCATGTCGGTGTCGGCCGGAATGTTTGCAGCATCGTATCCCCAATGTCTCCAAAAGAGACGCAACGCCACAGACTATCGGCCCAAGCCGCGAATCAGTATGCCATATTGCTGACATCATTGGAATCGGGCGCGGCTTCCGTATGAGTATGGCAATGCCAAGGAAATAATTCCCTTGTGAGGGGTCGACGGAGGCCGGCCGGAGGCTTCCCCGGACCGGTCGCATCGGCCAATACTGCACAGACGCCGTCCGGATGTATGCTAACGTCCGGCACGACATTGGAGAAAGCGATCATGATTGAACCGAAAATTGAAGTTCCGGCGGAACTGCGCGATCTGGCCGAAAAGACCATTGATCAGGCGGAAAAGGCGTTTGGCATGTTTTTCGACGCCGCCGGCAAATCGATGACGTCGATGCCGGGCCCGGGAACCGAGATTTCCAGGCAGGCGCTCTCGTTCACCGAACAGAATATGAAGGCAGCGTTCGAGCATGCTCGAAAGCTGGTCCACGCGACGGACCTGCAGGAAGCAATGCGGATCCAGTCGGAATTTTTGCGCAGCCAGTTCACCAACGCCGGCGAACATATGCGACAGATCACGGGCGACGTCATGTCGGCCGCCAAGGACGCAACAAAGGGCAAGTTCTGACGAACGCGATCGTTAGCGCCGGCGCGCTACCGCGACGCCGAACAGAAAGGCGACGAACAGGCTCGCCAGCGGCGCTTCCCGCGTGATCGCGCTTATGGTGGCAAGCGGTTTTCCCGGTCGCCGCGCCGTTACGATCGTTTCACTCGGACGATCGACCGCAGCCTGAGGCCCAGCAGACATTTCGGTGATCGTTCGCGATACGTCGGTCGCGGTATCGATTGCGCGCTCCGCCAACATGGAGCGGAATTATTCGAAAGAAATCCTTCAAAGCCAAGCTGCGGGGGAATCCGTACGCCGGCGTTTGACACGTCGGGCAAATCACGGGCATAACGCCATCATCGCGAAAGTTTCGGGGCTCGGGAGCGCTTCAGCGCACGCTGACGAATGCGCCCCAAAGCGCGGCAAGACAGGCGCCAACGAACACGAGAAGAGGATTGTCGCAAAACGGGCTGCCATATTGGCACATCGTGATACCGAATGAGCCGATCTCGTGATGGCTGGCGGCATAGAACAGACCTGATAAAACCGCGAGCACGACAGCAGCGAAATACATCAACGGCCTCCTTGCGATCCGACGGGCCGATGGCTCCGCTGCCAAGCGACCAACAATTCTTGTTTCGATGTCCGCGCGACGAACCGGAAATGTCCACTTGACTTGTCGGGCAAATCAGGGGCACACCGACATGATCGCCGATATCATACAGCCCGGGCCGAGAGATCGGCAGCGGGCTTTTTATTTGTCGGGGTCCTATCGGAAGAGACAGTTTCAAATTATCGAACCTGTTTCGTCGCATTTTCCGTAGTTTGTTGACGCCTTCGAAAAAGATTTGACACGTCGGGCAAATCACGGGCATACCGTCATCATCGCAAAACATCTGAAGCCCGCGCGGAGAAATCCGCCGCGGGCTTTTTCATTGGAATTTTCGAATCGGACGGCGGCCGCACGTCACGACGCCACATCTCCCATGCCCGTCGCCTGAGCGTCGTCTGCGCGCCGTCGTCCGAGCCTTCCACTTGAACACCGATTAGCCGGCACGCGCGAACGTGCCGGTGCGCGGCGTGGACCTGGAGTTCACGTCCGCACGCGGCCCCGCAGGGATAAGGTTCGCGCCCCAAACGATCGCACGCGAGCGGTCTGCCGCACATTAATTCAGAGGGGAATCCGATGACCGCATATCTGATATCGCTCGCGTTGGCCGGCCTGATCGCCATCGCGTCATGGGAGGCACTCGCATGACGGCGGAGATCATCCAGTTCATCCCGCGCCCCAAGCATGGGCGCGAGCAGACCGATTTTCCGACCATCGTGTTTCGCTCGGCCCTGCCTGACGATCCCACCATGGATCGCGCGGACGATACGGCGCCGTGCGAATATATCCAGCCGGACTGGCACGAGAAGTAAATGGCGAAAACCATCACTGAAATTCGCTCGCTGGCGCGTAGCCACACCAGGACGGCAATCAACGTGCTGGTCCGGATCATGCGCAGCAAGGATGCGACCGCGGCCGCGCGCGTTACGGCGGCCAATGCCATTCTGGACCGAGGCTGGGGCAAGGCGACGCAACCGCTGGAAAGCGGTGACGACGGCGCGCTTGAACTGATCCATCGAATTGAGCGTGTCATTGTCCATCCTGAAAATCCAGACCGCTAAAGTTTTCGAGCCGCTGCTCAAGCCCGCGCGATACAAGGCTGCGCACGGCGGTCGAGGTTCCGGAAAATCCCATTTCTTCGGAGAGCTTCTGGTGGAAACTTGCCAAGCCGAACGCGGTACTCTCGCGGTCTGCATCCGCGAGGCGCAGCGGACGCTGGCGCAATCTTCAAAATGCCTGATCGAAAGCAAGATCGCCTCGCTCGGGATCGCGAATGGTTTCAAGCCGTTCAGCGACAAGATCGAAACAAGGGGGACGGCGTCATTATCTTTCGCGGCATGCAGAGCTACACTTTCAAGGCGGTTATTACCGTGATCGTCACGGGCTTCGTCGGCGCGGTCTGGCTTGGCGTCAAGGCGACTCTCGGTAAATGATCCGTGTCGTTGTGTTGGTCGTAGCGCTGTTGGCGTCATGCCCCGCGCACGCCATCCCTTGCTGGGCTGTCAGGAAGGCGGTGGCCCAATACGGCGAAGCAGCCGTTGAAGCATGGGCGCGCGCCAAGGGCATTTCAGAGAAGGAAATCGAGAAAGCGAGGCGGTGCCTCAGGTAGCCGGCCTGATCGATGATCGGAACATCTCCGGCGTTTTGTTACTCAGCCACCTTCCAAGAATTACCGGGTCATTCCTGTGGTCGGCGACGCACAGCTCCGCGATCGACCGCCTCATGACTTCGCAGGCAGCGAGACCATCTTCCGGGGTGGCATCGCGAACGTTCATCGGCAAATCGTGTACCAAACGCCATCGGCCGGCAACACAAATTTCAGGTTTAGGGCGTCACCGATGTACCGGATTCGCGAGGTCGACGGGCAGGACGACGACATTTCAGAGACGCTAGCCGAACTTCATCGGTTGACATTCTTTGACGGCGCGCCCGTTCCCGAATTCGATCACGGGCATTGGTGGCTCGCCCTTCACGAGACTGGGCCGGTCGCCTTTGCGGGTATCATTCCCTCGACCCACGTTTGTAATGCCGGCTATTTCTGCCGCGTCGGCGTATTGAAAAGGCATTCTGGAAACCGGCTTCAATTGCGCTTGATGCGCGCCGTGGAAGCGCGTGGGCGATTGAATGGATGGAGCTCGGTCGTCTCCGACACGACCGATAATCTGGCATCGGCCAACAACTTTATCCGCGCCGGCTATCTTCTATATCGGCCGCGAAATCCCTGGGCGTGGCCGAACACGCTGTATTGGCGCAAAGCTATCCGGTGAGGGCTGAACAGAAGCAAGCACGCTAGCTACGAACTCCTGGATCAGGCACGGAAGTTCCGCGTGCTCCGATATCCCTTAATTCGCCCGGTGGCCTGACGGCCGCCGGGCGTTTTTTCGTTTATGGGGACCGGCATGGCCGATGGCGTTACCAGCGCCATGAACAGCTGTTTCATGCTGTTCCGGCATATCCGGCCATCGGCGCGGAGCCGGTATCGGATTGTGTCGGCCAGAGGCGGGTCAGGGTCCATGGCGGGGGCAAGGGCTGCCGGCGTCCGTGCCCGGTCAAGCAGCCTCTTTCACCTTCGACCCTAGCCGAGGTACGGGCGATTATGCTTTGATGCGCGCGGGCTGATGCCTGAACAACAAGCCGTACAAAACGGCGACCGGGCGGCCAAGGTTGCCGGGTCAAAACAAAGGGAGGCGTGCCTTGGCAAGCTCCGGCCGTACCATGTTGGCCAAGATATGGGATCAGCATGTCATCGCGCGACTTGGCGATGATACTGATCTTCTCCATGTTGACCGTCATCTGCTGCACGACCTGGGCGGGTCGCGGGGGCTCCTTGATCTCAAAAGTCGCGGCCTTTCCGTTCACAATGCGGAACTAACGTTCGCAACGCCGGATCATGCGATTTCGACGGCGCGCGGACGCGCGGGTACGATCAAGATCGGGCAGGAATTGCTGGCAGCCTTGCGGGTGGAAACGTCTGCCAGCGGCATCCAGATGTTCGATATCGACGAGCCCGGGCAGGGGATCGTTCATGTCATCGGGCCTGAACTTGGTCTGAGCCTGCCGGGTTGCCTGATCGTGTGCGGCGACAGTCATACCTGCACCCATGGCGGCCTGGGAGCGCTGGCCTTCGGCATCGGCTCAAGCGAGTTGACGCATGTGCTGGCCACTCAGGCACTGATCCAGCGCCGCCCAAAAACCATGCGCGTGAGGTTCGAAGGCAAGCTGTCGCTCGGCGTCACGGCCAAGGATCTGATCCTCGCGCTGATCGGCCAGGTCGGCGCTGCGGGCGGCACCGGATATGCCGTCGAATATGCCGGGAATGCCATGTGCGAAATGCCGGTCGAAGGGCGGCTTACCATCTGCAATTTGTCGATCGAACTTGGTGCCAAGATGGGCATGGTGGCACCGGACGAGAAGACCTTTGAGTATCTGCGCGGGCGCCTCTATGCGCCCCAAGGCGAGATGTGGGGGCGGGCCGTCAAGGCGTGGCGCGAGCTCCCGAGCGACCCCGACGCCGGTTTCGACAAGGAAGTCGTGATCGATGTCACGAAGATCGTCCCGCAAGTGACCTGGGGCATTAGCCCGGAACATGTCATCGGGGTCGATGGCCGCATTCCTGATCCCGAGGGAATTGACGATCCTGCGCGTCGCGCTGCGGTCGAGACCGCGCTGGATTATATGGGCTTGAAGCCGGGTGCCGCCATCGCCGGTACACCGGTGGACTGGGTCTTCATCGGCTCCTGCACCAATAGCCGCCTAAGCGATCTCCGCGCCGCAGCTGAAGTCGCGCGTGGCCGCAAGGTTGCCGCGGGCGTGCGGGCCTGGATCGTGCCTGGCTCGGAGACGGTCAAGCGCGATGCGGTCGCCGAAGGGCTCGACAAGCTGTTCACCGATGCCGGCTTCGAATGGCGCGAGCCCGGATGCTCGATGTGTCTGGCCGCCAATGGCGAAACCGTTGCGCCCGGGCTGCGCTCGGTCTCCACTTCCAATCGCAACTTTGTCGGTCGTCAGGGACCCCGGGCCCGGACCCATCTGGCGAGCCCGGCGATGGCCGCGGCCGCCGCAATCGCCGGTGCCATTGCCGATGTGCGGACGATGGAGCGTTGAGATGTCGAAGCCATTCAACAAACTGACCGCGATCGCCGCACCGATCATGCGCGGCAATATCGACACCGACGTTATCATCCGCATCGAGCGGCTGGTTGGAAATTCCGTCCGCGGGACGCTGGGCAAATGGGCCTTTGGCGCGCTCCGTTATCTGCCCGATGGTTCGGAAAATCCTGAATTCATCCTGAATCGCGAACCTTATCGACGAGCTGAAATCCTCGTCACGGGTCCGAATTTTGGCTGCGGCTCTTCTCGTGAGGGTGCCGTATGGTCGCTGCAGGAGATGGGCATTCGTGCCATCATCGGGTCAGGATTCGGCGACATTTTTTTTGCGAACTGCTTCCAGAACGGAATTCTCCCGATCGTCGTCGACAAGGAGATTGTCGACGGCCTTGCCGCGGAAATAGAGATCACCCAAGGCGCAGGGCGGATTGGCATCGATCTCGAGGGGCAGACGATTACTTCGCCAACGGGCAAGAAGCACAGTTTCGAGATCGATCCGCGTCGTCGCGAGGGCCTCTTACGAGGGCTCGATGAAGTTGCGTTAACGCTGCAGCGTGACGACGAAATCCGGGCCTTCCAGGCCTCCGACCGCGAGGCGCGGCCATGGATCCATTTTACAAGGAAATCGGCATGAATAATCGCTCCAACATGGTCAAGGTTGCCGTAGTCGGCGGCGAGGGCATCGGCCCCGAAGTGACGGCGCAGTCGCACCGGGTTCTCAACTGGTTTACCGCCAAACGTGGCGTGCCCATGACGATGCGCGAAGCGCAATACGGCATCATCCCATACCTGGCGACCGGAAAGGTGCTGCCGGACGATACTGTCGAAGCGATGGAAGAGGCCGACGCCATCGTATGGGGCGCGACCGGTGGCCCCGAAACCAAGGAGGTGCCGGCGGCGGCGCGCAAGGCGGGCAGCTTGCTTGGGCTCCGAAGCAAATACGATCTTTACGCCAATTTGCGGCCCATCGTTGCCAATCCGGCACTATCGGATTCCGCGCCCCTCAAGGCGCATGTGCTGAAAGGCGTCGATTTTGTCATCATTCGCGAACTGACCAGCGGCATCTATTTCGGAGAGCCGCGCGGCATCGAGACGCTCGCCGACGGGCAACGGCGCGGTTTCAACACCGAGCAATACACCACCAACCAAATTCGCCGCGTGGCGCGGTCGGCATTCGAACTGGCGCGTACACGCAGGAACAAGGTCTGTTCGGTGGACAAGGCTAATGTGCTTGAAACCAGTGTGGTATGGCGTGAAGAAGTTATCGCTTTGCATAGAGAAGAATTTTCCGACGTGGAGCTCACCCATCTGTATGTCGACAACGCAGCTATGCAGATCGTTCGCGAACCCGCACAGTTCGACGTGATGGTGACCGGCAATATCTTCGGCGACATCCTGTCCGATTGCGCCGCGATGGCGTCTGGCTCGCTCGGCATGCTGCCGTCGGCTTCGCTTGGTCCAGTGGACAAATTCGGCCGACGCAAGGCGTTGTATGAACCGGTTCACGGCAGCGCGCCCGATATTGCAGGCAAAGGCATCGCCAATCCGCTCGGCTCGATCTTGAGTGTCGCAATGATGCTCCGCATGACGCTGAATCGGCCCGAGGATGCGGATTTGCTTGAGAAGGCGGTAGACGCGGCCTTGGCCGCCGGCGCACGAACCGCCGATATCGCCGAGCCGGGTGCGAAGAAACTCTCGACAGTCCAAATGGGAGACGCGGTGCTAAGCGCGCTTGAGAAGGTCGCCGGCAGGGAGAGGGAGAACGCATAATGGCCTATGTTGCAAGGCGTTCGGCACTGACGATTATCGCGGGCGGCGGTTTCGCCCTGGCCGCGGGGAGGGCGAGAGCGGAAGACAAGATCGGTCGCGCGATCTATCCCGTCGCGGTCCCCGTGTACCAGACGCACTTCATCGCGGATCGGGTCGGATACTTCAAGGAAGCCGGCCTCGACTGCAAACTGGTACAGGGCGGCAGCGGCGTCAAGACGCGTGAGATCATTGCATCGTCACAAGGTGACCTCGGCATCGGCGATATTACCCATCCAATGCAGCTCAGCAATCACGGTCGTGCGGGGCGCGTCCTGATGCCGGTCGATACCCGTTCGAGTTCGGTGATGTTCATTATTCGCAAGGATTTGTTCGATCAGGGTATCAATTCACTCGAAGCGTTGACAACCTGGAAACGGCCGGACGGACGCAAGCCGATTGTTTCGGTTTCGTCATTGGGTGGCACCAACCACGTCTGGGCGTCCTATTACATGGAGACGATGGGGCTCGATCAGATGGTGACATGGATCGGGACCGGCAATGTCGACACCATGCTGGGTTCATTAAAGACCAAGCAGGTCGATGTGCTCGTGAGTTCGCTGTCGCTGTTGAACGATTCCAGGAAACAGGGCTGGGGCACTCTGTTGTTTGATGGAACGGACGAAACGATCTGGAATAAATATATCGGCGGCAAGGTTCCGGTGACATCACATTTCACTCTTCAATCGACGATCGACAAAGATCCGGCCAAGATGCAGGCCTTTGTCACGGCGATCTGGCGGGCGACACAATGGATCAAGACACACACGCCCGAGCAAATCTACGACGCGATCGAGCCTTATGTTGGCAGTACTTCACGCGCCGCCAATATCCTCGAAATCACGGCGCTGCAAAAGGTCGCTGACTATGAGGCGAGCATCGATGCGGCGGGCTTCGCCCGCGGCCAAAAAGTCTGGTTCCGGGAAATGACCGGGATCAAGCCGCTCACGATTGCCGAAGTCGTCAGCCCGACTTTCATCGAGGCGGCGCGAAAGGCATATCCCGCTTGAATATACCGACGCTGTCTCCGACGTCCGTTGCTCGGTCTACCGATGCCGAACGCATCGATGTCAGGGGCTTGAGCAAATCGTTTCAGCTCGCGGGAAACGCGATCGAGGCGGTCCGCGATGTTTCATTCAGTGTCCGGCGCGGCGAATTTGTTGCGTTGCTGGGCCCGTCCGGCTCCGGCAAGAGCACGATCCTCAATATGATCGCGACGCTGGTAAGGCCGAGCAGCGGCGAGATCCTGATTGATGGCAAACCGGTCGTTGCCGGCAAGGCGACGCCCAATGTCGGTTACGTGTTCCAGCGCGATACGCTGTTTCCGTGGCGCACCGTTGCCGACAATATCGGCTACGGGTTGCAACTTGCCGGCGTCGCTGACGCCGAGCGCAAGGAGCGTGTCGCCGCCTGTGTCGCACAGGCGGGCTTAGAGGGTTTCGAGCAGGCGTACCCTTCAACCCTCTCGGGCGGCATGCGCCAGCGCGCGGCACTGATGCGAACCTTGGTGGTAGAGCCGCAGATCCTGCTGATGGACGAACCGTTCGGTGCGCTCGATACTCATACCACGATCGATATGCATGAGGTGTTGCTGCGGATCTGGGACCGCGAGCAGCAAACCGTCTTGTTCGTGACGCACGACCTCGGTGAAGCCCTGACGCTAGCCGACCGCATCATCCTGTTCTCGGCGCGTCCCGGCCGGATCAAGGACACGTTCGATGTGGATTTCGCGCGGCCGCGCGACGCGGTGAGGGTGCGTGAGACGCCTCGTTACGCCGAATTGTTCCAGCACATCTGGCATTCGCTCGGCGAGGAGTTCGTCAAGGGGCGTAGCCCATGAGGATGCCGCGACACCGCGCCAACACGTTGGCATGGCAGATATCGATCTGCATTGCCGTGCTGTCGATATGGCAGTGGGGCTACGATCTGCATGCCAGATTTCCATCGCTGGTTCCGGACCTGCTCGATCCCTATTTTGTGTCGAAGCCATCGGAGATTTTCGAGCATTTCCTGATTCTGAGCTGCCTCAAGTCCAAGCTGGGCATGTTCAACGGCTGGCTCAACGGCGACTTCGCCAAATGCATGGCGCGAAACGAGAACAACCTCTGGATCGCGACCGCCATTACGCTGAAGAACACCTTTTTCGGGTTTGTCTTTGGCGTGTCGTCGGGCTTTGCAGCGGGATTGCTGCTGGGGCGCTCGGACCGGCTCAGCGACATCTTTCAGCCCTTTATCACTGCGGTTAATTCGATTCCTCGCATCGCGTTGGCGCCGATTATCGTATTGGCGTTCGGAATAGGTGACACGTCGAAGGTCGTGACATCGTGGATCGTGGTGGTGTTTCTGGTGTTCTTCAACACCTTCGAGGGGGCGCGCTCGATTGACGAAGGCTACATAAACGCCGCGCGCCTATTGGGAGCCAGCGAATGGCAGATTACCCGCACGGTGGTGATTCCATCGACCATGGCCTGGGTTTTTGCCTCGCTGTCTCCGGCGATATCCTTTGCGCTGATAGGCGTCATTGTCGGTGAGTTCATCGGTGCGGAACGCGGTATCGGACGCCTTATCATCGAGTCCGAAGCACGGGCGGAAGCCTCCGGCATGATGGTCGCCGTCATCGTGCTGATGTTGGTCGGCGTTGCGCTATCGGCGATGATCTGGCGGCTGCAGGCATATCTGTTGCGCTGGCAGCAGCACAATATGGCGGAGTAACCATGTTTCCGGCATGCCTTGATCATTGGTGACCAGGCGATAGACTGATGGGATAGTGTCGGCCACATCCGGATCGCAACGACCGGGCCGAGCGAGGAAACACCAATGGCAGGGGACGGCCGCAGGCCAGATGCAAGCATGTCCGCGGGACCGGGCACAGACACCTATGTTGCCATGGTCGCGCGTGCCGAGGCGCTGATCCCGAAATTGCGCGAGCGCGCGTCCAAGACCGAAGACCTGCGGCGCCTGCCGCCAGAAACTGAACGCGATTTGCACGATGCCGGTTTGTTCCGAATCGTGCAGCCCAAACGCGTTGGCGGGTCCGAGCTCGATTATGTGGCGTTGGTCGACTGCGCCAATGCGCTCGGGCAGGCCGATGCTTCCGTGGCATGGAATTTTGCCAATCTCGCAAGCCATCACTGGATGCTGGGAATGTTCGATCGGCATGCGCAGGATGCGGTCTGGAGCAAGGACGCCGACGCATTGATTGCGTCCTCCTTTATCTTCGCGGCTGGTCGGGCCACGAAAGTCGAAGGTGGATATACGCTGAACGGCCATTGGCCGTTTTCGTCAGGTGTGGAGTCCTGCGAATGGAATATGCTCGCCAGCGTAGTGTGGTCCGAAGATGAAGCTGACGGCGTCGAGTACCGGATTTTCCTGCTCAACAAGAGCGACTACAAGATCAACGACACCTGGAACGCGACGGGGTTGCGGGGAACGGGGTCGAACGATGTCAGAGTTGTGGATGCATTTGTTGCCGATCGGATGACGATTGCGGTCGGCGATCTGACCGGCGGACCGACGCCGGGTAGTTCCGTGAATCCGAACGCGCTTTATGCTCTACCGGTTTTTTCGTTGTTTCCCTATGTGCTGTCCGGGGTGGGTCTTGGCAACGCACAAGCGTGTCTGGATGACTATGTCGAAATCGCTCGACATCGCGCTTCGACCTATAGTCGCGCCAAGGTCGGCGACATGCAGAGCACCCAGATCAAGATCGCCGAGGCCTCTGCCAAGATAGATGCAGCGCGTCTCATCATGCGTACAAACTGCATCGAGGCGATGGCGGATGCAAAGCGGGGCCATGTTCCCGATATCGCCGCCAAGACGAGGCTACGTCGTGACGGTGCGTTTTCGGTCAATCTCTGCACTGATGCGGTGTCGCTGCTGTTTACGGCGAGTGGCGCACGGAGCCTGTTTACGTCGGGTGCGCTGCAGCGGCAGTTTCGCGATGCGCATGCGGTGAATTCACACCTCGCGTTCAATTTCGACGCGGCGGGGACCAATTATGGACGCGTGGCGCTTGGCCTGCCGTCCGAAAACTTGACGCTTTGAGGTCGGCGGATGTCTGACGCACCGAAACATCCGGCCGATCCAGCCAATGAATTCGCCAGCGACAACTCGGCAATCGATCCTCGCGATTTCCGCAACGCGCTGGGCACTTTCGCGACCGGCGTTACCATCGTTACGGCGATGGCGGCTGACGGAAAGCCTTACGGGGTGACATGCAATTCGTTTGCCTCCGTGTCGCTCAATCCGCCGTTGGTGCTGTGGAGCCTCGGCATGTTTTCGCAAGGCTTGTCCATCTTCCAGAACGCCAGCCACTTCACGGTCAATGTTCTCGGCGCGTCTCAGCAGGCGCTGGCGTCGCAATTTGCAAAATCGTCGGATGACAAATTTGCCGGCGTGAGTTGGACACCAGGGCTTGGCAACGCGCCGGTCCTTGCGGACAGCGTTGCCAATTTCCAGTGTCGCGCTGCCAACAGGTATTACGGTGGCGACCACATTATATTTCTGGGTGCCGTTGAGGCTTATGCTTATAATCGACAGGAGCCGTTATTGTTTGCGCGCGGCGGCTTCGGTCGATTTCTCACCGGCGACGGCATCAAATCCCCATGATCAGGAAGGTCTCGCCCAAACATGCGGACGTCAGGCAGAGGCGACTTTCGCCGGATGATCGCCGCAAGGAGTTCGTGGCAAAGGCAACCGAGTTTTTCTCGGAAGAGGGGTTTGGCGGCGGCACTCGCGCGCTGGCACGAAGGCTGGGCGTGACACAACCGCTGCTCTATCGCTACTTTCCGAGCAAGGATGATCTGATCAAGGAAGTTTACCGCACCGTCTATCTCGATCCGCTCGAGACCGGCTGGGAGAAGCTGTTATGCGATCGCTCGCGGCCGCTCCGCGATCGGTTGCGGGAGTTCTATGGCGCCTATACCGATGCGATCTTCACCCGAAAATGGCTGCGCATCTATCTCTATTCGGGCTTGAAGGGCCTCGACATCAACCGTTGGTATGTCGGCATGGTCAAGGACAAGATATTGACCCGCATCATCAGGGAATGCCGCCATGAAGTGGGACTTGCCGTGCAAAACAAGCCAACGGCGGCGGAGATCGAACTGGCCTGGGTGCTTCACGGCGGAATCTTCTATTACGGCGTTCGCAAATATATCTATGAATCTCCCGTGCTTGAAGACAAGGAACAGATGATCAGTCACGCGCTGGATGTTTTTCTGGCCGGCTTTGAGCGGATTTCCGAGGCCTCGGCCTACATCCGGCGCACCCCAGTGAAGGTGGTTGGATAGACCGGTACGCTATTTCCTCCCCATCTCCCTACGATACCAGTCGCCGATTTCGCTTGCGGTCATCAGCGCCACGCCGTCATGGCCGATGACGTGGTCGAGCAGGGCTTCCAGGTATTTGATGCGATGTGGCACGCCGGTAATATACGGGTGAATCGAAATCGCCATGATTCGTGCGTTCGACGCGCCTTCGAGATACAGCCGGTCGAATTGATCAGTGCAGCGCTTGAGGAATTGCTCGGACGGCAGATGCTGCAGCGCATGGATGACGATATCGTTGGTCTCGACCGAATAGGGGATCGTGGTGATGGTGCCGTGGGGTGTCCCAATATCCTGCGGCAGATCGTCGATCACCCAGTCCGCGAGATATTCGATACCGTTGAGGCGCAGGAGATCGAGGGTTTCCGCGGTCTCGGTCAGGCCGGGGCTTTCCCATGAGCGCGGCGGTTTGCCTGAAAAGTTCGCGATGGTCTCGACCGATCGCTTGATCGCGTCGGCCTGGTTGTCGAGCTTGTGCATCGGGCCCTGCACAAACCCATGGCCCATGAATTCGAAGCCGGCTTCGAGCGCGGCAGATGCTACACGCGGGTAGGTGTTGCAGACATTGGCGTTCAGCGCCAGCGTCACCGGCATCTTGCGGTCGGTCAACGCCTTGAACTGACGCCAGAAACCGGCGCGCATGCCGTATTCGTGCCATGACCAGTTCGGTACGTCAGGCAACAGTGGCTGGCCCATCGGCGGGCTCAACACCGTGCGTGGCATCGCGTTCTCGATCCGCCATTCCTCGACATTGAGGATGACCCATACCGCGAGCTTCTTGCCACCCGGAAGCGTCAGCTTCGGCCGGTCGATTTGTGCTTGATAGGGGATACGATCGCTGAGAGCCACGGCAAGTTTTCCCTGGATTGAAAGACTATTCGGCCGCCTTGGCCCGGCCGGACATGCCCGCCTCGACTCGCGGCATGACCTTTTCGGCCATCAGGATCATCGATTGGCGCCCAAGTTCGCGATCCTTCCAATCCTTGCCGGCGTAGAGCAGCGTTCCGAAGGTGCCGACCTCTTGCTGAAAAGCCAGTAGTTGGTCTGCGACGCTCTCCGCCGTGCCGTGGATAATGAGCTTGTCGCAGATGGACTCCAGCGTCACTTCCTCATCGGGTTGATCGCGGCGGGTCTTGAACAGTTCGATGCGGCCGCCACGCTTCAGCTTGGTGAACAGCGAGCGATAATAATAGACATACGGCCCGTCCGGGTCGGTGGCATAGGCCTTTGCGGTCGCGGCGTCCTTTGCAACGAACACGCTCTTGGCGACACGCCAGTTCGCCGCATCCACCGTGCGGCCCGCGCGCTCGCAACCCTCGACGTATTTCGGCCAATGGCTCTTCACCCAGGCCGGCATCAGAAAATTCGCCGAGATAGGATCCCAGCCCCGCGCGGCCGCTTCCGTCACGCCTTTCGAGAATGGCGCCACCGCCGTCACCACGATCGGCGGATGGGGTCTTTGTAGTGGACGCGCAATGAACCCCTGACCAATCTCCTCGATCAGGTTCTTCTGCACCGAAATATTCCAGTATTTGCCTTGCAGATTGTACGGCGGCTCGCTCGCCCAAATCGCCAGAACCTGATTGATGGCTTCCAGAAACATGGCGTTACGGTCGGCTTCGAGATTGCCGAAAACTTCCGCGTCGGACATTAGCCCGCCCGGGCTGATGCCGAAAATCAGGCGCCCGTCGAGCATGTGATCGAGCATCGCAATTGAAGCCGCGAGCGCGGCAGGATGCGTGTTCGGCATATTGATGGTGCCGGTGCCGAGCCTGATTTGCCTGGTCGCTGCGGCGAGCCATGCGATGAAGGCGATGCAGGAAGTAATATTTTCGGCCTTGTCGGTGACGTGCTCCCCGACATAGGCCTCGGTGAACCCGAGCTCATCCGCCAGCAGAAAGGCTTCGCGGTCTTCTTTGAGGGACAGCCGCCAGTCCTTGTCGACAGGATGGATCGGCATTGTAAAAAACCCGAGTTTCATGGTCTGCTCCCCCCCAAGGGCAGGCTTTTGTTTGGCAGCAAACGTGCGTCGTTCGCGGCATGATGACAAGTCCAAAGTCGAAATAATCGGTCGATAAACAAACTTGACCTTTAAAGGTTGCCGCCGTCTAATCCAAAGAAACTGCCGATATCCCGCCGGGGGAGGTTACGTCGAAATGAAGGCCTCGGCTTTTGCTTACGCCCGCGCAACCAGCGTCTTAAATGCGCTGGAACTGCTCGCCGCGCATGGCGACAAGGCCAAGGTGCTGTCGGGCGGCCAGAGCCTGATGCCGGCGATGAATCTGCGCCTCATCTCTCCCGAACTCATTGTCGATATCGGCGAACTCGCTGAACTGCGCGGGATCGCGGTGAAAGGCGACGTCCTTTCCATTGGTGCGTTGACGCGTCATGCCGATCTCCTCAAATCTCCCGAAATCGCCGCTCATGTCCCCCTGCTGACGGACGCGATCACCCATGTCGCACATCCCGCAATCCGCAATCGCGGTACGATCGGCGGTAGCCTTGCGCATGCGGATCCGGCTTCCGAGCTGCCTGCCTGCATGGTCGTGTTGGACGCAACCATCATTATTCGTGGCCCACGCGGCGAGCGGCGGGTCGCAGCGAGGGAATTCTTCACCGGCATCTATGAGACGGTGCTGTCGCCGCAGGAGTTGCTGGTCGCAGTCGAGTTACCGGTGGCGCGAAAAGGTTCCGCGTATTTCTTCCACGAATTCGCTCGTCGACACGGCGATTACGCCATTGTCGGCCTGGCGGCGCGGGCGATCTTCGACGGCAGTCTGTTCGCCGATCTCCGCCTTGGCTTTTTTGCCGTTGGCGATCGACCGCTACTAGCCAGGGCTGCCAGCAAGCTTGTCAACATCGCCATTACGCCCGAACTGTTGTCCGATGCCTCGGCAGCGCTGAGCGAAGAGCTTGATCCGCAAGAGGATCACCAGGCATCTCCCGCGATGCGCCGGCATCTGGCGAAGGTATTGCTGGTACGTTGCGTATCTACGCTGCTCTCTCGCCCTGATCTCAGTGCGGGAGGGCCTTCATGACGGCTCCCGTGTCCCTCTCGCTCATTGTCAACGGCGAGCGTGTCGATGCCAATGTTCTGCCGCGGTTGAATCTCGCGGATTTTCTGCGCGAGCATTTGAAGCTGACCGGCACGCATCTCGGGTGCGAACACGGAGTTTGCGGCGCCTGTACGGTGCGCGTCAACGGCGAGATCGTGCGTTCCTGCCTGATGTTGGCGGTGCAGGCGCGCGACGCATTGGTGGAGACGATCGAGGGGTTGTCCGATAGCGGCGAGATCGCCGACCTTCAGGCGGCGTTCCGCGACCGCAACGCCCTGCAATGCGGGTTTTGCACGCCTGGAATGCTGATGGCGGCGCAGGATCTGCTGAAACAGAATTCCAAACCCGATCGAGAACAGATTCGCGAGCATCTTTCCGGCAATTATTGCCGCTGCACCGGCTACCAGGCGATCGTCGACGCGGTTGAGACCACGGCGTTGGCGCGGATGGCGCGCGCGCCATGACTTCAGCACCGAAAAATCCAGACGCGCTTTCGGCGCTCGACCGGCCGAATTCCTATATTGGCAAGTCGGTGCCGCGGCCGAATCTTGATCGGCTGATGCAGGGGCGGGGACTCTATGTGAGCGACATGGAGCTGCCGCGCATGGCGCATGTGGTGTTTCTGCGTTCGCCTTACGCGCATGCAAGAATTGTTGGCATCGATGCGGCCGCGGCGAAGCATATGCCGGGCGTGATTGCCGTCGTTACCGGTTTGGAACTGGCTGCCGTCATTACGCCGTGGGTCGGCGTGCTCTCGCATTTGAAGGGCCTTAAATCCGCCCCGCAAAGCGCGATCGCTATCGACCGCGTGTGCTGGCAGGGCGAGGCCGTCGCGGCCGTTATTGCGACCAGCCGGGCCTTGGCCGAGGATGCGGCGGAGCATGTCTTGGTCGAGTTTGCAGAACTCGATGCGGTAACGGACATGCGTAGCGCGCTCGATCCGGCGACGCCTGCGATCCATCCCTCGCTCGGCGACAACCTTGCCTTTGAGCGCAACCATGACGCCGGCACCGTCGACCACGCCTTTGCCGATTCCGACGAGGTGGTGGAGGCGGAATTCATCTTTGGGCGTCATACCGGCGTAACGCTGGAGCCGCGCGCCGTGGTGGCCGATTGGAACGCCGCCGAAGCGAGGCTGACGATCTACCAGGGCACGCAGGCGCCGCACATGGTGCAGAACATCGCGGCGCTGCATTTGGGTTTACAGGAATCCCAAGTTCGCGTGGTCTGCAAGGACGTCGGCGGCTCCTTCGGCATCAAGGTCCATATCTATGCCGACGAGATGGCGACCTACGCGTTGTCGAAGCTGCTGCGGCGGCCAATCAAATTCGTTGCTGACCGCGTCGAGAGCTTCAACACCGATATTCATGCCCGCGATCATCGCTGCAAAGGAAGGATCGGCGTCAACCGCGACGGTACCATTACGGCGTTCGAGATCGACGATCTCACGGGCATCGGTCCTTATTCGATGTATCCGCGCACCAGCGCGATCGAGGCTAATCAGGTCGTCAATCTCGTCGGTGGGCCTTACACGGCCAAGAACTACCGAGCCCGCGCCCGTGTCGTGTTCCAGAACAAGAACGTGATGTGCCAGTACCGCGCCGTCGGCCATCCGATTGCCTGTTCGGTGACGGAAGGCTTGGTTGATCTGGCGGCAATGAAGATCGACATGGACCCGGTCGAAATCCGTCGCCGCAATCTGATTGCCGATGACGCCTATCCCTGCGCTTCGCCGTCGGGCCTACGGTTTGAGCAATTGTCGCATCACGCATCGCTCGCAAAGCTAATCAAGATGATGGACTACGACGGGCTGCGTGCCGAGCAGGCGACGTTGCGCGCCAGGAACATTCATCGCGGCATCGGTATCGCCAGTTTCATCGAAGTCACCAATCCCAGCGCGGCGTTCTATGGTGTCGGCGGGGCCAGGATTTCGTCGCAGGATGGTGTGGCCGTGCGACTTGACGCCCAGGGTTCCGTGATCTGCCAGACCAGCATCACCGAGCAGGGGCAGGGGTCGGAATCGCTCACGGCGCAGATCGTCGGCAGCGTGCTCGGCGTCTCCATGGATCGGGTCCGCGTCATCCTGGGAGATACCGACAATACGCCGTATGGCGGCGGCACCTGGGCCTCGCGCGGCGCGGGCATCGGCGGCGAGGCCGCGCTTCAGGCCACCAAAGTGCTACGCAAGAACATCCTCGATGTCGCTGCCGCCATCCTGCAATCCACGCGCGGTGAACTCGACATCATCAACAACAGCGTTGTGAACGCCAATGATGGTGCCCCGCGTATTGAACTCAACGAACTAGCCAGAATCGTTTATTTTCGGCCGGACACACTGCCGCCGGGTATTCAGCCCGAACTGATGGCGACGCGGCATTTTGTTCCGCGCCAATATCCCTTTGCCTTCACAAATGGCGTTCAGGCCTCCTGGCTGGAGGTCGACACCGATACCGGCTTCGTCAAGCTATTGAAGCACTGGGTGGTCGAGGATTGCGGTACCATCATCAATCCGCAACTGGTCGATGAGCAAATCAGGGGTGGCGTGGTGCAGGGCCTTGGCGCCGCGCTGTTTGAGAAATGCATCTATGACGAGCGCGGCCAACTCACCAATGCCAATATGGCCGATTATCTGGTTCCGATGTCCGGTGAAATGCCTGATATCGATGTCGGCCACGTCGTCTCGCCGACGCTGGAATCCGAGTTGGGCGCCAAAGGCGCCGGCGAAGCTGGCACCGCCGGTGCGGCGGCCGCGGTGACAAATGCCGTCAATGACGCGCTGAGGCCGTTCGGCACCATAATTACGGAGATTCCGCTGACGCCTCAGGTTATCCTGGCGGCCTTGGGGCGAATCGAATTTTGAACGACTGTCGCGACGTCTCCGTTAACAACGGAGATGACCATGCGACGACCGACAACGAGCCGCACACTCGGGGGTTGGAGGCTGCACCTCCCTCTGTGCTGGGGTCAAAAATCCCGCTGCACGATAGAAACGGGTAAGGCACGCAGCGTTAGCGAGCGTACCTGACACGGCCCTCATCAGAATCATTAAAGAAAGAGAATAGCAGCGTCCACATGGACAGTAGCAAGAATGGCATCAGGTAATAGGGTGTAGAAATAGGATGAGTGAGAAAGAATCCGAGGTTTACAACAATGTTGATAGCAACGATCGATGCCGCGGTCTTTCTGATATTAGCAGCCAAAGCTACGATTGACCAGGTTACCACCAGTAAGGTCAACGCACCTTGCATGTCACTAAAATACTGCCAAGCGATGCTGAAGCTGAAATCTGGAGGCGTCGCGTCTACTGCGCTGTAAGTAGTGGCTATTGAGCTGGCCCCGGTTGTCTGAACAAAAATTCCGCGTCGATAAGTGGAGCCTCTGCCGAGGTTAGGCCGCCGCGCGGAGCGGCGGAAGATCGAAGTAGGCTTGATCCGGGGTCATGTCGTCAAGACTCGAATGAGGACGTCGGCCGTTGTAAAAGTCGAGATACCGGCCGATCGAATGTCGCGCCTCGCCGACGGTTTCGTAGGCTCGCAGATAGACCTCCTCGTATTTGACGCTGCGCCACAGCCGTTCGACGAACACATTGTCCCGCCAGGCCCCTTTGCCATCCATGCTGATGGCGATGCCATTGCTGGCGAGCAGGCCGGTGAACGCCGCGCCGGTGAACTGAGAGCCCTGATCGGTGTTGAAGATGTCCGGCTTGCCGTGGCGAGCCAAGGCATCTTCCAGGGTCTCGACGCAGAAGGCCGCCTCCATCGTGATCGACAGCCGCCACGACAGAACACGACGTGTCGCCCAGTCCAGCACCACGGCGAGATAGACGAAGCCGTGCGCCATCGGAATGTACGTGATGTCCATGGCCCAGACCTGGTTCGGCCGCCGGATCTCGATGCCGCGCAGCAGATACGGATAGATCTTGTGGCCGGGCTCGGGCTTGGTGGTGCGCGGACGGCGATAGAGCGCCTCTATCCCCATCCGCCGCATGAGCGTCTTCACATGCCGGCGGCCGATCTTGCACCCCTGCAAAGCCAGCAGGCCTCGCAACATACGCGAACCGGCGAAGGGATACTCCAGGTGCAGCCGATCGAGACGCTGCATGATCTCGAGGTCGGCTGAAGAGACTGGACGCGGCAGATAGTACACGCTGCCGCGACTGACCTTCAAAATCTCTGCCTGCTTGGTGATCGACAGATCGTGCTTACGGTCGATCATCGCTTTGCGCTCAGCAATCCCGCCTTGGTGAGCGCGCCTTCTAAAAAATCGTTCTCCAGCGTCAGCTCCCCGATCTTGGCATGCAGCGACTTCACATCGACCGCGGGCGTGGCCGGCGTCCCGCCCCCCGATCCGAAAATATCAGAGGCGCCGCCCTCAAGCTGTGATTTCCAGGCCGTAATCTGATTGGGGTGAACGTCGAAATGCTCCGCCAGCTGGGCTATCGTCCGATCGCCCTTGATGGCGGCCAGAGCCACCTTCGCCTTGAAGGCCGGTGAGTGGTTCCGCCGGGGTCGTCTGCTCATGGTCTCTCCTGTTCACGGCAATTATCGCCGCTGTCAGGCAGAAATTCCACTTATCGTTCTGTCCAGATTTCCGCGACCGGCTCTTATAACACTTCCGGCATTGATCGCATTTGAAACTAGCGTCGGCACCAACCCCACTAGATACGCGACTCCAAACAAAGCTAGCCGAATGACATCATCCAACTTTGCGGATCGGGCGGCCAGCGCCAGCAGAACTAGGAAGTAGCCAGCGGAGAGTAAGAGGTTTGGAAGCCTGAACGAGACCGCCAGTCCCATGAACATGCCAGCCGCTGCCGCAGCCGTGTTTCGGCGCGATGACCTTGGATCGTTTGCCATGATTGCAGTCAAAAACCCGACGACTGCGCAGACTATCATCGTGGGCGCCATCGAGTAGCTGGCTTTTGACGGGTTCACCATGAAATAGATCGCGGCCATGCCGACGACGCCCGATCCAACAATTTCATGCGGACGCCGGGCGGAATAGATAGCGAGAACCGCCGCTAGAAAAACGAAGAAGTTCGCGACAGCGTATAGCGGTATCCTTTGGAAATCGGCCGGGAAGACTGAAAGAGCCAAGCCGGTACCTGGGGGATACTGGATTACGTGCTTCTCCCCTATTTGAGTGTGGCAGGGTGCGCGGGCCGGATTGTCCCAAGCTTCATAACCAATCTCTCGCGCTAACGTCGCGAAGTATCGATCGTCGTCTCGATTTATATTGGTGTCGAAGCCACCAAGGCCAAAGCGTTGAAACAAGTGCGCCTGCCTGAGGTAGCAGATGTCGTCATAGACACCGGTTCGCTCGGTCCAATTGCGCATGGTCCAAAAATTTGATCCCAGGATGCCCACGCAAAGGACACAGAAAAGTAGCCTTAAAATCCAAGTTTTGAGCATCGATAAAAGCTACCCCCTGAAATGGCTTCAAATGCGATGTATTGCAGAGGGCGTTCGCGGGCGGCCGCATCGCAACACAACAACGTGCGACCACGTTCATCTGCAACCACATTTTTCAGGGCGATTTACGCGCATAGGAAACCTTGATGCACTCACCGTCCAATTTGGTAAGGCACACACCGGGCTCATGGGAAATCGGCATCTGAGATAGGGCGAACTGCCCCAAAAGGGCCAAGGCAAAGTACACGTACCAATATCGCATAGCGCACCTCGAACCCAACAAACCAATAAGTATAATTTAGCCTGCGAACAAGTGTAAGTAGTCACTAATATTAAATCAAGAACTCGGTTTCCTTGTAGTCGTCGCGCATGGGGTGGGACCTCGCACGTCTGGCGGATCTCTCAGCCTGAGCGGTCAGGGGTGCCATCCGCTGGTTTGCTTTCTGCGACTGACATACTGGAGAAGGTTCGATCGCAGCTCCTCTCTCTGCCAGCTTGCTCAAGGCCGTGTATTCTCTGGGTGAGCTCGCTGGCTCGTAAGCCCAATAGCCGTGGTCATTTCTGATTTGACCTTTGGACTCCCGACGGGCCAAAACCGCCCTATTATTCTCAGAGAGGAGCGTTTTTCTCCGAACCTATGGACTCCAGACTTCAGGTACGGTTCTCGAAGTCCAATTGTTTTGAGCCACTTATGAGGTTCGGCGGAAAGAGGGGTCGGCCTTTTCTTTTGGATGGGCGAGAGCCTATTCAGCCGCGCGGGCAATCGCACCGGATTCCCGGTTGGTAACGACGACCTTGATGGCGTCATCGACCCGGTCGCGCGCGTATCTCAGCGCGGTCGGCAGATCAGCCAGCAGAAACGTATGGGTGTGAATCTTGGTCGCATCGAAGCGCTTTTCCGCCATTAATGCCATGGCGCGGCGGGTGGCGCTGCGGCCCTCGCCGCGGATTCCGTAGGCGTAGATGTTGTTCTTCACAAGATGGGCGAGGTCCGATTTCACCGGCTCGTGTGGGAACGCAGCCAGACAGATCTTTCCGCCGCGATTGGTCATGTGGATGGCTTGATTGATCGTCGCCTCGCTCCCCGCGCATTCCACCACATAGTCCGCACCAACTCCCCCAGTAAGCTGTTTGACAATCTCGACGGCATCCTCGTCGTTGATGTTGATAACGCGGTCGGCACCCAGCTCGCGGCCGATCGCCAGCCGCTTGTTGCGCGTTCCCGTCAGGATGACCGGGCTTGCGCCGAGCGCCTTCGCTACTGCGACGGCTAGGAGCCCGATCGGGCCAGGCCCGATCACAACAACGCTCTCACCGGCGACCAATCCCCCCAACTCCGTCAGGCCATACATCGACGTCCCAGCGGTGACCACCAGCGTCGCTTCCGCGTCGCTCATGGTATCGGGCACCCGTGCCAGCGTATTGATGTGATTGACCGCGTATTCGGCAAAGCCGCCATCGGTGGTGAAGCCGTTGGCGCGATGTCCCTTTTCGGGCTTCCCGTAATTCAGGCATGAGGTGTACATGCCCTGGCGGCAGCGTTTGCACTGGCCGCAACCGGCATGGATTTCGACGCTGATCCGTTCGCCAATCCTGAATTCGTCGACGTCGGGCCCAAGTGCTGCAACCGTGCCCATATATTCATGGCCCGGCGTAAAATTCTTGTTGAAGGGCAGGCCTCCCTGGATGCTGGCCGGCGAACCCGAATGGATGATCTCAAGGTCGGTCGCGCAGATCGCGACCGCATCGATCCGAACCAGGACCTCAGCGCGTGCAGGAACGGGAGTTGGCTTGACGCGCAGGAAAAGCTGGTCGGGCTCGCC
The DNA here is from genome assembly GCF_031202265.1 of Bradyrhizobium sp. Ash2021. Classification (NCBI taxonomy): domain Bacteria; kingdom Pseudomonadati; phylum Pseudomonadota; class Alphaproteobacteria; order Hyphomicrobiales; family Nitrobacteraceae; genus Bradyrhizobium; species Bradyrhizobium sp. Ash2021. Next base: position 6,855,075 of record NZ_CP100604.1, on the reverse strand, counting down.
CAGAATCCAGGCCTTCATCTGGTCGGGCACAGGAAGGTCGGGTGAGGTCTTGACGCCTGATGGTCGGTACATCTGAGAAATCCCGTTAGGTCAGAAATTCTATCGCAAACGCCGTATTGCCGCGAGCCACGGAGACGCCTTTCGTGCCGGCCTGCGAAGCTTTGCTGCATAGCAATACGACTCGTCGCAAAACCTTCATACGCGGCCTATACTTGGTCACCGGTTGGTGCTGAAATCCATTTGCAGCCTCGCCGATCCGGAGTGACCTTCATGAAGACCGTCCGTCTTTTCCTTGCCTTGCTGGTGCTGTCGCTGATCGCGCCCTGGCAATCCGCTAAGGCGGCCGACGTCATCTGCTACAATTGCCCGCCGGAATGGGCTGACTGGGCCTCCATGCTCAAGGCGATCAAGGCGGATCTCAATTACGACATTCCCCACGACAACAAAAATTCGGGTCAGGCGCTGGCGCAGATCCTTGCCGAGAAAAGCAATCCCGTTGGCGATATCGGCTATTTCGGCGTTACCTTCGGCATGAAGGCCAAGGCTCAGGATGCGCTGGAGCCTTACAAGCCCGCCAACTGGGATCAGGTTCCGGCCGGGTTGAAGGATGCTGACGGCTACTGGACCACGATTCATTCCGGTACCCTCGGCCTGTTCGTAAACAAGGACGCGCTCGGCGGCAAGCCGGTGCCGGCCTGTTGGAAGGACCTCCTGAAGCCGGACTATAAGGGAATGGTCGGCTATCTCGATCCAACCTCTGCCGCGGTCGGATATGTCGGCGCCGTTGCAATCAATCTGGCACTTGGCGGCTCAGCTTCGAATTTCGACCCCGCGATCAGCTTCTTCAAGGATCTGCGGAAGAACGATCCGATCGTCCCCAAGCAGACCTCTTATGCCCGCGTGGTTTCCGGAGAGATGCCGATCCTGCTCGACTATGATTTCAACGCCTATCGTGCGAAATATTCCGAGAAGGGCAATTTTGAATTCGTGATCCCTTGCGAGGGATCGGTGGTGTTTCCTTACGTCGTCGGCCTGGTCAAGAACGCGCCCGACAAGGAAAAGGCCAAGAAGGTGATGGATTATCTATTGTCCGACAAGGGACAGGCGATCTGGACCAATGCGTATTTGCGCCCTGCGCGCCCGATCGAGCTGCCGGAGGCCGTGAAGAACAAGTTCCTGCCGGACAGCGACTACGCCCGCGCCAAGAGTGTCGACTGGGGGCAGATGGAAAACATGCAAAAAGGCTTTGTCGACCGCTATCTCGCCGAGGTCCGCTGAGGCAAGATGGTGCCCATCGCCGGGGCGCCATTTTCCAATGTCTCATAAATCCTTTATCTGGTTGTGCCTGCTGCCGCTTGCGGTGGTCACAGTGGCATTTTTCCTGCTGCCGATGGCGCGGCTCGTCGTGACCGGCGCAGAAGGCCCGCAGGGGCTTGCCGGCTATCTTGCAATCCTGACCGAGCCGCGTTATCGCGCCACGTTGATCAACACGGTCATGCTGGCGGCTGCGACCACGATCGTGACGCTGATAGTGGCGACCATCGCCGGAATGTTCCTGCAGCGCCATCGTTTTCCCGGCCGTGCCGTCCTGATCGCGATGCTGACCTTTCCGCTGGCGTTTCCCGGCGTGGTGGTCGGCTTCCTGATCATCCTGCTTGCTGGCCGCCAGGGTCTGATTGGCGATCTCTCGAGCCGCCTGTTCGGCGAGAGACTAGTCTTTGCCTATTCGATCTACGGGCTGTTCCTCGGTTATCTCTATTTTTCGATCCCGCGCGTCATTCTCACCATCATGGCAGCGGTACAGAAACTCGATGTCGGTCTGGAAGAAGCCGCGCGTTCGCTCGGCGCGAGCCCGTGGGCGGTACAGCGCGATGTCGTGCTGCCGGCGCTGGCGCCGGCTTTCGTCGCTTCCGGGGCGATTGCCTTTGCGACCGCGATGGGCGCATTTGGAACCGCGTTTACGCTGGCGACGAACATCGATGTGTTGCCGATGCTGATCTATACCGAGTTCACGCTGGCGGCGAATTTCTCGACGTCCGCCGCGTTGTCGGTCGGGCTCGGCATCATCACCTGGTTCATCCTGGCGATTGCCCGTTCATTCAGCGGCAGCGCCGTCGCCGCAGCCGGATGAGACCATGCGTGATCGCCTGATTTTCACCGGCCAATTCATCTTCACGCTGATCATCGCTGCGTTCCTGGTGGTGCCTGCGATCCTGTCGATTTCCGCCGGCGTGACCGTGAATTACTTTCGCGGCATCCAGTCCGGCCTGACCCTGCAATGGGTGGCCCAGGTCTGGGAGCTCTACGCCGGCACCATCCTGCTGTCATTTGTGATTGCATTTGCAACCCTGGCTGTGACGCTCGCCGCCGGCGTCCCGGCGGCCTACGCCTTGCATGTACGGGGAGGACGGCTGGCCCGGATCATCGAGGAGATCATCACGCTGCCTCTGGCGATACCCGGACTGGCCATCGCGCTGGCGTTGCTGTTCACTTATCAAGGCTTCAGCGACTTCCGCCGCTCCTGGCTTTTCATCCTCGTCGGCCATGTCATCTTCACCATGCCGTTCATGGTGCGGTCGGTGATGGCCGTATTCGCAACGGTCGACATCAAGACGCTTGACGAAGGTGCGGCATCGCTTGGCGCATCGCCTTGGCGGCGCTTCCGCGACGTGATCGTGCCGAATGCAGTGCCGGGGATACTCGCCGGCGCCTTGATGGTAGTGACGCTTTCGCTTGGCGAGTTCAACCTGACCTGGATGCTGCATACGCCGCTGACCAAGACACTGCCGATCGGGCTCGCCGACAGCTATGCCTCGATGCGGCTGGAAGTCGCATCGGCCTATACGCTGATCTTCTTTGTCATGATCGTTCCGCTGCTGGTGGCGATGCAATTGTTCGCCGAGAAGGAACAGAAGAGATGAGCACGTCGGCTGGACATGGCGCCGCGGTGCGCATCGCGGCCTGCGGCAAGACGTTCGCTGATGGAACGCGCGCACTCGAGCCCGCCACGCTCGATATCGATCGCGGCGAGACTCTGGTGCTGCTCGGCCCATCTGGCTGTGGCAAGACCACCATGCTGCGCATTATCGCCGGCCTCGAACTGCCCGATACAGGCGGCAAGGTGCTGTTCGACGGCAAGGACATGACGTCCGTGCCGATCGAACGACGCAATGTCGGCATGGTCTTCCAGTCCTATGCGCTTTTCCCCAACATGAGTGTCTCGGACAATATCGGTTATGGCCTGAAGATCCGCGGCGTACCGAACGAAGAGCGCGCGGCGCGTGTCGCCGAACTGGTCGCGCTGACGAACATTTCCGGGCTTGAGAACCGCCGCATCGATCAACTCTCCGGCGGCCAGCGCCAGCGGGTGGCACTGGCGCGGGCGGTTGCGATCCGGCCGGGCATTCTGCTGCTCGACGAACCGCTGACGGCGCTCGATGCAGCATTGCGCGATCGCTTGCGCGGCGAGCTCAATCGCCTGCTGCGGGCGCTTGGCATCACCACGATTTACGTCACCCATGACCAGTCCGAAGCCATGGAGCTCGGCGATCGTATCGTCGTCATGCAGAAGGGGACGATCGCCCAGATCGGCTCGCCGCGCGAGATTTACTTTGCGCCGAAAAACCGCTTCGTGGCCGAATTCATCGGCGCGGCCAACATCATCGAAGCCCCTATCGAGGGCGGTCAACTCGTATTGCCGGGCGGTCGCCAGCCAATCGGTGGTGATGCGACCGTGTCGGCCGCGGTCGCCATGATTCGTCCCGAAACCATTCGCGTAGTGGAGGCCGGGACTGCGCCTCTCTCCGGGCTCATCGACAGCGTCAGCTTCATCGGCGACCGGCAACGCATGGTCGTGAGCGGCGTATCCGGCAAGCTGCTCACCGTCGATGCCCCTAATGCGGTTGTCGCCAAAGCCGGCGAACGGGTCGGACTGTTGATTTCGCCGGACGCCGTCCGTTTGCTGCCGCCCGAAAGCTGAGAAGGCCAATGCCGTCAAGACCTGTTCGCATTGCGCAAATTTCCGATCTGCACATCAAGCTGCCGGGATCGCTGGCCTACGGCCGGGTCGATACGGCGAAGGCGCTTGAACGTTGCGTCGCGGCTCTGAACGAATTCAATCCCGCACCTGACTTTGTGGTGATTTCGGGGGATCTGGCGGACACGCCGACGGTTGGAGAGTATGAATACCTCAGGCGGCTGCTGACGCCGCTGAAGCTCCCCTTCGCGGGCGTTCCCGGCAACCACGACTCGCGTGAGCTGATGCGCGCGGCGTTTCCTTCCGCTCGCTATGCCGTTGCGTCCGGGCCGCTCAATCAGGAGATCGAGGTCGGCGGGCTCGATCTGCTGCTGCTGGACTCGAGCGTGCACGGAAAGCCGCATGGCGAACTCGACAAGCTGACGCTGCAGTGGCTCGACGCAAGGCTGGCGGCTTCGCCCGATCGGCCCGCGCTGCTGTTCCTGCACCATCCGCCGTTCAAGGCAGGGATCTGGCACATGGATCGCCAGAATCTCCTCAACGCGGGCGAGCTTGCTCCAATCGTCAGGCGTCATCCGCGCGTGCAACTGATCGGGACCGGCCATATTCACCGGGCGGCGCTGACGATGTTTGCAGGGGTACCGACCACGATCTGCCCGGCGCCGAACCATGCCGTCGATCTCGATCTGGCCGAACTGCGCGAGCCGTCGTTCAAGGTCGAGCCGCCTGCCTTCCACCTCCACACCTGGTTTCCGGGCGATCGGTTTGGCACCCTCGTCACGCACCAGGTGCCGATCGGGACTTTTGACGGACCACATCCGTTCTTTGGGCCGGATGGGAAGTTGCTTTAGGACAATCCGGCTAAGCCTCCTTCATCCCGAACAAACGCGTCGCATTGCCACCGAGAATGGCGATCTTCTGTTTGTCCGACAGCGTCGTGGTCGCGAAAACGTGATCGACGGGATGCTGTTCCCATGGGATCGGATGGTCGGTGCCGAGCATCACCTGGCTGGCGCCGACCTGCGCCACCAGATGCCGCAAACCTTCCGGCGTGAACACCATGGCGTCGAAATAGAGCTGGTTGAGATATTCCGACGGCTTCTTCTTCAGCGTGATGTTCGGATTGCAATTTTGGGGCGACACGAAACAAGCATGATCGCCGCGCGCACCGTAGGAGCCCAGATAGCCGCCGCCATGCGCCGCAATGATCTTGAGTCCCGGAAAGCGGTCGAGCGTTCCCTCGAAGATCAGATGCTGCAGGGCCATCGTGGTGTCGAGCGGATTGCCGATGGTGTTCGACAGCCAGCCGTTGCCCTTGAACCGCTTGGCTAGTTCGGGCGTGCTCTGCGGATGAATGAACAGAACCGCGCCGAGCTCCTCCGCCTTGGCCCAGACGGGATGAAATTTCGGATCGGAGAAATCTTCTCCCAGCACACTGGCGCCGACCGCCGCTCCGCGCAGGCCCTGCGTCCTGACCGCGGTTTCCAGTTGCTGCACCGCGAGGTCTGGATACTGCAGAGTCAGCGAAGCAAAGGCGGCAAACCGTTCAGGGCGTGAAGCACAAAGCTCCGCGAGTTTCTCGTTCTGCAGCTTGACGATTTGAGCTGCGGTGTCGCGGTCTTTGCCGTACCAGAATGGATTGATCGACAACACCTCCATGTCGATCGCCATCGCGTCCATTTCCTTCAGGCGCTGCTCGATGACGATGAAGTGTTCGGGAACGCCCTTGACCGGCGGCAGCACCTTGTCGGCCTGATCGCCCATCAAACTGATCGATTCATGAAAGTAGCAGTGAGCGTGGACGTCGACGGTCATCACGCGCTTGCCGTTGACCTTGACCGGCAGGCGAGAGGCTCGCGGTTGCGCGCGGGCCGCATCTAGCATACCGCAACCGCAAAATGCGATCCCGGTCGCAGCGGCGCCTTTCAGGAAATTCCTGCGGTTGGTCATTAGTCGCCTCCCTTGATAGAACGCTTCTGGGGCCGGTCGTTCGCCGACTCATTCTTGATTTCTTCGCCAGGATACATTGCCAAGCCGGAAGCGAGAGGGCAATCATTGCGGCAAGGAATACGCTGGTTACTGCAAAACGTGATCCGGTTGACAGGGGAGAAACTCGGTATGCGCTTGCTTCACTTGCTGGTCGCCGCGCTCGCGCTGCTTTTGGGCCCCGGCGCAAGGGCCCAGTCGAGCTATCCGGACCGGCCCATCAAGATGATCGTGCCGCTGGCGGCGGCGAGCGCGGTCGATGTTGCCGCACGGATCGTGACGCAGAAGATGGCCGACAATATGGGCCAGCAATTCGTGATCCTGAACCAGCCGGGCGCTTCCGGGCTGATCGGTGCCGAGCAGGTCGCCCGCGCCGATCCGGACGGTTACACGATCGGCGGCTTCAACGACAGCATCATGACCATGGTGCCCAATCTGCAGGCCAAGATGCGCTGGGACATCCTGAAGGATTTCGAACCGGTGTCGCTGGTTGCGACGGTGGAGTGGGGACTGATCGCCAACAACCAGACCGGCTTCAAGAACGCGGCGGACTTGATCGCAGCTGCGAAAGCAGCCCCTGGCAAGATCGATTTCGGCTCGGGCGGCCCGGGCAGCCCGCAGCATCTGGCGATGGCGATGTTTGCTTCCGCCGCCGGCATATCCTTGACCCATGTGCCGTATAAGGGCGCGACGCAGGCTGCGACCGACGTCGCCGCCGGCCAGATTCCGGTCGGCTTCCAGGGGCTGGGTACGGTCGCGCCGCTGGTGCGGGGCGGCCAGCTCAAGCTGATCGGCGTGACCACCGAGAAGCGATTGCTGCAATTCCCCGACGTGCCCACGGTCTCGGAATCAGGTTTGCCGGGTTTCTTCTTCAATTCATGGTTTGCGATTCTGGCACCTGCCGGCACGCCAAAGGACATCGTCGCCCGGCTTAATGCCGAGGTGTTGAGGGCGGTCGGCGATCCCGATGTTCGCCGCAAACTCGAGGAACTGGGCTTTGCGGTGCGCGGCAGTTCGGCAGAGGAATTGCGCGTCCTGACGCGCGATCAGCTCGCGAAATATGCGCGCGTGATCAAGGAAATGGGCATCGCCAACGAATGAGCTGCGGCCGGACGCGATCGGCGCCCGCGCCCGGTGGTCTATCCCGTGCTGTGCCAGCGGCAGGCGTAACGGCGCCACTGCGGCCGCGGCACCTTCGCGGTTTGGTGTTCAATGACAGGCCCGTGCGGTTAGTAGCGGTGCCTGCGCGCACCCGGGTTGCTCTCGCAAAACCTGTGACATGGCAGGGCCGTCTGCCATCCTGTGGATGTACGTTTGGTTGTTTGCTACCTACCTCTCCGCTGTATTCTTGGGAGATTGCCGTCCCATCAATACCCACCGGCGTTATGGATCGCCCCAGCAGTGCGCTCGTCAGTCGCAATAGACGCCGCAAACGCTTGTTCCCCCATGATCTTTCGCTAATCTGAGCCGCGTGGATAGAGGAAGCTGAGCGTGTTTTGTCAGGTCTGTTCATCGACCCTGAAGGCTGGCGATCTGTTTTGTTCGGCCTGCGGCGCGGTCGTGCCGGACCACCCGCCCAAGCCGCCCGCGGCGCAGACTCAAGACCGCATCGCGGGCGAGCGGAAATACCTCACCGTCCTCTGTGCCGATCTGCAGCGCTCGACCGATCTGATTTCGGGGCTCGATCCCGAAGAGGCCATTTCCCGGCTCGAACCGGCTCTGATCGCCATGCGCACGGCGGTTCGTCGCAACCGCGGGATTGTCAGCAAGGAAGGCGGCGACGGGCTGATTGCGCTGTTTGGTGCGCCGCACGCGGATGACAATCATGCCGTGATGGCCTGTCACGCGGCGGTCGAACTGGTTCACCTTATCAAGCTGCTGGAAGACCCCGGGCTTAAGGTCCGGGTCGGCATTCATTCGGGCTATGTCGTCGCCCACGTCATCGAAGCTGATTTCTCCTCGATCTATGAGGCGGGCGGACCGGCGGTGCATCTGGTCAAGCGGTTCGAGGGTGCGGCCCAGGCCGGACAAATCCTGGTGTCGGAATCCTGTCAGGCTCTGTCCACAGGACTTGTGACCTTCAACGCACTGCCGCCGAAACGGATGGAAGGATTTCCCGCGCCGGTTCCCTGCTACGAGCTTGTTCAAATAAGCGGATTGACGCGCTGGCGCGCGCGCTCGACCAAAGGACTTTCGTCCTTCGTTGGCCGCGCCGAGCAGATTTCGCTGCTGGAGCGCGCGGCACACGAGGTCGGCCGGTCCGGACAAATCGTCGCACTGGTGGGAACGGCGGGTATCGGAAAATCCCGCCTGGCCCATGAATTCGTCAGCTCGTTGCGTCAGAAGGACTGGCAGGTTCTGGAAGCTGAAGGTAATCCGCTGGAGCAGGCGGTCCCTTACGCATTGCTGAAGAAGCTCCTTCAAAGTGCGCTGCAGGTCGGAAACATCGCACCCGAAGATCAAACGGGCTCGGGCGAAGAGCCGGCATCCGCGCATGCCGATCTTTGGCCGGCCGCGCTTTGCTCCGTTCTCGACCAACCTATTGCCGATCCGCGCTGGCGCGATCTCGAACCTCTGCTGCGACGGCGTGTGATTATCGATGCCGTGCGCGGTACGCTGGGTAAAGTGGTCTCGACGCGGCCGACGGTGTTGTTGCTGGAGGACCTCCATTGGATCGATGGCCAGAGCGAGACCGTCATTGAGGCTTTGATGCCGCTTGCAGCAACCCGGCCGCTGCTGGTGCTGCTGACATGGCGGACCGAATATACGCCGGGATGGCTGGCGCAGCTCGATGTTCGAAGAATTTGGCTTCGGTCGCTCGATATCGCCTCGGCGCACGCGCTGCTCGACAGCCTGCTTGGCACCGCCGCTAACCTCGACGCGCTCAAGGCCCATATTCTTCGCCACACCGGCCAGATCCCGCTCTTCATCGAGGAGGTGGCGCGGCAACTCATCAATCGCGGCGCCCTTGGAGCGGAGGCGGGTCGGTTTGCCGCGAGGGTCCGCGGGGATGCGCCGGAAATTCCTCCCACGGTGCAGGGGGTCATCGCGTCCCGTATCGATCGCTTGCCGAGGGAAGACAAGGCACTCCTTCAACTCGCTTCGGTCGTCGGGCCGCAGGTTTCGCCGCATTTGCTTGCCGCCGTGACCGGCATGCCCGCGGCACAATTGCAAAGCCGCCTCTGGTCGCTGGAGATCCTCGATTTTCTGACGGAATCGCAATCGCTCACGTCCCCGGAATATGTTTTTGCGCACGATCTCATTCGCGAGGTCGCCTATGAATCGATCCTCCGAACGCAGCGGGAGGTGCTGCACCGGCGGATTTTGACGGCGTTGGAAGTGATTTCTGCCGGGCACCAGGAAGATTTTGCCGAGGCGTTGTGCCATCACGCGGTTCGCGCGCAGGATTGGGAGAAGGCGGACCAATACGGATATATGGCGGCGAAAAAGGCGTTCGCCAGATCGGCGTTCCGGGATGCAACTGAGTATTTCCAGATTGCGATGGATGCGGTCGACAAACTACCGACCTCGACGGCGCGTGAGCAGCGGGCGATCGATCTGCGCATCGAGGCCCGTTTGCCATTCGTTTCGTTTGGAAGCATTGAGCAGTGGTTTGGCTTAGGCCGCGAAGGGGAGGCGCGTTCTGAACAAATCGGCGATGAACCAAGACGGCTGGCATCGATCTCGATCCGGGCAGCTGCGCTAAACTTTTATGGAACTCCTTACGAAGCTATCACGGCGGGAGAGCAGGCGGTTGCTCTAGCAGAGCGGCTGGCTGATGCAACGTGGCTGCCCTTCGCCCAGTACGGCCTCGGTCAGGCATATTTTGTTGCCGGTCGATATCGCGACGCCGAATCGCTTCTAAATCGGGCAAGTGCGAGGCTAGCCAGTGCGCCGGAGAACGTCCCACCCGGAACGACGGCATCGAGCCTGCTGGTGCTCTGTTATATGATGAAGGCAATTGTCTACGCGTCAATCGGCGAATATGACGATTCCGAGAAATGCTCCTGGCAGGCAAGCGATCTCGCTGAAAGAAATAGCCGGCCGTACGATAGTGTCGCGGCCGATTACGGTCGCGGCTTTGTGCAAATGATGCACGGCGATCTTGAAGAGGCTGAACGAGCCCTTACGGAAGCTGCGTCTCTCTCCCGCGAAAACGAAGTCCGGCTATTCTTGCCACTTGTGCTGTCCGCGCTTGGAAATCTCTACTTGCAGCGTGGGCAGGCAGCGAGAGCGAGAGACATCCTGCTTGAGGCAAAGCACGAAGCGGAGACGCTGGGTCACGCAACCGGCATTTTGATTGGATCGGTTTACCTGGCTTCCGCGTATGCGCAACTTGGCGATATTGCTCGCGGGCTGGACGACGTGCGTGCCTGCCGGGCGGGCGCGAAGCAGAAGGGATATCAGGCGATCGAAGCACTGGCTTTTTTTGCCGAGGCCGGTATTTTATCCCTTCAAGGACCGTCCGCCACGGCCGAAGCGATTGCCCGACTAGAGGGATCGATCGAAATCTCAGTCAATCTCGGGACCAAGCCCTTGCTGGGGCTGGCAAAGGGGGGGCTGGCCCGGCTGTTAGCCGCGTCGGGCAGGACGTCCGAGGCAAAATACGAACTCGTCCAGGCGATCGAGCTATTTGACAATTCGAAAATGACCGTTCAACTGGAGCGTGCTAAGGTAGCGCTCTCCAAGTTCTCGGATTTGTGACATTGTTACAACCGCGGCATTTAGCGTCGCTTATTTATGGAGTGGATCATGGGTGGAATTGTCTATGGCGGAAAATTTGAGAAATTGATGAATGAACTAAGCAGCCCGGAGAACGTTGCTGCGACGGCGAAGAAATTCAGGGACCTTGAGAGTCAGTACGGGCCATATTCCTTTGGAAAGTTTGTTAAACTTACGACTCCGCAAGCGGGTGAATATACGAACTGGGAAGCGGACGCCGGAGGGATACCGGAGCCGATCCAGAACCGTCTCACCGAAATCATTTCCACCAACTTCAGATCAGCGTCGCCCATGCCGATGATGCTGAAGGTCGGCGACAACATCGATACGACCCACGAGCTCCATGTCAGGAACTTTGTGTATAACGGGCAGCTCTACATCGGCCTTCACATGCTTTGCCCGAATTCGGATCTGACATGATGTATTTCCGGGGCGGGCTAACCACTTAGCCCGCCAACCCAAGGGTAACTCGCAACCCGTCTTTCGGCTTTGGGATTGGCCACATCTGCCAGGCCGGCCGATAGCCGGGTTCGAGCGACACCGTCAGGTTCTGCAGAAAGTGCCGGGCAAAGCATTTCGCCTGCATATAGGCAAAATGCTGCCCGAGGCACATATGTGCGCCGCCGCCAAACGGCAGATAGGCGTAGCGTTGCCGGTCCCGCTGCGCCGCATCAGTGAACCGGGTCGGATCGAACCGGTCCGGCTCGGGCCAGTGCTCGGTCATATGGTGGGTGTAGAGCTGGTTTATTCCGAGCAGCGTGCCGGCGGGGATGGTGTAGCCACCGAACGTAAAGTCGCGGGTCGCACGGCGGGCAACCGAGGGCACCGGCGGCAATATTCGCATCGCCTCCTTGAAGGCCATTTCGGTCTGGGGCAGCGCCGCCAGCTTCTCGTAGGCGAGCGGTTGCGTGGCAGATAACCCAAGCGAGGTTACCTCGCCGCGTAATGCCGACTGCCACTGCGGATTGGTGGCGAGAAAATAGACAAGACTAGTCAATGATGACGTCAGCGTGTCATGCGCGGCCGTCATCATGAAGCTCATATGATCGATGATGTCTTGCGTCGACAACAGGGCGCCGTTCTCGTCTGTCGCGCGGCATAGCTGCGAAAACAGATCCTCCCCGTCGAGGGCGCGGCGTCTCGAGACCTCCGCGGAGAAATAGCCGACGATATGGGCCCGCGCCCTGACGCCACGCGCCATCTTCGTGCCCGGCCACGGCTTTCGGATCGGCGCTACCGCGGCTGCGACCATGTCGCTGATGGCGCACTTGACGTCGTCCATCTCGCGGCCGGTATCGGGGCCAAGAAACGACGTTGCCGCAAGATCGAATGTGAGCTGCTTTATCTCGGGATAGATAAGCGTTGGTCCCGGCCGACTGCGCCAGCGCGCGACTTGCGCCGCGATGCCGGCGTCAAGTTCCGTCAGATAGGACTTCATGGACTCGGCCTTGAAGGCAACGGAGATCGTACGCCGGTGCAGGCGATGCTCTTCGAAATCGAGCAGCATCAACCCGCGCGGAAACAACCGGTCAAGCAAGGTGCCCCAGCCGAGGGCCGACGAGAACAATTTGGTCTGGTCGCACAGTACGAATTCGTTCGCTTCGGGCCCGAGGAGGCAGACGCCGGTCTCGCCAAGCATCCGGGTGCGGTAGACCGGGCCGTATTTCGCGGCCATTCGCTCGACCTCGCCCTTGGGATCGGCAAGGACGTTCAGCGTCCGGCCGATGAGCGGCCATCCCTCGTTGCCGGGAATATGCGCCAGCGTATTGCGGCGCGCCCGGCGTATTTGCGCTGGCAAGATCGCGGCAACATCGAGGGTCTGCATCGACATCATCAAATTTTTGGCACGAAAAGTTGTGGTTGTACAATAGAAATCTACGACCTTTGGGAGGAGGCGCTCGATCAAGAACAGCGATGCGCGATGGGTTCGATAGGTCTTCCCTTGTCGAAAAGTTCGGCTGGAATTGCACCTCGGTCGGCTAACAACGCGAGAGGAAGCATGGCCGGGATTTACAGCGAAGACCACAAAACAACGTCAATGCGCTGTTCGGCGCGCCACGTATCGCGTCAACGGCGACGAGGTTCGCTGAACTTGAACGGACCAGTGGCCCCTGAAAATCCGGACTGCTTGCCAAGGTGTTGGTCGTGGAGGCCCACGAATTGGGCGGACGCGTACGGTCTGGCAGAGGGGTACGGCATCCGGGAAAAGCATCCCGGGGGCATCCCCAAGCAACTTCGCCATCAATTGGCCGAGGTAGTCGCGTCAAATCGACGCTCTGAAAATCTGCGGGCCCATGAGGACAACAGTCGGCACCAATGTGGACGCAAGCCATGAGCTGCAGATCGAGCACTTCGAGCATGAGGGGATCGACCACATGGGTCTTCTCATGCTCTGCCCAAATCCGGTCCTGCAGTCTCGTCCGCAATCCGACAGTGTCGCAAAAACGGCTGCTGAGGTAGCGAGTTAGCCCTAGACCGGGCATTTCTGGTGCCGCTCATTTGAAATGGCCCGGACCTGATCCGACAGCGTGGGAACCCGTCACACTTATCGAAAATTGTAAAGCAATCGTACTCACCTCTTGCGAGCAGCCGATTGAAAGGCCGGGATTTGTTCGAGGCCTTTCTTGCTGGGGGCCCCCTGCGAAGGTATAAGTTCCTCAAGCGCTGCGGACTGGGGCTCCTGGCTCGCCCCTGCATCCAATTTGCGCCGATGATAGGCAAATTTCAGATGGTCATGACCGGCGTGCCTGCGGACGGAAAAGCTGCTGCCTCTCGGCCGGTTGCATCCAGCAAATTGTCCGTCCTGCGCAAGCATCCGTATTTCGCCGATCTTGAGCCCGAAGCATTCGATCAGCTCTGCCGCTACGCCAAGCATACAACACTGAAGCGGGGAGCCACGATCTTTTCCAAGGGGGATCCGGGCAACAGCCTGGTTGCGGTGATCTCCGGCACCGTGAAGATCAGCATCTCTTCACCGGATGGCCGCAATGCTATCCTGAACCTGATCGGGGCTGGCGAGATCTTCGGTGAAATCGCGCTGCTCGACGGGCAGCCGCGGTCGGCCGATTGCACCGCCAATACCAACTGCGAACTCTTCATCATCGATCGTCGCGAATTCATTCCCTTTGTGCGCAGCCAGCCGACGCTCGCGATGAAGTTGATTGAATTATTGTGCACGCGGCTGCGCTGGACCAGCGACCAGGTCGAACAGGTTATCCTCCAGAACCTGCCGGGGCGTCTGGCCAGCGCATTGCTTCGGCTCACCGAAAAACACAAGCTTGAACCGCAGGGCCGCACCATCGCGATCACCCAGCAGGAAATCAGCGAGATGGTCGGCATGACGCGGGAAAGCATCAACAAGCAGCTGCGATCCTGGGCAGCGCGCGACTGGGTGCGGCTTGAACATGGCGCCATCGTCGTGCTGAAGGCCGAGCCGCTGCAGGCGCTGGTCGATTCCGGGCCGGGCGACGACGGCGAATAGCGCGCCACCGATTGCGCCTTCGCTTGTCGGCACGCCGGCGGATCATCTCACGAACAGGTGAACGGGGAGAACGTGTGAGGCAACTCACACCGGCTGTGCGTGCATTGCGGTAGCTGATGCTCAGCGGAACACACCCGCAATATGGAGGCCACCATGCACGGCTCGCTCGACAGACCACCCCGCGACGACCGAAGCTCGTATCGTGGCTGGGACATTAAATTCGCCGTTCTGCCCATCCTTGTCGTGATCGCGCTGATTGGTTTGGCGGTCAGCCACCCGAACGCGTCGAAATGGATATCGGAAACCGCCCAGGCCGAATTTGTCGGCACCGATTTTGTGCCGGACCTCGCGCCGCCGACGCGGCTCGCCCAGCCGACGAATGAAATCCGGACCGTCAGGTTGTACTGACCGCGGATAAGAGATTGGCGCCGCATTCGATCGTGAACGGGACACGCTGAGCGCGCTTGCCCGCTACGCCGTGAAGTTGAGCAGCTTTGCCGCGGTTCGGCCGAGAATATCGGCCTTGTTGTCGTCGCTGAGCGATTTAGAGGCGAAGATGTGGTCGACCGGCTGTAACTGCCAGGGATAGGGATAGTCGCTGCCCAGCACGATCTGGCTGGCGCCGACCTGGGTCACCAGATGGCGGATCGCCTCGGGCGAGAAGATCAGCGAGTCGAAATAGATCTGCTTGAGATATTCCGTCGGCGGCTTCTTGAGCTTGACGTCGGGGTTGCAGCCCTTCGGGCCAACCAGACAGGCATGGTCCGAGCGGTCGGCATAGGACGGCAGGAAGCCGCCGCCATGCGCACCAATCACTTTCAGGCCGGGAAAGCGATCCAACGTTCCCTCGAAAATCAGGTGCGACAGCGCCATCGCCGTGCCCAGGGGATTGCCGATCGTATTGGCGAGCCAGCCGTTGCCGGAAAGCCGCTTGTTGAGTTCAGGCACGCCCTGCGGATGGATGAACAGGGGCACGCCGAGTTCCTCAGCCTTGGCCCATACCGGGTAGAACTTCGGATCGGAGAATTCGACGCCGTTCACCACATCGCCGATCGCGGCGCCCTTCAATCCCTGCTTTTTCACCGCAGTCTCGAGTTCTTGCACGGCGAGATCGGGGGCCTGCAGGGTAAGCGAGGCGAAGGCTGCGAACCGATCGGGCTTCGAGGCGCAGAGTTCGGCCAGCTTTTCGTTCTGGATCTTCACGATCTGCCCGGCGAGATCACGCTCGCGGTCGTACCAGAAGGGGTTGATCGACAGCACCTCCATATCGACGGCCTGCGAATCCATGGCAGCGAGGCGCTTGTCGATCTCGAGGAAGGCTTCCTCTGCGCCGTTGACCGGGGGTAGCTGGAGTTTGGGGCCATCGGCGCCGAGCAGCGCGCCAGCCTCGCGGAACTGGCAATGCGCGTGAATGTCGATGGTCTTGATCTGCTTGCCGCCGACCTTGACGGGGAGTTTCTGACGGGTCGGTTGCTGGGCGTGCGCGCTGTGCAGCAAACCGCAGCCACAAAAGACGATTCCGGTGGCGGCCGCTGCTGTGCCGGCTTTCAGGAAATTACGGCGTGTAGTCATGACGATCGCCTCCCTGGCATTGTTTTTATGGAAGCAACCTAAGGTATACCAGAGGCGGCCGGCAAGACGGTACGTCGGACGTGTCGCGCAATCTTGATCCGGTTAAACCGGCTTGATGCCGGCTTTGGCGACGATTTCTCGCCATTTCGGCACTTCGTCCTCGATGCGCTTGCGCATGCCGTCCGGTCCATTGGCGATCACCTCGAAGCCGTTGTTGCGCAACTGCTCGGCGATCTTCGGCGTCTTTAGAATTTCGATCGATTTGTTCGACAGCAGCTCGACAATGGCCGCCGGCGTCTTCACCGGCGCCAGAAAGCCCTGGAAGGTGTCGGAGATGAAATCCTTGTAGCCGAGTTCGATCATCGTCGGCACGTCGGGCAGGTCGAACCAGCGGTGCGCGCCGGTCACGGCCAGCGCCTTCAGCGCACCGGATTCGATATGCGGGTGTGCCGGCGGCAGGGCGGCGCAGGCCACCTGCGTGGTGCCGCTGAGGATCGCCTGGATCGCCGGACCCGCGCCGGAGTACGGCACATGGGTCATCTCGATCCCGCAGACGATCTTGAGCAACTCGCCCGAAAGATGCGGTGTCGTCCCGATGCCTGGACTGGCATAGTTGAGTTCGTTCGGATTGGCCTTGGCACGCTTGATCAAGTCGGCAATCGAATTCACGCCGAGTTTGGGATCAACCAGAATCACGTTGGGCGAGGTGCCAAGCTCCGCGATCGGTGCGAAATCCTTGTAGGGATCGTATGGGATCTTTGCGTACAGGCCGGGATTGACGACGTACGCGCTCGAGGTGATCAACAGCGTATAGCCGTCCGGCTCGGCGTGGGCCGTGGTGCCGATCCCGATATTGCCACCGGCGCCGGGCTTGTTCTCGACAACGGCCGTGCCGCCCAGCGCATCGCCCAGATGCTGACCTAGAATACGCGCCATGATGTCGGTGGGTCCGGCCGGCGCAAACGGCACAATGATCTTGATCGGGCGCTCGGGATAGCCGGCCGCCCTCGCGGGCGCCAGCCCGAGGCTGGAGGCGGCAACCGCGCCGGCCAGGAGGCCGGTGGCCCGCAGCATCTCGCGGCGCGACAGGCGATTGGATATCTTATCAAGCATTAGGTTTCTCCCGACCCGTGTCGCGACAACTTCAACTTCATATGTCAAATACCGCCACGGCGCGGATCGGGGAAGCCGTGCCCTCTCGCCACTTCATCGGCAGGCCGATGAAGGTGAACTTGCCCTTGCCGAGCAGCGCTTCGAGATTGCACAGGCTTTCTATGTGGGTGATATCCAGGTCGAGGCAAGCCTTGTGAACGAGCAGGTTCACGTCGCTGTCGGGCCCTGGCCGCATCGAATCGATGCCGAAATGCACGACGCCTTGCCCGGCCAGCCACTCGGTGGCGGCGACATTCACGCCGGAATTGTCGGTCGAATATTCCTTGCGAGGGAAGGTTCGCTCATGGTGGCCGGTGCAGAGCAGGACTGTTCCTGCCTTCGGCACCGGCACTCCCGCCTTCTTCACCGCCGCTTCGAGATCGGAGGGCGTGATCTCGGCGCGTGGCGCGATGTGGCGCAGGTCGACGCAGATGCCCGGCACGATACATTTTTCCAGTGGGTATTCGTTGATCGGGATGCCGCTCTTGCCGAAATGCCTGGGCGCATCGATGTGGGTGCCGGCATGGTCGGGCATCGAGATGAACATCGACGAAAGCCCGTAGACGTTTTTGGATTCGGCGAGCGCTTCCTCGTGGTTCTTCCACATGCCGTGCATGACAGGGGGATGGCCCGGATAGCTCGGGGTGCGGTGATAGAGTTCACGGCTGAGATCGACGATCTTCACGGCAGGTGCCCTTTCTTGGCGGAGCTGGCGCGGATGCGCTTCTGGCCGGCGATGCTGGCGCTTTTCCTTAGCTTTCGCAAGAGAGCCAGGTCTCTACCGCATCATGTGCCGGGGCAGCCAAAGCGATATTTCCGGCAAATAGGTCACACACATCAGGACGAAGAACATCACCGCGTAAAACGGCCAGATCTTCCGCATCACCTGCTCGATTGTGACCTTGCCGACCGCGCAGCCGACGAACAGGATCGCTCCGACCGGCGGGTGGCACAGTCCGATGCCGAGGTTGAGCAGCATGATCATGCCGAAATGGACGGGATCGACGCCGAAGTTCGCCATTACCGGCAGCAGGATCGGCGTCGCGATCAGGATCGATGGCGCCATGTCGACGAGGGTGCCGAGCACCAGCAGCAGGATGTTGATCAGAAACAGGATGACGTATTTGTTGCTGGAGATCGAAAGGAAGAATGCCGTCATCTTGGCGGGCATCTGTGTCAGCGCCATGATGTAGCCGACGCTTGAGGCACAGGCGATCAGCGTCAGCACCATCGCGACCGTGCGCAGGGTCCGGTGCAGCAGCACGGGCAGGTCGCGCCAGCGATAGTCGCGATAAATGAACATGGTCACGAAGAACGCCCAGATGCAGGCGACGGCCCCGGCTTCAATGGCCGTGAAGATCCCGCCCAGAATGCCGCCGAGAATGATGACCAGCGTCACCAAACCCCAGGCAGCGTCGATGACGATGCTGATCGCGTCCTCTGCCGGCACAGTCTGGCCGCGCGGATGATCGTTCCGGTATGCGATGACGAGACAAAGAATGATCAGGGAGAAGCCGAGCAAAAGGCCCGGGAAGACGCCGGCCATGAACAGGGCGCTGATCGAGATCGTGCCGCCGGTGGCGAGCGAGTACAGCACCGCATTGTGGCTTGGCGGAACCAGCAATGCCTGAACCGAAGCGGTAATCGTCAGGTTGGTCGCGAACACCCTGGGATAGCCGGCCCGTTCCATTTGCGGGATCATCACCGAGCCGATGGCCGAGGTATCGGCGACCGCTGAGCCGGAAATGCCGCTCAGGAAGGTCGTCGCCAGCACGTTGACGATGGAGAGGCCACCGCGCAGGCGCGTCAATCCCACCAGCACGTCGGCAAACGCGACCAGCCGCCGCGCCATGCCGCCTTCGGCCATGATCGCGCCCGCCAGCACGAAGAACGGTATGGTCAGCATCGCCACCTTGCTGACACCGTCGGAGATCTTCAGCATCACCGCTTCCAGTGGAATGCCGATCGAGAAAGCTCCTGCGATCGCCGCCAGCGCCAGCGAATAGGCGATTGGCATGCCGATCAGAAAGCAAACCAGCATCGTCGTGAGCAGAATGAAAATATCCATGATGGCTCCTCCGGGTCAGTCGACCGCGACTTCCCGGTGTTGAGCGATCGGATCCAGCGGGATCCCAAGGAAAATGCGCTCGATGATGAAGAGCAAAAGGCAAACCCCGCCGATCGGAATCGGCAGGTACGTGACGCCGACGGACAGGAACGGAAAATCCGCGATGGTGTTGTACCAGGTCACCTCTACCAGCCGGCTGCCCCAGACGATCATGAAGATCGCGATCAGCGCCATCAGGAGCTGAACAAGGAGCTCGAGCGGGCGACGGCCTGTTTCCGGCAGCTTGTCGGCGAAGTAGCCGACATTCATATGCAGGTTGAGCCGGTATCCGGCGGCTGCGCCGATGAAGGTCACGACGATGGTCAGGAGAACTGCGAGCGGTTCGGGCCAGGATGCGGCGCTGTTGAGCACGTAGCGGGTGAACACCGCCCAGGGAATGATCGCCGAAATCAAAACCAGCGCCGTGCAGCCGATGACGACGCACAGCAAGTACAGATAGTCCATCGCGCGGCGAAACCCGGCCATTCCCGCCTCCCTGAAGCGCTCGATCAAGCTGTCTGGATGCGCTTGATCATGTCCTGGTATTTCGGACCATATTTGTCCCACACCGGTTTGACCGCGTTCTGGAACGGTGCCTTGTCGGCGATCTCGACGATCTCGCAGCCCGCGGCCTTTGCCTTCTCCATCGCCAGCGTCTCGTATTTTTTCCAGAGCTCGCGTTCCTCCAGCTGCGCCTCGCGGGCAAATTTCTTGATCAGGGCCTGATCGTCGTTCGAAAGCGAGGTCCAGGCCTTCTTGGAGAACACCAGCACTTCGGGAATGATCAGGTGCTCGGTGAGCGAGTAATATTTTGCCGCCGTGTAATGATTGCTGAAGACGTAGCTCGGCGGATTGTTCTCGGCGCCGTCAATGACGCCGGTCTGCAGCGCGCTGAAGACCTGGTCGTAGCCCATCGCGACGCCATTGCCGCCAAGGGCGTTCATCATGTCGACGAAGATCGGGTTGCCGATGACGCGGAATTTCAGACCCTTGAGGTCTTCGATCGTTTTGATGGGTCTCTTGGTGTTGTAAAGGCTGCGCGCTCCGGAATCCATCCAGCACAATGCGACTAGTCCGGCATTGGGACTGGCCGTGATCTTGTCGAGCAGTTCCTGCCCGATCGGCCCGTCCATCATTCGCTGCGCGTGCGCCGTGTTCTTGAACAGGAACGGCATGTTGACGACATTGATGTCGTCGACGATGGGACCCATGGATCCCACGCTGACGCGCAGCATCTGGATCGCCCCGATCTGCGTCTGTTCGATGGTTTCCTTCTCGCCGCCGAGTTGCATGGACGGAAACATCTGGACCGAGAGGCGCCCGTTGGTGGCGGCCTCGAGCTTCTTTCCCAGATTTTCCGTCGCCGCCACGGTCGGGTAACCTGGCGGCTGAACGTCGGACGCCTTGAAGGCCGCTTTCGCCTGCGCGCGGGCGGGCGTCAGGGCCGGAGGGCCCATCGTCAAGCCCGCCGCTCCAATACCGGCACTCAGCTTTATGAAATCGCGACGCTTCATCGGAATCCTCCCAGGTGTGTTGCTTGTTTTTCCTCCGCCGGATCTCCGGCGTATGTCCTGCGATATTTGTCGACGATCTTGCGGAACTTCTTGACGTTTCCGCTTTGGTTAGCATGGCCTCCGTCGCACCTGCGCGTTTGGTTTGCGTTATCTGCTCACTTGTCGAAAAACTCCGGATTGAAGTTTTGAGTAACAGCGATGTTGTCGAGAAGACCTTCGAGATGGATCTCCATCGCCATCCGGGCGCGCGAGGGATCATGCGCCTCGATCGCGTCCAGGATGGCCTGATGCTCTGCGATGACCCGCGGGATACGTCCCTGCTGCGGTAGCGTCAGCAGACGGTAGCGATCGACGTGCACCTTCACCTGAAGGATCAACGTCCAAATTCCGGGATATCCAGCAACTTCAGCGATCATCGCGTGAAACATTTCATCCGCGCGATGGAAGGTGTCGCCGTCTCTGGCGGCGTTGGCCTCGCGCTGGCGTTCCAGGATCGAATGCAGGTTGAGGATCTGGCTCGAAGTAGCCCGTTCAGCTGCCAATCGCGCGGTGGTTTCCTCGAGCGCCTTGCGGATGATGATGGCTTCCGGCAGCGCAGCCAGCGGTATGCGGGCGACGAAGATGCCCGATTGCGGAAAGATTTCGACGAGACCTTCATCCGATAATTTCAGGATCGCCTCGCGAACCGGCGTCCGGCTGACGCCGTAGGAAAGCGCGATTTCGGCCTCCGAGATCGCCTCGCCAGGACGGCGCTGCAATGACACCAACTCGGCGCGAAGATCCGAATAGATTCGCGACGCGGCGGTCGCGGCACGCGGGCGGCCCGCCCGGCGATGGCCGACGGCACGGACCGAGTTCTCGCTCTTCTTCGTCGCGCGTGCGGGCATGTTCGCTTGCCTGTTCAGCTGATATATTAGTATACGAATTGGTCCGGACCAAGATAAAATTGGCCAATCTGCTCGCAAAATGCTGCTTCGGCCGTGCAAAAGCGGCGGCGACGCACGCCTCGCGGTGCAGGCCTTTGGCTGCACGCTCTTTCCGCAACGGAGATTCTGTCTTGACCGACTATCGCAAGCTTTTCGATCTCACCGGCAAGACGGCAGTCGTGCTCGGAGCGGCCTCCGGCACCGGCAAGTCGTCGGCGGAGGCGCTGGCGTCCCTTGGCGCGAGCGTGATGTGTGCCGATCGCACCGGCGAAGGCGCGGAAGCCATCGCCGCAGCGATCCGCGCGCAAGGCGGATCGGCGATACCGGCTCGTTGCGACGCGGCTGACAGCGCCGATGTCGCAGCACTTGCGGCCAAGGCAGCCGAAGCGTTTCCGCGCCTGGATATCGCCGTCACGACGCCGGGGTTGAACAGGCGAGAGCGGCTGATTTCCAATTCGCCATCTTGAGGTTCGAATCCTCCCGCCCCAGCCACGCAGTCCCGGAGTTGGAGAAACTGGCCGGACAATGACAGAAAGGCGTGCCAATGGCGGGCTTTTGCAATCTGGTGGACAGTCTCCACGCTCCCGATTTCGCGGACTGATGGGCGAATTCGCCGAAAATCTCCGGCCACGACGGGGAAAATTCCCGTTTTCGGGAGACTGACGCCGGAGACCGGGTTTGATCACCACTGCGTGGTGGAGCTTGCAGTGCAATCTGGTGAATTCTCGCCTCGCCGCGAGGTGATGTTCCGGACAAATGCCACGTCATCCTCGTCGATCCATTGCCGCGCAACGCGGCCGGCAAGCTGTTGAAGCGCGAGCTGCGCACGCAGTTCGCGACCGGCGTCTGATGGTGCTACGGCGTCTCCACCGCCTCCGAGGGACGCTCACGTCCTTTCGGGGCTGCGAGCGCGCGCCGTCGGCCGGTCTTCAGGCTTTGGCATCTGGCCCAGCGCTTTCTCCAGGATCCAGCGCGCAGTTGCGCGCACCTTTTCCAAGTCGATGGCGTCGCCTTCGCGCAGCCACTGGATTGCGATCCCCCGGAGCATTCCCACGAGAACGAGGGCAATCGTTTCGGTATTCACTTCGCGTGGATGCTTTCCGATCCTGGTTTCGTCGATGCTTTGCTGGAACGCCTGCCTCAGCTGAAGATTGTGCTCGGCATAGTCGGCGCGATCTGGCGATTCCAGAGTCAAGGCTTCGGTCAGCAGGATGAGCGCACGTCCGCCCTCGTCGGCGCGGGAGACCCAGTCCAGATAGGCATCGAATGCGTCGATCGGGCGTCGCGCCGAGGCATGTGGCTCCCATGTGTCGTAGGACTGTTGGCGTATGGTCATCCTGACGTTTCGGATGAACTCGGCGCGTGATTCCGCGCGCGCCGCCGCCAAGAGGTCGGTCAGCCTTGAATTGAAGCAATGTTCCACCGCTCCGAAGCGCTCGCCCGGTGTGAGCGGAAGGGAAAACGCGCAACGCCGCTGAGCGGAATATGATCGCTCGCGGCGTTGGTTTAGTTACCGGGTCCCTCAAATCCCCCAGCTTGGTTTTGTCCGCGTGAGGTGTGCCAAGGTTCAATGACGGAGCTTGATCCCCGTATTCATACGGGGAACGACACAAGCCGGAAGGGGGAGAAGTGATCGGACTTTAGGTGGCGCAACGAAAGAGGCTGCCAACTGAGGCGGCCCAACAAAAATACCCCGCTCGAACCGCGAGCGGGGTTAAGTCGCCATGACGGTTTCCAAGGCGCCACGACGTCCCCCAGCTAACAGCCGTATATGACAGTTTTAACTGAGCTTGCGGGGCCGGGTGAAGAATGTTCAGCAGGTGATAATGCGGACGATGAGCACTTGATCGGTAGTTTGAAAACGCATCATTGAGACGTTACCGCAGCAAGCCTGACGTCGACCATGCGACCGCAACCGCCGTGGCACTGGATGTTGCAGTTGACGTGACCCTTAGCGATCTCATTCCGCGGGGCTCCCGGGCGGGTAATGTCCAGACCATTTGGTGTAGCGGCGTCGGTGCATTGCCGATGATCCCGCCGATTCCGGCTCGCTAAAAGGCGCGGCGAGCGCTCTAGGTGTGTCGCTCTCGCAACGTCACAATTGTTCCATTGATCTTCGAGCCCCTTTTGACTTCACAGGGTAGCGAATGCGGAGTTTGATAATGGCGGACCTGGGGCAAGGGGTTTCATCTCGAAGCCATTTTTTGAGGCCGGGTTCAAGAGGCCGCTGTCCAGCGCCAGCGGTCTCTTCGTTTTGTTTTATTTGCGGGAGGGGCCGTCCGATGCCGACGCAAGTACGGACTCTCGCGACGTCAATCGGCTGGACAGCCGTCGTGGCCGTCATCCTGCTCTATATTTTCTTCAGTCGTCCGTGAAGAACCCTGATTTCAGACTGGATTGGTCGACGGCGCGGCGAAGAGAGCGGCCAGGATTTGGCGCAACAAAATCCTGAGCCAGCGGATCAGGCGGCGGAAGTTGTAGCCGACGGCGGCGAGGACGGCGTTGTTGGCGTCGCCGCGCCGGAACCAGAGATAGTTGCGGCCCATGCGGTGCTCGGCTTTGAGATGGCCGATGACGGGCTCGACGGCGGACCTGCGGCGGAGTTCGCGCTTGATCTGCGGCGTCACCCCTCGCTTTTGCCCCGAGATGAAGACCCTGAACTTGTAATCGGGCGGCGCATTGTGGCCGCGGTAGCCCTTGTCGGCGAGGATGCGCGCGATGGTGTTGCCGACGAGCGCTTCCATGTCCGGGATCACGGTTTCCAAGGTGTGGCCATCATATGGATTGCCGGGCAGCGCCTTCACATGGGTGACGAACTGGCCGCCCTTGCAGTGCTTGAGGGTGGTGGCAACGCTGACCTTGACGCCGAACTCGTAAGGCCGATGGGCCTTGCCCTTGCCGATGCATTCGACTTCCGGCGCATGCAGGGAATAGACCTTCGGTCCGCGTTGACGTTGCTGCTGCTCGCGCACGCGCCGCGCCAGCAATAGCAGCTGTGCGAACGTCCCTTCGAGCCCGCTGTTGCCCTCGATCTTGCGGCCGATGTCGCGGATGACGCGGCCGAGATAGGTGCGCAGCTTCTTGAGCATCCGGTTGGCACGCTTGAACTGCTTGGCGTGGGCATAGCGCTGATGCTGGATCAGGGCGAACTTGCCCAGGCGCGCATAGGACTGGCGCAAATCTACCCCGTGGCGCTGCGCCAGCCGCACCAGTTTCTCGCGCGCCCGGTTCAGAAGCTTCGCGTCGGTGGGGAACGTCACGTTCTTGGGCTGCACGGTGGTATCGACGATCACCCGTGACAACTCGGACGGCTTGATCGCCTTGGTTCTGGTGGCCACCGACAGGCTCTCCTGCAGCAATGCCTGCAGCCGCTCCTCGCCCATCCGGTTGCGCCAGCGCGTCAGCGACGAGCGATCGAACACCAGCCGGTGCTGGAAGAACTCCTCGCCGCAGAAGAACTGGTAATAGGGGTTCTCGACCCAGCGCTCGCACAGCACCTCGTCGGACAGGTCGTAGGTGTGCTTGAGGATCGCCAGCCCCGCCATCAATCGCGTCGGCAGTGGCGGGCGGCCGGGATCATCCGTGTAGACCGCCCCGAACTCCCGTTCCAGGAACTCCCAATCCACCGTGCGCCCCAGCGCCACCAGCGGATGCTTCAGGTCGATGATCTGGTCGAGCCGAGAGCGAAACAGATCCTGCTCTCCCGTCTCCCGCCGTTCCGGTGGTCGCATCTGGTCCCCCGCCAAAACATCCAAAGGCGAGTGAATCACAAATCAAATTTGCAAGGAATCCCCTTCCGCACACCCGATTCCCGGCAAACTCGGTTGCCCCAGCCTGCCGTTTCCAGATTCTAAATCAACGACTTGGGAATTCTTCACGGACGACTCTTCAGCCCCAGCTAATCGGGTATTGACGCTGCGATGGCCGCATGCACCGACGGCTCCGCGCAGGCTAGCACGGCGTCCGAACTCGCCCCCAGTAGGAGCTTCATTTTTCCAGCAAGTTCCCAGATGATCGCGACAGAAGACCGCTCCACCAGCTGGGCTGGGGGCTAATCGCGATGGAGCGGTTGTCACTGTCGTAAATCAAATCCGAACATATTGGTGGTGTAGCCCGCCGAGAACTGGGCGACAAAGAATGCTTCCGGCCCGTTCGACGGCGCGAGAAACCGGCGCGTCCTTCTTCAAGGATAGATGCGTGCGTACCTCATTGTAATATTTCAGGTAAGACAACGGTACGTGACGGAGGTGCCGCTCTCCGAACACAACAACGTGGTCAAGGCATTCCCGTCGGATAGAACCGATCAGCCGTTCGGCATATCCATTTTGCCACGGGGAGCGTGGCGACGTTGGTCGGTCGCGAATGCCCATCGATCGAAGTCGTCGGATGAAGACATTGCCATAGGCCCGATCGCGATCGCGGATCAAATAGTGGGGAGCCCGTTCCCAGCCGAAAGCTTCCGTAATCTGATTTGCAATCCATTCTGCGGTCGGATGCGCTGTGACGCCGAGCCATACGATCTGTCGTCGGCCGTGCCCCACGATCAGCAGTCCATAGAGCAGACGAAACGAGATTGTCGGCACGACGAACATATCCATCGCGGCGATGCCGTCGGCATGATTGCGGAGGAACGTCTTCCAGCCCTGGGACGGCGGACCTCTTCGCTTGGCCATATATTTAGCCACGCTCGTCTGTCCGATCGCGATGTCGAGCTTCAGCAGCTCTCCATGGATCCGTGGCGCTCCCCACAGTGGGTTGGCGATGCTCATCTCGTGGACCAGTCTGCGTATTTCCAGCGAAACTGTTGGCCGGCCACCACGAGGTCGCGACGTCCAGCGCCAGTACAAACGGAAGCCCGCACGGTGCCATTTGATTACGGTCCCGGGCCTAACAATCGCAAGCGCATCAAGAACGCGAGGGAAGACGCGATAAAGACCAACGAACACCAATCGGTCGATGGCACCGAAGGTTTGTTTCTTGGGGGCGGTTCGTCGCAGAACAAAGATCTGCTGCCACAACGCTAAAATCTCTGCCTCGATCGCTACCCGAGACCGAAACAGATCGACAACCGCCCAGACAATGAGCCTGACAATATCTCTCATTACAGATCAGCATCGCCCGATTCTCGGTCAACCGCCAGCCAATAGGTTTGCGACAGGGACAGGAGCGGCGAGCGCGTGGAGGACGGTCGGATCATCCCGAACTGGCTCTCGACCCACGGCAGAAACCCGCCATGGTCGACGCGCTCCTTTAGGGCGATCAGGTCACGGCCGATCTCGACGATGTTCTGCGCCGTTCGAGACATGCGCAAGCGCATGCGCGTGGCCGCGTCGAGGAGAACTACGGGACCAATCGTGCGCTTAATGGGCGCACACTCAGAAGCCGCAGTCAGCGTAAGCCTTTCTGGCGAGGTGGAAGTGAGCGCCCACGGCTGTGAAATCAACATCCAGACATTGGCTTCCTCGACGAAACTCGCCCAAGCCATTGCATTGGAGATATTCGAGGTTTATTCGCCAGCGCTTTTCGTGTGGCGAGTAGGTGGCGAAGTCGTGCTGGGCTGCGGGCGGCCCCTTACAGATTCCGGCGATGTAATGCCGGACCTCAGGGGGTAGATCGTCTATGTGATGAGAGTCCCAGGGATCGTGTTTATTCCCAACGCTGACGCCCTTGGAAACAGCTGGTAATTCACTCAAAAGCAGCGCGCAAATCGCCAACAATAAGGTCCGGACTGCCATCTGATACTCCAGCTAGATTGGTAGGCCCTTAGGCGACGAAGGCATAGACCAGCGCAGCGGTCACAAGTGCCACCCAGATCAACGAGAGACGGAAGTAAAGCAAACTGCGGTCCATCCCAGCAAATCTAGTTCATTCGGCTGACACGGTCCTTACGGCTGGAACGCCGGATGGTCTCCGAGCGGCCGGGGAGGTCGTGTTGGAAAGACAGAAGCCGGGCTATCACTCGGTCAGGTGCTCCAGGAAAGCTTCGCAGGCCTTCTCCGCCTCAGCGAACGTATTGAATGGCGAGCCGCCCACCCTCGTGGCAGGCTTGTTCAAATGGATGGGGCGCCATGAGGCAACAAAGCCGGGCTGTCCGTGCAGGCCAGGTCCACTGCGGCTCTCGTTGCTGATCACGAACGAATAGCCGCGATCGCTCGCGCTCCAGATCTCCAGATCGTCTGTCGCGCGGCGAAAGTGCACGGCCATTTCACCCTCCACCGGGGGGGCCAAACTTGGTCCTCTGTGGTCATCCAGATGGACGCTCAGCCTGCTTTTGTGCGATTGGCCGCTTCAGCCTCCCGCGCCAGCCGTTCCGCCTTTAGGCGCTCTCGATTATCGTGGAGTGCTTTTTGCGCTTTGGCGTAATCGGTCATAGCTTCCTTCGCCCTGACCGCTTTGAATACCTTGCGGGCTTCGCGTTCCGCAGCTGTCGGTGCCCGTCGGTCTCGGTCGTTAATCATTGTTGACCTCCCATTTGGGCTCAATAGTCAACGCGCAGAGCTGGCTTTCGATCCTATCGACTTGAGGGGGCAACGAACTTGAGGCTGCATCCCTCGATCATTTTCGGTTTCGGTCGCGGCGCACCTTCTGAAATTCCTCCGGCCCTTTGAAAAGTTTGCGCTTGCGGTTGGCTTAATCGTCCGGGCTGGCTGAAGGGTCGGTCACCTTGTCGATTGCGTTGCTCGCCAATTCGCGGGCGCGCTGCTTTCGGTCTTCTCGACCTTGCTGGTCTTCGCGCTCAGGCCGCGCCCTGGTCCGTACGGTCAATCCGAGCTCGACCAACCGGCGGATATCGAAGGCTTCGCGCGAGAACGTCGCATCTACGCGAGCCGACTTGTCGAACACGGGAATGTGCGGCTCGATCGCCCGCTCGTTGACTAGCCAGCCCAGCAACCTTGCACGCGTTCTGCACCTTCGCGAAGGCGCTCACCTCGATCTGGCGCACGCGCTCGCGCGAGACGCCGAATTCCTGAGCCAGCTCCACGAGCGTGATCTGTTCCTCGGCGAGCCGACGCGTCTCGAAGATGCGCCGCTCGCGCTTGTTGAGCACGGTGAGCGCATCGTACAGCGTCTTGCGGCGGTTATCGAACTCCTCGCTCGCGGCGAGCGTCGTCTCCTGGTCCGGGGATTCGTCCACCAGCCGGTCTTGCCACTCGCCGGAATCGCCGTCCTCGCGGATCGCGGCGTTGAGCGAGGCGTCGCCGCCGAGCCGCCGGTTCATGTAAATCACGTCCGATTCGGTGACGCCGATCCGCCGGGCGATGATCTTCACCTGGTCCAGCCGCATATCGCCATCGTCGAGGATGGAGATTTTGCTCTGGGCCTTGCGCAGGTTGAAGAACACCTTCTTCTGGTTGGCCGAGGTACCCATCTTCACCAGCGACCACGAGCGCAGGATATATTGCTGGATCGCCGCCTTGATCCACCACACGGCGTAGGTGGCGAACCGGAAACCCTTCTCCGGCTCGAAGCGCTCGATCGCCTGCATCAGGCCGACATTGCCCTCGGAGATCGCCTCGGAGATCGGCAGGCCGTAGCCGCGATAGTCCCTGGCGATCTTGGTCACGAGCCGCAGATGGCTGGTGACCAGCTTGTGCGCCGCGTCGCGATCGCCGTGCTCGCGCCAGCGCTTGGCTAGCATGTATTCTTCCTGGTGCTCCAACATCGGGAACCGCCGGATTTCCTCAAGATAATGGGTGAGGCCGGGTTCGGCCGTAAGGATCGGCAGGGCCGCGTTGCGGGCCATGATCAAGCCCTCAAACTAGTTTCGAAACAAAATTATCTGCACCCGATCAGTCGGTTGTCAAGTTAATTTCGAAACGCTATTATATCTCGAAGAGGCAAGCATGTCAGCGCGCGAAACGGCAGAGCTCCTGCTGCAGGTGGGACGGCTCGTACAAGCTGAGGGCTATGACGGCGAGCTCAGTCCGGCCCAATGGATGGCGCTCCGCTTCTTCGCCCGTGCCAACCCGTTCTCGCGGACCCCGTCGGCATTCGCGGAATTTCAAGCGACAACCCGTGGCACCGCAACACAAGCCATTAAGGCGCTTGAAGCGGGTGGGTACTTGGTCCGACAGCCATTCAAGACGGACGGGCGAAGCGTAAGTCTGCGACTGACGAGCAAGGGCAAAAAAGCGCTATCACGCGATCCGTTCGAGGTTCTGGTGCGCGCTGTGGATTCGCTCGACGCGACAGAGCGAACTGCGATGCGTCGCGCCCTGCACCAGGTGCTGTCCACTCTAGCTACGAGTGGTGCCCATCGGCGCTTCGGTGTTTGCCAGGACTGCACGTACTTCGGCAGAGAGATGTGCGGCAACCTGCCGAGCACGGGCCCGTCGGCCGCTGAATGCCTGCTCCTAGCTGTTCCGATTCGGCCAGAGGACGTAGATCTTCTGTGCGTCCATTTTCAACCGATGAATAAGCACCGCGAGGACGGACGGACACCATGAATGAGTTCACCGCTGCGGCCTGCTGAAAGGACGCTTAATTGACCTTCGTTGTCAACGAGAGCTGTATTCGCTGCAAAATCATAGACTGCGTCGACGTGTGCCCCGTGGACTGCTTCTACGAGCGCGAGAACATGCTCGTCAGAGTTACATCGCAGCGTGAAATTGAGAACCTGGTGCGTAGCGGAGAGGTGAAGGGTGGCAAGCTCAAACTGCGAATGCCCCTGTCCGCTGAGGTGACGCCACTGAAACATGTAGTCGAGGAAACGGTCGCGCTCTGACGATTATCCCGGCTGCCCCGGCAGGGCTGCCCTCTTGGTGGAGGACTCATCCTGCTCATTTCCAATTTGGCCCTTGGTGTCGATTCGACAACGTCCGTGATAGTGTCTCCAGGGAGAACGGACTCTACTCAAAACCGGGGGTGTTTTAGGGGAGTAGATCACAATATATGCCGAATTGGCTCCTTACGCTGGAGGAAGCGGAAGGCAAGCCGATGGTTATTCGACCTGACGACGCCGGTCCCGCGGGAAAGAGATAGCTAATCGGGCTGAAAGAGCGCACGGTGAATGCGTGCACAACTAGAGCACCGGCGTAGAACTGTTTGCGAAAGACAGCCGGGCATGACCATGCGCTCGCGGCGGGAAACCATCACCTTCAAACACCCTTTCCGGATCAAGGGCATCGATCGCCTGCTGCCTGCGGGCGCCTACGAGGTCATCACCGATGAGGAGATGATCGAAGGATTGTCATTCGCCGTGTTCCGCCGTGTTGCCACC
Source organism: Bradyrhizobium sp. Ash2021 (assembly GCF_031202265.1). Classification (NCBI taxonomy): domain Bacteria; kingdom Pseudomonadati; phylum Pseudomonadota; class Alphaproteobacteria; order Hyphomicrobiales; family Nitrobacteraceae; genus Bradyrhizobium; species Bradyrhizobium sp. Ash2021. The sequence goes on along the minus strand of NZ_CP100604.1, from coordinate 6,824,419 downwards.
ATGATCATGGTGCCGGCGGCAGCGCCGCGCAGTTCAACGATGGAGATGGTTTCCATCAGTCCGATCGATCTATCCGATGCCCAGCGCATTGACGCGAACGCGCCCTCGTGAGTGACAAGCAGCTCGATCTCGACAAGCACCGCGGTATGGCCGAACAAAAAGCAACCGACATCCGGCGAATTCTGGCAGACGTCGAGAACAACGCAAAGGACCTACGCGATCGGCAGGGGATACTCGAAAACCAGCTTCTGTCGGCTCCCGCAGCTTCGTGGCCGGAAGCAGCGGCCAAGGCGCGCTACGTCTTGAATTTATACGCCGCGGGCATGGGCGAACAGTGGTACGACGCTATCCATGCCGGAGGCTCTGCTTGATGATACGGTGACGACCGCCGTGGCCGAAAGAGTGCCCGCGTCCGCTCACTTGTCAGACTTGCTCCAAAGTCATTTCGATCGAGCCGCAAGGGAACTCAAAGAAAGTGATGCGGCGCTTCCTGCTCTCATCGCCAGAAAAGCCGCTTCTGATGCAGCGTTGAAGGGGCTCTATGCTACTGCTCGGGCAGTTCCCGAAGCAGCAGAAGAGAAGAACTATCAGGAATGATATCGTGCAGGAGATCCTTGCGATCGTGCGCCAGGTCGCGAACGGATTACCATCGGACCAGCCGGACTCCTTGGACGATGGCTTGCCCGGGGGATAAGCGGGCGCCAAGGTAGTGGAGAAGTCAGACGCTTGGAAGCCACCATGATCGACCTATCGTATTCTCACCAGAGAGATCAAGAGGACCGAGCCGCTGTGTGGGCCCGCCTGCAACGAATGATAGTCCCACTGGTTGCCGCGTCTATCCTACTAGGTGGCCTACTAGTGGATCAAATCTGACATTTGAATCCCCCGAGGGATTCCCGAGCAGCCGATTGCATGCGAATCTGGCGCATGCGAACAGGTATTTCGAACATCGTTACTCCGTCCGACCGTTTCCGTTTGGAGGCGCTCGTGCGGGATCGCAACGTGCCGCAGAAGCAGGTGTGGCGGGCTGAGATCGTCTTGTTGAGTGCAGACGGGCTCGGCACCAATGAGATCATGCACCAGACCGGCAAGTCCAAGACCTGCGTCTGGCGCTGGCAGGAACGCTTTATGCAAGAGGGCTTCGAGGGTCTGCTGCGCGACAAGACACGCCCCTCGCGCATTCCGCCGCTCGGAGCGGACGTTGCAGCACGCGTGGTGGCACTCACGCAGACCGATCCGCCAGGAGAGGCCACGCACTGGACCGCAACCATGATGGCGAAGAGGCCGGCATCAGCGCCAGCTCGGTTCAGCGTATCTGGCGAGCGCACGGGCTGCAGCCGCATCGCGTCCGGCAATTCAAGCTCTCGAACGACCCCAACTTCGTCGAGAAGCTGCATGACGTGGTGGGGCTTTACGTCAATCCACCCGAGCATGCCATCGTGCTCTCGGTCGACGAGAAGAGCCAAATCCAGGCGCTCGATCGCACCCAACCGGGCCTGCCCCTCAAGAAGGGGCGCGCCGCCACTATGACACACGACTACAAACGCAACGGCACCACTACCCTGTTTGCCGCCTTCGACGTGCTCGAAGGCAAGGTCATCGGACGCTGCATGCAGAAGCATCGGCATCAGGAGTTCATCCGCTTTCTCAACCAGATCGAGGCTCAAGTCCCAGCCAAAAAAAGCGGTCCATGTCATCCTCGACAACTATGCGACCCATAAACACCCGAAGGTGCGCAAATGGCTCGATCGCCATCCGCGGTTCACCTTCCATTTCACGCCCACCTCGTCATCGTGGCTCAATGCCGTCGAAGGCTTCTTTGCCAAACTCTCCAAACGGCGCCTCAAACGCGGCGTCTTCCGGTCGGTCCGTGAACTCAAGGCCGCCATCAACCGCTTCCTCGACCAAACCAACAATGATCCCAAGCCCTTCACTTGGACCGCAGATCCAGACAAAATCGTCGCCGCCGTCAAACGAGGGCACCAACTGTTAGATTCGATCCACTTAGGTGGCGGCTTATCAATTGTTTGGGGCTTCGGTGGGGTGCTCACGCCCTCTCCCAGCGCTGTGTCTGCCCCAGCGCGCGAGCAAGTCTCAAGCGAGCTTCTCGAGACAACGAAGGGGCTTGAGGTAACTCAACAACAGGCCGTCGATCAATTGCAGGTCGTTCAAGACCAGCTGGTCGCTCAGCAGACCGAAACGAAAAAGCTTTCCGAGCAGATCGCGACGCTTACTGATAAGCTGGACGCCCTCCAGCAGTCGGTTGCTAATATCCCGGCGCCGTCCGTTGCCGCACCCCTTCCAACACCGAAGGCGCCGCCCTCCAAGAAATAGTTCCAGAAAAGGGCGAGAGCGGACATAGCCGCTGCATGACTCTAGGAAGCCCGCTGGTGAGTCCGGGATTTGGGGGATGCTTGTGTCATTTGCCTTCCGAAATCCGCTGTAGGCCGTCCTTAGTCAGGACGATGCCGCCCAAGACTTCCTTCGCGTAGCCGATATCCTTGAGCCGGGATTGAATGCGGGACGGAATGTGATGGGTGATCGGATGCGCGGCGAGCTGCCGCAGGGCCTCAAATTCCAAATCATTTAGCTCCGGGGGCAGAATTTGATCCATGCCCCCAATATGCGCCCGGCTCCCACGTTTTCCAGTCAGTAAGTCTGCCACAACTACCAGAACTTGCGAAGGCCGTTCGCCGGGCTTGAGAGAGTCGCTGGTGAGTCCGGCTTTCTCGGGCTGGAATTTGCCGGGCTTCACCTTCGGCTGATCCACGCGAGCTTCGCGAAACTCTGTCGGCCCCTTGGTTAGCCGTCGTCGGCGCTGGGCTTGTTCTTCCGGCGGTGCAGCGGGATCGATAATCTTTTCGATTGCCTTTGTGGCGAGCTCCTGAGCGCGCAACCTCCGGCCGGGCTTGCCGATGAGCTGCGCGGGCGTCTTGACCCTGAGCCCGAGCGCGACCAGGCGGCGAATGGCATGCGCTCTGGCGCCGATCTCACCGGAAGCGCAACCGGCAGCGGCTGGCCTCACACGCGAGACGGCTGCGGCGGTAGCTTTATCCACAACTCGGCGGCGCTGGTGTCGTGTTTCGGCGCCGCCGGGGTTCAGGATCAGAATCATCAGAACAATAGGAGCCAACATGGGAAACGAGAAGCCCGCGAGTTTGAGCCCCAAAGTCGAGAGGCGGATCGCAGAGATTGAAGGGATGAACCTTGATGAGGTTCAAGCGCTCACAGCCCGCATGATGTCCGAAATCGTCAAGGGAGACATAACCACGAGAGAGGCGCGTGCGATCGACCGCGCTGTCGGCCGAAGATTGAAGGCGATCGAGCAAGAACTGTTGGGCGCATGAGCTCGAAAAGAACCCTTGCGCAGGACCGCCGGCATGCAGCGGTGCATGAGGCCGGCCACCTTGTCGTTGCTGCCAGTTGCATCTGCATGGATAGCTCCAAACGAGCCTTCCGGCGATGACGAACGAACTTGGGTCGGTCGCGTGCAGTTTGTGACCGGCCTTAACCGTCTTGGCCCATTGGACCGGTGCATGGTTGGGGTTGCGGGCGATGTTGCAGAACATCTATGGCGCGGCGGATGGATCGAAGACTTCTTCCCGGACGGAATGTCCGAAAGCGATTGGCGTTTGGCCGGACGCGTTCCTGACGAGCCTGACGATGCACTTATGGATGCAGTCGGCGAAGTTGGGCAGCTATTCCACCGCGGAGGACCGGGCTGGCGGCAGCTTATCGCCGAATCCAGGCGGCTCATCCTTGCCAGCCGACCTCCGGCTTAGCTGCGGGACTCGCCCATGCGCCGGCGCCGATCGATGAAAACCCGGAACCGGCAGCGGCTGGCCGCTCATTCAAGACGGCTCAAGCGGTAACGCTAACGAGGGGCGCGGGTTCAGGTCCGCGCTCGCGAGCCCGCCGGTTCCACGCCGGCGGGTTTTTGCTTTTGTCGGGCGTGGTGACCCGTTGATGCTGCTGCTGCCCTTCAAGGCGATGCTCTTTGGCCGGGCCGGAAAATCTGGCCGCCCACCGCCGCTCGAACCTTCTCTCAAGGTCCAGAGGGATATCGCACATAACCAAAGCTCCGGGTTTGCTGTCGCCCCCGGGTCAAAGGCCTCAACGCGCGCGGGTCTTTAAAGGTCCATCCAAAATGGCGTTTCGAGGAATCAGCGCTGGCGCAACGTGCGATAGAAGGGATCGACCGGCACCATGACAGCCTGCAAGCCGAACCCGCACCAGCGACCCTCTTAAGCCGGTGGTGGGGCCGGGTGATCCGTTATCGGTTATCGGGCCGTCGCGCGCTTCTGCCTTGGGGGCTCTGTTGGCTGAACTACAGGAGCCTGCTGAGTACTCGCGAACGATTGTTGTAGGACTTCGATTTTGGCGCTCAGCGCTGTGACGTCGTCGGACAACCGCTTCACCTCGGCCCGATCGGATGAGACCGTTTGTTGAAGGGCCCCCAGTTGACCGACGGCCTGCTGTAGGGACGCCTGCAGGTCATGGATCGCCTGAGCAGTCGGATCTGGTGGTGGTGCGGTCACTTTGTGCTGCTTCACAGGAATAGTTTCGTAAACGCCCAAAGGTACGATTAAGGCGACGGCTAGCAACGTGAGGACGAAGATACGCCCGCTCCGAGAGTGGCGATTAGGTCCTGGTGGACGCTCGTATCTCGATTGATCGCCCATGAAACAAAAATCCTGGTTTGCAGGGTTCTGACATTTACGCGGCCCGGCTCAGCTTAAACGATTCCCCGGCCGCGCCAGCGTGGCGCACCGTGCGATTGCCGGGGAAAGACGAAATAAAGTTCGACAGCATAACGAGGGCGCCATGATTTCAGTTTTGATAGGGGTTTTAATTATCGTCGTCGTCGGCGCAATCTGCTTTTGGGCCATCGACAAGTTCGCCACCGACGGTCGACTAGCAAATCTGCTCAAGTTGCTCGTGGTGCTCGTTTGCCTCGGCGCGATTGTGCAACGAGTGCTGCCGCTGACATATTAACGAATGCCCCCCGCTGGTCGAGCTCGGGCTGAAGGCGAAGGTCAAATGAATGCGGAGCGGCTGCGGGAGTTAGAAGAAATCGCAGCAAAGCTGTTGGCGCTTGCTCGTGAACTTCCGCCGGGTGAGGAGCGGCACAAAGCTTTTCAACAGATCGGAAGCTTTCAGACCCGCATAGACACGCTGAAAAATATTATTACGCGCGGGCTCAAGGCGAAGGGGAAATGATAGACGCTCTCTCGGCCCTGCAATATCCGCACTGGTTGATGGTAGCCGGAGCCGTCCTGGTGGTGCTCGGTTTTATCGGTTACGCGCTGCGAAAGAACACGGAACCGAATCCAAAAGTTGGACCGAAAGAAAACTCGCAACGCGACGCGGACTAGGCCGGGTGCCTCTTATGTGTCTTGCCCTAAGGCAGCCCGAATCACGGACGCAGTTGCCTTCAACGACGCGCAGTCGTCGGCGCTGACCCCAGACTCTGCCTCATCCGAGATTTCGAGCCCCCAGCCCCTCTGGGATGGGGCTTTTCTCATCTTGGTCGCCATAGGCTACGCAGTTGTCCCTGTCGGAAACCTAATCCGGCTGGCAAGTGAGGCCGAATCGCGCGATGTTTCTGGCTTATGAGAGAAGCTTGCAGCCTGGTCTGGACGGTGCTGGTGCTATTGTTCCAGTCGCGGGCCTCGTTGGAAGCTGAGATCCTGATCCTTCGTCATCAGCTTAACATCCAGCGACGGCACCTGCCAAAGAGACTGACTTTCAGTGCCATGGATCGCCTCATCTTTGTTGGGCTGTCTCGTTTGGCGCCAAGTACCCTCAATGCGCTGACGATTGTGAAGCCGGAGACTGTCGTCCGTTGGCATCGTGCCGGGTTCAGATCTTACTGGCGCCGGAAATCACGACTTCGTTCCGGCCGACCGACGGTTGCGATCGAAATACGACGGCTGGTCCGCGAGATGAGCATTGCCAATCCTCTGTGGGGAGCGCCTCGAATCCATGGAGAACTCCTCAAGCTCGGCATCGTAATCGGACAAACCAGCGTGGCCAAGTACATGGTCAGGCGACGAGACCCGCCGTCCCAGGGCTGGAGGACATTCATCCGCAACCACGCTGACGGGATCGCTGCGATGGATATGTTCGTCGTGCCGACAATCTCGTTTCGCCTGCTCTATGGAATGCTGATCATGGGACACGGCCGGCGACATATTCTGTGGTTTGGTGTCACAACGCATCCAACCGCAGAATGGATCGCAAATCAGGTCACGGAAGCATGCGGGTGGGAACAGGCTCCCCGCTGTTTCATTCGTGACCGGGACGGGGCCTATGGGGAGATCCTTATTCGCAGACTCCGATCGATAGGCATCCGCGATCGACCGACGTCGCCACGCTCCCCTTGGCAAAATGGATATGCTGAAAGGCTGATCGGTTCGATCCGCAGGGAATGCCTTGACCACGTCATTGTATTCAGCGAGCGCCACCTTCGTCACCTGCTGCTCTGTTACATGAACTATTACAATGCGACCCGCACGCATCTATCCCTGGAGAAAGATGCGCCGGTCTCGCGCGCCGTCGATCGCGCCGGATACATTCTTTGTCGCCCAATCTTGGGCGGACTTCATCATCACTACGTCCGGGTTAGGTTTTCGCTACACACGGGGCTGTTTCCTTTCACTTCCGTGGTGCGCGGCCACTCGGTCTGCATTTTCTTGGCGGTCAGTCAGCGTTAGCGTCCTTGTAAGAGGGAGAGGCGGGCCGGGATGGGTTTGAGCCGGCGCGGTCGAGAGAGCGCCCTGCGGCTAGATCCTTCCCCGCTCTCTGAGGCTCCCCCCCATGACGATCATTCCCGCAGCCGTGGCCGCCGTTGCGGCCGCGCCGCTTCCCGTTACACCCAGTTCTCTGAACAAGGCCGGCGCGATCGCTAGCGCCGCGCAACATCTTCTTCTGCATCTAGAGCGCGGTCAGTGCGTCGTTGCGCCGATGCTGCGCACAGCGATGGAAAACGCCTTTGGCACCTCCGACTCTGATGGGGGATGGGACTGGAAGACGGCCTACGACGCCTGTGAAGCAGCCACTGTCCTGTTCCTTCGCAAGTTCGGTCCGGCCATGCGTGCGCATGCCGATTCGCCCGCCGCGATCCTGCCGATGCTGGCAAAGATCGCCGGCCTTCTTCCCACCCACACCCGCCGTTCGGAAGAGAGCGAGGCGCTTCAGCAGTTTAGCACGTCCATCGCGCTTGGATTGCCTGATTGTCTGTAAATCCCTGGGCGGACACGAAGTGTAAGTTTCCGTCGAGCGCGCGCCCTTCTGGTCTCGACCTCCCTTCTCATCTCCAGGTCTCGAGGTCATGCGCTAATTCTTGAGGCCGCCCATCTTGAATTCCGCCGTTTGTCGGAATATTTCACTCAGAACGATGTTAGCCCATAAGGACTTATAAAACGTGGCCCGTCCCCGCGAATTCGACTATGACGATGTTGTAAGAAAGGCCACGCACCTGTTCTGGCGGCGGGGTTATCAGAACACGTCCATCGACGACATCGAGACTGCAACAGGGCTCACCAAGGGCAGCCTTTACAAGGCATTCGACAACAAACGCGATTTGTTCAAGAAATGCCTCGACCATTATATGGTCCGCGACTCCTACAAGGCGATTTTCCTGCGCATGGTCGATCGGCCTCTGATCGAAACCTATGCGCACCTCCTCGATTTGCTGATTGAGAGCGTCAACAACGACGCGAAGCGGCCTTGCGGCTGCCTGGCAACGAACGTGATTCGTGAACTAAGCGCCTCCGACAGCGTGCTGGCCACGGAGGCATCCGAGGGCCTTGCTGGCATGCAACAGGCGATGGAATTTCGACTGAGCTGGGCGAGGGATAAGGGTGAGCTTAATCAAGATATCGACGTCAAGGCCCTGGCGTCTCTGATGATGGTGACGCTGCAGGGCATGGTTGTTCTGTCGACGTCCACGAAGGATGCAGCGTCCATGCGACGTGCTCGCGATATGGTCGTCGGCATGCTGGAAAACAGCCGCCCTAAGCGTCACCAATAGCGGCCGTGCCGCTCCAAGACCTCGATCTTGTATCCGTCGGGGTCTTGAATGAAAAAGAACCGCGCCATCAGCTTACCGTCACGGAGGAATTCCTTGACCTCTCCGGGCTCAAACCCGAGTCCCTTAAGCCGGTCGCGCTCGGCACCACAATTATCCACACATACGGCAAGATGACCGAATCCATCGCCGTGGGAGTACGGAGTCGCACGCCCTTTGTTGAGCGTCAGCTCGACTTCGAAATCATCCTCCGGATTACGCAGGTACACTAGCTCGAAATCATCGAAATCAAAATGACCAACGATCTTCAGGCCGAACGCCTTGTTGTAGAAATCGATCGCGCGTTCGATCTTGATGACTCGGATCATCACATGAATTATCTTGGCCATCGTCAAATCTTTTTTGCAGTTATCGAAGTTTCTCCCGGCCCGATCGGCAATCGGCCATTGATCTTTCCGGTCCAATCAGCGTCCGACGATTCCTTGGATCTTCGAGACCAATTTGCCGGTCTCCTGCTCATCGGCGATGTTGTAGTGCACCACGTGCGGCACTGTTACGCCCTTGGCGCAACCCGGGCGCTTCTCGATTGCTGCCATCCAGCGACGTAGATTCGACACATCGTCAACCGACACACCGGCCCAATTGTGAATCCGGCACCAGCTCCAATTCGCAATGTCGGCAATGGAGAAATCCCCGGCGAGCCATTCATGCCTGGCCAATTGGACATCGAGAACGCGATAGAGGCGCTGTACCTCGTTCTGGTAGCGATCAATGGCGCCCTGTAGGCGCTCGGGAAAGTAACGGTAGAACACGTTGGCCTGCCCCTGCATGGGGCCCACGCCTCCGATTTGGAACATCAACCACTGAAGGACGCGCGACCGCGCTTTGGCTTCGGTCGGAAGGAGCCGGCCCGCCATCTCCGCAAGATAGATCATGATCGCACCTGATTCGAAGATCGCGAAGTCTCCCGCCGAGCGATCGACGATGACCGGGATGCGTCCATTCGGATTGAGCGCCAGATAGAACAACGTCTTCTGCTCGCCCTTCATGATGTCGATTGGCACGACGTCATAGGGGATTGCCAGTTCCTCAAGCGTGCACGATGCCTTCCACCCGTTGGGCGTCGCCCAAGTGTAGAGATTGATTGCTGGCTCATTCATTCGGGTTTTCCTGTTTCAGGTCGCATTAGTACCGTGCGGCCAAAGACGTGTCTCGTCCCTTGACGGCGCGGAAGGAAAAGCCCGCGGGGAGAGTGGCAACCGCATGCGGGTGCGACTCTCGTCCGCGAGTCCTGAGCAGCTAAGCGGCAACCGGCAGCGGCGTTCCGTCAGGCGCGTGCTTCGGCACGCTGTCGCGCACGCTGGGCCGTTTCTGCATCTCGTCGTACCAACGCTGGACATGCGGGGCATTGTCCGGAATAGGCATATTGAGGGCAAGCCCGAAGTCGACAGTGACGATGGTTGTGATGTCAGCGACCGAGAACGTATCGCCGGCGACGAACCTGTTGTTGGCGAGTTGGGTGTTGAACTTCTGGTGGAAGTGAGCGACGCGCATCTTGCCGCGCTCGATCAGCGCGGAGATCTGCGGGATCTTCGCGTGGTAGCCGGGAAGGCCACGGTCGACGAAATTGAGATGGGAGTTCCGGAATATCTCGGCGTGGCCGATAAGGCCCTCGTCATAAGCGCGGCGCTCCCAGGCGCTGATCGTTGCCTTCTCAAGTGCCGTTCTCCCCATCAGCGCAGGCTGCGAATGGAGCGCTTCGAGGTAAGTCCAAATGGCGAGCGCTTCGCCGATCTGAGTGCCGTCCTCCAATTCCAGCATCGGCACCATGTAGTGCCGATAGCGCGCCTCGAAGGACTCATTCAACGCGATTTTCGGAGTAATGCACTCCACCCGTTCGATTTCCAAGTCCTTCTCGATCAGGAACATTCGAACGCGGCGAGCATTCGGCGCGAAGTCCCAATCATAGAGTTTCATTGATTTGAGCTTCATGGTTTTCGATCTCCCCAGGAAAACACGTTTCGGTCTCGTGAGCGAAACGGTGCGCGGATTTTCTAATAGGCCTTCCCTCATTACGGCGGGAATCACCTTCTCGACGGGACAGCGACTCTTTCCTTCGCTAGGCAAGTCAACGTTGACCAAAGTCGCACGTTTGGAACCTTGTAGTTCCTAACAATGAAGCGTGATGTACCGACGGTCAAGCTATTTTTGAGTTTGTAGCCACATTTTCGATTGACAAAAGGAACTCCATAGTTCCTAATTTTGGCAGCGCGGGATCGGCGGGCATCCGCTTCTCCGCGTATTCAATCGACCGCTCGATGCGTCGGCGTCGCCGATGGAAATAAGATCAACGAAAACAGCGGCCAGCGACGCAACCGCCGGCCAAGGAGGAAACATGAAAAGGACCTGGATCGGCGCGAGATTCGCGCTCGCAGTCGGCATTGGTGTTGCCGTCACGACAATGATGGGAAAAACCGTTGCTGCTGAGGACAATCCGGCGGATTGGCCCTCGTATTATCGCGACAATTCCGGCTGGCGTTACAGTCCGCTCAAGCAAATCACCACAGTGAACGTCAAAGATCTAAAGGTCGCCTGGCTACATCAGCCTGGCGATATTCAGGACGGGCTTCAGTCGACACCAATTGTGGTCAACGGCGTCATCTACTACATCGCGGCTAACAACAATGTCTTCGCGGTAAACGGCAAAACTGGGGAGACGATCTGGCACTACCAGCCGAAGCTCAACCCGATGATCAAGCAGACCTTCTGGGCCATGCGGAACCGAGGCGTCACGGTCGGCCACGGGATGGTCTACATCGGCACTGCCGACGGGCGCTATGTCGCGGTCGACCAAAAGACCGGCAAGGAACGCTGGCAGACGCAGATCACAGACTTCAAAAACTGCTGGGGCTGCAATTTCTCGGTCGCACCGCAGCTCGCCGGAGACATTCTCTTCTCCGGTCACACTGGTGGTGATTCACCCATTTCGGCGAAGATCTACGGGGTAAACGCTCTCACCGGCAAACTGGAGTGGACCTTCGACATCCTCAAGAACGATCAGAAAAGCTGGCCGGGCGACACCGGCAAATTCGGCGGCGGCGGAAGCTGGGGCGCGGGCGTATACGACGAGAAAACGGGCACCATCTACATCGGTACGGGCAACGCTGCGCCTGACTACTATCCGGAGGGTCGGAGGGGCGACAATCTTTATACCGACTCGATCTTGGCTCTCGACGCCAAGACGGGGAAGCTAAAGTGGTACCATCAGGAAGTACCCAATGACGCTTGGGACCACGACTCCACGTATGAGATCATGACGATAAACCAAAGCGGCAAAGACAAGCTCGTTCACTTGAACAAGGGTGGCTTCGTCACCGTCCTGGATAAAGAGACCGGTAAGGTCGAGAAGGTTTGGAGGTTCGCTAAGAACGTTACGTGGGTCGATAACGTTGATCCAAAGACCGGCGCGCTGATCGGGCGTCACGAAGCAGTGACGACGAAAACAAGCTTGGAGTGCCCATCTCCGCTCGGCGCTCGCAGCTGGCAGCACGCCGCCTACAATCCGAACACCAGGCTCTGGTACTCCAATGGGTGGGAGGTCTGTGCCAATGTGAAGTCTGGAGATCAGAACCCTGCTGAGGTCGGTCTCGCCGCCATGTACTTCGGCGCACCCGAATTCGAGATCGTCGCCCCTGCCGACGGACCCTCGGCCCGGCTCGACGCACGAGATCCGTTCACCGGAGAGGTCAAATGGTCGGTCGAATACAAGAAGGTCCCCGGCATTTCGCCGGTGCTTACGACAGGAGGAGGCCTTGTGTTTAACGGCGACGCGCTCGGCAATTTCTATGCTTATGACGCAGCGACCGGCAAGGAGTTGTGGAAGCTCGCCGCTGGTTCCGGAATCCGATCGGGCCCCGTAAGCTACGAGGTCGACGGCGAGCAGTACATCCTGGTCGGGAGCGGTCTCGGCGGTCTCGCTCCCAACTTCGCTGTTGGAGCATTTCCCTCCATGGGCGGTCTGCCGAGTGGTGCTGTGTTGATGGCTTTGAAGCTCGGACACTGAGTTTGTGCCTAAGCGGCGGGGGTGAGAGTTCGCTCTCTCGCCCCTCACTATTCCAACTATTGAGCATAACGGAAACAGAGCATGTCGTACCGGTTCCGAATGTTGCCGCCCCGCCGCGGGCGGAAATCGCGAAGCCTTGGCGTTGTGATCGGGATGGGTCTCGCGTTAGCGGCGCTCTTGCCGCAAACTTCCGTCGCCGCAGCGTCGGATGAACCAGATCTGCCTCAGGCAGGCCAAGACATAATCGCAACACCCGGCTCTGTGGCGGACGGGCAGAAGCTCTTTGGGCTCAACTGCACCTACTGCCACGGGGCTCGAGGAGTTGGCGGCCGCGGCAAACCCTTGCAGTGCCGCGACGATCTAACGGCTGCCACCGTCTACCAGACCATCACAGAGGGACGCGACTCGGCGGGCTTGTTCATGCCGTCGTGGAACGGTTCGATCGCCGAGCCCGATCGATGGAGGCTTGCCGCCTACATCCTTTCGCTTCGGAACTTGCCGAACTGCAAGTAATGCCCATTGCATCGCAGCGAGGCCAGAGAAGCAATCCGACGTCACCTCGCAGCCCAATCTCGAACGGCGAAATACGTAACCTTGGAGGAAGATCAATGACCTGGAAAACACCGAAGATCGTTGAAGTGTCGGTTGGCATGGAGATCAACATGTACGCCTGCGCAACACGCAAGTAAGCGACCCGCAACGACCTGCCCGGCTCCAGCGCTTGAGCTATACATTGTTTTCTCATTGCTGGAGCCGGGTTAGGAAGTGCGAGCTTGGCGGACATGGCCATCAGACGCACATCAGGCGAAACAAGCGTTCGGCTGACGGTGCAGCGATAGACACCAGATAGGAGGAAGCTATGAAACTGTACGAATGGGATTTCGCACCGAACTGTCGACGCGTGCGAATGTTTTTGATAGAAAAGGGGATCGAAATTCCGAAAGAGGAGTGCATTACTCCGGATATCGCTCTGAAGGATCCCTTTCTCTCGAAGTATAAGCATGCCATGGTGCCGATGCTCGAACTAGACAACGGTGTTCAGCTCGGTGAAGCCCTTGCGATCTGGATATATCTTGAGGCGCTCCACCCGAATCCGCCGCTCTTGGGGACCACGCCTCTGGAAAAGGCTGTCATTAGCGGGTGGGAACGCCGCGCTTACGACGAGGGCATAATCGGCCATGCTGAGATCTTCCGCAACTCTCATCCCCAGTTTGTTGACCGGGGACTTCCGGGTCACTTAGGACCTGTGCCGCAGATACCGGCACTGATCGAGCGCGGCAAGCAGCGCGTCGCGCGTTTCCATAAAAAATTCAACGAACAGCTCGCGAGCAACAAGTTCGTGGCGGGAGACAAGTTCTCCGTAGCAGACATCACTGCTGTCTGCGTCGTCGATTTCGGTCACGCGCTTGAGATGCAGATTCCGGATGATTGCCCCCACACGAAGCGCTGGTTCGACGAGATGCTACAGCGTGAGAGCGTGAAAAAGAGTGTCCCGACGCATATGCCGGACGGTTCTCCAATCCCGATCGCGGCTTAATAGGACACCGCGGGAGAGTCCTTAAACCTCGTTCCGCGGTGTCCTAACGGTCGGAAGGACCAACCACGACTGGATACGCGACCGCATCAAGCGGTCGCGATCAATCCGCACGACCCACCAGATATGACCTTGCATTACCGTAACGATTCACCGTTAAGGAGAGCCCATGAGCGCGTCGGGCATCGATCTGTACACCTGGGCCACTCCGAATGGGTGGAAGGCATCCTGTACCCTCGAAGAGCTTCAAATTCCGTATACGCCGTATCCCCTGGACATAATGAAGAGGCAACATAAGACACCCGAGTTTTCGAGGTTGAACCCCAACGAAAAGATTCCCGCCATAGTCGACCATGAGGCAGGAGATTTTGCGGTGTTCGAGTCTGGCGCTATCATGATCTATCTCGCCGAGAAGGCAGGTCGACTTTTGCCGACAGAGTTCAAAGCCCGCTCGCGCGTGATCCAGTGGTTGATGTTTCAGATGGGCGGCGTGGGACCGATGCAAGGTCAAGCAAACGTCTTCTTTCGCTACTTCCCCGAGCGCCTGCCCGGTGCTATCGCACGCTACCAGAACGAGGTCAGGCGATTGTATGGCGTTCTCGACCAACGTCTGGCGGACAACGAGTGGCTCGCGGCGGACTTCTCAATTGCGGACATCGCTAACTGGAGTTGGTGCCGGATCCATAACTGGGCAGGGGTAGCCGCTGACGATTTACCGAATCTGAATCGTTGGATGGCAGCTATCGAACAACGCCCTGGCTGCGCCAAAGGCGTGCGAATTCCGCACGAAACCAACTACAACAAATCGGATGCAGAAAGCGCCGGAGTCTTTGTTAAGGACGTGCAGTCGATTCTAGGTAGATAGGTTCAAGCTGAGGCTGTGACGTTGCCCCGAGAGACTTCCATTGCATTGGCAAGCGACTGAACACATTGTCATAACAAGAGAGAGATGACACAGATGACCGCCTATTTCGTCGCAATTCGAGACTCGATCAGCAATCCACAGGAGATGAAGACGTACGGTGAGAAGTCGGGGCCATCCCTGGCCGGTCATAGCGTTACGCCCTTGGCAGTATACGGACGGTTTCGCGTAATGGATGGCAGTCCTATCGAGGGCGCGGTTATCCTGGCGTTCCCGACCTTTGAGGAGGCTGAGGCTTGGTACGACAGCCCGGCATACCAGGACGCTGTGCAACACCGCTTTCGGGGGGCGAAGTATCAGACTTTCATTGTCCAGGGTACACGGTGAGCAGCCCGCTTTAGCGGGCAGACAACGATGATCAGGAGGAAATGATCATAAGGCTTAGGTCTCGCTATGCGGATGTACAGGCCATGTCGCTGATGACACGTTGTGACCCGAACAATCTGAAAAGAATTGAGTTCAGAGGAACTATCATATGTCGGTTGTACTCTCATCAGCCTCAAAGAAACTACGAACCACAGACGCGTTCCCTACGCATTAGCGGGCATCCCACCTCAATCCGCATGGAGCTATCGTTTTGGGATACTTTGGAGGAGATGGCAGCTAAGGAAGATACCGGCCTAGCACAATTTCTCACCATCCTCCATGACGAGATTTTGAAGCATCAAGGGGAAGTCGAAAATTTCGCCTCTATGCTGCGGTGTCGCTGCCTGATCTACAGGTCCACATCCGCAAGCGGTAAGCTCTACAGTCTTGACAGCGCTTAGTCGGAGCCGCCTCAGAGTCCAACTCTTATTGGTACGTCGATTTCGTTTGGCCGGCTTTGTGTGGAACGATGCGCGGCTAACGAAACCGCCGACTTTCATCACCTACCTCGAGGAACCGCTAAATGGCAAAGCCTGTTCACTCCATGATCCGCGTCTTAGATGAAGCAAGGTCGCTTGACTTCTACGCGCGCGCGTTCGGACTTTCGGTCGGCGAGCGCTTCGTCTTTTCCAGTTTTGCGCTTGTTTACTTGCGCCACCCGTCATCATCGTTCGAAGTCGAGCTCACCGTAAATTTTGATAGCAGAGAGCCTTATGCGCTCGGCGATGGATACGGGCATCTCGCTGTCGTCGTCGACAATGTAGACGCTGAACATGCTCGGTTCGGAGCTATCGCTGAAAGTTGGTGACGGCGGGAATCGGGAAGGCGGCATATCGTGGGGGTGCTTGACGCCTCCACTTCTCCACCAAAGGAGCGATATGCCGTGTCCAACGATAACATCATCAAGCTGATTCAGCCAGCAAACGTCGACGATCAACTCACGGAAATCCTGCGTACTGGGGCACGTGTTCTGTTGGCCCAGGCGGTCGAGGCCGAGGTCGCGGACTTTCTCGGCAAGCATGCCGATTTGAAGACCGCAGACGGCCACCAGCGGGTCGTGCGCCACGGTCACCTGCCGGAGCGCGAGGTGATGACCGGTATCGGTCCGGTCGCCGTCCGCCAGCCGCGTGTGCGCGATCGCGAGGCGGACGCTACCGACCCCGACCGCATCCGGTTCTCGCCCTCGATCCTGCCGCCCTATATGCGCCGCTCTAAATCGATCGAGACGCTGCTGCCGATCCTTTACCTGAAGGGTATCTCGACCGGCGACTTCTCCGAGGCGCTGGCAGCACTGCTCGGCAAGGATGCTGCCGGATTGTCGGCATCCGCCATCGGCCGCCTGAAGGACGGCTGGCTTGACGAACACACCGCGTGGCAGAGGCGCGATCTGTCGGCGAAACGTTACGTCTACATCTGGGCCGATGGCATCCATCTCCAGGCACGCCTCGAAGACGAAAAGCAGTGCATCCTGGTGCTGATCGGCGCGACGCCGGAAGGCCGCAAGGAACTGGTCGGCTTCACCGATGGCGCCCGCGAGAGCGCGCAGGACTGGCGCGATCTGCTGCTCGATCTGAAGCGGCGGGGGCTCGACGTGCCGCCGCGGCTTACCATCGCCGATGGCGCGCTCGGGTTCTGGAAGGCCGCCGGTGAGGTCTGGCCGAAAACGCGCGAGCAGCGCTGCTGGGTGCACAAGACCGCCAACGTACTCGCCAAGTTGCCGAAGAGCCAGCAGCCGAAGGCCAAACGCGCGTTGCAGGAAATCTGGATGGCCGAAACCAAGGCCGCCGCCGAACTGGCGTTCGACGCCTTCATCGAGAGCTACACGCCCAAATACGAGAAGGCGGCCGACTGCCTGAGCAAGGATCGAGACGCACTGCTGGCTTTCTACGACTTCCCGGCCGAGCACTGGAAACACCTGCGAACGACCAATCCCATTGAAAGCACCTTCGCTACCGTGCGCCACCGCACGATCCGATCGAAGGGATGCCTGTCCAACAGGACGGCGCTCGCGATGGTCTTCAAGCTGCTCGAGGCCGCGCAGAAAAGCTGGCGTCGTCTCGATGGCCACAACCAGTTGCCAAAACTCGTTCTCGGTGTGACATTCAACAACGGGATCGAGGTCATCGCTAAACCCGCTGACCGTCAGCCCATAACCGCCGCCGCCTGACCGGCCCGGCCGTCACCAAAATTTGGCGATAGCTCCTCGGTTCGAGCGGGAGAAGCTGTGGCCCGGGCCGCTACGTGATTTCAAGCACGACGGCGCGACTCTTGCGCGGTTCTTTTTCGTCGCCGATCCCGACGGTTACAAGATCGAAGTCATCCAGAAAGGCGGCCGCTTTCAGTGACCACCAAACAATGTGGTGCAATCCCAAGCCCCGAGGCGCCGACTAGCCTCAGACGCCTCTATGCGTTGGTCTCCCTCGGTTCGAACCCAAAGAGGCAGCATTGCACAAGAGTAGGTCCTGTGTGTACCAGAAACCCTATCGGGGCTATCGAATGATAGAATCGACTAAGTTGGAGCGATGATCGCGCTGATCTGCTTCGCTCTGGCCGTGCTGGCCTCGCCATTCAAGTCGAACATCCGGCTTGAGGCAGAGAATGCAGTGCTTCGACATCAGCTGATCGTCTTGCGACGCAAGCTGAAAGGCCGGGCTCGCCTCACAAACAACGACCGCTGGTTCTTCGTTCAGCTCTATCGCTGGTTCCCGTCGATCCTTCCGGTTCTCATGATTATTCGACCCGAAACGCTGGTGGGTTGGCATCGGGCCGGCTTTCGCCGTTATTGGCGTTGGAAATCGTGTCGACGGGGAGGGCGACCGCAGATCGAGACAGAATTGCGCGCGCTGATCCGGCAGATGCGCACAGAGAATTTGCTTTGGGGTGCGCCGCGCATCCACGGCGAACTGCTCAAGCTCGGTTTTAGCGTCGCTCAATCAAGTGTCGCCAAGTATATGGTCAAGCGACGCGGGCCTCCAAGTCAGGAATGGCGGACCTTTCTGCGAAACCACGCGCCGGACATCGCCGCCATGGATTTGGTCGTAGTACCGACCATTGGCTTTAAGCTGCTGTGTGGCTTCGTCATCATCCGGCTTGATCGCAGAGATCTCGTCTGGATCGGCGTCACAACCAACCCGACGGCGGAGTGGGTTGCACGTCAGATCACCGAGGCTTTTCCTTGGGATGGTGCTCCGCGCTATATGATCCGAGATCGAGGTCGAATCTACGGCACTGTCGTCACGCGCCGACTGCGTGCCATGGGTATCCGAGACAAGCCAATTGCACCGGCCTCGCCTTGGCAGAACTGCTTTGCCGAACGGCTGATCGGATCGATCCGGCGCGAGTGTTTGGACCACAACATTGTCCTGGACGAGGAACATCTGCGTCGGATTCTGAAAAACTATGCGGACTATTACAACGGCGTGAGAACGCATCGGTCATTGAACAAAGATGCGCCTGTCTCTCGCCAGGTTCAGCGATCCGGCGTCATAAGTTCGCGCGCCATACTGGGCGGACTTCATCGTCAATACGTTCGGATTTAGATTTTCGGTACACACAGCCAGCAGGGCTGCCTCCCGAGGATCAGGCCCCGGATAGGGCCGCGATTGCACGATTGAGTTGAGGATCACTACGACCCATGGAGTTCGGGTCAGCTTGGACCTCGATCGTGGGTGCGACGCCAACGCCTTCCAGCCGCTCGCCGTCGACCTGCACGTCCGCGACCGCGAGCAACAGCAAGCCGCCCCCAATGAGGAATGCCGTCGCAGCGAGGACAGCTCCCTCGGTCCGGCTACCGATGACCTCGCCAAGCCGATATTTCTTGAAGCCATAGGCAAGGATCTCCTTGCCGCTGCGGGTGCCACCGTTGACAAGCATGGCGACAGGCTTGCGCCACTTCACGTTCTCGAGTTCGCTGGCGCCATTGCGATCAGTGACCTGCATCGTCGGCGCTCGCGTGTTGAACAAATCAAGATACTCGGGGATCGCGCCGCCCCAGCCATCGCGCAGGTCCCAGATCAGCGCGTCGGCGTCGTTCAGCGGACCATGCGATAGAAGATGCTCGAGCGTCCGCTGATACACGGAGCCAGCGTAGCACCAGACATGAACATAGCCGATGCGTCGGCCGTTGGCCGGTATTATACGGGCGCTGGCCTTCAAGCCGTCCAAGAACATTTTGTTGGGCTCAATATCGACCGGGGTAACCGATATTTGCATAAACGCGCCGGCACGACGCAGGCCCAGCGCGACTTCCTTGCCAACCTGGTCACGGAATGACTGGACCGGCTGAAACGGTGCACCATCGGCGAAGACGATCATATCGCCAGCCAGCAGGCCGGCTTGTTGGGCCGGCGTGCCTTCTATAACACCGGTAATCATGCTGCGGCCCTGCATGTCGAGACGCGAGAGGACGCCAATGCCGGGATAGGAGATACGGCCACTCGGAAAAGCGCGTTCCAGTCCGCGCCGCCTTAGCGCACCAGCAAAGAAATCGGAAAGCTGGTAGTATTCTGGTTCGTACGGTGTGTAGTAGCGGGTGTGCGAAGCATGCAGCTCAGAGAGCATGGTATTAATGACGCTGGCCAGCGCCTCTTCGGAGCTCGCCTGTGTGGCGTCCGGCAAGTAAAATTCCCGGACCGCGGACCAATCGAGTCCGTGTAGGTGCTGATCGTAGAACCGGTCTCGCGCGGTCCGCCATACCTCCTCGAACGTGGCGAGGCGTGCGGACGCGGCCTGGGATGTGGCCGAATCCGCTGCTTCTCGCTGCTCGGCCCACAAAACTGTTGGAGCCAGGGCTGATGCCGCAGCCATTGATGTTAGCCGCAAAAAGTGGCGGCGCGACGGTGCCGAGTTGATGACCTTCTTCATCGTGCAACCTTGCGATGGAACTCGTCGCTGCGCGTCAGGTTGGAACGTGATGATGAACAAGCTCTTGGCTAACTTTCAAGGTGTTTGCCTGGACGGGATGTATAGCCCGCCGGTTTCGAGACTGCATCCGATCGTTCGGACTGATAGTGAAACAGCATAGAGGGATTGCCAGAAAGATTGGAAGAGGTGCGGGCGTTTATAGCGCATTTTTGAATACCTTGGGCCGCCTCGCATGGCAGTTCGCGAGCTGCTTCCGCGGCGCACTTTTGCGCAGCCCAATAGCATCCTCTCGCCTTTGCGCGAGAGGATGCCTATGTTGCGGAGTACCTGCAGCGGCCCCAAAGCGACAATGGAAGGTACGCTCATGGACGCGCCTAGCAAGGAATTTGCGCTGGCGGGAAGCCTTGAGGAGCTGACGATCAAGGGGCGGCTCGTTGTGCACGGTGGCCATCGTCCGATCCTCGTCATCTACGACCGCGGGCGCGTCTTCGCCCTCGACAATCGGTGCCCGCACATGGGCTTCCCGCTCGAGCGCGGCAGCGTCGAGGACGGCATCTTGACCTGTCACTGGCACCACGCTCGCTTCGATCTCGAAAGCGGCTGCACCTTCGACCTATGGGCGGACGACGTGCCGATCTGCCCGGTCGAGGTGCGCAATGGTGACGTCTGGGTGAAGACCAACTTCACCCATGCCGATCTCGCCGCGCACTGGCGTCAGCGGCTTGCGAACGGCCTCGCCCACAACCTCGGCCTCGTCATTGCCAAGGCCATGCATGGTCAGCTCGCGGCCGGCGTACCGCAGGCCGAAATCGTACGGGAGGTAGCTCTGTTCGGGGCGCAAAATCGCGACCGCTGGGGCGTGGGTCTTACGATCCTTACGGCACTCGCCAATATCCTGCCTGTGCTGCCGGAGGAGGAAGCCTATCTCGCTCTGTTCCAAGGCGCACGCCGCGTGGCGGCGGACTGCGACGGCGAGGCGCCGCGGCGGGAACGCGCGCCGCTTGGAAGCCGACCGGATCCGGCCGCGCTCAAACGCTGGCTGCGGCGTTGGACAAACGTGCGCCATCGCGAGGCGGCCGAGCGCACCCTGCTCACGGCGATTGCGGCCGGCTTCTCCCCGGCTGAACTCGCTGATGCCCTGTTCGCCGCCGAGACCGAGCGGGCTTTCGCCGACACCGGGCACTCGCTCGACTTCATCAACAAGGTGTTCGAGTGCCTCGACCTGGTCGGCTGGCAACACGCGGCGGCTCTGCTGCCGACTGTCGTCGGTCAGATGGTAGCGGCCCGTGGCGCCGAGGAATCGACTGCCTGGCGCCAGCCCGTTGACCTTGTTGCGTTGTGTGAGGAATCAGCCAGCGAACTCGCGGACCTGTTCGCTGCCGGACGCGGCTCGCGTGACTGGTCGGGCCACGCCGCACTTGCTCAAGAGCTGCTCGGTGACGATCCGGCCAGGATCGCCGACGCGCTCAAGGAGACGATCCGCGCCGGCGCGGCTCCTGCTGACCTTGGCCAATCCCTCGCGTACGCGGCAGCGCTCAGGGTGGCGCGCTTCGGCAATGCCAACGAGCACGCCGACTGGGAGACGGCGCATCACGTCTTCACCTACGCCAACGCAGTCCACCAGATGCTGACGCGCATCGGGACTGCCAACATCGACACTCACGGCACGGCCGTCCGCGGCGTATTGCACGGAGCGATGGCGCTCTACCTTGCTCGCTATCTCAATGTGCCGCCAGCGCGCATCCCGGGCGACGGCGGCGAGCAGCTCGATGATCTGCCCGCGGATCCAGAGACAATCGGCGCCGCCTTGCTCGACGCCTTCGACCGGCAGAGACAGGTCGATCTCGCCGCACGCCTGGTGGCAAGGCATCTCACGCTCGGTCATTCGCCGCAGGCGCTGATCGCCACGCTCGCGCATGCGGTGCTGCGCGAAGATGCAGGCTTCCATGCGTATCAGATGCTGGAGGCGGGAGTCCGGCAATTCGGCGCGTGGGGCGACACGGACGAGGGCCGGCACATCCTCATCGCGGTTGCCCGCTATCTGGCGGCCCATTCACCGACCGAACGCGCGTCACTGCAGACAGCCAACATCGCCCGCCGCTTGATGCGGGGTGGCGAGCTACATCAAGAGCTGGATCGTCCTGACGTCACGCGCTGAGGGCGCACTAAGGGCGATCTGAAAGCAGACCTGACGCGCTGCGATCTTGCCCGATCCTGGCGCGCGCTTCGTCGCGTTCGATCCGTGGCAGCGTCAGCTGCAGGTGGTGGTGCATCCTGTCGGCTTGGGCTTCATCCAGCCACTATAGCTTGTAGCCGATCTGGCGCAGTAGGTCTTTCCGCCACGCAATGTCGGTGTCGGTTTCGACACCCAGCGGCGAGGCGCCATCCACCACGCCGAGCACGCCGCGGCCCAGCTCCGTTTGTGCGACGATTACCTGTGTCGGATTGGCCGTCGCGCAATAGATGCGGCAGACCTCCGGCACCGCGCGCACCGCAGCCAGCACGTTGACGGGAAAGAACCCGTCGCCCAGAAAGATCAGGAAAGTGTGGCCGGCGCCGATGGCCAATGCGTTGTCGCGTGCGAGGGCGAGGGCGGGTTCGTCATTACCCGACCAGCGCACCAGCCGCTTACCAGAGGCCTCGCAGAAGGCCAGCCCGAAGCGGATGCCCGGAACCGTGCCCACAAGCGCCTCGTGGAGGTCTTCCACGGTCTTGATGAAATGCGACTGGCCGAAGATGAAGTTGGCGTCGTCCGGCTTGACGATGGGCACCACGGTGAGTTCCATGGCTGCGCTCCTGCAGGGTGAGCTACGCATTCCATGGTAGGCCGCCGGAAGGTGATTGCAAGCCGCTACAGGCGGCCGATTTCGCTGCCACCCACGCTTCGGCTTCCTCGCGGGTCTCGAACACCTGGACCACTTCGCCGGCCGCGTTGATGGCGCGGAACATCACGGCGGCCGGCGGGGAGCGGCCATGGTCACGGCAGCAAGTCTGCGAGCTTTCATTACCGGGAATGATGAGCGATAATCACCAGCGGGATGGAAGCGGTGCACGGAGATGGTGAGGGCCGATGCCTGAGCGGACATACAGTCGAGAGAGCGAGATCGATGCCACAAGAGCAAGCGCTCGTTTGCCCGGCCTCGACATCGACATCATTCACCGGCAATCGCCGAATGGTGATTGGGAGCAGATGTCAATTAACCTGCGGGCAACACCGTCCTTCGACGCTCTCGGGTCCTTGTTCGAGGCAGCTAACCCTTTCACGTTTTGGGTGCATGCCACGCGATTCATGTGGATGCCGTGGCTGCTCACGGCGCGGACGATGATGCTGCCGGCAGGCCAGCCGCGAACACTCCCGAGCGCCGTCCACCCAGAGCGAGAGGCACCGACGGCTAACGGTTAGCGAGCCAAAGGATCAGGGAAAGGATCACGCTGACCAGCAGCGATGTTGCGAGCGGGATATAAACGCGGAAGTTGTCGCGCTCGATGACAATGTCGCCGGGCAACCGGCCCAAGCCGATCTTGTTGATCACTGGCCATAGCAGCCCAAGCGCAACGAGCGACAAGCCGAAGATGATGAGCAGACGCGAGATCGACATTGCGCCGAGCCTACGATCACAGTGGGCGAGCCGATTTAGGGAGAGCAAGCGGGATTTGGCGTGCTGCTATGACCGCGTCCGTCGCACGGCTCGGATGGGTCAGTATAGCGTTTTCGAGCGAAGTGGACACACGCACTTGGGCAAGCTGACACCATGATTGCGCTGTTCACGGATTTTGGGTTGCACGGCCCGTATACGGGTCAGATGAAGGCGGTGCTGCACCAGATGGCGCCGGGCATACCCATTATCGACCTCTTCGCCGATGCGCCAGTTGGCAATCCTAAGGCATCGGCGTATCTGTTGGCGGCCTATGCGGCATGGTTTTCGGTGCGAACCGTTTTTCTCTGCGTCGTCGATCCCGGCGTCGGCGGGACGCGGCCATCCATTTTTATCGAGTCCGACAGCCGCTGGTATATCGGCCCCGGCAACGGCTTGTTTGAGCTGATCCAGCGCAGAGCCCGAGAGACGCGCAGCTGGGACATCGACTGGAAGCCGAAGCATCTCTCGGCCAGCTTTCACGGGCGCGACCTCTTCGCCCCGGTGGCAGCCATGCTGACGTGCGGTGATCCGCCCCCGGCCAGCCACGATACGATGGCGCAGATCGTCGGGCAAACTGGCCGGATGACCTCTGCGAAATCGTTTACGTCGATCACTACGGCAATGCCATGACCGGGCTGAGGGCGGCTATGCTGCCGCCCGGCGCAAGGCTGACTGCGGCAGGTCGGGTTCTGGACCGCGCGAGGACCTTCAGTGATCTGCCGCCAGGCGCGGCTTTCTGGTATGAGAACTCCAACGGGCTTGCCGAACTTGCCGTCAATCAGGGGCGGGCGGACCGCGATCTCGGTCTTGCCATCGGCAGTCCGGTCGAGATCGTCGCATGAACGAAGGCCTGCCGCTTTGACCCAAAGGCAACAACCGACCAAACAACGCCCTCATCCGCATCGGCCGAAGCCGCCGGAGCGCGGCGACGAGCCGCAGGCGAGCGCTAACAGGCGCCTTGCGGAGCAGACCCGCAAGATCCTGCGCAAACACTACATGAGCAAATACCGGGTGCAGTGAAATCGCGAAGACTGAACTTTGAAGCAAGCCTCCGACGGTCGCCGGAGCGCGATCGCGCTTCACCGGCCACCGCCAGCGCGCGGGAGCAGGTCCCATGAGCGATTTGACCAGACTGACAGTTTGGGACGACCCAGCCATCTGCGGCGCCTTGTCATGGTACCTGGCCGTTGCGGAGAACCGGCGACCGGCCAAGTTTCGCATTGCCGCGACGGTCGCCACGAAACTCGATCCGGCGGCCAGCGGCGAGGATGCGCTCTGGGCCGAACTCGACCGCCTCACGCCGATATTTCTCGCGCGCTGGGAGGCGATCCGGGCGGGTCAACGGTTGCCGCCGGCGGCGGAAGGACCGAGCCTCCTGGAGCTGTGCCGCGAGCTTGCCTACCGCATGCTCGGCCACTGCAATTTCTGTCCATGGGATTGCCGCGTCGACCGCGTGGCGGGGACCAGGTTCGGCGCCTGCATGCTCGCCGCTGGCTCACGTGTCAGCTCGTATTTCCATCACACCGGCGAGGAACTGTTCTATCGCGGCAGCGAAGGCTCGGGCACGATCTTCTTCACCTCATGCAACATGCGGTGCGCCTTCTGCCAGAACGGCGACATCAGCACCGACAAAGACAATGGCGAAGAGACGGACCCGCGCACGCTCGCGGCGATGGCCTGGACGCTGCGCCGCGAGGGTTGCCACAACATCAATTGGGTCGGCGGCGAGGTCGTCATTCACCTGCATTCCATCGTCGATGCCATCGCGTTGTTGGGCCGCGACTACACACCCACGCAGGCGGAGCTGGCGCGAGTCCGCAAAACGAAGGCTGATCGTTTTTTCTGGTTCGACGAGGTGCCCGACGCCGCTCTCTATGAGGGGGCGTTCAATGCACCGATGCTCTGGAACAGCAACTTCTTCATGACTCTCGAAAGCATGAAGATCCTGCGCGTCCTGACCGATGTGTGGCTCCCCGATTTCAAATTCGGTCCTGGCCGCTGCGCGACGACGCTGGCGAAAACGCCATGGTACTGGGAGACGGTGACGCGCAACATTGAGCTGCTCGACGAGTGGGGGGAGGATTTCTCGATCCGCCACCTGGTGATGCCCAATCACATCGAGTGCTGCACGTATCCGGTGCTGGAATGGATTGCCGAACGCGTGCCGGCCGCGCCGGTGAACGTGATGGCGCAGTTCCATCCCGACAATTTCTGCGATCCGGCGAGCGCCAAGTACCGGGACAAATATGCGGAGATCGCTCGCCGACCGACGCACGCAGAGCTTGAGGATTCCTGGCGCCGCGCTCGCGAATTAGGCCTCAAATTCGAGACCGCCACATTCGAGCGTCGCAATGCTTTCGGCATATCGGCAATGCTCGAGATCTGATGAATCGCTGACACGCGCTTCTAAATCAGCGGGTCCCAGGTTCGAGCCCTGGTGCGTTCACCGATGATTTTGCCGATTCATCTGTCCGCCTTCGGACCGGGCTCGGTGTCCAGCCGTATAAGTACAGTGATCCAGAGTAGGGGAGGCTTTCCTGCCTTTAGCTGGAGAGAGATCGGGGCAGTTTTGACAGTTCGGGAATTGCACCATTCCTGTTGCTGATCGAGAGTGCATCGGGGTCATAAAACCGTTCGGAGTTCTTCGGAGGAGACGTCGAGAATCGAAAACCCCCGCGTTAACGCCGGGGCTTTCGATTCTCGAGTGTGGACCATCGGGATCGCAATCACGGCCGACGCTGCGATGTCGGCGGCTGCGGCGGGATCCCGATCTCTCGCTCCTGCGCACGGATCTGACCATCATAGGCCACGCACGGAATGGACGCGCAGCAGATGGTGATACCTGTCGACGCGGCACCTTGCGGTCAGGTGCGGCCGTTCATCGATTTTCTGGTCGAACGCTTCGCGAGTCAGCCCGAAGGCGATCTAAAACTATAAGCCCAGGCACGATCGGCAATCCGCGACAGTCGGTCAGATTATGCTTGGTCCCGACTAGGAACGATCCCCCGGTCGCGGGTTTTGCACCCATGCTGGGCCGCCCGGCGATTTTCTGATTTTGACTGTCAAAGGGCGACTTTTGAGGGAACGGCCGTTTTTGGCGCGAAGCGGGCGTTTGCCAAACCATCGATGTCGGCAAAGGGCCAATAGCCGACCTAACCAGTGTCACGTTGGTCTTTATTCGCTACGCTGGCTGCGGTCCCCATCGCGTTCATGCGGCGGCATTTGCGACGCGCGCAAGAAGGGCGCCGCATGTAGGAGCGGTCGCGACATGAAAGAGCCTCGGCAAGATCCTCATCAGCCGTTGCATGATCGTGCATTGCTGTTGCACGGACAAAAGCGCAACAAGGTGCTGACCTTGGAAGAGGCCCAGCGGTACGGGAGCGACAGCTTTTCCGATCCCGATTACGTCCGGCTCTACGGAATGACACCGCAGCAATGGTACGCCCGCGGCATCCGACTACTTGGCCGAACCGCAGTCGAATGCACGCGTGATCCGCTTGCCGATCGCATCGGTCGTGACGTCGCCGCCGTGGCGGCCTCGCTACCGCCCGAAACCCGGTGCCTGGTGGTCGATCCATTCGCCGGTTCCTGCAATACGCTCTATTGGATCTTGCGACACGTCCCACTGTCGCGCGGGATCGCATTCGAGATCGATCCCAAAGTCTATGAACTCACCAGACGAAACGTTGGGGCGCTGGACCGGACGATCGACCTGATACACGGCGACTACGAATCCATGTCGGACAAGGATGATCTGCCGCGCGATGACGCGATCATCATCTTTGTAGCGCCGCCTTGGGGCACCGCACTCGATGAGGTCGCGGGACTTGATCTGCGCCGCACCGAGCCGCCGATCACTGAGATCATCGCGCGAATCGGACAAACGTATCCTGAACATCGGGTGCTATTTGCAATTCAGGTCTACGAGAAGCTGAACGCGGATTCGCTGACCGAACTGCACGCCAAGCTCGACTGGTGGATGTTGAAGATCTACGACCTTAATGTTGTGGGACGGAATCACGGCATTTTGCTGGGGACCAAAGGGTGGAACGAGTTGTTAAGAGCGGCTTGACGTTGCGCAGGAGTGCCAAGTCCGCGTGGGGTCAAGAGCGGTCACATGCACCTACTCCGTCGCCGCTCTCAGCCTGCTCCCTGGTTCGCCCGGTCGAGACCACGTTTCCCGCCGACTTAGTATGTGCGGGCCATGGTGCTTCATCAAGCAAGTTCGATAGATCGCTCTCTAAGTCCAGCGCCAAAACTCCCCGCTCAAAGGGGGCCCTTTTGGGCGCCGACACAGGTCCCAATCCAACGCCGATTGACACTCGAACGAGCCAGCATGGCGACCGCGCACGCTGCACACATCAGTTACACGAACAAGCACACCTCGTTGATATCTGGACGCGGCAGACGCTCAAACGAGCCCGCCGGATCGCCATAGCCGATGGCACAGATAAAGTTTGATTTGATCTGGCCACCGGGGAAGAATTCCCGATCGACAGCCTCATTGTCGAACCCAGACATCGGTCCGCAGTCGAGCCCGATGGCCCGCGCCGCCATGATAAAGTAAGCGCCCTGCAGGCTGCTGTTGCGGAAGGCTGTTGTTTCGGCAAAACCGGGCTTGTCGATAAACCAGGATCTGGCATCAGCGTGTGGAAACAGGCGCGGCAGCCAGTCGTAGAACCTGGTGTCGTAACCGAGGATCGCCGTCACCGGCGCGTCTGTCACCTTTTGCCCGGTTACCCTCGAGGACGAGGGGCTTTAGTCGCTCCTTCGCCGCCAAGGTCATCACGAACACGATGCGCACGGGGAAGCAGTTCGCGCTGGTCGGACCCCAGCGCATCAAATCGTACACGGCAGCGAGTTGCTCACGCGAAACCGGCTTATCGAACCACTTGTTTTGGGTACGCGCCTTACGAAAGATCGTATCAAGCGCGGAATCATCGAGCGGCGTCACCATAAGATGCCTCCTCGCTCTTAAAGCTATCCCTTTATTTAAGTTGCAGCTCACTACTCGTCGAGGCGTCACGCGCCGCGATACACGCCAAAGTACGGGACTTCGCTAGGCGGCGGCGTGTATCCTGCGTCCTTGGCCTTCTTGAGAGCCTCAAGCCCTTCGTCGAAGGTCACGAGCGGCGTGGTCTTGACGCTCTTAACCGCCCCACCAGCTGAGATCGCCATGGACAGCGCCGTGGCGCTCACATTGTCCGGCAGCTGACAGATCACCAGCACGTCGTAATCGCCGAACGTCAGCCAGCCGTCGACGACACTGCCGCCGAGCCGTTGAACAACGGGTTTGACGGCCTCCATGCGGTTCTGAGGATCTTTGAGCAGGGCTGCCCACCCGACAGGGGCGTAAGCCGTCTGCAAGGCATAAAGAGCCATGGAGGGTCTCCTTTCAGAGTTTGCCGCCCCCTCGCTCACGCGCAAAACGCATTGCCGCGTTGGGATATCTTAGTCTATCCCCTCGCAACGGCGAGCTCGCGGCACCGGTGTTGATATTGAAAATAGTGTAGCACTTCGCGCGACTCCCGTGAAGGCACGCTCGCGCTGGTTACTTGGCTAAACGGCCTCTACGCCATCCGGCGGCGCTGGGGCAGATACGCGTCGATTTTAGCCTGCATCCGCTCTTCGGCCCGGTGAAACTGCGTGTCCATTACACCTTCAATGGCCATTCCGCGCGCGCTGGCGGATCATTCACGAGCTTCACCTTCGTGGACGGCATCGTAACCGAGTTCACGGACATCGGCCATTTGCTTGACGAGCTCTTCCGGGGCGGACCGATGTCTGAAAAGGGGTCGAACAGCAAGCAGGTCCCGCCGATGATCCACGGGCATCAGATTGACGAGCAAGGCCGGATGACGGTTCTGACCTGATCAAGCTCGGTGATGATTTGCGCATCCCAGCGCTCCGCACTGCAGCATTCTGTTCTCCCAAACCGACCGTCCCAGCCTCGCGCCTTTTGACGATCAGGGCTATCTTTCCCTCTGATTGTGCTTTCGGCGAACTGCATGAAGCTCGGCCCCGGTGGTGGCTCCCGGGGGCAAGAAATGAGCCGCACAGCTTTCGTTGGAGATCAATTGATGCATGGCGGCCAAAAGGGCTTCGGCATGACCAAGCACGGCCGATCGGGGCACGCGACTCGATCGCCGCGCTTCCGGTTCCTGCAGAACCTCGAAGCACAGAAGAACGATCGCAAGGACCGCTCTCGGATCAGGGACCCGAAACAGTCCGTCGAAGAGCTGTTCCATCCCCGGAAGCCAACACGAACCTGACGAACGATCCTTGGATGATCTCCGGGTAGGCACATTCGGAAATTCGGGTCCTTGTGCTCGGTACGCGAACGGAGCTGAAGGACCGATGCCATTGCAGGGAGACCGGAAAAACCCGCCAGAACCAACCGGCACCTTTGAGAAGCCAAGTCGAGTGGATACAGTGAACGAGTCGGTAGCCCGGATCGAGGCGATCATCGGGCGCAAAGTCAAACGCGATATCGACCAGATGACCGAGTGGGCAAAAGGCAATCTTGCCCGCGCCGCAGAGGCCGTCATCAACACGCCCAACGCGCATGTCGGCATCGTTACCGGCTTCTATATACAGCACGCGGAGCCGCCTTCTCCAGAAACGGACGGGCTCGGCGGGATGGCCCATCTGGCCGCGGGCCTCGCAAATGCGGGCATCCTGGTCACGGTCATTACCGACACACCGTGTGCAAAGGCGGTATGGGCCGTGGTCGATGCACTGCCGATGCCCGTCAATCTTGAGGTCGTGTCGACGACGGAGAGTTCGGTTCTCCGCCTGCGGCAGTACCTGGAGACAGGCGATCGGCCGATCACTCACTTGATCGCAATAGAGCGGGTTTCTCCGGCTTCGGATGGAAAGCCCCGCCGGGAGCACGGATGGGACATGTCGCGCGAAACAGCGCCGCTCCATCTTCTCTTTAGCGACCCCGCCGCGAAGCATCGCTGGTACACGATCGGCATCGGGGACGGGGGCAATGAGATTGGGATGGGATCCTTGCCCAAAGAAATCATCGAAAGCGGAATTCCCAATGGCGAGGTGATCGCAGGGACGACCCCGGTCGATTCGCTCATCGTCGCCGGCGTGTCGAACTGGGGAGGGTATGGGCTCCTTGCTGCAATGGCCTGCACAAAGCCAGCGTTGCGGGAAGTTCTCCTGCGTTATTTCAATCGCGATATGGATCACCGGTTCCTTTCGGCGGCAGTAGAAACCGGGCAGGCGGTCGATGACAGCCGGATCGATAATCCCGGGCGACCGCAGATGAGTGTCGACAGCATACCCTGGGAGCAGCACGCGGCTCTTCTTGAGGAGATCTTCGCCGTGGTGGCGTCGAAGGCGCGCTGATCACCTTGAACTGATAGGCCATTCTAGCGATCAAGGGCGAAAATCGAGAGCCTCCGATCGCCGACTCCCCGCCCACGGTCGGGCATTCACGTAAAGTGGATTTTTGTCCCAACGAACCATCACGTAACCCGCCGGTTCTGAAGGAGGTCAAGGCGCTATTGGAGCAGCTCAGGGGTGACGCCAACTGTATGCACTAAGTGGCGCGGAACATCCGCTAATGGCGCGAAGCGGTCATTCGCGGTTCCGGACGAATTGGCGACCGAAAGTCTGCCGTGGGCCGGTCGATGCAACACATTTGCAACACGACGAACCTAAGCCATTGACATTGTTGAGCCGAAAAAGGTTTCCTAAACCGCAGGTCGGTGCGCGTCGCTAAGAGGGAGACGGCCGGCCAAGGGGGATGGCCGGCCGTCGTTGCGTACCCAGGCGCAGCGGGGGAACTGCCGGGTCGCATTGCCTCGAGTCAGCTGGCGATCGCGAGGATTCCGTCTGCGTGAGATCGTTCGGCACTCGCCCTCAACCGCTCCCGGCTACTGTGTCGTCCAGCCGCCATCGACGGAGATCGCCGTGCCCGTGATCTGGTCTGCTGCCGCTGAACACAGGAAGGCAACGGTGCCGCCAAGCTGCGAAGGAGAGGCGAAATCCGAAGACGGCTGCTTCTCAGCGAGGAGGACCTTGACTGCTTCCTTCTGGCTGATGCTTCTTTGCGCAGCGATGTCGCTGATCTGCTTTTCGACCAAAGGTGCTCGCACCCAGCCGGGACAGACCGCATTGCAGGTAACGCCGCTGCCGGCGGTCTCCAGGCCGACCACCTTGGTCAGGCCGACCAGCCCGTGCTTGGCCGCGACGTAGGCGGCCTTGTCTGTTGAAGCGACGAGACCGTGTGTGGAGGCGATGTTGACGATCCGCCCCCAGCGCTGCTTTTTCATCTGAGGCACCGCTATTGCGATGCCGTGGAACGCCGCCGACAGATTGATTTCCAGGATCGCGTTCCACTTGGCGGGAGGGAATTCATCCACCGGCGCGGTGAACTGGATGCCGGCATTGTTCACCAGGATGTCGAGGCGCCCGAATTTCTCCACCGTCGCGGCAATCAATCCGCGCACGGCTTCTCCCTTTGACATATCGGCGCCGTCGTAGACGACGCGCACGCCGTGGTCGCGTTCGATGCCGCTGCGGACCGCCTCGATCTCGCCGGCATTGCCGAGGCCGTTCAGCACCAAGTCGGCACCGAGCGTGGCCAGTTCCTTCGCGATGCCCAGCCCAATGCCGCTGGTCGATCCGGTTACGATCGCTACCTTGCCCTTCAACATGGGAATTCCTTTCAATGTTTGATGGGGTTGAGAGATGGATGATTAGTGTGCGCCGACGCCGTCGAGGCGATCGGGCTTCTTGAGCAGGAGGCCCGCCAGCAGCGCGACGATCAGCGCCGCGCCCAGCGTGTAGAAGGTGTCGCTGAAGGCAAGGATGTAGGCCTGCTTCTGCACGATATGGCCGATCGCGACATAGGCGCGGTGCGCTGCGTCAACGCGATCGATGACGCCGTGATTCACAAAATATTGCGTGAGCTGCTCGATCCGGGTGCGGGTCGCCTGTTCGAACATCGACACCGACTGCATCAGCACGTTGGAGTGATACCGCTCGCGCTTGGTCAGCCGCGTCTGCAGCGCGGCAATGCCGATGGCGCCGCCGAGGTTGCGCATCATGTTGAACAGCGCGGACGCGGACCCGGCATTCTCCGCCTCGATTCCGGCAGTCGCGACCGCCGAGAGCGGAGTGAACATAATGGCCTGACCAATGGCACGGACGATGTTCGGCCAGAACAGTTGATCAGCCGCATAGTCGTTGGTCATGGTGATGTTCATGAAGCTGGAAGCAGCGAACAGCGCAAAGCCAATGCCGATCATGATGCGCGGATCGACGCGCTTCATCAGCCGCGGCACCAGCGGGATCAGCACAAGTTGCGGCAGCCCGGTCCACGCGAGCACCATGCCGATCTGTTCGGAATTGTAGCCCTGGATGCGGGCGAGATAGACCGGCAGGATGTAGACCGAGCCGTACAGGGCGACGCCAAGCAGGAAGTTGGCGAGAACGCCGAAGCCGAAATTGCGACTGAACAGCAGGCGCAGGTTCAACAGCGGCTTCTTTGCGGTCGGCTCGATCGCCACGAACAGCGTCAGCGCGACCGCGGCGATGACGGCGAAGCGGAGGATGAAGGGCGAGCCGAACCAGTCGTCCTTGTTGCCTTCTTCCAGCACGGTCTGCAGCGCGGCGAGCCCGATCGCCATGGTGACGATGCCAAGCCAGTCGCCGTCACGCAGCAGCGACAGCTTCATGGGCTTGGCTTCCAGCGAGAAGAACAGCATGGCGATCATGATCGCGCCGGGCGTAGAAGATGTATTGCCAGCCAAAATTCTCGGTCAGATAGCCGCCGATGGTCGGGCCGATCGCGGGCGCAAACGTCGCGGAGATCGCAAACAGCGCCATGCCGATGGGCTGCTTCGCCTTCGGCAACAACGTGATGATCAGCGTGAACGCCATCGGGATCAGCACGCCCCCTGTAAAACCCTGAACCGCGCGGAGCACGACCATCTGCGGCAGGTCTTGCGCCAGCGCGCAGGCCGCCGAGAAAGCCAGAAACAGGGCGGCGTTGGTCAGGAGGTAGATGCGGACAGAGAACACCTAGGCAAGCCAGCCACTCAGGCGGATCACCACGATCTCGGCGATCAAATAGGAGGTCGAGATCCAGCCGCCGTCATCGATGCCTGCGCCGATCCCGCCCTGAATGTCGGCAAGCGAGGCATTGACGATCTGGATGTTGAGCACCGCCATGAAGGCGCCGAGCGGCGCCGATCACCGCGAACCAGGTTTTTGCGGAGACGGCAGGAGTCGTTGGAGCTGCGGCAGATGGCCCGCGATCGCTGGCGGGAAGGGCGTCGATGGTGGTTTGAAGCGTGGTCATGGCTGTCTCCTCTCGTGCGAGGCAAAATGCATTGGGGCCCGTTAGGACGCGCATTCGCTCAGCTGCGAGGCTCAGGGCCGCGCGACGCGAGCCGCTTCTCGACTTCGCGCTCGGCAACAACGGCCGACTTGGTGTTGACGGTCGGCACGGCCGACATGCCCGGCCGCAACAGGCCGTTCAGGCTCTGGCCGTCGAGCACGATCCTCACCGGCACGCGCTGCACGATCTTGGTGAAGTTGCCGGTGGCGTTGTCGGGCGGCAGCAGGGCGAATTCCAGGCCGCTTGCCGGCGACAGGCTGTCGACATGGCCCTTCAATCTAGTCGATTGGAAGCTATCGACGTAAAGCTCTACCGGCTGCCCGCTGTGCACATGGGTAAGCTGGGTCTCCTTGAAATTGGCGACTACATAGACCGCATCCAGCGGCACCACCGCCATGAGTTGCGTGCCGGCCTGCACATATTGGCCGACCCGCAACGAGCGCGCACCGACTGTGCCGTCGACCGGTGCGGTAATCAGCGTATAGGACAGGTTGAGCGCCGCCTGTTGCTCGACCGCGCGCGCGTGATCGAGTTGAGCAACCGCCTGGGCGCGCTGGGTCGAGAGGACATCGATCTTCTTGTTGGCCGCGATCAGGCCTGCCTTGCCCTGCTGCAACTGTGCAGTCTGCGAGCGCAACGCTGCGTCGGTCTGCTGGGCGCGCTGCACCGTGCCAGAGCCCGACTTCATCAACCCATCGTAACGGGTGCGCTCTTCCTGTGCGAACTTCAAATTGGCCTCGGACGCATCAACCTCGGCCGCCTGCTGCTGAATCAGCGGCTCCTGCAGCTCGATCTGGGCGTTAAGGTTGCGTACCGGTGACACTGGTTCAATGCGGTTTTGAAATCACGGTCGTCGATCCGCGCCAGAAGCTGCCCGGCCTTCACCGGCTCGTTGTCGGCAACCAGCACCTCGGAAATGTAGCCCGAGACCTTCGGTGCGATGATCGTCGAGTCGGCTTTGACATAGGCATCGTCGGTCGTTTCCAGGTAGCGGCCGATGGTGAGGTAGTAGTGGCCGAAATCGGCGACGCCAGCGACACCGAGCGCTACGGCAAGCGCGAGCGCCGCCCGCCGGATCGTCTGCCGGGACGGGCGAACGCTGGTTTTGGCTTTTTGCTCAGAGGCATAGGAAAGGGTCGACATGGCATTCTCCAAAATCTGTAGGGGGCTAAAGCTCAATCTCGGCGATGGACGTCATGGGTGACGATGCCGAGCTCGGGAGCCGGCGGTTCCAGGCGCCGCGGGTCGGCCAGCGTGCGTCGGATGTCGTCCAGCCCGCTCTGCCAATGGGCGCGCATCGCGCTCAGGCCGAATTCGTAGTCCTTTGACTGGCCCTCGTAGATCTTGGATTGGTAGATCAGGTGAATGATGTTGCAGGAGCAATGGCGCGCCATGTCCGCGATGGCGCGGAATTCCGGATCCTCCTTTGCGCTTTTCGGCAGCTTTTCAATCGTCCGCTGCAACGCCTGACGCATCTTCTGCATTCGCATCGCATGGTCCGTCATGGCGCGCGTACGGCTTGAATATTGAATGTGCTTCTGCCGGCTCGACACTTCCATCATTGGTGGCCTTCCGGGATTGGCTGATTGAAGAAGCGCGTCGCACTTAGGCGGTTGAAGGGCTGCTCCTGGCGCAAAGCGGCCGTTCGTACGCAGACAACATCCCGTGACTGATAAGGACTGAGTAGAGAGTCCATCAGTTTGGCATCAGGCTCGGGTAGGGCGCGCGTAGCCGTTCACAGTGGGAAGCCGCGACATCAATGGTTCAGTGGCGTGTGCGAACTTCGGGGCGTTCGTCGCATCCGCTCTCATCCCGTCCGAGCCGAACGCCGCCGTAGCGTCAGTGACCAATGTGACGTCATTCCGAATCCGTCGGCGGCTGCGTCGCGGAATATCGGGCTATATCGCAGATTCGGCGGGATGTAGGACGTGGAGGGATTCGAACCATCGTAAACATTGCTGTCCGGCGAACTGGGGAATCGCCTGTGCGACCAATCGCAAGAATCGGGTGTTGTGTCTCCATGATTTGAACCTACCACCCGACGTCGCTGCGACATTGCGTCGATCTGCAGCGAAGACGACGTTATCCTGACCGCGCCGGACACTGCTCCAGAACCCGATAGACGGTATTTCTTGAGATACCGAGACGTCGTGCGGTTTCGCTGATGTTGCCGGCGGTTTCGGAGTGGACGGCGAGGACGCGGGCGCGCTGGATGTCCTGCAACGAGCCGGAGGTCTTGTGCGGAGGCGGGCCGATCATGGCCCCGACCGCGGCCTCGTCGATGAAGCCGTCGGTGGCGGCAAGGGTGAAGCGCGCCAGCATGTTGCGCAGTTCGCGGATGTTGCCGGGCCAGGGCCGCATGGCGAGGTTGGCGATGGTGGCCGAGGTGATTTCGCAATCCGGATCGATAGCGCCGAGCAAATGGTGGACGATGGCGTCGAAGTCGGTGCGGTCCTGCAGCCGCGGCAGCGTCACCTCGAGGGTATTGAGGCGGTAGAGCAGGTCGGAGCGGAAGCGCCCTTCGAGGATGGCCTTGTCGAGGGTGGCGTTGGTGGCGGAGACAAGAAAGACGTCGACCTTGGCGCGCGCGCCGCCGATCGGACGCACGGTCCAGTCGTCGAGCAGGCGGAGCAGCACCGCTTGCAATGTGACGGGCATGTCGCCGATTTCGTCGAGGAACAGGGTTCCGCCGTCGGCCTCCTTGACGAGGCCAACGGCGCCGCCGCGCCGCGCGCCGGTAAAGGAGCCCTCGGCATAGCCGAATAGTTCCGCCTCGACGAGGCTCTCCGGAAGCGCGGCGCAGTTGACGGGGACGAAGGCGCCGGTACGTCCGCTGGCGGCGTGGGCGTGGCGGGCGAGCTGTTCCTTGCCGGTGCCGGTCTCGCCGCGGATCAGGATCGGCATCTTGCGGGCTGCTGCGGTTTCGACCTGACGCACGATCGCCTGCACCGCCGGATCGTGGGCGACGAAGCCGGTCACCGCCGGTTTGGGCGGCACCGCCGGCCGCCGCGGCATCTCGGTCGAACGGAGGTTCTCGGTTTGGCTGCTTCGATCTACGACTGCCACACGCCGGCGCGTGTGCAGCAATATGATGGCACCAATGTTGGAGCTTTCGTTCCTCACGAGATCGAAGCTCGCGTTCGGAAGGATCTCCTTCAATTTGAGCGGCCACTCGTCAAAGGGGATCGCTTTCAGAAATTGTGTGGGCGCACCATCGGCAACAAATTTGCGGTGACCCCTGACGACGCTCAGTGCGTGCTCGGTCGCATGGACGATCATGCCCCGTCGATCGAGCACGACGCAATCGTCGCTTGCCCACAACGACCTCTTGGAGAGAAAGTAACGCAGCAGATTTTCGTGATCCTGCCTGATCGATTGCGCCAATACGCTTTCCACATGATGGCCCACGGAAACGGCCAGCGCGAGACTCTGCGGGTTGAAAGTGTCTGCCGGACCCGAAATATCAACGACTCCCAGAAGTTCGCCGTCGGCGGGGTCATGAATCGGAACGGCAGCGCAGGTCCATCGCTGAATTTCCGAGCAGAAATGCTCCGTACCGCGAATCTGGACGGGTTTCGATTCCGCCATCGCGGCGCCGATGGCATTGGTGCCGATGTCGGCTTCGCTCCATCGTCCGCCATGCTCCAGATGAACCGCGCGACCGGCATCAATAACTCTGGCGTCTCCCTGTGTATCGATGATCAATCCGGAGGGATCAGTCAAAATCATCATGGAGTTCGCATCGCTCAGGAATGTTCCGGAGCTCTCGAGCGCGGAGCGTGCGGCATTGCGGAGCAAGGCGTGCTTGGAACGGTGACGATACAACTCGGCTTCCGGTACCAGCGGCGCTCTGGCGCGATCGACCGTGACGTGATGGTTTTTAGATCTCTGCCACGATGCTGCGACCGATGATCTCAAATTCGCCGACAGGGCTCCGCGCTCGACGAATTTTTCCCACGCCACGCGCACTTCTCGTTGGTCCATCATGGCTCCTCCGAGGTGACGACGTCGGCGACCCGCATCTCGACAGGTCTGCTATCGATCACCTTGATGTGGGTTGCCTGTCAAATAACCGTCTCCATGATGCAAAAAGCGCACTCATCGACCGGTGTCCCCGTCCATTCATTTGGAGGCCCATTCCAGGATCGAATTTTGGACATTTGTCCGGCGCTCTCGTCACGATGAACACGGCGTCATCCGATCAGACAACCTATCCCGCGTTTACTTCCCGGCTTTAGCAGGCGTTTCTTTCATGTCGCCTATCGGCACAGCCTATACTCCTTGTCTGCGTGCTGCAAAAGGAGACCGGGGCTACCAGGACGATGTTTTTCAATCAAATTGCAATCCGGAGGCTGGCGGCCGTCACATATAGGGCAGCGATGGCTATGGGCCGCTGTCCCGGCGGCTGTGGCCGAGCGCCCGATAGACGGTATT
The DNA here is from genome assembly GCF_031202265.1 of Bradyrhizobium sp. Ash2021. Taxonomy (NCBI): domain Bacteria; kingdom Pseudomonadati; phylum Pseudomonadota; class Alphaproteobacteria; order Hyphomicrobiales; family Nitrobacteraceae; genus Bradyrhizobium; species Bradyrhizobium sp. Ash2021. The sequence goes on along the minus strand of NZ_CP100604.1, from coordinate 6,786,204 downwards.
TCTTGAGATACCGAGACGTCGTGCGGTTTCACTGATGTTGCCGGCGGTCTCGGAGTGGACGGCGAGGACGCGGGCGCGCTGGATGTCCTGCAGCGAGCCGGAGGCCTTGTGCGGAGGCGGGCCGATCATGGCTCCGACCGCGGCTTCGTCGATGAAGCCGTCGGTGGCGGAAAGGGTGAAGCGTGCCAGCATGTTGCGCAGTTCGCGGATGTTGCCGGGCCAGGGCCGCAAGGCGAGGTTGGCGATGGTGGCCGAGGTGATTTCGCAATCCGGATCGATAGCGCCGAGCAAATGGTGGACGATGGCGTCGAAGTCGGTGCGGTCCTGCAGCCGCGGCAGCGTCACCTCGAGGGTATTGAGGCGGTAGAGCAGGTCGGAGCGGAAGCGCCCTTCGAGGATGGCCTTGTCGAGGGTGGCGTTGGTGGCGGAGACAAGAAAGACGTCGACCTTGGCGCGCGCGCCGCCGATCGGACGCACGGTCCAGTCGTCGAGCAGGCGGAGCAGCACCGCTTGCAATGTGACGGGCATGTCGCCGATTTCGTCGAGGAACAGGGTTCCGCCGTCGGCCTCCTTGACGAGGCCAACGGCGCCGCCGCGCCGCGCGCCGGTAAAGGAGCCCTCGGCATAGCCGAATAGTTCCGCCTCGACGAGGCTCTCCGGAAGCGCGGCGCAGTTGACGGGGACGAAGGCGCCGGTACGTCCGCTGGCGGCGTGGGCGTGGCGGGCGAGCTGTTCCTTGCCGGTGCCGGTCTCGCCGCGGATCAGGATCGGCATCTTGCGGGCTGCTGCGGTTTCGACCTGACGCACGATCGCCTGCACCGCCGGATCGTGGGCGACGAAGCCGGTCACCGCCGGCCTCGGCGGCACCGCCGGCCGCCGCGGCATCTCGGTCGAACGGAGGTTCTCGATCGTCGCGACAAACGCGCTCCCTACCGCGTCGTCCAACCGCTGGTGCTCCTGCCTGCGGCTTTCCGAGAGGAAGGATTGGAAGGGTGTCAGGAATAATTCCTCGAAGCGCTGTCCGGGGGTAGTGGTTAGACCCTGCAGCAGGTTCTTGGCACGTCCGTTCAATGCCAGCACCCGACCCTCGCGATCGACAGCGAGCAATCCGGCGCTGAGCGTATGCACGTATTCGCTCCGGCTATGGAACGCGATCAGCAGGTCGTTCTCGTGTTGGCGGCGAAACAGGCCGTTCTCGATCTGCGCCGCGGCCATGGCCACGAGCGCCTGGGTGTGTTCTTGACGCGATCGGCAGTCCGACGACGCATCCAGCACACCCGCCAAGGACCCATTGGGGGTAAAGACCGGTGATGCGACACAGGTGAGGCCGCCGAAACGTGGAAAGTAATGTTCGGCGCCATGGACAAGAACCTGGCGGCGCACGATGGAAGCGGTCCCCAATGCATTGGTTCCGCAACGTGCCTCCGACCAGACGGCGCCAGGCCTGATCGAAGCGCCATGCACCGACGTCCGAAAGCTGTCGTCGGCAACCATATCCAGCAACATGCCGTCAGGCGATGCGAAGGCGATCACGAAATTCGTTCCGGCGATCTGGCTGTGAAGGCTGTGCATTTCCGCCATGGCGAGCCGCAACACGAGTTCATGCCGCTGTCGCGCCGCCCGCAGCACTGCAGCTCCTTCTATCTGAAGCGGTGGCGGGCGGCGGGGATCCAATTGGACGTCGGCGCAGCGCTTCCAGCTTTCCAGAATATCCGGCGACAACAGTTCGGCTGGAACCGTGCCGTGCCGTTCTAGCTCGCGACGCGCAAGTGCGACGCGCTCCTCCGTGGACAGCATGTTTTTCCTCCGCGGATGTTTCTCTGAAGACCGCGTCGGCTCTCGCGCCAGTCTTGTCGGTCTCGGCCGGACATCGCGATCATCACCTTACCCGCGCGCGAGAAATATCAAAGGACGAAATATGCTGCGTCGCATGATGTTCCGCGGCTCAACATCGTTGCTCGGAAAGGTGTTCATCGGTGCAACAGTCCCGGCAGTCGTCTTCAAGCATTGCGCTGGAATTTCAAAGCGTTGATGCGCTGGCACGGCAGTTGCTGATCAGGGAGGAGAAAATGTCGAAGCCGCGCTGGGGCGGCGGAAAAAAGAAGGAACCGGGAGATGAAAGCCGCCGTCCTGCATCGGTACGACGAAACCCTGAGCGCCAAGGAATTCGTCAGCTACGAAGACGTCGTCGATCCGCGCCTTGAGAATCCCACGGACGTGATCGTCCGCATCGGCGGTGCCGGCGTTTGCAGAACCGATCTCCATATCGTCGAAGGCATCTGGCGTGAAAAATCCAACGTCAATCTGCCTTACATCATGGGGCACGAGAACGCCGGCTGGGTTGAAGAGGTCGGCAAGGGCGTCACCGGGTTCAAGAAAGGCGACCCGGTGATCTGCCATCCACTCGTCACCAGCGGCCATTGCCTGGCGTGTCGTCGCGGCGATGACATGCACGCCGAAGAGAGCGTCTTTCCGGGGATCAATGCCAATGGCGGCTATGCCCAGATTCTTCTGACTGGCGCGCGCAGTCTGATCAAGCTCCCGAAGACGCTCGCGCCCAAGGACGTCGCCCCCTACACCGACGCCGGTCTCACGGCCTATCGCGCCGCCAAGAAAGCCTCGCGCCATCTCCTGCCCGGCCAGTACGCAGTGATTATCGGAGCCGGCGGTCTCGGGCATATTGGCATCCAGGTGTTGAAAGCTTTATGTGCGGCCGAGATCATCGTGCTTGATCGCGCGCCGGGCGCGCTCGAACTCGCCCGCGGTTGCGGCGCGCATCATGTGGTGAACGCGGACGGCAACGAGGTCGAAGCAGTCCTGTCATTGACCGGCGGCCGCGGAGCGGAAGCCGTCATCGACTTTGTCGGAGAGGGTGATGCAATCGCCAAGGGCCTGGCGATGACGAGGAACGCCGGCTTCTATTACATCGTCGGTTACGGCGGACGTATCGACATTCCGACCATCGACATGATCACGTCCGAAAAGACCATCGTCGGCAATCTTGTCGGGACCTACGCCGAGCTTGTCGAACTCATGGCATTGGCGGACCGCGGTCTGGTCGATCTGAAGACGCGCGAATATCCACTGAGCGCAGCCAACGATGCGCTTCATGATCTTCATCACGGCCGTGTGCCCGGACGCGCGGTGCTTATCCCATGATCGCGAGCAATACGGCGCTGGAGTGCGCCATGCGATGCAGTTCATCGTTGAGCTGTTTCACGGCGCGGAGTTCGGCCCTCCCGGAGGGTGAAGAGATGGAATCCCAACGTGACGACAAGGCGCGCATGATGGCGCGGCACGAGATGGTGATGGGATTGATCGACAACAACGCGCGCCGGTTGCGCTGCGACAATCAGCGGCACGGCGTGGAGATCGAACGCAAATTGGCGGTCCGCGCAGCGGCGCTGCCCGGTGCGCCACCGTCTTCACAGGCGGCGATTGCGGAGTGCGACGAGCGCCTGGCGGTATTCGACGAGGAAGAGCACAGGCTCGCCGCCGAGCGCGATTGGTTGACCGCGACGCTTGCCGCATTCGATGCCGCTGCCGACGAGCCGAACACCAAGGAGAATTTCGATGGCTGACGCCAATACCATGGAAGCTCCCATTCAGACCGACGAGGAGCGTTCGAAGGACGAATTTTTCAAGCGTCTCGCCGTGATCGGCGAGGACATGATCGCCGCCCACGGCAAGGATTTCGCAATAGGGGCCCTGGTGCTGCTGGCGCGATTTCTTGTCGAGGGAAAAGAGCTCGCCAAGCCATCGGAACCGACGATTGGCGAGTGGATGAAAGGGGCGAAGCCGGCCTGACGATCGGCTCGCCGAAGACAGCCGTGAGGCCGCAAGCCGATCGGTGAGGATACCGCGGACGTCGTCCGCAACAACGATCTCACATGGAAGCGACGCTAACGCCACAGATAGGGAGAAGCTAAATGACGGCCAGTCTCACGCTCAACAAGATAACGGCACAGAAGGGTATCGGTATTACGGAGGCCGCGAACCGCGTCGCCGATCTCGGCTGGACACCGAGCTACGTTCAGGAAGCGATGACCTTCCCGACCGACTACAAGATCTCGAAAGTCGCCAGGGACCCGATGAAACAGGTCCTGCGGTCCTACTTCCCGATGCAGGAGGAAAAGGACAACCGCGTTTACGGCGCACTCGATGCGGCGCTGCGTGGCGACATGTTCCGCAATGTCGAGCCGCGCTGGGTCGAGTGGATGAAGCTGTTCCTGGCGATCATTCCGTTCCCGGAGATTTCGGCGGCGCGTTCGATGGCCATGGTCGGGCGGCTTGCACCCGGCGAGGAGCTACGTACCGGCTTCACCATGCAGATGGTCGACGAATTCCGGCATTCGACGATCCAGATGAACCTCAAGAAATGGTACATGGAGAACTACATCGACCCGGCAGGCTTCGACATCACCGAAGCCGCGTTCGGCAAGTGCTATGCGACCACGATCGGCCGGCAGTTCGCCGAAGGCTTCATCACCGGCGACGCCATCACCTCGGCCAACGTCTATCTGACGGTCGTCGCGGAGACGGCCTTTACCAACACGCTCTTTGTCGCGATGCCCTCCGAGGCCGCACGCAACGGCGACTACGCGCTTCCGACCGTGTTCCTGTCGGTGCAGTCGGACGAATCGCGCCATATCGGCAACGGTCATTCGATGCTGATGTCGATGATCAACAATCCCGACAACCATCTCTTGCTCGAGCGGGATCTGAAATACGCGTTCTGGCAGAACCACGCCATCGTCGATGCCGCCATTGGTACGTTCATCGAGTACGGCACCACCAATCGCGACAAGAACAAGGAATCCTATGCGGAGCTCTGGCACCGCTGGATTTATGAAGACTACTACCGGACCTACATGCTGCCGCTCGAGAAATACGGCATCAAGATCCACCATGACGACGTCTCCGAAGCGTGGGATCGCATCGTCAAGAAGAACTACGTCCACAAGGTTGCACAGTTCTTCTCCGTTGGCTGGCCGGTCAATTTCTGGCGCATCGAGGCGCAGACCGAGAAAGATTTCGAGTGGTTCGAGCACAAATATCCAGGCTGGTACGCCGAGTTCGGCGACTACTGGAAATGGTACGGCAGGAAGAGCAAGCCGGGCGAGACCAACATCCTGTTCGACCAGGAGAACGGCTACGTCTATCCGCACCGGTGCTGGAGCTGCATGGTGCCGTGCCTGATCCGCGAAGACATCGTTTGCGACGAAGTGGATGGCAAGGTCTACACCTATTGCTCCAAGCAATGTGCCTGGACCCATAAGGTGGCGTTTGCGGCCGAGTACGAGGGCCGTCCAACGCCGGCGATGGGCCGCTTCAGCGGCCGGCGCGAGTGGGAGGATTGCTACCACGGCTGGGACCTCGCCGACGCCATCAAGGACCTCGGCTTCGTTCGCCCGGACGGCAAGACGCTGGTGCCGCAACCGCATTTGCGCTTCGACGACAAGGAAATGTGGACGCTCGACCATGTGCGCGGTCACACCCTGCAGAGCCCATTGCGGCTGCTGCGGGAACTGAGTCCGGCGGATCGTGAGAAGTCGCTCGCGGAATATCGCAAGGGCTTCAAGATCCGGCCGTTCAACTGACGCTCCATCGAACTGACGCTGCACCGGGAACCGCCAAGGCGGCTCCCGGACCACCCCAAGCGGGCACCGTCGATCCGCACCAGGAACACCAAGAGCTTTGGGAACCATCCCAGGGAGACCCCATGCCGGCACCAGCAATTCATACCGTCCGTTTCGAGCCGCTCGGCGTCGAAATGGAAGTTGAAGAGGGCGAGACCGTGCTCGATGCAGCGTTCCGGCAGGGCATCTCCCTGATGCACGGCTGCAAGGAAGGTCAATGTGGCAGTTGCAAGTCCCGCCTGCTCGACGGCGACATCGAGCTTCTCAAATACTCGACGTTCGCGCTGCCGGATTATGAAAGTGAGACCAACCACGTTCTGCTATGCCGGACACACGCCTTCAGCGATCTGACCGTCGAACTTCTGAATTACGACGAAGATCTGTTGAGCCGCTCCATCGCGGTCAAGGAATTCGATGCGCGGGTCGTCGGCGTCCGGGCGCTGACCCACGATATCCGCCAGCTCGAGGTCGAGCTCGAAAAGCCGCTGCGCTTCTGGGCCGGACAGTATGTCGATCTGACGGTTCCGGAAAAGGGCATCACGCGCGCCTTCTCGATGGCAAGCGCGCCCAACAGTCCGACGACGCTTCATTTCATCATCAAGAAATATCCCGATGGCGCGTTCTCCTCGCTGCTCGACGGTGACTTGAAGCCCGGCGACAAGCTTATCGCCAAGGGACCGTATGGCACGTGTTTTCGCCGCGAGGAGCGCTCCGGCCCCATGATCCTGGTCGGCGGGGGCTCCGGGATGTCGCCGTTATGGTCGATTCTCGCCGATCATATCGAGAGCGGCGAACAGCGGCCGATCCGTTTCTTCTATGGGGCGCGCACGCGCGCGGACCTGTTCCTGCTGGACGAGTTGGCGGCCATCTCGAGCAAGCTTCCCGACTTCAAATTTATTCCGGCGCTGTCGCACGCGCAGCCCTCCGACGAGTGGCACGGCGAGAGCGGCTTCATCCACGAAGCCGTGGGCCGGCATCTTCGGCAAGAGCAACTGGCCGGCGAGATCGACAGCTATTCGTGCGGTCCGCCGCAGATGATCGACGCCGTTCTGCCGGTTCTGCAGATGGCCGGGGTCGAGCCGGATCGTATCTACTTCGACAAGTTCACACAGCCTACGCGATGAGAACGCCTGAACAAGCCCAGACCACACTCAGGACCACATACGACGACAACCAAGAAATCCGAGGAGGATACCATGAGCGCTCAAGTCCAAACTGCACCACAGAAGTCGGGAGCCGCGGGTGCGGCAATCTTCGCCGGTTCCGAAAGCCGGAAGTACAATTACTACGAACCGAAAGGCCGCAAGGCGACGCATTATGAAGACATGACCGTCGACGTTCAGCCCGACCCGGAACGCTATTTGTTGCAGGACTGGATCATCTCCTTCGGCGACGGACGCCCAGCCTATTCAAAAGACTCGACCGCCGCCAAAAGTTCGAACTGGCACAAGTTCCGCGCCATCGATCAGGAGTGGGAGCGCACCCATTACCAGCGTCAATCGACAATCTGCGGCATGATCCAGAACGTGATCGATAATGGTCGCAAGTCCGGCGCGGCATCGCGCTTCGACAAGACCTGGATCAAGGTTCTGCAGGATCACCTCGGCGCCTACAAACATGCCGAATTCGGCCTGGGGACCGCGACGATGCAGGCGCAGCGTTACGGCTATACCCAGATGATCAATAATGCCGTGTTGACCAACTCCTCCTACAAGCTGCGCTTTGCCCAGGATCTCACGCTCTATCTGGCCGAGCTGGGGATCGACATCGGTCCGACCCTCGATACCGCGGCGGGCAAGAAGCACTGGCTGGAGGATCCGGTCTGGCAGGGCACGCGCAAGTCCGTCGAGTCGATCATGGGCGCGACCGATTATCTCGAACAATACTTCGCGATCAATCTGGTGTTCGAGCCGCTCGTCGGCGAACTGTTCCGCAGCGGCTTCATCATGCAGTTGGCTGCCGCGCAGGGCGACTTCATCACGCCGGCGGTGGTCTCGGCCGCCGAGGCCGACTATGAGCGCAATCTCGCCAATGCGGTGGAGCTGTTCCATATCCTGGCCCACGAGCCGGAGTTCGCGGCTCACAACCAGGGCGTATTCAACGGTTGGCTCGCCGAGCATGGGGCGCTTGCGCTCGAGGCCGCGAAGAATCTGCAGCCGATCTGGTCGCAGCCACGGGCGAAGGTATCCAGCTTTGCCGATGCGCTGGCGGCCGCCAAGAACCGTATCAAGACCATCACCACCGAGGTCGGTATCCGGGCGCCTGCTTCGCTCACCGCCTAACAACCCGCAATCCCGTCAACAGAGAAGGAGGCAGCGATGTCCCAACACCAGGCCAACATTTTCAAATCGATGAAGGACGTCCGTTTCGAGGGGACGATTTCCCATCAATGCGGTGTGACCATGAACGACAGCGTCGAGGCGCGCGTCATCGCCGAGGTCATGGCGGACAAAGCCGGAATAACCGTCACCTATATGCCGGCGATGATCCGGATCGATGGTAACGGCAAAATCCTGTTCGACATGGCGGAGATTTCCGAGGCGCTCGGCCGCGTCATGACCCCGCATTTGTTCGAGATTTCGACCTCAACGCACTACGGCAGGATGGTGATGATCGACGACAACACCGTCGCGCTATTCGGCGACATGAACGATGCCCTTGCTTACGAATAGGCGTTCACGGCGACTAGCTGACGCGGCATCGATTGGCTCGCCCGGCAACACCGCATGGGCCGGGTGAAAATCAGGATAGGGGAGAAACAACATGTTTAAGACCAAGGACGGCGAAGAGATCTTTGTGATCGACGGGCATACTCATTTCTGGGACGGCAGCCCGCAAAACCAAAAGAATGTACACGGCAAGCAATTCATCGATTGCTTCTACGCCTATCACTCAAATCTCAGCCCGAAGGAATGGCTGTGGCCGAAGGAGAAGTTTGAAAAGTACGATGCGCAGACCATGCACGACGATCTCTTTGTGCATGGCTATGACGATATGGCGATCTTGCAATCGACCTACCTGTCCGACTTCTACAAGAAGGGCTTCAACAACATCGAGCGCAACTATGCGATGAAGAAGGCCTATCCCAACCGCTTCATCATCAATGGCGCGTTCGATCCGCGGGACGGCGAGCGAGGCCTCGATCAGCTGCGCGCCGACGCGGAGAAATACCACCTGAAGGGCGTCAAGCTGTATACCGCCGAATGGAAGGGAGACTCCAAAGGCTACAAGCTGACCGATCCGGCGTCCTACCGGTTCCTGGAAGAAGCAGAGAAGCTCGGAATCAAGAACATTCATGTTCATAAGGGGCCGACGATTTTGCCCCTGAACCGCGACGCCTTCGATGTCGCCGACGTGGATGATGTCGCGACATCCTTCCAGAACCTGAACTTCATCATCGAGCATTGCGGCCTGCCGCGGCTGGACGATTTCTGCTGGATCGCCACGCAGGAGACCAACGTCTATGGCGGTCTTGCCGTCGCGCTGCCGTTCATTCATACGCGGCCGGGCTATTTTGCTCACGTCATTTCCGAGCTGCTGTTCTGGCTCGGCGAGGATAAGCTGCTTTACGGCAGCGATTACGGCATCTGGACGCCGAAATGGCTGATCGAGAAATTCATGGCCTTCGAGCTGCCGGACGATGTGGCCAGGGAGACCGGCGTGTCGTTGTCGCTGACCGCGAAGAAGAAAATTCTTGGGCTGAATGCGGCGCGCCTCTACGACGTCGATATCACGGCGCAGAAGCAGAAGCTGATGGCTCCTCTGGCGGCCGCATCATGACCGTTGCCAGCGGACCATATGCCGGTCGTACGTCCGAGATCTGGGATCGGCTACACCATGTGACCGACCCGGAACTCGACGAGTCGGTGACAGAACTCGGCTTCGTCACTAGCGTGGAGGTGGATGCCATCGACCATGTCCACATCCAGTTCCGTCTACCGACCTATTGGTGCGCCGCCAACTTCGCCTTCATGATGGCGGACGATATGCGTGCGGCCGTGAGCGCCTTGCCATGGGTTCGCGGTGCGAGCGTCGTTCTTGGCGAGCACATGTATGCCGACAAGATCAACTGCGGTATTTCGCAGGGCCTGTCGTTCCAGGAAACCTTCGGCAGCGAGGCAACCGCAGATTTGAGTGAAGTGCGTCGCACCTTTCTCCTGAAGGCGTTTCAGCGCCGCCAGGAAGCACTGCTGAGTCAGCTGATGGCTCGGGGTTACACGGCGGAACAACTCGTCACGATGATCCTTGCCGATGTCCAGGCGCTGGTTGTCGAAAAGGAAGGCCAAGACCTGGTGGGGCGCTATCTGGAGCGGCGCGAGATCGTTGGACCGTGCAGCCCGGATGCGCCGGCATTCCTGTCGGCGGAGGGGCGGCGTCTCCCGGCCGAGGGCCTCGAGGTTTATGTCAGAGGCCTGCGGCGCGTCGGTGTCAACGCCGAGTTCAACGGCGCCTTGTGCCGTGGCCTGTTGTCGGCGCGCTTCGACATGACGACCCCTTTGCCCGAGCGTCCCAAGGTGAATCCGTCTTAGCGGGGCGCCGGAAGCCAACGGCAACAAAAATCGGGAGGAAATCAATGCCAAAGATGATGCTGCACGACGAAGCCGCGCGCGAGGCCCTGGGCCGCGGGGTTGCAAAACTGGCGCGGGCTGTCGCGGCGACGCTGGGACCGCAGGGTATGAACGCGATCATGGATCGACCGATCGGCACGCCGATCGTCTCCCGCGACGGCGTAAGCATAGCCGACGAGATCGAACTCGAATGTCCGTTCGAGAATATGGGCGCGCAGATCGTGCGCGAGGTGTCCCGGCAGACCAACGAGGTCGCCGGCGATGGCACCACGACAGCGACGGTGCTGGCGGATGCGCTTGTTCAGCAGGGGCTTGCGTGCCTCGCTGGTGGCGCCAATCCGGTGGAACTGGTTCATGGCATCGAAGCGGCCGTCGAGGCGACCATCGCAACCCTGAAACGAGAGGCAAAGCAGCTACAGGGCGGCGAGGGTGTGCGGGCGATCGCACGCGTTGCCGCCAACGATGTCGCGCTTGGAAATCTTGTCGCTGAAGCCTTTGAACGGGCTGGGGCGCAGGGCATCGTCGACGTGCAATTTGGCATCGGCGTCAACACCGTCCTGGAAGTTGTCGAGGGCATGGCGTTCGACCGCGGCTATCTGTCCCATCACATGGTGACGGATGTCGAGAGGATGCAGGTCGTGCTCGATAATCCCTACATTCTGATGACGGACCACAAGATCCTGTCGCCAGCCGAGTTGACGACGGCTTATGGATTGATAGCGAAGAGCGGACGGCCGCTGCTGCTGATCGCCGATGAGGTGGCCCCGTCCTGCATCATCGACATGCTGGCACGGCGCGAGCGCGACCAGCTCAGGGTTGCGGCCATTCATCCACCGGAATACGGACACTGGCGCAAGGCCCTGCTTGAGGATATCGCGATCACGACGGGGGGAAAGGTCATCGCCCGCGATCTCGGTGGCAGTGTCGACAAGTGCGGATTCGCCGATCTCGGCAGCGCGCGCCAGGTGCGGATCTCGGCTGAACGAACGCTGATCACCGCAGGCAATGGCAATCAAGTTGCCATCGACGCCCGGCGCGAACAGATCAAGCGGCAATATGACGCCGCGCCGGAGAACATCGAGCGCGACAAGTTTCAGGAGCGGCTGGCAAAGCTCGCGGGCGGTACGGCCATCATTCTCGCCGGCGGCGCAACTCCCGTCGAGCAGAAGCGACGTGTGCAATTGATCGAGGATTCGATTAACGCCACGCGCGCCGCGCTCGAAGAGGGTGTCGTGCCGGGCGGCGGCGTCGCCCTGGTGCGTGCTGCGCCGGCACTGGATCCGCTGATCGCCAGCCTCACCGGCAGCGCCCGGCAAGGCGCAGAACTTCTGCAGCAGGCCCTGATGCAACCGCTTTTCCGGATTGCCGCCAATTGCGGTCTGGACGGCAAGACCTACGTCAACAAGGTGGCAAAATCGCTTAATGGCGTTGGCCTCGATGCCCGCACAGGAGGCCTCGTTGATCTAGTCCAGGCCGGCATCATCGATCCCGTCAAGGTGAGCTATAGCGCGGTGCGCAATGCGGCATCGGTAGCGGGATTAATTCTCACGACGCAGACGTTGATAGCCAAGAAGCCGGACGATTTTGATCCGACGGCGGCACCGGCGCGGGGCGGCGGAGCAGAGCTTCTCGGCCGAGCCTGAAATACGCGGCTGATCAAGACGAGAGACGGTACTGGTCGCGGCATTAGTTGCGGCAAAGGAAACACGCGCGCGAGCGCGCCATTCTACAATCTCGTCAATACGCGGGAAGCGATGGCCGCTTCTGGCGCGTAAGCGACCACCGGCAGGATGCCAGTGGTCGACGATTAGAGCTCGATCTGCTCGGCGATATTTAGAGCGTCATCCACCTCGATCCCGAGATAACGGACGGTGCTCTCTAGCTTCGTTTGGCCGAGTAGGAGTTGCACAGCGCGCAGGTTGCCAGTCTTGCGATAGATCCGGGCAGTCTTCGTGCGTCGCATCGAGTGCGTGCCAAAAGCGGTTGACTCCAAGCCGATACTTTCAACCCAGCGATGCACTAGCCCGGATATCTCACACCACCATTGATAAGGCACGGGGTACGGCGTCAAGCGGTGCCTTGTCGCGGCCTCTGGTTAGGTGGAGGGGCGGTTATGGCCAAGCGGCTCGCGGCAAGCGAGTCTGGGTTTGGTCGTGCGCGGCATGCGGGTAAATCTGGGCGCGCCGGTCCCGTTGTGGGCCAACCTCGGCGATGTCGGCGAGGCCCGCGGCTCAGCTCGTGTTGGCGGCAGCGATGAGAGCCTGATGTGCAGTGGCAAAGACGGCCTTGTAGGGACAGCCGGACGCCATGGCGAACTTGATGCGGCGAACGCTGATGGTGACGAGCGCGCCGATCTTGAACAGCTTGCGGCGAATGGTGCCGCAGCTGGCATCGGCCAGGTCGGTCGCCTGCAGAGCGATGCGACGTAGGCCCTCGATCAGCACGTAGGCCATCGAGGCGCAGTAAAGCCGCAACTGGTTGGCCTTCATGGTGGCGGTGGAGGTGCGATCGGCGAACAGGTCCATCTGGCATTCTTTGATGCGGTTCTCCATCTCGCCGCGGGCGCAGTAGACTGCTTCGTAGAGATGCCGGCCCTCGCCATCGGCGCCGGTCAGCGAGGTGACGATGAAGCGCGGATTGGCCTCGCCTTTCGTCCACTCCGCCTTGACGATGACCCGCCGCTTGCGGCTCCAGCTCTTGCGGGTCGACCAGATCAGCTCCTTGAAGCGGCGCGCCGGCTCCCCGCTCGCCTGGCTCTCGTCGCGGGCCTCGGCCAATTCGGCCTCGATCGTGCGCGCAAGACGGACGTTCCTGGCAAGCCCGAAGATGAAGTCGACCCCATTGGCCTCACACCAGCTCATCAGCGTGTCGCGCGCAAAGCCCGAGTCGGCGCGCAGAATGATGCGCGTGTGCGGCCAGCGCGCGCGGATCTGCGCCACGATCCGGGCGATCTCCTCGACCGAACCGGCCGCGGCATCGATGTTGGCGGGCCGCAGCTTCGCCGCCAGCAAGTGACGGCCGCAGAAGATGTACAGCGGCAGATAGCAGTAGCAGTCGTAGTAGCCGTGGAAGAACCGCCCCTCCTGGTGCCCATGCAGCGGATCGTCGGTCGCGTCGAGATCGAGGACGATCTCCTGGGGCGCCGTCTTGTGCGCCTCCAGGAACAGCGTGACAAACAAGGCTTCAATCGCCGACGGATCGTGCGCGATCTTGTGGTAACGCGTCGCCACATCCCGGCTCAGCTCCAGTCGGTTCAGCGTCGATTTGCCGGCCACCGGTGCGCAGTCCCCCCGCCGGGCCGCCAGCTTGCCCGCCAGCACCGCCATCACCGGATCGTGCCGCAGCTCGTCGTGGTCGTTGATGTCCTCGTAACCGAGCGCAATCCCGAAGACCCGCTGCCCGACCAGCGTCGGTACAAGATGTTCGACGAGCCGGGGGTGCCGCCGATCGATGAAGCATTCGGCAAACCGACCAACCAGCCCGATCGCCCGATCGGTTGCGCCCAACAGCAGCGCCCCGGCGTCCGACGTGATCGCTCCACCATCAAAACCCGCTATCACCGGACGGCTTGCTACGGGTGCAAACTCGAACAGTTCTGCGCTACACTCTGTCGGCATCGGGGCGCTCCTCGAATCATCGGAAAGTGGTTGCGGCACAACAACTTTCGCTGATTCGGCGCTCCGTTGCGCTCAACTGTGTGAGATATCCGGGCTAGCCGTGCTTATTGGCGGATTGATATGTGGAGCCTTGCATGAAGTCGACTTGGGAAGAGAAATCGGGAACCAGTGATTCGGAGCATTGGCAGTCAGGCTTCAACGGAGCTCCTCGATTGCTCCGTGATCTCGAACTGGACTGGTCGACCGGTCTTCTTTTGAACAATCGTCGCTCGATGCCGCACCTTTGTTCCTGAGCAAATGTCGTCCAATCGAAGTTTGACCAGATCGCAGGCGCGAAGCTTGCTGTCGACGGCTAGGTTGAAGATGACAAGGTCACGCCGTGATCGGGCGATTTCTAGACGAACACGAATAGATCAAAACGTGCTTCGGTTCGAGAGGCTTCTTCCGTCCGATAAGCAATCCCTTGTTCCAAGGTCGTTGTTTTCTCCCTACAGGGCGAACAAGCATGAGGGCTCCTCCGCCACTCCACCCTCCGCGTCGCTCTACCGCGAGCGTGCTATTTATAACGATCAAGCAGGAGTCTGGCTCTCGTAGAGCGCTTGAGCGGCCGCTTCTGGCAGCGCAAAGCGGCCGTTCAAATGCAATAGCCATCTCGTAACTGATAAGGAATGAGTAGAAATGGAGTCAGTTCACACTGATAAGCAAATGAGCAAATATTGAAATCCTTATCAGTTTGCGGCTTTGGGCGTGTTTCGCACTACCACATTGTCGGCTGTCGGTTTGTAGCTCTCCGGCCGGCTCAGAAAGCTTACCTTACGAGTGAGTGCAGTCGCGCTGTTGTTCTCAGCATCTTCGTCCACGGCTTGGTTTTGCTGATCAAACGTGGAAAGCGCCATGACCAATTGAGGCCGCGGCCGGTTTGGTGCTAATCAACAATATGCCTGTCGGGGCCGATAATGTAGGACCTTGCAAGGGTCGCCCGTCATGCCGTTTCAGAACAGAACCGATGCCGGTCGGAAGTTGGCGAAGGAACTTCTCAAGTACAGGAGCCGCCACCCCGTGGTCCTGGCGCTTCCCAGAGGCGGCGTTTCGGTCGCGGCGGAAATCGCCGCCTCTCTCGATGCTCCACTTGATTTGATACTTGTCCGCAAGATCGGTCTGCCAAGCCAGCCGGAACTTGCGATGGGGGCCGTCGTGGACGGCGATAAGCCGACCGTCATTCGCAACAATGACGTTATCGAGTTATCTGGCGTGAGCGAGCGAACGTTCCAAAAGGTCTGCAGCGAGGAGCACGCCGAAATAGAGCGGCGACGTCAACGCTATCTGGGCGGTCGAGCAAGGTCAGAAGTAAAAGGGAAAGTGGCGATCATCGTCGATGACGGGATTGCGACCGGCGCAACGACGCTTGCAGCAATAAGAGCCGTTCGCAAGCGGGAGCCGAAGGAACTGGTGCTCGCGGTGCCCGTGGCGCCGGTTGATACCGTCGAGAAGCTGCATTCCGAAGTGGATGCAATCGTTTGCCTGGAAACGCCGCGGGATCTTGGCGCGATTGGATATTTTTACCGCGATTTTCGGCAGATCAGTGACGACGAGGTTATCGCTATTCTCAAACGATTTCCTGCGATCAAGCCGGCGCAAGCGCCGTGAGAGCCGATGCCGAGCGTGTTGCTCACGGACCAGGTAAGGTACGGCCCGGGCCTGGCTGATGGACGCCACCGCCCATTTGCTGCGCTGGAGAGGACCGATCTCAGTGTAGTACCGCAGCCGCAGACCGAATCCCGATCCCGAATTGGCCTAGCCGTAAGCGGCTATCTCTCATACCAACCGACGAGGATCGCTTCCGCGATCACAAATTTGCGTGCTTCCCGCTCGACGTCACGGCAGGACGCATTGGCCTGTGCCCGAAGATGATCCGTCGAGAGGGCAAGAAGCCGGAAGTGATAGTGGTGTGGCCCATGGCCGTGCGGCGGACAAGGGCCGCCATAGCCCGCTTTCCGAAAATCGTTGAAGGCCAGCTTTTTCTTTGTGTTCTGCCCGGCCCCCTCCGCAAGCTCCGTTACGGTCGGAGGAATATCGTAGACCGCCCAATGATGCCATGTTCCGGCGGGCGCATCGGGATCATCGCAGAGCAGGACAAGACTGCGCGTCCCTGCAGGCGCGCCGGACCATTGCAAGGGTGGCGAGAGGTTTTCGCCGTCGCAGGTAAAGCGTCGCGGAATTGCTGCACCATCGGCGAAGGCGCTTGAAACAAGTTTCATGGCTCTCTCCATCAGGCTGCAGGAGGCATCGGCGCGGGCTTGACGTGCCCTTCCAGATCCGCCTCGGCCAGCGAGCGAGCATCGATTGCCGTACCTCGTCGCGTAGCCGAACGAGCGTGATCAGATTGCAGAGCCGTAGTTCGATCTTGCCGGTGCGGAGTCCAAAAGTCTGCTTAAATCTGAAAGTTCATGGAGCATTGACCAAAATCAACCCGGTGTACAAAGGAGGGTTCCTTGGCCAGTGAAGGTAGAATGGCGCACAAGACGCGTGAAAAACCTGCTGCAGAATAGTTTGCCATGCGACCGATCTTCCATCCGAGCCTGGTCAACGGTCGCTACGGCGACCCGACGGTCTATGTGGAGACGCTGTTCAAAATACACAGTGTGCTGTTCGATCTCGGAGAAATCGCTTCACTGTCACCGCGGAAGATACGACGCGTCGACCAGATCTTCGTCTCGCATGCGCATATCGATCATTTCATTGGCTTTGATCATCTGCTCCGTTTGCTTGTGGGACACGAGAAAACAGTACACCTTTACGGCCCGGCCGGCTTTGCCGAGTGCGTCTATCACAAGCTTCAGGCCTATCGATGGAACCTGGTCGAGAGCTACGGCCCCGATCTAGTCTTCGTTGTGAGCGAGCTTGAGACGGCGAACTCCATCTCTACCAGGCAGTTCCGGTTGAAGAGGGCTTTTGCCGGGGAACCGTCGGCGTCGAAAACAACTCTTGACGGCGTACTCTGTGACGAACGGACCTGCCGCGTCTCAGCCGCCATCCTCGAGCATCGTACGCCCTGCCTCGGCTTTGCCCTGCAGGGAGCGGCCCATGTCAATATTTGGAAGAATCGCTTGTCCGAGCGCGGGCTTCCTGTCGGGCCGTGGCTGCGGTGGCTCAAGCAGGCCGTTGTGGAAGGCCGTCCGGACGATTATTTGATACCGATCGATGGAGCTGCGACTTCGGAAGGTCGCCTCGAGCGGCTCGGCAGCCTGCGTGACCTCCTGACGGTCACTGCCGGTCAGAAGATTGCCTATGTTACCGATGTCACCGACACGCCGGCCAATCGTGCCGCCATCGTGGCGCTCGTTCAGAATGCGGATATCCTCTTCATTGAGGCGGCATTTGCGGGGGCGGACGCCGCATTGGCGAGGGACCGGGCCCATCTTACAACCACGGCTGCGGGAGAAATTGCGCGGGAAGCCAATGTGCGCCGCGTCGAGCCGTTTCACTTCTCTCCGCGCTATGCGGGAGCGCAGGAGCGCTTGCTGGCAGAGGTGATGACGGCGTTCAGGGATCCCACACCTGACGCAAAAACCTGAGTGGTATTTCATGCCCGAGGAAAGACATTTGCCGGCTGGGCATCGGAAATCGGTGCGACTCTTCTTATGCGGAGATGTCATGTGCGGCCGCGGCATCGACCAGGTGTTGGCGCATCCCTGCAGCCCCGAAATTTACGAAGATTACGAACGATCGGCGGAGGGTTATGTGCTGCTCGCCGAGCAGGCGAACGGGCCCATTCCGCGGCGCAACGGGTCGTCCTACGTTTGGGGCGCTGCACTGGGCCAGTTGGAGCGCATGCAGCCGGACGCGCGGATCATCAATCTCGAAACGGCCGTAACCCGCAGCCACGACCGCGTGAACAAGGGCATCAACTACCGCGTGAGCCCCGAGAATGCAGAATGTATAGCGGCGGCCAAGATCAACTGCTGTGTATTGGCCAACAACCATGTGCTTGATTGGGGCCGCGCCGGCTTGCTGGAGACCCTGACGACTCTGCAGAAACTCAACGTCAAGGCGACGGGCGCAGGACGCAACGATCACGAAGCGCGTGCACCCGCGGTGCTGAACGTTGGCAAAGCGCGGCTCTTGATCTTTTCGTTTGGATCGACATCGAGCGGCATCCCGCTCGAGTGGGCTGCGACACCCGACGCTCCAGGTGTCAACTTGCTGCCTGACCTGTGCGAGGCGAGCGCGTTGGAGGTCGCTGACCGGGTCATGTCGCTCAGGCGGCCGGGCGATCTCATCGTCGTTTCGATCCATTGGGGATCCAATTGGGGATATCACATCCCGGATGAGCAGAAGATTTTGGCCCGGGCCCTCATCGACCAGGCAGGCGTGTCGATCGTTCACGGGCATTCTTCGCATCATCCGAGAGCGATCGAAATCTATCGGGACCGCCTCATTCTCTATGGCTGCGGTGATTTTCTGAACGACTATGAGGGGATCCATGGTTACGAGCGCTACCGGGACGACCTGGCCTTGATGTATTTCGCCGACCTGGATCCGACCAACGGAAGCCTCCATGCGCTCAAACTGGTTCCCCTGCAGATCAAGAACTTTCGTCTCTCCATTCCATCGTGGCGGGACATCGAATGGATCCAGCAGACACTGGATGGGAGATGTCAGCAGTTCGGAACAAGGGTCATTCCTGATTCCGAACGGCAGCTTGTAGTTATCAGGCCTAGGGCAGGGACCTAACTCTGGTCACAATACCTCCCGTGGACCGCTTTTGTGAATGTTTGCGGACGCCGGCCCCCGAGTGCGCCGCGCCACCTTCATGGGCTGGCATCCGAAAACCTTCACAGATGCGGCCATTGAACCGGATTTGAGGCTCGCGCTCGCCAAGCCGCGCTTTCGTTGGTTACGATCCACGTAATCCAGCACGCCGCTGCAGTTCCGAGCGTTACCTCAACGCGCGCTGAAGGTGAGGCCGGCGCGCTCCTTCAGACGCTCGCGCAACGTCGGCCCCATCAGCGCGCCCGGCGTCCAGGTGCCGCCCTCGCCCTGCACGTCGCGCACGAGGCAGAGAGCGCTCTCGGCGATCATCTTGCTGGTCGAGCCGTAGCCCGGATCGCGGTCGCCCGTAACTACCGCTTCGACCCGTCGGCCATCCGGCAGCTCGCCCAGGAAGAGGATGTCGTAGAAGCCCTTCTCGCGCTCTTCCCGAGTCGGGCCTGCGCCGGGTTTGAGGCCGCCGGTCCTGAACAAGGAAACCATCGTGGCGAACGTCTCCGTCGACACGCGAGCGATTTCCCCAAATCCCGGCGCGACCATCATCTCGTCGTAAACGAAGTCCGTGCCGTAGGGATGACCCAACAGGAAATTCGTGCGGTGCACGTTCTTGGTGTTGATCGGCGCCATTGGGAACGGCACGAGCCACGCGTTCATGCTCGGGTCGTAATGGGGGATGAGGCCCGACGGCTGAGACGGCCCGGTGAACCCCGGCGTCAACGCGAAGGGATCGGTCAGCAGCCGGATCAGCGCCGGGTCGCGCGCGGCGGCGGCCAACGTCGCCTGAGCGCTCGCCGCGGTGCCGCCAGACATGCCGCCTTTCACGTTACGCAGGCGAGCTTTGACCCGCCGCGCCGGGCGTCCGAATTTCTCGCGCGCCTTCTCCTGCAACGTGAGCACGCCAAGATCGAACGGGATGGAATCGAAGCCGCAGGAGAAGACGATGCGCGCGCCGGTCCGTTTCGCCTCTTCGTGATGGGCGTCGATCATGCGCCGCATCCAAGCCGGTTCGCCGCACAGATCAACATAGGCCGTGCCCGTGGCCGCGCAGGCCGCCACAAGCTCGGGACCGTGGAGTTGATAAGGCCCGACCGACGTGATGATCACGGCCGCACGCTCGCACATCGAACGCAGGCTGGCCGGCTCGGCGGCATCCGCCTTAACCAAAGGCAAATCGTCTGGTGCGCCGATGTCGGCACGCACCTTCTGGAGCTTGTCGGTCGAGCGTCCAGCGATCGCCCAGGACGGAGCATCGTCGCCGCGATAGGACGTCGCCAGATATTCGGCGATCAGACGGCCGGTGTAACCCGTCGCGCCATAGACGATGAGGTCGAAGTCCCGCTTCACGACGTTGGTCCTCCTCGAGACCCGGGAGCGCTATCTTCAGATCCGTGTGCAATCGCTCTGTACGCTTCGAGGTCTTCCGCAGCTATCAGTGAACTTCCATCTCGGGATACAGGACCAGCTCATTGTGATCTTCCGTTGCTTTCACCAAAGCGTTCCGCGCTGCAGGAGCAGCGCGAGCCTGCGAAATGTAAATGCCGGCAGCGCGAGCAAAGGAGCGGCGCCGGATTGCTAGTAAAATGCCTGCCGACGGCATGGTCGCTGCCCGTTCCGCCACAAAGATTTCGGCAGGTCCCGCTTCAAGGGCAGCTGTCGAGATTGTACAATCTTCCCGCCCGTTTGAAGGCGTCTCGTTGTCCTCAATGGACTTGCAATGTCTTCAGCGTGTCATCGGCGATAGAGTTCCACTTGAGGAACCTCCGCCGCGTTGCCCGCGAGAGTGGTCGTGGCGGTGGCCGGCTGCAACAGCCTGGCTGGGCGGGCGCGGGTGCACCGCCCATGCGCAATGCCGGCGTGAGCCGCGGCAAACGGCTGGAACATCAGTTCGGGCAAGCTTTCCGATCGCGTGCCCGTGAAGGTTACCAATGCGAACAGAAGATCTTGAGCCCCTGCGTAAGCACATGCTTGCGGTCATCGCCGCCGGCGCCTTTGAGCTGCGCGACGCGATCGGCAAGAATGCGCTAGACGAACGCGTCATGACGGCCATGGGCAAGGTGCCGCGGCACGAATTTGTGCCAATCGAACTTCAGCACTACGCGTATGACAATATTCCACTTCCAATCGGCTTCGCGAAGACCATCTCGCAGCCATTTGTCGTCGCCTTAATGACCGATCTGCTCGACATCAAGGCCGACGACAGCGTTCTCGAAATCGGTACCGGTCTTGGCTACCAGGCCGCTATCCTCGCGCAGCTGGCCCGCAGGGTATACTCCGTTGAAATAATCGAAGAGTTTGGTCAAGCGGCGAAACAACGACTCCGACAGCAGGGCTGCAGCAATGTCGAACTCAAGATTGCCAATGGCTATCACGGTTGGTCAGAGCACGCCCCCTTTGACAAGGTGATCGTAACGGCCGCTCCCGATCTGATTCCTCCTCCGCTGATCCACCAATTGAAAGCGGGTGGGAAAATGGTGATACCGGCCGGCCTGCCCAATACGCAGCAGCTCATTGTGGCCGAGAAGCTCGCCAACGGCAGAATGACGATGAAAGAGATTCTGCCCGTCCGATTCTCTCAACTCGAGGGGACTGAACCCGGCTTATCATAAGCCCGGTGATGCATCCGTAACGGAGCATAGATGACCACCTCGAAAACGATCGCCGGCCTGATCGGTCCCACCCTTGTCGCTATCGCCGCCGGCATGCTGCTGAACTTTGGCTCGTTCCCTACATTGGCGGAACTGGTTTCCCGCGACCCCGCGCTCATCTTCGTGTCAGGCATCCTCTTGTTCGTCGCTGGGCTTGCCATTGTGCGCGTTCACAATCGCTGGACGAACGGATGGCCGGTGCTTGTGACCGTCCTTGGCTGGCTGTTCGTCCTGGGTGGCCTTGCCCGAATGCTTTTTCCAACCGGACTCGCCGCGATTGCCGCCGGAATTGGCCAGATCACCGGCGCGATCATTGCAGGAGGCATCGTCCTCCTGGGGCTCGGCGCCTTTCTTTCGTTCAAGCCATATCGACGTGATTGAGCACGCGCACCCTTTCCAGCGAGCGTTTTCATGACAGCTGTGGGTCAAATGCGACCTCGCGGGGAGGGCAGCTCTTGGCGCGAAGCGGACATTCGACGAAACACCGACGTCAGCTAAGTGCCCCATTAGCAGAAATGCGGCGCGATTCCGTCACCAGATCAATACGGGCGAGGTTTTCGGCACACCTAGGCGTCGGCGGCGAAGGCGGCCGGTCGTTCAAGGTCGCGCAATCAGCAATGGCTGCACGTTTGCGCCGCCGGCCATTCGGGGACTCGACGGCTCGAAGTGCTCTCGCAGCTCTCGCTTCTGGACGAGCGCGCGCGCAACAACAAAGGCGTCCTTCAGGCCTTTAGCTCGCCGGAGTGCGACGTTGAAAAAGGCATCGCCGAAATAGGTCCACTTGGCCTTGTCCCGGCAGCCGAACGATGGATGGTCGGCATCGGCCGCAGTGATGACCAGCATATCGGGGTTCGCGAGACGAGGGATGAAGACTCCTGAATAGCAGGCCGAGATGACCACCACCTTGTGTCGCACGCCCGTCCGCGCCAGCATGTCCGCGAGATTAGACGGCGTGAGCGTTTGCGTGCGCCGCCCTGCTTTGACTGCAAGGCCGGCGGTGGAGCCGTGCGAGGTGAGTATCAAAAACAGAACATCGTTCTCGGCGTCCATCCCCTTGGCTGCCACTTGCAATGACATGGCCAGTGCTTCGATCGTTGCACCTCCGCCCCTCTTCGAATTGTACTGCACGTTGATCTGGCCGTTGCCGAAGCGGCTCGCTACGACCTGAGCTGCGCCGGTCGCCTCACTTTTAAACACGCCTTGATCGCCGAAGAGGCCGAAGGACACTACGCTAACCTTGCGAGCATCCTCAACGGCGTGCGCCGGCGGAACCGACGGCACGACGGTCAAAACAAAAGCCGTGAGCGGCGCGCCGAGCCGGCTGATCCAAGACTTGGACATCATGGCGAGCCTCGTTTCGTGATCGCCACCATAGCAGAGCAGCGTAAACGGAATTGCGGAATTACGGTCAGTCTCCATTCCTCGGGACGGCACTTCTCACGCCCCAAGCAGACCTTCTTGTATCTTTTCACGGCGAGCCACTCCAGGGCCGGCAGGGAGGCCTCTGGTTGTTTCGGTGTGGGTCGACGTGGTCCTCCACGCCGCTTCGAATCGGATCCAGCAGCGGCGCTTCTGAATGGCGCGCCAATTTAAATCAGGTATTTCTGACATTTTTGGCTGCGCGACGCGTGTCTCTATTTGTGGGGGGCACGTCGGGACGCAAAGTGTTCCTGTGCTGCCGATGCAAACTGGGGGCGATAGAAAACCCCTTTTGGGGTCACTATCAAAAGCAGCCGGCGCTACAGCCACCCGCGCTCGCCAAATGCAGAGAGATCAACTCCAGGCGGAGCGTACCATCCCGTCGAGCCATAACGGGCGCCCAGCTTCATAGCGACCTCTTTGTTGCCATAAGGAATTCGCAGTGGTGTACCTGTTCCGAGATTTGGCAGAGCAGGAGTCGCTTCGACGGCATCAGCCTTGCATTTCCGAGATCTCTTCGTCGGCGACGTCGATTGAGGTGAAATTGATCTCGCCGGCTTGTAGGCGGTCTTGCGACCGCTCTGGCGGCGCTTCGTGCCCTTGTTCGAGTCAATCCACGCGGCCATTGCAGCCGAGTTGGCCTTGGCCTCGTCGGGAATGACGACGCCTTTCCCGAGCGCGATCTTCGTAGCGTACAACAACTGTGCCGGGCTTGCCGGTTTAGGGTCGAGCCTCCCAGCCGCTTGACCGTCGGCTTTCTTGGGCGCGTGATCGCTGAGAAATTTTCGGCAGATCGAAATCGACGTCTTGTAGCCAGGCGGCGGTTTGATGCCCTTCCGGCTAAGGCTGTCGGCAAAGCGCTTCATCGCAGGCGTCGGCGGATACGCCGCCGCGCCGTTGCCGACTACGTCGCCACGCAACGGAGTTCCTCCGGCAGTGGCACTCTCCTTCAGTCTGCCGATGATGCGTTCGGCGACATCGCACACGGCGTCAATAGCACCGACCATCTCCTGTTTGCCGACGACGACATCGTCGAGCAGGCATTCGAGTTGCGCCGTCACACCCGGATCGACCAGTGCCGGATCAGCTTGTTTGAGAATACCGAACAGCGACAGGCCGGTTTCGGTTGGCACAATATTCTTTCCCTGGGCAATAAGAAAACCCTGCTTCTTCAGCCCGCCGATGATTTCGGCTCGGGTTGCCGGGGTGCCAATACCCTTGGCTTCCTTCAGGCGGTCCCGCAGAATCTCATCTTCAACGAAGCGCCAGGCATTTTGCATCGCCTCGATCAAAGTGCCTTCGTTGTAGCGCGGGGGCGGTCGGGTCTCCTTGTCCTCAATTTTGGGATCCTGCAGTTGCGCGGTCTCGCCGTTGTGCAACAGCGGCAGTAATTGCGCCTCGTCGCCCTTCTCATCGGCGGGTTGCCACTCCGGGAATGCTGCTCGCCAGCCGAGATCGATAGGCTGGCGTCCGGCGGAGCGGAATTCGAAGCCGCGCACGTCAAGCGTTGCGGTCGTCTGCCGGTAGCGGAAGTCAGGCATCAGCGCGGCTAGATAGGCCCGCGCGATGACGTCGAACAGTTTCTTCTCGTCGGACGACAGACGAGGCCAAATCTCCGGCAATTTGTCGATCGTGTTGACGTTGGGAATGACGGCGTGATGGCTCGCGCCCTCCAGCCCCTTGTCGTAGAACGTGCCGCTCGCGCCCCTGCGGATGACCGGCGGGTCGGGCAGGGGTATTGCGCTGAATGATTGGCGGGCCCGCAGTCCGGCCAGCATCCGTGGTACGTCCGAGATAAGGCTCTGCGGCAGGTAGCGCACCTCGGCGCGAGGGTAGGTGATTATCTTCTTACCCGGGCCATCATAGAGCTCCTGCGAAACATCGAGCGTTTTGCCGGCCGGCCAGCCGAACCGTGAGCTGCATAGTTTCTGAAGGGACGGCAAATCGTGCAGCTTGGGCGGTCCTTGACGCTTATCTTCGACGCGCACGGCGAGCGCGCCCTCGAAGCCTTCGGCTGCTTTGAGGACCTCCTCGGCAATCTCGCGCCGAACGATCCGGTCCTGCGGCGCGTGCCGCATCTGGAATCGCCCTCCGTCAACTTTCGCGGTGGCGACAACTTCAAAATAGGCCAGTGGAACGAAATCGCGGATTTCCAACTCACGCTTGCAAACGATTGCCAACGTCGGCGTCTTCACGCGACCAACACCTATGACCCTCCGCGCACCTTTTCCCAAGAGGACGGTCGCGGTGCGGGTAAGTGATAGATTGTAGATCTGGTCGGCCTGCCGCCGCGCGACGGCGGCTGCGTAAAGACGAGCGTACTCGGCATTTGGCTTTGCTCGGCCGAATGCATCGCGAATGGTCTGCGGGTCCTGCGCAGTAAACAGCACCCGCATGACCACGCCGCGGTACTTGTAATGCTCGAGAATTTCCTGACCGATGAGCTGACCTTCGCGATCGCAATCGGTGGCGAGCCAAACTCGTTTGGCGCTGCGGAGTGCCTCGCGAAGGGCTTTGAGCTTGGCGGCTTTGTTCCCTCCCGTTGCGGGGCAAGTGTCGTAGAGACCTTCGGGACGCAAAAGTATCGGCGACCACCGCTTCCAGGCCGGCACAACATCCTCTGGCTCAAGCAGGTCGAATAAATGGCCCTCAGCCGGGAGAATCTCTCCGTAGCGAGGACCAACAGCGGCGCGGACGTCTTTTGCCTGACTGGTCTTCTCAGTGATGACGATCTGTTGAGGCACGTCGGGCTCGTTTGGGAGAATAAATTCGACAGTATGAGAACATATAGCGAACATCGAAAGTGCGCAAGCTGCGTTTGATTTGAAGTGTGTACCTTGCCTCGGTCACCGACGCACCGCGTTTGAGCGAGCATTCGTGATCGACCGCTCATGGGCGCAAAGCGGCCGTTCACCAAAGACCGACGTGCCAGAGCAATTCAGGATCGGCGCTTAAATAGTATGGGCGCAAAAGGATTCCGCGTACGGGATCGACTATCGAAGCCCACAGGCAGTTTGTCGGCGCTGAAATTCGGCGCTGCGCGCTTCGTGTCTGACGCAGGTGGCTGATCTTGGCTAAGGAAAAGCGTAGCCTCGAAGACAACACCCGGTGCCTGTTCGGCCGCTCCCGAGCATGAAGCCATCATGCCTTTGAAGGTGCCCGTGAGCTTTACCTCGACCTCGTCGATGCCGAACACGGTGGACGGGCCTGCGGCGTACCTTTTGGTCGTCAGCGTTGCGGTGAATCGATTGTCATGAATTTCGTAGGAGCCGCCGTAGGTGAAGATGCTATCGCCACCCGATATTTTGCCATTTGCAAGATGGACGATGCCGGTGCCTTCTCCACGCGAAGTCCTAAACCATGCAGCATATTTGCCATCTTTTAGCATAGAAAAGTACTCGCACAGAGAGCGCTAACATTTGGTGCTTACCTGCGAGCGATACAATTAATTGCTTAGGACGCGTCTCCGATAGTTAACGATTCACAAAAAGGGCAGCAAGAACTGCGATCGTACGGCTCAATGAAGGAGTTGAAGGCAAAATCGGGAACGGGCTGATCGTCATCACTGTGAATAAGCGTCCAAGAGTGACCCCTCGTATTGCCTCATCTGAGGATGTTACTTTCGCTTGACGGATGTAGCTCCGACTGTCGGCCGGGCCGAGGTTGCGTCGTTGCTCGCAGGATCGGAGGGACTGGGGACGTCGCGGAGTGCCCATCACACGCAGCGCCGGCCCCAGTCCCGGGATCACCAATGGTGGCCGGTGCCGTACCCCCGGCCATGCGCGGGATGATCACCTCGGCTGCGTTGCGTCTGAGTGATCGCAACAAGCGCTGCACGATGGTGTGCTGCGGCGGCCCGAATTGTTCGGGGGAGTGTTCGGCGAGACGACCGAGGATGGCCAGCGCGGTCAGACGAGGTTCGGCCGCCAGCCAGCGCTCGATGTCGGCGAGGTGCGGATCGAGCATCGATGGCATTTTCATGCGCTTTTTGTATGGCTTGTGCATGCGCCGATGGATGATGCGCTGCTCCCCCAGATGCACATCATTGCCGAGCCCCTTCGCGAACGCTGCCGCGTTCGTTGCCGGAGCCGGTGGGCTGGCTGCTGCCGCGAGCTTGCCCGCTCGGGCGCCGACGCGCGTGCCGAGCTCCGTCTGGGCGTCCCTCATCTCGGCCAGCAGGGCCACGGGATCGAGCGTGCGATAAAGCTCTCGAAGACGCCGTTTGACGCCTTTGCTCAACTTCGGATGCGCCAGTGCGCGCGCATAGGGCGTGGCCGGAACATGATAGCGCTTGATCACTTTCGCGCCCTCGCGTCGCTTGTCCTTCAGTTTGAAGGACGGCTGGAAGAAGTTGGTGTGCAGCCGCGATGCGGCATACAAGCGTTCCAGCACGCGTGTCGTCTCGACGCCATCGAAGCGACCGTATCCCACCAGTCGCCGGACGACCGCGCCATTCTTCTGCTCGACGAACGCCTGATCATTCTTCTTGTAGGCGCGCGAGCGTGTCACCTCGATCTTTTGCATGCGACACCAGGGCACGACGACATCGTTCATAAACGCGCTGTCGTTGTCGAAGTCGGCGCCACGAATGAGCCAGGGAAACAGGTTCTGTGCGCACTCCATGGCTCGCACGACGAGGCCGCTCTCGCGCGTCACCAACGGCATGCATTCGGTCCAACCGGTCGCGACGTCGACCATCGTCAACGTCTGAATGAACGAGCCAGCTACAGATGTGCCGCCATGAGCCACCATGTCGACCTCGCAGAACCCCGGCGGCGGATCGTGCCAGTCGTTGAACGTCCGGATCGGAACTTCACGCCGTACCGCCGAATAAAAGCCGACCCGCCGGCGCTTACCGCCGGCTGCGGCAATTTTGGTCTCGACCAGCAGGCGATCAATCGTGGCTGCGCTGACGCCGAGCACCAGCGCTCGATCGGCATGGTCGAGCTTGAGCCGGCCATGCCGCTCCAGCGAAGGCAGCAACGTCGGAATCATTACCCTGAGCCGCTTGCCGCAGATCCGATCCGAGGCCTCCCACAGCGCCACCAGCGCATCCCTGATAGGGGCGCCATAGGTCGGCCTTCGCTGCCGCCGGGCCTCCGGCGAAATTGCGACATGGATGGCAAGCGCCCGAACCGCGTGCTTGCGATGCCAGCCCGTCACCGCGCAAAGCTCGTCGAGAATGCGCCCCTTATCTGCCCGCCCCGCAGATCGATAGCGGTCTACCACCGCCGCCGTGATCTCGCGCCGCGCACCCATGCTGATCCGTCCTGCCATCGGCGACACCGATCCGATTCGGTATCGCCGCCCTAATCCTGACGGTCAGTTCTCCGGTAACATTATTGATGAGGCAATGCGCCCCTTCGCCGCTAGGCAGATCAATAGCTTCAGCTCGCCGATCGGCGTCGGGACCCTAGGCCGATTAACACTCAGGGCCAACGGTGATGGCATCCTCAAGATCGGCCGAAAACTTGGCATTGGTACGAGCGTCGTGCAGCGGGTTTTCAAGCAACAGGAAGGCCGTTCATGACGATCAGCAAAACGCACACAATACGATCATGTCCTCGAGGCCATAGAACCAGTGCCGGGCTCCGGGCTGAGGGTCATGCGGTGCAAGGTTTGCGGCGGCGTGCCGGCCACCACTTTCGGAGCTTGAGCCTCTGGTATTGAGATCGCTAGAACCCTCACGCGCCATTGCTGCGGACGAATGCTAACGGACGATGAGACGTCCGAGATTGAGGAAGGTCTCGATTTCCGTGATGGCCAGTGGGTCACACCCAAATAGGCATCTGCGCGCCGAAGCACCCCGAAAGGGGATGGATTTTTAACGCAATCCGACTGCCGCACTGCATCCAACTCGGTGACTAGCGGGTAGAGCTAGGCTCGGGAAGCAGCCGTGAGGGCTTTGCCACTTTACTCTTTTTGACCAGTTGGGATCGCGCCTGGGGCGGGCGGGGTGGTTTCGGTCGTTGGCGCGGCGCCTCTAAGTTCCGCCGCGTTCGCGCAGTCGCCGGCCCAAAGCTTGGTCCCTTTAACCGTCCCGACGAACTTGCAGCCCATTGGCTCTTTCGGCTTTACCTGGGCCGGCGGCTTGTTGCCGGGTTTGGGCGGTGGAGTTTGAGCGAATGCGGTCGCCGCAAAGCAGACCGTGAAGAGAACCAGGAACGCCCGCATAGCTACTTTCCTCTCGCCTTTTGCCCGCGCGGAACAATATCTTTCAGCGTGTCTATGCGGGTCTGAAAGCTTCCGATCTGCTGAAAAGCCTTGTGTCGCTCCTCGCCCGGCGGAAGTTCACGAGCAAGCGCCAACAGCTTTGCTGCGATTTCTTCTAACTCCCGCAGCCGCTCCGCATTCATTTGACCGTCGCCTTCAGCCCGCTGGGTGCCGTCGCGGAGTTGGTAGGAATTGAGGTTGGCGTAGTCTCCGGGGTGATCAACCTCGAATCATCCGGCGTTGAAGCGTCGGACTAGAGACTACGCCATGAACAAGCTTACCACGAAGCCCGTTTCCTTGCAGCCTGCGACTGAGCTGGCTGTTGATCTTTTCGACAACTGGTTTGACCCGATCGAGAGCGAGGTGCGGGTTCGGTCTCGGCAGTTCATCGAAGAGCTGATCCGCGACGCGCTTGATGCCGCCCTGGCGCGGCCGCGTTACGAACGAAGCAAGATAGCCGGCAATCAAGCAAGAGCCGGCGTTACGGGCCACCGTCACGGCAGCCGGACGCGGTCGCTGACGGGCACGTTCGGGCCGATCGAGATCGCGGTGCCGCGCGCCCGGCTGACCACGCCCGAGGGCAGGACGACGGAATGGAAGAGCCAGGCGCTGCGGGCTATCAGCGGCGCACGCTTGCCGCCGATACGCTGATCGCGAGCAGCTATCTCGCCGGCACCAATGCCAGGCGGGTGCGCCGCGCGTTGGCGGCCCTGTTCGGCGCGACGGTCGGCAAAGACGCGGTGAGCCGGACGTGGCGCAAGGTCAAAAGCGACTGGGATGCCTGGAACAGCCGCTCGCTGGCTGGAGAGCCGATCGTGCGCCTGATCCTCGACGGCACCGTCGTTCGGGTGCGGCTCGACCGCAAGGCGACCTCGATCTCGCTGCTCGTTGTCCTCGGCGTGCGTGCAGATGGCCAAAAAGTGCTGCTCGCGATTTGGAGCATGGGCGGTGAAAGCGCCGAGGCTTGGCGTACGGTGCTCGGCGATCTCGTCAAACGCGGGCTGCCGCGTCCCGAGTTCCTCATCGTCGATGGCGCGCCGGGGCTCGACAAGGCCATTGCCTCGGTCTGGGACGGCTTGCCGGTGCAGCGCTGCACGCTCCACAAGCATAGAAATCGTCTCGCCCATGCTCCCCAGCGCCTGCACGACGAGATCACCACGGACTACAATGACATGATCTATGCGACGACCCCCGAGGAAATCGCGGCTCGCCGCAAGGCCTTCATTCGAAAGTGGCGGCTGAAGCATCGTGCCGTTGCCGACACCCTGGAGGAAGCAGGCGACCGTTTGTTCACCTTGGCGCCGCGCTGCCCGCGTTCCTGCTCGCGCACCCGCCGGCAAAGGCTGAGCAGGTGAGCGAAGCTGCCCTCGAGCCCATGGTCGCCGTCGATCTTGCGGGCAATGTCGCGGATGACGCGGCCCAGATAGGTCTTGAGCGTGCGCAGAGCCCGGTTGGCGCGCTTGAACTGCTTGGCATGGGCGTAACGCTGATGCTGGATCAGCGCGGACTTGCCGACCCGCGTGTAGGACTGCCGGAGCTCCACGCCCAGCTTTTTGGCCAGCGTCGCCAGCTTCTCACGGGCCCGGTTCAACAGCTTGGCGTCAGTCGGGAAGGCAACGTTCTTCGGCTGCACCGTGGTGTCGACAATGACGCGCGAGAGTTCCGAAGGCTTCATCGCGCCGGTTCGCGTCGCTACCGCCAGGCTCTCCTGCAACAGCGCTTGCAGCCGCTCCTCTCCCATGCGGTTGCGCCAGTGGGTCATCGAGGAGCGATCGAGCGGCAGCCGGTGCTGGAAAAACTCCTCGCCGCAAAAGTACTGGTAATACGGGTTCTCGATCCACTGCTCGCACACCACTTCGTCGCTGAGGTTGTAGGTGTGTTTGAGAATCGCCAGCCCCGCCATCAGCCGGGTCGGCAGCGGCGGCCGGCCGGAGCCGTCGGCGTAAACCGCCCCGAACTTCTCTTCCAGAAATCCCCAGTCGATCGTCCGCGCCAGCTTCGCCAGCGCGTGATCCATGTTGATGACCTGGTCCAGCCGCGAACGAAACAGATCCTGCTCGCCGCTTTCCCGCCGCTCCCGTGGCCGCATCGAATCCCCTCCGATCACATGATCGGTAGAGAATCACAGCTTCAGATTCGAGGGAATCCTCAACACGAATTTGCAAGAAAATCGACGCAGCAGCTACGATTGCTGGCAAATCCAATCACAGCAATCCCCGCAATTTCCATTGCCAATCAATCGCTTCGGGATATTTCACGGAGGACTTTCTCATCTCGAGAAGTCTCTAGAGACCGATGATCGAACTTTTTGGGCCGATAATTCCCAAAGGTCTCCAGCCGATTCAAGGAAAACTCCCGTTTTCTGGAGACGCTCCTTGGAGACCGGAGAATAAATCCACTGCGCGCTAGGGCTGGCAGGTGTATCCGGTCTCCCGTGTCCTCGATGTGCTGACGTCGCTGCTTACGGGTTCAAAGCAGACTTTGCGTACTCGCCAAAAGGTTTGAAATTAGCAGTAGCGGACATCTCGTGCCGCAGCTCTTTGATGTCCCGCTTTTAGGAGGCAATGCGGACGTGCCCTTCAACCGACCATCCAACGCAACGCTGATGGCACAAGCAGACGCTTGTTCAGGACACACTTTAATTTTGTGACGCCCGATTTAAGTGGAAGATCTCGCCCGGCTAGAGACTCCAAGCTAGTGGAGCTCTTCTAAAGACGCTTCATGCGAACATCCCGATCGACAAAAAGGCGTTCCTGCCTCGAACTGCGACGCGGCGAGAAAGCTCGGGCGAACCTCTCGAAATCTTCCGGCGGCAGGGGGCGACCGAACAAATAGCCTTGGTAATTGAGCTGTCCTTGGCTCGCCAGGAAGGCATATTGCTCATCCGTTTCGACACCTTCGGCGATGACGGAAAGGCCCAGGCTCTTGCTAAGCGCGATGATCAGTTGGGCTATGGCGGCGTCGTTGGGATCGACAAGAATATCCTTGACGAAACTACGATCAATCTTGAGCTGATCGAGCGGCAGCCGCTTCAGGTATGAAAGGGATGAATAGCCGGTTCCGAAATCGTCGAGGCTGAAGCCGATCCCGATCGCCTTCAATTTATCCATCTTGGCGATCACGTCGTCGACATTGCTGACCAATGTGGTTTCCGTGAGTTCGATTTTGAGGCGATGGGGATCGGCGCCGGTTTGCTCGATGATCGCGCGGACCTGTTCGACAAAATTCTTCTGACGCATCTGCAGGGCGCTGACATTGATCGCGACAGTCAGATGCTCGGTTGCTGGATCGGCAGACCAGCGGGCCAATTGACGGCAGGCGATTTTCAGCATCGAGGCGCCGAGCGGGAGAATTAGACCTGCGCTTTCCGCGACCGGAATAAATTCGCTCGGAGAAACCAAGCCTCTCTCCGCATGCGGCCAGCGCGCCAGCGCCTCCGCCCCCAGCAACCTTCCTTCATGATCGACCTGCGGCTGATAATGCAGCAGGAGTCTTTCCTTTTTGAGATCTTCTCGCAGATCGGCCTCGAGGGAAGCGCGCGCTGAAATCATAGTCTGCATGACAGGGTCGAAGAACCGGAGGCCGTTTCGGCCCGCGGTTTTTGCGTCATACATCGCCAGATCTGCCCGCTTTAGCAATTCATCGACGTTGCGGTCCTCGGGCGAAAACAAAGTCACGCCGACGCTGGGTGTACAGGGATATTCATACGGATCGAGCTGAAAAGTCTCAACGAAGGCAGAGAGAATTTTTTCTCCAATCGCCTCGGCTTGCAACGCAGCGGCTTTTGCCTTCTGCGTACCGAGATTGGCGAGAAGAACGACAAATTCATCGCCGCCGAAGCGGGCAACCGTGTCGTCCGCCCGAACACAATGGGAGATGCGCTGAGCCACCTTTTTCAGCAACTGATCGCCCACGTCGTGCCCAAGCGAGTCGTTCAGCGTCTTGAAATTGTCGAGATCGATGAAGAGCAGAGCGCCGAAGGATTTGTTGCGAGTATTGGCGTTGAGTGCCTGACGCACGCGGTCGATCAGCAGGACGCGGTTGGGCAGACCTGTGAGCTGGTCGAAAAAGGCCAGTTCCTGGATCTTTTCCTCGGCGTGCTTGAGTTTGGAAATATCATAATAAGAGCCGATGTAATTGGTAACTTCGCCCGCCTCGTTTTTTACGGCGGATATGGTGAGCCAGCGCGCGCAATGTTCTCCGCTCTTGGTCCTGAGGCTCATGTCGCCTTGCCAGCCGCCGGTACTTTTAACAGAATTCCACATTCTCTGGTAGAACTCGGCATCGCGGCGATGCGCCCGGAACAGGCGCGCCGTTTGTCCAACCAATTCTTCCATCGTATAGCCGGTCAAGCTGACGAAGGCGCGGTTGGCACTCAGGATCACCCCTTTGGTATCGGTGACGATCATGCCTTCCTGAGCATTAAACGCGGCGGCGGCTATGCGCAGTTCAGCATTCGTCTTGTCCAGCGCTTCGCTCTGCCGCTGCAGATCGGTCTCAATAGCTTCGCGACGCTTGATCTCTTGCGAGAGTGCGAGGTTATGTTCGGCCAGCTCGGCTCTATGGCTATTGGATTCGATGAACTTGATTTGCAGCCGCGCCGCATTCTGACGCATTCGCTCGAAGCCGATGGCCAATCCGAACAGTATGATGGCGAAAAGGCCAATATAAAACACGGAGACGGGCGAAAGCGTATTGCCGTAAAGCTCATCCTCGCTCGCCAGCCGCAGGACGGAAAGCCGTGTGCCTCCAATCGGCGAGCGCAGAGCGAGATATCCCTTCAGTTCGGGAGCCTCGAGATTTGACAGGGCCTGGATACGGCCGGATTGAAGGGCAGCCAGCGCGCGGCCGTGGGCGACAATGGGTGAGCGCTCCCATTCGACCGGCAGCAGCACGTCGCCGTCGTCTCCCAGCAGGAATTCCTTCGGCTGTCCGAGGTCGTTGGTAGACACCAGCGATGCAAGCAGATTAAGGCTGCTCACGGTCTCCACCGCTCCCCTCATCGTGCCCTTCTGCAGCACCGGCGCGCTCGCCACAATCAGGCGGCGCTTCTGATCGATCTGAATGCTCGGCTCGGCCGGGTTACCCGTCGGTGAAAGTGTTGGCGCGCTGGAGGCGCCTACATCAACTTGAGCTATGCCGTTGCGGTCGAAAAAAGCCAACCGCAGATAGGCGAGTTGCCCCTGATATTTCTCCTCGTCCAGGGTCGCCTGAAAGCGGCGCTCGATTGCGGCCAGATTGGCGAAGAGCCCATATCTGACGGACATTCCGAGATCGAGATTGCTGAAATAATTGGCGATGTCCTCGCCGCCGGCAAGCCGCACGGCGGCTTGCCGGCGCTCGCTTAAAAAGTCACTGATCTCGGCGGCGCGTGCTTCACCGATTGAAACCAGACGCGCATCGGCGTTGTGCCGCAATTCCATCTGCGACGAATAAAGATTGCCGATCAGGAAGAACATCGACAGCAGAAAGGCCCCTGCTGCGATCGAGAGCCAATGCGGAGCTAGAGATCGACTAAATCTGATCAGCGAAGACTGCATCAATCTGTCTTCGCGAAAAATTCCGGGAAAAATCGGCGGATGCCGGGATAGTATTTGTCTACGAGTCGGTCATAGACACCAGAGGCCTTGATGTCGCTCAGATAGGCGTTGAACTCGTCGCGCAGGGCCGGCGCGTCCTTGGGAAAGGCGGTTGCCAACATCTGCCGGCCGGAAATCGGCCCCAGAATCTTGATCCTGCCGGCCCATTTGCGCAAATCGAGAATGGCGTCCGGCACGTCAAGCAGCGTGAGTTCGGCTTCCTTGTTGAGCATGGCCGGAACCATCTCATTTAGGTTGGCGCTCTTGTTGTAGGACTTCAAGTCAAGACCGACATTGACCAGGCCGTAATTGGTCGGATCGAGACAGGTGCGCTCCATGACGAGCACGCTCCTTGATCCGATGGCCTTCCGGGTATTGGCGATATCCGCCGCGAGATCGACGCCGTCCTCAATCGGCTGGAGTTCGGACTCGGCCGGTGCCACCAGCAGAACCTGGGACGGAAGAACCGGATCTGAATACAGAAGGATCGCCTCGCGCCACGGCAGCATGGTGAATCCGGTCGATATCACATCACCCTTGACTGGATAGTCGCCTGTCAGCGTGACTTCGCCGTCTTTGCGCACTACATCCTTGCCGAGCAGGTCACGGATCACCGAATAAAAATCGGAGTAGACGAGCTTGTAGGACACGCCAATTCGTTTGGCGAAACCCTGCATCAGTTCGACGTCTAAACCGTCGCCCGCGCCGGTGACGAAATTGGCGTAGCGAATGCCGATATGGCGAATTTCGCCGCGCTGCTTGATCTCTGCAAGATCAGCTGCCCAGCTTGAGGTCACGAACAGAAAGGCCATGGCGCCGCTGAGCGACCCAAGGACGATACGTTTCGAGAGCATCGAGGCGCACCTTGCTTTTATGTTGGTAGCGCCTGGAACCTACAAGTCTGAACTTAAGAAAGGATGGCGGAATACAATAAAGTGGAATCCAATTTTCGGAAAATCCCTGTTTAAAGGTAAAAGATTACATACCAGATGCTGAGTGTAGCGAAAGTGTACTTGATCCGGATGAACCTTTCAGCAGCTTGAGCTCGTTCAACAGCGACCTCCAGGGGCCCATCGCGCTCAGCAGGGAGCTTAGGGTTAATATGATCAAGTATCCTGAAAATTGCTGCCAATGCGGAGTTTCGCCGGACAAGAAGTGATGCCCTTGCTGTCCTACTTGTGCATAGAACAGGACGAGTGGCGCATTGCCCAACACACTGGTCGTCAAATACTGAAGGGGGGAGACATCGAAGATTGCGGCAAAGAAATTCACCAGTGGCGCGGGCACGAGCGGCGAGAGGCGCAATCCGAGCAAGGTCAGCCAAATCTTCACGCCGGATTGTTCATTTAATTGAGCACTGGGACGTTGAATGTGCTTTCGATAAAATAGAAACGCGCTCAAACCGCCAAAGGCGCTGCCGAGCAGCACAGCGGCGCCTCCTTCAAACCCATCCATGTAAAAACCCGCCGCCATGCAAATCATTGGCATGGAGGGAAAGGCCAGAAACGCAAGGACGGCGGATGTGACCAAAAACATCAGCGCGGTGACGAGTAGGTTTGCGTGGGCCATTGCTTCAAAGCCCGGAAACAGCTGCCAAACAACTTCTCTGGAGATAGGCGATGCAAAATACGCCAACGACAGAAGCAGGACGGCCGACATATAGAAAATCAATGGTTTATAACTACGCATCAGCTATCCCAAACTGGATAGAAGAGTCGGCATGTAGTCAAAGCTGTTGTAGGTGTTCCAAAAAAGTACCTTCTTATTTTTTAGCGCGCCCGCTTGCGACATGGTGAGCAACGATCGCCAGGCTTTCAAGGTAAAGACTGGATCAAGGCTGAGGCCCGCCTCTTTCAACTCTTTCGCCCGTTCATCGTCGGCAGGTTCGATCAAGCCGTAGCCAGGCGCCCAGCTGGTGGCGTCCGGCAAGAAAGTCTCGTGTTGCATCACGCGAAGCGCGTCTGGCGAAATACCCGGGAAGCGGATCTTGTGCAGCCATTCCACCGTGCTGCGCGCGAGTTGGGCAACATTCCCTTCCACAAAGGGCACGGAGGGCTGCCGATTGACCACCCATCGCGTCAGAGGGGATTTGTCCTGATCGGCCACCCCCACCACCTTGGTATTCCATCCCATCAGATGGACGCCCAAGAGCAGGCCCAAAACCGTCGAACCGCTCCCCATGGCGACAAAAATGACATCCGGCGGCGCTTTCCACGCCTGAGCGGTATCGAGCAACTGCGCCAGCTCGGCGATCGCATTCATGTGTCCGAGGGCGCTCACTTCGTTCGAGCCGCCCGGCGGAACGAGCGAATCCGTATCCGGATGCAGCCAGTGCGCCCCGTATGCATACGCAGCCTCGCCCGCCAATTCGACATCGTTGCTGGCGAGAGAAATGTGCTGAACCAGGCTCCGTAAAATTGCCAAGCGTGCCATATCCGTCGGGGCTCCCGGAACTTCAAAAAGCACCATGTCCAGGGCACAATTCAGCGGCTGTCCATCGCCGGTCAAATCAGACACGCGATTAGCCAGGGCAAATTGCAACGCATGGTTGCTGGAAACCGCGCCCATTGTTCCGAGACGCTCGGATCCAGACCACTTCAGGTTTGGAAGCAGGAACTCATATTTGCGCGCCTTGTTGCCGAAGACGGGATAGTGCGTACTGCTCTCGTTCATCACCAAAAGATCAGAGCAGTCGATCTGGCGTGTCACGGACGGTGGCAACTGCAAAAGGTTGTTTTCCCGTACGAATATCGGTGCCCAGGGAATGGTGGCGCGGGCATCGGCCTGCCTCAGGAAGACGGAATTCCCGGGCTCGCCCCGGCGAATGAAGCCGGCAGACGAATCTTTACTGGAAAGCGTGTTGGCGATGAAAGGACCCTCGATGGCATCGGGATCCAGCAGGGTAGGAAAGATCTTCCCGAGAGCCAAAGATTGCGAGTTCAAGATCGCTGAGGGTGGCGTGAAGCTTGAAACGTCGGCCATCTGCGGCAGCGGCGGCATCGGGCGCCGGCCTTGAGATACGCCAACCGCGCCCAGCGCGGCGCCCCCCAGGACAACTCCTTGCACAAAGTTCCGTCGAGAGAGGTTCATTACACAACATCCGAGTTACAATCGGTATGTTTATAGATTAACTCTTTTTTTACCTTATTCCAATCCG
Source organism: Bradyrhizobium sp. Ash2021 (assembly GCF_031202265.1). Classification (NCBI taxonomy): domain Bacteria; kingdom Pseudomonadati; phylum Pseudomonadota; class Alphaproteobacteria; order Hyphomicrobiales; family Nitrobacteraceae; genus Bradyrhizobium; species Bradyrhizobium sp. Ash2021. Next base: position 6,748,597 of record NZ_CP100604.1, on the reverse strand, counting down.
AACAGGCCCTTCGCGAGGAATACTTTTAAGGTTTGATTAACCGAGACTCATCCGAAGGCCTGCCAGGCACCCGGTCTAGTTAGCTTTGTGAGAAAGGGCTCGAAAAGGAGCATTCGACAAGCCAAAGTATTTTCGGAGACGGATGCGTATTCAAAATTCGCAGCTCGTGGCTGCAAAAGTCTCCAAGCTCGAATTCCGGGGAAAGGAGGGAAATTTCCCCTGACATTTCAATGGGCTTTTTCAATTGGGAATGTGCGAGTTCGATCCCTCACTGAGAGAAAATGAACAGGGTCCTCGCAGAAAGGCCCGCCAATGGCGGGCTTCTGCAAGTTGGCGTCCAGTCTTCAGTCTCCAATTCTGCGCATTTCCCAGCGAAATTGCCGTTAGTCTCCGGCAGACATTTGAAAAACTCCCGTTTTTGGGAGACTGCGGCCGGAGACCGGGTTCGATCTGCACGACGTGGCCCAGCTTGCAGTGCAAACCGCGAAGTTCTCCGCCAAGATCACCGTCAATTGGGAATGCCGAGTTCGCATTACCGTGCTGAAAGTATCCTCGGTTCGAATCCGTCTCGCTCCGCCAGCTTGGCCGAAGTCGTGTACCCGGCTGAACGTTCGGCCGACTTTGAGGAATTGTTAGATCGTTGCAGGAATCGCCCACTCGGGAAATCTAGCCAAAGCTCCGCGTTCGTGGCCGCCCCGGTCTCAAAGGCCTCAACGCGGTTGGTCCTTTTAAGGTCCGCCGCAAATGGAGCTATCTCTTCGAGGAAATCACAGAAAGAGGCCACCAACTGAGGTGGACCTAGCTATAATTTTCGACAGGATTTGGGACTAGTAAGGGGGAGATGTTGGTTTGAATGGTGTTTATAGAGAATGGCGAAATCCTCGAAACTGGTGGCTGCGCGCCGGTGGTGACGCTGGTTCGGCCGCGGCCGGACCTGAGCGCGTAATGAGACAGCCCGCCGGTTCTGCCGGCGGGTTTTTCTGGATCAGCGGCGTAGTCGTGCATTCGCATGTCTGAATTGCAACGAGTTGCCCGAAACGGCGCCGACGGTGCTCATCCGCCGCAAGTTAACGTGTCGATTGTGCCGGCTGCGAAACGTTCCAACGTAGTATGATCCGTCTTGCGCGCCATATGGCTCATCATAAGCTGTGGCGGCGGCTGCCTGGGCGGCAGAGGCGTCTAGCTCCTGCTGGCGCATAGCATCTTACTCTTTCCCGTAACCTCAGGATCTTCGCCCTCTCGGCGCGTTCATTCCGCGCTCTGAGCGCATCGTCGTCAAGAAGCTGTCCTCCAGGTCCGTAGAGTGCTCAATGTCACCGGTGATTACCCTGACGGACTGCGCGTAGGCCGGTGCGGCCAAGCCCATGGCGGCAACAATCAAGCAAGCGAATTTCTTCGTCATGATCCGGCTCCCGTCAGGCCAGGGGTAAAGGTCCAAGTATCATGTAATGGCGGAAGCCGCCCCTGGGGCGGCGATCGGCGGGCCGTATTCGTTACCACCATCGTGCAGGGCCGGCGGGCCGCGCGATAGCACCGGTCGGGCCGCACATCGGCGCCCGGAAACCAGGCCCGCAGGACCGGCGGCCGTCCCAGACTCGTGTAGGGCCCATCTAGGGCGCGGGGCTTCGGTCCTGCGCCTGTCCGGTAACCGCGGATTAACCGTTCGGGGTCACCTTCGTGATGACCTGGATGGTCACGCGTATTGAGTAGAGCCGTCGCTGCCCCCAGCGGCGGCTTTTTCGCAGGAGCCTCGATGGACTATCAGGCCTTCACGAACGGCAGCCTCACCCTGATGTACGAGGCCGTGCGCGGTGCACTGGCATCCGACGATGCGCAGGAGCAGCGAGGCGAGGATCCAAGGTTTCGTGTTCGCGAGACGCCAGCGTGGAAGAAGCACGCCGCCGACCTCGAGGCCGAGATGCTCAAGCGCGGGATGCTTTTCGGCGTGATCGAATGGCATGACGGCCAGGCAAAACTGCCATTCGAATGATGCCCGACGCTCACAGCGCATGGATGCACGCTGAGGACAAAAGCCCACGCTCAAGAACCATGAGGGAAAGGGCGTCCAGATCGCTGGGGAGGCGCGTCCAGTTGCCGGGCTTTCGCTTTCCTGGTCACATAAGAAAGCCAAAGACCAGCGCGCCGACAATAACGGCAAGCCAGATCAGGGAAAGATAGAAGTAGAGGCTGTCACGCCGCATGGGTTGAACTCTAATATCCCGAACCCAGCGCCGTCACTTGCTCCAAAGGACAACTCAGGCGACCTTACTTCGGCGGATGTAGTTCGCCCGTAACCAGCCAATAGCATCTGATTCCATCGGATCAGACGGTATGGCGATTTGTTCGACGTGATCGCATTCGGAGCAGTTGAACCTGCGAAGTTCATATCCTGTAGGCCCCGGCGAGGTGCGCGCAAGCTTCATGCGCGCTCGGCATTTCGGGCAGCGAAGTTGCGGAATTGCGAATAGTGGGATTGCGGCTGGGTAATCTATCATGGCATTCCCCCTTGCTTCAGGCGGGAACTGGAGTCGGAAACAGGCCCGTACCTAAGTTACGTGCCGCTGACTGGCGGTTCACGCGACTCGTCGCCCACACGAGAAATACGCCGTATCTCGAAACGCTCTCCAAAGCGGAGCGGCGGAAGCATCGTGTGCGGTTCTGGAAGCCAGGAGTGCGCAGGCTGTGCGCATGATGGGACGTGACCAAAAAGACATCTCGACGGGGTCGAGATAAGGAAGAGCCGACTGCTGTAGGTCGGCCTCGGATATCACGGGGCTGCGCGTATTGATCCAGCGGATGAGCATGGAGAATCCGCTTTGGGGTGCGCCACGTATCCACGGCGAACTGCTCAAGCTCGGGTTTGAGGTCGCGCAGTCGAGCGTCGCCAAGTACATGGTCAAACGACGGGGGACGCCGTGCCAGGGATGGCGAACCTTTTTGCATAACCACGCGCCGGACATTGCCGCCATGGACTTGTTTGTTGTCCCGACCATTGGCTTCGACCTGCTCTATGCCTTCATCATCGTGCGGCTCGTAGGGACCTCGCGTGGATCAACGTCACAACCAACCCGACGGCGGAGTGGGTTGCACGTCAGTTGACCGAGGCCTTTCCTTGGGACGGGGCTCCGGGTTACATGATCCGAGACCGCGATCGGATCTACGGCACCGTCGTCACACGCCGATTGCGTGCCATGGGCATTCGGGACAAGCCTATTGCACCGGCCTCGGATAGATCCGGCGTGAGTGTTTGGATCACATCATTGTCTTAGGCGAGGCACATCTGCGCCGGATTCTGAAATCCTACGCTCGCTACTATAATGAGACGCGCACGCACTTGGCCTTGGAGAAGGATGCGCCCTTATCGCGCACCGTAAAGAGGGCAGGGCGTATTCCTTGCCGCCCAGTCATCGGCGGATTGTATCACGAATATGTCTGGATTTGATTTCCGACAGGCACAGGCGGAAGCAGATATGTTCGAACCTACGTCACACCTCGACTCTACAGATATTGTTGCAAAAGTCGAAAATCGAACAACCCTAAAAATCTCGCGAAAGTTGATCTTTGGATTTCTCTACCGCTGCGTCGCTTTTCAACGCCACTACGGAGATCCGTGATCGATTTTGGATGAAACGATATGGTCCCTCACGTCGCCGAGCGTAAAACGCATCGTTGTCTCTACGGCCCTTCTTTCGGCGCGGCTGGTTGATGACGCCAACGCGGGCGCGGCTTCAATTGACAAACCTGACGCCGCATGTAGTCCCGTGCCGCCACACGACATGGCAGCGCTTTGATGTTTTGAAGCCATCAACTGACAGATCCAAATCAGAAGAAAAGACGTAAAACGGGCACTGAAATTTGGCCCCCTGATCGCTGACATCTTTCACGACGCAGCAGTAAACGCCGGAAATTCGGTCAAAGTGGAGCACCGCGGCCTGGTTGATTTCAATCCGTTGCAGGGCGCGACGCTCAATCATCAGACCACCTACAAGAAAGCGTTGGATCAAAACACTTCGAGGCAGTGACCAGTGACCGGCACAGATTAGCTCTTGGGGTTGGGCTTAAAAAGTAAGGGAGGTTAACTTTTTAAAAATTGCATGAAATGACAAGGAAACGCGGAAACGATGGGATTACCTCGGGCAGAACCCATCAAAACCTACATTAAGGCATATGTTGCGCCCGTTTTTACCACGGCCGCAGCGATAAAACTTGCAACTGATATGGCTCACTACTTGAAGCGTCCGATTCGATAGGCTCGCCCGTTGAAAAAGGCGCCCAGCGTGAATCGGTTCAGAATTCCATCGTGTTGCAATTGATGCTGTTGACCAACGCCGTGCCCCGATGAAAACGCGGTGGGCCCTCGGGCTGTGATCGTGAATGTCGTGCGTGAAATTCAGGCTGAAGGTCGCCATGGCCCAGGCGTGCTCCGCGAGGGTGATCGGGCGGCGGTTCATGGAGGCGGATCCTCGTACCGTTGTGGGTTGCATCAGATTTTCAGGAAAACAAAAAAATCGGACAGGCGAGGATTTGGGAGGAGACAGCGAGGTGTGAAGGCGGCTCACAGGCCGACGTTCCGCTGGCCGAGGCGGTGTCCCGCCTGCAGGCGAGGGCCCGGCCGGGCGCCCTTGTGGCTGATGCCTTGTAGCCCGCGGACGCTGGATCCTGGGCGAGCAGGCCCTAGGAAGAGGGGGTATGTCGCATGCTGGCACGTTTGAGACATGCCGACCGCCTCGATCAATGTCCGCTTCCGGTGGGTGGAAGACCGGAAAACATCTGCTCTGGTTGAGTATTTCGCATTTTGACCCATTAAGCGACGTCTGCCACTTGCGTAACTACCGCTTCGTCTTGGCAGCCGACATTGACGGTAGTTAAGTTAAAAACGGCGCGGCCGGTGCCTTTTGCTACCAAAAGCGAATATCCTATGGCAGCGTTGGTCGGCGCGTTAGGACGGCGTGTTCACGCATGCACTCATTCCTTGCTTCGAGGATTGGTCCGGGGTTGGGCAACTCGGCGTCCGTGGCGGGAGCGAAGGCGCAAGCGCGTTTGATATTGCAGGTTTGTGGCTCGCGCTGGCGGGATAGCATGACGTGCGGCCGCTCGGGGCAACGTCACTGTCGCTTTCTCGGCTCTCCAGCATGGCGGCGCCAGCAGAGGCGCTGATCAGCCGCGTTGGCCGCTGCAGGCTGCAATCCCGCGGGGCTGCAGACGCGCCAACTCGACTTGAAAGGTCGAACGGCGCCGATCACGGCCTATGTAATCGGTCGTCATTCAGCCCGTCTTGCGGCCTAGGGCGCGCGAGTATTCGGGTGTTCTTGAACCCAACTGCGACGGAGAAGATTCATGGTGAGTCAGCAGACCGGGAATTTCGGATCATGGATCTCCCCCATCACAGCCGACGCGGCCGTGGCCGAAACCGGGTCACTCTCGGAGCCGCGGATTGACGGCGACAATATCTACTGGATCGAGGGGAGACCCCTCGAGAAGGGCCGCAACGTCGTGGTGGCCAGAGCCGCCGACGGCACGATCAGAGACATTACGCCGTCCCCCTTCAATGTGAGATCGCAGGTCTATAGTTACGGTGGGGGCGCCTATGCCGTCAGCAACAACGTCGTGTATTTCGTCAATTTCGGCGACAATCAAATCTACCAACAGGTCGCGGGCGGCGCGCCGACGAAAATCACGTCTAGTGCGAAAAGCTTGTTTGCAGATATTTGCGTCGACGCCGCACGAAATCGACTGATCGCAATAAGGGAGGAGCATCCGAACGGCGACGTCATCAAAGCGATCCATACGCTGGTCGCCATCGACATCGCTACGGGCCGCGAAGCAACGCTCGATAGCGGATGGGACTTCTACTCGTCGCCGACGCTCAACGTGGATGGGTCAAGACTTGCGTGGCTGAGCTGGCAACATCCAAACATGCCGTGGACTTCCACTTATCTGAATGTAGCAGGTCTCGATCAGGCGGGCACGCTGACAGACAAACAGATCGTCCAAGGCGGTTCCGAATCGTTATTTCAACCCCAATGGTCGCCAGACGGGAGGCTTTACTTCATTTCCGACCGCACGGATTTCTGGAACCTATACCGTTGGAACGCCTCCGGCGTGGAGCGGGTCCTAGCTCGAGACGCGGAATTCGGTGTCCCTCAGTGGCAACTCGGTCTTTCAACCTACGCGTTTATGTCACCAGACATTCTGATCTACTCGTTTGTCCAAAACGGTACATGGCGCCTGGGCTGGTTAGAAATACCGACACTGATCGCTCACGACTATCCGATGGAATTTTCCTCCTTGTCGGGTGTGCATGCGTCGGCAACAACCATAGTGCTGCGTTGTGCCACAATGACCTCGCCGCCGGCAATCGCGACCGTCGATGTGAACACGGGAGCGGTTTCGCCGATCAAGCTTTTGGTTCCATCAGACAGCTTGCAAAAATTCCAAAACTACTTTTCGACGCCGCAATCGATCGAATTTCCGACTAGCAACGGCGACATCGCCCACGCCTTTTATTATCGTCCGTACAATCCGGACTGGCAGGCGCCAGCTTCGGAAAGACCTCCCTTGCTCGTGAAGAGCCATGGCGGGCCGACCACCGCGACCGTTTCGGCGCTCAATTTTTCGGTACAATTCTGGACCAGTCGGGGATTCGGTGTTCTTGACGTGAATTATCGCGGAAGCACCGGGTATGGAAGGAAATACCGGGAAAGGCTTTACGGTCAGTGGGGTGTTATTGACGTCGCGGATTGCATTTCGGGCGCGAAATTCCTTGCCGCTCGTGGCGATGTCGACGGCGGAAGGTTGGCGGTCACGGGCGGCAGCGCTGGCGGCTATACGACGTTGTGCGGGCTCACTTTTCATACCGAATTTGCCGTCGGTGCGAGCTACTACGGAATCAGTGATCTGATCGCACTCGCCACCGAGACTCATAAATTCGAGCTGCATTACACCGACTGGCTTATCGAGCCGTTTAGGCCGAACAGCGCACTTTACTACGACCGTTCGCCGATCAATTTCACCGATAGGCTGTCCGCTCCAGTGATATTCCTCCACGGTAAGGACGATCAGGTCGTACCGATCAATCAGGCTCAAAGGATGTATTCGGCGCTTCAACGCCGAAATATCCCGACCTGTCTGCTTATATTCCAGGACGAGAAGCACGGATTTCGTCAGTCGGCACATCTTCGCCAGGCGCTTGAAGCGGAGCTTCTGTTCTATTCCATGAACCTGACACGGGCTCCGCTTACATCGTGATGTCGCGGCAGAGCACTCGAGCATTCGGCGCGATACCGGCTACACTACCCCCTGGTGGCTCCTTCGTCCTTGGCGGCCGAAGTCCGCTGTTCTGGTGATGTCGCGTTCTGGCCCTAATGCGAAGTCCGGGCGGGTTCTGAAATAGTCGGCTTGTCGGGGTAGTCCGGAGTGCGCCGGGAGACCGGCAAGGAGTAGATGGTGCAAGTCCATCACGATGAAGGAGTAGGTGCAGCGAGGCTAGCTGCCATTCTAGCGGGTGAGAGTCCCGCCAACAGAGGAGTCCAGTCGCTGTTGTAGTTATATCCTGCAGCGGGAAGGGCGACCAACCCGCTGAAAGCCCGGATGTAAAAGCCCCGCTGGCTGGGTAACCGGTCAGATCCGTGCAGGGGGCGAGCAAGCTGGCAGACCGTAGCAGATGTGTGAACCAGGAAGCCACGAAAGTCATCGCCCGCGTGAAACGGATTGCGGGAGTCTTGGGAGTGCCGAGCCGGTCTACTCTCGGCGAAGGCCGCGTCGACATCGCTGCGCTGGAACTGACGATGATCGAACTCCCCGGGGTCGGAGAGGACGGTATGCCAAGACAGAATGGATAGCGAAAGCCCGGAACCACTCGCGGGTCGCCTAGGCGCTCCCGCACAGCGAAGGCATCGCGTATAAGCCGCCATGCGGTGAAAATGCGATGTGCCCACGAGTGGGGCGGATGGGGTCGATTAAGTGATGACGGCTCGAGACAGCATAACTCGGGCAAGAGCGAGGACCCCTGGGGTTGTGGTGATCCCACTTCATGGCGGTGCACGATCGAATCCGCGCCCCGGCTCAGTACGGGATAACCGTTGGATCACGAGGTGTACGAAGGATGGATGCAAACTGGCAAACACGCCGCGAATGTCGGGAGCAGACTTAAGCTCGCGTGGAAGCCGGGAAGGCGCCATCTGAAAAGCCAGCCTTCCAGCCGTATCGGGGAAAACCCGCCGTACGGAATGATAGGGGGGATCGAGGAAACGTCGGCATCATTCGAAGCCCGATCCGCGCCTCGATCCTACCCGACCGAACCGCATCGACCCCGAGTCATGCGCCAGTACCCGTGAGGGTATTGGCGAAGCGTTGACAGGGGAGCGCATAGGCCAGCCATTGAGCCGCGAAAGTACCCTCATCCTGGGTGCCGACGTCGTTCCGGTGACGGAAGGCAACACGGATGGGCGCGATAACGCGAGCGCCCAGACGGCCCGGCGTGGTCTTAGACACTGGCATGTGCGCACGCTCTTTGCTCGGGAACCGGGAGATCTCATGGTCGGCCAGCACCAGCATGCGTGCTGCACTGGCCCGCGTCGGGAAGGCGAGGAGCCGTAGCCGATGATGTACGATCATGAGAAGTCTGACCCCGCCATAGTAGCTGTGAAGCCGACGAACAAGGCCGGGCAACCGGCTGCGGAGTTGGTGGAGCCAAGGGCGGGGGCCGAGGGGAATGCGAGTCAGCAAAGCACGGGCCGGGCACAGTACCGGGGAACCGTATCACAGGCGCTGAAGCGCATACGGCAAGCTGCAAGGCAAAGGAAGAAGGAGAAGTTCACCGCGCTCTTCCATCACGTCAGTATTGATCACCTCGCAGAGGCATTCTCTGAACTCAAGGAGAATGCTGCAGCTGGAGTGGATGGGCTGACATGTCGGGATTACGAGCAGCACCTTGAGCGCAATCTTGAGGACCTGCATGCTCGCGTCCATCGGGGAGCGTATCGGGCACTACCGTCGCGGCGGGTTTACATACCCAAGCCGGATGGTCGGCAACGCCCGATCGCGGTCGCCGCCCTTGAGGACAAGATCGTCCAGAGGGCGACGGCTGCGGTGCTGAGCGCGATCTACGAGGAAGATTTCCTCGGGTTCTCATATGGGTTCCGAACCGGACGCAGCACGCACGATGCGATGGATGCGCTCATGGTCGGGATCACCAGCACAAAGGTGAACTGGATACTGGACGCCGACATCCGCTCGTTCTTCGACACGGTGAGCCAGGAGTGGCTCATCAGGTTTGTGGAACATCGCGTCGGCGACCGACGTATCATCCGCCTGATCCAGAAATGGCTCAAGGCAGGCGTCCTGGAAGACGGGATCGTGACGGTCAGTGACAAGGGGACCGGGCAGGGATCGGTGATCTCACCGCTTCTGGCCAATCTCTACTTACACTACGTTTTCGACCTCTGGGCCGAGCGCTGGCGACGGCGTGAGGCCGCGGGCAATATGATCATCGTGCGCTACGCCGACGACCTCATTGTTGGCTTCGAGCACGAGACCGACGCCCGTCGCTTCCTCGACGAGATGCGTAAGCGGTTACAGGAGTTTGCACTGTCGCTTCATTCGGAGAAGACCCGGCTGATCGAGTTTGGACGCTTCGCGGCGGAAAACCGCAAGCGGCGCGGGCTCGGCAAACCGGAGACCTTCACCTTCCTGGGCTTCATCTTTATCTGCAGCAAAACTCGTCGGGGCAAATTCCAAATCAAACGGAAGTCTCGGCGGGACCGCATGCAGGCAAAGTTGCAAGCCATCAAACAGGAATTGCGACGGAGCATGCATCAGCCGATTCCCCAGCAGGGAAGATGGTTGCAGCAGGTCGTCACCGGCTACTTCAACTACCACGCGGTGCCGACAAACAGTTCGACACTGACCGCGTTCCTATTCCACGTTACCAATCTCTGGCGGCGCACGCTACGGCAGCGGAGCCAGAAAGACTGGACGACCTGGGAGCGGATCAAGCGGTTGGCAGACGACTGGCTCCCGAAACCGCGAATCCTTCATCCGTGGCCAGCGAGGCGCTTCGCCGTTAGACATCCAAGGTGGGAGCCGTATGCCCGAATTGGGCCCGTACGGATCTGTGCGGGGGGCGCGAGGTAACTCGCGTCCCTACCGCGAAAGCGGCTGGCCGTCTATCCGACCGGCCCTTTTGACCCAATGTATGGCGCTCCTTCCAAATTTGTCCCGGAAAAGCCAGAGCAACGAAGGAGCATGCGCTCGAGAAGCATAGGCGTAGGCGAGTTAAACCGAAAGGCTTAAAGTACATTTCGCAGCACATGGCGGATGCCAGTCATCGGGAGGCCTCTATGCCGGAGATCAACACCAGGTTTCTGTTCACGCTCGCTCTCGAAATTCAAGTATCCAGTCTCGGCGATACTCCCTACGGCCGCCGACGCATGTTTCATTTTGATGGCGGCAGCTTCGACGGGCCGAAGCTTAAGGGCAAGGTGTTGCCAGGCGGCGGGGGTTGGTCGCTGATCCGCCGCGACGACGTGATGGAGGTGGACGCGCGGTTGATCCTCGAAACCAACGACAACCATCAAATCTACGCGGCCTGGAAGGGACTTCGCCATGGTCCGAAAGATGTCATGGATCGCCTTTATCAAGGCGCGATTTGAGCTGGCCCCGGTTGTCTGAACAAAAATTCCGCGTCGATAAGTGGAGCCTCTGCCGAGGTTAGGCCGCCGCGCGGAGCGGCGGAAGATCGAAGTAGGCTTGATCCGGGGTCATGTCGTCAAGACTCGAATGAGGACGTCGGCCGTTGTAAAAGTCGAGATACCGGCCGATCGAATGTCGCGCCTCGCCGACGGTTTCGTAGGCTCGCAGATAGACCTCCTCGTATTTGACGCTGCGCCACAGCCGTTCGACGAACACATTGTCCCGCCAGGCCCCTTTGCCATCCATGCTGATGGCGATGCCATTGCTGGCGAGCAGGCCGGTGAACGCCGCGCCGGTGAACTGAGAGCCCTGATCGGTGTTGAAGATGTCCGGCTTGCCGTGGCGAGCCAAGGCATCTTCCAGGGTCTCGACGCAGAAGGCCGCCTCCATCGTGATCGACAGCCGCCACGACAGAACACGACGTGTCGCCCAGTCCAGCACCACGGCGAGATAGACGAAGCCGTGCGCCATCGGAATGTACGTGATGTCCATGGCCCAGACCTGGTTCGGCCGCCGGATCTCGATGCCGCGCAGCAGATACGGATAGATCTTGTGGCCGGGCTCGGGCTTGGTGGTGCGCGGACGGCGATAGAGCGCCTCTATCCCCATCCGCCGCATGAGCGTCTTCACATGCCGGCGGCCGATCTTGCACCCCTGCAAAGCCAGCAGGCCTCGCAACATACGCGAACCGGCGAAGGGATACTCCAGGTGCAGCCGATCGAGACGCTGCATGATCTCGAGGTCGGCTGAAGAGACTGGACGCGGCAGATAGTACACGCTGCCGCGACTGACCTTCAAAATCTCTGCCTGCTTGGTGATCGACAGATCGTGCTTACGGTCGATCATCGCTTTGCGCTCAGCAATCCCGCCTTGGTGAGCGCGCCTTCTAAAAAATCGTTCTCCAGCGTCAGCTCCCCGATCTTGGCATGCAGCGACTTCACATCGACCGCGGGCGTGGCCGGCGTCCCGCCCCCCGATCCGAAAATATCAGAGGCGCCGCCCTCAAGCTGTGATTTCCAGGCCGTAATCTGATTGGGGTGAACGTCGAAATGCTCCGCCAGCTGGGCTATCGTCCGATCGCCCTTGATGGCGGCCAGAGCCACCTTCGCCTTGAAGGCCGGTGAGTGGTTCCGCCGGGGTCGTCTGCTCATGGTCTCTCCTGTTCACGGCAATTATCGCCGCTGTCAGGCAGAAATTCCACTTATCGTTCTGTCCAGATTTCCGCGACCGGCTCTATTGTCGACCCGGGAGCCTACTATTTCCGCACCACACCTTACTTCGAGACGAGTTCAGAAAAGTACAGATGGATGAACCGCATCTGCTCGATCGCCAGCGGCTCGCTTTCTGCGAATGCACGAACGCTAGATGTTTTTCAGGTGTTGTAGTCGATGCATCAAACGTCCGCTGCTGGCCCTTACCGACTAACCCCGACAGTGGTCGCCACGTCGACTGTTAGGGGTAGACCAGACATCGCCCAAGCCAGGCTGGATCGGCGCTTTTGATCCGCAACAGACATTCATCTCAGTTGATCGAAAGGTAGGGAGGAAATACGGTTACCCTTTAAAGTGATATCCTGTGTGTACCGAAAACCCTATCCGGGTTTATCGAATGATAGAATCGGCTAAGTTGGCGCGATGATCGCGCTGATCTGCTTCGTTCTGGCCGTGGCTGGCCACCAACGCGTGGTGCGCCACGGTCATCTGCCCGAGCGCGAGGTGATGACGGGCATCGGCGCGGTCCCGGTGCGCCAGCCCCGCGTGCGCGATCGCGAGGCCGCAGCCGGCGATCCCCGCCGCATCCGCTTCTCGCCATCGATCTTGCCGCCCTATATGCGCCGCTCGAAGTCGATCGAGACGCTGCTACCGATCCTCTACCTGAAGGGCATCTCGACCGGCGATTTCTCGGACGCTCTGGCGGCCTTGCTCGGCAAGGATGCGCCCGGCCTCTCGGCCAGCGCCATCGGCCGCCTGAAGGACGGCTGGCAGGATGATCATGCCCAGTGGCGCAAGCGTGATTTGTCGGGCAAGCGCTACGTGTACGTCTGGGCGGACGGCATCCACCTCGAGGCGCGGCTGGAAGATGAAAAGCAGTGCATCCTGGTGCTGATCGGCGCGACGCCCGAGGGCAAGAAAGAGCTCGTCGGGTTCACCGATGGCGCTCGGGAAAGTGCGCAGGATTGGCGCGATCTGCTGCTGGATCTGAAGCGATGCGGGCTCGATGCCCGGCCCGAGCTGATGATCGCCGACGGCGCGCTCGGCTTCTGGAAAGCGGCCGGCGAGGTCTGGCCGAAAGCACGCGAGCAGCGCTGTTGGGTGCACAAGACGGCGAACGTGCTGGGCAAATTACCCAAGAGTGTGCAACCAAAGGCCAAGCGGGCGCTGCAGGAAATCTGGATGGCCGAGACCAAGGCCAATGCCGAAGTCGCCTTCGACGCCTTCATCGAAAGCTACACGCCGAAATACCAGAAGGCCGTCGATTGTCTGACGAAGGATCGCGACCTGCTGCTCGCCTTCTACGACTTCCCGGCCGAGCATTGGAAGCACCTGCGCACCACCAACCCGATTGAAAGCACTTTCGCGACCGTCCGCCACCGCACGATCCGATCGAAAGGCTGCCTCTCAAACAAGACCGCTCTCGCCATGGTATTCAAGCTGGTCGAAGGGGCGCAACGATCCTGGCGACGGCTCGACGGACATGCACACTTGCCAAAGATCATTCTCGGTGTGAAATTCACCGACGGGATCGAGGTCACCGCCAAGCTGGCCGCCCCTCAGCCCGCAACCGCCGCCGCCTGACTGATCAGGCCGTCACCAAAAATTGGCGATAGCTCAGCGGGCGTCGGGCTTTGAAAGTCGCGTGCGAAACTCTGTCCGGTACCAATCGAGCAACGCAACCCCGTCGATTTGGGTGCCTTTGTTTTCCGCCATGATAAGCAGGCTTAGGCCATTCAGCGCGCGCCAATGGCTTGACCCATGGAGCTTGAAATAGGGCTGAACGCGATCTTGGATCGTATAGGGAGAGTCGGCAGGCCTAAACAGACCTGGAGGGGCGTAAGGCGTGCCGTTGATATTTTCTTCCAGTAGTCCGGGTGAGCGGCAGGCGAACCACTTTCCCTGAGAGCCGTCGAGCAGCCCGGAATTGATGTATTGCTGCTCCAAAAAGGTGTCTTGGTTCAACGTGAAGATTGCGTCGAAACGGGCGAGGAAGTCCCTGACAAACGTTGGCTGTGGCCCCAATCCGGGATTTTTAACCGGTTCAAGGTCTCCGAAGCCTTGGTTCTTGGTGTTGAACATCCCAAGAGCATTTTATCGAACTCTTGGAGTGGCTTTGCGGTGTGATGGCCTTGGCTCTTCATGTAGTCGTCCCGCAATTCCTGCAGGACACCTTCAAAGCCCGTTCCGAGCTCGCGATGCTTCCATAGAAGGTTGCGGTGATGCGGCAGGCGATCTGAACACCCCAAGAGATATTCAAAGGCTTCGTCGGCAGCCAGCCACCCCAATTCCGGCTGAACCCAGCGCCCGTTAGAAGATATTGGCCCATGGCTGACCTAAAGAGCGGTATTGAGGTAGGAAACGGCCGTCGTGGAAAAATCGCTCGATCTTCATCAGCTCAACCATGTCTCGTCCAGACAGCGTGTTTCGGAGAGGCCGGCTGGATGCGCCAACGATCGCGTTTTTGACTACGGAGCCCGGATTTATGGTCTTGTTTTCCCAAATAGTCAGCGCGCCCTTGGGCCCAACGAGAAACAGCTTGAGGCCGTTGTTTTCGATGGCATCGAAAATCGTCCGATTGATGTGGGTATCCGCGAAGCTGTAGCCGATGACGATCAGTCTAGCGTTCGGCATATTGAGCCACATGCGAAACCGCGCGTGATAGGACTCAAGCAGGGGATGTTTGGCGATGTCGATCTCTTTGTCGCCTCCCAAGATGAGCACCATGTTGCGCCCGTCTTGGATGTCGATCGAGCCGTGAAGCTTGAAGTACGGTTGAAGGTTCGGGACTGGCGTGAAATCGTCACCGGCCTTGAAAAGCGCGATCCGCGAGTTAGCGCTCCCAAACGTGAGGGTTTCGTTCGTATGGACGAGGCCCGGACGGTGGGCGCCGATATTGCGTGGGCCTTGGTAGGTGTTTTTGGCGAAATCTTCCTGCTGGACGACGGGGAGGTAATGCGTTTCGCGAATGATGCGGCCATATTCGTTATATTGTTTGCGAAGATAAGCGCCGAACTCCGCACGTCCTTACCGGAGCGACCCCTGGATGACCAGATTCGCCTTCACCTCGCGCACCTGCGTCGCTGTGGTGAACCAGCGGTGAGCTGGGAGACCGTTTCCTTCAATGTCTTAATTGCGCCACGACGATACGCGGGGGTCACGCGCCCGCCTTGTCAATCGCGGCAATGCGGCGTGCCCGATTTCCATTCATATGCCCCTAGTGGATCAAATCTGACATTTGAATCCCCTGAGGGATTCCCGAGCAGCCGATTGCATGCGAATCTGGCCCATGCGAACAGGTATTTCGATCATCGTTACTCCGTCTGACCGTTTCCGTTTGGAGGCGCTCGTGCGGGATCGCAACGTGCCGCAGACGCAGGTGTGGCGGGCTGAGATCGTCTTATTGAGTGCAGACGGGCTCGGCACCAATGAGATCATGCACCAGACCGGCAAGTCCAAGACCTGCGTCTGGCGCTGGCAGGAACGCTTTATGCAAGAGGGCTTCGAGGGTCTGCTGCGCGACAAGACACGCCCCTCGCGCATTCCGCCGCTCGGAGCGGACGTTGCAGCACGCGTGGTGGCACTCACGCAGACCGATCCGCCAGGAGAGGCCACGCACTGGACCGCAACCATGATGGCGAAGAGGCCGGCATCAGCGCCAGCTCGGTTCAGCGTATCTGGCGAGCGCACGGGCTGCAGCCGCATCGCGTCCGGCAATTCAAGCTCTCGAACGACCCCAACTTCGTCGAGAAGCTGCATGACGTGGTGGGGCTTTACGTCAATCCACCCGAGCATGCCATCGTGCTCTCGGTCGACGAGAAGAGCCAAATCCAGGCGCTCGATCGCACCCAACCGGGCCTGCCCCTCAAGAAGGGGCGCGCCGCCACTATGACACACGACTACAAACGCAACGGCACCACTACCCTGTTTGCCGCCTTCGACGTGCTCGAAGGCAAGGTCATCGGACGCTGCATGCAGAAGCATCGGCATCAGGAGTTCATCCGCTTTCTCAACCAGATCGAGGCTCAAGTCCCAGCCAAAAAAAGCGGTCCATGTCATCCTCGACAACTATGCGACCCATAAACACCCGAAGGTGCGCAAATGGCTCGATCGCCATCCGCGGTTCACCTTCCATTTCACGCCCACCTCGTCATCGTGGCTCAATGCCGTCGAAGGCTTCTTTGCCAAACTCTCCAAACGGCGCCTCAAACGCGGCGTCTTCCGGTCGGTCCGTGAACTCAAGGCCGCCATCAACCGCTTCCTCGACCAAACCAACAATGATCCCAAGCCCTTCACTTGGACCGCAGATCCAGACAAAATCGTCGCCGCCGTCAAACGAGGGCACCAACTGTTAGATTCGATCCACTAGCGTTGATGAACTAGCGCGCCACCCTCAAGGTGCCAACAAGAAACCGCCATTAGAGTGATGAACACCTTGCCGTGCAAACACTGAGTGGGAGTTAAGACCTACAATTGGTGCAAGGCCGACCGGGCTGTGCCCGTGAGGGGCATTGTAGCGGAACAATTATTTTCGATTTACTTGAGTCCCGGTTCCGTTTGCGCGTCGGGCACACCTGACTTTGCTAACCGGGAGAACAAACAATGGACTCCGTGAATCTTCGGCCGCCTAGCGAACGCACTTACGGCTTAGAGCATGTAGCAGTTGGAGCGGACGTGCGGGTTTCGACTTTGAGCCTCGTGGGCGACGAATGTGTCGCGTGGCACTGGCATACTCATACAAGCGATATTTTCTTTTGTCTTGAAGGCACGGCCGTCATCGAAACTCGCAATCCAAGCAAATCCGTTCACGTGAATGTCGGTGACAGATATGACGTTCCGCCGGGAGTCCCGCATCGTGTTACATCGCTAGTGTCGGTTAGTCCTAGTGCAGGGTGTCGGTAAAGCGGATTTCCATCTGGGGCAGCATTAGCCGAACCAGCGATTCCCGATGTCGGCAAGTTATCACCATTCGAAATTCGAACGGTTTTCGTGTCGACATCGACCAAATCCCGGGCTCGCAACACCCGTTTCTTGCGATTGCTCGGTCTGGGAAGTCCCAGGCTGCCTTCGGATCATGCTTCAAGACAAAACCAGGTCACGGCTGTTCTTGAAGGATCGGCGCACCTAGTTCATCGAAACGAAAGAGCTGAAAGACCCGCTGGCCGTTGAAGTCGAGCACTCTCAAATCATCGGTCTCGTGCAGACCGCTCTCGACAGCTTGAAAATGCCCGCCGTAGCGCTGCCTAGCGAGCGACACTGGAACCTCAAAGGCAACGAACTTGCCAATCCCTTTGTGCTTGAGCTCCTCGAGGAGCGAGCTATCGCCAATTTTTGGTGACGGCCTGATCAGTCAGGCGGCGGCGGTTGCGGGCTGAGGGGCGGCCAGCTTGGCGGTGACCTCGATCCCGTCGGTGAATTTCACACCGAGAATGATCTTTGGCAAGTGTGCATGTCCGTCGAGCCGTCGCCAGGATCGTTGCGCCCCTTCGACCAGCTTGAATACCATGGCGAGAGCGGTCTTGTTTGAGAGGCAGCCTTTCGATCGGATCGTGCGGTGGCGGACGGTCGCGAAAGTGCTTTCAATCGGGTTGGTGGTGCGCAGGTGCTTCCAATGCTCGGCCGGGAAGTCGTAGAAGGCGAGCAGCAGGTCGCGATCCTTCGTCAGACAATCGACGGCCTTCTGGTATTTCGGCGTGTAGCTTTCGATGAAGGCGTCGAAGGCGACTTCGGCATTGGCCTTGGTCTCGGCCATCCAGATTTCCTGCAGCGCCCGCTTGGCCTTTGGTTGCACACTCTTGGGTAATTTGCCCAGCACGTTCGCCGTCTTGTGCACCCAACAGCGCTGCTCGCGTGCTTTCGGCCAGACCTCGCCGGCCGCTTTCCAGAAGCCGAGCGCGCCGTCGGCGATCATCAGCTCGGGCCGGGCATCGAGCCCGCATCGCTTCAGATCCAGCAGCAGATCGCGCCAATCCTGCGCACTTTCCCGAGCGCCATCGGTGAACCCGACGAGCTCTTTCTTGCCCTCGGGCGTCGCGCCGATCAGCACCAGGATGCACTGCTTTTCATCTTCCAGCCGCGCCTCGAGGTGGATGCCGTCCGCCCAGACGTACACGTAGCGCTTGCCCGACAAATCACGCTTGCGCCACTGGGCATGATCATCCTGCCAGCCGTCCTTCAGGCGGCCGATGGCGCTGGCCGAGAGGCCGGGCGCATCCTTGCCGAGCAAGGCCGCCAGAGCGTCCGAGAAATCGCCGGTCGAGATGCCCTTCAGGTAGAGGATCGGTAGCAGCGTCTCGATCGACTTCGAGCGGCGCATATAGGGCGGCAAGATCGATGGCGAGAAGCGGATGCGGCGGGGATCGCCGGCTGCGGCCTCGCGATCGCGCACGCGGGGCTGGCGCACCGGGACCGCGCCGATGCCCGTCATCACCTCGCGCTCGGGCAGATGACCGTGGCGCACCACGCGTTGGTGGCCATCCTCGGTCTTCAAATCGGCATGCTTGGAAAGAAACCCGGCGACCTCGGCCTCCACCGCCTGGGCGAGAAGGGCACGCGCCCCATCGCGCAAAATGTCGGTGAGTTGGTCGCTGAAAGTTCCTGGCTGAATCAGTTTTACGACGGTATCCTTAGACACGGCATATCGCTCCT